>NZ_CP025512.1:0-2522500 GCF_003491345.1 Neorhizobium sp. SOG26
ATGCAAATGACTACCGTACCGGCCCGTGCAGGTAATGGGGACCACGCGCGGCAGGCATTCGATTCAGTGTGCTCCGAAGCGGCAGGGGAAACATCCGAAATGAAGCATGATGCGCTTTTTGAGCGGTTCAGTGCACGTCTGAAGGCTCAAGTTGGTCAGGACGTTTATGCAAGCTGGTTTGGACGTCTCAAGCTTCATTCGGTTTCGAAGAGTGTCGTTCGCCTGACGGTTCCGACGACGTTCTTGAAGTCCTGGATCAACAACCGCTATCTCGAGCTCATCACCACCATTCTCCAGGCGGAAGACCCTGAGATCCTGAAAGTCGAGATCCTGGTGCGTAGCGCAAGCCGTGGGCCCCGTGCCTCGGCCGCGACCGAAGAGCGCGCCGCCGGATCCGAGTCCACCAGCACGCCGACGGCAAGCCGCACGCCGAACGCGCCGCGCGAAATCGGCAAGATCGCCGTATTCCCGACCGCCGCATCCACGCCCGTTCGCTCGCAACAGGCGCCGAGCCCGCTGTTCGGCTCGCCGCTCGACACCCGCTTCACCTTCGACACCTTTATTGAAGGTTCGTCCAACCGCGTGGCACTCGCCGCCGCCAAGACCATCGCGGAAGCCGGTGCAGGCGCCGTGCGCTTCAACCCGCTCTTCATCCATTCGGGTGTCGGCCTTGGCAAGACGCACTTGCTGCAGGCGATCGCCAACGCGGCGGTTGCCAGCGACCGCATGCCGCGCGTCGTCTACCTGACGGCCGAATATTTCATGTGGCGGTTTGCGACCGCCATCCGCGACAACGATGCCCTGACCCTGAAGGACTCGCTGCGCAACATCGACCTGCTGATCATCGACGACATGCAGTTCCTGCAGGGCAAGATGATCCAGAACGAGTTCTGTCACCTGCTCAACATGCTGCTCGACAGCGCCAAGCAGGTCGTGGTTGCTGCCGACCGCGCGCCGTGGGAGCTGGAATCGCTTGATCCGCGTGTTCGCTCGCGCCTCCAGGGCGGTGTCGCCATCGAGGTGGAAGCGCCCGATTACGAAATGCGCCTCGAGATGCTGAAAGGCCGTCTGGAAGCCGCACGCCAGGAAGATCCGTCGCTCGACATTCCGGCGGAAATCCTCAACCACGTGGCCCGTAGCGTAACGGCAAGCGGGCGCGAGCTTGAAGGCGCGTTCAACCAGCTCCTGTTCCGCCGCTCGTTTGAACCGAACCTTACGATCGAACGCGTCGACGAGCTTCTGGCGCACCTCGTGGGTGCCGGTGAAGCCCGGCGGGTGCGCATCGAAGACATCCAGCGCATTGTTGCCCGCCACTACAATGTGTCGCGCCAGGAACTGGTGTCGAACCGTCGCACCCGCGTCATCGTCAAGCCGCGCCAGGTGGCGATGTATCTGTCGAAGACCATGACGCCGCGCTCCTTCCCGGAGATCGGCCGTCGCTTCGGTGGCCGCGATCACACCACGGTCCTGCATGCGGTGCGCAAGATCGAAGAACTCATCTCGGGCGACAACAAGCTCAGCCACGAGATCGAGCTGCTGAAGCGGCTCATCAACGAAAACAACGCCTGATATCACTTGTGCCGCCCTTCGAGGCGGCACAATGCTTTTTGGACAGTGGTGGCAGCACTAGCGTCACCGGCCGCCGCAATGGAATTTCCTTGACCGGCGACTGGCGCGGCCTCATGAACGCGATGGACACGTTCGGGGCCACACCATGTTTCTTCTGTCAGTCGCAATGATCTGGGCGGTGGCCTGCGTCACGCCGGGGCCGAATACGCTGCTCATCATGCGGTATGCGCTGACGGCGCCGCGCCAGGTCGCCATTCTCGGCGCCTGCGGCACCATTACCGGCACGCTCTGCTGGGGCCTTGCCGGCTGGCTCGGCATCAACGCCCTTTTCCAGGCTGCACCCTTTGCCTATCTCGCGCTGAAGATCGTTGGCGGCGCCTACCTCGTCTGGCTCGGCGTCAAGATATTCATGGATGTGCGCAAGGCGCGCCAGAGGGCCGAGCTTGATGCGGTGAGGCCGGACATCTCGCTGAAGACAGCCTACCGCATGGGGCTTGCCACCAATCTCGCAAATCCAAAAACGGCGCTGTTTGTCGCCTCGCTGTTTGCCGCCACCATGCCGGCCGGCACGCCGTTCCTGTACGGGCTGGCGGCAATCGCCGTGATGATCACCGTCTCGACCATCTATTACACGGTGCTGATAGGGCTCATCACCCACCGCAGGGTCGCTGCTGCCTATCTCAAGGCGAAGAAGAAGATCGACCTTGGTGTCGGAATGGTGTTTGTCGGTTTCGGCACCAGACTGCTTCTGTCGCACCGGTGAGGCGCGAAAGCGTCAGCAGGCGAGATCTGCGACAACCGCGTCCAGGATCAGCATGCCGGACGGTGTGCATCGAAGACGGGAATTGCCAAGCCGCTCGATAAAACCGTGCTCGAGCAGGCGTTCCTCTCGCACCGGGTCCGGATCGCGACCGGAAAGCTGCTGCCAGCGCGCCAGATCGACGCCTTCGCGCAGGCGAAGGCCCATCAGTAGCAGTTCATCGGCCTGCTCCTCGTCATCGAGGATCTCCTGCTCCAGCATGCCGTGGCCGATACTCTCCACCTGTTCAAGCCAGGTTTCCGGGCGGCGCTCCGTGGCGGTGGCAATCTTGTTGCGACCGCGCGTCAGGCGGCCATGCGCGCCGGGGCCTATCCCGGCATAATCGCCATAACGCCAGTAGGTGAGGTTGTGGCGGCTTTCAGCACCTGGTTTTGCATGGTTGGAGACCTCGTAGGCCGGCATGCCATGCGCTTCGGTGATTTCCTGCGTTGCCTCATAAAGCAATGCGGATTGATCCCCGTCGGGAACGATCAGCTTGCCCGCCTTGTGCAGGCCGAAGAAGGGCGTGCCTTCCTCGATCGTCAGCTGGTAGAGCGAAAGGTGGTCGACGGCGAAGGAAATCGCCTGCTTCAACTCGGCTTCCCATGCCTCCACCGTCTGGCCGGGGCGCGCATAGATGAGGTCGAAGCTCATGCGCGGAAAGATCTCGCGTGCCAACCCGATCGCCTTCACGGCGTCGGCCACGTCGTGCAGACGCCCGAGGAACCGCAGGTCGGTGTCATTGAGCGCCTGGACGCCGAGCGACACACGATTGACGCCGGCTGAGCGGTAGCCGCGAAAGCGGGTTGCCTCGACGCTGGACGGGTTGGCCTCCATGGTAATCTCGATGCCATCCGGCACGTGCCAATAGCTGGAGATGCCGTCGAGGATCGCGGCCACCGTGGCAGGATCCATCAGCGAGGGCGTTCCGCCGCCAAGGAAGATGCTGGTCACGGTCTTTGGCCCGCTCAACTGCCGCATCACCTCCATTTCCCTCAGGAATGCGGCGGTAAAGCGCGGCTGGTCGACCGGTTGATGTCGGACGTGGCTGTTGAAGTCACAATACGGGCATTTGGCCGCACAAAAGGGCCAATGCACGTAAACCCCGAAGCCGGGTTCACCGGTATCGGGCAGGAGAGGGGCAGCAGGGTTCAAGTTGGGCTCACGTTTCCAGGCAGGTCTCGACGAAGCGCTTGAAGGCGCGTGCCCGGTGCGACAGGGCCTGGGCATCGCCCGGCTTCCAGCCGTGCTTCTGATCGCTGCTCATTTCCCCGAATGTAGTATCGAAGCCCTGTGGCTGAAAGATGGGGTCGTAGCCAAAACCATCGGTGCCGCGCGGCGGCCAGACGACCGTGCCTTCGACTTCGCCGCGGAAAAGCTCTGTGTGTCCATCTGGCCAGGCGAGGCAGAGCACGCTGACGAAACGGCAGCTGCGCTGCTCCGGCGTCGTCGCGCCTTTGTCCTGCAGCGCCTTTTCCACCTTTTCCATCGCCATGGCAAAGTCACGGCTGCCGTCTTCACGTTCGGCCCAGTTGGCCGTATAGACGCCTGGAGCGCCATCTAACGCGTCAATGACGATGCCGCTGTCATCGGACAGCGCCGGCAGGCCGGATGCCTTGGCAGAGGCGAGTGCCTTGATCGCGGCATTCTCCTCGAATGTCGTGCCCGTCTCATCGGGCTCCTCGAACTTCAGGTCGGCGGCAGATTTCGCCGAGAAGCCGAAAGGCGCGATAAGTTCGGCAATCTCGCGGATCTTGCCGGCATTGTGGCTGGCAACGACAATGGTTTTCGTGTCGAGCTTTCGCATGACGGTCCTATTCGAGATTCCAGAGTTTGGGCTCAGCGCATTCCAGGCTGTTGCCGGCCGGATCGCGGAAATAGATCGAGTGCGCGCCGTTCGACCAGCGGAAGTCGCTTTCGATCGCGATGCCCGCCTTGTTCAGCTTTTCGACCATCCTGTCAATTGCCTCGCCGCTCATCCGGAAGCAGGCGTGGCCGGGGCCGGTGGCGCCATGCGCTGGAACCGGCAGGCCATCGACTGGAGAAGGCTTGATCGTCTCCGCCGGATTGAAGATCAGCAGGATGCTGTTGCCGCAGCGGAAGAAGACATGTCGTTCTCCCGCCCGCAGCACTTTTTCAAGCCCGAGGATGCCGCCGTAGAAGGCTTCGGCGGCATCAAGGTCAGCCGCATAAAGCGCAGTTTCAAGAATGCCGTCGATCAAGGGCCCCTCCGTCGTCTCAGGCGATGGCCTGCTTCTGCAGCGCCACCAGTTCCTGGGTTCCGTCCTGGGCGAGCGCCAGGAGCTTCAGGAATTCTTCCTGGGTGAAGGGTGCACCTTCGGCGGTTCCCTGGATTTCAACGATGCCGCCGGAGCCGGTCATGACAAAGTTCGCATCGGTTTCAGCTGCCGAGTCTTCCAGGTAATCAAGGTCGATCACCGGCTGGTTGGCGAAGATACCGCAGGAAATCGCTGCAACATGGTCCTTCAGCACCTTCTCCACCTTGATCATCGAGCGGGCTTCCATCCACTTCAGGCAATCGTAGAGGGCAATCCAGCCGCCGGTGATGGAGGCGGTACGGGTGCCGCCATCAGCCTGGATGACGTCACAGTCCACGGTGATCTGCTTTTCGCCAAGCGCCTCCAGATCCACCACTGCACGAAGCGAGCGGCCGATCAGGCGCTGGATTTCCTGGGTACGTCCGCCCTGCTTGCCGGCAGCCGCTTCCCGCTTCATCCGGTCGCCGGTGGCGCGCGGCAGCATGCCGTATTCGGCCGTTACCCAACCCTTGCCGGAATTGCGCAGCCACGGCGGCGTCTTTTCTTCAAGGCTTGCGGTGCACAGCACGTGCGTGTCGCCGAACTTGACGAGGCAGGAGCCTTCCGCATGCTTGGAGAAATTGCGCTCGAACGAAACCTTGCGCATCTGGTTCAACTGTCTGCCTGAAGGCCGCATGCCCTACTCCTATCGCTTTTGCAGCCTTCTAAGGCGCTGGCGGGCCATTTGCAAAGGGAAAGCCTTCGGATGAGGGCGAGGAAGCGTCGTTTCCCCTTTTGCTGGACGATTGGAATGATTATATTTTCACCCACGCATGATTGGTAGGTGAAGGAAGTAAATGGCGTTTTCGGCACCGACGGGCAGGGACACCGGCTCTGTACTAGACGATCGTTCGCGGGAAATTTTCCGACGCATTGTGGAAAGCTATCTGGAAACGGGAGAGCCGCTGGGTTCCCGCAACCTGTCGCGCCTCCTGCCGATGTCGCTTTCTCCGGCCTCTGTTCGCAATGTCATGAGCGACCTGGAAGAGCTTGGGCTTATCTATTCGCCGCATATCAGCGCCGGCCGCCTGCCCACCCAGACAGGGCTGCGTTTTTTCGTTGATGCCTTCATGCAGGTCGGCAGCCTTTCGGAAGACGACCGCGCCAGCATCGACCGGCAGATACGGCCAGCCAACCGCGACCAACCGCTCGAAAGCCTGATGGCTGAAGCGAGCCTGATGTTGTCGGGCGTGTCGCGCGGGGCCGGCATCGTCATCACCACCAAGAGCGAT
This sequence comes from Neorhizobium sp. SOG26, assembly GCF_003491345.1. Taxonomy (GTDB): domain Bacteria; phylum Pseudomonadota; class Alphaproteobacteria; order Rhizobiales; family Rhizobiaceae; genus Neorhizobium; species Neorhizobium turbinariae. The sequence goes on from NZ_CP025512.1 coordinate 5,919, forward strand.
CCGGTGCTGAAGCATGTGGAGTTCATCCGGCTCGAGCCCACCAAGGCGCTTGCGGTGCTAGTCGGCGACCATAACCAGGTCGAAAACCGTATTATCGAGCTGCCGGCGGGCGTGACTTCGTCGCAGCTGACGGAAGCAGCCAATTTCCTCAATGCGCATCTTGCCGGCCAGACGCTGGTGGAACTGCGCAGCGAACTGGCGCAGCTCAAGGACAAGGTGCAGGGCGAGCTTTATGCGCTCTCCCAGGATCTTGTAGAACGAGGCTTGGCAGTCTGGTCAGGGGACGCTGAGGATGGCAAGCCGAGCCAGCTCATCGTGCGCGGCCGCGCCAATCTCCTGCAGGGCTTGGAGGACACGGCCGATCTCGATCGTCTGCGCCTGCTGTTCGACGACCTCGAAAAGAAAGACAGCCTGATCGAAATCCTGGATCTCGCTGAAAAGGGACCGGGCGTGCGGATCTTCATTGGCTCGGAGAACAAACTCTTCTCCTTGTCCGGCTCGTCGCTGATTGTTGCGCCTTATCGCGATGGCGAGGAGCGTATTGTGGGTGCCGTTGGTGTTATCGGCCCGACACGGCTTAATTATTCGCGGATCGTGCCGATGGTGGACTATACCGCCCAGCTCCTGGCCCGGTTGTCGCGCTAGGCGCGCAGCCGCAACACTCTTCCAACTTTTTCCAGAGCCTTGATTTTTTCGACCTAAACCTCGATATCGGGCACAAATCCAGCGGCAGGCCGCACGGCCCCCTGATACACCCCAAGCAATAACCGGAGACCGTCATGACCGACGAAACCAAGAAGAACGGACCTGACGCAACTGCCGCCGAAAATACGGCGGAAGCCGTGGCGTCTGCTCTTGAGGAAGCGGCTGAGCGCCATGCCGCCGAGGCGGCCGCCGCCGCGCAGGCTGCACCGAACGAGCCCGATCCGATTGAAGTGCTGAAGAACGAAAACGACGAGCTGCGTGACCGCTTCCTGCGGCTGGCCGCTGAGATGGACAACCTGCGTCGCCGCACCGAACGCGACGTGAAGGATGCCAAGTCCTATGCGATTGCCGGTTTCGCCCGCGACATGCTCGCCGTTTCCGACAACCTTCGTCGCGCGATTGATGCTGTTCCGGCCGAAAACCGCGAAGGCGCCGATGCAACGCTTCAGGCGCTGCTTGAGGGCGTGGAGATGACCGAGCGCTCCATGCTCTCGGCGCTCGAGCGTCACGGCGTGAAGAAGATCGAGGCTGAAAACCAGAAGTTCGACCCGAACTTCCACCAGGCCATGTTCGAGATCCCGAACCCGAACGTGCCGAACAACACGGTTGTCCAGGTCGTGCAGGCAGGCTTCACCATTGGCGAGCGTGTGCTGCGTCCTGCCATGGTCGGCGTTGCCAAGGGCGGCCCGAAGGCCGATGCGGCGCCTGCCCAGGAAGCTGCCGGCGAACAGCAGAACTGATCATGCATGGACAGCGGCGGCCTCTGAGACTAGGGGCTGCCAAAGGAAATACAAAACCGCCCGGCGCTTTTCCAGCTGCAGGGCGGTTCCGTTTCGTCCCCACGAAAACTTAGAGGCGGCTTCTAAGCCGCGTGGTTTGCCTGTTCCTCGTTGAGGAAGGCATAGATGGCCGAGGCGGAGTCGGTCTTGCGCAGCTTGGCAACCAGTTCCTGGTCGCGCAGCACGCGGGCAATGCGCGACAGGGCCTTCAGGTGGTCGGCACCAGCACCCTCCGGTGCCAGCAGCAGGAATACGAGGTCGACGGGTTCGTCGTCCAGCGCTTCAAAATCAACCGGCGCCTCGAGGCGCGCAAAGATCCCCTTGATGGACGTGATGCTGCTCAGCTTTCCATGCGGAATGGCAATGCCATGGCCGACGCCAGTCGAGCCGAGCCGTTCCCGCTGCAGGATCACGTCAAAGATTTCCCGTTCGGCAACGCCTGTCAGCTTGGAGGCCTTGGCCGCCAATTCCTGCAGGAGTTGCTTTTTGGAATTCACTTTAAGGGCAGGAATAATTGCATCTTGCTGCAGCAAATCTGCCAAAGCCATTTCTCATCATCCTTCGTGCCGCAAGGGCTTGCGCCTCAGGCGAATAGAAAGCGCCGTTGCCGACGCTTTCCGGTAGATCTCTCAGTTCTTGATATTGGCGGAGTCGATCCAGCCAATATTGCCGTCAGGGCGGCGGTAAACGATGTTCAGCTGTTCCTTGCCGGGGCTGCGGAAAAGCAGAACAGGTTCATCGGTCATATCAAGCGCCATCACGGCACTTGCCACCGACATGGTCTTCAGCGGCCTGGAGCTTTCGGCCACGATCGTCGGCGCGAAATCCTCTGGCACTTCGTCTGCTTCATCCGGTACGCCGTCCATAACCGTATAGGCCACTTCGGCCGAGCCATTTGCTTGCGTGTTACCGGCGTGATGGTCCTTCAGGCGGCGCTTGTAGCGGCGAAGCCGCTTTTCGATCCGCTCAGCTGCGGCATCAAAGCTGCCCTGGGGGTCGTTTGCCTCTCCTGCAGCGTGCAAAACGATCCCAGTATCGAGATGTACTTTGCAGTCGGCAGAAAATCGTGATCCCGATTTGACCACGACGACTTGGCTAGAATACCCCCCGTCGAAGTATTTTGTTACCGCTTCTCCGATGTGGTCCTCGATCTTTTGACGGAACGAGTCACCAATTTCCATATGTTTACCGGATACACGCACACTCATGGAGTTCTTCCTTCTTGTCGTGACTTGCGTGTTCCAGTCTACGCCAAGCCGCCGCCTCATCCAAGCTCTTCGCTCGCCACAAGGTGAAATAGCTGCGTTCGTTCCTGCTGGGATGGGAGGATTGCTGTGTCCGGTACCCGTGCTGTTGCGGCGGGCTTCTAATGCCGCCTTCACGAAATGTCAACAACTGCAAGGAAGCGGAAAATTAACGAACGCTAAACCACGTTGGACGATGGCGTTACTTCAGAAGGCCGCCACCTTTGCCAGCGCCCGCTTTTCACGACGTCGCTGGACGGAGGAGGGGATGTTCATCGCCTCCCGGTATTTGGCAACGGTGCGGCGGGCGAGATCGACGCCGCCCTTCTTGAGGCTGATGACGATGTCGTCGTCGGAAAGCACTGCATCGGGCGTTTCCTGGGCAATCAGCTGCCGGATCCGGTGGCGAACGGCCTCGGCGGAATGGTTGTCGCCGCCTTCCTCCGCCGAGCCGATTGACACCGTGAAGAAGTACTTGAGCTCGAACAGCCCGCGCGGCGTCAGCATGTACTTGTTTGAGGTGACGCGGCTCACGGTCGATTCATGCATCTTGATGGCTTCCGCCACCGTCTTCAGGTTCAGCGGCCGCAGATGGTCAACGCCATGCACAAGGAAAGCGTCCTGCTGGCGGACGATCTCGGTCGCCACCTTCATGATGGTCTTTGCGCGCTGGTCGAGGCTGCGGGTGAGCCAACTGGCGTTCTGCATGCACTCCGACAGGAAGGTGTGGTCTTCACTGTTCTTGCGGCAGGTCCTTGAGACTGTCTGGTAATAGCTCTGGTTGACCAGGACTCGCGGCAGTGTGTCGGGGTTGAGGTCGACGATCCAGCTCCCATCGGCCGCCGGGCGGACCACGATATCGGGTGCAATGGTTTCGGAAACGCCGCTTTCAAAGCCGGCACCCGGCTTCGGGTTCAGCTTGCGGATCTCCGACAGCATGTCGAGAAGGTCTTCGTCATCGACGCCGCAGATTTTTCTGAGCGAGGCAAAGTCGCGTTTGGCGAGCAGTTCGAGGTTGCGGACGAGCGCATCCATGGCCGGATCGAGCCGGTCGCGCTGCCGAAGCTGGATGGCAAGGCATTCGCTTAAAGTCCGGGCGAAGACGCCGGGTGGGTCAAGCGTTTGCAAGGAGGCAAGAATGGCTTCCACCTCGGCCATGCTCTTGCCAAGACGGCTGGCGACCTCATCGAGGTCTCCCTGCAGGTAACCAGCTTCATCCAACTGATCGACCAGCACCTGGGCGACCAGCCGGTCGGCGGCTTGTGTCAGCAGGAATGGCACCTGCTGGTTCAGGTGATCGCGCAGTGTCGTCTGGCCTGCCACGAAGTCTTCAAGATCGTAATCGTCGCCCGCTTCGCCGCCGCCTGGCATGGACTTCCACTGCCCGAGCAGTTCCGGTGCATCCGCGCGTGGTGCCGGTCCGTCATCCGGAAAGACGTTCTCGTATCCGGTATCCAGGCCTTCGCCGAGCCGTTCGGCCGTGGCGGAGCTGCCGTTCCAGTCATCGCGGGATGTTTCGGGAGTATCGGCCGCGTCAGCGCTATGCACGCCGGCGTAGTCGGCCTCTCTCTCGGCGCCTGTTTCCGCGCCGCCATCGGCCTCGCCTGATGCCAATTCGAGCAGCGGGTTCTTTTCGACTTCCTGCGCGATGAACTGGTTGAGTTCGAGATGGGTCATCTGCAGAAGCTGGATCGACTGCATCAGCTGGGGCGTCATCACCAGCGACTGCGTCTGCTTCAGGAAAAGACTGGCGGATAAAGCCATATCGAACGCGAAACCTTCAAAACCCCCGTCATCTCAAAGCGAGATGATCCCGACGTCAGGACCAGCCCCTGAGGCCCCAACTCCACTTGGCACGAGAATTGCCTTTTTGAAGGATTTGGTCAAGCGCAACGCGGGCAAAAGCTAAACTTCTTGCGCCCTCGTCAGAGGCTGAATTTGTCGCCCAGGTAGAGCCGGCGCACGTCCGGATTGTTGACGATATCGTTCGCCCGGCCATGGGTGAGCACTTCGCCCGCATGGATAATGTAGGCCCGGTCGATGAGGCCAAGGGTTTCACGCACGTTGTGGTCGGTGATCAGCACACCGATGCCGCGCGCCGTCAGGTGACGGACGAGGTTCTGAATGTCGGAAACCGAGATCGGGTCGACGCCGGCAAAGGGCTCGTCGAGCAGCATGAAGGCGGGATCGGTCGCCAAGGCGCGGGCGATTTCGAGGCGGCGTCTTTCCCCGCCGGAGAGGGCAACGGCCGCCGACTTGCGCAGCTGGCTGATGTGGAACTCTTCCAGCAGTTCATCCAGCTTGCGCTCGCGCTTGTCCTTGTCCGGCTCGTGCACTTCAAGGACCGCGCGAATATTGTCTTCGACTGTCAGGCCGCGAAAGATCGAGGCTTCCTGGGGCAGGTAACCCACGCCAAGGCGGGCGCGCCGATACATCGGCATCCGCGTCACTTCGTTGCCGTTGATCGCAATCATGCCTTCGTCAACCGGAACAAGCCCGGTGATCATGTAGAAACAGGTGGTCTTGCCCGCACCGTTCGGTCCCAGAAGGCCGACAGCCTCGCCGCGACGCACGACGAGCGACACGCCGTTGACGACGCGCCGTGTGTCGTAGGTCTTGGAAAGCCCGTGCGCCACGAGCGTCCCTTCGTAGCGCGCTTTGTCGCGTGCCACGAAAGGCTCGGGAGCGGCCGGCTTCCTGGCCGACAGACTGGTAAGGAACGGTATTTTCACGTTGCTGGTCTGTTACTGCTTCGGGCGCGACTTCGGGTCGAGCATGATCTCGACGCGCCCGCCACCGCATGGATCGAGCTTTGCCTGGCCGGTCGCCATCTGCACCGTCAGCTTGCAGCCCTTGAAGACATTCGGCCCTTCCGACAGCACGACCTGCTTGCCGGACAGGATGAAGGTCTGCGAGGCCATGTCGAACTCGCCCTTGTCCGCGGTTGCCTGCTGCGTGCCCGACGTCAGGAAGACGGTGTCGTCGAGGAAGATCTTGTCAATATTGGCATTGCCGGAGGTCACCGAGCCGCCACCTTCGCCGGTATAGAGCACGGTCATCTTGCCGGCCTTCATCGTGGTGCTGCCCTGCACCACCTGGACGTTGCCGGTGAAGAAGGCCTTCTTCTCCTGCTCGCGGATTTCCAACTGGTCGCTGCCGATCTGGATCGGCTGGTCGCCGGAAAGCTTCAGGCCTTCCATCTGCGTGGTCGACTGGGCGTGAGCCATCGAGGGGGCGGTCACAATGCCAAGGCAGGAAACCATGCCTGCCGCGATCAGAACTGCTGTATTCCGGGAAAGAAAGCGGCGATGGGTCATGGGCCGGGCTCTAGTTGCCTTGGTTGCGAATGGTGGCAGGGTCGAGATGAAGGCGAACCTGTCCTTTGAATGTGATGATGCGCCCCTTATCCGTTATCTTTAAGGAGTCTGCAACAATGGAACCTTCCTTCATCGATATATCGACGTGGTCCGGGGTTTCCATGACGCCGCCGTCGATATCGAGGTGCGCAGATTGAAAACGGGCGGTGATGCCGTTCGACAGATTGACGTTGAAGGGATGCGTAAGGTTGAGGTTGTCGGTGCCGCGATCGAAGTCGGCGGCCATGGCGGTCACGCGGGCAATGACGTCGTCATTGACGGGCACCGCAGCCTTCACGTCTTCCAGCGTGATCATGTTCGGGTTTTCGATGTCCTGCAACGCGCGCGTCGCGGTCATCGAATAGCTGATGCCATCACTGTTGCGGCCGGAGATGGCCGGGCGCTCCATGACGATCTTGCCGTTCTCGATGCGGGCGTTCTCGATCGACAGGTTTTCAGGCAGGTAGGCGCGGATGATCGACACGCCGATGAACGCCGCAGAAATCACCGCGGCCACGATGGGCAGCAGGATCTTCAGTTTGCGCACCAGTGCCGAATGGGCAAGCGCTGCCTGATAGGCATCCGCATCGGGTCCGATCGCCATAGCGAAACCAGCAGTTTTTCGGATCTGTTGCAGCATGAAGGCTGGGCGTCCTCTTGCCCGGCAGCCGGGCATCATCAAGCAAACCCGGCTCTCCAGGTCGGCGTTGTCCGTCATATGGTTTATATCCATCAACAAACAATAACGAACAACATAAAAACGTGATGAACGTGCCTGTAAAACCGGCTAGAGACCCTATCTAGCAACCGACACAAGCTTCTGAAGGGCCCTTGCATGGATCAATTGGCAATCGCAGATCGGCGCAGCCTGCGCCGGAAGCTGAGCTTCTGGCGGGTGGTCGCGCTGATCTTCCTCGTGGGGATCGGCTTCGCGCTTTACCGGGTCGCCGGAGGTGGCGGCGCAGGCTCTGCCGTGCCGCATGTGGCGCGCATCGAAATCACCGGCATGATTACCGACAACAAGGAACTGCTCGAGCGGCTTGAACGCATCAAGGAAAGCAGCCAGGCGAAGGCGCTGATCGTGTCGATCTCGTCGCCGGGCGGCACGACCTATGGCGGCGAGCGCATCTTCAAGGCGATCCGCGACGTGGCGGAAAAGAAGCCCGTCGTTTCCGACATCCGCACGCTGGCAGCATCCGCAGGCTATATGGTCGCGACCGCTGGAGACCAGATCGTTGCCGGCGAAAGCTCGATCACCGGCTCCATCGGCGTCATCTTCCAGTATCCGCAGGTTGATGAGGTGATGAAGAAGATCGGTGTCTCGCTTGAGGAGATCAAATCGGCACCGCTGAAGGCCGAGCCATCACCCTTCCATCCGGCAAGCGAGGAAGCCAAGTCGATGATCCGCAACATGGTCATGGACAGCTATGCCTGGTTCGTCGATCTCGTTGCCGAACGCCGCAACATGCCGCGCGACGAGGTGTTGAAGCTCGCGGACGGCTCGATCTTTACCGGACGCCAGGCCCTTGGCGTCAAGCTTGTCGACCAGCTGGGCGACGACGACGATATTCGCGCCTATCTTGAGTCGCGCGGGGTCTCAAAGGATCTTCCCGTGGTGGACTGGAAGGACAAGGGTTCGTCCTCGCCCTTCTGGTTCGCAAGCGCCATGGCGACGCTGCTGAAGCTCACCGGCATGGACCAGCTTATCGCCCCGGATGTGCTGCGCAGCTTCGGCGCCGAGAAGTTGTTCCTTGACGGTCTTGTCTCGGTTTGGCAGGTTAGCCGCGGCTGAATATCCAGTTTTTTCAGGGGGCAACCGTGATCAAATCAGAATTGGTGCAGATCGTCGCCGCTCGCAATCCGCACCTCTACCACCGCGACGTCGAGAACATCGTCAACGCGGTTCTCGACGAGATCACCGATGCCCTTGCAGCTGGAAACCGCGTCGAGCTGCGAGGTTTCGGTGCCTTTTCGGTAAAGAACCGGCCCTCACGTTCGGGCCGCAATCCGCGCACCGGCGAAAGCGTCTTTGTTGAAGAAAAGTGGGTGCCATTCTTCAAGACGGGCAAGGAGCTGCGCGAGCGGCTGAACCCGGGTCTGGCCGACGAGGACGATTGATTCCTTCCGGCGCTGCATACCGATGATGATGCCGAACACGCAGCCTGAAGGCTTGAAACCAATCGGGCCGCACCTATCCTGCAACAGATGCCAGGACGGCTGTGCTTTGACGATGCGTTGCAGGAGAATGCCATGAACAAGTTCAAGAGGATTGTCAGCCTAGTGGTTTTCGTGCCGCTCGGCATCGTTCTGGTGGTACTTGCCGTCGCAAACCGTCAGCCGGTGACGCTGGCACTCAATCCTTTCCGTCCGGAAGACAGTGTGCTGTCGGTAACGGCACCGTTCTTCCTGTTCCTCTTCCTTGCGGTCCTGCTTGGCCTGTTGATCGGCTGGTGCGTGACCTGGGTTGGCCAAGGCAAGCATCGCCGCCAGGCGCGCGTCGAGGCGCGCGAAGCGGTGAAGTGGCAGAACGAGCACAAGACTGTGGTGTCCGGCGCCGCGACACCGTCAGGGCTGCCGGCGAAGTAGCCACTCAGGCGGCGCCGTATTTCGCTACGACTGCGGCGTTGAAATCCGAAAAGAACTGCTTGGCGAGCTTCTGCGAAGAGGAATCGATCAGCCGCGAGCCAAGCTGCGCAAGCTTGCCGCCTACCTGCGCCTTGGCGTTGTAACGAAGCAGGGTTTCAGCCCCATCCTCGACCAGATTGACCTGCGCCGAGCCCTTGGCAAAACCTGCTATCCCACCCTTGCCTTCCCCCGAGATCGTGTAGCTTTCAGGGGGATCGACGTCCGACAGCGTCACGTCACCGGTGAAATTGGCAGATACCGGACCGATCTTCAGCTTCACCGCCGCCGTCAGTTCCGTCGGCGACTTCATCTCCAGGCTCTGGCAGCCCGGAATACACTGGCGAAGGACCTCCGGATCGTTCAACGCCGCCCAAACCACGTCTCTCGGTGCGGCGATCCGCTCTTCCCCGTCCATGTCCATGTGATGCTCCTCCATCCGAACGACTGGGATCATATTGCAAGCAGGACGTTCTTTGCCAAGGGGCGCAAGAAAACGGAGCCGTGCCGGGCAGGGCGGCTTTGAGAATGCGGCCGCAAGTGTTATCTGCTGGCGCAAACGACAATCGAGCGGATACAGGCATTGAAGAACAAGGAAAGGCGACCGGGGAAAAAGGGTGAGCCCGCAGCGGCGCAGCGCACGCAGCGTGGCCCGGCCAAGGCTGCAAAAGCCGTTTCGCCCAAGTCTGCGCCGCGCGCCTACAGCCAAGGCGGCAAGCCGGGTCCTAAATCCGACAGCAAGCCGGCTGCAGACAAGGCGCCGCGCCCTGCCGCCGTGCCGGCGGCAGAAACCCGACCGCTTCTTACCCGCACCGGTGATCGTCCGCCGGAACGTGTCCCGGTGATCCTGGAATCGGCAGGCGCCGGTGATTTCCACCTCATCGACAGCGGCAACGCGTTGAAGCTCGAGCAATACGGCCCTTACCGGATCGTCCGTCCGGAAGCCCAGGCGCTGTGGCGACCGGCCATGCCGGCGCATGTCTGGGAAAACGCGGATGCCGTCTTCACGGGTGACACCGACGAGGATGGCATGGGCCGCTGGCGGTTTCCCAAGCAGGCGCTCGGCGAGACCTGGCCGCTCTCCCTGCTCGACGTCGATTTTCTTGGCCGCTTTACCGCCTTTCGCCATGTCGGCGTTTTCCCTGAGCAGATCGTCCATTGGGAATGGATGAAGAAGCAGGTTGAAGATGCCAAGCGGCCGCTGAAGGTGCTGAACCTGTTTGGTTACACCGGTGTCGCCTCGCTGGTTGCTGCCGCGGCCGGTGCCGAGGTCACCCATGTGGATGCATCCAAGAAGGCGATCGGCTGGGCCCGCGAGAACCAGTCGCTTGCACGTCTGGACAAGGCGCCGATCCGCTGGATCTGCGAGGATGCAATGAAGTTCATCCTGCGCGAGGAGCGTCGTGGCAACACGTATGACATCATCCTGACTGACCCACCGAAGTTCGGCCGCGGTCCGAATGGTGAGGTCTGGCATCTCTTCGACCACCTGCCGCTGATGCTCGACATTTGCCGCGAGCTTCTGTCGGACAAGGCGGTGGGCCTTGTGCTGACGGCTTATTCGATCCGGGCCAGCTTCTATTCGATCCATGAGTTGATGCGCGAGACCATGCGCGGCGCCGGCGGCGTCGTCGAGTCCGGCGAGCTCGTCATCCGCGAGGCAGGCCTTGAGGGCAAGGACCATGGCCGCGCGCTTTCCACATCCCTTTTCAGTCGTTGGGTGCCGGCATGACAGATCATTACCAGAAACCGGGCGCACGCCGGGTCGGGCAGGTGAAGGAAGTCACCTCCCTCGCAAACCCGATCATCAAGGACATCAAGGCGCTGACCAACAAGAAGGACCGCGAGGAAAGCGGTACCTTCATGGCCGAAGGCTTGAAGCTCGTCATCGACGCGCTGGAGCTTGGCTGGTCGATCCGCACCCTCGTTTACGCCAAGGCTGCCAAGGGCAAGCCGCTGGTCGAGCAGGTTGCCGCCAAGACCGTTGCACATGGCGGCCTGGTTCTGGAGGTGAGCGAAAAGGTTCTTTCCTCCGTCACCCGTCGCGACAATCCGCAGATGGTAGTTGGCATTTTCGAGCAGCGCTGGAAGCGGCTCGATGACCTCAAACCCAGCCAGAACGAAACTCTCGTTGCACTGGACCGGGTTCGCGATCCGGGCAATCTCGGCACGATCATCCGCACTGCCGATGCGGCTGGGGCGTCGGCCGTCATCCTCGTGGGGGAGTCGACCGATCCCTTCTCGCTGGAAACGGTGCGCGCCACGATGGGCTCGGTCTTCGCCATGCCTGTCGTGAAATGCAGCGTTGACGAGTTCCTTGGCTGGCAGAAGCGGTCCGGCGCGCAGGTCGTTGCGACGCATCTTGCCGGTGCCGTCGACTACCGCACCGTGGACTACAAGAAAAAGCCGACCATCGTGCTGATGGGCAACGAGCAATCCGGCCTGCCGGATGTTCTTGCCAATGCGGCCGACCGCACGGTTCGCATCCCCCAGCAGGGAAGGGCGGATTCGCTCAATCTTGCTGTCGCAACAGCGGTGATGCTGTTTGAGGCGCGGCGCCATCTCCTCAGCCTGGATGAGACGAAATGACAACACGCGCTGCCTTCCTGTCGCGCCCGCTGACGGCAGTGATCGTGATCGTCGTTGCGGTCCTTCTCGACCAGGCCATCAAGCTGGCGGTGGAGAATTATCTTCCCATGCACGAAGCGGTGCCGGTGATGCCCTTCCTAGCGCTTTACCGCACCTATAACCTCGGCGTTGCCTTCTCGCTCCTGTCTGGCATGGAGCGCGAGTTCATCGTCGGCATGCGGGTCATCATCATCGCCTTCGTGATCTGGCTCTGGCGGCGCACGCCGAACGATCGTGCTTTCGCACATGGCGGCTTCATGCTGATTATCGCAGGCGCGATCGGCAATCTCATCGACGGTTTTGCCTACGGTCATGTGATCGACTACATCCTGTTCCATACAGCGACCTGGTCGTTTGCTGTCTTCAACCTCGCAGACAGCTTCATCACCGTCGGCGCGGGGCTTGTGATCCTCGACGAACTGGTCAGCCCGAAGGACAAGCAGAATCCCGCCGATCATTAGAATTTTATCGGATTGCTCCAAGGATCTGCAAAGAACCCGCGCTAGTCTGGGCGTATGCGGGATATTGCTGACATCCACGAGCGCATTGCCAAAGCCTTCTCCTTGTCGGTGAGGGACGAGGACAATGAGTCCCCGCCGGAGCGGTTTGTCCCGCCCCATCAACTGCGCCCAATAAGCGTCAAACAAACGTCACCTTCGGGCTCCTTTGGCGGTCTCTTTTCCCGGCTCGCCGCTTGGCGCCGACGCAAGGGACGCGATCCCCATCAGGCGGAAACGGCCGGTGCCGCCAAGGCTCGTCAGATCGCCACCGTCGTTCACGAAATCCGGACGCCGTTGAACGGCATCCTCGGCATGACCCATCTTCTGGCCCAGACGAAGCTGACGGCCGAGCAGCAGAATTACCTGAGCGGCATTCGCCAGTCCGGCCACGCGCTGGCCCAGCTTGTCGAGGACCTGCTCGACTATTCGACGCTGGAGGCCGGGCGGTTTCGCCTGAACAACCGCGCCGAGAATCTGCGCCAGACCATCGAAAGCGTCGTTGAGATGTTGGCGCCACGAGCACATGAAAAACGCATAGAGATCGCGGCCACGGTGGCGGCCGACGTGCCGGACCTGCTCGATTTCGATCCGGCCCGTATCCGCCAGGTGCTGTTCAACGTCATCGGCAATGCGGTAAAGTTCACCAGCGAAGGTGGGGTGCTTGTTCGCGTTTTCCTTGAGGAAAAGCCAGAAGGTGCCGACGTCACCATTGCCGTGGTCGATACCGGCCCGGGCATGACGCTCGAGGACCAGCAGAAGGTCTTTGGCGAGTTCGAACAGGCAGGCAGCGCGGAAACTCGTAGCGGCGGTTCGGGCCTTGGCCTCGGCATCGCGTCGCGCATCCTGGCTGAATTCGGCGGCTCGCTTTCGGTTGCAAGCACCCGCGGCTCCGGCAGCACGTTTACGATCCGCTTCCCGCTGCGGCTTGCAGAAGCCGCGCAGGCAGGCCTGATCGAACGCAACCGGCTGCTCGCCAATTCGCGGGTCCTGCTTCTGGCGCCCCAAGGGCCCGCGGCCAAGGCAACCGTTGCGACGATCGAGACGCTGGGCGGCCGATGCCGGCATGTCTCGGGCACCGCCGAGGCCCAGGCATTGATCGATCGCGCTGCGGCCGGCCCGGTTCCCTATACCGACCTGATCGTCGATCATCGGCTCGCTTCGGACTATGCCAACGAGAAAGCGCATGCCCCGCTTCACCGGATCCTGCTCGTCAATCCGGAAGAGCGGGCCTCCCAGCCGCAGGATTTCTTCGACGCCTGGTTGATCCGCCCGCTTCGGGAAAAGTCACTGATCGACGTTTTGAGCGGGCGCATGCGTGGCTTCCGGACCAGGGATGCGCTGCAGGAAAACGTCGCCTCGCAGGTTGAACTGGCCGCGACCGCACCGGCAAAGCGTAGCCTCGACATCCTGCTTGGCGAGGATGACCCGGTGAATGCCCTGCTTCTGCGGGCAACGCTGACGAAGGCTGGCCATCGGGTGCATCGCTGCGACGACTTTGCGGCGCTGGTCGAAGCCGTAACGGACGAAGTGGCCGTTCCCGATCTCGTCCTGTCCGACATGCATATGCCGGGCGGCGAACTCGGAGATCTGTTCTCGGCGATGCGCGAGCGCAGTCACACCGCCATGCTGCCGGTGATCGTTCTCACCGGCGACAGCAGCGAGGATCTCAAGCGCGAGGCTCTGCGCATGGGCGCCCGCATGGTTCTCGAAAAACCCGTCGACCCAACACGGCTCCTGCAGGAGATCGAGGCCCTGCACCTCTTCCACCGGCAACAGCAGTCACATTGACGGATTGGATGGCGGGACCTATTGTGCCCGCGGCTGTCACGTTTCTGTCGCAGGAGCGTGATTAAAGATGGTGGTCCAACCCGGGCGGGGAAATCACCATGACAACCGAACTCCTGAAACGCGAAGTGACCGTGTCTTCAAACCAGGCGCCGGCCCCTGTTCCGGCAAGCGGCGATACATTCGGCCGCATTGGGCAGCTCGAAACCCGGCTGGCCCGCAACGCGCGCGAGATCGAGGCCGCCCAGGCGGTTCGTTATCGCGTCTTCGTCGAAGAGATGAATGCGCAGCTCAGCCCGGAGGCGATGAGCAGCAGGCGCGACATGGATTCCTACGATGCCTTCTGCGATCATCTGCTGGTTATCGACCATTCCATCCCCGGCGAGATCGAAGACCAGATCGTCGGCACCTACCGGCTGCTGCGCCAGGACGTAGCGCGCGCCAATGGCGGCTTCTACTCGGCCTCGGAATACGACATCGAACCACTGCTCGCCCGCCACCCGGACAAGCAGTTCATGGAACTCGGCCGGTCCTGCGTGCTGCCCGATTATCGCACGAAGCGTACCGTCGAGCTTCTGTGGCAGGGCAACTGGGCCTATTCGCTGAAGCATGGCATGAGCGCCATGTTCGGCTGCGCGTCCTTCTCCGGTATCAAGCCGGAAGAGCATGCCGTCGCTCTCTCCTTCCTCCACCACACGGTGTCGGCCAAGGGCGAATGGGCGGTCTCGGCGCGGCCTGAACTCTACAACAACATGGACCTGATGCCGCTCGAGGCCGTCAATACGCGACAGGCTTTGAGCGCCCTTCCGCCGTTGATCAAGGGTTATCTGCGCCTCGGCGCCATGGTCGGAGACGGCGCCGTGGTCGACCGCGCCTTCAACACGACGGACGTGCTGATCGTGCTGCCGATCGCCTCGATCTCGAACCGCTACATCAATTATTACGGTGCAGACGCCGGCCGGTTCGCCGGCTAACGCATCAACCGGATCAGACCCCGGTACTGGGCGATCGTCTCGTCTGCCGTGAGAAGCAGCATTCCCTCCAGGGGTTGCTCTGGACGGAAGCGCTTAAGTCTTGGTGGTCGAACGCAAGTTCGAGCGTTTAGCTATTCGATGACCTTCATGAGGCAGCGCCGGTGGATCTCAGTTCACCTGAACTCTAATCCACCGGGCACAGTGCTTCAACGCTGTCACGTACCTGCGTTGTAGGCGGCAATCGCTGCCATGTTGACGATGTCGCTGTCCTTGGCGCCCATCTGGGTGATCTGGACGGACTTGTCCAGGCCGACCAGCAGCGGGCCGATCACCGTCGAGGCGCCAAGCTCCTGCAGCATCCGCGTCGAGATCGAGGCCGAATGGATGGCCGGCATCACCAGCACATTGGCGGTGCCGGACAAGCGGCAGAACGGATACTGCTCCATCCGATGTGCATTGAGCGCTACATCGGCGCCCATTTCACCGTCGAACTCGAAGTCCACGCGGCGCTGGTCGAGGATCCGCACCGCTTCCCTCACCCGTTCCGAGCGTTCCCCGGTCGGCTGCCCGAATGTGGAATAGGCAAGCAGCGCCACGCGTGGCTCGTAGCCCATCCGCTTGGCGACCCTTGCCGCTTCAACCGCAATATCGGCAATCTGCTCGGCGTTCGGCATGTCATGCACGGCAGTGTCGGCGACAAAGATCGTGCGCCCGCGGGCGATCACCAGCGACACGCCGATCACCTTGTGCCCCGGCTTTACGTCGATGCAGCGTCGCACATCCGAAAGGGCGGTGGCGTAATTGCGCGTCGTGCCGGTCACCATGGCGTCCGCGTCACCCACCGCCACCATGGTCGCGGCGAAATGGTTGCGGTCGTTGTGGATCAGCCGCTGCACGTCGCGCAGCAAGAAACCCTGCCGCTGCAGCCGCGCGTAGAGGTGGTCGACATAGGCATCGACGCGGTTGGAGAGGCGGGCGTTGACGATCTCGATGCCTGGCCGGTCAAGATCAATGCCGGCCTTTTCCGCTGTGGCTCGGATCACGTCGTCGCGCCCGAGCAGGATCGCCGTGCCAAGCTTCTGGTGGGTGAACGAAATTGCCGCCCGCATCACCTGCTCTTCTTCGGCTTCCGCAAAGACAACGCGCTTCGGGAACCGGCGCACCCGCTCGTAGATGCCTTGCGTGGTCGCGGCGATCGGATCGCGACGGGCTGAAAGCTCGCGCGCATAGGCGGCAAGATCCGGGATCGCCTTGCGCGCCACGCCGCTTTCCATAGCAGCTTCCGCAACCGCGACCGGAATGGCCGAGATCAGTCGCGGATCGAAGGGAACAGGAATGATGTATTGCGGCCCGAACCGCGGGCGATTTCCCTGGTAGGCAGCGGCAACATCGTCCGGCACGTCCTCGCGCGCCAGATTGGCAAGCGCACGGGCGGCGGCAATTTTCATGCCGTCGTTGATCTGGCTTGCCCGCACATCGAGCGCGCCGCGGAAGATGTAAGGGAAGCCCAGCACGTTGTTGACCTGGTTCGGATAATCCGAGCGCCCGGTCGCCATGATCGCATCTTCGCGGATGCGCGCCACTTCCTCCGGCGTGATTTCCGGATCCGGATTGGCCATGGCGAAGATGATCGGCCGGTCCGCCATGGAGCGTATCATGTCTTCGGTGAAGGCGCCCTTCTGCGACAGGCCGAATACCACGTCCGCGCCCTTCATCGCCTCCGCCAGCGTCCTCTTGTCGGTCTTGACCGCGTGCGCCGACTTCCACTGGTTCATGCCTTCGGTGCGGCCCTGGTAGATGACGCCCTTGGTATCGACCAGGATGATGTTTTCCGGGTTGAAGCCCATCGCCTTGATGAGCTCGATGCAGGCAATCGCTGCCGCACCGGCGCCATTGCAGACGAGCTTCGTGGTCTTCAGGTCGCGATCCGTCAGTTCCAGCGCGTTGATGAGCCCCGCGGCAGCAATGATGGCCGTACCATGCTGGTCGTCATGGAAGACCGGGATGTCCATGAGTTCCCGCAGCCGGCTTTCGATGATGAAGCATTCCGGCGCCTTGATGTCTTCCAGGTTGATGCCGCCGAAGGAGGGTCCGAGGTAGCGCACGCAGTTGATGAACTCGTCGACATTCTCGGTATCGACCTCGAGGTCGATCGAATCGACATCGGCAAAGCGCTTGAACAGCACCGCCTTGCCTTCCATGACAGGCTTCGACGCGAGCGCACCGAGATTGCCAAGCCCGAGGATGGCCGTGCCGTTGGAAATGACCGCCACCATGTTGCCGCGCGCGGTATAGTCATAAGCCGTGGCAGGATCGGCGGCGATCGCCTTCACCGGCACTGCAACGCCGGGAGAATAGGCCAGCGAGAGGTCGCGCTGGGTTGCCATTGGTTTTGTCGGGTTGATTTCCAGCTTGCCCGGCCGCCCCTCCGAGTGGAAATCCAGAGCCTCCTGCTCCGTCACCGATGCACGCGTTTGCGCTGCGCCCTTCGACGCTGTGTCGTTCGCGGCCATGTCTCCTCCAGCTTTTTTGTGGGCAGCCGTCCCCGGGGCTGCTGCAGATGTTGTCTTTCAAGGGTCATAATCGATAGTGTCGCAGGTTCGAGCACGCAACAAAAAACGGTCCCGTGACCCAGTACGAACGATTCTCCACCGAAGCATTGAACGCGGCCGAGCTTGCCACTGAGGAAAGCCGTGCCTCGGCAACGCCGATGATGGAGCAGTTCATCGAGATCAAGGCGAACAACCCCGGTTCGCTGCTCTTCTACCGGATGGGCGATTTCTACGAGCTGTTTTTCCAGGACGCGGTGGATGCGTCGCGCGCGCTCGGCATCACGCTTACCAAGCGCGGCCAGCATATGGGCCAGGACATCCCCATGTGCGGCGTGCCCGTCCATGCGGCCGATGACTATCTGCAGAAGCTGATCGCGCTCGGTTTCCGCGTCGCCGTCTGCGAGCAGGTAGAAGACCCCGCCGAGGCAAAGAAGCGCGGCTCGAAATCGGTCGTAAAGCGCGACGTGGTGCGGCTCGTCACACCCGGCACGATCACCGAGGAGAAGCTCCTCGTCGCGTCCGAGTCCAACTACCTGATGGCGCTTGCGCGCATCCGCGGCTCGTCGGAAGCCCAGATGGCGCTTGCCTGGATCGACATCTCCACTGGTGTCTTCCGTCTGGCGGAAACCGACCAGTCGCGCCTGCTCGCGGATATCCTGCGCATCGATCCGCGGGAGCTCATCCTGCCGGATACCATGTTCCATGATCCGGAACTGAAGCCGGTCTTCGACGTGCTCGGCAAGGTGGCGGTGCCGCAGCCGGCTGTTCTTTTCGACAGCGCGAGCGCCGAAGGTCGCATCGCCCGTTATTTCGGCGTCGGCACGCTGGATGGCTTCGGCACCTTTTCCCGCTCCGAGCTTGCAGCGGCAGCCGCGGCCGTTGCCTATGTCGAGAAAACCCAGATCGCCGAACGCCCGCCGCTCGGCCGGCCCGAGCGCGAAAGCGGCGCATCGACGCTCTTCATCGACCCAGCGACGCGCGGCAACCTCGAACTGACGTGGACACTCTCGGGAGATCGCGAAGGAACGTTGCTGAAGGCAATCGACCGCACGGTGACCGGCGGCGGCGCCCGCCTGCTGGCCGAGCGGCTGATGTCGCCGCTGACCGACCCCGACCGCATCAACCGGCGGCTCGACTCCATCTCCTTCCTGCTCGATGAGCCGGGCCTGTGTTCCGAGCTTCGTTCATCGCTGAAGCACGTGCCCGACATGCCGCGCGCCCTTTCGCGCCTCGCGCTTGATCGCGGCGGACCACGTGATCTGGGCGCCATTCTGGCGGGTCTTGAAGCTGCGCGCGGTGTCGCCGCCTTCCTCGACAAGGCAATGCTGCCGGAGGAGTTGAGCGAGGCGCTGGCAGACCTGAAAGCGCTGCCGGCGCAGCTCGAAACCATGCTGGGCGGCATGCTTGCCCAGGACCTGCCCCTGCTGAAGCGCGACGGCGGCTTCCTTGCCGAGGGTGCCAATGCCGAACTGGATGAGGTGAGAGCCCTCCGTGATCAGTCGCGCAAGGTGATCGCCGGCCTGCAACTGCAATATGCCGAAGAGACCGGCATCAAGTCGCTGAAGATCAAGCACAACAATGTGCTCGGTTACTTCATTGAGGTAACGGCCGGAAACGCCGGCGCCATGACCGACACGCCGGAGGGAAGGGCGCGCTTCATCCACCGCCAGACCATGGCAAGCGCCATGCGCTTCACCACGACTGAGCTTGCGGATCTCGAAACCCGGATCGCCAATGCCGCGGACAAGGCGCTGACCATCGAGCTTGAAGCCTTCGATGCCATGGTGAAGGCGGTAACCGACGAGGCGGAAGCCATCAAGGCCGGCGCTCGGGCGCTTTCCGTCGTGGATGTCGCGGCGGGTCTCGCCATGCTGGCGGAAGAGTGGGATTACCGCCGCCCGCTCGTCGACAACAGCCGCATGTTCCACATCGAAGGCGGCCGCCACCCGGTGGTGGAGCAGGCGCTGCGCAAGCAGTCTGCCGGGCCGTTCATCGCCAATGATTGCGATCTGTCTCCCCACGATGGTCCGCAGTCGCGCGAAGGCTATGGTGCGCTGTGGCTGCTGACGGGTCCCAACATGGGTGGTAAATCCACCTTCCTGCGTCAGAATGCGCTGATCGCCATTCTCGCCCAGATGGGATCCTTCGTGCCGGCGGCGGCCGCACATATCGGCATCGTCGACCGCCTTTTCTCGCGCGTCGGCGCCTCCGACGATCTCGCGCGCGGTCGCTCCACCTTCATGGTGGAGATGGTCGAGACCGCCGCCATCCTCAACCAGGCGACCGACCGCTCGCTCGTCATCCTGGATGAAATCGGTCGTGGCACGGCGACTTTCGACGGCCTTTCGATTGCTTGGGCGGCGGTTGAGCACCTGCATGAGGCAAACCGCTGCCGCGGCCTGTTTGCCACCCATTTCCACGAGCTGACGGTGCTTTCCGAAAAGCTTGACCGGCTGTCCAATGCCACGATGAAGGTCAAGGAATGGGATGGCGAAGTGATCTTCCTGCACGAGGTTGGCCCTGGCGCCGCCGACCGTTCCTATGGCATCCAGGTCGCACGTCTTGCAGGCCTGCCGGACAGCGTGGTCGCCCGCGCCCGGGACGTTCTGACAAAGCTTGAGGATTCCGACCGCAAGAACCCGGCCAGCCAGCTGA
Organism: Neorhizobium sp. SOG26; assembly: GCF_003491345.1. Taxonomy (GTDB): domain Bacteria; phylum Pseudomonadota; class Alphaproteobacteria; order Rhizobiales; family Rhizobiaceae; genus Neorhizobium; species Neorhizobium turbinariae. The sequence goes on from NZ_CP025512.1 coordinate 25,719, forward strand.
TTGATGATCTTCCGCTCTTCCAGGTGGCGGTGCGCAAGGAAGAAGCCAAGCGTGCCGGACCTTCGAAGGTGGAAGAGGCACTCAGCGCCATCAACCCGGACGACATGACTCCTCGCGAGGCACTCGACGCGCTGTATGCGTTGAAGAAGCAGTTGGGCTGACCGGCGCCGTTGTCTTTAATGACACGTTTCTGCCAGGTTGACAGGCAACGACTTCGAAACGTCGCGTGCTTATAAACGTTGTCCGGAATGCCGCGAGACTTTATGAGGCATGCCGGGGCAGCGGCAGGACACCATGGCCAAAAACGAAATCGACTTCTCTGAACTTCTCGATCTTGCTCGTCTTCGCATAGATTGCGAGGCGATCGTCAAGGATGGCGCGCTCAGGCAGTTGGAGGCGCGCGGCGCGCTCCTGCCGGTGTTGCGCAAGGCAAGCGTCGAGGGGCGCAAGAAGGCGCGCGAGCTTCTCGCCAAGGATGGCAGCGGGCTTGCCTGTGCACGTCGCATTTCCTGGCTACAAGACCAGATTATCACCGTGCTCCACGATATTGTCGTCGCGGGCTTTCATCCCGAGGGCAAGGATATCGCGGTTGCAGCCGTCGGCGGTTATGGCCGCGGCACGCTGGCGCCAGGATCCGATATCGACCTGCTGTTTCTTTTGCCGGAAAAGAACTCGGATGCCATGCGCAAAGCGGTCGAGTTCCTGCTTTATGTCCTGTGGGACCTCGGCTTCAAGGTTGGTCACGCCACCCGTACGGTGGAAGAGTGCATCGGCCTCTCCAAGGGGGACATGACGATCCGCACGGCGATCCTCGAAAGCCGCTATATCTGCGGCAGCGCGCCGCTGGTGACAGATCTCGAGACCCGCTTCGACAAGGAGATCGTCGCCGATACCGGCCCGGAATTCATCGCTGCCAAGCTTGCCGAACGCGACGCGCGCCACCAGAAGGCGGGCGATACGCGTTATCTCGTCGAGCCGAATGTCAAGGAAGGCAAGGGCGGCCTGCGCGACCTTCATACCCTGTTCTGGATCGCCAAATATTATTACCGCGTCCGCGACCCGGCCGAGCTTGTAAAATTCGGCGTCCTGTCGCGCGAGGAAACGCGGCTGTTTGAGAAGGCCGACGACTTCCTCTGGGCGGTGCGTTGCCACATGCATTTCCTCACCGGCAAGGCGGAGGAGCGGCTGTCCTTCGATATCCAGCGGGAGATCGCCGAAAGCCTGGGTTACCAGTCGCGCCCGGGTCTCTCGGCCGTCGAACGCTTCATGAAGCATTACTTCCTGGTGTCGAAAAATGTTGGCGACCTGACCCGCATCCTGTGTGCCGCTCTCGAAGAACAGCAGGCGAAGGCAGCGCCCGGTCTCACCCGCCGCGTCATTTCCCGTTTTACCAAGCGGCTTCACAAGATCCCCGGCACGCTGGACTTCGTCGAAGACCGCGGACGCATCAACCTTGCTGATCCCGATGTCTTCAAGCGCGACCCGATCAACATCATCCGCTTTTTCCATGTGGCTGATATCAACGGGCTGGAACTGCACCCGGATGCCCTGAAGCGCATGACGCGGTCGCTGTCGCTGATCGATCAGACCGTGCGCGAGAACGACGAAGCCAACCGGCTCTTCATCTCCATGCTCACCTCGCGTCGGGATCCGGCGCTGATGCTGCGGCGAATGAACGAGGCGGGCGTGCTCGGCCGCTTCATTCCCGAGTTCGGCAAGGTCGTGGCGATGATGCAGTTCAACATGTATCACCACTACACTGTCGACGAGCATCTGATCCGCTCCGTCGAAGCGCTGTCGGAAGTCGACCAGGGCAGGTCGGCCGAGATCCATCCGCTTTCCAATACGCTGATGCCCGGCATCGAGGAGCGCACGGTGCTTTACGTGGCGGTGCTTCTGCATGACGTTGCGAAGGGCCGCCAGGAAGACCACTCGATTGCCGGTGCGCGCATCGCCCGCAAGCTTTGCCCGAGGCTCGGCCTTAACCCGAAGCAGACCGAACTAGTCGTCTGGCTGATCGAGCAGCACCTTTTGATGTCGATGACGGCGCAGACCCGCGACCTACACGACCGCAAGACTATCACCGACTTCGCCGAGAAGGTGCAGTCGATGGACCGGCTGAAGCTGCTTCTCGTGCTGACCATCTGCGATATCCGTGCGGTCGGGCCGGGTGTCTGGAACGGCTGGAAGGGCCAGTTGCTTCGCACTCTGTATTACGAAACCGAGCTGCTGCTTTCCGGCGGTTTTTCGGAAGTGTCGCGCAAGGAGCGCGCCAAGCTGGCTGAGGAAGAGCTGTTCCAGGCGCTTGGCGACTGGAGCCAGAAGGATCGGCGCACCTACTCCAAGCTCCACTACCAGCCATATCTCCTGTCGGTCTCGCTGGAGGACCAGGTTCGCCACGCGACCTTCATCCGCGACACGGACAAGGCAGGCCAGGCGCTTGCCACCATGGTGCGCACCGATAACTTCCACGCCATCACCGAAATCACGGTGCTGGCGCCGGACCATCCGCGCCTCCTGTCGATCATCGCCGGCGCCTGCGCTGCGGCCGGCGCCAACATTGCTGACGCGCAGATCTTCACCACGTCGGACGGGCGTGCGCTGGATACGATCCTCATCAACCGCGAATTTCCGGTGGACGAGGACGAACTGCGGCGTGCCGGCACGATCAGCCGCATGATCGAGGATGTGCTGTCAGGCAAGAAGCGCCTGCCGGAGGTGATCGCCACGCGGGCCAAGTCCCGCAAACGTAACAAGACCTTCGTGCTGCCGCCTTCGGTCACGCTGTCGAACACGCTGTCGAACAAGTTCACGGTGATCGAGGTGGAATGCCTCGACCGCACCGGTCTGCTTGCGGATATCACGGCGGTGCTGGCGGACCTGTCGCTTGATATCCACTCCGCCCACATCACCACCTTTGGCGAAAAGGTTATCGACACCTTCTACGTGACGGATCTCGTCGGCCAGAAGGTCGTCAATGAAAATCGGCAGGCGAACATTTCTGCGCGGCTGAAGGCCGTCATGGCCGAGCAGGAGGACGAGTTGAGAAGCGGCATGCCGTCCGGCATCATCGCGCCTGCGCCAACACCCACACCTTCGCGCAAGACGAAGGCCAGCGCGTGAGCTGCCGCCCATGAGCCTCGTCAAGAAATTCGCTACCGTCGGCGGCGCGACGCTCGGCAGCCGCATCTTCGGTTTTGCCCGTGAAACCTTCATGGCCGCGGCACTCGGCACCGGCCCGATGGCCGACGTGTTCTACGCGGCCTTCCGTTTTCCCAACCTCTTTCGCCGGCTGTTTGCCGAGGGTGCATTCAATGCTGCCTTCGTTCCGCTGTTTTCGAAGGAGATCGAGGCCAACGGGGTGGAGGGCGCCAAGCGCTTTTCCGAAGAGGTGTTCGGGGTCCTGTTCTCGGCGCTGCTGATCATCACCATTGCCATGGAACTGATGATGCCGTGGCTGGTGCAATGGATCATAGCGCCCGGATTTGCCGATGACGCGGAGAAGACCTCGCTCACCATCCGCATGGCGGCGGTGATGTTCCCTTACCTCATGTGCATGTCGCTGACAGCGATGATGAGCGGCATGCTGAATTCGCTGCATCATTTCTTCGCCGCAGCCATCGCGCCAGTATTCCTCAACGTGGTGATGATCGCGGCGCTGTTTTACGGCATGTGGATTGGCGCAGGTCCGGAACTCATCGCCTGGTACCTGTCCTGGAGCGTGCTGGTCGCGGGCGTGCTGCAGCTTTCCGTGGTTTATGTCGGCGTGCGGCACGCCGGCATCAATATCGGGTTTCGCCGCCCGCGCATGACGCCGAACGTCAAGCGCCTTCTATGGCTTGCAGTACCGGCTGCCATCACCGGCGGCATCACGCAGATCAACCAGATCATCGGCCAGGCGATCGCATCCGGAAAGGAAGGCGCGATCGCCGCGCTTCAATATGCAGACCGCATCTACCAGTTGCCGCTCGGCGTCGTGGGTGTCGCAGTGGGTGTCGTGCTTCTTCCGGAACTGTCGCGGGCCCTGAAAGGCGGGCATCTAAAGGAAGCGGCCAACACGCAGAACCGTTCGATCGAGTTCGTGCTGTTTCTGACGCTACCGGCTGCGGCCGGCCTCTGGATGCTCTCCGACGCGATTATCCGCGTGCTTTACGAGCGGGGCGCGTTCTCGGCTGAAAATACCGCTGTCGTTGCATCGATCCTGGCGATCTATGGCATCGGCCTGCCCGGTTTCGTGCTTATCAAGGCGCTGCAGCCCGGCTTTTACGCGCGCGAGGACACCCGCACGCCGATGCGATTCACGATGATCTCCGTGGTCATCAACTCGGGCCTGGCGATCACACTCTTCCCGCTCATTGCCGAGCGTGGCATTGCCACGGCGGAAGCAACGGCCGGCTGGACAAACGTGCTGCTGCTGTTTGGCACGCTCGTCTGGCGCGGCCATCTGCAGTGGGAATGGGCGCTGGCGCGTCGAACGGCGCTGCTAGTTGTTTCAACCGCGGTCATGGCCGGCGCGCTTTATTACGCGCTGCCATATGCAATGCCGTGGCTCTTACCCGGCGCGCATCTGCTCCAACAGGTGCTCGCTCTCTCTTGCCTGCTGGCGCTGGCCATGATCGTCTATTTCGCGACCGCGTTCGCCATTGGTGGCGCCGATCTCGGCATGATCCGCCGCAACCTGAAGCGCAGGCGCAAGCCGGCTGCACCGCCGACCGAGTAACAGCCTTCGCGTCTCAGGACTTGCCGCGGCGCTTGTACTTCGCCGACTTGACGCGACCTTTGCCGCAATGTGCCCAGGTGCGCTTCGGGCCGATGTCGACATGCACGATGCCGTTGCAGTAACGGCCGATGCCGCCGATGCCCGGCGCATTTGCCGCCGCAGCCAAGATAGTCTTTTCCGAAACACCCGGAACGCGGATGTCCGCGGCATAACAGCTGCTGTGCTGCGAGGTGCCGGAGCGTGGTCGGTGGCCTGAGGTCACAACCGGCTTCTTGCCTGTCCTCTTGGCAATATGCGCAAGAATAGCCCCAAGCTTTTCGGGGAAGCAGGCGGTTTTTACACTGACGCGTTGGACGGTATAATAGGCTGAATATTTATGCTTGAACGACGTGCCGCGGCGTTTTTGGTCATCTGCAGCGGCTGCGTGCAGGGCGGAGCTTACTGTCAAAAGGCAAGCAAGCGCGACGCGATAAAAATTGCGCATGGTATCCCCCGAGAATGAACCTGCCGTCATGGCAGGCTGTCTAGGCTCTGGTCTGGGTATTTCTTTCCTAAAAGAGGCGCGAATAAGGAGACTTTTGCTCAAAAGCGAGGAATGCAGGTGCCTTAATGGCTAACGGACGTTAACATATTAGCTTTGGCTGGGGAATGGTTTTGCGCGAAAGTATTGGAATCAAATACTTGCGTCCGATTCACGTTATTGAATCGTTAGACTCTGGTGCTGCCGGATATTCTTTGCGTGCTTCCGCGCAAAGGCCCTTCTGGCCGTGATCGCGGACCCAAAGATCATGTGGCTTGATTGATTGCGGGACCTTGATTGCATCCCGTAGCGAGTGCATAAGCGCGCCCGTAGCTACATGGCCCGCGGGGCGCAGTTTCCGGAGACTTTCACACCTGCCGGAGCAGCGCATGCCTCAAGGCCTGAGGCCTTCCACCAGCCTGTTCGAGGACGATATGAATTCCTTCAAGCCGCTTGTTTTTTCGGGCGTACAGCCCACCGGCAACCTTCATCTTGGCAACTATCTCGGCGCGATCCGCAACTTCGTCGCACTCCAGGAAAACAACGACTGCATCTATTGCGTCGTAGACCTGCACGCCATCACCGCCCAACTCGTGCATGATGACCTGCGCAACCAGATCCGCTCGATCGCTGCCGCCTTCATAGCTTCGGGCATCGACCCGAAGAAGCATATCGTCTTCAACCAGTCGGCCGTGCCGCAGCATGCCGAGCTTGCCTGGGTGTTCAATTGCGTCGCCCGCATCGGCTGGATGAACCGCATGACGCAGTTCAAGGACAAGGCCGGCAAGGACCGTGAAAACGCTTCGCTGGGCCTGCTCGCCTATCCTAGCCTGATGGCTGCCGACATCCTCGTGTACCGCGCGACCCATGTGCCCGTCGGTGACGACCAGAAGCAGCATCTAGAGCTCGCCCGCGACATCGCCCAGAAGTTCAATATCGACTTCCAGGATAAGATCCGCGCCACCGGCACCGGCGTCGACATGGTCGTCGGCGAAGAACCGATCCATGGCTACTTCCCGCTCGTCGAGCCGCTGATCGAGGGGCCGGCGCCGCGTGTCATGTCCCTGCGTGACGGCACGAAAAAGATGTCCAAGTCAGATCCGTCGGACCTGTCGCGCATCAACCTGATGGACGACCAGGACGAAATTCTGAAGAAGATCCGCAAGGCCAAGACCGATCCGGAAGGCCTGCCGAGCGAAGTCGAAGGCCTGAAAGGTCGCCCCGAAGCCGAAAACCTCGTCGGCATCTACGCTGCCCTGGCCGACAAGAGCAAGGCTGACGTCCTTGCAGAGTTTGGCGGCCAGCAGTTCTCGGTCTTCAAGCCGGCGCTCGCCGATCTCGCCGTCCATGTGCTCTCTCCGATCACGGCCGAGATGCGCCGCCTGATGGATGACACCACCCATATCGACGCGATCCTGAAGGACGGTGGTGAACGCGCCCGTGCCCGCGCCGAAAAGGTAATGGGCGACGTCTTCGATATCATCGGCTTCCTGCGCTAAGGGAAAACCGGCCAGAAGTGGCAAAAAGAACAAAACCCGCTACGACGAGTGGCGGGTTTTCATTTTAGGAAGCAGGCATTAAGTTCGCAGCCCGACCGCGTCCGTCGGGATGATCAGAGGGGGCTGAATGGTTTCGAAGCGACTTTCGCGGCTTGAGGGCCACCGGCGCAAGTTCATGGCGATCATCGACGGCACGCCCGAATGCGAAATGGCCGTTCATTACGCCGGCCGCCGCGCGAAGAACTCCAATGGCGGGCTCGTCCTGCTGTTTGTCATTCCGGAAGGCGATTTCCAGCAATGGCTCGGCGTCGAACAGATCATGCGCGCCGAGGCGCAGGAAGAAGCCGAAGCGATCATGGCCAAGGCCGCCCAGCGCGTACGTGACACGATCGGGATTGACCCCGAGATCGTCATCCGCGAGGGCAACGCCACCGAGCAGATCAACCAACTGGTCGAGGAAGACCGCGACATCGCAATCCTGGTCCTGGCAGCGAGCTCGACCAAGGAAGGGCCGGGGCCGCTGGTTTCCGCGGTGGCCGGACGCGGCGCGACCTTCCCGATCCCTGTTACCGTGCTGCCTGACACGCTGACAGGAGAAGAAATTGACGCGCTGGCCTGAGCTAGGCTCCAGGTTGTTCTTGACCTTGGTGCCGCGCGAGCGCACTTGAACGATAAGCTGAGAAAGCTTATCTTCTTTTGAAGAATTCTAAATTGGGGCGATTTCGTCCCGGGAGCAACGAGATGTTCATTCAGACGGAAACCACGCCCAATCCGGCGACCCTCAAGTTCCTGCCGGGCAAGGTGGTGATGGAGCGCGGCACCGCGGATTTCCGCAATGCCGAGGAGGCTGAAGCGTCTCCGCTCGCCTCGCGCCTGTTTGCGGTCAGCGGCGTCACCGGCGTTTATTTCGGTTACGACTTCATCACGGTCACCAAGGACAATGCCGAGTGGCAGCACCTGAAGCCGGCGATCCTCGGTTCGATCATGGAGCATTTCATGTCCGGCCAGCCGGTCATGGGCGGCACCTCGACGCTTGCCGAAGATCTTGATGTTGATGGTGAGTTCTTCAACGAAGACGACGTGACCGTGGTCGCGACCATCAAGGAACTGTTGGAAACCCGCGTGCGTCCGGCGGTTGCCCAGGATGGCGGCGATATCACCTTCAAGGGCTTCCGCGACGGCACGGTTTACCTCAACATGAAGGGCGCATGCTCCGGTTGCCCGTCGTCGACGGCGACGCTGAAGCACGGTGTCCAGAACCTCCTGAAGCATTTCGTTCCGGAAGTGCAGGCCGTCGAAGCCCTCTGAGGCTCGGGGCCCGCTCGCTTCATGATCGTCCTCGCTATCGATACTGCCGGTGTGGATTGCTCAGCGGCGCTCTATGACAGCGCCGGCGGGCAAGTCCTGTCGGTTGTCACAGACGCGATCGGCAAGGGGCACGCTGAGCGGCTGATGGCCGTGATCGACGAGGCGCTTGAAGAAGCCGGTCTTGCTCTCCAATCTGTCGGGCGGGTGGCCGTCGTCATCGGGCCTGGCTCCTTTACGGGCATCCGGGTTGGCGTTGCTGCCGCACGCGGGCTTGCTCTGGTGCTCGGCGTGGACTGCGTCGGCGTTACGACGTTGGAGACGCTGGCCCAACGCTATCTCGTAGACCATCCCGACAAGCCCGTCCTGGCGGCAATGGATGCCAAGCGCAACGAGGTCTACACCCAGGCATTCTCGAGCGCTGGCGAGCCGCTGACGGAGCCCGCCGCTCTGTCGCCAGACGAAGTATCCGCGCTCGCCGAGGAACTCGGTGCAGCATTGACGGGCTCCTGGGCAACGTCGCCTGAAGAGAGGCTGCGGGACGCTTTCGAAGGGCGCGACAGGTTCGACATTCGCACCGTCGCACGTCTCGGCGCGCAAAAACCGGTGGATGGACAGCGGCCGAAGCCGTTGTATCTTCGTGGTCCCGATGCGAAGCCGCAGACCGGATTCGCGCTTGCCCGCGCCTGACGACGATGTTTGACGACTACCTCAGTTGGAAGCCTTTTTTCGAAGTCGTGCCGATGGAGTTGGCCGACTGCGCGGATATCTCGGAATTGCACGGCCAGCGTTTCCCGCGCCAGTGGAGCGATGAGGAGTTCCAGGGCCTCCTTACGCAGGAAGGCGTCTTCGGCTTCGTCGCACGGCAGACCAATGCCTTTTTCTCCAGGCCGCTCGGCGGCTTCGTGTTGTCGCGCGAGGCGGCAGGCGAGGCGGAGATCCTGACGATTGCGGTGAGCGAGAAGTTCGGGCGACAGGGGCTCGGTTGGCGGTTGATGCAGGCGGCGTTGCGCGAAGCAGGCGCGCGCGGCGGCGAGAGCATGTTCCTAGAGGTCGAGGCGCAGAACCGGCCGGCAGTGGATCTCTACACCAAGTTGGGATTCCAGAAGGTCGCAGAACGCCCGGCATATTATGCAGGCCCGAATGGCAAGAAGACGTCCGCGCTTGTCATGCGCCGCGTTCTTCGTTAGTCCCATTCCTTATACGTGATATTCGAGGCCGATACGACATGACAGAGCTTTCCAAAACCCTGGAGGAGCTGTGTGCCGAAAAAGGCATGCGAATGACCGACCAGCGCCGGGTGATCGCGCGCATTCTCCAGGATTCTGACGATCATCCGGATGTCGAAGAGCTCTATCGCCGCTCCTCCAGGGTTGATCCTCGTATTTCGATCTCGACGGTTTATCGCACGGTGAAGCTTTTCGAGGACGAAGGCATCATCGAGAAGCACGATTTCCGCGACGGCCGTTCCCGTTACGAAACCGTGCCGGAAGAGCATCACGACCACATGATCGATGTCAGCTCCGGCAACGTAGTCGAGTTTCGCTCGGCCGAAATCGAGGCCCTGCAGGAGCGGATCGCGCGCGAGCATGGCTTCCGCCTCGTCGGTCACAGGTTGGAGCTTTACGGCATCCCGCTTGACAAGGACGATGTCGAAGGCAAGGACGCCAAGACTTCGAAGGATGATCAGTGATCACCTGGATCAGGATTGCGCTGATCGTTGTCCTGCTGCTGGTCGTCACACTGGTTCTTCTGCCGTTCCAGTTGATCGGCCTTGCCTTTGACCTGAAGATCCGCCGCTACATCCCGCGTTATTGGCACAAGGCCGCCTGCTTCCTGCTTGGCATCCGCATCCGTGTTTATGGCGAGCTTGACCGGCGCCGGCCGTTGATGCTCGCCTCCAACCACGTTTCCTGGAAGGACATCCTTGTTCTCGGCGCCGTTGCCGATGTTGTCTATATCGCCAAGGCGGAGGTTGCGAACTGGCCGATCTTCGGCACGCTGGCCAAGCTGCAGAAGAGCATCTTCGTGGTGCGCGAGCAGAAGCGCAAGGCGGGCGAACAGGTCAACGAGATCGCCGAGCGAATGAAGGCCGGCGAAATTGTCGTACTGTTCCCGGAAGGGACGACATCGGACGGTAACCGGCTCCTGGAAATCAAGTCGTCGCTGTTCGGCGCGGCTGCCGCAGCCGTCCCGCATACGCCCAATGGTGTCGTGCATGTCCAGCCGGTAGCGCTTGCCTATACCCGCGTGCATGGCATGGCCATGGGCCGTTACCACCGGCCGATCGCAGCCTGGCCGGGCGATATCGAGCTTGTGCCGCATCTCATGGGCGTGCTCAAGGAGGGCGCGCTCGATGTCGACGTGGCCTTCGGCGAGGCCGTCGAATTCCGCACCGGCGACAACCGCAAGCAGCTCAGCCTCACGGTCACGATGCGCATTCGCCGCATGCTGATCGATCACCTGCGGGGTCGCAGCTACGAGGCGCTTTAGGAAAAGCTTCATTTCCGGGACATCTTGGAGTATGCAGGCCGCCATGAACGAACACGTCTCGCTTCCCATCCCGGCCGAAGAGGCTACCCAGCGTCCCAACAGCCGCAAGGTCTTCATCAAGACCTATGGTTGCCAGATGAACGTCTATGACTCCGTTCGCATGGGCGATGCGCTGGCGAGCGAGGGTTATGTGACGACGGAAGAGATGGCGGAAGCCGATCTCGTGCTCCTCAACACCTGCCATATCCGCGAAAAGGCTGCCGACAAGGTTTATTCGGCGCTTGGACGCCTGCGCGAGATGAAGAAGACGCGTGCTGCCGAAGGCCGCGAGTTCATGATCGGGGTGACCGGCTGCGTGGCGCAGGCCGAGGGTGAGGAAATCGTCCGCCGCGAGCCGGCCGTCGACGTCGTCATCGGGCCGCAGACCTACCACCGCTTGCCGCAGGCGCTGAAATCAGCGCGGACCGGGCGGCGGGTTGTCGATACCGAATATGCGGTCGAGGACAAGTTCGAGCACCTGCCGAAGCCGGAGAAGGCTACGACTCGCGCCCGCGGTGTCACCTCGTTCCTGACGGTGCAGGAAGGTTGCGACAAGTTCTGCACCTTCTGCGTCGTGCCCTACACGCGTGGCTCGGAAGTATCCCGGCCGCTCGCCCAGATCCTCGATGAGGCGCATCGCCTGGTGGATGCTGGCGTGCGCGAGATCACCCTGCTCGGGCAGAACGTCAATGCCTGGCGCTCTGAGGGGCCGGATGGCCGCGAATGGAGCCTCGGCGACCTTCTTTACCGGCTTGCCGACGTGCCGGGTCTGGCGCGCCTGCGCTACACCACCAGCCACCCGCGCGATATGGACGACAAGTTGATCGAGGCGCATCGCGACCTGCGATCCCTGATGCCGTATCTCCACCTGCCGGTGCAGGCAGGCTCTGACCGGATCCTGAAGGCCATGAACCGGCGCCACACGGCGGCCGAGTATCTGCGCCTGATCGAGCGGATCCGCACGGCCCGGCCAGACATCGCCATGTCGGGTGATTTCATCGTCGGTTTTCCGGGGGAGACCGATGCAGACTTCGAAGACACGCTTCGCCTGGTCGAGGAAGTGGGCTACGCCTCGGCCTACTCCTTTAAGTATTCGACCCGCCCAGGCACGCCCGGCGCTGAACTGGGTGATCAGGTGCCCGAGGACGTAAAGTCGGAGCGGCTGGAAAGATTGCAGGCGCTGCTCTTGAAACAGCAGGCCGACTTCGCCAAATCTTGCGTTGGAAAAGTCATCGACCTGCTGTTGGAAAAGCCGGGTCGCATGCCGGGGCAGGTCATTGGTCGGTCGCCGTGGCTGCAGTCGGTCAATGTTGATGCGAAAACATCGCAAATCGGTGACATTATCCCGGTACGAATCATTGGAACCGGCCCAAACAGCTTGTTTGCCGAACCGGCAGAGCGTTTAATGAGGGCCTGAACTGCAGTTGGGAGCTTGCCTACTTGAACGGACGTGAATCGGTTTCTTCATCCGCGCGCCAACCGCGATCCGCTGCGACCGATGCCAATCACTTCGTTCTGACGTTCGAGAACAACAGGTTTGCAAGCGAACTCTTTGGCCAATTCGACCAGAATCTGAAGCTCATCGAGGAACGGCTGCACATCGATGCCCGTCCGCGTGGGAACTCCGTCGCAATCTCCGGTGATGTCACGGCCACCAACCAGGCGCGTCGTGCGCTCGATTTTCTCTATGAAAGGCTCCAGAAGGGCGGCTCTGTCGAGGCGTCGGATGTCGAGGGCGCCATCCGCATGGCCCAGGCGGCAGATGACCAGCTTCAATTGCCCACCCTGGAGAAGAAGGCAAAGCTCACGATGAGCCAGATCTCGACGAAGAAGAAGACGATCGTCGCCCGCACGCCGACGCAGGACGCCTATATGCGCGCGCTGGAGCGGGCCGAACTCGTTTTCGGTGTCGGCCCAGCCGGAACGGGCAAGACCTATCTCGCCTGCGCCCATGCAGCAGCTCTCTTGGAACGCGGCGCGGTAGACCGGATCATCCTGTCCCGCCCCGCCGTGGAAGCCGGTGAGCGTCTGGGCTTCCTGCCCGGCGACATGAAGGAGAAGGTCGACCCTTATCTCCGGCCGCTCTACGACGCACTTTACGACATGATGCCGGCCGACAAGGTCGATCGCGCCATCACCGCCGGCGTGATCGAGATTGCACCGCTTGCGTTCATGCGTGGCCGCACGCTGTCGAACGCCGCCGTCGTTCTCGACGAGGCGCAGAACACCACCTCGATGCAGATGAAGATGTTTCTGACGCGTCTTGGCGAAAACGCCCGCATGATCGTCACCGGCGACCCCAGCCAGGTGGACCTGCCGCGCGGCGTCAAGTCGGGTCTTGTGGAAGCGCTGCAGATCCTGAAGGGCGTCGAGGGCATCTCGGTTATACAGTTCAAGGATGTCGACGTCGTGCGCCATCCGTTGGTCGGCCGTATCGTGCGCGCCTATGACACGCAATATGCGGTTCATGAGGAAAGCGAGGACGACCGCTAAAGGCGGTCGGCCGTTATCATGCCGGACCTTGATATCCAGATCAGCGTCGAAGACGAAGGCTGGGCGGATGAAGCCCGCCTCACCGAACTTGCGACTAAAGTTCTTGCTGCTGCCGCCGAGTATCTCGCCGCCGAGGAGGGCCAACCGTTCCCGAAGATGGCGCCCGAACTTTCGCTGGTCTTCACCAACGACGAAGCGATCCGCGAAATCAATGCGGAATGGCGCGGCAAGGACAAGCCGACCAACGTGTTGTCATTCCCGGCGTTCCCGCTCGAGCCAGGTGGCAACCCAGGCCCGATGCTGGGTGATATCGTCGTTGCGCGGGAGACCGTTGAGCGCGAAGCGGTTGATCTTGAGAAGCCTTTTGACGAACATCTGACCCATCTTCTCGTCCATGGTTTCCTGCATTTGTTCGGTTATGACCACATGGAAACCGACGAAGCGGAAGAAATGGAAGCGCTCGAGACTCGTATTTTGGCGAAGCTCGGCCTATCTGACCCCTATGCAGGGCAAGACCCGATAGTGTAAGATGGTTTCATGAACGATATGTCGAGCAGTGTTGCCCGCGAGGGCAAAGATGGTTCGGACACCTCCTCGTCGGACGAGGGAAGTAGTCCTTTACGACCGGAACAAACCTCCAAATCCCACCATTCATTCTGGTCGCGCGCCTTGAGGTTGCTTCGGCCTTCGCAGGGTGAACAGCTTCGCGAAGACCTGGCGGATGCCTTGATGGCAGACACCAATGTCAGCAGCGCCTTCTCGCCTGAAGAACGCGCGATGCTGCACAACATCCTGCGCTTCCGCGAAATCCGCGTCGAAGACATCATGGTGCCGCGCGCCGATATCGAAGCCGTGGACATGAACATGACGATCGGCGAACTGCTGATCCATTTCGAGGAAACCGGACGTTCGCGCATGCCGGTCTACAGCGATACGCTGGATGACCCGCGTGGCATGGTGCATATCCGCGACCTGCTGTCCTACCTTGCCAAGCAGGCCCGCAACAAACGGCGCACCGGCGCACGCGCTGCGACGTCGCGCGCTTCTGCCGCCCAGCCGATGCCGCTTGCCAACGAGAAGACCGAGAAGTCCGAAAAGGTGGTTCGCATGCCGCGGCCGGCATTCGACCTTGGCCGCGTTGATCTTGAGCAGACGGTTGAAGAGGCCGGCCTCATCCGCAAGATCCTGTTCGTTCCGCCGTCCATGCTGGCGTCCGACCTGATGCAGAGCATGCAGGCGGCGCGCACACAGCTTGCGCTGGTCATCGACGAATACGGTGGCACCGACGGCCTCGTGACCCATGAGGACATTGTCGAGATGGTGATCGGCGACGTCGAGGACGAGCACGACAATGATGAGGTGATGTTCTCGCGTACCAGCGACGACGTCTTCGTTGCTGACGCCCGTATTGAGCTGGAAGAGATTGCCAAGGCGATCGGCCCGGACTTCGACATCAGGGAGCGCCTCGAAGACGTCGATACGCTCGGCGGCCTGATCTTCTCCGAACTCGGCCGCATCCCGGTTCGTGGCGAAGTGGTGCAGGCCGTGCCCGGCTTTGAATTCCAGATCCTGGATGCCGATCCGCGTCGCATCAAGCGCGTCCGGATTATGCGCAAACGCGCCCTGGCCCGCCGCCGGGCAACGCGGGGTGAGGGCGACATGGCCATTACCGACCAGACGCCCCAGATCCTCCTGCCGCCACCCGGCCAGGATGCCGAGCGCCCCAACCACTAGCCGCCGCAAGGGCTGAAAATTCGCGCGTCGTTTGGACGCGCGACAACGCCGCTCATTTTTGGAAGACTGCCCCCGGTGATTCGGGGCGCGGAAGGGGATTTAATGGAGCGGCTGGCGGGCAGGATCATGCTTCTCTGGGGATTTCCTCGAGCGGCCATCGCCATTCTCGCAGGTGCTATCGGCGCGCTCGCCCTGCCGCCCTTCGGCTTCTTCGCGACGCTTTTCATCTCGTTTACGCTGCTCGTCTGGCTGCTGGACGGCATCACCAGCGATCCTGACTCCGGCTGGTTCGGGCGGTTCCGCTCTGCGTTCTGGATCGGCTGGCTGTTCGGCTTCGGTTATTTCGTGGCGGGTCTGTGGTGGCTGGGTAATGCCCTGCTTGTAGAGGCGGATGAGTTCGCCTGGGCGCTGCCGCTCGCTGTGCTGGGCCTGCCGGCCTATCTCGCCATCTTCTATGGGCTATCCGCCGCCGTGGCGCGGCTGTTCTGGTCGGACGGCATGGGCAGGCTCGCTGCCCTCGCCTTCAGCTTTGGCATTGGCGAATGGCTGCGCGGTTTCGTCGCAACCGGCTTTCCCTGGAACGCGATCGGTTATGGCGCCATGCCGGTTCCGCTGATGATGCAGTCGGCGGCCGTGATCGGCATTTCCGGCGTCACCATGCTCGCCGTCTTCGTTTTCTCTGCGCCGGCGCTGCTTGGCACGAGGAAGGGTATGCGGGTAGGCTTGAGCCTCGCACTGCTCCTCTTTGCCGCTCACCTCGGATATGGTGCCTGGCGGCTGCATGGCGCGGATACCGCGCTGGCGCAGATCTCCGGCGAGGAAACGACGGTGCGTATCGTCCAGCCGCTGATCGACCAGGCGCGCAAGCTCGATGATGCCGAGCGCACAGCGATCTTCGAAGAACACCTGAGCCTTTCCGCCCAGCCTCCGAAGGAAGGTGGCAAGCGCCCTGACATGATTGTCTGGCCGGAAACCTCCGTTCCCTTCATCCTGACGCAGAACCCGGATGCGCTGGCGCGCATTGCCGATGTACTGGAGGACGGTCAGGTGCTTGTAACCGGCGCCGTGCGCTCGGAAGAGGCGGGGCCGGGAATGGCGCCACGCTTCTACAATTCGATCTATGTCATCGACAGCCAGGGCCAGATCGTTTCCGCGTCCGACAAGGTGCATCTCGTGCCCTTCGGCGAATATGTCCCCTACGAGGACCTGCTGCGCAATCTCGGCATTCCGGAAGCCATCGCCATGCCGGGCGGCTTCAGCGCCGCCCCCTCGCAGACGATGCTGACATTGCCGAGCGGGCAGAGCTTCTATCCGCTGATCTGCTACGAGGCGATCTTTGCCGACGAGATCGGTGAACAGGTGGAAGGAACGTCCGCACTGCTCAACGTCACCAATGACGGATGGTTTGGTGCGACACCTGGCCCCCACCAGCATTTCCAGCAGGCGCGCGTCCGGAGCGTCGAGAACGGCCGCTTCATGATTCGCGGGGCCAACACCGGAATTTCCGCTCTCATAGACCCATTTGGTCGTACCGTGATCGGTTTAGCATTTGATCAAAAAGGTGTGATAGATGCAACTTGGAGGGGCGGAAGTGTGGCCCACTCTGATAGCCTTTCTCGGCAGAAGAACTTCTGGTTTCTCGTCGGCGCAGCGTTCTTGATTGCAGCGATTTCGCGCATGGGTTTTAATTTCGGGGAGAATTGACCAAAAACCCCTAAAAATGCATAGTGGTTCAGCCTCTAGTCGCGCCACATGCTTCCTACGTTGAGCCTGTTGTGACCCAACCACGCGAAGTATCTCCACACGCAGACCCGGGTTGTGAGCATAAACAATAGAGAATTTCGCAGGACAACATGATGATTGAAAACAAGAAGAAGCCGAACCCGATAGACATCCACGTCGGCAGCCGGATTCGCCTTCGCCGGACCATGCTGGGCATGAGCCAGGAAAAGCTGGGCGAAAGCCTCGGCATCACCTTCCAGCAGATCCAGAAATACGAAAAGGGCACGAACCGCGTCGGTGCGAGCCGTCTGCAGAACATTTCCAGCATCCTCAACGTGCCGGTCTCGTTCTTCTTCGAAGATGCGCCAGGCGAACAGGCAGGTGCTGCAGCCGGCATGGCGGAAGCCTCGAGCTCCAATTATGTGGTCGACTTCCTTTCGTCTTCCGAAGGTCTGCAGCTCAACCGCGCTTTCGTGAAGATCGCTGATCCAAAGGTGCGCCGCCGGCTGGTCGACCTGGTCAAGGCTCTGGCGGCTGACGCAGAGGCGGAATAAGCGCCTCAAGAACCGATCAAGCGGCCTGCGGGCCGCTTTTTTTACGCCTGCGCGTCTGTTCCAGATTGCTAACTTGTAGACATAAAGATATATTTATGTCGTTGTGTGCTTGTCTTTGACGGGGCGAAGCACTAAACAAGCTCGTCTATTTCTTTGAGGGGAATCCCGTAATGCGCGCAAGTTACCTGTTCACCAGCGAGTCGGTTGCCGAAGGCCATCCCGACAAGGTTTGTGACCGTATTTCCGATGAGATCGTCGATCTCGTTTACCGCGAGGCTGCCAAGACCGGCGTTGATCCGTGGACTGTGCGCATTGCCTGCGAAACTCTCGCGACCACCAACCGCGTCGTCATCGCCGGCGAAGTTCGCCTTCCGCCGAGCCTGATGAAGAAGGACAAGAACGGCAACGACGTCATCAACCCGTCGAAGTTCAAGTCCGCTGCGCGCAAGGCCATTCGTGACATTGGTTACGAGCAGGACGGCTTCCACTGGAAGACCGCAAAGATCGACGTGCTGCTGCACTCGCAGTCCGCCGATATCGCCCAGGGCGTCGACAGCGCTGCCGACAAGCAGGGTGACGAAGGCGCGGGCGACCAGGGCATCATGTTCGGTTACGCCTGCAAGGAAACGCCGGATCTCATGCCGGCACCGATCTATTACTCCCACAAGATCCTGCAGTTGCTCGCAGCCGCCCGCAAGAAGGGTGAAGGCGATGCCGGCAAGCTCGGTCCCGACGCCAAGAGCCAGGTGACTGTGCGTTACGTGGATGGCAAGCCAGCTGGCGTCGACTCGATCGTCCTGTCCACGCAGCATCTCGATGAAAGCTGGGACTCCAAGAAGGTCCGCGCGGTTGTTGAACCCTACATCCGCGAAGCTCTCGGCGACCTGCCGATCGACAAGGACTGCAAGTGGTACATCAACCCCACCGGCAAGTTCGTCATCGGCGGCCCGGATGGTGACGCAGGCCTGACCGGCCGCAAGATCATCGTCGACACCTACGGTGGCGCGGCCCCGCACGGTGGCGGCGCCTTCTCCGGCAAGGACACGACCAAGGTGGACCGCTCGGCCGCTTATGCCGCCCGTTACCTTGCCAAGAACGTGGTTGCCGCCGGTCTCGCCGACCGTTGCACCATCCAGCTCTCCTACGCGATCGGCATCGCGCAGCCGCTGTCGATCTATGTCGACCTGCACGGCACCAGCAACGGCACTAGCGAAGACCAGGTCGAAGCCGCGATCCGCAAGGTCATGGACCTGTCGCCCTCGGGCATCCGCCGCCACCTCGACCTCAACAAGCCGATCTATGCCAAGACCTCGGCTTATGGTCACTTCGGCCGCAAGGCCGGCCGCGACGGTTCCTTCTCCTGGGAAAAGACCGACCTGGTGAAGCCGCTCAAGGACGCCCTGAAAGAGGAAACGCTGAAGGCCGCCTGATCGGCCTTTACGAACCGCTTCCGACAACTGTAAAGCGGGTGCCTCATTGGCACCCGCTTTTGCTTTAAGACGAGACCGACATGACAGAACAGCGCCCCAGCCGGGCTACCGAAGCCTTTTTTGGACGCCGCAAGGGTAAGGCCCTTCGCGAGCGGCAGGCTGAAGGCATGGCGTCGCTGCTGCCGGCGCTGAAGCTCGACCTGCAGTCACCGGCACCCGCTTCGCTCGCCGAGCTCTTTCCGGACGAGGTGAAGCAGTTGCGGCTGGAGATCGGTTTCGGGGGAGGGGAGCATCTCGTCCACCGGGCGCAGGAGATCCCCCAAACGGGCTTCATCGGCGTCGAGCCCTTCGTCAACTCCATGGCGAAGCTGTTGTCGCGGGTGGAGGATCTCGGACTGCGCAATGTGCGGGTTTATGATGACGACGCCACGCAGGTGCTGGACTGGCTGCCGGAGGGCTCGATCGATCACATCGACCTGCTGTATCCGGATCCGTGGCCGAAGCGGAAGCATTGGAAGCGGCGCTTTGTTTCGCAGGTCAACCTGCAGCGCTTTCACCGCGTGCTGAAGCCGGGCGGCCTGTTCTGCTTTGCGTCCGACATCGACACCTATGTCAACTGGACGCTGCAGCACTGCCGCGACCATGGCGGCTTCGACTGGCAGGCCGTACAGTCATCGGACTGGCTGACGCCCTTCGCCAACTGGCCGGGTACGCGATACGAGAACAAGGCCCGGCGGGAAGGTCGTTCATCGGCCTACCTGACGTTCAGGAAGGCCTGAACGCACTTAGTGGACGGTAACCGTCTTGAGGTCGTCTTCGGCAGCCTTGAAGAAGGTGCTGGAGCGATTGTCCGTCAGGAGGATTGGGGTGCCGTCCGCACCGAACAGGGCCCACAGATCAAGCGTCGGATCGACATCGGGCGCTTCGGGGAAACAGCGGGACACTTCGTCCGACCGCATTTTGCGAATATAACCGACTTCCCCCGTTCCGAGATGAGCCAGTTCGGATTGCGTCAAACGCGTATTCGCTTCTTTCAGCAGCATTCCAGCCTCCAGTTTTGGATGCAACGGCATTGGCGCCGTTGACCTACTCTGAGACGGAAATGTTAATTTTTCGCACCATGCGTTCCGGCTGGGGACGAATGAGGTCGATCGCAAGAAGCCCGTTTCTCAAGCAGGCGCCGGACACCTGCATGCCATCGGCAAGCACGAAAATCCGCTGGAACTGGCGCGCTGCGATGCCGCGGTAAAGATATTCCCGCTCGGTTTGCTCCTGCTGGCGGCCACGGATGATGAGCTGCGTTTCCTCCGTGGTGACCTCGAGCTCCGATTCAGAGAAACCGGCAACCGCAAGCGTGATTCGCAGCCGCTCCGGAGCGCCGTCCTGCGGCGCCAGGCGTTCGATATTGTAGGGAGGATAGCCATCATTCGCCTTTGCCAGGCGCTCGAGGGTCTTTTCCATGGCATCGAACCCCAGAAGAAGCGGGCTCGCGAACGGCGTCATTCGAGTCATCGTCCAGTCCTTGAAACAAGCGACTATGTCGGTGCCCACGAACGGCGCGCCGACTGGTAACTCTATATGGGGATATCCGGCCGCGCGCGCAAGAACGCGCGGGCAGGTGAAGGCGGCTAGATCTGGCTGTCGACCGCCTGCGCATGCGGGATGGACGGCTGTGCGCCCGGCGTCAGGCAGGCAAGCGAACCTGCGACCGCCGCGCGACGCAGGGCAGAGCGGAAATCGAGCCCCTGGTCGAGGCTGGCGGCGAGGTAACCGCAGAACGTGTCGCCGGCACCAACGGTATCGACCGGCTCGATCTTCAGGCCCTTCGCTTCGAACACCTCGCCATCGCGGATCGCCACGACGCCCTCTTCCCCCAGCGTCACCACGAAGGTCTGGCCTGTCTTGGCGTGCATCGCCTTCATCACGTCGAGCCGCCCGGCATTATCAGAGATCGTCTGGCCCGACAGAAGCTCAAACTCCGTTTCGTTCGCCACCACGATATCGGCGAGCGCCACGAGCTCAGCGGCTTCGGGAAGAAGCGGCGCCGTATTGATCAGGGTGGTGACGCCACGCTGCCGCGCAGCTTCCAATGCGGTCCGAACGGTGGCCGTCGGGATCTCGAGCTGCAGCATCAGGATGTCGCCGGCGCTCATCTTGCCGACCGCCTGTCTTGCCTGGTCTTCGCTGACGGTGCCGTTAGCGCCCGGAACGACGGCAATCATGTTCTCGCCGTCGCCGCCGACCAGGATGAGGGCCGTCCCCGTCGGTTCCGAGGCCCGAGCGATGGCCGAGAGGTTGACCTTGGCCTCATCCAACAGTGCCAGCGCAGGCGCTGCAAAGTCATCGCGTCCGACCGCGCCAGCCATGGTGACTTCGCCTCCGGCGCGACGCGCTGCCAGCGCCTGGTTGGCGCCCTTGCCGCCGGCTGCCGTTGCAAAGCCGGTGCCCGGCACGGTTTCCCCCGGCTCCGGCAAGCGCGCGGTGGTGGCAATGAGATCCATGTTGATGGAGCCGAGTACGGTAATCATGACAAGCCTGTTCCTGATCTGGAGTGGGGCGACACTGCCGCCCAGATCATTCCTCGTCAACCACCCGCAGCTTCAGAAGCCCCGTCCGGCTTTCGGCATAGTGACTGCTCGGCGAATGGCTTGGCTTTTCCGGCTCTGGCGGAGCTTCCAGCTCAAGCGCGGCAATCTTGGCGCCACGACGGCCAAGCTTTTCGCTGGAGGTGACGATCTGCTCGACATCCTTCTGAGCCGCGAGGAAGTGTGCCTGCAGCTTGCGTGTCCGGTCATCCAGGCGACCAAGATCGTCCATCAGCAGCGCTACCTCACCCTGGATCAGGTGAGCCTGCTCGCGCATGCGCTGGTCCTTCAGCACCGCCTGGATGACCTGGATCGACAGCATCAACAGCGACGGCGAGACGATGACGATCCGCGATCGCTGTGCTTTCTGGACCACCGCTTCGAAATGCTCGTGGATTTCGGCGAAGATCGATTCCGAGGGCACGAACAGGAAGGCCATCTCCTGCGTCTCCCCCGGGATCAGATATTTTTCGGATATATCGCGGATGTGGACTTCCAGATCGCGCTTGAAGGATTGCGCTGCGCCGCGTCGTGCCTCGGGTGCCGCAGCCTCCCGGAACCGGTTCCACGCTTCCAGCGGAAACTTGGCGTCGATCACCAGCGGCGGAGCGCCGTTCGGCATCTTTACGGTACAGTCCGGGCGGTTGCCGTTCGAGAGCGTCGCCTGGAACTCGTAGGCGCCGAGGGGCAGGCCATCGGCAACGATCGCCTCCATGCGTCCCTGGCCGAAAGCGCCTCGCGTCTGCTTGTTGGAAAGGATCGCCTGGAGCCCCACGACGTCCTTGGCAAGGGTCTGGATGTTGTTCTGCGCTGCATCGATCACCGCAAGCCGTTCCTGCAGGCGGCGCAGGTTTTCGTGCGTCGTTTTCGTCTGCTCGGTCAGCGTCGCACCGATGCGGTGCGTCATGCCGTCGAGCCTCTGGCCGACAGCGTGGTTGAGTTCGGCCTGTCGCGCAGAAAGCGCCTCGGTCATCGCCGCGAGGCGACCCTGCATCTCGTTCTGCGTCCGGATAAGCTCCGCCAGCCGCGACTCCGAGTCGAGCGCCGCTTGCCTCATCTCCTCCTGCCGGCGTGCACTGGACCGCAGCCAGAGGAGGACGATCAACAACAGAACGCCCGCGAGGATACCTGCGATGGCGAGGGCGGATTCGTTGCTGAGAAGAAGCGATACGCGGTCTAGGAGATCGGTCATGGTGCGCAAGCTATCAGAAATGGCCGGATTGGAAAGATCAAAACGTGAACACGAGGAGGGAGTGTTTGGTCTTTTCTGTTTCTTCAAAAATAAAGATGCGTTATGGGGAGGCCATGACGATAAAGCCGCTGATCATTCTTCCCGACCCCATTCTGCGCCAAGTATCGGCACCCATTGAACGGGTGGACGACGAGCTTCTGAAGCTGGCCGACGACATGCTGGAAACGATGTACGATGCACCGGGCATCGGCCTTGCCGGCATCCAGATCGGCGTGCCGCGCCGCATCCTGGTGATCGACGTTGCCCGCGAGGACGAGGAAAAGCAGCCACAGGTCTTTATCAATCCTGAGATCGTGAAGTCTTCGGACGAGCGCTCGGTTTATGAGGAAGGCTGCCTGTCGATCCCGGAATATTACGCCGAGGTGGAGCGCCCGGCGACGGTCACGGTCAAGCATATCGGCCGCGACGGCAAGGAGCACCTTGTTGAAGCGGATGGCCTGCTGGCGACCTGCCTGCAGCACGAGATCGACCATCTGAACGGCGTCCTGTTCATCGACCACATCTCGCGCCTGAAGCGCGAGATGGTGATCAAGAAGTTCACGAAGGCTGCCAAGGCAAAGGCTGTTTAAGCCTTTCCCGCGCTTGTCCGACGAATGAGGGGCGCTTCAGGGCGCTGATGGTCCATGTCACTTCGCATCATCTTCATGGGCACGCCCGACTTTTCCGTGCCGACGCTGCAGAGCCTCAAGCACGCCGGCCATGAGATCGTCGCGGTTTACACCCAGCCGCCGCGGCCGGGCGGGCGGCGTGGCCTTGATCTCGTCAAGTCGCCGGTGCACCAGGCAGCCGAACTCCTTGGCATTCCCGTTCTCACGCCGCTGAACTTCAAGGCGGATGAGGACCGCGAGACCTTTCGGTCGTTCAAGGCAGATGTGGCCGTCGTCGTGGCCTATGGCCTGCTGCTGCCCGAAGCGATCCTCACCGGTACGCGGCTTGGCTGCTACAATGGCCATGCTTCGCTTCTGCCACGCTGGCGGGGAGCCGCACCCATCCAGCGGGCCATCATGGCGGGTGATGCAAAGACCGGCATGATGGTGATGCAGATGGAGAAGGGCCTCGACACCGGCCCTGTTGCGTTCACCGCAGAAGTCGAGATCGGCGCGAACATGACCGCCGGTGAGCTGCATGACAAGCTGATGCTGGTCGGCGCCCGCACCATGATCGAGGCGATGGAGAAGCTCGAGGCCGACGACCTGCCGTTGACGCCGCAGGCGGAGGATGGCGTTCTGTACGCCTCCAAGATCGAGAAGAGCGAGACGCGCATCGACTTCTCCAGGCCGGCTCGCGATGTTCACAACCACATTCGCGGCCTGTCGCCTTTCCCGGGCGCCTGGTTCGAGGCCGAGATCAACGGCCGCCAGGAGCGTATCAAGGTGCTTGGCAGCGAGCTTTCGGACGGCAGCGGCCAAGCCGGCACGGTGCTGGACGACGGGCTGACGGTGGCATGCGTCGAGGGCGCTGTCCGGCTGACGAAGCTCCAGAAGGCGGGCGGCAAACCGCTCGCCGCAGCAGAGTTCCTTCGTGGCACGCCTCTGCCTGCCGGGACGAGGCTCTGATGCCGCGTTTCCGGATGACCGTTGAATATGACGGCACGCCCTATGTCGGCTGGCAAATGCAGGAAAACGGCCATTCTGTGCAGGCCGCCCTGCAGCAGGCGATCCTGTCGCTGACTGGAGAAACGGTCTCCATCCGCGGCGCCGGGCGCACCGATTCCGGCGTGCATGCCATTGGCCAGGTCATCCATGCCGATCTCTCGCGAGACTGGAAGCCATACAAGCTGCGCAACGCGCTGAACGCGCATCTGGCCATGGCCGGGGAACGTGTCTCGGTTCTGGACGTGCAGGCGGTGGACGACCGATTCGACGCGCGGTTTTCGGCGCTTCGGCGGCACTATCTCTACCGCATCATCAATCGGCCGTCGCCGCTCGCAATCGAGGCCAAGCGCGCCTGGTGGGTAGCGCGTCCGCTCGATCATGAAGCCATGCATGCCGCGGCCCAGACGCTCGTCGGCCACCATGACTTCACCACCTTCCGCTCTGCCCACTGCCAGGCAACAAGCCCGGTACGCACGCTCGACCGGCTGGACGTGACCCGCAACGGCGACCTCATCGAGATCCGCGCCAGCGCCCAGAGCTTTCTCCACAACCAGATCCGCTCGTTCGCCGGAACGCTGAAGCTTGCCGGCGACGGCAAGATGACGCCGGCGGACGTGCGTGCCGCGCTTGAGGCCCGCGATCGCGCAGCCTGCGGGCCCGTAGCCCCGCCGGACGGGCTCTACTTCATGAAGGTCGATTATCCCGGCGACGCCTGATCGTCAGAACGGGTAGATCCCAAGAAACCGTTGCAGCGCTTCGGTCAGGATCATGTTCGGCACCATCAGCACCAGCACGAAGGCAACGATCGTCAGCGGCTTCGGGCCGTGGATCATGCGGATGATGCGCGAAAACGAGATCACCAGCGCCATGATCAGCGCAAGCTGGAACAGGCCGATCAGCGGCAGCAGCGCCGGCGCCAGCAGCATGATGACGCACATGACGCCATAGGCCCAGGAGAACGGAACAGAGAGCCAGTTCATCGTGACGACGACGGCGGGGAACTTTCGTTGCGTTCCGGCGATCAGGGAAAGCACGCCGGCAAGAATCAGCGGCACCATCCAGTTGAAGACTTCCAGCATCGCCGTGCGCATGAAGAACAGGCCACCGAGGCGGCTGTCCTGCGGCAGGCTCGCCCGCACCAGTTCGTGCAGCCACAGCCAGGATGCGACCGCTGCCGGCAGGCACCAGAGGATCGCCCAGAAGGATCGCAGCATGCCGCGGTCGGAAACATCGAGCAGGCGGAAACCCTGCGCGTCGCCCTTGATCAGCAGCCAGAGGCCGCTCAGGTAGAGCCTGACTTCATGATAGGAGGGCATTATCGAACCAGCGGGAGATGAAGGTCCCGTAGATTTGGGTGAGCGTCTCCAGATCGGCAAGGGCGACCCGTTCGTCGATCATGTGCATGGTCTGGCCGACGAGGCCGAACTCGACCACCGGGCAGTAATCCTTGATGAAACGTGCGTCTGAGGTTCCGCCGGTCGTCGAAAGCGCCGGCGTCTTGCCGGTCACGCTTTCGACCGCACCGGACAGCGAAGCGATCAGGCCGTTGTTGCGGGTAAGGAAGACGTGGTTTGGGCGCTCGGCCCAGACAACCTCGAAACGCACCGGTTCGCGGTCCGGCCGCAACGGGCTGCTCACGGCAGCCGTCTCCATGCGGCGCAGGATCTCAGCCTTGACGCTGTCGGCCGTCCAAGTGTCGTTGAAGCGGATGTTGAAGGCAAAGGTCGCCTTGGCGGGAATAACGTTGGTGGCCGGATTGCCGACATCGACCGACGTGACTTCCAGGTTCGAGGCAGGAAATTCCGGCGTACCGCCGTCGAATGGCGGGTCCATCAGAGCCTGGGCAAGCGGCAGCAAACCACGCACCGGGTTGTCGGCCAGATGCGGATAGGCGGCGTGGCCTTGGACCCCGTGAACCGTGACACGTCCCGAGACCGAACCGCGACGGCCGATCTTGATCATGTCGCCCAATCGGTCCGGGTTGGTGGGCTCGCCCACAAGGCAGGCGTCCCAGCGCTCACCCTTGTCGGCTGCCCATTTCAGGAGCTTCTCGGTGCCGTTGACAGCCGGGCCTTCCTCGTCGCCGGTGATGAGGAAGGAGATCGATCCCTTCGGCGGGCCATGCTTCTCGATGTGGCGGGCAACCGCTGCCACAAAGCAGGCGATACCGCCCTTCATGTCCACGGCGCCGCGACCATAAAGCATGTCGCCGTCGATTGCGGCCGCGAAGGGCGGATGCGACCAGGACGCTTCGTCGCCCGTCGGCACAACGTCGGTATGGCCCGCAAACATGAGATGCGGGCCTTCTGTGCCCAGCCGGGCGTAGAGGTTTTCGATGTCCGGTGTTCCGGGCTCCGAGGCCACCATGCGTTCCACGACAAAGCCGAGCGGGGTGAGCATGGCTTCAAGCGCCGACAGCGCGCCCCCCTCGGCGGGTGTCACCGAGGGGCAGCGAATGAGGGCCTGAAGATTGGCGACGGGATCGGAAGCGGACATGAACGGCGTCTTTTAGTCGCGCAGCAGTTCGTTGATGCCGGTCTTGGAGCGGGTCTGTGCATCCACGCGCTTGACGATCACGGCGCAGTAGAGGTTCGGGCCCGGCTCACCGTTCGGGAACGGCTTGCCCGGCATCGTGCCGGCAACAACGACGGAATAAGGCGGCACTTCGCCATAGGTGATCTCGCCGGTGGCGCGGTCGACGATTTTGGTGGATTTGCCGATGAAGACGCCCATGCCGAGCACGGAGCCTTCGCGCACGATGCAGCCTTCAACGACTTCGGAACGGGCGCCGATGAAGCAGTTATCTTCGATGATCGTCGGGCCGGCCTGCATCGGCTCCAGCACGCCGCCGATGCCGACGCCGCCCGACAGATGCACGTTCTTGCCGATCTGGGCGCAGGAGCCGACGGTGGCCCAGGTGTCGACCATCGTGCCTTCATCGACATAAGCGCCGAGGTTGACGAAGGACGGCATCAGGATGACGTTCTTGGCGATATAGGCGGAGCGGCGGGCAACGGCATTCGGAACCGCGCGGAAGCCGGCAGCGCGGAATTCGCCTTCGCCCCAGTTTTCGAACTTGGACGGCACCTTGTCCCACCAGGTGGAGTTGCCGGGGCCGTTCTTGACGACTTCCATGTCGTTCAGGCGGAAGGACAGGAGCACGGCCTTCTTCAGCCACTGGTGGACGGTCCAGTTGCCATCGGCGCCGCGGCTTGCAACGCGTGCCTTGCCGCTGTCGAGCAGGTTCAGCGCTTCCTCGACGGCATCGCGGACTTCACCCTTTGTGGAGATCGTCACGCTGTCGCGGTTGTCGAAGGCGGTCTCGATCGTCTTTTCGAGGGAAGAGAAGTCAGGGCTGCTCATGGGGAATCCTTAAACGTCGCTCTATATGTGGTGCAAGAAAACTCGCTGCGGGCTTCAAGTGCTCTAGGCGAGAGGCACTCAAGCGTCAATGTGAATTGGCGTCAACAGGGGTTGGCGCTGGAAGGATAGCTGGAATGGCAGATCGTAGTGATGATGGATTGTGGCGCAAGGGCGGGGTGTGGGATCCGCTGAAGGACAACAAGGCAGACAAGCATGCCGCCGCGACCCTGCCGAAGACGCCGCAGACGCTCTCGCCGACCTATCGCCTGGCCTTCGCCGATGATGAGTTCCTCAGCAGTGAGGAGCTTCGCCCGATCCGGCTCCAGTTGGAACTCATGAAGGTGGAGATGAATCTTGCCGAACGCGGCATCAAATCCACGGTGGTGTTGTTCGGCGGCGCGCGCATTCCGGCACCGGGCCAGGCCGCATGGGCGGCGCATAACGAAACGCAGCGGAAGAACCTCGAGGCGGCGTCGGTTTATTATGACGAGGCGCGCAGGTTCGGCGAACTCTGCGGCCTGCATTCGGCCAGGTTCAATCACCAAGAGTACGTGGTGGTGACCGGCGGCGGACCGGGCGTCATGGAAGCCGGCAATCGCGGCGCGGCGGATGCGGGGGCGCCAAGCATCGGCCTCAACATCATGCTGCCGCATGAGCAGGCGCCGAACCCTTACGTCACGCCCGACCTCAGCTTCAACTTCCACTACTTTGCCATCCGCAAGATGCATTTCCTGATGCGGGCAAAAGCGGTGGCTGTGTTCCCGGGTGGGTTCGGAACACTCGACGAAATGTTCGAGGCGCTGACCCTGATCCAGACCAAGCGGATGGAGCGGATCCCGCTGATCCTGTTTTCGGAGAAATTCTGGCGCGGCCTGATCAATTTCGAGGCGCTGGTGGATTTTGGCACCATCGCGCCCGGCGACCTCGACCTCATCAGCTTCGCCGAAACGGCCGACGACGCCTGGAAGACAATCGCGGAATTCTACGAACTCTGAAAACGAAGGAACCCGCCCCTGCGGGCGGCAGCAGGGGCGGGTCCTTCAGGCGACATGTGCCGGAACTCGTCTTTGAGCGCTGAATGGGCGCAAAGAACTAGAGGGGGCGCTCCGGCAGGTCGTCGATTGTGATCATATTGTCCTTGTTCGTGTCCATGCGGGCGAACAGCTTGTCCGTTGCAGCCGAGGCTTCCGCCTTGGTGATCTTGCCGTCACGGTCTTCGTCGATCATCCGGAACATGCCGGCACCCATCGGGCGGTGACCGTGCCGGTCCCAGCGAACGTGGTGCGGGCCGCGGTCGCCGCCATGGCGCCATGCATGCTCGCGGTCACGACGGTGGTGGTCACGACGCTTGTCACGGGGTCCTTCGGCTTTCTCGTCACCGGGCTTTGCCGGAGCAGCCTGTTCGGTCTGTGTCTCGCTTGCTGCGGCCCGGGCGTTCTTGCGGAACTCTTCCCGCTTGGCCTGGCGGTAGTCCAGCATCTCGCCGCGCGTGAGTGTGCCGTCTTTGTTGGCATCAACTGCAGTGAACAGCTGTTCCTGGAACGAGGTGAGCTCATCCTTGGAAATCTTGCCGTCCTTGTTCGTGTCAGCGTTCTTCAGGAGCCGCACGAACATCACGTCCTGCATGGCAGCGCCGCGGGGGCCGGCGTGGCGACCGCGATCGCCTGGAGCGGCAAAAGCGGGAACGGCGGCGCCCGCAACGAGGGCGGCGCTGAGCGTCGTCAGAATGATCTTCCTTGCGTTCATCGGGAGGGTCCTTTCCGCTGGTTTCCGATAGCGTCACGGTACGGCCGGCGATCACAGAGAGCCACTTAAAGCTCTGTAATGTAGATGAACTTTCAGTAAGCTCTCAGAGGGCCGGCTGCATGCCCTTCAGGAACGACGTAAGGTCGTCTGTCATGTAGTCGATGTGGTCGTCTTCTTCCGTGAGGGTTTCCCAACGCTCGATGAGGACCGTATCGAGGTTGCGCGGCACCAGGAGAACGGTCCGCATGCCGAGCGCCTTCGGGACTTGCAGGTTGCGCGGCAGGTCCTCAAACATCACGGCATTGGCCGTGTCGACACGGTGCAGGCTCGCGAACTTGTCGTAGGTCTCACCCGCGGGCTTGGGCACATATCCAGCCGCTACGATGTCGAAGATGTCGTCGAAATGATCAAGGATGCCGAGCGCCCGTGCGGCCGCTTCGGCATGCGGTACGCTGCCATTGGTGAAGATGAACTTGCGGCCCGGCAGTGCCTTGATTGCGTCGCCGAGGTCGGCATCGGGAAGCAGCGCCGAATAATCGATCGCATGCGCCCGCTCCAGGAAGCTGTCCGGATCGATGCCGTGGTTCAGCATCAGGCCCTGAAGCGTCGTGCCATGCTCGTGGTAATAGCGCTTCTGCAGCGCGCGTGCCTCTTCCCGCTCCACCTGCAACAGTTCCTGCACATAGGCCGTCATGTTGACGTCGATCTGCGCGAAGAGGTTGATGTGATGCGGATAAAGCGTGTTGTCGAGGTCAAAGACCCAGTCACGAACAT
Source organism: Neorhizobium sp. SOG26 (assembly GCF_003491345.1). Classification (GTDB taxonomy): domain Bacteria; phylum Pseudomonadota; class Alphaproteobacteria; order Rhizobiales; family Rhizobiaceae; genus Neorhizobium; species Neorhizobium turbinariae. The sequence continues at coordinate 55,543 of NZ_CP025512.1, forward strand.
TGGCGAAATCGGCGGGATCAGGCGAGGTCTTCGGTTTCTTTTCCATGCCGTTTTATGCACCGGGACGTGCCCAAAAGAAAACATGAAAAGAGGACGGGTGCGGCTTCCACCCGACTTGGCGGGGAACCTGGCCGCGTGCTAGCGCGGGAAGAATGGAACTCTGGATCCCCATCACCATCGCTGCCGCCTTTCTGCAGAACCTGCGGTCGGCGCTGCAGAAGCACCTGCAGGGCAAGCTCGGCACACGAGGGGCGAGCTTCGTTCGGTTTGGCTACGGGTTTCCGGTGGCGATCCTCTACGTGATGTGCCTGCACTTTGGGCTCGGCTTTTCGTTCCCGTCGCTGAACTGGGCCTTCGCCTTCTGGGCGGTTATCGGCGGGCTGGCGCAGATCTTTGCCACCATGCTGCTCGTGCATCTCTTCTCGTTGCGAAACTTCGCGGTCGGCACCGCTTATTCCAAGACCGAGCCGGTGCAGGCGGCGATCTTCGGCTTCGTTCTCCTCGGCGAAAAACTGACGCTCGGCGCGATCGGGGCCATCATCGTCGGTGTCATCGGCGTGATGATGATTTCCATGGCGCGCATGCCGCTCTCCTGGGGCAACATGTTCAGGGCGTTGGCGAGCCGCACCGCACTGATCGGCATCGGCTCTGGCGCGGTCTTCGGCATTTCCGCCGTGGCCTACCGGTCGGCGTCGCTGTCGCTGGACGGGCCGAACTCGATCATGCAGGCGGCGGTGACGCTTGCCTGCGTCACGACGTTCCAGACAGCGTTCATGCTGGTGTGGATGTTCTGGAAGGACAAGCGGGAGATCGTCGAGGTGCTTCGCAGCTGGCGCTCGTCCTCGCTCGTGGGCTTGGCGGGCGTTGTCGGTTCAGCCGGATGGTTCACGGCCATGACGCTTCAGCAGGTGGCCTATGTGCGCGCACTTGGCCAGATCGAGCTCGTCTTCACCTTCATGGCGTCATACTTCCTGTTTCATGAACGGGTGACGCGCATGGAAGTCGCCGGATGCCTGCTGATCGTCTGCGGCATCCTTGGTCTCTTGTTTTCGTGAATGCCGGCATCTCGGCCGGCACTCCAAATGGCGAAATAGGCTGACGCGGTTCAGGGAACGATCAGCGTGCCGGCGCCGTGCTCGGTAAAGATCTCGAGCAGCACCGAGTGCGCAGTCTTCCCGTTCAGGATGACGACGCCCTGCACGCCGGCCTTGATCGCATCGATGCAGGTCTCGACCTTCGGGATCATGCCGCCCGAGATCGTGCCGTCCTTGATCAGTGCCTGCGCCTGGGCAACCGTCAGTTCCTTGATCAGGTTCTTTTCCTTGTCGAGGACGCCCGGCACGTCGGTGAGGAAGAGGAGGCGGGTGGCGTTCAGCGCGCCGGCGATGGCGCCCGCAAAGGTATCGGCATTGATGTTGTAGGTCGCGCCGTCGCGGCCGGGCGCCACCGGTGCGATGACCGGGATCATTTCCGACTTGGCGAGCAGGTCGAGCAGGGTGCGGTCGACTTCCACCACCTCGCCAACGAAACCGAGGTCGAGCACGCGTTCGATATTGCTGTCCGGATCGACAACGGTCTTCTTGGCCTTTTCGGCGAAGACCATGTTGCCGTCCTTGCCGCAAAGCCCGATCGCCCATTCGCCGGTCTGGTTGATCAGCGCGACGATTTCCTTGTTGATTGAACCGGCGAGCACCATCTCGACGATCTCGACCGTCTTCTGGTCGGTGACGCGCAGGCCGCCTTCGAACTTCGATTCGATGCCCATCTTCGTCAGCATCGCGCCGATCTGCGGGCCGCCGCCATGAACGACTATCGGGTTGACGCCCGACTGCTTGAGGAGAGCGATATCGGCCGCAAAAGCCTTGCCAAGCGCGTTGTCGCCCATGGCATGGCCGCCATATTTCACGACGATCGTCTTGTTCTCGTAACGCTGCATGTAAGGCAGCGCCTGCGCCAGAAGCTTGGCCTGAAGTTCGCTATCGGAAGCCGTCATCGAATTCCCCTCATTTAAGTGGGGGCCTTTTAACGCATGTTCTTGACGGAGAAAATAATATCGCCAGAAGTTTTACGAACTAATGGAAGAGTGCGCGTGTCTTCAAACCGGCGCCGGACGGAGAATGAGCTTGGGGACCGACACAGACATCGCCGCGCTCATCGGCCGGGTTGCCCTGCGGGACCGCGCAGCGCTCTCGTCCCTTTATGCGGCCGCGTCTCCGAAACTTTTCGCCGTCTGCCTTCGTATCCTCAAAGACAGGAGCGATGCCGAAGACGCGCTGCAGGAGGTCTTCGTGAAGATCTGGCACCGCGCCGACCAGTTCGCCCTGTCGACCACAAGCCCGGCCGGATGGCTCGTCACGATTGCCCGCAACCATTCAATCGATGTCCTTCGGGCGCGAAAACCGGTGGCCGACAACATCGAGGACAACTTCGACCTTGCCGATACGGCGCGCGACCCGGAGGCCGAAACCGTGCTGAAGGGGGAGGGCAGGCGCATTGACAGGTGTATGGAAGAGTTGGATTCTGATCGGGCGGTGGCCGTGCGCAGCGCCTATGTGGAAGGCCTGAGCTACCAGGAACTGGCGGATCGCTTCAACGTGCCGCTGAACACGATGCGCACGTGGCTCCGGCGCAGCCTTTTGAAGCTGAGAGAGTGCCTCGATCGATGAGCAGACCCGAACAGAGCGAAGGAGACCGCTCCCGCGACGAGCTTCTCGCCGGCGAATATGTGCTGGGCGTGCTGTCGCAGGCGGATCGCGCGCGGGTCGAGGCGCGCCTCAGGCAGGACAAGACCTTCGCCCGCATCGTGGCGCGCTGGCAGGAAAACCTGGCTGACTTCAACGGCGACTACATGGACGAAACACCCCCGGATGCGGTGTTCTCCAGGATCGAGGCGCGGTTGTTCGGCCCGCAGCCTGGCCAGCAGAAATCCGTCGCGCAAGAACTTGCCGCGGCAGGAAGCTGGTGGAACTCACTGCTTCTCTGGCGGAGCCTTACCTTCGCGTCACTGGCGCTGCTCGTCACCTATGTCTCACTCCAGTCCGGCTGGATCGGCGCGCGTGAGCCCGCAACGCCTCTGGTGGCGCAGATGTCGAGCACGACCGGTAACATCAATTTGCTCGCACAATACGATGCCGGCAGCGGCCAGCTGAAGGTCACCCCGGTTGCCTCCAAGCCCAACGAACCGCGGTCGCTGGAACTCTGGCTGGTGCCGGATTCGACCAGCCTGCCAATTTCGCTCGGCGTTTTGCCTGAAGCAGGCGATGGTTCGGTGGAGATACCCGCAGCACTGCGCGCCAAGGTTCGCGAAGGCGTGACCTTCGCGGTGAGCCTCGAGCCGTTTGGAGGATCGCCCACCGGACAGGCGACAGGTCCCGTGATCGCCGCAGGTCAGGCAGCCGCGCAGAAATAATCCCTATGCATCTTCAATATCTTGGCCAGTGAGTGCCAAGATTTTCAAGGCTGCTGAAACTCTTTTTCCCTCCTCTCCGTCCCTTGTTCTGCTCCTGCATCGGCAGGGGCAGCCCTTGGGAGGCGCGCTGCTCGCGCCGGGGCTTCCCATTCTGGAAGAGGAAATCACATGTTGAAGTCTGCACTCCGTCTGCTCACCGTCGCAACCGTCATCTCGGCCGCCGCTGCCGGCGCCAATGCTGCCAACCCGCAGGTGGGTGGCGCTGCGATGGCTGAAGACAAGAATATCGTCGAGAACGCGGCCAACTCGAAGGATCACACGACGCTCGTTGCTGCCGTGAAGGCAGCAGGTCTCGTCGAGACACTCCAGGGCAAGGGCCCGTTCACCGTCTTCGCCCCCACCAATGAAGCCTTTGCCGCCCTCCCAGCCGGAACGGTCGAAACGCTGCTGAAGCCGGAAAGCAAGGCTCATCTGACGAAGGTGCTGACCTGCCACGTCCTTGCCGCCGACGCCATGTCGACGGCGATCGCCAAGATGATCAAGGACGACAATGGCACGCATGACGTCCAGACGGTCGGCGGCTGCGTGCTGAAGGCCAAGGAAAGCATGGGCAAGATCACCCTGACGGACGAGATGGGCGGCGTTTCCACCGTCACGATCGCTGACGTCAAGCAGTCCAACGGCGTGATCCACGTCGTCGACAAGGTTCTGCTGCCGAAGATGTAAGCCGTACTGTAGCTCTTACGGCTGAAGCGGAGCCGGTCGCCTCCCAAAAGGGCGGCCGGCTTCTTCTTGTCAGGGAGCAGAGTAGCCGATCGTCTTGCTGATCTCGGCGCGCAGCTCCTCGATGCCCTTACCCTTTTCGGACGAGGTCGACAGCACTTCAGGATAAGCAGCCGGGCGCTTGCGGATCTTCTCCAGCGTCTCGGCGAGGAGCTTCGGCACTGCCGGCTCCTTGATCTTGTCGGTCTTGGTCAAGACGATCTGGTAGGAGACGGCGGCCTTGTCGAGAAGATCGAGCACTTCCTCGTCGTTCTTCTTCAATCCGTGGCGGCTGTCGATGAGCACGTAGACGCGCTTCAGGGTGGCGCGACCGCGCAGGTAATCGAAGACGAGCTTCGTCCAGGCGTCGACGTTTTCCTTCGGAGCCTGCGCATAACCATAGCCGGGCATGTCCACGAGCGCCATCGGCGGCAGGTCGCCGTCCTGGCCGGAATAGCCATCCGGCACGAAGTAGTTCAGTTCCTGGGTGCGGCCCGGTGTGTTGGAGGTACGGGCCAGCCCCTTCTGCCCGACGAGCGCATTGATCAGCGACGACTTGCCGACATTCGAGCGCCCGGCAAACGCGACTTCGAGAGGGCCCTCGGGAGGCAGGAACTTCATCGAGGGAACGCCGCGGATAAAGATCCAGGGGCGGCCGAAGAGCGGCTTGCTGTCCATGTTCTTTTCTGCGGCCATGATGTTCGTCCTTTAGTCTTGGAAGGGCAGGGCTTCCGGGTTTTGCCATGCAAAGTCAAGTTCGCAAAGGTGCACAACGCCGGATGCTGAAACAGAAAGCCCCGCCGGAGCGGGGCTTCTTAGATTTACTTGGTCGCCGCGGGTTTTCGCCTGAAGAGACTCTTGAGGTTGTCGAAGAGCTCGATCTTGGCGCCGTGGCGCTTCATGATGAAACCTTGCTGTAGAACCGACAGCGTGTTGTTCCACGCCCAGTAGATCACCAGGCCAGCCGGGAAGGATGCCAGCATGAAGGTGAAGACCAGCGGCATCCAGGTGAAGATCATCGCTTGGGTCGGATCCGGCGGGGTGGGGTTCATACGCATCTGCACGAACATCGTGATGCCCATCACGATCGGCCAGACGCCGATCATTAGGAAGTGCGGCACGTCGTAGGGCAGCAGGCCGAAGAGATTGAACAGCGACGTCGGATCGGGAGCCGAAAGGTCCTGGATCCAGCCGAAGAACGGAGCATGGCGCATCTCGATCGTGACGTAGATGACCTTGTAGAGCGCGAAGAAGACCGGGATCTGCAGGAGCACCGGCCAGCAGCCGGCGATCGGGTTGATCTTCTCTTCCTTGTAGAGCTGCATCATCGCCTGCTGCATGGCCATGCGGTCGTCGCCATGCTTGGCCTTCAGCTCTTCCATCTTCGGCTGCACGCGCTTCATGTTGGCCATGGAGGCGTATTGCTTGCTGGCGAGCGGGAAGAAGAGCGCCTTGACCACGACGGTGGTCAGCAGGATCGCAACGCCGAAATTGCCCACGTGACGGAAGAAGAAGTCCATCAGCTGGAACATCGGCTTGGTGATGAAGTAGAACCAGCCCCAGTCGATCAGGCGGTTGAACTGCGGGATCGAAAGGTCGGTCTCGTATTTCGAGATCAGCGGCACTTCCTTGGCGCCGGCGAACACCAGGTTCTTGAGCTCGGTCGACTGGCCCGGCTGGATCGTCAGGTCGTCGCCCTTGTAGTCGGCCTGGTAGCTGGATTGGCCACCGGTGAAGTGCGAGAAGCGAGCCACATAAGGCACGTTTTGCGGCGGCACGATGCTGGCCGCCCAGTATTTGTCGGTGATGCCGAACCAGCCCGACGTCGCCTTTTCGTGCGTGTACTGCTCGTCTTCGATGTTGGAATAGGTGTGCTCGGACAGCTTGCCGTCCTGCCCCATGACGCCGATGAAGCCTTCATGGATAACCCAGACGGAAGGCGTCTGCGGCTTGTGGTTGCGGCTGACGCGGCCGTAAGGCGTCAGGGTCACCGGTGCGGCGGCCTGGTTGTCCACCTTGTCGGTGATCGTCAGCATGTAATGGTCATCGACCGAGATCGTACGGGTAAAGGTGACGCCCTTGTCGTTGGTGAACGACAGCGTGACCGGCGTCTGCTGGGTCAGCTTGTCGCCGCTGGCCAGCGTCCACTGCGTCGTCGCACCCGGCGTCGCGCCGATCGACTCGTTCTGGATGTAGCCGAGTTCGGTGAAGTAGCCGTCCGTCGTATCGGCCGGCGAGAAGAGCGTGATGATCGGGCTGCTGTCGTCGACCGTCTCATGGTATTCGCGCAGCTTCAGGTCATCGAGGCGAGCGCCCGTCAGGTTGATGGAGCCTACGAGAGCCGGCGTTTCGATCTGCACGCGCTGCGACTTGGCCAGTGCCTGGTCGCGCGTCACCACCGCTGCCTGGCCCGAAGCTGGTCCACCAGGGAGATTGCCGCCACCCGTGCTCTGGGCGCCGGGGCTTTCGGGCGAAGAGGTCTGCGAGGCATCGCCCTGCAGCGCCTGGCGAGCTTCCTCGGCGCGCTGCTGAGCTTCCATCCTCGGGTTCATGTAGAGGAATTGCCAGGCAAGAACGATGAGCACGGAGAGTGCGATCGCGATGAAGTAGTTGCGGTTTTTTTCCATCATGCTTTCCTGGAACGGGTCTCCTCGGACCGCTTGTGTCTCGGCTTGCCTTCGATACGCTCGATAAGCTGTGCCGTCATATCCGCAAAGGGAGCCGTCAGCACGTCCCGCCGCGCGACGATCACATAGTCGTGTCCGTTATTCATTGCAAATCCGGCAGATTGCCTCACCGCCTCTCTCAGGCGGCGGCGCATCCGGTTGCGTTCAACTGCGTTGCCGTGCTTCTTCGTCACGGTAAAGCCGACGCGAGGCGGCTCGTCCGGCTGCTGCCGGTCCAGAACTTCCAGCAGGAAAGTTCGTCCGCGGCGTATTTCGCCTTGCCGCACGGCCAAAAACTGCGGCCGGTTTTTCAACCGCCCGACAGTCGTCTTGGAGTCTTTTCTATTCGTCATGCCCGAAAATCCCGGGCAATTCGGCCTTTAGGCCGACAGACGCTTGCGGCCACGGGCGCGGCGAGCAGCCAGAACCTTGCGGCCACCATTGGTAGCCATGCGGGCGCGGAAGCCGTGACGACGCTTGCGAACAAGCTTGGACGGTTGGTAGGTACGCTTCATTTATTTAATACCGCGGTGTGCGGCCCTTCTTGAAGTTTGCCGTCATCACGACGGCAAGAGCGTTTCGGATTATCGTTCTGCCCACGCGACAGCAAACGCTGAACTCGCTGAGCGGAACGTGGCCGGCTTACTAGAGAGGTAAGCCTGAAAAGTCAACGGCCGAGCCGAAACCGAGCCTTCTTGAAGATGCCGGAACGTGCCCACTGACATTGTTTCAATTCTAACTAATCCATTAACGCGAGCACCGATGTATTCGGGAGCAAAAAATTGTCCTCACCTATCGAAAATTGACGAAAGTCAAGACGATCAATCTAACAACTGTACGTTGCGTGATAAACTTTGCTCGAAACGAACCTGTTTGAGGCTTTTACTCCACTCAAACTTTATTAACAGCTGACTGCTAGATCTCGCAGCCATGGAGGGTACGAGCGTTCGTACGGCGCAGATGCCCTTAAGCACGCTGTAATGGGGGTTCTCGCGTGAAGATCAGTTCGAAAATAAACTTGCTCGTCGGCTTGATGAGTCTTGTCGCTATCTTGATTGGTGGAATGGCGCTGTTCGCGGTGGGGGAGTACCAGAAGCGCGCGCAGCAATATGCCCATGTCGCCGAGCGTGTTTATAACGGCGAGCATCTGAACCGGCTGGTCACGGCCGTCGTCATGGATGCCCGCGGCATTTACGCCGCCGAGGATTCCGCTTCGGCCAAGCAGTTTGCCGATGGCGTTCTGAAGTCACTGGTGAGCAGCGATGAACTTTTCGCCGCATGGCAGCCGAAGGTGCCGGCGGAACAGCGTGAAATGTTCAACAAGCTTCTGGAGCGCTCCAAGGAGTTCAAGGCTTTCCGCAGCGAGACGGCCCGGCTGAGCCAGGAGGAAGGGCCCGAAGTCGCGAACGTGCAGGGCAACAACGAAGCCAACCGCGCGAACCGCAAGGCCTATCAGGCTGAGATCGACGCTGTCGTGAAGATGGACCAGGAAGAACTCAAGGTGCTGAGCGCCGAGATGGAATCCTTCCGCAGCATGATCTTCTACAGCGTTCTCGCCGTCGCCATCATTGGTGTCGCAGGTGGTGCCGCCGCCGGTCTCTACATGGGCCGCACCCAGCTAAGCCGTCCGATCCTCGAACTGACCGCGTCGATGAAGAAGATTGCCGACGGCGATTATGACGCCGCAATCCCGACCGGCCGCAAGGACGAGATCGGCGACATGGCCGCTGCCGTCGAGGTCTTCAAGAGGAACGGCCTGGAAGTGGCGCGCATGAATGCATCCGATGCCGCACTGCGGGCCAAGAGCGATGACCTGCAGTCCCGCATGGCCATCGTGGTTGCCGCCGCTGCCGAAGGTGACTTTACCCGCCGGATCGACAAGCAGTGGGGCGTCGAAAGCCTCGACAGTTTCGCACACGATGTCGATGAACTGGTGGCAAGCGTTGATGCCGGCGTCTCGGAAACACGCCGTGTGGTGCGCAGCCTCGCCAATGGCGACCTGACTGATACCATGCGGGGCAACTTCAAGGGTGCGTTCGAAGAACTGCAGAACAATGTCAACGCTGCGATGGCGACGCTGCGAACGACCATGTCGAACGTCCGCGTCGCGACCGGCTCGATGAATGGCAGCGCTTCGGAAGTCAGCAGCGCCACCAACGACCTGTCGCGCCGTACCGAACAGCAGGCGGCAGCGCTGGAAGAAACCTCGGCGGCTCTCGACCAGATCACCGCTGTCGTGAAGACCTCAACCGAGCGCGCCCAGGAAGCGACCATCATGGTGAGCGAGGCGAAGGAAAGCGCCGTCCAGTCGGGTGCCGTCGTTCGCAACGCGGTCGAGGCCATGGGTCGGATCGAACAGGCGTCGCGTGAGATCGCCCAGATCACCAACGTCATCGACGAGATCGCCTTCCAGACGAACCTGCTGGCGCTCAACGCTGGTGTTGAAGCAGCGCGCGCCGGTGATGCAGGCAAGGGCTTTGCGGTCGTTGCCCAGGAAGTGCGTGAGCTTGCCCAGCGTTCGGCAAGTGCGGCAAAGGACATCAAGTCGCTGATCAGCAAGTCTGGCGATGAAGTCGCCGTTGGCGTTGATCTGGTCCAGAAGACGGGCGAAGCCCTGTCGGAGATCGAGGCCCGCGTGCTGCGCATCAACGACCACATCCATTCGATCGCCGTTGCCTCCCGCGAGCAGGCCACCGGCCTTGCCGAAGTCAACACGGCCGTCAACCAGATGGACCAGGTGACCCAGCAGAACGCGGCCATGGTGGAAGAAACCTCAGCGGCCACGAGCAAGCTCTCGGCCGATGCCGACAGCCTCTTTGCGCTCGTATCGCAGTTCAACATCGGTCAGGAAGATGGCCAGGGGCAGGCAAGCCCACGGCCGCAGGCCACCCCCGCTAGCCTCTCCCAGCCGCCGGCACCCTTCAAGAAGCCGGTGACCGTCGCAACGGCCGATCATCGCGCCCGGGTTTCCCCCGTCAAGAAGATGACGGGTGCACTGGCACGCGCCTTCGGTGGCGGAGGAGCAGCAGCCCCCGCGGCAGCGGCATCGACCGCAGCGAGTGACTGGGAAGAATTCTGATCAAGATCTTCATCGCGATCTGAGGAAACGGAGGCACGGGTTGCCTCCGTTTCTTTTTGCGCTGCGGCAAAGACTGGTAAATTTGCCATAAATCCCTAGAATAGGCGTTGAAACCGTCGCTTATCGATGTGGCGACGCGCCTTCACGTTACGGAGACTACGATGAACGACGAGGCGAGGACCTCGGGCATCGCACGTACTGAACCGGATGCGCGTGCACCGGAGCAGATGCCGCGTCTCTTTCGCGGCCTTTCGGGCCGGCTGCTTTGGCTGACCGTCATCTTCGTCATGATGGCCGAAGTGCTGATCTTCGTCCCGAGTGTCGCCACCATGCGGATGAACTGGCTGCGCGACCGGCTCGATACGGCGGCGGCCGCCGGTATCGTCATCGATGGGCTGCAGACTTCCGAGCTTCCACGCGGCGTGCAGGATGACACGCTTCTCGCCACCGGCACGAAGGTGCTGGCGCTGCGCAAGGACGGCACGTCACGCCTGCTCGCGGCCACCGATACCCAGCCCGAGATCGACCAGGTCTTTGACCTTGCCGGTACGTCCTTCCTTGGCGCGATGCGTGATGCGCTCGATACGCTGGTGCTGGGCGGCGGCCGGACCATGCGTGTCTACGGCCCGATCGGCGAAAGCGACATGATTATCGAACTGGTCATGACCGAGGACGCGCTGCGCAAGGACATGCTGAAATACGCCAAGATGATGTTCCTGGTGTCGCTGCTGATCTCGCTGCTGACCGCCGTCATGATCTTCCTTGCCATCAACCGCATGATGATCATGCCAATCCGCCGGCTGACGCGGAGCATGCAGCTTTTCTCCGAGGAGCCTGAAGATCCTTCCCGGGTGTTTGGCGGCGACCGGTCGCGCGGTGAACTTGCCGTGGCAGGGCGACATCTGACCGAGATGCAGGTTCAACTGCAGCGGACGCTTAAGCAGCAGAAAAACCTCGTTGATCTCGGGCTCGCGGTCTCGAAGATCAATCACGACATGCGTAACATCCTGGCTTCCGCGCAGCTGATGTCCGACCGCCTCACGGATGTGGAGGATCCGATGGTGAGGAGCTTCGCGCCAAAGCTGTTGCGCACGATCGACCGCGCCGTCGGTTATACCAATGAAGTACTCGCTTATGGCCAGGCATCCGAAGCGGCGCCGCGGCGCCGCCGTGTGAAAATCTCGTCGCTCACCCAGGAAGTGCGCGAGATGCTGGGGATTGATCAGGATAGCGGCATCGAGTTCGTGGAACAGATCGCCGCCGATCTCGAGGTGGATTGCGATAGCGAGCAGATCTTCCGCGTGATTCACAACCTGTGCCGCAATGCCCACCAGGCGTTGGTCAACTTCGATCCTGAAGACGGTTCGGTCGTGCGTCGGATCACGGTCAGCGCTCACCGCGTCGGTAGTGTCGTCAGCATCACGATCGATGACACAGGCCCTGGAATGCCGCGCAAGGCTCGCGAAAACCTGTTCTCCGCGTTCCGTGGATCGGCGCGTTCGGGTGGTACCGGCCTCGGTCTGGTGATTGCGCGGGAACTGGTTCTTGCCCACGGCGGCACGATTGCGCTCGTCGAAAAACCCGGTCCCGGCACGCAGTTCCGCATCGAAATTCCCGACCGCCCGGTTTCCCTCGACGACTACCGCGTTCGCGCGTAATGCAAATGTGTTTGTGAAATCAATAGGTTGTAAAAGAAGTAGCCGTAAAATGATATTGGCGACATCAAAATCGCTTGCAATCCTCCGCGTCAGCCTTTAGAGGATCGCCACGCAAGCGGAACACACCACTTGCTCACGCACCCGTAGCTCAGCTGGATAGAGCACCAGACTACGAATCTGGGGGTCAGGAGTTCGAATCTCTTCGGGTGCGCCATTCTTATCTCCCTGAATGAACATTCTCCACGAGCCTGGCATTGCCGGGCTTGTTGTCGTTTTGGCCTGCGCGTGCGCGCGCCTGTGGCGCAACAACGCATGGACAGGCGTGACATAGCCATGCCATCAAGGATGCCGTTCTTGGTCGTGTCGCGAGGGATCGTGAAGAAGCGCAGCACCTCAGTTTCAAGCCTCGTATTCGCCTGCCTGGCGAGCTACGCGCTTGTGCTGCAAATGCTGCTCGCCTCGGCACTCGTCAGCCCAGCCGTGGCCGCGCGGACGCTTGATGATTTCGGCAATCCGCTCTGCATCTCGCATACCGTCGACGCTGGCACCTCCCAGGGCGACACCCAGCCGAAGCTCCCAGGCTGCTGCGCGGCCGCCTGTTATGCAACGGCGCAGTTCCTGGTGCCAAATCCTCCGGCTCATTTCGTCAGCAACAGGCTGAGAACTGATCTCTCGACCGTTGTCGCTGAGGCGGACGAACATTTCCCGAAGCGCCCGGAAGTCTTGCCGAGTGTTCCGCGCGCTCCGCCAGTGACTGCCTGAGCCGCTTCTGGTCTTCGGCCGAGCCGCTCCGGTCCCGCGACAAGCGGCAACGCGAAGATCATTGTTCATCCCATGCATCCAATTCACGCCGGCGCAGTTTGCTGCCAGCGTTTCGAGCAGGCCATGTCCGATCTGGCCAAGGAGAACCCATGTTCAAGACCATCATCGCCGCCACCGCGATTGCAGCATGCAGCAGCGCCGCCGCCTTTGCCCATGTCACCCTCGAAGGCAAGGAAGCCCCGGTCGGCTCCACCTACAAGGTCGTGTTGCGTGTGCCGCACGGCTGCGAAGGCAAGCCGACGCAGGTGGTGCGGGTCCAGATGCCGGAAGGCTTTTATGGCGTAAAACCGCAGCCGAAAGCCGGCTGGACGCTGGAGACCGTGAAGGGGCCTTACGAAAAGGCCTACGACAACCATGGTTCGAAGGTCAGCGAAGGCGTCAAGCAGGTCGTCTGGAGCGGTGGTAATCTGCCTGATGATCAATACGACGAGTTTGTTTTCCGCGGCACGATCGCGGCGGACCTGAACCCGGGCGAGATAATGTATTTCCCGGTGGTGCAGGAATGCCCGGATGGCGCCAAGGAGCGTTGGATCGAAATCCCCGCTGCCGGCCAGAAGGCATCCGATCTCGAGCTTCCGGCGCCGGGCCTGAAGCTCATTCCCGCGGCCAACTGATTGCGGCTGGGCGCATGATGTCAAGTGCCGTCCGCTGCCGAGCGTGGTCTCTAGTCTCCACGCTTTCCCGCGCATTGCTCGTCATGCTGCTGTGGCTTCCGCTCGCCGCGGCAGCCTTTGCGCATGCCTCGCTCAATTCGACCGAACCGCCGGATGGAGCAGTCGTGGCAGCGGCACCCGGCGTCATCCGGCTCATCTTCAACGAACCGGTGTCGCCGACGAGCCTGAAGCTGACCAGGCCCGACCGCAGCAGCGTTCCGCTTGAGGATGTTGTGGTCAAGGGCAATGCGCTGGAGATCACGCCGCCGGCAGACTTGCAAACCGGTACCCACCTCCTTTCCTGGCGCGTCGTGTCGGAAGACGGTCACCCGATCGGTGGATCTTTCGTCTTTTCGGTGGGACACGCAGGCGGGCCGCCTCCGGATACCGCCGCTGATTCCGGCTGGCCGGTCTGGGCCGGCCTGTGGACCGGCAAGGTCATGCTGTATCTCGGCATCTTTTTCGGCATCGGCGGTGTGTTCGCGATCTTCTGGTTTGTCGGCGGCGATACGGCGACGCGGAAGCCGAGCCTGATTGCGCTCGGCATTGGCTCAGCGGGAGCACTGATCTCGCTCGGCTTCCAGGGCCTCGATGCGGTGGGCGAGGGTATCCCGTTCCTGTTCTCCGGCTCGGCATGGCGGGCAGGGCTCGGCACCAGTCTCGGCCCGACGGTCATGTTCGTATGCGTCGGATTTGCATTGGCAGCGTTGGCGCTTTTGAGCGGCAAGGGCAGGGAGGCACGATGGATGGCGCTCTCTGCCGTCCTCACCGCCGCTTTCTCCTTGAGCCTCAGTGGCCATGCGAGTGCCGCACCGCCGCAGTGGATCATGCGCCCCGCGGTCTTCCTTCACGTCGCCGCCATCGCCATCTGGGCGGGCGCCCTCCTGCCGCTCATGCTGCAGCTACGGACCAAAAGCCCGGAAGCGGCCGACAGCCTGCAGCGCTTCTCCGTCTTCATCCCCTTTGCCGTGCTGGTGCTGATCGCCGCAGGCGGTGTGCTGGCTTATGTCCAGGTCGGCACGCCATCGGCTCTTGTCACGACCGCTTATGGCACTGTCTTCCTCATCAAGCTTGTGCTGCTTGTCGTACTCTTCGTCCTTGCCGCGGCCAATCGCTGGCGGTTGACGCAGCGCTCGCGGCGAGGAGAGCCGAAGGCCATTTCCATGCTCGTCCGGCTGGTGGCTGCCGAAACGCTGGTCATGGCGCTGATCTTCGGTGTCGCTGCTGCCTGGCGGTTCACGCCGCCGCCGCGCAGTCTGGTTGCCCAGGTTCAGCGTGATGTCGTCGTGCGTCTAGAGAGCCCCGAGGCGGCCGCCGACGTGACCGTTCGCCAGGGCGACGGCGGTGCGGTGTCCCTGTCCATCAAGATCACTGGCAAGGACGGGCAACCGCTCGATCCCGTCGAAGTCACGGCGGTGCTGGGCAATCCACAGGCCGGCGTTGAACCGATCCGACGCAAGGCGGAAAAGACCGAAACGGGCTGGACGGTGCCGGATCTCGTGCTGCCGCTGGCGGGTAGGTGGAGCCTGCGCCTCGATGTGCTGGTCACCGACTTCGACATTACCCGGCTGGAGGGCGAGATCGAAATCAGGCCGTAAGAAGAGATCAGGTCGATTGATCTTGCACAAACCGAAGTGTCGCCGCTGCGGCTAGAACCCCTGCCAACAGGATTTGCAGAGGAGCTGCCATGTCTGCGGCGATCATCGATAAATATGGCGACGCGCGGCTGCCGCGCTACACGAGCTACCCCACGGCGCCGAACTTCACGAAGAATTTCGATGGCTCGGTCTATCCGCAATGGCTGCAGGCCCTTCCGCAGGATGAGCCAACCTCGCTTTACGTTCACATCCCCTTCTGTCGTGCCATGTGCTGGTATTGCGGCTGCCACACGACGGTGACGCAGAAGGATCGGCCGATCATCGAATACATGGAAACGCTGCATCGGGAAGTGGAGCTCCTGGCGCTGGCGCGCAACGAGAGCTTCTCGATCGGCGAGATCCATTTTGGTGGCGGCACCCCGACCATCATGAAGCCTGACGAGTTCGTGGCACTGGTACATGCCTTCCGTGATCGTTTGGGTTTTGCGCCCACCGTCAACATCGCCATCGAGATCGACCCGCGCACGCTGCAGTCTGATATGGTGGCCGCGCTGGCCGAAGCCGGTGTCACGCGCGCCAGCCTGGGTGTCCAGAGCTTTGACCTGAAGGTGCAGCGCGCCATCAACCGCGTCCAGAGCGTCGAGCAGACCATGGCGGCGGTCTCGAGCCTGCGCGGCGTCGGCATCAATGCGATCAATTTCGACCTGATCTATGGCCTGCCGCATCAGACGGTGGAGTCCTGCATCGAGACCGTCGAGGCCGCGGTTGCCATGCGGCCGAATCGTCTGGCGGTCTTCGGTTATGCGCATGTACCGAGCTTCAAGAAGCACCAACGCCTGATCCAGGAAGAAGCGCTGCCGGATGCGCCGGAGCGTGCCTTGCAGGCTGCGGCGATGGCGCAGGCGCTTGTTGCGGCCGGCTATGTGCAGATCGGTCTCGACCATTTCGCGCTGCCGGATGATGATCTGGCTCTCGCGCAGGCCGAAGGCCGGCTGCATCGCAACTTCCAGGGTTACACGACCGATAACTGCGAAACCCTCATCGGCCTTGGCGCCTCGTCCATCGGCCGCCTGCCGCAGGGTTACGTTCAGAACGAAGTGCCGCATGGGCTTTACGCGAGCCGCGTCGCGAGTGGCGAGTTGCCTATAGCCAAGGGCTACCACCTCACACCGGAAGATCGGCTGCGGGCCGCCATCATCGAAAGGATCATGTGCGACTTTGCGGTTGATGTCGAAGCGCTCGCTTGCGCACATGGTTTTGAAGCAAACGATCTTCTCCGGCACAATGACCGGCTGGATGAACTGGAAAGTGACGGGCTGATCCAGCGCGATGGTGGCCGCATCACGATTTCGGAGGAGCATCGTTTTATCGTGCGCGCCGCCGCATCGGCGTTTGACGCGTATCTGAACCAGGCGGGACGCTCCTTCAGCAAGGCAGCTTGATCCGTCCGGTCTGGCTAAGAGCGTGCTTTTTCGGTTGATCGGCATCCTGTGGCGTGCCACCTGCTGCAGCACTTGGGATGTGTCGGGGATCGAAGATGCGCGATCGGAATGGAGCGGCAGGATCGCTCGAAAGCTCTGGCGGAGCCGGCAAGCTGGCCGGCCTTCTTTCGCAGGGCCTGTGGTCGCTCCTCGTCTTCATTGGGCTTTACTGCATCCTCAGCATGCTCGTGCGCCTCGCGTTGCCGAACGCGCTGACGCTGGATGAAGCCGAGCAATCGCTGTTCTCGCAATACTGGCTGCTGGGTTACGGGCCGCAGCCGCCGTTCTTCAACTGGGTGCAGAACGCTGTCGTGAGTGTTTTCGGCATCTCGCTGTTCGCGCTCGTCCTGCCAAAATTCGCGATGCTGTTCCTGGCCTACACCTTCTTCGGCCTGGCGGTGCGTGAGCTGGGTCATCGCCCCGGTTTCGTCGCGGTTGCGACGCTCAGCCTGCTGACGCTGCCGCAGGTTTCCTACATGCCGCAGCAGGACCTGACCCACACGGTCGCGGTTCTTATGGCAACTGCCCTGTTTCTCTATGGGCTGTTCCGCATTCTGATGCGGCCGGATTTGCTGGGTTACCTGATCCTGGGGTTTGCGGCCGGCATCGGCACCATCTCGAAATATAACTTTGTGCTTCTGCCAGCGGCGACCTTCATTGCCGTCCTGGCGGATCGGGAATGGCGCGAGCGGTTGCTCGACCCGCGTATCCTCCTGACGGCCCTCGCCGGGTTAATCGTGGTTCTGCCCCACGGGCTCTGGCTGCTTGGCAACCTTGATCTCGCCAGTGCCGGCACGATCGGCAAGATGGTCGAGGCGAACGCACCGCAAGGCATGACTCGCATCATCCGCGCGCTCGGGTCGCTCGCGCTCGCTTGCATCGCCTTTGGCGCACTGGCGGTCATCATCTTCGGCATCGCCTTCAAGGGGCAGTTCAAGCGCAGCCTCGTAACAGGCACGCAGGTGACGCGGCTGCTTGGCCGGATCATGCTGGTCTCGCTCTTGGGGGTCGTAGTCGTCATCCTGGTCGCCGGCACGACGAAGATCACCGAACGCTGGCTTGATCCTTATCTCCTGGTCTTCCCGCTTTACCTGTTGCTGAAGCTGGACCACGCCGGAGCGGATGTTGGAGGCAGCCTGAAGCGTTTGGTGCCCGTATTCCTCATCATCATGGCCATCACGCTTCTGCCGCTGGCAGGCAAGACGGTAACGGGCGAGCTGACCGGATCCTACACGCGCATCAACTATCCTTTCGCGGCGGCTGCGGACATCCTGAAGACAGAAGGTCAGCCGGCGCTCATCGTGGCGGCGGGCATGCATCTCGCTGGCAATATGCGCATGCAGTTTCCGGATGTGTCCGTGATCGATGCCGATCAAGTCATTGCCGGTTTCCCATCGCGCGAGGCGATGAAGGCGCCCGTGCTTGCGGTCTGGTACGATAACGGCTCAACTGGAAGCGAACCTCTGCCGATCAACCTCTCGCAGGTCGAGGCACTGGGGCTCGCTCCCGGGCGGGCAAAAACGCTGGCGCTTCCCTTTTCTTTTGGAGACGGTAAGACCGAACTGCGGCTAGGTTATGCTTGGCTGGGTGCTGCTCCTTAAGGCTGCGCCAAATCTGGGAAAATCAGGAGAGGAATGGCAATGGCGGAAACGGAAAAGGTCGCGCTGATCACCGGTGGTGGTCGTGGAATGGGTGAGGCGATCGCACGCGAACTTCATTCCCAGGGCTACAAGCTGGCGCTGATGTCGCCGTCGGAAAGCTGCGAAAAGCTTGCCGCGGAACTCGGCGGTGTCGCCTCGCGCGGCGTGGCGGAAAAGGCGGAAGACATCCAGGCGATCTTCGACTTGACGATGAAGACCTATGGCCGCATCGACGCCGTCGTTAATCATACCGGCCATCCGCCGAAAGGTGACCTGCTCGACATCACCGACGAGAACTGGGCGCTCGGCTCGGACATGATGATCCTGTCGCTGGTGCGCATGGCGCGGCTGGTGACGCCGGTGATGCAGAAACAAGGCAAGGGCGCCTTCGTCAACATCACCACCTTTGCCGCCTTCGAGCCCTCGCTGATCTTCCCGGTGTCCTGCACCTATCGTGCCGCGGCCGGCGCCTTTACCAAGCTCTACGCCGATCGTTACGCGGCCGACAACATCCGCATGAACTGCATCCTGCCGGGCTATATCGACAGCCTCAACCACAAGCCGGAAACAGCAGACAAGGTGCCGATGAAGCGCATCGGTCAGGTCGAGGAGATCGCCAAGACCGCTGCCTTCCTGCTGTCGGACGGTGCCGGCTACATCACCGGCCAGAACATCCGGGTCGATGGCGGCATCACCCGGCACGTGTAATCAGGACATACCCGCATGAGATGGAAGCGTACGATCCAGTTGCTGGACGTTCATTGTGAAGGCGAAATCGGCAAGGTCGCAATCGGCGGCGTGCCGAAGATCCCCGGCGAGACGGTCGCGGCACAGTTGCACTGGCTGAACACCGATCCGAAGGGGCAGGAACTGCGTCGCTTCCTGTGCCTGGAGCCGCGGGGAGCGCCGATCGGCTCGGTAAACCTGCTGCTGCCGGCCAAGCATCCGGATGCGGATGCTGCCTTCATCATCCTGCAGCCGGACCAGGCGCATGCAAGTTCGGGCTCGAACTCCATCTGCGTCACCACCGCGCTGCTGGAGGCTGGTATCGTCGAGATGCAGGAGCCGGAAACTGTCGTCACGCTTGAAACCGCGGCCGGATTGGTAAAGGCCACCGCAACGTGCCGCGACGGGCGCTGTGAAAAGGTCAGGCTCACCATGGTGCCGTCCTTCGTGCACCAGTTGGACGTGACGCTCCAGACGCCGCGCTGGGGCGAGATCAAGCTTGACCTGTGTTACGGCGGCATCTTCTACGGACTGGTGGATGTTGGCCAGATCGGCCTGACGATCGAGAAGGGCAATGCGGCAGCACTTGTCGAGGCCGGCATGGTGCTGAAGAGCCTCATCAACCAGCAGATGACGGTGGTTCACCCGGATATCCCCGCGATCTCCGGCGTGGCTTACGTGATGTTCCGTGATACGGAGGCGGATGGCACGGTGCGCACCTGCACCACCATGTGGCCGGGCCGCGCCGACCGTTCACCCTGCGGCACGGGTAACTCGGCCAATCTTGCGGCACTTCACGCACGGGGCAAGGTCAAAGTGGGCGACTTGTTTAAGTCGCGTTCCATCATCGGCTCGCAATTCGAGGTAGGGCTTTCGGCGGAAACCGAGGTCGCAGGAAAGCCGGCAATCGTTCCAACGATCACCGGCCGTGGATTCACCTTCGGTCTTCACCAGATTGCGCTCGATCCCTTCGATCCGCTCTCGGACGGCTTTGCGATGACCGATGTCTGGGGGCCATCCGCAGGGGAGATCTGATCAGATCTCCTTGGCGCTGGAGTTGAGGGTGTCGGTGGCATCGCCAGGCTTCAGCACCAGCGAGTTGACGCCTTCGGCCATGGCCGGGTTGGAGGGAGCCGGCACGACGCCGAGTTCCTGCATCTGCAGGAACTTGTAGGCCCCGAACAGGTCGCCATGCTCGGCGGCCTGGCGATACATCTCGGCCGCCTTCTGCGCATTCGGCTCGATGCCTTCGCCCGCCTCATACATCAGGCCAAGGTTGATCATCGCGTCCTTGTTGCCGCGCTGGGCAGCAAGGTCGTACCAGGCAATCGCCGTCTGGTCGTCGGCCGGAACAAGCTGACCTTCGTCATAGATCGCGCCGATATTGAAGGCGGCAGTATCGTCACCTTCGGCGGCGGCCTTTTCAAACCACTCGAGCGCCTTGTTGACGTCCTTTTCCGTGCCCAAGCCGTCGCGATAGGCGACGCCGAGGTTATAGGCAGCGAGCACGTTGCCGCCCTGTGCGGCTTCCGTGTAAAGCTGGAACTCGGCCTTCTCGTCACCGAGGCGGCCCATCAGCATGCCGAAGTTCACCTTGGCGGCTGGATAATTCGCCTGGACTGCGGCGTTATACGCGCTCATCGCCTGGTCGGCCTGCTGGGCGTTGTTCAGCGCGCGGCCAAGCTGGTAGGCGAAGCGCGGGTTGCCGGTGGTCTCGAAGGCCACGCGGCAGGCATCAACAGCGGCGCCGTCGATCTCGCCGATACCGACCGGCGAGAACTCGCTGTTGCGCTGCTGGTCGAACGGGCTTCCGGCAAGCCGATCGCAATCAGCCTGCATGGCTGACGCGAGCTGCAACTGGGCGCGCTCTTCCGCGCCGGGCGAAACCGTCAACACGCACAAGGCCACCGCCGTGCTTGTGAATAATGCGAAACCCTTGTTGACTTTAGATGCGCTGAAAGTCATTGTGCGCCCCGATTCATACATTCTTCAGATTGCTTAACGAACGCCCGAACCTCGAGTCGGTTCCGCGCACTTCAGCGTATTCGAATGTACGCGCCTCCTGATCCCTGCACATTTTTGTGACCGCCAGCCGTTGCCGCCGGGTGAATGACGCGCTTAGAGCATCGCTTTAGATTGTTTCGAGGCGCCGCTTGATGGTATGGCGAGGGCATCGATGACCTCTCGGAAGTGCTCCCCATGAAGACCCTCACCCTTCGCCGCCCCGATGACTGGCACCTGCACCTGCGTGATGGCGCCGTCCTCAAGTGCGTCATCGGCGATTCGAGCCGCCATTTCGCCCGCGCCATCATCATGCCGAACCTCGTGCCGCCGGTGGTGACGACTGAGGATGCCAAGGCCTATCGCGAGCGCATCATGGCCGCGCTTCCGGCCGGCGACCGCTTCCAGCCGCTGATGACGCTGTATCTCACGGAGCATACGCAGCCGGATGATGTGGAGGAGGGCAAGAAGAGCGGGCTCATCACTGCCGTAAAGCTCTACCCTGCGGGTGCGACGACCAACTCCCATGGTGGTGTTCGCAATCTTGATAATGCCATGCCGGTGCTGGAGCGCATGGCCAAGATCGGCCTGCCGCTTTGCGTCCATGGTGAGGTCACCAATCCGGAAGTGGATATCTTCGACCGCGAGGCCGTGTTCATCGAAACGGTGCTGGAGCCCCTGCGTCGCCGCCTGCCGGAGCTCAAGGTCACCATGGAGCATGTGACCACGGCGGACGGCATCAACTACATCAAGTCGGCAGAACGCAATCTCGCGGGCACGATCACCACGCACCACCTCATCATCAACCGCAACGCGATCCTCGTCGGCGGCATCCGCCCACATTATTACTGCCTGCCGGTCGCCAAGCGGGAAAACCACCGGCTCGCCCTGCGGGCCGCGGCAACCTCGGGCGACGCGCGGTTCTTCCTCGGCACCGATTCCGCACCGCATGTCGATCCGCTGAAGGAATGTGCCTGCGGCTGCGCCGGCATCTATACCTCGCTCAACACCATGAGCTGCCTCGCGCATGTCTTTGAGGAAGAGAATGCGCTCGACAAGCTCGAGTCCTTCGCCTCGCTGAACGGCCCAGCCTGGTATGGCCTGCCGGTCAATGAAGAAACGATCACGCTCGAAAAGCGTGACGAGCCGGCCGTCTATCCTGAAAAGCGGGACACCGAGGCAGGCGCAATCACGGTCTTCGACCCCATGTACCCGCTTCACTGGCACGTGGTTTAGCAATTGCGGCAACACGTCAAATTGGTTGCATTTTATTCTTGCTGGTAACCATTTGGGAAGGATCGAGAACTAGCGTGCAGCCGTATCATCCGCTGTCACGCTAGAAAGAACCTTCGAGCATGCTTGACTACAAGTCTCTCCTGCTGGCGCTCGGCGTATCCGCAGCATGCCTGGTGGTGACGCTTTTCGGCACCTGGTTCTCGAGGCGAACGGATTCGTTTCTGCTCACGCTGGTGGTGGCGCTGGCGCTGATTGTCACCGGCATCTTCGCCTATAGCTCCTATACGCTGCAGAGCGGGGAGATGTGGGTCTGCATGGCGTATATCTTCCTCGTCACCGGTTTCTCGACCACCTATGCCGCCTCTGTCCAGTTCCGGACCGGGCGCAAGCCCTGGATGCTGACAGCGGTTCTTTCCATCCTCTGCATCGCTGTCGGCCTGCCGCCGTTGCTGGCAGATCTCGATGGTGTTGGCCTGATCGTCATGAACGTCGCTGCCGCAGCCTTCCTGGTCGGCACGGGCTGGCAATATGTCGCCGCTCGCCGCGAAGCGCCCGGCCCGTTATGCGGCATGGCAATCCTTTACGCCCTGAGCGGCCTGAGCTTCGTCCTTTGCGCCTTGGTGCTGATCACGGAAAAGCAATGGACCCTTGGCCAAGCGCCGGACAATTGGGCTGAAAACCTCAACCTCGGCGTCTGCATCGCTGGCATGACGGGGATTGGCGCCTTGTCGCTTGCCCTGCACCAATGGCGCATGGCAGCCCATCACCGCCACGAGGCAATGACGGATGCCTTGACCGGGCTCATGAACCGTCGCGCCCTGTTCGAGGAAAACGGCCACCGGGTCCTGAAGCCATCGACCGCCGTTGTGGTCTTCGATGTCGACCGGTTCAAGTCGATCAACGACCGCTTCGGCCACGCAACCGGCGACCTGGTCCTGAAGCTGTTCGCCGAAGACTTGAGGTCCGGGATCACGCCGGGCCAGACGGTTGCACGCCTCGGCGGCGAAGAGTTCACGATGATCCTGGAGAATGTCCTGCCGGGCCGGGCGGAAAAGGTAGCGACCGACATCTGCCGCGCCTTCGCCGCCAGGACCATTCCGGTTGGCGATACGATCCTGAAATGCACCGTGAGCGCCGGCATCGCGGTCGGGTCAGCCGGTGGCGAGCCATTCGAGGCAGTGCTCAGCCGCGCCGACAATGCGCTCTTCGAGGCCAAGCGCGGCGGGCGTGATCGCGTGGTGGTTGCCGACTACCTGCGGCCGGTTACCGTCACCGAAACACGAACCAGCGCCTGATCCAGGCTTTATTTCTCTGCTCGTCTGGCGGCAATCCCAGCATCCTGCTATTGCGGCGCGTGGTTCTTTAGAAGGATAGCGCGGATGATACAGACCACATTTCCCGATCGTGACGTGATGGCAGAGCTGATGGCCAAGATGCTCTGGGAAATCGGCGCCGTCCATTTCAGTGCGGACAAGCCCTACAAGCTGGCCTCTGGCATGATGAGCCCCGTCTATATCGATTGCCGCAAGCTCATTTCTTACCCGCGTATCCGCTCCACGATCATGGATTTTGCAGCCGCCACCATCATGCGCGACGCTGGCTTCGAGAAGTTCGATTGCATCGCAGGTGGCGAGACGGCCGGTATCCCCTTCGCGGCCTTCCTGGCTGAGCGGCTCGGCCTGCCGATGATCTATGTCCGCAAGAAGCCGAAAGGCCATGGCCGCAGCGCGCAGATCGAAGGCTACATGCCAGAAGGTGCTCGCGTTCTCGTCATCGAGGACCTGACCACGGCTGGCGGCAGCATGTTCACCTTCATCGACGCCATCCGTGCCGCCGGCGGCGTGGTGGACCACGGCATTGCGCTCTTCTTCTATGACATTTTCCCGGAAGCCGGGCAGCGCTTCGCCAATGGCAAGGTCCAGCTTCACCGTATCGCCACCTGGCGCAACGTGCTGGCGGTCGCACGCAACGGCAAGCTGTTTGACGAAACGACGCTGCGCGAAGTGGAAGCCTTCCTCGATGCACCTCTCGCATGGTCCGGCCGCAATGGCGGCGTGAGTGAGCTTTCGCTCTAGGCAAGCGACAAAAGCTCAGTTAAGCGAGAAGCAGGAACAAGACCGGGAGGGAAGAATGATCCTGTGCTGCGGCGAAGCCTTGATCGACATGCTGCCGCGTGAGACCACGCTGGGAGAGAAGGGTTTTGCGCCTTATGCGGGCGGCGCGGTCTTCAATACCGCGATC
Source organism: Neorhizobium sp. SOG26 (assembly GCF_003491345.1). GTDB lineage: Bacteria > Pseudomonadota > Alphaproteobacteria > Rhizobiales > Rhizobiaceae > Neorhizobium > Neorhizobium turbinariae. Next base: position 79,515 of record NZ_CP025512.1, read on the forward strand.
GCGCTTGGCAGGCTCGGCCAGCCGACTGGCTTCTTTACCGGCCTCTCGGACGACATGATGGGCGACATCCTGCGCGAGACGTTGGCGCAGAGCAATGTCGACGCCAGCTTCTCGGCTGTCTCCTCGCGTCCGACGACCATCGCCTTCGTGAAACTCGTCAACGGGCAGGCAAGCTATGCCTTCTATGACGAGGGAACCGCTGGCCGGATGCTCAGCCTCGACGACCTGCCGGCGCTGGGGGATGATTGCGAGGCAATGCATTTCGGTGCGATCAGTCTCATCCCGGAACCATGCGGCAGCACCTACGAGGCGCTGATGGCGAGGGAGCAGACCAAGCGCGTCATCTCCTTCGACCCGAACATCCGCCCTGGCTTCATCAAGGACAAGCAAAAGCATCTCGACCGCGTGCGCCGCATGGCGGCGATGTCGGACATCATCAAGTTCTCCGACGAGGACCTGGAATGGTTCGGCATGAAAGGCGACCATGACACCCTTGCCAGCCACTGGCTGGACGCAGGCGCCAAGCTTGTTGTGCTGACGCGTGGGGCCGAGGGCGCTACGGGTTATACGCGGCGCTTCAAGACCTCCGTGCCGAGTGAGCGCGTGACGGTGGTGGATACGGTCGGCGCTGGCGATACCTTCGATGCCGGCATCCTCGCATCGTTCAAGATGCAGGACCTCCTCACGAAGGAAAAGATTGCGGCGCTGACGGAGGATCAGGTGAACAAGGCGCTGGCGCTTGGCGCAAAGGCCGCGGCCGTCACTGTATCACGCGCTGGCGCAAACCCACCCTTCGCGCACGAGATCGGGCTTTAAGCCGGTATTCTTTACGAGCACCCCGGCCTTATCCGGGGTGCCCGCTTCTGACAGATAGCTCTCAGGCCTTCGTCATCCCGGCCAGAGCCTTGACGAGCCCCTGGGTCGAGGAGTCGTGGCTCTCTGCGCTTTCCTTGCCTTCCACAACCGGAAGCAGGCCCGTCGCCAGTTCCTTGCCCAGTTCCACGCCCCACTGGTCGAAGGAGTTGATGCGGAAAAGCACGCCTTCAACAAACACCCGGTGCTCGTAAAGGGCGATCAGGCGACCGAGCGCAAACGGTGTCAGCTTGTCATAAACGAAGGTGATCGACGGACGGTTGCCGGTGAAGACGCGATGTGGCGCGATGAAATCGGCCTGCTTGTCGTCCATGCCCTTGGCAGTGAGCTGCGCCTTGGCTTCCTCGAAGGTGCGGCCCTTCATCAGGGCTTCCGATTGCGCCAGGCAGTTTGCGATCAGCAGGTCGTGCTGGTGGCGCAGATGCGGCTCGAAGCCGTTCGCGGCGATCATGAACTCGGCCGGGATGATGCTCGTGCCCTGGTGGATGAGCTGGTAGAAGGCGTGTTGGCCGTTGGTGCCGGGCTCGCCCCAGACAACCGGTCCGGAATTGCCTTCGACCGGCTTGCCGTCGATCGTCACGCCCTTGCCGTTTGATTCCATGTCGAGCTGCTGCAGATAAGCCGGGAAACGCAGCAGGCGCTGATCGTAAGGCAGGATCGCGCGGGTCGGATAACCGAGCACGTTGCGATGGTAGAAGCCGATCAGGCCGAGCAGCATCGGCAGGTTCTGGCGAACCGGCGCGCTGCGGAAATGGGTGTCCATGGCATGCGCGCCGTCAAGGAACTTGCCGAAGTTCTCCGGACCGATGGCGATCATCAGCGGCAGGCCGATCGCCGACCAGATCGAATAACGTCCGCCAACCCAGTCCCAGAAGCCGAATACCCGATCCTGTTCGATGCCAAAAGCCGCGACCTTGTCCAGCGCGGTCGAAACGGCCGCGAAGTGATGCTTGACCGCGTCATTGCCGAGCTTGTCGGCGATGAAGGCACGCGCCGAGGCAGCGTTGGTCATCGTCTCGATGGTGGTGAAGGTCTTAGACGCGATGATGAATAGCGTCGTCTCTGCGTCGAGCAGCTTCAGCGTATCGGCGATATGGGCGCCATCGACATTTGAAACGAAATGCGCGCGCGGACCGTCGTGGAAGGGCGCAAGCGCCAGCGTCGCCATGACCGGGCCAAGGTCGGAGCCGCCAATCCCGATGTTGACGACATCGGTGATCGACTTGCCCGTCGCACCCTTGAGCGCGCCGGAGCGGATGCCGTCCGCGAACCGACCCATGGCGGCAAGCACCGCATTGACGTCCGCCATGACGTCCTTGCCGTCGACCAGCACCGGCGTGTTGGAGCGGTTGCGCAGCGCCGTGTGCAGAACCGCGCGGCCTTCGGTGAAGTTGATGGGAGCGCCGGAGAACATTTCCTCGCGCTTGTCGGCAACGCCGCCCGTCTCCGCCAGCTGTTCCAGCAGCCGCAACACGTCATCGTTCACCGCGGTCTTGGAATAGTCCATCACCAGGTCATCGAAGCTGGCGCTGAACTTGTCGAAACGGCCGGGATCGGCTGCAAAGGCGGCCCGTATATCGGTCGCATTGGTCCGGGCAGCAGTTGTCTTCAGCTCTTCAATGATGGCCTGCATGGCATGTCCTCGCATTCGGAAGGTATGGCGGGAACCTATTCCCTTTCCCCTCCAAATCAAGCCATGTCATGGCCCATGCCGGACCATTATGTGGATCTTATTGACCCACAGCCGTAACGACTGTTCCGCCGAACGAGTTGCCGAAACGGTCCACCTGGTCGCGGTAGTTGCGACGCGTCGTCGGGTCGAAAACCGCAATCGGCGTGCTGACGGCGACACTTGCCGCGCTGCCGACGCTCTGCGCCGCGCCGAAGGCCACTGCACCCAGCCGCTCGCCAAAGCCGACATCGGAATCCGTCACCGTCTGGCCCGCAATCAGGCGGTTGCCGAGCAGCCGGACCACTTCCGGGCTTTCCGCGAACTTGCCGTGGTTGAGCTGGTCATTGCCCTTCAGTGCCGTGAGGTCGAGGACGACGATCCCGGCTTTCTCGAATTCGGTGCGATAGGGTTCTGCCATCGGATCAACCTGGCCGAGCCGGTCCACATTGCCGGAAATGCGACGCGACAGGCTGAGCGCCCGATCGTCGCGCGACACGAAAAGTGTAAAGCTCGGCCGCTTCGGGCCGATCTCCGCCAACTGGCGGCTGAAGACATCCACATCGAGGTCCGGCGAAGCGAGGATGACGTTCTGGATCTTCGGTGCCACGCGTCCGTCGCGGATCGCCATCTGCCGCAGCGCTTCGACCGTCAGCCACGAACCCATGGAATGAGCCATGATGGTGACTTCGCCGACGGCCGGCTCCCGCGCCAGCCTGCGCAGCAGCGCTTCCAGAGCGTCGCGGGAATAGTTGGTGCTTTCCTTGTCGTAGTTATAGGCAAACACGCTGCCGCGCGACGGCCAGGTAAACAGCACCGGTGCTGCATCCGCCTTCGAGTCATGAACGATCTGCGCAAAGCGGTAGACCGCATCCTCGTAGCGATTGTTGAAGCCGTGCACGAAGACAAGCACGCGCCGGCTCTTCGGCAGGGTGCGCTTCAGCCATGCCGTGGCACCGGCCGTCTCCAGCGGAGTCACGGAAACCGTCGCGAACTCCTTCTCCGGGTTTGGCGGCAGCTTCTTCGGCCATTGAACCTGTCCCACTTCGCGCTTGCTGTCAGGCGGAATGGAGACTGCGATTTCGGTGACCTGAGGTTCCTTGCCGCGCTCGCCGGAAAACAGGATGCCCGGCTCTTCGCTCGGACGCCGCGTGGTCGCAACCAGTACATCGACGCGAGAGGTGCCGGCGGCACGCTCGGTCGTTGGAATGAGCACGCCTTCCGGCCGCCCGGCGCAACCCGCAAGCAGCGCGACGACAAGCACCGCGCCGAACCAACGGGATAATCTCACGGGGTCGTTTTTCACGCTCACTCCACGGGTCAACCAACGAGATGGCCTAGGCCATGAAGCAGCCCAACGTCCACCGCGAAAGCGCCGGTGGACGCTGGTCTTGATATGCTTGGCCGCGATCTGTCGCAGCCTTGCAACGCTTTGAAGCCTAGCCGCGCAACTCCCGCCGCAGGATCTTGCCGACATTCGACTTCGGCAGTTCAGTTCGGAACTCGATATAGCGCGGCCGCTTGTAGTTGGTCAGGTTCGTCGCGCAGTGCGCCTTGACGTCGGCTTCAGTCAGGTTCGGGTCCTTCTTCACGATGAAGAGTTTCACCGCCTCTCCCGAATGCTGGTCCGGCACGCCAATCGCGGCGCATTCCAGCACGCCCGGATGCATGGCGACGACTTCCTCGACCTCGTTGGGGTACACGTTGAAGCCGGACACGAGGATCATGTCCTTCTTGCGGTCGACGATCTTGGTGTAACCCTGGCGGTCCATGTAGCCCATGTCGCCGGTGCGGAAATAGCCGTCAGCGGTCATCACCTTGGCTGTCTCGTCCGGCCGGTTCCAGTAACCGGCCATGACCTGCGGCCCGCGGATGCAGATCTCTCCGACATCCCCGAGTTCGACTTCCTTTCCGTCATCGTCACGAATGGAAACCTCCGTCGACGGGATCGGCAGGCCGATCATGCCGGTGAATTCCTTCGTATCGAGCCGGTTTGCGGTGGCGACCGGCGAGGTCTCCGACAGGCCGTACCCTTCGGTGATCTGGCAGCCGGTCATCTTCAACCAGCGTTCGGCAACCGGCCGCTGCACCGACATGCCGCCGCCAAACACCAGCAGCAGCGACGAGAAGTCGAGCTTCTGGAAGTCCGCATTGTTCATCAGCGCGTTGAACAGGGTGTTGAGGCCCGGGAAGACGTGGACCTTGTACTTCTGCAGTTCCTTGACAAAGGCCGGAATGTCGCGCGGGTTGGCGATCAGGATATTGTGGCTGCCCGTCGCGACGCCCATCAGCGAATTCACGGTCAGTGCGAAGATATGGTAGAGCGGCAGGGCGCAGAGAAACTGCAGTTGATCCGGCCGTGGCTTGCTGACAAAGGCCGTCTCCAGCCACATGGCCATCTGCTCCTTGTTGGCGAGCAGGTTTGCATGGGTCAGGATCGCGCCCTTGGAAACGCCGGTCGTGCCGCCGGTATATTGCAGGAACGCGACGTCGGACGAGGAAACCTCCACCGGCGTAACAGGCGAGCGTGCACCTTCGGCAACCAGCTGCTTGAAGCTCGTCGAGCCGGGCAGGGCCCATTGCGGCACCAGCTTCTTCACTTTGCGCACGACCAGGTTGACGATGTGCCCCTTGATGCCGAGCATGTCGCCCATGGTGGCGACGACCACATGCTTCACGTCCGTGCTCGGCAATGCCTGCTGCAAGGTATGGGCAAAGTTTTCAAGAACGAAGATCGCCTTGGCGCCGGCGTCCTTCAGCTGGTGGGCGAGCTCGCGCGGTGTGTAGAGCGGGTTGACGTTGACGACGACCATGCCGACCCGAAGGATGCCGTAGACGATGACGGGGTTCTGCAGCACGTTCGGCAGCATCACGGCGACGCGGTCACCCTTGGCAAGCCCCTTCGCCTGCAGCCAGGCGGCAACCTTGCGGCTTTCGACCTCCAGTTCCCTGAAGGTCAGTGACTTGCCCATGCTGGTAAAGGCGAGGCGGTCTGAATAACGTTGGCAGCTGTCTTCGAAAAGTTCACCCAGCGATTGATGCTTCAGCGGCGGTATCTCCGCCGGTACGGTGGGTGGGTAAGATGCAAGCCAAATCTTTGCAGGCTGCGCTTGCGTCTGTGCCGTCACTTCATTCATTGCCAACCCCTCCTTGTTCTTTTTCTCTTGTTTCGCGCTGTTCGCACGACCGCGGCAAAGCCTCCACTTTGCTGCAGGTATGAGACTATGCCACGTCCGTGAGGCCGATAGCCAGAGCCTCGATTTTCAACAGCTATATAACTTTGACGTAAACGTCAAACGGCTCCGCAAGCGGCGGAACCGGGTCATGCACAGCCGCGTTCTCCAGCGGTACAGATCGAACAGAAACAAGGAGGTGCGTCATGCTGCATCATGAACCGAAGGCCGGCCAGGACCCTTACGTGAAGGACACGCCGTCGCTGATCGCCAGCGACAAGGTTGAGGGCACGCGCGTCTACGGTGCTGATGGCGAGCACATCGGCTCGATCGCCCGCGTTCTTCTGGAAAAGCGCGGCGGCCGCGTCGCTTATGCCGTGCTGAGCTTCGGCGGCTTTCTCGGGATTGGTGATGATTATTACCCGCTGCCCTGGGAAAAGCTGCATTACGACGAACAGCTTGATGGCTACCGCATCGACCTGACCAAGGACCAGATCACCGCCGCTCCCCGCTACCGCGACCTCAACGACGATGCCTGGTTCGACGACAAGGGCCGCACGATCTACGACTACTACGGCGTGCCGCCGTACTGGATGTAAAACAAGACTTTGAAGAGAGGCCCGAACGGGCCTCTTTTCACGTGTTCGATTGTGCTGATACATGGTGGTATAGTTAAGGGAGCTACCATGGCGGCAGGCAGGGAAGCGGGCATAGTCCGTGACTTCGAGCGCAGGGACGTCGAAGCGGTCGCTCGACTGTTCCAGAAGACCTTTCGCGGCTCGAAAAAGATGCCGGCAACGCTTCCGGGTTACCTGGAAGAAGCGTTCTTCGATCATCCATGGGCGGATCCTGAGATCCGCTCGAAGGTCCACGAGGAGGCTGGCGGCAAGGTCACCGGCTTCATGGGCGTGCTTCCATCGCGGCTTGAGCTTTCGGGACGCGAGATCCGGGCGGCCTTTGCCGGCTCGCTGATGGTGGAGAACGGCAGGGAAAACCCGCTGGCGGGCGCGCGGCTCGTGCGCTCCTTTCTGGCGGGTCCGCAGGATCTTTCGCTGACGGAAACGGCAAACGTGACCGCCGTTGGCATGTGGCAGAAGGCCGGTCACCCGCTCGATCCCGGCTACAGCATGAACTGGATGAAGGTGTTGCGACCGTCTTCCACGGGTGTGCAACTCATGGAGCGGCGGGTCGCCGCGGCCAGGCTGCTCCGGCCGCTGGGGCGCATTGCTGACCGGGCGATCGGCCTCAGGCGCGGCCCATCTTTCAAGCGACCCGCAAGCGGCAAGGTGGTGTTCAAGGATGTGACGCCCGAGGTGTTTGGCCAGGCGCTCCTCGCGCTCAAGGATCTTTATCTCCTGCGCCCCGCTTGGAATCGCGACACGCTCGGCTGGTTTCTCCGGCATGCGGAGCAGAAGCGCAATCTGGGTTATCCAGAGTGGCGGGTGGGTTATGCTTCCGATGGTCGACCGGTTGCCGCTTACGCCTATTTCGCCGCAGTGGGTCAGGTCGGCTGGGTGCTCCAGGCCCTGGCCGCACCCAAGCAAGTTGACGACCTGCTCGATGACCTTCTGTCCCACGCCTACGATTACGGCTGCGCCGCCGTTCGTGGTGCCGCCCATCCGTGGCTGACGCCCGGCCTGATGTTGCGTCAGGCGGTCTTCCAGGCACGTTCCTTTTATGTCGCCGCCGCGCGCGACAAGACACGGCTCGAGCCGATCCGCGCCGGCGAGGCACTGATCAGCGGCATTGCCGGCGAAAGCTGGATGCGACTGATCGGCGATCGGTTCGACTGAAGTCCCTCAGAGCATGGTCGCCGGTTCGGCGTGAAGGTAACGCGCAACCTTGCGCTTGGCGGCGATATTGCGCCACACGGCGTCCGCCTGATCCGGCGTGATGTTCACCGCATCGGCAACCTCTTCGCGGGAAATCCCCTGGTCGAGGCCGAACAGGCAGAGGTCCATTTTGTCGTAAGGCAGCGAGAAGTAATATTCGTCCTGTCCCTGCGGCAGTGACCAGGTATCGGTCGTCGGCGGCCGGCGGCGGATCTCGGCCGGAACACCCAACGCTTCCGCCAGCTGGTAGACCTGGCTCTTGTAGAGATGCGCGATCGGCTTGAAATCGGCCGCGCCGTCACCGTTTTTCACGAAGAAGCCCTGGTCGTACTCCAACCGGTTCGGGGTGCCCGCCACGGCAAAATTCAGCCGGTCGGCGTGGTAATATTCGATCTGCTTGCGGGTTCGCTGCTTCATGTTCGCAGCCGCGATCATCCCGAGATAGACATCGAGCGGCATGCGGTGGCGGCTCTGTTCGCCCGCCGGGTTGGCTACCACCAGCCAAGATATGTTGTAGCCGCGCCCGGTGAGCGCATCTTCCAGAACCACCTTGCAGCCCCAGCCTTCGCCAAACTCCGGCACGACCTGCCGGATGAAGCCGTCGCGCCGCGCGTAACAACCTGCGGCAGCGAGCGCAGGACCGATATCCTCTAGCACCGTTTCGATCCCGATCGCCTGCGCGAGTGCCTGGCCAAGCCGAAGACTTTCCGGATCGGAATCGTGTTCCGGCATGAAGATGCCGGTCACCTTGTTCGGTCCGAGAGCGCGGGCGCAAAGGGCTGCCGTCACGCTGGAGTCGATACCCCCGGAAAGCCCAAGCACCGCGCCGCGCTTGCGAAGATCCTTCAATACTGTTTCCCGCAGCCAGCCGCAGATGCGCTCGATCTCCGCTTCTGCATCCAGTTTCAGGGCGTCGGCAGAGAAACGGCTTGCTGTCGGCGCACGCATCAGGCTCTGGCTCATGCCACGTTTCCTTGTTCGGTTGATCTTGTCTCGTCTGCGCTCAAGCGGATCTTGCCGGTTGGGGTGCGTGGCAGCGCGTCCCGGAACTCCACGCTTTTTGGCACCATGAAATCCTCGAGCACGCCCGCGCAGTGGCGGATGATGTCCCGCTCGCTGAGTGCGGCGCCCTCGCCAAGCACGACATAGGCTCGTATCGTCTGGCCGAAGATCGGATCATCGATCCCTCCGACGGCCGCCTCCTTGATACCCGGCAGCTCGTAGAGCGCCCGCTCCACCTCCTGCGGGCTGACCTTTTCGCCGCGCGTCTTGATGATGTCGTCGCTGCGGCTGATGAAATACAGGAAACCATCCTCGTCCATCGAGAACAGGTCGCCGGTGCGCAATCGTAGCCCTTGCGCCGTCGGCTGAAGCGCACGCATCGTCGCAAGCCCGTCGCCCCAGTAACCGCGCATCACATGCGGCCCCTCGATCACCAACTCGCCCACCACGCCGGGCGGCAACGGCAGGCCATCCTCATCCACCACGAAGGCTCGCGTGCCGGGAATGGCCTTTCCAACCGAGAGCGGCCGGCGCTCAAGTTCGTCCGGAGGCAGATAGGTCGCCCGCAGGCATTCAGTCTGCCCGTACATGATGAACAGATCGGTCTGCGGCAAAAGTTGCTGCAGCCGCTGGATGAAGGCGGGTGGCATGGCCGCGGCCGCGCTCGTCACGTAGCGAAGATGCGGGAACGATCCCGGCGGCAGGTCCGTCATGCCGTTGATCATCGCCGCCATCGCCGGGACAAGAGGGAAGCCGGTTGCCTTTACCTCCGCGAGGCGCTCCATCGTCTTGCGCGGAAAGGCGAAGCTCTTTTCCAGCACCAGCCTTCCGCCCACAGCGGCCATGGTGACCATCTGGGTGATGCCGTAGCCGTGAGAGAGGGGCAGCACGCTCAGCACGACATCATCGCCCGAGTTCTTGAGGTAACTGGCGATAGCGGTACAGGCCGCATCGATATTGGCGTGGCTCAGCATCACGCCCTTCGGCAGCCCGGTCGAGCCCGAGGTATGGATCAGCAGCGCCAGGTCGTCGCAGTCAGGCAAGAGCGGGAGCGTAGCATCGGGCGCTCCCGTGATCATGTCCTCAAAGCACTGTACGCCGCTGTCCTCGCCCTGTGCCACGACGAGGAGGGGTTTGGAAATGGCTTTTTCAACGGCGGCGCCGGCGGTGTTGCGATGGCGCGCCTGGGTGATGAGGACACGCGCGCCCGTGCTGTCGATGATGGTGGCGAGCTTGTCGGCCTTGGTCGACGGATGCAGCGGGCACGCGACCGCGCCGGCCTTCCAGATGCCGAAGAAGGAGACCACAGCCTCAGTGCTGTTCTCCAGCAACATCAGGACGCGATCGCCGTGCTGCACGCCCTGGGAGATCAGGGAATGGGCGAGGCGATCCGAGAATGCATCAAGCTCGGCATAGGTCAGGTGGTGGTCGCCGACGACAAGCGCTGTCTTGGCGGCGAAGCGTCTGACGCTGTCCCGAAGGCGAGCCTCGATGCGCATCTCAGGCAGCAGCGAGCTTGGTCGAAAGGAAACTCGTCATGTTGCTGATGCTGTCGAGGTTTTCCGGCACGATTTCCTCGTCAGCAACCGTGATGCCGTAGGTCTGTTCCAGAAAAGCGATCAGTTCGAGAACCCCGGTCGAGTCCATCACGCCGGTGTCAAGCAGCGATTGCTCGTCCGAGATCTCGGCATCTGCCCGAAACAGAAAGTTTTCGGCGATGAATTCACGGACTGTATCTTCGATTGCCTCCGTCATGGCGGCCTTCTCCCAGAAACATTGCCATTGATCTGGGACACATCTTGAGCGCGATACCTAAATGTTTCGCTAAAGCCGGTTGTAATCCTTCAGGCGGCTGTCAGCGCGGGCCACCTTATCCTTCGCCTCAGAGGACGTTGCTGGGCTCGCCCTTTTGGAAATTCTCGATATGGCTGATCACCTGTTCCCAGAGCGTCTGCATCGCCTCGTCGCTCGCCCACGCGACATGCGGCGTCACGATGACATTGGGCCGGTCGAGGATCTTCAGGAGCGGATTATCTGACGCCGGAGGTTCCTTTGTCAGCACGTCGAAGCCAGCGCCGGCAATCAACCCCTCATCGAGCGCCGTCACGAGATCGGCTTCGTTCACCAGCCCACCGCGCGCCGTGTTGATGACCAGCGGGTGCTTCTTCATCCTCCGGAATTCCTCAAGCCGGATCAGGTCGCGCGTCTGCGGCGTCAGCGGCATGTGGAAGGTGATGATGTCGGTAGTCTCCAGCACCTCGTCGAATGCGGTGTAACCCGGCCCAATCTCGCTTGCATCCTTGCGGGCCGCGTAGACGACCTTCATGCCCAGCGCTTCGCCGACCCGCCCGACGGACTGGCCAAGCGTGCCGCGCCCGAAGATCCCGAGCGTCGAGCCGGCGAGATCCTTGATCGGGTGGTTGAAGAAGCAGAACTGGTTGGCGCGCTGCCACTCGCCATCGATGACGTCCTGGCGGAAGCCGATGATCGAGCGCCGAAGCGCAAAGATCAGCGCAAACGTGTGTTCCGGCACGGTGTTCACCGCATAACCACGCACGTTCGAGACAACAATGCCGCGTGCCTTGGCGGCACTGAGGTCGATGACGTCGTAGCCCGTGGCGGCCACGGCGATCATCTTGAGGTTGGGCGCGTTGTCCATCGCCTGTTCGCGCACCGGCGCCTTGTTGGTGATGACCACGTCCGCCTCGGTAATGCGCTCGGCCACGTCTTCGGCGGCGGTCTTGCCGTATTCCACCCATTCATGCGCAAAAGCGGGGCGGGTGATCGTTACCGACGGGCCGATCGTATCGCGATCAAGGAAGACGATCTTCACTGGGCGAAATCCTGCATGTCGTGAATTCTCCTCCGAAGCGGGAAATGGGCGTAGCCGAAGCATCTTCGTCGTATATCATCCGGCTTGAACGTCGAAAGGCAAGACCGCGGAGCGTGAATGGCAGAGTTGCTGGAACTGGATTGCGTTGTCATCGGCGGCGGCGTGGTCGGATTGGCCATTGCCCGGGAATTGGCGCTCGCCGGCCGCGAGGTGGTGCTGCTCGAAGCGGAACCGATGATCGGCAGCGTGACCTCTTCGCGCAACAGCGAGGTGATCCATGCCGGGCTTTATTATCCGACCGGCAGCCTGAAGGCCGAACTTTGCGTCGCCGGCAAGCACAAGCTTTATGACTATTGCGCCGCCCGACACATCCCGCATCGGCGCTGCGGCAAGCTCGTCGTTGCCTCCAACGAGGCGGAGGTCGCCTATCTCGAAAAGCTCCTGCAGCAGGCGAATGCCAATGCTGTCGATGATTGCCATCTCATCAGCGGCAAAGAACTGGCCGGGATCGAACCCGCGATCCGGGGTTATGCCGCGCTGGTCTCGCCATCCACCGGCATTATCGACAGCCATGGACTCATGGAAGCCTTCAGCACCGACATCGAAGCCAGCGGTGGTCACATCATCCTGAATTCGCCGGTTACCACTGGCCGCTTATCCGATGGCGCCGTGCGGCTTTCGGTCGGTGGAGGTGATCCGGTCGAGATCGAGGCGCGGCTTGTCGTCAACGCCGCCGGCCTCGGCGCCTGGAGTGTGTCGGATGCGATCGACGGCCTCGACCCTTCGACAATCCCCGGACGTCATTATGCCAAGGGCTGTTATTTCTCGCTGGCAGGTCGCGCTCCGGCCAGCCGCTTGATCTACCCGGTCCCTGAGCCGGGCGGGCTTGGCGTGCATCTCACCATCGATCTTGCCGGGCAGCCGCGTTTTGGCCCGGACGTAGAGTGGGTCGACACCATCGACTACGATGTCGACCCGAGCCGCGCCGACAAGTTCTATGCGGCGATCCGCCGGTATTGGCCGGACCTGCCGGACGACGCGCTGCAGCCAGCCTATGCCGGCATGCGCCCGAAAATCGTTGGTCCAGACGGGGGAGGCGGGGGCGACTTCATCATCCAGGGTCCCGGAGAGACCGGTCACAGCGGTTACATCGCGCTTTACGGCATCGAAAGCCCGGGCCTTACCGCATCGCTCGCGATCGCGGAAAGGGTGGCGCGCCTCGCCCTCTAGGAGGCGCGCCGGTTTCTCAGAAGGCGGCGCGCTTGTCCTTTTTCGCGATGCGCGCGAGCAGATAATCCACTTCGGCCTTGGCCGTCGGCGTCAGCATCTGGGCCGGCTTGCGCTGTGCGTCCGTGGCGATCACGCCGCGACGCTTCAGCACGTGCTTGCGAACGGCAAGACCCACACCAAGCTGCTGCTCGTAGCGAATGAGTGGCAGGTGTGCGTCAAACAGGTCATGCGCCTCGTCGCGCTTTCCGTCGGCAAAAAGCTGCACCAGTTCGGTCAGCATGTCGGGGAAGCCGTAGCCGGTCATCGCCCCGTCGGCGCCGCGCTCCGGCTCGAAGTCCAAGAACATGCCGCCATTGCCGCAGAGGATCGAGAATTCCCGCAACTCGCCCGCCTTCTGCATGGCGCGCAGCTTCGAGATCTTCTCAAGTCCCGGCCAGTCCTCGTGCTTCAACATCAGGCAGGAGGGGTGGTTGGTAATGATCCTGGCAATCACGCCCGGCGACATTACCACCGTCAGCGTCAGCGGATAATCCTGCAGCACCCACGGCACGTCCTCGCCGACCGCGTCCACGGCGCCGGCGAAGTAGTTGACGATCTGGTCATCGGTCCGCAGCGCCGGGGGCGGCGCAATCATCACCCCGGCAGCACCCATCTCCATCGACTCGCGCGCCAGCGATCGCATGCCCGCAAAACCGGGCGCGGACACGCCGACGATCACCGGGATCTTTGCGCGAGAAACAACACGCTTGACGATGGCGCGGCTTTCTTCCGGCTCCATCTTTGGCGCCTCGCCCATGATGCCGAGAATGGTGATGCCCGTGCAGCCGCTGTCCTGGTAGAAATCCGTCAGTTTGTCCATCGAGTTGAAGTCGATCGAGCCGTCCTCGAAGAAGGGCGTGGTGGCGATGGCGTAAACGCCTTTTGATTGGGTTCCGAATGTCATTTCTGGCCGTCCTTCCAAGCCTGGTAACGCGCCTTGGTTTCGGCATTCATCGGATAGAGCCCGGGCAGCGGCACGCCGCGATCGACTTCCGTCATGATCCAGCCTTCCATGCGCTCCTGTTCCACGGCCTCCGCCAGAACCGCGTCGAGAAGCTTTGCGGGGATCAGCACCGCACCATCCTCGTCAACGACCACGATGTCTTCGGGATAAACCGCCACGCCGCCGCAGGCGATCGGCTCCTGCCAGCCGACGAAAGTGAGGCCCGCGACGGACGGCGGGGCAGCCACGCCATTGCACCACACGTTCATGCCGGTGCCGAGCACGCCTTCGGCATCACGCACCACGCCATCGGTGACGAGTGCGGCCACACCGCGCTTTACCATCCGCGCGCACAAGATGTCGCCGAAGATGCCGGCATCGAGCACGCCCATGGCGTCGACAACCGCAATGCAGCCTTCCGGCATGGCCTCGATCGCAGCACGGGTGGAAATCGGCGAAGCCCAGCTTTCAGGCGTCGCAAGATCTTCGCGCGCCGGCACGAAACGCAGCGTGAAGGCTTGACCGACAACCCGCCCCTGACTCGGCTTCATCGGCTTGGTACCGCGCATCCAGACGTTTCGGAGCCCCTTCTTCAAAAGGACTGTCGTCAGGGTGGCGGTGGAAACGCCTTTCAGTGTGTCGATGATTTTCGGATCAAGCGGCATGAATTCTCCTCGGGGTATCAATGAGCCGCCGAACGGCAGCGGCGGGATATTCCGTTGTGCCCGTAGCTTCGTCAAGGAACGCCGCGGCTGAAGTGGAGGATTTCCTTCCGGTTGCCCGCCGTGCCCGCTTTGGGTAAAGTTAAGGTTGAGAAGAACAGCCTTCGTCCGATCGGGCGTATCTTTGGCAGACACAGCAGGAATAGTGACATGGCGACGGTAGCGTCCAATGGAATCGGCAGCAGCGCGAGGTGGGATGGTGCGTCTCCCGGCAATGACGACGAGGATATCATCCCGCGCGACATTCGCTTCGGCATCCTCGAAAACCCCACGCGGCACTGGCTCGACAATGACTTCCACAAGACTGCACTGATCGACGGCCTGTCGATCTTCCTGCCGGAAGGCGAGCGTTATTTCATCCGCTCCCTGAAGCATTACGCGCCGAAGCTCGACGACAAGGAACTGGCTGCCGAAATCAACGGGTATGCCGTGCAGGAAGCCTTCCACACCCGCGAGCACGAGGACTACAACAAGGCGCTCGAAAAGCTCGGTTATGATGTCGAGACCATGGAAGCGCCGATCCGCAAGACCTTGCGAACGGATAACCTGCCAGTCTTCCGGCTGGCAGTCACCTGCGCCATCGAGCATCTGACGGCAACCTTGTCCACGGTGACGCTGCGCAACCCGCATCTCTTCGATAACGCCGCACCGGCTTACCGGCGGCTGTGGATGTGGCATGCGCTGGAAGAGTTGGAGCACAAGGCGGTGGCGCTCGATGTGCTCGCCATGGCGACCCGCAAATATTCGCCAATCAAGCGTTACATGCTGCGCACCATGGCTTTCAACGTGGTGGCCTTCGAGTTCCTGATGATCACGCTGCGCAACCTGAAGATCTTTGCCAAGAACGACGGCATCAAGACTGGCCCCAAGTTCTGGCTGCGGTTGCTTTATGTGCTGTTCATCTCGCCCGGCTATTGGCGAAAATGCGCACCGCTGGTGCTGAAATATTACCTGCCCGGCTTCAACCCGGCGAACAAGGACGATCACGAACTGGTCCGCAAGGGCCGCGACTGGCTCTACAAGGAGTTTCTGTCCCTCAAGGAACAGGCTGGCGCACCAACGCCGTCTGTCTGAGGGCGGGCAACGGATGGCCAGCCGCCTCTTTGCAAGCGTCCTCGACATCGCCACGCCGGGCAAGTTTCCGCGCGCCCAGAAATGGGTGTGGCGTCGCGTCTATAACCTCCTGTCGCTGTTCTGGAAGGACGCTGACTGGCGCTTCATGAACTACGGTTACTTGCCGGAAGGCGAGCCGTTCGCGTTGAAGCCCGAGGACGAGCCGGAGCGCGTCTTCATCGGGCTTTACCAGCAGGCCGTCGCCGGCCTGCCGGTTGATGGCGCCAGGGTGCTCGAGGTAGGTTCAGGGCGAGGCGGCGGTTCGCGTTATATCGCCCGCTACTACTCGCCATCCTCCGTCACCGGCATGGATTATTCGCCCGATACCGTGCGCCGCGCGCGCCGGCTGAACGACGATACGCCAGGGCTCTCCTTTGAAAACGGTGATGCCGAAGCCATGCCGTTTGGGGACGAGAGCTTTGATATCGTCGTAAATATCGAATCCTCGCATTGTTACGGCGACGTGCCGGCCTTTGCGCGCGAAGTGGCGCGGGTGCTGAAGCCCGGCGGCTGGTTCACCTTTGCCGACATGCGTCCGAAGAACCAGCTCGCGGCCCTCGACGAGCATCTCGCTGTTCCCGACCTCGAGCTCGTCGAGCGGCGGGACATCAGCGCCCGCGTCGTCGCGGCACTCGACGCCGCCGAAGGCCGCAAGAGCGAACGCATCAACAGGTCCTGGGGCATGAAGCGCTTCATGAGCGAGTTTTCGGGCTCGAAAGGCTCGATGCTCTACAAGGGCCTGAAAAACGGCAGTGTCGTCTACGTGGCGCGCCGCTATCGCAAGCTCTAGCACCGCCGGTTTCCTGCTGCTTCTGCTCCCTCACCATGATTGTTGGGGATAGCGGCGAACGCGCCTCGTGATCCGATTCATAAAATCTTAAGAAGTTTCGGACGGAGGCACGATGTCGAAACCCGAAGCATTCACCGAAAACACCATTGTCATCGAGCGCAAGCGCTGCGGTTGGGTCGTCAGCACCCGCCCGCCCGAAGGGGGCGTGATCCTTTCCATGAAGAAACACGCCAGCGAAGAACAGGCGCTGAGCTTCATCGGCCAGAACTACAACGTCGCAGGGCTTTAGGATTGGTGCCTGCGCAAGCAGGCATTGCTCGGCTCTTTGCGCTGACGAGTTTTGTTTTCTGGAAGGAAAATGGTGCCGCTTACGTGACTCGAACACGTGACCCCATCATTACGAATGATGTGCTCTACCAACTGAGCTAAAGCGGCCCACGCAGCATCTGGTAACAACCGGCTGCGATGTGATGCGGCTGATACAGCCAATGACTCTGATTTTCAAGCGGCCTTTTTGCCTCTCGGCATTTTTCCCGAAAGACCGGGGCCGTTATCCCAAGAGCCGAGAGCGCGCCGCCTGGTATTCCGCTTCCAGGCGGTCAACGAGCTCAGCGGTCGAAACGACCTCCTTTAAGGCGCCGACGCCCTGGCCCGCGCCCCAGATCTCCTTCCAGGCCTTCGGGCCAGTCACAGCCTGGTCGAAGTCCATCTTGGTCGGATCGGCAACCGGCAGGGCATCCGGATCCAGGCCCATGGCGGTGACGGAGCCCTTGAGGTAGTTGCCGTGCACGCCGGTGAAATAGTTCGAATACACGATGTCGGCGGCATTTGAATCGACGATCATCTGCTTGTAGCCGTCCACGGCGCGTGCCTCGCGCGTCGCGATGAAGGGCGTGCCGATATAGGCCATGTCCGCGCCCATCGCCTGGGCCGCAAGGATGCCGCCGCCGGTCGCGATAGCCCCTGCGAGCAGCAGTGGTCCGTCAAACCATTGGCGGATTTCCTGGATGAGGGCGAAGGGAGACAGGGTGCCGGCATGGCCGCCGGCGCCAGCCGCAACCGCGATCAATCCATCGGCGCCCTTCCGAATCGCCGAATTGGCGTGGCGGTTGTTGATCACATCATGAAGCACGATGCCGCCATAGGAGTGGATGGCCGCATTCACCTCCGGAACGGCACCCAATGAAGAGATGACGATCGGCACCTTGTATTTCACGCACATCATCAGGTCGTGCTCGAGGCGCTTGTTGGACGTGTGCACGATCTGGTTCACGGCGAAAGGCGCGGCCGGACGTCCCGGATTGGTGGCGTTGTGGCGGGCAAGCTCTTCGGTGATCATCGCCAGCCACTCGTCGAGCTGGCTTTCCGGACGGGCGTTCAGCGCCGGGAAAGCGCCAATGACGCCCGCCTTGCATTGCGCCAGCGTCAGTTCGGGATGGGAAATGATGAACAGCGGCGATGCCACCACCGGCAGGCGCAGTCCGTCTTTCAGGATTGCTGGCAACATGATCTCGACCTCCCCGAATTACGTTTACGCAAACGTCAATTGTTGAACTAGCAGATGCGCGTCTGCCGGAAAAGCGGCGTTGAAGACATTTTTGCGACGAGATTAGTGCCCATGAGGGGAAGGATCGACAGTCGCGGTCAAGGTTCCGGGGGATGGCAGGTCGGGCAGAGCTTGCAGTCGCACCCCGGAGAGGTTACCGAAACCTTAAATTCGGCATATGCGAAACGTGAAGAAGGACCGGCAGTTGAGCGGTTTGGAAACGGCCATCAGGAATGCACTGGATCGCTCGAACCGGGCAGATCGGGATATCAGGGCCCGCATCTACCAGTCGGCGCGGCAGGCGCTGGATGCCGGGCTGCAGAAGCAGGGCGTCTCGGACAGGTTGATGATCATGCAGCAGCGCGAGCTGCTGGAGCAGAAGATCCACGAGATCGAGATGGAAGAGGTGCGCCGCCTTTCCGAGGAGCACGAGGCGGAGGCGTTTGTCGCCAACCCCGCCAGTGTTACGCCGGTTTCGGTCGATCCTCCGGTTGGCGCGCGGTCTGAACCCCCTATGCAGGCGCCAGCGGTTGCACCCGACGACGGGTTGCGACGTGTCGCCAATGCCCCCGCGGTTTCAGCGCCTGAAACGAAGGCCGAGGATCAATCCGGTGGGTTTGCTGATTTCCGCGCGACGCCGGAAGAACGCATTGATGCACCGCTGCCGACCGAAGAGGTTGTCGCCAAAGGCAGGAAAAGCAGGAAGCCGGCGAGGAAAGGCCGCGGCGCGTCTGACACCATGCTGGATGTGCCGGCAGAACGGGCCGCCAAGCCACGCCGGCGTCGCAGCTTCCTGTCGCACCTGATGACCTGGGTCATCACGCTTGCGGTAGTCGGCGCGGCCTGCTTCTGGTTCTACCAGTCAGGCATGGTGCAATCGATCATCGATGAGGCGGTAAAGGCGGCCGACGAAGCGGGCAGCAACCGCGCTGGCCAAGGGTCGACAGCATTTGATCCGCGCCGTGGCTTTTCCGACGAATGGGTGGAGATCTTCAAGCCCTCCGCCAGTGCGCAGCTGAAGCCGGGCGGGCAGGCCCGCGTCGAAACGCTCGATGGCTCGGAAGGCCAGGCGGTGCGTCTCACATCGGCAGTGCCGGGCGAGGGCGGCGACGTGGCCTTCGAGGTGCCGGTCGAGGTGCTGCAGGAAATGGCCGGCAAGACCTCCACGGTTGCGCTCTCGCTGCAGTCCGGCGAGGACCGTTCGACGCAGCTCTCCGTGCGCTGCGAGTTCGGCAGCCTGGGGCGTTGCAGCCGCCACCGCTTCACGGCGACGCAGGAACGGCTCGATGCCCTGTTCAAGGTCACCTTCGAGCGGTCGCTGGCGCCCAACCAGCCCGGCCGGCTGATCGTCAACACCGGGATCGATGGCGCTGACCGCCCGGTGCTCATCTATTCGGTGCGGATCCTGCCGGGCCAGTAGGGCTTAACTCAGGAAGTTCGGGCCGAAGCCGAGGATCTTGTCATCGATCTCACCGATCGCGTCCTTGTCCTTGCCGTCGTAGTCAAGCGACAGCAGCATGTGCCGGATGAGGTTGATGCGGGCGCGCCGCTTGTCGTTGGCCCGCACGACCACCCACGGGGTCTCCTCGTTGTGGGTCCGGTCCAGCATCACGTTGCGCTTTTCGGTATACTCGTCCCACTTGCCGAGTGCGGCGATGTCCATCGGCGACAGCTTCCAGACCTTCAGCGGCTCGTGTCGGCGGTCATGGAATCGCTTCAGCTGCATTTCCCGACCGATATCGAGCCAGAACTTGAAGAAGATGAAACCTTCGTCGTGAAGCGTGTCCTCGAAGCGCGGCACGGCTTTGAGGAAGTCCTCGTATTGCTGCGGCGTGCAGAAACCCATGACGGGCTCGACGATCGCCCTGTTGTACCAGGAGCGGTCGAAGAGCACGATTTCGCCGGCGCTTGGGAAGTGCGTGATGTAGCGCTGGAAATACCATTGCCCGAGTTCCCGATCGGTCGGCTTGTCGAGCGCGACGATATGGGCGGAGCGTGGGTTGAGGAAGGCGCGGATGGACGAGATCATGCCGCCCTTGCCGGCCGCATCCCGGCCTTCGAACAGCGCGATGACCCGCTTGCCAGACGACTTCAGCCAGTACTGCACCTTAACAAGCTCGACCTGCAGCTTTTCCAGCTGCTTCCGGTATTTCTGCTTGTCCATCTTGTCGTCATAAGGAAAGCCGCCGGAGTTGAGCGCATGGTCCTTGATCCAGCCCGGCAGTTCGGGGTTGTCGATATCGAACTGCCTGGACTTGCCTCTGATATCGAGCGTCACGGCCCGGCTGGTCTCGGCTTCCTTCATGGTCTCTTGTCCTCGGTCAGGGCCTGACGCGGTTATCTATGGCGCCATCAGGTCTCGACCACCGCGCCCGACGACTTTTCACCATAACAACGGCACCCGATGCATATCTGTCATGAAGCGCGTATATCTGCGCAGGTTCGTGTCGAAGAGCAGCGGGTTATCAGGTGGTGTTGGTGGGGGAGAAGTGGCGTCAGCGGTTGCCGCAGATCAAGCGGCAGGTTCGTCGCGAACGGCTGTTGCTGCTGCTTCTGACGATCGTCGGCGTGATCGCCCTCATGTGCGGCGTCGCGTGGGTGCCCGTCGGGTTTGCCTGGGCGCTGCTTGTCATCGTGGTGCTTCTGCGCCAGCCGGATGAAGCCACCGCATCGGTTCCGGTTGTCGTGGAAGAGGACGTCCTCAACTACGATCCGCTGCCGCCCATCGCGGCCACGCTTGGCGCCTATGACACTCCGGGCTTCGTGCTTGCGAACGATGCGAGCGTCCTGTTCCAGAACCGGGCGGCCGAGGTCGCTTTCGGCTCGCTTCCGTTCGGCTCGCACCTCACGGCCCGCATCCGCTCGCCCGGCATTCTCGACATGGTACGTGACGCCATTGCAAGCGATGAACCTGACCAGCTGGAGCATTCCGAGCGCCTTCCGTCGGAGCGGGTGTTCATCGCACGCATCGCGCCCGTCCCGGTGGTCGAGCCGGAAGGCATGAGCATCAGTGCCGATCGCCGCAAGCTCTATCTCCTGTCGTTCCGCGACATCTCCGAACTGCGGCGCCTGGACCGCATGCGTTCGGATTTTGTTGCCAATGCCAGCCACGAACTGCGCACGCCGCTTGCCTCGCTGCGGGGCTTCATCGAAACACTGCAGGGGCCGGCAAAGGGCGATCCCGCGGCGCAGGAACGGTTTCTCTCCATCATGCTCGAACAGGCGACCCGCATGAGCCGGCTTGTTGACGACCTGATGTCGCTCTCCCGTCTCGAGCTGAAGTCGCATATCGCGCCCGACCAGAGGATCGACCTGAAGCCGGTACTGAGCCATGTGCGCGATGCGCTGCTGCCACTTTCCGATGATCTGGGTGTCGAGATCCGCATGCACCTGCCGCAGGAGCCGGTGGAGGTGCTGGGTGACCGGGACGAGCTTGTCCAGGTCTTCGAGAACCTCATCGAGAACGCCTGCAAATACGGGCAGGACGGAAAAGTGGTGGACGTGCACCTGAAGGGTTCCGGCGATGAACCGGCCGAGGTGACTGTTATCGATCGTGGCCCCGGCATCCCGCCCGAGCATGTGCCCCGGCTTACCGAGCGCTTCTACCGCGTCAGCGTGGCCGACAGCCGCTCCAAGAAGGGCACCGGCCTTGGGCTTGCGATCGTCAAGCACATCCTGACGCGCCACCGCGCACGGCTGATTGTCCGCTCGCAGGTCGGCGAGGGCAGCGAGTTCACCGTCCGCTTCTGACACAAACGGCCGTTGCCTCCATACCGCGTCCCTGAAAGCCAAGCGAAGTCAGCACGTTAGCGTGTCACAAATGTTTCACCGAACTGACATAAAAGGGTGGAGCTACGGGAGCTAAGAGATGCGGGCCGGACATCGGCAAAAGCCAGAGCTGGCGACCTCCGCATTCACACCAGCCCTTTCGGGAGACACCTATGACCATGCTGAAACTTTCTGCAGCAGCCCTCGTGGCCTCTGTTGCCTTTGCAGGCGCCGCCGCCGCACGCGACCAGGTCCAGATCGCTGGCTCCTCGACTGTTCTTCCCTATGCCAAGATCGTAGCTGAAACTTTTGCCGAGACCTTCCCGGACTTCAAGGCGCCGGTGGTTGAATCCGGCGGAACCGGCGGCGGTCTCAAGGCCTTCTGTGCCGGTGTTGGCGAAGGCACGATCGACATCGCCAATGCCTCGCGCCCGATCAACAAGAACGAGTTGGAAGCCTGCAAGGCCGCGGGTGTCACAGACATCCAGGAAATCCGCATCGGTTATGACGGCATCGTGTTTGCGGCCGCGTCCAGCAACGGCGACATGAAGATCGAGCCGAAGGACCTCTACAAGGCGCTTGCCGCTGAAGTTGTCGTGGACGGCAAGCTCGTCGCCAACCCCTACAAGAACTGGTCGGAGATCAACCCGACCCTGCCGCAGGGCCCGATCGCCGCCTACATCCCGGGCTCCAAGCACGGCACCCGGGAAGTCTTCGAAGAGAAGATCATGGCGGAAGGCTGCAAGGAAGCTGGCGCCCAGGAAGTCATCAAGGCTGCGATTACCGATGCCAAGCAGGCGGCCGCCAAATGCGTCGCAGTCCGCAAGGATGGAGCAGCGGTCGATATCGATGGCGACTATACTGAAACGCTGACCCGTATCGCCGCCAACAAGACCGGTCTCGGCGTCTTCGGGCTCGCCTTCTACGAAAACAACATGGACAAGCTGAAGGTCGCCACCGTCAAGGACGTCGTGCCATCGGTGGAAACGATCTCGTCCGGCGAATATCCGGTATCCCGGCCGCTCTTCTTCTACGTCAAGAAGGCGCATCTCGGCGTGATCCCGGGCCTCAAGGAATATGTCGAGTTCTTCGTGTCCGACGACATGATCGGCCCGGACAGCCCGCTTGCCGAATATGGCCTGGTTGCCGCGCCGGATGACCAGCGCGAACAGGTGCGCACCGACGTTTTGGCCGGCAAGACCATGTAATCGCCTGCGGCGCCGCCTCCAGGGGCGGCGCCGATTTTCATGTGGCGGAGTTGGCGGCAAGCAGTCGCTGGCGGGGCGCCGGGAGATAGAATGAGTACGTCGATCCTTTTGCCGATCCTGGCGGTCATCGGTGTTGCCGCATATGCCGCCGGCGTCTGGCGCGCTAATGCGATTGCCCGCGGCGCCTCCTCCAGGCTGCACTCCCGACCCGGCTATTACGGTTCCTTCGTGGCGCTCTGGGCGCTGCTTCCGGCACTTGCCCTTCTTGTCCTATGGCTGATTGCCAGCCCGCTTTATATCAACGCGGCCGTACGCTCCGAATTCCCGGAAGAGGTAACGACGCTGTCGCAGGCCGAACAGGGCCTGAACTTCGGCATGGTCAGCTCGCTTGCCCGCGGCATGTCGGTGTTGGCTGCAGAAGAGATCGATCGCATCGGCGGTGATCCTGCCGAGCTTCGTGCAGCGCTCGGCGCCAGGGGTGTTCCGCTGGCCGGCGAGCCAAAACCCTTCATGGTGCAGGCCGCAGGCGACCTTAACCAGATGACCGCAGCAAGCCGCACTATGATGACGGTCGCCGCGCTTGCCGTCTCGCTGGCGGGAGCCTTCTTCGGCTTGAGCCGGGTCGCGCCGCGTTTCCGGGCCCGTAACAAGGTGGAAAAGGCGGTTCTGGCAAGCCTGATCGTCGCCTCTTCGATCGCCATCCTGACGACGATCGGCATCGTCCTGTCGATGCTAACGGAAGCGACGCATTTCTTCACCCGCGTCCCCGCCTGGGAGTTCTTCTTCGGCACTGTCTGGGATCCGCGTTTTGCAGCAGCCGGCGCCACCGCTTCGGAAGGCCAGTTCGGCCTCATCCCGCTTCTCCTCGGCACGCTTTATATCGGCTTTGTTGCCATGCTTGTCGCGGTGCCCGTTGGCCTGTTCTCGGCCATCTACATGTCGGAATATGCCTCGCGGCAGGTGCGTTCGGTGGCAAAGCCGCTTCTCGAAGTGCTGGCCGGCATCCCGACCATCGTCTACGGCTTCTTTGCCCTGACGGCCGTCGGACCTTTCCTGCGTGACCTGTCCTCCCAGCTCAATGGGTTGGTCACCGGCAACTATGCCAACTTCATCCAGGCACAAAGCGTCCTGACGGCCGGCTTTGTCATGGGCATCATGCTCATCCCCTATGTCTCGTCCTTGTCGGATGACATCATCACCGCCGTGCCGCGCGCCCTGCGGGACGGCTCGCTTGGTCTTGGCGCCACTCGCTCCGAAACCATCAAGCGCGTCACGCTGCCCGCGGCCTTGCCCGGTATTGTCGGCGCGATCCTGATGACCGCCTCGCGCGCCATCGGCGAAACCATGATCGTGGTGCTGGCGGCAGGTGTCGCGGCGCGCATCCAATGGAACCCGTTCGAGCCGATGACCACCGTCACCGTCAAGATCGTCAGCCAGCTGACGGGCGACCTCGAATTCACGTCGCCGCAGACGCTGGTCGCCTTTGCGCTCGGCATCACGCTGTTTGCCATCACGTTGTGCCTCAACATCTACGCGCTCTACATCGTGCGCAAGTATCGGGAGCAATATGAATGACCGATGCCATCTCCTCCGCAGCCGGGCTCGCGAGGCCCAGGCCCGCGCGACGCGACATCGGCATCAAGCGCCGTTATGCCGCCGAACGCCGCTTCCGCGCCTATGGCATTGCCGCGCTCACCTTCGGCATCGTTTTCCTGTTCCTTCTGGTCTCCTCGGTCGTCTCCAAGGGCTACACGGCCTTCCAGCAGACGATGATCACCGTGCCGGTGGAGTTCACAGAAGCGATCATCGATCCGAAGAACGAGCGCGCAGAAAATCCGCAAAAGCTGATGACCGCGAATTATCCACTGCTGGCGCGCAATGCCGTCGCCAAGGTTCTGGGCGTGGCGGAAAATGACCGGACTGGCCTTCGCGACGTCAACAAGATGATCTCGGACGGCGTACGCTCGCAGCTGCGCGACATGGTGGTCGCCAACCCGGCGCTGATCGGCACCACGCAAACCGTCTCCCTGCTTGCCGCCGGCGATCTCGACTCCGCCTTCAAGGGCCAGATCAGCCTTGATGTGCCGGAGGCAAACCGCAAGGTGAACGACAAGCAGGTCGGCTGGATGAACCAGCTCGCTGAAAGCGGCGCGCTTGCCAAGCACTTCAACACCGGTATCTTCGTCAACGGCAATTCCAGCCGGCCGGAGGCTGCGGGTGTCGGTGTGGCGCTGATAGGCTCCTTCTACATGATGCTGATCGTGCTCGTCCTGTCGCTGCCGATCGGCGTTGCGGCCTCGATCTACCTCGAGGAGTTCGCCCCGAAGAACCGGCTGACCGACCTTATCGAGGTCAACATCAACAATCTCGCCGCCGTTCCGTCGATCGTCTACGGCCTGCTCGGGCTGGCCGTCTTCATCAACTTCGCGGGCCTGCCGCGGTCGGCGTCCCTGGTCGGCGGGCTGGTGCTGACGCTGATGACGCTGCCGACGATCATCATCGCGACGCGCGCGGCACTCAAGGCGGTGCCACCCTCGATCCGCGCTGCGGCCCTTGGACTTGGCGCCTCCAAGATGCAGACGATCTTCCATCACGTCCTGCCGCTGGCCATGCCCGGCATCCTCACCGGCACCATCATCGGCCTCGCTCACGCGCTTGGTGAAACCGCACCGCTGTTGCTGATCGGCATGGTGGCCTTCGTTGCCAACTACCCGACGACGCCGCTTGATCCGTCCACGGCGCTGCCGGTGCAGATCTACATGTGGGCCAATGAAGCGGAGCGCGCTTTTGTCGAGCGCACCTCGGGAGCGATTATCATCCTGCTCCTTTTCCTGATTGTGATGAATGTCGGCGCGATCCTGTTGCGGCGCCGCTTCGAACGGCGCTGGTAGGGAACACCAAAATGAACATGATGTCGGAAGCAGCAGTGGAAAAGGCGCTGGACGGGAAGATGAATGAAGTGTCCTACAAGATGGTCGGCCGGGAAGTCTCTGTCTATTACGGCGACAAGCGCGCCCTTTTCGACGTGAACCTGAACGTGCGGGAAAACACCGTCACGGCGCTGATCGGCCCTTCGGGCTGCGGCAAGTCGACCTTCCTGCGCACGCTGAACCGCATGAACGACACGATCGACAACTGCCGGGTGACGGGCAGGATCACCCTGGATGGCGATGACATCTACGACAAGGAAATCGACGTCGTGGAGCTGCGCGCCCGCGTCGGCATGGTGTTCCAGAAGCCAAACCCGTTCCCGAAGTCGATTTACGAAAACGTTGCCTATGGCCCGAAGATCCACGGCCTCGCCCGCAACAAGGCGGACATGGACCATATCGTTGAAGCCAGCCTTCAGCGTGCCGGTCTCTGGACAGAGGTGAAGGATCGCCTGCATGAATCCGGCACCGGGCTGTCCGGCGGCCAGCAGCAGCGCCTCTGTATTGCCCGCGCCATCGCCGTGTCACCGGAAGTCATCCTGATGGACGAACCGTGCTCGGCTCTCGACCCGATCGCGACCGCCAGGGTCGAGGAGCTGATCCACGAACTGCGGGCGAACTACACGATCGTCATCGTCACCCACTCCATGCAGCAGGCCGCACGTGTCTCTCAGCGCACCGCCATGTTCCACCTTGGCCAACTGGTCGAGGAAAACGACACCGACAAGATGTTCACCAATCCGGACGATCAGCGCACCCAGGATTACATCATGGGCCGGTTCGGCTAAGCGGCCGACGTACCGCCCGACGCAATTTCTTGAGGACCGATAAATGGCACCGACGCATATCCTGTCTGCCTATGACGAAGAGCTGAAATACCTGAGCCGCCGCATCTCCGAGATGGGCGGCCTTGCCGAAGAGATGTGCTCCGACGCCCTGCGCGCTCTCATCAACTCCGACACGGGGCTGGCGCAGAAGGTGATCTCGGACGACGTGATCCTCGACCAGGCGGAGCGGGAGATCCAGGACAAGGCGATCTTGACGATCGCCAAGAGGCAGCCGATGGCGGCCGACCTGCGCGAAATCGTCGGCACCTTGCGCATCGCGGCCGATCTGGAGCGCGTCGGAGATCTCGGCAAGAACATCGCCAAGCGCGTCATCGCCGTCCAAGGCTCCGGCGTGCCGCGCAAGCTTGCCCGCGGCCTTGAACATCTGTCGGACCTTGCGCTCGTGCAGCTCAAGGAGGTGCTGGATGTGTTCGCCAACCGCTCGGCGGAGAAGGCCGAGGCGATCCGCGTCCGCGACGAGGAAATCGACGCGATGTACACCTCGCTGTTTCGCGAGCTCCTGACTTACATGATGGAAGATCCGCGCAACATCACCCCCTGCACGCATCTCCTGTTCTGCGCCAAGAACATCGAGCGCATCGGCGACCACGCGACCAACATCGCCGAGACCATCTATTACATGAAGACCGGCTCGCAGCCGGAAGGCGATCGGCCGAAGGACGACTCGTCGAACAGGCTCGGCGCGATCACCAAGTAAGCCAACGCTGACGGAGCTGGCCTCACATGCTGCCACGGATTGCTGTCGTAGAGGATGAGGAGGCGCTGAGCGTGCTTCTCCGCTACAACCTTGAAGCTGAGGGTTACGATGTCGAAACGATCATGCGGGGCGATGAAGCCGAGATCCGGCTGCAGGAGCGCACCCCGGATCTCTTGATCCTCGACTGGATGCTGCCGGGCGTTTCCGGCATCGAGCTTTGCCGTCGCCTGCGCGCCCGACCCGAAACCGAGCGCCTGCCGATCATCATGCTGACGGCGCGTGGCGAGGAAAGCGAGCGGGTCCGGGGTCTTGCCACGGGGGCAGACGATTATGTGGTCAAGCCCTTCTCGACGCCGGAGCTGATGGCGCGCGTCAAGGCGATGCTGCGGCGGGCGCGCCCGGAAGTGCTGTCCAGCGTCCTTCGCTGCGGTGATATCGAGCTCGATCGCGAGACCCATCGCGTCCACCGCAAGAGCCGTGAGGTGCGGCTTGGGCCCACAGAATTCCGCCTCCTGGAGTTCCTGATGGCCTCTCCCGGCCGCGTGTTCTCACGTTCGCAGCTGCTGGATGGCGTCTGGGGCCACGACATCTATGTCGATGAGCGCACCGTCGACGTCCATGTCGGGCGCCTCCGCAAGGCGCTCAACTTCTCCAACATGCAGGATGTGATCCGCACCGTTCGGGGTGCGGGCTATTCGATGGAGGCCTGAGGCGCTTCAGCGCGCCTCGGCCTGCTCTTTCCATTCCGGCAGCGGGAAAATCCGGTCGTAAGCCCAGTTGAAGACGAAGGCATAGGCCACGTAGAACAGCGCAAAGGCGATATCCATCACCAGCGCTTCCCAGAGGCTGATGTCGAGATACCAGGCCACGAACGGCAGGAGCACGATCAGCAGGCCAAGCTCGAACAGGATCGAGTGCGCCACGCGGATCGCGGGTGATTTCTGCGTGCCGCCGGTCATCCGCCGCATCAGGTGGTCGAAGCCGAGATTGTAGAGGTAGTTCCAGCCGGTCGCGATGGTGGCGCCGCCGACGGCGATCACGCCAATGTCCTCGATCGGCTTGTGGAAGAACAGCGCACCGAGCGGCGTGACGATCAGAAGAGCGATGATTTCGAAGCTTAAGGCGTGACGGATACGGTCGCGTGTCGAGCGCATGGCAAACCCCTATACGGGTTGTTCCGGGTCGTCCCGAAGTTCAGGCCCATCAGGGGGAGGTCGTCCTCTCAAGGCTTGAGATAATCAATCCGGGGCGAGGGGACAAGAGCGCTGGCGCAAACCAGCTATGCCCGCGCGGCAGGCACAAAAAAGCGGGCCTGTGGCCCGCTCTTGAAATGTCGCTATGTTGCCCGATCAGGCGCGGGCAACGGCCCGGCGGCGGTCATGCACCGGCTGGTAGGCCAGTTTTGCATGGTAGCCGCAATAAGGAGAGGCTTCGCGGGCTTCGCAGCCGCAGAAGTGGAAGTCGTCCTTCAGCGGGTCGCCAACCGGCCACTTGCAGGTGCGCTCGGTCAGTTCCGTCAGGCCCAGGCGACGCGAGATCGGCACGACAACGTTGCTTGCCGGGCGGAATTCCATTTCCTCGTAGGCTTCGACTTCGATCTCTTCCTTGAGAACGGTCGCGCCAACCGGGCGGGTCACCGTCTTGGTGGCAACGCGCGAAGCGAAGTTCGGGGCGCGAGGCGCGGAGGTCGCGCGCTTGGGAGCCGCCGCACGATTGCTGGCTACCGAACCGCCACCTGCCTTGGCTCGGCCGGGCAGGCTGAGGCGGTGCACCTTGCCGATCACGGCATTTCGGCTTACGCCTCCAAGTTGTGCCGCGATCTGGCTGGCGCTGAGGCCTTCGGCCCAAAGCTTCTTGAGTTTTTCGACGCGCTCGTCTGTCCAGTTCATGCCCGTTCTCCGCCTTTGAACGTTGCTGGCATGCAGAATCCTTCCACCCTTGCTGCGGAAAACATTCCGCAGCAACCACTATATCTATGATGTAGGTGACTAGTTCCGCCGCATGCGTTCTAGTAATTGATGATTAACCTAGTGCCACGCTGACTCCGTGGCAAGAGTCGGTGGAATCAGCGCGAATCGATTTTGCGGTTTTCCCCAACTTGCTGTCCGGGCGAGTCATTTTTGCCACAGATCAACCCAGGCGATAAAATCCGCTGAAATGCCGCTGAAAGCCCGGGATTTGTTGACAAGCCCGGGTGAAGGATCAATAGTGCCACCGCCGCCCTGTGGGCGGCATTTTTAATTGTTGCGCCGGGCTTTTGGGACGCTCGGCGATGACTGGCTTTAGGAGTGATGTCGCCATGGCTGAATCGGCGCTTTTCGACACTTTTGCCCGGGCTCCGCTGCGCTTCGAGCGAGGCGAGGGTGTCTGGCTCGTGACGGAAGGTGGCGAGCGATATCTCGACTTCGGTTCCGGCATCGCGGTCAACTCGCTCGGTCACGCGCATCCGCACCTCGTCGAGGCGCTGAAGTCGCAAGCCGAAAAAGTCTGGCATACATCGAACCTGTTCGATGTGACCGGCCAGGACACGCTGTCGCGCCGGCTGGCTGACAACTCCTTTGCGGACAAGGTGTTCTTCACGAACTCCGGTGCGGAAGCGCTGGAATGCGCCATCAAGACCGCGCGCCGCTACCAGTACACCAAGGGCCACCCGGACCGCTTCCACATCATCACCTTCGAAGGCGCCTTCCACGGCCGCACCTTGGCGACGATCGCGGCCGGCGGCCAGGCAAAGTACCTGGAAGGCTTTGGCCCCAAGGTCCAAGGTTTCGACCAGGTCCCGTTCGGTGATGTCGAGGCTCTGAAGGCGGCGATCAACGAGAACACCGCAGCGATCCTCATCGAGCCGATTCAGGGCGAGGGCGGTATCCGTCCGGTGCCGAAGGAATTCCTCCAGACGCTGCGCAAGCTCTGCGACGACAACGGCCTGCTGCTGATCTTCGACGAAGTCCAGTGCGGCATGGGCCGTACCGGCAAGCTTTTCGCCCATGAACTGACCGGCGTGACCCCGGACATCATGGCGCTCGCCAAGGGTATCGGCGGCGGCTATCCGCTGGGCGCCTGCCTTGCCACGGCAGAAGCTGCCTCGGGCATGACGGCTGGCACGCATGGAACGACCTACGGGGGCAACCCGCTCGGCATGGCGGTCGGCAATGCCGTCCTCGATGTCATGCTGGAGGAGGGGTTCCTGGAGCGTGTCCGCGACGTCTCGCTCTTCTTCCGCCAGGGGCTCGCAAGCCTCAAGGATCGTTTCCCGAACATCATCGAGGATATTCGCGGCGAAGGCCTCCTGCTCGGCATCAAGGCCAAGGTGCCTGCCGGCGAACTCGTGGGCGCCATGCGCGACGAGCACATGCTGGCCGTACCGGCCGGAGATAACGTCGTGCGCCTGCTGCCGCCGTTGACGGTCACCGTTGATGAGGCTCGCGAGGGTCTGGCACGCATCGAGAAGGCAGCGGAAAAGCTCACCGCAGCCAACATGAAGAAATCGGCCTGAAGGGTGAGAGAGGGCGCCTGACGGTTCCCTCTTCATAGGAAGCAGAACATGGCATCTCCGAAGCATTTCCTTGATCTTTCCGCAGTCTCCCCCGCGGATCTGCGCGTCATTCTTGAAGACGCCAAGGTTCGAAAGCAGGCGACGAAGGCGGGCACGGCGGAAAAGCCGCTGGCCGGCAAGGTCCTGGCGATGATCTTCGAAAAGCCGTCGACCCGTACCCGCGTTTCCTTTGATGTCGGCATGCGCCAGCTCGGCGGCGAGACGCTGTTCCTGTCGGGCACGGAAATGCAGCTTGGCCGCGCCGAAACGATCGGCGACACGGCCAAGGTCCTGTCCCGTTACGTCGACGCGATCATGATCCGCACCACGGATCACGCCCGCATGCTGGAGCTTGCCGAACACGCAACGGTGCCGGTCATCAACGCGCTGACCGACGACACGCATCCCTGCCAGATCATGGCAGACATCATGACCTTCGAGGAGCATCGCGGGTCGATCGAAGGCAGGACGATCGCCTGGACCGGCGACGGCAACAACGTGCTCCATTCCTTTGTCGAAGGTGCGGCACGCTTCGGTTACCGGATGAACATGGCGGTGCCGATGGGCTCCGAGCCGCATGACAAGTTCCTGAACTGGGCACGCAACAACGGCGGCAACATCATGCTCTGCCATGATGCCGAGCGCGCCGTGGCGGGTGCCGATTGCGTCGTCACCGACACATGGGTGTCGATGAACCAGGAACACAAGGCGCGCGGCCACAACATCTTCCAGCCGTACCAGGTCAATGGCGAGCTGATGAAGCACGCCGACAAGGACGCGCTGTTCATGCACTGCCTGCCGGCACATCGCGGCGAGGAGGTGACCGACGAGGTGATCGACGGACCGCAGTCGGTGGTCTTCGACGAAGCGGAAAACCGGTTGCACGCCCAGAAGTCGATCCTCGCCTGGTGCCTGGGCGCTGTCTGAGCGTCCAACAACTTGAATTCGGCAAAAGCTGGTACCATCTACCGGCTTTCAGGTGCGCTTCCTGACAGAGCTCGAGGCGCTTCAACAAACATCGTCGACGCTTTTCATCCCCGCCCGGTGGTTCCGCTTGGGTGCGCGCATGTGTAAAAGGCCCCTGTCGGCGCGAAGGAGTAGGTCATGGCGGAAGCGACTGTAGAACTCAACGAACTCGACTTTGCCGGAGACGACCGCGTCGTTCCTTTCCAGGTGGAAGGTCTTGATGTGCGCGGTCGCGCCGTGCAGCTCGGGCCGTTGCTCAACGCCATCCTGGAGCGTCACGAATATCCGGCCCCGGTTGCCCGGCTACTTTCCGAAGCCATCGTGCTCACCGCGCTGCTCGGCACCTCGTTGAAGTTTGACGGCAAGTTCACGGTGCAGACCAAGAGCGACGGACCGGTGGACCTGCTGGTTGCCGATTTTTCGACGCCGCAGAGCCTTCGCGCCTATGCCCGCTACAATGAGGAGCGGCTTGCCGAAGCTGTAGAGGCCGGAAAGACGACGCCGCCTGACCTGTTGGGCGAAGGCATCCTCGCCTTCACCATCGACCAGGGCCGCGGCATGACGCCTTACCAGGGCATCGTGCCGCTCGACGGCTCGTCGCTGGAAGAAATCGCTGGTGTGTATTTCCGGCAGTCCGAGCAGATACCGACCAAGGTGCGCCTCGGCGTGGCCGAACTCTACGATCGTGACGACAACGGCAAGGCCCGCCACAACTGGCGCGCCGGTGGCCTTGTTGCGCAGTTCCTGCCGGAAGCGCCGGAGCGCATGCGCCACCCGGATCTGCATGGCGGCGATGGCGACGAGAGCGAAACGGATTGGACCGAGGACGATGCCTGGAACGAGGCCCGCACGCTGGTCGAGACCATCGACACGGACGAACTGACCGATCCGCAGGTGCCGATCGAACGGCTGCTGTTCCGCCTCTTCCATGAGCGCGGCGTGCGCGTCTACGAGCCGCAGCCGGTGCTTGATCGCTGCAGCTGTTCGCGTGAACGGATCAAGAGCGTGCTGGATGGCTTCAGCGCCGAGGAAATCGAGGCAAGCCAGGAGGACGGGCGCATCTCCGTCACCTGCGAATTCTGCTCGACCACCTATCGCTACGAGGCGACGGAATTTGCCGACGCCTGAGGCGTTGCGGGTTGAAGAAACTGAAGGCGGGGCGCAAGTCCCGCCTTTTTTGTCAGTTGAGGACGCGCATCAGCCCTGGGCTGTCCAGCGAGAACGCTGGAATGGTCACATGGAAGGCTTCGCCCTCGTCGGTCACCATCTCGTAATGGCCGAACATGACGCCGGACGGCGTATCAAGCGGGCAGCCTGAGGAATATTCGTAGCTGTCGCCGGGTTTGAGCTGCGGTTGCTCACCCACCACGCCCGGTCCATCGATCTCGTCGACGATGCCGTTCTGGTCGGTGATGTTCCAGTAGCGGTGCACGAGCTTGACGGTGAGCGGCGAGTGGTTCTCGATCACGATCCGGTAGCCCCAGACATACCGGCTGTCTTCCGGGCAGGATTGCTCCTCCAGGTAATAAGGCTCGACCGAAACCTCGATATCTCTTGTGCGGGCGCGATACATGTTGCACCTCAACGGAACTCAGCTACGCGATATTGTACGCAAGCGATAAAAGGTCAAGAAATCTCGCCGCCTGGGGGCTGGCAGCCCCCCGCATTCTTGATCTTAAGGGTAATCGATAGGGTGAATCTTTCACGGATCCACCCTATGAAGGCTGCAGCGTCAGGCGCCGACCTTGGCAAGCGCCTGGGCGAAATCTTCCAGGAGATCGTCGGTGTCCTCGATGCCGGCCGACAGGCGAACGGTGCCGGCCGAGATGCCGAGTTCCGCACGGGCTTCTTCGCTGAGGTTCTTGTGGGTCGTGGTCGCCGGATGGGTAATCAGACTGCGCGTATCACCAAGGTTGTTGGAGATCGTCACGACGTCGAGCGCGTTCTGCAGCTTGAAAGCTGCTTCCTTGCCGCCCTTCAGCTCGAAGCAGACGAGCGTCGAGCCACCCTTCATCTGCCTGGCGATGATGTCGGCCTGCGGATGGTCTGCACGTCCCGGATAGATAACCTTGGCGATCTGCTTCTGGTCAGCCAGGAAATCCGCGATCTTGGCCGCATTGGCCGCCTGCTGCTTGACGCGCAGCGGCAGCGTCTCGACGCCCTTGAGCAGCGTCCAGGCGTTGAACGGCGACATGGCAGGGCCGGTATGGCGGAAATAGTCGCTCAGGTTCTCGTCGATCCAGGCCTTGTCCGACAGCACGATGCCGCCGAGGCAACGGCCCTGGCCGTCGATATGCTTGGTCGCGGAATAAACGACGATATGGGCGCCGAGTTCGAGCGGCTTCTGGAAGAGCGGCGTTGCGAACACGTTGTCCACCACCACCTTTGCGCCGATCTGGTTGGCAAGCTTGGCAACGCCGGCAATATCGACCACTTCGAGCGTCGGGTTGGTCGGGCTTTCCAGGAAGAAAACCTTGGTCTTCGGCGTGATCGCCTTTTCCCAGTTTTCGAGCGATCGCCCGTCAACGAGCGTACATTCGATGCCGTATTTCGGCGCCAGCGTTTCCACCACCCAGCGGCACGAGCCGAACAGGGCGCGGGCGGCAACGATATGGTCGCCGGCCTTCAGCTGGCAAAGGATGGCGGCGCTGACGGCGGCCATGCCGGATGCCGTGGCGCGGGCGTCCTCGGCGCCTTCCAGCATGCACATGCGCTTTTCAAACATGTCATTGGTGGGGCTGCCGTAGCGGGCGTAGATGAAACCTTCCGTCTCGCCCTTGAAACGGGCTTCCGCCGCTTCGGAGGTCTCGTAGACGAAACCCTGCGTCATGTAGATCGCTTCGGACATTTCGCCGAACTGCGAGCGGAGTGTTCCCCCGTGAACGAGCTGGGTCGCCGGGCGCCATTTGTTTGTCATGCTGGTCCTCATTCCAAAACAAAAAAACCGGCCGCAAAAAGCAGACCGGTTTCGCACCCGGTCCTTTTAGCCACTTATTTAACGTGGCTGCAAGCCGACCGGCCAAATCACCACGGGATAAGATTGCCATAGCGCCGTGGGCCGCTTGCGTCAATGGCAAGCATTTGGTTTTGTCGGCCCCTGAAAATATGGGAGCCAAGGGTGAGCATGATGGCTCGGACAACGGGAATTCTGGCCGACCGCGCGGTTGCGGAACTGTTTGAAACGAAGCGGTTGATTGCCGAGAAGGAACTGGATCGCGATCAGATCCAGCCGGCAAGCCTCGACCTGCGCCTGGGCGCCAAGGCATTCCGCGTGCGTGCGAGCTTCATGCCGGGCCCGAACAGCCTCGTTTCGGACAAGCTCGACCGGTTGAGCCTGCATGTGATCGACCTGTCGGAAGGCGCGGTGCTTGAAACCGGCTGCGTCTACATCGTGCCGTTGATGGAGCGTCTCGACCTGCCGGCCAACATGTCGGCCTCTGCAAACCCCAAGAGCTCCACCGGCCGCCTCGACATCTTCACCCGCGTCATCACCGATTACGCGCAGGAGTTCGACAAGATCCCGGCCGGTTATTGCGGCCCTCTCTACCTCGAAATCTCGCCGCGCACCTTCCCGATCGTCGTGCGTCGCGGTTCGCGCCTGTCGCAGATCCGCTTCCGCATCGGCAACGCGCTCCTGAGCGAGCCGGATCTCCTGCAGCTCCACAATGACGAAACGCTTGTGGCGTCGGCAAAACCGAACATCTCCGGCGGCGGCATTGCGCTGTCGATCGACCTTGCTGGCGACAAGGCAGGCCTGATCGGCTACCGCGGCAAGCACCACACGGCCGTGGTCGACGTCGACAAGAAGGCCCAGCACGACATCTTCGATTTCTGGGAGCCACTCTACAGCCGCGGCCGCAACGAACTGATCCTCGATCCGGACGAATTCTATATCCTCGTCTCGCGCGAGGCCGTGCATGTGCCGCCGCTTTATGCTGCCGAGATGACACCCTTCGACCCGCTGGTGGGCGAATTCCGCGTCCATTACGCCGGCTTCTTTGATCCGGGCTTCGGCCACGAGGCCGCCGGGGGCAGGGGAAGCCGCGCCGTGCTTGAAGTGCGCAGCCACGAAGTGCCCTTCATCCTCGAAGACGGCCAGATCGTCGGCCGCCTGGTCTACGAGCATATGCTCGAACGGCCGGAAGGACTTTACGGCTCCGGTCTTGGGTCCAATTACCAGGCGCAGGGACTGAAACTCTCGAAGCACTTCCGCTCCTGAGCAGCATCCGGTGCTTGACAGCCGCCGGCTTCTGTTGGACATCTGACGCGTCGGCGGGTGTAGCTCAATGGTAGAGCAGCAGCTTCCCAAGCTGAATACGAGGGTTCGATTCCCTTCACCCGCTCCAGATTCTCCACCAAATATCATCATCAGGTCCACGCGCGGTGGTGCGCCGGCGGACCTGCCCTATCTCCTCCCATCAGAGACTGCCGCGAGGCAGAGGTGAAGTTGCAAGGGAGGACACATGACCCCGGAAGAGCGTATCCAGCGTCACGAAGAAACCATCGAGCGCCTGCGTGCTGACATCGAGTGGCTGCACCAGACCGGCTTCTGGACCGAGGCCGCCACGAACGAGGAACTGATCAGGGAGATCGAAGGCGTCGCGAGCCTCTACCTGTCGATCATCAAGGAACTGTCGCGTCCGCCGGGCTGACGGCCGGGTTATGGAGTTGGCGCCTAAACCGGCGCCTTAATCCGCCGGCTTTCTCGACGGAATGTGCGGCGTCTTGTTCCAGTAGAACGGCTTGAAACGCAATTCGTAGACCGCTCTCCAGGCGGCTCCCGAAATCATCAGCCAGTAGATCGGCAACCACCGCCAGCGGCGCCCGATCCTGGTTTTCTCAGTCGTGGTCATGGTGCTCATGCCGAGCGCCAGAAACAGGGTATAGCTGCCGAGGATATTGGTGAGGTCGATGCCGAAAAGCACCGCGGCATCGAGCGGAAGCTCGCTTGTCGGCGCCTGGAGCATGGCCGCGATCCCCATGCCGATGAACAGGAAGATCAGCGGATGCAGCAGCGAGGACATCAGCATGCCGCCAATCATCAACTGGAAGATCAAAAAGGCGCCCAGTCCCATCTCCCGCACCAGCCGTTGCGGTGCGCGCATCAACACCAGCCATGTCTGCAGCCAGCCCTTGAACCAGCGGCTGCGCTGGCCGATCCAGACCTTCGCCGTCACTGGCGCGTCTTCGAACGTATGGCGCATCAAGGTCTCGGACCGGTAGCCCAGACGGTAGAGCCGCATGCCGAGATCGGCATCTTCGGTGACGTTGAACGGATCCCAGCCACCCACCTCGCGCAGCACCTCGGTCCGGAAATGGTTGGAGGTGCCACCGAGCGGCAAGGGCAGCCGCAGGCTCGCCAGCATCGGCAGCAGTCGCCGGAATAGCGCGCAATACTCCATGGAGAAGTTCGCGCTGATCCAGCTGTCCCTGGCATTGCTGATGATCAGCGGCGCCTGCAGGCAGGCTATACGCTTCGGCACATTGCGGAAGTGACGATAGGCCTCGCGCAATTGCTGCGGATGCGGGCGATCTTCCGCATCATAGACGGCGAGAAACTCTCCGCGGGCGGCGGCAAGCGCGTAGGTCAGCGCCTTCGGTTTGGTGCGCGGACCGAAATCCGGCACCTCGACAATCTCGAAATGCGGCTCCAGCCGCAGTGCCCGCAGCGCGTCGATCGTCTCGCGGTCATCCGCCTCGCAAACGAGCTTGATGTCGAGAAGCGACCGCGGCCACTCGATCCGCCGCAGGCTCTCGATCAATTGTGCCGCCACCTCTGCCTCGTGGTAAAGCGCCACCATCACCGTGTATCGTGGCAGCGGCCCGCTCGGCTCCTGGCGGTAACGCTCGATCTGCGTATTAGAGCCGAGCCCGATGGGCGCGAAACGCAATAAAAGCGAGGCGAAGAAGGTGAGCGACAGCGTCACATGCAGGATGTAGAGCGTTTCGAACGGCGCCACCACCAGGGCTGAAAGCAGCACCGCAAGCGCCAGGCCCCCATAAAAGCCCTGGCGCCCGGTCATCACCGTTCGGGCGGAAAAATCCGGCGTGCGATCGAAAAGGTCGGTGACGGTATGGCGGACGCGGCGCTGCGCCCCCGCCCTCCACACGGCCTCGCGAATGGCAGATGGGGTGGTAACCACCAGGTTCTGCCGCAACTGCGGCATCACCTCGAGCGAGGCGGCGCGGTCTGCGAGCGTTGCAGCTTCCGGCACCATCGCCGTCTGCCGCGGCCGATACTGATAATGGATGCTGACCTGCAGCGGACGCTGGAACTGCGTGTCGAGATTGAGAATATCGAGCACGCTGTCGGGGTCGATCCGGTCGACAAAGGGCAGGCGAAGGAAGCGCGCCATCGCCCCGTAATAGGCTTTCTCGGTCACCAGCCCGCTGTGAAGCAGTTCGTCTTCGAGGCTCGTTCCGTGTTGTTCGGCTTTCAAGGAAAGCGAGGCGAGCAGCGGCTTGGAGAAACCGAGCGCCCGTAGCGCGAGGTAGGAGGGGTCGTCGGGTGCAGCCGCCTGTACCCCGTCGGGCTCGAGCGGTTCGGCAGGTGGCGCCGGCGTCAGATCTTGCGGCGACTGCGGCGCCGGTGGATATTCCCCTAAACGCATGACTCTGTTACACCGCCCGCAAGTGGATAATCCACCCTGTCCTGTTAAGGATCATAAACATGCCCGCTTGGAGCGCATCCCTCAAAAGTTTGGGGTTTCTTAACCTTTCGCCGCTCCGTCTCATCAAGGCGGGCCTGTTTTCCGGCCTACTACTGGCAAGTCACATCCCGGCATCCGCCGCGGAAGAAACCATGCTTCCGCTGATGTTTGACGCGCGCGAGCGCCTGTCGCGGCCGGATCTCTCGTCCGTGGTGCGTGTCCGTATCCTCACCAGCGCCGATTTCCCGCCCTTCAACTTTGCGGACCAGACCGGACGGCTTGCCGGCTTTAACGTTGATCTCGCCCGCGAGATCTGCACCGAGCTGAAGATCGAGGCCAAGTGCCAGATCCAGGCCATGCCCTTTGATGAGCTGGAAAAGGCGCTGGAAAGCGGCGCCGGCGAGGCGGTGATGGCCGGCATCGCGATCACGCCGGAGCGGCGCACGCGGTTCAACTTCACCCGCCCATATCTCGGCATCCCGGCGCGTTTTGCCCGGCACAAGGAGGTCAAGCTGGAAGGCCCCGCCGCGACCGCATTGGCCGAAAAGACTGTCGGCGTCGTCGGTGGCACGACCCATGAGGCGATGCTGAAGGCCTTCTTCCCGAAGCTCACCCCAAAACCGTTCGACAATGCCGATGCCATGCTTGAGGCGTTGAAGTCGCATCAGGTGGATGCGGTGTTTGCAGATGGCTTGCGGCTGCCCTTCTGGGTCGCCGGCGAAGCATCGGCCAACTGCTGCGCCCTGTTCGACGGGCCTTATCTGTCGGAGAAGTTCCTGGGGGAAGGGGTGGCGGTCATGCTCGCCAAGAGTGATCCGTTGCTTCCCGCCGCCTTCGATCAGGCCTTGAGCGTCCTGTCGCGCAACGGCCGGCTACAGGATATCTACCTGCGTTATTTCCCGCACGGTCTCTATTAGGCCGCAGCCCGAGGCATATATTCCTGTCTGCTTATTGGCTGGCCCAGATGATCCGCGCCATCCAGTCCACTTCGGCCAGATCAAAGCTGCGGTTCGGGTGCTCGGGGTTGAGCGACACCAGTTCCACCGTCTTCGCCGTCTGGCGGGCGAGCACCTTGGCCATCACCTCGCCCTCCTTCGTCTTCAGCACCACGCGGTCGCCGCGCCGCACCTGGGCGCCCGGCTCGACGATCAGCACGTCGCCGTCGCGGTAGAGCGGCATCATGGATTCGCCCTGGACTTCCAGCGCATAAACCCCGCTCTTGCGGGACGGGTCGACCGGAAACTCAACGACATCCCAGCCTTGGCCGGCGGGAAAACCACCGTCGTCGAAAAAACCGCCGGCACCCGCCTGGGCAAATCCGAGCAGGGGAATGGTCCCGCCCTGCGGCGGGAAGTTCCCCTCGGGCAGCACGTTGCGGCCGCCCGCCGAAGGCAGGTAGCTCATGAACTGGTCGACGGTCGCGCCCGTCGCCTCCAGGACCTTGGCAATCGATTCCGTCGAGGGCCAGCGCAGCCGCCCGTCAGGCCCCAAACGCTTGGATTTGTTGAAGGACGTCGGGTCGAGTCCCGCCCGTCGGGCAAGCCCGGAAGGCGTTAGTTGATGGCGTTCGGCAAGCGTATCGATCGCGTTCCAGATCGTATCGTGTGACAACATCTTGACCGTAACCCGTGATCGGCAGACGCCTGAACCCCCAGCCGTCGCGACACTTCCAAGCGAAACCTGCCCTGCATCTCATGCCGATGCCCAGAGCCTACCCCCTAAATGTAGCGGGGGCAGCGTGTTCCGTAAAGGGTCTTAGAGGAATAAAATCCTGTATCGAAAGTCAGGCCACGAGCGCCGTATTGATCTTGCTGAGCTTGATCACTGCCTGGGTGCGGCTGTCGACATTGAGCTTCAAGAGGATGGCCGAGACATGCGCCTTGATGGTGGCTTCCGAGACGCCAAGCTCGTAGGCGATCTGCTTATTGAGCAGCCCTTCGCCCAGCATGGCGAGCACGCGGCTCTGCTGGGGCGTGAGCGTCTTCAGCCTTTCTACCAGATCGGTCATGCCGGGGTCTTCTTCCACTGCGGAAAGGTCCGTCTTCGGCGCCCATATATCGCCTTCCAGCACGGCATGGATGCCGGAGCGGATGTCGTCGAGGCCCGAGGATTTGGAGATGAAGCCGGAAGCCCCGAGATCGAGCGCACGGCGCACAGTCGCGCCGTCGTCGGTCGCGGACACGATCACGATCGGCAGCGCGGAGAATTCGGCCCTGAGACTCATCAAGCCGGAAAAGCCGCTGACGCCGGGCATCGCAAGGTCCAGCAGCATGAGATCCGTATCGGTATTGCTTTGGGCGGCACGTCGGGCGGCTTCGAAATCGCCGGCCTCGATGATCACCAGCTCTTCCGCCATGCCTTGAAGAGCCTGGCTCAGCGCACCGCGAAACAGAGGGTGGTCGTCTGCAATGATGATTGTCAGTGTCTGCATGCCCACGCCCCCTCCCAAGAGCATAGTCGTGCTGCCTCTAGTAACGGAGGTTGTAAACCTCTCGTCCCGCAGACACAAGTAGCCCCGCAGACACAAGTAGAACAGTCACGTGCGGTCCGGCTGCGGTTTCTGGGCGTCCCGCTTGTCTTGAAACTCGCCGACAATGCCCATGAAGGTGCGCAGGAACCGTTCCATGATCGAAAGCGACCGGTCGACTTCTTCATCGGTGGGCAGCGCATTGGGCGGCGTGTGGCTCAGGCGCTCCTCGAGCGCCGTCACCCGTTTTTCAAGCCGCTCCAGTTCCTGTTCGTAGGCAGCCCGCTCATCCGGCTGCATCCGGCAGGCCAGTACGCCGTTCTCGTCGCGGCAAAGTGTCATGGCGCCCGTCTGCGTGTCGAGCCGCACCACGCCCTTTTCGGTCCGCTCCAGCTGGAAGCGATTGGTAGAAGGCGCCGAATCTGCTTTTGTCTCAGCCTGTTGCGCATGCGCACTGACCGACAGCAGAAGCGCGATCGGGATCGAGAGAGCCAGTTTCATCTTGCAGTCCTCCTCATGGTTCCGGTGGACAAGCGCCGGGCTTTGCGGCAAACGGTCCGACAACAAGAGATCTGCCGGAAGCTGATGATGACGGATATAGTGTACAAGATCGTGCCGGAAACGCTCTGGCGCCAGGCCAAGGAAACAGGCGTTTTCGAAGGCGCTGAGATCGACCGCAAGGATGGCTACATCCATCTGTCGACCGGAACGCAGGCCAAGGAAACGGCGCGGCTGCATTTTGCCGGCGTCACCGGGCTGATCCTGGTGGCGCTCAACGTCCATGCCTTGGGCGACGCCCTGAAGTTCGAGCCCTCGCGCGGCGGCGACCTCTTTCCGCATCTCTATGCGCCGCTGTCGCTGAAGGCGGTGCTCTGGGAAATGCCGCTGCTCGTCGGCGTGGATGGCGAGCATGCCTTTCCGGAGAAAATGCCGTGATCGGCCGCCTGGCCGGGATAGCCTCCCGTGGTCTCTTCACCTTTGATCCGGAAACGGCCCATGGCCTGTCGATCAAGGCGCTGAAAAGCGGCCTCATCCCGCCCTGCCGCCTGGCCGAGGATCCGCGGCTGGTGCAGACGGTGGCCGGCATCCGCTTCCCAAATCCGATTGGCCTTGCCGCCGGTTATGACAAGAATGCCGAGGTTCCGGATGCCATGTTGCGGCTCGGTTTCGGCTTCACGGAAGTCGGCACGCTGACGCCGAAGCCCCAGGCCGGCAACGACAAGCCCCGCATCTTCCGCCTCATCGAAGACCGCGGCGTCATCAACCGTCTCGGCTTCAACAACGAAGGCCATGAGGCGGCACTCCGGCGGCTTGCCGCGCGTGGCAAGGCGCCCGGCATCCTTGGCGTCAACATCGGCGCCAACAAGGACGCGTCAGATCGCATCGCCGATTATGTCGCCGGCATCGCCAGGTTTTATGCCCACGCCACCTATTTCACCGTCAACATCTCCTCGCCGAACACGCCGGGACTTCGCGATCTCCAGGCGCGGGAAAGCCTGAAGGCGCTGCTTGATGCCGTGCTTGCCGCACGGGCCGAGGAAGCCTTGCGGCATGGCCGCTCGGTCCCGGTTTTCCTCAAGATCGCCCCGGACCTCACCGAAGAGGGGCTCGATGACATTGCCGCCGAAGCGGGCTCGCATCCGCTCGACGGGCTGATCGTCTCCAACACGACGCTGGCGCGCGACGGGCTGAAGAACCAGGTGGAGTCGAAGGAAACGGGTGGCCTCTCCGGCGCGCCCCTGTTCAAGCGGTCCACCGCCGTGCTTGCCAAGATGCGCCAGCGCGTCGGTGTCGACCTGCCGCTCATCGGTGTCGGCGGCGTTGGAAGCGCTGAGGATGCGCTGGAAAAGATCCGCGCCGGCGCCGACCTCGTGCAGCTTTACTCCTGCATGGTCTATGAGGGGCCGGGCCTGGCGTCTGCCATCGTCAAGGGCCTGTCCGGCTTGCTGGACCGGGAGAAGGTCTCAAGCATCCGGCAGCTGCGCGACAGCCGCGTCGATCAGTGGGCGGCGACGAAACTCTGACGCGCCTTGCGCGGCACCATCGCGGCGAGGAAGAAGCCCCGCATCAGCAGGAACAGGTTGAGCGATAGCCACAGCCCGTGATTGCCGATCCATGGCACCAGCACCGCCAGGCTGGCGCAATAGCCGACAAACGACAGCAGCATCATGTTGCGCATCTCGCGTGACCAGGTGGCGCCGATGAAGACGCCATCCATCTGGAATGCGAGAGCCCCCGTCAGGCCCGTCAGCGCCGCCCATCCGAGATAGACGTAGGCTTCCTGCCGCACCGTATCGGATGTCGTCAGCAGGTGGATGATCGGCTGGCCGAAGACGAGGAAGAACACACCGACAGCCGCAGCCATCGCGAAGGACCAGAGGCCGGTGAGCTTCAGCGCCCGATCGAAGGATGGGCGGTATTGCGCACCCACGGCGCGACCCGCCAGTTGTTCGGCAGCCCCGGCCAGTCCGTCGAGGAAGAAGGCGGACAGCATGAAGATGTTCATCAGCACGGCATTGGCTGCCAGCGTCACGGCCCCGAAGCTTGATCCGACGCGGGTAAGCAGCGTGAAGGCGGCGTTCAGCACCAGCGAGCGGATGAGAATATCCGCATTCATCTGGAACAGCTGTTTCAGCTTGGCCGGATCAAACAGCTCTGCGCGGCTTGGTCGTTCGCCGGAGCGAAACTCACGGCTAACCAGGGCCAGGCCGATGACGACGGCCGTGACTTCGGCGATCGCCGTCGACCAGGCGACGCCGGCGACACCATAACCAAGCACGAGGCCGAGCAGGATGGCGAGCACGATGTTCGTGCCGTTGAGGATGATCTGCAGCACCAGCCCCATCACGCCTTGGCCGCGCCCCAGCACGAAACCGAGGATGGCGAAGTTGGCGAAAGTCGCGGGGCTCGTCAGCACCCGGATGCCGAAATACTGGCGTGTCACGGCCGCGACAGCGGGATCGCTTGTCATCAGGTCCGGCGCAAAGGCAAGGATCAGCGGCGCCAGCGCCAGCATCACGAGCCCAAGCGCCATTGCACTCAGCAGCGCTCGCCAGGACACCGCCTGTTGTTCGCGCCGGTCGCCGCGCCCGAAAGCCTGCGCCACGAGCCCGGTTGTCGAGGTGCGCAGGAAGCTCAAGCTTCCATAAATGAGGTCGAAGAGGATCGCGCCGATGGCAAGGCCCGCCAGCGCTTCCGGCTTGCCCAGATGCCCGACGACGGCCGTGTCTGTCAGGCCGAGCAGCGGTGTCGTGAGAAAACCGAGCGTCATCGGGATCGCGATGCCGAGCACCAGGCGGTGCGTCACGGGAAATGGCTTGATCGCGGTCGCTTCCGAGGATGCTTGCTGCATGGTTTAGCCGGACAGCACCATGGCCCAGTAGGGACGTCCGTCCTTTGCCTTGGCAACAGCAACGCCCAGGCCGCTGAAGCCGCCGAGCATGTTGTGCAGGTGCTTGGGCGAATCGATCCAGGCCTGGACGGCGGCTTCCACCGAGCTTTGGCCGGTGGCGATGTTTTCTGCCGCCGGCAGCGATACGTCGGAGCGCTTCATGCGGCTTGCGAAATCGTCGCCGAGCCCGATCAGGTGCTTCATCTGGTCGGCCTTTGCCATGCGGATCGCCTGCACCGCGGCAGCCTTGCGCGCTGGTCCATTGCTTGAAAGGGCAGGGAGACCCTTGGCCTGTCGCAGCTTGTTGACGATCGGCAGGGCGGCAGCCGTATGATCCTCGACGCCCGGCGTCGGTGTGAGCACCGAAGTGGTGGAACAGCCGGCGATCAGGCCGAGACCGGAGAGGAAAAGGAAGCGGCGGCGCGAGGCCGTGGTGTTCAAGGTCATCTTAGCGGCGGTAGCTCAGGAGGCGGATCACGAGGAAGATCGGAATGACGATGATCGCGCCCAGCACGAGATA
Organism: Neorhizobium sp. SOG26; assembly: GCF_003491345.1. Classification (GTDB taxonomy): domain Bacteria; phylum Pseudomonadota; class Alphaproteobacteria; order Rhizobiales; family Rhizobiaceae; genus Neorhizobium; species Neorhizobium turbinariae. Next base: position 124,260 of record NZ_CP025512.1, read on the forward strand.
GTCGCCAACGCGGCCAAGTGCCCGGAAGCCGTTGTACCAGAGGTCGAGGAACCAGTAGCGGATCGTGTCGATGATGTTGTCGGGCGTAAAGCCGAAGATGGCGAGAACGAAACCGACGATCAGGCACACGACGATCAGCTTGATGATCGTGCGCGCCGGCGTATCACCGAGAAACCTGTTCACCCCATCCGCCATTCAAAGTCTCCACTACTGATGCCAAGTACTGTGCCATAGCCGCCACGGATGCGCCGGGCAAGCAGCGATGGCTCTGCTCCGCCTCTCAGATAGAACTTGAGTTTTTTTGTGGCTTCGGCAATAGCAGGCAATTCCTCCGGAAAACCACATGGCCCCCACATCTTCTGCCTTTAATCAGTTCTCCTCGGGGGACGTCCTTGCCGACCGCCGCGTAGATTATGCCCGCATGCTGGCCGAGGCCGGCGATCATGCCGCCGCCGCCGAACTGATCGAGCAGGCGCTCGAGCTTTCGCCGCATTGGGCAGCCGGCTGGTTCCTGCTCGGGGAATACCGGGAAAAGGCTGGCCGTCCCGATGCCGCCGACGCATACCGTCAGACGCTTGAGCTCGAGCCCGAAGACGTGTTCGGCGCCACGCTGAAGCTCGCGCTGCTTGGCGAGGAGAGCGTGCCCGACCTGCCGCCGAGCGGTTATATCGAAAGCCTGTTCGACGATTATGCCGATCGTTTCGATACCGCGCTGGTCGAGAAGCTCAACTACTCAGTGCCGGAGAAGCTTGCAGCACTCGTCGCGCCCCATGCGCCGTTCGATTATGTCGTTGACCTTGGATGCGGTACTGGCCTTTTGGGGGAAGCCATCCGCAGCTCCGTGACGCGGCTCGAGGGCTTCGACATCTCCGCCAACATGCTGGTGCGGGCCGAACAGAAGGCCGTCTATGACCATCTCGGCCAGGCGGACCTGAGCCTGCCGCACCACGAGGCTGGCCTCTTTTCCGAAAATCTTGGCCTTCATCGCGCCGATCTCGTCTCGGCAGCCGACGTGTTGATGTATCTCGGTTCTCTTGAAACCGTGTTTCCTCTGGTCACGGCGCTTTTGCGCCCGAACGGGCTCTTCGCCTTTTCTGTCGAGGATGCCGGGTCAGACGGTGGTTTCGTGCTGCGCGAGAGCCTGCGTTATGCCCATTCGCAAGCCTATATCGAGATGTTGCTTGCCCAGCACGGCTTCACCTTGGCCGAGTTGCAGCGCACCGTGATCCGCACCGATGGCGGAAATCCGGTCCGCGGCATTCTGTTTCTGTCGCGCCTGGGCGCCTGAACGCAGCATTTATTGCGGATTTATGTCTTGCGCATGCAGGCGGTTGAACTGCCTTGCGGGGCGGAATATTGCAGTGCAATATTTTCAAGTCGTGACGAGATGATCCGGAAGGAATGGCCTTTGGCGCAGAGCGAGCAGGTGCAGAAGCGCAGTATTGGCTTCTATAGCGCAGACCCGTCGAAGCATACGCCTCTCGAAGATACACAAGGCATCTTCATCAGTGCCATGACGGTAGCGCTCGGCCTCTACTTCCTCAATCAGGTCGGGCTTCTAACCAGCGGCACGGCAGGGGTCGCCTTCCTGCTGCACTATGCCTTTGACCTTCCTTTCGGCCTGCTTTTCTTCCTCGTCAACCTGCCGTTCTACTACCTCTCCTTCAAGCGCCTCGGGCTCGGCTTCTCGCTGAAGACGTTTGTCGCCATCCTCGTCGTCTCGGTCATCACCGAACTCGAGCGGCGTTTCCTGGTCATCGAATATCTCGACCCGTTCTGGGCGGCCCTGCTTGGCGGCATCCTGATCGGCTACGGCCTGCTCGGCATGTACCGGCACCGCGCTTCGCTCGGCGGCATCGGCATCCTCGCCATCTACCTGCAGGACAGGTTCAAGATCCCCGCCGGCCTCGTCCAGCTCGGCTTTGATCTTTGCGTCATGGTCGCGGCCTTCTTTGTCGTCAGCCCAGTCACCGTGCTCTGGTCCCTGGTCAGCGCCGTCGTCCTCAACCTGCTGCTGACGATCAATCACCGGTCCGACCGATATATCGTGGTGCGTTGATGACATTCCAAAATCCCATGAAGACACCCGTCGGCTTCTGGTCCTCGAGCCCGGAAAGGCATTCGCTGCTGGAGGATATCCAGGGCGTCGCCGCCGGCAGCATGCTGGCGGCGCTTGGCGTCACGCTGCTTGCCACGGCGCAACTGATGGTCGGCGGCACCGCCGGCCTCGGCTTCCTGCTGCGCTATTCCACCGGCATCAGCTTTGGCGCCGCCTTCTTTATCCTCAACCTGCCGTTCTACTGGCTGGCCTGTCGCCGCCTTGGCCTTGCCTTCACGGTGAAGACCTTTGCCGCCGTTGCCCTGACGGCGATCCTCACCAGCATCCTGCCGCAGCTCATCACGGTCAGCTCCGTCGAGCCGATCACGGCGGCGGTGTTCGGCGGCCTGCTCATGGGCTGCGGCATGCTGGTGCTCTTTCGCCATCGCGCCTCGCTCGGCGGCTTCGGCATCCTGGCGCTCTACCTGCAGGACCGTTTCGGGTGGCGCGCCGGCTTCGTCCAGCTCGGGCTGGATTGCGTCGTGCTGATCCTCTCCTTCTTTGTCGCAAGCCCCGCCGTTATCGCCTGCTCGGTGCTCGCGGCCGTCACCTTGAACCTGACGCTTGCGATCAACCACCGCGCCGACCGCTACATCGTCCGGTAGCTCTTCTTATTCCACGCCGACGGCTTATCTTAACCGTCGTGGACCTGATCGAGACCCCATCCCCCGGCCGCGACGCCGCCACTCTGCCCCGGCCGTTCCTCAAATGGTTCGCCGAAAAGGGCTGGGCCCCGCGCGCCCACCAGCTGGAGCTTCTGGCGCGCGCGCAGGGCGGCGAGAACATGCTGCTCATTGCGCCCACCGGAGCCGGCAAGACGCTCGCCGGTTTCCTGCCCTCGCTCACCGATCTCGTCCACCGCGGCAAGGTCCCGCCCGGCTCGGCCTTCACCGGCATCCACACGCTCTACATCTCGCCGCTCAAGGCGCTGACGGTCGATATCGAGCGCAACCTGATGAAGCCCGTCACCGAGATGGGCCTGTCCGTCACGGTCGAGAACCGCACCGGCGACACGTCGCAGTCCAAACGCCAGCGCCAGAAGCTCAACCCGCCCGACATTCTCCTGACGACACCCGAACAGGTGGCGCTGCTGCTCGCCAACAAGGAAGCGGAGCGCTTCTTCAAGGACCTGAAATACGTCGTCCTGGATGAACTGCACTCGCTCGTCACCTCCAAGCGCGGCCATCTTCTGTCGCTCGGGCTCGCGCGCATCCGCCGCCATGCGCCCGGCATGCAGACGATCGGCCTCTCGGCCACCGTCGCCGATCCGATGGAACTGCAGCGCTGGCTGGTGCCGCAAGGGGAAAACCCGGCGCCACCCGCCGGCCTCGTCCATGTCACGGGTGGTGCGGCGCCCAACATCAGCATCCTCGGCACCGAAAGCCGTATTCCCTGGGGCGGGCATGTCTCGGCTTATGCGATTGCCGATGTCTACCGCGAGATCAGGAACCACGGCACGACGCTGATCTTCGTTAACACCCGCTTCCAGGCGGAATTCCTGTTCCAGGCGCTCTGGAACGCCAATGACGACAACCTCGCGATTGCGCTCCACCACGGCTCGCTTGATGCCGGGCAGCGGCGCAAGGTGGAAGCCGCGATGGCTGAAAACCGCCTGCGCGCCGTCGTCGCCACCTCGACGCTCGACATGGGCATCGACTGGGGCGACATCGACCTCGTCATCCATATCGGTGCACCAAAGGGCGCCTCGCGGCTTGCGCAGCGCATCGGCCGCGCCAACCACCGCATGGACGAGCCCTCGAAGGCGATCCTCGTTCCCGGCAACCGCTTCGAGGTCATGGAATGCCAGGCAGCGCTCGATGCGAATTACCTTGGCGCCCAGGATACGCCGCCCGTCGGCGAGGGCGCGCTCGATGTGCTCGCCCAGCATGTTCTCGGCATGGCCTGCGCCGAACCCTTCGATCCGCTCGAGCTCTACGACGAGATCATCAGCGCCTCGCCCTATGCCGGCCTTTCCTGGGAGATGTTCGAGCGCATCGTCGATTTTGTCGCGACCGGCGGATACGCGCTGCGCGCCTATGAGCGTTACGCCAAGATCCGCAAGACGCCGGAGGGCAAGTGGCGGGTGTCGAACCCGCATGTCGCGCAGCAATACCGGCTCAACATCGGCACCATCGTCGAGGCGACGGAGCTCAATGTGCGCCTCGTCAGGCGCAGCGCCACCGGCACGCTCGGGCGGGGCGGCATGTCGCTCGGCAAGGTGGAAGAGCAGTTCCTCGAACAGCTGCGCCCAGGTGATACCTTTCTGTTCGCCGGCAAGGTGCTGCGGTTCGAGACCATCCGCGAGAACGAATGTCTCGTATCCACCACCTATTCCACCGACCCCATGATCCCGGCCTATGCCGGTGCCAAGTTTCCGCTGACGACCTATCTTGCGGACCAGGTGCGCTCCATGCTGGCCGATCCCGATCGCTGGGACGTCCTGCCCGACCAGGTGCATGACTGGCTCGCCATCCAGCGAGAGCGGTCGATGATCCCCAAACGCGACGAGCTGCTGATCGAGACTTTTCCGCGCGGCAAGCGCTTCTTCATGATCGCCTACTGTTTCGAAGGCCGGCTCGCCCACCAGACGCTCGGCATGCTGCTGACGCGGCGGCTGGAGCGCGCCGGTGCCCGGCCGCTCGGCTTCGTCGCGACCGATTATTCTCTCGCCGTCTACAGCATGAACGACATGGGCGGCATGATCGCCAGTGGCCGCATGAACCTCTCGGACCTGTTTGACGAGGACATGCTGGGTGACGATCTCGAAGCGTGGCTTGCGGAAAGCTACCTCCTGAAGCGGACCTTCCGCAATTGCGCCATCATCTCCGGTTTGATCGAGCGCCGTCACCCGGGCAAGGAAAAGACGGGCCGGCAGGTCACGGTGTCGACGGATCTGATCTACGACGTGCTGCGCACCCACGAGCCGGATCACATCCTGCTGGAGGCGACGCGCAGGGATGCGGCAACGGGTCTTTTGGATATTGGCCGGCTAGGCGATATGCTGGCGCGAATCAAAGGGCACATTACCCACCGCGATCTTGACCGTGTTTCGCCGCTTGCCGTTCCCATCATGCTGGAGATCGGCAAGGAAACGGTGCCGGGTGAAGCAAATGATGCGGTGCTGGAAGAGGCTGCCGAAGAACTGATCGCGGAGGCAATGGGCTGATGCGATCTGCGATGTTAAGAGACGACGACTTGCTGACCCGCATCGGCCTTGCGGCCCGAACTTTATCCACGACAGCGGCCCCCTCGGGTGCCGAAGAGATCGTCGTCCACGGCGTATCGGCCGTTTGCGATCCGCTGGGCGGGCTCTACCTGCCGGAGCTCGGCATGCTCGTGGTCTCCGACCTGCACCTGGAAAAAGGGGCGGCCTTCGCCCGCCGTGGCATGATGCTGCCGCCTTACGATACCATTGCGACGCTCAACATCCTGTCGGCTGTTATCACCCGCTATGATCCGAAGGTCGTGGTGTCGCTCGGCGACAACTTCCATGATCGCAAGGGCTCGCAGCTGCTGCCGGACGATCTTCGCGCCCTGATCACCAGCATGGCCCGCGGCCGCGACTGGATCTGGATCAACGGCAACCATGACCCGGATGGAACGGTGGACCTTCCGGGCATCTCGACGGATGAACTGCTCTATGGCGGCCTGGTGTTCCGCCACGAACCGAGCCTGATTTCCGGCAAGGGTGAGGTCGCTGGCCATCTTCATCCCTCGGCCACCGTGCGTCGGCGCGAAAAGTCGGTGCGCCGGGCCTGTTTTGCCTCGGACGGCCAGCGGCTCCTGATGCCAGCCTTTGGTGTGTTCGCCGGCGGGCTGGACCTCAACCACAAGGCCATGCACGGCCTCTTCGACCGTGAGGCCCTGGTCGCGCATCTTCTGGGGCGCGACCGGATCTACTCGGTGCGTTATGGAAACCTGATCGGCTGAACCAGCCGATCAGCGTCAGAATCAACGATAGATCAGCACCGGCACCTTGGAGCCGGCGAGCACCTTCATGGTGACGCTGCCCAGCATGAAGGCCTTGAAGCCCGAGCGGCCGTGCGAGGCCATGGCAATCACGTCGCAATTGCGCTTCTCGGCCGTTTCGGTGATGCAGCGGGCCGGATCGAGACCAACCAGCTTCACCGTGTCGCAAGCAACCTGCCGCTGCTTTGCTGCCTCCTTGGCGTTGGCCAGGAATGCATCGGCCTCTTCGTGCGCCCGGCGTTCATATTCTGCATGGGCGATCTCCATGCCGGCCGGGTTGATGGTGAAGACCTGCAGCGGCTCGATCACGGCCAGCACGGTTGCCTCGGCGCCAATCTCGCGCGCGAAGTCCAGCGCCTGCTCGAGAGCTTGCGTCGAAAGCGGCGAGCCATCGGTTGGAATGAGAACTTTCTTGAACATGATCGAGCCTCCGTTTGATCGCGCGAAACGTCTGCCACAAGCGGCCCCACGACATTGATGTGCGTCAACCTCGATCGCCGGGTCAGCTCAAACGGATCAGTCCTTGCGGAAGATCAGGCTCGCACCCCATCCGGTAATGACGGCAATCAGCACGCAGATCAGGCCGTAAGCGAAGGGCCGCTGGTGCGCGGCATCGGTGATCGCCTGTTCGAGGCCGGTCTTGACGACCCGCAGAGGCATTTCCTTCTGGGCAATCAGCGCGCCGCTCTTGAAAAGATAGGCCCGCACCATGTGCATTCCATCGGGAATGTTCGCCGGCAGCCTCAGCGACGCGCGGAACAGGCTCGAAGACACGAAGCGCACACCGTTTGTGTCGCGCTGGTAGAGCCCGTTGCTGAGCTTCAGGCGTCGGTAGGCATCACGAAACTCGCCGATCAGACCGGAATTTGGAATGTAACCGACCGGGTTCAGCGGCAGGTGGTCGATCCCCACACCGATATTGTTGAGGCTCGGCGCCTCGTCGATGCTTTCGATCTGCCGGGTGCTGGCCAGGGAATAACTTTCCGGCACCTGCTCGAAGGTCATCGACTGGGTGTTCATCCAGATGCCGAGCACGCGCTCCTTGCGGCGCACCGTGGCATAGTCCTTCGGCCCTTCCAGCGTCACCACGACATCATACTGGCCGATCGCCAGGAACAGCTCGTCGGCATTGGTGAGCGCACCAAAGATCGTCAGGTCAGCGCCCTGGAAGTCGGAAGCGATGGCGATTTCGCTGGTGGACGCACCGATCTCCAGCCCTTCCTTCACCGTCGACGCTTCACCGAACGGCACCTGTGCGGCCGCGGGCGAGATGAGCGAGACGAAAACAACAAGGGATGAAAGCAGCCGGCGCATCAGTAGGACAGGCCTCCCACCGCAACGGAATAGATGTCATCCGGCGTCAGCACCAGGCCGACAGCCAGGCGGATACCAACCGCGAGCACGAGCAGCGCAAGCAGTGCACGCAGCTGCTCGCCGCGCAGCTTCTGTCCCACCCGCACGCCATATTGCGCGCCGATGACGCCGGCGACCATCAGGATCGTGGCGAGCACGATATCGACCGAATAGTTCGTCGCCGCCTGCACCATGGTCGTATAGGCGGTCACGAAGATGATCTGGAACAGCGAGGTCCCGACAACGACATTGGTCGGGATGCGCAGGAGATAGATCATCGCCGGCACCATGATGAAGCCGCCGCCGACGCCCATGATCGAGGTCAGCACGCCGATCGCAAAGCCGAGCGCCACCACCGGGATGGCGGACAGGTAGATCTTCGACTTCTTGAAGCGCATCTTGAGCGGCAGCCGGTGCACCCAGTTGTGCTGGCCGGGCCGCTTCAGCGGCGCGCTTTCGCTGTTCTTGGCCCGTCGCATCGCCCGCACGCTTTCCTGCAGCATCAGCGCGCCGATCGTGCTCAAGAGGACGACGTAGAGGAGCGAGATGAACAGGTCGAGCTGGCCGAGCCGGCGCAGCCAGGAGAAGACCCAGACGCCGACGGTGGCGCCCGCGAGACCCCCGACGAGCAGCACCGTCCCGAGCTTGATGTCCAGCGTGCCGCGCCTGAAGTGGGTTATCGCGCCCGAGATGGAGGACGCGACGACCTGGTTGGCCCCCGTCGCCACCGCCACCACCGGCGGGATGTTGTAGAAGATCAGAAGCGGCGTGATGAGAAAGCCGCCGCCAACGCCGAACATGCCCGACAGGAAGCCGACAGCCGCACCCATTCCGAGAATGATGAAGATGTTCACCGAAAGCTCAGCGATGGGCAGGTACACAGTCACGGCTGGATCCCGAGGCAAGCAGAACGACGTTTAACGAGCGCCCGACGGTTCGTCGCAGCCCTCGTTCTCGTGAAGACGAAATCACTTCCACATGCCGGATGAACGAGGCATGAAGAACCCCTTCGTCATGCGGCCAGCCTCGGCCATAGTCAATTCGGAAGGCCTAAGATTGTCGGCAGACCGCCTGCTTTCATGCAGGCGTGCCTAAGATAGCCTTGATCTTCAATCTCGGCCGGGTAAGTCGTCTTACCCGCACCCCCATTGCCCCTTTGCCCGTTGCCCCGCCGCTACTTGTTGCGGGCCAGCAGTTCCTTCACCAGCGCGTCGTTGATCTTGCCGGTCGGCTCCTGGCCGACGGACGTCTGGAAGGCCTTGATCGCGGCAATCGTCTTGGCCCCCATCTTGCCGTCCGGGCGCCCGGCATCAAAGCCGTTCTTGGTCAGGATGCCCTGGATGTTGCGGATCGCCTTTTCCATGTCGACGGAAGACGTGGTCACCGCCTTGCCGGTTGCCCATTCATCCGGAATATCGACCGAGTTTGCCTTCGGGTCGAGCGGCTGCTGCGACCATGCTTCGACCTTCGCCTTGGCGCTTTCGAGCTGCTCCTTGCGCATCGCATTGGCAACTTCGTCGCGCTTCTGGGCGGCGTCCTGGTCGCCATCCTTGGCGGCCACGGCAAACCACTTGTAGGACTGTTCCAGATCCTGCTTCACGCCATTGCCGCGCGCATAAAGGATCGCGAGGTTGAACTGGCTGTCGGCGACGCCGAAGTCGGCGGCCTTGGCGAACCACTTCACCGCCGCGACATAATCCGGCTGCCCCGTCGCACCGGAGGCGTAAAGGACCGCGAGATTGTGCATGGCGCTGGCATTGCCGGCCTCGGCGGCCTTCTCGTAATAGCTGATCGCCTTGTTGAGGTCGCGCGCGACGCCAGTGCCCTTTTCGAAGATGTTGGCGATCCGGTATTGGGCCGGCGCAAGGCCGCGGTCTGCGGCAAGCTTGTACCAGTTGGCTGCTTCCGACGGGTCGGCCTTTACGCCGCGGCCATCGGTATAGCGGGCACCGATCTCGAAGAGTGCGTTCGGGTCACCCGCCGCCGCCGCGTCAGCCAGCGACTTCGGTTCGAGCCCGGCCGGAACGGCAATCGGCGCGTCGACGGTCGTCGACGCCGCAATGAAATTATCCTGCTGCGTGGGCGCTGCATCCGGCGGCTCGATGGCAGACGGCTGGCCGTTCGTCAGGTTGGGATCGGCAAGCCGACTGGCGCTCTGCACCGGCTCCGGTTCCGGCGCTTGGGGCTCAGCCTCCGCTGCCGCAAAATCCATGTCATCGGCACCATCGGTCGCAGCCTGGTCCTCGCTCGCCGGCAGTTGGGCTTCAGGCTGCATCTCGGCAACCGCCGGCTCGGCCGGCGCTTCCACCTGCGCGGTCGGAAGGGCAGCGGACGGAGCCTCGGAGCCGCTCGTCAGCGTCCGGGCAAGCGGCATCGCCATCAGCGCCAGCAGGACCGCACCCACCGCCATCAGGATCGGCCTGCGAAACTGCGACATCTTTCCGGCAGCGGCCGGCTTGCCGGCGCTCTTCATCGCGCGGCGGTAATCCTTGGTGGCAGCGGTCGGCTGCGACGGATCGACCTCCTGCGCGGCGGCCTTGGCGGCGCGGCGGGCAGCGGCAATGTAATCGGCACGTGCGGCACCGGATGAGCGCTCGGCATCGAAATCGCCGGAAGCCTGGCTGGCGCGCACCCGCTCCAGGATCTTCTTCACGTCCGGCGCACCCGAACCCGGCTCGATCAGGTCGTTCTGCAGGTCAGCCGGCAGAACGTCCGTCGGATCAAGCGACGGCGTCGGATCGACGACGGCGCGCTTCCCCGTTGCCGCCTCAGCCTTGGAGCCGGGCATGAACCGGCGCGAAAGCTGCGTCAGCAGGCTCGGCTTTGCAGCCTGCGGGGCCGCGATGCGGCTCTCTGCCTCGGGCTGCTCCGCATAGGCGGCATGGTCCTCTGCCGGTTCGACAGCCTGCTCCCGGGGAGCGGCTGCCGGAGCCGATGCCCCGCCGGATGTCCGGTCCGATGTCTGATCCCAGGCCACATGCGCCAGTTCTTCCTGCATCACCGTTTCAGGAGAGGCTGGCGCCTGCACAAAAGCCGTGTTGGCAGAACCGCCGCGTGCCAGCTCGCGCCGCTCAGGCCCGGTATATCCGCCGTCGGAAACCGGCGGCGGCGCCGAAAAACGCTCTTCCATCCCATCGAGCCGGTTGGCGATCTGCACCAACGTGCCGTGCAAGGCTTCGAAAGTGTGGTGGGTGCGCTCTTCGGATGAGCGGGTCAGGTCTTCCAGATGCCGCAGGTCGTCGGCGAGCGCGGTGAGCGCCGCCATGTCGGCCGCCGCCATCGGTGCGCCGCCGGAGGCATTGCGCGAATAGGCCTCGACCACCGTTTCGGCGGCCTGGCGTGCGGCCTCGATGATATACTCATCATTGGTGGCCATGTAGTTTTCGATCGCCGACATGCGGTTGTCGAAATCGGCCGGAAGCCCGGCCGCCGGCTGCGGCTGGCTGATCAGCACCGAAAGATGGGCGATCTGGTCTTCAAGGCTGCGTAGCGCGCTCTCGTCATGGCGCGGCTGTGCCGTCGCCTCGTCGAGCCGCGATGCGATGTCGCTCAGCCGGTCCTCGATCCGGTCGAAGGCCTGCAGTTCAACCGGCTGCAGGCGCGGCGCAATCTCCATTTCCTCGATCCGGCGGGCAAGATAATCCAGCCGCTCGCCGAGCGCGTCATTGACCGAACCCTGCTCCAGCCCATCGATCTTGCGGGAAATGTCGGCAAGGTAGTCAACGAGTTCGCTGTCATGCGCCGGGCGCTGGTTCTGCTCCAGCATGCGCGAAAGCTGTTCCAGGCGTTCCTCGAGCCGCATGGCCGCCTGTTCGTCGGCAAGGTCCGAGATCCGCGCCGTCAGTGCTTCGAGCCGCGCCGAAAGCGCCTCGGTCGGGTCAGGCTGCTGGTAGGCCGTCTGGCCGATCATGTCGATCTGTTCGGCAAGCGCGCCAATGCGGCTTTCCACGCGTTGCAGGAAGGCCTGGTCCAGGCGGGCGGCTGATGCAGCATGGCTGCTAGCGGCAATCGCCCGGCTGATCTCGTCGAGCCGCTGGTCGAGCGCCGCAAACTGCTCGCCATAAGCGGCATCGTTCGGCTGCATGCGGGTGCCGAGCTGCTCCATGGCGCCGGCCACCGCGAGCAGCTTCTGCTCCAGCGCCCGGATCACCGGGCTGTCGCTCATCTCGCCAAGCTGGCTCTTGATGTCGTCGATCCGGTAGGCGAGCGCCACCAGTTCCTCGCGCAGCGCGGCCGAATCCTGCTCCTGCATCCGGTCTTCCAGGCCCTGCCAGCGGGTTTCCATCCGGCGAACCGAGTCTTCGCGCGCCAGACCGTCCATCACGGCGCGCAGCTCCTCGAACTCTTCCTTCAGCGCCGCCACTTCCGGCGTTGCCTGGTGCCCCAGCTGGTTGATGCTTTCGGCAAGCTGCGTCAGGTCGCTGCGCAGTTCTTCGTTGAAGCGCTGGTCTTCGGCGACAGAGCGGATCGAGCGGATTTCGGAGCGCAGCGCATTCATCTCCCGGGCAACGCCTTCGGAAATATCCTGCTTCAGCTCCTGGCGCAGGCTTACAAGCGCCTGGGCAATCTCCTGCATGGCAGGGTCGACGCGTGGTGCCTGCGGTGCCGGCGCCCGGGCCGGGATCGGCTGGCGCAAATCCTCGCCGCGCAGTTCCTCACGACGCGGCAGCGGCGCGGAAGGGCGCGCATCGGCATAACGCAGGTTTTCGCTGCGGGCAGGGGCGTAACGCTCCGGTGCACGCTGTGCTTCCGGCGGACGGATGGGCGCGCGCTGCGCCTCATGACGGGGTGCTGCCGCACGCCTTGGTTCGTCATGGAACTGGCTGTTGCGGTTGCGGTTGAGCATGCGCTGGCGCTCGCGGATTTCGGCCAGCGGATCGCTCGGGAAAGCGCCAGAACGTGCGGGGTTCGCCGCGCGCGGGGCAGCAGGCGGCGTCTGCATGGCGGCTCGCGGATCCCGCGCCGTGCCCGACATCAGCCCTTCGATCCTTGCCTCCAGGCCCTCGATGGTGCGGTTTAATGCCTCCAGGGAGGAGCGGTCGCCGGTACGGGAAGGGGCTGATCGTGATCCGTTCATGTGCTCGCTCGTTCGACCTTGTGCCTGCGCTCTGACAAGAGAGCCCGGCCGCATCGGCGAACTCTCGGGAATTTCTCAGTCGTTTTGAAATGCCTTACGCAAGACTGTCCGTTCGGCGGTCGCGGTCTCATCGCGTGAAAAGATGATTTGCGCCGCTTCAAGGGCCTACTATTTCGCCAGACGTGGTAAACAACCCGTTAACACCGGTTAAGATTTTAACCTTTTCGGAAGATCTTGCCCCTTGTGTTGCTGGATCTCGTGCACGCGGGGTGCCCGGCTCGAAGCCCTCGGCTCACATCGATCACCGGCCGCGCCGCATGGGCCAAAAAAGCCGACCAGCTCCGTTTGACGTTTACGCAAACGTCAATTATTTATGCCATACGAGACTTGGCTGAGGATCGGCCAAAGAGGATATGGAGGAAGCTCGACCATGCCAGTGTACAAGGCGCCCGTTAACGACACGCTTTTCATCTTGAACGATGTCCTGGGTCTTGAGCGTTACGGCAACCTGCCAGGTTTTGCGGATGCAACCCCGGACATGCTGGAAGCGATCGTCGGCGAGGCCGCCAAGGTTGCGGAAGATGCGCTGTTCCCGCTCAACCTGTCGGGCGACCAGGAAGGCTGCACGCGGCATGACGACGGAACGGTCTCCGTGCCCAAGGGCTTCAAGGAAGCCTATGACCAGTATTGCCAGGGCGGCTGGATCGGGCTTGCCGTTCCGGAAGAGTTCGGGGGCCAGGGCCTGCCTTACACGCTGCACGCTGCCGTCGGCGAATACATGTCGTCCGCCAACATGTCGCTGATGATGTATCCGGGCCTCACCCAGGGCGCGATCGCGGCGATCCTCGTCCACGGCACGGATGCCCAGAAGCAGACCTACCTGCCGAAGATGGTCGAAGGCACCTGGTCGGGCACCATGAACCTCACCGAGCCGCATTGCGGCACCGACCTTGGCCTTCTGCGCACCAAGGCCGCGCCGGCCGGCGACGGCACCTACAAGATCTCCGGCCAGAAGATCTTCATCTCTGCCGGCGAACACGGCATGACGGACAACATCATCCACCTCGTGCTCGCCCGCATCGAGGGTGCGCCGGAAGGCACCAAGGGCATCTCGCTCTTCATCGTGCCGAAGTTCCTCGTCAACGAGGATGGTTCGCTCGGATCCCGCAACGGCGTGTCCTGTGGCGCGATCGAAGAAAAGATGGGCATCCACGGCAACGCCACCTGCGTCATGAACTATGACGAGGCGACCGGTTACCTGATCGGTGCGGAGAACAAGGGTCTTTCGGCCATGTTCGTGATGATGAACGAGGCCCGTCTCGGCGTTGGCCTCCAGGGCCTGTCGATCGCCGAAGTGGCTTACCAGAACGCCGTCAACTACGCCCGCGAGCGCATCCAGGGCCGCTCGCTCTCCGGTCCGAAGGCGCCGGACAAGAAGGCTGACCCGATCATCGTCCATCCGGACATCCGCCGCTCGCTGATGACCATCAAGGCCTTCAACGAGGCAGGCCGCGCCTTCATGCTGTGGACGGCGCTGAAGTCCGATATCGCCCATCGCTCGGAAGATCCGGCAGAACGGCAGAACGCCGATGATCTGCTTGGCCTCGCCACTCCGATCCTCAAGGGCGTGCTGACCGACAAGGGCTTCGACCATGCCGTCATGGCCCAGCAGGTTTACGGTGGTCACGGCTATATCGAAGAATGGGGCATGAGCCAGTATGTCCGTGATGCCCGCATCGCGATGATCTACGAAGGTGCCAACGGCATCCAGGCGCTCGATCTCGTGGGCCGCAAGCTTGCCCTGAATGGCGGCCGCGCCGTCATGGCCATGTTCAAGGAAATCGGCGATTTCTGCGAGGAAAACCGCGCCGATGAAGCGATGAGCTTCTACACCAAGCACCTGAAGAAGGGTCTCAACGACCTGCAGGCGTCGACCATGTGGTTCATGCAGAACGCCATGGCCAAGCCCGACAACGCCGGTGCCGGCTCGACCGACTACATGCACCTCTTTGGCCTGGTGACGCTGGGCTACATGTGGGGCAAGATCGCCAAGGCCGCCCAGGATCGCCTGGCTGCCGGCGATCCGCGCGAGGAATACCTGAAGAACAAGCTCGTCACGGCACGGTTCTACATGGAAAAGATCATGCCGGAGACTGCCATGCGCAAGGCCCGTATCGAGGCCGGCGCCGATACACTGATGGAACTGGCCGCAGAAGCGTTTTGACGACTGGCGCCGCGCCACAAGGGAGATGACATTATGAGCGAAGTCTACATCTACGACCACGTGCGCACGCCGCGCGGTCGCGGCAAGAAGGATGGATCCCTGCACGAAGTGCCGGCGGTTCGCCTTGCCGCAAAGACGCTGGAAGCGATCCGCGACCGCAACGGCCTGGACACGTCCCAGGTCGACGACATCATCATGGGCTGCGTCGATCCGGTGATGGATTCCGGCGCCGTCATTCCGAAGGCGGCCGCCTTTGAGGCCGGTTATTCCTTTTCCGCCCCCGGCATGCAGATCTCGCGTTTCTGTGCCTCCGGTCTCGATGCGGTGAACTTCGGTGCCGCCAAGGTCATCGCCGGGTCTGACGAGATCGTCATCGCCGGCGGTGTTGAATCCATGTCGCGCGTCGGCATGGGCATGTCCGGCGGCGCCTGGTACATGGACCCCTCGGTCAACTTCCCGGCCTATTTCATGCCGCAGGGCGTGTCCGCCGACCTGATCGCCACCAAGTACGGCTTCACCCGCGACGACGTTGATGCCTATGCGGTGGAAAGCCAGAAGCGCGCCGGCAAGGCCTGGGAAGCCGGTTACTTCAACAAGTCCGTCATCCCGGTAAAGGACCAGAACGGCCTCACCATCCTCGATCGGGACGAGCACATGCGCCCGACGACCGACATGCAGGCGCTGGCGTCGCTCAACCCGTCCTTCCAGATGCCGGGCGAAATGGGCGGCTTCGAAGCCGTCGGCATCCAGGCGCATCCGGAAGTCGAGAAGATCAGTTATGTCCACCACGCCGGCAACTCGTCGGGCATCGTCGATGGCGCCGCGGCCGTGCTGCTCGGCTCCAGGAACGGTGGTGCGTCCATGGGCCTGAAGCCCCGCGCCCGCATCAAGGCCTTCGCCAATATCGGCTCGGACCCGGCGCTGATGCTGACCGGCCCGGTCGACGTCACCGAAAAGCTCCTGAAGCGCTCGGGCATGCAGCTTTCCGACATCGACCTCTTCGAACTCAACGAAGCCTTCGCCGCCGTCGTCCTGCGCTACATGCAGGCCTTCGACATCAGCCACGACAAGATCAACGTCAACGGCGGCGCGATCGCCATGGGCCATCCGCTCGGCGCCACCGGCGCGATGATCCTCGGCACGGTGCTCGACGAACTGGAACGCCGCGACCTCAACACAGCCCTTGTCACGCTCTGCATCGGCGCGGGCATGGGCACCGCCACCATCATCGAACGCGTCTGAGGGAGGATTGACGATGACCTACAAGAACTTCACCGTCGAAACCGACGCCGATGGCATTGCGCTCGTTACCTGGGACATGCCGGACAAGTCGATGAACGTCTTCACCGTCGAGGTGATGGAGGAGATCGAACAGATCCTCGCCGCCACCGTGGCAGATGCCGGCGTCAAGGGCGTCGTCTTCACCTCCGGCAAGTCCACCTTCTCCGGCGGCGCAGACCTCACCATGATCCGCGGCATGTTCACCATGCTGCATGAGGAACAGGCGCGCGATCCGCAGGCCGCCAAGCAGAAGCTGTTCGAGGCCGCCGGCCGCATGTCCTGGCTGTGGCGCAAGATCGAGACCAACGGCAAGCCCTGGGTCTCCGCCATCAACGGCACCTGCATGGGCGGCGCGTTCGAGCTGTCGCTTGCCTGCCACGGCCGCGTCGCCTCCAACGCAAAGTCCGTCAAGATCGCGCTACCCGAGGTCAAGGTCGGCATCTTCCCGGGCGCCGGCGGCACCCAGCGCGTATCCCGCCTCACCGATGCGCAGTCGGCGCTGCAGATGATGACCACCGGCCAGTCGCTCACCGCCAGCCGCGCCAAGGCCATGGGCCTCGTGCACCAGGTGGTCGAGCCCGACCAGTTGATCCCGGCCGCCAAACAGATGATCAAGGATGGCCTCAAACCCGTCGCCCCCTGGGATGAAAAGGGCTTCAAGGTGCCAGGTGGCGGCGTCTGGACGCCAGCGGCAGCCCAGCTCTTCCCGGCAGCGCCTGCCATCCTGCGGCGCGAAACCGCGGGCAATTACCCGGGCGCGCTTGCCATCCTCAAATGCGTCTATGAAGGCCTGCAGCTTCCCTTCGACACCGCGCTCAAGGTCGAGCAGCGTTACTTCACCCAAGTTCTCGGCACCACCGAAGCCTTCTCGATGATCCGCTCGCTGTTCATCTCCATGCAGGAACTCGGCAAAGGCGCCCGCCGCCCGGCCGGCGTCGAAAAGACGCAGATCAGAAAGGTCGGCGTCGTCGGCGCCGGCTTCATGGGCGCCTCGATCGCCTATGTCACGGCCGCTGCCGGCATTCCGGTGGTCCTCATCGACCGCGACCAGGAAGCCGCCGACAAGGGCAAGGCCCATTCCGAAAAGCTCGTCTCTGACCAGGTCGGCAAGGGCCGCATGACGAAGGAAGAGGGCGAAAAGCTCCTCTCGCTCGTCACCCCGACGCCGGATTATTCCACGCTCGCCGATGTCGATCTCGTGGTCGAGGCCGTGTTCGAGGATCGCGCCGTCAAGAAGGCCGTCATCGAACAGGTGGAAGCGGTCATTGCCCCCACCACCATCTTCGCCTCCAACACCTCGACCCTGCCGATCACCGGTCTTGCCGAAAATTCAAAGCGCCCGGACCAGTTCATCGGCGTGCATTTCTTCTCGCCGGTCGAAAAGATGATGCTTACCGAGGTCATCCTGGGTGAGAAGACCGGCGACAAGGCGCTCGCCATGGCGCTCGATTTCGTCGCAAAGATCAAGAAGACGCCGATCGTCGTCAACGATACGCGCGGCTTCTTCGTCAACCGCTGCGTCTTCCGTTACATCAACGAGGCCTATGACATGCTGGCCGAAGGCGTGCCGGCGGCGATGATCGAAAATGCCGCCAAGATGGCCGGCATGCCGGTCGGCCCGCTGTCGCTCAACGACGAGGTTGCCGTCGACCTGTCGCAGAAGATCATGCGTGCCTCGATCGCCGATCTCGGCGAAGCCTCCGTCAAGCCGGAGCACATGAAGCTCATCGACAAGATGGTTGACGAGCTGGATCGCCGTGGCCGCAAGAACGGCAAGGGCTTCTACGAATATCCGGCAAAGCCCGCCAAGAAGTTCCTGTGGCCGGGCCTCAAGGATCTTTATCCGCAGAAGCCGGCGTCTGAAGTCGACGTCAATGTCCTGAAGCAGCGCTTCCTGGTCACGATCGCGCTCGAAGCCGCCCGCACGGTGGAAGAAGGCATCGTCACGGACCCGCGCGAAGCCGATGTCGGCTCCATCCTCGGCTTCGGTTTTGCGCCATACACGGGCGGCACGCTGTCTTACATCGATGGCATGGGTGTTTCGAACTTCGTGGCGCTGGCGGAAAAGCTCGAGGCCCAATACGGCGATCACTTCGCGCCCACCCCGCTCTTGCGGGACATGGCCGCCAAGGGCGAGACTTTCTACACGCGGTTTGACCCGTACGGTAACGTGGGGAAGGCGGCTTAGGCCGCCTTTTTCTTCTCGTAACGGCTAGTCATCAGTCGAACTAGGCCTCATCAGCAAGTGAGACTCTAGAAGAAAGCCGAGCATTTCCGATATCAATATCGAGAAGCGCACAAGCGTTATATTGTTTGTCAACTCTGGATTCGTCAAAAGGGGCCTCCAGCGGCCATTGGCGTTCGTTGGTAATGGCCCCATCGCGAACCATAGCCAAAAAAGGTGTATTAGGATGGCTCTGAATGTCCCGGCAGAAGAAGCCGTCGGCGTGGGAAATATTGGGTAGCTATCATACTCAATTTCCTCAATACCGAAGGCTGCTGCGAACCCCGCAGTGATTGTCGGGTGAAGAAGCATTGATCCGGCTAGCTCGGCATCCTCACGAAGAAAATCAACCACTTGGCTGCCCGGCGCTTGGATGACGGACGAGACGAATTCCGATACACGTCTCTTAATCTTATTCTTGCTTACATGGCGGTGCCAAAACTCATTGGCTTCGTCAGGTTCAACAGCTGCTACGAATTGCGCTGTTAGTTGCTCATCATGGATGCAGCATATCAGCACATCCACGTGCTCCAGATAAGCTCGTGTGAGTGCT
The DNA here is from genome assembly GCF_003491345.1 of Neorhizobium sp. SOG26. Classification (GTDB taxonomy): domain Bacteria; phylum Pseudomonadota; class Alphaproteobacteria; order Rhizobiales; family Rhizobiaceae; genus Neorhizobium; species Neorhizobium turbinariae. The sequence goes on from NZ_CP025512.1 coordinate 143,039, forward strand.
CTGGCCTGCAGATCAAATCCTGCTTCTATTAGTTCAATGATCGCCCATAAATCGTTGGCCAGCCGCGACAAGAACGAGATTGCCGCAAGCTTTTCGGCGGTTGGCTCGATCTCTTCTTCGGCTAAAGGAAGATCTTGCAGGAGGGCAACTGCTAACAAGGAGAGCCACGTGGCTGCAATATTTGTACATCGATGGAGAACGTAGAACTCGGGATCGCTATCCAGAATGTGCTGAAGCTTCTTCCGCCGGCGATCTTGATCTTGCGAATTAAGAGTTTCGGTGTCTTCGGAAGCCGATGAAAAGCTTCGATATCGCTTCTCAATAGTGGAGTCGAACAGATGCCTGATCTCGAGCTTCATGTGTATAATGTTCTCGGGTTTGGATCCTCGGGTCAAGCCCGAGGATGACGAAAGGGAAGGGATGCCATGGGTGCCTCAAGAAAGGCGGCGACATAGCTCGGCCGCGCATGGCCCGCGTCATCAGTTGAGGCCTTCGCTTTCTTGCTGCCGCGAAAATCGTATGCGCACTTCTGACGGTCCCGCTATTCCCTCACCAATTGCACCCTTGCTCCGCCCTCACTTTTGGCACCCTTCTCCATCCCTCTCCGTCGTCATCCTCGGGCTTGACCCGAGGATCCAGACACAAGCCTCTCACCACAGCTCGAAATACAAGTCCTGCCATTCCGGGTTCATTGTCTCGATCAGCGCGATCTTCCATTTGCGGTACCACTGCTTCATCGTCTTCTCGCGCTGGATGGCATCGCGAATGTCCCAGAACTCCTCGTACCAGACGAGCTGTGTCAGCCCGTACTTGGAGGTGAAGCCCGGCGTCAGACCCTCCCGGTGCTCATAGATGCGGCTTTCGAGATCGGACGTCACGCCGATATAGAGCGTGCCCTTTTTATGGTTGGTGACGATGTAGACATATCCCGTCATGCGTGCAGCATGGTTGGGCGGGTGCGTGTTCGTCAAGCGGCAGGCTTGGGTTTGGATCCTCGGATCAAGTCCGAGGATGACGAACGGGGAGGGAGTGCCAGGCTGCCACAAGAGAAGTTTGTGGGAGTGGCGCGCGATCAACGGCCATCTTGCCTGAGAGTCAGCAACGAGCGGATCCGTCGGCTTCCCTAGCGAAGTAGCTCGTTTACAACGGCAAGGCCATTCTTTGGGAACCCTGCACCGCACGTTCTGCGCATTCTCGTTCGGCCCTCACTCGTGGCACCACACTGCTCCCTCTCTTTCGTCATCCTCGGGCTTGACCCGAGGATCCAGACACAACCACCGCACACCCCCTCTCCCCACGCACCCCCTTCCGCCCTACATCCCGCCCATGTGCAACGACTACGAACAACACATCCGTTATGCGGAATATCTCCGCGCGGTGGAGGAGGCGGGGCTGAAAGCCGCCGCGCACCAGGGCGAGGCGGATCTGCCCCAGGCCGATGACATCCGCATCGGCGATCTCGGGCCGGTGATGCGGCTCGATGGCGATGCCGTCACGCTGTCGCCCATGACCTTCGGTTTTCCCCCACCGGCGGGCCAAGGAGGCAAGAAGAAGGCGGCGCCCGTCTTCAACTTCCGTTCGGAAGGCCGCGCCTTTGGCGAAAGCCGGCGTTGCCTCATCCCGGCTTCGGCCTTCTTCGAGTTTACCGGCACGAAATACCCGAAGGCCAAGCATCGCTTCACGCTGAATGCCGCACCGTTCCTGTGCATCGCCGGGCTCTGGCGCGATGCGGCGGGCAAGGGCGAGACCAACCAGCCGCCCGCCTTCACCATGCTCACCACCGCGCCGGGGCCCGATGTCGCGCCGATCCACAACCGGCAGGTCGTCGTGCTGAAGCCGGAAGACTGGCGCCACTGGCTTCATCTCAGCAAACCCGAAGCCGAACTGCTGCGCCCGCTGCCCGCCGGTTCGCTCGCCGTGGAGCAGGTGCGCCCGGGCCGGGGCTGAGCCACGCGGTCATGGCGAAGCGGTGCTCCCCGCTGGGCATGAGCCTTGGGATTTTTGCACCCCCTCTGCCCTGCCGGGCATCTCCCCCTCAAGGGGGGAGATCAGTCAGACGCATCGGTTTCCCGACCATCGACGGCTGCGACTGGCATCATAACAGCAAACCTATGACTCGAGCCCGGAGCCCTCCGACCGCATCCTCTTCCTGCTGCTGCTCCAGGTGCAGAGGGTGGATGGAGTTTGAAGCCGGGCCACGTGTGATCTTCCCCTTTGAGCCCTGAGACTGCCGTTCGCATCCTCTTCCTGCTGCTCCAGGTGCAGAGGGTGGATGGTGTTTGAAGCCGGTCCACGTGTGATCTCCCCCTTGAGGGGGAGATGCCCGGCAGGGCAGAGGGGGGTGTCATCGCAACCATCACCATCCTCTTCCTGCTGCTCCAGGTGCAGGGGGTGGATGGAGCTTGAAGCCGGGCCACGTGTGATCTCCCCCCTTGAGGGGGAGATGCCCGGCAGGGCAGAGGGGGGTGTGATCGCCACCAACCACCGTACGCAACCCGTGGACAATTGCGCGGGTCGCTTGAGCCTGTTCAAGCACTTAGCACGATTTTCATCCCCGTCTTTTCGGCACCCGCTATTCTGTGCCTGCTTCCGTCGCCGGAGTGTTTCGCGAGACGTTCGCGGGCAGGCGGAAGCCGGCGCTCATCCTTCAAACCGTAACGTGCGGGGAGAAGATGAGAGGTGAAAGCCATGGGAACGGATTTGTTTTGAAGTGCCGCGCCCTATCAAGCCTCCCCCTGGTCGCCAGGCCAGGTTCGGTCGAGCCGTGCAAGTGTTCCTGAGAAATCGGGGCACGCAGCGAGGCGAGGCGATCACCTGTAGGGACCGGAAGTCCCGAAAAAACGCCGAAGGCCACGCGAATGCGGAGCCACAAAACTAAACAATAGAGAGGTTTCGCATTCGCGTGGGCTCTCCGATCGTGCAGCGCCCCGGAAAGGGATGCTGCAGCAACAGAATTGACAACCCGCAACACGCTGGCCGCCGGTCCGCGTGACCGCCGAACCATGCCTTTGGGAGACGACATCATGGTCCAGAATGAAGAGGAATGGCGCCGCCTTGCCGCCGAGGAAGACAAGGAACCCTATCTCCCCGGATATACCTATGGCGAGTTCAAGGCACTGTCCGAGCGCCAGAAGTCGCGCGAATACCAGAAGCTTACCCAGCACGTCACCAGCTTCCTCGGCTTCTGGAAAACCTGCAACCTTTCCGCCTGCCGCCGCGCCAGGGCCTGCCGCGGTTTTCTCACCGAGGCCCAGTACAACAGCGATCCCCGTTACCACAGTTCCTACCCGCCCTGCGTCGGTCCGCGTGGTGCGCGCCAGCAGGAGGTGCTTGCAAGTTTCAACGCCGCCTTCGGTTATCCCCCGGATGAGGAGGACGAGCCGAAATATGCCGGCCGCGGCCCGGACGGCGGCCCGGAGTTCGGCTGAGGCGCCGGATAACGCCCAAAACCTGCCGTTGACCGGCGGGCTGGCGCACGGCTAGAACTCCTGGGTCTTGCACCGGGAGGATGCCGGGGGCTCTGCCCGGCATTGTTGAAGATCATGCCGCGTTTGTCCGCCAGTTCCATCCTGCCCGAGGGCATCACGCGGCCCGGTTTTGATCGGCAGGCGCTGAAACCCGGCATCCTGCATCTGGGGCTTGGCGCCTTCCACCGCGCCCACCAGGCGGTTTATACCGATGCGGCGCTCGGGGAAGACTTCGGCGCCTGGGGCATCGTCGGGGTCAGCTTGCGCTCGGTCGATGTGGTGCATGATCTTGCCGCGCAGGACGGGCTTTATTCGGTCATCACCCGCAGCGCCGCGGGCGATCGCCCGCAGGTCGTCGGCTCGATCGTCAAGGGCCTTTCGGGCGCTGAAAACCGCGAGGAAATCCTGGCGCTGATGGCCGATCCCGCCATCCGCATCGTGACGATGACGGTCACGGAAAAGGCTTACGGGCTTGACCCGGCCACCGGCGGGCTTGACCGCAACCATCCGGCGGTCGCTGCCGATCTCGCCGCGCCGCAAGCGCCCGTCGGCGTCGTCGGGTACATCGTTGAAGGGCTGGCGCGCCGCCGCGACGCGGGGCTTTCCCCCTTCACGGTGCTCTGCTGCGACAACCTGCCGACCAATGGCCGCATCGTCCGGCGGCTGGTGATCGAGATGGCAGGCGCGCGCGATCCGGCGCTTGCCAACTGGATTGCGGGCGAAGGCGCGTTTCCATCGAGCATGGTGGACCGCATCGTGCCCGCCGCGACCGAAGAGACCCGCGCCCGTGCCCGCAACCTGCTCGGCGTCGAAGACCGGCTGGCGCTCGATACCGAACCCTTCATGCAATGGGTTATCGAGGATCACTTCACCCTCGGCCGCCCGCGCTGGGAAGCCGGCGGCGCGCTGTTTGTCGATGATGTCGAGCCCTACGAGAAGATGAAGCTGCGGCTCCTCAACGGCTCGCATTCGATGATGGCCTATCTCGGCCAGATGAAGGGGCTCACCTACATCCGCGACGTTATCGCCGTGCCTGAATATCATGATGCCGTGCGCCGGCACATGGCCGCCGTGTTGGAAACGCTGGATCCCGTTCCGGGCGTTGATCTGGCCGCCTACCAGGACCAGTTGATCGCTCGCTTCTCCAATCCGGGCGTTGCGCATCTCACCCGCCAGGTCGCCATGGATGGCTCTCAGAAGCTGCCGCCACGCATCATGACCCCCGCCGTGGAAGAACTCTCTAGGGGTAAGGACGCGTCAGCCTTCGCTTACGTTGCGGCGGTGTGGCTTGCCTATCTCATGAGAGTGGACGACATAAACGACCCGCGCGCTGCGGAACTGAAGGCGGCCGCCGCCCGCTCGACACCGGATGATCCGTCCGCCCCGTTCTTCGAGCTTCCCGGCCTCTTCCCGCAGCCTCTTGTCAAAAACCGCGCCTGGCGCGACCTCGTCAACGCGGAAATCGCCCGCCTCTAGCCGCGGAAGGTGTAGTCGGCGATCGACTGCGGCTTCATCTCGATTGAAAAGCCCGGCCGCGTCGGCGGCATATAGGCGGCGTTGCGGATCACGCAGGGGTCGATGAAGTGCTCGTGCAGGTGGTCGACATATTCGATGACCCGGCCGTCCTTGGTGCCGGAAACGGCAAGGTAGTCGATCATCGACAGGTGCTGCACATATTCGCACAGGCCCACGCCGCCGGCATGCGGCCAGACCGGCAGGTTGTATTTCGCCGCCACCAGCAGTACCGCCAGCACCTCGTTCAATCCGCCCATCCGGCAGGAATCGATCTGCACGATGTCGATCGCGCCCTCGGCGATGAACTGCTTGAACATGATGCGGTTCTGGCACATCTCGCCAGTGGCCACCTTCACCGGCTGGATGTTCTGGCGGATCTTGCGATGGCCGGCAATGTCGTCCGGGCTTGTCGGCTCCTCAATGAAGAAGGGTTTGGCGAAGGCAAGCTTCTTCACCCAGTCGATCGCCTGGTCGACTTCCCAGACCTGGTTGGCATCGATCATCAGGTAGCGGTCCGGGCCGATCACCTCGCGGGCGATCGTCAGCCGGCGGATATCGTCTTCCAGGTCGCGGCCGACCTTCATCTTCACATGGTTGAAACCGGCATCGACCGCCTCCTGGCAAAGGCGACGCAGTTTGTCTTCGGGGTATCCCAGCCAGCCGGCGGAGGTCGTGTAGCAGGCATAACCCTCACGCTTCAGCGTCTCGATCCGCTCCGCCTTTCCGGCTTCCGCCCGGCGCAGGATCTGCAACGCGTCCTCGCGGGAAAGGACGTCCGTCAGGTAACGGTAATCGACGATGTCGGCGATCTTCTCCGGCGGCATCTCGGCCACGAGCTGCCAGACCGGCTTGCCCTGCTGCTTGGCGTAGAGATCCCAGAAGGCGTTGACCACGGCACCGGTGGCCAGATGCATGGCGCCCTTGTCGGGGCCGATCCAGCGCAACTGGCTGTCGCCTGTCAGGTGTCGCCAAAATTTTCCGGGCGCCTCGGCAAACGCCTCAAGCTCCTGCCCGACAACGAGGTGGCGCATCGCCTTGATCGCCATGCAGCAGATATCGTTGCCGCGGCCGATCGTGAAGGTAAGGCCATGACCGGCAAGGCCTTCCTCGTCGGTATCGAGAATGACATAGGCCGCGGAATAATCCGGGTCGGGGTTCATCGCATCCGAGCCGTCGAGGCTCTGCGAGGTCGGGAACCGGAGGTCGAAGACGCGAAGGTCGGTAATGCGGGTCATCGGTTTCCTCTGACGGTTCAGATGGTCCAGCCGCCATCGATGGCGTAGGCCTGGCCCGACGTGTAGGTCGCGCCGGCAAGATAAACGGCGAGTTCGGCGATTTCTTCCGGCGTGCCGAGCCGGCCCATCGGCTGGCGGGCAATGAAGGCGGCGCGGGCGGTCTCGTAATCGCCTTGCGCCTTCATCCGCTCCTGCAAGGACGGGCTTTCGACCGTGCCGGGGCAGATCGCGTTGCAGTGGATGCCCTGTGCCACGTAATCGGCGGCGACCGATTTCGTCAGTCCGAGCACGGCCGCCTTGGTGACGCCATAAGCGAAGCGGTTCGGCACGCCTTTGATGCTGGAGGCGACGGAGGACATGTTGATGATCGCGCCGTCCTGTTGGGCGAGCATGCCCGGCAGCACGGCACGGATCGTGCGGATCATCGAGCGCAGGTTGAGATCCATCGCGAAGTCGAGATCTTCGTCCTTCATCTCCAGGATCGACCCCGCATGCACGAAACCGGCGCAGTTGAAGAGGATGTCGACGGTGCCGATGCTGGCGACGCAGGCGTTCACCGCGCTTTCGTCCAGGACGTCGAGCTTTGCAGGGATCAGGTTTGCTTGCTTGGGCAGCGCGGCAAGCAGTGCCTCGTTGACGTCGGTGGCGTGAACGGTCGCGCCGGCCTCGGCGAATGCGAGTGCGGTCGCGCGGCCAATGCCTTGCCCGGCCGCCGTGACCAATGCCGTTTTTCCGTCCAGTCTGATCGTCATGGTTTTCCTCCTAAACCTGCACCGTATTCTTGCGACTTGCCGTCATACCTCGATCAGCGCCTTGACGACACCGGCAGCCGGTTCCGTCAGTTGGGCGAAGCGTTCGGGCACATCTGCAAGCGTCATTCTATGGGTGATGAGGCTCGCGGGGATCTTGCCGTCGCGCATCGCGGCCATCACACGCTCGAAATCGCTGCGTGTCGCATTGCGACTGCCGAGCAGGGTTGTCTCGCGTTTGTGAAACTCGGGATCGGAGAAGCGGATGTCGCTCGAAACAATCGAGACCAGCACATAGGTGCCGCCATGCGCGACAAAGGCAAAACCGCGCTCGATCGCCTTTGGGCTGCCGGTGGCGTCGAAAACCACGTCAAAGAAGTCGCCGCCAGTGATGGCGGATAGCTGTTCCTCGTCGTCCGCGCCGAGTTGCACCGTGGAGCCAAAGCCCAGTTGCTCGCGGGCAAAGCTGAGCCGGTCAGTGCGACCGTCCAGCAGCGTGACCTCGCCACCATCGAGACGGGCGAAGAGCGCCACGGCCAGCCCGATCGGTCCAGTGCCGGTGATCAGCACCTTCTGGCGCGGCTCGATGCGTGCGCGTGCTACCGCATGTGCGCCGATCGCCAGGAATTCGACCATAGCCGCCTGGTCAACGGAAAGCCCATCGGCCTTCACCACAAATTCTTCCGGGAGGCTCAGATATTCCGTCATGCCGCCGTCCCGGTGGACGCCGAGCACGCCGATATTGCGGCAGCAGTTGGTCTTGCCGCGGACGCAAGCATTGCAGTGACCGCAGGAGATATAGGGGATGATGCAGACGGTATCGCCGGGGGCGAGGCTGCTGCCAACGGGTGCTTCCTCGACAATCCCGGCCAATTCGTGGCCCATGACCCGCGGGTAGGAAAGATAGGGCTGGTTACCACCGAAGATATGCAGATCGGTTCCACAGACGCCGATGCGGCTAAGCCTGACCAGCACGTCACCATCGGCGCGCACCGGGCGCTCCCGTTCGATGGCCCGCAGCTTGCCCGGTTCGTCACAGATAATGGTCAGCATGGATCCTCCGGGGCTGGTGGCACGACAAAGACAGCGAGTTTTTCCTCCGCTTGCTTTAAGTGCTATTGCCGCAGCGGAAACTGGTCAAGCCAATTTCGCACGCGTGCTGGAGGTGCGGCTTTGCGGCGGCAATCTCGCGTGTTATGGTAAGGCCGCATCATCAATCTGCGGTATCTCATGAACAACATGATCAAGGGACCGGAGCCGCGTCGGCTCTATCAGCAGGTTGCGGACCAGATCCGCGGCCTGATCCAGGACGGGCAGCTTCTCCCGGGGGCGCGTCTTCCAGCCGAACGTGATCTGGCCCAGCAACTCGGCGTGTCCCGTCCCTCGCTACGCGAAGCGCTGATTGCCCTTGAAATCGAGGGCAGCGTCGAGATCCGCATGGGGTCCGGCATCTATGTGACCGCTGAGCAGGACCGTCGTCCGTGGCAACTGGGCTCGATGGGCGAAAGTCCGCTGGAACTGATGCAGGCCCGCGCGACCGTAGAGGGTGCGGTCGTTCTGCTGGCCGCGGCGCGGGTGACGCAGGAGTTCCTCGATTCACTGCGCCAGGTGCTGGAGCAGATGAAGGTGGAGATCGACGAAAACCGCAAGCCGATCGACCAGGATCGCCTGTTCCACCTTGCGATTGCCACACAATCCGGCAACTCGATACTGGCTCATATCGTCGGCGACCTGTTCGACGAGCGGCATAGCCCGATCTCGGCGCAGATCCGGGTGCGCTACGAAACGCCACAGACCTGGATTGCGGCGCTTGCCGAACACGAAGCAATCTACAGCGCCCTTGAAGCACGCAATCCGCTGCTCGCCCAGGCCAGGATGCATGCGCATCTGGAAGAATCGAAACAGAGATGGATGAACCAGGAGCCGCGGTAACACGCTCGGCTGGGAGGAATGACAATGGACATCACTGCAATCTCGCCCGTCATCGTGCTCAACCCGGTTGACGATGTCGCCGTGGCGCGCAAGTTGATCCAAGCCGGCAGCCCGACCGGCTACGGCGATGTTGTTGCGCGCGACCTGATCGGCCGCGGCCACAAGGTGGCGATCAAGCCGATCCCGGCCGGACATGAGGTGAAGAAATACGGCCAGGTGATCGGCCTTGCAACGCAGGACATCGCGGTCGGCAGCCATGTCCACCTGCACAACCTCGCCATGCTGCCGTCGGAGCATGAACACCAGTTCAGCGTCGATATCGAAGAAAAGGGAATGCTGCCAGAAGCGGAACGGCGCACCTTCCTCGGCTTCGATCGCGGTGTCGGTGGCGCGGGAACGCGCAACTTCATCGGCGTCATCTCGTCGGTCAACTGTTCGGCGACCGTATCACGCTACATTGCCGACTACTTCAACCGCATGGGCGGGCTGGACGGCTTCCCCAATGTGGATGGAGTCGTCGCGCTCACCCATGGCGGCGGCTGTGCACTCAACACCAAGTCGGAAGGTTACCGGCTGCTGATCCGCACCATCCAGGGGTATGCCAAGCATCCGAACTTCGGCGGCATTTTGATGATCGGCCTCGGCTGTGAAACCAACCAGATCGCCCCCATCCTGGAGCACTACCGGATGGAAGAGGGCGACCGGCTGCGCACCATGAACATCCAGCAGCACGGCGGCACGAAGAAAACCATCGATGCGGCGATCGCCATCATCAAGGAAATGCTGTCTGGTGTGAACGCTGCGGTGCGCACGCCGCAGCCGCTGTCGAAGCTGAAGCTTGCGCTCGAATGCGGCGGCTCCGACGGTTATTCCGGCATCTCCGCCAATCCGGCGCTGGGTTATGCGTCCGATCTCATGGTGCGCAATGGCGGCACGACGGTGCTTTCGGAAACGCCCGAGATCTATGGCGCAGAACACCTGCTGACGCGCCGCGCGGTGACGCCTGATGTGGCACAGAAGCTCCTGCAGCGGATCGACTGGTGGCGTGACTATACCGCCCGCAACGGCGATGAGCTCAACAACAACCCGTCCTACGGCAACAAGCTGGGTGGCCTAACGACCATCCTGGAGAAATCGCTCGGCGCCGTCGCCAAGGGCGGCTCCATGCCGCTGAAGGCGGTGTATGAGTTTGCGGAAACGGTGACGGAACCGGGGTTCGTGTTCATGGATACGCCTGGCTACGATCCGGTCGCCGTGACGGGCCAGGTGGCGGGCGGCTGCAATGTCATCTGTTTCACCACCGGCCGCGGCTCCGTTTCGGGCTTCAAGCCGGCGCCCTGCATCAAGATCGCCACCAACTCCGAAATGTATGAGCACATGAAGGAGGACATGGACCTCAACTGCGGCGGCATCGTCACCGGCGACGAAACGATCGAGGAGGCGGGCACGCGAATCTTCGAGGATGTGATTGCGGTGGCATCCGGCAAGAAGACGCTGAGCGAGATCTACGACTACGGCGACAACGAATTCGTGCCGTGGCAGGTCGGGGCCGTGACCTAAAAAAAAGGCAGCGACTGAGGTCGCTGCCTTTTTTCTTTCTGCTGTCTCTGGCTCGCTTAGCGAATGACCATCTGCTGCGGAGCATTCGGCTTCTTCGGCGCCTGAACCTTGACGGAAGCGGGTTCAGCCGCGGTGCCAAACAGCTTTTCACGTTCGCGCCAAAGGGCGGGGATCGACAGGAGGGCGATCGCAACAAGCGCGATGGCGGTCTTGGTCAGTTCGTCCAGCTCCGGCGTACGGCCGTCGAAGTAATAAACGAAGTAGACGATCGCGACGTGCCACACGTAGACGTAAAGCGAGTGGCGGCCGAGAAGCTGCAGGTAACGGATCGAGAAGACCCAGGTCAGCGCACCGGCAACACGGCGAACCCATTCAGCCTTGTGCTTCGGGCCGGCAATCAGCAGCCAGGTGACCAGCAGCGACATCGCGGCGAAGTTCAGGAGATAGACCGGGCCGAAATCGGCGCGGATTTCCATCGAGGCGAACTTGCCGATCATGTGCGCCGGCATCATCTCGTGTGCCGTGATGATGCGCAGCGGCAGGAAGAACAGCACCAGCACCAGGCATGCCTTCGGGATGAAGGTATTTTCCGGCGAAAGGATCTTCTTCCACTCGATCTTGCCGGCGGAGGTGAGCGCGCCAAGCACGAGTGCCGAATAGAAGACGATCTGCCAGCCGAACAGGTTGAAGGATGCGCGGATACCCTGGTCGTCGGCGCCCTTGATCATTTCGTTGATCGGGGTGGTGACCACCTGCTGCAGGCCCAGCTGGGCTGCCATCCACAACATCAGCGAACCAGCGATGACATAGTGCCACTTGCCGTCCAGCACGAGCTTCACGAGCATCGGCGCAAACAGCATGTAGACGATGTACTGCGGCAGGATGTCCATGAAGGTGGGCTGGAAGAAGAAGGTGGCGATCGCCGCCAGACGCAGCGGGTCGTCGAAATTGGTGTAGCCCAGCCAGTTGAACCAGGTCGTGTAGGCGCCCGGCAGGATCATCTGCGCGACGAGGACGGCGAGGATGATGCCCATCGCATAACGATAAAGCTCGAAGGCGCGGGTATAGATCGCGGTGCGGCCGGCCTCATAACCGTTGCGCAGCATCTTCTTGGCGTAGACCATGCCGATCAGGAGACCCGACAGGAACACGAAGCCCTGTGCGTCCTCGACGAAAGCCAGTTGGTTGTGGTTGATCTTCACCAGGAAATAGCCGCCGGCAAAGATGAGGTGGTTGAGCACCATGAAAACGAGGAAATACCCTCGCATCCCATCAATAATATCAAAGCGTTTCATCGGTCGCGGTCTCCGTCTCTGCCGGTCCCGATAGCGGCTGCCGCTCGGTCCGTAAGGCCTCTGCGGGCCAGGAAGTCACGCGCCTAAACGTCTCGAAAAGCCGGCTGGTTCCGCCAAGGATCCTCGGGGAAAGGCTCTTCATAGGCGGTTCAGGCTTCAACAACCATAAACTGTCCGTGATGACTGCCCCATGAACAAGTAAATCCTGGGGACAAAAAAGTGGGGGGAATTACTCCGCCGCGACCTGCTTGAGGCCTGCAACCTGGGTGATATAGGCGCGCATGGCGGCGGGCTTCACCGGCTTGTGCTGGACGGTGATGTCATGCCGTTCCGCCTCGCTGCGCACATCGGGCGTGCGGTCAGCGGTTATGAGGAGCGCGGTAATGTCGCTCGCGTAGCGCTCGCGCAGCATCAGGATCGCGTCGATGCCGTTGCCGTCGTCGAGATGGTAGTCGGCGATGATGATGTCCGGCGGCGGCTCATGGCTGTCCATCAGTTGCTTGAGAGCCTCGATCGAATCCGCCTTGCCGACGGTGCAGCCCCAGCCGCTGATCAACAGCGCCATGCCATCGAGGATTTGCGGTTCGTTGTCGATGCACAGTACCCGTAAGCCATTGAGCGGCTGTGAGCGCTTGCGCCGTTGCGGCTCGGCAGCGGAGGCAGGCTTGGCCGCCGCGGTATCCATCGGCACCTCGACCCGGAACACCGTGCCGCGGCCGGGGGTGGAGGCAAGCTCGACCGGGTGGCTCAGCGCCCGCGAGATGCGGTCGACGATCGACAAGCCGAGGCCAAGCCCCGTCGCGGTGCGGGCACCCTCGTCGAGCCGGGCGAATTCCTTGAACACGGTGCTGAACTTCGATGGCGGGATGCCGATGCCGGAATCCAGCACCTCGATCACCACATGCTCGCCGCGCCGCCGCGCGCCCACCAGAACCTTGCCGTCGATCGTATACTTGATGGCGTTTGACACGAGGTTCTGGATCAGGCGACGCAGGAAGTTGGGGTCAGAGCGAACCCGCAACGAGGTCGGCATGACCCGGAACGCGAGGTTCTTTTCCTGCGCTACCGGCGCAAAATCGGTCTCGATGCGGCGGAGCAGGTCGTCGAGTGGGACGGAGGTGATGCGCGGTTTCATGGCGCCGGTATCGAGGCGCGAGATGTCAAGCACGGCGCCGAGGATAGCTTCCACCGACTCAAGTGCAGAGTCGATGTTGCGGACGAGCGAGCCATTGCCGTCTGCCGTGCCGAGCCGTTCAACCAGAGCCGAGGAGTAAAGCCGGGCGGCATTCAGCGGCTGCAGGATGTCATGGCCGGCGGCTGCAAAGAAACGTGTCTTGCCCAGGTTTGCCTCGTCGGCGGATGCCCGTGCTTCGGCAAGCTCGCGATTGACGCGGGTGAGTTCGGCGGTGCGTTCGCTGACACGCTGCTCGAGGGTTTCGTTGGCTTGTTTGAGGGCGCGGTCGGCGGCCACGCGTTCGGTAATGTCGGTGAAGGTCGCAACGATGCCCTTGTCCGGCATGGCGTTGGAGCGCACTTCGATGATCCTTTCGCCGCCATTGAGGACGAGCGAGAAGGGCGCATCGAGCATGTGGAAGTGACGGATGAGATCCGCCTGGTCGCTTTCCGCCACGTCGCCACGCTGCGCCAGCAACGCCACAATGTCGGCAAGCGGATAACCGACCTGGCCGATCTGCTCCGGCAGGTCGAGCAGTGTGCGGAAGCGCCGGTTCCAGATCGTCAGCCGCTCGGAACTATCGAAGACGGCGATGCCCTGGTCCATCTGCGACAGCGCCGTCTGCAGCATGTCCTGGTTATATTGGAGCGCTTCACTCGCCTGGTCGAGCAGCCAGGCGGTGTCGGCGTTCGTGTCTTCCGCCTTCTGCAGGATCAGCGAAAGAACGAGCCGCGCAGACGAGGAGCCGATGGCGCTGCCGAGCAGCTGCTCGGAAAAATGGATCATCGCCATGTCGGCGGGCTGTTCGTCGCTGAAGGTGCGGCCGGCCGTCTGTTCGTAGTTGGAGAAGGAGCGCCGCATGCGCTCCTCGCCAAGGTAACGCGCGATGGCGGTCTTGAGGTCGCCGACGCTGACACGGGTTTTCCAGCCGCGCGTTGCAAACTGCGAACGCAGGTGCCGCTTGACGAAGATGCCCGCCTGGATGCGTTCGATCGGGCGCGGGTTGCGCGATAGAGAGCCGAGAACGAAGGCGAGCGTATTGAGCGCCAGGCTGAAGATCGTCACGTTGACGAGCGGATCGGTTTCCGGTCCGTTGAAGACTTCGGTGCCGGGGATGAGGAAGTTCAAGACCGCCGTGGCCAAGTGGGAATTGTCAGGCCCGCCAAGGCTTGGCACCAGAAGTAGGTAGGCCCAGGCGAGGAAGCCGAGGGTGAGGCCGAGGATCGCGCCGCGGGCGTTCGCCCGGTGCCAGATCAACCCGCCGAACAGTGCCGGCGCCATCTGCGCAATCGCCGCGAAGGCGAGAAGGCCGATCGAGGCAAGGCCCGACTGGCTGTCCGCCATCCGGTAATAACCGTATCCCAGCAAGAGCACGAAGAAGATCGCCAACCGCCGGATGTTGAGGAGCGTGCGGGTAAAGTCGTCGCTTTGGCCGGAGCGTGAGGCCATCAACCGCTGGCGCAGGAAGATCGGGATGACGATGTCGTTGGAAATCATGATCGACAGCGCGACCGACTCAACGATGACCATGGCCGTCGCCGCCGAAAACCCGCCGATGAAGGCGATCAGCGATACGAGTTTCAACTCGTTCGCCAGCGGCAGGGTCAGGACATAGAGGTCAGCGTCGCCGATGCCGCCGAAGGCAATCAGCCCCGCCACCGCGATGGGAAGGACGAAGATATTGATGGCAATCAGGTAGATCGGCAGCAGCCAGCCCGCCGCCCGCCGCTCCCGGGGGGTGCGATTTTCCACGACGGTGACGTGGAACTGCCGCGGCAGCAGCAGGATCGCACAACCCGATAGCAGGGTCAGGATCAGCCAGCGGCTGAGCGGCGTCTCATAGTTCATCGCCGATGTGGCGAGCAGGCTATCGGATGCCTTCTGCCAGAGATCGGCAGGCCCCTCGAACACGAGGAAGGTGAGGGTGAGCCCGACGGTAACGAAGGCCACGAGCTTGACCACCGATTCCATCGCAACCGCAAGGATCAGGCCGTCCTGGTGTTCGGTCGCATCCGTATGGCGCGTGCCGAAGACGACGGCAAAGCAGGCCATCAGCAGCGTCACGATGAGGGCGAGGTCAATGAAATAAAGGTTGCCGCTGCCGATGCCGTAATCGGTCGGATCCACCATCACTGCGACGGAACTGGAGACTGCCTTCAGCTGAAGGGCGATATAGGGTATCGCGCCGACCAGCGCGATACCGGCCACGATCATCGCGACGGTGGAGTTCTTGCCGTACCGCGCGGCGATGAAATCCGCCACCGAGGTGAGCTTTTCCGCCTTGGCGAGTTCAACGATCCGCCGGACGAGCGGCATGCCGAGCGTGAAGACGAGGATCGGGCCGATATAGATGCCGGTGAACTCCAACCCCTTGAGGGACGCCAGGCCGACGCCGCCAAAATAGGTCCAGGAGGTGCAGTAGATCGCAAGGCTCAGGGCATAAACGAGGGGG
The DNA here is from genome assembly GCF_003491345.1 of Neorhizobium sp. SOG26. GTDB lineage: Bacteria > Pseudomonadota > Alphaproteobacteria > Rhizobiales > Rhizobiaceae > Neorhizobium > Neorhizobium turbinariae. Next base: position 158,418 of record NZ_CP025512.1, read on the forward strand.
CGTCCCTGTTTCGGCACGCCGAACCGACGGCTATGCCGGTCCCCGAAGCTGGCCACGGCGAAGAGCAGCAGGATATAGGCAAACGCCGAAACGAAAATGATCCAGCCCGGAACCATCCATCCTCACCACGATCGTGCGGAATGTCCTGCACGCTTCCACGGCGTTTTGCCGCTGCCTGAGTGCGAACATTACGGGAAAAGCATGTGCTTGGAAATCGGAGCCGTCTCGTCCAAAAGTCCAATGGGAAGGCGCGACGCGAATATCGTCTTTTCAGCGGCGCGGGACGCGTTATTTTAACATCTTTAAAGTGATCGCAAAACGGGGGCTCCCAGAATGTCAGTTGTCAGCGAATTCAGATCATTCATCGCCAAGGGGAATGTCATTGATCTCGCAGTCGGTATCATCATCGGCGGCGCGTTCACCGGCATTGTCAATTCGCTGGTGAATGACATCGTCATGCCGGTCGTGGGCGCCGTCACCGGGGGCGGCTTCGACTTCTCGAACTACTTCCTGCCGCTTTCGAGCGCCGTCACCGCGCCGGCCCTGGAAGAAGCCCGCAAGCAGGGTGCCGTGTTTGCCTACGGCAGCTTCATCACCGTCTTCATCAACTTCCTGATCCTGGCATGGATCATCTTCCTGATGGTCAAGGCCGTGAACAAGCTGCGGGCCATGGAAGCCAAGCAGCCGGCCGACGAAGCGCCTGCACCGCCGCCGGCGGACGTGCAACTGCTGACCGAAATCCGCGACCTGCTCAAGGCGAAGTGATTTTTTGATCACGCCCTGAGGATTCATCATCGGAATCGATGATGTGCTCAATGATAGTCATGGGATTTCCAACTGCGCTTGCGCTAGAAAAAGCGAAACTCGCTTAAGGGAATCTCATGTCGATCATCAGCAGTCTCAGCCCCCGTGCCGTCGCGGCGCCGGAAAGCGGCATTGTCGAAGTCATCAACTACGCGCGCGGTCGCGAAGGCCTGATCCCGCTATGGGCGGGTGAAGGCGACCTGCCAAGCCCTGACTTCATCAATCGCGCCACAACCGAGTCGCTGGCGGCCGGCGAGACCTTCTACACCTGGCAGCGCGGCATTCCCGAACTGCGCCAGGCGCTGTCGGATTATTATGCCCGCCACTTCTCGGTGTCGCTGCCGGTCGAGCATTTCTATGTGACGGGCTCGGGCATGCACGCCATCATGCTGGCCGTGCAGGCCGTTGCATCGCCCGGTGACGAGATCATCTACCTGTCGCCGACCTGGCCGAACATCATTTCGGCCATCGACATTTCCGGTGCCCATTCGGTCGGCCTGCCGCTCGATTTCGTCGGTGGCCGCTGGGCGCTCGATCTCGCCAAGCTTGAAGCCGCGATCACACCGAAGACCAAGGGCCTCTTCATCAACACGCCGGCGAACCCGACCGGCTGGACCGCAAGCCTCGAGGACCTCAAGGCGATCCTCGCGCTTGCCCGCAAGCATGGCATCTGGATCATCGCCGACGAAATCTACGCCCGCTACTATTACGCCGGTGCGGCGCGCGCGCCATCCTTCCTCGACGTGATGGAAGAGGGCGACCGGATCATCTTTGCCAACTCCTTCTCCAAGAACTGGTCGATGACCGGCTGGCGTGTCGGCTGGCTCGTTGCTCCGCCGGAAATGGGCCAGGTGATCGAAAACCTCGTGCAGTACTCCAACTCGGGTGTTGCGCACTTCCTGCAGCGCGGCGCGGTGGCGGCGCTGAACGATGGGGATGCATTCGTGCAGAGCAATATCGACCGGGCAACCCAGGCCCGCGATATCCTCTGTGATGCGCTGATTGCCACCAATCGCGTCCAGACCCTGAAGCCGGACGGCGCGATCTACGCCTTCCTGAAGGTCGACGGCATTACCGACAGCCGAAAGGCCGCGCTCGACATGGTCGACAAGATCGGCGTGGCGCTGGCGCCAGGATCGGCCTTCGGCAAGGGTGGCGAGCTGTTCCTGAGAGCCTGCTTCCTGCGCAATCCGGCGCATGTCGAGGAGGCGGCACGACGCCTCGCCGACTACATCAAAGGGCTCTGATCCCGGTCTGGGACGCTTTCGATAAAAGTCGAATAATTCGGTAGAGAGCCTGTTTTCTCTACCTCGACATAAACCCGGCGGAACCGCCGCCGGGTAAGCATTGCTGAAGAACGGCCGTGATTTTCTCCTGCAAAACATAAGCAGGGAAGAAAAACATGGCAGTCCTGGTTACCGGCGGTGCAGGTTACATCGGCAGCCACATGGTATGGGCGCTTCTGGATGCGGGCGAGGAGGTGGTCGTGGTCGACCGCTTGTCCACCGGCTTCCGCTGGGCCGTGCCGAGTGCGGCAAAGTTCTACTTCGGCGATGTCGGCGACCAGGCGATCCTGCGGCAGATTTTTGCCGAGAACAATATCGACGCCATCCTGCATTTTGCAGGCTCGATCGTGGTGCCGCAGTCGGTCGCCCATCCGCTCGATTATTACGAAAACAACACCAGCAAGACCCGGATCCTCGCGGCCGCTGCCGTCGATCACGGCATCAAGCATTTCGTGTTCTCCTCCACGGCTGCTGTCTACGGCGACCAGAAGGATGACGTGCCGGTGCTGGAGAGCGTCACGCCGCAGCCGAAGAACCCATACGGCCAGTCGAAACTGATGTCGGAGATGATGCTGCGCGATGCCGCGGCAGCGCACGACTTCCGCTTCGTGGCGCTGCGTTATTTCAACGTTGCAGGCGCCGATCCGCTCGGCCGCGCGGGATTGTCGACGGAAGGTGCGACCCACCTGATCAAGATCGCCTGCGAGGCTGCGCTAGACAAGCGGCACGGCGTTGATGTCTACGGAACCGACTACGCGACGCCGGACGGAACCGGTATCCGCGACTATATCCACGTGACGGACCTTGTTGAGGCGCATCTGAAGGCCTTGAGCTACCTGCGCCGTGGCGGCGAGCCACTGATTGCCAATTGCGGTTATGGCCGCGGTTATTCGGTTCTCGAAGTGCTCGATGCGGTGATGCGCGTCAGCGGCAACCGGTTCGAGATCAACTACGGGCCGCGCCGCCCGGGGGACGCCGCAAGCGTCATCGCCAACTCGACGCTTGCCCGCCGGCTCCTGGAATGGAAGCCGCGCCACGATGATCTCGATCTGATCGTCGAAACGGCGCTGAACTGGGAACGGGGGCTCATCAACCGCAGGGTCAACGACCTGCGCTCGCTGCATGGGCGGCTGGCCGCGGTGCGCTTCTGACCACAAGAAAAAAGGGAGAGCCGCGGGCTCTCCTTCGCATTTTCAGGTTCTATCCTAATATTAGTGGATGACCTTGACCACGGTGCGTGTCTGCGGATCCACGATCACGCGCTGCTCGCCAACCACGGCGTAGGCATATTTCGGGCTGTCCGGAACCGGCGTCACCACGACGGCTTCCGGCAGCGGCTTGCCGACAACGATCTCTTCCTTGACGACGACGTCCGAGCTCGGTGCAGGCGCCGTTTCAACATAGCTGACGACGCGTTCCGGCGGCGGATCGATTGCGGTACCGGCTGCGGCGCCAACGATGCCACCCACGGCCGCGCCAACCGGGCCGCCGACGATGGCGCCGGTCACCGCACCGCCTGCTGCACCATTGACCGTGCTTTGCTGCGCCGAAGCCGCGGGGGCAAGAACGCCAAGCACTGCGGCGGAAAGAATGATGATCTTGGTCTTCATGTCGTGTCTCCTTTGACTGTTTCAGGTGGCGCGCATATCGGCGCCATCTCTTCAGTGTCGAGGCATCAGTCGGTTTTGGGTGCAGGCGCCTCGACCTTCGGCAGGCTCACATCGATGCTGCTGTTGCGGCCGCCGAGGTATCCTCCTTCGTAAAGCAGGAACCCACCTGCGATGATGAGGATCAGGATGACCACGGCGATGGACCAGCCGCCGCTGTTAATCTCGCGGCTCGCTGGCTCTTCGTCGGGCATGATCTTCACCAATCCACTGCCCTTTAAGCCGTTACGATGTAGACGACTTCGTAGGTGCCGGGCTCGACGATGACGATCCGGCCGTCGGCAAGCACGAAGTATTCGTAACCGCGATAGGCAGGAACGATCTCGATGATGCGCGGCGGAAGCGGATGCAGTTCAACCGTCTTCGGCACGGCCACGCCGACGCTGACATCCACGTCGATATCGACAGGCTCGACCTTGCTCTCAACGATGATATTGCGAACTTCGGTGCGCTGTTCAGTCGTGATGTTGATGCTGCCGGTGGTTTCGTTCGACGGGCGCTCCGCGGCAGCCTGGTCGTTGTCGGACTTGTCTTCATCCGCCTTCTGAGCACTGTCAGTCGCCTTGCGGTCAGTCTTGGTGGAGTCGGTTGCCGTCTCGTTTTCCTTGGTGGTGGAATCCGAAGACTTCTGCTCAGCCGTGTCGCTCTGCTTCGTCGCGTCGGCACCGGCGCTCTGGCTGTCAGTCTTCATGGTCGGATCAGCCGAACCGGTCGAACCCTGTGCCTGGTCCTGCGCCTTCGGTGCGTCGGACTGCGGTGCGGCGCCCATGTCCTGCGACGGCTGTGCCTGCGTAGCGTCGCCGGTCGAATTCATGCTGCCGGATGCACCGGCACCGGCCGAACCCTGGCCGGGGATGATTGGAGCGGCAGATTGGCCGGAGCCTTGACCGGACGCCTGACCGGAGGTTTGTGCAAAGGCGGGCGCAACGATTGCCGTGGCTGAAAGTGTCGAGCCAGCAAGAAGCGCTACCGCGAGTGTGTGTTTCGGTGAGAGTTTCATTGTCTTCCTCGTCTTGTTCTATTTGCTTGCGAGGCTCGTTCTTGAGCTGCAATACGCCGACCAAACGTCGCCTTTCGCGACCCTGTTCCTGCAAACGGGCTTCAGTCGGTCGCACACGGGACCTTGGGCCCAAAGGGCCTGGGCCTTTGGTCCGATGGGGTGGAAAAGCAGTCTTGAAAAGGGTTCGGCTGGGAACATCAGGCCGATGAAGCGCTTGCTCCTGCAGCACAACAGGAGGGTATCGTCATGGACGAGAACAGCGTTTTTCAAGCGAGGTGGATATTGCTCCCGATGGCGGGCTTGTTTGTCTGCATGACCGCCATCGGCGTCTGGGCGGGCTAAGGTGATCGGGCCTGTGGCCTTAGAGATGATCGCGCTGAGCCGAGCGGTCGCGGGCATCGCGCAGCGCGAGTGCCGCTTCCGTGCGGTTGGTGACCTTCAGCTTTGACAGGATGCGGGTCATGTGGTGCTTGACGGTCTTCTCGTGGAGATCGAGCTCGCGCGCCACCCGCTTGTTGCTCAAGCCCGATGCCACGAGCTGCAGGACCTCATGCTCGCGCTCGGTGAGCTCGGCAAGCGGGTCTTCCTTCTCTTCCGGATCCGGCAGGTTGGAAAGTCCGGCAATCAGCCGGGCAGACAGGGCAGGGGACACGTAACTTTCGCCTGCTGCAACGGTGCGAACCACATCTGCCAGCCCACGCGAGCCGACGCCCTTCAGCACGTAACCCTTGGCGCCAAGCCGAAGCGCCTTGGAAATGTCCTCGCTTGTTTCCGATACGGTGAGCATGACGATCTTCAGTTCGGGGCACTGGTCGAGCGCCTCGCGAATGGCTTCCAACCCATTGCCGGGCATGGAAATGTCCATCAGCATGACATCGGGACAGAGGTCGCGGACAATCCGCACCGCGTCGTCGCGCGACCCACCTTCGCCTACCATCTCGAATTCGGGAATGTCGCTCAGACTGCGCATGACGCCTTCTCGAAAAAGAGGGTGGTCGTCCACAACCGCGATCTTGATCCGATTCATGATGCCTGCTCCATGTCCTGCACGTTCAAGGACATCTGCACCGTGGTGCCGGTGCTTGATGTTGTTATGTTAAATGTTCCACCGAGGCTTTCGATCCGTTCCCGAAGGCCCGCGAGGCCGAGACCGCCCGGCCGGATGGTGTCCGGATCAAATCCCGAGCCCGCGTCAGACACTTCGATCACCACATTGCCGCTGCGCATCGTCTGCCGCACGGCCTGGCCAACACCGCCGCCATGGCGAAAGCTGTTGTTCAGCGCCTCCTGCACGAACCGGTAGATGCAGATCTTAGCCGAGGGCGAGATGGCAAGCGGCGCTTCAGCCATGGTCAGCGTCACTTCGGTGCCGGTCCGCTGACGGTGGGCGTTCACCGCGCGCCGCAGCACGTCCGGCAGTTCGGCGGTTTCGATCTGCGGAAGAACCAGCCCGCTGCAGATGCTGCGGATCTCGTCCATCGCCTCGTCCAGCCGCGCCTTGATGCTGGTGATCTCTTCCTCGCGCCTGGAGGCAGGGGTCTGGGGGTCCGTCAGGGTCTCGCTGTCGACGCGAAGCGCCGCATAGGCGACGAGCTGGGCCGGCCCGTCATGGAGATCGGCGCCGAGGCGGCGCAGGTAACTTTCGTTGAGCGCCGTTGCCCGTTGCGAGGCGCGCTGGGCGCGGGCATGCAGCGCCTTGTTCTGGGCCAGCAGTTCCGAAAGCTCCGTCACCCGCTGCTTCAGTGCCGCCCGCTGGTTGTCGATCATGCGGCTGCCGCGAAAGACGATGGCAGACAGAAGAAGAAAGAAGGCGAGCGTGACGCCCGCAACGGCAAGCCAGCTGCGCAGCTGCGCCTGGTAAAGACTCTGCTGGAAACCATCGGCCACCTCATAGAACTCGGTGACGGCGACCACTTCACCCGACCACGGCTGGAGGATCGGGTTGTAGATTTCGAGAAGCGGCCGCTGCAGTGCCCGCTCGGTTTCGCTTTCCTGGTCTTCGATCGGCCCGAAATGCGCAACCATCTGGCCGGAAAAGGCCTGCTGCAGATCCTCGCTCGGGCCGAAGCGCTTGCCGACCATGTCCTTGTCGGTCGAATAGAGCACCGTGCCATCCGCCCGCCAGAGCCGGAAGGAGATGATCTTGCCGCCAAGCGCACCCTGGTTGAAGGTTTCGTCGAGTGCGCGGGTGGTAGCATCGTCGAGCGTGTTGCTGGTTTTCATGTCCGGAAGCAGCGGCGCGATGATGCTGTCGACGTAAAGCGCGGTGGAGGCGGCGGAATTTCGCGTGACCGCCGCTTCGATCAGGCTGGTGACAAAAGCGCCGACCAGCAGCATGGCGGCAAGCGACACCAGCCCGCCGGCCAGGAGGAACTGGCGTGCAAGCGACTGATTGTTCCAGCGATCGAGCACTGCGCTGAGCTTCAATGGGCACCGGCATGTAACGTCAAGCTCGCAGATCGAGCCGATGCCACGTAACGCCTGACAGGGTCAGAGGTTGCAGGAGTGTCTGTGCTGAGGTCGCTATGCCGCCCAGCCATTCGCCTCAGCGCGGAACCGAGCGGGCGCAATCCGGCGCGGTCGATATACGCACGCCGTCCGGCCGACCGCGGTTGCCGCCGCGCTTCCCGTAGCCGTCGATGTCGTAATAGGAGCGGTAGACCCGGCGGATCTGCGGATCATCCAGCCACCGGGACGCCGCGGCGAGCGCCTGTCGCGGGGTGCAACCCGCGCGACCATACCGTCTTTCGCTGTGGCGTTCGCGGCGGAACTCGCGGTAATCCGGTGCCTGGGCGTATTCGTCGCCGTTGTAGCGCTCGATGTACCCGCCGCCTCTGATGTCGAACTGTGCCTGCGCTGCTGTCGGTGCGTATACCAAACCCAAGACGGCGGAAACACATATGCCTGCAAACATTCCCAACGAACTGCGTATCATCGCGCATCCTCCTCCAGATTTGCCAGTAGCTGCATTCTGATCCATCGAAGATGAACCGGGGCAGAACAAAGTCAAATGTCCAAACCGACGACGTGTATAATGGAGAACTCTCGCAAATCTGGGGATCCAGGTCGCAGATCGCATCGTGTATCGCTATCGCATGCGGTGTCGGCATTGCTTTGCTCACCCAGATTACGCGATGGTAAACCTGTGGAGTCTGAGGACATGAGGGCAGGGGAATGGGTCTCTTGAAGAAGTTTGCCAAGGCGGTCGGATGGGACCTCGCGGTAATCAAGAACTACCATCACCTGCCAGCCTTCCGGCGCCAACGCGCGGAATGGCTTCGGCAAGGCGGCAAGATCACCCGCAAGTTCATGATCCTGGGGGACTACGAAGACAGCGCAGGAACGGCCAAGGGCCATTATTTCCATCAGGACCTGCTTGTCGCGGGGTTTGTTCACGCCAGCAATCCGGAACGGCATGTCGACGTCGGCTCACGCATCGACGGGTTTGTCGCCCACGTCGCGTCCTTCCGTCCGATCGAAGTCTTCGACGTGCGCCCACTGCCCCCGACTGCTCACAAGAACATCGTTTTTCGCCAGGCCGACCTGATGGGAGAATGCGGGGCCGAGATCACTGACTCCCTGTCCTGCCTCCACACGATCGAGCATTTCGGGCTCGGGCGTTATGGCGACCCGATCGATGTCGACGGCCACCTGAAGGGGATCGCCAATCTCGTGGCGATGGTGAAGAAGGGCGGAACGCTCTACATCAGCTTCCCGATCGGCCGGAACGACGAGGTTCATTTCAACGCGCACCGGGTCTTTCATCCGACCAGCATCCTCAGCTACGACGTGGTTCGCAATAGCCTGGCGCTTCAGCGGTTCGACTACGTCGACGATGCCGGTGACTTGCATCTGGATGTCGACTTGGCAACGAACGTCCCAAGTGTCCGGTATGGCTGCGGAATCTACACCTTCCGCAAGCAGGGCTAACTTCAACGGTGATTGGAAATCAAACTTGATAAGAGCAGCTTTCGTTTCGTCGTCCCCGGGATGGGACTGGCGGCGCCAGTTCCCCGACCGGGTGCCTGAATGGGACGGCGTGCGTTTTTCATTCGAGCCCAAAGAGCCAGCCTATGATGTGCTCTTCGTTTATGACGCCGTACCTCACGATATGAAGCTGCCAACGGCCGGCTTCCGGGTGTTCATCGCTTCGGAGCCAGCAGCCATCAAGCAATACCTGCCGCGCTTCCTGGCTCAGTTCGATCTCGTCCTGACAACAGACGCGCAGACGGTGCATCCTAACATGCGGGTTACGCAGCCCGGGGTGGTCTGGCACGCCGGTGCCTGGGACGCGTCAGGCGCATTGAAATCAGTCGGCACGAACTGGAACGATTTCGCGCAACTGCGCCCGGCGAAAACCAAGCAGATTTCGATCGTGTCTTCGAACAAGGCCTATACGCAGGGACACCGCGACCGGCTGCAGTTTGTCGAGCGTGCAAAGGCGTACTTCGGTGATGAACTGCATGTCTTCGGGCGCGGCATCAATACCTTCGCCGACAAGCTCGAAGTGCTGGAGGACTATCGTTACCACATCGCGCTTGAGAACTCGGTGTTTGACCACTATTGGACCGAGAAGCTAGCAGACCCGTTTCTGACGCTGACCTATCCGCTCTACCACGGCAGCCAGAATGTCCATGACTACTTCCCGAAAGAGTCGCTGACGCGGATCGCTATCAGCGATGCCGATGGCGCGATTCGGATCATCAAGCGCATTCTTGAGTCTGATACCGCGGAACGCTCGCTGCCTTACCTGGAAGAGGCCCGCCGTCGCGTGCTGAACGAACACAACCTGTTCTCGATCCTTGCCGGTGTCGCCAAGGATGTTGCTGGGCAAAGGGGCACAGTACAGGTTCAAGGCAAGCAGCCAAAGCTCAAGCCGGAAAGGGCCTTCAGGCCGAAGGGCGCAAAGCTTCGCAACTCTATCGCCAAGCGATTTGTGAAGGTGGCGAGGTTATTCCAATAGTCATGCAGGCGGTGCAGGATCTAGGCACCGGTCAGCCGCTAAATTGACCCTCCTGCTGCAGCTCATGACTCGGACAGCACACGCGATGCGGAGAACAACATGAAGTTGACGCTAGACGCTATCCTGACGCAATACTTGGCTCGCCGCCGTCTGAAGCTGATCGATGACGATCTTCACCAGAAAGTCTTCGGCACGCGTTACCCGAAGCAGGTGGCATCGTTCCTGCGGGAATTGTCGCACGAGGAGGTCGGAGAGGCACTTCGGCTGATCCCGAAGTCACGGTCTCAGATCCTGCAGGACGATTTCGTGCTGCTGCAGAGCCAGCTCAAGACCGGTGGTTATTTCGTCGAATTTGGTGCCACGAACGGCGTCGACCTCAGCAACACCTTCCTGCTGGAGAAAGAGTTCGGCTGGAGCGGCACCCTGGCCGAGCCGTCCAGGCAGTGGCATGCTGAGCTACGGAAAAATCGCGGATGCCACGTCGAAACCGACTGCGTGTGGCGCGCTACGGGCGAGACGCTGCAGTTTCGGCAGGCCGACGAACGGGAACTCTCGACGATCGCTGCCTTTTCTGGCGGAGATGCTCATTCGCAGGCAAGGCAACTGAGCATCGAATATCCGGTCACACGATTTCCCTCAACGACATGCTGCGCAAGTACGGTGCGCCGCGGCAGATCGATTACCTGTCGATCGATACTGAAGGTAGCGAGTTTGACATCCTGCAGGCCTTCGATTTCGGCGAATACGAGTTCGGCATCATCACCTGCGAGCACAATTACACGCCACAGCGTGAAAAGATCCACGATCTTCTGGTGGCAAATGGTTATGTCCGGGTATGGGAAAAGGTATCGCGCTTCGACGACTGGTATATACGCACCTGACACGCCAATACGATGAACTCTATGACCCCTGACCCAACCATGGCTGAACAACGCTCCCTCGAGATCGTCGTGGTCAACCTCGCTCGCTCCACCGAGCGTCGCGTCAAGATGATCGAGACCCTTCAGCCGTTCAGCCTGCCTTATACTTTCTTCGACGCGGTAGAGGGGCGTGACGGTCACCCGCTGTTCGATCGGTTTGATCCAACGCTCGCAGAAACCAGGCGCGGATTCATCCTGAATGCCGGCGAACTGGGCTGCTTTGCGAGCCACTATCTGCTGTGGGAAAGATGCGTTCGCGAGAAGCGACCGCTGCTCATCTTTGAAGATGATGTTTCGGTCAGCAACACATTTCCGCAGGCTTATCAACTGGTGGCGGAAAAAATCGAGCGTTACGGGCTGCTACGGCTCTCTGGCCACAAGAAGCGCAGCTTCCATGTCTGCGAGACAACGCAAGAGGGGATGGACATCATCCGCTTCAAGATCGGTCCGCACGGCACCTCCTGTTATGCCGTGGCGCCTTGGGCGGCGGCGAAGCTCATCGCCAAGGCAGATGTATGGTTCGAGCCGGTTGATGTGCATCTGGACCGGTTCTGGACCCATGGGGTCGGGAGCTTTGGGCTGCGACCGATGCCGGTGACGCATGTGGCGGAAACGGAAGAGCAATCCGAGATCTGGCAGGGCAAGAAGCGCGACCGGAAGTCGCGGCGGTTCCGTAAGCTGAGGGCGCTTTACCGCGCCCGCGACGACATTGGGCGCTTCATCTTCAACCTGCCCTACATCGGACGTTGGGTCGAAGGCTGAGCCGGCAATCGAAGCATGGGGATGGATCCTTGATTGTAACACGCATCATCGGCGGCCTGGGCAACCAGATGTTTCAGTACGCGGCAGGCCGGGCGCTCGCCATCGCCAACCAAGCTCCGCTGAAGCTCGACCTATCGGAGATGGAGAAATACAAGCTCCGCAGTTTTGCTCTCGACCAGTTCAAGATCCAGGCGCAGCCGGCCAAGCCCGCCGAACTGCCCGCGCGGCGGCCGAAAACGCTTATCGATCGTGTTTCGGGAATCTGGAGCCGGCGACCGCACTACGAGCACGTGGTTGAAACAAGAATGACGTTTGACCCGACGGTGCTGCAGCGTCGCGGCGAGATTTACCTGTCCGGCTACTGGCAGAGCGAAAAATATTTCAGCGCAGTGGCGGCAGAGATCCGCTCCGACTTCAACCTAAAGGGTGCGATGAGCGAGATGCGCGAGGGAACGCGAACGCAGATCGTCTCGGAAGCATCGCCGGTGTCTGTTCACGTGCGTCGGGGCGATTATGTCACGAATCCCGCGGCCAATGCTGTGCACGGCACCTGCCCACCGGAATGGTACGACGAGGCCATGCGCCGCATGCAGCAGCGCCACGCGAACGTGACCTTCTTCATCTTTTCCGACGATCAGCAGTGGGCGCGAGAAAACCTGCATTCCGCGAGCCCGATGCACTTTGTTGAACCGCAAGGCGACGGCCGCGACGGCGAGGACATGCATCTGATGGCTGCCTGCCACGACCATATCATCGCCAACAGTTCCTTCAGCTGGTGGGGCGCATGGCTCAACCCGCGCAAGGACAAACACGTGATCGCGCCGCGGCAGTGGTTCAGGGCGCAGGATAAGGATGATCGCGACATCATCCCGGCTTCCTGGGAGCGCCTCTAGCCGCTCACGGTTCTGCTCGAACGGCCTGCCGACAAATCCACGTCAGCTTGTCGGCGACTGGAGGTTGTTCAGGCGGGCGTAAAGGCCGTCCTTGCGCTGGGCGAGCTCCTCATGCGTGCCTTCCTCGACCGCACGGCCTTCGTGCATGACAATGATCTTGTCAGCATTCACCACCGTCGAGAGGCGGTGCGCGATGACAACGACGGTGCGCCCCTGCATCGCCGTATCGAGCGCACGCTGCACCGCGGCTTCCGATTCATTGTCGAGCGCCGAGGTGGCTTCATCAAGCAGCAGGATCGGGGCGTTGCGCACCAGCGCGCGGGCAATCGACAAGCGCTGCCGCTGGCCGCCGGAAAGCGTCATGCCGTTTTCGCCGACGGGGGTTTCGTAGCCCAAAGGCTGTGCCATGATGAAATCATGCGCATGCGCAAGCCGCGCCGCTTCCTCGACCTCGGCATCGGTCGCCTCAGGGCGCCCGTAGCGGATGTTGTCGCGGATCGTGCCTTCGAAAAGATACGGCTGCTGCGTGACATAAGCGAGCGCGTGGCGCAGCGAGGCCTTGGTGACCGTGGCGATGTCCTGGCCATCGATCAGGATCTGGCCTTCGGCCGGGTCATAAAAGCGCGGGATCAACGAGATGATTGTCGATTTGCCGGCACCCGACGGACCGACGAGCGCCGTTGTCTGCCCGCCTTGGGCAACAAGATCGATGCCGCGCAGGATCGGCGTACCTTCGCCATAACCGAAGACAACGCCCTTCAGCTCGATCGTCGCATTGGTCACCACGAGATCCGGCGCATTCGGCTTTTCGCGCTGCAGCGGCTGCATGTCGAGGAGATCGTAGAGCATGCGTGCGTTGACGACGGCACGGTCGATCTGCACCTGCATGCGGGCAAGCCGCCGTGCAGGGTCGTAGGCCATCAGCAGCGCGGTGATGAAGGCGAAGAAGGCGCCCGGCGGCACGTCGTCATAGATGGAACGGAACGCGGCATAACCGATAACGCTGGCGATCGCCGCGCCGGCGAAGGTTTCGGTGAGCGGCGCAGTCCGCTCCGACAGGCGCGCGATGCGGTTGCTCTGGCGTTCGGACGACTCGATGATACGCCGAACCTTGTCCTCGAGCTGCTGTTCCATCGTGAAGGCCTTGACGACGGTAATGCCCTGGATGGTTTCCTGCATGGCGCCGAAGACCTTGCTGCTGACCTCGACCGCTTCGCGGGTGACGCTGCGCACCCGCTGCGACACATAACGCAGCGCGAAAATCAGCGGCGGCGCGACCGCAAAGACGATTAACGAAAGAACCCAATCCTTCGCCACCATCACGGCGATCAGCGAGATCAGGGTCAGAAGGTCGCGCGCCGTGGACGTGACGATGAGGTTGAGGACATCGCGCACGCCGCCGATATTCTGTCCAAGCTGTGCGGCAAGATGGGCGGACCGGGCCTCGGCAAAGAAGCCCACCGACAGCGTCATCAGGTGTCGGAACACGCGTTGCTGGTAACGCGAAACGATGTTGTTGCCGATCTTCGACAGCGTGACCGCCTGACCATAAGTGGCAAGCCCGCGGATCGTAAACGCCGCGAAGATTGCAAAGCAGATCATCAGCACCATGTCGGCGCGCTTGTTGGCGAACGCCTCGTTGACGACCGACTCCATGATCCAGGCAGTGAACGCCGTCGACATGGCAGTCGCGACCAGGCAGAAGATCGCAAAGGCGTAACCACGGATGTGGTCGCGGCCGTTTTCGGCGATCACCCGCTTGAGGACGCTGGTGATCGTCCCGGTATCAACGTGCTGCTTCTTGGTTTTCTTCGAATTCAACAGGGTGTCCAGTGAGAGGAGCAGACCAACTTCGTGCAAGTACAGGCCGTATAAACGCCCCAGCCCGGTTTTTCCAGCGGCGGTACGTGAATAGGGGGAGGGTGTTGCCGTTGGGTTGTGGGTGCCGGGTAGTTGGTCCCGCTCGAGAATCGACGTAGCCCTTCGGTCGGGTTGATGGCGATCAGACACCAACGATGACGCGGCTGCACGCCCGAGCTACAGGACTGGCTCTCAACCCCTCCCGAACTCATCGACGATTCGGATGATGTCGTCTTCGCCAAGGTATGAGCCGGTCTGGACCTCGATCATCTCGAGCATGATCTTTCCAGGGTTAGCAAGCCGGTGGACTTCACCTTGCGGAATGTAGACGCTTTCGTTCTCGCGCACGGTCTGCACCTTGTCGCCGATGGTGACCTCTGCCGTGCCCTTGACGCAGATCCAGTGCTCGGATCGGTGGTGATGCTTCTGGAGCGACAGCTTCTTGCCGGGTGTCACAAAGAGACGCTTCACCTGGAAGCGGTCGCCATTAAGTACCGACGTATAGCCGCCCCAAGGGCGGTAGGAAGTCCGGTGCGTCTCCGTCAGTGACGCTGTGGCGTTGGCCGAGGCAAGGTGCTTGACGAGCTTGCCGACATTCTGGCTGTCGTCGAGGCGCCCAACATAAACGGCATCTTCACTGGCGATGACGGCGACACCTTCGAGGCCTTGCACGGCGAGATGTCCATGCCGCGACATGACCAGCGAGTTTCTGGTGTTGATGAGGGTAGCATTCCCAGTTGCAACATTGCCGGCATCATCGCGCTTTCCGAGCTTCCAAACGGCATCCCAACTGCCGAGATCGGACCAGGCGAAGGAAGCGGGGACGACGGCCGCGTTAGAGGTCTTCTCCATGACGGCGTAGTCAATGGAGATATTGGGGCTTGCGTTGAACGCTTCCGCATCCAGCCGGATGAAGTCGAGATCGCCAGCTGCCTTGGCAACAGCTGCGCGAGCTGCCTGCTCCACCTCCGGCGCCAGGTTTTTCATTTCGGTCAGAAGTTGTTTGACCGGGAACATGAAGATGCCGGAGTTCCAGGCGAAGCCGCCGGATGCGAGCATCGTCTGAGCATCGGCAAGTGCTGGCTTTTCGACAAAACGTTTAACGGCGTGCGCACCGGTTCCCAGCGTGTCGCCGATCTCGATGTAACCATATCCCGTGGCTGGCTCGGTTGGGGTAATGCCAAAGGTGACGAGTTTGCCAGAGCGGGCAGTGTCGCGTGCCGAATCAATGGCCGCGAAATAGACAGGATCAGCGGTGATCTCATGGTCCGACGCCAGCACCTGCATTACGGCATCATCACCAAAACGCTCGGCGACAAAGACGGCGGCAGCGGCAACAGCAGGTGCCGTGTTGCGGGCGACAGGCTCAAGCAGGATGCCGGAGAGGGTGATGCCAAGTTCACGAGCCTGTTCTGCCACCAGGAAGCGGAAGTCTTCATTGGTGATGACGATCGGCGCCTCATAAAGCGCTTTGTCGGACACGCGGGAAAGGGTAGACTGGAAAAGCGTCGTGTCACCAACGAACTGGATGAACTGCTTGGGCGCCGCGGCGCGGGAGAGGGGCCAAAGCCTGGTGCCCTTGCCGCCGGCCATGATCACGGGGACGATCTTGTTGCTCACGTTCACTCTCTCCAGTCCGTCCATTTGTCTTCGATGGATATTGGTGCTGCAGTTCTAGCGCTGTTCATGATCGACCCAGGCTCGGATCAGGGTGAGGCCCTGTCCGAGCAGCGCCTCGGCATCTTGTGCCGTTGCCGCTTCCACATAACAACGCATCTCCGGGGCGTTACCGGAGGGACGCAGAAGGATGATCCGTCCATCCGCCAGTGTTACCCGGAGCCCGTCGATGTCGCTCTTGGAGGCGATGACCCCAAGCGGTGCCAGGAAGGCGGCGAGATGGTTGTCCGAGGCACGCAGATGCGCCATCAGCGCCGCGCTGGTCTCGACGGGGAAGTTCTCCAGCCGGTCAGTTGCCGCATGCGGAAGACTGGAGGAGGCCACGACCTGAGACAGCGGCTTCTTCTCCGATGCCGCGAGCGACAACGTTGCCAGGATCGGCAGAAAGCTGTCGCGCGTCGGCAAAGGCGCAAGCGTGCCGCCTGCGACGCCGAATTCAGATGCCGTCAGCGCACCACCATTGGCCTCGAAACCCGCCACACCAGTCTTGCCTTCGGCGAGAGCTTCGCTCATGCCGGCGATTACAAAGGGAGAGCCAACTTTGGTGCGGATGACGGTAAAGCTACCGGCCTTCTCGATGCCGGAGTTTGACGTCACTGGCGTTACCACCACTTGTGCTCCAAGAAACTGTGCGGTGATCAGGCCAAGCAGGTCTCCCCTCAGCGGCGCACCTGTTTCGTCCGCCACCAGCGGCCGATCGCCATCGCCATCGGCCGACACAATAGCATCCAGCCGATGCTCCTGGGCCCAGCCCTGAAGCAGAGCAATGATTTCTTCTGAGACTGCCTCCGTATCTACGGGGATGAATTCATCTGACCAGCCAAGCGCAACAGCGTCGGCGCCATAGCCTCGGAGCACCTCAACCAGCAGGTCTCGTGCTACGGTCGAATGCTGATACACCCCAACCTTCAAACCAGCGAGGGCGCCGGGCGACAACAGGCTGCGATTGCGGTCCAGGAACAAAGAACGTGCTTCAGCCGCATGATCCGGTGCTTCGCCGGGAGTGGCGTCCACATCAGCCTTGTCCAGCTTTGCGGCAATCGCCGTGATGCCCGCTTCATCCTGCTTGTCTATCTCACCGTCCGGACGGTAGAACTTGATGCCGTTACGATCTGCCGGAATGTGCGAGCCCGTCACCATCAGTGATGCCGCACCGAGCTTCAGGCCATACAGTGCCAACGCTGGCGTGGGGACGGGCCCGCAATCCACAGGTGAAAGTCCGGCGCGTGCCAGCGCCCCAATACATGTAGATGCAATGTCAGGGCTCGACGGACGGAAGTCCCGGCCAACCAGGATTCGGTCGCCCGTTTTGGCCGCACCTGTCTCGATGAGGTGCCGTGCGAACGCCTGTGCATAAAGCGCCGAAGCACGGCCTTGAAGGTCAACAACAAGGCCCCGTAGCCCGCTCGTCCCAAATTTCATGCGCCTCTGCCTTCATGCACAGTAATCTACGGGAGATCATAAGCAACAAAGAGGTTAACGGATGTCTCATAGCCGAGACAACCGGTAACTTAGTGCCGTTTCGACGAGAACTTTATGGAAGAGGAAGTCCGATCGGAAGGCAGGACGTTGTCAAAGGTCTACGGTCAATGTTAGAGCCCACTTCCGCCTATCAACTCGTTCTTCAATGTTCTGAAGATGATATAGAGGTCCAACCAAATCGAAAATTGGAGACATAATAGAGACTGCAGGCAGCAGCAACGCGTCTGAAGCGATCTAAGGTGTGGGGATGAAGGAAAACTGGTGCTGCTAGAGAGATTTGAACTCTCGGCCTCTCCCTTACCAAGGGAGTGCTCTACCCCTGAGCTATAGCAGCATTAGGCGCGGCGGGCGTTGATCCGTCGGCGAGGGGCTATTGCCACAGGTTCGCGGGCAGCGCAAGCTGCAAATTCCAACTTCTTTTCTCGGCTCGCCGCAAAAGCAGCTGCCGCTTTTGTTTCGCATGCTTTTTCGCTAAGGAGGGCCATGGCGAACGAAGACGATTTTCAAGGGTCAGAACAGGCGGAAAATGCCGCAGCGCGGGGCAAACGCGCGCGAAACGCTGCGGCTGTGCGCGAGGCGGAACGCAAGGCGAAGGCCGCAGCCAAGCTTCGTGAAAATCTGATGCGGCGAAAAACGCAGGCACGCGCCCGGCGTGCTGGTGCTGCCGATGAGGCGCAAGGTCTTCCTGCCGCAAAAACGGACGAATCATCCTGATCTGTCTTTTGCGGACAGGTCACCTAATTAGCGGCAAACGGCGGCGGGAACAGAAGCGGCGCCTTTTTGTGCTTTCAGAAGAAAAGTGAGAACGTATGGATCGCATCAGAATTTCCGGCGGCAACCAGCTGAACGGCGTCATCCCGATTTCCGGCGCAAAAAACGCCGCCCTGCCGCTGATGATTGCGTCCCTTCTGACGAGCGACACGCTGACGCTGGAAAACGTGCCGCATCTGGCAGACGTCGAGCAACTGATGCGCATCCTCGGCAACCATGGGGTCGATATTGCCGTCAACGGACGTCGCGAGCGCCAGGAAGAGGGTTATTCACGCACCATCAACTTCACCTGCCGCACCATCGTCGATACCACCGCGCCATACGAGCTCGTTTCGAAGATGCGCGCAAGCTTCTGGGTCATCGGCCCGCTTCTCGCCCGCGAGGGACGTGCACGGGTGTCGTTGCCGGGTGGCTGTGCGATCGGTACGCGCCCGGTCGACCTGTTTCTCGATGGCCTGCAGGCGCTCGGCGCCAACCTTGAGGTCGATGGTGGTTATGTGACCGCCACCGCGCCGCAGGGCGGGCTCGTCGGTGCGCGTTATGTGTTCCCGAAGGTGTCCGTTGGTGCGACGCATGTCATGCTGATGGCGGCGACGCTCGCCAAGGGCACGACGGTGATCGAAAACGCCGCGCGCGAGCCCGAGATCGTTGATCTTGCAAAATGCCTCACCGCCATGGGCGCCCGGATCTCCGGCGCCGGCACCAGCACGATCACGGTCGAAGGCGTGACGTCGCTTTCGGGCGCCCGCCACCGCGTCCTGCCGGACCGCATCGAAACCGGCACCTATGCCATGGCGGTGGCCATGGCCGGCGGCGATGTGGTGCTGGAAGGTACGGAAGCTGCGCTCCTCGACAACGCGCTCGAGACGCTGCGCATGGCCGGCGCCGAAATCACCGAAACGTCAACCGGCCTGCGCGTCGTGCGCAATGGCAACGGCATCCAGCCGGTCGATGTCACGACCGAACCGTTCCCGGGCTTCCCGACGGACCTGCAGGCGCAGTTCATGGCGCTGATGACGCGCTCGTCGGGCGTTTCCAATATCACCGAAACCATCTTCGAAAACCGCTTCATGCACGTGCAGGAACTGGCGCGTCTTGGCGCCCGGATCTCGCTTTCCGGCCAGACCGCGCGCGTTGAAGGCGTACCGCGGCTGCGCGGCGCACCGGTCATGGCGACCGACCTGCGTGCCTCGGTATCGCTGGTCATTGCTGGTCTCGCGGCCGAAGGCGAAACCATGGTGAACCGCGTCTACCACCTGGACCGCGGTTTTGAGCGCCTGGAAGAAAAGCTCAATCGCTGCGGAGCCGTGGTCGAGCGCGTCAGCGACTGACCCACAGACACTCCTCGCGATGTGATGAGGGACGATAGGGTTCACGCCTTGTCGTCCCTTTTTTCTTGCCTATCTCCAGTCAAGGGTCTCATCCTCTTCGACACAATCTCAAACATCTCCTGGAGCTGCCCCATGGCTGATCTCTCTTCCCCTGTCTGGTTCATCACCGGCTGTTCGACCGGCTTTGGACGTGAACTGGCAAAGGCAACGCTTGATCGCGGCTGGCCGACCATCGTGACGGCGCGTGACAAGGGCCGCGTTGCCGACCTCGCAGAAGGGCGCGATCATGCTCTGGCGCTTGATCTCAATGTTACGGATGCCGGCCAGATCGCCGCGGCCGTGAAGGCGGCAGAGGAACAGTTCGGGCGGGTCGATGTGCTGGTGAACAATGCCGGTTACGGCTACCAGGCTTCCATCGAGGAGGGTGAGGAAGCCGAAATCCGCGCCATGTTCGATGCCAATGTCTTCGGCCTGTTTGCCATGACGCGCGCCGTACTGCCGGGCATGCGCAGCCGTCGCCGTGGGCACATCCTCAACATCACCTCCATGGCGGGCTTCATGGGCCTGCCAAGCTCCGGATATTACGCTGCCACGAAGCATGCGGTGGAAGGTTTCTCCGATGCGCTGGCACTGGAAGGTGCGCCGCTTGGGATCAAGGTCACCTGCGTGGCACCGGGCCCCTTCCGCACAGACTGGGCGGGCCGGTCGCTCAAGCAGACGCCAAACCGCGTCGAGGATTATGCGCAGACCGCCGGTGCACGCATGGCGACCACGGCAGGCTACAGCGGCAAACAGCCGGGTGATCCGGCACGGGCAGCCGAGGCGATGATTGCGGCAACCGAGGCGGCCGAGGCACCGCGCCACCTCGTGCTGGGTGCGATCGCCTATGACAATGTCACCAAGAAGCTTGGCGAACGGCTGTCGCAGATCAAGGCATGGGAAGAAACCAGCCGCTCTGCCGATTTTCCCGACTAAGCACGACATCCGAGGGCGTGGATAAAAAACCGGCTGAGGAAATGATTTTCTAGCCGGTTCAATGCTTTAGCATTTTGGAGACACTAAAACGTCCACCGGGTTGAAGCTTCCGGCATACTGATCACGTCATCGGATGGGAACCGGGTTCGCGAACCGGCCTCCTCCTCGGGTTCTGAGAAGCCGGTTCCGACGATGGTCGTGAAGGGTGTTCGGAGGGCTCGGAAATCCTCCCTTCACCTGGAACGGTCGGGGCAGGCAAAAATGCTTGACCACATACCCGGAATGCCATGCCTGCCTCGTCCCAGCTTCACCCCCGCCGGATACTCCCCTCCGGCGGGGGCAGAGCCGCGTGGGCAGTGGCCCTATGGCACAGCCGGTTCCTGTCACAGTTGCCTCGGGCACTTCGGCATCCTATCTCAGGGCCTGACCCTCCGCGCCAGCTGCGCACCATGAATGGACCACGAACGCGATGACCGAGCTTAAACTGCTTGCCCTTGATACCGATGACCTGGGCATTGTTTCCGCCCATATGCAGGATGCCGTCTTCAAGATGGGCGATGTGCGCTGGTCAGCCCCTGAGCGTACCTTGTCGCTCGCCGCCAACCGGTTCGTCTGGGAAGAAGCCGGCAAGCGCCGCAAGTCTTATGAACGTCGCCGCGCCGCGCTCGTCTTCAAGCGGGTGGAAGCCGTCCGCTCCACCGGCATCAACCGCAATCGCAAGGAGGAGGTCCTGTCGCTGCTGGCCATCACCTTCAGCCAGAAGGGGGAGGGGCCCGAGGGAACGGTGGAACTGGTGCTCTCCGGCAACGCCACCATTGCGCTAGATGTCGAATGCATTGAAGTTGCTCTTGCAGATGTCGGCGGGGCGTGGGAAACGGCATCAAAGCCCCGCCACCCATAGGCGATCATGCCCCGGCGGATGGTATCGTAGTCTGACTGGGAAGGAATATCCGCTTGGCAATCTGGCTGGAGCAGGCATCGCAGGATTTCGAGGCAAGGTTCAGCGCCTTCCTTTCGACAAAGCGTGAGGTTTCGGAAGATGTGAACGCCGTGGTGCGCGCCATCATCGATGATGTGCGAGCCCGGGGTGACGCAGCCCTGATCGATTATTCGAAGCGGTTCGATGGCATCGACCTGGCCGAGGTCGGCATCCAGGTCACTGACGCCGAGATCGATGCAGCTGTCGCCGCGACCGACCCGAAGGTCTTCGACGCGCTGAAGCTTGCTGCCGAACGCATCGAGCGGCACCACGCCCGGCAGATGCCGAAGGACGACATCTACGAAGACGCGATCGGCGTTGGGCTTGGTTCCCGCTGGACCGCCATTGAAGCGGTCGGCCTCTATGTCCCGGGCGGCACCGCAAGTTATCCAAGCTCCGTTCTGATGAACGCGATGCCGGCCAGGGTTGCCGGCGTGCCGCGCCTCGTCATGGTCGTGCCCGCAGGCGGCGGCGCAATCAATCCCGCGGTGCTGGCTGCGGCGCGCATTGCCGGCATCACCGAGATCTACCGCATCGGTGGCGCGCAGGCCGTAGCAGCTCTTGCCTATGGAACCGAGACCATCGCCCCGGTCGCCAAGATCGTCGGCCCGGGCAATGCTTACGTGGCGGCAGCCAAGCGGCATGTTTTCGGCACCGTCGGCATCGACATGATTGCCGGACCATCGGAAGTGCTGGTCATCGCCGACAAGGACAACAATCCGGATTGGCTGGCGGCTGACCTGCTGGCGCAGGCGGAACATGATGCCGGCGCCCAGTCGATCCTCGTCACGGATGATGCCGAACTCGGTCGCGCGGTGGAGGCTGCCGTCGAGCGGCAGCTGAAGACCCTGTCGCGCTCTGAAACGGCAGCCGCCAGCTGGCGGGATTTCGGCGCCATCATCCTCGTGCCGGACCTCCAGGCCTCGCTGCCACTTGCCAACCGCATTGCCGCCGAACACCTGGAGCTTGCAGTCGCCGATCCCGATGCGCTGCTTGCCGGCATCCGCAATGCTGGTGCGATCTTCATCGGTCGCCATACGCCGGAAGTGATCGGCGATTATGTCGGCGGCTCCAACCACGTGCTGCCGACGGCGCGCTCGGCACGCTTCTCCTCCGGTCTCTCGACGCTCGATTTCGTCAAGCGCACCTCGATCCTGCGGCTTGGGCCTGAGCAATTGCGCCAGCTCGCGCCTGCCGCGATCACCCTTGCCAATTCGGAAGGGCTTGATGCGCATGCCCGCTCGGTTGCAATCCGCCTGAACCTCAGCCCCACCGGCGACGGGGACTGATCGCCATGGCGGGAGGAGACTACCGGCTGTGCGACGTTGTGCTCGACGACTCCATCGGTCGCTCGACGCCCGATGTGGAGCATGAGCGGGCGGTCGCGATCTTCGATCTCGTCGAGGAGAACTCCTTCCAGCCCGCTGGCCATCCCGGCGGTCCTTATCGGCTGAAGCTTTCGCTGGTCGACTCCAAGCTGATGCTCGGCATCACCACCGAAGACGGCCAGGATGTCGCGACTCACATCCTTTCGCTCACGCCCTTCCGGCGGATCATCAAGGACTACTTCATGATCTGCGAAAGCTATTATGAAGCGATCCGCTCCTCGACGCCGAGCCGCATCGAGGCAATCGACATGGGCCGGCGCGGTATCCACAACGAAGGCTCACAGACCCTGATGGACCGGCTGAACGGCAAGATCACGGTGGACTTCGATACGGCCCGCCGGCTCTTCACGCTCGTCTGCGTGCTCTACTGGCGCGGGTAACCATGGGCGAGGAGGAAAAGCCGGCAGCCAAACCGTCGATCGGCATCCCCCATTCGATCCTCTTCATGTGCGGCTGGAACTCGATCCGCTCGCCGATGGCGGAAGCCATTGCAAAACGGCTGCTGAAGCCCGATATCTACATCCAGTCGGCCGGCGTGCGCTCCGGCGAACGGGATCCTTTCGTGGATGCGGTGCTGGATGAGGTTGGCCTGTCGATCGGCCGCCATCAACCGCGAACGCTGGATGACCTGGAAGACGACTTCTTCGACCTGATCGTAACCCTCACTCCCGAGGCGCATCACGCAGCGCTCGAGCTGACCCGAACGAGCCCGGTCGATGTGGTCTACTGGCCGACGATGGACCCCACCGCGACCACCGGAACGCGCGAGCAGGTGCTCGATGCTTATCGTGAGGTTCGCGAGCATCTCTGGAAGCTGATCGACAAGCGCATGAAGCCTATTCGCCGCCACTCGGCGGAGGGCGCTTGAAAGACATGAGAATCGTTTTAATTGCACGGTTCACAAAGGAGGCATCTTTGTGTAGTTTCCGCGCACATTTTCCGGGCCGGCTGGACCAAGCTGCTGCCCGTCCCAACCCACAGAAAGAAAACCACTAGATGGCTAAAGAAGAAGTCCTTGAATTTCCAGGCACTGTCACCGAACTCCTGCCGAACGCAACCTTTCGCGTAAAGCTGGAAAACGAGCACGAGATCATCGCTCATACGGCTGGCCGCATGCGCAAGAACCGCATCCGCGTTCTCGCTGGCGACAAGGTCCTGGTCGAAATGACGCCCTACGACCTGACCAAGGGCCGCATCACCTACCGCTTCAAGTAATCTCGCACAGGCGGCAGCACCTTTCCATGGCGCTTGAACAAAAGCTGATATTGGCCTCCGGTTCGCCGCGCCGCCTCGATCTTCTCAATCAGGCAGGCATTACGCCGGCGCGCTTGATGCCGATGGACATTGACGAAACGCCGAAGCGTTCCGAACACCCGCGTTCGCTGGCACGCCGGCTTTCGACGGAAAAGGCGGAAGCAGCCTATGCCCTGGTGAAGGGCGATCCAGCCTGGCGCCACAGCTATATCCTGTCGGCCGATACCGTGGTTGCCGTCGGCCGCCGCATCCTGGAGAAGACGGAATATACCGAAGAGGCGTCTGCTGCGCTGAACCTGCTCTCCGGCCGCGGCCACTGGGTATATACCGGCGTCTGCCTCGTTACCCCGGGCGGCCAGTTCCGCCAGAAGATCGTCGAGACCAAGGTGCGCTTCAAGCGGCTTTCGGTGCGCGAGATCGACAACTACATTGCGTCCGGCGAATGGCGTGGCAAGGCTGGCGCCTATGCCATCCAGGGCATTGCCGGGGCCTTCGTGCAGAAACTCGTCGGATCCTATTCCAACGTCGTCGGGCTGCCGCTTTACGAGGTCACCTCGTTGCTGGCGGGCGAAGGCTTCGACGTCGCCGCGGCTTGGCCGCAGGGCTGAGCGCCCTTACATAAGCAAAACTGAAGAACCGGCCACTTTCCTCTCATCAAGGAGTGCTTGGGCACATGACATCTGAACCCATCAAGGCCGGCGGCAAGGTCGAGCCGCTTCGCAAGACCCGACCATGCCCGGAATGCGGCAAGCCATCCGCGCGTGAACACTATCCCTTCTGCTCCGACCGTTGCCGCACGCTGGACCTGTCGCGCTGGCTGAAAGGCTCGTATGCCATTCCCGTGGCCGATGACGAAGCCAAGGCTGACGGCACGGACGACCGCGAATAGAGTTACCGGAGCTGGCCGCGCCGCCAGCCAGCCTCATTCGGGCGTTTGACCGTCTTCCACAGCCTCAAGGCCGTCTTGGGCCTCTGTTTTTACTCGATAATTTTGGAATCGTCTTTTCCCTGCAAAAAAGTCCACGCAACCGCTGGACATGGCCGAACAAGATGTTATAACCCCGCTCGCTTCCGGGGGAGACACCCCCGCCGGTTTTAACCGGAGGCCGCAAGGCCCAGATGCCCGGATAGCTCAGTTGGTAGAGCAGCGGATTGAAAATCCGCGTGTCGGTGGTTCAAATCCGCCTCCGGGCACCATTTTTTCAAAGAGATGCAGCAAGTGGCGAATTCGATCTGTCCGTCGATGCCTCGGTGTTGCAACCTTTCCGCGCGATTTCGCTTGCTTTCTCGTTCCTTCCGTAGAGCCTCGGCACGTCCACGTGACGAGCGAACCGAGAAATGATCTGTTTGAAGGCTTTGAGGTTGCCACCGGTACTGGAATATTAGCCTAGCTCAAGCCCCCATCTCGCACATCCTCTAACTCAATCGTAGATAAATATTAGGCACCGCTCAGCAACTTTTCGGAAACTATGTCACCCTACGACTGGCAGCACCCGTCATGCGCTGCTTAGTCAATGAGTTCATATAATTCCATTACCCGCGACCTGATCGACCTCTGGCTTCAGTCGGATAGAGCCACCACGCCGGAGAGCCTGTATAACGGGATCCTCGGGCGACTGAGCATCAAGATGGCGCTGTCGGTGGTCACCACCGCCGCCGACAGTCCGTATGACTGGCGGTTTCGCCGGGTGAGGGACTTTGGCTTCAAGAGCCACCTGCTCAACCGGCTGAAGGAACAGTTTCCGGATGCGCCACTGCGCGATCACGACCGCAGCTTCATCGAAACCTCCATCATCCCGGCCTATTCGAGGGTGCTGGAGGTAGGGCGGCCGACCCTTGAGCTCGTCCGGACCAAGGTCATGGGCGTCAGCATCGGCTACGAACGCCTCGTCCTGCCACAAAAGTCTGACGACAAACCCGCCTGGTGCATCAGTCTGGTCGAGGGGCGCTTTTTTGTGTCGCCGATCCAGGACGCCAAGACAGACATCACCGACGACAACATCATCCAGCTTCTCATCGAAGGGCAGACCACCAAGGAGATCGGTGACCTGCTGCAGCTTTCGCCACGCACGATCGAGCACCGCATAGACCGGCTCAAGACGCGGTTCGAAGCCCGCAACCTCGTGCATCTGGTGGCAAAGCTCGTCGCCAACCAGGTTGGTCGCAAGGACAGGGAGACCGCCTGAACCGCTTTGGGCAGGCGGTGATCCTTACCGGTAGGCGTCGTTGTTGCTCTTGCCGGGTTTGGCGGGATCGATGGCATAACGCCGACCTTCGGGTACGGCGATCGACAGGAAATTTTCCGACAGCTCCTTCAGCCGTGCGCGCATGGTCTCGCCCTTTACCGGGCGGCCGTGGCCGGTGATGATCACCTCCGGCTCGAGTGAAGCCAGCAGCGCCACCGATCGTTCCGCCTCGTCCCAATCCGGCGTCAGGTACCGCGGCGGCCCATGCATTTCCGGTTTCTGGGTGAGCACTTCATACACCGATTCCTGGCCGGTGGTGACGATGGCATCGCCGGCAATCAGTGTGCGGTCGCTTTCGCGCCAGAGCGAGATGTGCCCGGGCGCGTGCCCCGGCGTATGAAGCCATTTCCAACCCGGCATTTCGGGCACGCCCTGGTCGGCAGGCAGCGCCTTCAGCCTGTTGCCGACATCGAAGGGCGAACGCGGGAAAAGCGGGGAAAGCAGCGCCATGGCGCCGCCGCCGACCATCGGGTCGGCCGGCGGGTATGACGCCTGGCCGTTGAGGTACGGAAACTCCACCGGATGCGCGTAGACCGGCACGTCCCAGTGCTGCGCCAGTGCCTCGAGCGACCCTGCGTGGTCGAAGTGGCCATGCGTCATGATGATGGCCGATGGCCGCGAGGCGCGCCCGAAGCGGCTTTCGGCGGCTTCGATGATTGCGCTCTTTGAGGTCGGCAGGCCCGCATCGATCAGCACCCAGTCGCTGCCGCGGGCCGGATCGCCGTAAAAGATCACGTTGACGATCGACAGGCGCTTGTAGGCAAGGTCGGGTGCGAACACCATCGTGCCGGAGCCGGCCTCTGTCACCGGAGCAAGATCGCTGTCGTCGAGCGAAAGCTGAACCGTCATGAAATTCTCCTTTGTCGCATGTGCGGCAAACCTGCTCGTCACGGCAAAGTTCCTGAGACTTTGGCTGAGCTCGGCAGGAACCAAGCTAGCCCGCCGGGGTTGGGACCGCATCTGACGACGCACCAAGGAGGCGATGATGGCAGATCCGAAGGACAAGGACCCGGCGGAAGGTTCGCGCGAAACGATCGACAAGGAACTGGCCCGCCAGGGCAACGGCAACCACAAGCCGGATGGCGGCGACAAGGCAGGCCAGAAGAGCCCGGCACAACCACGCTCATGAGCTAGAACGGAGTGACGGAGGCCGATCGGCCTTGTCACGTTCCTTCTGTCAGCGCTTGAGCCCGCGCCGGGCTTCCACCGTCTGGATCGCGCTGATCGCCGTTGATTGGTCGCGGCCAAAGGCCCTGCCGACATCGGCATAGGAAAGCCCGAACTTTTCGCGGATCTCCCACATGATCAGCCGGCGCGCCTCCACAACCGGTTTGAGCGCATTCTTGCCGATGACCTCACGGTAGGGAATGTGGAGTTCGGCACAGCGCTGCTTCAGGTACAGCACCTCCGGCCTCACCAGCCGGTTGGCCAGATGCAGCTGGTAGGCGCGCACATGCGCATCAAAGGCAATCTGCGCCGTCTTCCAGAGCGGTGGGCGGTCCATCACCTCGATCTGTGGCTTGGAAAGGCGCGCCTTGCAGGCGGCACGGGCGAATTTCTGCTGCCGCAGCCGATGCGCCTGGCGCAGCTGGGCCTGGTAGGGTGTCAAAACGGGAGCTTGAAGCGTCATATCGTAAACAGCAACCATCATCCTCGCGAGTTTCCTCGCGGAACACGTTCAAAGTCGTGAAAACAAAGACACGGAGAACCGATGCACGAGGAGGTGCCAAGGGTTTCGCTGTGCGTGTGGACGATCCAGCCGCAGGGGCAAAGGCCCCGTGATCGCATCCTCTAGATGTGGATTCGGAGCCCTCATTTCAAGCTTCGCGAAGCGCGGGAAGCACCTCGCGGGCCATGAACTGGATGAAGCCTTCCTGGTCGCGCGAGACGTTATGGATGTAGAGCTCGCCAAAACCGCAGGGGCGGTATTCCTCGATTACCGCCAGCAGCTCGTCTCCCTTGGTAATCAGCGGCATGACATCCTCCATCTGCTCCGGCGGCACGTCCTCCGTCGCCTTGTCGAAATCCTCCGGCCGGCGCAGATCCGCCAGCTTGTCGGGGGTGGCGGCGGCATTGCGCCATTGCTGCCAGGCAATCTGCCGGGCCTCGTCGCGGGTGGCCGCCCAGGAGAGCTGCAGCTGCAGCGCCATCGGCTTGCCCGCGCCGCCATTGTTGCGGAAGGCCGCCACCATCTCCATCAACTCATCTTTGGGTCTGCGGATGGTGATCAATCCGTCAGCCCAGGTGCCGAGCCAGGCCGCCGTCTTCGCGGTCAGCGCGGCACCAAAGAGGGCCGGCGGCTGCGGCGGCAGCGACCACAGCTTGGCCTCATCCACGTCGAACCACGGATGATGCGCCGTTACCGTTTCACCGCGCAGCAGGTCACGGATGATGCCGGCCGCCGTCTTCAGGCGCTCGTTGCGTTCTTCCTTCTCCGGCCAGCCTTCACCAACGACCATCTCGTTCAAAGCTTCGCCGCTGCCAAGCGCGATCCACGGCACGCGCCCGGGAAACATCTCGGAGAGTGTTGCGATGAGGTGGGCGAGCACGGTGGGGTGATAACGCCAGCCACCGGGAATGGCGAGGCTGCCGAATGGGATCTCGGATGTCTGCGCCAAGGCAGCGCCGAGCCAGGCCCAGTTGTTGCCGGAGTTTGCCTGCCGCACGCTCCAAGGTGCGATATGGTCGGAGGTCATGACCGCACCGAAGCCGCCGTCTTCGGCCGCCTTGGCGTAACGAAGGAGCTCGCTCGGCGTAAACTGCTCGTGGGATGCGTGGTAACCGATGATCATCTTGTGTCCTGCGGTGAAGGGAGGTGCTGTTTCGATGGTGGGGGAGACGGGTGGCCGGGAACCGTGCGTTGGGTGAAGAAGACATGGCCGGAAAGCGGAGCAGCCTTCAGCGCCGCATCATCCATGCCTTCGAAGGCCGTGGTGATGTAAAGCGTGCGCAGATCCTCGCCACCAAAGGCGCAGCTCGTCACATTCGGAGCCGGGACCGCGATCTCATCGATCCTTGCGCCGCGCGGCGAGAACACCTGGACACAGGAGCCGCCGAAGATCACGGCATAGACATTGCCGTCGGCATCGCTGGTGAGCCCGTCCGGGTTCGCCTCGCCCAGGTTGACGAAGACGCGCTTGTGATCGGCCACGCCGGTTTGAACGTCGTAGTCATATTGCCAGATGATGCCGCGGCTGGTGTCGGCATGGTACATGACCGCACCGTCAGGGCTCCATGCCTTGCCGTTGGCGTTCTTGTAGCCGCCCTCGATTTCCGACAGGCCGTGCTTGCCAAGACGATAAAGTGCGGCGGTCTCCGAAGGCTCGTTCGACGTGTTGATCGTGCCGGCCCAGAGCCGCCCGTCCGGATCACATTTGCCGTCGTTCAGCCGGTGGCCTTCCGGCAGGTTGAGCGTGGCAAGCGGCGTCTCCTGCCCGGTAGCCCAATCAAGCAGCGCGATGGCATCGGCCAGGCCGGCGAGCAGCGTGGCCTCGTCAATCGGAAACACGAAGCTCACGGGCAGGCGTGTGCTGATGCTCTGGAGGTCGCGACCCAGAGCATTGCAGGAATGGATCTGCTGGCCATTGATGTCGACCCAGAACAGGCGCGAGGTGATCGCGTCCCAGAACATGCCTTCGCCGAGCCGGCAGCGGGGCAGGTCGAGATTGAGAGGTTGAGCTTGGGCCATTCCGTTCCTCGTGCGCGCCCCGGTCGTCGCCGGCGCGTCCGGAGAAACCCTTTGCGTCGTGCGTGGTTCCACCGGCAGTTCGCTCCAGGTGGCACCTTAGCGGAACTTCCCGAACCGGGTGCGGGTTACACGACACCACCCAACAGAAAGGTATTGCATGACAAGGCAGACCCCGGCGAAGGCGCTGGAGCGGTTCGAGGCGCTGTCGCCGGTGGACCCGGCGCAAATGGTCGGCCTATGGCGCGGCACGGGGCTGCCGACAGGGCATCCGCTGGATGGCGTGCTGGAAAATCTCGGCTGGTTCGGCAAGCGGTTCACCGCGGATGGCCGTGCCGATGCGCTGCTTTTCACTGCCGGCGAGCGGCGCCTTGTGCCTGTCGATCCCAAATATGTGCCGCTTCGCCTGGCGATGCGCCTGTCCGGTTTCGGGCGCACCGGCGCTGCACGCAACCTGTTCAGTCACCTGAAGCTCAGGTTCCGGGCAGAAGAAACGGTCGCTTCGGTGAAGACGCTGGCCTTCCGCGGCATGCTGAGCGCCGCGATGGTCTATGACAAGCAGCCGATCATCGATCATTTCCGGCTGATCGACGACAACCGGCTGATGGGCGTCATGACGATCGAATGGGACGAGCGGCTCTACTTCTTCGAACTGGCACGCGTGGAAGACGCAGGTGCCGCAACACCGCAACCCGTGACAAATCCTGAGCCGTGAGCCATCTACAGGCTATGAACCCTGCCTTTTTCGACAGACGCGCGGTGGACGTGGCGCGTGACCTCATCGGTGCCGGCCTGGATATGGCGGGCGCCGGCGGCGTCATCGTGGAAACGGAAGCCTACGAACCGGATGATCCTGCCTCGCACAGCTTTCGTGGCCCGAGCGCCCGCAACGCCGTGATGTTCGGCCCGGCCGGCCATGCTTATGTCTATCGCTCCTACGGCATCCACTGGTGCCTGAACTTCGTCTGCAAGCCCGGCAGCGCGGTGCTGATCCGCGCTCTTCACCCGATCCGGGGACTGGAGGAAATGGAGCGGCGAAGGGGCCTGGCGGACCCGGTTCTCCTCTGTTCGGGGCCGGGGCGGCTGTGCCAGGCGCTCGGCATCACCATCGAACACAATGGTTTGCCGCTGTTCGAGCCACCGTTCGCGCTTTCGCCACCTGAGGCCGAACCGATCGTCGTCACCGGCCGCCGCATCGGCATCAGCAAGGTGGTCGACCTGCCATGGCGGTTCGGTCTTTCCGGCTCCGTCCACATCAGCCGCAAGTTCACCGGCAAGGGTGGGCTGGCGCCGCAAGATGCCGCGCCCGGGTCCTGATTGGCTTTAGTCCTCGTACCTGCGCCCGAGCAGGGTGAGAAGGCCGTAGGTCGCAAGGCCAAGCAGGATGCCGCCGGCGCCGAGCAGCAGCGCATAGGACATGATGTTGTCCGACAGCCAGTTTGCGGCGATCAGCCGGATGTTCTCAAACGACATCGGCTGCGTCGGCATGAAGCGGAAGCGGCTGACGGCAACCGTCTCCGGCTCCTTGTCCGGCCCGGCATAAGCGATGATCCGCCCGGCGAGCTTGTCCCATTCCTGCCGGCTCGACAGCGCCTGCATGCCTTCCGCAAGCGACGTCGAATCCGGCGCGATCAGCGCGGTCCAGGTGCCGACATCGGTCGGGTCGCTTTCCTGCGCGATGATCATCTTGGCGTCCTTCGACGGCTTGTAAGCCTCGTCCGCTTCCGGTGCGAAGCGCAGCATCGAAAGGCTGAGGTCGAAGTTCTCCTTGACCCAGTCGCTCAGCGCCTCAAACTGGCGGCGGAAGAAATTGCCGCCGGTCAGCTGCTGCCAGTCCTGCAGCGTCACGGATGATCCGGAAGAGGTCGTGGTGGGCGTGCCGGCCGGGCTCCAGCTGCTGCGGCTTTCCTGGTCGATGTTCAGCTGGGTCAGGATGTTTGTCGGCATTTCGGATACCGCGCCGACGAAGATCGCGCCACTGCCGGCAATGCGGGCGGCCGAAATGGTTACGTCCACCGGGATGACGTGGTGCGAGGCAACCGCCATCTTGCCGAGGAAAGTGGCTGCGGCTGAGAGCGAGTTTTCTTCGATACGTCCGAGGAAAAGCGAAACCGGGTTCGGGCTCGTCCGGTAAGGGAAGCCCGTACCGGCCGTTGCGGCGAGGTTCGGAACCTGGGCGATGCGGGCAAAATCCGGCATCCGGAATTGCGATGTGCCGAAGAGCGCAAAGCGCGGCTTGTTGTCGGCCGTGGAGCCCGGCGCGCAAACCTGGTCCTGCTCGGTGCGCAGCGATGCCTCGATGGTGATCGTGTTCACGCCCGGCTTGAAATGGCGCAGGGTGAGCTTGATCGGCAGGTGCCGAAGCACCGCACCGCCCGACGACGTGACCGGCACGGTGGAGGCGAGATTGCCGTTGACGATGACGTCGATATGGCTGCCCGGCTCGACGGCGCCGGAATAGGCGGCGTCGAGCAGGATGCGCGCCTCGCCGTAGGCCGTGGCATAGAAGTCCGCCGGCACGCCGATCGTGAAGCTGGTGCGGAACAGGCGTCCGCCGAACTCCTGGCTCTCGATTCCAAGCTGTGAGAAATCGAGCTGCGCCTTGGAGAACAGGAACGGCGTCTCGACGCCACGCCAGGATTGGGTCGCGAGCGTATCGCGCCGTTGCGTGGTGCTGCCGTTGGTGGAGGCGACGAAGCTGTCGACCAAACCTTCCAGTGCCGGCCAGGTTGGGCCGGAGAGGATCAAGGCAGAGGATCCGTCGGAGCCCGGGTAATCGA
Organism: Neorhizobium sp. SOG26; assembly: GCF_003491345.1. Lineage (GTDB taxonomy): Bacteria > Pseudomonadota > Alphaproteobacteria > Rhizobiales > Rhizobiaceae > Neorhizobium > Neorhizobium turbinariae. The sequence continues at coordinate 191,141 of NZ_CP025512.1, forward strand.
GGAAGCTTGCGACAGCCGCGTTGGCGGCGGCAGACGTCAGTGCGGGAAGCAGGCCCTGCAACTCGTCATGCGTGCCGACAAAGATCGGCAATTCGCCCGGCTGCGGCAGGGCGCTTGGGGCTTTCTCGAAGATGAAGGACTGGTTGGGCATGTTGCCCATCAGCGCCAGGCCTTGGGCCAGTCGCATCAGCACGTCTGTCGAGCCCAGCTGATCAAGCGCCGGGACAATCAGCCGGAAGCGCGTGTTGCCGGCGGGGTCGACGCCGAGCGCCCGGATGTCATCCAGCCGCGAGAACCGACGCATGTCCGGTGCCTCGAAGGAAAGATAGGTGCGGGTCGGGTCGATGTCGGTCCAGAGCTCGAAGGTCGATTCGATGGTGCAATCGGTGCGGTGCCGCTGGTCAGCGCGCAATTGAATGATGTTGGCGCCGGCCTTCAGCGTTCCGGCGGGCACGGTCACGACCTGGTCGCCCACCTGGTCGGTGAAGGCGATTGGGTTGTCGAGGATCGGCACGTCATTGATGGTGACGTTGAGCCGTGAGATCTCCGGCGCGACAACGATGGCGTTCTGGTAGCCAAGATGCAGCTTGGCGGGCGAGGCTGCTTGTTCCGGCGTGAGATAGACCGACCACGACCGCCGGGCGCTCTCGCCGGAGAGACGCAGGCTTTTCTCCGGCACGAGATAACGCCGGCCGGCTGCCGTCTTCGCTGCCTCGGCTTCCTCAGGCTTCTGCTGGTCTGCCTGCCGCGGAGCGTCCTGTTGTGCGGGTGTCGCCGGCGACACTGGCTGCGGCGCAGGCTGCGTCAACTGCGGTAATATTGGTGCGGGAGCTGGAGCGGCCGGCGGAGGAGCGGGGTTTGCCGGAGTTGCAGGTTGCGCCGGCTGCGCCGGTTGCGCGGTAACGGGTGGCTGGACCGCAGGCGAGGCGTCGGAGCCGCCTTCCGGGTTCATGTTGAACGGCGCAGGCGCCTGCGCGGTCGCGATGCCGGCGGAAAGAACGAAGACGAGGGCGGCGAGAATGTTTTTCATGGCCACCTCCCTATCGCCGCGACGCTGCAGCGCTGTCACGCGAGGTGTTGCGCACGAGATAGGAAAGTCCGCGCCCGGTCTGGTAGATCGCCAGGCCCAAGAACCAGATCGTGCCGCCGATGATGCCCGGGTTGTGGCGCCGGGAAATCTGGAATTGCGTCCACTGCGCGGAATTCGCAAAAATCAGGTCAGCGATCAGCCGGTGGTCCGTCGCCTTCTGCGGCTTGTAGCGACAGCCGATCGTCGTGACGTCGCCGACGGTGTCGAAGTTGCGGATCTCCACCGGCAGGTCGCTCACGGGCAGGTCGCTGTAAGGCTGGAAGCGCAGCGTCCCGAGCTTCTCGACGGAGATGCCCTGGAAGCCTTCGGTATAGACCTGGACCGCAGTGCCGTTGGCCGACACGTCCTCGATGGTCGCGGTAAACCAGCGACCGTCGATGCCGAACTCGCAGCGACGGCTGACCTTCACGCGCCGCGACGACTGGCGCTCACCGCGTTCGGAAACGACGCCAAGTGCGCAGCCGGCGAGGATGATATTGAGCAGGTTCCAGCCGCCGACGACCAGCGTCACGTCTGCCTTGTAGGGTTCGGAATAGACGCGGTAGACGCTGATCGCAAAGGCGACCAGCAGCACGAAGAAGATCACGAAGAAGGGTCGGCTGATTTCCGACAAGCGGCTGACCGAGACGGATTCGTCCTTGGCCGTCACCTTGAAGGTGGGCTTGCGCGGGTTGAGCATCACCGACACGACGGCGGGAAGCAGGTGAACCGTCTGGACGTATTCATAGAGCTCGGAGATCCACGGCCAGCGGAACGACCCATAGAGGTAGTTCTGCATCATCAGGTTCACGACCATGTAGGCCAGCGAATAGACGAGGAACTCTCCACCCGAGGAGGTGAAGATCTGCAGGTCGAAGAACAGGTAGAAGAGCGGCGCGAACAGGAAGATCGTGCGCGGGAAGGGGAAGAGCCAGAACAACGTCGATGACATGTAGCAAAGACGCTGCGGGAAAGAGAGGCCGCGCTTCAACGGCGGGAAGCGGAAGCGCAGGATCTGCATCATGCCTTGCGCCCAGCGGCTGCGCTGGCCGATGAAGCTTGCGAAGGTGGCAGGCTGCAGACCGGCGATCAGCGGCCGGTCGAGGTAGATGCTGTGCCAGCCGCGGCTGTGCAGATCAAGCGCGGTTTCGCAGTCTTCGGTGATGCTGACGCCCGAGAAGCCGTTCGACACGTCAAGCGCCTTGCGGTTCAACACCGCTGCCGAGCCGCAGAAGAAGGCGGCGTCCCATTTGTCGAGACCGCGCTGGATGATGCCGTAGAACATCTCGTTCTCGCTTGGCATCTTTTCGAAAGTGCGCAGGTTCCGCTCGACCGGGTCCGGGTTCAGGAAGAAGTGCGGTGTCTGGACGAGGAAAAGCTTCGGGTCGTCTGCGAAGAAGCCGACCGTTTCCAGAAGGAAGTCGCGCGCCGGTGCGTGGTCTGCATCGAAGACGGCGACGAGATCGCCGGTCGAATGCTTCAGGCCATTGTTGAGGTTGCCGGCCTTGGCGTGCTCGTTCTTGTCGCGGGTGAGGTAATTGACGCCGAGGTCCTTGCACAGCAGCTTCAGCGAATTGTGCCGCTGTTCGGCGGCGCGGGCATCGAGCACGTTGGCAGACTTGCGCTTCTGCAGCGTGCCGCCGTCATCAAGCAGCCAGACGGTGAGCTTTTCCGGCGGGTAATCGAGATTGCGGGCGGCTGCGAGCGTGTTGGCGAGCAGGCCTTCGTCTTCATTATAGGTCGGAACGAATACGTCGACCGTCGGCAGATCGTGATCCTGGCGTTTGGTATAGGGCGGTCGCGGCGGCAGCGGCATAGCCACCACGAAGAGGCTCAAGGCCAGCATCAGCACGCTGTACATCTCGGCGAGGTAGACGAGCAGGCCGGGAATGAAGTTCTCGAGCTGGTTCACCGGCGGCAGGGTGCTGGTGGTGCGCCAATAGACATAACGCAGGATCATCGCTGAACCGAAGGCAAGCGCCACGAGGCGCCACTTTCCTTCCGCCTTCAGCACGCGGATGATCGCCATGACACCGACAACGAGCAGGCTTGCGATCAACTGCGTCCGCGTGTTGATGGGAAGCGTTACGAGGGTGATGATCAGTACACTCGCAAGCGCCCAGACAACCGCGGAAAGAAAGACTCGCATGCTTTACTCGTTTTTATTGCTGCCTGGTCCTCGCTAGCATCCGCTGGCAGCAGTGTTCATTGATCCTGTGCATCTAGGTGAAGGAACCGTTACGCGTTGGCTCCTTTCAAAGCCCGATGGTGAAGGAATGACCGGTTTTGAAACGGGTGCGTTGGTGATGCCCGATTGTGTCGCTGTTGTGGTGGAAGCCGCCACATTTGAGGCCTGGATACCTGGACGTGGCACCGTGACCCCTGAATTCGCTACAGGAGTGACCGCCGGCGTTGTTGGAACGGGCGCTGGTGCGGCTGCCTGTCGGCGCGGTCCGGCGGAAACCTGGGTCGCGACCTGCTGGACAGGAGGTGCCGAAATCGCGCCCGTATAAACCACGCGCCGCTCCGGCAGCACCGGAACGATCGGTTCGCCGGTGGAAGGCCGTGGGTAGATCGGCGCACCGACGCCTCCGAGATCGGACGAAACCGGTTTCGGTTCGCCGTAAGGGTTCCAAGTGTTGGAATCCACCGACCCGGTGATGGTGTAGTTATACATCACCGCCAGCAGGCGCTCTTCGCTCGCATCCGTCTGGCAGAGCCTCAGCCTGACCTGGATCGAGCCGTTGTTGGCAAGCGGCGAAACGGTGCCGCCCGGCGAGCGGATCTGCTGCCAGGCATAAAGGCAGAGGTCACGTCCTGCGCCATGCCCAAAGGCGTAACCGAACGGCCCGTAATTGTTCTGCACGAAGAAGGCGGACCGCTGCATGCGGATGCCGGGCAGCGCCTGGCGCATTTCCGATGCGATGCCGGACTGCGTCACGGGTCGCGACGTCAGGTTGTTGTCGCCGTAAAGGAAGGGGTTGGCGGTGCCGAAGAACTCCACCTTGAAGGAATTTTGCCCGGGCGTTGCAGCCGAGGTGGCGAGATAGATGTCCTGCGCCACGGCATTGTTGTAGCGCCGCTCGATAACGCTGACGATGGCCGGGCCGCTTGGCGGCGGCAAAAGCCGCGCTTCTTCGTTCGGCACGGTCTTGGCAAATGTGCCAAGCTGGGTTGGATTGCCGGCGCATCCAGCCGCAACGACCGGCAGCAAAAGCGCCAGCAGCGTCCTCGCCCTGGTGCGGCCTTGTCCGCGAGGGTTGATGATTCGAATCAAATGATCGTCCGCCATATGTGAGCTTCGTCGTTTGAGCCGTGGCTAATAAGCCAGGCTTTCCACCGTCCATAAGCGGGGCACCGACGCAAACACAAAGCGATGATCCCGGTCGAATAAGACTTTCCTAATTCTGAAATTCTAAATGTTCGTTAACCATATCGTATCAATGTCCCGCGAAGTTTGGTCGTCGTGCCATACCTCTCTCTGAAGGGTTGGCGGTGGCGCGGAAAGGACGATGCGGAAGATAGAATGCGGTTCTCGCTCATCTTACTCACTGCCTTGGGCATTGCCGCCATGGGGCTCTACGCGCTGAAAAGCAGCGAGACCGTGGATCTTGGCCTCATCACAAGCTCGATTTCTCCGGGCGGACCAAGTGATTCGGCCGTCGAAGAGCCGACCGCCGCAGAAGCGACCACGATCGAGGATGGAAGTGCCCCTGAACTGACCGCGGCAGAACATGAGCCAAAGACGCCGGTCGAAAAGACCGAGCGGATGGTGTCGCAGCTCATTTATCCCAACCGGCAGCCGCAGCTGTCGGCCGCCGCCAAGCCCGACCCGGCCGCACTTGTGGTCGCGCAGTCTGCGCCATCGCTGCAAAAGCCGCCCTTCGATGCCGACGAGCCCGCCACCGTTGCCCAGGTCAATCCGCAGACCGTAATCACTGTCCCGTCGACGACACGCGGGAATGAGGAGCCGGTGGTGGATGAAAGCGCACTGCGCTACTTCGCGGCGCGTGGCGACACCGCCCGCCTGCAGGCGGAAATCTCGAGGCTTCGTACCCTTTACCCGAACTGGACACCGCCGGCCGATCCGCTGGCCGTGCGGGTCAATGCCGACCGCCAGCTCGAGGAGATGTGGGCGCTTTACGCGCAATCGCGTTATGCCGACGTGCGCAAGGCGATCGCCGACCGGCAGGCGACGGAGCAGGGGTGGCAGCCGCCGGCCGATCTCCTTGACCGCTTGAAGCTTGCCGAAGCACGCGCCAGCCTCGTCGCCGCATCCGATGCCAAGAACCATGAAGCCGTGCTGCGCACCGCGGCAGAAAACCCGAGCCTGCTCACCTGCAGCGAAGTGGATGTCTTGTGGCGGGTGGCGGAAAGCTTTGCCCAGACCGACAAGAAGGGCCGCGCCCGCGACGCCTACGCCTATGTCCTCGACAATTGCGACAATGCTTCGGAGCGTTTCGCGACGCTCCAGAAGGCGGCCGAGCTTTTGCCGATCGACATGCTGGACGACCTCCTCTCAAAGGAGCGCACACCGACGGGTGGCCAGCCGGAATTCGAGCCGCTGCGTGACGATATCGCCCGCCGCCTGGTCGGCCAGGGCAATAGCGACGAAAAGCTGGTCGTGCCGGAAAAGTACCTGACGCGGCTTGAGCGCGTGGCCGAAGCCAATGGCCTCGCCTCCGATGCGCTGCTGCTCGGCTGGTATTACTACAGGCGCGAAAACCTCGGCGCTGCCGAGCGCTGGTTCCGGCGTGCCTTCGCCAAGGAAGAAACCGCGTCTGCCGCCGAAGGGCTGGCGCTCACGCTTATTGCGCAGAAATCGCCGGTCGAGGCCGAGAGCGTGCTTTACCGCTGGCGCGATTCCTCGCCGGGCTCGAAGCAGGCCTATCTTGCCGCTGTTGCGAACCTGCTCGCGCTCGATCCGCCGCCTGTCCTGCAGCAGGAGGTCCTGCAGCGGATGGCGCCGGTGGTGATTGCCGAGCGTGGCGTCAATGCTGCCCAGCAGTTCGGCTGGTATGCGCGCGCCATGCAGCAGTTGGAGACTGCCGCTGAATGGTTCTCGGCAGCCTTGTCCTGGCGGGCAGATGACGAGCCATCGGCTTACGGGCTGGCGCTTACCCGCAACGATCTCGGCGACGAGGCGGCTGTAGCGCAGATCCAGCGCAACTGGGCTGGACGGTCCGAGCGGATCGCCCGGCTTGGCGAACCGGAAGAAGAAACGGAGGCCCGTCGCCGCGCCGCCCGCGCGAACCCGGCCGATCGCCAGAACCAGACGCCAGCGGCGAATGCCGAAGCCACGCCGACCCCCGCCCAGCAGGTGCGCCGGACGCAGCCTGTTTCGCGTTCCGAGACGGTGGTCGTAGAGACAAAGCCGGTGCAGACAACGCGCCGCGTAAACCGGGTGCAGGTCCAGACGACAACCCGCCGCGGCCAATGCTCTACCACGCTCGACGCACGGCAACTGTCACCGGATGCCGCACTTGCAAGAGGCTGGTGCCTGATGGACCTGAACCGGCCGATGGAGGCCGTGCAGGCCTTTGACGCGGCCTATGCCAGCACTTCCGCCGACACCCGCTCGGATGCCGCCTATGGCAAGAGCCTCGCCTACCTGCGCGTTGGGCTGACCGACAAGGCAGCGGTTGCCGCCGCCGATGTCGGGCAGACGAACCGCCGCGCCGTGGAACTCCAGACGGCGATCCTTGCCGACCGCGCCCTCAACGCCTTCAAGCGGGCCCGCTACCGCGAAACGCTGATTGCGCTCGACCAGCGCGCACAGATTGCGCCGGAGCAAGCCGACCTGATGGCGTTGCGGGGTTATGCGCATCTCAATCTGGGCCGTCTTGCGGATGCCAAGCGCATCTTCCAGGCGCTTGCGGACATCGGCAACAAGGACGGATTGCGCGGTCTTGCGGACATCGGTGCTCAATATTGAGCGCGATTTTCCGCCCGTATTCGAAGATGCTGAATTAAATCAACTGCAAGAAGCCAAAGGCGGTTTCTCATACCGTCTATTAACCTTCACGCAAGGAATTAACCATACAAATTGGGGATCACGGCGAGGTGGGCGGACTGCGTTCTCCCACAAGGCATGACGCCGCCCAGCCGTACCGGTGACAATCCGGTATCCAATCATGAAATCCAGGAACCTTCTGGCGACCGATGTTGCCTGTGCCTGACGGACGGTGGTCCGCCCTGGCCGGTGCTGCGTGCTCGCCTCGGACACTGGATGTCATGAGCAGCATGAAGCCAGACCTTCACGGCTTGGTTGGTTAATTGGGGACATGATCAGTGCAGGAAACGCCCTCGGATCAGGCGCGACGGAGCCAGGCAGGCAGCCTGGGCGAGAGGCTGGCTTTTGCCGGGCTCGACGCGGAACTGCGCGACCTCCTTCGGCGTGTGCGCCCGCAGATCGACGGCCATTCCAAGACCGGCCTGCGTGACCTCTTCCACCGTTTCCAGACATTCCCGGAAGCCGCACGCCTGTTCGAGAGCGAACAGCAGATCGAGCGTCTCCACGACCTGCTCGCCTCGCACTGGAGCGTTCTGACTGACGCGCGCTTCGATGCGCTTTATGCCGAGCGCGTCAAGGTTCTGTCCGACGCCGAGATCCGCATGGGCATGGACCCGCGCTGGCACATTGCCGGCCACGGCATCATGCTCGAGCATCTGATCGCCGGCATCGTCGTCGACATGGCACCGAAGTCGATCCTGCCGGGCGCACGCAAGCGCGAGCAGGAACTTCTAGACCTGATCAGCGCCGTCATCCGGCTGGTGATGGTCGATGTCGAGATCGCCGTTTCGCTGCGCTTCAATGATCTTCGCCACAAGCACCAGCGCGCGCTTGCCGAGCAGCGCCAGGCTGACCACGCGCAGACAGTGGATGCCTTCTCCGATATCATCGCAGCTCTTGCCGAGCGCGACCTGACGGCAGAACTTTCCGGCGACGTGCCGCCGGCGCATCGCGAACTGGCCGATCTCCTGAACAAGGCGGTCGCCACCATCCGATCTTCCGTGCAAACGACGGCTGAGCATAGCGGCAAGGCTGACGCGCTCACCCAAACAATCGCGGACAGCGCGCGCACCGTCGCCGAAGCGTCCGCCGAACAGTCGGGCCGCCTGCAGGATGCCGTTCGGGCGCTCGCCGATCTTGGCCATCGCGTCAAGGGAAGTGCTGCGGAAACCGCCGCAGCCGAAAAGGCCGCTGCCGATACGCGTAAGGCTGCCGAGCAGAGCGGTGACGTCGTTGGGCGCGCCATCAGCGCCATGGCCGATATCGAGACCTCCGCCGAAAAGATCGGCGAGATCATCGGCGTCATCGACGAGATCGCCTTCCAAACCAACCTGCTGGCATTGAACGCCGGCATCGAGGCAGCGCGCGCTGGCGACAGCGGACGTGGTTTCGCCGTCGTGGCGCAGGAAGTCCGGGCCCTCGCGCAGCGTTCGGCCGAAGCCGCCCGCGAGATCAAGACGCTGGTCAGCACCACCAAGGGCCAGGTCGATGCAGGCGTCGACATGGTCCACAAGACGCAGGATGCGATTGGCGGCATCGTCCGGCAGGTGTCGGAGATCAATGACGCCATTGCCGGCATCTCGCGCGACAGCCACGACCATGCGAGCGGGCTGGACAACCTGACCGCCCAGATTGGTGCCGTCAGCGAACAGGTGGCTTCCAATGCGGCAGTCGCCAGCCGGGCAGGCGAGGGCGCCGACGACCTCCATACCGTGATCCTGGAGCTTGGCCGCACCGTGCGCGAGTTCCGCATCGAGCGGCAGAACCATTTTGCGGAACCACGACGCACTGTCGCGTCCAAGCCGGCGCTTGTTGCGCTGGCGCCGGTTCCCGTCGAGCGGCCCGAAGAGGCCGACTATTTCTTATCGAAAAGACAAGGATTTAACTGATGGCAGCAAGCAAGACAGGCTCAGGAACTCTCCAGCTGTCGGCCGTCCTGGACCTCAACGAGGCATCCGTCCTGCACGGCAAGCTCACCTCCATGCGAGGCAGCGACATCGTCATCGACGCATCTGCCGTCGAGCGGGTCGGTGCGCAATGCGCCCAGGTGCTGGTGGCCGGCAAGCGGGCCTGGGACGAAGACCAGAAGTCCTTCCTCGTCGAGAAGGCGTCAGATGCATTTGAGAAGACGATGCAGTTGATTGGCATCGATACAAACAATTTGGTTGCTAAGGAGCTCTAGCAATGAAGAAAAAAGTACTGACCGTGGATGATTCACGGACGATCCGGAACATGCTTCTGGTGACCCTCAACAATGCAGGTTTCGAAACCATTCAGGCCGAAGACGGCATTGAAGGTCTCGAAGTACTTGAGGGATGCAACCCCGACGTCATCGTCACCGATATCAACATGCCGCGGCTCGATGGCTTCGGCTTCATCGAGGGCGTGCGCCGCAACGAAAAGTACCGTGCGGTGCCGATCCTCGTGCTGACGACCGAAAGCGACGCGGAAAAGAAGAACCGTGCCCGCCAGGCCGGCGCCACGGGCTGGATCGTCAAGCCTTTCGACCCTGCCAAACTCATTGATGCGATCGAGCGTGTAACCGCCTGAGCCAGGAATTCTTCCGATGGATATGAACGAAATCAAAGAGATCTTCTTTCAGGAATGCGAAGAGCAGCTCGCTGAACTGGAGTCGGGTCTTCTCAAGCTGAACGACGGGGACCGCGACCCCGAGACGGTCAATGCCGTGTTTCGCGCCGTTCATTCCATCAAGGGAGGTGCTGGCGCGTTTGGTCTCGATGACCTCGTCGCCTTCGCGCACGTTTTTGAAACGACGCTCGATTGCGTTCGCTCCAACAAGCTGGAGCCGAACCACGATGTCCTGAAGGTCATGCTGAAGTCGGCAGACGTGCTGGCTGACCTCGTCAGCGCCTCGCGTGACGGCGGCAGCGTCGATGAATCGCGTACCCGCGGGCTGGTGAAGGAACTGGAAGCGCTTGCAAAGGGCGAGCTTCCGGCAGGCGGTCACGAAGCGCCGAAGGCTGCTCCAGCCGCTCCGGCTCCGAAGGCGGAAGCGCCGGCGCCGACCGACGACAGCGGTTTTCAGCCGATCCCGTTCACCTTCGAAGGTTTCGGTGACGACGAAGAGCCGGCGATTGAAGGCGCGACCTACGAGATCACCTTCAAGCCGCGCCGCGAACTCTATGCCAAGGGCAACGAAGCGGCTCTGCTCTTGCGCGATCTCTCCCGCCTTGGCGAGATGAGCATCAACTGCGACATGGAGGCGCTGCCTGCCCTCGACAAGATGGATCCGGAAGCCTCCTATTTTGCCTGGAAGATCTCGCTCAAGACCACCAAGAGCGAAGACGACATCCGCGCCGTCTTCGAGTTTGCGGAATGGGATTGCGAACTTGAGGTGAAGGTTGCCGAGGAGAATACCTCGGACGAGGAACTGCCGATGACGCCGGTTCCGTTCGACCTCTCCATTCTCGACGATTCTGCGGCACCGGCGGAAGAAGAAAAGGCTGCCGCTCCGGCTGAAGACCCGGCTGCCAACGCGGTCGCTGCTGCCGAAACGGCGACCGGCGTTGCCAAGGCCGTCGCGCGCGCTGCCGAGAGGAAGGAAGCCGCAGCACCGGCCACGCCTGCCGCAGCAGCCGCTGCCGCTCCGCAGACGATCCGCGTTGATCTCGATCGCGTCGACCGCCTCATCAACCTCGTCGGCGAGCTCGTCATCAACCAGGCGATGCTGTCGCAGAGCGTTATCGAGAACGACAACACCGGCACCTCGTCGATCAACATGGGCCTCGAAGAGCTGCAGCAGCTCACCCGCGAGATCCAGGACTCGGTGATGGCGATCCGCGCCCAGCCGGTGAAGCCCGTCTTCCAGCGCATGTCGCGTATCGTTCGCGAAGTGGCCGACATGGTGGGCAAGCAGATCCGTCTCGTCACCGAAGGTGAAAACACCGAAGTCGACAAGACGGTCATCGACAAGCTCGCCGAGCCGCTGACCCACATGATCCGCAATGCCGTCGACCACGGCATCGAATCGCCAGAAAAGCGTGAAGCCGCCGGCAAGAACCCGGAAGGCACGATCAAGCTCAGCGCCAAGCATCGCTCCGGCCGCATCCTGATCGAGCTCCAGGACGACGGCGCCGGCATCAACCGCGAACGCGTCCGCCAGAAGGCGATCGACAACGACCTCATCGCGGCCGATGCGAACCTGTCGGACGATGAAATCGACAACCTGATCTTCATGCCGGGCTTCTCAACGGCCGACAAGATCTCCGACATTTCCGGCCGCGGCGTCGGCATGGACGTGGTCAAGCGTTCGATCCAGGCGCTCGGCGGTCGTATCTCGATCTCGTCGCGCCCAGGCTTCGGCTCCACCTTTACCATGAGCCTGCCGCTGACGCTCGCCGTCCTGGACGGCATGGTGGTGACGGTTGCAGGCCAGACGCTGGTGGTTCCGTTGACCGCGATCGTCGAAACGTTGCAGCCGGAAACCTCCGCCATCCATTCGTTTGGCGCAACACAGCGGCTCATCTCGATCCGCAACTCCTTCTGCCCGCTGGTGGATGTCGGTCGTGTCCTCAACTACCGCGCAACCCAGGCGAACCCTGTCGAAGGTGTCGCGCTCCTGGTAGAATCGGAAGGCGGCGGCCAGCGCGCCCTCATGGTCGATGCGATCCAGGGCCAGCGCCAGGTGGTCATCAAGTCGCTGGAGGCAAACTACACCAACGTTCCGGGCATTGCCGCCGCGACCATCCTTGGTGACGGACGCGTTGCGCTCATCCTCGACGTCGATGCCGTTGTGGCAGCATCGCGCGGCCAGTCCCTCAAGCCTGAAATGTCGTTCGCAGCTACAGGTTAAAACAGGTTAGCCAGTATGTCGTATGCCGTAAAAAACCTTGTCCAGGAAGGCCGCGAGCTCATCGCCTTCCGCATCGGTGATCAGGAATTCTGCGTCAACATCATGTCTGTCCGTGAAATCCGCGGATGGACGCCTGCAACGCCCATGCCGCATGCGCCCGCATACATGATGGGCGTCATCAACCTGCGTGGCGCGGTGCTGCCGATCATCGATCTTTCCGCCCGTCTGGGCATGAAGGAAGCCGAGCCGACTGCGCGCCACGTCATCATCGTTGCTCAAGTAAAAACTAAAATAGTTGGTCTGCTCGTTGAGGCTGTTTCCGATATCCTTACGATTACCGACGACAATATCCAGCCAGTCCCGGAAGTCTCTTCCGAGCTGGAGAAGCAATACGCCAGGGGCATTCTGGCCATCGACAAGCGGATGATCTGCATGATCGATCTGGATGCCCTTTTCGCGGAAAAGGAAAGCGAAGCCGCATGATAGCCCTGGGCGCGATCGAGACCCGGCCGTCGCCGGATGAGGTCTTGGCGAGCGGCGAATACCCGCTCACCCGCCGTGACCTCACCGAAATTGCGGCGATGATCTATTCCGATGCCGGGATCTACCTCAACGATTCCAAGGCGTCGCTGGTCTATTCGCGTCTGTCGAAGCATATCCGTGCGCTAGGCTTGCGCGGCTTCAAGGACTATGTCGCCCTGGTAAGTTCGCCCGAAGGGGCGGCGGCGCGTCGCGAGATGCTGTCGCATCTAACGACCAACTTCACCCGCTTCTTCCGCGAGAACCATCATTTCGAGCACCTGCGCGATGAAGTCCTGCCGGGGCTGATCGCCCGCGCCAAGGCTGGCGGACGCGTGCGCATCTGGTCGGCCGCCTGTTCGGACGGGCAGGAACCCTATTCGATCGCGCTTACCGTGCTGTCGTTGCTGCCGAACGCTGCCGACTACGACTTCAAGATCCTGGCGACCGACATCGACCCGAAGATCCTGGCTGCGGCCCGCGCCGGCATCTACGACGAGAACGCCACCGAGACGATGACGCCGGCCATGCGCAAGCAGTGGTTTCGCGAGGTCGACGTCGGCGGACGGCGCAAGCTGCAGATCGACGAACGCGTCAAGCGGCTCATCACATTCAACGAGCTGAACCTCATGGGCCAGTGGCCCTTCAAGGGCAATTTCGACGTCATCTTCTGCCGCAACGTCGTCATCTATTTCGATGAGCCGACGCAGGTGAAGATCTGGTCGCGCTTTGCCTCGCTGCTGCCGGAAGGCGGGCATCTCTATATCGGCCACTCCGAACGCGTGTCGGGCGAGCCGAAACATCTCTTCGACAATATCGGCATCACGACTTACCGCTTTTGCGGCAAGAATGCAGGGAGGAAAGCATGACTGCACCTGCGCGCGTTCTCGTCGTGGATGATTCCCCCACCATGCGGGGGCTGATCACGGCGGTTCTCAACTCGGATCCGGAAGTGCGTGTCATCGGCCAGGCCGGCGACGCCATGGAAGCACGCGCGGCAATCAAGCAGTTGAACCCGGACGTCGTGACGCTCGACATCGAGATGCCCAACATGAACGGGCTGGAATTCCTTGAAAAGATCATGCGCCTGCGCCCCATGCCGGTCATCATGGTGTCCACCATGACCCACCACGGCGCCAATGCGAGCCTCGCGGCGCTTGAAATCGGCGCCTTCGACTGCGTTGGCAAGCCGGGCCCGGGCGAGCCCCGCCCGTTTGGCGATCTGGCTGAGAAGGTGAAGGCCGCGGCACGGTCGCTGCATCGGCGTACTCTGGCGCCTGCCGTGTCGGTTTCTCCTGCCACGGAATATCGCGTTGGCCGCAAGGTCGTCGCCATAGGCTCTTCCACGGGCGGCGTCGAGGCGCTGATTGCGGTGCTGCAGAAGTTCCCGCAGAACTGCCCGCCGACGGTAATCACCCAGCACATGCCGTCGACGTTTACTAAAAGTTTTGCCGAACGCCTTAATCGTATCTGCGCCCCGGTGGTGCAGGAAGCGACGGACGGCGCAAGGCTGGAGATCGGCAAGATCTATCTGGCGCCGGGTGGCGAACGGCACCTCCAGGTGGTCAACCCATCGGCACCGTGCTGCCGACTGGTCGAAAAGGATCCGGTGAACGGCCACAGGCCGTCGGTGGATGTGCTCTTCGATTCGGTTGCGGAACTGGCTGGCCGCAATGCCGTCGGGGTCATCCTGACGGGCATGGGCCGGGACGGGGCATCAGGGTTGCTCAAGATGCGCAGCGCGGGCGCGCGCACCATTGGGCAGAACGAAAAGACATGCGTGGTCTACGGCATGCCGAGGGTCGCTCATGAAATTGGCGCCGTCGAGCAGCAGCTGCCGCTCAACGCCATAGGAGAAGAAGTTTTGAGATTAACTGCCGCCCGAAAAGAAGGTACCGAATAAATGTCTCTCGCTGAAAAAATCAAAGTTCTGATCGTCGATGATCAGGTGACCAGCCGCCTGCTGCTCAGCGACGCTCTGACACAGCTCGGCTTCAAGCAGATCACTGCCGCTGGCGATGGCGAGCAGGGCATGAAGATCATGACGGAGCAGCCGCATCACCTGGTGATCTCCGACTTCAACATGCCGAAGATGGATGGCATCAACTTCCTGCAGGCTGTTCGGTCGAACCCGAACACCAAGAAGGCGGCCTTCATCATCCTGACCGCACAGGGAGACCGCGCCCTGGTGCAGAAGGCGGCCCAGCTCGGCGCCAACAACGTGCTCGCAAAGCCCTTCACCATCGAAAAGATGAAGGCTGCGATTGAAGCCGTGTTCGGAGCGCTGAAATGAATGAGGCCGCTGCAGCCAAGCGGGTGCATATCATTCAAGGAGAGTTCAAGGTCGTCAACGATCCCAACGTCGTTCTGTCGACCATCCTTGGCTCCTGCGTGGCTGCATGTCTTCGCGATCCGGTTGCTGGCGTCGGCGGCATGAATCATTTCCTGCTGCCGGGCTCGGCCAGTTCCACGTCATCGGGCGGCGATGCGACGCGTTACGGCGTGCATCTCATGGAACTGCTGATCAACGGCCTCCTGAAACAGGGCGCCCGTCGCGATCGACTGGAAGCAAAGATCTTCGGCGGCGCAAAGACGATCGCCAGCTTTTCAAATGTCGGCGAGCAGAATGCGGCTTTTGCCATGCAGTTCCTCAAGGATGAGGGGATCCCGATCGTCGGTTCCTCCACCGGCGGGGACCATGGTCGCAAGCTGGAATACTGGCCGGTCAGCGGTCGTGCACGGCAATATCCGCTCACGGGCGCCGAGACGCAGCGCACGGTGGCCCTGGAACAGCGTCCGATCCGGATGCCGCCCAAGCCCGCCGAAAGCTCGATCGAATTCTTCTAATCACGGAAACGGTAATGAACGACATCGTAATGCCGCCAATCGCCTCTCTCGAGGAGCCGCTCCCCGAGATCCTGATGCGGCTGGTGTCGGAGCTTCATGACGTCGCTTATCTCATCGAGCGCATTGAGCCCCAACTCCTGGAAATCGGCGGCGACGCGCTTCTTGGTTCGACGGACGCCATCAAGGTGCTCCAGGGCATCGACCTTGCGGTCCAGAAGACCCGCGGCATCGCCGAATTCATCGACACCATTACCGGTGCGATCCCGGATAACTGGGTGGTGGATGTGTCGACGGCGCTCAGCCTCGTGAAGCTTGCAGACATGCAAAAGGCACTCGCAAGCGGGCACCGCCACGGCCATTCCCAGCCGCTCGGCAAGGCCGCCGGCGACTTCGACTTCTTCTGATTTTCTGGATGGCGCGCCCGCCGCGCCTGACGTCAACATCCACATTCGTCACCCCCGCATTTCTATCGAAACGCTCGCACAAGCTTCGTTTCCTAGAGGTGCCGGTGGGCGTAGGGCTCTGATACCTCGATTGACGATGTGGGAACAGAATGAATCTGTTGGCTCAATTTTCACAAGTAACTAAAAATCTGGCCGGTCTAGGCCAGACGAAACTTATTGCATTGGGCGCCGTCGGCGTCGTTTCGATAGCAATCGTTTTGGCAGCGGCGATTTTCGTCAACAAGCCGGCATACGAGACGCTTTACGTCAATCTCGAGTCATCCGATCTCAACCAGGTCAGCGTTGCGCTGGCGGAAGCCAACATGGCCTTCGAAGTTGGCTCGGACGGCTCTAGCATCCAGGTCCCGGTCGGCACCACCGGCAAGGCGCGACTGCTTCTTGCAGAACGCGGCCTGCCGAACAGCGCCAATGCCGGTTACGAACTCTTCGACAACGTCGGATCGCTCGGCCTCACCTCCTTCATGCAGGAAGTCACCCGCGTCCGCGCCCTTGAGGGTGAAATCGGCCGATCGATCTCGCAGATCCAGGGCGTCTCCGCTGCCCGCGTCCACATCGTCATGCCCGACGTCGGCAACTTCCGCCGCGGCGAGCAGAAGCCCACCGCCTCCGTCATGATCCGCGCCAACGCGCAGGCCGGACGCAAGGCCGCTTCGTCCATTCGACACCTCGTCGCCTCGGCCGTTCCAGGCCTTGAGGTCGATGACGTTACCATTCTCGATTCCACCGGCCAGCTTCTCGCAGCAGGCGATGAATACGGCGGCAGCCAGGCGAGCCGCTCGCTCTCCATCGTCCAGTCGGTCCAGCAGGAAATCGAAAGCAATATCGACAAGGCGCTCGCACCGTTCCTCGGCATGGATAACTTCCGGTCGAGCGTCACGGCTGCCTTGAACACCGACAGCCAGCAGATCCAGGAAACGGTCTTCGATCCGAACTCCCGTGTCGAGCGTTCGGTGCGCACGTTGAAGGAAGCGCAGAAGTCGCAGCAGACCAACAACGACAACGCCACCACTGTCGAGCAGAACGTGCCGCAGGCTGCTCCGACGCCGGGTGGCGCCACGGGTCCGCAGCAGTCTGATCAGTCCGACAAGAAGGAAGAGCAGACCAACTACGAGATCAACCAGAAGACCGTCGCGACGACCCGCAACAGCTACCAGATCGAAAAGGTCTCCGTCGCCGTTGTCGTCAACAAGGGACGTCTTGCCCAGATGGTCGGCGAACCGGCTGACCAGGCGAAGATCGATGCCTATCTTGCAGAGATGCAGAAGATCGTCACCTCGGCTGCAGGCATCAATTCCGAGCGCGGCGACGTCGTTACCCTGACCGCCATGGACTTCGTCGAAAGCCAGCTCCTGGAAGACGCGTCAAGCGGCCCTGGCCTGATGGAAGTCCTCAACCGGAATATCGGCGGCATCATCAACTCGCTTGCCTTCGTTGTGGTCGCCTTCCTGGTCGTCTGGCTCGGTGTACGTCCCCTGGTCCGCAGCGTCAGCGGCACCGCAGCCAACAGCGATGCGCTGGCCGATGGCGGCGGACTGGAACTGCCGGACTTCTCGCCTGCAACCGGTGCGCCTGCTCTCATGGATGGCTTCGGTTCCGACTTTGGCTTCGACAGCGCGGGCGACATGCTTGGAGGCGCCGACGACGATGGCTTCAACCGCCGCGTCAAGGAAGGTCCGGAGAAGCGCCTGGCGCGCATGGTGGAGATCTCCGAAGAGCGCGCGGCCAAGATCCTCCGCAAATGGGCACTCGAAAAAGCGGCCTGACAAGACTTCACAGAAATATGATCAGACAGGGCCGGCAGCTGCCGGCCCTACTTTTTTGTTGCGCTGCCACATACTTGGCTTATTTCAGTGATTCGCGATTCGGCTGCTGATTGGCAACACTGGGCATTTAGTCCGTAAGCCCAATGGTATTTGCGGTAGCCTTTTCTAAAATGACTATGATTCGCATGGTAAATCCGAGGGTCCGCGAGAGTAGGGTCTGTCGAACGATCATCAGCGGTAACACGAAACGGTTGTATCAATTGTAGCCGCTTTATGTTCGCAATTGGATCGTTCGGCATTTGGGATAGTTGTGCGTCGATCGAAACGGCTGTGAGCGTGCACTCAGATACCGCACGAGACAGCAAGGAGCGGAAGACGGATGGAGTTGTCGGGGGTAGACAAAGCGGCAGTCGGGCGGATTCGGATGGAAGCGCCCGGTTCCCGGGTTCTCTCGAGAGAGCATTTGGTTCGGCGTTTGGCGGCAGTCGCAGGTTCAAACAACGTGCAGGCGGTCATGCGCCTACTGGCTGACTATGTAGGCGCCTCTCATTTTCTCCTGGCGCGCTACGACCTGATCCAGGAACAGGGCCTCGACTTCATCGTCACCTCCAACTGGCCCTTCGATCTTGTCCGCCGCCTGGGCTCCGAGCTCGCCAGCGGTTACGCCCGCTCCACCGAACTTGAAAAGTGTCTATCGCTGCTGACCCCAAGCTTCTCGCTGCTGCCGGACGACGTGACGCTTCCTGACGACATCAGCCGCCAATACTGTTCGCTGACCTTCTGCGTGGGCCGCGCGCGCTTCTCGCTGATGCTGCTGTTCCTCGAGGGCATCATCCTCTCCCAGGAGCGCCTGAAGGAAGTGGGGCTGCTTGCCGCCTATGGCACAAGCTTCGGCGACGAGACCGACAACCGCACCGAACGCGACTTCGAACTGACCGAGCGTGAACTGGAATGTCTCTTCTGGATCGCCGAAGGCAAGACCAGCGACGAGATCGCGGTCATCCTCGGCATCTCGCGCAACACCATCAACAACTACATCACGAGCGTGATGCGCAAGACTGCAACCAAGACACGCTCGGAAGCGATTGCCTACGCAGTCCGGAACAATCTGGTATAGGGGCTTAGACTTTTAATGAGTTATTCGCGGAGCGGTACGGCAGAGGGACCTGGGAGTATCCAGTATCTGCGTCTCCAGCGCGCTTCGAGCCGGTCAGACATTTTTCCCAAGCTGATCGCGATGCAGAAGAGCCTCAAGGCGCGCAACTTTGCCGTCTTTCGGATCGCCGGGGCAGGGCTGCCCAACAAGCGCAAGCTGGTCTGCGAACTGGACAACTGGGCGACAGGAACGCTGGAATCCGGGCAGCAGCTGATCAACGCCTTTGGCGAAGTCATGCTCGACCACATTGAGCTCTCGCTTCTTCCCCTGATCTGGAACGGCTCCGAGAACACCGCCTTTGCGGAAGCCGGCGAGTTTTCGCCGCTCACGCGCCGCCTCGGCGCCGATGCCGTGCCGTTCTCCGGCGTTGCCTTCCCGGTGCGCCTCGGCGCGCTCGGCAACGGCTATGTGACGTTCCTGGCAACCACGCTGGATCTGACCAGCGATGTCATCATCGACCAGCATGTGCGCAGCTGCCAGGTGATGATGGACCTGCTGGCGCTAGACGAGCGACGCAGCGTGCCGGCCGAGACGCTCAGCGAGCGCGAGATCGCCTGCCTGCAGCTTGCGGGGGACGGCCGCATCAGCGAAGAAATCGCCGAAAAGCTCGGGCTGTCGGTCCACACCGTCAATGCCTATCTCGGATCGGCAACGATCAAACTGGACTCGGTGAACCGCATCCAGGCGATCGCCAAGGCGATCCGGCTCGGTTACATCCACTGATGATTGAGGGGTGGGGCGACGACAGTTGTTACTGCGTTGCGCTCATCTTGACGAACTTGGCGTCCTGCAGCGTCTGCGCCAGGAAAGCCGTGTTCTCATCCGGATCGTCGGAGGGCTCATGGAAGGCGATGTGGTCGATCTCGACGCCAGCAATCTGGTCGGCAAGCGTCAGGCGAGCGTAAACAGAAACGCCACGTGGCTTGATCTCCAGATCGAGCACGACCTCCGGCTTGCCGCCCCATTCCAGCTTGTATTCGCCGCCGGCGCCGAAGCTTACCGTGCCGGGATGGAAATACAGTTCGGCTGCCGACGAAACGAGATCGGCAAGGCTGCTGTAGCATTCCAGACGTAAGAGCGAGATAAGATCGCCTGCGTCGAGCAGGCGCAATTCTGTTGCCACCGGGCTGAGGGCCTTGGCGACGATTTCTTCACGTTCCGCGGAAAAGGCGCTTTTCATCATGACGCTCAGCGTGTCCGTTTCTGGCGCGATCGGGCTGCGTAGACCCGATGCACGAGTTCTGCCACCGCCTTGTAGAAGGCAGGTGGGATGACACTATCCACCGAGACTTGCGCAAACATGGAGCGGGCGAGTGGCGGATCTTCAAAAACGGGTATTCCGTTGCTTTCTGCAATCTCGCGGATCTTGAGCGCGATGAGGTCCTGGCCCTTGGCAACAACCACCGGAGCGTCGTTTTCCTCGCGCACATAACGCAGCGCCACCGCATAGTGCGTCGGGTTTGCGATGACGAGCGTGGCGCGCGGCACGTTGTTGATCATGCGGCGGCGGGCGCGATCCCGGGCAACCGACTTCTGGCGCGACTTGACGACCGGGTCACCCTGGGACTGCTTGTATTCGTCCTTGACCTCCTGCTTGGTCATCTTCAGCTGCTGGTACCAGTGGTACCGCGTCCACATGACGTCGGCCACGGCCAGCAGGCCGGCGGCCAGAATCACTACGACCACCATCTTGCGAACGATGCCGTCGAGCTTGACGAAGATGACCTGCGGATCGGACAGCATGGCCTCGATCGCCGCGAAATATTCGCTGCGAAGGGCGAAATACATGATCAGCGAGACGACGAGGATCTTGAAGATCGACTTGCAGAACTCGATGAAGCCGGGAAGGCTGTAGATGCGCTTGAAGCCCTTCATGGGCGACAGGCGCGATGCCTGCGGCCGCACGCGTTCGAGCACCATGGACGGCATGTTCTGCGCGAAGGCGGACC
This sequence comes from Neorhizobium sp. SOG26, assembly GCF_003491345.1. Taxonomy (GTDB): domain Bacteria; phylum Pseudomonadota; class Alphaproteobacteria; order Rhizobiales; family Rhizobiaceae; genus Neorhizobium; species Neorhizobium turbinariae. The sequence continues at coordinate 211,734 of NZ_CP025512.1, forward strand.
CGAGACCGAAGATGATGAATATCGCCATCGGCGGCAGCAGGAAGGCGGAAATCGCCCAGCCGAGGTGGACGCTCAAGGAAACCACGTCGGTTGCGTTTTCAAGCCGCCACTGGTCCGGCTGCTCGAACAGATCCTTCAGCGTCTCGGCCATTTTCGCCATGCCGGACGGCATGAAGAAGACGAGGAAGACATAGAAGGCGAGGATCGAGGCAAAAAGCGTCGCCTCTCGCGATACCGGAACGTTACCCTTCTCCGCCGCGTCGGCCAGCTTTTTGGCGGTAGGGTTTTCTGTTTTACTGTCTTTATCGTCGTCAGCCACGTGCGGGCACCAATCGACCTTCGTGTTGGAGGACGTGGCACAACGAATCGGCCGCCGTTACACCCCCATGATAGCGAAACCGCCCGTAGCCGCGAATCGAGTCAACAAAAAGACTGTGGGTTTCGCGCCTTCGGGGGCCAGAAGCTGCAAATCCAAGCGTCGGCCGAAACGAAAACGGAGCGGGACAAAGCCCGCTCCGTTCTCTTCCTCGTGCATTAACTTTTTGATCAGGCCGCTTCGGCCGGCTTCTCTTCCTTGAGGATGATCTGGCCGGAGGTTGCAAGCCGGATGGCTTCCTGGGCAACCGCGCGGCGAGCCATGGCCACTTCGCGCGGGTTGAGGCTTGCCGGCTGGACGGCAAGGTCGCTTTCGATCATGCGGCGCTGGCGAGGGCTGATCGCCGAGAGCACACATTCCTTGATCTCTTCGCTCGCGCCACGCAGCGACATGGTAAGCACGTCGGCCGCCACGTCGTTGAGCAGCAGAACGCGGCTGCGCTGCGGCATGTAGAGGAGATCTTCGAACAGGAAGATCTTCGGGCGAACCTTGTTGACGGCTTCCTTGCTGATCGTCTCGAGCGAGGTGAGCAAGGTATCGACCTGGCTCTTTTCCAGCTCGTTCATCAGTTCGGCAACCTTCGCGGAGCCGTTCGATGCGCGTTCCGCGTCGACCGCTGCCACCAGTTCCATCACGCGCTTCTCGATGATCTCGGCGGCCTTCGGGCTCACTTCCTTCATGTTGACGGCGCGGTTCATGATGTCGGCGCGGCGGTTGTCGGGAAGCTGAAGGAGAACCTTGGCGCCAAAGCTCGACGGCATCTGCGAGAGGATATAGGCGACCGTCTGGGGATGTTCGCGCGACAGGAACTGGCCAACGAAGACCGGGTCGGCTTCGCCGAGGCGATCCCAGATGCTGGCTTCGTAGCTCTCGAACCCGGTACGGCGACCAAGCAGCCCGTCGACCTCTTCCGGCGTCAGGCCGGCTTCGAGAATGTCCTCGATGGCCGCGGCATTGTCCATGAGACCCGTTCCTTCGGTGAACAGGTCCTCGAATTCATTCACGAGCTCGAGCAGCTCGTCCGGCGGGATTGATCTGAGCCCCTGAGCGCAGGCGATGATGTTTTGCAGTTCGCTCTGGGTAAAATACTTGAGAAGCTTGCCAGCGACCCCCTTGCCCATGGCAAGGAGCACAGCCGCCGCTTTTTCGGCCTGCGACAGCGGCTTCGTTGAAAGCGCGCCGCCACCGAAATCCTCAAAGTCCATCATGGTCTTCCTTCTCCTGTCCCATACACCGGGATCAGGTTCTTCTCGTGCTCAGCACTTCCGTCAGTCTCACGCCAAAACGCGTGTCGTCATTTTCCAATACGGTGATCTCGCCCTTGCCGATGCGGCGGCCGTTCACCATGATCTCGACAGGTTCACCGATCTTCTTGTCGAGGGAAATCGTTGCGCCTTCTTCCAGGCTCATCAGGCCGGAAACCTGCATGCGGCTGGTGCCCAGGACGATCTCGACATCGATCGGGATATCCATGATCAGGTCGAGATTGGCGTTCAGCGCGCTGCCCGGGGGCTGGTAGGAAGGTGCGGCGGCCGGCGCGCTGTTGAAGCTGCTGCCTGCGCCAAAATCGCTGCCGCCGAGGCTTGGCGAAGCGTCGAAGTTTTCGGCCGGAGCCTCGAAGCCGCCACCGAAGGAGCCCGCGTCGGCGGAGAAGTCGCCGGCCGGAGCTGCGTTGAAATCGGCATCGAAGGCCGGGGCATCGCCGGTGGCGTCAGCTTTCAACACGCCGCGCAGATCGTCGATTGCCTGATCCAGCTCGTTCTCATTGCCGAGCGGCATCAGCGAGTCGTCTTCGGTGAGAGGTGTCTTCTTCGTAGCCATGCGGTCATTATTCCTGTTGAAACTTGCGTCAGCCTGCCCTCGACGCCGATCCGAGAGCAGCCGGAAGCTGCCTTAGCCGATCAGGTGCTGCAGGATTTCGTCATCCGTGCTGATGTTGTCCTTGACGCGAACCATGTACTGCTCGCCGGCGCGGCCGAACTCGCAGGAATACATGTCACGGCCGTTGGCGCTGACCTGCACCTTGACGTCGCCCCGGTCCTGGAAGGCGATGACGTCGCCCGCGGCGAGCCGCGAAATGGTTCCAAGCGTCAGGTTCTGGAGCCGGATGCGGGCTTCCAGCGTGACTTGCGAGCGCTTTACCTGGTCCTGCACGCGATCCGTCCATTCCTGTTGGGTCTTTGCCGGCTGGTTCTTCGCCTTTGGCGCTTCAACCTTCGTCTTGAGGAAGGCGCGCTGCGGGATCACCAGGGCGAAATTGGATTTGATCGAGCCGAAGCCGAGCGTCATGCGGATCGCAACGCCGAATTCCGGCCGTGCCAGATCATCGGCCTTAGGACGATCTTCGGCATTGTAGGGACGCTCCAGGCTTGCCTCGAAACCGCCCGGCGCATTGACGCCGGAGCGAAGCACGCTGGCGATCCGGTCGAACACCATGACAGCAAGGTCGAGCTCGATGTCGGACAGCGGGCGATCTTCCGGCTGGGAGATGTTGCCAGGTGCGGCGCCGAGCATCAGTTCCATCAGGGCAATGATGAAGCTGCTACCGCAGGCAAGCACGAAGTTGGGCGACCAGTTGCGCAGGGCGCCGTCCGTCAGCACGAAGTTGTCGCCGAGATCGGCCACCAGGTCTTCCATCAGGCCGGAGGTGCAGCCGGCATAGGAGCATTCGATGCGGATGCCGGTCTCGCTGTGGAAGACGTCCGGCAGGAATTCGGAATAGAGCTGGGCGAAGTCGCCGCTGATCCGCTCGACCGTACGCTTGTCACCCAGGCCACCCGTGAGCTTTGCGAGAAGCGCGAGGTCCATTCCGGGTGCGCCGGTTTGAATTGCCTGATTCATCATGATCATGCTGCCTTTTCACCACCAGGATTCATCATTTCCTGCTCGACCGAGTCGATCGAGGGTCGTTCCTTGTTGGAAATCGTCTTGCGTCCGTATTCGAGCGCGACCTGCGGGACAGAGCCGTTCATGTAGGCGAGCAGGGTCTGCTTGACGATGATGAACAGGCGGTGCTGCTTGGTGCGAACGATCTTGATCTGCGAGGTCAGCGGGTTGCAGACCGAATAGGACAGGATGATGCCGAGCATGGTGCCGACGAGCGCGGCGCCGATGAGAGCGCCGAGAACCTCAGGCGACTCATTGATCTTGCCCATGGCCTTGATGACGCCGAGAACGGCCGCGACGATACCGATGGCCGGGAAGCTGTCGCCCATCGCAGTGATCGCGTGGTACGGCTTCATCTTGTCGGCAAACATCGTGTCGAGCTCTTCGTCCATCAGCGCCTCGATCTCGTGGGAGCGGGCGTTGCCGATGATGATGAGGCGCACATAGTCGCAGATGAACGCGGTGAGTTCCTTGTTCTTCAGAACGGTCGGTGCCGTCTGGAAGATCGAGGATTCATCCGGGTTGTCGATATGCGCTTCGATCTCGTTGCGGGACTTGGTGCGAAGGTCGCGCATCAGCGAATACAGGACGCCGAGAACGTCCAGGTAATGGCGTTCCTTCGGCACCGCATACTTGAAGGCTTCGCCCAGTGCCTTGCCGGAATCCTTCACCACCTTCATCGGGTTGGCCATGATGAAGCCGCCGAGACCCGCACCGCCGATGATCACCAGCTCGTAGGGCTGGAACAGGACGTCCAGATGACCGCCCATCGCCATGAAGCCGCCGAGAATACAGCCAACGGTGATGACAAATCCAATAACAATATTCATCGCGTACCTGTGCCCGATCGTGTTCGTTGTTTCGGGGAATACGGGCTCTGGCTTGCGTGAGGCTGATTGTCGGACCTCGTTGGCGGCATCGGCAAAGGGCCAGCCTCGCACAAGTCTTCACAGATAGCTTCCGCGACGATTGGGGACCGGACTGCCGGTTGCCGGGCGCTGTCCGCCGCTTCCGCGGACCTTGGGTGAGCTAGAAGTGATCACGACCTATACAAGTTACACGATGATCAGCCGCGACCTTCCGAAGTCGCTGGCGCGGGTCGCCGAGAAACCGGATGTAGCGCGCGAGACCGAGTACTATCTGTCGAAGATCGGCTCGATCAAGACCATCGACGACTTCATGGCCGACACGCGCCTTTATAACTATGCGCTGAAGGCACACGGTCTTGAAGACATGGCTTATGCCAAGGCCTTCATCCGCAAGGTGCTGACGGAAGGCGTCGATGACGATGCCGACTTCGCCAACAAGCTTTCCGATCCGCGTTACAAGTCGCTGGTCGAGTCGCTGAACTTTGCTGCTTTCGGCGCGGCCGCGACGAGCTTCGACAAGGCCCAGAAGGCGGTCGTCGAGAAGTTCCAGCGCCAGACGCTCGAAGAAGAAGCCGGCGCCGAAAACATGGGCGTGCGCCTGGCGCTTTATTTCGAGCGCACCGCTCCCACCATCAAGTCCGGCATGGAAATCCTCGCCGACGATGCGCTTGCCGAAGTCGTGCGTACCGCACTTGGCATGCCGAGCGAGATCGCCGGCGCCGACATCGACCGCCAGGCAAAATACATCGAGGAAGTCGTCAACATCCCCGATTTCCAGGATCCGAAGAAGGTCGCCAAGTTCCTCGAGCGCTTTGCAGCGATGTGGGAAATGAACAATCCATCGGACAACTACGATCCGCTGGCCGCCTTCAACGCTCCGTCGAACGGCATTTCGACGGACCTTCTCATTTCCATCAACAAACTGAAACTCGGAGGCAAATGATATGCAATCCGGACTTTATGTCGGCGTGTCATCCCAGATTGCGCTCGAGCGTCGCCTGAACACCATCGCCGACAACATGGCGAACATGAACACCGTTGGCTTCCGTGCCACGGAAGTGAAGTTCGACGAGGTGCTGAGCAAGACGCGCAACGACCTCAACGCGAAGGTCGCCTTCGTCACCCAGGGCAACGACTATCTTTCGACCCGCACCGGCCAGCTGCAGCAGACGGGCAACCCGCTCGACTTCGCGATCAAGGGCGAGGCGTTCTTCGCGATCGACACGCCGGTTGGCCAGGTTCTCACTCGCGACGGCCGCTTCACGATCGACGAGAACGGCCAGCTGCGCTCTATTCGCGGTTATGCCGTGATGGATGCCGGCGGTGCGCCGATCCAGCTCAACCGCGACGCCGGCCCGCCGACCATCGGCGCTGACGGCATCATCCTGCAGAACGGCCAGCCGGTCGCGACGCTTGGCCTCTTCACGGCCGACATCACCAAGGGCTTCATCCGCTACGAGAACGAAGGGGTCATCCCCGTCGATAACCCGCAGCCGGTTGTGGAAGGCATCGAGAACTCGATCGCCCAGGGTTATGTCGAGCAGTCGAACGTCAATGGCATCAGCGAGATGACGCAGCTCATCCAGGTCAATCGCGCCTTCGAGAGCATCTCGGCTCTGATGCGCGACAGCGAGTCCGCGCTCAACGAGGCCATCCGGACCCTCGGCGGTTCCAACTAAGCGTAAGGACGTGAGCCCACCATGATGGAAGCGGCTATCCTCAATGCGGTCAACGGCGGAAAGCTGGCACAGCTCGCGACACTTGCGAAGCACTATGCCGATCCCGCCGTCTCGGTGGCCTATGGCGGCCATGTCCGGGCGATCGCAGCCGGTCATTATACCGTGGCCGGTCTTTCGAAGCATGTACGGCTTGGCGAATTCGTGGCGCATCGCAGCGCCTCGGGCATTCACCTAGGGGAAGTCGTGCGCGTCGAGCAGGACGTGGTCTATGTCTGCCCAATCGAACCGGGCGAACCGATCGGCATCGGCGACACCGTGATCCGCAAGGGTGCGTTCCGGGTCGCCCCGGATGAAAGCTGGTGTGGCCGCGTCATCAATTCGCTCGGCGAGCCGATCGACGGCAAGGGAGCGATTGGTCGTGGGCTTCATCCGCGCCCGATTGCGGCGACTGCGCCGCCGTCCATGACCCGCAGCCGCGTCGAGACCGGGTTCAAGACCGGCGTGCGTGCCATCGATATCTTCTCGCCGCTCTGCCTCGGTCAGCGTCTTGGCATTTTCGCAGGTTCGGGCGTCGGCAAGTCGACGCTCCTGTCAATGCTGGCGCGCGCCGAAGCCTTCGACAAGGTGGTGATCGCGCTTGTCGGCGAACGTGGCCGCGAAGTACGCGAATTCATTGAGGATACGCTTGGCGAAGACATGGCGAAGTCGATCGCCGTGGTCGCCACCAGCGATGAAAGCCCGATGCTGCGCAAGATGGCGCCGCTGGTGGCGATCTCGATCGCAGAACACTTCCGCGACCAGGGCCAGAACGTCCTGTTCATCGCCGACAGCGTGACCCGTTTTGCCCACGCCATCCGCGAAGTGGCCGTCGCATCGGGCGAACCGCCGATCGCGCGCGGTTATCCGGCCTCGGTCTTCACGGAACTGCCGCGGCTCCTGGAGCGGGCAGGGCCGGGCGTCGAGGGTGCCGGGACGATCACCGCGATCATCTCGATCCTCGTCGACGGTGACAACCACAACGACCCGATCGCCGACTCCGTTCGCGGCATCCTGGACGGGCACCTGGTGCTCGATCGTTCGCTGGCGGAAGAAGGGCGTTATCCGCCGATCAACCCGCTCGCCTCGATTTCGCGTCTCGCCCGCAAGGCCTGGACCGACGACCAGGAAAAGCTGGTGTCGCGGCTGAAGGCGCTCGTCCACCGCTACGAGGAAACGCGCGACCTGCGCCTCATCGGCGGTTACCGCCCGGGCAGCGATCCGGATCTCGACATGGCGATCAAGCAGGTCCCGATCATCTACGAGGTCCTGAAGCAGACGCCGGGCGAGCGCCCTTCAGCAGATGCCTATGGAGATCTAGCCAATGCCCTCCGCGCTGCGGCGGGGCAGGGTGGCATGCAGCCGGGTGCAGCGAGAAGATAGGAACATGAGCGTGGAACAGTCCGAAGACAAGATTGCAGCTCAAAAGCCCGAAGCAAGCTCCTCGCGCCTCAGCGACACGCTGCTTGCCGCAACCGGCGTGGCGCTGGCCGCAGCTGCGGCATTTTTTCCCTGGTACGTCTTCCTCAACGAAGACAAGTTCGGTATCCGCCCGGAAGCCATGGACCGCACCCGCGACCTGCCGCCCGGCAATGGCCGCCCGGTGGTCAGCGTTTCGCCGCTTGCCATGACCGACAGCACCAAGGACGATCGTCTGACCGCGCCCGATCCGATGGACGAGCTCACCACGGCAACGACCTCGGCGCTCGGCAAGGCACGCGACAACGGTGCCTTCCGCGAGGAACAGCCGTTCCCCGGCAAGAGCGAATTCCGCCTCCTGCACGTCGCGAACGGCCGTGCGCTCATCGAAGACGGCTCCGGCATGTATATGGTTCAGGTCGGCTCGATCCTGCCTGACAACAGCAAGCTCGCAACGCTCGAGCAACGCGATGGCCGCTGGGTGATCATTACTTCGACGGGCCAGCTTTACACCGACAACGGCGCTGCAAGCCCGTAAGTCCGACGCAAGGTTACGAGGCTACTCTCCAGTCAAATGATGGAGAAAGCATATGTCCTCGATTGAACTCTTTGCTCTGGCCGGTCGTCAAGCTCAGTGGCTATCGGTTCGTCAGGAGGTCGTGGCGGGCAACATCGCCAATGCCAACACCCCGAAATTCAAGGCCAAGGATGTAACGCCTTTCGACGCGGTTCTGGACAAGACCCAGAACATGGCGATGGCGCGCACGCATCCGGGCCATATCGCCACAAACTCGATGAGCGACGAAATCGACATCAAGGAGTCGAAGCTCAACCAGGAAATCGGCGTACAGGAATCGGGCAACACCGTCTCGCTCACCGCGGAGATGACCAAGACGGGCGAAATCAAGCGTCAATACGAATTAGGTGCAGGTCTCGTGAAGTCGTTTCACAGCATGATGCTGCTGACAGTCAGAAGGTAAGAAGCAAATGGATCCGCTTTCAGCCGCTTCCAAGATTGCAGGCTCCGGCCTGGAAGCGCAGGCCACCCGCCTGCGTATCGTCTCGGAAAACATCGCCAACGCCCGCTCCACGGGCGACACGCCAGGCGCCGACCCCTACCGTCGCAAGACGATCACCTTCGGGTCCGAGCTCGACCGGGCAAGCGGTGTTGATCTCGTCGAGGTCAAGAAGCTCGGCGAAGACAAGTCGAAGTTCATCGAGGAATACGACCCGGCTCATCCGGCGGCCGATGAACGCGGCATGGTCAAGGTGCCGAACGTCAACATGCTCATCGAGATGGCCGACATGCGGGAAGCCAACCGCTCCTACGAAGCCAATCTCCAAACCATCAAGCAGACCCGCGAACTTGTGGCTGCAACGATTGACCTGCTGAAGGCCGCACAATGATTAACCAGATCCAAAGCATCGCTTCGCTCACCGGCTCCAACGGTGTCGATCAGATCGGCAAGACGGCAAGCTCCCTCATGGGCACGCCGGGTGCGACCCCCGGCCAGGCTCCTGGCATGGATTTCGCCACTGTTCTCGGCAACATGGCGACCGACACGATGACGAGCCTGAAGGGCGCCGAAGCCATGTCCTTCAAGGCCATCCAGGGCAAGGCCAACACGCGCGAAGTCGTGGACGCCGTTCTTGAGGCCCAGCAGTCGCTGCAGACGGCAACCGCGCTCCGCGACAAGATCGTCTCCGCTTATCTCGATATCACGAAGATGCAAATTTAGAGTTTGAGGACGAAGACATGAGAGCGCTTTCCGTCGCAGCCACGGGCATGGAAGCCCAGCAGACCAATCTCGAGGTCATCGCGAACAACATCGCCAACATCAACACGACCGGGTTCAAGCGCGCTCGCGCCGAGTTTTCCGATCTGCTCTACCAGACCGAACGTGCCGGCGGCGTGCCGAACCGTGCCAACCAGGCGATCGTGCCGGAAGGTGCCAACATCGGTCTCGGCGTGCAGACCTCGGCGGTCCGCAACATCCACACCCAGGGTGAGCTGACGCACACGGAAAACGACCTCGATGTCGCGATCGTGGGCCGTGGCTGGTACCAGATCCAGACCCCGGACGGGCAGACGCTCTACAGCCGCGCCGGCACCTTCAACAAGAATGCCGAAGGCCAGATGGTAACGATCGACGGTTACGCCGTTGTTCCGAACATCACCTTCCCGGCTGATGTCAGCGAAACCAAGATCACCCGCACCGGCCAGGTCATGGTCCGTATCGGCAACGATCCGGACTTCACGGAAATCGGCCAGCTGACGATCGCCAACTTCGTCAACGAAGCCGGTTTGAAGCCGCTCGGCGACAACCTGTTCCAGCAGACGGCCGCCTCTGGCGAGCCGATCGTGGCGGCTCCGGAAGATCCGGGCTTCGGTTACCTGAAGCAGGGATACCTGGAAGGCTCCAACGTGGATGCGGTGCGCGAGATCACGGACCTGATCTCTGCCCAGCGCGCCTACGAGATGAACTCCAAGGTCATCACCACCGCAGATGAGATGGCTTCGATCGTCAGCAAGAACCTGAAGTAAGACCAGGAGACAGGCAGACATGATGTTTCGCCGGATGAACATGATTGGTGCGGGCGCGGCACGACTGCTGATGGCAGCGCTGGTCGCCGCCGCGTCCTTCGCACCGGCCGCCGCGCAGGTGCGCACCGCGGTTGTTCCGACCCAGACCATCTATCCCGGCGAGGAAATCATGCCGGGCATGGTGCAGGAGGTCGAGGTGACCAATCCCCACCTCACCGGCGATTACACCACCAAGACGCGCCAGGTCGTCGGCATGGTGGCCAAGCGCACGCTCTTGCCGGGGCGCACCGTCCCGGTCTCTGCCCTGCGCGAAGCCTTCGCCGTCACCCGCGGCAAGGCGGTCCGGCTGATGTTCACCGTCGGCAGCATGACGATCTCGGCGCAGGGCGCGCCGCTGGAGAACGCGGCGGTGGGTGATCTCATCCGCGTCCGCAACATCGATTCCGGAGTGACGGTCAGCGGCACCGTCATGGCGGATGGCTCAGTACAAGTGGTGGCAAAATGAAGAAGAACTGCTTCATGGCAGCAATCGCGCTGGTGGGCGCCTTGCTTGCGACTGCCCCGGCCGTCGGCCAGACAAATTCCGTATCAGCACGCATCAAGGACATCGCCTCGCTGCAGGCTGGTCGTGAGAACCAGCTGATCGGCTACGGCCTGGTCGTGGGTCTGCAGGGCTCGGGCGACAGCCTGCGGTCCTCGCCGTTCACCGACCAATCCATGCGGGCGATGCTGCAAAACCTCGGCATCTCCACCCAGGGCAGCCAGTCGAACGCCAAGAACGTCGCGGCCGTCATGGTCACGGCAAACCTGCCGCCGTTCGCAAGCCCCGGTAGCCGCATCGACGTGACGGTGAGCTCGCTCGGCGACGCCACCTCGCTGCGCGGCGGCACGCTTGTGATGACGTCGCTCTCGGGCGCCGACGGCCAGATCTACGCCGTTGCCCAGGGCGCGCTCGTCGTGTCAGGCTTCTCGGCGCAGGGCCAGGCGGCAACGCTTACCGAAGGCGTCACCACCTCGGCGCGCGTTCCGAACGGCGCAATCATCGAGCGCGAGCTGCCGTCGAAGTTCAAGGACTCGGTCAACCTCGTCCTGCAACTGCGCAACCCCGACTTTTCGACGGCGGTTCGCGTATCGGACACCGTCAACAGTTTTGCGAAGCGCCGCTACGGCGGACCGATTGCCGAAGCGCGTGACAGCCAGGAAGTGGTGGTCCAGAAGCCACGCAGTGCGGATCTGGCGCGCCTGATGGCCGAACTCGAAAATCTCGTCGTCGAAGCCGATACCCCGGCCAAGGTCGTCATCAACGAGCGCACCGGTACGATCGTTATCGGTGCGGACGTGAAGATTTCCCGCGTCGCCGTCAGCTACGGCACGCTCACCGTCCAGGTTACCGAAACGCCGCAGATCATCCAGCCGGAGCCCTTCTCGCGCGGCGAAACTGCGGTTCAGCCGCAGACCGACATCATGGCGATGAAGGACGGCGGCCAGGTAGCCATCCTCAACGGACCGGACCTGCGCACCCTCGTTGCCGGCCTCAACGGCATCGGCGTCAAGCCCGATGGCATCATCGCCATCCTCCAGGGCATCAAGTCTGCCGGCGCCCTTCAAGCGGAGCTCGTCCTGCAATGACCGAGACCTTGTTCACTATTTCCATCACCAAGCGGATGGCGCGCCGCGTGCTTGCTGCCGCAGCTGTCCTGACCGTTGTCAGCCAGGTTGGCGCTCAGCAGCCGGCGACTGTCTCGGAAACCTCGACCGCGGACGAAATCCAGAAGTTCTGCACCAACATCGCCGACGCCGCGCGCGACCAGCGTTACCTGTTGCAGAAGCAGGAGCTCGACCAGCTGCAGGCCGATGTCGACCAGCGCATCAAGACGCTTGAAGAGCGCACCGCCGAATACCAGGACTGGCTGAAGCGCCGGAATGACTTCCTGGCACGCGCAGAGGCAGGGCTCGTCGATATCTACAAGACCATGAAGCCGGATGCCGCAGCACCCGCGCTTGCCGAAATGAAGCTCGATGTCGCAGCCGCGATCATCATGCAGCTTCCGGCACGCCAGTCGGCCCTGTTCCTGAGCGAGATGGACCCGCAGAAGGCGGGCATGATCTCCACCATCATCTCTAGCGCTTCCGATCCCACTACGTCGAAAGCACGTACTCCTGATTCCGCGAAAGTACCCTCATGACGAAGCGCATTTCCGCCGTTACGGCTGTTCTTTTTCTGGCAGGCTGCCAGAGCCAGACGATCAAGGAGATCGGTAACGCCCCGTCGATGAGCCCGATCGGCAGCGGCCTGCAATATGCGCAGACGACGCAGATGTCTTCCTATCCGAAGCAGCCGCGCCAGCTGGCGAGCGGCTATTCGCTGTGGAGCGACAGCCAGGCGGCGCTCTTCAAGGACAGCCGTGCATTGAACGTCGGCGATATTCTCACCGTCGACATCAAGATCAATGACAAGGCCTCGTTCGATAACGAAACCGAGCGCAACCGCAAGAATTCGACCAGCCTCACCTGGGGCCTGAACCTGTCGAACCTGTTTGGCTGGACGCCGGAAGCCGGAACCACGGGCGACCTCGGCCACGATTCGAGTAGCGAATCGGAAGGCAAGGGCAAGACCAAGCGTTCCGAAACCCTGAAGCTCCTCGTGGCGGCCGTCGTCACCGGCATTCTCGAGAACGGCAACCTGCTGATCAGCGGTTCGCAGGAAGTTCGCGTCAACCACGAGATCCGCATCCTGAACGTCGCCGGTATCGTGCGGCCGCAGGACGTCGACTCGCAGAACATGATCTCCTACGACAAGATCGCCGAAGCGCGTATCTCCTACGGCGGACGCGGTCGCCTGACCGAGGTCCAGCAGCCTCCGGTCGGCCAGCAGGTCGTGGATCTCTTCGCGCCCTTCTGATGAAGCGCGAAGACCTCTTGCTAGTGAAGGCTTGATTGAGCATGGCGGACGAAGCACAGACAGCCGAAGGCGGCGCCAAGAAAAAGGCCGGCATCATGTTGATCGCAGGCGTCGGCATCCTGACGCTTGTCGGCGCCGGTGGTGGCTGGATCGTCGGCGGCATGATTGCGCCGAAGGAGCCCGCGGCAACCGCCGAGCATGAAGAGGCCGCGGCCGGTGCGCATGGCGAAGCCGGCAAGAAGGATGAAGGCCTCCCGCACATCTCGACGCCCGCTAGCGGCGTCGTGATGCTGGAGCCGATCACCACCAACTTGGCCTATCCCTCCGAAAACTGGGTTCGCCTGGAAGTGGCGCTTGCCTTCAAGGGCCAGCCGGAAATGCCGCTGGCGGAAAGCATCCACCAGGACATCCTGGCTTACATGCGCACGGTCTCCCTGCAGCAGATCGAGGGGCCGCGCGGCTTCCAGTATCTGCGCGACGACATCCAGGAGCGTGTCGACCTGCGCTCGCAGGGCAAAGTCGCCAAGGTGATGCTGCGGACCTTCGTGATCGAATAGGCCGCAACGCCTGCCGCTGGGGCGGCAAGGGCACACCCGAAAGCTTCCTGTTCAAGAATGGCACACGGACAAGATCCTGGTGTTGACCTTCGTTCGCGCCGGGGCGTATCGAGGGCGATGTCCACCATGGTCCTGATTTGATGATTCGGCTGATCTTTGCCCTTGTCGCCTTTGCGTTCCTGCCAGATCTGGCGGCGGCGCAGCAGTCGCCGGCCGATCTTCTGAACCTGCCGGTCGATGGATCTGCAGCGGCCTGGATCATCCGGACCTTCGGTCTTCTGACCGTCCTTTCGGTGGCGCCCGGCATCCTGATCATGGTCACGAGCTTTCCGCGCTTCGTAATCGCCTTCTCCATCCTGCGCTCCGGCATGGGCCTGGCCTCGGCGCCTTCCAACCTGATCCTCATCTCGATGGCGCTGTTCATGACCTTCTATGTCATGTCGCCAACCTTAGACCGGGCCTGGAACGAAGGCGTGCAACCGCTGCTGCAGAACCAGATCACGGAAGCGGAAGCCGTGCAGCGGATCGCCGAGCCGTTCCGCGGTTTCATGTCGGCCAACACCCGCGACCGCGATCTCCAGCTCTTTGTGGAGATTGCCCGCGAGCGCAACCAGTCGGTCGGCACGCCGGAAGCGATCGATTACCGGGTGCTGATCCCGGCCTTCATGCTGTCGGAAATCCGCCGCGGTTTCGAAATCGGCTTCCTGATCATCCTGCCGTTCCTGGTGATCGACATGATCGTCGCCGCCATCACCATGGCCATGGGTATGATGATGCTGCCGCCGACCTCGATCTCGCTGCCGTTCAAGATCCTGTTCTTCGTGCTGATCGACGGCTGGAACCTGCTCGTCGGAAGCCTGATCCGCTCGTTCGGGTAGCGTATATTTCTTTCAGGTAATGTTCATCAGGGACTGGGGCGCAAGCTTTATGCAGGGTTGAGCCGCTAACAGAGCGACTGAACCTGAGAGAAAGCGCTCCATGAACAGTTCCGTGACAAAAACACTGTTGCCCGAGGTCCTCAACCTGGTCGGAGCCTCGACGTTTCTGCCTGACGCATTCAACATTGGACGCGTGCCATCGCAGGAAGCAGATGTTACCTTCGACATCAGCAACTTCAAGCCAGGCGGAATGCTTTCGGTCGACAGCCGACGGTTTGGCTTCGTAGAGCTGACGGGCGGGAGCTTCCGCCGCATCGTGGCGCGCAATGTCTTGCAGCAGCTGAGCGACTTCGATGCGGCGATCGAAGCATGCCTCTACCTGCTTCAGGATGGGGGCACGCTGGAAGTGACGGTGCCATACGACCTCTCGCTTGAAGCCTGGGGTGACCCGTCCAATCGGCGCGCCTTCAATGAGCTGACCTTCCAGATGCTCTGTGCGCGGATGGCGGAGGACATGGACGCGGAGAGCCGTTTCGAACTCGCGGCCTTGAACTTCATCCCGAGCGCCTTTGGCGTTGAACTTAGCAAGACTGGCATGGCGGCCGAACAGGTCGCGCGTCATCCGCGCGCCATCGCGGGTCTGTCGGCAGTGCTCCAGAAGGTCTCCACGTCCGAAGAACTGGATTCGGAGCCGGAGCAGGCTGCTGCAGCGCCGGTCCGACCGAACCCCGTAGCGGCGCCAGTCGCTGCTCATCCCGCACAGCCAATACGTGACCTGCGCCCATTTGCAGGCGGCTGGGAGAACCACAAAGACAAGCATTGCATCTGGGTTGTCTCGCCCCCGGGCTACGTCCATTCGCAGGCCTTCGCGGAAGTCGCCTTCACGCTGCAATGTGCCTTCGAGGAAATGGGCGGGTCCGCTCCCGTTGTGACCTCGATGGAGGAGTTCAACGGACGCATCCCGATCGTATTCGGCGCTACCTTGTTGCCGGCCGAGGTCGCACGGCTGCTTCCGGCGGAATCGGTCATCGTGAACCTGGAACAGGTGCTGCCCGGCAGCGAGTGGATGAACAACCTGTATATCAGCATCATGCAGGAATTCCCGACCGTCGACTATTCCGAGCGCAACCGCAAGGAGATCGCCCGGCGTGGCCTCGATCATGTGCGGACGCTCGAGATCGGCTACAGCGATCGCCTGACGCGGATCGAGCATGCACCGGTGAAGGACATCGACGTCCTGTTCTACGGCTCGATGACCCAGCGACGCGGTGAGCTTCTTGACGCGATGCGTGCTCAGGGCCTCAACGTGGTCCACCTGTTCGGGATCTATGGCGAGGAGCGCGATGCGGCGATCGGTCGGTCCAAGGTCGTCCTTAATGTCCAGCATTGCGAAAACGGCGTGTTCGAAATCGTGCGGGTGTCATACCTGCTCGCCAACCGCATCTGCGTCCTGACGGAAGGGCGTCCCGGCGATCCGGAGATCGCGCCTTATCGGGGCGGGCTTGAAGTCGCGGCCTACGACGAACTCGTGAGCCGCTGTGTTGAACTCGTGGCCGATGAAGAGCGCCGGCAGAAGCTTGCGGAAGAAGGCTTCCGTCTCATGTCGAGCCGGCGTCAGTCGATGTTCCTGCGATCGCTGATCGACTCCGTGGCCTACGCGAACTGAGTGCGGACTGATTTCCAACAGCTATGCGCAAGCTGTCTATGCAAGAAAATGCTAATTGACTTGATCTGAATAGGATAACCATCATGAACGCAATAGTCTCCCTGGAGGCAGGAGCTCTACCGCAACAGCATCCCGGCACTCACTACAATGAGGTGATCGCAAGGCTATCCGCGCTTCGCAACGTCAAGCGCTATCTCGAAGTCGGCGTTCAGCGTGGGATTACGTTCAGCGGCGTGAAGGCCGAGATTGCCTTTGGCGTCGATCCGGAATTCATCGTCAACGCGAACGTGGCGGCCAACAAGAAGCAGACGCGCCTGTTCCAGATGACCAGTGATGAGTTCTTCCGGGACGTTGACGTCGTAGCAGAATTTGGCGGTCATCCGGACATGTGCTTCCTGGACGGGATGCACCTCTTCGAATACCTGCTGCGCGACTTCTACAACACCGAACGGATCAGCAGCCGCAACACGCTGATCTGCCTCCATGACTGCCTGCCGCTGAACCACATCATGGCACACCGGAGCATGGACTTCGCGAACCAGAACAGCGCTCATACGGCCTATCCCGGCTGGTGGACCGGTGACGTCTGGAAGATCGTGCCGATCCTGCAGAAATATCGTCCGGACCTTCGCGTGATGTTGGTCGATGCGCCGCCGACCGGTCTTGTCTTCGTGACCAACCTCGACCCGCAGAACACGGTGCTGCGCGACAACTACCTGGATATAGTGCGCGATTACTTCACGCAGCCGAACGACCAGGAAGCCATCGTCAGTCACTACCGTAGCAACAACGTCTTCCAGACGGACGCGGTTTTGGCCGACATGAACCACAGCCTGTTCTTCAACACGTAAGGCTGCTTCGGTCGATTAGATCGTCACACAAACGAAAATAGCGCCCGCGAGGGCGCTATTTTTTGCTTTGGCGCTAGGGATTAGCGGAAGAGCGTCAGGATGTTCTGCGCTTCGCTGTTGGCGATCGACAGGGCCTGTACACCGAGCTGCTGCTGCGTCTGCAGAGCCTTGAGACGGGTCGACTCTTCGTTCATGTCGGCGTCAACCAGCTTGCCAACACCCGTCTGGATCGAGTCAGACAGATCTTCAACAAAGGCCTTCTGCAGTTCGATGCGCTTGTTGACGGCACCAATGTCGGCAGCGGCGTTGGTCATTTCCTTCAGCGCAGACTCGGTCGCAGCCAGGGAGATGGAAAGCAGGTCGGCACCCATCGTGCTGATGTCGAGGCTGATGACGCTGCTTGTCGCCGTAACGGACGCGGTTGCACCGGCCGAATTGGTATAGGTGACCGCATGGTGCTTGGTCAGGATGCCTGCATTCGTTAGGTTGGTGGTACCGGTCTGGGCGATCAGCGACGAGCTGCCGGTGTTGTATTCCAGCGTCGTCAGGCTGATGGCGCCGTTGTTGTCGCGGTTGAACGAACCAACGATGGCCTGGGTGCCGACAGTGTTGTTGCCGGTCTGGTGGTAGACCCAGTTCTGGCCCGAGAAGGCAGCAGACTTGGCGATCGAGATCAGCTGGTCCTGCAGCTGGTCGATTTCCTTCTGGACCTTGGACTTGTCAACGCCCGGCTGGGAAGCCGCAGTGATCTTCTGCTTGATCTCGTCAACAACGGAAATGGAATTTTCGATTGCAGTATAGGCGACGTCGGTGATGGCAGCGCCGAGGCCGAGAGCGTCCTTGACGGTGCTCAGTGCCTTGTTGTCCGAACGCATGGTGGTTGCGATCGACCAGTAAGCGGCGTTGTCGGATGCGTTTTCGACCTTGTAACCGGAGGAGATCCTGCTTTGCGTCCGTTCCATGTCCTGACCAATGGTCCGGAGCGTGGAAAGGGCGGCCATGGCCGAATTATTAGTAAGAATACTTGTCATGCGCAGTCCCTTCTTGAAAACGAATTACTGGTGGGACATGCCGGATTTACATACCGGCAGTGACTATAGGCATCATGCCTTGCTGGTAAATTTCTAACCGCGCCTCGTCATCTATGGTTAATATGAACCATAATTGTTGATAAATATTTAAGCATAAATTTTAAGTTGCGTTGACTGAAGCAACGTCTATCGCAGCAGCCAAAGCGAATAGAAGACCAGCCTGCCACAAGTTTTAGCCGGTAAAGCACTGCCTGACTGCATGTCGTCATGCCGAAACCGGAGTCCGATAGTGTCCCAGAACCCTCTCTTCAGCGCAGCCAAGAAAAGCTTCAGGCGGGGTGAATACACCGAAACGCTGACTGTCCTGAACAAGCTCTTGGACATGCAGGCCGATGCCGCGACCTATGGCCTTCTGGCCAAGACGCTGGCATGCCTGGATATGAAGCGGGAAGCAGCGCACGCCTACCAGCTCGCGGCGGAAGCCGGCGGCAAGGAAGAGTTCGCCTATCGCGAAGAGGCGATGAAGCTCTGGTACGAGCTGAACGAGTTTGACAATGCGCTTGCCGTCGGGCGTCCGCTTGCCGAAAAGGCTCAGCGGGACGCAAACCTTGCCTTCTACATCGCCTCCTGCTTCCTGCACAAAAAGGACAAGGACATCGTCCGCGTCTACATCAAGGTGCTGGCGGAAAGCGACAACTCCAAGCACAACAGCCTGGCGGTCCTGCTTCTGACCAACATGCCGGAAGACGCGCGAGACCGGCAGATCATGCGCCTCCTGCTGAAGCGTTATCCGCAGAGCACCTTCCTCATCCAGTCCTACCTCGTGACCTGCCGCGAAGTGAACGACTACGACGGCATGGCGAAATATCAGCCTGTACTTGATCGTCTTCTCGAGATGGGCGATCTCAAGTTCCTCAAGCACGAGTCGCCATTCTATAACCTGCACTGGTTGCCGGACGAGGCGATCAACAAGATTGTCGCGCATGACCCGGCAGCGGTACCGGAGAGCCACACACGTGAGCGTCGCCAGATGCCCCACACGTGGGGCAAGCGCATTCGTGTCGGTTATGTGTCGAGCGACTTCTGGTCAGCACATGCGACCATGAAGCTGGTTCGCGGCGTGCTGGAGCATCACGACCGCGAGAAGTTCGACATCACCTTGTTCTGCTACACCGACAAGGTCTACGTCGAGCCGGACGAGATCCGCGAGAAATGGGGCAAGATCGTCAACATCCGGGACATGTCGATCGAAGAGGCGGCGCAGACCATTCGCGACCACGAAATCGACATCCTCGTCGACCTGAAGGGCCAGACCAGGTTCAGCCGCTCGACGATCCTCAACCACAAGGCAGCCCCGATCCACGTCGCATGGCTCGGCTTCCCCGGAACGACCGTCAACATCGATCTCGACTACGTGATCGGTGACCACTACGTGCTGCCGGATGAGTCAAAGCCGCATTATTGGGAAAAGTTCGTCCGTCTGCCGGAATGCTACCAGCCGAACGACCCGATATACCGCCCGAAGATGATCCCGCTGACCCGCAAGGATGCGAACCTGCCGGAAGACATGTTCGTCTTCGCCTCGTTGAATGCGAGCCGCAAGATCTCGACCGAGAACATCGAGCTGTGGATCCGGATCCTCAATGCGACGCCTGACAGCATGATCTGGGTCCTGTGCACAAGCAACGAAGCACACGACAATATCATCAAGAAGATCACGAGCGCTGGCATCAACCGGAAGCGCATCAAGTTCACGCCGCTCGTCAGCTACGAAGAGCATGTCTCCCGTATGGGACTGGCGGACCTCGGCCTCGATACCTTCCCGGTCAACGGCCATACGACCACCTCCGAGCAGCTTTGGGCAAATCTCCCGGTGCTGACGAAGAAAGGCAACCACTTCGCGTCGCGCGTCAGCGAAAGCCTGCTGAATGCTATCGGCTTGCCGGAACTGGTTGCCGAGTCCGAAGAAGCCTACTTCCAGAGAGCGGTCGAGCTTTACGAGAACCGCGAGTTGATCAAGAGCTACAAGGAGCGCCTGGTCGAGAACAAGCGCATCAAGCCGCTGTTCGACCATGACCGCTTCCGTCAGCATCTCGAGAAAGCCTACGAGATGATGGTCGATCGTGCGCGCCAGAACCTGGAGCCTGACCACCTCGACGTCCCGGTCCTGCCGCCTCGGACTGAACCATTTTTTGTGTCTGAGTAGTCAGGAATTTTCAGCAGTCATCAGGGCTGCTCAACACAATGGCGCTTGCGCGGATTCATGGATCGGGTCTGCGCTCGCCGAAAGAGAACAAGAATGGCAAAGACTTTCGTGCAGATTGGGGCGGGGGCAGGTGACCGTGACCCCCGCGCCAACTTCCGTGACGGCTTCAGCGAGTTCGTAAAAGGCTTGCCGCAGACCGACGTCGCAAATGTTGTTCTGGTTGAGCCGAACCCGGTGAACATCACGAAGCTGCAGGAGTGCTGGGTCGATTATCCCCAGGCTGCCATCTTCCAGATGGGCGTGGTGCCGGACAATCTCTCCGACACGTCTCTGACCTTTTATTGGGCTCCCGAAGACGGTCCGCATTTCCAGGTGTTTTCATGCAGCTTGGAGCATGTGAAGAAACACTACCCGCAGAGTGACCTGAAGAGCTTGTCGGTGAAGGTCATGACGCTCAGCGAGTTCCTGAAGACCACACTTGGCAATCGCCCGGTCGAATATCTCGCGCTCGACATCGAAGGTCTTGATGCGGAGATCATTCTCAACACCGACTGGACCCAGCTTAACGTCAAGAACATCTCCTTCGAAATCCTCCATCTGCATGACCGCAAGCCGGCCGTCCTGCAGCACCTGGTCGATTGCGGATACCGCGAAGCGGGCTTGGGCTTCGACACTCACGGCTGGGACCTTCTCTACTCCCGCGTCTGAGGATGCGGTAGCTGTTCGGGCATGGGCTCTGCGGGGACAATCCCGCACAAGTTTCGTGCGATAACTAAATTACACGTTCACAACGCGCTGAAACGAATCATAGATGCAATCAATCTGCATTGATAAGGTCGCGGTCCCTGCATGGAACCCTGCCGTACATGTCTCTGACGATGTCGGGGAAGATGAGTCCCTCCGGAACTTTCTGAAGACCGCACCGCTAGCGTATGAGACGCCTGAGATCGTTTTCTCCGACCTGGGCACGACGGTCGTAACGGGCAGCGCCTTCACCGTGAAATCGGAAAAAATGGGGGTCGTCCAGGACTCCTTTTATCTGATCCCACAGCTGTCGTGGGAACAGACGCTGCGGGTTGATGCCACGGTGTCGCGCTATGACGGCGATATGCCGGCGCTCGTCATCGGCAACATGGCGTCGGATAATTATTACCATTGGAACTTCCAGTGCCTGGCGAGCCTCCTGCTGTTCCGGCAGTTCGCCCCCTGGAAAGAGTTCGTGACGGTGATGCCCGCGTTGAACAGTTGGCAGTCACAAACGCTGTCGACGATCGACTTCGAAGGTGAGCGTTTCGAACTCGACAAAACGGACATCTTCTTCTGCGGCAAAGGCTTTCGGAGCAATCTGACTGGTGGCGAGTTCGCATTCGCGCCGCATGTCCTCGTGACGTCGCAGTTCGAAGAGATCGCGCAAGCGGTGGACGTGCCAAGCGAGCGCGGGCGAAAGATCTATGCATCCCGCCTGGATGCGGGTTCGACGCGCCGCATCCTCAACGAGGACGCCGTGTGCGAGCTCATGGCCTCGTATGGCTTCGAGATCATCACTCCGGGCAAGCTGACGGTCGAAGAGCAGATCACCACTTTCCGGGATGCCGACGTTATCGTAGGCGCCCACGGTGCCGGCATGACCAACCTGCTGTTCTCGCAGGCGTCCAAGGGGCCGCGTGTAGTAGAATTGTTCCAGTCGCACTACGTCAATGCGTGTTACGCCCGCATCTGCCAGGCCAAGGGCTTGGACTATACGGCGGTCGTCAGCCCCGGTGGGCTCCTTCTCGATGAGAATGAGCCGCGGCCGACCAGTGTCTCCGTCAATGATTTGGTATGCCTCGCCGATCTTGGCGTGATCGAGTCGGTGATCGCCAAGCTCTAGGGAAATCAACACCACTTGTGGGAAACGAATGATGTCTGAACGGATCTTGGTCACAGGTGGTGCCGGCTTCATTGGATCGCATCTTTGCGAGGTCCTGCTGGACGCAGGCCACGAAGTCCTGTGCGTTGACAACTACTTTACCGGACGACGCGAGAACATCTTCCACCTG
The DNA here is from genome assembly GCF_003491345.1 of Neorhizobium sp. SOG26. Lineage (GTDB taxonomy): Bacteria > Pseudomonadota > Alphaproteobacteria > Rhizobiales > Rhizobiaceae > Neorhizobium > Neorhizobium turbinariae. The sequence goes on from NZ_CP025512.1 coordinate 233,674, forward strand.
ATGGACAACAAGCGCTTCGAGATGATGCGCCATGATGTGTCTCAGCCGCTGCATGTCGAGGCGGATCGCATCTACAATCTTGCCTGTCCGGCATCCCCTGTTCATTACCAGTTCGACCCGGTGCAGACCGTGAAGACGAGCGTCATGGGTGCCATCAATGTCCTGGGGCTTGCACATCGGCTGCGGGTCCCGGTTCTCCAGGCATCGACCTCGGAAGTGTACGGTGACCCGCACATCCATCCGCAGATCGAGTCTTATTGGGGCAATGTGAACCCGATCGGACCGCGCTCCTGCTACGACGAAGGCAAGCGTTGCGCTGAAACCCTGTTCTTCGACTACCACCGCCAGCACAAGGTTGATATCAAGGTCATCCGTATCTTCAACACATATGGTCCGCGGATGCACCGCAACGATGGACGGGTTGTCTCGAACTTCATCGTCCAGGCGCTCGAAGGCAAGGACATCACCATCTACGGGAACGGTCAGCAGACCCGCTCCTTCTGTTTCGTCGACGATCTCGTTGACGGAATGGTCCGGATGATGGCGACCGAACATGGCTTCACCGGACCGGTAAACCTCGGCAATCCGGTCGAGCAAACCATCGCGTCGCTCGCCGAGACAATCATCCGTCTCGTCGGATCGAAGTCGAAGATCGTGTACCGACCGATTCCGACGGACGACCCGATGAAGCGCAAGCCCGATATCGAGTTGGCGCAAACCAAGCTGCAATGGACGCCAGCCGTCAAGATCGAGCACGGATTGCTGCGCACCATCGACTACTTTGAGAAGCTGTTGTCCGGCGTATCTGCCGACATTCACGTGCCCGTGCTGCGCGACCTGCACGCCAGCATGATGACACCGGTCGCACGCGCATCCTGATCCGCGTCCCGGCGGCGCTGAGGCGAGAGCCGCCATAGCCGCTCGAAAAGCTGTTGTTCCCCTAAGGAGCCGTCTCCACATTGAGGCGGTGATGGCGCTCCCGCGCGGTTAAATCGAAGAATTCACACATTCTCGATTGCCGTAAGTCTTCTTTAACCATGATCGCATTATCTGAGCGCACTCAAGTAGTGTGTCTCACCGTCGATGGAGATCGACAAGGCAGCATGATGCGGAACACTTCTTGCCGGGCCTAAACCGGAATGTCCCCATTTATTACCCAAACTGTAGGGGCCATCTATCATGACCAGCATTCTGACGAACAACGCAGCTATGGCTGCACTTTCCACCCTCCGCACCATCAGCAGCGGCATGGAAACCACGCAGAAGCGGGTGTCTTCCGGCTTTCGTATTGAAAATGCCTCCGACAACGCTGCCTATTGGTCGATCGCAACCACCATGCGTTCGGACAACAAGGCACTGAACACCGTCAAGGACGCTCTCGGCCTTGGCGCTGCAACGACCGACGTTGCTTACACCGCTCTCGAAAACGCCATCTCGGTTGTTGACGAAATCAAGTCGAAGATCACCGCTGCTTCTGAGCCGGGCGTCGACAAGAGCAAGGTTCAGAAGGAAATCGACCAGCTGCAGGACCAGCTGATGTCGATTGCCAAGTCTGCTTCCTTCTCAGGCCAGAACTGGGTCTACCACCAGACCGGCACCAACACTGCGAGCACGCAGGCCATCGTTGGTTCGTTCAACCGTGACAACTCCGGCAACATCAGCCTCACGACGCTGGAATACAACACCGGCAGCTCGTCGCTGATCGCCCAGACCGGCACCACCCACTTGACGACGGCTGGTATCCTGACGAAGTACCACACCGTTTCCTACACCAACTCGCTCGGTGCGACGGTTGCTGCTGTTCAGGCCACGAGCAGCGTGATCAGCTTCGACATCACCAGCATGGGCGCGGACCTTCTGTCGCTGACGCTGGCTGCGACTGAGTCTGCCCTGAAGGACATGACCAACGCCGCTGCTGACGTCGGTGCCCTTAACAAGCGCATCGAACTGCAGAAGAACTTCGTCGAAGACCTGACCGACTCCATCGAGGCCGGCGTTGGCAAGCTGGTTGACGCCGACATGAACGAAGAGTCGACCCGCCTCAAGGCTCTGCAGACGCAGCAGCAGCTTGGTATCCAGGCACTCTCGATCGCCAACAGCTCTTCGGAAACCTTGCTCACGCTGTTCCGTTAATCGGCATCAAAACACTCCGCTCAAGCATAAAGGCCGCCTCGTGCGGCCTTTATCATTTCTGCGCCGAAAGCTTCGCACAGGCTCTATGGTTTTAAGTGCCCCATGGATTGGTTGGGGCAGCTTACGTTCAGCGACCCTCAGCCATGTATGACGCCCACCGGTAAGCCTGCTCCGAGCAGGTCCGGAAGCATGATGCTGTGGAGCGTAACCGGCGAAGCTCCGGTATGTCCCGTCATCCTTCAGGGGCAGTGTTTATGGCCAGTATTATTACCAATGTAGGCGCGCTTTCCGCGCTCCAGACGCTTCGGCAGACGAACAAGGACATGGAAACGACGCAGAGCCGGATCTCGTCCGGTTACCGTGTCGAAACGGCAGCCGATAACGCTGCATACTGGTCGATTGCGACCACCATGCGCTCTGACCGTAAGGCCCTTTCCACCGTCGAGGATGCTCTCGGGCTTGGCGCCGCCAAGGTTGACACGGCTTACACCGGTCTCGAAGCTGCGATCGCCGTCGTTGACGAAATCAAGTCCAAAATCACCGCCGCTTCCGAACCGGGCGTCGACAAGACGAAGATCGACAAGGAACTGTCCCAGCTGAAGAGCCAGCTCGCGTCGATCGCCGAGTCTGCATCCTTCTCCGGTGAAAACTGGCTTTACAACACCGCCACCACGGGTGCCGGGACCAAGGACATCGTGGCGTCCTTCAACCGTGCGCCTGATGGCGGCATCTCCCTGACGACGCTCAAATTTGATGCGTCTGCGTCGGTGTTGATCGACAAGTCCAATGCAAGCCGAGGCTTGTTGACGCGCGGCTGGCCGGTCAGCCAGCCGAATGGCGCAGGAACGACGGCCACCGTCAGCTACTACCTCGTCAACGCAAACTCCAACGTGGCGGCAACCGGCGGGCTCGAAATCAAGCTGACGACGACGACCTCGGCGGATTCGCTCGCGGGCATGTTGCTCGCGGTGGAAACCATGCTGCAGCGGCTGACCGATTCAGCCTCGACGCTCGGCGCCATCACCAAGCGCATCGACATGCAGGAAAGCTTCGTCGCCTCCCTGACGGACGTGATCGACAAGGGCATCGGCCGTCTCGTTGATGCGGACATGAACGAGGAGTCGACACGGCTCAAGGCACTGCAGACACAGCAGCAGCTTGGCATCCAGGCGCTGCAGATCGCCAACACCAACGCCGAGAACATCCTCCAGCTGTTCCGGCAGTAAGGCGATCAAGAGCGCGCGGCAATTGTTTCGCGCGCTCGTTCATGAACGTGGGGTGGAGAAGCCCTCGATTCATCCTCGCACAAGTTTCCTTGCGTACCGTTCCCATAGAGTCCGGCGGAGCTGCGTCTTTGTCGGGCCATGGAAAAGGCAACCTATCGGATGATGCAATGATGGCAGCGGCGCAAATTCGCTCCTTCGGCAAGCTCATGATGAGCAGGCGGGGATCGGCTATGGCAGGGCAGGGGATTGTGCGATGAGTGCAATGCTTGCCCGTTACCTGCGCGACTTCAGCGAGCCGGAAGCACCGCCACCGGACATGATGGGTGCGGCCTTCGATCACGGCACTGACGATGATCTTCATTTCGAGGTCCCAGCGCCCCCGCCGGTTGATCTTGAGGCGGAACGGGCAGAGGCCCATCAGCAAGGTTACCAGGAAGCTTCCGAGACACTGCGGCGAGAGTTCGAAGAGGAGCGCCAGGCGCTCGTGGCCGCACATGCGGCAGAACTGGCCGCCTTGCGTGAGCAATACGAAAACCAGGCGGCGGCTACGATTGCCTCCCACTTCGAAGAGATTGCGGCCGTGACGGCGCAGGCCGTCAGCGACCAGACGGCAGCGATCTTGGCGCCGTTGGTTGATGAGGCTCTGGCCGCCCAGGCCGTCGGTGAAATGGCAGCGCTCATTCGTGCCGCCATCCTGGACGGTGATGTCGGCGTGCTGACGGTGCGCGGCCCGGTGCATCTTTTTGAGAAACTGCAGGAGGCGCTCGGGGCGGAGAACACTGCTCTGCGCCACATCGAGGCACCGGATCTCGACATCTCCGTCGACATTGGTGAAACGGCGCTTGTGACACGGATTTCGGCCTGGTCGGCTTCCCTTAAGAAGGTAATGAAATGAGCGAGGGCGAAAACCACCACCACGGCAAGAACGAAGTCATCGTCGTCAAGAAACATGGCGGCGGGCATGACGACGGCCACCATGGTGGCGCGTGGAAGATCGCCTATGCCGACTTCATGACCGCCATGATGGCCTTCTTCCTCGTGATGTGGCTGGTCAACGCCGCCAATGAGGAAACCAAAGCCTCGATGGCGAGCTATTTCAATCCGATCAAGCTTTCCGACGAGACGCCGGCCGAAAAGGGCCTGAAGAAGCCCGTCGATGCAGCGGACGGTCAGGAGCAGAGCGAGAAGTCCAAGGTTAAGGGTGAGGGCGAGGTCCAGGGGACCGCGGCCGCAACCGGCGACGACATGACCTCGACCTCCGGCGATGAGCCGAACTATTCGGAAGCGGATTACTTCGAGAACCCTTATTCGGTTCTGGCCGAGATCGCGCAGGAGATCGGCCAGCAGGCAAATGTCAGCTCGAAGGGCGAGGCGGGTGCTGCCGATTCCGGTCCGGCAACCGGTGCCGATGGCGGCGAGGCCTATCGTGATCCCTTTGATCCGGATTTCTGGACGAAGCAGATGCAGGTGACGTCGTCCGAAGGGCCGGAGCAGCCTGCAAAGTCGATGCCGAGCGACAATCCGATGGCGGATCTGGCAAGCCCCGCGACGATGCCGCAATCGACCGAAACCAAAAACCAGCTGCAGTCGAACGATGCGCAGGTCGCGATGGCCGTGCCGAGCCCGCGTCCCGATGCTGCCCAGACCGACAAGGCGTCCGGCGCTCCGGATCAGAAGCCCGATGACGCTTTGAACGCCGATCCCCAGGCAAAGAAGGCTGCCGAGGAACTGCGTCAGCAGATCCAGGCGCAGATCTCGGGTGTTGCCGGAAAGCTGGCGGAAGGTCTTGTCGTGACGCCGGCCGAAGGCGGTCTGCTCGTGACGATTTCCGATCAGGCCGATGATGCGATGTTCAATATCGGTTCGGCCGTCCCGCGCCGCGAAATGGTGCTGGCGATGGAGAAGATCGGCAAGATCCTCACCGATCGCAAGGGCAGCGTCGTACTGCGCGGGCACACTGACGGGCGCCAGTTCAAGGGCACCGAAAACGACAACTGGCGGCTTTCCATGGCCCGCGCACACAGTGCCTATTACATGCTGGTTCGCGGCGGGCTGAAGGAAGAGCGCATCAAGCAGGTCTCCGGTTTCGCGGACCGTCGCCTTCAGGTCACCAATGATCCGCTTGCTGCCGGCAACCGCCGCATCGAGATCCTTCTCCAGGCCGATGAGGGATAGTTCATGGCTTTGGCGCGGTTAAGATCGGCCCTTCTTGTCGGGCTCGTGCTGGGGGGCATTCCGGTCCATTCGGCTTCTGCAGAGGAGCGAAATGATCTGGCTCCTTACGCGATGCTGCGCTCCCTGCAGTTCGTGCAGGACTCGGTCGTCAACGGCGACCACTCGGCCGGCGAGATGCAGCGTTTCATGCTCGGCACGATCGACCAGCGGCTACGCACGGCAGATCCGTCCGTGTTCGAAGATCCGCGCAATGTCGATGCGGCGCTCATCTATGCGATGAGCGGCGGCAATCCGGCAACGCTGGAATATCTCGCCTCGCGCGACCTGTCGGGCCAGTTCGACAACCGTGTTGCCGATGCGCTTCGGAAATATCTCGGCGGCAAGGGTACCCTGGCGTCGAACACGCTGAATGAGCTGGCGACGGAATATCGGGACCAGAAGATCGGGCCATACCTGGCGCTCGTCAGCGGCAATGTGCTCGTCCAGAAAGACCCGAAGGCGGCACTGTCGGCCTATGACTGGGCGCGTCTGACGGCACCGGGCACGATCATCGAGGAAGCGGCCCTGCGCCGCTCGGTCGCGATCACTGTCGATGGCAACATGGTGCCGCAGGCGCTGTCCTATTCGCGCAAATACGCACGACGCTTCCTCCATTCGCCCTATGCCTCGCAGTTTGCCGATTTTTTCGTACAACTGGTCGTGGCCCATTTCGGCGAGATCACCGAGGACGATATCGACGGAGCCCTGGAGGCGATGGATATCGACCGCCGCCGGGAGATCTTCCTGCGCATTGCCCGTTCTGCGGCGATTGCCGGCAAGACGGAACTGGCGCGCATGATCTCGGCCAAGGCGGAAGCGCTGGGTGGGCGGCCGACGCCGGAAGCCCTGGCGCGCCTCTACGGTGGGCTGGCAGGCGTTCCCACGAAGGATATCACCTCCGCCGTGCAAGCCATGGACACCGTTGCGGAAGAAACGCTGACGCCGCGCGACAGAGCCTTGAGGCAGGCGGCGAAAGCCATTGCCGAACAAGTTGTTAGTCGTCCAAGCGTGGACAGTTTCGCACAAGACGATCCAGTCAAAGTGCCCCAAGGAACAGACACACAGACAAATGCTTCACTGACACGGGATCAAGCACAAGCGCCTGCCGCGCCGGAACAGTCCGACGAGGCGGCTGCGGCGATTGATCCCGCCTTCCGAACCTATGTCGACACCGGTCGCAAGAGGTTGGATGCCGTTGACGCGTTGTTGAAGGATGAGGGGCTGTCTCAATGATTACCGACATTCTTGGTGGCAAGGCGCCCGGCGTGGACGCGGCCACGACGGCAAAGCAGGCTGGCTCCAGCCAAAAGGGTGCCGGCGCGCAATCCAACGGCTTTTCCGATGCGTTGTCCGGCTTCGACGGCGAGGGCGGCAAGGGCAGTGCGGGGGGCGCGGCCGAGGACTTGGAGATGGACGTCGCCGCAGAAGATGCGGTTGAGGTCCAGGTCGACGCCAAGCCGGTCAAGGCGAGGCCGATCATCGACATCCGGCCTGAATTTGCGAAGCGCGCAAGCGGCGAGATCGCGAATGCACGTGGCGACGCGCCGAAGGACGTCAAGCTGACGCCGGCAGAGCGCAAGCTGCGTGACGCTCTTTTGAGTGCCAAGGATGCGGTGAAGAAGTCCGAGGAGCTTGAGCGCTTGAAGTCCGCGAAAGGCGACTTGCAAGCCGATGCTGCGATGTCGTCCGAGCCAGATACGACCATCCTGAAGGCAGACGATGCAAAGGTGGCCGACATGCTGTCGCTGCTGGGCGAAGGCGCGGGACCCGCTGCCGAAATCAGCAGCCTGATTCAGAGACCGGCGGCGAACGCGTCGTCGAAGCGTGCTCGCGACAGCGAGGGCAAGGCTCAATCGGCCGAGATCGTCTCCCAGGCGGGCTCGAAGAACGCCGTCGCTGGCACGCGCACGTCTCCGGATCCGCTTGCCATGCCGGCGGGCACTGAAGCCCCCGATGCGGCAGGCCGGACATTCCGCTTGACGAATGCGCGCAACGACCAGCGCGTCGACATGAGCATCGGCGGCAATGCCGCGGAGCGCTCGGTCGAGTTCAAGGCGTCTTCAAACACAGGTGCCGAGACGGTGACCGTGATCGATTCAAGACGGTTCCTAGGTTTGGCGCCAAATTCCAACAGCGCCAACCTGACGGCACTGATCTCAGGGGACTCGGAGTGGTCGGCAGCGATGCAGCCAAGCTCCAGCCTGTCCAATGCGGCGGCGCAGAGCGGTACCGGCACGGTCGTCAATATGCTGAAGCTGCAGATGAACCCGCATGACCTCGGTCAGGTGACGGCGACGCTGCGCCTGCATGGCGAGGAACTGAATGTCCATCTCGTGGTGGAAACACGTGCGGCCTACAGGCAGCTCAGCGAAGACAGCGGCGGCATCGTCGACGCGCTGAGAGCGCAAGGCTTTGCAGTCGACCAGGTGACCATCAGCATTTCGCCAACGGCGGATGCGGACAAGAGCGGCGGCCGACAGGACCAGGCGGGCCAGCAGAGCCAGCAGAGCGCCGCTGACGGGGGGAAGCAGGGCTTCTCCGCCGGCAGGGGACAGGAACAGCCAGAAGCACGCCAGAGAACGGTGCAGGGCGCGAGGGGCATCGATGCGGTATCAGACGACTCTCAAACTGCGGGTTCTGGTAACGGTCGGCCTGATCAGCTCTACCTTTGACGCTCAGGCGGGCTCGCTCTTCAGCCCCGGCGGCTGGGGCGGCAACGTCAAGGCGCCCCCTGTTGTCTCCCAGCCAGCCCCCAGAGCACGGCCTGCGCCGCGATCACAGGTGCAACCAACCAAAGTGGCTCCCATGGGGCGTGCGCCTGCCAACGCAGCTGTGTCGGCGCATGGCGGTGTCTGTGAGCGTGAGATCCAGGCTGCAGCCGCAAAGTATGGCGTTCCTGAAGGGGTACTATACTCGGTCGGCCTGACGGAGAGCGGGCGCAAGGGTAACCTCAGTCCGCTTGCCATGAATGTCGAAGGCAAGGCGTTCTTCCCGCCCTCGCAGCAGGAGGCGATGAACACCTTCTACGCGGCGCGGCAGAGCGGCAAGAAGCTGATTGACATCGGCTGCATGCAGATCAACCATCATTTTCATGGCGAACACTTTTCCTCGCCTGCCGAGATGTTTGATCCTCGGCGCAACGTCGAGTATGCGGCGAAGTTTCTCCGCAACCTTCATGACAGGCATGAAACTTGGACTATGGCGGTAGCAAGGTACCACGCGGGGCCAAACAACAACCCCGCTCAGAAGCGATATGTATGCCGCGTGATCAGCAATCTGGTCGCCACCGGCTACGGCCAGTGGACGCCGAACGCGTCCAGATTTTGCAACGGCTAAGCAACCACCGATTGTTTCGTCCGGTGTCCAGAGTTGCTGGATTGCATTGTGGCACTCATGTGGCAAGATTTTGCCACGCAAGCCCGTATTTACGATGTGTTAATTTTTCCACCGGATTTTTGTGTGCCAAATCGAGGCACACACTAGATCTAGTGCAAATCGCGGCACCAGTCTTAATCAACTATTAATTTGTTTGGTTAACTTCACACAGCTTGTGCCAGATTCCGTCGATTCGTACCCATAGCTCCATTGAAACACCACAACTGATTCGGAGGCGGACGAATGATCGTAGTGGTTGATGAGCGCGAGCTCGTTAAAGACGGATACACATCCCTTTTTGGACGCGAAGGGATACCTTCCACGGGTTTCGACCCGCGGGAGTTCGGCGAATGGGTAAACACGGCAGCTGACTCGGATATCGCCGCAGTCGAAGCCTTCCTCATCGGCCAGGGCGATCGTTCGCTCGAGCTGCCGAGGGCCATTCGCGACCGGTCCCAGGCACCGGTGATCGCAGTCAGCGACCATCCATCCCTGGAAGCCACCCTGGCCTTTTTCGACAGCGGCGTTGACGACGTTGTCAGGAAGCCTGTTCATCCCCGCGAGATCCTGGCGCGTGCCGCTGCGATCCGTCGCCGGCTGAAGGCTATCTCGAACTACACCGACATCGGCGCGATCCGGGTTTTCTCCGACGGCCGTGATCCGGAAATCGACGGCGAAGTCTTCCCCCTGCCGCGCCGCGAGCGCCGCATCCTGGAATACCTAGTCGCGAACCGCGGACGTCGCGTGTCGAAGACCCAGATCTTCAATGCCATCTACGGCATCTTCGACGAAGAAGTCGAAGAGAACGTCGTCGAAAGCCACATCAGCAAGCTGCGCAAGAAGCTGCGCAAGAAGCTCGGCTTTGACCCGGTCGATTCCAAGCGTTTCCTTGGCTACTGCATCGACTGGAACTGATTTTCAGCAGGGCCTTGCATTCCGCAATTTCGGCGGAAACCGATAAGCAGACAGCTTCACGCAAGGCCCGCACGATACTCTCCAAATCACACAATAAGGAGATTTCCGATGAGTATTTTCGGCACGATGAAGACGTCGGTCTCGGGTATGAATGCTCAGGCAAACCGTCTCGGAACTGTCGGCGACAACATCGCCAACTCGAGCACTGTCGGCTACAAGCGTTCGTCGACGGCTTTTTCGACGCTGGTTCTGCCTTCCACGCAGGGCTCGTATTCATCGGGTGGCGTATCGACCAACGTTCGCTACAGCATCTCCGAGCAGGGCGGCATCCAGTACACGACGTCGAATACCGACCTCGCCATCCAGGGCGAAGGTTTCTTCATCGTCAGTGACCTGAACGGCACGCCATATCTGACCCGTGCAGGCGCCTTCCAGAAGGACGCCAACGGCTACCTCACGAACACGGCCGGCTTCCAGCTGATGGGTTACCCCTACGGCTCCAACCCGCCGGCAGCCGTCGTCAACGGCTTCAATGGTCTGGAAGCGATCAACATCAACGACTTCGGCCTGGTCTCCTCGCCGTCGACGCAGGGCAGCTTCCCGGCAAACCTCGACAAGCGGGCGCCGCTCGTGGGCGCAGCGGCCACCCCTCCGACAGCGACGCCGGGTGATAACTCGGCCAGCAGCATCGTTGGCAACAAGAGCTCGCTCACGGCCTACGACCATGCCGGCAGCAAGATCCTTTACGATTTCTACTACACGCGTACCGGCCCGAACGAGTGGGAAGTTGCAGTGTTCCGGCAGGATCAGTCCACCAACGGTGGCTTCCCCTACGCCGTGACTGCGGATGCCCCCGATCTCGTTGAGAACAAGGTAACGCTGAGATTCGACCCCGACACCAACAAGCTGGTCGCAGGGTCGGACGACAAAATTGTCATCACAGACCCGAATGATGGTTCTTCGAACGGCCTCAATATTGAGATCGATCTTTCTAATATGACCCAGTTCGCCAGCGAGTTCACGCCAGGCAAGGGCATCATCAACGGCAATGCTCCGAGCCCGATCACCGACGTTGAAATCGGCGGCGATGGCGTGGTGACGGCTGTCTACCAGGACGGCGGACGCCGGCCGATCTACCAGATCGCCATCGCGACCGTTCCGGCTGTCGACAAGCTGAAGCCCCAGAACGGCAACACCTACCTGCCGACGAATGACTCCGGCGTCGTGACCATCGGCTTCCCGCAGTCGGGTTCCTTCGGCCAGATCTACTCCGGTGCTCTGGAAAGCTCGAACGTCGATATTGCGAGCGAGCTGACGGACATGATCGAGGCGCAGCGCGTCTACACCGCGAACTCCAAGGTCTTCCAGACCGGCTCCGATTTGATGGACGTTCTTATCAATCTGAAGAGATAGTTCGAACTGATCGCGAGAATTAATCTCAAGAGGCTCATAAAAAATGTCGCTCGCATCCGCATTATCCACGGCGCAGTCGATCTTCAACAATTCAGGCACCCAGGCCAGCGTTGTTTCGAAGAATATCGCGAATGCCCAGAACCCGGACTACGTCCGCCGTTCGGCACTCGTCGTAACCGGCGGCAACGGCGCGATGATCGGAGAAATCGCACGAGCGGGGAACTCCCCGCTCATGCGCCAGACGATCGAAAGCACGTCGATCGCCGTAGGCCAGCGCACACTTCTGAATGGCGTCTCCGAGATCAAGAGCCTGATGGGGGGCAACAATAACGAGTTCTCCCCAGCCGTCCTGATCGCCAATTTCCGCACCAACCTGGATGCGTTCTCGGCCAAGGCCAATGATAGCGGCATCGGCATCGCGGTTATTTCCGGCGCTCGCGACCTTGCAACCGCGCTCAACACGGCCTCCGACAAGCTGCAGCTGATCCGCAAGGATGCGGACGACCAGATCAAGCAGAACGTCAATGACCTGAACTCGCTTCTGGCCAAGTTCGAAGTCGCCAACAATCGCGTCAAGAATGCCAGTGCGACGGGCGCTGATGCCAACGACGCGCTCGATGAGCGTGATGCGCTGGTCAAGAAGATTTCCGAGATCGTTGGCGTCACCTCTTACACGCGCGGCGACAACAACGACATGGTGCTCTACACCACCGACGGCGTAACGTTGTTCGAAGCGGTGCCACGCAAGGTGACCTTCGAAGCCACTATCGGCTACGACGCGTCGACGGTCGGCAATGGCGTTTATATCGATGGCGTCCTGCTCAAGGCCGGTGACGGCGCAAGCACGACGGCCAAGGGCTCGCTGCAGGCCCATCTCCAGCTTCGCGACAAGATCGCGCCGACCTTCCAGAACCAGCTCGACGAAATCGCCCGCGGCCTGATCACGGCCTTTGCCGAAACCGGCCCGACCGGCACACTGACGCCAAAGACCGGCCTGTTCACCTTCCGCGATACATCGGGCGTCCAGCAGAGCGATGTCCCGCCAGTCGGCACCATTGTTCCGGGTCTCGCATCCCGCATCCTGGTCAATCCGGTCGTCGTGCCGCCGGGAGGTTCCCCCGACAAGCTGCGTGATGGCGGTATCAATGGCGGGCCGTATGTCGTCAACACCGGCGGCAGCAGCTACGGCGCGCTTCTCGACAAGTATAACGAAAACCTCTCCAACCCGATGGCCTTCGACAGCCGCACCGAGATTAGCGATGCGCCTAATCTCATTTCGCTGACGGCGGACTCGATGGGTTGGCTCGAACAGATTCGCAGCACGGCAACGTCTTCGGACGAAACGAAGACCGCGCTCCTGACGCGCACGCTGGAAGTGTTTTCCAGCACCACAGGTGTCAGCCTTGATGAAGAACTCTCGCTGCTCCTCGACATCGAGCAGTCCTACAAGGCTGGAACCAAGCTTCTGTCGACCATCGACGAGATGATGGAAGCACTCTTGGCAATGGCGAGCTGATCATGAAGACTTCTTTCGTATCCACGCTGTCCATCCAGACGACGATGCGTAATTCGATCGCTGGCGTTCAGCGTGAAATGGTGAAGGCCAACCAGGAAGCCGTCACCATGAAGCACGCGGACCTGGGCGTAGCGCTTGGCGCAAACACCTCCCGCGCGCTTGATCTTTCTCGTGAAATCACCCGCATCAACAGCCTGGTCAGCTCCGCGGCGCTGGCGACCCAGCGTCTCGAGACCACCGAGCTTGCGCTGGCGAACATGAACGAATCGGCGCTGACCATCCAGAGCGCGATCCTGACGCTCGGTAACTCCGGCGACGAGGGAAGCTTGGCAACGGCGCGCAAGGCCATGACCAACGCGCTTGAATCCTTCACGACGTTCGCGAACACGGCGGTCCAGGGCGAGTATATCTTCGCCGGCATCAATTCCGACGTGAAGCCGATGAACGATTACTTTGCCGCAGGTTCACCGGCCAAGGCGGCTATCGATGCGGAATTCAATCATTTCTTGAGTTCGAACAGCATCGCTTCTGCTTCGGCCATGACCAAGGACCAGATGGAGAGCTTCCTCACTGGCCTCGAGAAGAAGTTCACGGGTGAGGTGCCTCTGTCGTCTCCGCCGCACGCAGCAGCGATCGCCGGCCAGGATCTCTGGAAGGCTGTGTTCTCTGATGCCAGCGACGAGAACATGAAGGTCCGTATCAGCCCGAGCGAAGTGGTGGAAAGTTCCACCAACGCCAACAGCCAGGGGATGCGCAACTTCGCCTTCGCCTCGATCATCTCGATGGAGTTCCTGAAGGGCGAAATGAGCCAGGGCGCGCGCGAAGCGGTCGCGACCCGCACCACCACCGTCATTGCTCGCGCCATGAACGGCGTCGACAGCATCAACCAGCAGCGCACCACGATTGGTATCTCGACCGAACGCGTTGCCAAGGCTGGCGAAAGCTTGCAGGCGCAAGAAGATATTCTGACCAAGGGTCTGGTGGCCATGGAAGGTGTCGATCCGGAGGAGGCGGCGACCCGCCTCAATACGATGAAGACGCTTCTCGAAACCGCCTACGCGGTCACGGCCAAGATACAACAGTTAAGTCTAGCAAACTTCCTTTGATGATCAGGGGAAGCTCGTGAAGATGAAGGATACATGATGTACCAGTTTTCTTATGCCGAAATCATGGAAGATGGCGTTGCCAACGCCAAGGATCGTGAACGGCAGGCCCTCGATCGCTCCATCGAGCTTTTGGCGGCAGCTCGTGATGAGGGAAGCTACTCCCGCACCACGATTGAAGCACTGTTTTATACCCGGCGCGTCTGGATCCGTTTCATCGAGGATCTGAAGCAGCCTGATAACGAACTTGCCACTGAACTTCGCGCAGACCTGATCTCGATTGCCATCTGGATCCTCAAGGAATGCGAAAAGATCCGGAAGCGTGAATCCACCAACTTCCAGGGCATCATCGACGTGACAACCATCATTAGGGATGGACTTAAATGAAAAGTACGCTTCGCATCTCTCTGAAGTCCGGCGAGCGGATCTTCATCAACGGCGCCGTGTTGCGCGTTGATCGCAAGGTCGCGCTGGAATTCCTCAACGACGTCACGTTCCTTCTGGAAAACCATGTTCTTCAGCCGGAAGATGCCACGACGCCGCTGCGTCAGCTCTACTTCATCGCCCAGATGATGCTGATCAACCCGGAAGGCAAGGACCAGTCGAGCGCACTGTTCCGCAAGTCGGTGGCCATGCTGCTCACCTGCTTCCAGGACGACGAGGTGCTGGCTGAACTGAAGCGTATCGATGGCATGGTCGCCTCGGGTCGCGCCTTCGACGCACTGAAGGCCATCCGCGCTCTCTACCCGATCGAGGACCGGATCCTGAACAACCAGGAAATCGCACCGGCAACGGTCGAGCTCATCCGCAAGGAGATCGCACCGTGGCGGTAGACGGCATCAACGCCAACAACCCCTACGCTGCCGCCAATGGCGCAGCGGCCAAGACGGACTCGTCGGCGGCAAGCCTGAACTACAACAGCTTCCTGAAACTCCTCATCGCGCAGATGAAGTATCAGGATCCGACCGATCCCATGGACGCGAGCGAGCAGGTTGCGCAGCTCGCCACCTTCTCTCAGGTCGAGCAGTCCGTGAAGATGAACTCGAACCTGCAGTCGCTGATCCAGGCGAACGCCTTCTCGCAGGCCGCTGACATGGTGGGCAAGACCATCACCAGCGCCGACGACAAGATCACCGGCGTGGTGAAGCAGGTCGAAGTTTATTCCGATGGTCTGGTGGCTGTCACCGAGAAGGGTGATAAGGTACTCATCCAGCCTGGCATCGTGATTTCGAATCAGCCTGGACCGAGCACCGGCGGCAACGACCCGGGCAGTGACGAAACTTCGGCATGACGCCGAGCATCTAGAATGTTGGAGCCGGCGCAATGAATGAAGCCGATGCCCTTGATATCATGCAGGCCGCCATCTGGACTGTCCTCGTGGCGTCCGGTCCGGCGGTCCTGGTGGCCATGGTGGTTGGTGTCACCATCGCCTTCCTCCAGGCACTGACACAAATCCAGGAAATGACGCTGACCTTCGTTCCGAAGATCGTTGCGATCATGGTCACGATCGGCATCACGGCGCCGTTCATCGGCGGGCAGATCAACCTCTTCGCCAACCTTGTCTTTTCTCGCGTCCAGTCAGGCTTCTGAGCGGTTCAGCCACACAGGCTGAAAAGCGCATGCTTGCCCACCTTCGCGCAAGCTTCATCCTTTAGAGCCGGTGGTGAAATTGGCAGGAAACTCCCTGCCACCTTCTCATGAAGAGACGGAAGCACCATGGCGCAACCACCTGCATTATCCATCCCGAAGGTGACACCGAACGGCAGAGACATCGGCTTTGCTGCCGGTATCGTCGCCATTCTCTGTATCCTGTTCCTGCCGATCCCGGCGTTCCTCATCGACGTCGGCCTTGCCTTCTCGATCGCCTTTTCGGTGCTGATCCTGATGGTGGCATTGTGGATCCAGCGGCCACTGGACTTCTCCTCTTTCCCGACCATCCTGCTGATCGCGACAATGGTGCGCTTGTCGCTCAACATCGCGACGACTCGTGTGATCCTGTCGCATGGCCACGAAGGCCACGACGCCGCCGGCGGCGTGATCGCCGGCTTCTCCGGTCTCGTCATGTCGGGCGATTTCGTGATCGGTGTGATCGTCTTCATGATCCTGATCACCGTCAACTTCATCGTCATCACCAAGGGTGCCACCCGTATCGCCGAAGTCGGCGCCCGCTTCACCCTCGATGCCATCCCCGGTAAGCAGATGTCGATCGACGCCGACCTTTCGGCCGGCATCATCGATGAGAAGGAGGCGCAGCGTCGTCGCTCCGAGCTCGAGGAAGAAAGCTCCTTCTTCGGGGCCATGGACGGTGCATCCAAGTTCGTCCGTGGCGATGCAATCGCCGGCCTGATCATCACCGCGATCAACGTCTTCGGCGGCATCATTATCGGTTACTTCCGCCACGGCCTGCCGATTGGCGAGGCGGCCGACGTTTTTGTCAAGCTGTCGGTTGGCGACGGTATTGTTTCGCAGATCCCGGCCCTGATCGTTTCGCTGGCAGCCGGCCTTCTCGTGACCCGCGGCGGCACTTCCGGTTCGACCGACAAGGCGGTTATCGACCAGCTCGGCGGTTACCCGCGCGCCCTTTCGATGGCCGGTGGCCTGATGGGCCTGCTTGCAGTTATTCCGGGTCTGCCCTTTCTGCCGTTCGTGACGTTGGGCGGCCTGTTGGGCTTTGGCGCCTGGCTTGTTCCGCGTCGTATTGAAGCTGAAAACAAGCTGCGTCGCGAAGACGAGGAAAAAAAGGTCGTCCAGACCAAGGAAGCAGAAAAGGATTCAGTCAAGTCTGCCCTCAAGACCGCCGAGATCGAACTGGCGCTTGGCAAGCAGGTCTCGACCCGACTGCTTGGACAGCACCAGGAACTGGCCTTCCGCGTAGGCAAGATGCGCAAGAAGTTCGCGACGCAATACGGTTTCGTGGTGCCCGAGATCAAGGTCTCGGACGACATCGCAATCGCCGAGAAGTCCTACCAGATCCGCATCCACGGCACGACGATCGCCTCGAACACGCTGCGCGTCGGCGACGTTCTGGTCGTCACCGGTTCGGGCCGCAAGCCGAGCATCCCGGGCGACGAGATCCGGGAACCCGCATTCGGCATGCCGGCGGTCTCGATCCTCGAAACCTTCGCCGAAGATTTGAAGCGCGAAGGCTTCCATCCGATCGACAACGTTTCAGTCGTGCTGACGCATATGTCGGAAGTCATCCGCAACAACCTGCCGCAGCTTCTGTCTTACAAGGACGTCAAGATCCTGATCGATCGTCTCGATCCGGAATACAAGAAGCTCGCCGACGAGATCTGCTCTTCGCATATGTCGTATTCCGGCCTGCAGGCGGTGCTGAAGCTGCTGCTTGCCGAACGCGTCTCGATCCGCAACCTGCACCTCATCCTCGAAGCGGTGGCCGAGCTTGCACCACATGTCCGCAAGACCGAGCAGATCGTCGAGCACGTTCGCGTTCGCATGTCGCAGCAACTCTGCGGCGACCTGGCCGACAACGGCGTCCTGCGCGTGCTGCGCCTCGGCAACAAGTGGGACATGCTGTTCCACCAGGCGCTGAAGCGCGACAACAAGGGCGAAGTGATCGAGTTCGACATCGATCCGCGCACGCTCGAAGAGTTCAGCGAGCAGGCGACCAAGGTGATCCGCGAGTTCATGGACCGGGGCCTGCCCTTCGTGCTCGTCACCTCGCCGGAAACGCGCTCTTACGTCCGCATGATCATCGAGCGACTGTTCGCCACGTTGCCCGTGCTCTCGCATGTCGAACTCGCGAAGGGTCTCGACATCAAGATCCTCGGCTCAATCTCGTAAGGGGATACGCCGGAGCGGTGATTGGTATTCCGTTCCGGCGTGTTCTACATTGTCCGCGAAGGACGATTCTCTCATGATCACGGATCCGCAAGGGACCATACTTGCCCTGTTTCTCTGCTTCTGCCGGATTGGCGGATGCGTGATGACCCTTCCGGGTTTCGGAAGCTCCCGGATTCCGCAGCAGATCAAGCTGTTGACCGCGATCGCACTCTCGATGGCGGTCCTGCCTGTTCTTTGGGACATGATCTACCCAAAGGCGTCCGCACCCGGCGCTACCTTCATCGGCCTGATCTTCACTGAAGCGCTGGTTGGCATGGTCTACGGCCTGATCGCCAGGCTTTATACGCTCGGGTTGCAGTATGCGGGCACGATCACTGCAATGTCGATCGGTTTCACCGCTCCGGGTGGTGCGGACGTTATCGAAGACACGCAGGAAAACGCACTCACCAACATCCTGACCTTGAGCGGCCTGCTGCTGCTGTTCATGATGGATTTCCATCACCTGGTGTTCCGCGCGCTGGTCGATTCCTACAACGCGACGCCCGTCGGCGCGATTGTCGATCCGCAGAAGATGCTGATCACCCTGACCGACACCCTGCGCGCATCAACGATGATCATGTTGCGGCTTGCGAGCCCGTTCCTGATTCTTGGCCTGATGTTCAACGTCGGCATCGGCCTCATCAACAAGCTCGCGCCACAGATCCCGATCTTCTTCATTTCGGCGCCCTTCCTCATCATGGGCGGGCTGTTCATGATGTATCTTTCGATCGCAGCGCTCATCCGCCAATATGCCGGCGGGTTCGCGCCGATCTTCACGTCCTTCTGAGAGCAGGAACATGGCCTCTCCCGTCAAGCGATCAGAAAAGCTCAAGCGCCTCGTGGCGGTCCAGCGGCACCTGGAAAAGATGGCCGAACACGAGCTTGCCGCGACCACGCGCCATCGCGCCGAGGTCAACCAGTCCATGGAAGAGGTCATCGAGGCAATCGGCTCGGTGAACCCGATTCATCGCCAGTTCGCCTACCAATATTCCGAGCGATTCAGCCGCCTGACAGTCAAGGAAAAGCAGCTCGCGGGCGTCCAGCAGATCCAGGAAATGAAGGTGATGCGCGAGCGCACCAAGGGTGACCGCCTGCAGGACAACATGAAGGAAGCGCGCGAACATGAAGACCGCGAGGCTGCCGATAACGCGATCTATGAACTGATTGACATGACGATGAGCCTCCAGGCCATCGAACCCAAGGACTAATTGCGGCAACCTATGCGATAATTAGCGCTGCCCTTTACACTGATCAGCCTCCTGCAAGCTTCAATTGTCATAGTTGAGATCTAGTACTGATCACGCGCCGCTCTTCGACGTGGCGCTGGTGGATCAGATGCTGATTCAACTCTTGCTGCGCGCCGGCACATCCCAGGGGATGCGCCAGGTGCTGATGAAAGGACGTGACGTGGCGATTTCACCTCCAAGCGATCTGGTTCTGGACGTTGTCCGTGCCGCCGATCCCAATGCCGTGCAGGAAGCACAGGCAAAGCTGAAGGCGAACAAGGCTGCATTTGCGGCTTCCAGTCTCGCTGAAACCGGCAAGGGATTCGGCGCGGCGATGAACATCATCGACCAGTCGGCGACGCGCGCCGGGCTTGGAAATGCCGAAGCGCCGAAGAAGCTGGCGGAAATGCCGGATGAATACCGCAAGTTCGAGGCCACGATCTTGCAGAACTTCATCAACACCATGCTGCCGAAGGAAACCGAAGAAGTCTACGGCAAGGGCTCTGCCGGTGAATTTTGGAAGAGCATGATGGCCGAAAAGATTGCCGAGGAGATGTCGCAACGCGGCGGCGTCGGCATTGCGGAACAGATGTATGCGCAGGCCCTGAACCGGGCGGCGAACAAGAGCGAACTGAACGCGACCACAAATGAGACAGACCGCAGCCGCGCCATGAGCATGGTGACCGATTTCGAACGTCAGGTTCTGGGCGTCGGCAAAAAGGATGAGGCCTGATAATGATTCAGACTGGGACAGAGAACATGGAAGTCGTATCGAACGATTATCGAATCAAGACCGTCCTCGGACGCCTGGAAATGATAATCGATAATGAAAATGAACGGATTGGCCGCGACCCGGAATTCGACCTGAAGGTCTCGAATGCCCACAAGAGCCGCTGCCTCTACGAACTCACCATGTTGTTCCGCGGCACCGATCCGAAGGATCTGGCTGTAGGTTATATCGACCAGATGCATGGCCTGAAGGAAAAGCTCGCGGTTAACGCACGCCGAGTCGAGGCTCACCTTCATGCCGTTCGCACCGTCGCTGACCTCTTGAAGAATGCAGCACGTGACGCCGACGGTGACGGCACCTACACGCAAGAACAGTTCACTTACGGCGAAGTCTGATGATCAAGATCCTTTTGACAGGTCTCTGGGTCTGCGTTGTCACGCTCGGCGCGGTTTATGGCGCAGTGCAGATGAACAAGCCGGCGCCCCCGGTGGACGAAGAGGCCAAGAAAAAGGAAATGCAGGAACTGGTGCGCGGTGAGTCCATCACCGTGCCGGTGCTGTCCGATGGCGTGATCACGGGCTACTTCCTGAGCCGGATCTCGTTCATGATGGACAAGGAGAAGATCAAGGGCGTCAAGCTGCCGATGACGGAGCTGACGACCGACGAGCTTTTCACGCACCTGATCGGCAACAAGATGGTCGATCTGAGCAAGCCGGGCAGCTTCGAGCTCGACAAGTTCCGCTCGAACATCAAGGACAGCATCAACAAGAGGCTCGGCGACGGCTTGGTCGCCGAGGTACTGGTCGAACAGCTGGACTACCTCTCCAAGGAAGACATTCGCAACAATTCATCGCGGGGCAACAAGAACGCCAATCCTGGCCAGAAGATCGTCGAGGGCGTGAAGATCGAGGAACCGGCAAAAACCGCCGGCCACTGATCGTCATTCTGGAAACTACGAGAGCCGGTCCTTGTGGCCGGCTTTTCTCGTTTTATGGGGGGCTGCGCATGGTCTTCCGCCGTCGCATTAACGATTTCTTTGCCATGAAAATTTAGGCTGTGTTCATATGCTGCCCGCCGGTAGCAGGAATGAGCGTGGTCGCCGTTATGCAGCATTGGCTAGAACCGGATCAGGGCCGTGACGAAGAGGCCCATGAGCACAAGGCAGCATTGCGTCCGTCGCGATCGCTGCGGCGTGTGCCGCTGAAAATCGGGCTCTGGGCAGCGGTCGGTCTTGCCTCGGGCGCCGGGCTGTTTGCCATGACGCCGGGGGAATACAGCGCCGAAACACTCTTGAAGGTGGAGGGCGCGGGCGAAATCACCGTTGCCAACGCCTCTTCCATGCTGCGCTCGAAGGCAAACCTCGACAATCTCGTTCGCGCGCTCAACCTCAATGGCGAGACGGCGCGGCCAAGCGCTGTTCGGATCGTCTCCGATATCGTCACCGGTCGCGAAAACACTGTGGCCAAAGCCGAAAGCGCTCTGCGCGAGACGCTGGGGAAGGCGATCGACTTCCGTTATGACGAAGCGGCAAGCCATGCACGAATTTCAGCCACCGCGGCCGATCCCGCCGAAGCAGCCCGCATTGCCAATCTGGTGGGCCAGACCTTCCGCAACGAGTTGATCCGGGCGCAGTCCGAGGCGTCGCAGCCGATCGTTGAGAAGCTGCGGCAGACGCTGGAGCGTGCGGAAGCTGCACTGTCAGGTTATGTCGAGAAGGTCGGCCAGCAGAAGGTCGGAGAGTTGCGGCGCCGCGGACGCGAAAGCAGCCAGCGTGGAGCCGAGATTGCTGCGGCCGAAGCACGCGCGGCTGAGCTGAAGGCGAAGATTGCCCAGGCTTCGGCGCTGAAGCTCGCTGACGTGCTGGCCAAACCGCTTCCCGATGCGCTGGAATACACCGGACTTGATTATCAGCGGCAGCATTACGTCGAGGCAAGGCTGCTGGTCGACCAGCTTTCGGGCAGTCTTGGCCCTCGCCATCCAAAGCTTCTCGCGGCTCAGACCGCACTGGATGAAGTCCGCAGCGGCATCCAGGATGCGCTGAAGCGGCTGGTCTCCTCTCTTCGGCAGCAGGAGGCGGAAAACAACAAGCTTCTCGCCGACCTCAAGGCGAAGCAGAAGACAGACCCGCAGGACAAGACTGCAGCCGATGCGGCCGCCCGTCTCCAGGTCCTGGAAACGGCGGTGCGTGAGGCGCGCGAAAACTATCTTGAGGCGCAGCAGCGCGCCGAAACGCAGCCGACAGGTCCGCTCGCTGAGACGGAAGTGATCATTCCTGCCACGGCAGCGGCGGCGACGCGGCTCGGCTGGACACTGGAGCAGATGGCCGGAGGCGGTGCGCTTGCGGGCGTTGGTCTCGGCGCGTTCTTCAGCATGTTCGGCAGACGGAAGCATGAGGACGAGGTCGAGGCGGAGACTTCGCACGCCGTTGAACAGGAGCACGAGGCTCTAGCGTATCCGGAGCCAGACGAAGCCGCCGACTACGCCGTGGAACCTGCGTTCTACGACGACTACGTCCAAGAGCCGCAAGACGATTTCGACGACGACGAGGATTACCAGCATTCTGCCGCGTATCGCGCTTATCCGGCCGCGGCCAACGATGTGCTTCTGGGCGACCAGATCCGTGACCTGTTGATGGCAAACCGTCGCCCTGCGACCGAAGCGCTCCCGCCGCTAGTCGCTGCCGTCAGTTCAGGCCTGCACACGGCACCGACCTATGCTCCGCGCATGTCAGACGAAGAGCGTCAGAAGGCGGAAGAGCTTCGCAGGCTGCGCCAGCACATGGCGGATCTGCGCGAGCGTGTCGAACTGCATTCCGCTAGCCGTATGGCTGGCCGCAGGTAATCCGCGTCCCGAATCTGCTTGCTTTTGGTGCCTGCGGGTCGCATAGCCGTAGGCGCTAGCTCAGCATGTTCGTGTATACATGGACAGTCAGTTTGGAGGAAAGCGTGGCTTTGGTTATCGATGGAAAACAGGCGGCAGCCTCTGTTGTTGCAGCCGTGACGGAAGCGGCAGGCAAGCTCGAAGCCGAGGCCGGCATCAAGCCGGGCCTGGCGGTCGTCATTGTCGGAAACGATCCGGCAAGCCACGCCTATGTCAATTCCAAGAGCAAGATGGCCAAGCAGTGCGGCTTCAACTCGATCCAGCACAGCCTGCCGGAAGAAACCACCCAGGAAGAGCTCGAGAAGCTTGTGGCCGAACTAAACGCCGATCCGGCGATCCACGGAATCCTCGTGCAGTTGCCGCTGCCGAAGCATCTGAATGCCGAGCCGGTCATTCTTTCGATCTCGCCGGAAAAGGATGTCGACGGGCTGCACGTCGTCAACGCCGGCAAGATCGCCACCGGTGACCTGTCCACGGGCCTCATCTCCTGCACGCCAGCCGGCGCCATGCTGCTCGTCAAGCAAATCCATGGCGACGACCTGTCTGGCCTCAATGCGGTGGTGATCGGGCGCTCCAACCTGTTCGGCAAGCCGATGGGGCTTCTGCTGCTCGCCGCCAATGCCACCGTCACCATGGCGCATTCGCGCACCAAGGACCTCGCTGCCGTCTGCCGCAACGCCGATATCCTGGTGGCTGCGGTTGGCCGTGCGCAGATGGTCAAGCGTGACTGGGTCAAGCCTGGCGCCACCGTCATCGATGTTGGCATCAATCGCGTCGATGCGCCGGAGAAGGATGAGGGCAAGACCCGCCTCGTGGGCGATGTGGCTTACGCCGAGGCCGCAGAAGTCGCTGGCGCAATCACGCCCGTTCCCGGCGGCGTGGGCCCGATGACGATTGCCATGCTGATGGCCAACACGGTGATCGCCGCCCATCGCGCGGCGGGAAAGACCCCGCCGAAGTTCTGACATCCGACTGCGGGAAACTGCGAATTGTTCCCGTGTGTCGGTGCAACCCTTGACTCCTTCAAGAGCGCGTTAAATTTCCTCCCATGCTTGAACATCCGGCAGCGTACAACGCCGGATAATGGGAGGACGTTTGATGAGAACTTCGTTTTGGATCGGAACGGCTGTCGCGGCGCTGATTGCGGGAGGCGCGGTAGCACAGGAACTGAAATTCGCACCGGGCGAAGATTCGCGCTTCACATGGAAGAGCTATGACGACTTCAAGGCAGCACACGCCGACCTGAAGGGCCAGAGCCTGACGCTTTTCGGACCCTGGCGCGGCGAAGATGAAGTGCTCTTCAACAGCGTGCTCGCTTACTTTAACGCCGCCACCGGCGTGAACGGCCGCTACTCCTCTTCGGAAAATTACGAGCAGCAGATCGTCATCGATACGCAAGCCGGCTCGCCGCCGAATATCGCCATCATACCGCAGCCGGGCCTTCTGGCGGACCTCGCGACCAAGGGGTTCCTGACGCCGCTTGGCCAGGAAAACGCCGATTGGGTGAAGACCAATTACGGCTCCGGCGAAGACTGGATCCGCTATGGCACCTACAAGGGCAAGGACGGCAACGAGGCCTTCTTCGGCTTCCCCTACAAGGCCGACCTGAAGTCCATGGTCTGGTACGTGCCGGAGAATTTCGAGGAAGCCGGTTACGAGGTTCCCAAGACCATGGAAGACCTCATCAAGCTCAGCGACCAGATCGTCGAAGACGGTGGCGTTCCGTGGTGTATCGGGCTTGGCTCCGGCGGCGCGACCGGCTGGCCGGCAACCGACTGGGTGGAAGACATGATGCTGCGCACCCAGCCGGCGGAAACCTACGACAAGTGGGTATCGAACGAGATCAAGTTCGACGATCCGGCCGTGGTCGGTGCGATCGAGGAATTCGGCAAGTTTGCCAAGAACGACAAATATGTGAGCGGTGGCGTTGCGGCTGTCGCCTCGACCGACTTCCGCGACAGCCCGAAGGGCCTCTTCGGCATCCCGCCGAAGTGCTACCTGCATCACCAGGCATCCTTTATTCCGTCCTTCTTCCCGCCGGATACCGAACTCGGCGTCGATGCCGATTTCTTCTACATGCCGACCTATGCCTCCAAGCCGGACCTCGGCACGCCCGTTCTCGGGGCAGGCACGATGTTCGCCATCACCAAGGATTCGCCGGCCGCCAAGGCATTCATCGAATTCCTGAAGACGCCGATTGCGCATGAAGTCTGGATGGCGCAGGCCTCGTTCCTGACCCCCTACAAGGAAGTCAATCCGGAAGCCTACGCCAACGACATCCTGAAGAAGCAGGGCGAGATCCTGACGACGGCGACCACCTTCCGCTTCGATGCCTCCGACCTGATGCCGGGCAAGATCGGTGCCGGCGCCTTCTGGACCGGGATGATCGACTATGTCGGCGGCAAGGACGCGCAGACGGTCGGCGCCGATATCCAGAAGGCCTGGGACGGGCTGAAATAATCCCGCGGGAACGCGTGTGACGACTGACCGAGCCGGAAACTTCCGGCTCGGATAACAAGACCCGCACAACTGGTCGGAGGGGCTGGGCATGGCATGGCAGATTGTTTCGTCCGTCGGCGTGGTGATCGCCGGCGTGTTTGTCTGTGCACTTTATTACTGGCTGTCCGACAAGGTTCTGCAGGTCATCTTCCCGGTGCCGGTCGATAACGTCCGCAAGGCATCGGTCAACCTCAACCGGCGTGCGGTGGTGCGGCCGTGGCTCTTCCTCGGGCCCGCGCTCGTGCTACTCGCCGTCTACCTCGTCTACCCGGTCGTGGCGACCTTCATCCTGTCGTTCTACGATCGCTCCGGCACCAACTTCGTTGGTCTCGCCAACTACCGCTGGGCGATCCAGGACGCGCAATTCCGCCAGTCGATCTTCAACAACATCCTCTGGCTTGCCGTCGTGCCTGCTGCCTGCACCTTCTTCGGACTGGTGATCGCGGTGCTCACGGATCGCATCTGGTGGGGCAATATCGCCAAAAGCCTGATCTTCATGCCGATGGCGATTTCGTTTGTCGGCGCCTCCGTCATCTGGAAGTTCATCTACGAATATCGCGGCGGCAGCGAAACGCAGATCGGCCTCCTCAACGCGGTCGTTCAGTTCTTCGGCGGTGATCCGCAGGTGTGGATCGCGCTGCCGTTCTGGAACAACTTCTTCCTGATGGCGATCCTGGTCTGGATCCAGACCGGCTTTGCCATGGTGATCCTTTCGGCCGCCCTGCGCGGCATTCCGGAAGAAACCATTGAGGCGGCGGTCATCGACGGAGCCAATGGCTGGCAGATCTTCTGGAAGATCATGGTACCGCAGATCTGGGGCACGATCGCCGTGGTCTGGACCACCATCACCATTCTCGTGCTCAAGGTCTTCGACATCGTGCTGACCATGACCAATGGCCAGTGGAACACGATGGTGCTCGCCAACCTGATGTTCGACTGGATGTTCCGCGGCGGCGGCGACAGCGGCCGAAGCGCGGTGATCGCGCTTGTCTTAATGGCGGCCGTTACGCCGATCATGATCTGGAACATCCGTCAGGCGAACAAGGAAACGGGGGGCCACTGACATGAACGCGACCGCAAGCCTTCGCCGCATCGGCCTCCCCCGTCTTTTCCTTCATCTCTCGGTGCTGCTGATCTGCCTCCTCTGGCTCATCCCGACGGCGGGCATTCTCGTCACCTCCTTTCGGGAAGCTGGCCAGATCACCGCGTCCGGTTGGTGGACGGCGCTGACCGGTGCAGCCGAGACGAGCGCAGCGCGCCTCGCTGACCCTTCGACGGCAAAGCAGGAGGGCTCGAACTACGTCATCTCCGGCTCGGTGTTCGAGGAGGGGAAATCCGGCACCGTGCGGGCTTTCGGCACCCGTGTTGCGGCACCGACCGAGTACGATGCCGGTGAAGCCGCCGACATCGGTGACGGCGAAACCCTGGTGATCAACGCGGACGGCACCTACATCTATACGAAGAACGCGCCCTTCGGTGACGGCCGCGGCAAGCGCGTCTACCTGTCCATCGCCCAGCCGCCCACGTTCACGCTCGACAACTACCGCACCGTGCTGACCTCGCAGGGGATCGGCCAGTCCTTCGTCAACTCGCTGACGGTGGCTGTACCGGCCACGATCATTCCAATCCTCATCGCCGCCTTTGCAGCCTATGCGCTGTCATGGATGGAGTTTCCGGGGAGGGCGCTGATCATCGCGCTTGTGGTGGGGCTGATCGTCGTGCCGCTGCAGATGGCACTCATTCCGCTGCTGAGCATGTATAACGAGATCGGCAACCTGTTTGGCCTGCCGTCTCGAAGTTATGCGGGGATCTGGCTGGCGCACTCCGCCTTTGGCATGCCGCTCGCGATCTACCTGCTGCGCAACTACATTGCCGGCTTGCCGCGCGAGATCATCGAGTCGGCGCGGGTCGATGGGGCAAGCGATTTCGAGATCTTCGTGAAGATCATCCTGCCCTTGTCTTTCCCGGCGCTTGCCTCCTTCTCGATCTTCCAGTTCCTGTGGACCTGGAACGACCTTCTCGTCGCCATGGTCTTCCTTGGTACCGGCAAGGATCAGCTGGTTCTGACGGGCGCACTGAATGCTCTGCTGGGTTCGATGGGCGGCAAGTGGGAAATTCTCACCGCATCCGCATTCATCACCATCATTGTCCCGATTATCGTCTTTTTTGCACTGCAGCGATATCTCGTACGCGGCTTGCTTGCCGGCTCGGTCAAGGGCGGTTAACCGGCTACGACAAACAATCGAACGACAACAGGATAGTGAATGAGCATTCCCGCAGAGGCCCCTGCAGCGCCGGATAAGGACTGGTGGCGTGGGGCCGTTATTTACCAGATCTACCCTCGGTCCTACCAGGACTCGAACGGCGACGGTATCGGTGACTTGAAGGGCATCACCGCGCGCCTGCCGCATATTGCAGCGCTCGGTGCCGACGCGATCTGGATCTCGCCGTTCTTCCCGTCGCCGATGAAGGATTTCGGCTACGACGTGTCGAACTATACGGATGTGGATCCGATGTTCGGTTCGCTGTCGGATTTCGACGGCATGATCGCAGAGGCGCACCGGCTTGGCATCAAGGTGATGATCGACCTCGTGATGTCGCACAGTTCCGACCAGCACCCCTGGTTCATTGAGAGCCGGTCGAGCCGCTTCAATCCCAAGGCGGATTGGTACGTCTGGGCCGACGCGAAGCCGGATGGCACGCCGCCCAACAACTGGTTGTCGATCTTCGGTGGTTCGGCCTGGCATTGGGACCCGACCCGCATGCAATATTACATGCACAACTTCCTGATCTCGCAGCCGGACCTCAACCTTCACAACCCGGAAGTTCAGGATGCGCTGCTGGACATGACGCGGTTCTGGCTGGAGCGCGGCGTCGATGGCTTCCGTCTCGACACCATCAACTTCTATTTCCATGACAAGCTGTTGCGCGACAACCCGTCGCTTGATCCGTCGCGTCGCAATGCCTCGACCGCACCGGCGGTCAACCCGTACAATTTCCAGGAACACCTCTACGACAAGAACCGGCCGGAGAACCTGGAGTTCCTGAAGCGCTTCCGCGCCGTGCTCGAGGAGTTCCCGGCGATTGCCGCCGTGGGCGAGGTGGGCGACAGCCAGCGCGGTCTCGAGATTGTCGGGGAATACACCTCCGGCGGCGACAAGATGCAGATGTGCTACGCCTTTGAATTTCTGGCGCCCGACCCGCTGACACCGACGCGTGTCGCCGAGGTGCAGAACGCCTTTTCTGCCGCAGCACCCGAAGGCTGGGCCTGCTGGGCCTTCTCCAACCATGATGTGGTGCGCCATGTCAGCCGCTGGGGCCAGGACGTGCTCGACCGCGACAGCTACGCCAAGATGGTTTCGGCCATCCTGATGACGCAGCGCGGCTCGGTCTGCATTTACCAGGGCGAAGAGCTTGGTCTCACGGAAGCCGATATCGCTTACGCTGACCTGCAGGACCCTTATGGCATCCAGTTCTGGCCGGAGTTCAAGGGGCGCGATGGTTGCCGCACCCCGATGGTGTGGGACAGTCAGGCACTGCAGGCAGGTTTCTCCACTGCAGAGAAGACTTGGCTGCCGATCCCCGTCGAGCATCAGTTGCGCGCAGTCGGCGCTCAATATGGCGACCCGGCATCCGTGCTTGAGCACTACCGCCGCTTCCTCGCTTTCCGCAAGCAGCATCCGGCCCTGTCGAAGGGGGATATCCTGTTCCTGCCGGAAGACGGATCGGTCCTTGGCTACAAGCGGCAGTATGGCAACGAGGTCCTGCTGTGCATGTTCAACATGAGCCCCGAAGGCGTGAGCACGCAGCTACCTGTTGGTGAATGGGAAGTGCTGACCGGCCACGGCTTCGAAGCGCGGCTGGAAGACAGGCATTTGGAACTGCCGGCTTGGGGGGCGTTCTTCGCCCGTCACGCGTAACGAGGATCAGGGAGGGAAGTCATGGCTGGTGTTGTTCTGAAGGATATCCGCAAGTCCTATGGCCAGGTGAAGGTGCTGCACGGCATCGATCTGGACATCGAGCAGGGCGAGTTCGTGGTGTTTGTTGGGCCTTCCGGCTGCGGCAAGTCCACGCTCCTGCGCATGATTTCAGGGCTTGAGAGCATCACCGGCGGCGAGATGTACATCGATGGGCAACTCGTTAATGACGTTCCTCCCTCGCGTCGCGGCATCGCCATGGTCTTCCAGTCCTATGCGCTTTATCCGCACTACACGGTCTACGACAACATGGCCTTCGGGATGCGGATCGCGAAGGAGAGCAAGGCCGAGATCGACCGGCGCGTTCGCGCGGCGGCCGACATCCTGCAACTGACCCCCTACCTCGATCGCCTGCCGAAGGCGCTTTCCGGCGGCCAGCGGCAGCGCGTCGCGATCGGTCGAGCGATTTGCCGCAACCCAAAGGTCTTCCTGTTCGACGAGCCCCTGTCGAACCTCGATGCCGCGCTGCGTGTCGCGACCCGCATCGAGATCGCCAAGCTCAAGGAGCAGATGGCCGATACGACGATGATCTATGTTACCCACGACCAGGTGGAGGCGATGACGCTCGCCGACCGGATCGTCGTGCTGTCCGCTGGCCGTATCGAGCAGGTCGGCCCGCCGCTGGAATTATACGAGCGCCCGAAGAACCTCTTCGTCGCCCGCTTCATCGGCTCCCCAGCCATGAATATCATCCCGGTCACCATCTCCTCGGCCGGTCCGGAGACTTCGGTCGCCTTGGCGGGTGGGAAGGCCTTGACCATCCCGATCGAGACGCCGGCGTCCGCGAACGGGAAGAACGCAAGCTTCGGCATTCGCCCGGAAGACCTGACGGTCGCGTCCGGCGAGGATTATCTGTTCGAGGGACGCGTTTCGATCGTCGAGGCGCTTGGCGAAGTGACGCTGCTCTACATCGATGGGCTGGCGGGCGAGGAGCCGATCATCGCCAAGATCCCCGGCATCCTCAACGTCAAGAAGGGCGACACGATGCGGTTTGCGGCAGATCGCACCAAGCTGCACCTCTTCGATGCAGATGGGCGCAGCTACCGGCAGTAACGTTTAAGCCTTGGTTCACCAGAATCCGGTGCAGATGTTGGAAACCTGTAAGCGGCGCGGCTGCCAAACCCTCTGTTAAACTTCCAGCACTAGCCTGCGGCCATAAAGCCAAGGAGAGTGTCGTGGTAGCGGCTCCAGCGAACAAAGATCATTTTTTGAATAAGGAAGAGTCTTTCATGTACGACCGCGAAACGCGGTTCAAAATGGAAGACACGATGAATGCAGGCCGTATCGAATATACGGAAAAGGGCGTTCTCAACATGGCCCAGCGCCGGTGCGATGTTATCCGCATCTCGCGCAGCCAGGCAGTGCTCGGCCTGCTGACCAATTACGACCTGCCGTCGCAGTTCTATCTCGATATTCCGGACGCGCGGATCAGCAAGATTGGCTGCCTCCTGACGCGCGCCAACCAGAACAACACCATCGAGGTTCGGTTCCTGCGGGTGCTGACCGAGAAGGAGTTGAACCGGATCTTTGTGTTCTCGACACATCCCCGGCACAAGGACTTCAAGCTCGACGTCCGCTCCTGGTAAGGATCGAGCACTTGGACATGAAAAAGGCGGCCTTGGGCCGCCTTTTTCATTTAAGGGTCCTTGTTCAGGCAAAGACGCTGGCGCCCTGGTCGGCATGGCCGACATTGCGGCGGAAGGCGGCGAACAGCTCGCGGCCCATGCCGAACTCGTTTTCCGACAGATCGGCAACAGCCGGAGCGCGGGCCGCCAACTCGGCTTCGTCCACAAGCACTTCGAGCGTGCCGTTGACGGCGTCGAGACGGATCATGTCATCGTCCTTGATCTTGGCGATCGGTCCGCCGTCGGAGGCTTCCGGCGTGAGATGAATGGCGGCCGGCACCTTGCCGGAGGCGCCGGACATGCGCCCGTCGGTGACGAGTGCGACCTTGAAGCCGCGGTCCTGGAGGACGCCGAGCGGCGGCGTCAGGCGGTGCAGTTCCGGCATGCCATTCGCCTTGGGGCCCTGGAAGCGCACGACCGCCACGAAGTCGCGGTTGAGGTCTCCACGCTTGAAGGCCTCCTGCAGTTCCTGCTGATCATGGAAAACGATCGCCGGCGCTTCGACCACATGCCGCTCAGGCTTAACCGCCGAAATCTTGATGACGCCGCGGCCAATATTGCCGGTCAGCATCTTGAGCCCGCCATTGGACTGGAACGGGGTTTCGACCGTCGTCAGCACCTTTGGATCGCCGCTCTCTTCCGGAACAGGCTCACGAACGATCTGCCCGTCGGCGGCAAGCTTTGCCTCGACCGTATAGGCTTCAAGCCCCTGGCCGAAGACGGTGCGGACGTCGTCATGCAGGTAGCCCTGCTTCAGGAGCTGCTTGATGAGGAAGCCCATGCCGCCTGCCGCGTGGAAGTGGTTCACGTCTGCCAAGCCGTTGGGGTAAACGCGCGCCAGAAGCGGTACGACGTCCGAAAGTTCGGAAATGTCCTGCCAGGTGAGAAGGATGCCAGCGGCGCGCGCCATCGCAACGAGATGCAGCGTATGGTTCGTGGAGCCGCCCGTTGCGTGCAAGCCGACCACGCCGTTGACGATCGAGCGCTCATCGATCATCTCGCCGGCCGGGGTAAATTCGTTGCCGAGCGCGGTAATCGCCAGCGCCCGCTTTGCGGCTTCGCGGGTGAGCGCTTCGCGCAGCTTGGTGCCCGGGTTGACGAAGGAGGCGCCGGGCAGGTGGAAACCCATGATCTCCATCAGCATCTGGTTGGAGTTGGCCGTGCCGTAGAAGGTGCAGGTGCCGGGGCCGTGGTAAGATTTGGACTCCGCTTCGAGCAATTCCGCCCGTCCAACCTTGCCTTCCGCGTAAAGCTGGCGGATGCGCGACTTCTCGTCGTTTGGAAGGCCGGATGTCATGGGCCCCGCTGGGATGAAGACGGCCGGCAGGTGGCCGAAGGACAGTGCGGCAATCACAAGGCCCGGAACGATCTTGTCGCAGATGCCGAGATAAACGGCCGCGTCGAACATGTTGTGCGACAGGCCGATACCGGCCGCCATGGCGATCGCGTCACGAGAAAACAGTGACAGCTCCATGCCCGGCTGACCCTGGGTCACGCCATCGCACATGGCCGGTACGCCACCGGCCACCTGCGCAATTCCGCCTGCGTCGCGCGCCGCTTCCCGGATGATCGACGGAAAGGTCTCGTAGGGCTGGTGGGCCGAGAGCATATCGTTATAGGCGGTGATGATGCCGAGGTTCGGGACCACGTCACCTGCCAGCGCTGCCTTCTCCGAGGGGGAACAGACGGCAAAACCATGCGCCAGGTTTCCGCAGGACAAGGTCGCCCGATGCGGTCCCTTGGATGCCGCGCGGCGCAGCCGATCGAGATAGGCTTCGCGATGAGGTTTGGAGCGTTCGACGATACGGGCGGTGATCGCCTCGATGCGCGAATGAGCGGCCATGGCATGTCCTCTTGTCATCAATCCCGCTCTGGGAGTGGCAGGGACGAGGGTCGGTGCCGAACGGGATTGCTGTTGTTTTACAAATCAGGGGCGGTCAGGGCGCCCAATAAATGTCCACCGGCGTCGCGGCTCTGTTCAGCACGGCGCGGATCGGCATCTCGTTTTCATCGGAGCCGGCCTTCGCCTGGTCCAGGACGTCCTTCTTGCCCTGGCCCTCGATGTGAAGCGCCAGGAAGCGCGCATCCGAGAGGCTCGCAAAGGAGAAGGTAAGCCGTTCCTCGCCAGCTCCGTCGGCGCGCATCGTCAGCACGCCACGCGGGCCAGACAGGTCGATCGCCTGCGCCAGGTTGTTTCCATGCGGGAAGAACGAGGCCGTGTGCCCGTCATTGCCCATGCCGAGAATGACCACGTCGAACGGGTTGTCGATCCCGGCAGTTTCTTCCGTCGCCTTGGCGGCCGCGTCCTGGATCGACGCCACGTCGTAGAACAGCGGAAGGAATTTGGCATTTGCCGCCTTGTCCTTCAGCAGATGCGTCTGGACGAGGCGATGATTGGAACGGTCGCTGTCGGCAGGGACGAAACGTTCGTCCACCAGGGTGACGGTGACCTTGCTCCAGTCGATGTCGCGTGTCGAAAGCGCCTCGAAGAATTTCTTTGGCGTCGACCCGCCGGAGACCGCGATCGAAGCTGTGCCTCGATCACGAAGGGCGGCTGCAAGGCGTGCCGCAACCTCATCCGCCAATGCGGAGGCGAGAGATGCGGCATCGGAAAATTCGTGCATCCGGTCCGTCATGGCGACCACTCAGGATTCGTGCCAGGTGCGGCCATCGCGCTCGATGAGAGCAATGGCCTGGCTCGGGCCCCAGGTGCCCGCAGTATATCCCTGGACCTGCTGTCCGGTCGCTTCCCAACCCTTGAGGATCGGGTCGACCCAGCGCCATGCGGCTTCCACTTCATCGCGACGCATGAACAGCGTCTGGTTGGAGCGGATCGTGTCGGTGAGCAGGCGCTCGTAGGCATCCGGATTACGGACGTTGAAGGCCTGGGCGAAGCTCATGTCGAGCGACACTTCGCGCAGGCGCATGCCTCCCGGGCCCGGATCCTTGATCATCAGCGACTGCTTGACGCCTTCATCCGGCTGAAGGCGGATGATCAGCTGGTTGGCGGAAATGCGACCGGCCGAGCTGTAGAAGATGTTGTGCGGGATCGGCTTGAAGGTGATGACGATCTCGGAAACACGGTTGGCGAGACGCTTGCCGGTGCGGATGTAGAAGGGAACGCCGGCCCAGCGCCAGTTGCCGATCTCGGCCTTGATGGCGACAAATGTCTCGGTGTTGGATACGCCACCTTCGAGCTCTTCCAGGTAGCCCTTGACCGCGCCGCCCGCCGAAGCCCCAGCGCGGTACTGGCCGCGGACCGTCAACTGCTCGACGTTCGCTTCGGTGATCGGCTTCAGGGCCCGCAGGACCTTGAGCTTCTCATCGCGAACCGATTCCGAATACATGGAGGAGGGCACTTCCATGGCGACAAGGCAGAGAAGCTGCAGGATATGATTCTGCACCATGTCGCGCAGGGCGCCCGCCGTGTCGTAGTAGCCGGCGCGGCCTTCCAGGCCGACGGCTTCCGCCACGGTAATCTGCACGTGGTCGATGTGCTGGGCGTTCCAGAGCGGCTCGTAAAGCGCGTTGGCAAACCGGAGCGCCATCAGGTTCTGGACGGTTTCCTTGCCGAGATAGTGGTCGATGCGGAAGATCTGTTCTTCGCTGAACACCTTGCCGATCGTGTCGTTGAGCTGCAACGCGGACGCAAGATCACGGCCGATCGGCTTTTCGACGACGATGCGGGTCTTGTCGGTAATGAGCTGGTGGTCGCGGATCTTTTCCGAGATCGCGCCGAAGATGCCCGGAGCAACGGCAAGATAGAAGACGCGGATGCGATCTTCACCCTCTTGAAGCAGTGCCGTCAGTTCCGGCCAGCCACCGTCAGCCTTGGCATCGACCGAAACATAATAAAGCCGCTGGCAAAACTTTGCGACCTCCGCTTCGTCATATTCGGCCGGCTTCAGGTGTTCCTTCAGCGCGTCCTCGGCAAACTTGCGGTACTCATCATGCGACAGTGAACTGCGCGAAGCTCCGATGATGCGGGTCGGCTCAATGAACTGGCCTTCGATTTGCCGATGGTAAAGGGCGGGAAGGAGCTTGCGTTCTGCAAGGTCGCCTGTGCCGCCGAACACGACGCAATCAAAAGGTTCGACTGGGATGATCTGGCTGCTCATCGCTATTCTTTCTTCCTGCATTGTTGGGGCTTATGTAATCTAATCGATTTAAAATCGCTAGCCCCGAATTGCCGTCAAGGCGCCACTAATATTGTTGGCTTGTCAGAGCCTGTCGCGCAAGGCGAACCAGGTGAGAGCAAGGAACAGAAGGGGCGTGCGCATATGTGTCCCGCCGGGGAATGCGCGGATGTTGAGCGCAGCGAGGTGGTCAAGATCGGTAGCCTTGCCGAGAACCGTGTCTGCGTAGAGCTTGCCGCAGTAATTTGACAGCATTACGCCGTGGCCGGAATAGCCACCAATCGAGGTGACCCCCGGCATGACCTCGCGCACAAAGGGTTGGCGCGGCAGGGTAATCCCAACGTTGCCGCCCCAGGCGTGGGTGACCGGCACGTCCTTCAGAGCAGGATAGGTTTCGACGATCTGCTTGCGGATTGCCTGGGCGGTGTCCTGCGGGTTCTTCGACGAATAAACCTCGCGCCCGCCGAACAGCAGCCGGTTGTCCTTGTCCTTGCGGAAATAGCGAACAACAAATCGTGAGTCGGCGACCGCTTCGCCGCCTGGGATGACGTTCGGATAGTCATCGAGCGGCGCCGTGGCAGCGATGAACGAACCAATCGGCATGATATGCGCGGCCGTGACAGGTTCCAGATTGCCGATATAGGCGTTGGTGGCGATCAGTACCCGATCCGCGCTCAGCGTACCCTTGGCGGTCTTGACCAGGATCTTGCCACCGGGGCCATTGCGCGTTTTTTCGATCGCCGTCGCGCAGGTGTTCTCATAGATCTGGGCGCCGGCGCTGCTTGCCACGCGAGCGAGGCCAACAAGAAGCTTCAAGGGATGGACATGGCCGGTGCCGGTGTCGCGTACACCGCAGTGGTAACTGTTGCTGCCGAGCCGTTCCGCCGTTTCCTTGCCGTCCATGAAGGAGATATGCGGGTAATTGTATCGCTCAGCAGCGATCTGCGCGTTCGCCTGGTATTCCCGCTCGTGGCCGCGCTTGTGCGATACGTTCAACTGGCCGGGCCTGTAGTCCATCTCGATCCCGTGCGCGGACGCGAAATCGAGGAGATGCCGTTTTGCATCCTCGGCCATGTCGAACAGGATCTTCGAGCGTTCGTATCCGACCTGCTTTTCGAGGTCTTCCGGCCACCACCGTTGCCCGGTATTCAACTGCCCGCCGTTGCGCCCCGATGCGCCATCACCCAGCCGCGCCGCTTCCAGCAGTGCTACCGAAACGCCGGCGCGGGCGAGATTGAACGCCGCCTGCAGCCCCGTATAGCCGCCGCCGATGATGGCGACGTCCACCGATCTGGAGCCGTCGAGGGTGGGATAGGTCGGCCGCTCGCCGACGCTTTCCTGATACCACGAAATGCCCGGGGCGATTGGGCTCTGCCATTTGTCCAAAATCCAAGCCTCCTCAGACGTTGAGGAGCAGGAACTCGCGTTCCCAGGGGCTGATCACCTGCATGAAGGTTTCGAACTCGCCACGTTTGACGCCGGCATAAAGGCCGATGAACTCTGAGCTCAGCACGTCCGCCAACGCCGGATCGGATTCGAGGAGCGAAACGGCCTCGAGCAGGCCGCGTGGCAGTTCGATATCACCTTCGTTGGCCGTGTCTTCCGTCGGCGGCGTCGGGTCGATGCCATTCATCATGCCGAGCAGGCCGCAACCGAGCGATGCTGCCAGCGCAAGGTAAGGGTTGGCGTCCGACGAGGGCAGGCGGTTCTCCACGCGCCGCGCGGCGGCATCCGACACCGGTACGCGGAAGGCGGTTGTCCGGTTGTCGTAGCCCCAGGCGGTGTTCACCGGCGCAGACATGTCCGGTGTCAGCCGACGATAGGAATTTACGTAGGGCGCCATCATCACCAGTGCCTTCGGGATGTAGGTCTGCATGCCACCGATGAACTGGAAGAACTCCTTGGATGCCGAGCCGTCAGGATTGGAGAAGATGTTGCGGCCGGTCTCAATGTCGACCACCGACTGGTGGATGTGCATGGCCGAGCCTGCCTGTCCCTGCATGGGCTTGGCCATGAATGTCGCGTAGATCCCGTGCTTCAAGGCCGCTTCACGGATGGTGCGCTTGAACATGAAGACCTGGTCGGCAAGCTCGATCGGGTCGCCATGGCGCAGGTTGATCTCGAGCTGCGCTGGTCCTTCTTCATGGATCAGCGTGTCGATCTCCAAGCCCTGCTTTTCGGAGAAGTGGTAGATGTCGTCGATCAACTCGTCGAACTCGTTGATGCCGGCGATCGAATAGCCCTGGCCGCCAAGGATCGAACGGCCGGAGCGGCCTTTCGGCGGGTGCAGCGGATAATCGGGATCGTCATTCTTGGCGACAAGGTAGAACTCGATTTCCGGCGCCACCACCGGCTTCCAGCCCCGTTCGCTGTAGAGCCGCACGACATTCTTCAACACGTTGCGCGGCGTATAGGGCACCGACTTGCCGTCCGTGTTGACGATGTCGCAGATGACCTGCGCCGTCGGGTCGGTTTCCCACGGCACGACCGACAGGGTCGAAAGGTCAGGCAACAGCTTCAGGTCGCTGTCGCGTGGCTCGTAGCGGAAGGTGCTCGTTTCTTCGGGATAGTCGCCGGAGATCGTATGGCGATAGAGCGCCGAAGGAAGCGCCAGCGAGGTATTCGACGTGAACTTCGACGACGGCATCATCTTGCCGCGCGGCACGCCGGCGAGGTCGGGGGTGATGCACTCGATATCCTCGATGCCACGCACCCGCAGCCAGGCTGCGGCCTCCTTCCAGTCCGCGACGCCTCGAAGCGAGTTCAGCGTCGACTGGGCAACGGCTGCGGCGGCAACAGGGCCGGCTGCCGGGGCGGCGGCTGCAGGGGCGGGATCGGCTTTCTTACGCGGCATGACACACCGGGGTGAGGTTGATCGATGGTTCCCATCATAACCAAGGAACACGGCTTGGCGAGGGGAGGTGCATTGACTTTGTGCGGCTGATCGAAAACAGCAAGGGCTTGTAACCGAGGAGCGGCAATTGGCGCGGACATTTGATGTGGTGGTTTTGGGCGCAGGTGCCGCCGGCATGATGTGCGCCGTGCGCGCCGGCCAGCGCGGCCGTTCGGTGCTGGTGCTCGACCACGCGAAGGCGCCGGGAGAGAAGATTCGCATCTCGGGTGGCGGCCGCTGCAACTTCACGAACATCCACACGACAGCCAAGAACTATATCTCGGCCAACCCGCATTTCGCCAAGTCGGCGCTCGCCCGCTACACGCCGCGTGATTTCCTGGACCTCGTCGAGCGCCACAACATCGCCTGGCACGAAAAGACGCTTGGCCAGCTGTTCTGCGACAACAGCGCCAAGGACATCATCACCATGCTGCTCGCCGAGATGAAGGCCGCCGGTGTTCAGCTCGAACTGCAAACGCAGGTCACGGCGGTCGAAAAAACACCGGGCGGCTTTCGTGTCGGCACGTCGAACGGATCGGTGGAGGCGGCCTCTGTCGTGGTCGCAACAGGTGGAAAATCCATCCCCAAGATGGGCGCGACCGGTTTCGCTTATGATCTGGCGCGGCAGTTCGGCCTGAAGATCATCGAAACGCGCCCGGCGCTCGTGCCCCTGACGCTCGATCCGAACCTCCTGGAGAAACTGTCGCCGCTTTCCGGCATCGGAGTGCCGGCGGAGGTGCGCCACGGGAAGACCGCTTTCCGCGAAGCGTTGCTCTTCACCCATCGAGGCCTGAGTGGTCCCTCGATCCTGCAGATCTCGTCATATTGGCGCGAAGGGGACGAGATCACCATCGCCATCGAGCCGGACACCAAGATCGCTGAACTGCTCAAGACGGCGCGCAAGGCAAACGGGCGGCAGGCGGCGCAAACGGTTCTCGGCGAAGCACTTCCCAAGCGGCTGGCGCAGTTCTTTGTCGAAAACGGTAGCGTCAACCGGCATCTGGCCGATCTTCCCGACAAGACCGTGGATGCCTTGGCAGCTTCCATCCAGAACTGGAAGATCCGGCCCGCCGGTTCGGAAGGTTATCGCACCGCGGAAGTGACGCTCGGCGGCGTGGACACAAACGAGCTTGATTCCAAGACGATGCAGGCGAAGGCGGTGCCCGGCCTCTACTTCATCGGCGAGTGCGTCGACGTCACCGGCTGGCTCGGCGGCTACAATTTCCAATGGGCCTGGGCTTCAGGCCATGTTTGTGGGGAAGCGTTGTAGTACCGGTTGATTCAGGTGTTGTTAATATGCCTGCCGGATGCTGCCTTATTGCCAGCAAAATCCTGTGGTTAACGGCTGGCATGCGTTGCCTGCCGCAACAGCAGCAGGAGCGGAAACTCAAGCCTGGGGTTCAACATCCATGCAAAAGAACAGCCGTGCCCGTGCAATCGCCATCGCCAAGGCCGTGGACGATGAAAAGTTCAAGCGGCTCCGGTTCCTGGCACTGGCCATCGGCGCGACGGCCGCTCTGCTTTCGCTCCCTGTCTTCCTGTTCTAGTTCCTTCCGGAGAGTTGCCCTTCGAGCCACGGGACAACTTTTCGCTGCTGAAATTGACTTTCGTCTAATTCAGTAAAACTTTACATGTCATGGCCACACTGAAGGGACCACTCTGCAAAGGTCCCTTCATGTCAAAGCTCGTTCCGTCTTCTGTTGTTTCTCGCATTGTCTGCCTCTGTCTGTTCATGACCTTCGTGGCAGTCTCTGCGGTGGGCGGCTTGAACTACCTCTACCTTCGCAATGACATCATGCATACTGCGCGCGAGGACGCTCGCTCTGCGGTGCGTACGATGAGTCTTCTTTATGAACTTGGCCTCAAGGGCTCAAAGACCGAGGTCAAGGACGGCGTGGCCGTTCGTGTCATCCAAGGCGAGACGGCACTCGAAGGACATGACCTGGTGGATCGCACCGCAAGCGCCATCAACGGCGTCGCGACGATCTTCGAGAAGAAGGG
This sequence comes from Neorhizobium sp. SOG26, assembly GCF_003491345.1. Taxonomy (GTDB): domain Bacteria; phylum Pseudomonadota; class Alphaproteobacteria; order Rhizobiales; family Rhizobiaceae; genus Neorhizobium; species Neorhizobium turbinariae. The sequence continues at coordinate 273,379 of NZ_CP025512.1, forward strand.
CGCAGATTACGTCCGTATCTCCACGAACGTGAAGACGGAAAAGGGCGAGCGGGCCGTTGGTACCAAGCTTGCCGCCGATCACCCGGCGCAGTCGCTCCTGGCCCGCGGTGAGGCCTATTTCGGACCCGCCTTCCTGTTCGGCAAGGACTTCATGACCGGCTACTTCCCGATTACCGACGCGCAGAACGCGGTGACCGGTGTGCTCTTCATCGGCATTCCGATGGAGGTTTATTATGCCAACATCTCCAACACGGCCTTCATCGTCATCCTCAGCTCCGCAATCGGCATGGTCGTTGTCGGGCTGGCAGGCTTCTACGCGATGCGCCGCCTGTTGAAGCCGCTCGGCATCCTCACCGGCACGGTTCGCACGTTGGCCGAAGGCAATGACAGCGTCGCCATCCCTTATGTCGGCAAGTCAAACGAGTTCGGGAATATCGCGCGCGCCCTGGAAATCTTCCGCGACGCGGGCCGCGAAAAGAAGCGCATCGAAGGCCGCAGCGCCGAAGAGCGCGCCGAAGCAGAGGCAGAGCGTCGGCGCAACGACGAGGAAAAGCAGCGCGTTGACCGGCAGATCGATGTCGCCGTCAACGAACTTGCCGCCGCGCTTGCCCGGCTTGCCCAGGGTGACCTCTGCAAGACCATCGAGACGCCGTTCTCCGGTCGCCTCGAGCAGCTTCGCAGCGATTTCAACAACTCGATCGTCCGGTTGCGGGATACGATGTCCCAGATCCGCAGCAGCACGCTGGCGATCCAGCGGAACAGCTCCGAACTCAGCCAGTCCTCGAACGAACTGGCGCGCCGCACCGAAACCCAGGCCGCCTCGCTGGAAGAGGCCGCTGCTGCCGTGGACGAAATCACCGTCACCGTCCGCTCATCTGCCGAGCGTGCCCGCGAAGCCAACCGCGCCGTGACGGAGACGAAGGCGAGCGCCGACAATTCCGGCACCGTCGTCAACAATGCCGTGGCCGCGATGGGCCGCATCGAGGACGCATCGGGCAAGATCGAGTCGATCATCGAGGTCATCGACGACATCGCCTTCCAGACAAACCTGCTGGCGCTTAATGCCGGCATCGAAGCCGCTCGCGCCGGTGAGGCCGGCAAGGGCTTTGCCGTGGTTGCACAGGAAGTTCGCGAACTGGCGCAGCGTTCCGCCGGCGCGGCCAAGGAGATCAAGGACCTGATCCACCAGTCGACCCGCGAAGTCAGCTCCGGCGCCGGCCTGGTGCAGGAAGCGGGTGAAGTTCTCGCGGCAATCAGCGTGCAGATCACCAATATCAGCAAGCATGTCGACACGATCGCCACCGCCAGCCAGGATCAGTCTGCGGCGCTGCAGGACATCAACACCTCCGTCAACCGGATGGACCAGATGACCCAGCAGAACGGCGCCATGGTCGAGGAAACCAGCGAAGCAAGTCGCGCCCTGGCATCGGAGGCGAATGCGCTGCTGGAACTGGTGCAGCAGTTCAAGACGGAGGCCGGATATTCTCAGAACCAGCGCGGGGCAGCAATCTCGCGCGCTGCATGAGACAGGCGCCTTGAACGCTGAGGGCTTGAGAGGGGGCGGGATCTACCGCCCCTTCTGCGTTTTCTGCATGCGCTTGAGCAGCGCCCTCAGCCAGCGCGGCAGCGGGTTCGCGTGCCGGGCATAGAAGTCGTGTTCGCAGTGCGGTCGAGACGGCTGGGGTGCCTGCCGCGCATGTTGGGAAAGCAGGATGGCGACGACATTGTCATACATCGGAGATCCTCCGTTCGATGAAGTCGTCTTCTTCAATAAACACGAAAATCTGCTTCCTGTAGCAAAGAATTCCGGCTATGTTTTTCACCTGTGAAAAACATCAGCTGGGATGCCTACGAGCTTTTCCTGCAGGTCGCGCGGCTGGGAGGACTGTCGGGCGCGGCAGTTGCAACGGGCCTGAGCCCGGCGACGATCGGCCGGCGCATGCTGGAGCTGGAAGAAACGATCGGCCGCCCGCTGTTTCTGCGAAGCCGCACCGGCTACCGGCTGACCCCGGATGGATCGGCGCTGATGTCCCAGATCCTGGAGATGGAAGGCGCGGCGCGCCGCATCGAAAGCTGGAAGCAGGACGGCGCCCGGTCGCCCCTGGTCAGGGTCGCCTGCGGCACCTGGCTCGCCTGGATGTTCAGCCGCAACGCCTCCGCCATCTGTTCGGAACGCGACAACTTGCGGCTCGACTTCTACATTGCCGAACGGCGTGCGAGCCTCGCGCATCGTGAAAGCGATATTGGCATTCGCGCTTTTGAGCCCGAGGAGCCCAATCTTGCGGCGACCAAGCTCGGCGAAGTTGCCTATGCCGCCTATCGTGCCCGCAACCTCCAGCCTTCCGCCGCGGAACGCTGGCTTGCCGTCGCCGAAGAGGATGCGATTTCGGCCTACCTGCGCTGGCCGCATCAGGAGCGGGCGGATCAGATCGTGGTGACGGTCAACCGGGCGCGATCGTTGCGGGATCTTGCGCTTGGCGGAGCGGGCACTGCGGTTTTGCCCTGTTTCGTGGGCGATCAGGACATGCGGCTGGAGCGGGTTGGCGGCGAGATCGAAAGTCTGCGCCACCGGCAGTGGATCGTCATGAACAACGACGATCGCCACCGGCGGGAAATCCGCACGGTGGTCGATCGCATGGTGAGGTTTGTCAGGGACCGCGCCGAGCTTTTCGCCGGGCGCAGGCCGTAGCTACTGGATGCGGTTCGTGACCACGACCGGAATCATCAGGTCGCCCCAATGGCCGTCGCCTCCATGGTGACGCGCAGAGCGGACAAGCTCCACCGAGACCCCTGCCTCGACCGCCTTCATGATCGCGTGGTTGAGCCGATGGAGGTCGTTGGCGAGCATGCGGATGGCAGCCTGCTGCTCCTCCGTCATCGTGCTTGCCTGCTCCTCGGCGCGTTCCTTGACCTGGGTGCGGATCGGCGTGTTGATGTTCATGACATTTCTCCTCTCATTATTCGGGGTTCTTGAGTGCTGCTTGTCCTAAAGGCGCCTGGTTATTCAGCCGCCGGGCGGAACTGGTCGTGTTCGGTCGATTCATGCATCGCGGTGGTCGAGGACGCGCCGCCGGTGATGGCCAGCGAGACCGCATCGAAGTAACCGGTGCCGACCTCGCGCTGGTGCTTGGTGGCGGTGTAACCGTTGACCTCTGCCGCAAACTCGGCCTGTTGCAGCTCCGAATAAGCTGCCATCTGCCGGTCCTTGTAGCCGCGGGCCAGTTCGAACATGCCGTAGTTCAGCTGGTGGAAGCCGGCGAGCGTAATGAACTGGAACTTGTAGCCCATCGCACCGAGCTCACGCTGGAACTTGGCGATCGTCGCGTCATCCAGGTTCTTCTTCCAGTTGAAGGACGGCGAGCAGTTGTAAGCGAGCATCTTGTTCGGGTGGACCTTGCGGACACCTTCGGCAAAGCGCCGCGCCTGCTCGAGATCCGGCTTCGAGGTCTCGCACCAGATGAGGTCGCAATAAGGTGCGTAGGCAACGGCACGCGCGATGCAGGGCTCGAGCCCGTTGCGGACACGGTAGAAGCCTTCGACGGTGCGGCCGGCATCGTAGTCAACGAACGGCCGGTCGCGCTCATCGATATCGGATGTCAGCAGTTTGGCGGCTTCTGCGTCGGTTCGGGCGATGACGAGCGTCGGGACGCCCATGACGTCGGCGGCGAGACGTGCGGCCGTAAGGTTGCGGATATGCGCAGCCGTCGGGATCAGCACCTTGCCGCCCAGATGACCGCACTTCTTTTCGGACGCCAGCTGGTCTTCGAAGTGAACGCCCGCAGCGCCAGCCTCGATGAAGGCCTTCATGATCTCGAACGCATTGAGCGGCCCGCCGAAGCCAGCTTCTGCATCGGCAACGATCGGTGCGAACCACGTCTCGACCGACAGGCCCTTGCCTTCAGCGGTCTCGATCTGGTCGGCGCGCTGGAGCGTGCGGTTGATGCGGCGTGCCAATTCAGGTGCAGCATTGGCCGGATAGAGTGATTGGTCCGGATACATGGCAGACGCCGTGTTGGCGTCGGCCGCAACCTGCCAGCCGGAAAGGTAGATCGCCTTCAAGCCGGCGCGAACCTGCTGCATGGCCTGGTTGCCGGTCATCGCGCCGAGCGCGTTGACGAAGTCTTCGCGGTGCAGCAACTCCCATAACCGGTTTGCGCCCATTTCTGCCAGCGAATAGCGGATTTGGGCAGAGCCGCGCAGGCGCTTGACGTCTTCAACCGAATAGGGGCGTTCGATGCAGTCGTAGCGGCCCTGGGGAGCGCCTTCAATCAGGTTGTAAAAGTCGGTCATGTCTGGTCCTCCTGTAAAACTCGTCTGCGTGTTTCGCTGTGACGGAATTTACAACAAGAACGCCGAAGTGCCAGAAATGATTGCATTTCGTGGCTGTGAAACGGGTTAGGATGTCTTGCCTTTGACAGTGGAGATTGTAAAATTGTCACGATAGTCAAAGAAGAAGCTGGACGAGTTGTAAAGAGAGCGGCGATGGCGGAGCGGAAGATCTTTGCAGGTCAGCGGGTACGACGGGTGAGGCTGGGGCTTGGCCTGACGCAGACCGCGATGGCCGAGGGACTGGGTATCTCGCCCTCCTATCTCAACCTGATCGAGCGCAACCAGCGGCCGCTCACGGTCCAACTGCTTCTGAAGCTGGCGTCCGTCTACAAGATCGACCTTGACGCTCTGCAGGATGAGGGCGGCGGGCTTGCAGGGCGCTTGCGGGAGGTGTTCACCGATCCGCTGCTTGCTGGCGAAATTCCCGGTGACCAGGAGATCATCGATGTGGCGGAGGCGGCGCCCAATGCCGGGCTTGGCCTCATCAAGCTCTACCGCGCCTATCGGGAGCAGGCCGCGCGGCTCTCCGACCTGTCCGACCTGCTTGCGCGCGAAGGGCATGAGCCGTCGATTGCCGGCACCCGCCTGCCGATCGACGAGGTGCGGGAGGCGCTGGAGCGGCGGCCGAACTTCTTCGGCAGGATCGAGGATGCAGCGGAAGCCTTCTCAACCCAGCTTGCGCCCGGCGACGATCTGGCCGGTGCGTTGAAAGCCTGGGCCAAGAGCCAGCACGGCATCGTGGTGCGCACACTGCCGGTGCACGCCATGCCGAACCTGCGGCGCCGTTACGATCGTCACTCGATGCGGTTGTTCATCTCCGAGCGACTGTCGCCCTTCGACCGGACACGCGAACTGGCGATGGAGGTGGCGCTGCTGGCCTTCAAGACCGAGATTGCCGCTGAACTGGATGAACTTTCCCTGTCGAGCAATGAAGCGAGGCGCATCGCTCGGTTCGAACTTGGCCGCTATGCGGCACATGCGCTGCTCATGCCTTATGGTGCCTTCCTGAGCGCGGCCCAGCGGCTGCGATATGACATCGATCTGCTGCGGGCGCGGTTTGATGTGTCGTTTGAGCAGGCCGCGACGCGCCTTACGTCGCTGGCGCGCTCCGGTGCGGCCGGTGTCCCGTTCTTCCTGATGGAGGTCGATCACGCCGGCAACGTCATCCGTCGCGCGGGCGCGCAAGGCTTCCCGCAGGCGAAGTTCGGTGGCGGCTGCGTCAAGCTTAGCATTCACTCAACCTTTGCCCAGCCGGGACAGGTGCTGGTCGATCGCGTCGAGATGCCGGATGGCACGACCTTCCTCACGGTGGCGCGCTCGCTGGAAGGACCACAGGCTGGATTCGGCGAGCGTATCCGCCGCACGGCTATCCTGCTCGGCTGCGAATATGATGGTGCTGAGGCCACGGTTTATGGCGATGCCGTTGTTGGCGCTTCGGGCACGGTTCTGGCCGGCACGGCCTGCCGCCTTTGCGAGCGCCAGGGCTGCCTTGCGCGGGCGGAGCCGCCGGTCACGCGACCGCTTGGTCTTGACGAGATGGTGACCGGTCTCAGCGCCTTTGATTTCCAGTAGTGTACACGCGCCAAATTCTGCTTGTGGGCGGCGTCAAAGCTTTCTAGTCTTTGGGAAAAGACGAAGATTGCGGATGCGGGCCGGGTAAGGGGCGCATCGCCAAATAACTGGAACAGGAGAGATCATGAAAAGCCATTTGCTCAGCCTAGCGGCTGCCGTTGCCGCGACAACCATTGCCGCAACGGCTGCCTTTGCGCAGGAACGGGTGGTTCATGTGTATAACTGGTCCGACTATATCGATGAGTCGGTGCTTGCCGACTTCACCAAGGAAACCGGCATCAAGGTCGTCTACGACGTTTTTGACAACAACGACATCGTAGAAACCAAGCTGCTTGCCGGCGGCTCCGGTTATGATGTCGTCGTGCCGACCGGTCCTTTCCTTGCCCGCCAGATCCAGGCCGGCGTCTTCCAGAAGCTCGACAAGTCGAAGCTCCCGAACCTTTCAAACATGTGGCCGCTCGTCACAGAGCGCCTGGCCAAGTACGACCCCGGCAACGAATATGCCGTCAACTACATGTGGGGCACGACCGGCATCGGCTACAATGTCGCCAAGGTGAAGGCCGCGCTCGGCGACGTGCCGGTCGATAGCTGGGACATCATCTTCAAGCCGGAAAACGCGGAAAAGCTGAAGTCCTGCGGCATCAACATCCTTGATGCCTCAGACGAAACCTTCGCAATCGCCATGAACTACATCGGCAAGGACCCGGACAGCAAGGAAACCGCTGACCTGGAAGCCGGTGGCGAGGTCTATCAGAAGATCCGTCCTTTCGTTCGCACCTTCAACGCCTCGGCTTATATCGATGAACTGGCGAACGGCGACAGCTGCATCTCGATCGGCTGGTCGGGTGACGTCCTGCAGGCCAAGACCCGTGCCGAAGAAGCCAACAACGGCGTCGAGGTCGAGTTCGTGATCCCGAAGGAGGGCACCTATATGTGGTTCGACAACCTGGCGATCCCCGCGGACGCCAAGAATGTTGCCGAAGCGCATGAATTCATCAACTACATGATGAAGCCGGAAGTCATCGCCAAGTCTTCGAACTACGTGCAGTACGCGAACGGCAACCTCGCGTCGCAGCAGTTCCTCGACAAGGAAGTGCTGGAGAACCCGGCCGTCTACCCGCCGGAAGATGTCGTGAAGAAGCTTTTCACGATCTCGCCCTATGGACCGCGCGAACAGCGTGTTCTCAACCGCGTCTGGACGCAGATCAAGACCGGTAGCTGATGCTGGGGACACGGGCAGGTGACACCACCTGCCCGGACCTGTTCTGAGATATAGGGGTAGACGGGGTAGGGCATGGCGAAGTCGCTTGGACCGGTAAAGCGCAAATTCTCACCCTGGACGGATCCCACAGCCGAACCTTTCATACGGTTCGAGAATGTCACAAAGCGTTTTGGTGACTTTACCGCCGTCAACAACCTGACCCTCGACATCTATGAGCGAGAGTTCTTCTCGCTGCTCGGCCCCTCCGGCTGCGGAAAAACAACGCTGATGCGCATGCTGGCCGGCTTCGAGGAGCCGACCGAAGGCCGCATCCTCCTCCAGGGCAAGGACATCTCTGGCGTGCCGCCTTACCGCCGGCCGACCAACATGATGTTCCAGTCCTACGCGCTTTTCCCGCACATGACGGTGGAAAAGAACATCGCGTTTGGCCTGCAGCAGGACAATCTCCCGAAGGCCGACATCGCCAAGCGCGTCCAGGAAATGCTGAAGCTTGTGAAGCTCGAGCAGTTTGCGAAGCGCAAGCCCGCACAGCTTTCCGGTGGTCAGCGGCAGCGCGTGGCGCTTGCCCGCTCGCTTGCAAAACGGCCGAAGGTGCTGCTGCTCGACGAGCCGCTCGGCGCGCTCGACAAGAAGCTGCGCGAGGAAACCCAGTTCGAGTTGATGGACATCCAGCACACGCTGGGTCTCACCTTCCTGATCGTGACGCACGACCAGGAAGAGGCGATGACGGTGTCGGACCGCATCGCAGTGATGGACAAGGGCGAGATCATGCAGGTAGCGACGCCTGCAGAAATCTACGAGGCGCCGAACAGCCGTTACGTGGCGGACTTCATTGGCGACATCAACATCCTTGAAGGCACGGTGCGGCATCGGGAAGACGCGGCAGGTCTGCCGGGCGTGCTGCGCATCGACAGCGACGGTCTGCAGGTTGCGGTCGACACGGGCTCGCAAGCCGTTGCCGACGATAAGGTCGCCTTCGCCATCCGCCCCGAAAAGGTGCGTATCTCGCTCGACAAGCCGGCGGAAACGGCGGTCAACGCGCTTTACGGCGAGGTATGGGATATTGGTTATCTCGGCGACTTTTCCGTCTTCCTGGTGCGGATGGAAGACGGGCGCATTGTGCGCGCCGCGCAGGCCAACGTGTCGCGACTGGTGGACCGGCCGATCACCTTCGGCGACATGGTCTGGCTCACCTGGTCGCGTGACGCCGGCATCGTGCTGACGCGGTAGACGGAGAAACACGATGGCGAGCGCTTCTGCGACATCGGCCCACCCATCGGCACATCGCTCACACATGGCGCGCTGGCTGGTCGTGGCCGTGCCCTATCTGTGGCTGCTGCTGTTTTTCGTGGCTCCCTTCCTGATCATCTTCAAGATCTCGTTGTCGGATACGGCCATCGCCATGCCGCCCTACACGCCGGTCTTCAAAGGCTTTGATGCCTTCGGCGACTTTGCGTCGAAGCTCGATCTGGAGAACTACCTCTTCCTGACCAGCGACCCGCTTTACATCAAGGCCTATCTGTCGTCGCTGCGGATCGCGCTGATCTCGACCTTCCTGCTGCTCCTGATCGGTTATCCGATGGCGCTTGCCATGGCACGCGCGCCAAACTCGCTGCGCCCGACGCTGGTGATGCTGGTGATCCTGCCGTTCTGGACCTCGTTCCTGATCCGTGTTTACGCGTGGATCGGCATCCTGAAGCCCGATGGTCTCTTGACCCTGCTGCTGCAGGCAATCGGATTTATGGGTCCGGATGACCAGGTGCAGATTTTCCGCACTGACATCGCCGTCTTCATAGGCATGGTGTACTCTTATCTTCCGTTCATGGTCCTGCCGCTTTACGCAGCACTCGAAAAGATGGATGCGACACTGCTGGAGGCAGCAAGCGATCTTGGCTGCCCGCCGTGGAAGGCGTTCTGGAAGATCACCTTCCCGCTGTCGCTGCCGGGCGTCATCGCCGGATCAATGATCTGCTTCATCCCGATCACAGGAGAATTCGTCATTCCCGACCTCCTGGGTGGTGCCGATACGCTGATGATCGGCAAGACCTTGTGGACCGAGTTTTTCGGCAATCGTGACTGGCCGCTTGCATCCGCCGTCGCGGTGATCCTGCTGATCCTGCTCGTGGTGCCGATCGCGATCTTCCAGAACCAGCAGAAGAGGGTCGTCTAGGATGAAGTCTTCCCGCTTCGACGCGACCGTGCTGACGCTTGGATTCGCCTTCCTTTACATCCCGATCGTCATCCTGGTGATCTATTCCTTCAACGCCTCCAAGCTGGTCACGGTCTGGGGCGGCTTCTCGCTCAACTGGTATCGCACCATGTGGTCGAACCAGGGCCTGATGGACGCCGCCTGGGTGACGTTGCGGGTCGGCGTGCTGAGTGCGACCATCGGCACCGTACTCGGAACACTGGCCGCACTCTCGCTCACGCGCTACCAGCGGTTCTACGGGCGCACGCTGTTTTCCGGGATGATCTATGCGCCGCTGGTGATGCCGGAAGTCATTACCGGCCTCTCGATGCTGCTGCTGTTCGTGGCGCTCAATGTCGACCGTGGCTTCTGGACGGTCACCATCGCCCATACCACCTTCACCATGTGTTACGTGGCGATTGTCGTGCAGTCGCGGTTGATGACGTTCGACCGCAGCTTGGAGGAGGCGGCGCTTGATCTCGGTTGTCCGCCGGTGAAGACCTTCTTCAAGATCACCCTGCCGCTGATCTTCCCGGCTGTGCTGGCCGGATGGATGCTCGCCTTCACGCTGTCGCTGGACGACCTGGTGATTGCAAGCTTCAACACCGGGCCGGGTGCGACCACGCTGCCGATCAAGATCTACAGCCAGGTGCGGCTTGGGGTGACACCGGAAATCAACGCCATCTGCACGATCCTGATCGGGCTGGTGACGATCGGCGTGATCCTTGCCTCGCTGACAACCAAGCGAACGGAAATGCGCCGGATCCGCGACGAACACGACGCAGCACGCGCCGAGCCATAAGTTTTCTGGGAGGAAATGGAATGAGCAAGGAAGGGCCGCTTTGGAGCCCGTCACCGGAAGCGCAGCAGAAGGCGCCGCTCTTTCAGTTCATGCGCTGGGCATCTGATCGGTACGGGCGCGACTTTCCTGACTACGATAGCTTTTACGCCTGGTCGATCAACGAGCGTGCCGAATTCTGGTCAGCGGTGTGGGACCACTGCGGCGTCAGGGGCGAGAAGGGCGACCGGGCGCTGGACTACGGCGACGACATGCTGGCGGCCCGCTTCTTTCCCGACGCCAGCCTGAACTTCGCCGAGAACCTGCTGACTGGAACCGGTGCCGGCGACGCGCTGATCTTCCGTGGGGAAGACAAGGTCAGCTACCGATGGTCGTGGGACAAGCTGCGCGCCGAGGTGTCGCGGCTGCAGCAGGCGTTCAGGGCGCTTGGCATCGGAAAGGGTGATCGCGTTGCCGCGATGATGCCGAACATGCCCGAGACCGTGGCCTGCATGCTCGCTGCCGCCTCGATCGGCGCCATCTGGTCTTCCTGCTCGCCCGATTTCGGCGAACAGGGCGTGCTGGACCGCTTCGGGCAGATCGACCCGAAGCTCTTCATCACCTGCGACGGCTATTGGTACAATGGCAAGCTTCAGGACATTTCGACCAAGGTGAGGGCGGTTTCGCAAGTGCTGAAGGCGCCGGTGCTGGTCGTGCCTTATGCCGGCGATGCCGCGTCGCTCGCCGCCGCGCTTCCGGACGGCCGCACCTGGGAGCAGTTCACGGCGCCTTATCAGGCCGGCGAGATCATCTATGAGGCGCTGCCCTTCGCGCACCCGCTCTACATCCTGTTTTCATCCGGAACCACGGGCGTGCCAAAATGCATCGTGCATTCGGCTGGCGGAACGCTGCTGCAGCACCTCAAGGAGCACCGGCTCCATTGCAGCATCGTGCCCGACGAGAAGCTCTTCTACTTCACCACCTGTGGCTGGATGATGTGGAACTGGCTGGTCTCGGGCCTCGCCGTCGGCGCTACGCTCTGCCTCTACGATGGCTCGCCGTTCGCACCAGATGGCAATGTGCTGTTCGATTATGCGCAGGATGAGAAGTTCGCCGTGTTCGGGACTTCCGCCAAATATATCGATGCGGTGCGCAAGGGCGGCATCGTACCCGCCAAAACGCATGATCTTTCGGATCTGCGGCTTTTGACCTCTACCGGTTCGCCGCTCTCGCCAGAGGGCTTCTCCTTTGTCTACGAAGGCATCAAGCCGGATGTACATCTGGCCTCGATCTCGGGCGGAACCGACATCGTGTCCTGCTTCGTGCTGGGAAACCCGCTGAAGCCGGTCTGGCGCGGCGAGATTCAGGGGCCGGGGCTTGGGCTCGCGGTCGACGTCTGGAATGATGACGGAAAGCCGGTGCGGGGCGAAAAGGGCGAACTGGTTTGCACCAAAGCATTCCCTTCCATGCCGGTGATGTTCTGGAACGACCCCGACGGCAAGAAATACCGGTCAGCCTATTTCGAGCGCTTCGACAATGTATGGTGCCATGGCGACTTTGCCGAATGGACCGAGCATGATGGCATCGTCATCCACGGCCGCTCTGACGCGACGCTCAACCCGGGCGGCGTGCGGATCGGCACCGCCGAGATCTACAATCAGGTCGAGCAGATGGAAGAGGTGGCGGAAGCGATCTGCATTGGCCAGGATTGGGAAGACGATGTGCGTGTCGTGCTGTTTGTCCGCCTCGCCAACGGCCATGTGCTGGATGATGCGCTGACGCAGGCGATCAAGACGCGCATCCGCGTTGGTGCATCGCCGCGCCACGTTCCGGCGAAGGTGATCCAGGTGGCGGATATTCCTCGCACCAAGTCAGGCAAGATCGTCGAGCTTGCCGTACGCGACGTCGTGCATGGCCGGCCGGTGAAGAACAAGGAAGCGCTCGCCAACCCCGAAGCGCTGGACCTTTACGCCGGGCTGGAGGCTTTGAAGACCTGATCGTCCTGTTCTGGCGCAGGATACGGCTTGGCCGTTCCCAATCGGTGCAGCGGTAACGCTTCATTAAGGTTTGGCGGCCAAAAGTGGAGCAACATGGGACCATCCGGTGTATGGAAGATCGCGTAAGCCGCGAGCTTCCATGGACATGATGTCTCCCCTCCGACCTCGTTGGACAGCATAAACTTTAAAAGGCAGCTCTCGCTGCCTTTCTTTTGGAATGCCCTACACGCTAGGATTGATCTCGCTGAAGATTACGTCGCCGTTCAGGTGGCAAGCACGCGCGGCGAGGGGAAGGTAATTTCCACCAGCGTGCCCTCGTTCGGTGCCGAACTGATCGAAAAGGCGGCGCGGTTTGCGTCAACCATCGCCTTTGTCAGCGGCAGGCCAAGGCCGGTGCCGTCACCCCGGTTGCGGGCCGCACCGATCTGGCGGAACGGCTTCATCGCGAGCTCGAGTTCAGAACGCGTCATGCCGATGCCGGTATCGCGGACCCGAAGGACCACGCTGCCATTCGCCTCATAAGCCGTGGAGACGACGATCTGCCCGCCGGACGGCGTAAAGCGGATGGCGTTGGCGAGGATGTTGAGCACGATCTGCTTTACCGACCGAAGGTCTGCAACCACCTGCGGCACCGTGTGCGACAGCGCGGTGCGGATGATGACCCGCTGGCTGTTGGCCTGCGGCTGAACGATCGAGACTGCCTCGGACACCGTTTCGTTCAAGCCCACGGCGACGAAATCGAGATCCAGTTCACCGGCCTCAATCTTGGAGATGTCCAGGAGATCGTTGACGATGTCGAGCACGTGGCGACCGGACCGCCCGATGTCATGCGCATATTCGATGTAACGCGGGTGGCCGACAGGACCGAAGCGCTCGGTTGCCATCATGTCGGCGAAACCGATGATCGCATTGAGCGGCGTACGGATCTCGTGGCTCACATGCGCGAGGAACTCGCTCTTGTGGGCATTCGCTGTCTCTGCCGCCCGCTTGGCGCTCCGCAACTCGTCCTCGGTGCGCTTCCATTGGGTGATGTCGCGGATCACCGCGCAGTAGCCGTTGGAGGAGGTCAGCTTGCCGATCGTCATGAACAGCGGCAGGAAGCCGCCATTGGCTTCGCGGCCGATCACCTCCCGCCCGTCGTTCAAGACGCTGGCGACGCCGTGGCCCGATAGGCCACTCAGGTAATCGACAATCGCCCGCTGGCTTTCATGGGCAAAGAGCGTGACGAAGGGTTTGCCGGTGATCTCGTCATTGTCGTAGTTGAAGAGCGCGCTGGCCGCCCGGTTGATGGAGCGGATATCGCCCTCCGCGCCGATGATGACGACGCCGTCAGTCGCAGTTTCCAGGATCGCCCGGAGTTCCTCCACTTCGACCTGCAGGCGCTGCATCTGGTCGGCCGAGCGGTCTGGCCGGAGCGGGATCACCTCGGCAGCGCCGTCGCCGCCATCGGTTGGCGCGCCCTCGGTTGCAACCGGCATCAGCGCCAGCATCAGTGCCGTCGTGTCATCCCAGCGAACGGACTGCAGCCGCGCAGTGACCGGAACCAGCTCGTCATCGGCGCGGACGACAACCATGCCGCCAGCCTGCGCCGTCTTGCCTTCCAGATCCTGCCGCTGCAGCAGCGCATCCAGCCCGCCGATCTCGATCAGGTCGTCCAGCGAGGCATATCCCGTCAGACGCAGGAATTCCGGGTTGCCGTGGATTAGCACGTCGCCGCTATGCACGAGCAGCGCCACCGGCATCTGGTCGATGATCTCCGCCGACAGGCCGATCCGCTCGCGCATCGGGATCATCTGCCGCAGCAATTCCTGGTCGGACAGTTCTTCGCTCGCCTCGATCTCCGGCGTAATGTCGGCGCTCGCCTCCTCGACCGTTTCGTCTTCGGTCGGGTTCACCGCTTCCGGCTCGGAGGCCTCTTCGGTTCCCGCGCTCGGCTGCTGCTCCTCGGTGGGAGCTGTCGCTTCGATCTCTTCTTCCGGCTCCACCGGTGCTTCCCGTGCCGTGTCCTCTACCGGGTCTTCGGTGGGTTCGGCAGGGGTGTCAGTCGGCGCGATATTTTCATCCAGTGTCGGATCAGGCGTGAGTGCGTCCGTCCGCGTTTCATCCGCGACGGAAACCGGCTCTTCCGGCGCTTGGGGCTCGTCCGGTTCCCGATGCACGACGCTGTCGAGCTGCCGTGCGATTTCGCGGAAGGCCGCCTGCTCGACCGGGCTCAGGCCATCACCACGGTTCGTGCGGTGCTCTTCGAGCTTGATGATCTTGTCAGACGTGCGCCGGCCGGGATTTTCGATGATGCGCAACGCCGGACGCTCGCCCTGCGGCCAGTCCAGCAGCGACGGGATCTGCCGACCGGACTGGTGCGGGCTCGCCGGCTCCTCATGAACCTCGTCGATAGCCTCTTCGGTCGGCTCCGCAGCCTGGCTTTCGGTCTCGGTGTCCGTTACGTCCGGCGCCGGGGCAGTCTCATCGACTTCGGTTTCGGCAGCCGCGTCTTCTACCGGTGCCTCGACAGTTTCATCCGAAGCGTGCGACTCGAGCAGTTCGTCTGTGGCGTCTTCCGGTTCGAAGGAGAAAGGCGGATGTTCGGGCGCTTCCGAGGACGCAGGTTCCGCTTCCTCAATCCCCTCGGGCTCGAGGGAAGGGGAGAGCGTCAGGCCGATGGCATTCGGGTCTTCGGCGACATCGGCAAGCCGCACGATGCCGAAACCGCGAAAGCCGTCAAATTCCCGGGTGCGGGTATAGGTGGGCAGGGCTGCGAGATCGACCGGCACGACGAGCGCCGTTCCTTCGACCGGCCACCAGATCGTCTTGCCCGACCAGGTATCGCGCTTGCTCAGGAGTTCCGCCACCTTGACGTCGGGGTCAAGATGGAAAAGCGAGGCGAGATCGGTAAAGGCCATGCCGTTGATGTCAGCCGCATGCGGACCGACCGCTTCGGCGAACTCGCTCGATACCTCGCTGAAGCGCCCCTCGGCGTCGATCTTCCAGACAAAACGCGTGGCGCGCGCGCCAGGCTGGAAAACAAAGCCTGCCGGCTTCGCCGCGACCGGTTCTTCGCCAGCTTCAACGGCCTCGGCTTGAGGTTCCGGGGCTCGCGCCGTTACCGGAGGCTCCTCGCTCGGCGCCTCAACGGCAACAGCCGGCTCCGGATCGCTTTCGACCGGCACGGCGACATCAAGCGAGATTTCTTCTTCGGGCTCGTCGGCCTCTTCGATCTCGGAGACTGCACTGATGGCGTCGGCATAGGTTTCCGGCGTCGGTGCGGCGGGCGCTTCATCCGGCTGCTCATAGGAAGCTTCCACCGTGGAGCGTCCCTCGACGGCTTCCACGGTAAAGAGCAGATGCAGCGCCGGATCATCAGAGAGCTTGCCAAGCGCCGCCGGCAGGTAACCCTTGATCGTCGGGATCGGGCGCTTCACGAGCCGGCTCGGTTCGCTTCCCGCCATGGTCGCCAGCATCCGGGTCGTTTGCGCGCTGATCTGCAGCGCGTCGAAATCCGGCGAGGACGCGAGAACTGTGCCATCGGCGTCGATTACCGCCATGTGGGTGTCGGGGTCGTCGAACCCCTTGATCATCTCTGCCGCCACGGCATTCCGCGGGCGGGCGAGCTTATCCACCGGCGCGCCGAACAGCAGCGCCGGCTTGCCATGGATCTCCACCAGTTCGCAGGACGCCTGAACCGGCACGCGCTGGAACCCGGATGCGATACGGATGGTGAAGCTGCGGCTGTCGCCCGGTTGGCCAAGCTGACGGGCTGCCGCCTCCAACTGCCGGAAAGCCACATCTGCGCGCTTCGGGCCCTGCTCGAGCAGGTCGTAAATCGCGGAAAAACCGAAGAGTTCGGCGCCGCGGCCGTTCGCCCACAAGGCAGTCGTGAGATCGGCCGAAAACAGAACAAGGGCATCGCCGGCGGCGAAGCGGTCACGGATACGCTCGTGAACGGCAATGTCTATGAACGGGTACTGTACGACGGACATGGCCAGACCTTGATGTTCAGAGCCGACGGGCGGCGGCATTTAACCCTTTGTTAATAGCTGTGCCTCGGCTTCTGGTCGAGGGTAGGGCATGCGAAACCGGCGACAAGGTTAACGCGCCGGATTTGTGCAGTGCACAACGATATTGCAATGCACAATAACGTGGTCTATATATAAGGCATGTGATCTTGGCCGCTGCCAAACAATACAACAACAAGGACCAAAACGATGGCATATAGAACTGACGATGTCTTTTCCTTCTCTGCCTTCGACCCGTCGAAGTTTACTGAAGGTTTTCGCGAGTTCGCCGAAAAGGGTGCAGCTCAGTCGCGCGACGCCTATGCTAAGATGAAAACTGCTGCCGAGGAAGCCGCAAAGACGGTTGAATCCACAGTACAGACGGCACAGGCTGGTTCTGTTGAACTTGGATTGAAGGCGATCGACGCGCTTCGCACCAATGCCGACCAGTCGCTCAGCCACATGGAAGCCCTGCTTGGTGTCCGTTCGGTTTCCGAACTGATCGAGCTGCAGACCTCGTTCTTCCGTCGCCAGGCTGAAACCACGGTCGAGCAGGCCAAGGCCATGCAGGACATTACCCGCAAGATTGCGGAAGACGTTGCCAAGCCTGGCAAGGAAGCTGCCGAAAAGGCAATGGCCTCTTTCAAGGTCTCCTAACAGGTCGGGGGCTGGAGAAATCCAGCCACGTCGATTTCGGTGAAAGGGGCTTGCAAAAACAAGCCGATCGCCGTATGTGACCCCCCGAAGGCGCGACGAGCGCTTTGTGCGGTTGTAGCTCAGTTGGTTAGAGCGCAGGTTTGTGGCACCTGAGGTCGGTGGTTCAACTCCACCCAACCGTACCACTCTCTTATTTTCCCGCCGATCTAGAGAGTTCTCGGCCAACCTACCGGCATGTATTTGCCTCGCCCAGAAGCGGACACAATGTCGTGGGTCGCAGCATCCGCCCTTGTTCGGGGCGCATACCTGCCTACATTTGCGCCTGCGAGCGCCTCATTAATAAGCTCGCACGACGGGCTATCGCCCACCTTCACCTGCCGTTTTGCGGCAGTCGCTTTAAGAAGGACATGGATCTATGACCATTTCAGTCAACAAGCTTTCCTCCAAGGGAGGAACGCAGATTTCGCCGAAGCATATTGCTAACGCCGTTAATGAAGCCCGCCGTGCCGTGGGTTACAGCATTGATGAACTGGCCGTCACCACGGGTCTGGTTGGTGACGAGATCATCCGGATCGAAAACGGTTCGGATGCCGATCCGCGCAAGCTGAAGCGCATCGCTGCAGCCCTTCGCGTTCCGGTTTCCCAGTTCCTGCCGAACTGAATTCTGGCCCGGCCGCTTCGGCGGCCGGTCACGCCGTCTCGTGGTCCGAAGGTTCGGACACGAAAATCTCTGCCTCCCGCCGAACCAGTTCGTTGAGAAAATCAACGACAGTCCTCAGCCTCACCAGGTTCCTTGTCGTCTCGTGATAGGTTGTCCAGTAGGATCGCCGGATGACGATCTGCGGCAGGATACGGACGAGTTCCGGATGCTGGCGCGCCACATAATCATGCAGAATGCCAATCCCCGCGCCGGAACGGACAGCCTCCGTCTGGCCGATCGCGCTTGAAATCTCGAAGCGCGGATCCCAATCCCGCATCACTTCGCCGGTAAAATTGAGGGAAGGGGAGAAAATCAGGTCGTCCACGTAACCGATCCGGCTGTGGTCCTTCAGCGCTTCGACAGTTTCCGGCCGCCCGGCGGCGTCGAGGTAGGATCGTGACGCGTAGAGCCCCAACGTGTAGTCGGTGAGCTTGGACGACACCAGCCGCCCTTCCTCCGGCCGCTCGATGGTAATTGCGATGTCCGCCTCCCGCTGCGACAGCGAGAACGACCGCGGCACCGGCACCAGTTGCAGCTTCAGTTCGGGATGTCGATGTGTCAGCGCCCCAAGCCGCGAGGCCAGAAACGACACGCCGAACCCGTCCGGTGCTCCGATGCGGATCGTGCCGGAGATCGCCGCATCCACACGGCCCGTGCTGGCCTGGGCGGCAAGCATCTCGGTTTCCATGCGCTCTGCGGCACGAAAAAACACTTCCCCCTCAGCCGTCAGTTCGCAGCCGTTGGTGCGGCGCACCAGTAGCTGCACGCGTAGGTCCTCCTCAAGCGCGGTGACGCGTCTGCCAAGTGTTGCATGGTTGATGCCAAGCCGTCGTGACGCCGCCAGGATCTGCCCCGCACGCGCAACGGCGAGGAACATACGCACATCATCCCAGTTCACGCCCCACTCCTGATGTCGAATTCTGCACAACGGATGCTTAAACTACAGCGTTGCCTTGTGCAAACCGCAGAGTATCCTCTGCAGCCACAAAAGCCATTATCAGGAGGAGCATCACCATGCGCGAGATCGGGCATTTCATCGGCGGCAAGCGGGTTGCCGGCACCAGCGGCCGCACCGCAGACGTTTTCAACCCTGCAACGGGCGAAGTTCAAGCGAAGGTCGCGCTGGCGAGCGTCTCGGAAATCCGCGCAGCGGTCGAGAATGCCAAGGAAGCCCAGCCGAAATGGGCTGCGACCAATCCGCAGCGCCGCGCCCGCGTGTTCATGAAGTTCGTAGACCTCCTCAACCAGAACATGGACGAACTGGCGACGCTGCTTTCGAGCGAGCATGGCAAGACGGTAGAAGACTCCAAGGGCGACATCATCCGCGGCCTAGAAGTCTGCGAATTCGTGATCGGTATTCCGCACCTTTCCAAGGGTGAATTCACTGAAGGCGCCGGCCCGCAGATCGACATGTATTCGATCCGCCAGCCGGTCGGTATTGGCGCAGGCATCACGCCTTTCAACTTCCCGGGCATGATCCCGATGTGGATGTTCGCGCCGGCAATCGCCTGCGGCAACGCCTTCATCCTGAAGCCGTCCGAGCGTGATCCGTCCCTGCCGATCCGGCTCGCAGAACTGATGATGGAAGCCGGGCTTCCGGCTGGCATTCTCAATGTCGTCAATGGCGACAAGGCAGCCGTTGATGCGATCCTGACGGATCCGGATATCGGCGCGGTTTCCTTCGTCGGCTCCACGCCGATCGCGCGCTACGTCTATGGCACGGCCGCGATGAACGGCAAGCGTGCCCAGTGCTTCGGCGGCGCTAAGAACCACATGATCATCATGCCCGATGCCGACATGGACCAGGCCGTCAACGCGCTGATGGGCGCGGGTTATGGTTCGGCCGGCGAGCGCTGCATGGCGGTGTCGGTCGCGGTTCCGGTTGGCGAAGAAACCGCCAACCGCCTGGTGGAGAAACTGACGCCGAAGATCGAGTCGCTGCGGATCGGCCCGTACACGGACGAAAAGGCCGACATGGGTCCGGTCGTCACCAAGGAAGCACATGCCCGCATCAACAGCCTGATTAACCGTGGCGTCGAGGAAGGCGCCAAGCTCGTGGTCGATGGCCGCGGCTTCAAGCTGCAGGGTTATGAGAACGGGTATTTCGTAGGTGGCACGCTGTTCGACCACGTCACGCCGGACATGGACATCTACAAGACCGAGATCTTCGGCCCTGTCCTCTCCGTCGTTCGCGCCCAGAACTACGAAGAAGCCCTGTCCCTGCCGATGAAGCATGAATACGGCAATGGCGTTGCGATCTTTACCCGTGACGGCGATGCCGCCCGCGACTTCGCAAGCCGCGTCAACATCGGCATGATCGGTATCAACGTGCCGATCCCGGTTCCGCTGGCCTATCACTCCTTCGGTGGCTGGAAGGCCTCGTCCTTCGGCGACCTCAACCAGCACGGTACCGACTCCATCAAGTTCTGGACGAAGACCAAGACGATCACCGCGCGCTGGCCGTCCGGCATCAAGGACGGTGCGGAATTCGTCATGCCGACGATGAAGTAACGGCAACAGTTCTCGGAAAGGCCTCTTCGGAGGCCTTTTCTTTTTTAGGGTGAGCTTATCCACACAATCCTCAGGCAAGCTCGGTATGATTATACCTTTCCATTGACCTAGCCGCAGACTGATCTAACTTGGCTGCGGAGTAGGCGTTGGGGGAGAGTATTGTGGTATACGAGTGGGACGAGAGGCGCGCACGCCGCGCTCATTTCACCAAGCTTGCGATGATACTGAGCTTTGCGCTGGCCGCGGTCATCATTCCGGCACTGGTTGCCATCACCATGGTCAACTGAGACCGAAGATTAGTCAGGCGATCCGCCGCCGATCCGGAATATCGATCTGAAAGCGCGGGATATCGACAGATGGGCAGGAGCTTCCTGGCCAATGGCGGCGTAACCCGCCTCGGTGAGCGAGAACAGCCGCCCGTGCCGTGTGTCGCGCCGCACGATGTATTGCATTGTCAGCGCATGGTTGAGGGCAGGGGTCATCTCCTTGTTCCAGTCCAGTTCCTCGGCCGGCACGCGTGAGGCGCCAGCCTTATAAAGTACGGTCAGGACCTCGTGCAGATCGGGCGATAACATCGCCTATCTTCGCACAACATGCGAGTTCGCGCCATCGCGCCGGGAACCCCCGCCATTGCTCACGACTCGTGCGTTGTCGCAGGCGCCAAACTTGATGCAGATTTTCTTATTTTGGAATTGTTCAAAACTAGCTGACCCTCTATATAGAACCTCTACAAGGTTCGGGAGAACAGAATGCGCCTGACGAAGCAGACCAATTACGCCGTGCGGATGTTGATGTATTGCGCGGCCAATGACGGGCATCTCAGCCGCATTCCGGAAATTGCCAAGGCTTACGGCGTATCCGAACTCTTCCTGTTCAAGATTCTCCAGCCACTCACCAAGGCAGGTCTCGTTGAGACCGTGCGCGGCCGCAATGGCGGCGTCAAGCTTGGCCGTGCTGCCGAACGCATCACGCTGTTCGACGTGGTGAAGGTGACGGAGGACAGCTTCGCCATGGCGGAATGCTTCGAAGACGGCGCAGTGGAATGTCCGCTGGTTGATAGCTGCGGCCTGAACGCGGCGTTGCGCAAGGCGCTCGGCGCCTTCTTCGACGTGCTCGCGGAATACACGATCGACGATCTCGTCAAGGCCCGGCCGCAGATCAACTTCCTGCTGGGCCTCGATGACCTGCGCGCGCCGAAGATCGCAGCACCCGCCGCCTGAGGCGCGCTACAATCCCTTTCCACAGGCACTGCTTCGGCGGTGCCTTTTTTGTTCCCGCTTGGTGTGAAGGTTGACCCGAATCTTCTTTTCAATAGAAGAAGCGGCATCCTGCCGGGTTTCTCCGGTCGTTTTTCCCAATGCCCTTCGGACCTGCGCCCATGTCTCCTTCGGAACTGCGAGCTTTCGCGCTGACTGCTGCGATCGGCTTTGCAGGCGCCTTGCTGGCCATCCTGATTTCGTTCCCGGCGCCCTATCTCATCGGCCCCGCCATCGCCGTGACGCTCGCCTCCCTTGCCGGGCTCAGGCTCGCGGTGCCGCAGAACGTGCGCAACGTCTGCTTCGTGATCGTCGGCGTGTCCATGGGAACGACGGTGACGCCGGAAGTCATCGTCGCGGCGCGCACCTGGCCGATGAGCTTCGTGATGGTGCTGGTGACGATGACGGTGCTGCTGTTCACCAGTTCGACGCTGCTGCAGCGCCTCTTTGGCTATGACCGCGTCACCTCGCTCCTGGCGTCCTCGCCGGGACATCTGAGCTATGTACTAAGCCTTGCGGCAGAAACGCGATGCGACGTGCGGACCGTCAGCATCGCGCAAAGCGTGCGGGTGCTGGCGCTGACGATCATTACCCCGATCATCGTTACGGTTCTGGATCTCGTCGACAGCGGCACGATCCTGGCGGTGCCGGTGATGAGCCTGCCGGTCTTGATCGGGTCGCTTGTCGCGGCCGTTGCGCTCGGCGCGTTATTCCTGCGCCTGCGGCTTCCCGCAGCACTTCTCCTCGGCGGTGTTTTCGTGTCGATCGCAACCCATGTCACCGGCTTTGCCAGCGGCGCGGTGCCGAACTGGCTGCTGATCCCGACCTATGTCATCCTTGGCGCCTTGATCGGCACCCGCTTCAGCGGGGTCTCACTTGCCGAGGTAAAGAAGGCTGCGATTGCCGGTGCAGTCGCCACGGTCGCCGTGACCTTCATTGCTGTCGCAACGGCCTTTGGCGTGTCGCACATGCTCGATATTCCGCTCGATGCAGCGCTGATCGCCTTTGCACCGGGCGGACTGGAGACCATGTCCGCCATGGCGGTGATGCTTGATGCCAATCCCACCTATGTCGGGGCGCACCATGTGCTGCGCCTGCTGTTCCTCTCGGCATTGATGCCGCTGGCGCTCGCAAGGGCGGTGCGCCAGCGTTGATCGTCAGTTGACCAGTCGGACAGCCTTGATCTCGGATGTCCCGCCGATACCCTCATAAGGTTCGATCTGCCACTGCGACGAGTTCATGATGATCGTGTTGACCACCAACGAGATCTTGCTCTCCTGGTTGGTCTTCGAGTTGTAGACCACATCGCGGTTCGGCAGGTAAATCACGCCGCTCAGGTTCTCGCCCAGGGAGCCGTTGAAGATATACTGCTGCTTGCGCGCATTGTTGGCCGGGTCGCTCGTCTTCTCGAACATCAGGATGCCCTTGTAGACACCCTTCGTCGGCGCGCTGGCGGTAAAGCTGAGCCCGCCATTGGCGCGGATTTCGCTGTCGGTATCCGGGAAATAGAAGGTGACGCCTTCGGCAATCACCGTCGTGCCGGTATTGAGGATCATCCGCCCCTTGATGATGTGGAGCCCGGGCTTGAAGGTGATGACCGGCGTGCCGTGGAAGGTCGTGCCGCAATGGACGCCGGGCGCAAGTTCCACGACGGGCTCGTTTCTCACGCCGCTGCTCGTGCAGGTCGCGGACACGGCGGGTTCGGGGATCTTGCCGGCGTATGGGTCAGGCGAGATGTTGCAGCCTGTCTTCAGGTTGCTCAGCGTGCCGCCGTTCTTGAGGTAGTTTGTGCCAGCGACGCAGAAGTCGGCGGTGGCAATCGTCGCGCCGCTGTTCATGGTGAAGGCGGGGTTTTGCGTTGAGGCGACCTCGACGGCGCATTTCTTGGATTTGACGTTGGCGCCCGTGTTGATGAGGACCGCCGTAGGCTGGTTGCCGAGCACGCGGATGCAGGTGTCGGAGAACTGCTCCGCCTTGACCGCAATGGCCGTCGACCGCACCTTGATGTCCATGCTCTTGATGCCGACGACCGACAGGAACCTGGTGTCCACCTTGCTGGCCAGGATGCCCGTCAGGCTGCCGTCTGGATTGGCCGTCACGATCAATGCGCTCTGCAGGTCGGTATCGCTGCTGACGGCGTTCGCCAGGAAGCGTTCTGCTTCATCACGCTGGCTTGCTGGGTCAGGCTTGGACACGGCGCTCAAGATCGCGGCATCAAGCGTGTCCTGGAGCCGGGTCCGTTCCAGTGAGGCGTCGACATAATCGATCGCGCCGCCGGCAGCAGCAACGAGTGGCACGAGGAGCAGCGCGGTCGTCAGGGCGAAATTGCCTCCGCGATCGCCAGCCAGGTGGCGGAGTTGATGCGATATCTTGCGGCGGAACCGATGCATATTTATACGCCCCGTCAGTAGTTATGAAAAATCGGATTGGTTAAGCTCGCTCCGATTTAACCCGCACCTTCTTAAACCTTCGGGTAAGAAAATTGGAAAATCTGAGGTTAACTCAGGTTTCGAATCTGAAGCCCGGCCGCAGTCGGTGTCCTTCTGGGAGTACCAATAGATGTTGAAGCCTGAAGCTCGGTCTCCGCTTGCGGTTGTGGTCATGGGTGTGAGCGGGTCTGGCAAGACCTCCGTCGCCGAACGCCTGGCGCAACGGCTCGGCTGCCAGTTCATCGAAGGCGACCGCCTGCATCCGGCCATGAATGTCGAGAAGATGGCCCGCGGCATCCCGCTGACGGATGACGATCGCTGGCCCTGGCTCGATCTCGTCGGAGCCGAGCTTGCTGCCGCCACACAGCGCGGCGAAAGCGTGGTGGTGACCTGCTCGGCCCTGAAGAAGATCTACCGCGACCGGCTCCGTCAGGAGAGCCAGGGGCCACTTCATTTCGTCTTCCTGACCGGCGATCCGGAACTCCTGGAACAGCGCATGGGCGCCCGCAAGGGCCACTTCATGCCAACCTCCCTGCTGCAGAGCCAACTCGCGACGCTGGAAGACCCTCGCGGGGAAGCCGGTGTTGTTGCTGTAGACATCGACGCCGATCTCGAAACCATCGTCGATGACGCGATGCAGAAGCTCGAAGCCCTGCCCACCACTCCTGGCGAATAAAAAATCTCATCCCCGAGTGATCCGGGAGGCGTCCTCCATCGTATGAACCGAAATTTTTGCGCTCTGAGTGGCTTGCCCGGAGGAGGGAACCGGCTCGAGGCGCGAAATTGTCGGCAGGTGTTTGTGAGGAGACGGTGTACGCATGCCAGATTCGACGGGTGGCCAGGGGAGCAATTCGCTTCGCCGGGTGCCGAAACAGGAGCGAAGTCGCGACCGGATCGACGAGATCCTGAAGGTTTCGATGGAACTGATCGGGCGCAAGGGTATCGACGCGGTGACGATGAAGGAGATCGCCGCGCTATCGGGCGGGCCGATCGCTTCCGTCTACCAGTACTTCCCGAACAAGTCGGCGATCATCGGCACGCTTTATGAGCGTTACGCCGATGAAGTCCGCTCTTTTGTCTTCGACCACATCAAGGGGATTGAAAGCGCGTCCGATGCCGTGGATGCGACCACCGGCCTGTTCGACCTCTACTACAACCAGATGCGCGAAAGGCCTTCGACGCAGGACCTTTTGAACGCAATCCAGGCCGATAAGCGCCTGTCCGACCGCGATATCAACGAGACACGCGTCCAGGCGGAAATGTTCTATGACGCCACCTTCCAGTTCGTGGATGAGGCGCGGCGGCAGGATTATCGCGAAACGCTGCTGGTGATGTTCCACATGGCGGGGTCGACGCTTCGGCTCGCGCTGATGGTGCCGCAGGCCGAAGCCGAGCAACTGGTGAAGCAGTTTAAATCAATCACGCGTGCCCAGGCGACTTACTACCTGAAGGGTAGTTTCCCCACCGAGCTTTAACGATCATCCTCAGCCGAGCTTCGTCGTGTCGAGGCTCGGCTAAGGTCTATCTCTTCGTTATGCGCCGAAACGCTCCGGCCGGTAGGACGAGATGTCGACCAGCGTCTTCTCGCCGACGATGGCTTCCGCAATCACCTGGCCGGTGACCGGTCCAAGCGTCAGCCCGTGATGCGCGTGCCCGAAGGCGAACCAGAGACCGTCATGGCGCGGCGCCTTGCCGATCACCGGCATCATGTCCGGCGTGCAGGGGCGGGCGCCCATCCAGGGCTCCTTGTCGAGACGCTCGGCGAGCGGGAAGATGGAGCGGGCCACGGCTTCCGCGCGCTCAAGCTGCACGGGGGTCTTCGGCGCGTCACGGCGGGCGAACTCCGCGCCGGTTGTCAGGCGGATGCCCTGGTTCATCGGCGCAAGGAAGTAGCCACGCTCGGCATCCATGGTCCAGCCGTTGAGCTTCGCGTTGCCCTTCGTGCCATAGTGCATGTGATAGCCGCGTTTGACGCCCACGAGGAAGTTGTAGCCGAGCGGCTTGGTGACCGTGTCCGACCACGGTCCAAGCGCCACGACGACGTCTTTGGCCTCGACTGTTCCGTTGCCGGCAACCACGCGCCAGCCCGTGGCCGTCTTGGAAAGGCTCTTGGCATCACCCTTCAATACGCGGCCGCCGAGCTTTTCGAAGAGGGCGACATAGGCCCGCGTCAACGCCAGCGGATCCTTGACCGACCACGGATCTTCCCAGCGAAGCCCGCCCACGAGATCCGTCGAAAGATGTGGTTCCTGTTGGGCAAGTTCCGCCGGCGTCAGGCGCTTGAAGGCAACGCCATATTCGCTGGCAAGGCGTTCGGCTTCCTTGAATTCGCTGTCGCGCTTGCCGTTGGTGCGGAAGACTTCCGTCCAGCCGTTCTTGACGATGAGGTCCTGCGCGCCGGCTTCCTCGATCAGCTCGTTGTGGGTTGAGATCGAATGTTCGATGAGCGGTGCATAAGCCCGTGCGATCAGCTGGTGGCGGGAAAGGTTCGAGTGCCACCAATACTTGGCCAGGAAGGAAGAAACGGACGGAATCGCCCGCCAGTGGAAATGCGCATCAATGCGGTTGTTGAGCGCGTAGCGCAGGATAAGCCCGAACTGCTGCGGGAACCCGTAAGGGACGACGCCTTCGCGCTGGATCAGGCCGGCATTGCCATACGACGTTTCGAGCCCCGGGTCCTTCCTGTCCACCAGAACAACTGACTTGCCGCGCCGCGCTAGTTGTAGTGCCGTTGAAACTCCAACGATTCCGGCTCCCAACACGATTGCATCCGCTGCCATGATCCTCTTTCCATTCCAACTCGTTAGCTGGAGGTGACCATGCCGCCGCCAATGCGGCGGCGCAAACGAAAAATGCAGTCTCGCCGGATTATCAGCAGGTCATTGAGGCGGCTGTGCAACGGATGCGAGGCCACGGTGAGGATCCCGCGGCCTCGCATCCGAGATCAGATGACCTGGCCGCCCGAGACTTCGATGCGCTGTGCGGTGATCCAGCGGTTTTCGGGGCCAAGCAGGCCTGCAACGACCGGCCCGATATCATCAGGAACACCGACACGCCCCAGCGCAGTCATTGCTGCGAACTGCTTGTTGAGGTCCGGCATGTCTCGCACTGCTCCACCCAGGAAGTCGGTTTCAATGGCGCCGGGTGCGACCACGTTGGCGGTGATCCCACGTGATGCAAGTTCCTTGGCCATATAGACGGTGAGGACCTCGATCGCTCCCTTGGCGGCGGAATAGGCCGAAAAGCCGGCAGCCGAAATCCGCGTGAGGCCGGAGGAGAAGTTGATGATGCGGCCGCCATCCTTCAGCAGCGGCAGCAACGCCTGCGTCAGGAAGAACACGCCCTTCACATGCGTATCGAACAGGGCGTCGAACTGCGCTTCCGTTGTTTCCGCAAAGCTTGCCATGTCGCCATGCCCGGCATTGTTGACCAGGTGGTCGAATGACTCCCGCTGCCAGGTGGCGGCCAGCGCCTCGCTGATCTTGGTGGCGAAGTCCTTGAAGGACGAGATGTCTGTAACATCAAGCTGAATGGCGATGGCCTTGCGACCGAGTGCTTCGATCTCGGCCACAACGTCTTTTGCCTGATCTTCGCCGCTGCGATAGGTGATGATGACGTCACCACCGCGACGAGCGATGCTGATGGCGGTGTTGCGGCCAAGCCCGCGGCTGCCACCCGTGACGATCGATACTGTGCTCATGTGGGCTCTCCTTCGAGGTTTGGAGGGAGGTATCGGCCTCCCGTCTGGAATGGCCGTTTATCCTCCATCTCGTTGGGCACCGGTTGCTTGAAGCGCTTGCCGTTTTGCCTGATCCTCCAAGGTGACTTGCCGGGTAGCCGGTTCGGCAGTTTAATCACTCTCTCTGTTGCACCGACAGGAGCCGCCATGAGCAACACCTTGCTGGACTGCGTCCGCCGCTTTGCTGATGCCAATGCCGATGCGTTCGGCGTTGCCCGTACGCCCATACCCGGCCTGTTTGCCATGCGCGCCACGGCTCCGAGCGAGTTGCAATACGCCATCTCCAAGCCGCTTGTGGCGCTCGTCCTGCAAGGAGCGAAGCGGGTAACGATGGGGAGCGAGACCTTCGACTTCGGCGCAGGGGAGTCGCTGCTGATTGCCGCGGATGTCCCTAATGTGAGCCAGATCACCCGCGCCACCGCGGGCGAGCCATTTTACTCCCTGGTGCTCGACATCGATCCGTTGGTGACGCAGTCGCTGGTGATGGAGATCGGCGTGGCGCAAACTGGAACGGGCGCGCCGATCCGCATCGATCCCACCGAAGCGGAGGTTGCCGACGCGGCGCTGCGCCTGATGCGGCTGCTCGACCGGCCGGCGTCAATCCCGGTGTTGCAGGACCAACTGATCCGGGAGATGCATTATTGGCTGCTGACTGGCCGCCATGGCGCCGGCATTCGAAACCTTGGCTTTGCCGATAGCCATGCGAACCGGATCGCGCGGGCGGTGGCGGTGATCCGTGCCGAATATGCCAAGACGCTTCCCGTCGAGCGTCTGGCTGTCGTGGCGGGCATGAGCCCGTCATCCTTCCACCAGCATTTCAGGGCGGTGACGTCTCTTTCGCCGCTGCAGTTCCAGAAGCAGCTTCGCCTCATCGAAGCGCGGCGGATGATGATCTCCGAAGGTGCGGCCATCAGCAATGCCGCCTATGCGGTCGGCTATGAGAGCATTCCTCAGTTCACCCGCGAATATGGGCGCTTGTTCGGGACCACGCCGGCGAGGGATATTCGCGAAAGCAGCGGCAAGGCGCAGGTCGCCGCCTGATCGATCACCCTGTCGTGCCGGAACTTCGCGTGCCGTCGAAGGTTGGCGAACCAAATCGACCTGGAGATGCAGACCGGGAGGCGCAGATGGAACGAGACGACCAGCCAAAACATCAGGACAAGACCAACGAGGCACCGGCGCCGCGCGGCAAGCCGAAGTTTGGCGCCTTGAGCATGTTCGGCCTCGCTTGTGTCGGCGCGGCCTTCGTAGGGCTGTTCATTTTCTTTGTCGTTTATGGCGCCGTGGCAAGCAAATAAGTCGCGCTTCAGGTTCGGGTGCTGCTGATCTGGACGCCGATTGCGCGCAGGGGCGCGAGCAGGTCTTCCGGGCACTTTCGGCTGACGAGAAGCGTATCCACCTTATCGAAGCCGACGACACTATAGGCGGAGACGGCGCCTAGCTTTTCCCGTGATGCCAGCACGACCGTCTCGGCGGCCTGCCGGCAAATGGCGCGCTTCACTGCCGCTTCTTCCCGGTTACCCGTCGTCAGCCCGTGTTCGGCATGAATGCCAGTGACGCCCATGAAATAGATGTCCGAGCGGATATGCGAGAGGTTCTCGATTGCAACCGCGCCGACCGCAACGTTGGAATGTCTGTAGATGCGCCCGCCGATCACTTCCACCTCCACCTCCGGGTGGTCGAGAAGCGCGGTGGCGACATCAGGGCTATGGGTCACCACGGTCACGCGCAGGTCCTTCGGCAGTGCGCGGGCGAGCTTGACGGTCGTGGTGCCGCCATCAAGGAAGATGATCTGCCCTGCCTGCACCATGCCGGCGGCAAGCTTTGCGATCTCCGTCTTCTCGTCCGCTGATACGCTCCGGCGCGCCTGCAGGTCTCCCAGGGCTTTGGACGAGGGAAGGGCGCCGCCATGGACCCGCTGCAACAGGCCTTCGCTTGCAAGCTCTCGGAGGTCACGCCGTATGGTATCCTCGGAAACGCCGAGTGCCGTGCTGAACTCCTTGGCGATGATCCGGCCATTCTTGCTCAACGCATCGAGAAGCAACGCCTTGCGTTCGGTGGTGAGCATGGATCTTCCTTCTGTCGGTCTGCTGTAGATTGCACGAAGAGCGCGATGATCCAAGATCGTGCAACAGGCTTACCGGCAAGAAAAAACGAGATGTTCCTGGTAGTTTAACCAAGATCGGTTTCTTTCTCTAAAAGAAGTTCACCATGCGACGGTAATGCAGCTTCCGTGCCTCGACATGGTCGGTTCATCGCCCTATCTAACGCGCGCTCTCTAGAACGCAGGGGTCACATGGACACGCTTTCGGCGCGGCACTTCCACGACATCTTTATAGGCGACAGCGAGATGGCACGTCTCATGCGCGAGCATGACTGGGCCTCCACCTCGCTCGGTCCGGCGGAGAACTGGCCGAACGCCTTGAAGGTCGCGCTGCGGCTGCTGCTCACCTCGCGCTTCGAGATGTGGCTGGGCTGGGGCCCGGACATCAACTTCTTCTATAACGACGCCTATATCCCGACCCTCGGCACCAAGCATCCCAAGTCGCTCGGCGTGCCGACCAAGGAACTCTGGGCGGAAATATGGGACGACATCCAGGGAAGACTTGCCACCGTTTATGAAGAGGGACAGGCGACCTGGGACCGGGCGCTGCTCCTGGTGCTTGAGCGTCACGGTTATCCGGAAGAAACCTATCATACATTCTCCTACAGCCCGCTGATCGGCGACAGTGGCGAAGTCGAAGGCGTATTCTGCGCGGTGTCCGAGGAAACCGAACGCGTTCTCAACGAGCGCCGGATGGATACGTTGCGGCAGCTTGCCTTCAGCCTGAGCGCGGCAAAATCCCGCCCGGCCGTATTCGAGGCTGCATGCATTGCTCTAGGCGAAAACCTGAAGGACCTGCCGTTCAGCCTGCTTTATGAATTCGATGAAGACGGATCCGCAAGGCGTCGGTGCGCAAACCAGATGGGGGATTGCCATCCCCTGAGTCCTGCGGTGATCGACGGCACGTCCGGCCTATGGGATCTCTGCTCCGCCTGGAATAATCACGCGACGCTGGTAGTTGACATTCCAGAAGGCTCGTCGCCGCCGATGGGCGCCTGGGACAAGCCGCCGAAGCGCGCCGCCATCGTGCCGCTGCTCGGGCAAGGCGGCGGCCGGCCGGAAGGGGTGCTGATCTGCGGCCTCAATCCGTATCTACAGGAAACGGACCACTATATCGACTTCCTCAAGCTCGCGGCTGGCCAGATTGCTTCGGCGCTTGCAAGCGTCATCGCGTTTGAGGCGGAGCAGCGCCGCTCTGTGGTGCTGGCCGAGGCCGCCCGCCTGAAGGAAGAGGTTGCCGCAAAGCTGGAGCAGCTCAATCGCCAGCTTGCCGATGAAGTCCAGGTGCGCAAGGCGGAAGCCGAGCGGATGCGCGACCTGTTCCAGCAGGCGCCGAGCTTCATGGCGATTCTGGCCGGTCCAGACCATGTCTTCGAGCTCACGAACGACGCTTATCTGCAACTAGTGGGGCATCGCGACCTGCTGGGCCTGCCGGTGCGCCAGGCGCTGCCGGATATCGAGGGTCAGGGGTTCTATGAACTGCTGGATGACGTTTTCTGGTCCGGCAAGCCCTATATCGGCAAGGCGGTTCCGGTGACGCTCAAGCGTTCCGCGGACACCAAGGCCGAGGAGCGCTTCGTCAACCTCATCTATCAGCCGATCTTCGATTCCAGCGGCACCGTGACCGGCATCTTTGTTGATGGCTTCGATGTCACGCACCAGAAGCGGGCCGAGGAACAGCTTCAGCAGATGAACCAGAGCCTCGAGCAGCGTGTTCGCGAGCGGACCGAGGAGCTTCACAGCGCGCTTGATCGCTTGCAGGAGGAAGTGGCCGAACGCGAGCAGGCCGAGCAGGCGCTGCGCCAGGCCCAAAAGATGGAGGCGCTCGGCAAGCTGACGGGCGGTGTGGCGCACGACTTCAACAACCTGCTGCAGGTCGTCAGCGGAAATCTTCAGCTCCTATCGAAGGACCTGCGTGGCAACGCCGCTGCCGAGCGACGGGTGCAGAATGCACTGGCGGGCGTTTCGCGCGGCTCCAAGCTTGCCGCACAACTGCTTGCCTTCGGTCGGCGCCAGCCGCTGGAGCCGAAGGTGGTCGACGTGCGCAAGCTCATCCAGAACATGGATGACATGCTCCGGCGCGCGCTCGGCGAAGAAATAGAGCTTGAGACCGTCATGGCTGGCGGTCTGTGGAACTGCCAGATCGACCCCGGCCAGCTCGAAAATGCCATCCTCAACCTTGCGATCAACGCACGCGACGCGATGGACGGTCAGGGCCGCCTTACCATCGAGACCGGCAATTCCATGCTGGACGACGCCTATGCGCTGGCCCATGAGGACGTGAAGCCCGGCCAATACGTCATGGTAGCGGTGACTGATACTGGCAGCGGTATTGATCCGGCGATCCTGGAGCGGGTCATCGAGCCGTTCTTCAGCACCAAGGGCGAAGGCAAGGGCAGCGGTCTTGGCCTCTCCATGGTCTACGGCTTCGTCAAGCAGTCCGGCGGACACCTGAAGATCTACAGCGAAGTTGGGCACGGTACGACGATACGGATCTACCTGCCGCGCGTTCACCAGGTGGAAGACGCTCTGGAAGACGTGCGCAACATGCCCGTTACGGGCGGCACGGAAACCATTCTCGTCGTGGAAGACGACGACGAGGTGCGTGAAACCTCAGTCGCGCTGCTCACTGATCTTGGCTATCGGGTGCTCAAGGCCAATGATGCGCAGGCAGCCTATGCCATCATCTCCAGCGGCATCGCGATCGACCTGCTGTTCACCGACGTGGTGATGCCGGGGCCGATGCGCAGCCCCGAACTGGCGCGCCGCGCAAAGGAGATGTTGCCGGGAATCGCCGTGCTGTTCACCTCTGGCTACACGGAGAATTCCATCGTCCATGGCGGCAGGCTGGATCCCGGCGTCGACCTGCTGTCGAAGCCCTACAGCCGCGAAGCGCTCGCCCGCAAGGTGCGCCAGGTGCTTGGCAACCAGGCACAGCACAAGGTTGCTGAAACGCAGGAGCCGGCTGCGGTCGCCGATCTGCTGACCCCAGCCTATACGGCGGAATGCCTGCGCGTGCTGGTGGTGGAAGACGACGAACTGATCCGCGCAAGTACGGTCGACATGCTGGTGGCGAGCGGCCACACCGTGTTCGAGGCGGCGGATGCGCCCTGCGCCATCGACATCCTGCGCAACCAGACGGTCGATGTTCTCCTGACCGATGTCGGGCTTCCGGGAATTTCAGGTGTCCAGCTTGCGCGCGACGCCAAGGAGACGATTCCTGCGATCGGAATCGTGTTCGCGAGCGGCGACGATGTCGGGCGCCACGAGTCCGGCATCAAGGATGCTGTGCAACTGACGAAGCCGTATCTGCTGGAAGACCTGCTCCACGCGCTGAACGGCTTTCGCCGGCGTTAGGCCACCTTGGCCGGCGATGCGATCATCGAGCTTGCCCGGATACGGGCGGCTTTCCTGTATTCACGCGGCGTAAAGCCCGTTTCCAGCCGGAAGTAGCGGTTGAAGTTCGAGAGATTGTTGAACCCCGCTTCAAAGCAGATGTCGGTGATCGGCACGTCGGTTTCGGCGAGCAGCGTTCGCGCCCGCCAAACGCGCACCGAGCGGCTATAGGCCGAAAAGTTCATGCCGGTCAGGCGCCGGAAGGCGCGGGAGAAGGCCGAGGGTTCGAGCCCCACGAGCCCGGCCACCTCGTTCATGGAGGCTCCCGGATTGGACTGCATGATCTGGATGGCGCGGTCGATCCGCCGATGCCGCCGGTCCGACATGTCGTTATAGGTCGCGGTGAAATGTTCGCTGGCGAGCAGCCGCTTTTGCGGCGCTGCCTCTATCCGCTCCAGGATCTCGATGAAAAGGCCAAGTCGCGGGCCACCATGGTTTTCATGCAGCTCGATCACCTTCGAGCCGATCTCGGTCGCTTCGGGGCCAAGGATCTCAATGCCGCGGTCGGCAATCGGCTTCAGGCGGTGAAGGACTTCGAATTCCGGACAGACCGACCGCACGCCGATCAGCGCATCGGCATCGAACTGCAGCACCAGGTCGCGGCCCGGCAGGTGAGGGGCGCCGGGCGTGATCCAGTTATGCGGCATGTTGGTGCCGGTCAGCATCAGGTGCCCCGGTTTGAAGGGTCCCACATAGTCCCCGACATAAGCGAAGCCCTGGGCGGCTGGGATGTAATGGATTTCCCATTCCGGATGGTAGTTCCAGATGCAGATCGGGTTCGGATAGTCGTCGCGGCGGATGAGGTAGGACATGCCGCGCGGCAGGACGATCTGCTCACGCGTGGCGGTGAAGGTGTCCGAAGCAGAGCGCGGGAAATCTGGTGCAACGGACACCGGAACTCTCCATAAAGACCAAGCTAAAGTCAAAATAGTATCATTTCGCAGCGAATTGCAAACTAGTTCCTCCGTGCGCTCTTGGCACAATCGCGGTTGTCGACGGCCATTGGGAACTGCCGTCCATGGGAGGAAATCATGAGATTGAACACGCTCCGCGCCGGGTGCGCGGTTATCGCCTTGCTCACCGCATCCAGTGCATTTGCCGCCGCCCAGTGCAGTGACGATCTTCGCATCCTGGCACAGCCGCGAGACGGCCTGACACTGCTCGAGAAGTATGTCGACGAGTTCGAGGAACTCTCGGGCGCCGGCTTCGAGATCAGCTACCTCAACGAAAACGATCGTCGCGCCAAGTCGCAGGCAGATGCCTCGACGGTCGGAAGCTTCAATGTCTATTACGTGGACGAAGCCAACCTTGCGCTTTTTGCATCCTCCGGCTGGATCGTCCCGTTGGAAGGTTATTACCCGAAGGAATACGACTACAACGACTTCGATGCCGGCATGCGCGCTGCCGCCACCTATGACGGCAAACAGTGGTTTGCGCCGATCCAGGGCGGCGGCGACCTGATGGTCTACCGCACTGATCTTCTGGAAAAGGCCGGCATCCAGCCGCCGAAGACCTGGGAGGAATACGTCGCGGCGGTCAAGAAGCTGCATGATCCGGACAACGGCGTCTACGGCACGGCTCTGCGTGGCCAGCGTGGTTCCGGCGCGAACGTCTGGCGCTGGATGCCGCTGTTCAAAGCCAATGGTGGCGAGTGGTTCAAGGACGGCAAGCCTGCGTTCAACTCGGAAGCGGCGGTGAAGGCAACGGAAGCCTATCTCGACCTCTTCAAGTATTCCGCACCGGGCACCCAGACGGGTTCCTGGGATGAGTCCACAGGCGCTTTCCGGGCCGGAAAGGTTGCGATCATCATCGAATCCGCTCCGCTTGGCGGCATGTCGGTCGACAAGGCGCAGAGCCAGGTGGCTGACAAGGTTGCCTTCTCCGTTCCGCCGTCGCCGCTGCCGGGTGGTGGTTACGCCCACGGCTTCGCCATCGCCTCCAAGGCAAATGCGACCGAGGAAGAAAAGGCCTGCGCAGGCCTCTTCGTTGCCTGGGCAACCTCCAAGGAGCAGGAAGCACGGCGTCTGGAAGCCGGCCAGCCGGGCGAACTGACCCGCACCAGCACCTACCAGAGCCCGGAATACGCCAAGACCTTCGGCCAGAACCTGTCGGACGCCATGGCGGCAACCGGCGAAAAGACGACCGTCACCTTCTGGCAGGATGCACGCTGGCAGGAACTCGGCAACCAGTGGGGTATCATGCTCGAAGAGCTGATCACCGGCAGCCGCAAGGACATCAAGGCGACGCTCGACGAACTCGAGGCCTTCGCCGCCAAGCTCTGACGCCTCCCAAGGCACCGCCGGGGCGCGCCGGGAAACGGCGCGCCCATCCCCAATCGTGAGGATCTGCCATGCGTCGCGGCCGCTCGCTGCCTTATGTGTTTCTCGGGCCCACCCTGGGCATCCTGGTCGTGCTGGCTTTGGTGCCGACGATCTATGCGATCAACATTTCGCTGCAGAACCGCACCCTGTCGCAGCCGACTGCTGACTATGTCTGGTTCGCCAACTATGTCGCGCTTTTCTCCGATGCCCGCTTCCTCAACGCGCTCTGGGTGTCGTTC
The DNA here is from genome assembly GCF_003491345.1 of Neorhizobium sp. SOG26. Taxonomy (GTDB): domain Bacteria; phylum Pseudomonadota; class Alphaproteobacteria; order Rhizobiales; family Rhizobiaceae; genus Neorhizobium; species Neorhizobium turbinariae. Next base: position 308,809 of record NZ_CP025512.1, read on the forward strand.
AAGTGGGAAATCATCAGCGTCACCGCGACCATGGTCACCGGGCTGGCGCTCGGCATCGCCATGTTCGAGGCGGCAAGCCCGCGGGTGCGCAACATCCTCTGCGTTCTTTTCATCATCCCGGTCCTGCTGCCGCGCGTTTGCGCCGCCTTTGTCTGGAAGTTCTCCTTCCATCCGCTTTATGGCGCGCTGACCTGGCCGGTGCGCGAGATCACCGGCAGCACGCCGGATATCCTTTCTACGCCGCTCGGTGCACTGCTTGCGGTCGCCTTCGTGGATGTCTGGCAGTGGGGTCTCTTCTTCGCCGTCATCATCCTGAAGCTGCTGGAGTCCCTGCCGCCGCAGCCGCTGGAGGCCGCCCGCATCGACCGCGCCTCGCGTTTTGGCGTGCATCGTTTCGTCACGCTGCCGATGCTGAAGGCGCCGTTGATCAGCCTGCTGCTGGTCAAGGCGATCGAGAGCCTGCGTTCATTCGACCTCGTTTACGTTATGACGCGCGGCGGTCCCGGCATCTCCACCGAAACGCTCGACATGTACGCCTATTCGCAGGGCTTCATCGAATCCGGGAAGATCTCCTATGCCTCGTCCATGGCGGTCATCATGATGGTTCTGACGATCGTCACCTTCACCTTCACCTGGAAGAGGCTGAACCGATGAAGATCTCGACCCTTCTGCTCAGGCTCCTCCTGATTCTTGCCGCCGCGCTTGTCGTGCTGCCGCTGTTGTGGACGCTGCTCAACGCGTTCAAGACCAATGCCGACCTGCTGGTCAGCACGCCAAAGCTCGTCTTCCAGCCGGTTTGGGACAACATGAGTTATGTCCTGAACCGCCGCTCCGTGGCGCGCGCGCTGACGAACTCGCTGATCATCTGCTCCACCGCGGTGCTGATCGGCGCCGTGATCGGTGTACCGGCGGCTTATGTCATTGCCCGCTTCAAGAACCGGCTGACGGCAGAAGCCCAGTTTTTCGTCCTGTCGCTGCGCTTCCTGCCGCCGGTCGCGATCGCCATCCCGATGCTGGTGATCTGGCTCGGGCTCGACCTCTACGACACTCGGCTATCGCTGATCGTCACCTACCTGATCGTGACGGCGTCGATTACCATCTGGCTCTCGGTGCCGTCCTTCGAGCGCGTCAGCCTGCATGTGGAGGAGGCCGCGCGCGTCGATGGCCTCGGACCCTATGCGACCTTCTTCCGGATCGCCCTGCCGATCGCCCGCTTCCAGATCTTCGGCGCGATCGCCTTCTCCTTCGTGCTGGTCTGGAACGAGTTCCTGCTCGCCATGATGCTGACGACGTCGAAAGCGAAGACGCTGCCCATCATTGCCTCGGAAATGTCGCAGCTCGGCATGAACGTCCCCTGGGGCATCCTCAACGCCGCCGTTGTCCTCCTGTCCCTGCCGCCACTGATCCTGCTCGGCGTCATGGCCGGGGGCTTGAATGCCGCATTCTCAAAGAAAACTGATCAAGGTTGATACTCATGAAAGCACTTGTCCTCGAACGTGTTGGCGAACTCTCCCTGCGTGATATCGACCTTCCTCAGGAGATGGGCCCGGACGACGTCCGCATCCGCCTGCACACGGTCGGCGTCTGTGGCAGCGACGTGCACTATTACACCCATGGCCGGATCGGCGACTTTGTCGTCAACGAGCCGATGGTGCTGGGTCACGAAGCGGCCGGCACGGTTATCGAGGTCGGCGCCAACGTGACGCAACTTCAGCCGGGCGACCGGGTCTGCATGGAGCCGGGTATTCCGGATCCCAAGTCCCGCGCCTCCCGCCTCGGCCTCTACAACGTCGATCCGGCCGTGACCTTCTGGGCAACGCCGCCGGTGCACGGCGTGCTCGTGCCCGAAACGGTTCATCCGGCAAGCTTCACCTACAAGCTGCCCGACAACGTTTCCTTCGCCGAAGGCGCGATGGTCGAGCCGTTTGCGGTTGGCATGCAGGCGGCAACCCGGGCGAAGATCACCCCCGGCGACACGGCGGTGGTCACGGGTTGCGGCACGATCGGCATCATGGTGGCGCTTGCAGCCCTTGCTGGCGGCTGCTCGCGGGTGCTGATCTCCGACCTGTCGGAAACCAAGCTGAAGCTCGCCGAGACCTATGACGGCATCACCGGCGTCAACCTGCGCGAACAGAACCTGGTCGAGGCAGTCAACACGGCAACCGATGGCTGGGGCGCGGACATTGTTTTCGAATGCTCAGGTGCCGCCGCCGCCGTGCGCGACCTCTTTAAGGTCGTGCGTCCGGGCGGCACGGTCGTTCTCGTCGGCCTGCCGCCGGAGCCGGTGCCGATGGACATCGCCGCAGCATGCTCGCGCGAATGCCGCATCGAGACCGTCTTCCGTTATGCCAATGTCTTCGACCGGGCGCTCGCCCTGATCGCGGCCGGTAAGGTGGACCTGAAGCCGCTGGTTTCCGGCACCTTCTCGTTCGACCAGTCGATTGCAGCTTTCGAGCGGGCCGCCGAAGCACGCCCTGAAGACGTGAAGCTGCAGATCATCGTCGATGGGGAGAGGAACTGATGGCGACAGTCGAATGCCGTGACATCCGCAAGGTCTATGGCGCCCTCGAAGTCATGCGGGACTTCAACCTGAAGGTCGACGACCACGAGTTCGTGGTGTTCCTCGGTCCCTCAGGTTGCGGCAAGTCCACCATGCTGCGGATGATTGCCGGCCTGGAGGAAATCACCGGCGGCGAACTCCTGATCGGCGGCCAGCGCATGAACGACCGCGATCCGGGCGACCGCGGCATCGCCATGGTCTTCCAGAACTATGCGCTTTATCCGCATATGAGCGTGCGCGAGAACATCACCTTTGGGCTGGAGCGGTCCGGAGTGCCGAAGGCCGAGATAGAAGGTCGGCTGGCGCCGGTGGTCGAGAGCCTCGGGCTTGGTGTCTACCTCTCACGCAAGCCGACCGAGCTTTCCGGCGGCCAGCAGCAACGCGTGGCGATTGCCCGCGCCATGATCAAGACACCGGAAGTCTTCCTGTTCGACGAGCCGCTCTCCAACCTTGATGCCAAGCTACGGGGCAGTTTGCGGGTGGAAATCGCCCGCCTGCATCGCAGCCTGAAGACCACCAGTATCTACGTGACCCACGACCAGCTCGAGGCGATGACGCTGGCCGACCGGATCGTGTTGATGAAGGACGGCCGGATCGAGCAGATGGGAACGCCAGAGGAAATCTACCAGACGCCGGCGACCCTGTTTGCTGCGGGATTTATCGGCACGCCGAACATGAACTTCATTCCGATGGAAGTGTCGGACGGCGTGCTCGGCGCAGATGAGATCCGCATCCCGGCATGTCTCGCCCTCGACACGGGGCCGGTAACTGTGGGGATCCGCCCCGGCGCTTTCCGGGTGACGGGGGAGCCGGGCGCCTTCCGGGGCCGCGTCGAGCGAAACGAGTTCCACGGCGAGACGCGCCTGGTGACGGTTCGCAACGGCAGCCACGAGATCAATGTCGCCTTGCCGGCATCCACGGTCGTCAGGGAAGGTGAGGTGATCGCGCTCGATGTCGCGGTCGAAGACCTGCATCTCTTTGAGCCGCAATCCGGCAAACGCATCCAGCACGTCCAATAGACGAGGGCGCCAGCATGCAGCTCGCGCCCTCATTGAACTAAATGCTTCCACCCTGGCCGCTTAGGGCAGACGGGTTTCTTCTGCCTGAGGAGAATCCACCACTTCGGTCTCCGGACGCTCGCCGCCGTCGACATGTTCGTTGCGCCAGTTGCCTGTCGCATCCTGGTAGGAGATGTCGGCCGGGTCGCCGCCAACCTGCTGGCGTTTCGCGGCAAGTTCGGCCGCCTTGTGTGCCGCTTCCTCGCTCGGGAAGGTCTCCGAGAACACGTCACCCAGCTTGTATGCCCAGCCGCCATCGTGCTCGACGATCTTGTAACGTGCCATCATGTTCTCGTCTCCTGGTCAGTTTTGCCGGTAATGCCGGGCGGCAACCGGTGCCGCTCCAGGCGTCGGGTCATTAACAGACCTGCGATGGGTTGGTTCCCTTGCCGAACTCACCGCGGCCCGAGCGCGGTGCCGCCGTTTGGCAGAAATCTGCTGCCTTCTGTCGTATGCGGGTCCGGTCACGCGTCCTAGGCTCAGTTGAACATCAACAGAGCGAGGAGCAGGACCATGAAGGCATTGATTGCCGGTGGGGGCATCGCCGGTCTGACGACCGCCTTGTTCCTTCATCGAGCGGGAATAGAGGTCGAGGTTTTCGAGCGCGCTGAAGAAATTCGTGAGCTTGGCGTCGGCATCAACATGCTGCCGCATGCGGTGAAGGAACTCGCCGATCTCGGACTGGAGGCGGAACTGGATGCCGCAGGCATCCGCACCCGCGAGCTTTTATACACCAACCGCTTCGGTCAAGTGGTCTGGCAGGAACTGCGTGGGCTCGATGGCGGACACGCCCACCCGCAGATCAGCATCCACCGTGGGCGCCTGCTCGGGGTTCTTCACCAGGCAGTTATCCAGAGGCTGGGGCAGGATGCGATCCATACCGGCTGCCGCGTCGACGGCTTCGAACAGTCAGCAATGGGTGTCAGCCTCGGCTTTGTCACACCAACCGGCGAGCGGGGATCGGCCTCCGGTGACCTGCTGGTGGGCGCCGACGGCATTCACTCGACACTCCGCGCCCGGCTTTATCCCGAGGAAGGTCCGCCGATCTGGAACGGCGTCATGCTCTGGCGTGGCTGTACCCCATGGCCGAGATGGCGCGACGGTCGCACCATGGCGATCGCCGGCGGCAACTTTTCCAAATTCGTCTTTTACCCGATCGCCCGGGACGATGGAGATGCAAGACCTCTAACGAACTGGGCTGTGATGGCCCGAACCGGTGAAAACGGTGCGTCGCCACCCCGCAAGGAGGACTGGAGCCGCCGCGGCGTGCTGGCCGAAGCACTCAGCTTCGTCCGCGACCGATTCCGACTCGACTTTGCCGATCCCGCCGCCGTCATCGAGGCGACGACAGACTTCTATGAATACCCGAACTGCGATCGCGATCCGCTGCCGCACTGGTCGTTCGGACGCGTGACCCTGCTTGGGGATGCCGCGCATCCCATGTATCCCGTCGGCTCAAACGGGGCGAGCCAGGCGATCCTCGATGCACGTAACCTTGCCGACCAACTGACCGCCCACGGAAACGCCATCGAGGCGGCATTGCTGGCCTATGATGCCGAACGTCGGCCGGCGACGGAAAAGATCATCCTCGCCAATCGCGAAGGCGGGCCGGAACGGGTGATCGATGTGGTTGAATCGCGAGCACCCGAAGGTTTCACCAGCATCGACGAGGTCGCAAGCCACGAAGAACGGGAAGCAATCGTGCGCGGTTATGCCAAGCTCGCAGGCTTTGCCCGGGTGGGTCAAAGCTAGAGTTGCGCATGCATGTCGCGGAACAGCCGCGGCGCGATGCCGAAGCGACGCTCGAAGGCCTCCGCCAGCCGCGCCGGCGGAAACAGGCCGACTTGCGCCGCCACCGACTTCAGCGACAGGCCACGCGACAGAAGCATGCGGGCCGCATCCAGCCGGGCGATCTCCACGAATCGCGCCGGCGTTTCGCCGGTTGCCGCGGCAAACTTTCGGTGAAAGGTGCGTTCGGTCATGCCGACGCGGGCAGCAAGCAGGGGCACCTCGAGCGGCTGGTCGAGATTGGACTGGATCCAGCCGATGAGCTCGCCAAACGGGCTGTCACCTTTCACCTGCGCCTGCAGCAGCGGACTGAATTGCGACTGGTAACCTGGACGCCGGGCATAAAGCACCAGTCGCTTGGCAACCTCGCTCGCCACCGTCGCATCGAGATCCTGCGCCACCATGGCGAGCGCCATGTCGATGCCGGTGGTGACGCCGGCCGAGGTCCAGATACGGCCGTCGACGACATAAAGTGCATCCGGATTGACCCTCACTTGGGGAAAAGTCCTGGTCAGCGGCTCGCTTGAATCCCAATGGGTCGCCACCTCGTGCCCGTCGAGGAGGCCGAGCGAGGCAAGCACGAAACCGCCGGTGCAGACCGAACCAAACCGCGCGGCAGACGCGACCAGAGATGGCACCGCCACGCGCAAAGCGGCATCGGAAACTGCTGCCAGCAGCGGTTCGCGCTCGGCGCCAACGACCAGAACGGTTGCCGGATGCTTGGCTGAAAGCGTGGCGATGGCCATGGTCTCCACCACAATGCCGCTGCTGCTCGTCACCGGTCCACCAGCCGCCGAGACCACCGTGATCTCGTAGAATGGCGGCTGGCTGCGCAGCGAAAGCGCCCGGTTGGCACCGTTGAAGACGGAGGTCGGGCCAGCCAGATCGAGCAGTTCGAAGCCGGAATAAACGACAAAGACGATATCCTGCATTGGCAGAAATTACTCCTTCTTTGTCGTTTCTGCCAGCGGCGCTCGGCAGTAGTCTTGATGTCAATGAACGGCCGATGCCGTTTCTCAACAGGAGGAAGTAGTGATGACGATGCGCTATCTGTTTTGGGGCATCATCTTGCTCATGCTTCTCTGCTTTGCGGGCTTCGGCGGCTGGCTGTTGTCGCTTCCGACCGGTGCGCCCGCCACCGAGGCGCCGCAGGTGCCGGAGGCCGAACGGCAGGCGATGCTGGAGGCGCTGCGTCCCCCGGACGGTCGGCGGCCGGTGGTTGCCGTCATCGGTATCAACGACGCGACCGAAACGACGGACTATCTGGTGCCGACGGGCATCCTGCGCCGTGCCGATGTCGCCGATGTCCTTCTGGTCTCGACCGATCCAGGCCCGGTGCGGCTTTATCCGGCGCTGCAGGTGGAGGCGGACCAGACAATGGCAACCTTCGATGCCGAACATCCGGACGGCGCAGACTATGTCATCGTTCCGGCGATGAGCCGCGACGACGATCCGCAGGTGCTCGGATGGCTGCGCGCGCAAGCGGAGAAGGGTGCTCGGATCATTGCCGTTTGCGCCGGCGCAAAGGTGCTTGGAGCAACCGGCTTGCTCGACAACAGACGCGCCACGACGCACTGGTATTACCTGCGCGACCTTCTGCAACGCAGCCCCGGCATCGACTACGTGCCGGATCGGCGGATGGTCTCGGACGGTGCAGTGACGACCACCACCGGCATCTCCGCCTCCATGCCGATGATGCTGACGCTCATCGAAGCGATCGCTGGACGGCAAAAGGCTGAAGAGGTTGCAGCCGGGCTCGGGGTGCCAAGCTGGGACGCACGCCACCTGAGCGCCGCGTTCGGTATTACCCGCCGCTTCGCCACGACGGTGCTCGCCAACCGGCTGGCGTTCTGGGATAGTGAGGAGTTCGTGCTGCAGATCAAGGACGGGGTGGATGAAGTATCGCTGGCGCTTGCGGCCGATGCCTGGTCGCGCAGCTACCGGTCGAGTGTCGAGATACAGTCAGCATCCGGCGAGGCGGTGGTCAGCGCCAATGGCATCCGCATCCTGCCCGATCCGGACAGGGCGCATGTGGGGCAGGACCTCCTGTCCGTAGAAGGACCGCCGGCTAGAGTGCTGGACCAGACGCTGGAGGACATCGCCAGCCGTTATGGACTGCCCACAGCCCATGTCGTCGCCATGCAACTGGAATGTCCGTGGGCAAAAGGTGCTCCGTGAGCGCCGCTTGAAAAAATGCCGCCGCCTGTCGGATTTCCATGGCGCGGCGCGTCCTTGGGATATCCTGCAAGATCAACCGAAAAGGAACTCGTCATGCCAAGCACAGTCAATCTTCACCGTGTCTTCGCCACCAGCCCAAACAAGGTTTTTCGCGCCTTCGTGGAGCCGGACGCACTGGCGAGCTGGTTGCCGCCCTACGGTTTCCTGTGCACGGTGCACCAGATCGATGCCCGCACGGGTGGTACGCATCGGATGTCCTTCCGCAACTTCACGACGGGGCAAAGCCACAGCTTCGGCGGCACCTATCGCGAGGTCGTGCCGAACGAACGGCTGGTTTACACCGACAGCTTCGATGACCCTAACCTGCCCGGCGAAATGCTGGTGACGGTGACGTTCAAGAAGGTCTCGGTTGGCACCGAAGTCACCATCGAGCAAAGCGGCATCCCGGATTTGATCCCGCGCGAAGGCTGCTACCTTGGCTGGCAGGATTCGCTCGACAAACTCGGACGGCTCGTCCAGCCGGAGATCAACCAGTAGCGGGAATGCGGAGCGCGGCCAAAGGCATACGAGCCGCGTTCTTCGCTATTGGGTCGGCGGAGCGCCAACGCTCAGCCACTACTTCGCCAATGCAAGAACCGCATCCGGCAGGACTGGAAAATCGAGGAATCAGGGCTTTTTGGGAGAATTGGCTGGGGAACCTGGATTCGAACCAAGATTAACGGAGTCAGAGTCCGTCGTTCTACCGTTGAACTATTCCCCAACGAGCGGGCTGCAAAGCAATCCCGCGAACGGTGTGCGCGGCTTATAACCAAACAGTTCGCACTTGCAAATACCCTCTGACAAAAAAATCTTCGATCTTCCGTCGATTTGCGTCTGAGCAAAAACCGATTGGCGAACTCGGCCTCTGCTGTTATCCTGTCGCCAACGAAACGATCAGACGCCAGCGGCAGCCCTTTTGAGGGATTGCGCGGCGAGATGGACATAGAAGTGATGGACCCCGATAGCGGCGGAAAGCCGCCGGAAGGCGGGGTGTCGGCGGCATCGCGTCATGAGGCGAAATCCTCAAGACGTGGCAAGGCGAAGCGTCGTGGCAAGCGCCGCGACGCGGCGGCAAACTTGCGTTTGGGCAAGGCTGTCGAGCCTGCCTCTGCTCCGCGCCCCCAAAATACCAAGCCAGATGCGCCGGTGCGCAAGCGCAAACGCAGGCGTTCGAAATCCTCGGCCGCCGGTGCACCGCAAGCTGTTGCGGCTGCGGCGGCAGGCCAGCCGGCGGATGCCGCAGTGTCATCCCCGCAGGCTGCAGGAACCGGGTCGGCGCCGGCCGGCAAGTCTCCTCGCCATCGACGCAAGAAAAATCGCGGCGGTCGCGGCTTGCAGGGCAGGCCGCTTGCGCCTGCCAAGGCCGTACCGAGCGTCGCAAAGTCGCCGAATGGCGCGGGTGCCGTATCGGTCATGCCTGCGCGGGAGCAACGGCCACGTGATCCGGATGCCTCAGGCCCAGGCGCGCGACCAGAGCGGCCGCAGTTCGTCGATGATCTTTATGCAGCGCTTGATCTCGGCACCAACAATTGCCGCCTCCTGATTGCCCAGCCGACGCGGCCGGGGCAGTTTCGGGTGGTCGATGCCTTTTCACGCATCGTTCGTTTGGGCGAAGGTCTCGGCACCAGCCGCAGGCTCTCGCAGGATGCGATGGACCGTGCGGTGGAAGCCTTGCGAATCTGCGCGGCAAAGCTTGCCAACCGGCCGATCCGCCGCAAGCGCCTGATTGCCACCGAAGCCTGCCGTTCGGCCGAAAACGGCGAGGAATTCTTGGCGCGGGTCACGGCTGAGACGGGGCTTGAGCTCGAAATCATCAACCGCGAAACCGAAGCGCGGCTGGCCGTCTCCGGATGCTCGTCGCTTGTCGGGCGCGAGGCGCGGTCGGTGGTTCTCTTTGATATCGGCGGGGGGTCATCGGAAATCGCGGTGATCCGCATCGATGACAACCGCTCGAGCCGGCTTGCGAACCACATCACCCACTGGACCTCCTTGCCCGTTGGCGTCGTGACGCTGTCTGAGCGTCATGGCGGCCGTGACGTCACGCCGGATGTGTTTGCGGCCATGGTCGCCGAAGTGGAAGGCATGCTGGCCGCTTTCGATTGCCCGCCGGTCAGGCCCGAACATCGCCACGGCGCGGAAGATTTCCACCTGATCGGCACGTCGGGTACGGTGACGACACTTGCAGGCGTGCATCTCGACCTGCCGCGATACGACCGGCGCAAGGTGGATGGCCTGTGGCTTTCGGACGAGGAAGTGACGGCCATGCAGGCAAAGCTCCTGTCCTGGGATTTTGCTGGACGTGCGTCGAACCCCTGCATCGGGCCGGACCGCGCCGACCTGGTTCTTGCCGGCTGCGCAATCCTCGAGGCAATCCGCCGCCGCTGGCCAAGCCCGCGGATGCGGGTTGCCGACCGCGGCCTGCGTGAAGGTCTGTTGACGGATATGATGGCCGATGACGGCGTTTGGCGCCGGGTGCGGTCGCGCCACCATGGCGGTCACCGCCATTCGGATTGGTCGGATGAAGCGGGAGCAAGGCGATGACGAAACCGCCGGTGGGCAGCAACCGTCTGGGCCGCAAGCTCGGCCAGAAGGTCAAGAAGGGCAAGCTGAAGGCGTCGTCGCGGCGTTGGCTTGAGCGGCATATCAACGATCCCTACGTGCAGCGGGCAAAGCTCGAGGGGTACCGGGCGCGGGCGGCCTTCAAGCTGCTCGAGATCGACGAGAAGCACCACATCCTGAAAGGCGCCAGGCGCATCATCGACCTTGGCGCAGCACCTGGCAGCTGGTCGCAGATCGCCGCCAAGGTAACGAATTCCACGGACGAGGATATTCGCGTTGCAGCGATCGACTTCCTGGAAATGGCGCCGCTGCCGGGCGTGAAGATCCTGCAGCTCGACTTCCTGGATCCGAAAGCACCCGAGCTTCTGATGGAAGCGATTGGCGGCACGCCGGATCTGGTGATTTCGGACATGGCGGCGCCCACGACCGGGCACCAGAAGACGGACCATCTGCGCACCATGCATCTGTGCGAAGTCGCCGCCTATTTCGCGGTGGACGTGCTGGGCGAGGGCGGGCATTTCCTTGCCAAGACCTTCCAGGGTGGCACGGAGCGCGACCTGCTCAACATGCTGAAGCAGAACTTCAAGCAGGTCATCCACGTCAAGCCGCATTCCTCTCGCGCGGAATCGGTCGAGATGTTCCTGCTCGCCAAGCACTTCAAGGGTCGCAAGGTGCAGTCAGCCGATGCCGAACCGGTGGAGGCGGCAGCCGATCACGCCGAGGATCACTCGCCCGCTTCGGACTGAACCACCTTGGGCCGGCGATGACCGGATACCGCTGCGCCGGTCATCGGGTCGAGCCTCAGAAGCGGCACGACCGCGAAGAGCGACAGCCCTGCCACCAGGAAGAATGCCAGGTGGAAATCGGCCAGTTGCAGGTGTGAGCCCGTGACCACCGACGAGGCTTCCAGGATGAAGGCCGCGAAGGCCACGCCGAGCGCGAGGCTGATCTGCTGCACGACGGAGGCGATGGACGTTGCCTGGCTCGCCTGGGCGTCGCTTATCTCGGAATAACTCAAAGCATTGGAGCCGGTGAAGAAGAATGACCGGCAGACGCCCGACATCAGCAGGAAGGCGATGATCAGCGCATGCGGCGTTTGCGGCGTGAAGAAGCCGTTCGCGGCCGTCGTCGCCGCTCCCAGCGTACCAGCCACGATCAGCGTCATCTTGAAGCCGGACATCGCAAAGACGCGCCGCGCCACGAACTTCACCATCAGCGCGCCGACAGCGCCTGCAAAGGTAATCAGTCCCGACTGGAAGGGGTTCAGCCCGAAGGCAAGTTGCAGCATCAGCGGCAGGAGGAAGGGGATGGCGCCTGTCGAGATCCGGAACAGCGTGCCGCCGATCGTCGCGGTCCGAAAAGCATCATCCTGGAAGATCCGAAGGTTCAGGATCGGTGCCGGGTGGTTGCGGGCATAAAGCACATAGACAATGCCGGCACCAAGGCCCGCGGCGGCGGCGATCATGCCGACAGCCGGGGGCAGGGCGGGCAGGCCGATGACCGAAAGCCCGAAGACGAGACCGGCTGCCGTTACGGAGGTGAGCAGGAAGCCGCGCCAGTCCACGCCCGGTGGATTGGTGCCTGGAACTTCGGGAAGGTAGATGGTGGCAAGCCAGATGCCGATGATGCCGACCGGCACGTTGATCAGGAAGATCCAGTGCCAGGTGAAATAGGTGGTGATAAAGCCGCCGATAGGCGGCCCGGTAAGAGGTCCGACCAGCGCCGGGATCGTCAACAGCGCCATCGCAGACACGAGCTCGCTGCGCGGGGTGGTGCGCAACAGGACGAGGCGCCCGACAGGTGTCATCATCGCGCCGCCCATGCCCTGCAGGAAGCGGGACAGGACGAACTGGCTGAGGGTGGCCGAAAAGGCGCAGCAGATCGAGCCGATCACGAACACGAAGATGGCAAGCCGGAAGATCTTCTTGGCGCCGTAGCGATCGGCCATCCAGCCGCTGACGGGAATGAACATGGCGAGCGCCACCATGTAGGAGGTGAGCGCGAGTTTCAGCGTGATCGGCCCGACCTCTAGATCTTCTGCAATCGTCGGAAGCGCAGTCGATATGACTGTGGAATCCATCTGCTCCATGAACAGGGCGACGGCAAGGATCAGGGGAACAATACGATTCATCGAGAACCACGCTTATGCGTCAGAGTGGCAACGTGCTTAAACCCACCGGTGGCGGATGCCAACGACTGCTTGAAGCGATAAGGCATTTTCCGTCACGTCTGCGTGATGCCGGTTTCCCTCTCGGGCAAGGTGAATATCTTGCCTTGCACCGGAGCCCGAAGCGGAATTCGGCGACAACAAGAACGTGGGAGATTATCGTGGCACTATTCGGGATTGGCCGACGCGCGCTGCTGGGTAGCGCAGGCCTTGGAATTATCGCCGCACCGACCATTCTTGGGCGGGCGCAGGCCCAGGAGAACCAGAATTTGGCAATAAATCGCGTGACCCCGCCTGACATCCACAAGTTCAAGGTGGGCAGCTTCCAGGTGCTCGTCGTCAAGGATGGAGCCCGTGCCTCCGGCAACCCGGGCGAAACCTTCGGTACCAACCAATCGCCGGAAGAGGTTGGCAAGCTCCTGACCGATAATTTCCTGCCGGCCGACCAGTTCGTGAACAGCTTCTCCCCGACGCTGATCGATACCGGGAGTGATGTCATCCTGTTCGATACCGGATTCGGCAAGGCCGGGCGCGAGCAGGGCATGGGACGCCTGATCGAAGGTCTGGCGGCCGCGGGCTACATGCCGGATGACATCAGCATTGTTGTCCTGACCCACCTGCATGGCGACCATATCGGCGGCATCATGGAAGATGGCAAGCCGGCCTTCTCGAAGGCGCGGTATGTTACCGGCGAGACCGAGTACAATTTCTGGACCGATGCGGCACGCGCCGGCACACCGGCGGAAGGAAATCAGAAGGCGGTGCTCGCCAACGTCAAGCCGGTCGCCGACAAGATGACCTTCCTGAAGGACGGTGGCGAAGTCGTATCCGGTATCACCGCAATGGCAGCACCCGGTCACACGCCTGGGCACATGATCTTCAACGTCGAGTCGGCCGGCAAGCGCCTCATTCTGACCGCCGATACGGCAAACCACTTTGTTCTGTCCCTGCAGCGGCCGGATTGGGAAGTTCGCTTCGACATGGACAAGGCGAAGGCTGCCGAGAGTCGCAAGAAGGTCTTCGACATGATCGCCACCGACAAGGTCGCCTTCCTGGGCTACCACATGCCGTTCCCGGCGGTGGGTTATGCCGAAAAGCAGGAAACCGGCTACCGTTTCGTGCCAAAGAGCTACCAGTTCGACATCTGAGGCCGCGGTTCGGCCAACAGCCTGTGACTCTTGCAAACCCGGAGGTCCGCTTCCGGGTTTTTGCTATTCCCTTCCCGTCATGAACGTGTTACCAGCCCTCGCCAACTTCCAAGCAATAGTTGCCGGAGCGTCGGGACGTAGATTCGTTCCTGAGCGTATCCCGCATTTTCTAAATGAAGGAATTTGGCCATGGCTCGCATCATAGAAACGGCAACCGGCGCAGACGCGCTCACCTTTGACGACGTGTTGCTGCAGCCCGCCCACTCCGAGGTCATGCCGGGCCAGACCAATATCTCCACCACCATTGCCCAGGATATCGAGCTCAACCTTCCGATCCTGTCCGCTGCCATGGACACGGTCACCGAAAGCCGGCTCGCGATCGCCATGGCCCAGGCCGGTGGCATCGGTGTTATCCACCGCAACTTGAGCCCAGTTGTCCAGGCTGAAGAGGTTCGCCAGGTCAAGAAGTTCGAGAGCGGAATGGTCGTCAATCCGGTGACGATCGGCCCTGACGCGACGCTCGCCGAAGCGCTTTCGCTGATGAAGACCCACGGCATTTCCGGCATTCCCGTTGTCGAAAACGGTGGTGGTCATGTGCCGGGCCGGCTCGTCGGCATTCTCACCAACCGCGACGTGCGTTTTGCATCCGATCCGAGCCAGCGCATCTATGAACTGATGACGCGCGAGAACCTCGTCACGGTCAAGGAAAGCGTCGACCAATCGGAAGCCAAGCGCCTGCTGCACAAGCACCGCATCGAAAAGCTGCTGGTGATCGATGGCGAAGGCCGCTGCGTTGGCCTCATCACCGTCAAGGATATCGAAAAGTCGCAGCTCAATCCGAATGCATCGAAGGATGCCCAGGGTCGCCTGCGTGCCGCTGCTGCCATCAGCGTCGGCGACGATGGTTTTGAGCGCGCCGAACGCCTCATCGAAGCCGGAGTCGACCTTCTCGTCGTGGACACGGCGCACGGCCATTCGCAGCGCGTCCTTGATGCCGTCAGCCGCGTCAAGAAGTTGTCCAACTCGGTGCGCATCATGGCAGGCAACGTCGCCACGGCCGACGGAACCAAGGCCCTGATCGATGCCGGTGCGGACGCCGTGAAGGTTGGTATCGGCCCGGGCTCGATCTGCACGACCCGCATCGTCGCCGGTGTCGGCGTGCCGCAGCTTGCGGCCATCATGTCGGCCGTTGAAGCCGCCCGCGCGCAAAACATCCCGGTCATTGCCGACGGCGGCATCAAGTTCTCCGGCGACCTTGCCAAGGCGATCGCGGCCGGTGCATCGGCTGTCATGGTCGGCTCGCTGCTCGCCGGCACGGACGAAAGCCCCGGCGAAGTTTACCTGCACCAGGGCCGTTCGTTCAAATCCTATCGTGGGATGGGCTCGGTTGGCGCCATGGCGCGCGGTTCTGCCGATCGTTACTTCCAAGCGGAAGTTCGCGACACGCTGAAGCTCGTGCCGGAAGGCATCGAGGGCCAGGTTCCGTACAAGGGTCCGGTATCGGGGGTTCTGCACCAGCTCGGCGGCGGCCTGCGCGCTGCGATGGGGTACGTCGGTGGCGCGACGATCAAGGAGTTCCAGGAGCGGGCGACCTTCGTGCGCATCTCGGGTGCCGGCCTGCGTGAAAGCCACGCGCATGACGTGACCATCACCCGCGAAAGCCCGAACTACCCGGGCGCCGGCCTCTAATCAGTCGAAAGTGGCGAGG
The DNA here is from genome assembly GCF_003491345.1 of Neorhizobium sp. SOG26. Taxonomy (GTDB): domain Bacteria; phylum Pseudomonadota; class Alphaproteobacteria; order Rhizobiales; family Rhizobiaceae; genus Neorhizobium; species Neorhizobium turbinariae. Next base: position 324,014 of record NZ_CP025512.1, read on the forward strand.
GATAGAGGCTCTCACGTAGAATTGTCCTCTGTCCCTTCTATACCCGCCTCGATTGCGCTGTACCTTTCTTGCCGCTGAGCTTGGCAAGGGAGGAGCGCAGATGAACAGCGACAATCCGAAGATTACGCAGGCGATGATCAACGCCTACGACGAATACACGCATCTTCATCTCGACCGGCGCCGCTTCATGGAAAAGCTGACGCAGCTTGCCGGATCCGGTGCGGCGGCCGCTGCAATCGCCCCGCTGCTGGCGGCGAACGGTGCCAAGGCCGATATGGTGCCGGCGACCGACGACCGGCTGACGGCAGAAGACGTGACCTACCCGGGCGCCAATGGCACGACGATGAAGGGTTATCTCGTCCGGCCGAAGAACGCGTCGGGTCCGCTCGGCGGCGTGCTTGTCATCCATGAGAACCGCGGCCTCAACAGCCACATCCGGGATGTTGCCCGACGCATGGCGCTTGAAGGTTTCAATGCGCTTGCCGTGGATTTCCTGTCGTCCAACGGTGGGACGCCGCCGGACGAGGAACAGGCGCGGCAGATGTTTTCCTCGCTTAATCCATCCGAAGTCGCGGCCAATGGTGAAGCAAGCCGGGTTTATTTCGCCGGCATCGAGGGTGCCAACGGCAAGGTCGGCGCCATCGGCTTCTGCTGGGGTGGTGGAACGGTCGGAAACCTCGCGGTGAAGTCGCCGGACCTTGATGCCGGGGTGATCTATTATGGCAGTCAGCCAAAGACGGAGGACGTGCCGGCGATCAAGGCGCCGCTGATGGCGCATTACGGCGGGCTCGACGAGCGCATCAATGCCGGCATCCCGGCCTTCAAGGAAGCGCTCGAAAAGAACGGCAAGGAGTTCGAGATCTTCGTTTACGAGGGTGCCAACCACGCCTTCAACAACGACACCTCGTCCGCACGCTATGACAAGGCTTCCGCCGACCTCGCCTGGAGCCGCAGCATCGCCTTCTTCAAGAAGCACCTGAGCTGAGGATGACGTAAGGCGAAGCCGGTAACTCCGGGTTTGCTATGGCAACATTACCAGCCCGGCATCACCGAGTTCGAGCGGCCTCGCACGATACGCGGGAAGGCCTTCACTTCGCCACTGTCGAGATCGTCGGGAATAACCGCCGGCGAGATGTTGTCGAGGCAGGCCGTGATGTGGTCGGTAATCGCATTCATCAGCGACGGCGAAAGGCCCGGTCGTTTCATCAGGCCGATCTGCACCGGGGGCAGGGGCGGGAAGCCATCGGCCGAGCTCAGCACCTTCATGCCGGTGCGCAAGGCTGACTCCGGAAGAACCGAAACCGCCATGCCCGCCAGCACGGCTGCGGCAACGACGGTCGACGACCAGCTCGTGAACAGCACCTGGTACTCGCGCCCATCCGCATCCAGTGCCGAGCAGGCGAGCTGCCGCCAAAGGCAATCCCGTCGTCCCAGAGCAAGTGGAACCGGCGCGTCGTCCTTCAGCGGATGGTTGGCCGAAGCTACCCAGCAGAGCGGCTCGGTGCGCACGACGTCGGAGATGCGCTGGCGCGGATTGTGCGTTACGAGCGCGATGTCGAGCTCGCCCTTCGCCATCTTTTCCGCAAGGCTGACCGACGGTTCGCAGACGATGTAAAGCTCCACATTCGGATGCGTCTTTGCAAACCGCCCAATGATTTCCGGCATGTAGCGATCGGCATAATCATCGGGTGTGCCAATGCGCAACGTCCCTTCGAGACGGTTGTCGTCGAAGGCCGCGATCGCTTCGTTGTTCAGCCGGATGATGCGCCGCGCATAATTCAACAGCTTCTCGCCCTCGGCCGTCAGCCGGTTGCCACGCCCATCCTTGGCGAACAACTGCTTGCCGATCCGCTCTTCAAGTCGCCGCATCTGCATCGAGACCGCGGACTGCGTCTTGAATACCCGGTCTGCCGCCTTGGTGAAGCTGCCGGAGTCAACAATGGCAATGAAGGTATGCAACTGATCGATATCAAGCGGTGCGGACATGGTCGTCATCCATCAGAGTGGTTGATGCTTACGATTAAAAACATTCGTTGGACTGATCAATAGGATTTCCGCATAACAGCATCATAATCATCTTCAACGGGTGCCTCCCAAGGGCGCCTCGCCGGCAGTCTTTCCGTGCGCAGCAACGGGAAGGGCTGCCTTCTCGTGCCTGTGAAAGGATAGAGCCATGAGCACGACCCAATGCGGAACTGACCTCGACCTCCTCCATGAGCGCCGTAAGCCTGCCGGTTTCGTCGCGGGCATCATGGTGCGAACGACATCCGTATGGCGTGCCCTCCGCAATCGCATGGCCGCCAACAGCCTCTATGATCTCGATGACTATCAGTTGAACGACATCGGGATCACGCGGCGCGATGTGATCGCAGCGCTCGAGCATTCCAGCGTGCTGGATGACCCGACGCGGTTGCTGGCTGGCGCCGCCCGCCAGCACTCCCGCACGCGGTTTGCCCGTACGCCAGGCCGCTGACCTCCCAAGTTTCCCCGCAGGGTGATAGCCAATAGCCCTGCCTCTTGCCCGGCCGGTTAATCCGCGCCGGGCTTTTTTATATGTGCCGGTCGTTGTTATTGGCCGGTCTTGGCGCCGTCAGCCGGCGAGGGTTTCCCGCCGCCAAAATAGGTGTCGAAGATCTGCTCCATATTCTTCTGGTAGGTCTTCTGCACGTCCAGCCCGCTGTCGAACATGCTGTTGAGCACGTCGCGATAGACATCGGCCTGGCCTGCGGAGTTCGTGGTGCCGGTCGAAGGCCCGGTGAACGCTCCGCCCATCATGTCCCGGAATGCCTTTGCGAAAGGATTGTCGGCAAACGGATTGGCTGACGTCGTCTCCGCGGGCTTGTCCATGCCCCACATCGAGCGCATCTGCTGGAGGAACGGGTTGTCGAAGCCGGTGGCGCTGGCTTGTGTGGACTTCGGCTGCAGTCCCATGTTCTCGAGCCATTGTCGCTGCATCTGGCCAAGCGGAGAGGCGGAAAACGCGTCGCGGCCACCCGTCATCTGCCCGGTCATTTGTTTGAACAACCCGCCCATCAGCGCGTCTGCCATGGCGGGCATGATCTTCTTGTAGATCTCCTGCCCGATGCCGGTGAACTGCTCGGCCTGCTGGGCAATGGCGCGCGAAACGTCCTTCGAACCGAACAGGCGTGCCAGGACCTCGTTTCCATCGGCCAGGCCCTGCGGCGTAAACGCCCGGCTCATGTCCTCGAAATATTTGGCGTAAGCGCCTGAAAACAGGCTGCTCATCAGCTGCGTCAGGTCATAGGGCTCGCTGCTGGTGCGCTTGAAGCCGGCGGAGAAGGCAGGCATCAGCGCCGCCATCGCCTGCGCCGCCTGTTCCTGCGCCAGGTTGAACTGCCTGGCGAGTGCCTCGATGCTCGCGCCGTTCTGAGCCCTCAGCATCATGTCGAACAGTGGCAGCATGGAGCGATCCTTTCCGGCCGGGTTCACCCATCCTATCGCCGGAAAGCCGCCACCGCAAACCGCCCTAGGCGGTTTTGACGCTAATACTGGTATTCCTCGAAAACCGGCTCAACAGAGCCGTTCCAGCGGCCGTTGAAGAGGGCCAGCATGTCCTGTGCCATGGTCGTCTTCTTGGCGAGAACCTCTTCGAGCGGCTGCAGGAAGATGCTTTCGTCCTGGCCTTCGCCATTCAGGCGGGCACGGGACTTGAGCCCAGCCTTGGAGATCGCCAGCACCTCACGGGATGCCTCAAGCACGGACCGGCCGCGGATCTGCGCGTCGAGACCCTTGGCGGGAACCGCGTCGCGCATCGCCACGACATCCTCGAAGGTCCATTCGGCGGTAAGTTTTTCCGCATCGGCAAGCGCCGTGTCATCGTAAAGCAACCCGACCCAGAAGGCGGGGAGCGCACAGATTCGGCGCCACGGGCCGCCATCGGCGCCGCGCATCTCCAGGAAGCGCTTCAGGCGCACATCCGGGAAGAGCGTCGAGAGATGGTTGATCCAGTCGCCCATCGTCGGCTCCCAGTCCGTGATCTCTCCCTTCAGCGCGCCGTTCATGAACTGGCGGAAGGTGATGTTCGTGCAGTCACGGTATTTGCCGTCGCGGACGATGAAATACATCGGCACGTCGAGCGCCCATTCGACATAGTCGTTGAAGCCGAAATCCGCCTTGAAGACGAAGGGCAGCACGCCGGCGCGCTGGTTGTCGGTATCGCGCCAGATATCGCCGCGCCAGGAGAGGAGGCCGTTCGGCTTGCCCTCGGTGAAGGGCGAGGAGGCAAACAGCGCCGTTGCGAGGTACTGCAGCTTCATCGAGACGCGCATCTTGCGCGCCATGTCTTCTTCCGAGGAGAAGTCGAGATTCACCTGGATGGTGCAGGTGCGGTACATCATGTCGAGGCCCTGCTTGCCGACCTTCGGCATGTAGTTCGTCATGATGCCGTAGCGGGACTTCGGCATCCGCGGCGTCTCGTTGAACGACCATTTCGGGCTGCCGCCGAGGCCAAGGAAGCCGATGCCCATCGGCTCGGCGATTTCCTTCAGGATCGCCAGGTGCTGGTTGGATTCCTTGCAGGTCTCGTGAATGTTTTCGAGCGGCGCGCCCGACAGTTCGAACTGTCCGCCCGGCTCGATCGAGATCGCGCCCTGGCCGGATTGCTCGCCAAGGCCGATGATGTTGTCGCCGTCCATGATCGGCTCCCAGCCGAGCTTGGCCTGCATGCCCTTGAGCAGCGCGGAGATGCTGGCGTCACCGGAATAAGGGACCGGGCTGTTGTCGGCGCGGAAGAAGGCGAACTTCTCGTGTTCGGTGCCGATGCGGAATTTGTCCTTTGGTCGCGCGCCCACTTCCAGATAGCTCGAAAGCTCGGACACCGAAGAAAGCGGTGTCTGGTCTGTCGTGTCTCGCGCCATGAAAAATACCTTGTTCGAACAGTCTGATCGGACGCCACAATCCGTACGGGAGCCGGCTGATTGGACCGAATTGATGTGCGGCGCAAGTGAATTTCTTTCAACGCATCTTCAGAAAATCAACGCCGCTGTGTCAATTCCGCCGCCACGCTTCAACGCCAGTCGCCGATGGCTGCCTGGATGACGGCGAGAGCCGCAACGGCGGCCGTATCCGCCCGCAAAATTCGGGGACCTAGAGGGATCGCCGTGACGAAGGGCAGGGCGCGAAGCAGCTGGCGTTCTTCTTCCGAAAACCCGCCTTCCGGACCAACGAGAAGCGCGAGCTGCGTTTCCTCGATGCGCGAGAGGATCGGGAGCGGGTTTTGGCTCTCGTCGCCCTCGTCACAGAAGATGATGCGGCGCTCAGTCGGCCAACTATCGAGAAGGTCGCTAAGCCTCTTCGGTGCAACGACCTCGGGCACCGAAAGGATGCCGCATTGCTCGGCGGCTTCCACGACATTCGCCTGGAGCCGGTCCAGATTTGTGATCTTGCCCTGCACATGCTGGGTCATGACCGGCTGCAGCAGACCTGCACCCATCTCCACCGCCTTCTGGACAAGGTAATCGAGCCTGCCGACCTTCAGCGGGGCAAACAGGTAATGCAGATCCGGCGTCGGTGGCTGCGGCTGCGTCTGCTCCACGGCGTGGAGCTGGATCTTCTTGCGGCTTGGGAAGGTGATCTTCGCCCGCCACTCGCCATCGCGTCCGTTGAAGACGAGAACCTCGGAGCCTTCATCCATGCGCAGCACATTGGCGAGGTAGTTGAACTGCTCGGGCGTTACCTCGTACCGGGCGTCCGCCCCAAGCGGTGCGTCGACGAAAAGCCTCTGCATTCGAAAATTGGCACGCATGAAAACCCTCGCTACAAGAACAGCGCGAACATAACCGTCGCGATGAGCGCCGCAAGCGCTGCCGATGCGGGAAGCGTGATCATCCAGGCTGCAATGATGGACAGGAAATGCGAGCGGCGCACAAGGCGGCGATGTCTCATCTCCTCATCCGTGCGTGGCTTGGGCTCGCTTACGTCCGGCTCCTTGCCGGCCCGGACCCGCATGTATTCGTAACGGCGCCTGGAGTGGCGGGTGTACCATTCGCGGAAGAAGCCGACGCCGAACACGGCGCCGACCGCAATGTGGGTCGAGGACACAGGAAGGCCGACCCAGGATGCCACGATCACTGTCAGCGCTGTCGACAGCGATACGCAGTAAGCGCGCATCGGGTTGAGCTTGGTGATCTCTGCGCCAACGAGCTTGACGAGCTTTGGCCCATAGAGGATGAGGCCGAGCGAGATGCCGACCCCGCCGATGACGAGTTCCCAATAGGGCACGTGGACCTCGTCAGCCACTCCGCTCTGGGCCGCCGAGACGATTGCGGCGAGCGGGCCTACGGCGTTCGAGACATCATTTGCACCATGGGCGAATGACAGGAGTGCCGCTGAGCAAACGAGCGGGATGCGGAAGAGCTTGCGCAGTGACTGGTTGCGGTTCTCCAAGCCTTCCGCCTGCCGGGCGATCACCGGAATCAGCAGGCGCCAGGCAACGAGCCCGACAACGAGGGTGATCAGCGTTGCGACCGAGACCGGGACATGCACCAGTTGCCCGAGCCCGATCAGCGAGAGGAAGCCGGCAAAGGCGCCCACCATGATGCCGATCAGCGCCGGCACCCAACGCCTGGCCGCACTGATCTTGTCATGCTGGTAGATGATCGTTTCCTTGATGACGAACAGGAACAGCGCGGCAATGACAGCGCCGAGGGTCGGCGAGAAGACCCAGCTTGCGGTGATCCCGGCGACGGTGCCCCAACTGACGGCGGAGAAACCTGCGGCAGCAATGCCGGCACCCATCACGCCGCCGACAATCGTATGGGTGGTGGAGATCGGTGTCCCGAACCACGTCGCGACGTTGATCAGCGCCGCCGCGGAAAGAAGGGCTGCCATCATCGCCCAGATCATTACCTCGGGACTGCTGATCGCTTCCGGCGGGAGGATGCCTGTGGCGATGGTGGTCGCCACGCCGCGCCCTGCAATCACCGCGCCCGCGACCTCGAAGACGGCGGCAAGGCCTAAGCCGAATGCCATGGTCATGGCGCGCGCGCCGACCGCTGCACCAATATTGTTGGTGACGTCGTTGGCGCCGATATTCATGGCCATGTAGGCGGCAAGACCCGAGGCGGCGATGACGAGGACGGCTCCCGGCTCGCCCGTCACATAAGCTCCGGCGAAGATCGCAACGAGAATGATGAACAGCAGCGCGGCACCCGGCGCTGCAAGCCCGCGGGACGTCTGACGCGCGGCCTCCTCAACGGAGGTGAACTTTTCCAGATCTTTGTCGAGGGTCGGCTTCGCCAATCGTGGCCGTCGGCTCATGATCCCGCCTTGGATGTGAAAAGGGTCGCCCGCCGCTGGAAGCACGCGGACATCGGTTCATCGATAAGATCGAAGCTTTTGGCCTAAAGGCAAGAGCCGGCTATGGCAACACAGGTTGCCACCTAGCCAACAACCTTGGTCTGCGCGCCCGCAAGCAGCGGTTCCATCTTCTCGGCAAACTGCAGGAAGAGGATCTTCAGCTCAGGTTCGTGGACACGCGTCGCAGCCTCTTCACACGAGACCCATTCGATCTTGCGCGATCCCTTCTCCGGAAAGCTCTTCAGGCATTCATCGACTTCCAGTGCATGAACCTGCACCACGACCGGAATTTTCAGGCCGTTGTCGAGCGTCTTGCGATAGTGGTAGTGGCCAAGCGGTTCCTTCTCCACCTTGCCCTTCACGCCGACCTCTTCATAGGCCTCGCGCTCGGCAACCTGGTGCGCCTTCTTGTCGGTCATCGGCCAGCCCTTGGGGATGACCCAGCGTCCGGTATCGCGGCTGGTTGCCACCAATACTTCAAGCAGGCCCTGCTTTTTCTTCATGCGGTAGCACAACGCAGCATACTGCTGTCGCGGCGGCCGCTGCAGCATCAAGTGTAGATTGCGTTTTACCTTGCTCATGAAGCCCAATTCTAACCTGCCTCCGATGGTTGCCAGCTTGTAATATAGTGATTGCGCCAGGCTTAACGAGCTTGGCCGCCGGGAAGATCCGGAATCGTCACTTATTTGGTCGCTGAATGGAGATAGTTGGCGCAGCTCGTTGCCGCGTCAACGGGTAAATTGCACAGCTGTTCATTCGGTGGGCGGCGCCGGGAAACGGCAGGCAACAAAAAAGCCGGCGCTGAGGCCGGCTTTTTGATACAATGTTCGGTGACGCCTTAGAACTTGTAGGAGACGCCGAAGTTGATCGCGTGCGTCAGGATGTTGGTCTCGAGCTTCGAGCCGCTGTCGATGTCCACGTCGATCCAGGAATAGTTGCCCTTGTATTCGGTGAAGACCGACCAGTTTTCGTTGACTTCGTAACGAACGCCAGCCTGCGCCTGGAGCGTCGCGCCGCCGAACTGGTAGTTGAAGGTGCGGCCGGTCGGGCGCGTCACCTCAACATGCGGAACGTTGATGCCGACACCAGCGCCGACGTAAGGCTTGAACGGGCCTTCGAGGTCGAACTTGTAGAGCGCGTTGACGGTGAGCAGGTTCAGGCCGTCGGTGAACTCGAACGTCGTCCAGCCGGGGGATTTCGTGAAGGTTGCGTCGTCGGCATAAACCTTGGCGTGGGTATAGTCGAGCGAGATACCCCAGTTGGCCAGAGCACCGCCCTCGAACCAGTAGGTACCGCGTATACCCCAGTAGGGAGGCATCTGGAAGGACTTCGTGTCCCAGCCGGCGGTGAAGTCGGTAGCGCCTGTTCCCGATACGCTGACATCCGAATGCGGCGCGAACTGGAAGCCGCCGTAACCGGAGATTTCAAAGCCGCCACGGCTGCTGACTTCTTCAACCGGAGCAGCGATCGGCGCTTCAACGGCAGCGATGTCGGCAGCCTGGGCTGCACCCGCAGCAAGCGCTGCAGAAAGGATGGAAAGCGAAAGGAGTTTGCGCATGAATCAGCCCGCGGAATGGGATTGGCAATCGTTATGCCATATTGTAGCTGCCGGCGCTTCGCCGGTCTGTGCTTTTTCTGCACCAGTTACCGACGAAGCTAAAGCAGTTATGGTTAATCAATTCTGAAGTATAGGCAGAAGGCGGCCAACGCCGCTCCCTGACTTGCCAGGCGCGCCGCTCAGCCGCCGAAGATGGTGCGGAAGATGTCGACGCCGCGATCCTGGAAGCTCACGTCACCCTGCTTGTTGCCGGGGCCGATGACGATGACCTTGGCGCCGATATAGGCGCGGGCATAGAGATGCTCGACATCTTTGTTCATCATGCGGATGCAGCCCGACGACATGTTGAGGCCAATCGTCCAGGGCTGATTGGTGCCGTGGATGCGGAAGATCGTGTCGCGGCCGCCCTTGTAGAGATACAAGGCTCGTGCACCGAGCGGGTTGTCGATGCCGCCCGGCATGACGACAGGCAGGATACGGCCGGCACGCGCCTCGCGGGCACGCATTTCTGCCGGCGGACGCCAGTCCGGCCATTCAGCCTTGCGACCGACCTTGACGACGCCGGACCAGCCGAAGCCTTCGCGGCCAACGCCTATGCCGTAGCGGGTGGCGCGATCGCGGCCTTCGACGTAGTACAGGAACTTGTTGTTGGTATCGACGATGATCGTGCCCGGCTTTTCGTTCGTCGTGAACCGGACGCTGCGCCGCTTGTACTTTTCAGGCACTTCCCGCTGCTTTGCGACCTGGGTCACGGCGCTTGTCGGTCGCTCCACATGCGGTGAGGCGGGGCTGAAAGCGCCGGCGCTCGTTGCGGTCAGGAAAATCGCCCCAGCCAGGCCTGCTGCGGCTGCCAAGATGCTGTTCTTCATTCCACCCATCCCCGTTTCTCCAGAAGCACAAGAAGCTAGCGGCTGAAGAACGCAAAGCAAGCGTTAAGCGGGGTGGGAGGGACAGGTGACGCAAAACAAGACAGCTGCACTGTGGCGCAGCTGCCTCACTTTTTGGCCGAAATAGGCGGTGTTACATCACGATGACACGTGTTCCGACATTCACCCGCTCGTAGAGATCAACGACATCTTCGTTGCGCATGCGGATGCAGCCGGAGGAAACGGCGCTGCCGATTGTCCAGGGCGCGTTGGTGCCATGGATGCGGTAAAGCGTCGAACCGAGGTAAAGCGCGCGTGCACCCAGCGGGTTTTCCGGTCCGCCTTCCATGCGCGCCGGCAGGTAGTGACCCTTTGCCGCTTCGCGCGTGATCATCTCCTTCGGCGGCACCCAGCTCGGCCATTCGGCCTTGCGGGTGATCTTGTGCGCGCCCGCCCATTCAAAGCCCGGCTTGCCGACGCCGACGCCGTAACGGCGGGCCTGGCCGCCTTCTATGACGAGGTAAAGGAAGCGGTTGTTGGTATCGATCACGATCGTGCCCGGCTTTTCCTTCGTGGCATAGGAAACCACCTGCGGCAGGAACTGGGGCTCGAGCTGGCTGCGGATCGGCCGGTTGGCGCGCATCGCGACCGGTTGCACGGGGCGGCGGTCAAGGACACCGCGCCGCGCCGGCTGTGCCTGCCGCTGCTGGTAGACCGGGCGCGGCCGGTAGACGACCCGCGGCTGGGCGGCTTGGCGCGGATAGGCGACGCGGGCGTTCGGGCCGGCAAGCTGCATCACCCACGGGGCGGCAAGATCGGGGCTTACCACCACGGGGGGGCGCTCGCGATAACGCTCCTGTGCAAAGATGGGACCGGAAAGGGAGGCAGCAAAGGCAATCGCCAGAAGCAGGGTCTTCTTCATGCTCGGATCCACTCGTTACAAATCACCGACCGGGCTCAGTTGGAGGCCCCGTGTTGACGAACATGGTGATCGTCAGGTGAAAGCGAATGGTAAACGGGTGGCGCTTACGCCTTGCGCTAACGCATAAAGTGTCTGGCAGGGTTACCGTGTAGTTGTCTGATATGGTTGACGACAGCTGAAGCGGGTGGATAGGCCGTTAACCCGGACGATTTGCGAGGGGAGTGAATGACGAAACCAGGGATCATCATCGGCGAAGACGGCAAGGGGCGCTGCGCCTGGCACGGGGGGCTCGAGGACTACCGCCGCTACCACGACCAAGAATGGGGCCGCCCAGTCACCGATGATTTCCGCCTGTTCGAGAAGATCTGCCTTGAAGGCTTTCAATCGGGCCTCTCCTGGCTCACCATCCTCAGGAAGAGGGAGAACTTCCGGGCTGCCTTTGCCGGTTTCGACTTCGACAAGGTCGCCCACTTCGGTGAGGGTGACGTTGAACGTCTTGTGGCGGACGCCGGCATCATTCGCCACCGCGGAAAGATCGTGTCCACCATCAACAATGCGAAGCGCGCCGTCGAGATGCGTGAGGAATTTGGCTCGCTCGCGAAATTCTTCTGGAGCTTCGAGCCGGCCGCGTCCGAGCGTCCGCTGGTGATGGATCTGGAAACGCTGCGGGCCAATCCGACCACGGCAGTTTCCGTGCGCCTTTCCAAGGACTTGAAGAAGCGTGGCTGGACCTTTGTCGGGCCGACCACCATCTATGCCTTCATGCAGGCGATGGGGCTGGTGAATGACCATCTTGACGGCTGTTATTGCCAAGCCGAGGTGGAGAACCTGCGGCTTCGGTTCAAACGCCCTTAATCTCGAGCAGGATCTGGTGCAGGTCCGACAGTGTCTCGATCTGGCGGAAACGTGGTGCGTCGCTTGGTGGCTCCACATGCTCGACAACCCAGGTGAGGGCATGCGGCACGAAGACGCCCCAGGAACCCGCCGCGATTGCCGGCACGATGTCGGATTTCAGTGAATTGCCGACCATCATCGCGCGCTCGGGCCCGTCGGCGAGCTTGGAAAAGATGCGCCGATAGGTCGTGGCGCTCTTGTCACTGACGATCTCGACCGCATCGAAATAGTCGCCAAGCCCAGATTGGGCGAGCTTGCGCTCCTGGTCGAACAGGTCGCCCTTGGTGATCAGCACCAGCAGGTATTCGCCGTTCAGCGCTTCCAGCGTTTCTTCGACATGCGGCAGCGTCTCCACCGGATGCTGAAGAAGCTCACGGCCGATGCTCAGGATCTCGCCGATCGCCTTGGTCGGCAGCTTGCCTCCGGTGATCTCGATCGCCGTCTCGATCATCGACAGGGTGAACCCCTTGATGCCGAAACCATAGTAGGCGAGGTTGCGCTTCTCGGCTTCCAGCAGGCGGGCGGAAATGTCCGAGCCCTCCGCATAATCGGCGAGCAGCGCCTGGAAATGTTCTTCCGTCCAGCGATAATATTGCTCGTTCTGCCAGAGCGTATCGTCGGCATCGAAGCCGATGGCGGTGATAGGTCTCATGAAATCCACCTCATGGCGTTCATATGGCAGACCCGGGACGCCGGGCAAGGTTGACCTCGCCGGCGCGTCATCCTGGTTACTTGCCCTGGGCCTTCAACCAGGCCTGCATCTTGGCGATCTCGGCTTCCTGCGCCTTGATGACCTCTTCCGCCAGCTTGCGCAGTTCCGGGTCCTTGCCGTGTTCAAGCTCGACCCGCGCCATGTCGATTGCCCCCTGGTGATGCGGGATCATGCCGCGCACGAAATCCACATCGGCATCGCCAGAATAGGTAATGGCCATGTCCTTATGCATCTTTTCGTTCGCCGCCTTGAAGTCCTGCGTGGACTTGGGCTCACCCGTGCCTTGAGCCGGCATTCCAGCCGCACCGTGATTATGCCCCTGCATTGTCTGCTGTCCGTAGGCGCATGGCGAGGCTGCGGAAACGATGACCGCAGCCATGACAAAAGTCTTGAGAGACATGGTATCTTGTCCTCTGTTTCGATGAAATGGGATTGGACGGAGCAGGTACCAGTCAGTCTCGGGGAGGCGGTATCGGCAATGTCGCGACGCGTGGCATGAACCGGATAGTATGGCGCCACCGCAGGAAATCAACCGGAGGGGAAGCGGGTGGCAATGACCTGATGGACCGCTTGGGAATTCCGGCTGAGTTCTCCGAAGGGCGCAACGGTCCAGCTCCAGTCGCGCAATGCCGGGGGAGTGGCGACACCGTGCATCAGATCCGCCTCCTCGGTGACGCGGCCTTGCTTGTCGGTCACGGTGTAGGATGTATCGGTGATGAGAACCACCTTGCAGGGAAGCAACTGCAATCCGTCAAGATGCGCCTGGATCATTGATCGCAGGATCTTCGGCTGCTCCGGCCGCCCGTCGCGCGCCAGTTGCCGCACGGCGCCAACGCCTATCTGCGAAAGAACATTGGCGGACACGACGAGATCGAGAAACGGCACCTGCCTCAGGAAGGCGAGCGGCTCCAGTGGTTTACCTGTCGAGATGCCATCGAGCCCGGAAATATCGCGCCAGATCAGCCGGGTATTGGAAAGCCGCCTTGCCGAAAGCCATGCACGAACCGTGGCAAGATGAACCAGATCGACAAGCACGACCGTGTCGAAGCTGCGGGCGAGAAACTCGATCGGCACGTCGCGCAGCAGGCCGGAGCCGAGGACTACGGCCGTGCGCCGCTGCTTCATGCCCTCGACAGTCTCGCGGATGACGGTCTTGCAGTTGGCCTCGTGCGGCGCCCATTGAGCCGAGCATCGCCGGGCGCGCGACCAGAGACTGACCGACGAGCGGACAAAGGGTCGGAACGCTTTCGGCGTGATCGGACAGGTCGCGGCATATTGAGCGGCTTCGAGGATCATGAGGGTGCGTTATCATCATCAGCGAACCTTCACCAGCCGCCGCCCTTGCCGCTTCCGTCGTCATCCTCTAAGAAACCGCTCACAAATCCGGCCTCTTCAGGCCGCTGGCAATGGATTTTCGATCATGAGCGACAAACAGAAAAAGCCCCAGAAACTGAAGGCGCGCCTGCCGCGTGGCTTCGTCGATCGTTCCGCTGCCGATATCCATGCGACCAACGAGATGACGGCAAAGATCCGTGAGGTCTATGAACGTTACGGTTTCGATCCGGTCGAAACGCCGCTTTTCGAATATACCGATGCGCTCGGCAAGTTCCTGCCGGACAGCGATCGCCCGAACGAAGGGGTGTTCTCGCTGCAGGATGAGGACGACCAGTGGATGTCGCTCCGTTACGACCTGACGGCGCCGCTTGCCCGCCACGTCGCGGAAAACTTCAACGAGATCCAGCTACCGTTCCGCACCTATCGCGCCGGTTATGTGTTCCGCAACGAGAAGCCGGGCCCAGGCCGCTTCCGCCAGTTCATGCAGTTCGATGCCGATACCGTCGGCGCGCCCGGCGTGCAGGCCGATGCCGAAATGTGCATGATGATGGCCGACACCATGGAAGCGCTCGGCATCAAGCGCGGCGACTACGCGATCCGCGTCAACAATCGCAAGGTCCTGGATGGCGTGATGGAAGCGATCGGCCTCGGCGGCGACGACAAGGCCGCCCAGCGGCTGAACGTCCTGCGCGCGATCGACAAGCTCGACAAGTTCGGCACCGAAGGCGTGAAGCTGCTGCTTGGTCCGGGCCGCAAGGACGAGTCCGGCGACTTCACCAAGGGCGCGGGCCTCGGCGACGAGCAGATCGAAAAGGTTCTCTTCTTCGTCGGTATCAAGGATTATGCCAAGAGTGCCGCCCAGCTTGCCGCACTCGTGGCAGGGACTGCCAAGGGTGCCGAGGGCGTGGACGAACTGAACGCGATCCGCGCCATGGCGATGGGTGCAGGCTACGAGGCGGACCGCATCAAGATCGACCCGTCGGTCGTGCGTGGCCTTGAATATTATACCGGCCCGGTCTTCGAAGCCGAACTCCTGTTCGACGTCACCAATGAGAAGGGCGAAAAGGTTGTCTTCGGGTCCGTCGGTGGTGGCGGGCGTTACGACGGCCTCGTGTCGCGTTTCATGGGCCAACCGGTGCCGGCGACCGGCTTCTCGATCGGCGTCTCGCGCCTCATGACGGCGCTGAAGAACCTCGGCAAGCTCGGGCAGGACGAGGTCATCGCACCGGTCCTCGTCACCGTCATGGACGGCGATGTCGAAAGCATGGGCCGCTACCAGCGCTTCACCCAGGAGCTTCGCGCCGCCGGCATCCGCGCCGAGATGTACCAGGGCAACTGGAAGAAGTTCGGCAACCAGCTGAAATATGCCGACCGTCGTGGTTGCCCGATCGCCATCATCCAGGGTGGTGATGAGCGCGCGCAAGGCGTGGTGCAGATCAAGGACCTGATCGAGGGCAAGCGCCTGTCCGGCGAGATCGAGGACAACGCCTCCTGGCGCGAGGCCCGTGTGGCGCAGGAAACCGTTGCCGAGGCCGAACTTGTTGCCAAGGTGAAGGAAATCCTCGAAGCGCAGGCCGAGGATCGCAGGCGGGCGCGCTAGCCATGCCGATGATCGACATGCCCGAATTTGCCGGCGACCTGCTCGCCGAGTTCGCCGAGCGGGATGCGGAGCGTGTCAACACGCCGGTGATCCAGCCCGCAGAGCCGTTCCTGGACATGGCGGGCGAGGATCTGCGCCGGCGCATTTTCCTCACCGAAAGCGAAACCGGCGAAAGCCTCTGCTTGCGGCCGGAGTTCACCATCCCCGTCTGCCTGAGACACATCGCCAGCGCCACCGGCACGCCGCGTCGCTACGCCTATCTCGGCGAAGTTTTTCGGCAGCGACGTGATGGCTCGAACGAGTTTTACCAGGCCGGCATCGAAGACCTTGGCGACAAGGCAACGGCTGCCGCGGATGCGCGCGCCATCGGTGATGCGCTGGGGATCCTGAAGCGGGTTCTTCCCAAGGTGGATCTCAGGCTGACGCTCGGCGACCAGGCTGTGTTCGAGGCGGTCGTGAAGGCCTTGGGGCTGCCGCACGGATGGCAACGCCGCCTGATCCATGCCTTTGGTGACATGGCGCATCTGGAAGCCCTGCTGGAGCGGTTGGCGCGGCCGCAGCCGGTTGCCGGTCTCGATCCGGATATCTCGGCGATGATGGCAGCGGGGGATGAAGCGGGCCTTGTCGAGCGCCTCGACCGGACCATGCAGGAAACTGGCTACTCCACCAATGCCAGCCGCTCGCCGGCCGAGATCGCCAAGCGGCTGAAGGAAAAGCTTGAGCTTTCGCAGACCCGCCTTGATGGCACGGCGTTGCTCCTGCTGCGCGAATTCCTGACGCTGCAGCTACCGCTGTCCGATGCGCCGGCGGCGCTCGCAGGTTTTGCGGATGCCGCGGGCCTTAAGCTCGGCGATGCCGTCAGCCTCTTCAGTGCGCGTCTTCAGTCGCTCGCGGATGCCGGTGCGGACATCTCGGCCATGACCTATCGCGCCGCCTTCGGTCGTCCGCTCGATTACTATACCGGCCTTGTCTTCGAGGTGACGGCAGCGGGTTCGACTGCAGTGCTCGCCGGTGGTGGCCGCTTTGACCGGTTGATGACGTTGCTTGGCGCCAGGGAGCATATCCCGGCGGTTGGCTTCTCCCTTTGGATCGACCGGATCGAGGCGGCGAGGGCAAGACAATGAATGCCATAACAATTGCTCTTCCCTCCAAGGGACGCATCAAAGAGGAAACGGCAGCCGTCTTCGAACGGGCCGGCCTCTCCATCTCGGCGGTCGGCAATGACCGGTCCTATCGCGGCCGTATCGCCGGCATCGAAGGCGTTGAGATCGCCTACCTCTCCGCATCTGAAATCGCCCGCGAGCTTGCGGCCGGCGCCGTCGATTTCGGCGTCACCGGCGAGGACCTGGTGCGCGAAGGAATGCCGGGCGTCGACGCCAAGGTCGAGTTCTGTGCGCGCCTCGGCTTTGGCCATGCCGATGTCGTGGTGGCGGTTCCGGAAATCTGGCTCGATGTCGAGACCATGGCGGATCTTGGCGACGTCGCCGCCGACTTCCGCGCCCGCCATGGGCGGCGCCTGCAGATCGCCACGAAATACTGGCGGCTGACGCAGCAGTTCTTCTCCGCCAAGCACGGCATCCAGCTTTACCGGATCGTGGAAAGTCTTGGGGCGACCGAAGGTGCGCCGGCGGCCGGCCAGGCGGATATCATCGTCGATATCACCTCGACGGGCTCGACGCTGCGCGCCAACCATCTCAAGGTCCTGAGTGATGGCGTGATCCTCAAGTCTGAAGCCTGTCTCGTTCGCGCCCGCAAGCCCGGCCATGACGAGGATGGGCGGATCTCGCAGATCATCGAGGCTGTTCGCGCCTCCCTCTGAAGCCTTCGGCCTGTTGCAAAAGCCAACAAAAAACCCGCCGGATATCGGATCCGGCGGGCGAGGCTTGGGCAGGGAAGTCGTTAGGCTAGGCAGCGAATGCGACAGAACCGCGGCGACGTGCATCGATCGAATAAGCACCAGCTCCAGCAGCGGCGAGCGCCAGGAAGCCACCGCCGAGTGATACGTTCTTCCAGAAGATCAGGCCGTTGAACACGGTCAGCAGGCCATTTGCTTCAGGCGAGAAGCTTGGGATGTTGATCGCGCCGTTGTGGAAGACGAAGGCGGTGAACCAGCAGAACACGGCAAGCAGCAGGGCGGCAATCCTGGTCTGGAAGCCGGTGAGAATGGCAAGACCGGCAACAAGTTCGAAGACGCCAGCGAGATAAGCGAGAAGCGTGGCGGCAGGCAGGCCGGCACCCGCAATCATCCCAGCCGTGCCCGACGGATCAACGAGCTTCTGGAAGCCGGACATCACGAACATGATGGACAGCACGATGCGGGCTGCAAGAAGCAGGGTGTTGGTAGAAGAAGAATTGGACATTGGAGGTCTCCAGGTGATCTCAAAGGGCGTTGCATTTCCTGGACGCCAATGTGCCGCTTTTTATTTGTCTCCGGAAGATGAACAAGCGTTGACGAATTGTTCGACAATATCGAACGTGCGAGTCGTCAGATCTCCTCGATCCGTCGCGCGTTCTCCGGCAGGACGGAAAGCTCACGCCAGTCGATCTCCTCGAGCAACAGGTTGTACTCATCGACATTCACGTGGTGCGCGGCGCGAAGTTCCTCCAGCCGCCGGCGCTGCGCGGCAATGGCTGACAGTGCCAGCCGCCGGTAGTTCGTCAGCGATGTCGGCTCACCGCTCTTGGAAAGCGCCTGCTGCTCGAGGCGGAACTTCGTCCGCAGCAACTCGGCCTCCTCTTCCTGCGACTCTTCCAGTTCCTCCAGCCCGGCCGCGTTGATCTGCTGGCGGACTTCCGCCAGTTCGCGTGGACCATCGGCACGGCGATCGAGGCCCAGCCAGCGGATGATCGGGCTGAGCGTCAGGCCTTGCACAACCAGCGTCGCCAGCACCACGGCGAAGGCAGTCAGCACAACGAGGTCACGTTGCGGGAAATCGTCCGGAAGCGCAAAGGCGGTGGCAAGCGTGAGCAAACCGCGCATGCCACACCAGCCGGCCAGAATGCCCTGGTTCAGGCTCGCGGGCTCCGGCTGGCCGTTGCGGACGGCGTAGAAGGCATGGATGCGGTTGAAGCCGACGCAGACGATGAAGCGGACGACGATGCAGGTGACGACGACAGCCAGCGCAAAGGCGGCGGACTGGGCAATATGGTCCGGCTCCATCTCAGCCACGATGTTTCGGGCCTGCATGCCCATCAACAGGAACGCCATGACGTTGAGCACGAACACCACGGCCGTCCACACCGCATAGGACTGCACCCGCATCCGGACACTGCTGACGGAGTTGCTGCTCCGCGCGATGGTCATGGCGAAGGTGACGATGGTGAGAACCGCAGAGAGGCCGAGGCGCGAGGCGACGATCCACAAAAGGAAGGTCTGCACGAACTGGAGCAGGTTGCCGCCAAGCGTGCCGCTGACGAGGCTGGTGATGTAGCGCATGCCATAGGCCGCAACGAAGCCGAGGAGGATTCCGCCCGGCACCGCGAGCGCGACATGCAGCCCAACCTCGCTGTTCATGTGGCCGGCTTCCTGGATGGCAAGCGCTGCATCGAAGATCAGCAGCGCGGCGGCATCGTTGAACAGGCTTTCGCCCCGAAGAACGGTGTCGGTGTTGCGCGGGATTGCCATGGACGAAAGCACGGCCGTTGCCGCGGCAGCATCCGGTGGCGCCACGATCGCGCCAAGCACCAGCGCTGCGGCAATCGGCAACCCGGCAAATGCCCAACCGATCCAGGCAACCGCCGCGGCGGTGAAGACGACGCCGCCGATCGCGAACACGAACAGCGGCAGCCAGAAGCGCCGGGCAGTTCCAATCGGAAAGTCAAAAGCCGCATCAAGCAGCGCCGGTGCGATAAAAAGTGCGAGCGCCGTGGCTGGATGAAGAGTAATATGCGGAATGCCGGGTATGAGAGCCACGGCCGCCCCTGCCAGAGCCAGCATGGAAGGGTAGGGGACCGCAAGGCGGCGCGATACCTGAAGCAGCACCACCGCGATCAGGAGCAGGACAAGAAGGCTTTCGAAAAAACTCATGGGACGGATGACCCCTGGCTTTGGCGAAGAGATGAAGCGAAGCTATCAGGTATCCTCTTTGGTCCCCGCAGCAAGGTTTTACTGCCCGTTAACCATGCATGGCTACAAAATCGGCAGCGCGGAATGAAAGCGCGCCAACCTTAGTGGGATCAACATGTACGTTGTATCAGTGCTCGACAATGGCGACCAGCGGACCTTCGTGTCCGAGAATCTCAAAGTCGTGGATCGCATTGTGTATGCGACCATCTGCGGGTCGTCCAAACAGTTCCTGCTGGCCGATGTCGTGGACATCGTTCCGGTGGAAGCCGCACGGGGCAGAGTGCCGTCCGCGCGGAACATGACATCGCAAGTGCAGTAATCGAACTCCATCACCAGCTTTGGCTGTGCTGATCACATTCATGGGTGCAGCCATCGAGGGCCCGTCGACAACTGTCGGCGGGCTTTGGCTTTCTGGCACCTCTGGCAAATGGTCGTGTCTACCAAAGCAAAAAGGGCGGTCCGAAGACCGCCCTTTCTGAACTGAACCGGATGGGTCAGACATAAGACCTTGTGGCCATACATCATGTCCATGCCGCCCACTTCAGCGCGCTTGACGCGCTGAAGCACCTTAAGTGCATGGGCGACCTTCACGGACAGCTGCAATCAGACCTTATGGCCTGATCACATCATGTCCATGCCGCCCATGCCGCCCATGCCGCCTGGCATTGCCGGAGCGTCCTTCTTCGGCAGCTCGGCGATCATGGCTTCCGTGGTGATCAGCAGCGAAGCAACCGAAGCTGCGTTCTGCAGAGCCGTACGGACAACCTTGACCGGGTCGACGATACCCATGGCGATCATGTCGCCGTATTCGCCGGTCTGAGCGTTGTAGCCGAAGTTGTCTTCGTTCTTTTCCAGAACCTTGCCGACAACGATCGAAGCTTCGTCACCAGCGTTGTCTGCGATCTGGCGAACCAGAGCCTGCAGGGCGCGGCGAACGATGTTGATGCCGGCTTCCTGGTCGTCGTTGACGCCCTTGACGGCAATCTTGGTGGAGGAGCGCAGAAGAGCGATACCACCGCCCGGAACGATACCTTCCTGAACAGCAGCGCGCGTCGCGTTGAGAGCGTCGTCGATGCGGTCCTTCTTTTCCTTCACTTCAACTTCGGTCGAGCCGCCAACGCGGATGACGGCAACGCCGCCAGCGAGCTTGGCAAGACGCTCCTGCAGCTTTTCGCGGTCGTAGTCCGAGGTGGTTTCTTCGATCTGGGCCTTGATCTGGTTGACGCGGCCTTCGATGTCCGACTTCTGGCCGGCACCGTCGACAATCGTCGTGTTTTCCTTGGAGATCGATACCTTCTTGGCGCGGCCGAGCATGTCGAGGGTTACATTCTCGAGCTTGATGCCAAGGTCTTCGGAGATGACAGTGCCGCCCGTGAGGATAGCGATGTCTTCCAGCATGGCCTTGCGGCGGTCGCCGAAGCCAGGAGCCTTGACGGCAGCGATCTTCAGGCCACCGCGCAGCTTGTTGACGACGAGCGTTGCAAGAGCTTCGCCTTCGACGTCTTCAGCGATGATCAGGAGCGGCTTGCCGGTCTGAACAACAGCTTCGAGAACCGGCAGCATGGCCTGCAGGTTGGAGAGCTTCTTCTCGTGAAGGAGAATGAAGGCGTCTTCCAGGTCCGCGACCATCTTTTCCGGGTTGGTCACGAAGTAGGGCGACAGGTAGCCGCGGTCGAACTGCATGCCTTCGACGACTTCGAGTTCGGTTTCAGCGGTCTTGGCTTCTTCGACGGTGATGACACCTTCGTTGCCAACCTTCTGCATGGCTTCAGCGATGTCGAGACCGACCTGCTTGTCACCGTTTGCGGAGATCGTGCCGACCTGTGCAACTTCTTCAGAGGTGTTGATCTTCTTGGCCTTGGCCTGGAGATCCTTCACGACTTCCGAAACAGCGAGGTCGATACCGCGCTTCAGGTCCATCGGGTTCATGCCGGCTGCAACAGCCTTCTGGCCTTCGCGAACGATCGCCTGGGCAAGAACGGTTGCAGTGGTGGTGCCGTCACCGGCGATGTCGTTGGTCTTCGAAGCAACTTCGCGGACCATCTGGGCGCCCATGTTCTCGAACTTGTCTTCCAGTTCGATTTCCTTGGCGACGGAAACGCCGTCCTTGGTGATGCGCGGTGCGCCGAAGGACTTGTCGATAACAACGTTACGACCCTTCGGGCCGAGCGTTACTTTCACTGCGTCAGCGAGAACATCGACGCCACGCAGCATTTTTTCGCGCGCGATGCGGCCGAATTTAACTTCCTTGGCTGCCATTTTGGTAACTCCTGAAAAGAGGTGTCAGCGATTTCGATTAGGTGCCAGCGGCAATCAGCCGATAACGCCCATGATGTCGGATTCCTTCATGATCAGAAGGTCTTCGCCGTTGAGCTTGATTTCCGTGCCGGACCACTTGCCGAACAGGACGCGGTCGCCGACCTTGACGTCGAGAGCGGTGATGGAACCCTTGTCGTCGCGGGCGCCCGGGCCAACGGCGACGATTTCGCCTTCAGCCGGCTTTTCCTTGGCAGTATCCGGAATGATGATGCCGCCCTTGGTCTTTTCTTCAGACTCGACGCGCTTTACGACAACGCGGTCGTGCAGGGGGCGGAAAGATGTGCTTGCCATTGTCTTATCCCTCGATCAAATGACATTGACGGATCAGACAGATCCGTAAACTTGATTAGCACTCATCAGTGGCGAGTGCTAACGATCGCCGAGATAAGGGTGTGCCGATCGCTAGTCAAGGACGGCAGCCAAAAATTCGTTGCGGTGACCGGAACCTTTCCGAAGATGCTTAACGCGCGATCGTGGTGACACCGCGGCAGGTAAAATCATCAGCTTCCGCGCAATTCTCCTTGCCATGGCGGGCGGGCTTTGCGACATCACCGCCATCATTATCGACGGGTAGGCAGGTATGGCAAAGCGCATCCAGAACTTGAGCGACGTGATCGGGGGCTATGACGTGGTCCTTTCCGACGTCTGGGGCGTGGTCCACAACGGCGTCGAGGCCTTCCAGCAATCATGCAAGGCGCTTGCCCAGGCGCGGGAGGCCGGCGCGACCGTCGTCCTCATCACCAATTCGCCGCGACCGGCGCCGGGCGTGATCGACCAGATGCGCCACCTCGGCGTGCCGGACGAAACCTATGACCGCATCGTAACCTCTGGAGACGTGACGCAGCACCTCATCGCTAAAGGTCCGAAGAAGGTGTTCCTGATCGGACCCGAGCGCGACCTCAACCTGTTCGACGGACTCGGCGTCGAGGTCGTCTCCGCAGAAGATGCTGAATGCATTGTCTGCACCGGCTTCTTCGACGACGAAACTGAAAAGCCGGAAGATTACACGGAGATGCTGCAGGCATTTTCGAAGCGGGAGGTGCCGCTGATCTGCGCCAACCCCGACCTCGTGGTCGAACGCGGCCACCGGATCATTCCTTGCGCCGGTGCCGTCGCGGCCTATTACGAGACGATGGGCGGCAATGTCCGCGTCGCCGGCAAGCCGCATCGGCCGATCTATGAGGCGGCACTTGCCGCAGCACGCGAAGAGCGTGGCGATTTCCCCCTGGAGCGGGTGCTAGCTGTTGGCGATGGAATGCCGACGGATGTGCGCGGCGCGCTCGCCTATGGTCTTGACCTTCTTTACATCAGCGCCGGCATCCATGTCGCCGAATACACGGAAAACGGCCAGACGAATGAGGCGCGCCTCATGGCCTGGTTGCGCCAGGAAAACGCCGCACCGAAATACTGGATGCCGCGGCTCGCCTGACCGGGTGCCCCGAACTGGATTTGAGCGTCGCATGACCGTTTTCCATCGCAATGAGAAAAAGGAACCGCTGCCCGCAGAGCTGAAGGGCGGCGTGATTGCCATCGGCAATTTCGATGGCGTTCACCGCGGTCACCGGAGCGTTCTTGAACGGGCGCTGTCCCTGGCGGAGGAACGTGGCGTACCGGCGCTGGTGCTCACCTTCGAGCCGCATCCGCGCACTGTCTTCAACCCGGAAGCGCCCGTTTTCCGCATCACGCCGGCGCCGCTCAAGGCGCGCCTGCTGGAGGCGATGGGCTTCCAGTCCGTTATCGACTACCCCTTCACCCGTGAGTTCGCGACGCGCTCGGCCGAGGAGTTCATCCAGAGCGTGCTCGTCGACTGGCTCGGCGCAAGTGCCGTCGTCACCGGCTTCGACTTCCACTTCGGCAAGAACCGCGAGGGCGGTCCCGCCTTTCTGATGGCGTCTGGCGCCAAGCATGGCTTCACCGTCTCGCTGATGGATGCCTTCCGCGACGAAAACGCCGAAGTCATTTCGTCAAGCCGCATCCGGCAATGCCTGGCCGATGGTGACGTGGTCGAGGCCGCAGGGCTGCTCGGCTACCGCTACACCGTCGAGGCGGAGGTGATCGGCGGCGAGAAGCTCGGGCGCCAGCTGGGATACCCCACCGCCAACATGCAGCTTCCGCCAGAAGCGGCTCTGAAGCCCGGCATCTATGCTGTGCGCTTCCGCCGTGCCGATGGCAGCCTGCATGATGCGGTGGCAAGCTACGGTCGCCGTCCGACGGTGACGGAAAATGGCGCGCCGCTGCTTGAAACCTTCCTGTTCGATTTCTCGGGAAGCCTTTACGGCGAGGTGTGCTCTGTCTCCTTCTTCGGCCATTTGCGCGACGAGCTGAAGTTCGATGGTCTCGACCCGCTGGTCGCCCAGATGAAGCGCGACGAGGAGGAGGCGAGGGCGCTGCTTTCCCGCGTCCAGCCGTTCAGCGAACTGGATGCGAAGATCGCGTTCTGATCCCGCGAAATCTTCTTCCTTTCCAAGCCAAAACGCCGTAAGAACCGCCACCATGAAAATTTTCAGGCTGGCCCTGGTCATCGAAGCGATGATCATACGAATTATCGGCCCGGCCTTCCGCGCGGCTTGAAAGTCGGCCGGAGGGTCCGGGTTTTCGGCGCTTGTGCAGCGCCTCCGCCACCGAATTCTTTTGCGACATGCGCCGGCCCGAATTGCCGAGACGCCAGAGACGATTGCTCACGATGACCGATACCGTTGATAAGCTGGACTACTCCAAGACGCTCTACCTGCCCGAGACCAATTTCCCGATGCGCGCCGGACTGCCGCAGAAGGAGCCGGAACTGGTGGCACGCTGGCAGCAGATGGACCTCTACAAGCAGCTGCGCGCCTCGGCCGCCGGGCGCCAGAAGTTCGTCCTCCACGACGGCCCTCCCTACGCCAACGGCAACATCCATATCGGCCACGCGCTGAACAAGATCCTCAAGGACGTCATCACCCGCTCGTTCCAGATGCGCGGTTACGACTCCAATTACGTCCCGGGCTGGGACTGCCATGGCCTGCCGATCGAGTGGAAAATCGAGGAAGAGAACTACCGCGCCAAGGGCAAGGCAAAGCCTGACCTGACGCAGCCGGACGCGATGATCGAATTCCGCAAGGAATGCCGCGCCTATGCCGAAAAGTGGATCAAGATCCAGGGCGACGAGTTCAAGCGTCTCGGCATCGTTGGTGACTTCGACAATCCGTACCTGACGATGAACTTCCATGCGGAAAGCCGCATTGCGGGCGAACTGCTGAAGATCGCCATGAGCGGCCAGCTTTATCGCGGGTCGAAGCCGATCATGTGGTCGGTGGTCGAACGCACTGCGCTTGCCGAAGCGGAAGTCGAATACCACGACTACGAGAGCGACACGATCTGGGTTAAGTTCCCGGTCATCGTCGGAAGCGACCTGCTGGATGCGCACATCGTCATCTGGACCACGACGCCATGGACGATCCCCGGCAATCGAGCGATCGCGTTTTCGCCGAAGATCGAATACGGCCTCTACGAGGTGACGGCCGCCGAGAACGATTTCGGCCCACAGCCGGGCGAAAAGCTGGTCTTCGCCGATGCCCTGGCGCAGGAATCCGCGGCCAAGGCCAAGCTCACTTTCAACCGTCTGCGTAGCGTTTCCGCAGAAGAGCTTTCGGGCGTCACCTGCGCCCATCCGCTGCGTGACCTCGGCTACACCTTCGACGTTCCGATGCTCTCGGGCGACCACGTCACCGACGATGCCGGTACCGGCTTCGTGCACACCGCTCCATCGCACGGCCGCGAGGACTTCGAGGCCTGGATGGCCTGCGTGAAGGAACTGGAAGCGCGTGGCATCGAGACGAAGATCCCGTTCCCGGTCGATGACAGTGGCACCTACACTTCCGACGCTCCCGGCTTCGAGGGCGCTCGCGTCATGGACGACAACGGCAAGAAGGGTGATGCCAACGAGCGCGTCATCAAGGCGCTGATCGACAAGAACGCGCTGTTTGCCCGCGGCCGCCTGAAGCACCAGTACCCGCATTCCTGGCGTTCCAAGAAGCCGATCATCTTCCGCAACACGCCGCAGTGGTTCGTCTACATGGACAAGGACCTGAAGGACGGCACGACGCTACGCACCCGCGCCCTGAAGGCGATCGACGACACGCGTTTCGTGCCGGCTGCCGGCCAGAACCGCCTGCGCGCCATGATCGAGCAGCGCCCGGACTGGGTGCTGTCGCGCCAGCGCGCCTGGGGCGTGCCGATCTGCGTCTTCGTTGACGAACAGGGCGAAGTCCTCAAGGATCCGGATGTCAACCAGCGCATCCTCGATGCCTTTGATGCCGAAGGGGCCGATGCCTGGTTCGCCGAAGGCGCCAAGGAACGCTTCCTCGGCAGCGAGCATGATGCCTCGAAGTGGACGCAGGTCATGGACATCCTCGATGTCTGGTTCGACTCAGGCTCCACCCACACCTTCACGCTGGAAGATCGCCCTGACCTGAAGTGGCCGGCTGACGTCTACCTCGAAGGCTCCGACCAGCACCGTGGCTGGTTCCATTCCTCGCTTCTGGAATCGTCTGCCACCCGCGGGCGCGCACCCTATGACGCCGTCATCACCCATGGCTTCACCATGGATGAAAAGGGCCAGAAGATGTCGAAGTCGCTCGGCAACGTCGTGGCGCCGCAGGACGTGATGAAGGATGCCGGTGCCGACATCCTGCGCCTGTGGGTCATGACCACCGACTATTGGGAAGACCAGCGCCTCGGCAAGACGATCATCCAGACCAATGTCGATGCCTATCGCAAGCTGCGCAACACCATCCGCTGGATGCTCGGCACGCTGGCCCATGACGAGGGCGAGGAGATCGCCTACGAGCAGATGCCCGAGCTTGAAAAGCTCATGCTGCATCGCCTCTGCGAGCTCGATCAGCTGGTGCGCGAAGGTTATGACGCCTTCGAATTCAAGAAGATCACCCGCGCGCTGATCGACTTCGCCAACATCGAGCTTTCGGCCTTCTACTTCGACATCCGCAAGGACGCGCTTTATTGCGACGCGCCGTCTTCGCTGCGCCGTCGTTCGGCTCTGGCGGTTATCCGCAAGATCTTCGACTGCATGGTGCTGTGGCTGGCACCGATGCTGCCATTTACGACGGAAGAAGCCTGGCTGTCGCGCAAGCCGGATGCGCAGTCCGTGCATCTGGAACAGTTCCCGGAAATCCCGGCTGACTGGCGCAATGACGGGCTCGCCGGCAAGTGGGCGAAGATCCGCAAGGTCCGTTCGGTTGTGACCGGCGCTCTCGAAATCGAGCGCAAGGACAAGCGCATCGGTTCGTCGCTGGAAGCCGCACCGGTGGTTTATGTCACCGATGCCGAGCTCATGGCTGCGCTCGAAGGCCAGGATTTCGAGGAAACCTGCATCACCTCAGGCGTCTCGCTGGTTGCCGGCGAAGGTCCGGAGGCCGCTTTCCGCCTGGCGGAAGTGCCCGGTGTCGCCGTTGAGCCGAAGCTCGCAGAAGGCACCAAGTGTGCCCGGTCCTGGCGCGTGACCAAGGACGTTGGGTCTGATCCCGAGTATCCTGATGTCTCCGCCCGTGATGCTGCAGCCCTTCGCGAGCTTGCTTCGCTCGGTCGCCTCTAGGGGCTGACTTGCCGGATGATTGCGCTTCTCGCGATCATCCGGTAAAAGTGCCTGAAATTGGCCGGATTTTACGGCCACGAGGGGAATAAGTTGTGTGTTAGGCGCGGGACGGCGCCGCTGGAAGGGTTTTGATGAAAGCGACATCTGCGTTTCGTGTCGGCCTCGGCCTGGCCGGCATAATCGCCTCGACGGCGGTGCTTTCCGGCTGCGTTGGTGGACCCACCTACGGCACCGACAAGACGGCGATGGAGCAGTTGAGCGACGACCTTGGCAGCTCGATCGCGCTTGGAAGCAGCCGCGAAGAAGAGCGCGCGTCGGTCAAGTACAATCCGCGCCCGAGCCTCGTAGTCGCCAAGGACCAGGCCAGTGCCCTGCCGGCGCCGCAGCAGTCGCTTGCCAATCGGGAAAACAACCCGAACTGGGTCGAGTCTCCCGAAGAAACGCGCAAGCGCCTGAGGGAAGAAGCTGACCGCAACAAGAACGACCCCACCTATCGTTCGCCGCTGCTCGCCGGCAAGGGGCAGGCCGGCCAGATGACCGAGTCCGAGAAGTGGGAAGCCTTCCGTCGGGCCAAGGCCAGTGCGGAAAACGTCGAGGTCACCGGCCGCCGCCGCTCGCTCTCGGATCCGCCGACCGAACTGCGCGCCGCCGATGCCGCAGCCCTCAACGATCTCGGCGAACCCGAGACCCAGAAGGAACGGCGCCGCAAGAAGGAAGCCGCATCCGCCAAGCAGACCAGCGAGTGGTGGAAGTTCTTCTAAGGCGGTCTAGTCTTCGCGCTTCGCCTGGAAGAACTCTGTGAGCAGTCGGGCTGCCTCGCGCTCCCCGATCCCGGAATAGACATCCGGTGCATGATGGCAGGTGGGCTGGCTGAAAAAGCGTACGCCATTATCCACCCCGCCGCCCTTTGGATCTTCGGCGCCGTAATAAAGGCGGCGGATACGACCAAACGAAATTGCGGCGGCGCACATGGTGCAGGGCTCAAGCGTCACGTAAAGATCGGCCCCTGTGAGCCGCTCCTGGCCGAGTGCCGCAGCTGCCTTTCGGATAACAGATATCTCCGCATGCGCCGTTACGTCATGGTCGGCGCGGGTGGTGTTTCCGGAACGGGCGACGATCTTGTTGTCGACCACCAGGACGGCACCGATCGGAACCTCGCCGCGTTTGCCCGCAGCTTCTGCTTCGGCAAGGGCGGCATCCATGAACCTTTCGGCATTCGGCATTTCGGCGATTTCCTCTTAACCCGGAACGCATGAACTGATAGGAAGCATGCAACTTGAAGCCCGTCCGCGGGCCTCGCTTTGTTTCAATCAACACGAACAAGAATGTCCGGATTGCTCCGTTAGACATCACGCTTCAGGCAAACAACAAATGGTTTCTAAAGACAAGCCGAAGCGCGGCGAAGGCAGGACCTTCGTACGCGAGACCAAACCCCGGGCTGAAAAGTCGGAAGGCAAGGCAGGCGGCAAGGGCGGTTTTTCCGCAAAGGCAGGATATGGCAAAAGGGCAGGAGGCCCCAAGGCTGGTGCCGACAAGGCGGCAAAGCCTGCCCGCAAGCTGCCGCCGGCACCGGCGACAGTGGAGAGCGAGAACAAGCCCGAACGCATCTCGAAGATCCTGGCCCGCGCAGGCGTCGCCTCGCGCCGTGACATCGAGCGCATGATTATGGAGGGTCGCGTCACCCTCAATGGCAAGGTTCTGGAAACGCCAGTCGTCAACGTCACCTTCGCAGACAATATCGAAGTGGACGGCCAGCCGATCCGTGGTCCGGAGCGCACGCGTCTGTGGCTCTACCACAAGCCGGCAGGCCTGGTGACCACCAATTCCGATCCGGAAGGTCGCCCCACCGTGTTCGAGAACCTGCCGGAAGGCCTGCCGCGGGTGCTCTCCGTTGGCCGCCTCGATATCAATACGGAAGGCCTGCTGCTTCTCACCAATGATGGCGGCCTGTCGCGCGTTCTCGAACTGCCGACAACCGGCTGGCTGCGCCGCTACCGCGTGCGCGCCCATGGCGAGGTTGACCAGGCAGCGCTGGACAAGCTGAAGGAAGGCATCGCCGTCGACGGCGTGCTTTATGGCGCGATCGACGCAACGCTGGATCGTGCCCAGGGCCATAATGTGTGGATCACCATGGGCCTGCGCGAAGGCAAGAACCGCGAGATCAAGAACGTGCTCGGCGCGCTTGGTCTTGAGGTGAACCGCCTCATCCGCATTTCCTACGGCCCGTTCCAGCTTGGCGATCTGCCCGAGGGCCAGGTCGTGGAAGTGCGCGGCCGCATGCTGCGTGACCAACTCGGCCCGCGCCTCATCGAGGAAGCCAAGGCCAATTTCGACGCGCCGGTTTATAACGAAACGCCGGCAGGCGATGTCGAGAAGCCCGCAAAGGCGGAACGGTCGGATTGGGCAGCACCGGGTGAACGCCAGCGGTCGGATAAGCCGCGGGGCGATCGTCCGGCGTTTCGGAAAGATGGTGATCGTCGCGAGGCAGCCCTCGGCCGTCTCGATACAAAGCGCGACGACCGCAAGTTCGGCGACAAGAACCGCCAGGGTGGACGTGGGGGCAAGCCCTTCGCACCACGAGAAGCGGAAGCCGAAGAGCGGCCGAAGAAGCGCCCGCCGATGGGCACGAGCCGCACGGCCAATGTCTGGATGGCGCCGGGTGCTCGCCCGACGGCTGATGGTCGCGAAGGCCGGACTTCGGCACGAGCCGAGGCCGAGCAGCTCTTCAAGAAGCAGGTTCCGGAAAACGATCGCCGCGTGGTGGTGAACCGCGCCGACGACGACAGCGACTGGATCCGCGCGGAATCGCCGCCGTCGCGTCCGGGCGAGGATGAGCGCGGCGGGTTCGGCCGCAAGCGCTCGTTTGGAGACCGCGAGGATCGCGGTTTCGACAAGCCGCGCGGCGAACGCAGCTTTGG
The DNA here is from genome assembly GCF_003491345.1 of Neorhizobium sp. SOG26. Lineage (GTDB taxonomy): Bacteria > Pseudomonadota > Alphaproteobacteria > Rhizobiales > Rhizobiaceae > Neorhizobium > Neorhizobium turbinariae. The sequence continues at coordinate 354,108 of NZ_CP025512.1, forward strand.
CGACAAGCCGCGGTTTGACCGCAAGCCGCGCGAAGATGGCGACCGTCACGCAAGGGCTCGCAGCGATCGTCCGGCAGGGGATCGTCCCTTCGGTGACAAACCCCGCGGTGGAAAGCCTGGGGGCAAACCCGGTGGAAAGCCGTTCGGCGGGAAACCAGGCGGCGCCAAGGCCGGTTTCGGCGGCAAGCCTTCCGGTGGACGTGGCAAGCCGGGCGGCGGCAAGCCATCCGGTGGTCGTCCGGCAGGTGGCGGCAGGCCCGCAGGCAAGCCGCGCAGCCCGAGGGGGTAACGTCTCGTGCGGATCGTCGGTGGAGAATTCCGTGGCCGCGCACTGGCCACGCCCAAGAGCAGCGACATTCGGCCGACCATCGACCGGACACGCGAGAGCTTGTTCAACATCATCGGTCACGTTTACCCGGAAGCCCTTGACGGCACCCGGGTGATCGACCTTTTTGCCGGAACCGGCGCGGTGGGGCTGGAAGCCGTGTCGCGCGGCTGCAAGACCGCGCTGTTCGTCGAGAACGGCGTGGAAGGCCGCGGGCTTCTCTGGGAAAATATCGACAACCTCGGCCTGCACGGCCGCGCCCGCATCCTGCGGCGTGACGCGACCAAGCTCGGCACGGCCAATAGTGTCGAGCCGTTCCAGTTTCTGTTTGCCGACCCACCGTATGGCCAGGCTCTCGGTGAAGCAGCGCTGCTCGCGGCCCATGCCGGCGGCTGGCTTGCGCCCGGCGCGCTTGCCATTCTTGAGGAGCGGGCCGATGTGAACCCGGAGGTCGATCCGGTGTTCAAGCTGCTCGAAAGCCGCACCTTCGGCGAAACCCGTATGGATTTCTTCCGCTACCAACCATGAGGGTGGGATGAGTATCAAGCTTGCCCTGCCGGACCTGGAGGCGGTGAAAAACCGCGATCTCACCTTTGCGGTGGCTCTGGGCGGCGGCGGTGCGCGAGGGATTTCCCACATCCACATCATCGAGGCGCTGGACGAACTCGGCATCAGGCCGGTCGCGATATCCGGCTCCTCGATCGGCGCCATCATGGGTGCGGGCTGGGCGGCCGGCATGAGTGGGCGCGAAATCCGCGATTATGTTCTGGAACTCGTCAGCGATCGAGGCAGGCTCCTCAACCGGCTCTGGAGCCTCGGTCCGGCCAGCATGCGCGACACGCGCGGCGGCTTTCGTTTCGGGCAGTTCAACCTGGAGCGGATCCTCCACGCCCTTCTGCCGCCGCAGGTGCCGGATGATTTTGCCGACCTCAAGATCCCACTGAAGGTCTCGGTCTGCGACTATTACGGGCAGGCGGAAGTCGTGCTGGAGCGGGGTGACCTGAAGCAGGCGGTTGCGGCCTCGGCAGCCCTTCCTGGTATCTTCATGCCGATCCTGATCAACGGCCGGATCATGATCGACGGCGGCATCGTCAATCCGGTTCCCTATGAGCAATTGCTGAATCGGTCAGATCTCGTGATCGCTGTCGATGTGGTTGGCTCGCCGGAAGGCGACGGTACCCACGCGCCGTCACGGATCGACAGCCTGTTCGGCGCAAGCCAGATCACCATGCAGGCTAACATTTCACTGAAGCTGAAGCTCAACCCGCCGCATATTTTCCTGCGCCCTTCCGTCAATCCCTTCAGGGTCATGGATTTTCTGCGCGCCGGGGAGATCCTGGAGGTGTCGGCGCCCGCAAAGGACGATCTGAAGCGGGCCATCGATGCACTGCATGTCGCTGCGGCGGCTTCGGACTAGGCGGTCCCTTCCAGCGGTTCACTTCCTTCCTCATCCACCACGGGCACACGCTTCGGCTTGATCAGCGGCTCCGGCCGGACCGGGCTGTTGTAGAGCATCTCGCGACCGGCTCCCAAGCCTTGGGCCGCCTGGATGCGCAGACGTTCCTCATCACGGCGGCGAATGTCATCGCCAATATCTGCCGCTTCCGCCTCGCTCATGCCAAGCCCTTCCAGCACGCGACGACCAAACAACAGGCCGGATTCCAGCGTCTCGCGCAGTTCGTATTCAACCCGGTCCCGCAGCGAAAGCGAATGGAGCCGGTCGTAGGAGCGGACGAAGAGGCGCGCATGTGGGAAGTCGGCGCTGATGAGATCAACAATCCGATCGGTCACTTCCCGCTTCTGTGTCGCAACGACGACAATCTTTGCGCGCTCGATGCCCGAAGCGATCAGAACGTCGCGGCGCGTGCCATCGCCGAAATAGATCCGGAAACCGAAGCTCGCCGCCTGGCGGATACGGTCGGGAGAGTCGTCGATGACGGTCACCTCGCGTCCGCCGGCAAGCAGGATCTGCGCGGCGATCTGTCCGAAACGGGAAAAGCCGATCATCAGAACGTCCGCCCCGGCGCCGGCATAGTCTTCCGCGAGTTGCTCGCGCGCGACCTTAGGCATCAGCCGCTTCGACAGCCGCGCGCCGAAGGGAGTGAGTGCCATGGACAGCGTCACGCAGCTGATCAGCAGGGAGGATGTCTCGGAGGAGAAAAGTCCTGCCGAAGCGGCTGCGGTGAACAGCACGAAGCCGAACTCGCCACCTTGCGGCAGCAGGAAGGCGATCTGAACGGCATCGGCATGTGATGAGCCCCAGAGCCGGCATACCCCGTAGATCACCAGCGCCTTGACCGCCATGAAGATCGGCACGGCAAGCGCGATGAACAGCAGGTTGTCGAGGATCACCGACACGTCCACCGAAAGCCCGACGGCCATAAAGAACAGCGCCAGCAGCAGCCCGCGGAACGGTTCGATATCCGCCTCTAGCTCGTGCCGATAGGAGGATTCGGCAAGCATGACGCCGGAGAGGAAGGCGCCCATCGCCATGGAGAGGCCAACGGCCTGCATCGCGGCGGCCGAACCCAGCACCACAAGCAGGGCCGCCGCAATCATCACCTCGCGCGCGCCGGTGCTGGCGATGATCTGGAACATCGGCGTCAGAAGGTAACGCCCGGCAAGAACCATTGCGGTGATTGCGCCAATCGCTACGGCAAAATCCGTGAGCGGCGTTGCTGCCTCCTCCGCCGTGCCGGGGGAAAAAATGGTGACGAGTGCGAGCAGCGGCACGATGGCGAGATCCTGGAAAAGCAGGATCGAGAAGGATCGCTGCCCATAACGGCTGCTCATCTCACCGGCATCGGTGAGGATCTGCATCGCAAACGCCGTTGATGAAAGCGCAAGGCCAAAGCCGATAACGAGGCTTCCCCGCCAATCAGTGACGGCTGCAGCGTAGGCCAGGCCGCTCATCAGGATGCCCGAAAGCACGACCTGCGCTGGGCCCAGTCCGAAGACATCGCCCCGCATCTGCCACAGGCGTGATGGCTTCAGTTCAAGTCCGATGACGAAGAGGAGGAAGACGATCCCGTATTCGGAAAAATGCAGCACTTCCTCTGTGTCGATAATCCGCTGCAAGACCGGACCGATGACGATGCCCGCCGCAAGGTAACCGAGGACAGTGCCGAGCCCTAACTTTCGAAACAGTGGGGCGGCAACAACCGCGCCAGCCAGAAGGAGCAGCACTTCATAAAACAGGGACCCGGGCATGCAGCATTACTTTCTCGTCATAGACCGACGATCCTCAAGATTTGGTGCGCCGCCCTTGATGGTTCTGATAGTGAACAATAAATGGGACGGCAACGAAAGGCTTGCAATCATGACATCCGAAATCGACTCCGCTGCGCTGCTCTCCCGTGCCAGTGAACTGGTAGATCTGGCCAAGGCGGCGGGGGCCGATCAGGCGGATGCCGTCGTGGTCCGTTCCCGGTCGCGCTCTGTCAGCGTGCGGCTTGGCAAGGTCGAAGGCACCGAAGCATCCGAAAGCGACGATTTTGCGCTGCGCGTCTTCGTCGGGCGGCGCGTCGCAAGCGTTTCGGCCAACCCCGGTTTCGACATGAGGACGCTTGCCGAGCGGGCGGTCGCCATGGCCAAGGTCTCGCCGGAAGACCCCTATGCTTGCCTGGCGGACGAAAAGGATCTCGCCCGCTCATATCCCGACCTGGACCTGTTTGATCCGACCGATGTGCCGACGGAAGATCTTCGTTCTGCTGCGCTCGAAATGGAGCAGGCGGCACTTGAAGTCCGGGGCATCTCGAACTCCTCTGGCGCCGGAGCATCTGCCGGTCTCGGCGGGCTCGTGCTTGTCACCTCGCATGGTTTCTCGGGAAGTTATGTCGCAAGCCGCTTCGGCCGTTCCGTCAGTGTCATCGCCGGCGAAGGCACCAGGATGGAGCGCGACTATGATTTCGACAGCCGCCTTTTCGCAGCAGACCTCGACGATCCGAAGGTGATCGGGCGTCGCGCCGGTGAGCGTGCAGCCAAGCGTGTCAATCCGCGCCAGGTCGATACCGGCAGCAACGTCACCGTGGTTTTCGATCCGCGCATTGCCCGCGGCTTCGTCGGCCATATCGCAGGGGCCATCAACGGCGCATCCGTTGCCCGCAAGACCAGCTTCCTCCGCGACAAGATGGGCCAGCAGGTCCTCAAATCCGGTCTCCACATCACCGACGACCCGCTCATCGTGCGCGGATCCTCCTCGCGGCCCTTCGATGGAGAAGGCGTGAAGGGCGAGCGCCTCGTGATGATCGAGGATGGCGTCCTGAAGCACTGGTTCCTGTCGACCTCGACGGCGCGTGAACTCGGCCTCTCCACCAACGGTCGCGGCGTGCGCGGCGGCACCTCGGTTTCACCGGCCTCCACCAATCTCGCGCTTGAGCCTGGCGATATCTCGCCGGAAGACCTGATCAAGTCGGTTGGAACCGGGTTCTACGTCACCGAGTTGATCGGCCAGGGCGTCAACATGATCACCGGCGAATACAGCCGCGGCGCCACCGGCTTCTGGATCGAGAATGGCGAACTGACATATCCGGTCTCAGAGGTCACGATCGCCTCCAACCTCAAAGACATGTTCATGCGGATGACCCCTGCCAACGACATCGACCGGAAGTTCGGCATTGCCTCCCCGACCATCGCCATAGAGGGCATGACCCTGGCGGGACGCTGATCCCATGGACAGGGTGAACGAGCAGTGGCGCCAGGATCTCGACCTTATCGTTGACGCGGCACGCGAGGCGGGTGAAATCGCCCATGGGTTCTTTGGCGCCTCGCCGGAGGTCTGGTGGAAGAATGAAGGCAAGTCGCCCGTCAGTGCCGCGGATTTCGCAGCCAATGACCGCCTGCAGAGCCTGCTCCTGAAGGCCCGGCCGAACTACGGCTGGCTCTCGGAGGAGACCGACGACGATACCGCCCGGCTCACCATGGACACGCTATTCGTCGTCGACCCGATCGATGGCACGCGCGCCTTTCTCAACGGCGAAAAGACGTGGTGCGTATCGGTCGCCGTCGTCCACCGCGGCAGCCCGGTCGCCGGAGTGCTTGTTGCCCCGGCGCTGAAGGAGGAGTTTTCCGCGGTCGCTGGCGGTCCGGCCTTCAAGAATGGTGCTCCTGTTTCCGTCACGAGCGGGCGCAATGGCTCGGAACTGGTGATCGCCGCCGACGAGGCGTTGGTGAAGAGCTTTGATCCGACCTTCCGCAGCGATGTCCGCCGTGTCAGGCACGTACCATCACTTGCCTATCGTCTGGCGATGATCGCCGATGGCCGTATCGACGGCACGGTCGTCAAGCGCGACTCCCATGACTGGGACCTCGCGGCAGCCGACCTCATTCTCGACCGCGCGGGCGGCTGTCTCACCGACCTTGCCAGCAACAGGCTCACCTATAACCGCGAGAGCGTCAGCCACGAGATGCTGGTCGCCGGCGCACCGCATGCCGTTGGCAGCCTTCTGCCGCAACTGCACCCTTAAAACATCGGGTTGACGTTTCCGGGTGAATGCCGCAGATGATGGCCTCACGCGGGAGGAGCCTGAACGAACGGATAATAAGAAATGACGGAAACAAGCGATAAGAAGCAGCTTTTGCACCTGGTCTTCGGCGGCGAGTTGAAGAGCCTCGGGAGCACCGAGTTCAAGGACCTTTCGAAGGTCGATATCGTCGGCATCTATCCGGACTATGCGAGTGCTCTGGTCGCCTGGCGCACCAAGGCGCAGCAGACGGTGGACAATGCCGAGATGCGGTACTTCATCGTTCACATGCACCGCTTGCTTGACCCGGATGCCAAGTCGGCCTGAGCCAGGCCTCTGGTGCAATCGGCAGCCCGTCCAGCAATCCGAGAAGTGATCCGGCAGAACCCGTTTTTGACGCATTTGTAACAGACAGAATCTCCATTACGGATGTTCATCGGAGGATAGGCAGATCCATGGCGGCCATGTTGCACCAAGGGGTTAGGCACCAAGGGGTTAGGCATTGAGCAGCTTTCCTGCACGCACGGCCCTTTTTGCCTACCGGGCAGCCGGCGTCGCACTTTATCCCCTGGTCGGTCCTTACCTGACCTACCGGGCGATGAAGGGGAAAGAGGAACGCTCCCGGCGCCTGGAGCGGTTCGGCTTTGCAAGCCTTGCGCGCCCCCGTGGTCCGCTTGTCTGGGTTCATGCCGCAAGCGTCGGCGAGACGCTTGCCATCCTGCCGTTGATCCGCGAACTGCGGCGCCGTGAAATCCACGTGCTCCTGACCACCGGAACCGTGACTTCGGCGGCGCTGGTCCGCTCGCGGCTCGGCGATGAGGTCATCCATCAGTATGTGCCGCTCGACCTGAAATTTCCGATCAAGCGCTTCATCGCCTATTGGAAACCGGATGCCTGCATCACGGCAGAGTCGGAGATCTGGCCCACCACCATCCTCGAGCTGACGCGTCGGCACATCCCACAGATCCGTGTGAATGCACGTATCTCCGACCGCTCCTTTGACCGTTGGCGCAATCGTGCCAGCCTTGCCGAGGCCCTGTTCGGCAAGATGTCGCTCGTTGTCGCGCAGTCGGACCTCGATGCCGAGCGCTTTCGCGAACTCGGCGCCTGGCCGGTTATCGTTTCTGGTAACCTGAAAAGTGACACAGACCCGCCGCCTTGTGACGAGCAGGTGCTAGAAACCTATCGCAAGCAGGTCGGCAACCGTCCCACCTGGGCTGCTATTTCCACCTTTGAAGGCGAAGAGAAAACCGCAGCCGCCGTGCATGGTGCGCTGAAGCCGAAGATGGGACAACTGACCATCCTCGTGCCGCGTCATCCGGACCGGGCCGATGCGATCGAAGCCATGCTGAAGGAAGCCGGCCTCAACGTCGCAAGGCGCTCTCGCAATGACGAACTGACGTCTGAAACGGATATTTTCCTCGGGGATTCCATCGGTGAGATGGGGCTTTATCTCCGCCTGACGGAGATCGCCTTTGTCGGTCGGTCGCTTTCGGGCGAAGGTGGGCAGAACCCGCTGGAGCCTGCCTTGCTTGGCTGCGCCATCCTGTCCGGCCCCCATGTGCAGAATTTTCGCGATGCCTACCAGCACCTCGTGCGCAAGGGCGCGGCGCGCATCGTCAAGGATGCGGACATGCTGGAACGCGCTGTGCACTACCTGCTGGCAAACGACATGGCACGGATGAAGATGGTGGATGCGGGGCACGACGCCATGGAAGAAATGCGTGGGGCGCTGTCGAAGACGGTGAAGGCGCTGGAGCCATACATCAATCCGCTCACGGTCAGTGCGCGTCTGCAGCCAAAGAGCGCGGCGATCTGATGATGGAAGCCAAGGCAAGCCAGGACGTGCTGGAGAACATTGGGGGCATTCTGTTCGACAAGGACGGCACTCTGCTGCTTTATGATGAAAGCTGGGGCCCGGTAAACCGCGAGGCTGCGCGTATTGCCGCCGCCGGTGATGCCGAACTTGAGCCGCAGCTTCTGTTTGCGGCGGGGATGGATCCTGTATCCGGCCACACCCGCGCAGACAGCCTCTTTGCCGCCGGTAATGCGGCAGAGATTGCCGAAGGCCTCGTTGCTGCCGGCTCTCCCCTGGCCGTCGATGAACTGACGCGGCTGCTGGATGAGCTATTCGTGCGCGCCACAGAGTTCTCGGTTGCCGTCACGGATCTCGCCGCGCTGTTTGCGAGCCTCAAGGCGCGAGGCTTCAAGATCGGCATCGCCTCGAGCGACAACGAGCAATCGATCCGCCAGACCGCCACCCGCTTTGGCATCATCGACATGGTGGACTTCATTGCCGGTTATGACAGCGGCCATGGCGTCAAGCCGGAGCCGGGCATGATCCTCGGCTTCTGCCAGGCGACGGGCCTTGCGCCCTCCCAAGTCGCCATGGTCGGCGACAACAATCACGACATGCATATGGGAGCAGCGGCTGGAGCAGGCCTCAAGGTCGCGGTGCTGACCGGCACGGGCTCGCGCGAAACGCTTTCGGCGGCCTCCGACATCTGCCTTGATGACATCACCGGGCTTCTGTCGCTTTTCCCCCAGAAGCTGGCCGTCTGACCTCAAGCGACCGCGCCGGGTCTTGCCTTTTTGGCGAAACTACCATCTTTTCCTCGTTCAATACGGGTCGGGTCTGCCGGAGACGGAAGTATATGGTATCGGAAGCGCCGCCATTTTGGTGGACGAAAGCGGATTGGCGTGCCTGGGGTCTTTCCCCGTTCTCCTTCATCTATGGGCGAATTGCGGGCCGCCGCATGCTCAAGGCGCGCCGCGCCATCGTTCCTGTTCCCGTCATCTGCATCGGCAATTTCACCGTCGGTGGCGCCGGCAAGACGCCCACAGCGATTGCTATCGCGCGGGCTGCCAAGAACAAGGGGCTGAGGCCCGGATTCCTGAGCCGTGGTTACGGCGGCACGCTGGATGTCACCACTGTCGTTGATGGGGAACATCACCGCGCCGAGGCCGTGGGCGATGAAGCGCTTCTATTGTGCCGGGAAGCGCTCACTGTCATATCGCGTGGGCGCGTCGATGGCGCTCGACGGCTGGTGGAAGAGGGCGTTGACCTCATCATCATGGACGACGGCTTTCAGAGCGCCCGCCTTGAGCTCGACTTTGCGCTGGTGGTGATTGACACGGTCCGTGGCATCGGCAACGGCCACCTCGTGCCTGGCGGCCCTGTGCGGGCGCCGATTGCCGAACAGATGCGGCAACTGTCAGCCATCCTGAAGGTGGGGGAGGGCACAGCAGCAGATGCGCTGGTGCGCCAGGCCGCACGCGCCGGAAAGCAGATCCACGTTGCGTCGCTCGCGCCGAGGCCGAACCCGGAAATCGCCGGCAAGAACCTGTTTGCCTTCGCCGGTATCGCTGATCCGGAAAAATTCTATCGCAGCCTGCAGCAGGCGGGTGGGTTGGTCACGGCCAAGCGCGCCTTTCCCGATCATCATTATTTCACCGATGACGAGGTGGCGGAACTCCTGGCGGATGCGGCGAAGGACGGCCTGACGCTCGTTACGACCGCCAAGGATGCCGTTCGGCTCGCCGGTCACCACGGCCCCAAACGGGAACTGGCAAGCGTTGCGCAGGTGCTGGAAGTCGACATGACCTTCGATGACCCCAATGCACCGGGCAAGATCATCGAAACGGCGATGGCGAATTTCAGAAACCGCCGCCTAAAGGAAGCAATTAGCCCGAAAGCTTAAGCCTGTCTTTGCGTGGGAAGGACACCGGCACGTTTGTCGGCCTCGAGCGCGGTCGCGCAGTCAACATAAGGCTCCTGCCGCGCCACGCTCCAGTAGCGCAGTTCATCTATCGGGATCTGGGTGCCGGTGATGGCGCAGACGACGTAGGACCCGGCGGTCAGGATCTGGTAGTCGCCGTCCAGATACCGGATTTTCGCCTCGCGGAAGCCGCTGCCTTCAAACCGGTTCATCTGTCTTCTCCTACGGAAAAACATGGCGCTCCTCTAACGCGATACGCTCGCAAAGGCCAGCACTTTCAGCTTCGCCCAAACAGCCGCTCGATGTCGGAAAGCTTCAGTTCGATATAGGTGGGGCGGCCGTGGTTGCAGGTGCCGGAGCCGGGCGTCGCCTCCATTTCCCGCAGCAGCGCGTTCATTTCCTCAGGCTTCAGACGCCGTCCGGAACGGACTGAGCCGTGACAGGCCATGGTGGCGGCAACATATTCCAGCTTCCCGCGCAACCCGCCGGCAGTGTTCCATTCGGCGACCTCGTCGGCAAGGTCGCGCACCAGCGATGCAGCATCCACCTCGCCAAGCATCGCAGGCGTTTCGCGCACCGCGACGGCGCCCGGGCCAAAACGCTCCAAAGCGAGCCCCAACCGATCCAGCTCTGCCGCGTGGGCGATCAGCCTGTCGCAGTCTTCTTCCGGCAGGTCGATGATCTCCGGGATCAGCAAAACCTGGCTCGGCAGGCGGCGACCGTCGAGCGCTTTGCGCATCGCCTCGAACACCAGCCGTTCGTGTGCGGCATGCTGATCGACGATCACCAGCCCGTCCTCCGTCTGCGCCACGATATAGTTCTCGTGAACCTGCGCCCTTGCCGCGCCCAGCCGGTGCCGCTGGGTCTCGGTGTCCTGCGTCGCCTGCACCGGATGGGTGTTCGGCATGTCCGCCCGGGCGGCGGGCATGGTCAGGGTATCGAAAACCGCCTGGCCGCGTTCGGCAAACCCCGCGGTGGCGAATGGCTCAAGCGGGCGCGACGGCGAGGATGCCGCAGTCCATGGCGTGGTCCGCGCCGCCTGATAGGTTGCGCCACCAGGATTGAAGCCTGGCCGGAACGCCTGCATCAGCCCGGCGCCGCCGGTGGTTGCCGCCCGGTCACCCTCGCGATGCAGCGCCTGGCGGATGGCGCCGACGATCAGACCACGCACGAGACCGGGATCGCGGAAGCGTACGTCCGCCTTGGCGGGATGCACGTTGACGTCAACCAGCGCTGGATCGAGCGTGATCGAAAGAACGGCAACCGGATAACGGCCGGCCGGCACGCTTTCAGCATAAGCCCCGCGGATCGCCGACAGGATGAGCTTGTCCTGCACCGGTCGACCATTGACGAAGGCATATTGATGGGCCGAGTTGCCGCGGTGGAAGGTCGGCAGGCCAACGAAGCCGGCAAGCTCGACATCCTCACGGGCGGCATCGATCTCGATCGCGTTGTCGCGAAACTCGGCCCCCAAGACCTGCGCCATGCGGGCCAGATGGTCGTCGCCAGTCGCCGGAAATTCCAGCGTCGTGCGATCGGAGCCGGACAATACGAAGCGGATTTTCGGAAAGGCGATCGCCATCCGCTTGACGATCTCGGTGATCGCACCCGCCTCGGCGCGCTCGGTCTTCAGGAACTTCAGCCGTGCCGGTGTCGCAAAGAAGATGTCGCGGACCTCGACCACCGTGCCGGCATTGGCGGGCGCCGGGCGGACCCCGGTGGTTTTGCCGCCGGTGACCGAGACCTGCGATCCTTCGCTATCGCCGTACCGGCGGCTGGTAATCGTCAGTTTGGCGACCGAACCGATCGAGGGCAGTGCCTCGCCGCGAAAGCCGAGGGTACGGATATCGTCGAGCGTATCGGAAATCTTGGAGGTGCAATGCCGCCGGACCGCGAGATCAAGGTCCGCCGCGCTCATACCGGATCCGTTGTCTGTGATCCGCATCAGACTCTTGCCGCCGCCGGCGGTTGCAATCTCGATACGCGTCGCGCCGGCGTCGATGGCGTTCTCGATCAATTCCTTGGCGGCGCTGGCAGGTCTTTCGATGACCTCGCCGGCGGCGATCTGATTGATGAGGGTTTCGGGCAGCTGTTGAACGGGCATGCGCCATTTTCGCGGATTCGGACCGACAAGGGAAGCCCGTGCCGGTACGGGTCAACAATCGCACGAGAGCGGCATCTTGCTGTCGTCGATTAACAGCCCCTTAAGCTAAAACCGATAACCAGTTGCATCTGATTGGATGAACCCGGGGAAGCGCCAGCTTCCCGCACGCAGCAGGGATGGCGGCCAGCTGGGCACCGCCATACGAGACCCGGTTGCGCGCTGAAGACTTGCAGCCAGCATGTGCCTACCCCCTCCCACAGTGACTCGCAGCGAGGATCAACATCCCAGGTGTGATTGCCGGACTGGTGGCCGCGTTGGACCATCAGCCTGAAATGGATACGGAGTTCATCCTATGAATGATTTGCCGTCGGCGGACGCGAACATTCAGACTACGATGTTGGAAGTCATCTCCGAGTGCATCACCGGAGGTGTCCTCGTTTATGACAAGAACGACCTGATCCTCTTCGGCAGTCAGCAGCTTCTTTCCCTGCTTCCGATTACGCCAGCGGCAATCGCGCGCGGCACCCGGCTTCGTGACTTCATGGGCGCCGTCTACGATGGCGGCGGGCGCTTCTTGTGTGACGGACCGAACCAGCGCCGCGTGCTGGGCCGCGAGGACTGGATCGCCGAACAGATCGCCTCGTTTTGGAAAGAGCGGGTAGACACGGTCGAGCGCCGCGGCACCGACCGCTGGCTGAGTTTTTCCAAGCGCCGGCTGGCCTCCGGCTTCGGCATGTGCCTCGTCAAGGACATCTCCGAACACAAAAAGCGCGAAGAGCAGTGGCGTTTTGACATGGAACGCGTCCAGGTGACCGAAGAGGTGCTGGACAACCTGCCGTTCCCGGTGAGCGTCAGGGACAGCAAGCTCGCCTATGTCGCCGTCAACAAGATGGCTGCCCGTTTTCATGACCTGCCGGTGGAAGCCTTTCTTGGCCGCACCGGCGCGGACGTGCATCCCCCGGAGGTGGAGAAGCGGCTCGACCCGATCAATCGCGAAGTGCTGGAAACCGGCGAACCGAAGCAACTGCCGGAACTGGTGACGCGCCCCAATGGCTCGCAGATGGCGATCATCGCCCACAAGTACAGGATCGGTAAGCCCGGCCGCTATTATCTAGTGACGGCAATGGAGGACATCACCGATCTGGTGGACGCGAGCGAAGACGGCAATACCGTCACCTCCCGTGTGCGCCTGCAGGCACTGACGCTCACCAATCTCATGCGGCGGCACAACCATGCCGCAGGCACATCCACAGATGTGGAGCCCCTGCCGAGCCTCGTGGACAAGCGCATCCTTGTCGTCTCCGCCGACCTGCGCCGGTCGACCGAAGCACTGGACGTCGTCGCGGCGATGGGCGCCGAGAGCGTTTCGGTTCGCAGCCTCGCCGAGCTCCAGCTCTTCCTGAAATTCGCCGAGGAAGCGGGTCTCGCCATCGATCTCCTGGTGATCGACGCCGCAATGGACAGCCTGTGCTTCGAATTCGCCCGCCAGTCCGGCATCAAGGCGATCGAGATCGAGGCCTTCGAACTGAAGCAGGACTTCGCTTACCGGCTCGCCCGCTGCCTGTCCGATCCCAGCATTGAAGCGGAAAAAGTGGTGCAGGATGACTGGCAGATCACGGTCGTCGGCAGCGACAAGCCGCAGCTTGATATCCTCGTGGCGGAGGACAACGAGGTCAACCAGATCGTCTTTTCGCAGATCCTTGAAGGGCTGGGCTACAGCCATGTGATCGCCGCCGATGGCGAAGAGGCGGTGCGGGTGTGGACGGAGCGTTCGCCGCGCCTCATCCTGATGGACGTCACGCTGCCGAAGCTGAACGGATATGAGGCGAGCCTGAAAATCCGGTCGCTTGAGACGCCGGACAACAGTATTCCGATCATCGGCGTGCTGCCGCTCGCCTTCGATCGGGATCGCGACCAGTGCATCGCATCCGGCATGAACGACGTGATCCTAAAGCCGATCAGCCCCGAGGCTCTCGAGAACCTCTTCAAGACCCATCTCGATGTGTCGCCCCGGCAGAAACAGGCCTGACCGCGAAGGCTAATCCTTCCGCGCAAACGCATCTTTTTCTTAATCTTTTTCTCGCATCTTTCACTTGGATTTTGGGAGAGCGACGAATTTTGATGAAGCCGGCGGGGAACATAATACCGCAAGTCAGCCATAATGAACTGCAGGCCATGGCCTACAGCGATCCGCTGACAGGGCTTGGAAATCGGTACAGATTGCGCGACAAGGTGAGGCTGCTTGCCGCCGAACGCGCCCAGGATCCGGCCCCCTTCACCATCTGCATCGCCAACCTTGATGGCTTCAAGCCGATCAACGACCTTTTCGGTGCCGAGGCGGGCGACGAAATCCTTTGCCAGGTGGCGCATCGCCTGAAGGCCTGCATCCCTGACGGCGCGACGGTGACGCGGCACGACGGTGACGAATTTGCCTTCGTGCTGCCGCTGATTTTCGAACGCCAGGGTGCCGAACGCATCGGCCAGATGATCCGCGATGTCCTGTCGGCGCCTTATGACCTCGGCGACCGCAATGTGCGCCTCTCGGCCTCCTTCGGGTTCGCCGTTTATCCCTTCGCCGGCGAAGAGTTCGAGGAGCTGCTGAAGAGTGCCGAAACGGCGCTATATCGATCGAAGCGCCGCGGCCGCGGGCAGATCACTGTTTATTCTCGCGAGATTGCCCAGGAAATGAAGCGAGCGACGCAGCTCGAACAGGCGCTGCGCAACGCCGTTATCGCCGATGCGGTGGACGTGCATTTCCAGCCGATCGTGCGCATTCACGATGGCGCCGTGGTTGGCTTCGAGGCCTTGGCGCGCTGGATGGATCCGGATATCGGTTCCGTGTCACCGGCAGTCTTCGTGCCGCTTGCGGAAGAGCGCGGCTTCATCGATGCCCTGTCGGAAACCCTGCTGCGCAAGGCCGCCGAAGCGGCCCTGTCCTGGCCGCGCGAGCTTTTCCTGTCCTTCAACCTGTCCTCCGCCCAGTTGATGGACCCCGGCACGACCGACACCATCCTCTCGACCCTGGCGCGCGTTGGGCTGGACCCACGACGGCTCGAGCTGGAAATCACCGAAACGGCGGTGATGACATCGGCCGACACCGCAAGCCGCATCATCGCGGACCTGCGCAATCACGGCGTAAGGATCTCGCTGGATGACTTCGGCACCGGGCAGTCGAGCCTCGGCCGGCTTCGCGACTTCACCTTCGACAAGGTGAAGATCGACCGTGCCTTCATCTCGCAGATCACCACGGATCGCGCCTCTGAGCATATCGTCAAGGCGATCATCGCCATGTGCGATGGCTTGAACCTTGCCGTGGTTGCCGAAGGCATCGAGCAGAAGGCCGATGCCGACAAGCTGAAGCAGCTTGGTTGCGGCATGGGGCAGGGTTATTATTACGGCAGGCCCGTGGATGGCACGGCGACCCTGCGTTACCTGCACGATCACTTCCGCGAGTTCATGTCGATCGAGCGCAGCGGAAACCGCTAGCCGCCAAAGAAAAAGGCGGCGCCATTGGCACCGCCTTCCTTGCAGGATGACAAGCTGTCACCCGTTGCAGGCTTACTTGCTCGGAGCCGGGGCAGCCGGAGTGGTTGCTGCGCCGCCAGCGCCAGCATCCGTACCAGCACCGGTGCCGGCAGCAGGCATCGTCGAGGACGTGGTGGTCCGGTCAGCTTCAGCCTGCTTGTCGTCAAGCGTCTTGAATTCCGGAGCAGCCTGAAGCGATTCAGCCGTTTCCGTGGTCGTCAGGCGAACTTCGTTGTTGTTTTCAGCGTCGCGGGTCATGGTGATCTTGTCCATCGGGACTGCGACGTCCTTCTGGCCGATGCCGAGGAAGCCGCCAACGCCGATCACTGCAGCGACGATGCCGCCGTCTTCTTCCATGATCAGGTCGGTGACATTGCCGATGCTCTTGTCGTCAGAGGTGTAAACGGACTTGCCGATGTAGTCGTTGGCGCTGATCTGGTTCTCAGCCTGCTCGGTGATATAGCCGCCAGAAGCTGCTGCCGTGTCCGTTTCGGTTTCCGTGGAAGTGGTTGCTGCGCTGTCAGCAGGCTTTGCTGCATCAGCCGGGGCAGCCGGAGCGGCAGGCGTTGCCGGAGCCGGGGTCATGGGTGCTGCCGGCGAAGCCGGTGCTGCGGGCTCGGTCTGGGCAGACGCCGGTGCAATGGCGGTGGACGCCATGAGAACTGCTGCTGCGGCCATGGTGCTGAGGGTCTTCTTCATAACAATCCTACCTTCCTGTTCTTGTTAAACTTTCTGAACACGCGGACTTGGCAGGTGCCGCCGCGCTGGTTCGAAGGGAGAATGTTGACGGAGACTTTTGGTTCCGATGAAATGAAAGGCGAGTGCTGATTAGATTTTATGCACTCGCCTGTGAGCTATGCATCAAAGCAGGTAAGTGGGTTCTGCAGGGCACTCGATTGGCACGGCAATTTCAAAGACGTTACCGGCCTGTGGGTCTGCGGCCCGTTCGGCGGCATCGAGCCCTTCCCACGACGAGGTAATCGCCAGCCGCCCGCTTCCGATGAAGACAGGGCAGGTCGTGCGCTTGGCGGGCAGCAGGTGGCGCGACAGGTGTTGGCCATCGGCAGAATAATGATCGACCGCGCCTTCGCCCCAGCGCGCATTCCAGATCGAGCCGTCGCTGGCGCAGATCGAGCCGTCGATCCCGCCGGGTCTGCCGCTGTCATCCAGCAGCAATTGCGGCTCGGCAACGGGCAGGCCGGTGGCGGGGTCAAGTGCGACCCTCATCAGCCTGTTGACCTTGGTGTCGACGAAATAGCCAGTTGAGCCATCGGGAGAAAAACAGATCGAGTTCGGAATGCTGATCTGGCCATAGAGCTTCACCACTTCGCCCTTGCGCACGCAATAGATGGCGCCGGCGCCGATCTCACCCGTCTTGCTCATCGTGCCGATCCACAGGCTGCCGGTCGGATGCACCCGTCCGTCATTGGAGCGGTTGCCCGGCTTGTTCGGCTCGAGCTCGCAGTACAGCGTCAGTTCGCCAGTCGCACGGTTGCGTAGGAACAGGCCCTTGTCGCTCGCCAGAAGCTGCCGCTCAGCATCGACCGCGGCCAGCACGCTGCCCATGACAGCAAGATCGTGCTGCGTTTCCTTGTTTGTCGGCAGGTGAAGTTCATGCAGTTTCTTGCCCAGGATGTCGAACCACCAGAGCGTTTGCGTGGCGGCCTCGAAGCTTGGGCCTTCACCAAGTTCGCAAGGAGAGGCGGACAGGATTGCTCCTTCAAAATTGTAGGTTGTTACCATGCGAAATCTCCAATTGCGGTCTCGGGTGCGGAATCTGTATAATTAGCAAGCAAGTCCGCAAATGTCCTGTAGTGGGGCCGGTGATGACGCCGGTCTTGAGACTGACGCGAACGCATAGGCAAAAACAGATTACCTTTCACCATTGAAGGCCACGCCGTTTCGGCGCCCATAGTTAAAATCGAAGCAGATCCAATGATTCACGCTGGCGACGACGCTAGAAAGCACATTTACGATAGTGTCGAAGAGATCGGCCAGTTGAAGACGCAGTTCGAGGTGCTCCGCTTCATGAGGGGTATCGCCGAGCTTTACGACTGTCGCACCTTCCTGGTGCTGAACCTGCCACCAGCCACCTCGCTCAACCTGTCGAGCAACACGATCATCACGAACTGGCCGGTCGACATGCTCGCGACCTTCGACCGCGAAGGCTTGATGCAAACCGGCGCGCTGCTTCGGCGCCTGCGCAAATCCACGATTCCCTTCACCTTCGATCTCGAACAGTTGGTGGCCGAGCGTGACAGTCCGCTCTCCCGCAACGTCTTCGAATCGTTCGGCGTGGTACGCGGAGGGTATTTCCCCGTGCATGACGTGATGGGCACCCGCGGCGCCGTTTCCTTCGCAGGCAGTGGCCCGCTGTTCGATGGCCAGCAGATGATGGAGCTGATGTATATCTCCATCCATGTCTTCCAGCGGCTGGCGGAACTTCGAAATCTTGATTCGCGGCAAACGGAAGTGCTGACCGACCGGGAAACGGATTGCCTCAACTGGACGGCCGCCGGCAAGACGAGCGCCGAAATCGCCGGCATCCTCAATCTATCTGAGCATACCGTGAACCACTACCTCAACCGGGCAGCCCGCAAGCTCGATACGGTGAACCGTACCCAGGCCGTTGCCAAGGCTCTTCGTATAGGCCTCATCAAGTAACAGTTTGATGTGCTGCACCTGCGTAAAAACGCGGCAGGGGCGTGTGCCAAAAGCAGCAATAACTGCTTCAAAAATAACATCATGCTGCGCTGCAATCTTCGGCACGTAAAAGAGAGCATCGGAATGCTTGTGCATGCGAGCCATCTTCCAGCTTGGCATATTTTGTGCTTACCTACACGTCAGGTCCAGAGGGGACTGAAAGGCGCACAAAGAGGCGCGATCAAGAAGGAAGCCGTCCGTTCCGTGCGCCTGCTGGCTGCCGACGGGCGGCTTTATCCTTCTTGCCCTCGGCAAACCCGAACTCCTATATAGCCGGCTGGAACCGCTTGAGCTTTTCGAGCGGCAGGGCGCATGCTCGGGAGTGGTGAAATGTCGGGTGTAACGAAGGAACAGGTTCTCTCGGTTCTGGGCAAGGTCCGGGGGCCCGATCTGGAAGGCGACATCGTCTCGCTGGGCATGGTGTCGGACATCTTCATCTCCGACAACAAGGTTTACTTCTCCATTACCGTACCGGCGGCGCGGGCTAACGACCTGGAGCCATTGCGATCTGCGGCCGAACGCAGCGTCAAGGCAATCCCTGGCGTCACGGGCGCATTGGTAACATTGACCGCCGACCGCAAGGCCGGTGAGGCCGCGCCTGCCACGCGACCACAGCAACGGCCGGCCGCGCAGGGACATAGCCACGGTCATGCCCATGGCCACAGCCAAGCGGCTCCGGGAGCACCTGCGCAGCGGGAAAAAGCTGGTGTTCCAGGCGTCGGCGCGATCATCGCAGTTGCCTCGGGCAAGGGGGGCGTCGGCAAGTCGACGACCGCCGTCAACCTGGCGCTCGGGCTGCAGGCAAATGGCCTTCGCGTCGGTATCCTGGACGCCGACATCTACGGTCCGTCCGTTCCGCGGCTCCTGAAGATTTCCGGCCGCCCGCAGCAGATCGAAAACCGCATCATCAAGCCGATGGAGAACTACGGGCTGAAGGCCATGTCGATGGGCTTCCTGGTGGATGAGGAAACCGCGATGATCTGGCGCGGGCCGATGGTGCAGTCGGCCCTCATGCAGATGTTGCGCGAGGTTGCCTGGGGAGAGCTTGATGTTCTCGTCGTCGACATGCCGCCGGGCACCGGCGACGCCCAGTTGACCATGGCCCAGCAGGTGCCGCTGGCCGGTGCTGTGATCGTCTCGACGCCGCAGGATCTCGCGCTCATCGATGCGCGCAAAGGCATCGCCATGTTCCGCAAGGTCGAGGTGCCGTTGCTCGGCATCATCGAGAACATGAGCTACTTCCTCGCTCCCGATACCGGCAAACGTTACGACATCTTCGGTCATGGTGGTGCGCGCGGCGAGGCGGACCGGATCGGCGTGCCATTCCTTGGCGAAGTGCCGCTGACAATCGATATCCGCGAGCGCTCCGACGCAGGCACGCCGGTCGTTGCTTCGGATCCCGAGGGCGCGTCTGCCCAGATCTACCGCGACATTGCCGCAAAGGTCTGGTCGCAACTGCAGGAGCGCACGCCGCGCAAGGCGCCGGCGATCGTCTTCGAATAGAGGGGGCCGCGTTCTGCGGCCTCTGCTGAAAGAAAGTATACGCCCGCCTGCTATCGTGCTGGTCCGCTGCACCCGAGATATGCCTGTGAAAGGCCACGCGATGCCCCACTTGATTATGACAAAGCCTGTAATTATAGCCGCGTGCCGCAGGCCAGCGGGCTTTCGTCCAGGTGGACGGAACGCAAGCCTGCCTTCCCCGTTCAAGGCCGACGGGTTTCGGCCGGAGACAATGCTTGATCAACGCCTATAGCGCCGACGGCACAACGACTGAACTTGTGCCGACTGAAGTGCCGCAGCCGCTTCGGGACGACATCGTCTGGCTCGATCTCGTGGAGCCAACACCACAGGAAGACGCTTTTGTTGAAGGTCTTCTGGGCATCCCGATCCCAACCCGGGATGAATTGAAGGACATCGAGCCTTCCAGCCGTCTTTATATACAGAGTAACTCGGTGTTCATGACTGCGTCGTTGGTCTACCGCGCCGATAGCGAAGACCCGCACCTGACGGATGTCGCCTTTATCCTCTCCGGGAACCGGCTGGTGACGGTGCGCTACGCCGAACCGAAGAGCTTCCAACTGTTCATCGCAGCACTCGGGCGGGTGCCGGAGGGAAAACGGGACGGGACGACGCTGCTTGCCCGCCTGCTCGAAACCATCGCGGACCGCACGGCGGAGATCCTCGAGCACACTGTCGACCATATCGACAAGTTGTCGACCGACATCTTCCGCGACCGGGGCAAGCGCCGCCCGCCTCATTATCTTGAAAGCAAGCTTGCCAAGATCGCCGAAGCCCACCGGTTGGTGGCCAAGGTGCGCGACAGCCTCGGTTCGCTGTCCCGTCTCCTGACCTTCCTGATGAATGTGCCGCACATGCAGGCGGACAAGGGCGACAGCAGCTTGTGCGCCACCGTTGCCCATGACGTCGAAACGCTGTCGGAACATGCGTCCTTCGTTGCGGGCAATATCTCGTTCCTGCTCGACGCCTCGCTCGGCCTCATCAATGTCGAGCAGAACGCCATCATCAAGATTTTCTCGATCGCCTCGGTGGTCTTCTTGCCGCCGACGCTTGTCGCATCCATCTATGGCATGAACTTCCATTTCATGCCGGAGTTGAACTGGCATCTCGGATATCCGCTCGCGCTTGTTGCGATGCTGATGTCCGCAATCATTCCCTTCATCATCTTCCGTTGGAAAGGCTGGCTCTAGCAGGCCAGGCACCCTTATGGGTCATCCCGCAGAAATTCATGCCGCCCCTGCCAAGGCGCAGGGGCTCTTCGCGCTCGCCTTGGGGTCCGTCGGTGTCGTTTATGGCGACATAGGCACGAGCCCCCTTTATGCATTCCGCGAGGCCCTGAAGCCGATCGCCCATGATGGCGTCACCCGGCTCGAGATCGTCGGCCTGATCTCGCTGATGATCTGGACGCTGACCATCATCGTGACCTTCAAATACGTGCTCTTCCTGCTGCGCGCCGACAATGACGGGGAGGGCGGCACGCTCTCGCTTCTGGCGCTGCTGACGAAGTCGGCCGCCGGCCACCGTGCGCTGCTGATGCTGCTCGGGCTTGTCGGGGCCGCGCTGTTTCTTGGCGATGCCATGATCACGCCGGCGCTGTCGGTGCTGTCGGCCGTCGAGGGCGTCAAGCTCGTCGCGCCGGGCTTGACGGACGCGATCCTGCCGATCTCGGTCGTCATCCTGATTGTGCTGTTTGCAATCCAGTCCAAGGGGACTGGACTCGTCTCGCGCTTCTTCGGCCCAATCACTGCGGTCTGGTTCATCGTCATGGGAGCGGGCGGCATCATCCATATCTCGGATGACTACGGCATCCTGTCCGCCTTCAATCCTTGGCATGCACTCGAATTCATGCTGCACGAAAGCTTCGTGGGCATTGTGGTGCTGGGTGCGGTCTTCCTGACGGTGACGGGTGCCGAGGCGCTTTACGCCGATCTCGGCCATTTCGGCCGCCGGCCGATCCAGTGGGCGTGGTTCGTGCTGGTGTTTCCGGCGTTGACGCTGAACTATCTCGGGCAGGGGGCTCTGGTGCTGAAGCACCCGGATGCCATGTCCGACCCCTTTTATCTGATGTTCCCAAACTGGGCGTTGCTTCCGGTCGTCATCCTGGCGACGGCAGCGACCATCATCGCCAGCCAGGCCGTCATCACCGGTGCCTTCTCGCTTGTGCGCCAGGGCATCCACCTCGGTTACCTGCCGCGGATGCAGATCCTGTTCACCTCCGAGACCAACACGGGGCAGATCTTCCTGCCATCGGTCAACACGCTGTTGCTTATCGGCGTGATCGCACTGGTGCTGGGCTTCGGAAGCTCCGAGTCACTTGCCACCGCCTATGGTATCTCGGTCACCGGTGCGATGGTGGTGACGACCCTGATGGCGTTCGAGTTCGTGCGCCTGAGGTGGAAATGGCCGCAGACCCTGGCGATCGCCGTTCTTTCGCCACTGCTGGCGCTGGAACTGATCTTCCTTTGCGCCAATCTTCTGAAAGTCCATGACGGCGGCTGGGTGCCGGTGATGATCGCCATCATCTTCACCATCGTCATGTGGACCTGGAAGCGGGGCACCGCGATCCTGTTCGAAAAGACCCGCCGTATCGACGTGCC
The DNA here is from genome assembly GCF_003491345.1 of Neorhizobium sp. SOG26. GTDB lineage: Bacteria > Pseudomonadota > Alphaproteobacteria > Rhizobiales > Rhizobiaceae > Neorhizobium > Neorhizobium turbinariae. Next base: position 376,061 of record NZ_CP025512.1, read on the forward strand.
GCTCGAAACCTTTATCCCGATGGTGGAGAAGAAGAGCGACCATGCGCCCGTATCAGTGCCGGGCGTCGCGATCTTCCTGACCAGCGATCCGGAGACCGCGCCGGCAGCACTGCTGCACAACATCAAGCACAACCATGTCCTGCATGAGAAGAACGTCATCCTGACGATCGTGACGGTGAACAAGCCGCGCGTCGCGCTGGAAGATCGCTACAGGATCGAGAAGCTGTCCGATCGCTTCACGCGCGTGGAACTGCGCTTCGGCTTCATGCAGTCGCACAATGTCTCACAGGCGCTCGCTTACCTGAGGAAGACCGGCTTCAAGTTCGACATCATGTCGACGTCCTTCTACCTTGGCCGCCGCAAGCTGGTGCCGGATGCCGCCTCCGGCATGCCGATGTGGCAGGATCGGCTGTTCATCGCCATGGCCAATACCGCAACCGATCCGTCCGACTACTTCCGCCTGCCGGCCAACCGCGTCGTCGAGCTCGGCTCGCATGTGATCATCTGAGGAGCGCCCACTAACATTGATGTGAAGATGCTAAAAATGCGGATGTTCCAAGCCCTTATCTGGCAGGCGTTAACCGCTCATCAAGGTTAATGAGTGATTTTCATGAGGTCTTTAGTGCCTTGTGGAGTTGATGGTTTTGCGTGCGAAGAGCGTACTGCGTCGCAGGTCCCCCGTTCGGTCGATCAGCCTCGGCCGGATCAAGGGTTGGACCTCCCCGGCCGTCTTCGGCCTTGCTTCCTGGCTTGTTTTTCCGTCTGCGCCTGCGCATGGCGACCTGAGCGACCTCCTGAGCGGGTTCGGTGCCGCCGACCAGTGGCGGATGGTGCTGACCGATTCACCGGCGGGATCCATCCATCAGGCATCGCTTGCATTCCCCGGCGTGCGAACTGCCGTGTCCGGCAATGCCGGCCTTCAACTGCCGAACGGCCAGAAGATCGCGCTTGTCGACGAGAAGGACGGTCCTACCGAAGCGACGCCCGACGAGGATCGCGTGACGCGCGGCGCCAAGAAGGGCCGCATCGTTGCCGTCGAACCCGTGCTGCCGCCGCGGGCCTTTTCGGCCGGGTCGATTCTGGAGCGGCACAGCTCGCTCGTTGCGCCCGTGGATGAAGCAACCGAGTTGACGGCCTTCGCCAAGGTCGACGTGGAAGACACGGAAGTGGAACTGGCTGCCTTCTATTTCCGCAAGGACGAGACGTCGAAGCCGGAAGACGACATGCTGCCGATGGTGGCAAGCCTCGTTAATAATGACACAGCCGATGTGCTGGCGACCGCCTATGCCCCGCCGGCGCCAGATTTCTCCAAGCAGTCCCCGTTTGACGCGATCCTCGCCGACAAGCAGAAGCCCGGCCGCTTCATTCCACCGATCAGCCCGGATGACCACGCCTGGGCCGCGACGCCGCTGCCGCCCGAGTCGTTTACCGCCAAGCAGCAGCAGTGCCTGGCGTCCGGTATTTACTTCGAGGCGAGGGGGGAATCGGTGCGCGGCCAGGCAGCCGTGGCGCAGGTCATTCTCAATCGTGTCCGCAACCCGTCTTATCCGGGCACCATCTGCGATGTGGTTTACCAGAACGAAGACTGGCGCAACCGCTGCCAGTTCTCCTTTGCCTGCGACAACATCAAGGACCGCATCCGCTCGCAGGAACACTGGAAGGTGGCGAAGGAAGTGGCGATGGCGGTGACGGCGGGCAAGATCTGGCTGCCCGAGGTGGGATCGGCGACGCACTACCACGCCACCTATGTGCGCCCCAACTGGGCGCGCACGATGAAGAAGGTCGGGCGCATCGGCCTGCATGTCTTCTACCGCACCTATGGCGGTGGCTGGAGTTGAGGCGCCGGCCTTGGCGATAAGCGTGCGATTCCCGCGACAGTTTTACCCAGCCGCGGTTGTAGGCCAAATAAGCTATTGATTCGTCTGAATTAATTAACCGCTTGTGGAGAGGCTTGAACGCCTTGACTATGAGAACGGGCAAAACTATGTTGCGCGCGACTTGAAAACGGGCCTGAAGGCGCAAAATCCCACGCTGGCTGCACTTTTAGGGCAGTCCGCCGGTTGACGAAGAGACCGGCAGGGGAGGAAGCGCATGACGGACGACCGAAACGAAAGTCTGGAAGAGCGCCGGAGGCGCCTTTCTGCAGCTCTTGCGGAAAGGAAGGCCGAAGATGCTGCCGAGGCGAAGCGGGACGCGCAATCTGAAGAAAGCCGGAAGGGCATGGCCCTTGGCTTCAAGATTTCCTCCGAATTCATCTCTGCAGTGGCTGTTGGCGCCGTTCTAGGCTTTCTGCTCGACCGTTTTGCCGGCACGTCGCCATGGGGGATGATCGTCTTTCTTCTTCTTGGCTTTGGTGCTGGCGTTCTGAATGTGCTTCGCGCTGTGGGAAAAGTGGCTCCGTCCCCTTTCGCTCAGCAGGAAGCTAAGGATAAGAAGCGCGACGGCTCTTGAAGCCCTGCGTACGCGAATAAGAAGCGAGCCGCGGCGAGCGGCGAAGGATAAGAGGTAGACGGTGGCAAACGATCCGATCCATCAGTTCCAGATCAGCAAGATCGTTCCGATCGAGATCGGCGGCATCGACTTTTCCTTTACGAACGCATCGCTCTTCATGGTTGCCACGGTCGCTTGCGCTGCCGGCTTCCTGTATTTCGCGACTTCGCAGCGTGGCCTGATCCCCGGTCGTGCCCAGTCCGTCGCGGAAATGTCCTATGAATTCATCGCCGGCATGTTGCGCGAAGGCGCTGGCAGCCAGGGCATGAAGTTCTTCCCGCTTGTGTTCTCCCTCTTCATGTTCGTGCTGACGGCAAACCTGCTCGGCATGTTCCCGTACTTCTACACGGTGACGAGCCAGATCATCGTGACCTTTGCCCTGGCGCTCCTCGTCATCGGCACCGTCGTTGTCTACGGCTTCTACAAGCATGGCCTGCATTTCCTGCAGCTCTTCGTTCCGAGCGGCGTTCCCGGCGCGCTCCTGCCGCTGGTTGTTGCCATCGAAGTCATCTCGTTCCTTTCCCGCCCTGTGTCGCTCTCGGTTCGTCTTTTCGCGAACATGCTGGCCGGCCACATCACGCTCAAGGTCTTCGCAGGCTTCGTAACCTCGCTTGGTGCCCTCGGTGCGCTTGGCGTAGGTGGCGCGATCCTGCCTCTCATCATGACCGTCGCTCTGACCGGTCTCGAATTCCTCGTCGCCTTCCTCCAGGCCTATGTCTTTGCGGTGCTGACTTGCATGTACCTCAACGACGCGGTCCATCCTGGCGGGCACTAAGGATAACGACATTGGCGTCCTAGGCGTCAGTCTACAGCCGCAACAACCATTTCGAAGGAGTTTCTCATGGAAGCGGAAGCAGCAAAGTTCATCGGTGCAGGTCTGGCTTGCTTTGGCATGGCCGGTACGGCCCTCGGCCTCGGCAACATCTTCGGCAACTACCTGTCGGGCGCCCTGCGCAACCCGTCTGCCGCTGACAGCCAGTTCGGCCGCCTGGTATTCGGCTTCGCCGTTACGGAAGCTCTGGGCATCTTCTCGCTGCTCATCGCTCTCCTGCTGCTCTACGCAGTATAAGACCTGACCAGGGATTGGGATCGCGGCCGCTTCAAAACAGCGCGCCGTGATCTTTCGCATTTAGACTACACCTGGAGGTGATGATGTTCGTGACCTCGGCATATGCGCAAACCGCGCCGGCCGCTACTGACCAGAATGCAGCGCCCGCTGGCGAAGTGCATACCGAAACCGGCGTTGCCCACGAGGCAGAGCACGGTGGCGGCGTTTTCCCGCCTTTCGACTCGACGCACTTCGCGTCGCAGTTGCTTTGGCTCGTCATCACCTTTGGCCTCTTCTATCTTCTGATGAAGAAGGTCATCGTTCCCCGCGTCGGTGGCATTCTCGAACACCGCCACGACCGGATCGCACAGGATCTCGATGAGGCTGCTCGCCTCAAGGCAGAGGCTGATGCCGCTGTCGAGACCTATGAGCGTGAACTGGCTGCTGCCCGTGCGAAGGGCAACGCGATTGCTGAAAGCGCTCGCGAAGAAGCCAAGACCAAGGCTGCTGCCGACCGCGCCGCGATCGAAGCTGAACTCAGCGAAAAGCTCTCGGCTGCCGAAACGCGCATCGCCGAGATCAAGGCTCAGGCATTTGCCGAAGTTGGCCAGATCGCAGAAGAAACCGCGTCCGCCATCGTCGATCAGTTGATCGGTGCGAAGGCGACGGGCGACGACATCAAGGCTGCCGTTGCAGCCGCGAAGACGGGAGCCTGATCATCATGGCATTCGATGCAACATTTTTCGCACTCGTTGGCCTCATTCTCTTCCTGGCGCTCGTTATCTACCTGAAGGTTCCGGGCATGATGGCCAAGTCGCTCGACGAGCGCGCGGCCAACATCCGCCAGGAACTCGACGAAGCACGTCGCCTGCGTGAAGAAGCCCAGGGCCTGCTTGCTGAATACCAGCGCAAGCGCAAGGAAGCAGAAGCCGAGGCCGCACAGATCGTGGCTGCTGCAGAACGCGAAGCCGCTGCGCTGACGGAAGAAGCACGCGTGAAGACGGAAGAATTCGTCGCTCGCCGCAACGCGCTTTCCGAGCAGAAGATCCGCCAGGCGGAAGCCGACGCCATCGGTGCCGTTCGCGCCGCAGCCGTTGACCTCGCCGTCGCTGCTGCGGAAAAGGTGATCGCAGCAAAGGCCGACAGCGCCACGCAGGACGCGCTGTTCAAGGATGCCGTCGGAAGCGTTCAGACCCGTCTGAACTGATCTCGAGCAACCAGACAAAATTCAAAGGCCGGGTTTTGCCCGGCCTTTTTTGTTGCGCTGTTGAATGGTGACGCGTCGGGGCGCCCTTCGGCTGGCGCCTAGCTTTCCGGTAGAACATCCTTGCGCAGCGGCCGGAAGCTCATGCGGTGCAGCACGCAGGGCCCGTGCTTCTCGATGCCGGCGCGGTGCTGCGGCGTGCCGTAACCGGCATGGCTCGCAAAGCCGTACCCGGGAAACACGATATGCGCCCGGGTCATCATGCGATCTCGGGTCACCTTGGCGATGATGGAGGCGGCAGCAATCGACAGCGACCGGGCGTCACCCTGGATGACGGCCTTGCCGGCGCAGCAGAGGCCCTGCGGAACGTCACGACCATCCGCAAGGACATAAGACGGCGTCACTGCCAGGCCCGCTACTGCGCGTCGCATGGCGTCAAGGCTCGCACGCAGGATGTTGCGCTCGTCGATATGGCGCGGGCCAGACGCCGCGATCGAGACTTCTGCCGTGGCCATGATGGCTTCGAACAGTGTCTCGCGCTGGTTGGCCGTCAGTTGTTTGGAATCGTTGAGGCCGTCCGGGATGTTGTTCGGGTCGAGAATGACCGCGGCGGCCACCACCGGACCGGCAAGCGGGCCGCGCCCGGCCTCGTCCGTGCCCGCTACCGGCCAATGGCCTGCATTGCGCGCCTGAAGCTCCAGGCTGAAATCAGGAACGAGCGGAATGTCTTCGAAAAGTGAAAGAGAATCGGGTGACGTGCGAGGCAACATGGCGGCAACCTCGCACGTCGACCCGACCTCCTGCAACCCCCGGCGGGGCGAGTGCGGCATCGCTCTCCACCGAGGGGCGGCGGTGGAACCGGGGTGTTTCCGACGCGGAACAGGACGAGCGCGTCGAAACCGAGAATTAGGAGTGCGGCCGTGACAGCTTGTCTGTCAGAGCAGCGACAACTGGATGCCTCCACCGTCTGGCCGCACGAAGATATCGTCACGCAACGGCAGACCGCGCCGCGTCATCCCCAGCCGCTTGGTTGCCATCTCAAACCGGCGGCCAATCTGCCAGGCATAGGGACCAGCGCCCTTCATCCGCTTGCCGAACTCCGCATCGTAATCCTTGCCGCCGCGCATCGAACGGACGAGTGACATCACGTGGCGGTAGCGGTTGGGGTAGTTCTGCAGCAGCCAGTCGCGGAAGAGGGGGCTGACCTCCAGCGGAAGGCGCAACAGCACGTAGCTTGCCTCGGTGGCGCCCGCAGCATGTCCCGCCTCCAGAATGCGCTCGATCTCGTGATCATTGAGCGCTGGGATGACCGGAGCCAGCAGCACGCCCGTCGGAATGCCCGCGTCGGTCAGCGCCTTGATCGCGTCGAGCCGCTTGGGCGGCGTGGAAGCGCGAGGCTCCATCGTGCGGGCCAGTTTCCGGTCGAGTGTCGTCACCGAAATCCCAACCTTCACGAGTCCTTTCGACGCCATGTCCGACAGGATGTCGATGTCACGGGTGATCAGTGCAGACTTTGTCACGATGGCAACGGGATGGTTTGCCTTCTGCAGCACTTCGAGAATCTGCCGCATGACGCGCCATTCGCGCTCGATTGGCTGGTAAGGATCGGTGTTCGTGCCGATCGCGATCGCCCGCACCTTGTAATCCGGCTTGCTGAGTTCGCGTTCCAGAAGTTTTGGCACGTCCGGCTTGGCGAACAGCTTTGCCTCGAAATCAAGTCCCGGAGACAGGCCCATATAGCTGTGGGTCGGGCGGGCAAAGCAATAGATGCAGCCGTGCTCGCAGCCGCGATAGGGATTGATGGAACGGTCGAAGGAAACGTCGGGCGACTCGTTGCGGGTAATGGCCGTGCGTGGCTTTTCGACCTGCACATCCGTCTTGAACGGCTCGAGTTCCTCAAGCGTCTGCCAGCCATCGTCAAAGGCTTCGCGCCGCTCGCCCTCGAAACGACCGGTCGGGTTCAAGCCCGCGCCACGACCACGCCGGCGGTCGACGTCAACTCTCAGGCCTGTGGCCTGGACCATCGCATCGGCAATATCAGCCGTATGGGCAGGCGCGAAAGCGGCCTGCCGCAGTTGGGACAGCTCGTTCATGGGACACTCCTGGAGGCACGCCTCCAAACCTGATGCTGGATTCGTAGCGCCGAAAGGAGAACAATGCAAGAACAAACTTCTGGAACAAACTGGCGTTCGGTTGTGCGATGCAGTAGAGCAATAGGATGCTCACGGTCCTCATGGAATGCCGAAATCAGGAATCGGAACTGGCCCAGACGCTGTCGGTGCTTGTCTCCGGCGCCGTCGAGGGCCTCGTCAGCGACGTGATCGTTCTGGATCACGGCTCCACCGATGGTTCTTCGCGCGTGGCAGATGCCGCGGGCTGCCGCTTCCACACTGGGTGGGATCTCCCATCGGTGCTGAAAGAGGCTCGCGGCGAATGGTTGCTGCTCCTCGAGCCGGGCGCGCGCCTGCAAGCCGGCTGGATCGAAGAAGTGCTGGAATATCTGGCGCTCAACCGTCGACCGGCGCGCTTTTCGCCAGCGCGGAACTATCGCCGGCCATTGCTGCAGCGGATCACCCGCAAGGCGACGCCGCTTGAACAGGGGCTGCTCTTGTCCAAATCCATGGCGACCGCAAAGGCCGAGGCGGGCAGGGGGCTGGAAGCGTTGGCGAAGGACGTCAAGCCGCTCAAGCTCAAGAGCGAGTTGATCCCTGCCTGGGTCGCTGCCGCGCGCTGATTACTTGCCGCTGCGGCGCAAGTGTTCGTCCAGCCGCGGCATGATCTCGATGAAGTTGCATGGCATGTGCCGGTAATCGAGCTGCGCCTTCAGGATGCCATCCCACGCGTCCTTGCAGGCGCCCGGCGAGCCGGGGAGCACGAAGATGAAGGTGGCATTGGCCACGCCACCGGTGGCACGCGACTGGATGGTCGAGGTGCCAATCTTGTCATAGGAAATGCGGTGGAAGACTTCCGAAAAACCGTCCATCCGCTTCTCGAACAGTGGTTCAAGCGCTTCCGGCGTCACGTCGCGGCCGGTAAAGCCCGTGCCGCCGGTGGTGATCACCACGTCGATCTCCGGATCCAGCGTCCAATCGCGCACCTGGGATGCGATCTTTTCCTTGTCGTCCGGAACGATCGCCCGCGCCTTCACCTCATGCCCGGCCTCGGTGATTCGCGCGACGAGCGTATCGCCGGAGCGGTCGTCGGCGAGGGTGCGGGTGTCCGACACCGTCAGCACGGCAATTCCGACGGGGATGAAGGGGCGGTTTTCATCAATCCGGCTCATGATCGCTCCTTTGGTTTACGCGCCGACCGTCTGCACGGCCTGAAAATACCAGCCAAGCCGCTTGGCCGCGAGGTTTTTGGCGGCGTGTTCTGCAGCCTCGGCATCGCGGAATATTCCGAAACAGGTCGCGCCCGAACCCGACATCCGCGTCAGCAACGCGCCCTCGGCCTTTATCTCGGCCGAGAGCTGCTCAACCTCTGAAACAAGCAAACGCGCCGGCGGCTCAAGATCATTGCGCAGCCGGCGGAGAAGATCCATCCAGTCGCCATCGAGTGGGCCGATCGGATCATTGTTCTTGTTCGGCAGGCGTCGGAAGATTTCGGGCGTTGAAACACCAACCAGCGGATTTCCCAGCACCATCGCAAGGGACGGAAGCGTTGGAAGAGGCATCATCTCCTCGCCGATCCCGCTGGCCAGCAGCGGCTCGCCCTTGAGGCACATGGGCACGTCCGCCCCGAGTGAAAGTGCCAGCGTCGCAAGCTCGGCCTCCTCAAGCTCAACATTCCAGAGGCGAAGCAGCCCGCGGATCGCCGCGGCTGCGTCGGCAGACCCACCGCCGATGCCCGCCGCGACCGGCAGGTCCTTTTCCAGATGCAGCGCCACGGGCGACGCCTCATGCCCCATGTCTTGCAAAGCCTGCCGCAGACGGTCCCGGGCCCTCAGCACAAGGTTTTGCGCGGCATCCACGGATTGGAGCAGATGCCCGAAGCGACCGGAAACACGAAAGCTGTCGGCTTCAGCGGGTTCAAGATGAAGGCGATCGCCTTTGTCCGCGAAGGTCACGATCGTCTCAAGCAGGTGATAACCGTCAGCCCTTTGCCCCACGACATGCAGGGCCAGGTTGATCTTCGCAGGCGCCAGTTCAAAAAAGCCCGCCTTCTGGGCGGGCCTTTCCTGGTTCAAGTTATTGAAGAGCATCAGGACTTCTTGTCCGGAGCAGCGGGCGCCGGTGCAACGGGAGGCGCAGGCTCGGTCTGGCTGCGATCGGCAGTCGTCGCGTTCGGATCAAGCGGCGCCAGGCCCTTCTCGATCTTTTCCTTGACCTGCTCGCGGTTGATGTCTTCGCCTTCCGAGATCAGTGCCCGGTTCCACTGGTAGACCGCTTCGAGCTTGCGGCCGACCCGCCAATAGGCGTCGCCCAGGTGGTCGTTGATGGTCGCGTCGCTCGCCCGCAGTTGCACGGCGCGTTCGAGCTCCGTCACGGCCTCCTCAAACTTGCCCATGCGATAATAGGCCCAGCCGAGCGAATCGACGATGTAACCATCATCCGGCCGCGCATCGACGGCCCGCTTGATCATGTCCAGGCCCTCTTCGAGGTTCTTGCTCATGTCGACAAGCGAATAGCCGAGATAGTTCAGTACCTGCGGCTGTTCCGGATTAAGCTCCAATGCGCGACGGAAGTTCGGCTCTGCCTTGTCCCACTGCTTCAGGCGCTCATAGGCAATGCCGCGCTGGAAGAACACGGTCCAGTCCGACGGGCGCGGCACGGGACCGATCTTCTCGACCGCCTTGTCGTAATTCTCCGCCATGGCCTTGAAGTCCTTGGCCTCGGACAAGACGCTGCCATAAGCGATGTAGCTGCGCAGGTCCGACGGATCGAACGCGATCAGCGCCTTCAGGTGCTCCTTGGCTTCTTCCACCTTGCCGGTGGTGGAAAGGGCCAGGCCAAGCTGCAGTTCGGAAACCCGGCGCATCGGCGAATCAGCCGGCACGCGGGAATAAAGCTCGATGGCGCGCTCCGGCTTTTCAAGCTTTTCGGCGAGGCCGCCGAGCAGGATCAGCGTATCCGGGCTGTTCGGGTCCAGCGCATGGGAAACCTGCAGGTAGAGCGATACCATGTCCTCGGCGCCCTGGCGGTTCAGCGCGCCGCCGATGGAAAACAGCACGCCGGCCGCACCTTCGGCCGCGGTCGTCACCTGCTGGGCGGGCTTCTCGCCCTTTTCAATGCTTTGGCGAAGCGCCTTCAGCGGTGCATAGTTCGCAACCGCCGTGTCACCGACGGAAATCGCGTCGAGCGCCTTCTGCTTGTTGCCGGCAGCCGCTTCCAGCCGCGCCAGCGCCATCACGGCGCGGATGAACGTATCCGGCGCGGTGGCAATGGCTTCCTTGTTGGTCACGGCATCGTTCAGGTGCCGCCGGGCAGCGGCCGTGTCGCCGGCAACCAGGGCCATGGCACCCAGATGATAGTCGGTAAAGACCTTGTACCATGCCGGACCCTTGAGGCCGGAGACGGTCGACATCGCCTGCTTGGCCTTGCCGGCGCCGACATCGGCCCAGGCGCCGAGCAACTGGTGGGTCAACCGATCGAGATCGTTCGGGCCCTTGTAGGCGAGGATCTTCTTGGCGGTCTCGAACTTCTTGTGGCGCAGCGCATCCAGGCCGCGGACGATCTTGGTGATCCGCTCTACCGAGCCGTCACCCTTCAGGTTCTCGGCTTCCTTCAGGCCGTCCTCGAAATCGCCATTGAGTAACAGCGAGATCATCAGCCGTTCGCGGATTTCAAGATTGGCGGCATCGAAGCTCAGCGCCTTGCGGTAAAGCGCAATGGCAGTTGGGTAATCATGGTCGACATCGGCAGTACGGGCAGCGAGGAACGCGCCGGAAAAGGAGTTGATGTCGCCGGGACCGAACTCGGTCACTTCCTCTTTGTCCGGTTTTGCCTCCGGCGTCGCAGCACTGGCGAGGCCTCCGAATGTCAGAACGGCCGCGAGTGCTGCACTTGAGAGCAGAAGGAGGCTGGAATTCCGCCGCATCGAATTGCCTTTCATGTAGAGCCGTGTGCCGCCGACGAACCGGGGCTTGGTAGCTCATTGATTCATGAACAGAATGGCTTTTTTGAAGCACGTCCGCAAGGAAATCTCCGGCACCGCAGGGCCCGCGATGCCGTCACATTCCGTTGAGGCCGAAGGCTCTCTCAGTTCACACGCTGGATCGAGAAGTCGATGACTTCCAGCAGGGCGGACTTCAGCGGCGAGGTCGGCAGCGGCGCGAGTGCATCGCGGGCGATCGTGCCGTAATGCAGGGCGCGGCCGATCGTGTCGTTGAGCGCGCCATACTTGGTGATGAGGCCGAGCGCCTTTTCGAGATTTTCCTCGCTGCTCTCACCCTGTTCGATTGACTGGCGCCAGAAGGCGCGCTCGTCTTCGGTGCCCCGGCGATAAGCCAGGATGACCGGAAGCGTGATCTTGCCTTCGCGGAAGTCGTCGCCGACATTCTTGCCGAGATCGGCAGCCTTGCCACCGTAATCGAGCGCGTCGTCGACCAGCTGGAAGGCATAACCAAGGTTCAGGCCGTAGGACTTCATCGCCGCGCGCGCACCCTTGTCGGCATTGGCGATGATCGGGCCTACTTCGGCCGCAGCGGCAAACAGCGCGGCCGTCTTGGCGCGAATGACCGAAAGATAATCGTCTTCGGTCGTTTCCATGTTCTTGGCGACCGAAAGCTGCAGCACTTCGCCTTCGGCAATCACGGCCGCGGCGGATGCGAGCACGTCGAGCGCTTCGAGCGAGCCGACTTCGACCATCATCTTGAAGGCCTGGCCGAGCAGGAAGTCGCCGACAAGTACGCTCGCCTGGTTGCCCCAGATCGTCCGCGCGGTCGACTTGCCGCGACGAAGGTCGCTTTCATCCACGACGTCGTCGTGCAGCAGGGTGGCGGTGTGCATGAACTCGACGCTGGTCGCGAGCTTCACATGCGCTTCGCCGCGATAGCCGAACAGCGTGGCAGAGGCGAGCGTCAGCATCGGCCGCAGCCGCTTGCCGCCTGACGAGATCAGGTGGTTCGCCACTTCCGGTATCATCTGGACGTCGGAACCTGCCTTGGAGAGAATGAGCTGGTTCACGCGCTCCATGTCGCCCTTGGTGAGGTCCACCAGGGGTTTGACGGAAGCGTGTTTGTTTTTGCCTTCTTCAAGCGGTATGACGACGCCCAACGGTCAGGACTCCTATCGAATTTTTCCAAGGACAATAGAAAGCCGCGTATAGGGCGGCAAGGGCAAATCGCGCCCTGCGACGTTTAAGGAGCATCCCGCATGCAGGAAATCATCCGCACGAACGATATCGTGGTCTTGTCGCTGGCCGAGAGCCTGATGAAGGACGCTGGTATCCACAGCATGGTGGCGGATCAGTCCATGAGCGTGCTCGAAGGGTCGCTCGGCTTGCTGCCCCGCCGTTTCCTGGTGGAGGAAGACCGGGCCGACGAGGCGAGGCGCATCCTGAAGGATGCCGGGCTCGAGGCGGAACTGAGGCCGCAGCGCAAGTCATGAGCAAAACCTTCACCGTGGATGCCTTTCATCGGGGCGCCTTCCATGTGATGCAGCCGAAGGGGGGAGGACACCGCTCCGGTGTCGATGCCATGCTGCTGGCTGCGCTGGTGGCGGACGACAAGCCGATCCATGTGGCTGATCTTGGCGCAGGCGCCGGTGCGGCAGGCCTTGCGGTCGGATCGCGGCTGCCAAGCGCGCGGATCGACCTGATCGAACGGTCGCCGCTGATGGCAGACTACGCGCGTCGTTCGCTGGAGCTACCCGAAAACGCATTGCTGAAGGACCGCGTTCACGTGATTGAAGCGGACGTGACACTGACGGGCAAACCGCGTATCGCCGCCGGCCTGCTGGATGAGATCTACGACCACGTCATCATGAACCCGCCGTTCAACGACGCCTCCGACCGCAAGACGCCGGATGCCCTGAAAGCGGATGCACATGCGATGACGGAGAACCTGTTCGAGACCTGGATCCGCACCGCGGGTGCAATCATGAAGCCTGGCGGCCAATTGTCCCTGATTGCCCGGCCGCAATCGGTGGCCGAGATCATCCAGGCCTGCGGCAAGCGATTCGGCGGGCTGGAGATAACCCTGCTTCATCCGCGGCCAGATGAGAGTGCCACGCGGCTGTTGCTTACCGCCATCAAGGGGTCCCGGGCGCGGCTGACCTTCCGGGCGCCGCTCGTGGTCCATGGGCCGGACGGTCATGCCTTTGCGCCATTCGTGGATGACCTGAACAACGGTCGCGCCGCTTATTCCCGGCTCAGCCCAAGACGAAGTCCATCACAAGCTTCACGTTAAGGCCGGCGATAGCCACTGCAATGGCCCAGGCGATGGCGGATAACCAGCGTGGCGCAACAAGCTCGCCCATCTTCGCCTTGCTGGCGGTAAACATCACCAGCGGGAAGACGGCAAACGACAACTGAAGGCTGAGCACGACCTGCGTCAGGATCAACAGTTCAGCCGTGCCTGCGTCGCCATACCAGATTGCGACGAAGCCTGCCGGAATGATGGCGATGGCCCGGGTGATCAGCCGGCGCAGCCATGGCTGCAGCTTCATTTTCAGGAAGCCTTCCATGACGATCTGACCGGCAAGCGTTGCCGTTACCGTCGAGTTCAGGCCGCAACAGAGAAGCGCGATGCCGAAGAGGGTGGGGGCGATCGCCATGCCGAGCAGCGGTGCAAGCAGCGAATGTGCCTCCCCGAGGTCGGCCACCTCCGTCTGCCCCGTGCCGTTGAAAGCCGCTGCGGCCAGGATGAGGATCGAGGCGTTGATCAGCAGCGCGAAGGTCAGGGCCACGGTCGAGTCGACCGTCGCAAAAGTCAGGGCTTCCCGTTTCTCCGGCAGCGTCTGCCCGTATTTGCGGGTCTGCACGATGCCGGAATGCAGGTAGAGGTTATGCGGCATCACAGTTGCACCAAGGATTCCGAGCGCGAGGTAGAGCATCTCCGGATCGGTGACGATCTCGGTGGAGGGTAGGAACCCGCGGATCACGCCGCCCCAATCCGGGTCGGCAAGGAAGATCTGGATGCCGAAGCAGAGCGCTATCACGCCAAGCAGCGTGATGATGAAGGCTTCCACCCAGCGGAAGCCGAGCCTTTGCAGGTAGAGAATGATGAAGACGTCGAGCGCGGTGATCAGCACGCCAAGCTCGAGAGGAATGCCGAAGATCAGCTTGAGCCCGATGGCCGTTCCGATGACCTCGGCAATATCCGTGGCGATGATGGCAATTTCCGCCAGCGCCCAGAGCGGCACCGCAATCCATTTCGGGAACGCGTCGCGACAAGCCTGCGCCAGGTCGCGGCCGGAAGCGATCGCAAGCCGCGCACAGAGCGACTGCAACACAATCGCCATCAGGTTGGATAGGAGCGCGACAGCAAGCAGCGCATAACCGAACTTCGAGCCGCCGGCGAGCGAGGTCGCCCAGTTGCCGGGATCCATGTAGCCGACCGCCACCAGGTATCCGGGACCGGCAAACGCGGCGATGCGGCGCAGTTTGGAGCTATGGCGGGCGACATCGACCGTGCCGTGGACATCAGACAAGGACGCTTCGCCTCGGCTAAGGCGCCATCCTCCGTCTGTTCCCGAACCTCGCATGTCCATTCCACGGCCTCGCATGATCTTTGGTGACATCAATATGTTCTTTTCAAATGATAATGCTAGTCATTCGCAACAAGATTTCGATCCGATATTCTGCTGGCGTCGGGCAAAGCCATTGCGTTTGAGGAATCCGCACATACATGCTGAGGCGGCTCGCACGGAAAAAGGAAGAAAATGGCCGCGTTCTTGAAGAGGTTGATGCCCAAAAAGTTCCGCAAGAAGGGGATGGTAGTCCCCGTAGTCCGGTTGCACGGCGCAATCATGACGGGCGGAAGCCAGTTCAAGCCGACGTTGAGCCTCGCGAATGTGGCGCCGATGCTGGAAAAGGCCTTCTCCAACAAGGAGACGCCGGTTGTCGCGCTTTCGATCAATTCTCCGGGCGGCTCACCCGTACAGTCGCGCCTCATCTTCCAGCGCATCCGCGCGCTTGCCGAAGAGAAGAACAAGAAAGTCCTCGTCTTTGTCGAGGATGTGGCGGCCTCGGGCGGCTACATGATCGCGCTCGCCGGCGACGAGATCTTCGCCGACCCTACCTCGATCGTCGGCTCGATCGGCGTCGTCTCGGGTGGTTTCGGTTTCCCCGAACTCCTGCGCAAGATGGGCGTAGAGCGGCGCGTCTACACCGCTGGCGAAAACAAGGTCATCCTCGATCCCTTCCAGCCTGAGAAGGAAGGCGACGTCGAATACCTGAAGTCGCTGCAGCTCGAGATCCACAAGGTCTTCATCGACATGGTCAAGATGCGGCGCGGTGAACGCCTGGCCGACGACACGACGATCTTCTCCGGCCTGTTCTGGAGCGGCCAGCGCGGCCTCGACCTCGGGCTGATCGATGGGCTTGGCGAAATGCGCGATGTCATCAAGCGCCGTTACGGCAAGGACGCCAAGCTGGAACTGATCGGTAGCGCCCGCACGATCTTCGGGCGCCGGGTCCCGGGCGTCGTCCTCGGTGACGCAGACGCAGCGCAATTGGCTGCGGGTGCTGCTTCCGGGCTTGCCGCAAGCCTCGAAGAAAAGGCATTGTGGAGCCGATACGGGCTCTAAGGCGGCAGGGGATTTCAAGGGGAATGGCACAACTCATTTTCATGATCATCCTCATCGGCGGAGGGTGGCTGCTCTACAAGAAGTTCATCAGGGATGCCGAGCGGCTGGCATCCCGTTCCCGCCGCGAGGAAACCGAACGTCGCACCGGTGCCATGGGCACGCTGGAAAAGGATCCGGTCACCGGCGAGTACCGGGTGAAGAAGGAAGAGGATTAAGCCGGACAGGCTTTAAACCTTGACCGGTGGCATGGAGCGTGGCACTCGTCCGCATCCTTCAACTGAAGATATTGCCATGACCGTAGTACCCGATCACATGTCGCCGACCCGTTCCTTCCAGGGTCTGATCCTCGCTCTCCATAACTATTGGGCGGACAAGGGATGCGCGGTGCTGCAGCCCTACGACATGGAAGTCGGTGCCGGTACATTCCATCCGGCAACCACGCTGCGCGCGCTGGGCCCCAAGCCGTGGAAGGCTGCCTACGTGCAGCCGTCGCGTCGCCCGTCGGACGGCCGTTATGGCGAAAACCCGAACCGCCTGCAGCACTATTACCAGTACCAGGTCATCCTGAAGCCGAACCCGCCGAACCTGCAGGAACTCTACCTCGGTTCGCTCGCGGCAATCGGGCTTGATCCGCTCCTGCATGACGTCCGTTTCGTCGAGGACGACTGGGAAAGCCCGACGCTCGGCGCCTGGGGCCTTGGCTGGGAGTGCTGGTGCGACGGTATGGAAGTGTCGCAGTTCACTTATTTCCAGCAGGTCTGCGGCATCGAGTGTTCGCCGGTTGCCGGCGAACTGACGTACGGCCTTGAACGCCTTGCCATGTATGTCCAGGGCGTCGACAACGTCTACGACCTGAACTTCAACGGCCGCGAAGGCGAAGAGAAGATCTCCTACGGCGATGTCTTCCTGCAGGCCGAGCAGGAATATTCACGGCACAATTTCGAATATGCCGATACTGCCATGCTGCATCGTCATTTCGAGGATGCCGAGAAGGAGTGCCAGGCGCTGCTCGCTGCCGGCGCACCCGGCTCCAGCGCCAATCAGATGCTGCACAAATGCGTCTTCCCGGCCTATGACCAATGCATCAAGGCAAGCCACGTCTTCAACCTGCTGGATGCCCGCGGCGTTATCTCGGTCACGGAACGCCAGAGCTATATCCTGCGCGTGCGCACGCTCGCCAAGGCTTGCGGCGAGGCCTTCCTGCTCACCGATGCAGGTGGGGCGAGCTTCGGCCAGGCCGCCTGAGGAGGCGTGGCTTTACCAACTTCGCGTTGTTTGACCGCCTTGCGAAAGTGTGGCTAGTTTCCGCGCGGAATGGGGCGCATATCTGGGGGAATCGCGCATGTATATCTTGATCGGCATTCTTGTCGCCGTCGCGCTGTATGTCGTTATGATCTATAACGGCCTGGTCAAGGCTCGCCAGATGGCGGAGGAAGCCTGGTCCGGCATTGACGTGCAGCTGAAGCGCCGCGCCGACCTGATCCCGAACCTGATCGAGACGGTGAAGGGCTACGCCTCCCACGAAAAGAGCACGTTTGAAGAGGTCGTCCGGCTGCGCAACCAGGCGCAGGCCGTACCGGCGGGCGATGTTGCAGGTCGTGCCCAGGCTGAAGGCCTGCTCGGCCAGGCGCTCGGCAAGCTTTTTGCGCTGGCGGAAGCTTATCCCGACCTCAAGGCAAACCAGAATTTCGCGGAGCTTCAGGCCTCGCTCGAAAACCTGGAAAACGAGATCCAGATGTCGCGCCGTTATTACAATGGCGCCGCGCGCGACCTGAACGTCAGGGTCGAGAGCTTCCCCAACAACCTCATCGCCGGCCAGTTCGGGTTCTCGAAGAAGGAATATTTCGAGATCACCAACGAAGCCGACCGCGCCGTTCCGAGCGTCAAGTTCTAGGTCACGCATTGGCCTTCGCCTCGCCACCGTCTAAGAGCGGCGAGGAAGGGAACTAGGTGCCTCCGGCCGGGCTGGAGCGCGCCGCCAGTGGCAGAAGAAGCAATCATCATGGGCAGAGCCAAACTCACCGTCGTACCACCGGGCAAGCCGTTGATCGGCCGCGCCATTCCGCCGGGCTCGAAGTCCATCACCAATCGCGCGCTGCTTCTGGCGGGGCTTGCGAAGGGGACGAGCCGGCTGACGGGCGCGCTAAAAAGCGATGACACGCGCTACATGGCGGACGCCCTTCGCGCCATGGGCGTCGTGGTGGATGAACCGGATGCCACGAGTTTTGTGGTGACGAGCACCGGGCAGCTCAAGCCGCCGGCCGCGCCGCTTTTCCTTGGCAATGCCGGAACCGCGACCCGCTTCCTCACCGCCGCACTGGCGCTTGGCAACGGCCGTTATGTCGTTGATGGCGATGAGCATATGCGCAAGCGCCCGATCAAGCCGCTAGTCGACGCGCTCCAGTCGCTCGGTGTCAAGGCCGAGGCGCCGACGGGCTGCCCTCCGGTGACGATAGACGCGACAGGTGCCTTCGCAAGCGACAGGGTCGTCATCGATGGCGGGCTTTCCAGCCAATATGTTTCGGCGCTACAGATGGCGGCCGCCTGCAGTTCGGCGCCCTTCACCATCGAACTTGCCGGTGCCGATATCGGCGCACGCGGTTACATCGACCTGACGCTCGCGGCCATGCGCGCGTTTGGGGCTGAAGCGGAGCAGACGTCGCCATCGTCCTGGCGCATCCAGCCGACGGGCTATCGTGCCGCAGATTTCATCGTCGAGCCGGATGCCTCGGCCGCAACCTATCTTTGGGCAGCGGAAGTGCTCACCGGCGGCAAGATCGACCTCGGCGTCGCCAACGAGGAATTTACCCAGCCGGACGCGAAGGCATACGACATCATCCGCCAGTTCCCGCATATGCCGGCGGAGATCGACGGCTCGCAGATGCAAGATGCCGTGCCGACCCTTGCCGTCCTTGCGGCCTTCAACGAGCAGCCCGTGCGCTTCGTTGGCATCGCCAACCTCCGCGTCAAGGAATGCGATCGCATCCGGGCGCTTTCGCTCGGGCTGAACGCCATCCGCGATGGACTGGCGCGGGAGGAGGGCGATGACCTCATCGTGTTCTCGGACCCTGCTCTTGCCGGACAGGTGCTGCCGGCCGCGATCGATACCTTTGCCGATCACCGGATCGCCATGAGCTTTGCCCTGGCAGGCCTCAAGATCGGCGGCATCACGATCCTGGATCCGGATTGCGTGGCAAAGACCTTCCCGAGCTATTGGGACGTCCTGTCCTCGCTCGGCGTGTCTTACACGGATATCCAATAAACGCAGCGGCAGAAGCCGTACTGGAAGGTTGGCAATGCGGTGGTTTTCGGTCGTCTGGTTGGCGTTCAGTCTCGCGCTCGTAGCGGTACCGGCGCGTGCCGAAGAATTCATCCGCGCCTACCATTCCGACATCGAGATTGCCGAGAACGGCGACCTGACGGTGACCGAGACCATCACGGTCAACGCGGAGGGCAACCGGATCCGGCGCGGGATCTTCCGTGATTTCCCGCTCACCATGCTGGATGCCGAGGGGCGCAAGCTGAAGGTCGGCTTCGAGATGGAATCCGTCACCCGCAATGGCGAGGACGAGCCGTTCCACACCGAAACGATCTCCGGCGGCATCCGGATCTATGCGGGCTCCGAGGACACGGTGTTGAGCCGTGGGGAGCACACCTATGTCTTCACCTACAGGACCGACCGGCAGATCCGCTTCTTTGACGATCACGACGAACTCTATTGGAACGCCACGGGGAATTTCTGGCAGTTCCGCATTGCGAAAGCCTCGGCGCGGGTAACATTGCCGAGCGGTCGCGTTACGGATGTCGAGGCTTATACAGGTGCCCAGGGATCAAGCGCCCGCAACGCCACCGCGCGCACAAGCGGCAACCAGGCTGTCTTCGCCACGACGCGCCCGCTGGGTGCCGAAGAAGGTCTGACCATTGTTGCGGGCTTTCCCAAGGGGATCGTTGCCGAACCCAGTGAAAGCCAGGAAAGCGAATGGTGGTGGCGCGACAATGCCGGCAGCATTCTGAGTATTGGCGGACTGGTCGCCGTATTTCTCTATTACCTCTTTGTCTGGAGACGCGTCGGGCGCGATCCTCCACGCGGCGTCGTCGTGCCGCGCTGGGATGCGCCAGACGGCCTGTCTCCTGCGCTGGTGAACTATGTCGACAACAAGGGTTTTTCCGAAAGCGGTTGGACGGCCTTTTCCGCCAGTGCGCTCGATCTTGCGGTCAAGGGCTTTGTCACCCTGTCCGATCTCAAGAACAGCATCGTCATCACCCGCACCAACAAGGCGTCCACGAAGGGGCTGCCGGTCGGCCAGGCCGCCCTTCTTTCCGCGCTGGACGAAAACGGGCAAAGCCTGACCATCAACAAGGAAAACGGGCCTGCGGTTGAATCCGTCGGCAAGAAGTTCCGCCAGGCGATCGAACGCGAGCATCGCGGCAAATATTACCTCGGCAACCAGGGTTATATCGCAGGCGGCGTGGCGCTCACGCTGCTTGCCATCTTCGCGCTCGTCGTCTTCGGCGACCTCGATGAAGAACTGATCGTGCTTCTGGTCGTTCCGGCGATATTCGCGGTCATGTTCGGCACGATCGCCGTGTCCTTTGGGAAAAATCTGAAGCGCAAGCGCAGCCTCGCGGCGAAGATCTTCACGGTCGTCATCTTCGGCTTCTTTGGTTTTGTCGGGCTTTCGATTGCCTCCTCGATCCTTGTCGCAATATCCGATCTTGCAGGTCCCGATCACTGGCCGATCCTGGTTGCAGTTGGCGGCATTGTGCTGATCAACGTCATCTTCTTTTTCCTGATGGGTGCGCCGACGCCGCTGGGTCGCAAGTTGATGGATGGCATCGAAGGCTTGCGCATCTATCTGACACTCGCCGAAAAGGACCGCATGAACATGGCCGGCGCACCGACCATGTCGCCGCAGCATTACGAGACACTGCTGCCTTATGCGGTGGCGCTGGGTGTTGAAAAACCGTGGAGCGATACCTTCGAGACCTGGCTCGCATCCGCTGTCGCGGGCGCCGCGGCGGCCTCCTACCAGCCCGGCTGGTACAGTGGCTCCTCTCATGGCAGCCTCGGCGATCGGATTGGCGGCTTCTCGTCTTCCATGGCGTCCACAATCGCCTCGACCATCCCCGCGCCGGAATCGAGCTCCTCGTCGTCCTCTTCCGGTTTCTCCGGCGGCTTCTCGGGAGGAGGGGGCGGCGGCGGCGGCGGTGGCGGCTGGTAGCCACTTTTGCCAATCCATTGATGACTTTTGGTGACAGGCTTGCTAAGTCCGCCGCGACGTCACTCTGAGCGCAAAGACCTACATCATGCCCGACTTGCTTCTTGAACTTCGCTCCGAAGAAATCCCCGCGCGCATGCAGCGCAAGGCGGCGGGAGATCTGAAAAAGCTTGTGACCGATGCGCTCGTGGATGCGGGGCTGACCTATGAAGGGGCGCGGGAGTACTGGACACCGCGCCGCCTAACGCTTGATATCCGAGGGCTCACCGCCCGTTCGGCCGACCAGCGCGAAGAAATCAAGGGCCCGTCGACAAAGGCGCCGGAGCAGGCGGTGCAGGGCTTCCTGCGCAAGGCAGGCCTTTCATCTGTTTCCGAGGCGCAGGTCGTCAGCGACCCGAAGAAGGGTGACTTCTATGTCGCCGTCATCTCGCGTCCCGGCCGCGCCGCCGAAGAGATCATCGCCGATGTCATGCCCGGCATCATCCGCACCTTCCCCTGGCCGAAGTCGATGCGCTGGGGCGCGGCTTCCATGCCGAAGGGCGCGCGTTTTGCGGGCGTCGAGGGCAAGGGCTCGGAAAGCATGCGCTGGGTGCGCCCGTTGCAGTCGATTGTCTGCGTCTTCGGACCGGAGCACGACGAAACGCAGGTCATCCCCTTCGAAATTGATGGCCTGACTGCCGGCAACGTGACCTACGGCCACCGTTTCCATGCGCCGGAGCCGATCACCGTGCGCCGCTTCGATGACTATGTGGCGAGCCTCGAGAAGGCGAAGGTCATGCTCGATGCCGAGCGCCGCAAGGACGTGATCCTTCATGATGCGCGCGATCTCGCCTTCGCAAACGGTCTGGAGCTTGTCGAGGACGAAGGCCTTCTGGAAGAGGTGTCCGGCCTCGTCGAATGGCCGCATGTGCTGATGGGCGAGTTCGAGCGGGAATATCTGGAAATCCCCTCCGAGATCATCCGCCTCACCATCAAGACGAACCAGAAGTGCTTCGTCACCCGGCCGCAGTCTGGCGAGGGCCTTTCCAACCACTTCATCCTGGTGTCGAACATCGAGGCGAAGGATGGCGGCAAGGAAATCATGCACGGTAACGGCAAGGTCGTGCGCGCGCGCCTGTCGGACGCCAAGCATTTCTGGACCCGCGACCAGGGTGATCTTCCGGACCTCGAGACGCTGCGCGCCTCGGCCGAAAAGTTCGACCTTGATCTCGCCAAGCCGCTCGACCAGCGCATGGCGAAGCTCGACGCGCTGAACGTTACCTTCCATGCAAAGCTCGGAAGCCAGGGCCAGCGTGTTGCCCGCATCCGCAAGCTTGCCGGCTACCTTGCACCGATCGCCGGTGCCGATCCGGCGCTTGTTGACCGCGCTGCCGTGCTTGCCAAAGCGGACCTGCGCACCGAGGCTGTCGGCGAGTTCCCGGAATTGCAGGGCCTGATGGGTCGTCGTTATGCGCTGCTGCAGGGCGAGGATGCGTCCGTCGCCGCTGCCATAGAGGATCATTGGAAGCCGAACGGCCCCTCCGATCGCCTGCCGGAAAACAAGGTTGGCCTAACGGTGGCGCTCGCCGACAAGCTCGACACGCTCGTCGGCTTCTGGGCGATCGACGAGAAGCCGACTGGTTCGAAGGACCCGTTTGCGCTGCGCCGTGCAGCGTTAGGTATCGTGCGTATCCTGCTGGAGCGTAAGCTTCGCCTGAACCTCCTCGAAGTCTTCGAAAAGGCCTTGCCTGGCCGCAGTGGTGCCCCAACCGTCGAAGCATCGGAAGGCGGCAGCGCCGTCGAAGACAACAGCTATATCAATGAGACCTTCCCGGTTGTTGGCGGGCATGCGGATGTCGTGGCCGACCTCCTGTCCTTCTTCCACGATCGCCTCAAGGTTTATCTGCGCGACATGGGCGCCCGTCACGACCTGATCGATGCCGTGCTGACCCCGGAAGCCGACGATCTCTTGATGGTTGCTCGCCGCGTGGAAGCGCTGACGGCCTTCATCACCTCTGAAGACGGTAAGAACCTGCTTGCCGGCACCAAGCGTGCCGTGCAGCTTCTCGCCGCAGAGGAGAAAAAGGGCACCGTGGTTGCCGATGGCGTGGCGGACGAGCTTCTGAAGCTCGACGCAGAAAAGGCGCTTTGGGCGGCCGTCCAGACGGCGTCCAGGGAAGCCTCCGGAGCGATCGCCAAGGAAGATTTCCGCTCAGCCATGGAAGCCCTCTCCAAGCTTCGCGCACCGGTCGACCGCTTCTTCGAGGATGTCCTGGTTGTCGACGAGGACGTGGTCGTGCGGGCCAATCGCCTGGCGCTCTTGAAGGCCATCCGCGAAGCAACCGCCACGGTTGCCGACTTCTCGAAGATCTCCGGGTAAAAGAAAACCGCCGGGCTTATCACCCGGCGGCTCTCAACGATCATCCTGTTCCCTGCTTAGCTCGCCTTGCGCATCTGGTAGGCCATCTGGTGCAGGCTGCTCGAGGCGCTTTCGACCTGGCCGATGCGGAAGCCGCGGATCAGGTTCAGCAACTCGTCCGTGTCGGTTGCCAGCGCCTCGGCGGAAGCCGTGGTCTCTTCGGCCATCGCAGCATTGTGCTGGGTGGCGGCGTCGAGCTGGTTAAGCGAAGACGAGATCGACCGCAGGGTCGTATCCTGCTCGGAAGCGGAGTGGGCGATCTTGCCGACGATCTCGCTGGCCACCTTCACCTGGTCGGAAATCCGCTTCAGCGCTTCCCCGGCTTCACCCACCAGGCGAACCCCGTTCTGCACCTGGCCCGACGAGCGTGAGATCTGGTCCTTGATCTCCTTGGCCGCCGCGGCCGAACGCTGTGCCAGTTCGCGCACTTCCTGCGCAACGACTGCAAAACCCTTGCCGGAGTCACCTGCACGCGCGGCTTCCACGCCGGCGTTGAGCGCGAGGAGGTTGGTCTGGAAGGCGATGTCGTCGATCACGCCGATGATCTTGGAGATCTCGCCGGACGACTGCTCGATACCGCCCATCGCCTCGATGGCCTGTGCGACGATGAGATCCGAACGGCTGGCCTCAGAGCTGACAGATGTCACACGCTGCGAAGCCTCATGGGCGCCTTCGGCCGTCTGGCGCACGGTGACCGCCAGTTCGTCGAGCGCCGCGGAGGTTTCCTCGAGATTTGCCGCCTGGCGCTCGGTGCGCTGCGACAGCTCGTTGGAGGCGCGGCGGATCTCTTCCTTGGAGCCGCCGATGTCGATGCCCTTGGCATTGACCTTGGCCATGGCTGCTTCCAGCCGCGCCAGCGCGTCGTTGAAGTTGTGGCGCAAGGTCTCGTAGCGCGGGCCAAGATCGCTGCAGCGAACGGTGAGGTCGCCGGTCGCGAGCGCTTCGAGCGCTTCGCCAATGGTGGCGACGACGCGCGCCTGCGCTGCTGCGTCCTTCTGCTGCAGGTCGGCGTTCTGCTGGCGCTCGCGATCGAGCTCCCGCTTCTGGCTTTCCTCGCGTTCGGCCATGGCGTGCCGCTCGCGCACCTTCTCCTGCAGCGCCTTCGTGGCCTTTGCCATCATGCCCACTTCGTTGCGCATTTCAGTATGCGGGATCGCCGTGTCTACGTCTTCATCGGCCACCGCTTCCAGCGCCTTGTGAACGGCGGCAAGCGGCTTGGTGATGTTGCGGATCAGGAGTAGCGCAAACAGGATGCCGATCAGCGTGATGGCAGCGCCGGACGACACTGCCCGCCAGATCGCGGCGCGTGCCTGCGCCTGCAGGTCATCAAGGTAGACGCCGGTTCCGACAGCCACCTGCCACGGCTCAAAGGCTTTCGAATAGCCGCCCTTCAAGAATGTGGCATCAGCCGGCTGGCCGGGCTTCGTCCAGTAGAAGTCGGCGCGTCCCTTGCCGTTGCGGGCCTGCTCAACGACATCGCGGACAAGGTATTTGCCGGTCTTGTCCTGGACGTCCTTGAAGCTCTTGCCGCTGTCGTCCTTGATCCCGTGGAAGACCTGGACGTGGTTGTAGTCATATCCATAGAGGTAGCCGTCCGGCTCAAAACGCACGCTCGAAAGCGCCGCATAGGCCTGGGCCTTGGCTTCCTTCTCGGTCAGTTCGCCCGATAGCTGCTTCTTGTGGAAGCCTTCAAGGATGGAGAACGCGGATTCGACCTGCGTGCGCAGCATGCCGTAGCGCTCGTCGAACATCGTGTTGATGGAGGAGCGGATCTGGAAGAACGACGCGACCGCAAACGCGAGCACCAGCGCGATCGTCAGAAATATCAGCTGGTGTGATATCTTCAAATTCTTCATGTTGGGAACTTTCAAGGACAGGAACTTCGGCGCACGCCGAAGACGAAGAGGCGAGAGCGCTTCCTGCGCGACAAGGTGCTGCATTGCACTGCAGCAACAATGAAAGCTCAACTTGAACAAAGATTTAATGATATGCTGAAATAGGCCTCAGCCGCAGCGCTGGCCCATGCGACTTTCGACTGTGTTTGCTGGTGTTGTTAGTTTACCCGCAGTTCTACGTCGCCCATGAGTATAGCCTGGGGAGCAGCCGCGGATTCGACGGCGCTGGTCGTGGCGTCTTCGTCGATACCGTCTTTCGTAGGCACAGCGGTCGCAGACTGTGCTTCGGCTGGGACAGGCTGGTCAGGACCGGTTTCGGCAACCGCACTGTCCTGCATCCAGCCTGGGACCTTGCTGACATAGACCACCGGCGAGCCGCCGAACCAGGCCTCCGTTCGCACAAGCCTCTTTTCGCCGTGCATCTCGATTACTTCAATCTTCTGGGTGCCGGCCGCAAGTTCGGGCACCACGTAGCTGCCAGAGTCTGCCTTCGCAGGCTCGGCGACGCAATGCGTGCAGGCCTTGACGACGATGCTCGTCGCAGACGACGGCGCGCCGCCGACACTGGTGATCGACGAAGCGAGCGCTGTGCCGCCGGATAAAACCACTGCCATAGCCAGGACGATACGCATGACGAAATCCCCGTTAAGCCCTTTGCGGAGCTAAGCAGGGTTTCCTTTCGATCCCGTCAGGAAAAACAGTAAATTTTGAATGAACTGCGTCGTTAGCGGCCTTCGCGCGCAATCGCACGCCAGCCGATATCGCGGCGGCAGAAGCCGTTGTCCCACTTCACCTGGTCGAGGAGCGCATAGGCTCGTGCCTGCGCCTCGCCGACGGTCTTGCCCGTCGCAGTGACGTTCAACACGCGCCCACCGGTTGTCACCAGTTGGTCGCCCTTCAAGGCCGTGCCGGCATGGAAGATCTTGGCGCCATCGCCACCTGCAGGCAGATGCGCAATCGGTGTGTTCTTGTCATAGGAACCGGGATAACCCTTCGATGCCATGACGACCGTCAGCGCCACGTCATCGTGCCATTCGGCCTGCACCTGGTCGAGCGTTCCGGTCGCGGCCGCGTAGAGCAGGTCAAGCAGGTCGCTTTTCAGCCGCATCATCAGCACCTGGCATTCCGGATCGCCGAAGCGGACATTGTATTCGATGAGTTCCGGGCCCTTGGCGGTGATCATCAGCCCGGCAAAGAAGACGCCGGTGAACGGATAACCGCTTTCCGCCATGCCGCGGATCGTAGGCTCGATGATCTCGGTCATCGTGCGCGCCACCATTTCGTCGGTCATCACCGGGGCAGGGGAATAAGCGCCCATACCGCCGGTATTCGGGCCGGTGTCACCGTCTCCAACACGTTTGTGGTCCTGCGCGGTCGCAAGCGCCAGCGCCGTCTTGCCGTCCGACAGGCAGAAGAAGCTCGCCTCTTCGCCGTCGAGATAGGCTTCGACCACGACTTCTGCGCCGGCGCTGCCGAAGGCACCGTCAAAGCAGTCATCGATGGCGGCAAGCGCTTCTTCGATAGTCATGGCAACGGTGACGCCCTTGCCGGCCGCAAGGCCATCCGCCTTGACGACGATCGGTGCGCCTTGTTCCTCGACATACGTTTTGGCGGAAGCGGCGTCGGTGAAGCGGCGATAGGCGCCGGTCGGGATGTCGTAGCGGGCGCAGAGATCCTTGGTGAAGCCCTTCGAGCCTTCAAGCTGTGCGGCTGCGGCGGAAGGGCCGAAGACAAGGACGCCGGCGGAGCGAAGCACATCGGCCAAGCCTGCCACCAGCGGCGCCTCTGGTCCAACCACGACGAGATCGATCCCGGTCTCGCGGCAAAACGTCAGCACCGCGTCATGGTTCTCGACGTCGAGCGCAACGAGTTCTGCATGGTCGGCGATGCCGGGATTGCCCGGCGCGGCATAAAGCTTGCTGAGCTTTGGCGACTGGGCCAGC
Source organism: Neorhizobium sp. SOG26 (assembly GCF_003491345.1). Classification (GTDB taxonomy): domain Bacteria; phylum Pseudomonadota; class Alphaproteobacteria; order Rhizobiales; family Rhizobiaceae; genus Neorhizobium; species Neorhizobium turbinariae. Next base: position 402,946 of record NZ_CP025512.1, read on the forward strand.
TTCCATGCCAGCGCGTGTTCTCGTCCACCCGAACCAATCAAGAGAAGCTTCATGTTGCACCCTTTCGCTGCCGTCCTCGGCGGTTAAGGGGAGGGGAGGCAAAGGTCAAGTTGCCAGCCTGTGGAATCGCACCCTTGAAGCGTTGCCTTGCCGCAAAGTTTGACTATGGTCGCGCCTCCAAAATGAACGAGGATACGCATGGCCGCCGATAACCGATTTCTCGCCACCGCGATCGCTGCCGAAATCAATGCCCGTCCCGAACAGGCGGCTGCTGCAATCGGGCTGATCGACGAAGGTGCCACCGTACCCTTCATCGCCCGTTATCGTAAGGAAGTCACCGGTGGCCTTGACGATACGCAGCTGCGCACCCTGTCCGAGCGGCTGGTTTACCTGCGCGAACTGGAAGCGCGTCGTGCCTCGATCATCGATTCCATCAACAGCCAGGGCAAGCTGACCGATGAGCTGGCCGCCAAGATCGGCAAGGCGACCACCAAGGCGGAACTCGAAGACCTTTACCTTCCCTACAAGCCCAAGCGCCGGACGCGTGCGGAAATCGCTCGCGAGCGTGGGCTGGGGCCGCTGGCCGAAGCGCTCTGGGCAGATCGCACGGCGGATCCGGCCCTGCTTGCGGCGCCCTATGTCACGGGTGACGTTGCCGACGTTAAGGCGGCGCTTGAAGGCGCGCGTGACATCGTTGCCGAAACCATTTCCGAAAATGCCGATCTGCTTGGCAAGCTGCGCCAGCACATGCGCAATGGCGCGATGCTGCGCGCCAAGGTGGTCGATGGCAAGCAGGAGCAGGGCGCCAAGTTCGCCGATTACTTCGATCACTCGGAGCGCTGGGCAACGGCGCCGGGGCACCGCGCGCTGGCGATGCTGCGTGGCTGGAATGAGGAAGTTCTCACCCTGACGATCGAGGTGGATGCCGACGATCCATCGCCGGTGAAGCCCGCCCAGCGGATCATCGCCGCTGCCTTCGACATCCGCGATCGGGGTGCGGCAGATCGCTGGCTGATGGACGTCGCCGGCTGGACCTGGCGTGTGAAGCTCTCGGTCTCCCTGTCGCTCGATTTGATGCGCGAACTCCGCGAACGGGCCGAAGAGGAAGCGATCCACGTTTTCGCGCGAAACCTTAAGGACCTGCTGCTTGCCGCACCCGCCGGCTCGCGCCCGACCATAGGGCTTGATCCCGGCATCCGTACCGGCGTCAAGGTCGCCGTGGTGGATGCAACGGGCAAGCTCCTCGAAACCACCACCGTTTATCCGTTCCCGCCTAAGAACGATGTGCGCGGCACCCAGGCAGAACTTGCTGCGCTCATCCGCAAGCACAATGTCGAGCTGATCGCGATCGGCAACGGCACCGGCAGCCGTGAGACGGAGAAGCTGGTGGCGGACATGCTGGCGGCGCTGCCGGGCCAGAAGCCCACCAAGGTGATCGTCTCTGAAGCGGGCGCCTCGGTGTATTCGGCTTCCGAGACGGCTGCGGCAGAGTTTCCGCAGCTCGATGTATCTTTGCGTGGTGCCGTCTCCATCGCGCGCCGCCTGCAGGATCCGCTGGCGGAGCTCGTCAAGATCGAGCCGAAATCAATCGGCGTGGGTCAATACCAGCATGACGTGGACCAGGGAAAATTGTCCCGCTCGCTCGATGCCGTGGTCGAAGATGCGGTGAATGCCGTCGGCGTCGACGTCAACATGGCCTCTGCGCCGCTTCTGGCACGCGTCTCCGGTCTCAGCCGCTCGATCGCCGAAGCGATCGTTGCCCATCGCGACCAGAACGGCGCCTTCTCCAGCCGCCGCGATCTGCTCAAGGTTGCCCGCCTCGGCAACCGCACCTTCGAACAGGCCGCTGGCTTCTTGCGCATCCCGAACGGCAAGGAGCCGCTCGATGCCTCCGCTGTGCACCCCGAGGCTTACGATGTTGCCAAGAAGATCGTCGCTGCCTGCGGTCGCGACCTTCGCTCGCTGATGGGCGACAGCGCGACCTTGAAGGCGCTTGATCCGCGGAGGTTCATTGACGAACGCTTCGGCCTTCCGACAGTCAAGGACATCATCGCTGAGCTCGAAAAGCCGGGACGCGACCCGCGTCCAAGCTTCAAGACCGCTACCTTTGCGGAAGGCGTCAACGAGATCCAGGATCTGAAGCCCGGAATGATGCTGGAAGGCACCGTCACCAATGTCGCCGCCTTCGGCGCCTTCGTTGATATCGGCGTGCACCAGGACGGTCTCGTCCATGTCTCGCAGCTTGCCGACCGGTTCATCAAGGACGCGCATGAAGTGGTGAAGGCAGGCGATGTCGTGAAGGTTCGCGTTGTCGAGGTCGACGTGAAGCGCAAGCGAATCGGCCTGACGATGCGCAAGGATGGCAGCGAGGCGCCACCGCCGCGGATGGGCGATCGTGGCGCTCCGGCGAACAAGAAATTCATGAAGACGGAAAAACCGGCCTCGCAGGGCGCTTTCGGTGCCGCACTCGCGGAAGCTTTAAAGCGGCGCTGATTCCGCCACACGTTTCACGATTATCTACCAGAAGATGCAGGTTGTCGGCCAAGGGTTTGACGACCTGCTTTTTTATGTCATTTTCGGGGCGGGGACGTGCTTGCATGTCTTCAGGAACACGCTAGGTTAAATTGATAAGGCAACCTTAGTACTTTCGGAGGTGAGTCTATGGCCTCGTCCCTTCACACCCTTCTCAGCAAGATCATCAAGACCGGCAGCCTGACCGTCCGCGGCTCGGGTGGAGAGCAACACTACGGGGATGGTGGAGGCAGGCGGGTCGCCATCAGGTTCACGGACGAGGCGGCGGAACGGGCGCTGGTCCGAGATCCGCAACTCCAGCTTGGCGAGCTTTACATGGACGGGCGCCTCGTGGTCGAGGAAGGCGATGTCTACGAGTTCCTCGCGCTGATCAAGGACAACACGCTGGAAGAAGGCCTGACGCTGAGCATGGTGCTCAACGGCATCAGGCGCATGATCGTCTCCCAGTTTCGCAATCGGGTGCCGATCAACCACAACCGGCGCAATGTTGCCCATCACTATGATCTCGACGAAAAGCTGTTTTCGCTCTTCCTCGACGAGGACTGGCAATATTCCTGCGCTTATTTCAACCCGCCAGGCATCTCGCTCGACGAAGCGCAGATAGCCAAGAAGCGGCACATCGTGGCGAAGCTCCTGGCCGAACCGGGCCAGAAGGCACTGGAAATCGGCTCCGGCTGGGGCGGCATGGCGATGTATCTGTCGGAATCCTCCGGCGTCGACGTCACCGGCATAACGCTGTCGACCGAGCAGTTGAAGATCTCGCGCGAACGGGCAGCCAAGCGTGGCCTTGCCCATAGCGTTCGTTTCGAGCTGCAGGACTATTATTACCTGCCAAAGACGACGAAGTATGACCGCATCGTTTCGGTCGGCATGTTCGAGCATGTCGGGCGACTGAACTACCGCAAGTTCTTCAACAAGGTGAACGACGTGCTCGCCGATGACGGCGTCATGGTGCTGCATTCGATCGGCCAGCCATACCCGGCGATCTACAACAATCCCTGGATCGAGAAATACATCTTCCCCGGCGGCTATATCCCGTCGATCGCGGAAGTCATGCCGGCGATCGAGAAGGCCGGGCTGCTCGTCTCCGACATCGAGATCCTGCCGATGCACTACGCCTACACGCTGCGCCATTGGCGTGAGCGCTTCATGGCGAACAAGGAAAAGGCCGCGGCAATCTACGACGAGCGGTTCGTGCGCATGTGGGAGTTCTATCTCGCCGGCTCCGAGATGGCGTTCACCCACGAGGCGTTCTTCATCTTCCAGATGCAGATCGTCAAGAAGCGCACAGCGGTGCCGGACAACCGCAACTATATCTACGAGCGCGAGGCGGAACTGAAGGCGTTCGAGCAGCAGCGCATCCCGCTCGACAGGATCGCCGTGTGAGGAGGCAGCGTCGGGCAGCCCGCGCGGCTGCTTGACCCTGCCTTAAACCGGGCGGTAGAACCGGTTATGTCCGACATTCATCTTTCCGGTCGCGTTGCCGACGCGCCTTCCAACAACTGGGTCTACAGGGTGCTGCCGCGCAACCTGTGGCCTTACGCGCAACTCGCCCGCTGGGACCGTCCGATCGGCTGGCAATTGCTGATGTGGCCGTGCTTCTGGTCCGCAGCACTCGCCGCCAATGCGGCCAAGGATCTGGGGGCGTTTTCGCCCGGTCAGTTCATCGGGCACCTGGTGCTGTTTTTCATAGGCGCCGTCGCGATGCGTGGCGCGGGCTGCACCTATAATGACCTCGTTGACCACAAGATCGACATGGAAGTGGCGCGCACGCGGTCGCGGCCGCTGCCGTCAGGTCGCGCCACGCGCTTCCAGGCGAAGGTGTTCATTGCGCTGCAGGCGCTCGTCGGCTTGCTGGTGTTGCTGCAGTTCAATGGCTTTGCGATCGCGCTCGGCATCGTCTCCTTGGCGATCGTTGCCATTTATCCCTTTGCCAAACGCTTCACCGACTGGCCGCAGTTCTTCCTTGGGCTAGCTTTTTCCTGGGGTGCGTTGATGGGATGGGCGGGCGTCTTCGGCAGCCTGTCCTGGGCGGCCATCTGGCTCTACCTTGCGGCCATCGCCTGGACGATCGGCTACGACACGATCTATGCGCACCAGGACAAGGAAGATGATGAACTCATCGGCGTTCGCTCCACGGCACGCCTCTTCGCCGAAGATACGAAGGCCTGGCTGATCGGGCTTTACGGGCTGACGCTGCTGTTCCTCCTCTTCGCCTTCGCGGCCGCCGGTATCGGCTTCCTCGGCTATCTCGGCTTGTTCATCGCCGCTGGCATGTTTGCCTGGCAGGTGGCAGTGCTCGATATCGACAACGGCGACCAGTGCGTCGAACTGTTCCGGTCGAACAGCCGGGTCGGCGCCATCATCTTTGCAGGGCTTGCCGTTTCGCTGCTCTTCTAGAAACGAAAAAGCCCGACCGCTGCCGGTCGGGCTTTTCATTGCATTACACGCTGGACAAAGGGACAGAAAGCCTAGCGCCGTGCAATGATTTCCTTGCCTTCGATCCGCATCGTCACGCCGAGATTGCCGGTCGTGCGACGGACAAGGAAGCGCGGCCGCCGTGCCGCGAAGTAGGAATGGCGGCGACGCGGAGCGGTGCGGGTGGAGCGCACGTCTCCGAAATGGTTTTCCAGCGGCCGGGCAACGCCGTCGGCCTCCACCATCAGCATCGGAATGCGGAAGGCATCCGACCAGCTGCGCCAGTCGGCTGCGATATCGCAAAGGTCGTGCGCCACCAAAAGCGGGATGCAGAGACCCGGATCGTCGTGGTGCAGTTCAAGCGTCACGGTGACTTCGCCGTCTCCGTGATCAATGGCTCTCGCAGCAACGCCCTTGAAGGCGCGAGCGGGAAGGGCGAACGACAGCGGCAGGCCGCTGGTCGGAAGGATCTTGCGCAGCACAGCGCCGCGCTCGTCGATGGTAATAGTGACATCTCCTGATGTCTCGCGCAGCGCATACGTGATTTGCTGCGGGAAACGAGACGGATCGAGCCTCAATGTCGACCCTGCCCATACGGGCTTCAGAACGGTATTGCTCATCCAATGCTACCCTTGTTTTACCTGAGAGCCGTTGCCGGTATCTCGTGCGGGACTTTTGTCCTCTGATGGCTGGAGCATAGGAGCCGCCCTTCCAAAACTGCTTAAAAATCGCGGTTAAGGAAAGTTTGCCTCGGTCGATGGTTATCAAAACCGATCGGAGTTGGGTTTCTCCAAAGTAAATCAGGTGCAGAAAATGCAGTCTAATCATCGACTTGAGGCGGTGCCGCCGGCTTGAAAGCCCCGGGCAAGGCTGGTCGGCAATGCTTGCCACAGCATCATTCCGACTCGCAGGGCCTCGTCATGGTATCGACCTATCTCACCTTCGATCTCGTCAATCGCGATATCCAGAAGAGCCTCGGCCGCATCTCCGGCCAGACGATGGTGGCCAACGATACCAAGTATTACCAGGAGAATATCGGCAAGGTGAAAAACCTGGACGAGTTCCTGGGCGATTACCGGCTTTATTCCTACGCCATGAAGGCGCACGGCCTGGAAGAGATGATCTACGCCAAGGCCTTCATGAAGAAGGTGTTCGAAAGCGACCTCAGCGACGAGAACTCGTTTGCCAACCGCCTGACGGACGAGCGTTACAAGAACATCGCCGCGGCGTTCAATTTTGGGGCAGCCGGGGGGACTGCTGCCGCCCAGTCGAACGGCCAGATGGATGAATTGTTCGAGACCTACGACGAAACTGTCGCAGCATTGAACGATACGACGGCCGAGGACACCCGCTATTTCAAGGTCATGCTCGGCACGCTGGGCAATATCAACAGCGTCGACGAGCTTCTCGCCAACGACCGCCTGCGTGATTACCTGTTCCGCGCCTACGATTATGACGCGAAATATTACAACCGCGATGCCATCCGCGGCGCCATGGTGAGCGATCCGAACGATCCGTCGAGCTTCTTCAACCAGGCATATGGCAACGAGCTTGCGGGTTACCGCGCGGCGCGCACGGAGGATGGCGAGCTTGCCGAGCGCGCCACGATCATCATCGCGCTTCCCGCCCTGCAGGACACCATCCAGACAGGACAGACGACGCGCACCGACCTGATGGCGCAGATTGCCGCCAAGCAGAACGAGATCGACAATGCCACCGGCGACACCTCGGCGCTGCAGCAGGAACTGGACGCGCTGCAGGCGAGCCTTGCCGCGACCGAAGCCGGGCTCCTCAGCGACCAGGCCGAACTCGACCGCTATAACACGCGCCTGACGGAGCTCAACTCGCGCCTTGTGCCGGTCGACCAGACGGAAGCGCGCCGCGAAGCGCTGCAGGAGATCATCAATGCATCGGTCGACAAGATCCCGTTCTTCCAGTTCATGGAAGTGCTGGCGAATGACTTCAACTTCAACCCGGATGGTTCGGTGCCGCCCGGCGGCTTCATCACGGACGACAAGATCGATGAACTGGTTGGCGGCTATTTCAGCTCCCAGACACGCACCACCCGTGCCGAGGCAATGTATAATCAGGAGTATTTCGAGAAGAAGCTCCCGACCATCACCAAGGCTTCCGACATCACGGACGACCCGCGGCTGCTGCAGTATGTGAAGGTCGCCTACGGTCTCGACGAAAGCTATATCGTCCCGTCAACGATCGAGCGTATCCTGGCGAACGACGGCGGCATCGTAGAGCAATATGAAGAAACGCGTCCGCAATACCGCGCGCTCTACAACGCCTTCAACTTCCAGGCGGACGGTACCGTCGCTGCCGGCAACGCCCAGACCGAAGCACAGACCTCGGCGACCCGCGACGGCTATATGAGCCGCTGGGACGACAAGCAGGAAGCTGCGACAGAGAAGAGCATCCAGTTCTACAAGCTCGACATGGCCGCGCTCAAGTCGGTCAACGATCTATTCGGCTCGGGCCGGACCAGCCTCAACTTTGCGCTGGAGGCCGTCGGCATCGAGCTGTCGACCTACTCCGACCTGAAGCTTCGGAACGCGCTGAAGAGCGATCTTTCCGACCCCAAGAGCTACATCTACACGCTGAAGGATCCGCGCCTCGTCAAGCTTGCGAAGCTGTTCAACTTCGCCCCGGACGGTTTGATAACCACGCCCGTCATGGCGCAGTCCAACGCGACCATCACCAACATCGCCAAGGACTACATCCTGCGCAAGACGCGCTATCTCGAAAAGGATGAGCTCGAAGCAGCCAAGACCAAGGCGCAGGCGGAAGCGAAGTATTACACCGACACCATTCAGCGCATCGAGAACAAGTCGGAGCTCCTGGCGGACCGCAAGCTGCTCGACATCCTGCTGTTTTCGAAGGGCATCGATCCGGAAACCGTCACTGACGATTTCCTGAAGAAGGCCTTCGATTCAGACCTTTCGGATACGAAGAGCTTCGTCAACATCCAGGCTGACAAGCGTTTTGCGCAGCTCGTCGGCACGTTCAACTTCCTGCCGGATGGCGAAATCGATCGCCGGGCCGCTGGTAACGTGCAGAACGGCGGCGAGGTCATCACCACGCAAAGCATGTATGTGCGGCAGTTGCTGGAGACTGAGCAAGGCGAGGAAAACCCGGGCGTGCGCCTGGCGCTTTATTTCGAGCGCATGGCCGACAGCATCACTGACCCTTACGTCATCCTCGGCGACGAGGCGCTGCTGGAGTTCTTCCGCGTCACCTTCAGCATGCCCGCCGAAATGGGCAGCATGGATGTCGACAAGCAGGCGCAACTCGTCAAGAGCAAGCTCAACCTGGAAGACCTGAGCGATCCGGTGAAGCTCAAGAAGCTCGTCCAGCGCTTCACCATGATGTACGACATCGAGAACCAGGTGATCAGTTCCGGTGCCGTCGACATCCTGGGCGGCACGAGCGGCAGCATCAGCGCCGACACGCTCTGGGCACTTTCGCAGCTGAAGATGCGCTAGCCCTCTAGCGCATCATCCGGGCCCGAGGGTCCCGCTACGGGACGCTGACGACCTTGCCGGGGTTCATGATGCCGGCCGGGTCGAAGGCCATCTTGATGCGCCGCATCAGGTCCATCTCGATCGGTGAGCGGATATGCGCGAGCTCGTCCCGCTTCAACTGTCCGATCCCATGTTCGGCCGAGATCGAGCCACCGGCAGCCAGCACGATCGGGTGGACGATGTCATTGATCATCCGCCACTTGGCGAGGAAATCCGCCTTGTCGGCGCCGACCGGTTGGGAGATGTTGTAGTGGATGTTGCCGTCGCCCAGGTGGCCGAAGGCGCAGATGCGTGCACCCGGAACCGCTTCGAGCACGGCCTTGTCCGCTTCCGCCATGAAAGCCGGGATCTTCGAAACCGGCACCGAAACGTCATGCTTGATAGAGCCGCCTTCCGGCTTCTGGGCATCCGACAGGCTTTCGCGCATGTGCCAGAGCGCCTTTTGCTGCGCGACCGAGGAAGCAATCACAGCATCGCGGATCAGCCCGCTGTCTAAGCCCGCCTCCAGCAGCGTCTGGATCATGCGCTCCGCTGTTTCGGCGGAGTCCGATGTCGAGATGTCGATCAGCACATACCACGGATGCGGATCGGACAGCGGGTCGCGCACACCTTCGGTATGGCGAACCGAGAACTCTATGCCGATGCGCGGCATCAGCTCAAAGCCGGTGAGAGAAGTGCCGCACAAGGTGGAAGCGGTCTCCAGCAGCTGCAACGCATCCTCCGGCGAATTGACGCCTGCCATCGCGACCTGGTGGCCGCGCGGCTGCGGGAACAGCTTCAGAACCGCGCCGGTGATGACGCCGAGCGTACCTTCCGCGCCGATGAACAGATCGCGCAGGTCATAACCGGTATTGTCCTTCTTCAGCCGGCGCAGGCCGTCCCAGATTTCACCAGTCGGCAGCACGACCTCCAGCCCCAGGCAGAGCTGGCGCATGTTGCCATAGGCAAGCACGGCGGTGCCGCCGGCATTGGTGGAAAGGTTGCCGCCAATCCGGCAGGAGCCTTCCGATCCGAGCGACAGCGGAAACAGGCGGTCGACGGCTTCTGCGGCCTTCTGGACATCCGCCAGGATCGCGCCGCCATCCGCAACCAGAACATTCGCAACCGGATCGACATCACGAATGCGGTTCATCCGCTCCAGCGAAAGGATCAGGTCGGTGCCTTCGGCGCGCGGCGTCTGGCCGCCGACAAGCCCCGTATTGCCGGTCTGCGGTACGATCGGCGTGCCGGTTTCGCTGGCGAGTTTGAGGATTGCGGAAACTTCCTGGGTCGAACCGGGCTTCAGGAGCATTGGGGAGGCGCCCCGGTACAGCCCACGCCCTTCCACCAGATGCGGCGCGAGGTCATTCGGGTCGCGCAGCACATGATTGGCGCCGACAATGGCGGCGAAACGATCGAGAAGCTCCGGTCGCGGTCCTGGAATGTCCATAGGCTCCTCCTTCTGTCGGCTAGGTATCGCGCGGCGCGGCCGCACGCGAAAGGCGGTCGTTGATGGCTTCGCCAAGGCCATGATTGGGTATTGGTGCCACGGCGATGACCCGCGCTCCGGTCGCATCGGCGCGCTTCAGCATGTCGAAAAGATTGGCCGCCGCCTCGGCGAGGTCACCGGAAGGGCTGAGATTGAACATCGCCGCGGCCTCGTTCGAGTTGCGAACGGCCTCGGGACCGAACTGGATCAACGTTTCCCCGGCCTTGGCCTCGGTCGCCTGCAGGCGGACCTGTGCGCCCGGAGCATAATGGGAGGCAAGCATGCCCGGCGCCTCGATGATCGCCGCAGCACCCTTCGGTCGCTCGATCGCGGTCCCTGTAATCTTCTCGATCTCCTCGGCCGCGATGCCGCCCGGCCGCAGCAATCGGATCGTGTCTCCTTCCACCCGCACGATGGTCGATTCCACGCCGACCGGCGCGGTGCCGCCATCAATCACCAGCTTCAGCTTTTCCCCAAGGTCATCCGCTACATGCCGGGCACGCGTCGGGCTGATCTTGCCGGACGTATTGGCGCTTGGCGCCGCAAGCGGCTTTCCGAAGGCCCGAATGAGATCGGAAGCGAAACCCTTCGGCACCCGGATGCCGACCGTATCGAGGCCCGCTGTCGCCAGCGCATGGATGCCGCTCTCCGGCTTCAGCGGCAGGATGAGCGTCAGCGGCCCCGGCCAGAAGGTCTCCGCCAGCTTTCGCGATATCGGATCAAAGACGGCGTAGTGCTCGGCCATGGCGAGATCCGCCATGTGGCAGATGAGCGGGTTGAAGCGTGGCCGGCCCTTGGTCTCGTAGATGCGTGTGATCGCGCTCGGATTGGTCGCGTCGGCCGCAAGCCCGTAGACTGTTTCGGTCGGCACTGCCACGGGTAGGCCTTCGCCCAGCACCTGGCAGGCTGCCTCGATGCCGTGGTCGCGGTCTGTTCTGATGTCGATGATGTCTGCCGTCATGTCCGCCTGTGAATAACGCGGACCGGGCCAGCTTCAAAGCTTTTTGATCTTTTCCCGAAGCTCTTCGCTGGAGGTCCCCAACATCAGCACGTTCTTGACGGCTTCCTTGGGGTCGCTGGTCTGGAACAGCACACCGTTCTTGCGGATCGAGCGGTTGATCTGCAGCTTGCCTGGCTCGCCGGTGAGCGCCACGGCAAAATACATGCGGCCGTTCGCCGGGCTGATCCGCTCGAAGAAGGTGTCTTCGCCAATCTGGCCGGAAAAGTTGGCGATGTAGAAGGACCAGCTCACCGGCAGGCGGGCGAGCAGCGTGCGTGCCGCCGTCACATGGCAGTAACCAAGGTGCGGCCGCTCATCCAGCGTGCGGTGGAAGATGATCTTGGGAAACTGGATCGAGCGATGGAAGCCGTTGATCCGCTCGTGGCTCTTTTCGGCGGCAGCCTGCAGCACCTGGCCGGTGCGCTCGGCGACCTCCTCATGCGTCAGGTAGCGCCGCTCTTCCGGCGACCACGTGCTGCGCGCCCGGTAGATCCGGCCGGTGCGCAGGAACTCGGAATGTTTGGCAGGTTTGGGCGCCGGCTGGTTTGCAGCCGAAGGCGCAGGAGCATCGAAATACCTGATCTTTGCGCTGGGCTGCACGGCGACATAGCTCCTGTTCATGCTGCGATCAAAACCGTAGCGACCTTCTTGCCACCCCTTCCTTTTGCGGGGCTGGAGACACACCCTTCAACGACAAAAACACGCCGTCGTCATTGCAGTGTCCGATGTCGCATTGTCGCCTATGCGACAGATCCGTCGGGTGGTTATATCCGCGCCGGGTGGGGAACAGGATTTATCGGTCGCGGTGATTTTCGGCGAGGCAGGCCAGGCGGAACGCCGCGGTCGTCCCGGACCCTTTGCCGCGCATTTTGGGAACCGGAAGATGGAATTTCGCAGTCAGGTGATGCGGCAGCTCAAGAACCGCCGCGAAGGCTTCAGCCTCGAGCAATCGTTCTATACCGACCCGGCCTATTTCAAGCTCGATATGGAAATGCTCTGGTACCGTGACTGGCTGTTCGTCGGCCATGATTGCGAACTCCCGAAGAACGGCAGCTATTTCACCCTGCAGATCGGCGATTATCCGGTGGTCGTGGTGCGCGGACGCGATGGGCAGATCCGCGCGCTGCACAACACCTGTCGGCACCGCGGAAGCCGCGTCTGCACCAAGGAGCATGGCTCGGCGGTTCGGCTTGTCTGCCCCTACCATCAGTGGACCTATGAACTCGACGGCTCGCTGCTCGTCGGCCGCCAGATGGGTAGCGACTTCGACAAGTCGCAATACGGCATGAAGCGGGTCCATTGCGAAAGCGTCGGCGGCTATATCTTCATCTGCCTTGCAAATGAAGCGCCGGATTTCGCGCCGGTACGGGCGCAGATCGAACCCTATCTCGCGCCGCATCGCCTGACCGAAGCGAAAGTCGCCCACCAGTCGACCATCATTGAAAAGGGCAACTGGAAGCTCGTCTGGGAAAACAATCGCGAGTGTTACCATTGCGCCGCGAACCATCCGGAGCTTTGCCGGACTTATCCGGAAGCGCCAACGGCAACCGGTGTCCAGGGCGCGGCGGATGACCCAGTAATTGCCGATCACTGGAAACGTTGCGAGGCGGCGGGCCTGCCCAGCACCTTCCAGATGCATGAAAGCGGGCAGTTCCGCGTCGCCCGCATGCCGCTTGTCGAGGAGGCGGAAAGCTACACCATGTCCGGCAAGCCGGCCGTTTCGCGCCCGCTGTCGGATGATGTGACGCTCCCGCATATCGGTACGATGCTGCTCTTCCATTACCCGACCACCTGGAACCATGTGCTGGGCGACCATGCGATCTCCTTCCGCGTGCTGCCGCTTGGGCCGGAGGAAACCGCCGTCACCACGAAATGGCTGGTCCACAAGGATGCCGTCGAGGGCGTTGACTATAACCTCGAGGAACTGACGCATGTCTGGAACATGACCAACGACCAGGACCGCCAGATTGTCGAGGAAAACGCCTTCGGCATCCGTTCTCCGGCCTATGAGCCGGGCCCGTACTCGGATCTCCACGAAGGCGGCGTCATGCAATTTGTCGAATGGTATTCGAACTTCATGGTCAACCGCCTGATGGGCGAGGGCGAGCAGGGGCAACTTTCGATCGTCGCCTGATCCGCGAGACGTCCAACAACCATCTGCAAACGGCCAGGCCTTCGCTTGGCCGTTTTCTTGTTGTGGATGCCGCATCACCAGTCGGCCTGGCGCTCCTCACGCACGAGATTGACAACTGTATTTACGTTTACGTAAAAAGCAGGTGGAGAAGCCGGTCCCGCGGATCGGCTGCGGCGCGTCAGGCGAGGAGATTTCGATATGTACAAGGCACCGGTTCAGGATATCGCATTCACGCTCAACCATGTGGCGGGACTGGCGGAAGCCGTGGAAAGCGGGCGCCTGGGGGATCTCGGTAGCGATCTCGTTGATGCGATCCTGGAGGAAGCAGGTAGCTTCGCCGGTAACGAGATGGCGCCGCTTGGCGAAATTGGCGATCGGCAGGGCGCGCGCCTCACCGACGGCGAGGTGAAGACGCCAGACGGCTGGGCCGAACTTTACCGCCACTGGCGCGAGGGTGGCTGGAACGGCCTCACGGCACCGGAAGCCTTCGGCGGCCAGAACCTGCCGCATATGCTCAACGTCGCCGCGCTTGAGATGTGGAACTCCGCCTCCATGGCCTTCGCGCTCGCCCCGACGCTGACGATGGGTGCGATCGAGGCGCTGGTTGCGCACGGCAGCGACGCGCTGAAGGACAAGTATCTGGCCAAGATGGTATCCGGCGAATGGACCGGCACCATGAACCTCACAGAGCCACATGCCGGCTCCGACCTCGGCGTCCTGAAGACGCGCGCAGAACGCAACGGTGACGGCACCTACCGCATCTTCGGCCAGAAGATCTTCATCACCTGGGGTGAGCACGACGCGGCGGACAACATCATCCACCTGGTGCTGGCACGGCTTCCCGATGCCCCGGCCGGCACCCGCGGCATTTCCCTTTTCCTGGTGCCGAAGTTCTTGGTCAATGACGACGGCTCGCTCGGCGAGCGCAACGACGTCTATTGCCATTCGATCGAGCACAAGCTTGGCATCCACGGCTCGCCGACCTGCACCATGATCTATGGCGACGGAAAGTTCGGCGCCGAGAAGGGCGCGATCGGCTGGCTCATTGGCGAGGAAAACAAGGGACTCGCCTGCATGTTCACGATGATGAACAATGCGCGCCTGGCTGTCGGCATGCAGGGTGTCGCGATTGCCGAGGCGGCAACGCAGAAAGCCATCGCCTATGCCAACGAGCGCACGCAGGGCAAGGCGCCGGGCTGGTCCGGCTCCGGCATGAGCCCGATCATCGAGCATCCGGATATTGCCCGAACGCTCGTCACCATGAAGGCGTTGACGCAAGGCGCGCGCGCGATCTGCTATGCCTGCGCTCATGCGATCGACATGTCGCACCACACCGAAGGCACCGACGCGCGCTTCTGGAGTGAACGCGCTGCCTTGCTGACGCCGATCGCCAAGGCCTTCGCCACCGATGTCGGCGTCGACGTGGCGTCGCTCGGCATCCAGGTGCATGGCGGCATGGGCTTCATTGAGGAAACGGGCGCGGCGCGTTACCTGCGTGATGCCCGCATTGCACCGATCTACGAAGGCACCAACGGCATCCAAGCGATCGACCTTGTCGTGCGCAAGCTGCCGCTCTCCTCCGGCGAGCAGGTGCGCGGCTTCATCGGGGAGTTGCGCGACATTGCTGAGCGCGTTGCGGCTTCCAACAACGCCGCCTTTGGAGAAACCGGCGACCGGCTGAAGGCCGCCCTTGCGGCGCTGGAAACGGCAACGACCTGGCTGCTCGAGGCGCAAGCCGAGGGCCGGGTGGCGGAAGCGCTCGCAGGCGCCACGCCTTACCAGCGTCTTTTCGGCCTCGTGCTCAACGGTTGTTACCTTGCCAAGGGTGCGCTTGCCCCGGTGGAAGACGGCAACGCCGACAAGCGCGTCGCGCTTTGCCGCTTCATGGCGGAGAACCTTCTCGCCGAAACCTCGGCACTCAAGGATCGCGTTGTCTCCGGGGCGCCGAGCCTTGAAGCTGCCCGCGCTGTTCTCGCCTGAAGGAGCCTCCCGTGAGCGATACGCACATCCTGGTCGACCGTCCCGAGGCGCATCCGGGCGTCATGGTGATCCGCTTCAACCGCCCGGAAAAGAAGAACGCCATCACCTCGGCCATGTATGACCGGATGACGGCGGCACTCGACGAGGCCAACTCCACACCGGAAATTCGGGCCGTGGCCTTCCTCGGCACGGAGGGTTGTTTCTCGGCCGGAAACGACATGGCCGATTTCCTGAGTTATGCCATGTCGAGCTCTACCGAGCCGCCGGAAGCCGCGAAATTCATCAAGGCGCTGGCAAAGGCAGAAAAGCCGCTCGTCTCCGGTGTCGATGGCCTGGCGATCGGTATTGGCACGACGATCCACCTGCATTGCGACATGACGGTTGCTTCGAGCCGCAGCCTGTTCAAGACACCGTTCGTGGATCTCGCCCTCGTGCCTGAAGCGGCCTCCAGCCTGCTTGTGCCGAAGATCATGGGTCACCAGCGCGCCTTTGCCCTGCTTGTCGCCGGGGAGGCATTCTCCGCACAGGCCGCGCTCGAAGCAGGCTTGATCTGGAAGATCGTCGAGCCTTCCGACGTCGAGCCACACACGCTTGCGCTGGCAGCGAGCCTTGCGGCAAAGCCACCCCAGGCGCTGAAGATCGCGCGCGACCTGGTCAAGGGTCCGCGGGACGAAATCCTGGCGCGCATGGATGAAGAACTGGTGCACTTTTCGGCTCAATTGCGGAGTGCAGAGGCCCGCGCCGCCTTCGAAGCATTCCTTCGTCGTTAAGCATCACCAAAGCTAAGACGGCGGGCATCTTCCTCTAGGCGCGGAAAACGCTAGATCTTCTTCTTCCAACCTTGGGAGAAGAGAAATGCCCAACCGTTTATTGTCTGGTCTGGTTCTGGCGCTCGTGAGCATCACTCCGGCAGCCGCCGAGCGCCTCGCGCCCATGACCGTATGGAATGCGCAGGTTGAGCTGGCGCAGGCGCCGTCGGTGACGATCGGCCCGAACGGGATCACCATCGGCCGCGAGCGCGACAGGGATCGGGTCAGGGAACGTGACCGCATCAGGGATCGCGATCGCGAGCGTTTTCGCCGCGACCGCTATGTCTGCGTCGTCGAGCCGCCGCGCAGCTCCGACCGCCGGCGTTCCTATGTTTGTGATGCCCGTCCGGGTCGCGTGGGCGAGCGGTGCCGCTGCTCCGGCGTGGTGGGCAGCGGACGCCTGAACCTCGACCGCTAGTTACCTCACAAGAAGGGCGACTGCCTCGACATGCGGCGACCACAGGAACTGGTCGATCGGGGTGACCTCCTTGATCTGGTATCCGCCATCGACCAGGATCTTCAGGTCGCGCGCCAGCGTCACCGGGTTGCAGCTGACGGCTGCGACCGTCTTCACGCTGGAGCGGGCAAGTTCGCGCATCTGGGCTTCCGCCCCGGCACGCGGCGGATCGAACACCACGGCATCGAAGTTCTTGAGCTCAGACACTATCATCGGGCGGCGGAAGAGGTCGCGCTTTTCCACCGTGACAGGCTTCAGGCCCTGTGTGTTGCGGGCAGCCGTATCAAGTGCCCGGATCGCCTTGTCATCGCCTTCGACAGCGTGAACCTTCGCGCGGCGCGCCAGCCGAAGCGAGAACGTACCTGAGCCCGCGAAGAGGTCGATGACCCGCTTTGACTTGCCCACATGCGCAAGAACCAATTCGGCCATCGCCTCTTCGGCTGGTTTCGTTGCCTGCACGAAGCCAGCAGGCGGCGGGGTGACTGTCACGCCGCCGAAGTCAACCTTCGGTTTCTGCGGTTCGATCAGGATCTCGCCATTGACCGAAAGGCGGGCAATACCGCGCAGGCTCAGCACCGTTTCGGTGACGCTGCGGCGATGCTTCTCCCCAAGTGGCTTCAGGCCGTCGACGGCGAGATCAAGACCGACCAGCGTTTCCAGCACCGCAATGCGGATGATTTCGCTGCCGGTCACCAGCGACTTTGCGATGGCACGGATGGCATCAAGCTGGCCTACGATCCCCGGCGAGGAGATCGGACATTCAACCACGTTGAAAATATGGTTGGTTTCGGCGCGGTTGTATCCGAGCAGGAATTCCTTTTCCGTCTGGCGCGCCGACAGCACCACCCGCCGCCGTTCACCGGGACGGCAGATGACAAGGTCGCGCACCGGAGGCTCCATCCCCCTCGACCGCATGGCGTGAACCACCAGGTCCCGCTTGAAGCTGTGGTAGGGCGAATCCGCCAGATGCTGCAGCACACATCCGCCGCAGGCGTCGCTGTCCGGACCGAAGTGGCGGCACGGTGGCTTCACCCGGTCGGGCGAGGGCACGGCGATCGACATGATCGTGCCATGGTCGCCGTTCCTCGCAATCGCAACGCTCTCGCCGGGAAGTGCGTAAGGTACATAAATCGGGCCATTGCTGCCCTCGGCAATGCCATGGCCCTGGGAGCCCAGCCGGTCGATGGTAACGGTCAGCGTGCTCATGCCTGCTCCTGCGGTTTTCTGCCAGCGAGCAGGAATTCCTGGTTCCCGTCTCCGCCGGTGATCGGGGAGGGGATCAGGCCAAGGCTTTCCCAGCCCATGTCTTCGGCAAGCCAGCGCTCCAGTTCCGCGGCAACTGCGGGGGCAGTTTCGGGCTCCTTCAGAAGCCCCGCCTTGCTGATTGCATCGCGACCTGCCTCGAACTGCGGCTTGACGAGCAGCACGCAGACCGCGCCCGGTTCGGCAAGCTCAAGCGCCGGTGCCAGCGCCAGCTTCAGGGAAATGAAGGAAACGTCCGAGACGATGAAGGTGATCTCGCGCTCATCATAGTCCTCAGGTGTGAGGTAGCGCGCATTGACGCCCTCGAGGTTTGTCACCCTCGGGTGGTCGAGGAGGCGGGGATGCATCTGCCCGTGACCGACGTCGATCGCCGTCACATGCTCTGCGCCGCGCATCAGCAGCACTTCGGTAAAGCCGCCCGTCGAGGCGCCGATATCGAGGCATGCGTGGCCGGCAGGGTCGAGCTTGAAATGGTCAAGCGCCGCAACAAGCTTCAATGCCGCGCGGGAGACAAAATCCTGCGCCGGGTCATCGATGCTGATTTCGGCGTTGCTGGGAAAGGTGAGGCTCGGCTTGGTGACGACGCGGCCGTTCACGGTCACGGTGCCGCGCGAGATGGCGTCTCTGGCGCGGGCACGGCTTGCAACAAGATCGAGGGTGACCAGAAGCTGGTCGAGGCGTTGGTTTTCTGACATGCGCAGTCAATGACGTGGCTTTGCGTCATCTGCAAGTCATTGCTTCGGGTTGCGATGTCTTCCTGTGTCATTAGGCGTCAGGCGCAAGAAGCTGTAGTGCCCGCGCAACCCAATTTTAATGATGTTGGCGTTCCTTCCGCGGTGGAGACAAGCGCGATGCTGTTTCACCTGTGAGCGGAAAAACATGTCACTGAAGAACCTTTCTCTGAATTCCAAGCTGATCATTACCTTTGCGGCTTTGATGGGTGTCTGCCTCCTGGCGTCTGCCGGTGTTTACTGGCAGGCACTGAAGTCCAGCCGTGCCTCCGCTGACCAGGCCGCGTCCCAGGCGATTCTGGTGCAGGTAGACAATGCGCTCGAGGCGATGCTCGAACAGGCCGTCAACCAGCGCGGCTTCCTGCTGTTCAAGAGCGACAGCACCTACAAGGACGTTTTTGCCAACCGCGACAAGATGATCGCCGCGATTGACGCAGCCAAGAAGGTTGCAACAGGTCGTCCGGAAATCCTGACGTCCCTGGATGCCATGCGCTCTGCCGCAGATGTGTTCCACACCCAGCTGACCGTGCCGCAGCTTGAAGCGCGCAAGACGACCGAGATGACGATCGACGAGGTCATCGAGATCGGCCGCAACCAGGCCAAGGGCCAGCTCGATGGCTTCCGCGAAGCGGCTGCCAAGATCAAGAAGCAGGCGCTCGATCTTTCCGCTGGCCTGAACGAGGCCCAGGTCGAAGCCCATGACGACCTTCTCATGACGCTGATCATCGGCGGCGCCGCTGCCGGTGTCATCGCCGTTGTCCTCGTCTGGGCCCTGTCGCGCGCCATCGTCTCGCCGATCATCGGCATGACCAATGCGATGACGCAGCTTGCCGGCGGCAACAACGATATCGAGGTACCGGCGACCCATCGCGGTGACGAAGTCGGCCAGATGGCCAAGGCCGTTGTTGTCTTCAAGAACGCTGCCATTGAAAAGCAGGCGCTCGCCCGCGATGCCGACGCGCTGCGCGAAACCACCGAACGCGAACGGCTCGCCAATGATGCCGAGAAGGCTCGCGAAGCAGCCGATGTCGAGTTCGCAATCGACTCGCTTGCCACGGCTCTTGCAAAGCTTGCCGATGGTGATGTTGCCTACCGTCTCGACCAGCCGTTCGTCGGCCGCCTCGACCGCCTTCGCACCGACTTCAACCAGTCGCTCTCGCGCCTCCAGGCCGCACTCCAGGCCGTCGGTGCCAATGCTGCTGCCATCAACGCCGGCGCTGCTGAAATCCGCTCCGCTGCCGATGACCTCGGCCGCCGCACGGAGCAGCAGGCTGCCGCCGTCGAGGAAACCGCTGCGGCTCTCGAGGAAGTCACCACCACCGTCAAGGAATCGGCCCGTCGGGCCGAGGATGTGGGACGCCGCGTCGAGCGCGCTCGGCATGGCGCCGAGAAGTCGGGCGAGGTCGTCCGCCGCGCGGTCTCGGCAATGGAGCAGATTTCCAAGTCATCCGGCGAGATCATCAATATCATTTCGGTGATTGATGACATCGCCTTCCAGACCAACCTTCTGGCGCTGAACGCCGGTGTTGAAGCTGCTCGTGCAGGGGATGCAGGTAAGGGCTTTGCGGTTGTCGCACAGGAAGTGCGCGAACTTGCCCAGCGCTCCGCCAATGCGGCGAAGGAGATCAAGTCGCTGATCACCACCTCCAGCCACCAGGTGGATGCCGGCGTGGCGCTGGTTGGCGAAACCGGCAATGCGCTGGAAGCCATCGTCGGCGAGGTGCAGCAGATCAACGAGCACCTCGATGCCATCGTGGTCTCGACCCGCGAGCAGTCGACGGGCCTGCAGGAGATCAACGCTTCGGTCAACAACATGGACCAGAACACCCAGCAGAACGCTGCCATGGTGGAAGAGCAGAACGCGGCAAGCCACAAGCTTGCCCAGGAAGCCCAGGCGCTCGACGCCCTGCTGCGCCAGTTCAACTTCGGCGGCGCACCTGCGCAGCAGTCGCGCCCGGTGGCAGCCACTGCGGAAGCGCGTCCGGTCGCGTCCCCCGCGCAGATGCTGCGTTCCACCGTTGCCCGCGCCTTTTCCGGGAAGACTGCAACGGCAGCGGCCGTGAAGGAAGAATGGACGGAATTCTGATCCACCTATGAATGACTTTGCAAAAAGGCAGGCGGAACACCATCCGCCTGCCTTTTCTGTTCTGGTGTCCCGGCTTAATGTCACGATGCGCGTGACATGAGGGGGTGGGGATGCGTTGGACTTTTCTCGTCGGTGGCCTGCTGCTGGCGGCTTCAAACAGCCTGGCAAATGACACGACAGCCGAACTGACGACCGGCGGGCTCATCTATGTCCAGACCAACGATGTCGTGATGGAAGAAGAAGACCTCTACCTTTCGCGAGAGGAGGTGCTGGTCGACTACGTGTTCCGCAACACGAGCGACAAGGAGGTGGAAAGCATCATCGCCTTCCCGATGCCCGATGTCGTTGGTGGCGCCCAGAACGATGTCGCCGTGGGTGACATGGAAAGCGACAACTTCCTTGGCTTCTCGGTGGTTCAGGACAGCCGTCAGATCAAGCCGGAACTGCAACAGCGTGTGCTGGCACTCGGCATCGACCGCACCGACGAGTTCGAGAAGCACAAGATTCCGGTGCTGCCCTATAGCGGCAAGACTGCGGAGGCGCTGAAGGCGCTGCCGGCGGATGTGAAGGCGGACTGGATCAGCAAGGGACTGATCTATGTCGACAGCTACGATGCCGGCCAAGGTTGGCAGGAGGAGATCCGCTCGGCCTGGACGCTGCGCTCGGCCTACTGGTGGAAGACCAGCTTTCCGCCGAACAAGCCGGTGCGGGTGAGTCACCGTTACAAGCCGAGCGTTGGCGGCACGGTGGCCATGACCTTCATCGAAGGGGGCAAGCCCGTATCGAATTACAAGGCTTATGCCGAACGCTACTGCATCGACAGCGCGTTCATGAAGACAGCGGCAAGGCTCGAAGCGGCGGCCGCCAAGTCAGGACCGCATTATACCGAACAGTGGATTTCCTATATCCTCACCACCGGCGCCAATTGGAGCGGCCCGATCGGCAAGTTCAAGCTGACTGTCGACAAGGGGCGCGAGAAGGATTTCGTCAGCTTCTGCGGCACCGGTGTCAAGAAGGTCGGGCCTACGACCTTTGAGATGTCAGCCACGGATTTTTACCCGCAGAAGGACCTGCACGTCCTCTTCCTGAATGCTGTGGAGTAGTTCCGGAGGCGAAGCTCAGCCGGCGAAGCCGACGCCGACGCGGCTTTGCCCGAGTGCCTTGAAGACCACCGATACGATGCCGGCGCGGTCGAGGCCCGCCTTGGCATACATCGTCTCCGGGCTTGCCTGCTCCATCCATACATCCGGCAGTACCATCGACCGCACCTTGAGCCCGTTGTCGAGGAGGCCTTCGCTGGCCAGGAAATGCAGGACGTGGCTGCCGAAGCCGCCCACAGCACCTTCCTCGATGGTGATCAGCACCTCGTGGTGGCGCGCCAGCTGGCGGATGAGGTCGTGGTCAAGGGGCTTCGCAAAGCGAGCATCGGCAACGGTGGTGGAAAGACCGGCGGCATCGAGATCCTCGGCGGCCAGCAGACAGTCCTTCAGCCGCGTCCCGAATGAGAGGAGGGCGATCTTGGAGCCCTGCTTCACCACGCGCCCCTTGCCGATCTCAAGGATCTGGCCACGCTCCGGCATCTCCACGCCAACGCCTTCGCCGCGCGGGTAACGGAAGGAGATCGGACCAGCGTCATAAGCTGCGGCGGTCCGCACCATGTGCTTGAGTTCTGCCTCGTCCGCTGCCGCCATCACCACCATGCCCGGCAGGGTGGCAAGGAAGGTGGTGTCGAACGAGCCGGCATGCGTCGGGCCGTCTGCGCCAACAAAGCCGGCACGGTCGATCGGGAAGCGCACGGGAAGCCCCTGGATCGCGACGTCATGGACAACTTGGTCGTAACCGCGCTGCAGGAAGGTGGAATAGATCGCGCAGAACGGCTTGTAGCCTTCCGCAGCAAGGCCGGCGGCGAAGGTGACCGCATGCTGCTCGGCAATCCCCACATCGTAGGTGCGCGACGGAAACACTTCCGCCAGCTTGTCGATGCCGGTGCCGTTCGGCATGGCCGCGGTAATGCCGACGATCTTGTCGTCGAGGCGCGCTTCCTGGACAAGCGTGTCGCCAAAGACGCTGGTATAGGAGGGAGCATTCGGCTTCGATTTCGCCTGCGCGCCGGTAATGACATCGAACTTGTTGACGCCGTGGTACTTGTCGGCAGCTGCTTCGGCGGGTGCGTAACCCTTGCCCTTCTGCGTCACGACATGGATCAGCACCGGACCACGGCCGTTGTCGCGCACATTGCGCAGCACCGGCAACAGGTGCTCGAAGGAATGCCCGTCGATCGGGCCGATATGGTAGAAGCCCATCTCCTCGAACATCGTGCCGCCGGTAACGTAACCGCGTGCATGTTCCACCGCACGGGTGATGGCCCGGTCGATCGACTTGCCGAGATAACCGGTAAGCTTCTTGCCCACTTCGCGCATGCCCATATAGGTGCGGCCAGAGGCAAGGCGCGCCAAATAAGCGCTCATGGCACCCGTCGGCGGTGCAATCGACATGTCGTTGTCGTTGAGGATGACGATCAGCCGCGCATCGAGCGCGCCGGCATTGTTCAGCGCTTCATAGGCCATGCCGGCTGACATCGCACCGTCACCGATGACAGCAATCACGTTGCGCTTCGAGCCGGAAAGGTCTGCAGCCACCGCCATGCCGAGCCCGGCCGAGATGGAGGTCGAGGAATGGGCGGCACCGAACGGATCGTATTCGCTTTCGGCCCGACGGGTGAAGCCGGAAAGGCCGCTCTCCTGGCGCAGTGTGCGGATCCGGTCCCGGCGACCAGTGAGGATCTTGTGCGGGTAGCACTGGTGGCCGACATCGAAGATAAGGCGGTCGTCCGGCGTGTTGAATACCTTGTGGATGGCGATCGTCAGTTCGACGACGCCGAGACCTGCACCGAGATGCCCGCCGGTCTTCGATACGGCATCGATCATCTCGTCGCGCACCTCCCGCGCCAGTTGCGGCAGGTCACGGTCATCCAGTTTGCGAAGATCTCCAGGCAGGTTGACCTTGTCGAGTAGTGGCGTTGCGGGCAATGATGTCACGAAGTTTGCCTTTTCTCGTCATGGTCAGAAGCTTGCGTCCTCAGAAGATGAGAAGAAAGCAGGCTTTTTCAAGTTTTGTGATGGGCTGTTCTAACCGATTTTATCCGACCGGCAAGGGTACGAACTCTTCTTCATCCCCCGGCACAATGTCGAAGCGCCCGGTGCGCCACTCCTCCTTGGCCTTCTCGATCCGTTCCTTGGACGAGGAGACAAAGTTCCACCAGATGTAGCGCTTGGAGTTGAGCGCGGCACCGCCGAACAACATGATGTGGCAGCCCGGCTCTCCCGCCTCGAGCGTGATGTTTTCGCCGGGGCGGAACACGAGCAGTTGGTCTGCCGCGAACCGATCTCCCGCAACCACCAGTTCTCCCGCCAGGATGTAGATCGCTCGTTCCTCATGCGCGGCCGAGAATGGAAAACGACGGCCGGGCTCCAGCCGCAGGTCCACGTAAAGCGTATCGGAGAATGTCGGGACAGGTGAGGTCAGTCCTTCGAAAGAACCAATCACCACCCGCCCGGTTGCGCCGCCTGCGTCGATCGTGGGCATCGCCTCGCGGCTGGTATGGGCGAACCGCGGGTCGATCTCCTCCTGGTTGTCAGGAAGGGCCAGCCAGGTCTGCAGTCCCGAGACCGACATCGGGTGGCCGCGCAGGTTTTCGGGCGTGCGCTCCGAATGCACGATGCCGCGCCCGGCCGTCATCAGGTTGATGTCGCCCGGCTTGATGACGAGCTCGGTACCGAGACTGTCGCGATGCTTGATTTCGCCGTCGAACAGATAGGTGACGGTGGAGAGCCCGATGTGCGGATGCGGCTTCACGTCGAGCGCTTCGTCCGCCCTGAGCAGCGCAGGGCCCATGCGGTCGAAGAAGATGAACGGCCCAACAAGTCGTCGGTGCCGCGTCGGCAGCGCACGCCGCACCGCAAAGCCACCGATGTCGCTGCTGCGCGGGATGATGAGGTTCTCGATCGCGTCACAGGCAAAGGCATCGCCTGCAACAGGATCGGTTCCGGGAAAGAAGGACATGAATTACTCGCTAAGGCGCTTCCTGATCTTCAGGATATTGCGCCAGGAAAGCCTTCAGTTCAACGAGCAGGGGCGGGAGGTCGGTGGTGATGATCTTCCACACTATCGCATCGAGCACATCCGGGTAATCGTGCCGGAGCAGGTTGCCCAGGTCACGGATCCCCCGCCAGTTGTGGTCCGCGAAGTGCTCCTCGGCGAATGATCCGCGTTTCACGGCGGCCTCCGAAATGCGAGAGAGGCAACGTTCGGAAGCATCCTTTGTCAGTTGGTGCCGCGGATAATCTTCAAAGGTCATGCCGGCGGTGTAACCCGTCACAGCTTCTCCGTTGGCGACGATGTCGCGGAGGCGCAGCAGCGGCCGTTTAGTAGGCATCGGCCCGGTCGCGTTCGATGTTTCGGTGAAGCCGCTCGCCGCGTGCGGAACGCGGCGTGACTGGCCCAGGCACGATATCGACGGATTGGGCGCCCGTGATCCCGTCAACCAGAGCCTTGAGATCCGACATGGCGCCGATGAAGCCCAAGCCCGAGCGCGTCACCGGCTCGCTGAAGGTCACAAGAAGATCCAGGTCTGATCCTTCAGTGGCTTCGCCGCGTGCCACTGAGCCGAAGATCGACACATGCTCCGCGCCCGCGGCACGCAGTTCGTCCTGGTGCTCCCTGAGCTTTGCAATGACCAGATCCTTATCCATGCAGGGAATATAGTGAACCCGCATGTTTTGGTCGAGGGCAGCTAGTCGCACGGCTTCAGCAGGACTTCGTCTCCCGCCGTCGCACCAAGTTCAGTGCAGCCACCCGTGTGGCAAAGCCGCCAGGCGCTCGGTGTCGCACCGGAGGCCGCAAGCGAGATCTGCCCCTGCGGCGGCAGTTTGGGATGCCAGACATACCAGCCGTCGCGCATCACCGCATCCGGCCCGGGTTCCATACCGGCGCCCGACCCCTTCACGGCGGCTTCGGTCAGTTCAAGGCCAACGGGTTGCACGGACCAGGTCTCGCGCCACTCCGTCTTCTGGACAGAATGGGTCCAGGACAAGGTGAAGAGTGAGACGGCAAGGGTCGTCGCCTTGCCGCCGGCCATGATGCAGAGAGCTGGCACCGGCTCTACGGCGTCACCGTCGCCGCGCCCGGCTTGCGGCTGCGCCACCAGTGTTGTGCGACGAGGATGATGCCGAGCGCCCAGCCGACTTCGTCGGTCCAGGGCAGGGCCACCACAAGGCTGGCACCGGCAACCAGCGCAATCAGGCGCTCCCATGCCGCCGCCCGGGTAAACAGGAAGCCGACGACCGCCACACCCCAGAGACCGATGCCGAAGCAGGCCTTGGCGAAGAGGTAGATGACTTCGACCGGGTAACCCCATGCGGCCGAGATGGCACCGGGATCCTGCAGCATCAGCGCCGGCGTGTAGACCGCCATGAACGGCACGACGAAACCGGCGCTCGCAAGCTTGGTCGCTTCGACGCCAATCTTCATACCGGACGTCTTCGCCATCGGTGCTGCCGCGAATGCTGCAAGCGCCACCGGCGGCGTCAGGTCGGCCATGATGCCGAAATAGAAGACGAACATGTGGCTGACGATGAGCGGCACGCCAAGCTCGAGCAGTGCCGGGCCAGCGAGTGAAGAGGTGATGATGTAGTTCGGGATCGTCGGAATGCCCATTCCGAGGATCAGGCAGGTGATCATCGTCAGCACCAGCGACAGGAAGAGGTTGTGCTCACCGACCCGGATGATGGCGCCGACGAAGGTTGAGGCAATCCCGGTAAGGCTGAGCGTGCCGATGACAATGCCGACGATGGCGCAGGCAATCCCGACGGGCAGCGCGTTCTTCGCGCCTTCCGCCATGGCGTCACGGCAGATGATGAGCGTTTCGCGGCCACCCTTGACGAAGACGCAGCCGGCAATCAGGCCAAGAATGACGATGACGAGGAAGTTGACGCCAAACTTCATGAAGGATGCGGCGGCAAGGCCGAGCGCAATCCAGAACACGATGCGGAAGATGAATGGGCCGATGCTGGCGGCAAGCGGCATGCCGAGGATCAGCACGATCACCAGCGCAAGGCCCATGGTGCCGGCGAAGATCGGCGTATATCCGGCAAACAGGAGGTAGACGAGGGCTGCGAGCGGCAGGATCAGCGGCCAGTGTTCCTTCACCGCCGTCCACGGATTGGGAAGTTCTGCCTTGCTCATGCCCTTCAGCCCGGCCTTTCCGGCTTCCAGGAAGACCATCCAGAAGCAGGCACCGAAGTAGAGAACGGCCGGGATGATCGCGGCCTTGACGATCGAGGCATAGGAGACGTTCAGCGTCTCGGCCATGATGAAGGCCACCGCACCCATGACCGGCGGCATGATCTGGCCGCCCATGGACGATGTCGCCTCGACGCCACCCGCAAAGGCAGAGCGGAAACCGAAGCGTTTCATCAGCGGGATGGTAAACTGGCCGGACGCCACGACGTTCGCCACGCCGGAGCCGGAAATCGTGCCCATCAGCGCCGAGGAGAGCACGCAGACCTGGGCCGGGCCGCCGCGCCATGTGCCGACGAGCCCCAGCGCGAAATCGTTGAACAGGGCCAGCATGCCCGCCCGCTCAAGGAAGGCGGCGAAGACAACGAAGATGAAGATATAGGCGGCCGAGACATAGATCGGCGTGCCGTAGATGCCTTCCGTGCCGAAGGCGAAGGTCTCGATGATCTGCTCGAAGCCGTACCCGCGGTGGATGAATGGTCCCGGCGCATATTCGCCGAACAAGCAGTAGGCGAGAAAGATGCCGGCGATGATCGTCAGCGGCAGGCCCATCAGCCGGCGCGCCGCTTCAAACACCAGCACGATCAGCAGGGTCCCGACGATCAGGTCTTCGGTGGTAAGGAAGCTGCTGCGCTGGATGAGGTCAGCGTAGAAGATCCAGTTATACAGGCCTGTGGAAAAGCCGGCGATGCCAAGTACCCAGAACCAGATCTTGCCGAGAGGGGTCTTGGCCACGAGGTTGGCAATCAGTACGAAGCCGAGAAGCAGCAGGAAGCCGACATGCATGGCACGCACGATCTGGCTTGCAAGCGTGCCATAGGCGGCTGTCCAGATCTGGAAAAGCGTGAAGGCACAGGCGATCCAGAACGCGATCCTGCCGCTAATTCCGTCTCCGAAGCCGGCTGGCAGGCCTTCGATGGCCTCTTCTGCCGAATGCGGTGCATTGGAGTCATGAAGCATGGGCGTAACGGTCATGGGCTCTTCGCAATGTTCAGGCCCCGCTTCTGCCGTCTGACCCGAAAGGGCGTCACGGCTGCTCCGTGGGGATAGTTACCTCAGATTGAAGCGCGCCCCGTCAGGAGACGAGACGCGCCCGTTTGGCAGTTTGAAAGCGTCCTACTTCAGCAGGCCGACTTCCTTGTAGTAGCGCTCGGCACCCGGATGCAGCGGCACCGGCATGCCTTCGATGGCCTTTTTCACGTCGATTGCCTTGGCGGCGGCATGGGCCGCGGCAAGCTGCGGCAGGTTGTCGAACAGAAGCTTGGTCATCTGGTAGGCGGTCTCGTCGGAGACACCCGAATGCGTGATGAGGAAGTTGCCGACGGCTGCCGTCTCCACATCCTCGGTCTGGCCTTCATAGGTGCCGGCCGGGATCTTCACGGACACGTAGGGAGCGCCGATCTTCTCGACCTCAGCGGCCGGGATGGCAACGACGTTGATCTTCAGCGAGGTTGCAAGGTCGCGGATCGAAGCGACGCCAAGGCCGGCCGACTGCAGGGTTGCGTCCAGCTGGCGGTTCTTGATGAGTTCAACGGATTCCGCAAACGGCAGGTATTCGGTCTTGCCGAGGTCCTTGTAGGACATGCCGGCGGCTTCGAAGATCGCGCGGGCGTTGAGCTCGGTGCCGGAGGCCGGTGCGCCCACCGAAAGGCTCTTGCCCTTCAGGTCCGCCAGCGTCTTCACGCCGGATTCAGCGCTCGCAACCACCTGGATGTAGTTCGGATAGATCGCCGCGATGCCGCGCAGCTTGTCGAGCTTGGCCGGGAAGCCGGCTTCCTTGTTGCCCTTCCACGCTTCCTGGACCGAGTCACCCAGCGAGAAACCGATTTCGCCGCGACCCGCCTGCAGCAGGTTGAGGTTTTCAACCGAGGCCTTGGTCGCCTGCACCTGGGTGCGCGAATCCTTGATGTTCTTGCCGTAGATCTCACTCAGCGCCACGCCGAGCGGATAATAGACGCCAGATGTTCCGCCGGTCAGGACGTTGATGAACTCGGCGGCCTTGACGCTGGTGGCCGAAACCGCTGCCGAGACGGCAAGCGTTGCGGCGAACATAAGGTTGATTTTACTGGACTTCACGATCAGCTCCTCCCAAGCCACTATCAGATGGCGCTATCATGGGGAGGGGCTTCTTTCAGGTCAACCGGTTTGTCATCCGCAGCCGGAAAGCCGTTTTGCGACTTTAGTTGAAGATCGTGATCAGCCGGCGTCGAGCGGCTCGGTGCCCTGCGGCTTGCCGGCGCGATCGAGCCGGATCTTCTCGATGCGGTTTTCGGCGGCGTTGAGCAGTTTCTCGCAATGCTTCTTCAAGGCCTCGCCGCGCTCGTAGATGGCGATGGACTCATCGAGCGCCACGTCGCCGCGTTCCAGCCGTGCGACGATGCTTTCGAGCTCGGCGACGGCCTTCTCGAAGGAGTAGCCGCTGACATCGATGGTGTCGGTGTTCTCGGTCATGACTATCCCCTCATCAGTCTTGAAATGTGCATGCCGGCCGACTCGGCCAGACCTTCCAGATCATAACCGCCCTCGAGCAGGCTGACGAGCCGATTGCCGGCGTATTTGCCGGCGATCTCCATCAGCCGCCCGGTTGCCCAGTCGAAGTCGTTGCCGACGAGGTTGATCTGCGCCAGCGGGTCGCGATGATGGGCGTCGAAGCCTGCCGAAATGATCAGGAAGTCCGGCCGGAAGTTGTCGAGGGCCGGCAGCACGCGGCTCTTGAACGCTTCGTGGAAATGCTCGCTTCCGGTGTCGGGAGACAGCGGCGCGTTGACGATGTTGTTCTTCGTGCCGGTCTCGTCCTTCGCCCCCGTGCCCGGGTAAAGCGGCATCTGGTGCGTCGAGCAGAAGAGAACGGAAGGATCGTTCCAGAAGATGTCCTGGGTGCCGTTGCCGTGATGCACGTCCCAGTCGACAATCGCGACCCGCTCCACGCCGTATTTCTGCTGCGCGTAACGGGCGGCAATCGCGGCATTGTTGAACAGGCAAAAGCCCATGAACTTGTTCTTTTCCGCATGGTGTCCTGGCGGACGGGCGGCAACAAAGGCGTTGTCCACCTTGCCCGTCAGCACGTCATCGACGGCTGCCATGGCGCCACCCACACCCGTCAACGCGGCCTGCAGGCTTTTTGGGCTGACATAGGTGTCGGACTCGATCTGCCGCACCGTGTCTTCCTCGGGGATCGAGCGCATGACCGAGCGAAGATAATCTTCCGGATGAGCAAGAAGGACGCTGTCCTCGTTCGCCTGCGGCGCTTCCTTGCGGTCAAGATCCGCAAAGTTCGGATGCTCCAGCGCGATGTTCAGCGACCGCAGCCGGTCCGCCCGTTCGGGATGTCCTTCCGGCGTGCGATGCTCGAGGAAAATCTTGTGCTCGTAAAGGCGCGTGGTCATGAGCGGTCCCGTCGGGTGGGAAATGCGGAGCCGACGACATGGCGCAATTCATGCGTTTTTTCAAGGCGCGCCTCTTGCTCTCCCCGGCTTAAGCTTGGAAGAATGAATGTCCAGAAGAGCATGAGCCAGAGGGTGCATTGGCCAAAGACACGAAAAAACCGTTCGAGTTCCGGGTTCCGTTCCGCGATGTGGACATGAACGGCGAGATGTTTCGGGCCGCATATGTTTCCCGGGCCGAGGAAGCGGTGGCGGAGTTCTGGCGTCGGCGCGATGCGCAGCCGAGCGACCCGTTCTTCACCATCGGCAAGGTCACCTGCAACTTCCATTCACCGCTGAAGCTGGGCGATGTCGTCCACACAACCGTCGGCGTCAGCAAGATCGGCGGCAAGTCGGCGGGCTTCCTTGTCCGCATGATGCGCGGTTCTGAGGCCGTGGCGGAAGCCGAAATCCTGTGGTGCGCCTGCGATGCGGAAAGCCGCGAGCCGGTGGCACTTCCCGAGGAACTGCGCGACTGGCTCTACCAGTATCTGGATTAGCTTGGCTCAGGCGCGCTGCGGCAGCAGCGGGTAACCGACCATGACGGCGCGACCGGCAAGCGCCGCGATTGCCGCCTTCAGGATGTCGCCGGGAATGAAAGCCAGGTCGCCCAGAAACGCGGTGCTGAGGCCGGTGCCGGTGCCATAGGCGAGCCACAGGATGCCGAGGCCGTGGAGGATCACGACGCCGCCGATCATCGCGGCCATGAAGAAGCCGGTGACCTGTACGAGTGCGCTTTGCGAACGGCCGACGAAGCGCTCCGAGCAATAGCCGATCGCAACGGCGGCAAAGAACCAGCCCACAAGGTAGCCAGCGGTCGGCAGGACAAAGGTGGCAAGGCCGCCGCGGCCGCCCGAAAGAACCGGCAACCCGATTGCGACGAGGACGAGCACCAGCAGAACGGCAAGCCCGCCGCGCTTTGCGCCGAGGATGACGCCGGCCAGCATGACGCCGAGCGACTGCGCGGTAATCGGCACCGGGATGAAGCCCAGCATGATCGGCGGCACGAGGCCGAGCGCGACGATGATGGCTGCGAAAAGCGCTGCCAGAACGAGATCCCGTGTAGCCATGTTCAGCTCCCTTCGCCGAGTTTGCGGTTGTTCTGCCCGCGGATGCCGCGAGCGTCAATGGCGGCGGCGATCTCGTCGGCATGGCGCAGCGTCTGGATGATCAGCGGCACTGCGAGCGTTAGCGGTCGCTGTTTCAACCCACGCGCGCGGTGCGCATCGCGGATCGCTTCGTAGCGAGCCAGCACTTCCGGCACGAAACGCACCACGAGGCCGATCGCAAGGCCAAGATCCGCCGCCTTAACCAGCCCGATGCGCTCGAGTGGACGTGCGCCCGCGGTGATCGTGTCGATGAACTCGGCAGTGCTCGTGGTTGCCGTTATGGTTGCAGCGAGGACCGCAAGTGCCACCAGCCTCAGGAAAACAGCGAGCGCATCCGCCGGGCCGTTCAGAAGCAGCGTGAAGACTGTGAGGATGGAGATGGAAAGCAGAATCACCCGCAACTGCTGCCATGTCCGCACCACGCCGAAGCGCATCGACGCATGAATTGCGCCGGCAAGGAAAACAGCAGCTGCCAGCACCACTGGGGACCTGGTTGCGAAAAGCAGCAGGCTGAAGACGGCAAGGCCGCCAAGCTTGAGGCCCGGCGAAAGCCGGTGCAGCCAAGTATTGCCTTGAACGTAAAGCGTCTTCATGCGGCGCAAAGCGTCCGGTAGCGGTCGATGACGACCGGCGGCTCGCCATCCGCCAGCAGCCGGCCGTCATGGAACAGCAGGACACGGTCGAAGCCGGCGATCAAATCCAGATCGTGGCTGATGACGAGGACGTTTTCTTCCAGCGAATGCACGGTCTTTTCCACCAGGGCCCGATTGCGCAGGTCGAGCTGGTTGGTCGGCTCGTCCATGATGAGGATCTCAGGTCGCGTCACCAGTACAGAGGCGAGCGCCGCGAGCTGCAGTTCGCCACCCGAAAGCTCATGAACACGCCGGTCCGCCAGATGCTCGATCCCGAAACGAGCGAGAACGGCGTTCACTTCCGCCTGCTTTTCCTCCCGCGAGAGTTTCCGGCTGGTGAGCCCAAGCGCGATGTCTTCCTTGAGGATCGGCAGGACGATCTGGTTCTGCGGGTTCTGGAAGATGAAGCCCGCCGCCGAGCGCACCTGCTCCCCATCGCTTGCCGTATCGAAGCCGTTTAAGGTGACGCGTCCGGCTGCGGGCGTGACAAGCCCGTTGATCATGCGGGCAAACGTTGTCTTGCCGGAGCCATTAAGGCCGATGATGCCGATCCGCCGCTCCGTGAGCGTAAGGGTCAGCGGATGAAGAACCGTGCGTCCCTCGAACCGTGCTTCTGCCTGTTCAAAACGAATGTCCAAGGGCACCCCTCGCGTTCGCGGCCTCTATAGACCGTAACGACGAGGAGGGAAATGCAGAACTGAACGTGAACATTGCAACCTCGGCCGCGGCATTCTAGTCTTTCCTTCATGGCGATTCTCATTGCGAATGACCAGGCACGAAGGATCTTTCTGGAGCGACAGCAGCTGTCGGCGTCACCGACGCGGGCGCTAAACAAGCAGGGCCTGCTGCAGCTCATAGATGACCTCGGCTTTGTGCAGGTCGACAGCATCGCGACGGTGGAGCGCGCCCACCACATGATCCTGTTTTCGCGTAACCAGACCTATCGGCGCGAGCACCTGACGGCGCTGCTCGAGAAGGATCGCGAGCTTTTCGAGCATTGGACGCATGATGCCTCGATCATCCCGGCGCGCTTCTTCCGCTATTGGAAACACAGGTTTCGCCGCCGTGAGCCGATCATCGCCGAGCGCTGGCGCAAATGGCACGGCGAAGGCTTCGATTCCGCCTTCGAGAATACGTTCCGCTACATTGCCGACAACGGCGCGATCATGTCACGTGAACTCAAGGCCGAGGATCACAAGTCCGGCGGCTGGTGGAACTGGCACCCGAACAAGACAGCGCTCGAATATTACTGGCACACCGGCAAGCTTGCGATTGCCGGCCGCGAGAACTTCCAGAAGATCTACGACCTGACGGAGCGGGTGATCCAGCCGCAGCACCACGAGCCGCAGGTGAGCCACGAGGAGTTCATCGACTGGGCCTGCCGCAGTGCCCTGCGTCGCCTCGGCTTTGCCACCTCGGGAGAGCTCGCCGCCTTCTGGGATCTCATCACGCCGGACGAGGCGAAGGACTGGGTGAAGGCGCATCGCGACGAACTGGCGGAGGTGCTGATCGAAACGGCCGACGGCAGTCGTCCTCGCGCCTCGTTCGCGCTCGCCGGTTTTCCGGAGGCCCTAGGCGACGTGCCGGAGCCGCCGGCGCGGGTGCGTGTCCTCAGCCCCTTCGACCCGCTGTTGCGTAATCGCGACCGCGCCGAGCGCCTGTTCAACTTCTCCTATCGCATCGAGGTGTTCGTGCCGGAGCCGAAGCGGCAATACGGATACTACGTCTTTCCGCTCATGGAAGGCGCGCGGATGATCGGCCGCATCGACATGAAGGCCGACCGCAAGGTGGGTAGCCTCGATGTGCGCAAGCTGTGGCTGGAAAAGGGCGTGCGCCCCTCCGCCGGGCGCCTGGAGAAGCTCGACGCAGAACTCTTGCGCGTGGGGCGCTTCGCCGGCGTCGACAAGGTCACCTATATGAGTGGTTGGCGAGACACCTGATCAGGCTCGCCAGCGCAGGAAGACGGTAGCGAGCGGCGGCAGGTTCAGCGAGATCGACTGACCGCGGCCATGGCACGGGATGTCTTGCGTCCATGCTTCCGTCTGACCGAAATTCGACCCGCCATAGATCCCGGCATCAGTGTTGAGGACAACCTCCCAGCGGCCCTGTTCGGGGACGCCAAGGCGATAGTCGTGGCGCGGCATCGGCGTCATGTTCGACATGATCAGCATGCGCGTCGAGCCATCCTGCGAGGAGCGCAGCATGCCGTAGACCGAGCTTTCGGCATCGTCGGAAACCGCCCATTCGAAGCCTTCCGGATGGAGATCGCTGAACTGCAGCGCCGGCTCCTGCGCATAAAGCGCATTGAGGTCGCTGATCAGCCGCTGCGTGCCTGCATGGTCCGGCCGGTCAAGCAGGTCCCAGACAAC
Source organism: Neorhizobium sp. SOG26 (assembly GCF_003491345.1). Classification (GTDB taxonomy): domain Bacteria; phylum Pseudomonadota; class Alphaproteobacteria; order Rhizobiales; family Rhizobiaceae; genus Neorhizobium; species Neorhizobium turbinariae. The sequence continues at coordinate 437,183 of NZ_CP025512.1, forward strand.
GGAGCCGTCGTGATTCCATTCGGTGTCCTGCGCCACTTCGCCGCCCATGAACAGCAGCTTCTTGCCGGGATGCCCCCACATGAAGCCGTAATAGGCGCGCAGGTTCGCCATCTTCTGCCAGTGGTCACCCGGCATCTTGCCGAGCAGCGACCCTTTGCCGTGGACCACTTCGTCGTGGGAGAGCGGCAGGATGAAGCGTTCCGAATAGGCGTAGATCATGCCGAAGGTCATGCCGCCATGGTGGTATTTGCGGTAGATCGGATCGTCGGACATGTAATGCAGCGTGTCGTGCATCCAGCCCATGTTCCACTTGAAATCAAAGCCGAGCCCGCCGTTCTCGACCTTGTCGGTCACGCCCGGCCAGGCGGTCGACTCTTCGGCCGCGGTGAAGGCATGCGGGCAGCGTTCGTGAATGATGCTGTTGAGGTGCTTGAAGAACTCAACCGATTCCAGGTTCTCCCGGCCGCCGTATTTATTCGGGATCCATTCACCAGCATTGCGGCTGTAGTCGCGGTAGAGCATCGACGCGACCGCATCGACACGCAGCGCATCGACATGGAAATGCTCGAGCCAGTAGAGCGCCGAGGCGATCAGGAAGCCCTTCACCTCGTTGCGGCCGAGATTGTAGATGAGCGTGTTCCAGTCCTTGTGGAAACCCTCGCGCGGATCTTCATGCTCGTAAAGCGCCGTGCCGTCGAAGCGCGCCAGTCCCCACATGTCGGTTGGGAAGTGCGCCGGAACCCAGTCGAGGATGACGCCGATGCCCGCCTCGTGGCAGCGGTCAACGAAATAGGCGAAATCTTCCGGCGTCCCGTGCCGGCCGGTCGGGGCAAAGAGACCAAGCGGCTGGTAGCCCCACGACCCGCCGAACGGATGCTCCATGATCGGCAGCATCTCGATATGGGTAAAGCCCAGGTTTTTGACATAGGGGATCATGCGCTGGCTGAGCTCGACCCAGTCGAGCGAACGGTTGCCTTCTTCGGAAACCCGCAGCCACGAACCGAGATGCGCTTCATAGATAGACATCGCGCCTTCGCGCTCGCGGTCTGCACGCTGGCGTGCCATCCACTCATCGTCGCTCCAGCGGAAGGGCTTGGACGATGCAACGATCGAGGCGGTCGACGGTGCTGCCTCACTTGCACGTGCCACCGGGTCTGCCTTCTGCGGCAGCGGATGGCCGTTGCTGTCCAGCAGTTCGAACTTGTAGCGCTCCCCATGCGTCAGGCGCGGGATGAACAGTTCCCAGATGCCGGCCTGCTGGCGCAGCCGCATCGGGTGGCGCCGCCCGTCCCAGGAGTTGAAGTCGCCCACCACCGAAACGCGACGCGCATTTGGCGCCCAGACAGCAAATCGTACGCCGGCGACGCCGTCGATCTCCATCGGCATTGCGCCCAGCGTGCGGCCAAGGTCATAGTGGGTGCCTTGCCCGATCAGGTGCAGGTCGAGATCTCCGAGCAGCGGCCCGAAGGAATAAGGGTCTTCGGTTTCCTGCACGGCGTCCGGCCACTGGATCCGGAAAAGGTAGGGCGCCGGGCTGCCGATCAGCCCGGCAAACAAGCCACCGTCATGGATCGACTCCAGTTCCGCCAGGATCTTGCCGGTATGGGCTTCGATGACCGACACGCCCTGCGCACCAGGCAAAAGCGCCCGCACCACGGTGATCTCACCATATTGGTGACGTCCGAGAATCGAGAAGGGCTCGCCATGGCGGCCTTCGACCAGGGCCTGCAGCGCCTCCTCGACGGTGCCGATCATCAGGTCCGTGCGCTCGTATCTCATCAACGTTTCTCCAGCAGTCTTGATGCGATGGCCGAGAAGCCAGCAAGGGGAAGGGGCAGCCAGTGCGGCCGGCTGCGTACTTCGTAGGCGATCTCGTAAGCCGCCTTTTCAAGGAGGAAGAGATCGAGCAGCTTGTCACGGACATGGTCTGTCCGCGTCAGCTCGTCCGATGCCTCGATCGCCTTGAAATAGGCCTGCAGGAACGCGGCTTCGGCCCGCTTGATGAATCGGTCGACCAGTTCCTTGTGGCGCGAGTGGTCCACCTCGCTGACGACTTCGCGCTCGAGGTCCGCCGACGCTGCAAGATAGCTCAGCGAGCGCAGCAGGCCGGCGACGTCGCGCAGCGGGTTGCTCTTGGCGCGCCGCTCATCGAGGTTCTTCGTCGGCTCGCCTTCGAAGTCGATGATATAGGCGTCGCTTTCAGCAACCAGGATCTGGCCAAGGTGGAAGTCGCCGTGGTTGCGCGTCATCAGGGTGCCGTTGGCAGCCTCCGCCAGTTGCGAGGCAATCGCCAGCAGTTCGTCGCGACGCTCGAGCAGCATCCGGGCTTCGTCCTGCAATGATCCTTCGAGCCCCTCCACCGTGCGCTCCAGGAGCGACAGGCTCTGGATGATCTGGTTGGTCACGCTTTCGCGCCAGTGGGCGGCATCGTCGCGAGTGGCAACGACGGGCTGGAAGTCCGGATCATCCGTGGGCTGGGCGAGGGCCACATGCAACTCACCGAGCCGGGTGCCGATGGTGGCGGCAAAATCGACGAGCGGCTTGAAGTGCTCGTCGGCAGCCTCACCCTCAAGGGCGGTAACCACCACTTCGTCGATCGAGCGGCGCAGGTTGGACAGCATCCAGTTCCAAGCATCGCCCTGGTTGCGGATCGCTGCCTGCACGATGATCAGCGTATAGCGGTTGCCATCCGGGTCGATGCGGGCGACTTCGCCCAGCAACTGCGCCGTGTTCTGGTAGCCGACATTGGTGAGGTAGCGGGTCATCTCCACTTCCGGGTGGATGCCGGGGAAGATGTGCCGGATCAGCTTCACCATCGCCATGTTGCCGAGGATCAGCGAGCTGTTCGACTGTTCGGCCGACAGCCAGGTAACCTGCATGTCCTCCTGGATGCTCAGGCAGTCGAGCTTGTCGGTGCCGAGGAATTCGAGCGTGCCGGCGCGTCCGGAAATGACGGCGCGATCGCACAAGCCCCGCAGCACGCCGCGGGCAAGCCCTTCGGTCGCAAAACCATCGGTGAGGAACCCGACGCGGCGCCCACGGCGGATGCGGGCCATGGCCAGCTGCTGCGCAAGGGCGCTCGGCTGCGTATCGTCCCAGGCGACCGCGAGCGGCAGGAGGTAGGTGTCCTTGCGGCCGCTGAGATCGACCTCGAGCTCGCAAAGCAGCACGTTGTTCGCAAACGCCACCGGGGTTGCGGCAGCCAGACGCGCGCTGTTCAGCACCTCGCTCTTCGAGCCAAACCAGCGCCGCTTGGCAAGATAGGGCGGTAGCACGTCGTTCGAGAACGAGTTTGCCAGCCGTGGCTCGTTGACGAGGTCCTGCAGGTCGCGGCGCACCACCATGGTCACCATGTCCTGCATCTGTTCGGGCGGCTCGGTGCGCCAGACCGGACCATCGGATTCTTCCGCCAGCTGGAACCAGAAGAAGCCATAGGGCGGCAGCGTCAGCAGATAGGTGAGCTGGCCGATCGGCGGGAAGGGCGACATGCCGGTAAGCTCGATCGGTACTCGACCCGCGAACTGCGCCAGATCAAGCTCGACTGCCTGCGGCAGGCGCGAAAGGTTTGCAACGCAGAGGATCGTCTCGCCTTCGTATTCGCGCAGATATGCGAGGATCTTGCGGTTGCCGGGGGTCAGGAACCGCTGCGTGCCACGCCCGAAGGCCGGATGCTTGTTGCGAAGTGCCAGCATGCGGCGCGTCCAGTTCAAGAGCGAATGCGCGTCCGCGCCCTGCGCTTCGACATTGACCGCCTCGTAGCCGTAGAGCGGGTCCATTACCGGCGGCAGTACCAGGCGGGCGGGGTCAGCCTTGGAGAAACCGCCGTTGCGGTCCGGTGACCATTGCATCGGCGTGCGCACGCCGTCGCGGTCGCCGAGATAGATGTTGTCGCCCATGCCGATCTCGTCACCGTAATAGATGACGGGGGTGCCGGGCATCGAAAGCAGCAGCGCATTCATCAGTTCGACACGGCGGCGGTCTCGCTCCATCAGCGGCGCCAGCCGGCGGCGGATGCCAAGATTGATGCGTGCGCGGCGATCGGCGGCGTAGGTGTTCCAGAGGTAATCGCGCTCCTCGTCGGTCACCATTTCGAGCGTCAGCTCGTCATGGTTGCGCAGAAAGATCGCCCACTGGCAGTTATCCGGGATTTCCGGCGTCTGCCGCATGATGTCGGTAATCGGGAAACGGTCTTCCTTGGCGATCGCCATGTACATGCGCGGCATCAGCGGGAAGTGGAACGCCATGTTGCATTCGTCGCCGTCGCCAAAATACTCGCTGGTGTCTTCCGGCCACTGGTTGGCCTCGGCAAGGAGCATCTTGCCCGGGTGGCTGCTGTCGAGCGCGGCCCGAATCTTCTTCAGGATCTCGTGGGTCTCTGGCAGGTTCTCGTTGATCGTGCCTTCGCGCTCGATGAGGTAGGGGATGGCGTCCAGCCGGAAGCCGTCGATCCCGGTTTCCAGCCAGAAGCGCATGACGGCGAGCAGTTCTTCAAGAACCATCGGGTTGTCGAAATTGAGGTCCGGCTGGTGCGAATAGAAGCGGTGCCAGTAGTAGGCGCAGGCAACCGGATCCCAAGTCCAGTTGGACTTCTCCGTATCAAGGAAGATGATGCGGGTTTCGGGAAACTTCTGGTCGGTGTCCGACCAGACATAGAAGTCCCGCTCCGGCGAACCGGGAGGTGCGTTTCGCGCCCGCTGGAACCACGGATGCTGGTCCGAAGTGTGGTTGATGACAAGCTCGATGACCACCCTGAGCCCGCGTTCGTGGGCCGCTGCAACGAAAGCCTTGAACTCGTCCACCGTGCCGTAGTCCGGGCTGACATTGGTATAGTCCGCAATGTCGTACCCGTCGTCTCGGCGCGGGCTTGGGAAGAACGGCAACAGCCAGATCGTATTCGCGCCCAGCGAGGCGATGTGATCCAGCTTCTCGTGCAGGCCCTGGAAGTCGCCGATCCCGTCGCCATTCGCGTCGTAGAAGGACTTGACGTGCAACTGGTAGATGATGGCGTCCTTGAACCACAGCGGATCGTCGTTCAACGGCTGGGTCTGCCCCTCGGCTTGGCCACGGCTGCTCGTCATGTCCATCTATCTTCCTCTCTTATCGCACGCGCCAGATCAAGAATGGCAGGCCACCATGCGGGTCGAGCCGGATCCGCTGCACCTTGCCGGTCAGCGTGAAGCGGTTGCCGCCCACAACGTCTTCCAGATCAAGCGATCCGTGGTCGGGGAGGTTCCATGACCAGAGCGGAATTTCGACATCCGCCTCGTGGGCATTGTACGGGTCGAGGTTCACGGCGATCAGAAGCGCGTTTTCCCGGCCTGCGCTGGTCTTCTCGAAGAACATGATATTGTCGTTCCAGGCCGTCAGGAGCTGCAGGCCCAGATGCGAGTGGAGCGCCGGGTTCTCGCGGCGGATCCGGTTCAGCATCGCGATCTCGCCCTTGATGTTTCCGGGGCGGTCATAGTCCCAGGCGCGGATCTCGTATTTCTCGGAGTCGGCATATTCCTTGCGCTTGGCATCCGGCCTGCCTTCGCAAAGCTCGAACCCGTTATAGACACCCCAGAGCCCGGACAGCGTCGCAGCCAGTGCGGCACGGATCAGGTAGGCGGGGCGCGGCGCGTTCTGCAGGAAGTCCGGATTGATGTCGTGCGTGTTGACGAAGAAGTGCGGCCGGAAGAACTCCTTCGGTTCTTCAGTGGTGATCTCGCGCATGTACTGCTCGAGCTCCCACTTCGCATTGCGCCAGGTGAAGTAGGTGTAGGACTGCGAGAAGCCGACCTTTGCCAGCCGGTACATGACCTTCGGCTTGGTGAAGGCTTCCGACAGGAACACCACTTCCGGATGGCGCGAACGGATGTCAGCGATCAGCCACTCCCAGAACGGGAAGGGCTTGGTGTGCGGGTTGTCGACGCGGAACAGCTTGACGCCGTTGTCGACCCACTTCTGGACGACATCGCGCAGCTCGATCCACAGCGATGGCACGGCGTCGCGGGCGTAGAAGTCGACGTTGACGATATCCTCGTACTTTTTGGGCGGGTTTTCCGCATAACGGATCGTGCCGTCCGGGCGCCAGTCGAACCAGCCGGGATGTTCTTTCAGCCAGGGGTGGTCAGGCGAGGCCTGGATCGCCAGATCAAGCGCAATTTCGAGGCCTTCGCGGCTCGCAGCCTCCACCAGGCGCCGGAAATCTTCGAATGTACCAAGCTCCGGGTGGATCGCATCGTGCCCGCCATCCTCCGAGCCTATGGCGTATGGGCTGCCGGGATCGTTCGGCCCCGCCGTCAGCGCGTTGTTCTTGCCCTTGCGGTTGGTCTTGCCGATCGGGTGGATCGGGGGGAAATAAAGGACGTCGAAGCCCATCTCGCGGATGGCCGGCAGGCGACGGATCACGTCATCGAAGGTGCCGTGACGGTTCGCGTCGCCGCTCTGGGAGCGCGGGAAGACCTGGTACCAGCTGGCAAAGGAAGCGGCAATGCGCTCGGCATCGACGGAAATGACAGCCGAGCGTGCCTTGTGCGGACGGCGGTCGGCTTCCGCCATCAGTTCAGCAGTCGCGGGCGCAAGCAGCGTTTCGATGCGCTGCTGGTCCTGCTGCCCGGTCAGCTTGTCGAACAGCACCTTGAGTTGGGTCTTCAGCGTGCCTTCCGCATGGTCGAGCGCGTCGAGAACCAGGTTGATGCCCTCCTGGATCTCCAGGCGGAGGTCGAGCCGCGCCTCGTGCTTCTTGCCGAACTCATAGCGGAAGATCTGGAACGGGTTCTTCCAGGCCTCGACGACGAACTCGTGACGCCCCAGCCGCTTCAGCGGAAACTCTGCCTGCCACCGATCATTGAGGATCAGCTGCATCGGCACTTCCTGCCAGCCCGTCTCGTCGGCGGCGCGCCAGCGCAGCGCTGCCGCAAGCGGGTCATGGCCATCGGCGAAGATATCCGCTTCAACCTTGACGATGTCACCCACCACCCGCTTGACCATGAACCGGCCGTCATCGACGGCGGGGGTGACCTTCTCGATTGCGAGGCGCGGAGTAGCGGCTGCTTCCGAAGCCGAGGGAACGGCAACCGCATTGACGATCGGCGCCGACGCACGACCTTCGAAGATGCAAAGTTCGCCGGGCTTCAGCGTCAATTCGCTGGTGAAGATGTCGTTCTCGTCGTCCATCCCTGTCAAAGGCAGGAAGGGAGCGGCCGCTTCGCGCAGCACATTGTAAGGCGCACGGGTCGCCCGGCGCAGGTCGCGGTTGAGCACCACCACGCGGACTTTCTGCGAGGTGCGGATATCCTCCTGGTCCGTCTGCAGCAGCGCGACTGCCGGCGACTGGCTCGGCGAAATCACCCGCAGCGGCTGGCGAGCAAAGCCGGCGGCGGTCTTGTTGGTCGACGCATTGATGGCGCGGATGTCGCTCGACAGGTCGAACGAGCCGCGATCGCGCAAGCCGCGCAGGCCAAGCCCGTCGCCATGCAGCGGATCGAGCGGCACGGCGGCGCCAAATTCAAAGCCCATCGGGATCATCAGCCCGCTGGCAAAGGTGGAGGCCAGCCGCAGCGCCCGCACCGCCTTGCGTTCCAGCACCTCGCAGCTGTCGGTGCCGTGCGCCAGGCGCTTTGCGAAGGGCGCTTCCGGGAAGGTGATCTGGTATCCGAGTTCGCGCTGGATCTGGTACTCGTCCATGATCCAGCGTTCTTCGAGGTTCCACCAGGCAAATGACGAGAAGCTGCCGTCGAAGCCGGCGCCCTGCAGCGCCTTGCGATCCTCGAAAGCGGTGCCCGGCGTCCAGGCGATGAAGGTGGTTTCGGGTGCGGCGCTGCGCGTCGAGGCAATCAGCGCGTACCAGGCTTCGGGCGCAATTCGGCCGATGCCCATGCAGCGGAAGCCGGAAATGCCGAGCCTCGTCAGCCACTTGAGGCGGCCGTGCCAATCCTCGATGTGGCGCGACTCCTGCATGAAGTCGATCCTGCGGCTTTCGTTCTCCTGCGGCGGTTTGCGTGGATCGGCGACCACCGGCCGCGGATGCGCGTCATCGGTCGCGACCTGGTCCACCACGAGGTCGAACATCAGCTTGACGTTGGCGGCACGGGCAGCCTCCACCAGTGAACGGATACCGTCCTCGATATTGTCGCCAAGGCCGAGCTCGGGGTCGAGCCGATCAAAATCGCGCGTGACGAAGACGCTGGCATTGCGGCCACGCTGGTAAAGCGGCGCGCTCAACACGGTGTCAAAGCCCAGATCGCGGACATGCGCGAAGAGTTCCCGCCAGGCTTCCATGCCTCTCAGCATCAGCGGATGAACGTAGTAGATCTGGGGAGGCACCTGCGACAGCGAGATCCGAGAAGCGAATTGGGGGCGCGTGTTCATCGGTTTGGCCTTGCCTTGGATTTTCGGGCAGAGTTCGGGCGACTAACTGTCAGGCGGTGCGTGTGGTTCCGATGAAAAGCTTCGGGCACGACCGGCAGGATCAGCAGCCAACTCCGGCGATTTACTTGCGCGACCAGAAGCGGGACAAAGACCCGCCTGTGCCGTCCAGCGGATCGGTCGCCGGGATTGGCAGCGTTGCGATCTTCTGCAACTGGTCCTGGCTTGCCGGGCCGGTCTGGATATCCGCCTCTTGCCTGGGCGGATAAGCGCCGACGACAAGGAAGTCGCGACTGGCATCAATGCGCATATGCCCGGTGCCTGCGGGAAGCACGAGGCAATCACCGGCGACGACGCTCAGTTCTGCGCCGCCCGGTCCGCCGATCAGCAGCCGGGCCCGGCCGCCGGCAATGCCGAGCGCCTCGTGGGCGCCGGTGTGGTAGTGCTGGTAGTCGAAGACGCCATCCCGCCAGATGCCCTGCCAGCCATTTTCCCGGAACCGCTGCTCGAACTTCGGCGCCATCTCGCCTTCAGGTGCAATGGCGCAACGGTAAACGAGGGCGGGGAGATGGGGATGGTTCGGCACCCAGTCGCTCGGCGGGAAGGTGATTGGCTCGACCGTCATCCCACTGGCCGGAACCGTGGCGTTCGAGGGTACTGCACCGACATCCGAGGGTGCAATCTTGATGCTGCGATCCATGTCTTTCTCCGCCCTGTGTTCTTGCCCCACCAAAACTCGCTGTTGGTGCGGATGTTCCTCTGGCGGCGGCGCGCCTGTGGTGTAGTTTGCGTGCCAAGCGGGATGCGGGAGGAAATGAATGGAAAAGCTTCGGGTGGCGATGATCGGCCTTGGCATGGCGGCAGGGCACCATGCGCGGGCCCTGCTTGATCTTGCCGATCAGGTGGAATGTGTCGCCGCCTTCAGCCAGACCGAAGCCAGACGGAACGCCTTTGCAGCGCAATATCCGACGATCCCGACCAGCGGTGATCTCGACGCGCTCTTGTCGGACACGAGAATCGACGCGGTGCTGATCCTGACGCCGCCAAACAGTCATCTCGAGCTCGTTGAACGTGCTGCGTCCGGCCGCAAGCATATCCTCCTGGAAAAGCCGCTCGACATCTCGCTCGAGCGCTCCGAGCACATTGTTCGGGTGACGGAGGAGGCTGGCGTCCTGCTTGGCGTGGTGCTGCAGAACCGGTTCCGGGCCGCCGCACTGCAACTGCATACGATCGTCCGCTCGGGCCGGCTCGGCGATCTGGTCGAAGCGTCTGTCGCGATCCGCAACTGGCGGCCGCAGAGTTATTATGATGTCGAGGGGAGGGGGACGCGGGCGCGCGATGGCGGCGGCGTCCTGCTCACCCAAGGCATCCACGTGATCGATCTGCTGTTGAACCTGGCCGGCACGCCGGTCGAGGTAGCGTCTTATGTACGCACCACGGCAATGCACCGGATGGAGACTGAGGATCTGGTGACGGCGACCTTCGCCTTCGAGAACGGCGGGATCGGCACGCTCAATGCCACGACCTGTGCTTATCCCGGCCTGCCGGACCGCATCGAACTGATCGGCACGCGCGGAACAGCCGTCTTCAATGGCGACACGCTGGAGGCAGCTTTCATGGACGGCACCCGTGAAAGCGTCGGCGGCGAAAAATCAGGGAGCGGGGCGGGCGCCGATCCCACGGCCTTCGGCCACGAGATGCACCGCGCCCTGCTTCAGGATTTCGTGGATGCGATCCGGAAGGGCACGCCGCTGCGCGTCACCGGCGAGGATGCGCTGAAGGCGCACCGGTTCATCGATGCGATCCTCACCGCCAGTCGCTGACGATCAGCAGAACACCGTCTCGGCGATCTTGATGCCGAAACCTTCAAGGCCGACATAGTGCCGCTCGCTGCGGGTGAGCAGCTTGATCGACGAAACGCCAAGGTCCTTGAGGATCTGCGCACCCAGGCCGATTTCCAGCCATTCGCTTTCGCGCGCCTGCGCCTCGGCATGCGCTTCAAAGCCCTTGCGGATCTTGCGGCCGTTGTCGGTCTGGCCGACGCCGACTGAACCTTCGCGAAGGTAGATCACGATGCCGCGGCCCTCTTCGGCAATCTTGGCCATGTACCGGTCGATCGAGCGGTCGGCGCCAAACACGTCACGCGCGACGTTTTCGAGATGCAGCCGCACAGGAATGTCCACGCCGTCGCGGATGTCGCCGAAGATAAGCGCGACATGCTGCATCGGGTCCCAGGGCAGCGAATATGCATGTGCCTTCGCCTTGCCATGCGGCGTCTCGACGTCGAAGCTTGCATGCAGTTCGATCAGCGTTTCCTTGCGCTGGCGGTAGGCAATGAGGTCCGCAACAGAAACCTGCTTCAGCCCGTGCTTCTGGGCGAAATCGGCCACCTGCTGCCCGCGGGTCACAGTGCCGTCGTCGTTGACGAGTTCGCAGATGACGCCGATCGGCGGAAGATTGGCGAGCTTGCAGAGGTCAACTGCCGCTTCGGTATGGCCGGAGCGCATCAGCACGCCGCCTTCGCGGGCGATCAGCGGGAAGATGTGGCCGGGACGCACGAAATCCGCCGGGCCGACATTCGGGTTGGCGAGGTTGCGCACCGTCAGCGTGCGGTCTTCGGCGGAAATGCCGGTGGTCGTGCCGTGCTTGAAGTCAACCGTCACCGTAAAGGCGGTGGTGTGGGCGCTGTCGTTTTCCGCCACCATGGCATTGAGGTTCAGGCGCTTGGCCTCTTCGCGCGGCATGGGCGCGCAGACGATGCCGGACGTATGGCGAACGATGAAGGCCATCTTGTCGGGTGTGCAATGTACGGCGGCGACGATGAGGTCGCCTTCGTTCTCGCGGTCATCGTCATCGGTGACAACGACAATTTCGCCGGCTTCGAATGCGCGGATCGCGTCAACGACGCGTTTTTGATCATATGCCATGGGGAAATCCTAGATGCTTTGACCGGTCTGACCGCGGTGTCGAAGGAAATGGTCGGCGATGGCGCAGGCGACCATGGCCTCGCCAATCGGAACGGCGCGAATGCCGACGCACGGGTCATGGCGACCCTTGGTGCGAACCTCGACATTGTTGCCGTCGGCGTCAATGGACTGACGCTCGGTGAGGATCGAGGAGGTCGGCTTGATCGCGAAGCGCGCAATAACGGGCTGGCCGGTGGAGATGCCACCAAGGATGCCGCCGGCATGGTTGGACAGGAAGATCGGCTTGCCGTCATTGCCCATCCGCATTTCGTCGGCGTTTTCTTCGCCGGAGAGTTCAGCCGCACCAAAGCCGTTGCCGATCTCGACACCCTTCACGGCGTTGATCGACATCAGCAGGCTGGCGATGTCCTGGTCGAGCTTGCCGTAGATCGGCGCGCCGAGACCTGCAGGAACGCCTTCCGCGATGACCTCGACAACCGCGCCGACGGAGGAGCCGGACTTGCGGATGCCATCGAGATATTCTTCCCAGACCGGGACGATTTCCGGGTCAGGCGCAAAGAACGGGTTCTGGTCGACCTGCGCCCAGTCCCAGTTGTTGCGGTTGATCTTGTGCTTGCCGATCTGGATCAGCGCGCCGCGCACGGTGACGCCCGGAACGACCTTGCGGGCAATGGCGCCTGCCGCGACGCGCGCTGCCGTTTCACGCGCGGACGACCGTCCGCCACCGCGATAGTCGCGGATGCCGTATTTCAGGTCGTAGGTATAGTCGGCGTGGCCCGGACGATAACGTCTTGCGATCTCGCCGTAATCCTTGGAGCGCTGGTCGGTGTTCTCGATCAGCATCGAGATCGGCGTGCCGGTCGAGATCATCGTCGTGCCGTCTTCATCCAGCATCACGCCGGACAGTACCTTCACGAAATCCTCTTCCCGGCGCTGGGTCACGAAGCGGGACTGGCCCGGCTTGCGTTTGTCCATCCACGCCTGGATCTCTGCCTGGGTGAACCGGAGGCCCGGAGGGCAACCGTCGACGACGCAACCGAGCGAGGGCCCGTGGCTTTCGCCCCAGGTGGTGACGCGGAAAAGATGACCGAAAGTATTATGCGACATTCACGGCGTCCGGGTCTGGCGGAGCTGTGGCCAAGCTGCCAGCTCCTGTCGCGGGTTTTCTTATGGAAAAGGCTGTCGGGGAACAAGCCTTTTCCATCCGGATTTTGACCTCAGGAAGTGAACACTGCGTCGCTCAGGCCGCGGCTCTGCGCCAGCCGCTGTCCGCCGCTTGCGTGAAATCCGCGAAGGAGAGGGGACGGGCAAAGGCATAGCCTTGCAAGAGGTCGCAGCCCATCTCGCGCAGCATGTCGGCATGCTTCATCGTTTCCACCCCTTCCGCAATCGTCTCGACGCCAAGCGAGCCGGCGATATCGATGATCGAGCGGACGAGCGAGCGTTCCTGCGGCGATGTCAGGATTGGCATCACGAGCTGGCGGTCGATCTTCAGCCGCTTCGGTTTCAGTTTCAGCAGGCTGACGATCGAGGTATGGCCGGTGCCGAAGTCATCGATCTCGATGTCGATGCCGAGTTCCTTGATGCGGTCGAGGTTGCTGGTTGCCGCGTCTTCGCTTTCGTCGAGGAAGATCGATTCCACGAGTTCGAAGGAGATCTCGCCCGGCACGATCTGCAGGCTGCGCAGCGTGTCGATGAGCCTCTCGTCGTGAAGCCGCTTGGACGACACGTTGACCGATACCTTTGGTAGCCGGATGCCGAGCGCCGCCCAGCGCATCTTGTCCTGCAACACCCGCTCTAGAACGATCTGGTCCAGCGCGGCCGAAACATTCAGGTCCTCCGCGATCTTCAGGAAGCGGTCCGGCGCCAGGATTCCGTGATGCGGATGGTTCCAGCGGATCAGCGCCTCCACACCCGTCAGTTCATGCGTGCGCGCATCGAACTGTGGCTGGTAGAAGGTGGTGAACTCGTGGTTGTCGATGCCAGCGAGCACTTCGTCTGCTGTCCGCTTGTGGCTGACGATCTCCGCCTGCAGGTTGTGGGTAAAGAACTCGTAGCGGTTCCGGCCGAGGCTTTTGGCGCGGTAAAGCGCCATGTCGGCGTTCACCAGGGTGCGGCGTGCATCGATATTGAGGCCGCTCGCATGCGCAATGCCGATCGAGATGCCGCAGCGGCAGGAGAATCCATCGAAGTCGAGCGGCTGGTGGAATTCGGCGATGATGCGCTGTGCAAGCTCAGCCATCTGGTCGGTGCTGGAATTGCCGAGCATGACGATGACGAACTCGTCGCCGCCGATGCGCGCCACGATGTCGCCGGTGCGCACATTGCGGGCAAGGATGCGCGAAGCATGCACCAGCATGGCGTCGCCTGCCGCATGGCCCAGCGTATCGTTGATCTGCTTGAAGCGATCGAGGTCGAGATGCAGGATCGAGAAGGTCTGGCGTTCCTTCTGGCTGGCGCGCGACAGCCGGTCGAGTTCGAGGTCGAGCTTGCGGCGGTTCGCCAGCAGCGTCAGCGGGTCATGCAGCGAATTGTGCTCGATCCGGCTCTTGGCAGCCTCCAGTTCCGCATTCTTGGCGTCCGCCTCATCCTTTGCTGCCTTCAGCTTCTGGGCGAGCACGGCATCCTGGGTCACGTCAAAGGCAATGCCGACGACCTTCTGTGAGCCGTCGCGCGTCGTGTGCAGCTTGCCGATCGAGCGGATGTAGCGTTCTGAGCCGTCCGGTTGCGGGATCCGCACCACGAGCGAATGTTCGGTGAAATCCTCGATGAAGTGATGGGAGCTCTTGCGGGCAAGCTCCTGGTCCTCCGGATGCACGAGCGCCAGCCACTGTTCGGCACTGATTTTGCCGTCGGTGAAGGGGACGCCGTGCAACTGGCACATCCGCTCGTCCCACATCTCGACATGGGTAACGGGGTTTGATTCCCAGATGCCGCAATTGGAGGAAGCGAGCGCCAGGTCGAGCTTGGTCGACAGCTCTTCCAGTTCCTGCTCCCGGTTCGACAGCTCGTCGAGTGCCAGTTCCAACTCGGCGTTCTTGATCTCGGCGTTTTCCTTGGAACTCCTCAGTGTCTGCGTCATCACCACGTCGGCGGTCACATCCCAGACAATGCCGGTTGTGCGCCGGGTGCCGTCGGCATTGCGATAGCTCGCGCCCGCAGAGCGCAGATGCCGGAACGTGCCGTCCGGCTGCTGGATGCGGTAGACTTCGGTGCAGGGTGCAGAGCTGCGGGTGCAGTTGTGGAAATGCATCTCGACCGCGGCCTGGTCCTCGGGACAGACCGACGAGATCCAGTCGCTCAGGGGATGCGAGGCCTCGCCGGATGATTTCCCGAGCAGGCTTGCCGCGCGCTTGTCCCAGAACAGCTGATCCTCGCCGGTAATTTCCCAGATGCCGATATTCGAGGCTTCCATCGCAAGCGAAAAGCGCTGGGAGAGTTCCAGCAGGTTGGCCTTCCGCAGCTTCAGCGCGGCGATGTTCTTGTTGCGCTCCGTGACAAGCGAAGTGGTGATGAGAACCGGAACGATGATTGCAAGGCCTGCCATCGAGACAAGGAGACGGAACGTCCAGCGGTCCGGCGGCATCACGTCCCAGCCAGCGCGCGGCGCGGCAAACAGGGTCCAGTTGACGCCGCGGAAGCCAAGCGGCCACAGCATTGGATCCTGCGCTTCGATCGTATCCTCGCCGTAAAACGCAAAGAAGCCCGGCTTTGCGGCATCGCGCAACGTAACATTGAGCCAGCTGCGATCGATCAGAGCGCGGTTTTCCTTTTCCTGAAGCTGGAAGGCAACGCCCGAGGGTTCAAGCAGCGCAAGCTTGTCGATCAGGATGGCAATGGCCCCTTTGGGCTTGGCAGTCGCGTCGTCCTCGTGAACCGGAACAACAAGCGTGACATAGTCCTCCTGGGTGCCGGTCAGAACCGACATCGCGGATGTGCCGCGCACGGATGCGAGGTCTTTCGCCAGCTGGCCAAGGTTGATCTTGTCGGCCGCGCCCAGCGCAGCATGATGCATGCCGTCGCGGGTCACGGTGCCGGCAAGCTGGAAGTCCGGCGCGATGGCGATGCCATGGAAGTGTGGGTAATCCGCAAGTGTTCGTTTCGCAGCCGTCTTGAAGGCTTCCGTCGACTCAGCATCAAAATGGAAGGTGTGAACAAGGTGCTCTGCGGCGGCCATGTCGCTGTCGAGGCGTGACGCAATCCGCCGTATCAGCAGTCCAACCACCCGTTCCGTCGTGACACGAACCTCGCTCCGGTAGTTTTCCGTATGGTTGCGGTCAATGACGACGCCGATGGAGACGACGACCAGGGTGATCAGAGCGGCGATGACAGTGGGGGCATTGGCGCGGCGGAGGAGGCGTAAAGATGTCAGAGCGGACGGCAGTCGGGTATTCAAATGCGCGGACCTTCTCGTAAACACTTCTGGCTGTGAGACGAGACCCTAGGAACCGCAAGTTAATTTCCTCTTTTGGGAACATCCATGAAATACCCCATAAATTATTGGGCGAAAAATAGAGCCTAAGGTTTCCAAGGCGTTAAAGGAAGCTGGAGCAGCCTCAAGAGCTGGAAACCAAGGGTTAACCATACCGTCCATAGCGGCACGTTAATGCCTCTCCTGCGGGCGAATTTCGCCACAATCCACCGGCTATCTGTGTCTCGAAACGAAGCAACAGATTCCCTTGCAGGTGCCGGAAATGCGTATCCTCATCGCCGCCTTGTTGGCCACGGCCAGCGTGTTCTCGCCCCTGAACAGTTGGGCGCAGAGCGTTGACGTTGAGGCCACGATCAAGGCGGTCGACGTGGATTCCCTCAGCCTGACGCTGGATGACGGCAAGGTCTACAAGCTGCCGGAAGAGTTTAACTTCGAAGGGTTGAATGCTGGCGTGAAGGTTCTCGTGTTCTACACGGTCGTTGATGGCAGCCGGGTGGTGGACGATCTCGAGATCGTTCGCTGATCTGCCGGTCCCGCGTTAAGGAGCTAAAGCCACTCAAACGTCCCCGCCTGCTTGTCGAGGCGCAGGATCCGGTCCTGCGGCGTCGGTGCAACCGCGGCTTCATCTTCCGACATCTGGCCGACGAGGCGGTAAAGCGCGCGGATGACCCCTCCGTGGCAGACGCAGACGGTCGGCTGGTTGACCGATTCCAGCCATGCGCCGATGCGCCAGCACAGGATCTCGTAGCTTTCGGCAGCTTCGCCCGGCGGGATGAAGCTCCATTTGTCTTCGATGCGGGCGGCAAGCCTGTCCGGCGCAATCGCCTCGATCTCAGGGAGGGTATGGCCTTCCCAGTCGCCGAAGGAGACTTCGACCAGTCGGCGATCGGTCTCGTAGGCGAGGGGATCAAGCCCCATCGCCTGCCGCAGCAGTTCCATCGTGGCGCGGGTGCGCGAAAGCGGGCTGGCGACAAAGGAATAGCCGGCTGCATCGCCGACCAGGTCACGCAGCCGCTCGCCGTTGCGCGCCGCCTGGGAGCGGCCGAGCGCGTTGAGCGGAATGTCCTTCTGGCCTTGCAAGCGGCCTTCGGCATTCCAGTCCGTCTGACCGTGGCGGATCACATAGATGAGCACGGTCGAACGTCCTTCGGGCGTCTTATTCCTTGACGACGGAAATATCCGGAGCGTCGACCGCCTTCATGCCAACGACATGGTAGCCGCTGTCGGCATGGTGCGTTTCGCCGGTGACGGAGCGCGACAGGTCGGACAGCATGTAGAGGCCGACATCGCCCACTTCCTCGATCGTCACCGTGCGGCGCAGCGGAGCGTTGTATTCGTTCCACTTGAGGATGTAGCGGAAGTCACCGATGCCGGAAGCCGCGAGCGTCTTGATCGGGCCGGCGGAGATGGCGTTGACGCGGATGTTCTTCGGGCCAAGGTCGACAGCCAGATACTTCACACTCGCTTCGAGTGCGGCCTTGGCAACGCCCATGACGTTGTAGTTCGGCATGACCTTCTCGGCACCATAATAGGTGAGCGTCAGCATCGAGCCGCCATCGGTCATCAGCTTTTCGGCGCGACGGGCAACCGACGTGAAGGAATAAACCGAGATCTGCATGGTCTTGGCGAAGTTGTCGGCCGTGGTGTCGACATAACGGCCGGTCAGCTCGTCCTTGTCGGAGAAGCCGATCGCGTGGACCAGGAAGTCGATCTTGCCCCAATGCTTCTCCAGGTTGCTGAAAACCTCGTCGATCGTGGCCTCATCGGCAACGTCGCAATGGCCTGCCATGAAGGCGCCAAGTTCAGCTGCGAGAGGTTCAACACGCTTTTTCAGCGCTTCGCCCTGATAGGTGAACGCGACTTCACCGCCGTGGCTGTGGATTGCCTTTGCAATGCCCCAGGCGATGGAGCGGTTGTTGGCCACGCCCATGATGAGACCGCGTTTGCCTGCCATGAGGCCTGAAGCCTGAACCATACCTAGTCCCCTCAAACTTTCGTCGAGCGCTGCCTATGGCATAGGCAGCACGAGGGTTCAAGCTGGCGCAGATCATCTCGTGTTAAAGGCTGCAATCAAGGGTGCATAAGCGCTAAAAGGTTGCCTATTCCCTAGACATAAAGCCCGTGGCGCATGTGCCGCATGAGATCAGTCACCTTCTCGTTGGGCTTTTCCCACAACAGGACGCGCAACTCCACGACCAGGTCACCACGACCGCCGGCATCGTCATGAAGGCCAAGACCCTCGAGCTTGATGGTCTGGTCGGAGCCCGACCAGGGCGCGACGGTGATGGTGCGAGGGCCTTCCGGCGTGTCCACAGTGGTTTCGGTGCCAAGCACGGCATCTTCGAGCGAGATCGGCAGCGAGGTGTGGAGGTTGAAGCCCTCGATACGGAACTGCGGGTCGCGCGCCGCCTTGATCGTGACGACGAGATCACCCGGTTTCATGCCGTTGACCCTCAGGCCCTGGCCCTTCAGCCGCAGGACGTGGCCATCGCTCATGCCCTTCTCCAGGGGAAAGCGCACCTCGCGCTCGTCCGCCAGCTTGTGGGTCACCCAGTTCTGCTTCAGCAGGTCCTCTAGCTTGACGGTCGCCTCGGTGAACATGTCGGGCGCCTTTTCCGTCGGAGACGACGGATTGCGGAAGCGACGGATGAGCGATGCGATCAGTTCGACGCCGAGAAGCGGCAGGGGAGGCTTTTCCGCAGGCGCGTCGCTCTTGGCCTGCTCGGTCTCACCGCTGGCGCTCCGGGCCTGTGCCTTGGCCTGTTCGCTGGTGCCGGCGCCGAAGATACGGTCGATGACATCTTCGGGCGTTTCAGCGCCAGGCATGGCTTGGCCAGCGCCCTGCGAACGCGACCGTCCTTGCGCCTGCGCGCGCTGGGCTTCCGCCTGCGCAAGCTCTTCCATCACCTTTTCTGCATTGGCCTTGGCAGCCCGGGCACGCTCGGCAGCCGCGCGGGCGGCATTGCGCTGCTCCATGATCGTCTGGTGCATTTCGGCAGCGGTGTCGTATCGCTTGCGGCGCTCCGGATCCTTCAGGACCTCGTATGCCTGGCCTATTTCGGCAAAGCGCGTGGTCGCGAGCGGATCATCCTGATTGGCATCGGGATGCACGCTTTTCGCCTTGGTACGCCAGGCCGCTTTGATCTCGTCGGCATCGGCATTGCGCTTGACGCCAAGAACAGAATAGGGATCACGCATTGTCGGACCACCCAGTTTACCTAAAGCAGCCGGCCGAATGCTCATGGCCTTGTGCTCGTGACGATACTGACGTCCCCCGCCGTTTCATCATGCCGCGGCACAAGGGTTGCCTGTGTGGAACAAGGCTAGGTCGCGACTCGTGAATCAGTGGTTACAGCTAAGCAATCGCGATGGAATAGGGTAAACGAAGCGTCTACTGGCGGTCGAAGGCGGTCAGCATCCAGTCGCCGCTGCCCGTCATGCAGGCCTTGCCGGAAAACATGGCGATGCCTTCGTAGGAATGGCGTGTCGTCATGAAGTCGCGGCAGACATTGCCTTCGCTGCGTGCCTCGCGGATGTTGGAAACGACGCCGGCACTGCCTGTCGCGGCATTCGCCCACGGCACGGATGCCGTGCCAACCTTGGTGAGGTCCGCAGAGGTGACTGCGTTGCGCACCGTCGCCTCGTCGGAAACCGCGTTCGGCTCCTGCTGCTTGCGGCCGGACACTGTTCCCGTGGAAATCGAGCGATCGACCTTGGCCGAGTCACCGAAGAGATCGAGGCTGCTCGTGCAGCCAGTAAGCACACCAACCAGAACGGAAACGACGGTCACACGTGCGATGACGTCAAGCGGCCTCTTTGTCGGGCTCTTTGGTTTTGCTATCACTTCCACCAGGCGTCCTGTTCGAACTGGGTATCGGGGCACTCTTATGGAGTATTTTAGCTAATATGTCTGAAAGCAGGTTAACAACCGGTGACTTCACCGAGGAGAATGAGCCCTTCGCCTTGTTCGGTTCATGGCTGAAGGAAGCAGAATCCACGGAACTGAACGATCCGAATGCGGTGGCCGTCGCAACCGTCGACGAACATGGCATGCCCAACGTCCGCATGGTCCTGCTGAAGGGTTATGATGAGAACGGCTTCGTGTTCTACACCAACTTCGAGAGCCAGAAGGGCCGGGAAATCCTCGGCCAGAAGAAGGCCGCCATGTGCTTCCATTGGAAGTCGCTGCGCCGGCAGGTGCGGCTGCGCGGGCATGTGGAGGTCGTGAGTGACGCGGAAGCTGACGCCTATTACCAGTCGCGTGCTCGCGGCAGCCGGATCGGCGCCTGGGCATCGAAACAGTCTCGCCCGCTGGAGGGCCGTTTCGCGCTGGAAAAGGCGGTCGCCGAATACACGGCCCGCTACGCCATCGGCGACATTCCGCGCCCGCCTTACTGGTCGGGCTTCCGCATCAAGCCGGTGTCGATCGAGTTCTGGCACGACCGGCAGTTCCGCCTGCACGACCGCATCGAGTTCCGCCGCGCCGAGCCCGACGGGCCCTGGGAAAAGGTGCGGATGTATCCGTAAGCCTAGCGCATCAGCTTGAACGGGATACCGGACGCCAGCGCCGACACATAACGGCGATGCTGGAAGTGCCCGTTCAGCGAGATCCGCGGCAGCCCGGTCAGGCGGTTCGTCCAGTTTTCGTCGATCGTTCCGGGCTGCGTGGTCACAGCGACCTCGAGGCCGAGGTCCCGCGCGATATCGATGTCCCGCTGGCTGACGGCTGCCCGAAAGCCGTAAGGGTAGGCGAGGGTCTTCGGACGCTTGCCCGTCAGCGCCTCGAGCCAATCCGCTGACTGCCCCATCTCGTGCCGGGCTTCGTCGGCGGACAGGCGCGCGACATTCCGATGACTGAGCGTGTGAGCACCGGCAGAGGCGAGGGGATGCGCGGCGAGCCGCCGCAGTTCGTCGCAATCCATCACGAGATCTTCCGTGATCTTCAACGGATTGACACCATGCTCGCGCGCAAGCGCGTCGATCCGCTGAACGGCGACATCCTCGGGCTGGCTGGCGACGAAACCTGCAAAACGGTCGAAGGCCTGCAGCTTCAGCGCTTCAGTGGAAACGTCGAGATCTTCCTCGCCATGGCCGAAATCGAACTGCAGCCTGTCTGTCTGATCAAGCAGAACACCCAGCGTCTCCCACCAGAGCGAATGCGTGCGCTCGCAAAATCCACGGGTGAAGAAGATGGTGAAGGGGACACCGTGGCGCTCGAAGACCGGCAGCGCGTGCTCCACATTGTTGCGATAGCCGTCGTCCAGCGTGAACACCGCGAACGGACGCGTTTGGGGTGAACGCAGCCGCGACGGCACCTCATCCAAGGGAATGAAGTCGTAACCCTCCGCGCGAAGCTGGGTGATCGCTTGGTGGAGAAATTCGGGCGTGACTTCCAGGTGCCGGTTGGCCGCAAAGCCCAGTCCCGTTGCCGGTCGGACATGGTGCAGCGTGAAGATTGCGCCGCGGCCTCGGGCGCTGCCCAGCACGCCCGCCCGTGAAACGAGCGCTGCCGCTTCAAGTGCGCCGGCAATCGCCCACCGCTTGCCTCGGCGCTTCAACAGCGCCTTCAACCGCGTATTCATGGATATCGACCCGCCCCAACGTGTTCCGTCGGCCAAGCCTACGTCCCGACCCTTAAACCTTGCTGAAGAAGCGAGGAGGGGCTTGGGAAGGTATCGAGACAAAGCAAGGAAGGGTGAATCTTTTGGGAGCCACCCTTTCAAGATGCCGTCGCGTCAAGCCTTGGTGCCGCCTACCGTCACCTGGTCCATCCGTAGATGCGGCTGGCCGACGCCAACAGGAACCCATTGACCGCCCTTGCCGCAATTGCCGATGCCGGTGTCGAGCTTCATGTCGTTGCCGACCATGGAGACCCGCTTCATCGCTTCCGGTCCATTGCCGATCAGCATGGCGCCCTTGATGGCCGGGCCGATCTTGCCGTTCTCGATCATGTACGCCTCGGTGCAGCCGAACACGAACTTGCCCGAAGTGATGTCCACCTGGCCGCCGCCGAAAGAAACGGCATAGATGCCCTTCTTGACGGAGGCGATGATTTCCTCGGGGCTCTTGTCGCCGCCCAGCATGTAGGTGTTGGTCATGCGCGGCATCGGCGTATAGGCGTAACCCTGGCGCCGGCCATTGCCGGTCGGCTTGACGCCCATCAGCCGGGCGTTCTGCCGGTCCTGCATGTAGCCGACAAGCTTGCCGTTCTCGATCAGCACGTTGTAGCCGGACGGCGTGCCTTCATCATCGATGGTGAGTGAGCCGCGGCGATTGTCGATCGTGCCGTCGTCAACGACCGTAACACCTGGAGCAGCGACCATTTCGCCCATCAGCCCGGCGAAGGCGGATGTCTTCTTGCGGTTGAAGTCGCCCTCGAGGCCGTGGCCGACCGCCTCGTGCAGCATCACGCCCGGCCAGCCCGAGCCGAGGACAACGTCCATCGTGCCGGCGGGTGCATCGATCGCCGTCAGGTTGACGAGCGCCTGGCGAAGCGCCTCATCCGCACCCGTCTGCCAGTTGCCGCCTGTCACGAAATCGCCGAAGCCGACGCGGCCGCCGGTGCCGAACGAGCCGCTTTCCTGGCGGTCGCCATCACCGACCACGACGGAGACGTTGATGCGTGTCATCGGCCGGATGTCCTGCACCCGATGTCCATCGGCGCGCAGGATGTCCACGACCTGCCAACTGGCGGAAATCGTTGCCGTGACCTGGCGCACCTTGTCGTCCTTGTTGCGCAGATAGGCGTCGATGTCGGTCAGGAGTCTGACCTTTTCTTCGAAGCTCGGGGAGCCGATCGGGTTTTCATCGCCGTAATATTTCTTGTTGGTGCGCTGGGGCGCTGCTGCATAAGAGCCGGAATAGCCGGCGGTCACGGCACGAACCGCATCCGACGCGCGCGACAGCGCTGCGGCGGAAAGTTCGCCGGAATGGGCATAGCCCACGGCTTCGCCCGCCACGGCACGCAGCCCGAAACCCTGGTCCGTGTTGAAGGAACCGCCCTTCAGGCGCCCGTTATCAAAGGTCAGCGACTCCGCCTGTGCATGCTCGACATACAATTCCCCGTCATCCGCCCCGGTCAGTGCATCGGACAGGATCGACCGCAGCTTCGTCTCGTCGCTGTCGAATAGGGAAAGAAGGTCGGTGTTCATGGAAAAGGCTCCTTGGATTGCTTTCACGCGGGGAGCGGCATGGAAAGCTGTTGGAGCCGATGTAGGTCCGGGCAGGCGAGTAAGCAAGCGCCGGGGAGATCGGATCCCGGAGCATCACCGATTCCGGGACCTCGACATTATATATAAGCCCCGTTAGGGGAGGGCGTCGTAGCCCGGTGCAAACCCCGTCAGTTCGATCGGAATGCCGACCCGATCCTGATCTGCCGACTCGCGCAGTGCAAAGACCGCGCTCTTGCCGGCGCGCAGGATGCGCATCAGCTCGTCATCGATCTCGACCTCGACATAGCAGCCTTCGGAGAAGCAGCGGGTGAAATAGGCGCGGCCGATATTGTTGTTGTCGACGTAAAGCTCCATGCCGTCCTTCAGCAGCACACCGAGCGGCGCCAGGATGCGCAGGATCTTCGCCTTGCGGTCGGCGGTCTTCAGGACCACGACCGACAGGCCCACTTCCGGCCTGTCTTCGGCAATCACGTTCTGCATCAGCGCGCACTGCTCGGCGGAAGCGCCGGCCGGCCTGTCGCAGATGATCGACCAGGCGCCATGGTTTTCGCGCACGTTGCCAGGCTGCTGTGCCTGCTGGCCGGGCTTGGGCGGTTGCGGCGTCGGCGGAACCGGCTGCTGGCTCGCACCCTGATCTGCGGGCGCCGCAGGTGTCGGGGCCGGCTGCTGCGCAAGCGATGGGATAGATGTAGCTGCCGCGAGCATAACAGCCAGACCGGCGCGGAGCAGGGAGGGACGACCCATGGAAACCTCTGGTAGACGAATCAGTGCGGCTATTCTTGTCGCTCGGCCGGCAAAATGAAAAGACCCGCCCTATTTTCAGCCGAGTGCGGCGAAAGTTGGGACTGAAGATGATGCTGGCCCGTGGACGGTGTTAGCAAAGCGAATTGTGAACGACTTCGCACGGCGCAGGTTTACGCACACTTTATTATCAACAGGTGATTTAGATGCCGGAATCGCCGCTGTAAGCCTGCCAGCCAGCGCCCACCGTGCCGGATGAAATCCACGGGCGTGGGAAGGCGCAAAATGCCGCACAGGCTTTTCCCGGCAGATATTGCGGCGGCAGGCAAACTGTGATTGAAGCACACCATATGGCTTGGATTCTGCGTTCGGTTTGATCCAGATCAGACGCATGGGGAGAATTGTTGTGATGACTAGAGCTTATGCAGCGATGACGGGGCTCATCTGTCTGCTCTTCGCATCCGCAGGTTATGCGGATCAGCCACATCCGTGGCAAATCGATCTTCAGGCGCCTGCTTCGCCGATCATGCACCAGGTGCGCTGGTTCGAGCATTATACGCTCTGGTTCATCGTGCCCGTGACGCTGCTCGTTCTCGTCCTGCTGGTCATCGTGGTGATGAAGTTCCGCGCCAGCGCCAATCCGGTGCCGTCGCGCACCAGCCACAACACGATGATCGAGATCATCTGGACCATTGGTCCGGTCCTGATCCTCTTCTTCCTGGCTATTCCTTCGTTCAACCTTCTCAATGCCCAGCTCGAAATTCCCGAGTCTGACCTGACGGTGAAGGCAACCGCCACCCAGTGGCAGTGGAACTACGAATATGAAGGTGCTTCGGCCCCGATCGCATTCGACAGCTTCATGCTGAAGGAAACCGACCGCGACTCGACCGGCAAGACCGACATGGCCCGTTACCCGCGCCTGCTCGCCGTCGATAACGAAATGGTCGTGCCGGTTGGCAAGACGGTTCGTCTTCTCGTGACCGCTGCTCCGTCCGACGTCATTCACGCCTTCGCTCTGCCGGCCTTCGGCCTGAAGATCGACGCTGTTCCGGGCCGTTTGAACGAAACCTGGTTCATCGCCGAAAAGGAAGGCATGTACTACGGTCAGTGCTCCGAGCTTTGCGGCAAGGACCATGCCTTCATGCCGATCGCGATCCACGTCGTGTCGCAGGAAAAGTATGATGCCTGGCTTGCTCAGGCTGCAACCGATCTCCCGGGCGCGTTCAAGGGTCTCGTCGCTCAGGCCGATAAGCCTGTAGACGGCCTTGCCGTCGCTGCGAACGTTTCCAAGTAATATAGAGGAGTGAGGACAATGGCTGGACATTCCGCTCACGACGATCACGCTCATGCTCGCACCTCTCATGATGCGCATGCCCATGACGACCACAATCATTCCCATACGCCCGGCTTTGCAGCGCGTTGGTTCTTCTCGACCAACCACAAGGACATCGGCACCCTCTACCTGATCTTCGCGATCATTGCCGGTATCGTTGGTGGCCTGCTCTCCGTTGCCATGCGCATGGAACTGCAGGAGCCTGGCATCCAGATCTTCCACGGTCTGGCGTCCATGGTTTACGGCTTCGAAGGTGATGCTGCCATCGACGGCGGCAAGCACATGTACAACGTCTTCACCACCGGCCACGCGCTGATCATGATCTTCTTCATGGTCATGCCCGCGATGATCGGCGGCTTTGCCAACTGGATGGTGCCGATCATGATCGGGGCGCCGGACATGGCGTTCCCGCGTCTGAACAACATCTCCTTCTGGCTCATCGTGCCGGCATTCGTGCTGCTGCTGCTTTCCATGTTCGTGGAAGGTCCGGCAGGTGCGTTCGGCGTCGGTGGCGGCTGGACGATGTATCCGCCGCTGGCAACCATGGGGCATCCGGGACCGGCCGTTGACCTGGCGATCTTCTCGCTGCACGTCGCTGGTGCGTCCTCGATCCTCGGTGCGATCAACTTCATCACCACGATCCTGAACATGCGCGCTCCGGGCATGACGCTGCACAAGATGCCGCTCTTCGCCTGGGCCGTTCTGATCACTGCCTTCCTGCTGCTGCTGTCGCTGCCGGTTCTGGCTGGCGCCATCACCATGCTGCTGACCGACCGTAACTTCGGCACGACCTTCTTCGCGCCGGAAGGCGGCGGTGACCCGATCCTCTACCAGCACCTGTTCTGGTTCTTCGGTCACCCGGAAGTGTACATCCTGATCCTGCCCGGCTTCGGCATCATCAGCCACATCGTGTCGACCTTCTCGCGCAAGCCGATCTTCGGTTACCTCGGCATGGCCTACGCCATGGTCGCCATCGGTGCCGTCGGCTTCGTCGTGTGGGCGCACCACATGTACACGGTCGGCCTGTCGCTCGACGCACAGCGTTACTTCGTCTTCGCGACGATGGTCATCGCCATCCCCACCGGCATCAAGATCTTCTCCTGGATCGCGACGATGTGGGGCGGCTCGCTGCGTTTCACCACGCCGATGATCTGGGCAATCGGGTTCATCTTCCTGTTCACCGTCGGTGGCGTTACGGGCGTCCAGCTTGCCAACGCCGGTCTCGACCGTGCACTGCATGACACCTACTACGTCGTGGCTCACTTCCACTACGTTCTGTCGCTCGGTGCCGTCTTCGCGATCTTCGCGGCCTGGTACTACTGGTTCCCGAAAATGTTCGGCTACATGTACAGTTCGGCCATCGGCAACCTGCACTTCTGGGTCATGTTCATCGGCGTGAACCTCGTGTTCTTCCCGCAGCACTTCCTCGGTCTTGCAGGCATGCCGCGCCGTTACATCGACTATCCGGATGCATATGTCGGCTGGAACTATGTCTCCTCGATCGGCTCCTACATCTCCTTCGTCGGCGTCCTGATCTTCCTTTACGGTGTTTGGGAAGCCTTCTCGAAGAAGCGTGTTGCCGGCGACAACCCGTGGGGTGAAGGTGCGACCACGCTGGAATGGCAGCTGTCTTCGCCGCCGCCATACCACCAGTGGGAGCAGTTGCCCCGCATCCGCTAAGCGGACAAAGATCAAGGGCATCGCGGTTGCCGCGATGCCCTGAAATTGCAGACAGGACGGTTCAATGACAGTTATCGACAATCACGACGTACTTGGCTCCGAGGAAGGCTTGCGCCTTTCGGAAGCGAATGCGCGCGATTTCTTCGAGCTGCTGAAGCCGCGCGTGATGTCGCTCGTCGTCTTCACCGCCTTCGCCGGCCTGATTCTGGCGCCCGGTGAAATTAACCCGATCCTCGGTGCCATTTCCATTCTCTGCATCGCGGTGGGCGCTGGCGCCTCCGGTGCACTCAACATGTGGTACGATGCCGACATCGACGCGGTGATGAGCCGTACCGCAAAACGTCCCATTCCGGACGGACGGGTTCAGCCGCGGGAGGCGCTTGCCTTCGGCCTGACCCTGTCGGTCTTTTCGGTCGCCATCCTTGGCCTTGCGGTCAACTGGTTCGCAGCCGGCCTTCTGGCATTCACCATTTTCTTCTATGCCGTCATCTACACGATGTGGCTGAAGCGCTCCACGCCGCAGAACATCGTCATCGGCGGCGCATCCGGTGCATTCCCGCCGATGATCGGCTGGGCCTGCGTGACGGGCGGCGTGTCGATCGACAGCATCATCCTGTTCCTGATCATCTTCCTCTGGACGCCGGCGCATTTCTGGGCGCTCGCGCTCTTCAAGATGCGCGACTATGGCTCCGTCGGCGTGCCGATGATGCCAAACGTTGCAGGCGAAGCTTCGACCAAGAACCAGATCGTCCTCTACACCATCCTGACGATTGCCGTGGCTGTTGCGCCGACTGCGACCGGCCTTGCAGGCATCGGCTACGGCATCTTTGCCGCCGTGCTTGGCGCGATCTTCCTCTACTGTTCGGTTGCCGTAAGGCGCATGCCGGACGGTGACGAGAAGATGGTTCCGGCCAAGAAGATGTTCGCCTATTCGATCGTATATCTCTTTGCGATCTTCTCGGCGCTTCTCGCGGATCACTGGATCGGCGGCGTTTCCAAGCTCCTGGGAGCCGCGTGATGATCGAGAAAATCGAACTCAACGAAGCGCAGAAGAAGTCGCGCCGCAACCGCAACATCGCCCTTGGGCTCGTTCTGGCGGCGCTGGTCGTGCTCTTCTACATCATGACCCTGGTGAAGATCGGTGGTCTGGATGTCTAAGCCGGAAACCACCAACCAGATGGCGCCGGGTAGCCAGAAGCGTGTCAGCAATGGCGCGATCTTCGCAGGCTGCGCCGTGTTCGTCGGCTGCATGGTGGGTGCGGCCTATGCTTCAGTTCCGCTCTATCGCCTGTTCTGCCAGGTCACCGGTTACGGCGGCACGACGCAGCGCGTCGAGCAATATTCGGAAACGATCCTCCAGAAGCCGATCCAGGTGACGTTTGACGCAAACGTGTCCTCGGGGTTGAACTGGGAGTTCAAGCCGGCCAAGACCGTCAACCCGAAGATCGGCGAGACGGTCCAGGTCGAATATACGGCGACCAACAGGTCGTCGACTGCCTCCACCGGCACGGCCGTGTTCAACGTGACGCCGATGGAAGCGGGTGCCTACTTCAACAAGGTGCAGTGCTTCTGCTTTACGGAGCAGACCTTGGAGCCGGGTCAATCGATCACCATGCCCGTGGTGTTCTTTGTTGATCCGGAAATCGCCAAGGCACCTGAAACGAAGAACATAAAAACGATTACCCTGTCCTACACCTTTTATCCGAGCGAGAAGGCCCAGCCGGTCGCCGCTCTGCCAAAGGGTGAGACGGTCGGGGAAGGGAAACTTTAAGAGGGTCGCCGGGTTTTCCGGCGTAGCAAGGCAATATCCGGGGATTCTGACATGGCCGACGCGCATCAGAAAAATCACGACTACCACATCATCGATCCGAGCCCGTGGCCTATCCTGGCTTCGCTCGGCGCATTCGTCCTGACTTTCGGCGGCGTTGGCTACATGCGCTACCTGAATGGTGGTGCGTTCAACATGTTCGGGATCAACTGGGCGACCCCCTGGGTCTTCTTCATTGGTCTCGCCATCGTCATCTACACGATGATCGGCTGGTGGTCGGACACCATCAAGGAAGGCAATTCCGGCGCCCATACGCGCGT
Organism: Neorhizobium sp. SOG26; assembly: GCF_003491345.1. Lineage (GTDB taxonomy): Bacteria > Pseudomonadota > Alphaproteobacteria > Rhizobiales > Rhizobiaceae > Neorhizobium > Neorhizobium turbinariae. The sequence continues at coordinate 465,905 of NZ_CP025512.1, forward strand.
CGTATCGCTGCACCTGCGCTACGGCATGATCATGTTCATCGCTTCGGAAGTGATGTTCTTTGCCGCCTGGTTCTGGGCCTTCTTCGATGCAAGCCTTTACGCCAACGAAGCGATCCAGGCCTCGCGCACCGAATTCCTCGGCGGCCAGTGGCCCCCGAAGGGCGTTGAAGTGCTCGATCCATGGCACCTGCCGCTCTACAACACGGTTATCCTGCTGCTTTCGGGCACCTGCGTAACCTGGGCACACCATGCGCTGCTGCACAATGACCGCAAGGGCCTCGTCAACGGCCTGGCGCTCACCGTGGCACTCGGCATCCTGTTCTCGTTTGTCCAGGCCTATGAATACGCCCACGCTCCGTTCGAATTCTCGAACTCGATCTATGGCGCGACCTTCTTCATGGCGACCGGCTTCCACGGCTTCCACGTCCTGATCGGCACGATCTTCCTCCTCGTCTGCCTCATCCGGGCCATGGCCGGTGGCTTCACGCCGACCCGCCACTTCGGCTTCGAAGCCGCCGCCTGGTACTGGCACTTTGTTGACGTGGTCTGGCTGTTCCTGTTCTTCGCCATCTACATCTGGGGTGGCTGGGGCGCACCGGTCGCTCACTAAGAGCCACGCATTTCATGAGGAGGGGCGGCGAAAGCCGCCCTTCTGCGTTTCAAGCGGGATATGACCATGGCCACGACGCCGCAGCACGAAGAAACAAGCACCGGCCGGCCGCGTAGAACGTTGCGTACCGTCGCAACGGTTGTCGGCATCCTCGTAACGCTGGCGGTGTTGCTGTCGCTCGGCACCTGGCAGGTGGAGCGCCTTCACTGGAAGGAGGCGCTACTGGCCGATATTGCCGAACGTCGCGCCGCAGACCCGGTCCCGTTGGCCGAGGTCGAGACAATCGAGCGTGACGGCGGCGACATCGAATACCGACGCGTCTCGGTGACGGGAACCTTTGACCACGGCAAGGAGCGGCACTTCTTCGCGACCTTCCAGGGCCAGACCGGCTTCTATGTTTACACCCCGATGACTTTGGCGGACGGCCGGGTCCTCTTCGTCAACCGCGGCTTCGTGCCCTACGAGATGAAGGACCGCTCGACGCGCGAGGCGGGCGAAGTGTCAGGCGTGCAGACCGTCACCGGTTTTGCCCGCACGCGGCTGGACGAGAAGCCGTCGGCCATCGTGCCGGATAATGACCTGGGGAAGAACATCTTCTACTGGAAGGATCTGTCGGCCATGGTCTCGACGACGGGGCTGGAGGCATCGCAGGTGCTGCCGTTCTTCGTTGATGTTGATGCCTCGGTGGAAAACGCTGGCGGCTGGCCACGTGGCGGCGTCACGCAGTTCGACCTGCCGAACAGCCACCTGCAATATGCCGTCACCTGGTATGGCCTGGCGGCAGCCTTGGTGGCGGTGGTCATCGGCATGTGGTTTCGGGGCCGGCGAAGCCAGGGCTGACATCGCCAAGGGTAACAGCGTAAGGGTGATGGTGCCGCGTTGAGGAGCAGGTTATGCTCGCCACTTCGATAGGGGGTGAGGCATGGCGATCCTGGCAGCTTTCTTCGTGACGTTGACAGCGCTGCTCCACCTCGGTTTCCTCGTGCTCGAGATGTTTTTCTGGACAAAGCCGTTTGGCCGCAAGACCTTCCGCATGTCGGCCGAGCAGGCGGCTGCGACAAAGGTGCTGGCTGCCAACCAGGGTCTCTACAATGGCTTCCTTGCAGCCGGCCTCGTCTGGTCGCTGCTGCATCCCGATCCCGCCATTGCCTGCCAGTTGAAACTCTTCTTCCTTGTGTGCGTGATTGTAGCCGCTATATATGGCGCATGGTCGGTCAAGCCGCGCATCCTGCTTGTTCAGGGCGGTCCCGCCATGATCGCTCTTGTCCTGACCCTTCTGGCGTTCTGATTGATGGCATTTCCCGTTTCTGACAAAAGCCCGCTGACGATCCGTCTCTGTGGACCGCGTGGCTTCTGCGCCGGCGTCGACCGCGCGATCCAGATCGTCGTGCTGGCGCTGAAGGCCTATGGCGCGCCGGTTTATGTGCGCCACGAGATCGTCCACAACCGCTACGTAGTGGAAGGGCTGGAAGCCAAGGGCGCGATCTTCATCGAGGAACTTAACGAGGTCCCGGAAGAACATCGCCAGCAGCCGGTGGTCTTCTCCGCCCACGGCGTGCCGAAGTCTGTACCGGAAGATGCGCAGGCGCGTAACCTGTTTTACCTCGACGCCACGTGCCCTCTGGTCTCCAAGGTCCACAAGCAGGCCATGCGCCACCAGCGGCTCGGCCGCCACGTGGTGCTCATAGGCCATGCCGGCCATCCGGAAGTGATCGGCACCATGGGGCAGCTGCCGCCAGGCTCCGTATCGCTCGTCGATACCATCGCCGATGCGGAAGCCTATATGCCGCCTGACCCTGACAATCTCGGTTACGTGACCCAGACGACGCTTTCGGTGGATGATACGGCTGGCGTGATCGCCAAGCTTCAGGAGCGCTTCCCGAACCTGATGGCACCGGCGGCCGATTCCATTTGTTACGCTACCACCAACCGCCAGGTGGCGGTCAAGGAAGCAGCACCGGGCTGTGACCTCTTCCTCGTGGTCGGTGCACCGAATTCCTCAAACTCGAAGCGTCTCGTGGAAGTCGCGCTGCGGGCCGGCGCTAAGCGCTCGCTTTTGGTGCAGCGCGCGGCCGAACTGAACTGGGACGAGATCGGCCCGATCCGTACGCTCGGTATCTCCGCCGGAGCGTCTGCGCCGGAAGTCATCGTCGATGAGATCATCGCGGCCTTCAAGGAACGCTTCGATGCGCAGATCGAGCTTGCGATCACCGCCGAGGAAACCGAAAACTTCCTCGTCAACCGCGAGCTTCGCGACGTTCCTCTGACGCACGAAGACATGGAATGGGTCAACGGCCGCAAGAGCGTCCCGGCCTGACCTGACGGATCCTGTGAATCCCGCCTCCGATCTGCGGTCTTCGACCCTAGCGGAGGCGATGACGAGCGGTTAGGAAGAGGCGGGGTGCCGCGTCTGCGGCTGACACATCGCGGGATAGATCTTGGCCGTTTACACTGACATTACCGAAGACGACCTGAAGCGTTTTCTGACCGAATACGACGTCGGCGAGTTGACCTCCTACAAGGGCATCGCCGAAGGGGTCGAGAACTCGAACTTCCTGCTCCACACCACGCGGGATCCGCTGATCCTGACGCTTTATGAAAAGCGCGTCGAGAAGGCAGACCTGCCGTTCTTCCTTGGCCTGATGCAGCATCTTTCCGGCAAAGGGCTGTCCTGCCCGCTGCCTCTGCCGCGCCGCGACGGGCAGTTGCTCGGCGAACTTTCAGGCCGCCCGGCCGCACTAATATCGTTCCTGGAAGGCATGTGGCTGCGCAAGCCCGAAGCACGGCATTGCCGCGAAGTCGGTCGGGCGCTCGCCGAAATGCATCTGGCGGGCGAAGGCTTCGAAATCGTGCGTCCCAACGCGCTGTCGCTCGAGGGTTGGAAAACGCTATGGGCCAAGTCTGCCGATCGCGCCGACGAGGTGGAAACGGGGCTGCAGGACGAGGTGACCGCGGAACTCGAATACCTCGAGGCTCATTGGCCGAAGGATCTTCCGGCCGGCGTGATCCATGCCGATCTTTTCCAGGACAACGTCTTTTTCCTCGGCGACGACCTGTCGGGCCTGATCGACTTCTATTTCGCCTGCAATGACCTGCTGGCTTACGATGTGGCGATTTGCCTCAATGCCTGGTGCTTCGAGAAGGATGGCTCCTATAACGTGACCAAGGGAAGCGCGATGCTGGACGGCTACGCGAGCGTCCGGCCGCTTTCCCCGGATGAAGTCGCAGCACTTCCGGTTCTCGCCAGGGGATCGGCGCTGCGGTTTTTCCTGACCCGCCTTTACGACTGGCTGACAACGCCGGCCGGCGCGCTTGTCGTGAAGAAGGACCCGCTCGAATATCTGCGCAAGCTGCGGTTCCACCGCCAGGTACGCTCCGCCACTGAATATGGATTGTCTGCATGAAACAGGTCGAAATCTTCACCGATGGCGCCTGCTCGGGCAATCCCGGTCCCGGTGGCTGGGGAGCGATCCTGCGCTACGGTGAGACCGAGAAGGAACTGTTCGGCGGCGAGGCGGAAACCACCAATAACCGCATGGAACTGATGGCCGCCATCCAGGCGCTCAATGCGCTGAAGACGCCCTGCGAAGTCGAGCTTTACACCGACAGTTCCTACGTCAAGGACGGCATTACCAAGTGGATCTTCGGCTGGAAGAAGAAGGGCTGGAAGACGGCTGACAACAAGCCGGTGAAGAATGTCGAGCTCTGGCAGCAGTTGGAAGAAGCGCGCAACCGCCACAAGGTGACGCTCCATTGGGTGAAGGGTCATGCCGGCCATCCGGAAAACGAACGTGCCGATGAACTGGCGCGGCTCGGCATGGCGCCGTTCAAGAAGAAGTAGCCTGATCGCCATCTGGCAGCTTGCGTGACGGCGGCTTGCACTTCGCAGCTGTGGCGCTAGTTTCTGCGTGTCGATCGAGAGAGGGTTGGGAGGTCACATGATCCTGCATTGCGTCTTCGCACGGTTCAAGTCGTCGCTGCAGGCTGCCGACAAGCAGTCGCTCTATGACGCGATCGTCGCCCTCAAGGAGGTCACGCCCGGCATCCTCGACATCAAATACGGTCCGAACATCTCCCGCGAAGGCCTGGACGGCGGTTTCCGCGATGGCTTCATCGTCACCTTCGACAGCCCAGAGTCGCGTGACGCCTATCTCGTCCACCCTGATCACCTTGCGGTTGGCGAACGGATCGTTGCCTCCGCCGATGGTGGCGTTTCCGGTCTTCTGGTGTTCGACCTGGAGATATGAAAGAGCGCCCGCAGGCGCTCTCAAATTTCAACACTGCAGAGATGTCAGAGCGCTTCAAGCATTGCCGCGGCGCCGGAGACCGTTGCCTGGCCCGGGCTTTCCTCCACGTTGAGCGACTTCACCACGCCGTTCTCGACCAGCATGGAATAACGCTTGGAGCGCACGCCGAGCCCGCCGCCGGAAAGGTCGGCATCCAGGCCAAGAGCCTTGGTGAAGGCGCCGTCCCAGTCGGCGAGGAAGTGGATCTTGCCCATGCCGCCGGTATGCTGCGCCCAGGCACCCATCACGTGCCAGTCGTTTACGGCAACAACGGCAATGTCATCGATCCCCTTGGCAAGGAACGCATCGCGGTTTTCCAGGAAGCCCGGCAGGTGGTTCAGCGTGCAGGTCGGCGTGAACGCGCCCGGCACGGCAAAGAGAATGACCTTCTTGCCGTCGAAGAGCTGCGACGTGGTGATCTCGACCGGGCCGTCGGCGGTCTTTTCTTTGAAGGTGGCGGCAGGCAGTTTGTCGCCGACTGCAATCGTCATCGGGCTCTCCTCGGTTGTGCGGACGCGGTATCGGTCCGGCAGGTGAGGGGACTATAATGCGCGTCCCATGCAAGGCAAGCTGGCTTAGCGGAAGCTGAGCGAGGTTTCCATGGCGCGCTTGCCGGCAATCACCAGCACGCCCCATTGCTTGCCCTTGATGTCGTAGTTCTTGGGCAGCTTTCCGACCGGCATGTCGAGCGAATAGCTGTCGCCGTGCTGCGTGGCGTTCTGTCCGTCAAACAGCACGTGCCCTTCCGGCCCCGTTACGATCACCTGCGGCGGCGTGGTCGAACCCGGCGGCAGCTTGAGCTTCAGCGACAGCACGTCCTTGTTGTCGCTGATGGAATGGTCGGCGACCGCGAACTCGTCGGACGGCGCTTCAGGGATCTTGGACGCGGCGGCGTTGAGGATCATCGCTTCCTGCACCGGCGTCCCACCCACGGTCTCAAGCTTCAGCGTGAAATCCGCCTGGAACGGAATGCAGATATTGCGGCAGAGGCCGACGAATGCGGATGCCGTCAGGTCCAGCGGCTGGCCGGGTTGGCGCACCTTGAGCTCGAACGGCAGCGATACCGGATGGTCGTAGCCAAGATCGCGAAGCTCGCCATTGTCGATCCGCTTCGGCACCGGGTAGGAGACACGCGTCAGTGTCGCACCATCCGCCTCGGGCAGCATGATCTGCGGCGGAATGCCCGCATCACCCGGCTCACGCCAATAGGTGATCCAGCCGGGCCGCGGCTCGATCTGCAACGCACCGCGCACCGTCCCGTCGGGCTCAGGCGGCATGGCGACAATGCGCATCCGCCCGCCTTCATTGGTGGCCCAGGGTGAAATTTCCGCATGGCAAACGCCGGCCATGCCAAGAGAACCGGCGACGAGGGCGGCGGGCGCCAGTTTCATGAGGTTTTTCAACCGGGAGTGCGTCATTGCGTTGCATGTAACGCAAGAGGCAGGCCGAGGCGAGTCACGACGCATCCATCGCAATCATATTCCGTTGATTGGATATGTCGGGTGCCCCATGTTCATTATCGTTTTTTGATATAAGCTCGAGGAATAAAGAGTAGAGGCAGCGAGCGTGGCCGGAGGCAGTATGGTTTTGTCGACCCTCAAGCACGATAGGGAGCGCGGCTTCCTGGACGGCCAGTTCCTCATTGCCATGCCCGGCATGCAGGACGGCAATTTTGCGCGCGCAGTGGTCTATATCTGCGCCCATTCCGATGCCGGCGCGATGGGCTTCATCATCAATCGCGCCCAGGAAATATCCTTTACGGACGTCCTCCTGCACCTGAAGCTCATGGAGGAGGCAGACACGATCATGCTGCCTCAGCCAACCCGCGACATTCCGATCCTTGCCGGTGGTCCGGTGGAAACCGGTCGTGGCTTCGTGCTTCATTCGGATGACTTCACCAGCGAGTCCTCCGTGCCGGTGAGCGAGGATATTTCATTAACGGCAACGCTGGATGTCATCCGCGCTATCTGCGACGGGCGTGGCCCGGCACGCGCGACCATGCTGCTCGGTTATGCCGGATGGGGCCCCGGACAGCTGGAGATGGAAATTGCCGCCAATGGCTGGCTCAACTGCCCGTCGACGGATGAGCTGATTTTCGACACTGCTCTCGAGGAGAAATACGAGCGGGCGCTGGCTCTCCTGGGCGTCAGCCCGGAGATGCTCTCCAGTGAAGCTGGCCACGCCTGACGCGGCCTAACGCTTATTTCGACAAGAGCGGAACGAAGACTCCGGACCCGCGTTCTCTTCTGGCAAGGCGCGAGAAAGCGCCGCAAAAATGAGGAGTTACGTTATGGGAAGCACCAGCGACAAGATGTCCGGCAAGGCCAATGAACTGGCTGGCAAGGTCAAGCAGGCTGCAGGCGACATGACCGACGACCACAGCCTGAAGGCAAAGGGTGCCGGCCAGGAAGCCAAGGGTCACGCACAGCAGGCCAAGGGCAATCTGAAGCAGGCCGCCAAGGATGTTGTAGACCGCGCCTGACGGTCACAACTGCATATTCTTTCAAAAACCTGTTCCGGTTCGGCTGGAGCAGGTTTTCTGTATGGGCAAGCCAGAATGGATCTCACCGATGCGCCTCTACGACTGTGATCATTGCGGCCAACCGATTTTTTTCGACAACCGCTCCTGCGTGAACTGCGGTCATCGGCTTGCCTTCGTTCCCGAACAGCTTGCCATGCATGCGCTGGAACAGGAGGACGGGGCGGAGGGCACCTGGCATCTCATCGCCAAGCCGGAGCACAAGGTGCGGCTTTGCGCCAACGCGGCCATGGACGTCTGCAACTGGACGGTTCTTGCCGATGATCCGAATCCGTTCTGCCCGGCCTGCCGCCACAATCGCCTCGTGCCCGATGCATCGACGGAGGAGGGGCTCAATCAGTGGCGGCGCATCAGTCAGGCGCAGCGGCATCTGTTTTATTCCCTGATGCGCTGGAACCTGCCGCGCACCAACCGGGAAGAAGATCCGGAAGGCGGCCTGGTGTTCGATTTCCTCGTCGACGAGGTCAAGGAGGATGGCTCGGTCGTGCCCGCGATGACAGGCCACGAAGACGGCCTCATTGCCATTCGTGCGGCCGAAGCCGATGACCTCACGCGCGAGCAGGTTCGGGTTTCGATGAACGAGCCGTACCGCACGATGCTAGGGCACTTCCGGCACGAGACCGGACATTACATCTGGGACAAGCTGGTGCGCGACGGCGGCAAGATCGAAGAATTCCGCGCCGTCTTTGGCGACGAGCGGGCTGATTACGGTGAGGCGCTACGGCGCAACTACGAAGAAGGCCCGCCGCCGGATTGGCAGCAGTTCCATATCAGCACCTATGCCAGCACCCACCCCTGGGAGGATTTCGCCGAAAGCTTCGCGCACTATCTCCACATCGTGGATACGCTGGAGACGGCGCGCGCCTACGGCATGTCGATCGAGCCGCGCCGGCATGAGGAGCTTGCCGCCGAGGTCGCCTTCAACCCGTATAATGCAAAGAGCGCCGAGCAGCTTGTTTCGGCCTGGATCCCGTTCAGCGTGGCGATCAACAGCCTGCACCGGTCCATGGGTGTCCCGGACCTTTATCCCTTCATCCTGACGCCGGCGGTGGTGGAGAAGCTTGAGTTCATCCACCAACTAATCCATTCGGCGCGTCAGGCGCCGGGAGCGGTCACGCCCGCTTCGTCAGCGGAAAGCGCTCCTTCAGGAGCTTGATCACTGCATCGGCCGGGGCGGGCGGGCCGAACAGGAAGCTCTGGCCGAAATGGCAACCCATCTTGGCGAGATCTGCCGCATCGTCGTCGGTTTCGATGCCCTCCGCCACCACGGTCATGTCGAGCGCGCGGGCCATGGCGATGACCGAGCGCAGCAGGATCGTGCGCTTTTCCGCACCGCCGCCGACCAGTTCCTTGTCGAGCTTGATCGTGTCGAACGGGAACTGGGTGAGGCAGGCGAGCGATGAGTAGCCGGTGCCGAAATCGTCGAGCGCGAGGCTCAGGCCCGTTTCCTTCAGCTTTCCGAGAACAAGCCGCGCCTGTTCCGGGTTTTCCATCATCAGCGATTCAGTGAGTTCCAGCTTCAACTGGTGCGGGTCGATCTGCGTCTTCTGCAGCAGCGTGCGCACGTCATTGTAGAGATCGGCGTTGAGAAGCTGGGCGCTCGAGAGATTGACGGATACGAAGACAGGAAGATCACCCGTCTGCCGCTGCCAGTTCATCAGGTCGGTTGCGGCCCGGTCCATGGCAAACAGCCCGAGCGGTCCAATGAGATCAGAAGTCTCCGCGATCGGGATGAATTCCGATGGCGGGATTGGCCCGCGCTTCGGGTGGTCCCAGCGCATCAGTGCTTCGAAGCCGGCGATCTCACCGTCCTTCAGCCGGATGATCGGCTGGTAGGCGAGCGACAGTTCCTTGCGCTCGATGGCGCGGCGAAGATCGGTCTCGATCTGCAGCTTGTCGGTTCCGGCGGAGCGGAAGGCGGGGCGGAACGGTTCGACTCTATTGCCGCCGCTGCGCTTGGCCCGATACATGGCAAGCTCCGCATCGGCCAGCATGCCGACGGCGCTTTCCTGCTGGTCCACCCAGGAGGCAAGGCCGATCGAGGCGGTGAGGATGATCTCGCGGTTGGCGAAATTGATCGGCACCATGATCGCCTTGGAGACGGCGTCGGCGAACTCCGCAACCTTGGCTGGATCGCGTTCCGAAACCAGGATCAGGCCGAACTGGTCGCCGGCGAGCCGCGCAAGCGTATCCTGCGGCTTCAGCAGCCGGCGCAGGCGCCGCGTCAGCGCGATGAGGATATTGTCGCCGGCAGCAATGCCGAGGCTGTCGTTTACCTGCTTGTAGCGGTCGATATCGACCGACATCACTGTTGGGCGCACCGTCTCGCCACCCGGTGCGAGCGCCAGCACGGCCTGCAGACGGTCAAGGAAAAGCTGGCGGTTCGGCAGGCCGGTGAGGTTGTCGTGCAGCGCATCCTGCAGTAGCCGCTCGACGGAATTCTTCTGTTCGGTCACGTCGACGATGGTGCCGACGCAGCGAATGATTTCGCCGTTCGAGCCAAGCACCGGACGCGCACGAATCTGCAGCCAGTGGAAATGACCATCTTCGGCACGCACCCGGAATTCGTGGTGCAGGCGGCCGCGGCGATGCTCAAGCAGCACGTCGAGCGTCGCCCGGAAACGGTCCCGGTCGTCCGGATGCAGCCGCGGCACCCAATTGCGCACCGCGCCGTCCATGGAGCCTGGCGCAAGGCCGAGCCGTAGCGAGATATCCGGTGTGGTGACGACGCGGTCGCGTGCCACGTCCCAATCCCAGACCGTGTCGCCGCTGCCGGTCAGCGCCAGCGATTGCCGCTCGAGGTCCGAGAAAAGCCCCTGCTGGTAGGCGCCGCCGGCAAAGGCGTGCTGCATGACCGTGAAGCCGATCAGGAGCACGATCAGCACGAGGCCCCCGCCAAGCGCCGGCTGGATGATGTCGTTGTCGAGCTTGCCCATCACGGTCAGCCAGCCGCCGAACAGCCACACCAGGATCAGTGCCCAGGTCGGCACGAGCAGGATCGCCCGATCGTAGCGGTTGAAGCCGAGATAGATGATGAGCAGGATGCCCGCCGTACCGGTCAGCGCAAAGGAGATGCGCGCGATGCCGGAGGCGACGGACGGATCATAAACCGCGACACCGCCAAGCAGCACCAGGCCGACGATCCAGGCGAGCGTCGCGTAACCAAGGTGCACGTGCCAGCGGTTGAGGTTCAGGTAGGTGAAGAGGAAAATCACCAATGAGGACGCGAGGGCCACTTCCGCGCCCGCCCGCCATATGCGCTGGTCGCTCGAGGTAATGGTGATGAGCTTGTCGAGGAAACCGAAATCGACGCAGATATAGGCAAGCACCGCCCAGGCGAGCGCCGCCGCGGCCGGCAGCATCGAGGTGCCCTTGACCACGAAAAGGATGGTCAGGAACACTGCAAGCAGGCCGGCGATGCCGAGCACGATGCCGCGATAAAGCGTAAAGGCGTTGACCGTGTCCTTATAGGCGTCCGGCTGCCAGAGATAGATCTGCGGCAGTGACGGCGACGTGAGTTCCGCAACAAAGGTAATAGTCGCGCCGGGATTGAGCGTGATGCTGAAGACGTCGGCATCCGGGCTGGGCTCGCGATCCAGCGCGAAACCTTCCGACGGCGTGATCGAGATGATGCGCTGCGACCCGAGGTCCGGCCAGAACATCTTGGAGTTCACCAGCCGGAAATGCGGCGCGACGATCACCCGTTCCAGCTGTTCTTCGGAAACGTTGGAGAGCGCAAAAACAGCCCAGTCGCCCTGGTGACCAGGGGAGCTTGCGCGCACTTCGATACGCCGGCGAATGCCGTCCGAACCCGCAGCTGTCGAGACCTGAAAGGCCTCGCCCTGGTTGGTGTAGATGTCGGTGGTGCGGGTAAGATCGAGCGCCGTGTCGTCCCGCGAGATTTTGACCGGCTCTGCGGCCGATGTGCTCGAAGGTGCGAGCAACGCAATCAACGGCAAAAGAAGGACGACGATCGCTGGAAACAGGCGAACCAGCGATGCGAGGCGGGATCTGCGCATGGTCATGGCTTTTGGAGCTTCCTCGGATCACCGTCTTCGGACAAGCGGGAGAACATCACGTGATCGCGCCATTCGCCATTGATTTTGAGGTATTTGCGCAAAAGACCTTCCCGTTCGAAGCCGGCCTTCTCGAGAAGCCGGATGCTTTTCCAGTTTTCCGGAATACAGGCTGCCTCGATCCGGTGCAACTGAAGTCCGGTATAGATGTAGGGGATAGCCACCTGCAATGCGGCCAACATATGGCCCTGACCGGCATATCGCTCGCCCATCCAGTATCCGATCATGCAACTCTGCGCAGCACCGCGGCGGATGTAGCCGATCGTCAGTCCGCCAACGAGGATCTCGTCCTCTCGCCGGAAGACAAGAAGCGGTACGGCAAGGCCGGAGGAATATTCCTGGCCGCTGCGCACGACACGGGCGCGAAAGGCGCTTTCGGTCAGCTCGTCACTGCGCCAGATCGGCTCCCACGGCTGCAGGAAGTTGCGGCTTTCGGAGCGCAGCCGCTGCCATTGCTTGTAGTCGCCATAACGGGGGAGGCGGAGCAGATGGTTTTCGCCAAGAAGCTCGGGCGTTTCCGGCTGTCGCGAAAGAAACCGAAACACCGACTTCGACATTCTGCTGCGCTCCGGGCAGGTGTTGCCGGATTAACCGGCAGCCTTCTTGGTCTCGATGCCCGGCGAAGACAGCGCTGCGGTAATCTCCGCCAATGGCGCCAGTTGTTCGATCGGACCGACCGCTGACAATGTCGGAACTGTATCGAAAAACAGCCGTCCGGCAAGGTCCGTCAGGCGCTCGGTGGTGAGGCCCGCGAGCCGCTCCATCATCTCGTCATTGGGGATCGGGCGGCCATAGAGCATCATCTGCCGGGCGATCTGTCCGGCGCGCGCAGCCGGGCTTTCCTGTCCCATCAGAAGCTGGGCGCGGATCTGGGCGCGGGCCCGGTCGATTTCCTGCTGGTGCACCGTTTCCGAGCACTTGCGCAGTTCATCGAGGATCACCGGCACGAGTTTCGGTAGGTCATCGGCGCCGGTCGCGGCATGGATGCCGAAGATGCCCGTATCGGAGAAACCCCAGTGGAAAGCATAAACCGAGTAGCAGAGGCCACGGTTTTCGCGCACTTCCTGGAAGAGGCGCGAGGACATGCCGCCGCCCAGGATGTTCGCCAGAAGCTGCGAACAGTAGAAGTCGCGCATGTGGTAGGCCTTGCCCTCAAAGCCGATCAGTACCTGCGCATCCATGAGGTCGCGAACCTCGCGAACCTCGCCGCCGACATAACGGGCGACGTCAAGGACCGGCTGGGCGCTCGGCTTGGTCGGCAGCTTTGCGAACCGCGTTTCCACCTGCTTCACGAAAGCATCGTGATCAACGGCGCCGGCGGCCACCACGAACATGCGGTCGGTGGTGTAGTTGCGGGACAGGTAGTTGCGGATCTGGTTCGGCGTGAAGCTCTTGACGGTTTCCGGCGTTCCCAGGATCGGGCGCCCGAGCGTCTGGTCGCGGTAGGCGACCTCGGAGAAGCGGTCGAAGATCACGTCGTCCGGCGTGTCGTTTGCCGCGCCGATTTCCTGCAGGATCACGTGTTTTTCGCGCCGCAACTCCTCCTCGTCGAATTCCGACTCGGTAAGGATGTCGGCCAGGATGTCGACGGCCAGCGGCACATGGTCTTTCAGGACGCGGGCATAATAGGAGGTGGTTTCGGTCGAGGTCGCGGCATTGAGTTCGCCGCCGACGTTTTCGATCTCTTCGGCGATGTCGCGGGCGCTTCGGCGGCTGGTGCCCTTGAAGGCCATATGTTCCAGAAGATGGGCGATCCCGTGCTCATCTTCCGTCTCGTTGCGCGATCCCGACTTGATCCAGACACCCAGCGCGACGCTCTCCAGATGCGGCATGTTTTCGGTGACGACAGTCAGGCCGGAGGCGAGCCGAGTGATTTCTACAGTCATATCTTTTCTTTCCGGCGCCGCCGATACTTAGCACTCAAGCGCGGGCATGCTGGTCGATGAAGGACTCGACGGCCTTAAGCTCAGGCTCCAAGATATCGAAGCGCTCCTCCCTTTGCATAAGATCAGCAAGCCATGATGGAAGGGGTGGATCAATTCCGCAAGCGGATTTTACCGCGGCCGGGAATTTGGCCGGATGTGCGGTTGCAAGGGTCACCATCGGGCTCAGCGGCCGGGCGTTCTTCTGCGCCACGAAGACACCGGTGGCAGTATGGGGGTCGAGAAGGTAGCCGGTGGCGTCGAGTGTTTCGCGAATGGTCGCGGCAACCTGGCGTTCGGTGGCGCGGCCGGCGCGGAACTCGCGCTTGATCGCCTTCAGCGTGTCCGGCTTGATCTCGAAGGCGCCAGACTGTTTCAGGCTTGCCATGGACGAGCGCACGGCGGCGGCATCGCGGCCGTAGGATTCAAACAGCAGGCGTTCGAAGTTGGACGAGATCTGGATGTCCATCGAGGGCGAAGTCGTCGCCTTGACGCCCTTCATCTCGTAGCGACCGGTCTTCAGCGTGCGCGCCAGGATGTCGTTGTCATTGGTGGCAATCACCAGCCGGTCGATCGGCAGGCCCATCTTCTTTGCCACATAGCCAGCGAAGATGTCGCCGAAATTGCCGGTCGGCACCGTGAAGGAGACCTTGCGGTCCGGTGCGCCGAGCGCCACGGCCGAGGTGAAGTAATAGACCACCTGCGCCATGATGCGCGCCCAGTTGATCGAGTTGACGCCCGACAGGCTGACGCGCTCGCGGAAGGCGACGTCGTTGAACATCTCCTTCACGAGGTTCTGGCAGTCGTCGAAATTACCCTCGACGGCGAGGGCATGGACGTTGCCGGCCTTCGAGGTCGTCATCTGCCGCTGCTGGACAGGGGAAACCTTGCCATGCGGGAAAAGGATGAAGATGTCGGTGCGCTCGCGGCCCGCGAAGGCATCGATCGCCGCGCCGCCGGTATCGCCCGAAGTGGCCCCGACGATGGTTGCCCGTTCGCCGCGCTCGGCCAGCACGTAGTCCATCAGCCGCGCAAGCAACTGCATGGCAACGTCCTTGAACGCCAGCGTCGTGCCATGGAAGAGCTCAAGCACGAAGTCGTTCGGCCCGACCTGCACGAGCGGCGCCACGGCCGGGTGCCGGAAGGTGGCATAGGCTTCGCCGATCATGTCCTTGAGCTTGTCGTCGGGGATCTCGCCGTCCACAAAGTGCTTCAGGACTTCGAAGGCGACTTCCTGGTACGACTTGCCGCGGAAGCCGCGGATCTCCTTCTTCGAGAGGGTCGGCCATTCACGAGGCACATAAAGACCGCCGTCCCGGGCAAGGCCGGCCAGAAGCGCATCACGAAATCCGAGGGCTGGAGCTTCGCCCCGGGTAGAAATGTAGTCCACGACCTTCAATCCCCAATCGATTTTTATTCGCGCCGCTGATATAGACCATCGAAATGGGTGGTGAAAGACCGGATTATGACGCTCCGGTTCGCCAAGAACCATGACCGTATCGAGGTCATCACTGGGATGGAAGAGGGTTGAGTAGCGTGTCTGGCAAGTTTTCGCGTGGTCTTCTGGCGGTTTCCCTGGTAGCGGCTCTTGCAGGCTGCAACTCTTCTTCCCCAACCGAAGGCCTGGCACCCACGGCCCAGGCATCCGCCCAGCCGGCCGCAACCCCGGTTGTCCAGGCCTATTGCCCGCAGGTCGTCATGCTTGAGCAGACGGCGATCTACCAGGCTTATGCCCGCGGCGGCGAAAAGACCCCGGAAAAGCTTCTCTACCAGGCCTCGCTCGCCGATGCGACGCGCCAATGCACGGCAAACGAAACCACCATGACGATCAACGTGGTCGCACAGGGCCGTCTCGTGCAGGGCCCGGCCGGGTCGCCCGGTCCCGTGACGCTGCCGGTCCTGGTCGAAGTGCTGGACGGTGACACCGTCGTTTCCTCCCAGAAGGTCGCCTTCCCGGTGGATATTCCAGCCGGTGCCACGCAGTTCATCTTCAACAAGCCGGACGTGCAGATTCCGAACAGTCAGGGTGGCGCTTCGCGCTTCACTCGCGTTCGCCTTGGCTTCGACACCGGCACCACGACCAAGCGCCCGAACCGTCGCGGCTGATGGTTTGCTCGACGCCGCATTACGCCCGGCGTTAAAGCCTGATTAACCATAAATTCCTACCCTGACGAATGTATCGCGGAGGGCTCGAGCCCTCGGCGTCTTCTGACGTTAGGGAATGAAGCAATGGCTGAGGCGAAGGATTCGGGCGCAAGACCACGGCTGCGCCTTTATTCGGCGCTCCTGTCGCTCGCTGTCCTTCCTCCCTTGACAGCCGTGGCGCAGTCCACTTGGACCGGCGCCGGCGGCAGCGATTTTTCCGATGGCGCCAACTGGGATACTGCCCCGGCGGCGCCCGGCGCCGGTGATGCCGCGGTCATTCCGTCCGGTACGCCCATCGCCGGCAGCAGCGCCGAAGTGCGCACTCTTGATGTCTCCGGCGGTACGCTGAAGGTCGAT
Source organism: Neorhizobium sp. SOG26 (assembly GCF_003491345.1). GTDB lineage: Bacteria > Pseudomonadota > Alphaproteobacteria > Rhizobiales > Rhizobiaceae > Neorhizobium > Neorhizobium turbinariae. The sequence continues at coordinate 481,840 of NZ_CP025512.1, forward strand.
GCAGATCTCACCGTATCGGATGGCACCCAGATCTCCGGCACGGGCCGCGTCGAGGTTTCGACCGGTGGCGAATTGAACTCCAATGTCGGATTGACCGGCGGTTATCTTGGCGTCTCCGGCACGCTGGCCGGCGATGTGGACGCTTCCGGCGGCACCTTCATCAACGATGGCACTGTCGACGGCCAGGCCGGGATCAACGGCGGCACCCTCACCAACAACGGGACGCTCCGGGATCTCGGCATCACATCGGGCGGCATCGTCACCAACAATGCGACGGCCACCGTGACGGGTGCGACCGGTGTCGAGAACGGATCGCTGACCAACAACGGTGCGCTGAATGCGGTCGATGTTGGCTCCGCCGGCATCTTCACCAACAACAGCGGCGCAACGGCCGGCGCCGTGACGAATGCAGGGACGGCATCCAACGCCGGCAACGTCTCCTCACTCAACAATACCAACGGTTCATTCACCAACGGCTCGGGCGGCACCATCACCGGCAACACGACCGTCGCTGGTGGCACGGTCACCAACAACTTCGTGGTGACGGATGTCGACGTCGCGGAAGCCGCCGCCTTCATCAATAACGCGGGTGCAACTGCCGGAGCGGTCACCAATGCCGGGACAAGCTCGAACGGCGGCACGATCGCCTCGCTCGATAATACCGGCGGATCGTTCACCAACAACAACGGCGGTACCATCACGGGCATGACCACGGTCACGGGGGGCACGGTCACCAACAACTTCGTAGTGACGGATGTCGACGTTGCGGAGGCCGCTGAATTCGTCAACAATCTCGGTGCGACGGCCAGTGTCGTCACCAATGCCGGCACCGCCTCGAATGCCGGAACGGTCGCGGCACTGACGAACACCGGTGGCACCTTCAGCAACAATGCGGGCGGCACCATCACCGGAACCACCACCGTCACCGGCGGCACGGTGACGAACAATTCGGCAATGGCGGACGTGGACGTCGCGGCAGGCGGCACCTTCGTCAACAATTCCGCCGGTAGCGCCGGTGCCGTGAGCAATGCCGGAACGGGCTCGAACGACGGCACAATGACCTCGCTCACCAATGCCGGCGGCAGTTTTGCCAATACTGGCACGATTGCGGGCGCAGCCACCGTAACAGGCGGCACGGTGGTGAACGACGGCACAGTATCTGGCACGGTCGCGATCTATACTGGCGGCATCCTGGCGGGCACGGGGTCCATCGGTGGGCTGACCGTCGGGGCAGGGGGCGTCGTTTCGCCGGGACCGGGTTTCGCGACGATCAGCGTTACCGGTGACGTCACCTTCGAGGCTGACTCCACTTACCGCGCCGATATCGATCCTACGGGTCTCTCCGATCGCATTGACGCAACCGGTGCTGTGACCATCAACGGCGGCACGCTCCAAATCTTCGCCGCAAGCGGCAGCTACGCGCCGACCACGATCTACACTCTGCTGACCGGCAGCAGCGTTTCCGGCGAATTCGACACGGTGACGACTGATCTCGCCTTCCTGTCTCCCACTGTGACCTATGGGGCAGGCGACGTCTCGCTGGAAATCGAGCGTAATACTGTCGCCTTTGCCGATGTCGCCGATACCGCCAATGGTCGCGCCACCGCCGCTGCAGTCGAGGCGCTGGACCCAACTGATCCGCTGTTCAGCTCGATCCTGCCGCTCGACGCCGGCACCGCCCGTTCTGCCTTCAGCCAGCTCAGCGGCGAGACCCATGCATCACTGAAGAGCGCGCTGTTCCAGGATAGCCGCTTCCTGCGCGACACGATCATCGACCGCGCTACCGGTGCTGCACCAACAGTCGAACTTGGCGGTGGCAGCCTGTGGTTAGCGACTTTCGGCGCTTCCTCGCGTTTCGGGAGCGACGGCAATGCGTCCGGCTTTACCGGCCGGACCGGTGGCTTGGTGGCAGGTGCGGATGGCGAAGTTGTTGATAGCCTTCGACTTGGCGGTCTCTTGGGCTACAGCCAAACTTGGGCAGGGCGCGAGGCAGATGTCGAGAGCTACCATGCCGGCCTCTATGCCGTTGCCGACTGGCAGCCGCTGACCTTCACCGGTGGCGCGCTTTATGCCTGGAATCAGGTCTCGACGGACCGCTCCATCGATTTCGGTAACTTCTCGGATCGCCTGAAGGCCAATTACGACAGCCGCACGGCGCAGGTGTTTGGCGATCTCGCCTGGACCGTACCGGCTGGCGATGTCGTGCTGCAGCCCTTTGCCAATCTCGCTTATATCCACCTCGATACCGACCGCTTTACCGAAAGCGGTGGCGCAGCGGCCTTGACCGGACGGGGCGGCAGCGAGGGGATTGGCCTTGCGACGCTTGGCCTGCGCTGGTCGGCTGATATTCCGGGTGAACTTCCGGCGACCTTCTCCGGCATGTTCGGATGGCGCCGTGGCGTCGGTGACCTAGCGCCATCAACGGCGCTAGCCTTCGCAGGCGCAAGCCCGTTCATGATCGAAGGTGTGACCTTGGCGCGCGACAGCGCCGTCGTTGAGGCGGGCGTCACCGCGCAACTGTCGAGAACCGCGCGATTGAAGTTCACCTATAGCGGCGAGTTCGCCGGCGATCTCGCCGCGCATGCGCTCAAGGCCAATCTCAGTGTGGATTTCTGACCGCGGTCAGAGCGCGCCTTCCCATTCCACCAGCGCGGAAACCACCGCCGGCAGGTCGCTCATGCGCGAAATCACGGTTTCGGCGCCGGCATCGGTCAACCGATCGGCATGGCTGGGATAGGTATGTGACGCGCCGGTAAAGCCGACGACGCGCATGCCGGCCGCCCTTGCACCATGGATGCCGTGCACCGAATCCTCGACCACCAGGCACTTGTCCGGTGACACGCCGAACTGCTTTGCACCATGCAGGAAGATGTCGGGCTTCGGTTTCACGCGATCGGCGCCAAGATCCTTGGCGGAAAACACATGCGGCGCGAAATATGGCTTCAAGCCGACCTTTTCCAGCATCATGTCGAGGCGGTGCGAGCTTGAGTTCGAGCAGATGCAGCGCGGGGTGGTGAGCCGCGACAGCGCGAACTTGACGCCGTCAATGATCTTCACGTCTCGCGCCAGCCTTGCGTCGAGCAGCTTTTCCGACTTGTCCAGCAGCGAGGCCGACAGCGGGATGTTCGCTTCCTTTTCCACCTGCAGCAGGATGTTCTTCCAGGTCATGCCGGCAAAGCGCTCGCCCATTTCCTCGACGCTGATCGGATAACCCGCCTCCGTCAGCAGCCGGGATTCGACCTGGGCCGCAATGATTTCGGAATCGACGAGCACGCCGTCACAGTCGAAGATGATGAGGTCGAAACCGCTCATGGAAGATGCCTTGTCCTGGAAATTGGTCACGGGCCTCTTATACCGCCGGCCGCCAAAGCTCAATCGACAGTCCTGCATGGCTGCTGTCAGCGGGGCGAGGAGCCGGTTCTAGAGGGGAAACAGCGAAAGGAACCGACGCTCGCCTTCGGGCGTGAACAGCACTGCGCGGCTTTCACTGCTGCGCCGCGCCCAGCCGTTGTCGAGGAAGTGCTGGAACAGCGCCTTGCCAAGCGTGCCGGCGAGATGCGACCGCCTTTCGCTCCAATCGAGGCACGATTTACAGAGTGGCCTGCGACTTGGCGCAAGCTTTTCCAGGTCTATGCCGAGTTCGCTGATGGCCTGCCGTCCGCTCTCCGTCACCGCCAGGTTCTCGCCATCCGTTTCGATCACCTCGCGGGCGATGAAGCTGTCGAGGATCCGTACGCCGTAGTCTCCGGCAAGGTGGTCGTAGCAGACGCGCGCCTTGCGCAGAGCCGGATCCTTGGGGCCCGGCCGTTGGCGCAGATGCCCTCGGCTGGCAGCAAAACCCATGATGCTTTCGAGCAGGCTACCTGCCGCCGCATCCGCCAGGGCAAAATACCTGTGCCGGCCCTGCTTGCGTTGGGTGATCAGCCCGCCGTCCTGCAACTTTGAGAGGTGCGAGCTTGCGGTCTGCAGCGAGACGCTGGCCGCTTGCGCCAGCTCCGTTGCGGTCAGCGCCTGGCCACCCATCAATGCGGTGAGCATGTTGGCGCGGGCGGGGTCGCCAATCAATGTGCCGATGCGGGCAATGTCCGGACCTTCCTTCATACTTCGATCCTAACCGAAGCATCCACGTTCCGCAATGTGCGAGAACGAGGCGGCACGAAGGAGTGAAGACCATGATTACCTGTTTCATCCGCTACGAAATCGACCCGTTCAAGCGCCAGGCTTTTGCAGACTATTCCCGCAACTGGGGGCAGTGCATCCCGCGATGCGGTGCCGATCTCATCGGTTATTTCGGGCCACATGAGGGTTCTGCCACCACGGCTTACGGCGTCTACAACATCGAAAGCCTCGCCGCCTACGAGGCTTATCGGCAGCGTCTGTCGGCCGACCCCTTGGGCAAGGAAAACTACGTTTTCGCCCAGCGCGAACGCTTCATCCTCAAGGAGGACCGGATCTTTCTCAAGAACCTTTCCACCCCACACCTCGAAGGGACCAAGCCATGATCGCGGTCATCTTCGAAGTCTTGCCTTACCTCGGCGAGCGGCATCGCTACCTTGATCTTGCGGGCGACTTGCGCGCCGAGCTCGAGACGATCGACGGCTTTATCTCCATTGAACGCTTCGAGAGCCTGACGACGCGCGGCAAGCTGCTGTCCTTGAGTTTCTGGCGTGACGAGGAAGCCGTGAGCGCCTGGCGCAATGTCGAGGCGCATCGGGCGGCGCAGAAGGCGGGCCGGGGCGGCATCTTTGCCGACTATCGCCTGCGCATCGGCCACATCGTGCGGGACTATGGCATGATTGAACGGGCAGAGGCGCCGGCCGACAGTCGGGACGTGCATGCGGTTTAACGGTTGGTGCCCATTAGAACACCCGGACTGCGGAGTTTTCGATTTTTTCCTTCAGGCGCGGATGGAGGCTGCTGCGCGTTGTCGCATCGACATCCGTCGACAGTTCGTCCTCCAGAAACAGTTTGATGCCGACGAGGTCGACCAGAGAGAACTTCCTGGACGGGTCATAGTCGATAAACAGGTCGAGGTCGCTGTCTGGGCCTGCCTCGTCGCGCGCGACCGAGCCGAAAAGGTAAAGCGACGTCGCGCCGAGCGCCCGCACGGCCTCCGCACGCTGTTTGAGCTTGTCGAGCGCTTCTTCCTTCCTCATGGCCCTGAATGTAGCGCGCTTGGGGCCGTCATGCCAGCGGGCACATTTTTCGCGAAATCGGACACGGCTTCAGGCTTTGGTAACCAAAGTAGGTAACCATAACAGCCAGTAAACGAGTATAGCGTAGCGAGTAACCAATGGCGGCAGTTCTTCCTCTGGCTGATCTGAAAAAGCAGGTTCGCCCGGCGACATGGATCAACACCATTATCAAGGGCGACTGTGTTGCCGCCCTTGAAGCCCTTCCGGACCACTCCGTGGATGCGATCTTCGCGGACCCGCCATACAACCTCCAGCTCGGCGGAAGCCTGCACCGGCCGGACCAGTCACTGGTCGATGCCGTGGACGATGAGTGGGACCAGTTCGCTTCCTTTGATGCCTATGATGCCTTCACCCGCGCCTGGCTGCTCGCCTGCCGCCGCGTGTTGAAGCCGAATGGCACGATCTGGGTGATCGGCTCCTACCACAATATCTTCCGCGTCGGCGCGATCATGCAGGACCTGAACTTCTGGCTCCTCAACGACATCGTCTGGCGCAAGACCAACCCGATGCCGAACTTCAAGGGCCGTCGGTTCCAGAATGCCCATGAGACGATGATATGGGCGAGCCGCGACGCGAAGTCGAAGGGTTACACCTTCAACTACGACGCCCTGAAGGCCGCCAATGACGACGTCCAGATGCGCTCCGACTGGCTGTTCCCGATCTGCTCGGGTGGCGAGCGCTTGAAGGGCAACGACGGCAAGAAGATCCACCCGACCCAGAAGCCCGAGGCGCTGCTGGCGCGCGTCATCATGTCCTGCACCAAGCCGGGCGACGTGGTTCTCGATCCCTTCTTCGGCTCCGGCACCACCGGTGCTGTTGCCAAGCGCCTTGGCCGCAACTTCGTCGGCATTGAGCGCGAACAGGATTACATCGATGCGGCTTCCGCCCGCATTGCTGCGGTCGAGCCGCTCGGCAAGGCCGAACTGGTCGTAATGACCGGCAAGAAGGCCGAGCCGCGGGTTGCCTTCAACGTTCTAGTGGAAAGCGGGCTCGTAAAGCCCGGCCAGGTCCTGACGGATGCCAAGCGTCGCTACAGCGCCATCGTGCGCGCCGACGGCACGCTTGCCGCAAACGGGGAGGCGGGATCGATCCATCGCCTCGGCGCCAAGGTGCAAGGTTTTGATGCCTGCAACGGCTGGACGTTCTGGCATTTCGACGACGGCAAGAGCCTGCGGCCGATCGACGATCTTCGCGCAGTGATCCGAAACGACATGGCAAAGATGGACTGATCCACCGGTTCTGCCAGGTCACGAATTCCTTGTCCGGTTTTGTACCTCTAGTCCCGGACGAGGAAATTGACGCCCGGGGGGTTGACCCGGGCGTCATTTTCCTTCCAGACTTGCATCGTCATCAGAAAAAGCGTGTCCGGCGAAGCCTCACGCGATCCGACAGCAGCGCACAACTGCTCGTCAAGTAGATGCCGCTGACCGCTTCCACCAGCGACATCGGACCGTCCGCCTCGAAACTCTCCTCGGTTTCATCAGCGTTTTCTGTCTGGGCATAGCGGATGACCACCTTCACCGAGCGTCCGGTACGAGAGAGGCTGACGACCTTCCCCAGGTCCTGTTCGATGGCAAACGAAAACACCCGCACGAAATCCGTCTCATCGATGCTCGTTTCACCGGACAGCGGGTTTTCGGGGTGCAGGAAAGTGCGTTCATCCATCGAGATTGCAGGCCGTAGCACGCCGCAATCGCGGCAAGGCGATTTCTGTTGACTCTTTATCGAGCTATCTGCGATCCGTCGTCTATTTCCGGTTGTGGCTCGTCCTGATGCTGCGGCTGCGCGAGTGCGCTCGATGTATGTAACTGGTGATTGCAATGGCAGAAATAGTCCAAAAACATTCACTTGTAAATGGCCTGCTGCTTGGATGCGTGTGCCATGAAGCTTGAGGAGGGCGTCGCCGAAGCGATCACCAAGAGGCTCGAAAAGTTCAGCCCGAAATGGCGGGAGCTTTCGGAGCAGCGCCGCGATATCGCGGCAAAGATGGTGATCCTCTGCGAAATGGCCGGTGGGCGGGACAAGGCCGCCGCCGCACTTGATGTATCCGACAATACCATCGACAACTATCGCCATGGCAGCCGCGAGCCGAAGCACAGGGTACTGGCGACGCTGCTGGGGCATGTCGACCTGCCGCTGTCGGCGCTGACGAGCCGGTGGATCTTCGAAGGCCAGGATCTGCGATTCCTCGACCCCGACGGCACGATCTCCGACGAGCCTACGCCAGCCGCACGATATGACGACCCGCCGGTCGCTTATGTGCCGGGTTATGATGAGGTGGCGCGTCCGCAAGGATTTGCCGAGCCCGACGAGCTCACCACCTCGGCGCTGTTTCCGTGGTACCGGAGCCTGCTCAACCTGGAGCCGAAGCAGGTGCTGCCGGTGATCGCCCCGGATGCTGCGATGGAGCCCGCCATACCAAAGGGCTCGCCGGTCTTCGTGGATATCGGCGATCGTCAGCTCACCGATGGCGCAGTTTATGTCGTCGATCTGGAGGAAAACCGCTGCATCCGGCGCGTACGCCGGATGGGCAACGGCAGCGTTCAACTGTTGGCGGAAAAAGGCGAGGCCTATCCGCCGAAGCGGATCAAGAAGGCGGACGTGCCCCGCCTTCAGGTTGTCGGCCGGGTGCGGTTCCCGGACGTTGGTTAGGCGGGATCCGCTTTATGGCAACTCGATGCCGTATTCCGCCAGATCCTTGCGCAGCGTCGGTGCATCGATGAAATGCACCGCCTGCCAGCCGGCAGCGCGCGCGCCTTCGACATTCGGATAGCTGTCATCGATGAACAGTGTCGCCTGCGGCGTCAGGTTGAAGTCACGGGCATGTTTCTCGTAGATCGCCACATCCGGCTTGATCAGGAAGATTTCGCCGGAAACGGTCACGCCGCGCGGCTTGTTGAGGAACGGAAACATCTTGCGCGCTTCGACAAAGGTGTCTGCGGCAAAGTTGGTGAGCATCGTCACGTCGCGTCCCTGCGCGATCAGCGCTTCCATGATGGCGACGCTGTCTTCATAGGCATGCGAGACCATCTCGTGCCAATGCTTGCGAAAGGCGCGGATATGCTCTTCCCGGTCCGGATGACGCTCGATCAGCAGCGCTTCGGCTTCCGCCCAGCTGCGGCCGCGGTCCTGCTCCAGGTTCCAGTCATGGGTGCAGACATTCTCGAAGAACCACTTGCGCTCCTCCTCATCGGGAATGATGCGGCTATAGGGCAGGTTCGGATCGTAGTGGATCAGCACCCTGCCGATGTCGAAGACGATGTGGTCGATCTGTTGGGGCATGTCGGTCCTTGAGGCTCAATCAGGGTTTGGCTGGCGCAAATGCCAGTGGAACAGCCTGGCTGATCGCCTTTTTCATCACCGTCGGCAAGGCCTGTGCGTCGAGGTTGGTTACCGGCTCCCACCATCCGTCGGTACTTTCTACCCTCGATGTCCTTGCGCGGAAGACGCTGAGCCGCAGTTCGAAGTGGGTGAATACATGGACTACCGTGCCGCAAGGCTCCCAAGCGGCGGCGAATGGCGCGTGTTCGGTCGCGGTGCCGCCGTCAAGCCGTGATGTCCAGGCCGTGGTCGGCACCTCGGTCATGCCGCCGAGCAAGCCGCTGTCGACGCGCCGGCGCAGCAGGATCTCGCCATCCGAGGTGACGGCCACGAAGGCCGCGCCTTGGCGCACCGGTTTTTCCTTTTTTGCCGCCTTCACGGGGAACCGTTCCGGATCATGTTCGGCAAAGGCAAGGCAGACATCACGGAAGGGGCAGAGCGCGCAGGTCGGCCGCTTCGGCGTGCAGATCGTGGCACCGAGATCCATCATCGCCTGGGCAAAATCACCCGGCCGATCCGGCGGCGTCAGTTCCACCACCTTGGCCTTCATCACCGGCTTGGAACCGGGCAACGGCGCGTCGATGGCGTAAAGGCGGGAGACGACGCGCTCGATATTCCCGTCCATCACCGCCGCCTGGCGGTTGAAGGCAATCGCCGCCACGGCCGCTGCCGTGTAATCGCCGATCCCCGGAAGCGCCCGCAGCCCCGCTTCGGTGTCCGGAAATTTGCCGCCCTGCTCGGCCGCGACGGCTTCGGCGCATTTCTTCAGGTTGCGGGCGCGCGCATAATAACCAAGGCCAGCCCAGGCGGCCATGACATCTTCGACCGGTGCTGCGGCGAGATCGTTGACGGAGGGCCAGAGCGACAGGAACTTGTTGAAGTAGGGTTTGACCGCCTGCACCGTCGTTTGCTGCAGCATCACTTCCGACAGCCAGATATGGTACGGGTCAGCCGTCTTGCCGGCCCTGGCAGCGGATGGGCTGACACGCCACGGCAATTCCCGGTGGTGGCGGTCGTACCAGGCCAGGATCAGCTCGGCATGTGGTTTGGGAGAATTCTGCAGCATCATTTGCCGTTATAGGAGATCACCTATATCTGGAAGTGGAATGCGCCGGCATCAAGAACCGGCGCGGCCGCAGGCTCTGAGAATTTGGTGACGATCATGAACCACCCGAAAAAGCGGGAGATGCAGATCTCCGAAGTGGCGAACGGCATCGTTGATCCGGTGCTGGCGCGCCGCGCCGGCATTTCCACCTCGCTGCTCGGATCCTGGGACGAGATCGCCGGCGAAGACTTTGCCGATTGCACGCGGCCCGAAAAGATTACATGGCCCAGAGGTGGATTGGGCCGTGACGAAGGCATGAGCAGCAGCGGCGGAGGTTACCAGCCGGGCGTGCTGACGATTGCCTGCGAGGGCGCGCGCGCTCTCTTTTTAAGCCATGCGCAGGGCGAGCTGATCGCCCGCATCAACGGGTTCTTCGGCTTCCCGGCAGTGCGGCAGATCCGCATCGTCCAAAAACCGGTGTCGCAGACCTTCAAGCATCCGCGCAAGCCGCCGCCGCTGAAGGGCGAGGCAGCACGGCGTCTGGAGGATATGATGGATGGCATCGAAAGCGACGCACTGCGCAAGGCCGTGGAGCGGCTGGGCACCGCGGTTCTCCAGAAGAAGCGGCGCTGATCCTTGGCCGGCAGTCCGACTACCTCGGATTTGTCACAATTCTTTGAAGGAAGTTGGCTTCCGGCAGCTTGTTCGCGCTCGGGCGCCGCGATACGGGATTGTCAGGTAATTTTATATCTCTTGCACACGGGTGTTCCATGCAGATGAACGATATGACGACGACCAGGCGCGCACTTCTCGGTGGAGTGGCTGCAATGACGCTGTGCCTCGCGCTGCCGCTGAGCGCCAGCCAGGCTTTCGCGCAGGAACTGCCGGAAGCCCAGGGTGATGTCGACATGGCAGCGGCGCTGAAGCCGGGTTCGTTGCCGGATATGACGCTCGGTGAAGAAAACGCGCCGATCCAGGTCATCGAATACATGTCGATGACGTGCCCGCATTGCGCGAACTTCCACAACAAGACGTTCGAAGCGATCAAGACCAAGTATATCGACACCGGCAAGGTGCGCTTCACCGTGCGCGAGTTCCCGTTCGATCCGGTTGCGACCGCAGCCTTCATGCTGGCCCGCTGCAACCCGCAGGACACCCAGCAGATGGCGGCACCGCAGCAGTACTTCGCCATGATCTCGATGCTGTTCAAGCAGCAGCGCGCATGGGCCGCCCCGGCTGACGGCAATGTCCGCAACGCCCTGCTTCAGGCGGTCAAGCTTGCAGGTTACTCACAGCAGAGTTTCGAAGCCTGCTTGACGAACCAGAAGCTTCTCGATGATGTGAACGCGGTAACAAAACGCGGGGCTGATGAATTCGGCGTCAATTCCACGCCGACCTTCCTGATCAACGGGAAGAAGTACACTGGAGATATTTCGGTTGAGTCCATGTCGAAGCTTTTCGACAGCCTGGCATAAGGACGTTTCTCCCCGAACGGGTGAGGCGAGGGGCGCGGCATGAAATTCAACAAGCTGCGCCTCGTCGGTTTCAAATCCTTTGTCGAGCCGACCGAGTTCATCATCGAGCGGGGGCTGACCGGCGTCGTTGGCCCCAATGGCTGCGGCAAATCCAATCTTGTGGAAGCGCTCCGCTGGGTCATGGGCGAGAACTCCTACAAGAACATGCGTGCGTCCGGCATGGACGACGTTATCTTTTCGGGCTCGGGAAACCGTCCGGCCCGCAACACGGCCGAAGTCGGCCTTCACCTCGACAATTCAGATCGCACGGCGCCGGCCGCTTTCAATGATGCCGACGAGATCCAGGTTACGCGCCGCATCGAGCGCGAGAACGGTTCCGTCTACCGCATCAACGGCAAGGAAGCGCGCGCCAAGGATGTCCAGCTTCTGTTCGCAGACGCCTCCACCGGCGCCCGCTCGCCCTCCATGGTGGGGCAGGGACGCATCGGCGAGCTCATCCAGGCAAAGCCGCAGGCACGTCGACAGCTTCTGGAAGAAGCGGCCGGTATTTCCGGCCTGCATTCGCGCCGCCACGAAGCCGAACTGAGGCTGAGGGCCGCCGAAGGCAATCTCGAACGCCTCGACGACGTGCTCGCCCAACTGGAAAGCCAGATCGAGAGCCTGAAGCGCCAGGCGCGGCAGGCGAACCGCTTCAAGATGCTGTCGGCGGATATCCGCGCGCGTGAGGCGCTGCTTTTGCATATCCGCTGGGTGCAGGCCAAGGAGGCCGAGGGCGAGGCCGAAAGCGCGCTGAACCAGGCAACCATGGTCGTCGCCGAAAAGGCGCAGGCGCAGATGGAAGCCGCCAAGAACCAGGCTGTGGCTGGCCTGAAGCTGCCGGAACTGCGCGAAGAAGAAGCCAAGGCAGGCGCCACCCTGCAGCGCCTGCAGATCGCCCGCGGGCAGCTGGAGGAAGAAGCCAACCGCCTCCTGAAACGGCGCGATGAACTCTCCCGCCGCCTTGTCCAGCTCGGGGAGGATATTCGCCGCGAAGAGCAGCTCGCCGCTGAGAACACGACGTTCCTTGAGCGGCTGGACCAGGAAGAGGCGGAGCTTCAGGAGATCGTCGCCGACGCAGGTGCCGAAGCCGAAGAGCTGAAGGCTGCCTTCGATGCCGCGACCGAAAGCCTTGCCGCCAGCGAGAAGCTGTTCGCGGATCTCACCGCTGAACGCGCCGAAGCCGCTGCCGGGCGCAACCAGCTGGAGCGGCTGATCCGTGACCTCGGTGATCGCCGCGGCCGTCTGGAGCGGCAATTGGCGGACGCCGATGCCGAACTTGCCGCAATCGACGATAAGCTTGCCGGGCTCGATGATCCGCAGGAAAAGCGCGAAGCGGCAGAGGCGGCCGAGCTTGCCGTCGAGGATGCAGCCATCGCCGTCGAGGATGCCGAAGCTGCACTTGCCTCGGCTCGGTCGCAGGAGCATGAGGCGCGCGCCCCTGTCGAAGCGGCGCGTTCAGCGTTGAATGCGCTGGAAACGGAAGCGCGCACCATCGGCCGCATGCTGGCCGCCGGCGCGACGCCGGGCGAATTTACCGCGGTCGCGGAGATGATCCGCGTCGATCGCGGGTTCGAGGCAGCACTTGGTGCCGCTCTCGGAGACGATCTCGAAAGCCCGGTCGACAGCAGCGCCCCAACCTACTGGTCACTGAATGGCTCGCCCGCCGATGACCCCGCCCTGCCGGAAGGGGTGGAGCCGCTCGACGCGCATGTCACCGCTCCGCCGGAGCTTCTGCGCGCGTTCGGGCAGATCGGCATCATCGCGGATGTGGACGCGCCCAAGCTCATGCCGCTGCTCAAGCCCGGGCAGCGGCTGGTGACCCGCGAAGGGGCCGTGTATCGCTGGGACGGACACGTCACAGGCTCGGAGGCGCCGGGTGCCGCCGCACTTCGCCTTTCGCAAAAGAATCGCTTGTCGGAACTTGAAGCGGAGATCGACGAGGCACGCATCGTCCTTTCCGAAAGCGAAGCGGAAATGACGGCGGCCGCGGCCCGCACCGCAGCCCACGAGCGCCAGCTTGGGGAAGCCCGCGACCGCGCCCGGCTTGCCGCCCGCCAGCTTGCCGATGCCCGCGAGGCGCTGACGGCCGCGGAACGAGCTTCCGCCGACTTGATGCGCCGCCGCGATGTCGTCGCCGAAGCCGTGCATCAGTTGAACGCGCAGATTGAGGATCTTGGCGTGCAGGAGGAGAATGCCCGCGTCGAGCTTGAAGACGCGCCAGATCTTTCTGACCTCGACAACCGACTTCGCGAACAGCAGATGGTGGTCGCGACCGATCGCGGTTACCTTGCCGAAGCCCGGGCCCGCTTCGAAGGCCTCAGCCGCGAAACCGAGGCACGTCGGCGGCGGTTGTCGGCGATCGCCCAGGAGCGGGCGTCCTGGACCGCGCGTGCGGCAAGTGCCGCAAGCCATATCGAAAGCCTGCGCGAGCGCGAGGAAGAAGCGCGCGACGAGATCATCGAGCTTGAAGCCGCACCGGAAGAGTTCGACGAAAAGCGCCGGACGCTGGTCAACGAATTGCAGAAGGCCGAAGAGGTGCGCCGCGAGGCCGCCGATCGGCTGGTGGAAGCGGAAAAGCGCCAGCGAGAGGTGGATCGTGTCGCCGCGACGGCCTTGTCGGAACTGGCCGAAGCCCGTGAAAAGCGCGGCCGCGCTGAAGAACGCCTCGTGTCTGCGGCCGAAAAACGCCATGAGACGGAAGAGCGCATCCGCGAAGCGCTGGGTGTTCCGCCGCATGAGGTTCTGCGCGTCGCGGGACAGAAGCCCGATGCGGCCATGCCGGATGTCCGCGACATCGAGCGTGAGCTAGACCGGTTGCGCATGGAGCGCGAGCGGCTGGGCGCGGTCAACCTTCGCGCCGAAGAAGAGCAGAAGGAGCTTTCCGACAAGCTCGAGATCCTGTTGCGCGAGCGCGCCGACGTGATCGATGCGATCCGCAAGCTGCGCGGTGCGATCCAGAGCCTGAACCGCGAAGGCCGCGAACGGCTGATTGCCGCTTTTGACGTCGTGAACACGCAGTTCCAGCGCCTCTTCACCCACCTGTTTAACGGTGGCACGGCCGAGCTTCAGCTGATCGAATCGGACGACCCGCTCGAAGCAGGTCTCGAAATCCTCGCGCGCCCGCCAGGCAAGAAACCGCAGACCATGACGCTGCTTTCCGGCGGTGAGCAGGCGCTGACGGCGATGGCGCTCATTTTCGCGGTCTTCCTCACCAATCCGGCACCCATCTGCGTGCTGGACGAGGTGGACGCCCCGCTCGATGACCACAATGTCGAACGCTATTGCAACCTGATGGACGAGATGGCTGCTTCCACGGAAACGCGGTTCATCATCATCACCCACAACCCGATCACCATGGCCCGCATGAACCGCCTGTTCGGCGTAACGATGGCGGAGCAGGGCGTGTCGCAACTGGTCTCGGTTGATCTTCAGACGGCAGAACTGATGCGTGAGGCGAGCTAGAACGAACCATCTCGGTAGTTACATACGTCGAATCACCCATTTGGGGGATGCAAAAAACACGCTAAAGGTGTTTTGTTATGAACATTCGATGACGAGTCGAGAGCGGGCCCTCCAGCCGCTCCAGAAATTCCTACCCCCCGTTCGGGTTTCCTGTCCCGAACGGAAAGCTTTGCGGGGCCGCCTGTGATCCGGCCCCGCAAAGCTTTATTTTCCGCCACGCTCCCACGCATCCATTATTGTTGCGGCGCAACATAATCCTGCCGCCATCCGTTCCCAAACCGCCTCAAACGCGCTAACAAGTTGAAACTGACTGCGTTTGGGTGGAGAGCAGCATGTCGAAATGGGTCTATCGCTTCGGTGGAGGCGAGGCGGAAGGCAGGGCGACAGACAGCGTCCGCCTTGGCGGCAAGGGTTCCAACCTCGCAGAGATGGCGGCGCTTGGCCTGCCGGTGCCTCCGGGGCTGACCATCGTCACCGATGCGTGCACCCACTATTTCGAGAATGGGCGCCAGCTGCCCGACGGCCTGCAATCGCAGGTGCTTGACGGCATTGCCGCCATGGAAGAACTGACCGGCCGTGTCTTTGGCGGGAAATCCAAGCCGCTGCTGCTTTCCGTTCGCTCCGGTGGACGCGCTTCCATGCCGGGCATGATGGATACCGTCCTCAACCTGGGCCTCAATGACGATACGGTGCAGGCGCTCGGTCATGACGCCGGCGACGCCCGTTTTGCCTGGGATAGCTACCGCCGCTTCATCCAGATGTATGGCGACGTGGTCATGGGTCTCGACCATGAGGTCTTCGAGGAAATCCTGGAAGACGAGAAGGCAAGGCTCGGCCATGAATACGACACCGATCTGTCCGCCGTGGAATGGCAGCATGTCGTGACGCTCTACAAGCAGGTGATCGAGGAGGAACTGGAAGAGGTTTTTCCGCAGGACCCGCATGTCCAATTGTGGGGCGCGATCTCTGCCGTCTTCTCGAGCTGGATGAACCCGCGCGCCAAGACCTACCGCACGCTCCACCGCATTCCGGAAGAATGGGGGACGGCGGTCAATGTCCAGGCCATGGTATTTGGCAATCTCGGCTCCACCTCGGCCACCGGCGTTGCCTTCACCCGTAACCCGTCCACCGGTGAAAAGGCGCTTTACGGCGAGTTCCTGGTCAATGCCCAGGGCGAGGATGTCGTTGCCGGCATCCGCACCCCGCAGTCCATCACGGAGGAGGGGCGGCTTGCCTCCGGCTCCGAGAAGCCGTCGATGGAAAAGCTTATGCCGGAGGCATTCGCAGAGTTCAAGACGATCTGCGAACGGCTGGAAAAGCACTACTGCGACATGCAGGACATGGAGTTCACCATCGAGCGCGGCAAGCTGTGGATGCTGCAGACGCGCTGCGGCAAGCGCACGACGCGCGCTGCGCTGAAGATCGCGGTCGACATGGTGGAGGAGGGGCTGATTACGGAAGAGGAGGCGGTGAGCCGCATCGAGCCGCCGTCGCTCGACCAGCTTCTGCACCCGACCATTGATCCCCAGGTTGAACGCCAGGTTCTGGGCTCCGGCCTCCCCGCATCGCCGGGCGCGGCAACCGGCGAGATCGTCTTCACCTCGGAAGAGGCAGTGGCGGCCGAAGCGGAAGGCCGCAAGGTCATTCTGGTGCGCATTGAAACGAGCCCGGAAGACATCCATGGCATGCATGCCGCGGAAGCAATCCTCACCACCCGCGGCGGCATGACCAGCCACGCGGCTGTGGTGGCGCGGGGCATGGGCATCCCCTGCGTAGTTGGTGCGGGCTCGATGCGCGTTGATGCCCGCAACGAGGTCCTGATCGGCTCCGGCGGCGTGTCGCTGCGCCGCGGTGAAATCATTACCGTTGATGGATCCTCCGGCCACGTGCTGAAGGGCGCCGTGCCGATGATGCAGCCGGAGCTTTCGGGCGATTTCGGCAAGCTGATGCAGTGGGCTGACCGCAACCGCCGAATGACGGTGCGCACCAACGCCGACACGCCTCAGGATGCCCGCGCCGCGCGCTCTTTCGGGGCAGAAGGCATCGGCCTTTGCCGCACTGAACACATGTTCTTCGAAGGCGAGCGCATCCATGTCATGCGCGAGATGATCCTGGCCGAGGACGAGCAGGGCAGGCGCGAGGCGCTGGCAAAGCTCCTGCCCATGCAGCGCTCCGACTTCACGGAGCTCTTCTCCATCATGCACGGCCTTCCGGTGACGATCCGCCTTCTTGATCCGCCGCTGCATGAATTCCTGCCAAAAACCGAAACCGAAATCGCCGACGTGGCAAAAGCCATGGGCATGCCGCCGGCATTCCTCGCCCGCCGCATCGATGCGATCCACGAATTCAACCCGATGCTCGGGCATCGCGGGTGCCGGCTGGCGATCTCTTATCCGGAGATCGCCGAGATGCAGGCCCGCGCCATCTTCGAGGCAGCAGTCGCCGCCGCGAAGGAAACCGGCGAGCCGGTCGAGCTTGAAATTCTGGTGCCGCTCGTCAGCCTGCGCACCGAGCTCGATTACGTGAAGGGCGTAATTGACCAGGTTGCAGCGGATGTGGCCGCCGAAACTGGAACCTCCATCAACTATCTCGCCGGCACGATGATCGAACTGCCGCGGGCCGCCATTCGTGCCCATGTCATTGCCGAAACTGCGGATTTCTTCTCGTTCGGCACCAACGACCTCACCCAGACCACCTTTGGCATGTCACGCGATGATGCCGCCGCCTTCATTCCCACGTACCAGCGCAAGGGGATTATCGAGCATGATCCCTTCATCTCGCTCGATTTCGATGGCGTCGGAGAACTGATCCAGATCGCCGCGGAACGCGGCCGGCGCACCCGCAACGACCTGAAGCTCGGCATCTGCGGCGAGCATGGCGGCGATCCCGCCTCGATATGGTTCTGCGAGGAGGCCGGGCTTGACTACGTGTCCTGCTCGCCGTTCCGCGTGCCGATCGCCCGGCTGGCGGCAGCACAGGCGGCAATCGCCAAGCGCCGGTCACCCGAGGCTCCTGAACGACGATCCTGGCCTAGCGGCGCTCAACGATGACGCGGCGCTCGACCACCAGGGGCGGCCACATCATGGAATCCAGGCGGGCATGCACAGCGCGCGCCTCCGCCCGTCGGTCAAGCTCGAGTTCCAGCAGGCAGCGCGCCATGGCCTCCGATCCGCGACGGAAACCGTATCCGGCGCAGGTGTTCTCGTCTGCGGCACGTCGTTCCTGCGCAGACATGGTCTGGCAGGCCGAGAGCAGGGCCGCCATCAAGGCGACCGAGGCGATGGGCAGGAGGCGGTGGAAGGTCATGATCTTCCCTTTCTGCTGATCTGGGCAATCCGTGATTCCATTCCCGATCAAGCTGTTCTACAAAAGGAGCACGAGTTTGCCACGGAGCATTGCCGTCATCCGATGACCGTCCGTTTTGTCCGGCCTGTTTCCCAATCGGCTTATGTCGCCCGTCGGCTGGGCTACTCCGCGCTGATCCTCTTCCTGCTGGCAACGGTGGCACATCGTTTCGGCCCGCTCACGACGCCCGATTTCATCGTGCTGGTTCTGCTCGCCGCCGGCATCGGGGCGGTTTCCGTACCGCTTGCCATCATCGGCCTGGCACGGCTCTGGCAGGTGGGCGCCGAGGGCGGCGTGGCAGCCACAAAGGGCCTTCTTGCGGCCTGTATTCCGCTCGCTCTCGTGGCGACCGGTACCTTCTATTACCATACCTTGCCGCGCATCTACGACGTTTCCACCGACCTTGCCGATCCGCCGCCATGGATTGCCGAACCGCAGGCGAACCAGCAATGGCTGCCGCGGCCGCTTGGCGTGACCCCGGTGGAACGGCGCCTCCAGTTTGCTGCCTATCCTGGCCTCACCGGCCGGCGTTATGAAGGCGCGATCGACCGCGTCTACCAAGGCGTTACCCGCGCTGCGACGTCGGCGCAGATCGGCATCACCCACAAGGAAGGCGTCGAGCTCGTCGAACCGGATATTTCCGAACGTCCAGCGCGTGAGGATGAACAGGCGCCGGTGCCGGATGTTGCGCCCATTCCGCTGCCGCGGCCGGAGCTTTCGCTCGCTCCTGTCTTCGGCACGTCAGGCGATGTGCTCCTGCAGGGGGAAGCGCGCACGCTGGTGCTGGGACTGCGCTTCGACGTCGTCATTCGCCTGCGCGAAGACGATGACACGACCTCGGTCGATATGCGCGTCGCCTCACGTTACGGGCCACATGACCTTGGCCTGTCGGAATCGATTGCCGAAGATTTCCTCGACCGGCTGGATGCCGAACTGCTCGGCATCGCCGGCGGCTGAACCCCTCAGGCGATCCAGTATTCGCCGGTGAGCGAGGGCGCGCCGTTCGTGGCGACAATGCCCTTGCCAACCAGATCCTCCAGATGCGCCAGCACGGAGAGCGCGGCTGCGCCATGCAGCCGCGGATCCGTCGTGGCATAGATCACCTTGACCATGTCCGGGATCTTCCGGTCGCCTGCCTTGACCCGCTCCAGCACCGCGCGTTCGCGCATCCGCCGATGCGTCCTCAAGCCGCGCATGAAGGAGGCGGGCTCGCGCACCGGTCCGCCATGGCCCGGGAAGAAGATCCGGTCATCACGCAACAGCAGTTTGTCAAGTGAGGCCATGAAGTCGGCCATGGAGCCATCGGGCGGCGCGACGATCGTGGTCGCCCAGGCCATGACATGATCGGCGGAGAAAAGCACGCCAGTGCCTTCCAGCGCAAAGGCGCTGTGATTGGCGGTATGGCCCGGCGTATGCACCGCCGTCAGCGCCCAGCCGTCACCTTCCACGGTTTCGCCGTCGGCGAGCGCGAGGTCAGGCGTGAATTCGGAATCCGAACTCTCCGCAAACGGGTTTGTCTCACCCTCGTGAAGCGGCCGCGAAGCCCGGTGAGGACCTTCTGCCACCGTGATTGCTCCGGTTGCGTCCTGCAAACGCCTGGCAAGCGGCGAATGGTCCCTATGGGTGTGGCTGACGAAGATATGGCTGACCGTCCGCCCTTCGAGTACCCGCATCAGCGCCTGGAAATGCGCTTCATCTTCAGGCCCCGGATCAATCACCGCAACGGTCGACTTGCCGACGATATAGCTATTGGTGCCATGGAAGGTGAACGGGGAGGGGTTGTTGACGGTGAGCCGCTCCACCCCCTGCGCGACCGGCACGGGCACGCCATGTGAGGGAGAAAACTGCAGGTCAAAATCAATGTCGTCTGCCATGGGCTCTTTCGTCTTCAGGTGCAGTGCCTCTTAGCACTGCTGATGCGGCCATGCCTACCCGAAGCTGCCCGAGTGATGGAGCGCTGGCGAGGTAATGGGAAAAGTGCCGGGCGATGAACTTAACCGTTGAGAGGATGAAAAAGCTTTGCTAGAGCAGGCCACACTTGCGAGGGCGGACCGTTGCTACGGGCGCCCAAATGCATATTGGGGCGTCGCCAAGCGGTAAGGCACCGGTTTTTGGTACCGGCATTCCCAGGTTCGAATCCTGGCGCCCCAGCCATTTTATTCATTGCTGCAGGTGATGAGTTATGGAACTGGGCCAAATGCGGCGCTTTGTCTGAGCCGGGAGCGCACTGATCTCCTTACTCGCGGACTGCAGTTCTAGGGGCCTCGAACGCGCCGATACGTCGTATCGACTTTTATCTTATTTGTACCTGCGGCGCCACCTAAAGCGCCGGGGTGGCGCATGAAGGCGGCCATCGGCACTAGCTTTTCCGTTACCATCAGCTCCACTGACAGAGAGTTCGCCAGCAACTAGGCTGGGTTGATCGGCGGGTTAAACACTTGAAATGATCACTTGCTGCGTACGTGCTTAGATCCAGTGGATTCAGTTTTAGATGTCGAGAGAACAGAGATCCAGTGGTCGTCTCGGAGCGTATCATCAACATGCACTTGATTTCCGGATGTCACGGTGCTCAAGAGAAGATGACTTCATTGTATCAGGTAACGGGACTGGTGGCATGACGGGTGATACTGCAGTTGATGATTTTATTCGGGATGAAGCAGCTGCGGCGCGCGCCTTCCCCTTTGGGCGCTTGGCCTACATGCACCCAAACTATCTCGCCCCATCTGCCTGGACGGAGCATGTTCCATTCGCCTTCTGGTTGATTGAAGCTGTTAAGCCAAAGATGTTCGTGGAGCTGGGGACCCATTTTGGAGTGTCCTATTTTGCATTCTGCCAAGCCATCGAGAAACTCGACTTGGGTGCACAAGCGGTTGCGATAGATTCTTGGAAGGGGGACGAACATGCTGGAGAATACGGCCCCGAAGTCTTCGACTCAGTTCAGAGACACAACTCCCAATGCTATTCCCATTTCTCGACATTACTAAAAAGCAGCTTTGAAGAATCTCTCGCATATTTCGTGGATGGCAGTATAGATTTGTTGCACATTGATGGCATGCACACTTACGAGTCGGTTCGAAGCGATTTCGAGAGTTGGTTGCCGAAGATGTCCCAACGCGGCGTTGTCATCTTTCACGATACATGCGTGAGAGAGCGCAGCTTTGGTGTCTTCCGGCTTTTTGATGAGCTGAAGCAAGTATATCCATCATTTGAGTTTCACCATGGGCATGGCTTAGGAGTAGTGGGCGTCGGTCCGGAGCAAACATGGCAAATGGGCAGATTGTTTGAGGCAGGGGAAAAGAATCATGAGCGGCGAGAGCTTCTTGCATTTTTTTCTGCCTTAGGCCGTGGTGTCCGCAGCATGTACAGAGCAGATGTGCACGAAACCGCCAAGCGTCAACTGGCGAGGGAGGGAGACAAACATCGCCTTGCAGCGGAGGCCGCAGAGCAGAAAGTCGTGATCATTGGCGACGATCTGCAAAAGGCGCGGACAGAATTGGATCAAACGAAAGCGAATTGGGATCGAGCATCAGCTAAGGTAGAGCAACTTAGTGGCGATGTCGCGGACCTCCGGGAGGTTGTTCGAGATCTGCGCGAGAAGTTGGACCAAGCTACGCTTGCGTTAACGCAACAGAGCACCGACGCAGAGCGCGCGGTTGCCGAACTTGCGACTGCAACCAAATTACTTGCTGAGGAAAAAGAACTGGCCGCACGCAATGAGGCCGCGTTGACCGAGCGTTTCCAAGAGATTGCGTCCCTGACACAACTTCTGCAAGAAGAGGAAAAACGAGCTGCCCAGTTTCGCGAGCAGGTTAGGCTGCGCGATAGTAAAATTAAGGACTTGACTGGCCAGTTAGAGGCGGCTGGTGGCCCGAGGGATATGTTTGGGCGCCAAGCAGGTGAAGCACTTCCAGGTTGTGGAACGGTCGCTGGCCTTGAACTGGGTCGCGCCATCAAGCATGTCGTCCGACTGTCTTGGTTTTGGCGCTTCATCCCATCGCGCTTGCGCATAAAGCGACAGATCACGTTACTAAAGGAGACGGGACTGTTTGACAGCAACTGGTATCTGGAAACCTACAAGGATGTCGCGAGAGCAGGTATTGATCCCGCGATGCATTATATTCTTCATGGAGCAAATGAAGGACGGGAGCCAAATCCGGTACTTCAACGGTCACGGGGCGGCCTCACTCCAGCTGTGTCCAAGGATGTCGAAGTGACATGAGGTTGTGTAGCTTCTGATAGTTGCGTGCGGATTCAGTCTGGAGCATTGACTCAGGATGCTGGCGATACTTTCCAAGTAATTCTGGAACGTATGCAACGTCGGCTTTGACTTCAACGAGTTTACACCAGAAGTCGTAGTCTTCCCACCCGCCGGGGATATGAGAGTAGCCTCCGACCTGATGCCACGTTTTCTTGCGGATGAGGGCCATCGCGTCAATATATGGGCCCTCGGATAGAAAGCGTTCGCTCCAGTAATCAGCAAAACCTATCGTATTTGTGCTTCCAAAAATAACTAGTTGACTGAATGCCGCTGCTGCGTTGCTAGATAGGATCGCTCTTCTAAGCTTCCTCAGGCACGAGGGAAGAATGGTGTTGTCCGCGTCCATCACGAAAACTAATTCACAACTGGCTGCGGCGAATGCCGTATTCCTAGCTTCGGCCAATCCTTTGTTATCGATGTGTTGCAGCAGAATCCCACTAGGAAATCTAGCCATGTTGCGCTTCATCCACGTGTCCGCCACTTCCAGCGAATTGTCGCGATTAGAGACATCGTCGACTACAATGAGTTGAATTTGTTCGAAGTCCTGAGCTGCGACTGACTCAAGACACTCTTCGATAAACCGAGCGTAGTTGTATAAGCTTATGACTACGCTCACCCCTTCGTTGGGATCGATCGCACCCCACTGACTTACAATTTTCGGCTTAGCCTCGTCCAGCATCAAGCCTCCGCGCACTGGGTTAGAAGCCTGCATATCTCGTTAGCTCCCTGCAAAATCTGCTCCTTGCAAGTTGCCGCCGATGAGGCTGCAGCTGCGACAGTGGAGGCTTTATGGCGGCCGTCAGGATCATTTAATACCCAGTCTAGAAGTGCCATAAGCCGGTGGGGCTCCTCCGTTAGGTAATGTACCCCTGCCTGACAGTATCTGTTGGGGAAGCACGGTTCCGAGAGTACTAGGCACCCATTGGCCATGCCTTGGTAGACCAGCCTGTGCCACTCAAAATATGGAAATTCATCTCTGTGTATGTTCAACAGTACTTTTGAGTTCTGCGCGACGTATCGGGCGACCTCGACGAGATCCGGTACACCGGTGCTGCGAAGTATGGGTTCGCTTGCCTGCCGTTTTCTAAGGTATAGGAAGCCGTCGATCTCTGCCAGCTTTGAAGCGTGCCGCGCAAAGAATTGATCCCGGTACGGGCTAGTAGTACCAAAAAAGCATACGTCAACAGGTCTTTCGCTCCAAGACAGATTGTTAGCAGCATTACTTGTCCACCATCTTTGACCAGAGAGTAGCGGATGCTGAGCTATAGAAGCGTTTGTTGGTTCACCTTTGCTCACGGCTGCGGGACAGATGCATGCCGCCGGCATCACAGCGCGAAAGGCGACTGAGATGGGGTCAGACAGGTCTATCACGCACTTCGACATCAGTACGATAGGAAGTGCTTTCCAAAACCACTGCGTCTGCACCTGCTCTGTACAGAACATGCAAGCAGAGGCTAGGACATCGTCTCGGACCCACGCTGGGCCGCGACCCAAAAAAAAGAACTCGTGAGGCGCGACGTAGATCGAATTCTTTGGCCGCGAATCGATGTCCGAATGTTCTGTACCCCGTATTACCGAATGGCCCGCGAGCTCTAGCTGAGTAGCAACAGCCTCGGCGATCTCGTTCATGAAAGCGTTGCCGAGGCTGCTTACGAAGATACCGACCGTCAACACGTCTTTATGCCGGATGGACGGCATTTCTTGTTCGATGAACTTCCCCTGCAGCTTACCAAGCGTTCGGGCGATCGACGTCTGGCTGACAACTTGTCTTTGCTCTGCCGCTCCGTGTTTGACGAAATGTACCTCCGGGGGTATTCCAAACGTGTCGGGATTTTGTTTCAAGTAGTCGGAAGCAGAGAAAAACGGAAACCTTGAAAGCCTATCAATCGCAATTTCAGATCGAGCTAGCTTTGCGGCTCTCCGACCTGGCTTGAGCTGCTGAGTCTTCTTCTTGATGGCATTGATCCAGGTCATTCTATTCCTATGACACCGCGCTGGTACTTCGATGCGTATTGAACCCCGATGGCGGACGAAATTCGGCGCTATCGAAGATCACTCCGATGCCTTCGCTATGCCGAGAAGGTAATGGCCATAGCTGCTCTTGCCGTATTTGTTAGCCAATTTCGTCATCTGCTCCAGGTCTATGTACCCCTGTCGGAATGCTATTTCCTCTGGGCACGAAATCTTGAAGCCCTGCCGCCGTTCGAGCGTGGCAACGAAGTCGGAGGCTTCGAGCAGACTGTCAGGTGTTCCTGTATCGAGCCAGGCATAACCTCGGCCCATCTGTTCAACGTGAAGCTTTCCACGTTCAAGGTAGACACGGTTGACATCTGTGATCTCAAGCTCGCCCCTGGCGGAGGGCTTGAGGTTAGCTGCTATGTCGACAACCTCGTTGTCGTAGAAGTAGAGCCCGGTTACAGCCCAATTGGATTTCGGCTTCACCGGCTTTTCTTCGATCGACAGAGCTTTCATTGAGGAGTCGAACTCGACCACGCCATACCGCTCCGGATCGGTGACGTGGTATGCAAAAACCGTTGCTCCCTCAGACCTTGCCATTGCGCTTACGAAGAGGTCGTTTATCCCGTGACCGTAGAAGATGTTGTCGCCGAGGATCAGGCACGAAGGGCTGTTTCCGACGAAGTCCGCGCCGATGATGTAGGCTTGGGCGAGACCGTCCGGGGAAGGCTGCACGGCATAAGACAGTGAGATCCCCCAGGCGGACCCGTCGCCAAGTAGAGCCTGGAAACCAGGAAGGTCTCTTGGGGTAGATATGATCAGGATCTCACGAATACCAGCAAGCATCAGCGTCGACAGCGGATAATAGATCATCGGCTTGTCGTAGACAGGAAGGAGTTGCTTGGAGGTAACAAGCGTCATCGGGTGCAGACGCGTTCCGCTGCCGCCGGCGAGGATAATGCCCTTCATTGTTGTCCATCCGTATGGTTGTGGTTGAGGAGCCGACCGATGACCTGAGCCGTCGAGTCCCGCCAATCCGGGAGCCTGACACCGTGGCGTGCGTTGAGGAGGGTGCAGTCGAGCCGTGAGTTGGCAGGTCGTTTCGCCGGTGTGGGATATTGCGCAGACGGTATGCCGGTGACGGCCGCGTGCGGACCACCGTGAGCTTTCGACAGTGCAAAGATTTCGAATGCGAAGTCTGCCCAGTTACACTCGCCGGTCCCGGTCATGTGGAAGATCCCGCGCAGATCAGGTGCGTTCGAGCTCAGAAGATTTTGCGCCACCTGAAGCACCGCATCGGCGATATCAAGCGCCGAGGTCGGATTGCCGATCTGGTCGTTCACAACGTTCAGGCTGTCGCGGCTTTCCGCCAGCTTCAACATGGTCTTCAGGAAGTTCTTTCCGAACGGACTGTAGACCCAGGCGGTGCGCAGGATCACATGGTTTGGATTGGCCGCTGTCACCGCGCGCTCGCCTGCGAGCTTGGAGCGCCCATAGGCGCCAATCGGCGCGACGGGATCGGTCTCGACATACGGCGCCAGCTTGCTCCCGTCGAACACATAGTCGGTCGAAAGGTGGATCATGGGAACACCGAGCGCTGCCGCCGTTTCTGCGATCTTGCCTGCCGCAACACCGTTGACGACCGTCGCCGCTTCCTCATCCGTTTCGGCCTGGTCAACCGCCGTATAGGCTGCAGCCGAGACAATGACATCCGGTTCTGCGGCACGCAAAACGGCGTCTATCGCATCGGGCCGTGACAGATCGAGTTCGGGCCGGCCGAGCGTGATGATCTCGAACAGACCATTTTGCCCTCGCTCCAGCAGCGACTGAACGACCTGGCCCTGCCGACCGGTCACCACCATACGCTTCCTGGTCGAAGTCATGCGGCGCCCGTCTTCTTATCTAAGTTGAGCAGACCGAGCCTATCGCCGCTATAGCCTTGCCGCAGCGGCTGCCACCACCACTCGTTCTCCAGATACCAGCGAACCGTCTTCTCAATGCCGGTGTCGAAGTTTTCCTGCGCCTTCCAGCCAAGCTCCGTTTCGAGCTTTGTTGCGTCGATCGCATAACGCGCATCATGGCCCGGGCGGTCGGCGACATAGGTGATGAGCGAGGCGTGCGAAACGGGCTTGGGCGCCAGGGCATCCATCAGTTCGCAGATGCGGGTGACGACATCGATGTTGCGCCGCTCGTTGCGTCCGCCGACATTGTAGGTCTCGCCGACACGCCCGCGCTCGGCAATGAGATCAAGCGCACGCGCGTGATCTTCCACATAAAGCCAGTCACGAATATTGGCGCCATTGCCATAGACCGGAAGCGGTTTGCCTTCCATGGCGTTGAGGATCGTCAGCGGGATGAGCTTTTCTGGAAAATGATAGGGTCCGTAGTTGTTCGAGCAGTTCGACACAACAACTGGCAGACCGTAGGTGCGCTCCCATGCCTTGGCGAGATGGTCAGAAGCTGCCTTCGACGCGGAATAGGGAGAGCTTGGATCGTAAGGCGTCGTCTCCTCGAACAGCCCGTCGGCGCCCAGCGAGCCGTACACTTCGTCTGTCGACACATGAAGGAAGCGGAAGGCGGCCTTGTTCTCCGCATCAAGCTCCATCCAATAATGCCGGGCACATTCCAACATGTTGAAGGTGCCCATGACATTCGTTTCGACGAAATCACGCGCACCGGTGATCGAACGGTCGACATGGCTTTCGGCCGCCAGATGCATGATGCGGTCCGGGCGGAAGCTTGAAAGCGCCTCCGAAATTGCCGCACGATCGCAGATATCGGCCTTCAGGAAGCGATAGCCCGGCCGGTTGCCGATCGCGTTCAGCGAGGTTTGCGTTCCCGCATAGGTGAGCTTGTCGACATTGAGGACTTCATAGCCCTTGTCGAGCACAAGATGACGCACAACGGCGGAGCCGATGAAACCCGCACCGCCCGTGACCAGAACACGCATATTCATCCTTCCAATATCAAGCCAGCATTCAAAGTGGTTTAGTAACGGAAGACCTCACCGAGGTCAGCAAGCTTCGGCTGATTCTTGTCCTTATCAGACAATACCGTCTTCTCGGCCGCGACCGGCCAATCGATCCCGAGTGCCGGGTCATTCCAAAGCAGTCCTCGATCATGTTCGGCGCTATAGTAGTCGGTTACCTTGTAGCTGATCTCGGTATTCGGAAGGAGCGTGCAGAAGCCGTGGGCAAACCCCGGCGGCACCCAAAGCTGTCGGCCATTCTCCGCCGAAAGCTCCTCAGCCACGAACTTGCCATAGGTGGGAGATCCGGTACGGATATCGACTGCGACATCCAGCAATGCGCCCGCGGTGCAGGACACGAGCTTGCCTTGCGCCTTCGGCTCCAACTGGAAATGCAGGCCACGGACTGTGCCGACCGCCGCAGACATGGAGCGGTTATCCTGGACAAACTGGACATCCGCAACATTCCGCACGAACAGGTCCCGCCGGAATGTCTCCGAAAAATACCCGCGCGCATCGCCGAAGCGCCTAGGCTCGATAAGAGTCACATCCGGAACATTACAGCGTTCAAATTTCATACCGAGTACCTTGACAATTAACGCGTGTCTTAAACAAGCCGAGTAGAAGTTGGCAATCGAAAATGCAGGTCAGCCCATGCCAAGCCAGTTGTTCCGTTTTTTAGCGGCTGCGCTTCGAAACGCACGACTAGCCCGGATGAGCAGAATCGAGACGTCTGTTTAATTCCGTTGGGCGACCGTAGAAGCCTGTTCTGGCAGCAGCGAGCTTCTTCGGCACCACAATCTTCGGCGTTGAACGGTCCCTGCTGTAATAGGGACTTGTTGCCGAATCCAAGAAATTGGCTGTTTGATGCTTTTCACGAAGGTGTGTCTTCTCGAGCTCAAACCGCTGCTTTTTTTCTTTGCCGGTTTCTGCGCCGCGCGATAGCGATTCATGATGGCGAAGACGCGCAAATGGCGTCCAGATAATGCGGAAGCCGGCTTTGTGTGCACGCAGGCAGTAGTCGACGTCGTTATAAGCCACTGCAAAACGCTCCTCGTCCCAGGGCCCAACTGTCTTGAGGCAGTCGCCCGAAATCAACATAACCGCACCGGTGACACAGGTAAGACTGTTTCGGACATGCAGACGGTTCAGGGGGCCCGGGAGGTTGCCTGGGCGGTTCAGATACCAATGACCCGCAAGACCACCGAATCCGACAATAACACCGGCATGCTGCAGCGTCCCGTCGTCAAAAAGCAGCTTCGCCCCAACTATGCCTGCGCCTTCGAACTTCAGGCAGGATACCATCTCGCGTAGCCAGTCGCGGTCAAGGACCTCCACATCGTTGTTGAGTAGCAGCACATGGTCCCCAGTCTTCAGCCTCAGGCCGCGATTGATGGACCGGGAGAAGTTGAAAGTTTCGTTAACGATATCATAACGGAAGTTCGGATGTGTCTCCGCAATTGACTCATAGAGGGTTAGCACTTCCGCCTCTGACGATCCGTTGTCGACAACGATGACTTCAAGATTCGGGTAATCAGTACCGTTGAGGACGTCCTCCAACACTCGCGAGATCAATGGCAAGCTGCCCTTGCTTGGAATGATCACCGAGATTTTTGGCCAAGCCTCTTCCTCTACGATGAATTCTGGGCGGTGAAGGGTAGGCGTCAGCGCGGGGCGCACGACCGTTTCCATGCCCTGAACCGCAAAATGCTCCTGGATGGCTCTGCGCGCGCGCGTCGTCGCTTGATCCATGAATGTTCGGGAGAAGGTTGTGCCCGTTCGACGCCACCAATAGGCCGGGAAGGGGAGGTGAACCACACGCTTCTCTTCCTGGTTTCTAAGGTAGCGTAGCAACAGGTCGTAATCTTGCGAGCCATCGAACCCGGTGCGAAGGCCACCGATCGAACTCAGTCGATCCCGGCGATAGATCGAGAAATGGTTGATATAATTGACCCCTGTAAGCAGGACGGGGTCGTAGGCTGGCTTGAGCATTGTGCCAGTGGGCCGGAGTTGGTCATCGACCACCAACTCGTCGGTATAAAGAAAGCTGGTGTCCGGATGGACATTCAGCGCGCGACGGATCATCTTCAGCGCGTGCGGCGCGATTACATCGTCGTGGTCGAGCAGAGCGACCCACTCGCCTAGTGCCTGCTCCAGCCCCGCATTGGTTGCGACAGCGATCCCTCCATTGGTAGCGTTCCGGACTATCTTGACATTTCCTGAGGTGGCTTTAGCTGCCAGCCAGCGGAGCGTCTCATCCGAACTGGAGCAGTCGTCGCTGAGGATAAGTTCTACCCCCTCCTGATCCTGCTGTTCAAAGGACGAAACCAGATCGTCAAGATATCGGGGAGGAGCGTTGAAGACGGGTACGACGATGCTGAGCCACGGGGTTGTCGCAACATGTGGAATAGGCGCGATCTCTTTGGCTAGCTGGTAAGATGCTTCGGCATAGCGCTGCGTGAGCGACGCCTTCTTCCAGCGCAAACGGGGCAGGGCGGCAATGAAGCGCGGCAACCGTCCTAACTCGACTTGATGGATTTTAGCTTCATTCCGGGTGCGGGCAAGGTAACTGTCAGCCTCACTACGTGAACGGAATGCTGTTGCCTCCACAATAAAGCTTGCTGGTTTGCTGGAGGGATCCAACCGAAACTTAGAAGCAGTGCCGAAGCTGCCCACATCAGCAATAATAACAAAATCCTGTCCCTCAGGGATGAAGATTGCGTCTTCTTCTCGGAAGCCTTTGCCACGGTTGATGTAGATCTTGGGATCTAGGTTTCGGCGGTCCGCCGACGTCAGCCGCAGGATGACAAAGCGCGGACGCAGAATATCATAAGAAACCACGACTGCTGGATCGTCGCCTGTCACCTCCCAGATAGTCTGGCCCTGCTCGGTCTTGCCTGCAATCTCAGCGTCATCATTAACTGTAATTTTAAGCGGCACGCTCACGCCCTTCGTCGAATTCGAGGCTCCTGATAACAAAACCGATCAGAAAGGGAAATTTACATCAGCAAGTTGGATCATCTTTTCGAGAGATTTGAAGGAGGCTTGTTTTGCCCTTCGCAGTTCAACCTCATTTGCCGCTAGCCGGAGAATTTCGCTCACCCATGCATCGGGATCATTGGGAAGATGAGATTCGTAGGGAACCGCGCATCGATTGAAGACGTCGCATCTTGAGTAAAGACCAGCAGCACCTAGACGTGCGACGTCGACCCGTTTGGTATCGGCCCGGACTTTGTTCGTTTTGGTATTGAGAAGCGGGTTAAGGGCAATGTCCGCACCACTGTTATGCCCCCACGTCGCATACTCAAGCCACCTCATGGTTTTACGAACGGTGTAGCGCCCGATCGGAAGTCCTGCATTGTGCCAACCGTTTGCGATGCTTCCGTCCGCCAAAACCTCGAAGTGTAGGGCCGGATCGGCGTTCAGCACCCTGCGGATGATTGGTTGAAGGAATGCGTGTTCTTGTCGATGGATTCCGGTGGCGTGGTAGACGATGCGCAGCGTCGGAAAACGGCCAGACGGAATTAGATCTTTTGGTCGCAATGCAGGCGGAAGCGGGTGCAGCACTTGAACCTCGGCGCGCTGTCCACCAAGGACCTCGGCGAGTGCTCCAGTTGAAGTCCACACATGGCTCAAAAGCGCGTTCAACTGAACAAGCGGTAGAACCCCAAGACGAAGCAAATTTGCCTTGTAGCGCAAGCTTCCGTCAGGACCGACCACAACCGAACGTAGGTCGTCATCGATCAGGAGCGCAACGCCTGCCAATCGTGCCCGGACCTCTTTCAGCCATCTGATCTGTGTAGGCTTGGCATATCGAACGAGGATGACGAACAATCCCTCGGGAGAAAGGTCGTCAAGTCGATCATCTAGGCTACGCACTATTGCCGGGACCGTCAGATGCCGCAACCGCTGCTCGATATAGTAGCTGAAGGTCGGGTTCTCGCCTTTGATCAAGACGAGAATTGCTCGAACGTCTTTACGGGCGAGCCGCCGCCCTCGCGGCTCAGGTCTGGGAAGCCGATCATAAAGTATTCGGTTGATGCCACAACGGAAGTCCAGCACAGGATTAATTTAGCCGGGTTCGCAGTACGGATAACAGCCCTAATGTCGCGCCCCATACGAACAGGCTACCTATGAAAATCAGACTGATCCAGAGGATGCGCCGCGGGAACTCAGCCTCTTCCGGCAGTGTGGGTGCAAGGAATGGATCAAGATAGATAAGTTGCTGCTTGCTGAGGAACTGAACCTGTTCAAGTGTCTTTACCGAAGCAGCAAATTGCTTTTCTGCAAGGGTCTGCTCCAGCTCGATCTGCGACATGTCAAGTGAAACGTCAGCAAGACTAGGCTGAGTTCGTGCCTGCTTTGCCGTTCTCCCAGCCAGTTGAGCTTTAAGATCATCAACCTGAGCCTGTTTGCTCTTGATCTCCCGTTCCAGCACTTTCATCTGAGGCGCATCTCGAGAGACAATTGTTGACTGTGAGGCGTAACGTTGCTGGAGATCCAAAACCTCCTTCTGGATTGAACTGATCAGCGTCGTGATTAACAGCGAGTTCCCTTGTACATTGAGAACGCCAGTATTGTTGCGGGCCGCCTGAAGCTTTTCACGAGCTGCTTGTAATTGGGCCGCACTCTTTTCGAGATTTGCGCGTGATGTCGAAATCACGTCTTGCCAGATGCGGTCGTTGACCTCGTTCACCACTTGCTCTGAAGCTGCGACAACGTGCTTGAGCACGTCTTGAGCGTCCTGAGCTGAGAATGCCCGAACCTTGACTGTCACAATTCCGCTGGAGGGACTGATCGCTGTCGAAACCATGTCCTCCCAATATTCAAGCAGGCGTTCGGAGCTGACGTTGTTTGGCAAGCGAGCTACGAAATCCACATCCTCACTCGAGTAGATCTTTCGGATGTCGATTGTCTGCGCAAGGTCCGATAGAATTTCTGCGCTACCTATGTAATTGGTCACAATTTGCGTGTCTTGAACCACCTTGCTTGATGGGAGACCGGTGACCTTCGCTAACTGGTCCTTACCGATCGCTGGACTCGAACTGCGAACGGTGAAACGAGCCTCCGATTCATATTGGTCGGAGGCGATGAAACCAAAGTAGCCAACAGACGCCAAATTGGGGATGATCAAATCCACCAACGTGACAAGAATGACGGCAGCCGTGAAGACCTTGTCAATCATTCGCGGTCGTAACCCGACCGCTTTGAAGAGATTGCTTCGGTTCGAGGTTGCAAGGCGCAGCTTTCGGGCGGTCACGGAGAGGCGTTTGGACACCTCCCTACTATGATCCAAGGCGCCTTGGCGTGAATATGCAGCTGGGTTGTCGCTCATGATTTCCGTGCCGCCTACCGATTCAACTGATAATAGGCTTGGATTGCTGGCTCTACGTTGTCAAAGGTGATCATCCTACCATCGACCAGAACCATGGCGCGGTCACAATAGGATTTAATAGTATCCATACCATGGGAAATCATGATGATATCCGAGTTTTTACGTCGTTTCTCAAACGCAGCACGGCACCGCTCCTGGAATCGCGCATCGCCAACCGCGGTAATCTCATCAACAAGATAACAATCAAACTCGATCGCCATCGAGAGACCGAAAGCTAAGCGAGCGCCCATGCCTGAGGAATAAGTCCGAACAGGGGCGTAGATGTAGTCTCCGAGTTCCGCAAAATCCTCGACAAAGCGGCTCACTCGGTGCGGATCTTCGCCATAAGCGCGTGCTACAAACTTCAGGTTGTCCCGTCCCGACATGTTAGGATGAAAGCCCCCGGCGAAGCCCAATGGCCACGATACGCGAACGTCCTTCTTGATCCGGCCGGAGTTCGGTAGAATTGTACCAGCGATCATGCGCATGGTCGTCGATTTGCCGGCGCCATTCACTCCCAAGATACCGTAGGAATAACCCGATTCGAACTCGATACTAGCCCTTTCAAGAATCGTTTTCCGATGTTGTTGCGTCTTGAAGTATTTTGTAACGTTCTGGAACTTGATCATTTCACGTTGTTACGCCTTATGATCTTCGACGGAAGCCCAGAGGAGCATCAGTGTTGCCCAAAACACCAGTAGGCCCAATGCGATAATGAAGGGCGTGGAAAAACGCTTCGGATATAGAGATTCCTCTGGCATCGATGGTGGCACGAAGACGGTAAGATAGAGAGCCTTGCGAAGCGACGCGGCCAAAGCTGCATCATAGTTGCTTCGCGCCGCTTCATAGAGCTTTTCAGCAACCAAGCGATCCGTCTCGAGCTTGGAAAAGGTGAGCAGCGTGGTTGCGACGCTGGCGTTCTCCGGCCCCGTCAGCTCGGATCGGAGCTTTTCGACTTGCGAATCAAGGCTGAGTTTCGTCCGTGCCAATTGCTCGTATGCTGGTGACTTCTCGGCAGACGACTGCTTGAGGACAAACAGGCGAGTCTCGAGCTCAAGCTTCTGTGCAAGGAGACCCGCAAGCAGTTTCCCGGTTTCCATCGCTTGCATCTCAGGACTAAGAAGACCGGACCCGACTTGGAACCGATTTAGGGCGGCCAGGGCGTCAGCGTAACCTTCCCCAGTCCGTTCGACTTCTCGGCGGATGCTGGCGACCATATCCTGTTGGGCACGCTGATTCAGCTCGTTGATAAGTTGCTCACTTTCAGCCACGATAGCTGCCGCGAGCTTCTTAGAGTTCTCCGGGTCGAACGTGCGCACTCGCAAAGTGATGATGCCGGAGGGCCCATCGATATATGCATTGACCTGCTTCTTCCAATATTTCAGGAAGCTCTCAACAGGCTCGTCCCGGTCAAACCTTGAGAGGAAATCAACGTTGCGGCCTGCAAACATGGACCGGTAATCGATGGTTTTGCCGATTCGATTGAGCAACTCAGCCGACTGGATAAAGCTCGTGACGATGTGCGCATCTTGCGTGGCAGCATCCAGGCTGATGACGCTGCTGTCGGAGCCTTCCATCTGTGACTGATCAGCCAAGGACCGTACGGCGAATCTTGCCTCGGCGGTATATTGATCTGTCGCGACGAAGATGAAGTAATAAAGCGAAGCCAAGAACGGCAGCAAGACGACTGTGATAAACGAAATCAGCTTGATCGGCGGTTGCCCGCCTGTTTTGGTCGCAACCTCGTCTTCCTTACTTGGCGATTGCGCAAGATCGACAATCTCTCCGCCAGCCTGCCGCGCTAATGGAAACGCTCGGCGTTTTCCGATAGGCGAGAACACACGGGCAGTCCATCCGCCCTGCACGACCTTGTCTTCGGCAGGACTAGCGGTTCGACGGATCTGCATTTCGTTCTAAATCCTTGGACGTATCTTCACGATCGGCTGAGATTAACGCCTGGCGAACATAGTAGTCAAAAATAAGGTCCTCTTCCAAAAGAACCTCGGCGGATGGGATCGACTTCAGTGCTCCCGCGATCGCTTCGATCAGCATCTGCCGCGGAGGAATCACGAGATCGTCAGCCTCTATATCCAGAAATTCCCCGACAGCATCTTGGAATGACGGCAGGTTGGTGTGGTGTCCAACGATGGCGAACCGCGACAGGAGGTCGATCGCGGCCGCAACCTCACTGCGATTGACCCGTTGATCGGGTGAACTGCAAGTGAATTGGCGAGTGACTGGAGAGGCCAACACGTTCGCAACCTTTAACGGCGCCTTCTTGAGAAGTGTCCGCAAGGAACGCGCGTCTTCCAAATTTGCGTCGGCAAAATATTCGATCGCTGGTGCGAGGATCAGTTTGTCGCGTTCTCCTAGAAAGCCGGTTGGGGTGGAAGCCATGCGCTTAAAAAGGAATAGACGCATGGCCATTTCATAATACGGGTCCGACAAGAGCACGATCCCCTCGAACCCTTTGCCGAGAAACTCCTCGTAATTGCGCATCAGCAAACGGCCACTGAGATAAACAGAACTCACAGCATTCAAGTGGAAAGTCTGAAGCGCGGTCTCGTGACCAAATCGCTCCAGTGAAAAAAGCTCATACTGAAATACCGATCCACAGTTTCGGTCGAACTTGATGAGAGGCAATATCTGCGTTTCGAGTCGAAACACCTTCTTTTTGACCATTGGGTTAGGGCGGCGGCGATAGATTAATAATCCCGATTTCGCGTCATGGATCGTTAGCATCGCTCGCGTTCCTATTCCGGGAATATTGTCTTGATCCAAACGGAAGCCGACAAAACCGTTTTGATGCCTTCCCGACGCTACAACAGCGGGCCTAGCTTGATCACATGGGAACGTGCCGACTATACCTCCCTCGTCAGATACCCGGATGTAAGGCTGCTCCGAGAAACCATCAGGAATAACGTAACCCTCGAGAACGTCCCCTCGATCATATTCTATATTAAATAGCACTTGATCAGCCTCAGGTGTCGCCTAAGCACTCCACTTTTACAGTTTCTCTAGCACTTGGCGTAAGATCGTCATTCGCTACGAGCGCGAGCAAAAATAGAGAAGCAAGGGCCACCGGAATGGGCGGGTTCATCATCATGGATAATTACATGCTCAAAACCGAGCCATTGGAGCAGCCCGACAATGTCCTCCTTATGCATCCAATAATGCCGATCCCTAATACCTCCGCAGAATGACCTGCTCTCATTCGCATGTTGATAACTGCGTTCATAGTACCGCACGTTGTAGCCATTAACTGACCGAGTCTCGATCTTCCCGGTAAACGGGGTGCGACGAATGTCAGAATCCGGCATGGCAACATCATCGAAGTAATGGGTCCAGATATAGAGAGAACGTGTTTGTTCCGATACGCGTCGCAGGAACCCTCCTGGATCTGCAAGATGGTATAATACCCCTGAAGCGACCGTAAGATCGTAAGGATCTCTAGGTGTCTCAAGCCATCTTTGAGCATCTCCGAGATAAAACGTAGCGCGATCTAGATCTAAGATCTGCTTTGTCACAAGGCATCTGAGGTAACAGATGCGATTTGCTTCTATCGCATCTATGAGCTTCGGACGCCACTTGTTCAGCATGAACGTATGCATCCCTTCCAGGGGGCCAACTTCCAATATCTTCTTATCTTCGATTTCACCGTATTGGCTGATGGCCCACTCAATCCTTGGGTCCGCGTAAAGATGGTGTGGACCAGCCTTCAGATCTAAGCTTGCCGGGAAGGCGGAGTTCCAGCCTGCCAACGCTTCAATGGCGTTTTGATGATGAGGCGTGCTGGTCACATATTGGTCAAAACTTGACTCAAATTCCGAGGAAGGCGCTCTTCTGCGGAGAAAATTTCGGATTCTGGATATCATCGGTTGCTCAGCCATTGCGTTCGTCACGCGGGCTTTGATGCGCCGATCGCAAACGCTAAGCAAGCCTCCAGCGGTGAAATAAGTTTGCTAGAGAAGTCCATATATAAGAAGATGGCAATGCATCCTCATAAAGTAAGGCAAATGCACGGGGCAGTGAAAAGCAATAGGTAATCTTCTGCAGCCCCGGCAGAGATGCGCGAGGACCAGGCGCTCCACCGCTCGATCTGATGCGGTGTATGCGTAGTTATCGGGAAGGCTATTAGCTGGTCGGAGTGGAGTGATTCGAACACTCGACCCCCACGTCCCGAACGTGGTGCGCTACCAGACTGCGCTACACTCCGTGACCAGCGGCGCCTCTATAGACCAGCATTTTTGTTTCGACAAGCGCCTCTTTGAAAAAATCGAAAGAAGATTTTGCGGCGGGCTCCAGAGCCCTTCAGCCGTTGCAAAAAAGCGGCGCATGGAGCTTTTTGAGAGGCGAGGGGCACGGCGTGCTCGCAGAAGGCGCGGCAAATCTGATAGTGACTTCGCTCCGAAGGCCAAGCCTGTTCTTTCACATCAAGGGATCTCTTACCATGAGCCGCCGCGCTGCCGCATCCGCCATCATTCTGGCAATCGCTCTTTCCTCCTGCACAACCGCAAAAGGCGTGGCGAGCAACCCGATCGAGACGCGCTGGGTCGGCCGTTCGGCCGGCGAGTTCTTTGCAAAATACAGCCCACCGCTGAGCGATTATGACGACGGCTCCAACACCGTCTACAACTGGCGTGGTGGCTACAAGCGCATCAAGCAGCAGAACGGTCGCAGCTCAAGCGTCAGCTGCTCGGCCAAGATCACCGTATCCAGCAGCTACGTGATCCGCGACATCACCATCGTGTCGGATCGCCCCGGCGCCAATGGCCCGAGCTATTGCACCGAGCTCCTGACGGCGTCCTGATAAAAACAAAGCCGCCCGGATTGTTCATGTCCCGGCGGCTTTTGATTTCGTTCTGGCGAGCGCGTCAGATGTCGCTTGCAGCGTCGCAGAAGATGTCAGCCGCCTGGCTGGCGGTCATGCGCTTCACCTCAGTCTCGTCGCGGCGACGCCTGAAGATCTCGCTCGCCATGATCTGTTCGGCAAGATCGGCCGGCAAGGACATGATTACCCGCTCACCCTCCCGCTGGATCTGGATGCCGCCGAGATCTTCGCGCCTGACGGTGATCATGCCACCTGCCACCGTATTCAGCGTATCGGGGTCGATGATGATGAAGGCGCCGGTCAGCCGGTTCTGGTCATAAGGGTCGAAGACAGCCTGTTCCTCGAACGACAGGTGCACCTTGCCGATCGCGTTCATGGCAAGCTTCGTGGCATGCGGCTGCCACTTGCCGGTCGAAAGCTCCAGCTGTGACACTGGCTCGATCGTCACGCGCTGGCGGCGCGAGCCGCTTTTCAGCCAATAGCGCTTGCCGGGCTCGATGCCGCTTGGCTGCAGTGAGACGATCTGCGCGTCGAAGCGGTCGCCGGTCATCGGCTGCGCGTCGATGGATACGATCATGTCGCCGCGTGCCACATCCACCTGCCGGTCGAGCACGAGGGTGACGGCATCACCCGCCACCGCCGCATTGCGCACCAGGTCGAAGGTGACGATCTGCTTGACGTTGGCGACAGTGCCGGACGGCAGGACGGCCACGGAATCGCCCGGCTTGATCGAACCGCCGGCGACCGTTCCCTGGTAACCGCGAAAATTTTCGCCCGGCCGCGCCACGCGCTGCACCGGCAGGCGAAAACCGCCCGCCTGGGCTGAGCGCACCGTGGCGAGTTCGAGCGCCTCGATCAGCGTCGGGCCCTCATACCACGGCATGGCGCTGCTCGAGGGGTAAACGACATTCTCACCCTTGAGGGCAGACATCGGGATTGCGGTGATCTGGCGCACGCCGAGCGACAGCGCGAACTCGCGAAACTCCTGCGAAATCCGGTCGAAGATCGCCCGGTCGTAATCCACGAGATCGAACTTGTTCACCGCCAGCACGAATTGGCGAATGCCCATCAGTGACGCGATCGTCGCATGGCGACGCGTCTGCTCCAGCAACCCGGCGCGGGCGTCCGCCAGGAGCACGGCGAGATCGGCAGTCGAGGCGCCGGTCGCCATGTTGCGGGTATATTGCTCATGGCCGGGCGTGTCGGCCACGATGAAGGAGCGACGGTCGGTCGAGAAGTAGCGGTAAGCGACATCGATGGTGATGCCCTGTTCCCGCTCGGCCTGCAGCCCGTCGAGCAGAAGGGCGAAGTCCGGCAGGCCGAGATCGTTCTGCTTGCCGCTGTCGCGCGAAAGCGTCGCCGCCTGGTCCTCCTTCACCGCCTTGGTGTCCCACAGCAGGCGGCCGATCAGCGTCGACTTCCCGTCATCCACCGATCCGCAGGTGATGAGTCGCAGCGGCCGGCTGTCGCGCGCCTTGACAGGCTCCACGAAGGGAAGGATGGTGGCGGAGGTCGAAGGTGCGGGAGCGGTCATCTCAGAAATATCCTTCGCGCTTCTTCTTTTCCATCGAGCCGGACTGATCCCTGTCGATGGCGCGGCCCTGTCGTTCCGAAACGGTGGCGATCTCGAGCTCGGCGATCACCTCTTCGAGCGTGGTGGCGGTGGAGGGAATAGCGCCCGTCAGCGGAAAACACCCAAGCGTGCGGAAGCGGATCATGCTGCGCTTCACCTCTTCGCCCGGCTGGAGCTCAAGCCGCGGATCCTCGGCGAGGATCATCATGCCGTCGCGCTCCACATAAGGGCGTTCGGCGGCGAAATAGAGCGGCACAAGCGGAATGTCTTCGGCCTGGATGTAACGCCAGATATCCACCTCGGTCCAGTTCGACAGCGGGAAGGCGCGCACGCTTTCGCCCTGGCGGATCATGCCGTTGTAGATGTTCCAGAGTTCCGGGCGCTGGTTGCGGGGATCCCATTTGTGGTCCGGCGTGCGGAAGGAATAGATGCGCTCCTTGGCGCGCGAAGCTTCTTCGTCGCGCCGTGCGCCGCCAAAGGCTGCGTCATACCCGCCGGCATCGAGTGCCTGGCGCAGGGCCTCGGTCTTCATGATGTCGGTGTAGAAGGCCGAACCGCGGGTGAACGGCGTAATGTTCTCGGCCTTTCCCCGCGGGTTGGTGTGCACGACCAGGTCGAGGTCGTATTTCGCGGCGATCTCATCGCGAAACTCGATCATCTCACGGAACTTCCAGGTCGTGTCGACATGCAGGAGCGGGAAGGGGACCCGGCCGGGGTAAAACGCCTTGCGCGCCAGGTGCAGCAGCACGGAAGAGTCCTTGCCGATCGAATACAGCATGACCGGCTTGTCGAATTCCGCCGCAACTTCGCGGAAGATGTGGATGGCTTCGTTTTCGAGGGCCTTGAGGTGGGGGTCGAGCGGCGGGCGGGAAACGGGTGGGTTCTTGATGTCCGTTTCCTGAACTGACAGGGGCATTACGGTCTCCGGGTATTCTGAAACAAACACAAAAGTCTAGCGGGCGATCTGGCTCGCTTGTGGGGTGGCCTGGGGAACAGGCTGAGCAGCGTTTTCCGGCACATGCAGGCCGCATTCGCGCTTTTCGTCGTTTTCCCACCACCATCGGCCGGCGCGTTCAGGTTCGCCGGGCTTGATGGCACGGGTGCAGGGTTCGCAGCCGATCGAGGGGTAACCCCGGCCATGGAGGGGATTGACGGGAATGGCTTCCGCCGCAACATGGGCGCGGATCGTCTCGATCTCCCAGTCGGCAAGCGGGTTCACCTTGATGAGGTTCTTGTCCGCGTCATACTCTGCAAACGGTATCAAGGCGCGGTTGCCGGACTGGCCACGGCGCAGGCCCGTCACCCAGATCTCCGCGCCGGCCAGTGCCCGCGCCAGCGGCTTCAGCTTGCGCACGAAGCAGCAGGCGTGCCGTGCCTGGACGCTTTCGTAGAAACCGTTCAGACCATACTGGGCGGCATAGGCCTCGACGTCCTGCGGCTCCGGCCGGAAACGGCGGATCTCGATGCCGTAGCGTTCTTCAGTCTGCACGATGAGGTCGACTGTCTCCTGAAACAGCCGGCCGGTCTCGAGCGTGGAAACGTCGATCGGCAGTTGGTGCGTGCCGATTGCCGCGGTGATCACCTG
Organism: Neorhizobium sp. SOG26; assembly: GCF_003491345.1. Classification (GTDB taxonomy): domain Bacteria; phylum Pseudomonadota; class Alphaproteobacteria; order Rhizobiales; family Rhizobiaceae; genus Neorhizobium; species Neorhizobium turbinariae. Next base: position 522,267 of record NZ_CP025512.1, read on the forward strand.
GTCCTCGATGCCAAGCGAGGTGGTGAACACCGCGCGTCCGGTGCGCGCGACTAGCGCCAGGCGGCCGGCGAGGTCCAGCCGCGGCAGTTCCACGTCAAGCATTGCTGCCAGCGTGGCAGGATCTTGTTGGATGGGCATGTGGAGTGTCATCGGAAGGCTTTCATCGTCTTTTCCTAAAGTATCCACGTGCTTTTGCGAAAAGACAGGAAAGCCGGTTTGTTTGGCGTCGGATGTGGAGCAAATCTCACTCCAAAGATGCGTTCACACAGAAAACTTGCCGCCTTCATGATTTGTGACTGCATTTGCGGCAGGAAACCGCCGCATTGGTTTGTATTTCTTGGGAATTTGAGCTATGCCCGAAGAACGTCCAGCAAGTCCCGCTCTGCGGGGTCAGGTTGGGCCGGCGGCGGGTTTGGAAAATCCGTGCCGCAGCTTGAAAACCAAGCCGATGATCGGCGTTGCAGGGTGCTCAAACATCTTGCGGCGGCGTATTCTTTTTGATGGTTGCGTGATGATATCCCAAAAGGCAAAATATGCCTTGCGAGCCTTGACGGCTTTGGCGCAGGCTGATCCGGACGAGCCGATGCTGATCTCGGAGATTGCCGTCCAGCAAAGCATTCCGAAGAAGTTCCTGGAGCAGATCCTTCTGGACCTGAAGCGCTCCGGCATGGTCGTCAGCCGCCGCGGCAAGCAGGGTGGTTATCTCCTCCTGAAGCCGGCCGATACCATCACCTTCGGCGAAGTTCTGCGCCTCGTGGACGGGCCGATCGCACCGCTTCCCTGCCTTTCGCAAACGGCCTATCGGCGCTGCGAAGACTGCGATGGCGAACACCTGTGCGAAATCCGCCACGTCTTTGCCCGCGTCGCCGACGCGACCCGCAACGTGCTCTTCAACACCACGATCGCCGACGCCGTGGAAGGCGCAGGCGGGCTCGAGCCAGCACCGGTGCGCGAACTGCTGACGGCGTGAGCCTGGCCTAGAGCCATTTACCCAATCGCCGTCACCTCTAGCTCCTGCTCACCCACGGTCACCAGTTCCCCGATGGCCTTGCCGATCAGTGCTCGCGCGACCGGCGAGACATAGGAGATCGTACCCTGTTTCGGGTCAGCCTCGTCTTCACCCACAATGCGATAGGACTGGACGCGGCCGTCCTCGCGGCTGAAGGTCACCGTGCTTCCGAAGGCGACGACGTCGGTTGAACCGGGATGCGGCATCACCTGCGCAGTGCGCAACCGTTCGGTGAGATAGCGCAGGTCGCGTGTCGGCCCGGCCAGTTGCCGGCGTCGCTCGTTGACGTCTTCGATCGCTGATGCCGCCTCGTAAGCCGCACGTGCTTCCGCGAGTTGCGCCTCGAGCGCCTTCAGCCCGGTCTCCGTCACGAGGTTCGGGTGAGGGGAGATGGGACGGTCCGGCAGCAAGGTTTCTGCTGCGGTTTCCGCGCTCTCTTCCTTCATGAATGCGACGCTCAAGCCAAACTCCTGTTCATCTCGTTTATGCTGATGTACCCTCATATGGTGTCGTCGGGAAGCGAAGGGAACGGCCCGGGAGCTAGTGGGAGGTATCTGGAGGGCCCAGTTCCGGTGGATTGGGTTTCTGTCCGCACCCGTTTCGGGAGTGCTCCTGTTCTTCCCCCTCGACCGGCTCCAACGTGTTCTTTGCTGCCTGAACCCGCCCGCGGGAAACAGTTTTGCCTTCTTTTGGGCGTCCGTTGACTAAGACGACTGCCTCGATAGAGTTTCAGGAGAACCTCAGGAGGGAACTGCATGTTGAATTTCGCCAAGCGCTTTAGCGCCGCAGCACTCGGTCTCACGCTCTCGCTTTCCATGCCGCTCGGCGCCGTGACTCCGGTGTTTGCCGCCGATCAACTGCTTAACGTGTCCTATGATCCGACACGCGAACTCTACAAGGATGTGAATGCCGCCTTCACCAAGTACTGGAAGGCACAAGGGGGAGACGATGTCGTCATCCGCCAGTCGCACAGCGGCTCCGGCGCCCAGGCCCGCTCCGTCATCGATGGCCTCGAAGCCGATGTCGTGACGCTGGCGCTGGAATCCGACATCAACGCGATCGAGAAGGCGGGCAAGATCAAACCGGGCTGGCGCACCCGCCTGCCGAACAATTCCTCGCCCTATACGTCGACAATCGTTTTCCTTGTCCGCAAGGGCAATCCGAAGGGCATCCAAAACTGGGGCGACCTCGTGAAGGACGACGTGCAGATCGTCACGCCGAACCCGAAGACCTCCGGTGGCGCCCGCTGGAACTATCTTGCCGCCTGGGCCTGGGCCAATGAGGAGTTCAAGGGCGACCAGGAGAAGATCAAGGCTTACATCGCCGATCTCTACAAACGGGCACCGGTGCTTGATACGGGTGCGCGCGGCTCGACCGTCACCTTCGCCCAGCGCCAGATCGGCGACGTGCTGCTGGCCTGGGAAAACGAGGCCTATCTTGCCGGCGAAGAGTTCGGCAAGGACGCCTTCGATATTGTCGTGCCGCCAATCTCCATCCTCGCCGAACCGCCGGTTGCCGTGGTGGACTCAACCGTCGATGCCAAGGGCACGCGCAAGCTCGCCGAGGCCTACCTGCAGTTCCTTTATACCGATGAAGGGCAGAACCTCGCCGCCAAGCACTATTACCGGCCATCGAAGCGCGACGTCGTGAAGCCGGAGCTCTTGAAAGCCCTGCCGGACATCAAGCTGGTGACGATCGATGATCCGATCTTCGGCGGCTGGCGCAAGGCACAGCCGGAGCATTTCGGCGATGGCGGCATCTTCGACCAGATCTACAAGCCAGCTGGAAAGTGAACCGGGCCTGCCGATGACCAACATAGCTACCGCGCCTGCGCGGTGGCGAATGAAACAGCCGAGCATCATCCCCGGGTTTGGGTTGACGCTCGGCTTTTCGCTCGCCTACCTGTCGCTGATCATCCTCATCCCGATCGCCGGACTGTTCTGGCGCAGCGCCGCCCTCGGCTGGGGCGGCTTCTTGTCCATCCTGATGGATGAACGGACGCTGCGTGCGCTTTATGTCTCCTTTGGCACGGCCTTCGTGGCGGCCGCGGTCAATGTCGTGTTCGGCGTGGTCGTGGCCTGGGTGCTGACGCGCTACAATTTCCCCGGGCGGCGGCTGATCGACGCCATGGTGGACCTGCCGTTTGCGCTGCCGACAGCGGTTGCCGGCATTGCGCTTACCGCCATCTATGCGCCGCAAGGCTGGGTCGGTTCGCTGTTCATGCCGTTCCGCATTGCCTTCACGCCGCTTGGCATCGTCATCGCGCTGATCTTCATCGGGCTCCCCTTCGTGGTGCGCACGGTGCAGCCGGTGATGGAAGAGATCGACCACGAAGTGGAGGAGGCGGCGGCCACCCTCGGCGCCAACCGCTTCCAGACGATCACCCAGATCCTGCTTCCGGCACTGACGCCGGCGCTTCTGACCGGCTTTGCGCTCGCCTTTGCCCGTGGGGTCGGGGAATACGGTTCGGTCATCTTCATCGCCGGCAACATTCCTTATGTCTCCGAGATCGCGCCGCTCCTCATCGTCATCAAGCTCGAGGAGTTCAACTATGCAGGCGCGACGGCGATCGCGACCATCATGTTGCTGATCTCCTTTGCCATGCTCTTCGTGATCAACCTCATCCAGGCCTGGAGCCGCAGGAGATACGGCAATGCCTGACCAGAGCCGTTCGATCGCGCCCCGCGCCCCCCGTTTCCGCAATCCCGCCGACGAAGGCCTGGGCGCCAAACTGCTCCTGACCTTCCTGGCGCTCGCCTTCCTCTTGTTCTTCCTGCTGATGCCGCTGCTGACTGTGTTCGTGGAAGCGTTCCGCGGCGGTTGGGACACCTATGTTGAAGCGCTGGTGGAGCCCGATGCGGCGGCCGCCATCCGCCTGACTCTCCTGGTTGCGGCGATCGCCGTGCCCTTGAACCTCGCCTTCGGCCTTGCCGCCTCCTGGGCAATTGCCAAGTTCGATTTCCGGGGCAAGGCCTTCCTCATTACCTTGATCGACCTGCCGTTCTCCATCTCGCCGGTCATCTCGGGCCTCGTTTATGTACTGCTTTTCGGCAGCGGCAGCCTGCTCGGACCATGGCTGAAAAGCTTCGGGATCGAGGTGCTGTTTGCGGTTCCGGGCATCGTACTCGCCACCGTCTTCGTGACCTTTCCCTTCGTGGCGCGCGAGCTGATCCCGCTCATGGAAGACCAGGGCACGGGAGACGAGGAGGCGGCACTCTCGCTGGGCGCCTCCGGCTGGCAGACCTTCTGGTATGTGACGCTGCCCAACATCAAGTGGGGCCTGCTTTACGGCGTGCTTCTCTGCAACGCGCGCGCCATGGGCGAATTCGGTGCGGTGTCGGTAGTGTCCGGCCGGATCCGCGGCATCACCACCACCATGCCGCTGCATGTCGAGATCCTGTATAATGAGTACAACATGGTCGCAGCCTTTGCCGTCGCCTCGCTGCTTGCGGGTCTTGCGCTCGTGACGCTTGCTCTCAAGACAATCCTGGAACTTCGCTTCGGTGCCGGCAATTCCGGCGGCAGACACTAAGGGCAATATTGAATGGAAGTGACCATCCAAAACATCCGCAAGGAGTTCGAGCGCTTTCCGGCTCTCAACGACGTGTCGCTGAAGATCGCGTCCGGGGAACTCATTGCGCTGCTGGGACCCTCCGGCTCAGGCAAGACCACGCTGCTGCGTCTGATTGCGGGCCTGGATTTCCCGACTGCCGGCAGCATCTTCTTTGGTGACCAGGATGCCTCGCATCATTCCGTGCAGGAGCGCAATGTCGGCTTTGTATTCCAGCATTATGCGCTGTTCCGGCATATGACGGTGGCGCAGAACATCGGCTTCGGGCTTAAGGTACGCCCTGCCGCAAACCGGCCGCCCAAGGCCGAGATCCGCCGTAGGGTATCGGAACTCCTGGAAATGGTGCAGCTTGGCGGGCTGGAGAAGCGCTACCCGAACCAGCTTTCTGGCGGCCAGCGCCAGCGTGTGGCGCTTGCCCGCGCCATGGCAATCGAGCCGCGCATCCTGCTGCTCGACGAGCCGTTTGGCGCGCTCGATGCCAAGGTCCGCAAGGAGCTGCGCCGCTGGCTGCGAGAATTCCACAATCGCACCGGCCACACCACCGTCTTCGTCACCCATGACCAGGAGGAAGCGCTGGAGCTTGCCGATCGCGTCGTGGTGATGAGCCAGGGCACGATCGAGCAGGTCGGATCGGCCGATGATGTTTATGACCGGCCGGGTTCGCCCTTCGTCTTTTCCTTCATCGGCGAGTCCTCCCAGCTTCCGGTGGAGGTGAGGGATGGCACGGTGCTGTTCCAGGGCCAGCCGATCGGCAGTGCGGAAGGCGCGGCGGGCGCCGGACAGCTGTTCTTCCGCCCGCAGGATGTGGAACTGGTGGAAGCGCAGCACGCGCTGTTCGGCAAGATCACCGCGCTTCGAAGACTGGCCGGCACGCGCATCGCCGAAATCGACATCGCCAATGACGGGCATGCACCCTACCACGTGGAGGTCGAAGTGCCGCTGCATGCACCGGTGGAACTCGGCAGCACGCTGCGCTTCCGCCCCACACGCTGGAAGATTTTTCGCGATTGATGCCGCCGTAAGAAGTGGCCGATGAGGACATCTTGCCAATCAGGCCAATCACGCGCATCATGCATCGCAATTGCAACGCATGAGGTGATGCCATGAAGACCGCAACCATACCGTCGCTTCGCGTCGATCCGGAATTGCGCGCCGCCGCCGAAAGCGTGCTGAAGGAAGGCGAGACGCTGTCAGCCTTTGTCGAAAGTTCGCTGCGTCAGCAAGTGCATGTCCGGCAGTCACAAGCCGAGTTCATCGCGAGGGGGTTGGCATCACGTGAGGAGGCTAGGCGCACCGGAGAGTACTACAGTGCTGACCTCGTCCTCGGGGAACTGAAGGCCATGCTCGCTGCTAAACTAGCTGAAGAGGATGGCGATGAGCCGCGCGATTAGACTAACCAAGCGCGCGCGAGAAGATATCCACCGACTATACGGCTTTCTGTTGCGACAGGACAGATCTGCGGCGCAACGGGCGTACCTCTCGCTCGAGAAAGGAATCGCCGCCATATCCGAGTTTCCGTTCAGCTACCGCAAGGTTGACGCCGAGAACGCCTTCCTGCGGGAAATGCTGATCCCGTTTGGAAACTCAGGTTACGTGGTGCTCTTCGAGATCGAGGAGAACCAGAACATCACTATTCTCGCCGTCCGCCATCAGCGCGAAGACGATTATCATTGATCAGCGATCGCTCACCGCGGCGCGTGGGTTGACCCATGGCTCCTGGTTGGAGCGGGGCAGGGGCTGGCGCCCGAGGATGTGGTCCGCGGCCTTTTCCCCGGTCATGATCGATGGGCCGTTGAGGTTGCCATAGGTCACATGCGGAAAGATCGAGCTGTCCGCCACACGCAGGCCCTCAACCCCGATCACCCGGCATTCCGGATCGACAACCGCGAGCGGATCGTCGGCGCGGCCCATTCGGCAGGTGCCGCAAGGGTGGTAGGCGCTTTCCAGGTGCTCGCGCAGGAAGGCATCGATCTGATCGTCCGTCTGGACCTGCTCGCCCGGCTGGATCTCCGGCCCGCGATAGTCATCAAATGCCTTCTGGCTGAAGATCTCGCGGGTCAGGCGCACGCAGTGCCGGAACTTGATCCAGTCTTCCTCGTGGCTCATGTAGTTGAACCGGATCACGGGTTCGACCGCCGGATCAGGGGAGCGCAGCGTCACCGTTCCGCGCGACTTCGACAGGTTGTAGCCCACATGCACCTGGAAGCCGTGGCTTTTCGCCGCCGCACGGCCGTCATAGGAGATCGCCACCGGCAGGAAGTGATACTGGATGTCCGGCTGTTTCAGACCCGGCTGCGAGCGCAGGAAGGCGCAGGCTTCGAACTGGTTGGATGCGCCCAATCCGCTCTTTGTCATCAGCCACTGGGCGCCGGCGACGCCCTGCCAGAACCAGGGCAGCCAGGAATAAAGCGAGACAGGTTTGGTGGAGACCTGCTGGAAATAGAATTCCATATGGTCCTGCAGGTTGGCGCCAACGCCCGGCCGGTCCGCCTTCACCTCGATTCCCATCTCCTTGAGATGCGCGGCTGGCCCGATGCCCGACAGCATCAGCAGTTTCGGCGAGTTGAACGAGGAGGCAGCAACGATCACCTCGCGATTGGCCGTCACCGTCTCGGTCACACCGCGACGGGAGATCTCGACGCCCGTGGCGCGGCCGTTTTCGATAACGATCTTCCGGGCATAACCGTGCACCAGTTGCACGTTCGGCCGCTTCAAGGCGGGCCGCAGATAGGCGTTTGCCGCAGACCAGCGACGGCCCTGGTGGATCGTCTGCTCCATCAGGCCGAAGCCTTCCTGCTTTGATCCGTTGTAATCCTCGGTCGTCTCGAAACCGGCTTGCGCGCCGGCCTGGATGAAGGCGTGGAACAGCGGGTTCTTCACCGGCCCGCGCTGCACATGCAGCGGCCCGTCGGTGCCGCGCCAGCCGTCCTCGCCGCCGTGGCTGTGTTCCATCCGTTTGAAGTATGGCAGCACATCGGCATAGGCCCAGCCGGACGCGCCAAGCTCCTCCCAGCGATTGTAGTCCTCAGCATGGCCACGCACGTAAACGAGGCCGTTGATGGAGGAGGAGCCACCCAGCACCTTGCCGCGCGGCGCAGTGATGCGGCGGTTGTTGAGGTTCGGCTCTGGCTCCGAAAGGTAGCCCCAGTTGTAGCGCTTCATGCTCATCGGCCAGGCAAGCGCCGCCGGCATCTGGATGAACGGCCCGAAATCCGAGCCGCCCGCCTCGATGACGATCACCGAATGTTTGCCGTCTTCCGACAGGCGATAGGCCATGGCAGAGCCGGCCGAGCCGGAACCGACGATAACGAAATCCGCACTTCTCATTCCGTACCCCTCAATACGGTGCCTCGACCTTGCCCATGCCGACATAGACCGTCTTCAGTTCGGAATAGTGCTCAAGCGCCGCCAGTGAATTCTCCCGCCCGAAGCCCGATTGCTTGGAACCACCGAAGGGGATTTCGACCGGGCAGAGGTTGTAGGTGTTGATCCAGAGCGTGCCGGCCTGCAATTGGTCGACCACCCGGTGCCCGCGAGAAAGGTCTGCGGTGAACACTCCTGCCGAAAGGCCGAACTCGGTCGCATTGGCGCGGGCGACCACCTCGTCCTCGTCATCGAAATCAAGCACGCACATCACCGGCCCGAAAATCTCCTCGCGGGCGATGGCCATCTCGTCGGTCACATCGGCGAACACGGTCGGCTGGATGTAATACCCTTCGCCCGTCACATGGTTCGGCAACCCGCCGCCGGTAATCAGCCGTGCGCCCTCGGCCTTGCCCTTGTCGATGTAGGACAGGACCTTCTGGCGCTGGTCGAACGACACCATGGGCCCGAGTTGCGTTGCCTCGTTCAACGGATCACCGATGATGATCTTCTCCGTGCGCTCCTTCAGCCGCGACAGGAAGGTGTCCTTGACCCTCTTCTGCACGAAGACACGTGTCCCGTTGGAGCAGACCTGGCCGGTTGAATAGAAGTTGCCAAGCATCGCCCCGCCGATCGCGCTGTTGATATCGGCATCGTCGAAGATGATCAGCGGCGACTTGCCGCCGAGCTCCATCGTCACGTGCTTCAGGTTTCCAGCGGCAGCCGCGGCAACCTTGCGGCCGGTCGGCACCGAACCGGTGAGCGAGACCTTGGCGACATCGGGATGGTTGACGAGAAGCGGCCCGGTGGCGCGGTCGCCCTGGATCACGTTGAAGAGACCCTTCGGGAGGCCCGCCTCAAGGAGAATCTCGGCGATCTTCAGCGCCCCGAGTGGCGTGTTTTCGGATGGCTTGAACACCATGGCATTGCCGGCTGCGAGCGCTGGTGCGGCTTTCCAGCAGGCGATCTGCTGCGGATAGTTCCAGGCGCCGATGCCGACGCAGACGCCAAGTGGCACGCGCTTGGTATAGGCAAAGTCGCCGCCGAGTGGGATATAGCTGCCGTTCATGCCGGCTGCGATCACACCGCCGAAGAACTCAAAGCTGTCGGCGCCGGAGGTCGGATCAGCGACGATCGTTTCCTGGATCGGCTTGCCCGTGTCGAGTGTCTCGAGTTCGGAAAGCTCGCGGTTGCGCTCGCGCATGATGTCGGCGGCGCGCTTGAGGATGCGACCGCGCGCGGTGGGGCTCATCGCCGCCCATTCCGGCTGGGCGCGTTTGGCAGCCGCAATCGCCTGTTCCACGATCGCCGGCGTTGCCGCATGCAGGCGCGCAATCACCTCGCCGGTCGCCGGATAAAGGCTCTCGATCGCCGTACCCTCGGTGTCCTCGACATATTCCCCGTCGATGAAGTGGCTGGCCTTTGGCTGGGCTCTCATTCTGATCTTCCTCATTCGCCTCTGGGATAACGCTTGGAATCCTCGAGGATGTCGAGGTTCATGTGGTTGCGCATGTAACGTTCGGATGCCTTTTGTAGCGGCTGGTGGTCCCACGGGTAATAGGCGCCGTTGCGCAGCGCCTCGTAAACCACCCAGCGTCGTGCCTGGCTTTCACGCACCGCGGCATCGAAGGCGGCCATGTTCCACTTGGCTTTCCGCTTCGCCCGGAAACCTTCAAGCACGTCGGCAAAGGCGGGATCTGTCGCCAGGTTGTTCAACTCCAGCGGATCGCGCTCCAGGTCAAACAGCTGTTCCGGATCAAGTTCGCAGTGGATGTATTTCCACTTGCCCTCGCGAATACCGACAAGCGGCGCATAGGATGCTTCCGCCGCATATTCCATCAGCACCGGCTCGGTGCGTTCAATCCCGTTCATCATCCCCTTGAGGCTCATCCCGTCCGTCCAGGGAGCGATCTCGCCAATGTCGATGCCGGCAAGCTCACAAAGCGTCGGTGTCACGTCAAGATTGGACGTGGGCGTCTCATGGAGACCGGCGGGAACGCCGGGCCCGGCAACCACCAGCGGAACGCGCGCCGAGCCTTCAAAGAAGTTCATCTTGAACCACAATCCGCGCTCGCCCAGCATGTCGCCGTGGTCGGAGCAGAACAGGATATAGGTGTTGTCCAGCATCCGTGTGCGGGTCAGCGTGTCGATGAGCTCGCCGATCTTGTCATCGAGGTAGGAGATATTGGCGAAATAGGCCTGCCGCGAACGGCGGATGTTCTCATCCGTGATGTTGAAGCTCGCGTAATCGCAGGACGCCAGGATGCGCTCGGAATGCGGGTCCTGCTTGTCCAGCATGCCGACCTGCGGCATCAGGTGTTCGCAGTCGTTGTAGAGGTCCCAGTATTTGCGCCGCGCCACATAAGGGTCGTGCGGATGTGTGAAGGACACGGTGAGGCACCACGGCCGGCGTGCCTGGTCGTCGTTTTCCCGCGACAGCTGGTAGAGCTTCTGGTTGGCGAGGAAGGCGACCTCGTCGTCATATTCCATCTGGTTGGTGATCTCGGCAACACCGGCACCCGTTACCGAACCCATGTTGTGGTACCACCAGTCAATCCGCTCACCGGGCTTGCGATAATCCGGCGTCCAGCCGAAATCGGCCGGGTAGATGTCGGTCGTCAGCCGCTCCTCGAAACCGTGCAACTGGTCCGGCCCGACGAAATGCATCTTGCCCGACAGCGCCGTATAGTACCCGGCACGGCGCAGGTGGTGCGCATAGGTCGGAATGGAGGAGACGTATTCCGCGGCATTGTCATAAACGCTCGTGCGGCTCGGCAGTTGCCCGGCCATGAAGGAGGCGCGGGCAGGGGCGCATAGCGGAGAGGAGGTGTAGTTGTTGCGAAACCGCGCCGAACGGGCGGCCAGCGCCTTCAGGTGCGGCACATGCAGCCAGTCCGCCGGACCATCCGGGAAAAGCGTCCCGTTCAGCTGGTCGACCATGATGATGAGGATGTTCGGGCGCGACATGGGATTCGGTTCTTTCTGGGATATTGTTCCCACTCGTATTTTCCCCGGCGCCTGCAATCAAGGAATGAATGCGAACGGTGCTGTTCCAAAAGCGCAGGCTCTTGCCGATTGTACCGTAAGGCGGTACATTGGGACATGAGGAGAGCGGATGATCACAGGCTTCCGGGACACATGGCTCCACGACTTCTTTGTTCTCGACAAGCGGAACAAGAGGATCCCGGCCGACATCGAAAACAGGTTGTTTCGCAAGATCCAGATGATCGACGATGCGGTCAGCGACCAGGACCTGCGGGTGCCGCCCAGCAACCACTTCGAGAAGCTTCGCGGGTCGTTGGATGGCTTCTGTTCGATCCGCGTGAACAGGCAATGGCGGTTGGTCTTCCGATGGGATGGAGCAAGAGGCGAGGCCTCGGAACTCTATCTCGATGACCATAGCTATAGATGAGGACGATACAGTGTTGATGACGAAGCGAAAGCCCGCCTCTGTCGGAGAAATCCTGGTGAGCGAATTCATGGAGCCGATGGGGCTGACGCAGACGGCGCTGGCCGAGGCCATGGGCGTTCCGCGCAAACATGTAAACGAGCTGTGCAACGACCGTCGCGCGGTCACTGCACCGACAGCGCTTATCCTTGCGCGGGTTTTCGGAAACAGCCCGGACTTCTGGCTCAATATCCAGCGCCGGACGGAGCTTTGGGCGGCGATGAATGATCCAAAGGAAGTGCAGCGGATCGACCGTGCGCGACCCATCCACAAGGCTGCCTGATCACAGCCTCCCAACCCACGGCCCGCGCAAAATAACGCAGCGGCGCAACGTCGCCTTTTTTCTCGAGCCCCGCCGTCCTAGATCTGGGCGGACATGAAGGGAGAATTCCATGCCGCTGCCACAGGAAATGCGTTACGTCGACCTGCCATCCTTCGGCGCACCCGAGGTGATGACGCTCGCCAGGGGGCCGTTGCCGACGCCAAAGCCCGGCGAGATCCTGGTGAGGGTGGAGGCGGCGGGCGTCAACCGGCCGGATGTGGCGCAGCGGCAGGGCAATTATCCGCCGCCGAAGGATGCAAGCCCGGTGCTTGGCCTTGAAATCGCCGGCGAAGTGGTGGCGCTCGGCGAGGGTGTTTCCGATTTCAAGGTCGGCGACAAGGTCTGCGCCCTCGCAAACGGCGGCGGTTATGCCGAATATTGCGTGGTGCCGACCGGCCAGGCGCTGCCCTGGCCGAAGGGTTATGATGCCGTGAAAGCGGCGGCGGTCCCGGAAACCTTCTTCACCGTCTGGGCAAACCTTTTCCAGATGGCAGGCCTCACCGAAGGCGAAAGCGTACTGATCCACGGCGGCTCGAGCGGCATCGGCACCACCGCGATCCAGCTCGCCAAGGCCTTTGGCGCGACAGTTTACACAACGGCGGGCTCGGCGGAGAAATGCGCCGCTTGCGAAAAGCTCGGCGCCACGAAAGCGATCAACTACAAGACAGGGGATTTCGTCGAGGTCGTGAAGGCTGAGACCGGCGGCAAGGGCGTCGATGTCGTGCTCGACATGATCGGCGCGGGCTATTTCGAGAAGAACCTCTCCGTGCTCGCCAAGGATGGCTGCCTGTCGATCATCGCCTTCCTGGGGGGTGCAAAGGCCGAGACGGTGAACCTCACGCCGATCATGGTGAAGCGGCTGACGGTGACGGGATCCACGATGCGTCCGCGCACGGCCGAGGAAAAGCGGGCCATCCGCGATGAACTCGTCGCCCAGGTCTGGCCGCTCCTGGAGGAGGGCAAGGTGGCGCCGGTCATCCACTCGGTCATGAAGATCGATGATGTCGTGGAGGCCCACCGCCTGATGGAAACGAGCAGCCATATCGGCAAGATCGTCATGACGGTGGCCTGAGGGGTCTTGAGGGTTTGGGAAGGAGATTCGGGAAGCCTGCGCATGCTAACCCCAGCCCGGCCAGTCGCAACTCAAATAGTTTCGAAGGTGGTAATATAACGTGCCTTGCATACACGCGGGCCCACACCTATCTTGGGATCATGTTCAACGTAACGAAAGGAAGGTGATCCAATGTCTAGTGAGATTTCGGTCTGCGCAGCGGGCAATGGAAAGGTGTTGGTCTTGACGGGGCAGCCCTCGGCCTGAACCTCATCTTCCTTCGGACCGTTGAGAAACGGCCCGGGTTCGTAAACCGGACCAAACTCATGGAAGGGTCGCCTCGGCGGCCCTTTTCCGTTTCTGCATCCATCTTGCTCAGGCCTCGCGACACTGATCCAGTTCAACCGAACCTATGCATGCTGAGCATGGGTGCGCTGATGAGCGAGCGCTACGGGAAAACCGTCTCCTGGAGTATAAGAAAGCCATCGAAGCAACGGGGCGCCAGGAATAGGCAGCCGGCTTCGAAAGCCCAGGAAAGGTGACAAAGATGAACGTGGCACGCAAGCTCAGCAATTGGCGCAAGTACCGTCAGACTGTTGCGGAACTCGGTCGTCTGACGCCGCGCGAACTGCAGGATGTCGGCATCGATCCGACGAACATCCGCGGTTTTGCCCGGACTGTTAACGGCCTCTGATCAATAAACAGGCATACGTCTTGTCAAACGCCCGCCTTGACGCGGGCGTTTTGCATTTCTGCGGTAGGTTCAAACGCCGATCCGTCCCAGTGCCGGGATCTTGATGCCCGGACGCGCCAAGTCCAGCCCGGCCACCAGTCCGAGCAAATGCACCTCAAAGCCGCTGCGCTGGCCAAGCGATACACCGAGCAGACCGCGGAGCGTGATGTGGAGGTCGCGCCAGTCGTCGTCGACATGGACGAATTGGCCGTTCGGCAGGTAATCGCGCCCCACCGCATGCGGCGGCAGCACGGCGCCGATCTCCGGCACGGTTCGCAGCACGAAGGCTACGAAGGTGTTGGAGTTCGGCCCTGGCCAGATCGTGTATCCACCGGGCTCGGCATAAGGGTAGGCGGCAATCGCTCCCTCGATCTTCGGGATCAGCAGTTCGGCCTTCGAACTCGTGACGGCGGCAACCAGTTGCGGCGGGTTTGAATACCAGTAGGCATCCGGTTCGCGGTGGTTGCGGCGGATCGGCGAGCCCCAGCCCACTTTGTCATAGCGGGTGTAGGTTGCCGCTCCCTTTTCCTTGGTGACGATCCAGGCATGGCTTGCCACCGCTCCCTTCAATCCTCCCGTCATCGCCGAAAAGATGTAGACGGCGGCGTCCTCGCTTTCGCTCGCCTTGGGCAGCAGACCGGCGGATGTCCAGCGGGCGTCGCTCCAGCGGCTCGGATGGTCCTGCACAGCCCAAAGACCCGCCGAAGCGAAGGTCGGCAGGAGGTAGACGATGAAGATGACGATCAGCAGCCGTTTTACGAATTTCATAAGCATTCCCGTGCAAGTCATGGACAAACCGGCTATTACCGGCGCCACCCCTTCATCTCATCATAGAATCCAGCGAAATCAGGACTGACCATGCAAAATCCCGTTACCGTGGAAGTGACCAGAGGCAAGCTCGTCGAAAGCCGTCATCGCGGCATGGGCATCGTCGTGGATGGTGATGGCAAGGTGGTCTTTTCGTTCGGCGATGCGGAAGCGGGCGTCTTCCCGCGTTCGGCCTGCAAGGCCATGCAGGCGCTGCCGCTCGTTGAAAGCGGTGCTGCGGACGCCTATGGTTTCGGCAATGCCGAACTCGCCTTCTCCTGCGCCTCCCATTCCGGCGAGGACCGGCATGTGGCGATGGCCGCTTCCATGCTGGCCAAGGCCGGCAAGGATGTCTCCGCGCTGGAATGCGGCGCGCATTGGTCCAGCGACCAGGCGACCGTGATCCACCAGGCCCGCACGATCGACAAGCCGAGCGCGCTCCACAACAACTGCTCGGGCAAACATTCCGGTTTTGTCTGCACCTGCGTCCACAGCGGCACCGATGTCGCCGGTTATGTGGGCTACGATCACCCGCTGCAGCGCGAGATCCGCGACGTCATGCAGAGCCTGACCGGCGCGATGCTCGGCGAAGACAACTGCGGCATTGATGGCTGCTCCATCCCGACCTATGCCGTGCCGCTGAAGGGCCTGGCGCATGGCTTTGCCAAGATGCTGACGGGGCAGGGGCTTTCCCAGACGCGCGCGGCGGCTTCGCGACGCCTGATGGAGGCCTGCATGGCCGAGCCCTTTTATGTCGCCGGCACCAACCGCGCCTGCACCAAGCTGATGGAACTTGCACCCGGCAAGATCTTCGCCAAGACCGGTGCCGAAGGCGTCTTCGTGGCCGCCCTGCCGGACCACGGTCTTGCCATGGCCGTCAAATGCGAAGACGGCACCACGCGTGCTGCCGAAGCGATGATCTTTGCGCTGATTGCCCGCTACTTCGAAAAGGGCAGTGAAACGCAGGAAAAGCTGATGTCGATGGCGAACCGCCAGATGCATAACTGGAACGGCTACCATGTCGGCGATGTGCGGGTGACAGACGCGCTCTTCGCATGATCCTCTGAACGAGGCTGCCTAGAGCCCAGGCGCGTGGTATGACAGGGGGGCAAGAGAAGGAGGATCTCGATGAACACCTTGTACTTTTCCCCTGGAAGCTGCGCGCTCGCGAGCCACATCGCACTTGCAGAGTCCGGTTTGCCCTATGAGATCCGCAAGGTGGATTTCGGCGCGAACGAACAGCGTTCGGAAGCCTACCTGAAGATCAATCCGAAGGGCCGCGTCCCGGCGCTTGTCACCGAACATGGCGTCGTCACCGAGACGGTCGCCATTCTCGCCTACATCGCCCAGCTGGCACCCGCTGCGAAGCTTGCACCGCTCGATGATCCCTTCCAATTCGCCAGGATGCAGGCCTTCAACGCCTATATGTCGTCGACCGTTCACGTCGCGCATGCGCACGGGCGCCGCGGTTACCGCTGGGCGGACCAGGATTCTTCCATCCAGGACATGAAGAACAAGCTGCCGCAGTCCATGCGCGACTGCTTCCGGTTGATCGAGGACGGCATGCTGGAAGCCCCCTATGTGCTTGGCGAACAATATTCCGTCGCCGATGCCTACCTCTTCGTCGTTTCAGGCTGGCTGAAGAGCGATGGCGTGGATATCGCTGAATTCCCGCGCGTCCAGGCCCACTATCAAAAGATGCGCGAACGGCCTGCGGTGCAGAAAGCGATCGCCGACGAAAAGGCGGCCTGAGGAGAGCCTTCAGGCGCAGCGCGACAGGTGCTGCATCGGGTGCGGAGCCTCTTGCTCCGCTTCCAGTTCCGGCCGGCGCGGCCATGGAAGGTCGGCCAGCTGCCGCATGTCCATGGAGCGGACCTCCGGGTGGTCGCCGGGATCGGGCATGACTGCGCTCACCGCGTGCGGTGCATTGAACAAACTGCTGATGTTGAAGAAAAACTTGAAGACGTTCATGACGTCACCTCGCAAATACCGTTTATTTGCAGGCTGATGATGCGCGCCGGCACGCGCTGAAGCAATCGACTTTCTCAGTCGCCTGTTATAGATTTTCTATATGAACAACCTGAACACGATCCACCTGAACGGCCTTCGGGCGATCGAGGCCGTGGCCCGTCTCGGTTCTCTCCAGGCCGCTGCCGCCGAGCTTGGCGTGTCGGTTGGCGCGGTCAGCCAGCAGGTGATCAAGGCGGAGATGCAGCTTGGTCATCCGGTCTTCCAGCGCCTTCCGAAGGGCATGGTCCCGGCGGATGCGGCGCGGCCGATGCTGGCGCGGCTGGCTGATGGTTTCCGGCAGTTGTCGGAAGCAGTGGCGCTGGGCAAGCAGCGCGATGAAAAGCTGCTGACGATCTCGGTCGCCCCGGTGTTCGCGGCGCGTTTCCTCGTCCATAGGCTCGACCGTTTTTCGGCGCGTCACCCGGAAATCCGCCTGCGGATCGAGGCCACGACAGCGATGGCGGACTTTGTGGCGGATGGCGTTGATCTCGGCATCCGCGTCGGGTCCGGCAAGTGGCCGGGCGTCGAGGCGGAGCTTCTCCTGCAGCAGTTCATCTTCCCGGTTTGCAGCCCAGCACTCGCGAACCGCCTGCAGCGCCCTGAAGACATCCTGGATCTGCCCGTCATCATTGATGGCAGCGGGATGTTCAGCTGGGATGTCTGGCTGCGGGCCGCCGGTGTCGAGCCGCGGCCGCTCGATGTACGGCACGTCTTCAACGAGGCGTCGCTCTGCCTGGACGCCACGATCGCAGGCGAGGGGGTGATGCTCGCCTGGCAAACGCTTGCCGCCTATCCGCTGAAGGAATGCAAGCTGGTGGAGCCCTTCGATATACGCGCCGCAACCGGTTTCGGTCACTATGTCGTAACGCCGTTGGGCATGCGCCAGCCGCCGAAGGTCAAGGCGTTCCACCAGTGGCTCAGGCAAGAGCTGGCGGAGCTTCAACCATCCGGCGGCTGACGAACTCGGATCAGGCCGGTTCTGCGTTCCGCTTCGCCCACATGTCCTGGTAGGCGGGGCGGCTCGTGCACCGCTCGTACCAGGCGTTGAGCGCCGGGCGGTTGGCGAACAGCGCTGCATGCCCGCGGGCATAACGCACGATTTCCGCGACATTGATGTCGGCTGCCGTAAACCGGTCGCCGACGAGGTAATCCGTCTTGGCGAAGTGTTCTTCCAGCCGGTCGAAAGGCCGTTCCAGGTTGCGCGCTGCATCCGCGACCTGCGCCTTGCCTTCCGCCGTGTCGGCCTTGGCGGACTGGATGTCGAGCGCCGAGGACTCGATGCTGGTGGCGGCAAATAAGGACCACTGGATCATCAGCGCCTCCTCGTTGACGTCCTTCGGTCCCAGACCGCCACCATACTTGCGGGCGAGGTAGAGCGAGATCGCCAGCGATTCATGCAGCACGAAGCCATCGTCATCGATCGACGGGATCGAGCCCATCGGGTTGACCTTGAGGAACTCCGGCGAGCGTGTGTTGACCGGCGCACCGGGCGCGTTGGGGTCGGGCAGGCGATAGGCCTGGATCACCGGCACATGCTCGAACGGCAGACCGATTTCTCCGGCAAGCCAAAGCGGTCTCGTCGCGCGCGACCGGTAAACGCCATAGATTCTCAGCATCAGTGTCTCCTCAGGTTCGCACGCAAGCTAATGGGGAAGAAGGCAGGACGGAAGATCAATGGCCGTTGGACGATCATGAAAGTTTTCGATAGGATAAACAGGCCTCGCAATGTTTGGAGACTATGGTGGCAGCCACGACATCGCTGAAGATAACCTTGCCGCTCGAGATGGCCGAACTGGTCAGGGCCAAGGTAGCGTCTGGCCGCTACGCCTCCGAGAGCGACGTCATTGCCGACAGCCTCCGCGCCCTTGCTGAAGACGATGCAGCCTTTGATCGTTGGCTGGTGGAAGACGTGGGGCCGACGGTTGACGCAATAGACGCCGGACGGGAGAAAACATACTCTCTTGAAGAAACGCGCGAACGCCTGCAATCCCGCATTTCCGGCATGGTCGCAGGCAAGGGATGAAATACGAGGTTCGTTTCTCGCAAAGGGCGGAAGACGACGTCGCAGAAATTCTCAGCTATATCGTTGAACGCGCAGGAGAGCAGGTGGCCCGGCGGTACGTCGACACGCTCGTCGACTACTGCATGTCCTTTGAAAACTTTCCTCACCGAGGCAGCCGCTCCGATGTCAGGCCGGGCTTGAGGCTCGTCGGGTTCCGGCGACGCGCGACGATCGCCTTCATCGTCCGAAACAACCGCGTTGTGATCGTCCGGATCTTCCATCGCGGGCGAAAGGTTGACCTAAAGGATCTGCCGTCACAGGCGGACTAACCCGCCCGGTTGTTCTCGATCGCCAGATGCGCAAAGCTCTCGACCGGGCTCGCGATGAGGTCGCGCGTTGCCGGCGCCTTCCAGCGATAACCGATGATGGCGCCGCGTTCGACCGACTGGAACAGGTTGTTGGCGATCAGCGCGTTGCCGGCACCCTCGACGACGGTGACCGCACAGCCGGTGCCGGCTTGGCGCACGACATTGCCGGTGACCGACACGTTCCTGAGGTATGGCCCGGAACCCACTGCCAAACCCCAGAGCGGCGCGTCTTCCACCGCATTGCCGCTGACCACAGTATCGGCCTCGACGCTGATGCCGACGCCGAAGATCGCTTCGTCCAGCACATATGGCCCGACGAGCCTCAGGTTGCGGACGATGTTGTTCACCACGGTGGCGAGCCGCCCGCCTTCGTTGAAGTTGACGACCGAGATGCCGTTCGCCGCGCCGTCGATGATGTTTCCGGAGATGATCGCGCCTTCGAAGGCGAACTCTGCATAGATCGCCGTCTCGCCTGAACGGAGGCACTGGTTGTTGACGATCTGCGCGTTGGAGGCGCTGTTTGCCCGGACCGCCGAAAAGGCGGAGTCGCTGATGTGGTTTCCCGACACGATCACGTTGTCGGCGCGAAAGAGGTTGATCGCATTGCCATATTGCCCGGTTCCGCCAAGGCTGGCGCCGGTGCGGGTGATCCGGTTGCCGGAAACGATCGTGCCGTCGCTGCCCTTGGCCGAGCGGTGGATCAGGATGCCGCCATTGCCGCAATCCTCCAGCACATTGCCGGTAACGGAAAGTCCGGAACTGTCGACGGCGAGGATGCCATAGTCGCCGGCACCCGAGATGCGGCTGCGTTCGATGCGCCCGCCGCAGCGCTCCAGGTTGAGCGCGTTTCTGCGCCCGCCATGGATCTCGCAGTTGTCGAGGGTGAGGCTGCCGACGCCGCGAAGGTGCAGAAGCGCTGGGCTCTCTTCGCCGGCTGTTCCGTCAATGACGAGGTTGGAAAGCTCGACCCGGCCTGCGCCATCGGCCCGCAACACGGGGCCGCCGCCTGCCTGTACCAGCCGCGAGGCACCCGCAACGCCGGTGATCCGCGCGCCATCCGGCAGTTGTAGGTCTGAAACAGGGTAATTTCCCGGCGGCAGCAAGACCGGCAGGTCCTGCCGCGCCGCCTGCGAAATGAGTTCTGCAAGCTTGCGCCCTTGGCGCGCGCCGCCGCCGGGTGTCACGCCGTGCTGGCTCGCATCGATCGCCCCGCGCAACTCGCCGCCAATCACTGGAGTGGCTTTTGCCGCGGAGGCGCGCCGGACGAACGGCGGAGCGCCCGCGGCCACGGTGGCTCCGGCCAACACCTGCAAAACCGAGCGTCTCGAGATCGTCCTCATCTTGCGCGTGCGTCCTCCATGGGTTCCCTGGGCGTCCACGGGCATTCTCGGCGCGAAAGCTTTTTAATCTCCAAATGCCACCCCGGAAGCGTTCAGAAAGGGCCCGAACGCCCGGATCTCCGGGACCAAGTGCGGCAATTTCTCGAACTTCTTAAAAAAGGAGAAGGAATTTTACTCCATCATGCGGACCTGAAAGCGGAAACACCGTGGCTTCCGGGACGAGAAGAGTGGATGGGATGGTCAAGCCCGTATCGCATGACAAGTCACTGACATTCGCAGTAGATCCTCTGGATAGCTCCTGGGCGCGCCTCGTCGATACCGCCACGGACAACAGCATGGATCCGCAGGCTGCCGCGGATGCTCTTCATATCCGCACACGTGTTCTTCTCGATCAGCTTCCGGATTTCATCTACGTCAAGGACAGGCGCAGCCGCTTCGTCTTCGCCAACAAGGCAGCCAGCCGGCTGGTGAGCTTCGCCAGCGGCAACGTGATTGGCCTGACGGATTTCGACCTGCTCGAGCTTGGCTGCGCCAAGGAAACCTTCCTTGCCGAACAGGACCTGATGTCGAGTGGGACGGCCTACGAGAACCGTGAAGAGCGTATCA
Organism: Neorhizobium sp. SOG26; assembly: GCF_003491345.1. GTDB lineage: Bacteria > Pseudomonadota > Alphaproteobacteria > Rhizobiales > Rhizobiaceae > Neorhizobium > Neorhizobium turbinariae. Next base: position 542,897 of record NZ_CP025512.1, read on the forward strand.
CGCTCGCGGACGAGCGCACGCTGTGGCTGACCACCTCCAAGACGCCGCTGCGCAATGATGCGGGCGAGATTATTGGTCTTGTCGGTATTTCGCGGGATATCACCGAACGCAAGCGCCAGGACGCCCGCCGCCATGGCCATGCGAGACTGCTCGAGATGATCGCGCGCGGCCAGCCGCTGCAGACGGTGCTTGATGCGCTCGTCTCGACCGTCGAGGACGAACTCGATGAGATCACCGCCTCCTTCCTGCTGCTCGACGAGCAGAACCAGAGGCTGCGCCATGGCGCAACGACCCGCCTGCCACCGGCCTACGTCAAGGCGATCGACGGGCTTGAGGTCGGACCGAAGGTCGGTTCCTGCGGCACCGCTGCCTGGCGGCGCGCGCCTGTTTTCGTCCGTGATGTGCTGGAAGATCCGCTCTGGTCGGATTTTCGCGAACTCGCGGTGTTGTTCGGTTTCCGCTCCTGCTGGTCCACTCCGATCATGAGCCCGGATGGGCGCGTCCTCGGCACCTTCGGCCTTTATTCGAATACGCCGCGCGAGCCGACCGCGCTTGAGCTGGAACTGACCGCCATGGCGACCGACCTTGCCGGCATCGCCATCGAGCGGGCGCGTGCCGAAGAGCGCATCCAGCATATGGCTCATCACGACCCGCTGACGGGCCTTCCCAACCGCGCCCTGTTCTGGACCCAGTTCGCCCGCGCCCTGCATGAAGGCCGCCGCGAAGGCCGCAAGATCACGGTTGCCTATATCGACGTCGACAATTTCAAGCAGATCAACGATGGGCTCGGCCATGCCGCCGGCGACGAGGTGCTGAAGGCGCTTGCCCACCGCATGTCGAGTTGCATCCGCGCCAGTGATCTGCTCGCGCGCCTGGGCGGCGATGAATTCGCCATCGTCTTCAGCAACATCACCCATGACGAGGCCGGCGTCATCCGTCGCCTGCAGGAACTGCGGCTTGCGGTGGCTCGGCCGATCGAGGTCGAGGGCGACAGCATCCAGGCAACCTGCAGCATGGGCGTTGCCTTCTTCCCACAGGATGGTGATACGCCGGAAACGCTTCTCGCCCGCGCAGACCGCGCGATGTACGAGGCAAAACATGAAGGCAAGGACAGGCTTCGCGTGTCCGAGCCCGGCGCGCCGCCCATCGTTCCGGCCTGATCCTGGTCAGTCCTTGGGCTCTGCCCGCTGTTCCTGCGCCTTTTCCGCCTGCAGGTAGATCGACTCGAAATCGCAGATGAACTTCTCGAAAAGCGTCGAGAAGGCTTCGAGCTCGTCTTCGTCCCAGTCTTCCAGCACGCCGGTGAGCAGCGTGCGCTTCACCGCCCGGATTTCCGCCAGCAGCGTATCGCCAAACTCGGTGCGCACCACCAGCGACCGCCGGCCATCCTCCTGAGAGGCTTCCCGCCTGAGGATGCCGCGGCCAACGAGGTCGGCCACGAGACGGCTGCCGCGCGACGGGTCGATGCGCAGCACCTCCGCAATTGCACCGACGGTGATTTCGCCCTCGATACGGCGCATGGCGTCGAGCACGTCGAGATGCGAGATGTCGAGCCCCGGCGCGATATTGGCAAGCGCGGTGCGGCCGATGATCCGCCGCCCGATGAGCAGTCGCATGCGCGCCAAGAGGTCGCCGATACGCGCGGTGCGGTCCGGATGGCTCTCTTTCCTGGCTCTGAGGGCAGATGACATGGTCATGCCGGCAACGCTACAGCATGCGGCACCAGATTTCCATCATCTTGTGCGGTAATCATGCGAGTGCGATTGACATTTATGTGCGGCGCGCACATAAATTGCGCTCACAACGGATTACTCCCATGGATATGACCCAATCGGCGCCGGCGCCGCTCGTCACCGACCCGCGTCAGCGCTTGGTGGTGTTCCTGTTCCTGCTCACCTCGCTCTTCATGGCCACGCTCGACAACCAGATCGTGTCGACGGCACTGCCCACGATTGTCGGCGAGTTCGGCGAGCTTGAGCGCTTCGGCTGGATCGGCTCCGCTTACCTCCTCGCCATGAGCGCGGTGATGCCGATCTACGGCAAGCTGGGCGACCTGTTCGGCCGCAAATACATCATCCTCGTCGCGATCACGCTGTTTGCCTTCGGCTCCGTGCTTTGCGGTTTTGCATGGTCGATGAACTCGCTGATCGCTGCCCGCGTCATCCAGGGTTTTGGCGGCGGCGGCATCATGGTGTCGATCTTCTCCATCAATGCCGACCTGTTCGAGCCGCGCGAGCGGGCGAAGTATCAGAGCTATACGAGCCTGGTCATCATGGCGTCGAGCAGCCTTGGGCCCATCCTCGGCGGCACGATGAGCGATCTTTTCGGCTGGCGGTCGATCTTCCTCATCAACGTGCCGATCGGCATCATCGCTGTCACGGGGCTCATCCTGATGCTTCCCTACCGGCGTCCGACCCGCAAGCCGAAGATCGATTACCTCGGCGCGCTGTTCCTTGCCGGCACGACCTGCTCGGTTGTGCTCTGGGCCGATAGCGGCCAGATCTTCGGCTCGCTGATCGGGCGCGAGGCGCTGATGATCATCGCGCTCGGCGCCGTCAGCGCCTGCATCTGGCTTTTCGTGGAATCGCGCGCGCCTGAACCGATCGTGCCGCTGACGCTTTTCCGAGACTCCACCTTCACGCTGTTCCTCATCGTTTCGCTGATGACCGGCGGCGTGGCGATCGGCATGGTGAACTACATCGCGCTCTACCTGCAGATGACGAGCGGGCTGACACCCATCGCAGCCGGACTGTTCTTCATGTGCAGCACCGTCGGGATCGTGATTGGTTCGATGTCGGCTGGCCGGCTGATTTCCCGCACCGGCCGCTACAAGCCGTTCTCCGTGCTTGGCCTCACCATCAATGTCATCTCGCTGGCGCTGATGTCGCAGTTGCATGCCGGTTCGCCGCTCCTCCTCGTCGGCATCCTCATGGCCTTCCAGGGATTGGCGATCGGTTTCGGCCAGCAGGCGCCGATCATCGGCGTGCAGAACAGCGCCCCGCGTGGCGATGTCGGTGCTGCGACGGGTGCCGTGACGCTGACCCGCATGGGCGGAGCGGCGATCGCCATCTCGATCTATGGCGCGATCATCGGGTCGAATGTCGCGCATGTTGATCTCGGCTTGCCCGGCGGCATCAACCTGTCGGAGTTGACGCCAAAGGTGCTGAGTGAACTGCCCGACGAGACGCGCCAACTGATCGGCCAGGTCTATCAAGGTGCCTTCGAGACGCTCTTCCTCACGGCTGCAACGATTGCCAGCCTGGGACTCATCGCGGCGCTGTTCCTCAAGAATGTCCGGCTGCCTGTCGCCACCGACCGGCGCGCCTGATGCATCTTTGAAACTCCCGCTCATGCCCTATCTGTGAAGGGCATGAAACCTGAGGCCCTGCTTCATCCAACCCCCGCCGGGCTGTTCTGCCCCATCGGCCGCTTTCATGTTGATCCTGTCCGTCCGGTGGAACGGGCGCTGATCACCCATGGCCATTCCGACCATGCGCGCTCTGGCCACGGCCATGTGCTCGCCACCCGCCAGACGCTCGACATCATGCGCATCCGCTACGGCGAAGATTTCTGCAGCTCGGAGCAGGCGGCAGCGTTCGGGGAAGAGATAGACGTCAACGGCGTGCGCGTCAGTTTCCACCCGGCGGGCCATGTGCTGGGTTCGGCGCAGATCGCGATCGAGCGCGACGGCCTGCGCATCGTCGTTTCGGGCGATTACAAGCGCGGCGTCGATCCCACCTGCGCGCCCTTCGTGCCGGTTGCCTGCGATATCTTCATCACCGAAGCGACTTTCGGCCTGCCGGTCTTCCACCATCCGGATCCGAAGGAGGAGGTGGGAAAACTCTTTACCTCGATCGAGCAGTTTCCGGAGCGTAGCCACCTGGTGGGCGCCTATGCGCTCGGCAAGGCGCAGCGTGTCATCCGGCTGATCCGCGATTGCGGGTACGACAAGCCGATCTTCATCCACGGCGCGCTTGCGAAACTCTGCGACTACTACGTGAGCCAGGGCATCGACCTTGGCGAAATCCGCCCGGCCACCGTCGAAAAGAGCAATCCCGAAGCCTTCAAGGGTGCGGTCATCGTCGGCCCGCCCTCCGCCTTCCAGGAGCGCTGGGCGCGCCGCTTCAACGAACCGATGATCTGTTTTGCCTCCGGCTGGATGATGGTGCGCCAGCGCGCCAAGCAGGGCGGTGTGGAACTGCCGCTGGTGATTTCCGATCACTGCGATTGGCCCGAGCTGCTCGACACAATCAACGAGATCAAGCCCGCCGAGGTGTGGGTGACCCACGGCCGCGAGGAAGCGCTTGTACGCTGGTGCGAGCTGCAGGGCATCCCGGCGCGGCCACTGCATCTGGTCGGTTACGAAGACGAGGGGGATTGATGAAAGCCTTCGCGACACTTCTCGACCGCCTCGTGCTCACGCCGTCCCGGAACGGCAAGCTGAAGCTGCTCGCCGATTATTTCCGCGATACACCCGATCCCGATCGTGGTTATGGCCTTGCAGCCCTTGCGGGCGCACTGGATCTCAAGAGCGTCAAGCCCGCCATGCTGCGCGAACTCGTGCTCGAACGCCTTGATCCGGTGCTCTTCCAGTATTCCTACGATTACGTCGGTGACCTTGCCGAAACGATCGCGCTTGTCTGGGATGGTGGCCGCAAGGAGCGGGTGGATGACAGCCACCAGCCGCGGCTGAGCGAGGTGGTGACGCGCATGAACTCGCTCGGGCGCCTCGAAGTCCGCGGCGCAGTGCGCGACCTCCTAGATCAGCTTGACCCGTCGAGCCGCTTTGCTTTCCTCAAACTCGCCACCGGGTCGCTGCGCATCGGCGTTTCCGCCCGGCTTGCCAAGCAGGCGCTGTCGGACATGAGCGGCCTGGGCGACAACAAGCGCGACGTCACCGAGATCGAGACCCTGTGGCACGGCCTTGCACCGCCATACGAGGCGCTGTTCGCCTGGCTCGAGGGCAAGGGCGAAAAGCCGGTGCTTGCCACGCCAGCGATCTTCCATTCCGTCATGCTCGCCAATCCGGTGGAGGAGGGGGATCTCGCCAAGCTCGATCCGAAGGACTACGCCGCCGAATGGAAGTGGGACGGCATCCGGGTGCAGATGTCGAGCTTTGGCGGCACCCGCAAACTCTATTCCCGCTCCGGCGACGACATCACCAATGCCTTTCCGGACGTCGTCGAGGCGATCAACTTCGAAGGCGTCATCGACGGCGAATTGCTGGTCGGCGGCACAACGCGCTCCAACAGCCCGACGCGCACATTCTCTGACCTGCAGCAGCGGTTGAACCGCAAGACGGTCAACAACAAGATGCTGGATGAATATCCGGCCTTCGTGCGCAGCTACGACCTCCTGTTCGAGCGGGACGAGGATGTCCGAGCGGAAGGTTTCTTGGAGCGGCGGAAGCGCCTCGCCGAGCTGATCGAGCGTGCCCCGCACGACCGTTTCGACCTGTCGCAGCTCGTGCCCTTCTCCACCTGGGAGGAACTGGACCAACTGCGCCTCGCGCCACCGGATCCGGTGATCGAAGGGGTAATGATCAAGCGCAAGGACAGTGTCTACCAGGCCGGACGCCTCAAGGGGCCGTGGTTCAAGTGGAAGCGCGATCCCTATAATATCGACGCGGTGATGCTCTATGCCCAGCGCGGCCACGGCAAGCGTTCCAGCTATTATTCCGATTTCACCTTTGGTGTCTGGGCCGATACGCCGAACGGGCAGGAACTCGTTCCGGTCGGCAAGGCCTATTTCGGCTTCACCGATGCCGAACTCGAAGTGCTGGACAAGTTCGTGCGCGACAATACGGTGGAACGCTTCGGCCCGGTGCGGGCGGTGCGCGCCGAACCCGATTTCGGTTTCGTGCTTGAAGTCGCCTTCGAGGGCATCAACCGTTCCACCCGCCACAAGTCCGGTGTCGCCATGCGTTTTCCCCGCATTGCGAGGCTGCGCACCGACAAGCTCCCGCGCGATGCAGACCGGCTCGCCGCCCTGACGGCGATGGTCGAAGCACGCGAGTCTTGACCTCGTGCTGCACTGCCACATCTCACATCGCAGTACGGTATGGGTGCAGGTAAGGGTTTGGAAATGACCAGCTCCGATTTCATGACCAAAGGCATTATCGCACTGCTCGGCTGCTTCGCCGCCGCCTACATCGGCCAGGAGATCCTCGGCGCCTCGATGCTGGGCTATCTCATCGGCACCGCAATCCTCGCCGGCACCGCCGGCCCGTTCCTGTTTGCGGTGCTGAGGTGGTGCAAGGAAAAGCACGCGCTGCGCACGAAAAAGCTCTAGCGGTCACACCGCAAAACCTCTGCCCCGGTTGGCTGGCGACTGACGTCAGCCTCGCGCCAGCCGCACCTGCCACTATCCGCGCCGATATCATCTGCCGGAAGTGGGTTCCATGCCAAGCTCTTCTCGTTCGTTCCGCCGCATCCTGTCGCTTTCGGTGCTCGGCCTTGCAAGTGCCACGCTCGCCGGCTGCCAGGTGCCTTTCGTGACCGACACCAGCCGCATGAACGCCGATGTCTTTGCGCGCGAAACGGCGCCGGTCTTCTACAATCCGGCATATGCCGAACCGGTGCAGCCACAGGCGCTGCCGGTGAAGGAGCCGATCCCGCAACGGCGCGAGCTTTATCAGACCCAGTTCCACCAGACTTACGGCCTGCCGGTCTCGAACCCCGTGCACCGCGCCATGTATGGCGTGATCCGCGATGGTGGCTTCACGTTGCCGGCCATTCCTTATTCGCGTGTCGACCCGCGCTTCCTTCGCCAGGAGGTCGCTTACCGCACCAACGAGCCGGTCGGCACGATCGTCGTCGATACCAAGGCCCATTACCTCTATTTCGTCCAGCCCGGCGGCAAGGCGTTGCGGTATGGCGTTGGCCTCGGTAAGGCCGGTTTTGCCTGGCAGGGCCGCGGTGTCATCCAGCGCAAGGGGAAGTGGCCGCGCTGGACCCCGCCGCAGGACATGGTCGCCCGCCAGCCGGAACTGCGCCAGTTCGCTGCCGCCGAAAGTGGTGCGCTTCCCGGCCTCAACAATCCGCTCGGCGCCCGTGCGCTCTACATTTACCGCGACGGCCAGGACACGCTCTACCGCGTCCACGGCACGCCGGATTGGCAGTCTGTCGGCAAGGCAACCTCGTCCGGTTGCGTGCGCATGTTCAACCAGGACATCATCGACCTCTTCGACCGGGTGCCGTCCGGGACGCCGATCGTCGTCATGTAAGAGCCGGGCAGGGATAGCGGCGCCCTGCCAGCTTATCCCCATCGTGTGAACGCGCGTGTCCCTGACGTGAATGGTTGGTTAACAACCGGCGCCCTATCTTGAACTCACGGCGGCCCGTGGAACCTTTTGCCTCGCTCGCCGTTGACGTGCGATTTTGCTGTCTCTGCGTTTTCATACCGAACGGTTCTGCCTCACATGGTTCTGCATTCACCCTTTTCCCGCCGGAGCTTCCTTTCGCTGCTCGGTGTCGGTGCAACCGCGACGCTTGCGTCCTGTGCCTCGTCGGCGCCCGCGCCGCGCCGCATCGTGTCGACCGTCGCCTTCCAGCCTGACCCGTTGCCGGGCCCTGGTCCGGATTCGGAACTCGACCGGATGTACGGTACCGTTGTTGATGGTGGCTTCGTCATCCCGGCCATTCCCTACCAGCAGATCAATCCGCGCTACTACCGGCAGCGCGTGGTCGATCCGACAGGCGAGCGTCCCGGCACGGTCGTCGTCGATACGCCCTCGCGCTTCCTTTACCTTGTGGAGCCGGGCGGCACCGCCATGCGCTACGGCGTGGGTATCGGCCGCGAAGGCTTCTCCTGGTCCGGTGATGGCGTCATCCAGTGGCGTCAGAAATGGCCGAAGTGGACGCCGCCGAACGAGATGATTGCGCGCCAGCCGGAGCTTGCCCGTTATTCGGCCGACAATGGCGGCATGCCGCCGGGCCTGAAGAACCCGCTCGGCGCCCGTGCGCTCTATATCTTCCAGAATGGCCAGGACACGCTCTACCGCCTGCATGGATCGCCGGAATGGCAGTCGATCGGCAAGGCCGTGTCGTCGGGCTGTGTGCGCCTGATGAACCAGGACATCATCGACCTCTATGAGCGCGTGCCGAGCAAGGCGCGTATCGTGGTCTGGCAATAAACCTAAATTAAGCGGCCCCGGCCAGTCTGGCTGGGGCTTCTTCCATTTGGCTCTCTACCGTTCTTCGCTGTTCAGCCGCTGTTTCAGGCCGATCAGCCCGTCGCGCAATGCCGCGGCTTCCTCCATGCTGCAGCCGAGCGCTTGACCGATTGCCGCGTAAACCGTCAGCGCCTGGCGCTCCAGGTCCTGTCCCTTCTGCGTCAGCGTGATCGTCACCTGGCGCTCGTCGCGCGGGTCGCGGTTGCGCGTCACGAGCCCGGATTGCTCGAGCCGCTTGAGGAGCGGCGACAGCGTCCCGGAATCAAGCCCCAGCCGCTCGCCGATGGCCTTCACCGTCTGCCCGTCGTCTTCCCACAGCGCCAGCATGACAAGGTATTGCGGGTAGGTGAGGCCAAGCGGCTCCAGCAGCGGCTTGTAGGTACGGTTGAAGGCATGCGCCGCCCCGTAGATCGCAAAGCACAGCTGCGCATCGAGCTGGATCGGCGCCGGCCTCGCAGCCTTCGCCTTTTTCTGCGCTCCCGGGCCTGACTTCACCATTTCGTGCTCTAGCTTTGACATGGCGTGCATTTTACAGACTTGACCACGGAATGCAATGTGCGTAACTTGATTGTGCGCAATTCAATTGCGGTCGAGTTAAATGCTGGCCGCCAGGTTCAACAAGCCACTACGGTTCAACCAAAGGAGTTCAACCATGCCTATCCTTTACACGACCAAAGCATCTGCAACGGGTGGCCGCGCCGGCCACGGCGTTTCCGAAGATGGCGTTCTTGATGTGACGCTGACCGTTCCGAAGGAACTCGGCGGCGATGGCGCCCGCGGCACCAATCCCGAACAACTCTTCGCGACCGGTTATTCGGCCTGCTTCCTCGGCGCACTGAAGAACGTCGCCGGCAAGGAAAAGGTGAAGATCCCCGATGACGCCAAGGTCACCGCGACCGTCGGCATCGGCCCGCGCGAAGACGGTGGCGGCTTCGGCATCGAAGTATCGCTTTCGGTCAGCGCACCAGGCATCGAACGGGCGCAGCTCGAAGATCTCGTCGCCAAGGCACACATCGTCTGCCCTTACAGCCACGCCATGCGCACCTCCACCGAGGTCCAGGTGACCGTCGAATAATCTCGACACTTCTGCCAAACAACAAGGCCGGCTCCCTTAAGGGACCGGCTTTTCTTTTGGGCGTTACCGGATCGCGCCGAGCAGTGACCTCAGTTGGTCCGGCCCGTCGTCCCCCAAGCCCGCATCCACCTCCGCATGAACCCGTTTCCAGATCGGCACCGCGGCCGACAGCAACGCCATTCCCTCATCCGTCAGTTTCAGCAGGCGGCCGCGCCGATCCTGCGGATCTACCGTCGAAGCTACCAGCCCCCGGCGCTCCAACACCTTGAGTGCCGCTGTCAGCGTGGTGCGGTCCATGGCAAGCAGCTGCACCACCGAACTCATCGTCGCCGGCTGCGGGCGATTGAGCGACATCATCAGTGAAAATTGCCCGTTGTTCAGCCCGATCGGCTTCAGCGCATTGTCGAAACGGCGGGCAAGCGCGCGGGCAGCTCGCTGCACATGAAGGCACAGGCACGTGTCACGAACATGGATGGTGGTGGCAAAGGAGACTGATTCGATTTCGGCGGCGTTTGACAGCATGGGAATATTATGTTGATATCAACGTAAATGTCAAGGAATGGGAGGCTTGCCATGGATATCGCATCATCAGGATCTCACCCTGTCACCAGCCGCGAGGAGTGGCTGGAACAGCGCCGCACGCTGCTGGCACTGGAAAAGGAAGAAACCCGCCTGCGCGACAAGGTGCGCGCCGCGCGCCAGGCGCTGCCCTGGGTTAAGGTGGACAAGGAATACGTCTTCGACACGCCGACAGGCAGGCGCCCGCTCGCTGATCTCTTCGATGGCCGCAGTCAGTTGATGATCTACCATTTCATGTTCGGCCCTGACTGGGATGCAGGCTGCCCCGGCTGCTCCTTCATGTCCGATCACATGGATGGCGCCCTGCCGCATCTCAACAACCACGATGTCACCTATGTCGCCGTGTCCCGCGCGCCGCTCGACAAGATCGAGGCCTACAAGAAGCGCATGGGCTGGCGTTTCCCGTGGGTGTCGTCCTACGGCTCCGACTTCAACTTCGACTTTCACGTCTCTTTCACGCCGGAGGAACTGGCAGGGGAGACGATCCGCTACAATTTCACGGACATCCCGCGCGAGATGGGCCACGACGAACTGCCCGGCCTCTCGGCCTTCTACAAGAATGCCGCTGGCGAGGTCTTCCACACCTATTCAAGCTACGCCCGCGGCGGAGAGGAGCTCTGCGCCACGCTGATGATCCTCGACCGCGCCCCGCTCGGCCGCAACGAGACCTCGACGCTGAGCTTCGTCAAGCGGCATGATGAATATGAGGAGAAGCCGCAGGGTTCATCCTGCTGCCATTGAGCGGGGTGGGGTGGAAAAACACAGAGGAGGAGAATTCATGAGCACCATGGAAATGGCAAAGCCCCAGGCGCAGCACGACTTTCTTCAGAAGATGGTCGGCACCTGGGAGGTAAATGCCGCCGACATGGGTAATGGCGAGGTCTGGACCGAGACCTGCCGCTCGCTGAACGGCATCTGGTTCGTGGCGGAAGGCAATGGAAACATGCCGGGCGGGGAACGCGCCACCACCGTGCTGACGCTGGGCTACGACCCGGCCAAGGGCCGCTATGTCGGCACCTGGTTCGGCACGATGATGCACCATCTATGGGTCTATGACGGTGAGCTTTCTGAGGATGGCAACACGCTGAGCCTCTACACCACCGGCCCCGATTTTGCCCAGCAGGGCAAGCTTTGCGATTACCGCGAGCAGATCACCTTTACCGATCGCGACCACCGCACCTTTACCTCCAGCGCCAAGCAGCCGGATGGCTCCTGGAAGCAGTTCATGCAGGCCAACTACACCCGCAAGCAGTGATGTCAGTCCATTGAGCCGGGCCGCGCCACGTCGCGCAGCTGCCCGCAAGAGGAGAAGAGCATGTTGCAGACAGCTTCCCAGTCGCGCTCGACCACGCATGGCAAGTTCATCTGGTGCGAGTTGATGACACCCGACACGACGGCATCCGGTGCGTTTTATTCCTCCGTCGTCGGCTGGAAGGTGAAGGAAATCGGCATGCCCGACCTGCCGGCCTATTTCCTGTTCGAGATGGGGGAGGGCGACAATTGCCCCGGCATCGGCGGCATGATGAATTTTCCGCCCGAGCTAGAGGGCAAGCTTCCGCCCAACTGGACCGGTTATGTCGCGGTCGATGATGTCGACGAAACCTGCAAGGAAGTGACAAGCCTCGGCGGCCATGTGCAGCGTGCGCCGGAGGATATTCCCGGCATCGGCCGCTTCGCCGTGATTGCCGATCCGCATGGTGCGGTGCTTTGCATCATGAAGCCGGTGCCGATGGAAACCCCGCCGACCGAACTCGGGCCGCAGGATCCCGGCAATGTCGGCTGGCACGAGCTTTACGCCGGCAACGGCGAGGAAGCGCTCGATTTCTACAACAAGATCTTCGGCTGGACGCTCGACCACGCCATGGATATGGGCCCGATGGGCAAGTACAACATCTTCGCCTACAACGGCCAGGCGATCGGCGGCATGATGACCAGGCCGCAGGACATGCCGCCCTGCTGGGTCTATTACTTCAACGTCCCGTTGATCGACACGGCGATCGAGCGCGTCAAGGCGGGCGGTGGCCAGATCCTCAACGGTCCCATGGAAGTGCCGGGCGGCGCCTGGATCATCCAGGCAACCGATCCGCAGGGCGCCTTCTTCTGCCTCGTTGGGGCAAGGGGGTAGCGGTGGGGGTGAGCGCCAGCCTTCTCGATCGTTGCCGCAGCGTCTTCGCCTGCTATAAGCCGCGTCGAACCCATATGCGACTTGGAGCGAGAGGAAGACCGATGTCTGCCGACAACGATGATTATGTTTATGACGAAGTGACGGGCGAGTGGCGTCCGGCCTCCGAGATGGCGGCCGAGGCAGCCAAGACGAACGAAGTGCGCGACGCTTCCGGTAACGTGCTGAAGGACGGCGATTCCGTCACGCTCATCAAGGACCTGAAGGTCAAGGGCGCCGGCCAGACCCTGAAGCAGGGCACCGTCATCAAGTCGATCCGCCTGACGGATAACCCCGAGGAGATCGATTGCCGCCACGATACGATCAAGGGGCTCGTGCTGCGCACGGAATTCGTGCGCAAGCGGTAATGGGAAAGCGCCGCCCGCGCACCGGCACGGGCGGCTTTTTCTTATCGCTTCAAGCTGCCGAGAATACCGCGCACGATCGCGCGTCCAACCTGCGTTGCCACGGTGCGCGTCACGCTTTTCATCGCAGCTTCTATAATAGTCTCGCGCTGGTAACCGGCCTTGCGGGGCTGGCGACGGTCCTTCGCATCGTCGTCGCGGCCGAAGCCCGGCAGCGTCCATCCAGTCGTGTCGCCGGATCCTGCCGGCGGAGACGGATCAAGCTCGTCCTGCGCCTTGCGCGCGGCAGCTGCGTCCGCGGCCTCCTTGGCGCGCGCCGCCAGAATCTCGAATGCGCTTTCCCGATCGAGATCCTCGTCATAGAGGCCGAGCACCGGGCTCTTGTCCATCACCGCCTGGCGCTCCTGCTCGTTGAGAGGTCCGATGCGCCCGGATGGCGGACGGATCAGCGTGCGCTCCACCATTGACGGCACGCCCTTGTCGCCAAGGGTGGAAACCAGCGCTTCGCCTGTACCGAGTTGAGTAATGGCGGTTGCGCAATCGAAAGCCGGGTTGGGGCGGAAGGTTTCTGCCGCCGTCCGCACCGCCTTCTGTTCGCGCGGCGTATAGGCACGCAGCGCATGCTGCACCCGGTTGCCGAGCTGCGCCAGCACCGTTTCCGGCACGTCGAGCGGGTTCTGCGTTACGAAATAAACGCCGACGCCCTTGGAGCGGATCAGTCGCACCACCTGCTCGACGCGCTCGATCAGCACCTTCGGCGCGTCGTTGAACAGCAGATGCGCCTCGTCGAAGAAGAAGACGAGCTTCGGCTTTTCCGGATCGCCCACTTCCGGCAGTTCCTCGAAGAGTTCCGAGAGAAGCCACAGCAGGAAAGTCGCGTAGAGCCGCGGATTCATCATCAGCTTGTCAGCGGCAAGGATCGAGATCTGCCCGTAACCGTTGTTCGGGTTGGTGCGCATGATGTCTGAGATCTTCAGCGCCGGCTCACCGAAGAACTGCTTCGCACCCTGCGTCTCGAGCACCAGCAGGCTGCGCTGGATCGAGGCGACGGAGGCCTTGGAGATCAGCCCGAATTCCTTGGAAAGCTCGCTCGCATTCTCGGCCATGTAGTTCAGGAGCGAGCTGAAATCCTTGAGGTCGAGCAGCGGCAGGTTTGCGCGATCGGCCAGCTTGAAGGCAATGTTGATGACGCCTTCCTGCGGCTCGGACGCATCCATCAGGCGCGACAGGAGGAGCGGGCCCATCTCGGCGATGGTCGTGCGCACGCGGTGACCCTTCTCGCCGAAGATATCCCAGAAGATCACCGGGAACTGCTCGAAGTCATAGTCCTCGAAGCCGATCTGTTCGGCGCGCTTGAGCAGGAAGTCCTTCGATTCCCCCTTCGCCGCGATGCCGGAAAGGTCGCCCTTGATGTCGGCCGCAAACACCGGCACGCCAGCCTTGGAGAAGCCTTCCGCCAGCACCTGGAGCGTCACCGTCTTGCCGGTACCGGTCGCACCCGTCACCAGGCCGTGGCGGTTGCCGAACTTGAGGTCCAGGTGCTCGGCCTTGTTCAGCGTGTCGTCTGGATTGCGACTGCCGCCGATGAAGAGCTTACCGGTATCATTCATGCAACTATGCGCTCCCTCGCCGCGTTAACTCGCATCCTTATAGGATGAGCAAAAGCGCCGGGCAACGGCAGGGTTGCCGACAGGTCGCAGGAGAGAAGGACCGGAAAACGTGGCGCTGGGGCAGGCTTTATCACCGAACCAAAAAACCATGGACGTGAGCAGGGGGCGCCAGGCGGCCAAGCCGTCGGATATTCCCGCACGCGGATTGATGGACGTCTTCTGGCGTGTCTATGCCGGGATCACCGAAGACCGGATCATGCTGATCGCAGCCGGCGTCACCTATTACCTGCTGCTTGCGCTGTTTCCCGCCGCAAGTGCGCTGGTGTCCATTTATGGCTTCGTATCCGATCCGGCGGCAATCGCCGACCGCATCGCTTTCCTGAGTGCCGTCATGCCGGCCGACGCACTCAACATCTTCCTCGACCAGGTGCGCGCACTGACATCCGAGCAGAACACGACGCTCTCGATCGCCCTCGTCGGCGGCTTGGCGCTTGCCATCTGGAGCGCCAACAACGGCATGAAGGCGCTGTTCGAAGCGATGAATGTCGCTTACGCCGAAACCGAAAAGCGCAACATCATCCGGCTGAACCTCATCTCGCTGCTGTTCACGCTCGGCGCGCTGCTGCTCGCCATCGTGGTGATCTTCGCCATGGGCGTCGTGCCCGCGATCCTCAAATATCTGTGGCTCGACCAGTGGACGGAAAACATCATCCGCTTCGTGCGCTGGCCGGTGATGATGCTGTTTGTCGGCGGCGGCATCATGATGATCTACCGCTTCGGCCCAAGCCGCGAACCGGCAAGGATGCGCTGGCTTACCTGGGGTGCCGCCTTCGCCACCGTCGCCTGGCTCGCAGCCTCCATGGCCGTCACCTGGTATCTCTCCAACATCGCCGACTACAACGCCACCTACGGTACGCTCGGCGCGCTGATCGGCTTCATGGTCTGGACCTGGATCTCGGTGATCATCGTCATCGTCGGCGCCGAGATCAACGCCGAACTCGAGCACCAGACGGCCCGCGACACAACGACCGGCCCGCCGCAGCCGCTCGGTGACCGCGGCGCGTATATGGCGGATACGGTCGGTGAGGACTCGGAGAGCAAGGCTTGAAGCCTTGCTCTCCGCTTCAACACCGTTGAAAACCCTTTGCGGCGTAGCGCCGCATCGCACGAAAACCCTTGCGCTGCCATTCGCCTTCGGTATTACGTTAACGTGAACGTCAAAACGTGAGGAGAGAACTGATGAACGAGCTGGTATCGCGGGTTGCGGACAATGTCGGCATCGCCCCGGATGTCGCCGAAAAGGCGATCGGCATGATGCTTGGCTTCCTGCAGCGCGAGGCAGACGACGCGGCCGTGGCCAAGATGATCGAAGCGATCCCTGGCGCGCCGGAACTGGTTGCCAAGTACAACGGCGCAGGTTCGGGCGGTGGCGGCCTGCTGGGCGGCCTGATGGCAAGCCTCGGCGGCGGCGTCATGGCGCTCGGCCAGCAGTTGATGAGCCAGGGCCTTGGCATGGGCGAGATCACCGGCCTCGCGAAGCAGACCATGGCAGTTGCTCGCGAGCACGCCGGCGACGAGGTTGTCGACAAGGTTGTCTCGTCGGTTCCGGGCCTCAGCCAGTTCGTCTGATCGTCGCACCGGATCCAGAAGAAACCAGAAGCCGCTGGCGGAAACGCCGGCGGCTTCTTTTTTGGAAGGCGGGTCTAGAACACCGCCAGGTATTTCAGCAGCGAAATGATGCCGATGATGATGACGATGACGCGTGCGATCTGGCGCATGCGCGCATCGATCGGCAGCATGTTGATGAGATAAAGCACCAGAACGATCACCAGGAAGGTGATCAGGATGCTGATGATGAGTGATAGACCCATGAGCCCCAATCCTTATCCGGCACATGATTGTACCGTCAGAGGGTAACTATGGGCGGATCAGTGAAAGAAAAGGGTCGTTGCAGATTAGGGTAAACGGCCTTGCTGACGCTTCAGATCGGCGTTGACTTTTCCCGCGTTGCGACCCATGTCTCCCCCTGAAATGGTGGCCCGGCCGGGTCCCGTTCTTTCCAAGGAAACAGAGAGATGAACCCCGACAGTCGAAGTTCGACGTCATCATACCCATTCGCTCGCCTGGGGCTCTGATCCTGTTCAAAAGGAGATGCGCTCCGGAGGCCAATGGCCCGAGAAGGAGCCGTCATGCTGCGTGTCCATGCCTATCACCTTGACCGTCTGGTTCCGGTTGTCGTCAGTTTGAGCGAGCCACCCGATGCGGCGGTGCCGGCGGAGCAGGAGTCGCCCATCATCTGGTACGACCTCATTACCCCCACGCCGGAGGAAGAGCGCCTTGTCGGCGAACGCCTGGGCATCACGGTGCCAACCATCGACGAGATGGAGGACATCGAGCTTTCCGCCCGGCTTTACCAGGAGGACGGGGCGGAATTCATGACGATGACGGTTCTGACGCGCCCGGATGCCGGCACGCCACGCAAGGTGCCGGTCACCTTCATCGTCAAGGGCCAGGTGCTTGTCACCGTTCGTCACGCCGAACCGCGTCCATTCGATGCCTACCTCGCACGCGCCCGCAAGCCGAACGGCACCGGCCTGCATTCCGGTTATGGCGAACTCATCATGACCGGCCTCATCGAGGCTGTCATTGATCGCATGGCCGACACGCTGGAACGGCTCGGGACCGAGATCGACGGCATCTCCCAGGAAGTGTTTTCCGCCGAGCGGACGAAGGCCAACAAGAAAACCCGCGACCTGCAGGAACTCATCCGCGAGGTCGGCACCAAGGGCGAGTTCATCACCGTGGTGCGCGAAAGCCTTGTCAGCGTCAGCCGCGTCGTCGCCTATTATTCAGCGCTCGACGGCGTCGACCGCAAGCTGTCCAAGGAACTGCGGCAGCGCCTGAAGCTCCTGCAGCGGGACGCCACCTCGCTCGGCGACCACTCCGCCTTCCTGTCGGGCAAGATCAACTTCCTGCTCGACGCGACGCTCGGGCTGATCAACCTGGAGCAGAACCAGATCATCAAGATCTTTTCCGTGGCGTCGGTCGTCTTCCTGCCGCCGACGCTGGTGGCGTCCATCTACGGCATGAACTTCGCCTACCAGCCGGAACTCCAGTGGCATTACGGCTACCACGCCGCGCTCTGCCTGATGATCGTCTCGATGATCATGCCGTATCTCTACTTCAAGCGGCGGGGGTGGCTGTAGGCCGGGTATCGGTCGTCCGGCCTATCGCCGCGCGAGCCAATCTCTAAGTGCATCGTTGATCCGGGACTGCCAGCCCGGACCATCAGCCCGAAACCGCTCCAGGATATCGGCATCCAGCCTGATCGTTGTCGAGATCTTGGGTGCCTCGCTCTTTGGCCGGCCGCGTAGAACCGGGGCGGCGGCGAGCTTTTCCGCCCACGGACTTTCGGAGAGATCCGGTGCGTCGTCTTCAATGTCCAGCAAGTCGGGGGCCATAGGCTCTTTGCTCTCTGTCATTGGCTTTCCTCATACTGATCATGCGTAGATCCTGGCCGCGCGGGGTCCAGACTAGAACAACCATCCGCTGTTCCAGCATCCCGACCGTTAGATAACGGACTTCGCCGTAGTCGATCCGGTCGTCTTCGATGGTGAGATGCGGACCGTCGAAAACCTTGTCTGCATCGGCAAAATCCAATCCCCTTTGCTCGAGAGTCAATCTTCGTTTCTCGGGGTCGAAAATTACAGGCATTTATTGTTACTACATAAAAGATGGCGTTTCCATAATGGTCCGAAAAGGGGACGCCTCAGAAAAAATGCGCCGGAGGTCGTCCGGCGCATGCTTTCACCCAACAGACGAAAGATCAATTATCCCACTGCGGGGCCAGTTGGCCCGGGTTGACGATGCGGCCATCGGGCTTCGCGAGCGCATGCACCGCCTGCATTTCCTCGGCCGAAAGCTCGAAGTCGAAGACGTCGTAGTTTTCCGGCAGGCGCGAAATGGTCGCAGTTTTCGAAAGCGCAATCACCTCCGGCTGCTGGATCGCCCAGCGCAGCACCACCTGTGCAGCCGTCTTGCCATGCTTGGCGCCGATATCCTTCAGCACCTCGTCCTTTGGCACCTTGCCGTCCGCCATCAGGTAATAGGCGGTGAGCGAGCTGCCATGTCGGCGCACGGCCTCGAGCACCTTCGTCTGGTCGAGATAGGGGTGGTACTCAACCTGGTTCGTGGCGATCGGTGCATCAGAAAGCTTCACCGCTTCGTCGAGCAGCGCGACGGAGAAGTTCGAAACGCCGATATGCTTCACCTTGCCGACCTTCACCAGCTCGTTGAGCGCGCCCATGCGGTCGGCAAGCGGCATCTCGCTCTGCGGCCAGTGCAACAGCAGCAGGTCGACATAATCGGTCTTCAGCTTCTGCAGGCTTTCATCCACCGAGGCGATGAAGGCGTCGTGGCCGACGCGGTCGACCCACACCTTGGTGGTGAGGAAGATCTCCTCGCGCGCGATGCCGGAAGTCGCCAGCACCTCGCCGACAGCCGCCTCGTTCTTGTAGATCTGCGCGGTGTCGACATGGCGGAAGCCGAGCTTCAGGGCTTCCGGCAGCACGCGCGCCACGTCGTCGTCG
This sequence comes from Neorhizobium sp. SOG26, assembly GCF_003491345.1. Classification (GTDB taxonomy): domain Bacteria; phylum Pseudomonadota; class Alphaproteobacteria; order Rhizobiales; family Rhizobiaceae; genus Neorhizobium; species Neorhizobium turbinariae. The sequence continues at coordinate 561,449 of NZ_CP025512.1, forward strand.
GGCATGCGGAAGGTGCCGAAACCGAGAGCTGGAATATTGGCGCCATTGGCGTTGACATTGAACATTTGAAACTCCTGTGGGTCCCGGGCCTGCATTGTTGATCTTGATGCCCGGGGTAGTGGGGCCGCTATTAGATGGACCAATTGCGTGGCGGATCAACCACCACGTTTTCGGGGGCAGCCGGCAATCGGCGGGTTGAGGCGGGCGAAGCCTTCCTGCCGGCGATAAGGGAAATGCGGATAGGGTGCGGTCACCGCGCTCGCCTGGTCGAGCCGTGCTATCTGTTCGGCGTTTAACGACCACCCGACACTGCCGAGATTCTGGCGAAGCTGCTCTTCATTGCGGGCGCCGATGATGACGGAGGATACGGTCGGTCGGCCGACGAGCCAGTTGATCGCCACCTGCGGCACGGTCTTTTCCGTCTCGGCCGCCACCTCTTCCAGCACGTCCACGACGCGATAAAGCAGTTCGGTATCGACCGGTGGACCGAAATCCGCCGTCTCATGCAGCCGGCTGCCGGCGGGGATTGGCTTGCTCCGGCTGATCTTGCCGGTGAGGCGTCCCCAGCCGAGCGGGCTCCAGACGAGCGCGCCAAGCCCCTGGTCTTGGCCGAGCGGCATCAGGTCCCATTCATAGTCGCGACCGACCAGCGAGTAATACACCTGGTTGACGACATAGCGGGTCCAGCCATGCCGGTCCGCCGCGGCGAGCGATTTCATGATCTGCCAGCCGGAGAAGTTGGACACACCGATGTAGCGCAGCTTGCCGTCCTGCACGAGGCGATCAAGCGTCGCGACCACCTCCTCGACCGGCGTGGAGGCATCGAAGGCATGCAGCTGGAAGATGTCGATATGGTCGGTGCCGAGGCGCTTCAGCGCCGCCTCGACGGAGGCGATCAGCCGGGCGCGGGACGAGCCCCAGTCGTTGGCGCCGTCGCCCATCGGCAGGCTGGCCTTGGTGGAGATCAGCACATCGGCCCGCCGGTCCTTGATCGCCTGGCCAAGCACTTCCTCCGAAGCACCGGCGGAATAAACGTCGGCTGTGTCGAACAGGTTGACGCCGGCCTCAAGGCAGATGTCGACGAGGCGGCGCGCCTCTTCCACGTCGGTTGTGCCCCAGTGGCTGAACAGCGGGCCGGAGCCGCCGAACGTGCCGGCTCCAAAGCTCAAGACCGGCACCTTCAGGCCGGATGCACCAAGATTGCGGTATTCCATGGTCGTTACCTTTCTCTGGATCGTCATTCTGCCGGGCAGGCGAGGGCGGCTTCACGCGGCTCCTTGCGATCAAGCCGGATGGCAACCGTGGCGACCGCAAGCGCTGCGAGCGGCACCAGCCCGGCCACCAGCGTCACCGCACCAAGGCCCGGGCCGTGGTCGATCACCGCGCCACCCAGCCATGCACCAATCGCATTGCCGAGGTTGAAGGCCGCGATGTTGAAGGAGGAGGCCAGCCCCTGGCCGGCACCTTCGGCCTTCTGGAGGACCCAGATCTGCAGGGGCGATACCGTGGCAAAAGCAGCAGCGCCAAAGAGGCCGATGGCAATCACCGCAAGCACCGGCTGGTGGTTGGCCGCCGTCATGGCAAGCAGCACGGCTGAGAGCGCGAGGAGGCTTCCGATCATCGTCGGCAAGAGGTGACGGTCGGCTAGCCAGCCGCCGAGAAGATTGCCCACCACCAGTCCGCCGCCGAACACGAGCAGGATCGGCGAAACTGCAGCTTCCGAGAACCCGGTGATCTGTGTGAGGATCGGCGCAACATAGGTGAAGCCCGCAAACACGCCGACCCAGGAGAGCACGGTGGTCAGCAGCCCGAGCAGCACGGCACGTCGGCGTAGGACGGCCAGAACGCTCTGGCCTCCTTCGTCGCCTGTCTCCGCCGGGCTGTCCCTGGGCACGAGAAGCGCGATCACGATGAAGGCGAGGATGCCGATCAGCGTTACGGCGAAGAAGGTCGAGCGCCAACCATAGGCCTGTCCGAGCCACGTGCCGAAGGGCACGCCAAGGATGTTGGCGACGGTGAGCCCGGTAAACATGATGGCGATCGCCGACGCCTTCTTGTTGGCCGGCACGAGGCTTGTCGCAACCACCGAACCGACGCCGAAGAAGGAGGCATGCGCGAACGCGGTCAGGACCCGCGCGGCCATCAGCGTCCAGTAATCCGGCGCCAGCGCACAGGCGAGATTGCCGATGGTGAACACCACCATCAGCGCCATCAGCAGGGTCTTGCGCGACCAGCGGCCGGAAATGGCGCCGAGGATGGGCGCGCCAATCACGACGCCCAGCGCATATCCCGAGATGAGCAGGCCCGCGGCGGAGATGGACACGCCAAGATCGGCGCTGATATCGAGCAGCAGGCCCATGATGACAAATTCCGTGACGCCGATTCCGAAGGCGCCCGCAGTCAGGGCATAAAGGGCAAGAGGCATGGGTATTTCCTTGGGAGGAGGAGATTGTGTTGGACGCAATATCCGCCCGGCTCACTTGCCTGTGTAGCGACACAGGCGGATAATCATCTGTGAAACAAATTCATAGGTGGGACGATGGATAACCGCGCCGGGGAGATGGAAGTGTTCGTGCTGGCGGCCGAACTGCGCAGCTTTTCCGCTGCCGGGCGCAAGCTCAAGCTTTCCCCATCCGCCGTCAGCAAGCTCGTGACGCGGCTCGAAAACCGGCTGGGCACCCGGCTCGTCGTGCGTTCCACCCGCCTCCTGCAACTGACACCGGAGGGCGAGACCTATCTGGCGCGGGCGCAACGGATCCTGGCCGAGATCGCCGATACCGAAGAGGTGGTTTCCGGCGGTGGCCGGATGCGGCCGCGTGGACCTCTGGTGGTCAATGCCTCCGTCGGTTTCGGGGAGCGTCACATCCTGCCGCTCGCTGGCGAGTTCCTGCGGCTTTATCCGGAGGTGCAGCTCGACGTCACGCTGACCGACGACACGGTCGACCTGATCCGCGAGCGTATCGACATCGCCATCCGTCACGGGCCACTGCGGGACTCATCGCTGATGGCAAGGCGGCTGGGTGAAAGCCGCCAGGTCGTCATCGCTTCGCCGGAATATCTCGCGCGGCACGGCACGCCGCAGGTGCCGGAAGAGCTTGGCAGGCACAACTGCATCAACTTCAACTTCCGTCGCTCGGTCGAAGGTTGGCTGTTCCGCGATCCGGCTACGGGCCAGCGCGTGATTCTGCCGGTCTCTGGCAGTCTCAAGGCCAGCAGCGGCTCGATCATCCGCCGCTTTTGCCTCAACGGGCTCGGCATCGGCCGGGTCGGCCGCTTTCATGTGGAGCCGGATATCAAGAGCGGTCGGCTTGTGCCGGTGCTGGAAGACTTCAACGCCGAGGATACCGAGCAAATTCATGCCGTTTACGCCGGGCATGAACATCTGGCGGTGCGGGTTCGCGCCTTTATCGACTTCCTTCAGGAGCGGCTTTGACCGACGCCGGCAGCGACCCGAAGGTCGCCTCAGTGACATCATTGCCACAAAACCGCCTTGCTTAAGTCTATTTCCGGACCCACATCCGCGAGCAGGAGATTTCAGCATGAACCAGCAACTGAACGAAATCATTGCCCGTATCCGGACCGAGGTCAGCGCCGATTCCGCAAGTCGTCCTCATCTGACGGTTGCGACCGAAGAACTTCGTCTCATCCTCCAGAGCCTGGAAATGCTTCATTCGGAGAAGGAAGAGCTGCGTCGCAAGGCGGAGCAGCAGGCGGAAGTCGTTGAAGCCGTCGAAGTCTTCATTGCGGCCTATCGCGACAAGTACAAGAACTATGGAAGCGGCGGCATCCGCCCGAGTGCAGTCTTCCGCCGTGAGGTCAGCATGATCTGGGCGGCGATGAACGGTCGCCAGCTCGCCACCGAGATGAGCTTCTAGACGCCGATTTTGAGCGGGTGCATCAGAGCCTTTACGTACTGCCCTCCTCGGGCGGGCGATGGCTTATGATCAAATTTTGTGATGACTCATTTCATATTGTCGCTTGACCTGCCGCTCCGGCCAAGCCTTCACTCACCGCGAATTTTCAAGACGACAATTTTGCAGACCCAAGGAGACTAGCATGTCCGTCGACACCACCCCGCGCTCGACCACCTGGACCTATGTGGAGGGGGAATGGCTGGAAGGAAACCCGAAACTGATCGGACCGACCTCCCATGCCATGTGGCTCGGGACCACCGTGTTCGATGGCGCCCGCTGGTTTGACGGCATCTCGCCCGACCTCGACCTGCACTGCCAGCGCGTCAACCGCTCGGCCACCAACATGGGCATGAAGCCCACCATGGACGCCAAGGAGATCGAGGCGCTGGCGCTGGAAGGCGTGCGCAAGTTCGATGGCAAGACCGCGATCTACATCAAGCCGATGTACTGGGCCGAACATGGCATGCCCTATAGCGTGGTAACGGCCGATCCGGAATCGACCCGCTTTGCGCTCTGCCTCTCCGAAGCGCCGATGCACACTGCAAAGCCGTCGTCGCTCACGGTTTCGCCTTACCGCCGCCCGAACCCGGAAGTCGCCATGACTGGCGCCAAGACGGGCAGCCTTTATCCCAACAGCGGCCGCATGATCATGGAAGCCCGCAATCGCGGCTTCGACAACGCGCTCGCCCGCGACATGAACGGCAATGTCGCCGAAACCGCGTCCTCGAACATCTTCATGGTCAAGGACGGCGTGGTGATGACGCCGATCGCCAACGGCACCTTCCTTGCCGGCATCACGCGCTCGCGCGTCATCGGCCTGCTGCGCCAGGCAGGGCTCGACGTGCGTGAAACCACGCTGACGGTCCAGGACTTCATGGATGCCGACGAGATCTTCACCTCCGGCAACTATTCCAAGATCGTGCCGGTGAACCGCTTCGAAGACCGCCAGCTCCAGGAAGGCCCGGTCGCCCGCAAGGCGCTTGAGGTCTACATGGACTGGGCTCGCTCCAAGACCAGCGATCTTTGACGCCGTCGATCAAGTGACGTGAGGCTGGGCGGGAAGCCAATTGGTTTCCCGCTTCGCCGCATCAGAAATCGTCCTCCTCCATGTCCTCCGCACCGCCAAGGCTTTTGCCACGGTGGAGGATGCGCATGATGGTGACGGTTTCTTGATCGACTTGGAATACGATGCTGGCTTTGCGCCTGAATCCGACGATCCGGATACCCTTGCCCAATTCGTCATGGGCCATGCCCCGCTGGGGAAAGGTCTCGAACAAGGCGCAGTAGTCGACGATCTGGTTGATGTATCGCCGTGCGACGGCCAGTCCGGCTCTAGCGGCAATATACTCGTAAAGTTCGATCAAGTCGGCATCGGCTGCCGGATCGAAGAGAACGTTATGCTTCATTCGGAGAAGCGGGCTTGTTTCTCACGCACATCCATATGCGCACTGATGCGTCGCCGAACCTCGTCAATTGGGATTGCCTTGGAGGGGTCATGGGTTTCGATGACTGGCACGACTTCGGACCGTAGCCATGTCTCGATCTCGGCATCGCGGTCGGAAAGATAACGCAAGCCTTCCGCCACGACCTCGCTTTCGTCGGCAAATTCGCCGGACGCGACCTTCTTTTTCACGAGTTCGGCCATGTCTTCTGGAAGCGAAATGGTGATGGACCGGTTCGGACGCATTGTGTGCTCCTATTTCAGGCAAGCGTAGCACATTCGCTCGTTGGTCTCAAACAAACCGCACGGCGGCCGTGCCGATGATGATAAGCGACACGGCGATCATCAGCGGCTTCACGGGCAGCCTTTTCACCACCAGCGCCCCGATCGGCGCCGCCAGTACACCGCCCAGGATAAGGCCGAGCGCCGAGGACAGTTCCGACCAGCCAAGCGTAATGATGAAGGTCGCCGAGATCACGGTGGTCACCGCGAACTCGGTGAGGTTGGTGGAGCCGATCACCTTCTTGGCGTCATGCCCGCGCCCAAGCAGCGAACTGGTGACGATCGGCCCCCATCCGCCGCCACCCATGGCATCCAGCACACCGCCGCCACCACCCACGAACGGCACGATCCAGTCATGCACGTCGCGCGGAAATTTCGGCTGGAAGGCCTTGTAGAGAATGTAGAGGCCGACGGCGATGAGGTAGGCCGAAACATAGGGCGCAATCGCCTCGCCATCGATGTTGGACAGCGCATAGGCGCCGATCGCCCCACCCACCATGCCGGCCGGCGCCAGCCGGATGACGAGCCGCCAGTCGACATTGCGCTGGTAGAGGTGAGACAGGCCGGAAGCCGCGGTGGTGAAACACTCGGTCACATGTGTCATGGCGCTTGCTGCCGCCGGGGCCACCCCGACGCTCAGGAGCGCCGTCGTGGTCAGTACGCCAAAGGCCATGCCGAGCGCCCCGTCGACGATCTGAGCCAGGAAACCGATAAGCACGAAGATCAGGAAATCGGACGTCAGAAAGTCGAAGGACATGCGGCATCCTCTGAGGGTTCGGCGTCCGCCTTCAATTCGCCGCATGCGAGAAAAGTTCCTGCCGCATCGGCGGTCTTGGCCGGGCATGTCGTCTTCCGCCGTTCCAAAACTGCCTCCGCCCGGCTCTCGGCAGATAACCGGTTCGTCCTTTCGCCTTGGTGGGTTAGGGGGAAAAGTCTTGGTGAAAAGCCCCCCATTTTTGGCAAGTTCACCGTTGCCTCTTGTGGCCCGCGCACCTATGTTCCCGCTCAACCCTTCCACACACGTGGTTGCTGAAGAGGAGTAAACCCATGGCTTTCGAACTTCCCGAACTTCCCTACGATTACGAAGCCCTTTCGCCCTACATGTCGAAAGAGACCCTGGAGTTCCACCACGACAAGCACCACAAGGCTTATGTCGACACGGGCAACAAGCTCGCAGCCGAAGCCGGCATGGCGGACCTCTCGGTCGAAGAAGTGGTGAAGAAGTCCTACGGCACCCACCAGACGCTGTTTAACAACGCGGCCCAGCACTACAACCACATCCACTTCTGGAAGTGGATGAAGAAGGGTGGCGGCGGCACCTCGCTGCCGGGCAAGCTGCAGGCTGCGATCGACAGCGATCTCGGCGGCTACGACAAGTTCAAGGCTGACCTGATTGCCGCCGGCACGACCCAGTTCGGCTCCGGCTGGGCCTGGCTTTCGGTGAAGGACGGCAAGCTTGCCATCTCGAAGACCCCGAACGGCGAAAACCCGCTGGTTCATGGCGCAGAGCCGATCCTCGGCGTCGATGTCTGGGAACACTCCTACTATATCGACTACCGCAACGCGCGTCCGAAGTACCTCGAAGCCTTCGTCGACAACCTGATCAACTGGGACTACGTGCTCGAGCGCTACGAAGCCGCCACGAAGTAGCCAGTCTTCATTGGTTTGATGAAACACCCGGTGCTGCAGAGCCCCGGGTGTTTTTGTTTGTTGCCACCGGGTATTTCGCTCACTAGATTAGCGACGGTGAGCCAATGGCGAGTGAGATGTCTGAGGTCAGCTTCAAAGACGTGAGGGCAGGCTTTTCCGATTTTGTGGATCGTGCTGCTGCCGGCGAGTTCGTGACCATCACGAGGCATGGTAAACCCGCGGCCGTGATCGTCAGCGTCGAGGCTGCTGAGGCGGCGCGTAAAACGACTCTGCAAAAGCGCCCGAGCCTTGTCCGCTTTTTGCGTGACTCGGCTGCCGACCTGGATCTCGATGATGATGTCTTCGCCCGGGATCCGGCGCCGGCGCGCAAGGCTGACTTGTGACCGGTCTCCTTCTGGACACCAACGTCATCTCCATGTTTGCCCCGACCAAGGTGGTCCAAAACAAAGCTTTCGCGGACTGGCTTGAAGAACGCGAAACGCATGAAGGCGTCTTCTTGTCTGCTGTGACCATCCACGAGATCGTCAAAGGTGCGGAGCTATTGAGGGCAAGGGGGGCGACGGCAAAAGCCAAGTTGGTTGACGCTTTCCTTCAAGAACTTATGACACACTACGAGGACCGGATCCTCGCATTGGATGCCGAGGCGGGGGTTGAGGCCGGTCGCTTGGAGGCGAAGGCAGTGGCAGCCGGATCGGCGCCCGGTGCCGCTGACGCGATGATTGCCGGGATCGCGAGCCGGCATGCTTTGACGATCGTGACATTGAACTTGAAGCACTTTCAAGCTTTCGACGTGCCCTTAATGTCGCCTGAAGAAATACTGCCCTGATGTTACGTTGCTGTAACGCTCCTGCCGTATTCACCGCTCATGACGTCTGAAAACCCCATCCTTCGCTTCGGCGTCCTTGCCGACCCGCAATATGCCGATGCCGAGCCGTGGCTGCTGCTTGATCGCTATTATCGCAACAGCCTGAAGAAGCTTCAGGACGCGATTGCGGTCCTGAATGCCGAGGATCTCGCCTTCGTCGTCACGCTCGGTGACCTGATCGATCGCGATTGGCGAAGCTTTGGCCCGGTGCTGGAGGTGTACAGGAAGTTGCGCCACGAAAGCATCCTGCTGCCCGGCAACCACGACTTTTCCGTCGCGCCGGAGTGGCTGGGAGAGGTACACGCGCGGCTTAAAATGCCGCATCCCTGGCATCATTTTACCCGCGGCGGCATCCGCTTCGTGGTCATCGATGGAAACGAGGTGAGCCTGTTCTCCTCGCCGAAAGGAGATCCTCGTCACGCCGAGGCCCGGCGCCTGCTCGAGGAGATGGCGGCCGAAGGCAAGCCGAACGCCAAGGAGTGGAACGGCGGCATCGGCGCCGAGCAATTTGCGTGGCTGACGCAGGTGCTTTCCGAGGCCAAGAGGGCCGGCGAGAAGGTCATCGTTTTCGGGCATTACCCGCTTTATCCAGAAAACGAGCACAATCTCTGGGGCGCCGAACGGCTCGCCGAACTTTTCGCGCGCTCAGGCAATGTCCTGGCATACCTCAACGGCCACAACCATGCGGGCAATCTCGGCCGCCACGGCTCCACCTGGTATGTGAACTTCAAGGGCATGGTGGATACGGAGCACGAAAACACCTTTGCGGTAGCCGAGGTGTTTCAGGACCGGATCGAGATCATCGGTTATGGCCGCGAAGACAGCCGAACCTTGCCGCTCTAGTCGCAGAGCACATCAGGAGGCCGCGGCGGGGCTTGTGTTCCAGCCGTCGATCCACAGCGCCCGCAGCCGCTCCCCGTCGCCGCGGAAGAAGTCGTCAACCAGCTCGCAATGCTCCACCCGGTCCGCGCGGAAGTTGCGGATCGCCAGGCGCAACTCGCACCAGGCAACGATATTGGCGGTCTGCGAATAATAAACGAGCGCGATCGGCCGGATGATCCGCTCGGTGGCGCGGGCATATTCGTCGCGATAATCGAGCGCCATCTTCTGCTCGTTGCGGATCGCCCGCCGCACGGTCGCAAGATCAACAGCCTCCGGCGCAGGCACGCCGCTGCCCCAGGCATGCAGGGCATTGTCGGTAAAAAGCTCAGCCAGCGGCGGCGGAAGTGCGGCGGCAATCTTGCGGTTCACCTGCTTGGCCGCCTGTTTCAGCCCCATGTCCCCCGTCCGGTCAAGCAGCGCCAGCGCCAGCACGATCGCCTCGGTTTCCTCAATCGACAACATCAGCGGCGGCAGCGTGAAGCCGGGCCGCAGGATGTAACCGATGCCGCGTCCGCCTTCGATCGGCACGCGCATCGCCTGGAGCGCTGCGATATCGCGATAGATGGAGCGCGGCGTTACCTCCAGCTGTGCGGCAATCTCCGCAGCCGTCACCGGTTTGCGTGCCAGCCGCACGATCTGGATGATTTCGAACAGGCGCGAAGCCTTGCGCATCGTTTTTTCTCCGCCCGACGCAAACGCAACTGACATCAGGCTGTCAGTTGGCCCCCCGTATAAGAAGCCACATCCACCATGAAAACAAGGCTTCCCGCAGCGAAGCCCGGATGATGCGAGGCTGGCATACTGACATGACCTATACCGAAAACCTCTGGCTGTTCTTTACCCTGCTCTTCGGCATCATCGTCGTGCCGGGCATGGACATGATCTTCGTGCTCGCCAATTCGCTGACACGCGGCAGGGCGGCGGGGCTTGCCGCCACGGCGGGCATCATGGCGGGCGGCTTGGTACACTCGCTTTACGGCGCGCTGGGTGTCGGGCTGCTCGCGCATCTCATGCCGGTGCTGTTTCGGCCGCTCCTGATCGTCGGCGCGCTCTACATGGCCTGGATCGGTTTCAGCTTGCTGCGCAGCTCCATCACCGTCGATCATGTTGGCCCCGCCCAAACCCGCAGCCACCGCGATGCCTTCCGGCGCGGCATGGTGACCTGCCTCATCAACCCCAAGGCCTACCTTTTCATGCTGGCTGTCTATCCGCAGTTCCTGCGGCCGGAGTTCGGGCCGCTGGCACGCCAAGCAACGGTGATGGCGGGCATGACAGCGGCAACCCAGCTTCTTGTTTATGGTGGCCTGGCGGTCGCCGCCGGGCGGGCGAGGGAACTGCTGGTTGGCAACAGCACCGCCACCATCTGGGTCGGGCGGACCGCCGGCCTCCTGCTGATCCTCGTTTCGTTCATAACCCTCTGGGAAGGCGTGGCGGGATAAAGCCTGGTCGTCTCCTCTGAGCGAACACTGTGTTCACACCTGGAATCGAAATCCGCCGTGGGCCTGACAGAAACGTGACTTCTGTCGGCCTCATAAGCTTGTCATCATGTTGGGGCAGTATGTCGCAGTTCGCGATCTGAATGAGGAGCATTTTTCATGAAGTTTAAGGGTCTTGCCGTGGCCGCCACGGCTCTTTGTCTGGGCTTTACCGGCGTTGTCGCGCAGGAGACACCCGTTGCAAAGCGCGAACAGATGATGAAGCAGATCGGCGGCTCGCTGGGTGCCCTGAGTGGCATCGCCAAGGGCGAGAAACCCTATGACGCAGAGGTCGTGAAAACCTCGCTGACGACGATCAGCACCAATATCAAGGCCTTCCCCGACCAGTTTCCCGAAGGCTCTCAGGAAAATTCAGCGGCCGCCCCGGCAATCTGGGAAAACAACGAAGACTTCCGTGCAAAGGCGGCCAAGCTCGGCAGTGACGCCGATGCGCTTCTCGCCGCCATGCCAGCCGACCAGGCGGGCGTGCAGAAGGCCATGCAGACGCTTGGCGCAAGCTGCGGCGCCTGCCACCAGACCTACCGCCTGAAGAAGTAAGACCTCTCCTCGTAACAACGGTCGCCGGTTCGCGCGGCCGTTGTTGCTGCAGGAGACGGACGGAGAATGAGCATGGCCTCCATCTGGGCTAAGATCCTCGGTGCCTGCGTCGTCGTCGCGGCGGCCGGTGCCGCAACCGCGTGGGCTCTGACCAAGCCTGATCCGCATCCTGCCTCCCATTGGGATGGTCTGGGCGAACCCGACCTGGCCAAGGGCGAGCAGTTGTTCTGGGCTGGCGGTTGCGCCAGCTGCCATGCGGCCGATGGCGCCCAGGGCGATGCGGTGAAGGTATTGAGCGGCGGCCGTGCGCTGGCGAGCCCCTTTGGCACCTTCACCATTCCCAATATCTCGCCCGATCCCAAGGCCGGTATCGGGGAGTGGACGCTGGCCGAGTTCGGTGATGCCATGACGCGCGGCGTCGGCCGCAAAGGCGAACATCTTTACCCGTCCTTTCCCTATGGCTCCTACGCCCGCCTCTCGCCGAGCGATATCAACGACCTCTTCGGATACCTGAAGACCCTGCCGGCAAGCGACAACGTCGCGGCGGGCCATGACCTGCAGTTTCCCTACAATATCCGGCTCGGCGTCGGGGTCTGGAAATACCTTTACCTGAATGACCAGCCGCGAGTGACGCTGGCGTCAGCCGACGACAAGGTGAAGCGTGGCCAGTTCCTGGTCGAGGGGCCGGGCCATTGCGGCGAATGCCACACGCCTCGAGACAGCATGGGCGGTTTCCTGTCGGGTAAGTGGCTTGCCGGTGGTGCCAATCCGGAAGGCGAGGGGCGCATCCCCAACATCACTCCGGGTTCGAAGAGCATCGGTTCCTGGAGCGAGGACGACATCGTCAATTATCTGGAAACCGGCTTCACGCCTGAGTTCGATACGGTCGGCGGCTCCATGGTGGAGGTTCAACAGAACATCGCCCACCTGCCGAAAACCGACCTCGAAGCCATCGCCGCCTATCTCAAGGCCGTGCCAGCTGTCGAGTGAGCCGCTTGCACAAAATGCTAGCTGGCACTACATTGGCTCATGAACAGCAGGCACCGCAAGACGCTTGAGGCGGTCTTCCGAGACCCAGTCTCGAGAACGCTGGAGTGGGCGGCGATTGAAAGCCTGTTGCTCTCCCTCGGCTGCGACATCATCGAAGGAAGCGGCTCGCGCGTCCGCTTTCATAAAGATGGCAAGGTCGAAACGTTTCATCGTCCACATCCCGCAAAGGAAGCCAAACAGTACCAGGTGCGGGCAGCGCGCGCGTACCTGATCCGATTGGGAATCATGCCATGACCAATGTAATGACCTACAAAGGTTATTCCGCTCGCATCGAGTATGACGATGAGGACGGAATCTTCTTCGGGCGCCTAGCAGGCATTAGCGATGGTGTCGGTTTTCATGCGGACAATGTCGAGGAACTGCGGACCGCTTTCAGGGAATCCGTCGATGACTACATCGAAACCTGCGCCAAGATCGGCAAGTCACCTGAAAAACCTTATTCCGGCAAGGTGATGTTCCGTATCGATCCTGAAGTTCATGCGCGGGCAGCGCGGGCCGCGGAACTTGCGGGCAAGAGCCTCAACGAATGGGCAGGGGAAGTGCTGGCCAAGGCCGCCGGTTAAAGCCGCCAGCGTCACCGGTGCTCGGCGGAAAATGGTGCCAGTTCCTCTTCCGCCGTGGCGTTCCAGAGCCCTAATCCCTTCAGCACTTCCACGGTGAAGGTATGGGGTGCCGTGCCGGTTGCGGTCACCACGCCGCCATCGGACACTGCCTTCGGTCCAGCAACGTATAAGCTTGAGCCGGAATAGCCGGGGTAATGCTGGTGTGATTCGAGCCGGTTGCCGGTGTGGCGAACCTCGTTGAGCAGGCCCGCGCCGGCCAGCGCGCTCGCGGCAGCACAGATGCCGGCAGCCATCCTGTTCTCGGCGCGGAAGGCGCGGACCAGTTCATCCAGTCCTGGCGGCACCACGTTCTTTTCCCAGGCAAGCCCGCCGGGCACGACAATCGCATCGAACGCCTCTGGTTCTATCTCCGCGAAAGACAGATCCGGCGTCACATGCAGGCCACCCATGGAGGAGACCGGTCTGCCATCGGCTGTTGCGGTCTTGACCGTCACATCGAGATAGCTGCGCGCCACCGCCATCAGAAGCGCGCATTCCCAGTCCGCAAATTCTGGCGTCAGAGCCACCGCGATCGCCGTCATGTCATCCTCCCAGGGTGCGGGGTCAGGCAATCGCCTGCATATAGCGCATGCCGGTCACCGGGCGCGGCTTGAAATCCATCTGTTCGTAGAAGCGGTGTGCGGCAAAGTTGCCGGTGGCGGCGCTCACGGAAAGGTAGCCGCATCCGGCATTGCGGGCAATTTCACGGGCGCGCGAAACGAGATGCTGGCCGATCCCGTGGCCACGGTGGCCGTCACGCACGAAGAGATGGTGCAGGTCCATGCCGCGGCTGCCTTCCTGGGCGCGATAGAGCGGTACGAGGATCGCGTAACCGATCAATCCGGGGCCCGTATCGGCCACGATCGCCTTGATCCACGGCACGGGCCCGAAAAGGTCGCGCTCGAGCTTTTCCGGCGTCATCGTCACCTGGTCGTTGTGATGGGCAGCAAGCGCTGCGATCATCTCGTTCAACTCCGGCAGGTCACGGGGCTTGGCGGCGCGGATCGTCACCACGGCGGGGCGCGGAAGTGTTTCTTCGGTATCTTCGATCGTCTGGGGGCACATGGCCGGCATTCCTTTTTTCGGTTTGATCGCCGTCAGGTGCCGGTTGAAACAACAAAGCCGCCTGACGGCGGCTTGTTGACATGGTGAACTGTCGGGCCGCCTTTTACAGGAAGGCCCAAAAATACGAGCAGGCGGTGGTGGTGCGCGTGTTCATCATGGGCAGATCAATGCTCCCAGATGCAGATGTTGTCAAGCGCGTTGGTAAAGAGGGCCGTCATTGGGGCGAGGCGATGGTTCGCTGGTGGCGACACGGAAAAGGGCAGGGCAACAGGGCCTGCCGCCAGCGCAAGAAACCAGAGCTTATCCCCTTGCGAGGGGAGGGCGCGTTGTATATCGCTGCCGCGGTCAGCGGCGCGCGTGAACGCCGCTGATGCGGCGAGGATCAGACGCCTCAAGCGTCGGCAAATTCCTGGTAGCGGTTTTCGACCCAGTCCTGCGAAAGCGCGGGTGCCTGCACCTCGGGGGTATTGGCATCGGCGGCTTCCATGACCCAGAGCGCCTTGGCGAGCGAGGTCGAGAACAGGGTGCTGCTGCCGGTAATCGCGTTGGGCGACCGGCTGACCTTCTGGGTCTCGCTTTGCTGGGCTTCCTCGGTCTTGCGCTCGGGAGCCTGGGTTCGGTTCGGATACTGGTAGCCGCTGTGGCCGCTATCAATCTTCATGGCTAAACGCCCGCTTGTTCAATAATTTAACGAAGCGTTAACCCTCGAAGCTTGCGTCAAGCTTGCGCGAATGACGTTGTTTTGCGGTGGGCCTCTTGACAGTTTTGGGACGTTAGACATCCGGCGGGCGAGTTGCTGCTTCGCCCGCCCGCATGTCGCGAGTTCTACATCTTTCCGGCCACCTTGATGGCAAAGGCGTATTCGAAGGCGATCTCCTCAAGCCGTTGAAAACGCCCGGATTTTCCGCCATGCCCGGCTGCCATGTTGGTCTTGAGCAGGATCGGTGCATCACCGGTGGTATATTCGCGCAGCTTGGCTACCCACTTGGTCGGCTCCCAATAGGTCACGCGCGGGTCGGTAAGACCGGAAATTGCCAGGATCGGCGGGTAGGGCTTGGCGTTCACATTATCGTATGGGGAGTAGGCGGCGATCCACTGGTACTCCTCCAGGCTGTCGATCGGGTTGCCCCATTCAGGCCATTCCGGCGGGGTCAGCGGCAGCGTGTCGTCGAGCATCGTGTTCAGCACGTCGACAAACGGCACGGCGGCGATGATGCCGGCAAACTTTTCCGGCGCCATGTTGGCGACCGCACCCATCAGCATGCCGCCGGCCGAACCGCCTTCTGCAATGATGTTGTCGTAGGAGGTGAAGCCCTCCTTCACCAGATGGTCCGCTGCGGCAATGAAGTCGCGGAAGGTGTTCTGCTTGTGCTCCATCTTGCCGGTTTCGTACCAGGCAAAACCCTTGTCCTTGCCGCCGCGGATATGCGCGACCGCGTAAACAAAGCCACGATCGGCGAGCGAAAGATTGTTGGTGGAGAATGCGGCCGGGATGGTGATGCCATAGGCGCCGTAGCCGTAAAGCAGGCAGGGGGCGGAGCCGTCGAGCGGCGTGTCCTTGCGGTAAAGCAGCGAAACCGGCACCAGTTCGCCGTCATGCGCCGGCGCCATTACGCGCCGCGTCACGTAGTCATCCGGGTTATGGCCGGACGGGACCTCCTGCGTCTTCAGGAGCGTGCGCTCGCGCGTCACCATGTTGTAGTCGAAGAGCTGCGTCGGCGTCGTCATCGAGGAGTAGGAGAAGCGAATGACGTCCGTGTCATATTCCGCCGCACCGGATAGCCCGAGCGAGTAGGCTTCTTCGGCAAAGGCGATCGCGTGTTCTTCGCTGGTCTGGCGGTCGCGGATGATGATCTGCGGCAGGCCATCCTTGCGCTGCAGCCAGATGAGGTGGCGTGCGAAGGCCATGTGGGAAATGATCAGGCGGCCAGGCTCATGCGGCACGACCTCGACCCAGTTCTCCTTGCCGGGCGCGGACACCGGCGCCTCGACGATCTTGAAGTCCTTGGCGTCGCCGTCATTGGTGAGGATGTAGAAGACATCGCCACCTTCCGTCATCGAATACTCGATGCCCTCGACGCGCTCGGCCACCAGCATCGGTTCTGCGGTGAGATCCTTGGTCGAAAGCAGGCGGTATTCGGATGTCTCGTGGTCGTGGATGTCGATATAGATGAAATCGTCCAGCAGCGAGCCGCCGACGCCCATGAAGAAGCCCGGATCCTTCTCCTCATAAACCAGCCGGTCTTCAGACTGCGGCTGGCCGACGATATGGTGGAAGACCTTCGAGGGCCGGTGGTTCTCGTCCTGCAGCGTATAGAAGAAGCTCTTGCCGTCGGGGGCCCAGACGCCACCGCCGCCGGTATTTTCCAGCACGTCGTCCAGGTCCTGGCCGGTTGTCAGGTCGCGGATGCGCAGCGTGTAATATTCCGAACCCTTGTCGTCATAGCCCCAGATGCCGCGCGAATGGTCTGTCGTGTGGTCGATGCCGGAAAGCCGAAAATAATCCTTGCCGACCGCTTCCTTGTCGCCGTCGAGCAGCACCTGCTTGTCGCCGCCATCACGCGGGGTACGGAAGTAATGCGGCTGCTCGCCGCCGGTCACGAACAGCGAGCCATAGGCATAGGGCCCGTCCTTCATCGGCACCGAACTGTCGTCTTCCTTGATGCGACCGCGCATCTCGGCAAATAGCACCTTCTGCAGCTCGGCGGTGTCGCCCATGGCTGCTTCCATATAGGCGTTTTCCGCCTCCAGATGGGCGCGGATCTGCGGGTCGAGGAGCGTCGGGTCCTTGAACATCGCCTGCCAGTTGTCGGCGCGGAACCAGGCGTAGTCGTCGGTGCGGGTAATGCCGTGGCGGGTGTCGGTGACGGGCTTCTTGGGCGCAACAGGGGCGGCGGGAAGATTGGCGAAAGGCGAACGGCGGGAGGTGGCCAAGGAAGCACTCCGGGAAGATGTGAAAGGAGTGCCACAGATAGGCAGCCCGTCGCCCGGAGGCAAGCGCGAGGTGGCGGCAGTTACTTCTTGCGCGGCTTCTGGTTAGGCAGCACGCCGTCTCGCCAGCTCTCGAAAAAGACAACAGCAACGGCCAGTGAGACACCGAATACGGGAAGCAGAAGAAGAATGATCTGGTCTGAAGTCATCGCGTGAGGCCTCTCAGGATCCATCCACCCCCTAGATGTAGGACGACGCCCAGGAAAAAGCAAACGAGCATAGGGAGCACAAACTTCGAGAAACCAGCTTCGACCGCAGATCCGTCATACACAAGTCTTGCTACAGGCGTGAATACTCCAACAAGCAGGACGCCGATGCCGATGTTGTTCAGGAACGTCGCTCGAAGCTTGATTTGTTCTTTCTGCGCATCTGAAAGCGTTCCGTCAGCCATTGATCCACCACCCACGCGATGCTGGATCCTATCTATGGTTGTGGCATGCGGTCAATAACGACAGCGCTCACCCCGGGAGGTTCGGCACCGTCTTGCGGTCGGGGAAGAGCTCCGACAGCACCGTCATGGCAATCAGCGACATCGGAAGCGCCAGCATGGCGCCGACCGCGCCCCACATCCAGGTCCAGAACAGGATGGCGAGGAACACCATGAACGGGTTGATCTCCCACTGGCGGCCCATCACCGCCGGGAACACCAGGTTTTCCATCACCAGGTGGACGGTGAAGAACACGATGGCCGGCAGGAGGCCGATCAGCAAGGTGTCGTGGGTGAGGATGCCCGCGACCGTGACTGACAGCGTCATGACAGTAATGCCAAGGAACGGGATGAAGCTCGACAGGAAGGCGAACACGCCCCACATCACCGGCATGGCAAGGCCGCCGAAATAGGCGATCAGCGTCATGCTGATGCCGAGCGCGAAATAAAGCACCGATGCGGTGGCGAAATAATAGCCGAGCACCTTGTCGATGGCGTTCAGCACGCGAATGGCGATCAGCCGCTGGCGACGGGTGGGGAAGGCCATGATGAGGGTGCGGCGCAAGCGCAGCCGACCGTAAAGGAAGAGCAGCAGCGCGGCGAAGAAGATCATGCCCTGTATCACGGCGGGCGTCAGCTGCGCGGTGACGACGCCCAGAATATTGCCCGAGTTCTCGATGAGCTTGTCCATCGAAAGCGGGCCGTTGGTCAGCGTCGCAGGCGAAATCTTCAACCAGCGCTGGCTTTCCAGGAACGGCATGATGCGGGCAATGGTCTGCTCGACGAGATTGGGTCCTTCGCTGATCAGCGTGGAGACCGGCTGGGCGAGCGAGTTCGCAATCAGGAAGACCGCTGCAAAGACGAGTGACGAGAGAATGAGCGCGATACCAGCGCGCGGCACGCCGTAGCTGCCGAGCTTGTCGGCGGCGAGGCCGAGGATCAGGCCGACGACGATTGCAAGCGTAATCGGGATGAGGATCATCGACATGTAATGCACGAGCGCAAACAGCATCATGCCGAAGATGCCGATGATCGCCCAGGCCATCGCCACGTCGAGCGCTTCGCGGCCGAGGATATAGGGTTCGTCGAGGTCTAGATCGTCGCCGGGAAGCGCCGGTTCCTTGCGGGCTCCGGCAGCCACGTCAGCTAACTGTTTCTTTGGCGACTTGAAGCCACCTCTTGCACTGACTATGGCCATGATGATCCCCAATCTGCCGCCTATGGCACGAGAACGCAAAAGCAGCCCTCCGGTTCCGGAGCGCTGCTTCAGCAGAAGCATCAGAGACTAAGGAAAACCGCGCCTTTGCCGCTGTCAAGCGGCGAGTGTCAACCCGATACCCCAAGGGTCGAGCAGCTTGTGTCCTTCGGCGGTTTTGGTGGTGGCAATTCCCTGCTGGTCGAGCGCCAGGAGTGCCTTGTCCAGCGTTGCCTTGTCGTTGAACTGGATCGCGTAGTCGGAAAGCCCGGTCATCTTGCCTTCGCGGCTGCGGGCGCCGCGGCTGTTCCAGATGTTGGCTGCGATGTGGTGATGGTAACCGCCGGTCGCAAAAAAGCTCGCCCCCGGATACCGCGCCATCACCTTGAGACCCAGGACGTCGCGATAGAAGGCGTCGGCTTGCGGAATGTCGCCCACCTGAAGATGGATATGGCCAACCGACGTGCCGTCGGCCATGCCCGACCAGGTTTCCTTTGGGGCGCTGTCGTAAAGCTCCTGCAGGTTCAGCCGCTCGGTGGCCATGGCGACCGTGCCGTCTTCGGCATAATCCCATTCCTGCGGCGTGCGGTCGCGATAGATCTCGATGCCATTGCCCTCCGGATCGGAAAGGTAGAGCGCTTCACTCACCAGATGGTCGGAGGCGCCATCGAGCCGGATGCCGCTTTCGGCTGCATTGCGCAGCCAGTGGGCCAGCGCCGTGCGGTCCGGCACCAGGAAAGCCGTGTGGAAGAGGCCGGCGGAATTGCGCGGCGCCGGCGTTGCGTCATTGGAGGTCGTCAGCGTCAGCAGCGGCACGCCACCAACACCCAGCACTTCGCCGCTTGCCGTGCGTTCGATCACCTGAAGGCCGATGATCTTCTGGTAGAAGTTCGACACGAGGGAAAGGTCGCGCACCACGAGATGGGCGTTGCGCACATAGGCAGGGCGGGTCAGGGCGAAGGGCTGCAGGGTCTCAGACATGGTCGTTCCTCGAAAGCGGCTGCTTGCCGCGCACGACACTGATATGGCTGAAGAGGACTGTTCACGGAAGTATCGAGATCGGTGAAAGATCGTCAACAGGATGAAGACAATCATGCCGCCTGAACAAGTCACTTGCCACCGTTCGCATGCACCGTCAAAGAAGCTCAGCGACGTGTTCGGCTGCTTCGTTTTAAGAGGCCAATGGAACGAACACGAGTGCAACTGAATTTGAAACCGCCTCCCATTGCATCGGCCCGGGAATGATTTCATGTTGATCTCATTCTGTACCGAAAGGAGACTGAAGGACTGGCATGAGCGACCTTTTTGATTTCGGCCGCAAATACGACTTCCACGAGATCGTTGCAGATGGTGTGGTGCATGGAATCGGCATAATTTTCGCCCTGGTCGGGGCAACCGCGCTGATCTTCTATGCCACCGTCTGGTCGAGCCACAGCGGCATGGTTGCCGCCTGGATCTATGGCCTTGGCCTCGTGCTCTGCCTGTCGATTTCCTTCACCTACAACATCTGGCCGCATTCGCGCACGAAGTGGATCCTGCGCCGCTTCGACCATTCGGCGATCTTCGTCCTCATCGCCGCGACCTACACACCATTTCTGGAGCGCGGCGCGGAGGATCCTTGGATCTTCGGCATGCTGATCGCGATCTGGGCGACTGCATTTCTCGGCATCACCATCAAGTGCCTTTTCCCGGGCCGTTTCGACAAGCTCGCCATCCTGCTTTACCTCGCCATGGGCTGGAGCGGCGTCATGGTCATCGGCCCCGTGTCGGAATATCTGCCGACCGTTACCAGCTGGCTCATCGTCATCGGCGGCCTCATCTATTCGCTCGGCGTCATTTTCCATGTCTGGGAAAGGCTGCGGTTCCAGAATGCCATCTGGCACGCATTCGTGGTGGCAGCGGCTGCCGTGCACTACAGCGCGGTGATGACCTGCTTCAGCCTGTCGGGTGGGATCTGAGCCGCAGCGCTGGACAAGTGCGACCCGGACGCCCATAGGAAGCCGACCCATATACGAGCTGGACGTCCCATGACCGATATCATCGTTCGCGATGCCACCGAGGCAGATCTGCCCGCCATCCTGGAAATCTACAATGACGCGGTCGCCAACACGACTGCGATCTGGAACGAGGTGCTGGTTGATCTTGCCAACCGGCAGGACTGGTTTGCAGCCCGCAAGGCCCGCGGTTTCCCCGTTCTCGTTGCCGAACTTGATGGCGTCGTTGTCGGCTACGCCTCCTATGGCGACTGGCGCAATTTCGATGGTTTCCGGCATACGGTCGAACATTCGATCTACGTGCATCGCGAGGCGCGTGGCGGCGGCATCGGCCGGCTGCTGATGCGCGAACTGATCGCGCGCGCCGCCTCGAACGGCATCCACGTGATGATCGCAGCGATCGAATCGGAAAACGCCGCCTCGATCCGCCTGCATGAACGCATGGGCTTCCGCATCGCCGGCAACTTTTCCGAGGTCGGCACCAAGTTCGGCCGCTGGCTGGACCTCACCTGCATGGAACTGCGCGTCGCTGGCTGAGCGTTGATCCGCAGGCGGGCGAGCGCTATCTTGGATGCATGGAGAAAACCATGGCAAGCAGCACGAACCTCGGTCAGCCTCTGGAAGATTACGTCGACGGCCTGGTGAAGGCTGGCCGCTTCGAAAGCCGGGATGATGTCCTGCGCGAAGGCATTCGCCTGCTGCAGATCAAGGAGCGGCGCCAAGCGGAACTCGATGCGGTGCTCGATCGCGGGCTGGCCGATATCGAGGCGGGTCGGTTCAAGCCGCTCGAAGAGGTCGCTGAACGGTTGAAGGCAAAGTACACAGCGATGAAAGACTCTGGCCAGTGATTGTCGTCATCGCCGATGAGGCCGGGAAGGATCTCGGCGACATTGGTGATTACATCAGCCAATCTGATCCCGGCCGCGCCGCAACCTTTATCGATGAAATTGTCGGCCGTTGTTTTGCGCCTTCAAGCATGCCTTACCGTTACGCGGTCCTGCCTCGCTACAAGCGCCAAGGCATCCGCCATTTTCCTCACGGCCGTTATGTCGTCTACTATCGTATTGATGCAGAGCGGATAGAGATCGTCCGCATCTTGCACAGCGCTCGCGATCACTCCGCGATCCTGGCTTTTGATGACGAGGACGGTATTTAGCCTCTCGATCTCTTCTCCTGACGAATCTTTCGAGAGTTGCCGCATGACCAGCCTTACCCGCATCGCGAACCGCCACCTGACGATCGAGCTTTCCTCGCTCGGTGCCGAAATGCAGAGCGTCACCAGTGCCGATGGTCGCGCCTGGTTGTGGAATGGCGACCCCAGGTTCTGGACCGGCCGCGCGCCGATCCTGTTCCCGATGGTCGGCAAGGCGCCCGACAACCGCGTCGAGATCGAGGGCAGGACCTACGAGATGGCGCAGCACGGCTTTGCGCGCCGCAGCGAATTTACGCTGACCGCCTCGAGCGACACCACCTGTCGTTACGAGCTTTCGGCTACCGAGGCGACGCGCGCCGCTTATCCCTTCGAGTTCCTGCTGGCGGTTGAATATGCGCTCGATGACGCGCGGTTGACGGTTTCGGCAGAAGTCGAGAACCGCGACACCCGGCCGATGCCGTTCGGCTTCGGGTACCACCCGGCCTTCCTCTGGCCGCTGCCCGGCGGCGAAGGTGAGGCACATCTGGTGACGCTGGACAATGGCGCCGAACCACCGTTGACGCAGCTCGAAGACGGGCTGGTGAAGGATGAAACGAGCCCGTCGCCATTCCGGCAGGGCACGCTCGTGCTGGAGCACGAGCTTTTCCAAAACGACGCGTTGATCTTTGCCCAAGGCGCGGGCACGGGGCTCACCTATGTTGCCGAAAACGGCCCGCGTCTGCACTTCACCTTCGAGAACCTGCCGAACATCGCGCTCTGGCAGAAGGTCGGCGCGCCCTTCCTCTGCGTCGAGCCATGGCATGGCACCGCCGCCCGGCATGGTGGTTCGCGGGATCTGGCGAAGCGCCCTTATTCAGTCATCCTGCAGCCGGGCGAAAAATCCCGCTTCGCCTTCACGGTTGAATTTTCGGGCTAGACTGAACCAGTTCGCGCCTCGCGGTTTCGGTGATCTGCCGGGTGAGGGGGCTGAGCCGGTCCGCCGTCAGCCGGTTGATCTGCCAGAACAGCGGAATATCGAGCGGCGTCTTCGGGATCAATTCCACCAGCCGCCCGGCCTTGATGTGCTCGCGCACCAGCATGGCCGGGTTCATGCCCCAGCCCATGCCCATCAGGCTTGCGTCCACGAAGGCCTGCGTCGACGGCAGCCAGTGGCTCGGATGGCGCATGGCTTGCCCGAACTGCTGCTTGATCCACTCCGCCTGCAATTGGTCCTTCTGGTTGAAGGTGAGCGACGGCGCGCTCGCCAGCGCTTCCGGCGTCACCCCCTCCGGGAAAAAGCGCTGCACGAACTCAGGGCTCGCCGTTGCGTGGTAACGCAGCGCGCCGAGTGCCGTCACCCGGCAGCCCTGGACGGCTTTGCCGAGGCTCGTCACCGCGGCCGTGACGCGCCCCTGCCGCAGCCATTCGGCCGTATGGTCCTGGTCGTCCACCGCCACATGCAGCATGAAGCCCGATGCCTTGGCATAGTCGGCAATCGCCGGCAGGAACCAGGTGCCGAGGCTGTCGGCATTGGCGGCGATGTGCAGCGCCACCGGCCCCTTGTCCTCGTTCTCGTCGGCGAGTGCGGGCAGATGCGTCAGAAGCTCCGCCTCCAGCATACCGACATGCTCCATGTGCCGACAAAGCCACTCACCCTTTTCGGTCGCACGGCAAGGGGTGCCGCGCACCACCAGCACCACGCCCATCCGTTCCTCGAGCTGCTTGACGCGCTGGGAGATCGCCGATGGCGTAACGTTCAGCCGTGCGGCAGCCTTCTCGAAACTCCCGGTTTCGATCACGGCGGCAACGGCTCGGAGAGCAGGGTAGTCGAGCATTAGCCAAGCTTAATTGCATGCAGCAGGTTTAACTACCCTAAAACGATGGAAGGACGTATCAGCACCGTCATTGGTGATGGTGGCGGGGCTATGGATCTTTCGACCTATCTTGCAGGCTTGAGCATGGGGCTCAGCCTGATCGTGGCGATCGGCGCGCAGAACGCCTTCGTGTTGCGGCAGGGGCTGCGGCGCGAACACGTGTTTGCCGTCTGCCTCGCCTGCGCTCTCTCCGATGCCCTGCTCATCACGCTCGGCGTCAGCAGTTTCCGGCAGGTCACGGAGTTCCTGCCATGGCTCGATCCGGTGTTGCGTTATGGCGGCGCGACCTTCCTGCTCTGGTATGGCATCCGCAGCCTGCTGTCTGCCTACAAATCTTCGGAAGCGCTGGTGTTGGGCGAAGGGGCAGGGGCGAGCTTTCGCACCACGCTCCTTACTTGCCTGGCCTTCACCTGGCTCAACCCGCATGTCTATCTCGATACGGTGGTGCTGCTCGGCACGGTGTCGACGCAGTTTGCCGGCAGCCGCACCTCGTTTGCGGCGGGCGCAGTCACAGGTTCCTTCCTGTTCTTCTTTTCGCTGGGATATGGCGCGCAATGGCTGCGGCCGCTGTTTGTCAGGCCCGCTGCCTGGCGGGTGCTGGAAACGCTGATCGGCCTGATGATGCTGGCGCTCGCCACCGGCCTTGTGGTGGAGCGCTAGGCCACCGTTATTCCGCTGCCGCCTCGGCCGCGGCAATCCGGCTGTCCCAGCCAAGCAGCGCGACATCCGCGACCGCTTCCAGGTCCGCCTGACCAGCACCGTCGCGGGCCTGGATCGACATGCCGAACTGCACCGTCTGCACGAAACGTGCCAGCGCCTCGATATCCGTCGCGGCGGGGATCTCGCCATCCGCCACCGCTTTTTCAAGACGCGCGCGGATGCGGTCGAACGTGACAGTGCGGGCGGCGCGCACCAGTTCGCCAAGCTCGCGATGCCCCTCGCTGCCGACAGACGACAGGGTCACCATGCAGCCGGTCGGGATGTCGGCGGCGCCGCCGGTCAGGACTGCCGCAGAATCGGCAAGGAAAAAAGCAACCGCCTCGCGCGCCGTTCGTGCCGCAAAGAACCGCTGCCAGACCATTGCCTCGTAGCTTTGCTGGTAACAGCCGAGTGCTTCGGCATAAAGAGCCTCCTTGGAGCCGAAGGCGGCGTAGAGGCTGGGTGATCCGATACCCATGGCCTCGGTCAGGTCCGCCATCGAGGTCGCTTCGAAGCCCTTTTCCCAGAACACGCGGGTTGCCCGCTGCAGCGCCGCGTCGCGGTCGAACGCGCGCGGGCGTCCGCGCGGCCGGGATGGCGCGGGATGATCGGCTTCAGGCTTGTCCTTCGATTTCTGCATCATTCATTACATAAGTCGCTCAACGGCTTACGACAACCACAAGGTGTTTCTGTGGCGATCGGCACATAAATACCTTGAACGGGCGCGCCGCCGTCCCCAGTTAATCTGTGTCGATCATTACAGAAAGGTTGTTCAATGACCGAATTGTTGGGAAAACGCGCGCTTGTTACCGGTGGATCGCGCGGCATAGGCGCAGCCATCGCCCTGGCGCTGGCAGAAAAGGGTGCCGACGTGGCGATCACCTATGAACGTGCAGCCGATCGGGCAGCCGAGGTGGTGCGCGCCATCGAAGCGCAGGGGCGCAAGGGCCTCGCCATACAGGCCGACAGCGCGGATCCGGCTGCGGTCAAACGCGCCGTCGATGAAGCTGCCGGCACACTGGGCGGGCTCGACATCCTCGTCAATAATGCCGCGATTGCGCTGTATGATACGATCGAGAAGTTCAGTGTTGAGGAAATTGATGCGCTGCTGAAGGTGAACATTCGCGGGCCGATCCTCGCCTCGCAAGCCGCCATTCCGTATCTGAAAGCTGGCGGACGGGTCGTCAACATCGGCTCGGCCGGCGCCGACCGCATCGTCGGCGACACCGGCACGGTCTACTACATGACCAAGTCGGCTCTGCAATCCTTCACCCGCGGCATGGCGCGCGAGCTCGGGCCGCGTGACATCACCGTCAACCTGGTGCAGCCGGGGTCGACGGACACCGACATGAACCCGGCGAACGGCGAGTTTTCCGATTTCCAGCGCTCCCTGAGCCCGCTTGGGCGGTATGGCGAGCCAAAGGATGTCGCCGCAGCCGTCGCGTTTCTGGCCACGCCCGCCGCACGGCATATCACCGGAACGGTGCTGACGGTGGATGGCGGCCAGCTGACGTAAA
Source organism: Neorhizobium sp. SOG26 (assembly GCF_003491345.1). Classification (GTDB taxonomy): domain Bacteria; phylum Pseudomonadota; class Alphaproteobacteria; order Rhizobiales; family Rhizobiaceae; genus Neorhizobium; species Neorhizobium turbinariae. Next base: position 587,062 of record NZ_CP025512.1, read on the forward strand.
ACCCGCCAAAAATGCGCATGAAAAAAGGGAGGGGCCGGTGGCTCCTCCCTTCGTGTGTCATGGGCGTGATTACTTCAGCGGCTCGAACGTCATCGCATGGCCGTTGATGCAGTAGCGCAGGCCGGTCGGCGGCGGGCCGTCCGGAAATACGTGGCCAAGATGGCCGCCGCAATTGGCGCAGCGCACCTCGGTGCGGATCATCCCGTGGGTGGTGTCGCGATGTTCGGTCACCGCATCGGGCTTGGCGGGCTCGAAATAGCTCGGCCAGCCGCAGCCGGAGTCAAACTTGGTGTCGGAGATGAAAAGTTCCTCGCCGCAGCCGGCGCAGCGGTAAAGGCCCTTTTCCTTGCTGTTCCAGAACGGGCCGGTAAAGGCGCGCTCGGTGCCGGCCTGGCGCAGGATGCGATATTGCTCCGGCGAAAGCTCCTCACGCCACTCGGCATCAGACTTCTGGACTTTTGGGGTGACGACGTCGGACATGGTCGATCCTTTCCTTTTCCTCCTAGATAGGTGTGCGAAAGCCTAAGGAAAAGGCGAGTTCCTGTGCGTTTTGACCGGTTTTGCTTGAGGCAAGTGATTCTTTCCCATAGAAAACCATTTCCTTCCGCCACCCAGGCGCCCAACGACAAAAAAACATGGGAGAGGACATGGCCGCCAATGCGCCGGCAGTGACTTTCATTGCGCTTTTCCTGCCGTTTCTGGCTGCGCTGCTTGCGCCGGTTCTCGTCCGGACGCTAGGTGCGAAGGCCGCCTGGCTCCTGGCGCTCGCGCCCGCCATGGCCTTCCTGCAGTTTGCGCGTTTCCTGCCGGAAGTGGCGGCCGGTGAAGTCGTGACCGGCGGTTATGTCTGGGTGCCGAGCTTCAATCTCTCCTTTTCCTGGTTCCTCGACGGCCTGTCGCTCACCTTCGCGCTGCTGATCACCGGCATCGGTGCGTTGATCGTTGTTTACGCCGGCGGGTACCTCAAGGGCCATCCGCTGCAGGGGCGCTTCCTCGGTTTCATCCTCGCCTTCATGGGCGCAATGCTGGGCCTGGTGATCTCCGACAGCTTCCTCATGCTGTTCGTGTTCTGGGAACTCACCTCGATCACCTCCTTCCTGATGATCGGATTCGATCATGAGCGCGAGGCCGCGCGCCGTGCCGCGCTGCAGGCACTTGTGGTTACCGGCGCAGGCGGCCTGTCGCTGCTCGCCGGCCTGATTTTCCTCTGGAATGTCACCGGTGTCACCCAGCTTTCGCTGCTCGTGCATGTGGGCGATGGCCTGCGCCAGAGCCCGTTCTATTTCGCGACCCTGCTTCTGGTGCTCGGCGGCGCCTTCACCAAGTCGGCGCAGTTCCCGTTCCATTTCTGGCTGCCGAACGCCATGGAAGCGCCGACGCCGGTCTCGGCCTATCTCCATTCGGCCACCATGGTGAAGGCAGGCGTTTATCTCCTCATGCGCCTCAATCCGGTGATGGGCGATACGCCGGCCTGGGAAATCCTGCTGCCCTTCTTTGGCGGCATCACGCTGATCAGCGGCACGATCCTTGGTTTGCGCCAGACGGACCTGAAGCTGATGCTCGCCTATACGACCATGGCCTCGCTCGGCCTGCTCGTCATGCTCACCGGCTTCGGCTCGACCTATGCGGTGGAAGCGGCGGTTCTGTATCTCGTGGCGCACAGCCTGTTCAAGGGCGCGCTCTTCATGGCGGTCGGCGCCATCGATCACGAGGCCGGCACGCGCGACGTGACGAAGCTTGGTGGGCTTCGCTCCGCCATGCCGATCACCTTTGCCGCCGCATTGCTCGCCGCCCTTTCCATGGGTGGCGTGCCGCTGTTCTTCGGCTTCCTCGCCAAGGAAGAGATCTATGCAGCGCTCGCCGCCGGCAATCCGCGGGCGGTCTTCTTCACCGCCATCGCTGTCGTCGGCAACGCGCTGATGTTCGCGCTCGCCTTCGCGGTGGGCCTCAAGCCCTTCCTCGGTCGCCACGTCGAAACACCGCGCCATGCCCATGAAGGTCCGGTCTCGTTGTGGCTCGGGCCGGTCGTGCTGGCGGGGCTCGGCCTGCTTGCCGGCATCTTCTCGGGCGTCGCGCATTTCTACATCTCCTCGCCGATGGCAAGCGCCGTCGTCGACGAGAAGGTCGTGATCGACATCTCCACCGTGCCGCATATCGGCATGCCGCTGCTGCTGTCGCTCGTCACCATCCTGCTCGGCCTGGCGATCTTCTGGCGGATGGACAAGGCCCGTGCCTGGGTCGTGCAGTTCGTCGATGCGCTCGGCATCGGTCCCGACCGCGGCTTTGATTATTTCGTGCGCGGGCTGGTGCGGATGTCGGCGGCGATTACCCGGTTCGTGCAGCCGGGCCGCTTGGAGCTTTATCTCACCGCCACCTTCATCCTGCTGGCGCTTGCCCTGCTGTTGCCGCTGATCCTCGCCGGCGAATGGCCGACGCTGCCGCCCTTGCCGGATCTGCTGCTGGTCCAGGAAGCGGCCTTCCTCATCATCGCGGCAATCGGCATCATCGCCGTGCTGCGTGCCAAGAACCGGCTGACGGCGATTGTTTCGCTCGGTGTCCAGGGTTTTGCGGTCGCGGTCATCTTCTTGCTTTTTGGCGCACCGGACCTTTCCTTCACCCAGTTCATGGTGGAAACGCTGTCCGTCGTCATCCTTGCGCTGGTCATGACCCGGCTGCAACTCTGGAGCCGAGACCACCGTCCGCTGCCGCAGAAACTGCTCGATTCGACGATCGCAATCGCCTGCGGCCTCGGCTTCACCCTGCTTCTCCTGAAGTCGTTGCAGACCCCGTTCGATACCGTGCTGTCCGACTTCTTCAACACCTATTCGAAGACCATCGCGCATGGCGCCAATGTCGTGAACGTCATCATTGTTGACTTCCGCGGCGTGGATACCCTGGGCGAGATTTCGGTGGTGATGATCACCGGACTTGCGGTGCTGGCGCTGATCCGCGTTCGCTCCAGGCGGGGCGCGAAGGAGGGCAAGCTATGAGAAGGGGAGGCCGCCCATGAACAGCCTGATCCTGCGCACCGTCGCACCGGTGCTCACCGCCCTGATGCTGCTCTTCTCGATCTTCGTGCTGCTGCGCGGGCATAACGAGCCCGGCGGCGGCTTCATCGGCGGACTGATCGCCGCATCGGCCTTGGGTGTCTATGGCATCGCCTTCGGCGTCACCGCCGTGCGCCGCGCCATCCGCTTCCATCCGATGGCGATTGCCGGCGCCGGCCTGATGCTCGCTGCCTTGTCGGGCCTCATCTCGATCTTCTTCCGCGTGCCCTTCATGACCGGGCTCTGGGTTTATCCGCAGATCCTCGGCGTCGAAGTGCCGCTTGCCACCGTCATGTCCTTCGACATCGGCGTCTATCTTGTCGTTGTCGGCGCCATCGCCTCGATCGCGCTTGCGCTCGAACAGGAGCCGGGCCCGACAATCGGACCGGAGGAGAAACACTGATGGAAACGCTGTTCGCCATCCTGATCGGCATGTTCTTTGCCGGCGCGGTTTACCTGATGCTGTCGAAATACACGGTGCGCATCCTGCTTGGCGTCGCGCTGCTCGGCAATGCGGTGAACCTTCTGCTGTTCACCTCCGGCCGCCTGACGCGCGAAGTGCCGCCGATCATTGCGGCCGGCGAGGACGTGCTGACATCGAGCGCGGCGAACCCGCTGCCGCAGGCGCTGATCCTCACTGCGATCGTCATCTCCTTTTCCTTCTTTGCCTTCCTCCTGGTGCTTACCTATCGCGCCTTCCAGGAACTGGGGACGGACGATACCGACGAGATGCGGCTTGCCGAACCGCGCAACGAACCGCTTCCGCCGATGGGGTACTGACACATGACTGAGCTTTCCCTGCGTCGCGAAGGACGGATAAGCGGAGGTGCGGCCTGATGGCATCTCCTGCCACCATCGATCTTTCCTCCGCGCTCGTGCTGACCCCGACGCCGACTGCCGACTGGCTGGTGGTGCTGCCGGTTGTGCTGATGATCACTGTCGGCGCCGCGCTGATGATGATCCGCAAGTCGGTGCGCTTGCACGGCTTCGTCGCGATCGGCGGGCTGACGCTTCTGGTGGTGCTGGACGCCGCACTCTTGTGGAAGGTTTCAACCGAAGGCCCGGTGACCATGGTCATGGGGCGCTGGCTGCCGCCCTTTGGCATTGCCTTCACCGCCGATCTCTTCGGCGCTGCCATGGCGCTTGCCGCGGCTGTGGTGGCGCTGGCGGTCGGCATCTATGCGCTGGTCGATATCGAGGGGAGCGGGCGTCGCTACGGCTTCTTCCCATTCCTGATGCTGCTGATGGCGGGTGTTTCCGGCGCCTTCCTCACCGGCGATATCTTCAACCTTTACGTCTGGTTCGAGGTTCTGCTGATCTCGTCCTTCGGCCTGCTGATCCTCGGCTCGGAGCCGGAGCAGATCGACGGGGCGCTGAAATACGCCATCCTAAACCTCGTCGCGACGACGCTGTTCCTCATCTCGGTCGGTTACCTCTACGCGATCTTCGGCACGCTCAACATGGCCGATATCGCCCGCAAGGCGGGGGAACTGCGCGACACCGCGCCGCTCGTCACGCTGACGACGCTGTTCATCCTCGCCTTCGGCATGAAGGCGGCGGCCTTCCCGGTCAATTTCTGGCTGCCGGCTTCCTACCACACGCCACGCATCGTCGTGTCGGCGCTGTTCGGCGGCCTGCTCACCAAGGTCGGCATCTACGCGCTGATCCGCGTCACCGTGATGCTGTTCCCGGTCGAGCGCGAGACGCTGAGCCTCATCCTTGCCGTCTCGGCGGTGCTGACGATGATGCTCGGTGCCATCGGTGCCCTGGCGCAGACCGACATCCGCCGGCTGATCGGTTACCTGGTGATCGCCGGCATCGGCAACATTCTCGCCGGTGTTTCGATCGGCACGCCGGCCGCCATCAGCGGCGCCATGCTCTATGCCCTGCATTCCATGGTCACGATGACGGCGCTTTATGTCGTTGCCGGCCGCGCCGCCCATCTTGCCGGCTCCTGGTCGCTTGCTTCGCTTGGCGGGCTTTACCGGCAGGCGCCGTGGTTCTCGGCCGCCTCGCTGCTGCTCTTCCTCGCCGCCGCCGGCCTGCCGCCGCTTTCCGGCCTCTGGCCCAAGGTGGCGCTTCTGAAGGCCTCGCTCGATATCGGCGCCTGGTGGCTGGCCGCGGGCATCCTGCTCTCCGCCTTCCTGATCACGCTGTCCCTCGCGCGCGTCTTCCTGCTCGCCTATTGGCGCCCGCAGGCTGAAACGCCGCCCGCGCCGAAGGCCGCGCATGGCTGGCGCTCCGTTCTGCCGATCGGCGCCCTGACGGCGCTGGTCCTCTGGTTCGGCCTGTTGCCGGAGCCGCTTCTGGCGCTGAGCCAGGCCGCCGCCGACGGCCTTGCCGATCCGAGCGCCTATATCCTGTCGGTCTTTCCTGATGCCGTGCGAGGTGCCACGCCGTGATCACCTTCATCCTCACCCTTGTCTTCGGCCTCATCTGGGTCGTGGTCACCGGCAGCGCCACCGGCCATAACCTGCTGTTCGGCCTGGCGCTCGCCACGCTGGCGCTCTGGGTCGTCCGGCGGGAAATGAACGCCCACGGCTACTGGCCGCGTGTCGGAAAGTTCATCTCGCTCGTCGTGCTGTTCTTCCGTGAACTTGCCATGTCCGCCTGGAAGGTTGCAGTGCTTGTCACCCGCCGCCGCATGGACCTGAAGCCTGGCATTTTCGCCTTTCCGCTGACGGTGGACCGCGATTTCGAGATCACGCTGCTCGCCAACCTCATCACGCTGACGCCCGGCACCCTGTCGGTCGATGTCTCGGAGGACCGCAAGACGCTCTTCGTGCATGCGATCGATTGCTCGGACATTGAAGGCGCCAAGCGCGACATCGCCGAAGGCTTCGAGCGCAAGATCATGGAGGCGTTCCGATGACCGCCGCCGCCTTCATCCTCGGCCTTGCCACCTGGCTCGGCTTCGTCATCCTCGGGCTTGCCTTCCTGCTCACGATCTGGCGGGTCATCCAGGGCCCGACGCTTGCAGACCGCGTCGTGGCGCTCGACATGCTGACCGGCATCGTCATCGGCTTCATTGCCCTGATCGCGATCCGCACCGGCTTCAACCTTTATATCGACATCGCCATCTCGCTTGGCCTTGTCGGCTTCCTGGCAACCGTTGCCTTCGCACGCTTCATCCTTTCGCGCGGCAGCGTGCCACGCTCGGCCGAAGGCGGGGTGGCTGAAACGGCCGAATCCCAAGCGGCCACCAGCGGCAAGAAGAAGCAGGCGCCAGCCCGCAAGGCAGCCGCAACAGGCAAGGTCGGTGCAGGCAAGGCAGCCACAGGAAAGGGACGCAAATGATCGAGCTCCTCGTTTCCATCGTCACCGCCTGCCTCATCCTGGCGGGCGCGGGCTTCGCGCTGGTCGCGGCGATCGGCCTCAACCGCTTCCCGGAAGTCTTCACCCGCATGCATGCCGCCTCCAAGGCGGGTACGGTCGGTTCCGGCCTGCTGCTCTTGGCCGTCGGCCTCCACGCAGGAGACCTCTCGACCTTTGCGCGAGCCATTGCCGGGTTTCTCTTCTTTGTATTGACGGCACCGGTATCTGCGCACCTCCTAGCAATGGCGGCCTACAAGGTAGGATATCGGCTCGGGGATGATTCGATCTGTGACGAAATGAAGCGCTACAAATCGGGAATACAGTCCTCGTTGCGTCAGAAATAAGCTCTCAACTGTTCTGCCTATAGATTTTATTCATCAGTAAAGCTCAAACGCCGGTCTCAGCGTAGCGTGATCGACCATCGTAGGACATTTTGCTGCTTGATATTCGTCGAAGTAATGTTACTTCAGTACGCAGTAGAGTTCGTGGCGTTCCCGCACATCGCATTTCGCATCACTGCAAGTCGACTGGCATCCAAGGCTTGTGCGACATGAAGTGATTCCGAAAATGCGGCGGAACTCCATCTGGTGATAATCTCTCCGCCCGTAATGAAGCTTAGGGGTAGGCTTCTTTCGGACACGATGCGGGTGAAGAGTTTCCTCCGGAGAATTCTGCAAGTGGACGCGTGTCGCGGAGGTCGCGGGCGCGCCATGAGTTGAACAGGAGACACATACAATGACAGAAATCGCACTGGGTAAGGGCACCGATCTGCTGGTCGAATTGACGGCGGATATTGTGGCCGCCTATGTGAGCAACCACGTCGTTCCCGTGGCGGATCTCTCTAACCTGATCTCGGACGTGCATGGGGCGCTCAGCAACACCTCGTCCCCGGCGCCAGTGGTCACGAGCACCGAAAAGCCGAAGCCGCCGGTTCCGATCAAGAAGTCGATCGAAGACGACTACCTGATCTGCCTGGAAGACGGCCAGAAGTTCAAGTCGCTCAAGCGCCACCTGATGACGCACTACAACATGACACCGGAAGAATATCGCGAGAAGTGGGGCCTGCCTGCTGACTATCCGATGGTCGCTCCCGCCTATGCGGAAGCCCGCTCGCGTCTCGCAAAGGAAATGGGCCTCGGCCAGCGCCGCAAGCGCGCCAAGGCTTGAAAAGAAGCACGCCGGTTCGTCCCGTCTGACTTCCGGGCTCGCCCGGAAGCAAGGACGTGTGGACACCACGGTGGATGAGCCGGGCCTTCGAGCCCGGTTTTTCTTTGCCCGCTTTCCGATAGCACAGGTGGATGGGGAGAGGAAAAAAATCCCATTAGTTTTCCACGGCTTGCCGTTTATCAACGGCTTAGCATCGAAGTATCCCAAGATTCGGCTTAGTTTATCCCCGCTCTTGCTCTAGGGTATATGAATTAATTCCTATTTGATGAGGAGTTGTCATGCCCTTCCAGATTTCCCCGGATCCGTATTTTCCTCCACCCGCGCGGGTTCTGGCCATGCCGGGCCCGCGCCTGCCGGCAAGCCTCCCGATCCGCATTGCCTGCCGCCTCGTGCGTCAGATGGTGGCCGAGCTGATCTGCCTGCTGGGCGATCGGGTGAGCCTGCGCCGCGACCGTCGCCGCTTTACGTGCCAGGTGCGCCAGATCGCCATGTATGTCTGCCATGTCGCGCTCGGCATCTCCATGAGCGATATCGGCGAAGCGCTCGGCCGTGACCGCAGCACGGTGAGCCATGCCTGCCATGTGGTGGAAGACCGGCGCGACGACCTCGCCTTTGACGACTTCATCTCCACCGTCGAACGCCTTGTGACAGCGGTCTTCAGCATCCCGGAGGTGGCAAGCCATGACTAAGCGCATGACCCGGAAATTGCAGCCCACCAACGCCCGGCGGCAATTGCTGCGGCTCGTCCGACAACTGGCCCGCGGCGCCTGCACCATCGAGCCGGCGGAAGGCGGCTTGTTGCGGCTGCTGCGCGATGGCGAGGAGCGGATCCACGAACAGGCGTTGGTCAACGAGGCCGTGTCGCTCGGCCTTGCCGTGAGGAGCGGCAATACGATCACAGCCAGCAGCGCGGCTTCAGCCTTCGTCCGTCGTGCTCTGGCGGAAGGGGAGGAGGCCTTCGCCGGCCAGCATCGCGAGGTCCAGGTTTCCACGGCCGATGTCGAGGGCCAACGCCAGCCGGTGCGCCGCAACCTGCAGGAATCGCCGCTCGGGGCCGTTGCCCGCATGAAGGATCGCGATGGCAGGGCCTTCGTGCCGGTCGAGGCGGTGGATGCGGGCGAGCGGCTGTTGTCGGATTTCACCCGCGGGCAGATGCAGCCGCGCGTCACGGCCTCCTGGGAGCCACGGCTTGCTTCGCGCTCCAGGGGAGGCGCTGGCGGCCAGGCGGAGATCGCCGACAGTGCGCTGGCCGCCCGAAGCCGTTTTACCCGCGCGGTGGAAGCGATGGGACCGGAGCTTGCCGGTGTCGCGATCGATGTCTGCTGCTTTTCCAAGGGGCTGGAAACGGTGGAGCGAGAGCGGCAATGGCCGGCGCGCTCCGCCAAGCTGATGTTGCGCACCGCACTTCTGGCGCTGGCGCGCCATTATGCGCCACCGGTCGGCCAGGGGCGCCGGCGCAGCCACCATTGGGGCACGGACGACTTTCGCCCGACGATCGAGAGTTGAGGGAGAGGGTCGTTAAGCCGCGGCGCGCAGGCTTGCTTCGCCGCGGATGCGCTTCACCATCGAACGCAGGCCATTGGCGCGCTGCGACGACAGGTGTTCCACCAGGCCGATCCGGTCGAAGATCTCGATCGCATCGGTACCGGCAATCTCTGAGGCATGTTTGCCGGAATAAACGGCAAGCACGATCGCCACCAGCCCGCGCACGATATGCGCGTCGGAATCACCTTCGAACGTCATCACCGGGTCGCTGCTCTGGTCTTCAACATGGCTCACCAGCCACACCTGGCTCGCGCAGCCCTGCACCTTGTATTCCGCCGTCTTCTTCTCCTCGGGAAGGTCCGGGAGCGCCTTCCCAAGTTCGATCACATAGCGGTAGCGATCTTCCCATTCGTCGAGGAATGCAAAATCGTCGATGATCTGCTCGATGCTGGCCATAGGAACTCCGGGTGTTGCTGCTCCATATAGGTGCTCACCGGCAGGATCAAAGCAAAAAAATCGCCGTGAAGACCTTCGTCCTCACGGCGCCAGCAGATGCTGATAGGCGGGCAGGCAGTGTCCCGCGCCGGACAAAGGGATCCCAGGTATCCGGCGCAAGCTTGAAGAATTTCGGGATGGATCAGTGGGCGGGGCGCTTCTGCGGCACTGGCACCGTGCCGGTCGAGATCGCATCAGGCTCCGCGGTGGCGGCTTCCTGGCCGGGGAATGGCGTCGGCTCCGGATCGCTCATCAGCGGCGTGCTGGCGGCCTTCTTGCCGCTACCGAACTGCTGGTCGAGCAACTGAAAGGCAACCAGCGCGCCTTCCTTGGCTCGCACGCCGAGTGCGGAGAAGGTTTCGCTGCCCTTTTCGCAGACCTCGGGCTTCTCGCTGCAGAGCGCGCTGACATAGTGGTAGGCTTCGGTCGCAGCCGACAGGGCACCGGCGACTTCGAGCGGCGAGGCGCCGCGATCATCGCTTACCGGGTTGCTGCTGAAATAGGACAGCACCACCAGCACGGCTGCAAACCAGAACGTTCCCTTGATCAGAAACCACATGTTCTACCCACCTGTCTTTCCCGCGATCATCTTGCGGGGCGTGCGCCGGTCTCTCCCGGTCTTGGAGCGAGGTGTAACGTCTCAGAAGCAAATTTGGCTTTGAAGCCGCTGCTCGAATTTTCCGCAAATTTATCTCGAATTTGAATGATCCCGGTCTGGCACAGGCAGGATTGTGGCCTCGCCCCGACGTTCTGCCGCAGCTGTTAAGCATAAATGCGGCGGCAGGGCCGTGGACACCGGGCTTTGCACGGGAGTCGGTTGCCACAAAAGTTAACGCAAAAGGAAAAATGCAAGCAAATCCGTCGCTTACCTGCCGTTAACCACAAGCCGAGAAGCTTCGCCGAGAATGTCCCAAAGGGGGATTTGGCGGCTTTTGAGCCTTTGCGACTCGCTCTCTTTTATCCATTCCTTAAGCGGCGGAGACCTATTGTCTGCGCCAAGAAACGAGTTTGTTCCAGGGTATTGCGTGCGCGTATTGGGTAACATTGCCGGTCGGGTGGTTCAGCTGGTCGACGCGGCCGCTGTCCGCTGGCTTGCCAGCATTGGCGACGGCGAAACGGTGCGCCTCGGCGATGTCGCGCTGGTTCGCCGCCTGGCCTTTGGCGTGGCCGGGGCGCTTGTGGTGGTGCCGGCCATGCTGACGCTGGTCATGAAGCCGGCGCTTGCGCTTCCAGTTGGTGTCGCTCTCGTCTTTTCGTTGTTCCTTCTGTCCGTCGCGACCCTGTTTGCGCTCCTGAAGCGCGAACCCGCGCAAGCGCTCGCACCCCAGATCGACGAGCGGATCTTTGCCGCATGCCCGGGTCTGGCGCTGATGCTCGATCCGCATGGCGACGTGCTGAAGACCGGCGGCCGTGATGCACATGCCTTCCCGGTGAAGCTTGCCGATTCGACCGGCGAGCCGCTCGCCGAACTCGCCCACGTTTCGGACCGCATAGCGCTGGTCCAGGCCTTTGACGCGTTGCGCCAGGGTGCCGACAGCGCCTGCGCCGATATCCGCATCGAACGTCCGCTGTCGGTCTCCGGCCGCCAGTTCATGCTGATTCGCCTCGACATGACGGCGATCCGCGACGATGCCGGTGATCTGTCTTCCGTATTTGCCCAGGCGCGCGACCTTTCCGAGGACGAGGAGCTTCGCGCCGAAGCTGCCGCCCACATGGCCGAAGCCCATTCGGCCAATGAAGCGAAGTCGCGATTCCTTGCGGCCGTCAGCCACGAGCTGCGCACGCCGCTCAACGCCATCCTCGGTTTCTCCGATGTGCTCGCCGGTGAATACTTCGGCAAGCTCGCCAATGATCGCCAGCGCGAATATGTCGGACTGATCCGCCAGTCGGGCGCGCATCTGCTCTCGGTCGTCAACACCATGCTCGACATGTCGAAGATCGAGGCCGGCCGTTACGAACTGCTGGCAGAACCCTTCGTCATCGGCGAGGCGATGGAAGCCTGCCGCGCCATGCTGGATCTGTCCGCCCGCGAAAAGGGCATCACGCTCACGAGCCGCACCGCACGGGGCCTCGGCGAAGTCGTGGCCGATCGCCGGGCCGTTCAGCAGATCCTGATAAACCTTGCGAATAACGCCATCAAATTCACCGGCGCCGGTGGCGTCGTCTCGATTGACGCCATATTGTCCGGTGACAACCTCGTCATCTCGGTCAGCGATACCGGCATCGGCATCGCACCGGAAAAGCTGCTGCTGATCGGCCAGCCCTTCATGCAGGTCGAAAACGCGCTCACCCGCGCTTACGAGGGCACGGGGCTTGGCCTCTCGCTGGTCAAGGGCCTGGTGGCGCTGCATGGCGGCAGCCTTGATATCGAAAGCCGGCCGGGCGAGGGGACGGTTGTCACCGTGACGCTTCCCGCAGACGGGTCGGGCGTTGCAAACGACGGGGATCAGCCCCGTGAAGAAAGAGTGGAATTCCCGCCGCGGCTGAAAGCGCCAAGGCAGACCGCCATGATGGGCGAACAGGATAATTGCAATGGCCGCGCGCAAGCGAAAATCGCCTGACCGGAAAAAGAACGCCAAACGCGAACCCGGTCTTCTGGCAAGCCTTGCCGCCGGTGCGGGACGGGCTGCTGCGCGCCATCCAAAGCCATTGTTCGGTATTGCCGCCTTCGGCGTCGTCTTCAGTTTCGTTGCAGCCAACGCCTTGTGGTACCAGCCGGGCGGCCATCCATCGCCCTTCCTCGCCACGCGTGACGCGCAGGATCCGAACCGCTTCGCCGGTTACCGGCCGATGCGCCAGATTCCTCCCGACGACGTGACGACCTTCAAGATCGAGCGCACCACGTCGGCAGAGACACCGAACGAAACGACGACTGTTATCCGGCCGCAGGTTCCGGAACCGGCAGAACTGCAGGTCGAGGATCTGATCCCTGCCGAAGTACCGGCGCAGCGTCCGCAACTGGCGCAGCCGATGCCCGAGCATGCCGTGCCGCTGCCGGCACCGATGCCGAAGCCGGCGCCAGCCCCGGCCCCAGCTCACGTCGAGACGGCAAAGTCGGTCACGAAGCCGCAGCCGCCCAAACCCGCACAGGAAAAGCCGCGCGGCGAAGACCCGATTGCCGCGGCCATTCGCTCCGCCGAACGCAAGCCCTTCACCGTGCCGCCAGCCGATATCCCCAACGCCACCGGCTCCAACCCAGCGCGCAACGTCGTGCCGGTGTCGCAGAAGCCGGCACAGCGGCTTCCCGTCGCGCCCCGCAATGAGGCGCAGGCGACGTCATTGGTGTTGCAGATCCAGCGCGGCCTTTCCAACATCGCCTATGCCGATGTGCAGGTGGATGGCGTCGCCGGCAGCCAGACGAAGGCCGCCATCCGGCGTTTCCAGAAGCACTACCGCCTGCCGGAAACCGGCGAACCGGACGAACTGGTGCTGAAGAAGCTGAAATCGATCGGCGCCCTCTAGCCACGACCCGTTGGACGCATTCCGTTTGCGCCCGACGCCGCGTGACCCTATGAGGGGCGCATGCGCCTCAAGACCGATATGTTCGTCTCCACCCTTCTCCGCCGCGTCTTCGGGCTCGGCGGGTTTGCTGCCGTGGAACACAAGGGGGCCGAGTCCGCCGGCGCCATCTTCATCCGCCAACGGTTCCGCGATGGACTGGAAACGCTTTACGCGCCCGCGCCGCAAAGCTTCTTTGGCGAGGACGAGGGCAGCCGCAAGTTCGAGGTGAGGGCTGAGCGCGTCGAAGCGCACGAGATCGCTGATCTCCTGGCGCGTGAACTGAAGTTCGATCCGGATCTATGGCTGGTGGAACTGGAGATCGACGACGTTGCCGACCTCTTCGAGGTCGTCGAGCCGGACGGCTGAGATTGCCGTCAGGCGCTGCGGCGAATGCTGTAGCGGCCGGGCTGCCGAACGCTCGCGGTCGTGCGCAGGGGTGCTGCGGTTTCCTCGATGTCCTGCTGGGCTGGGCCCGCCTCGGCCGGCGGTGCAGCCACGGGCTCCGAATAGGTATAGCTGTCGGCGCGCCGCCAGGCTTCCACCCGCTGCCCGCACTGGTCTTCGTCCAGCCGGTTCCAGAGCCGTTCGGCGCGGCTCATCCCAGCCTCGGTCCCGGACAGGTGGTCATAGATCCGCTGCAGGATGAAAAGCGCATCCTCGGTGTCCATGCCAAGACCCTTGAGCGTCGTCGCCAGCTGCTGGCCGGAAATGTCGAGCATGATCCGCTCCGACAGCCAGCGACTCGCCGAAAGCGCATCCGCCAGCACCGAGGCGAAAAGCCCGTTTTCCCGGTTGCGCGCAAAGCGCACCAGGAGCGCCTGCTGCACGGCCGAAAGGCTGCGCAGCCCGAGCCGGTCGCTCGCCGGGCGGGTGATGTGGCCGGCCAGCATCCGCAGCCGCTTGCGCATGTCCTCTTCGCGCGCCACCCGCTCGGCCTCGCTCGAGGCGTTCTCCGCCGGCTGGGGTGAGGCGGGGGCGGGGTCTGCATCCGGCTTGATGCCGCGGTCGTGCCGCAGGCCAACCAGCGCGTCGATGACCCGTGGCGACAGCGCCTCGCGCCGCACGATCGCGCGTGCATGCGCCTCGCCTTGCGTGCGGGCAATCGCAATCAGGGTGTCGTCGCTGAGGCAGCTCGACGAGATCAGGAAGGGGGCCGCAATGGCGATCGGCTGGCTGGCAATGAAGAAGGCAACGGCAGGTGGCACGTTCGGGCATTGAGACAGCGCGGCGACTGCCTCGCGACGTGCTTCCTCGGATGAGGCGGTAAAGAGCGGCGTGAAGAGCTCGGCGAACTGTCGGAGTTCCGACCGCGAGGGATGCGGCAGGCTCTCGAAACTCGTCACCGTGGCCATCAGCACCACATCCTTTTTACGCACGGCCTGAGGCCTCTCCAGCTCTCGAAACTCATTGTTCACAGGGCTTACCCGCATCCTACGCAATACAAATCGGATGGTGCGACGACACTGATGGAGGGCGCACACATGCCCGCCGCGTCATCGTACCTTTCCTGGGAAACTCCCGGCGGCGTCGCACCATCAGGCGAGCGTGGATGTCGTCGCAAAACGGAACGCGCTGGTTTAACCGGATGCTAACCGTTCGACGGTTAACGCTCGGTGAAAATGCATCGTATTGATACGTCTGTCGGTGCTGCCGTCCACAGGCTGGGACGGGAACAGCATTGTGACCGCAAGGCCCGTGAACCAAAGGCCCGTGAACCAAAGGCCAGGGCCTGCGTTTTACGCTTCGGATCCCAGACATGCGTGGTTGGCAACTGCTACATTAGCGTTAATCGGCTGTTAACCATGCTCTGGCTGAATCTGCGGTAACTGGTTCTGCTTCGGCCGAGCTTGCTCGAGGGGCCGGATGGTCCTGCTCCTTGATCCTGTCGGTGGAAATGAGCCGGCGAAACTGGAAATGTCCCTGCGCCTCGGAGGAGGCGCACAGACGAGAAAGGCGCTGATGCCGGCAAACCGGAAGCGCCAGCCCATCGGTTTGGGCAGGGTGAGATCGATCCGTCTTCATCCGTCTCGAATTCCTAGCGGAGGCGAGCATGGCAGAGATCGTAATTTTGAACAAATGGCGCAGCGAACACGCCGCGCGCAAGCCGGAGATCCGGATTGGCGAGGACAAGGCGTCCGCGCAGGTCCTGCTGTTTACCGGCGTGCGCTACGAACGTTATGGCGACTGGCTGAACAGCCGGCCGGAAAACCAGGCGGTCGGGGCGGAGTAGTTCCTGCGATCAGAAACGGCTTCTGGAGCGCCACTCGAAGGGCGCGCAGCTTGCCTCGCTCAGGAACTGCGACGCGAGCTCTTCGTAGCTTGGCTGGGGCGCGAGGCTCCGCAACACGACATAACCCTGTGCTGCCGTGGTTTCGACCATGATCGATTGTGACACAGGCTCCGGAAGCGAACGGCGCAGCGCCGTCAGTTGCACCGGCGTCGCAATCACCACGTTCAGCGCGCCGCCGGCAGAAGTCCGGTCGTTGATGCTGAAGATCTCGTTCGAGGAAGCATCGAACACGGCAAGCGACCAGAACGGTAGCCCGTTGTTGGCCGCCGCAAGCCGCACCGGCCCTTCAGAAATGTCATAGGCGCAGACCGCAACCGGCAGGTAAGGGTCGTCCATGCCAAGCCCCGTGCGGTCAGCAACGGATCCAAGCTGGTAGAAGCGGTGCATCTCGCCCTTGGCGAGCACGCGGGTATAGGCGTCCTTTTCGCTGAACTCCGGCAGCAGCAGCACGATGATGAGGTGCAGGAGCGCGGCACCGATGAGGCCGACGACGACCGCGAGGATCAGCTGAAGCGCGAACCTAGACATTGCCGCACCCGATCTTCTCGATGCGCGGCATCGAGAGGTCGATGAGGCCGGAACTGCCGGCGGTCGGGGTGTCGAGCAGCGTCAGCGTCAGCCGGAAGGGACCACGGGCCGGAACCGCGAGCCAATTGCCGGGCGTCGCAGTCGGCGAAATGACGATATCGAAGGCACCCTCTGCGTCACGCAAAACGGTGCGTGAGTTGAGCGCCGAAGGAAGATCGGCGTTCGATGTGGGCCGCCGTCCGTCCGGCAGCGTCGTGAACAGCGTCCAGAGGCGGGCAGGGGGCGTATGGCCCGACATGCGGTAGGAACAGTCGCCGCTCAGCCGCGCGCCTGTTTCATCCGTTGCTGCGGTGAATGTAAGCCCTTCGGCGCTGGCGTAAAGCAGCTTGCCGGCGTTTGCTCGGTGTGCCTTGGCATAAGGATCGGCACTGGCGGTCTGGGCCTGCGGAAAGGCTTCCCATGGGCCGAGCTTGATCGCGCCGAAGCCGACGGTCGCATCGAGCGCCACCAGTGTGGACCAGATTCCGCCGCCGAAGGCGATCGTCAGCGCGATGGCGATAAGAAGAGGAACACGAAACACTGGCAGCTTTGGCTTTCGGATCAGACGCGTCAGAGGGTTAGCACTGATTTCGCCGAGGGGAAATGGGTGACGGACAAACTCGCGGTGATTGCCGTACACTGTACCCTAATCTGTGGAGGCCCCGCCGATGTCGAAATCGTCGACTACCATGCCTGACAACGATCAGTTGCCGAACCCGCATCCGGGCGAAATCCTGCTCGAGGAATTCCTGGAGCCGCTCGCTCTCAGCCAAAATGCCCTGGCCCGCGCCATCGACGTGCCGCCGCGCCGCATCAACGAGATCGTCATGGGTAAGCGCGCAATCACGGCCGATACGGATCTGCGGCTGGCGCGGTATTTCGGCATGTCCGAAGGCTTCTTCCTTGGCCTGCAGGCAGATTACGACCTCATGCAGCGGCGCCGGGAGCTCGGCGAACAGCTGGAGCGGATCGCGCCCCGCGCCGCATGACGGCTACCGCCGTACATCCAGGCTGATCGGCTTGAAGATCGCTTCCGGCTTGCCCGGTGCGACAGCCGGCGAAACCACCGGCGCCTCTGCTTCCGCGACGCGGGCAGGGGCCGCGGGAATAGCCGATGCTGATTTCAGGCTCTCGGCGATCTGCTTCAAGACGCGGGTGGAATCGGCCGAAAGCGTGCGCGGGCGGGTAAAGGCCTGCGGTACGGCCTTGCCGTCTTCGCCCTTCTTGGCGACTTCGGTTCCCTTCCGGTTGCCGGTCGGCAGCGGGTTTTCGATGCCCGGGATCGGTTTCAGCTCGATGCCCTGGTGGGCATAGTCCATCACCGTCTTGAAGGTCATGGCCGGCAGCGAGCCGCCTGTCATGTTGTTCATCGAGGTGAAGTCGTCGTTGCCGAACCAGACGCCGGCCGTGTAATTGCCGGTAAAGCCGATGAACCACGCATCGCGATAGCTCTGCGAGGTGCCGGTCTTGCCGCCGGTGACGATGCCGCCATCAAGCGCCGCACGCCGTGCCGTGCCCTGGTAGGGGATCGTCGACAGGATGCGGTTCATCGAAACCATGGCCTGTTCGGACAGGACGCGCTTCGCCGGGGGTTCGTCCCGGTTGAAGTCGTAGAACACCTCGCCATTGTAACCCAGCACCTGCTCGATGCCGTGGCGGCGCGACTGCATGCCGCCGGCCGGCATCACGGCATATGCCGTCGTCTGGTCCAGCACGGTGACTTCCGAGGTGCCGAGCGGGATCGTCTTGTCCTTGCGCAGCGGCGTTTCGACGCCAAACGCCTTGGCGGTCTGGACGATCACGTCGGTGCCGAGCTTTTCCTTGGCGAGCCGCACGGGAACGGTGTTCAGCGACTGCTGCATCGCCGACATCAGCGTCACCTTGCCCTTGTAGGAGCGGCCGTAGTTCTGTGGCGACCAGCCGTTCCAGGTGATCGGCGCATCGGAAATCGTCGTCTCGGGTTTCATCCCGGCTTCCATGGCCGCCGCATAGGTATAGAGCTTGAAGGAGGAGCCCGGCTGCCGCAGCGCCTTGGTCGCGCGGTTGAACTGGCTTTCGCCGTAGTCGCGCCCGCCGACCATGGCGCGCACCGCACCGCCGCTTTCGATCACCACCATGGCGCCCTGCTTGACGCGGTAGCTTTCGCCGTATTCGCGCAGGCTCGATTCCATCGCGGCTTCCGCCACCTGCTGCAGGGCGGTGTCGATCGTGGTGCGCACGATCACCGAGCGCTCCTTGAGCTTGCCCCGCGCATGCAGCCGCTGCACCTCGTCAAAGGCCCAGTCGAGGAAGAAGTCCGGCGCCTTGACGTCGGCGCGGTCGATGACGGAGGCCGGGTTGCGGCGTGCGCCGATCACCTGACCTTCGGTCATCATGCCGCTCTGCACGAGGTTGGAGAGCACTTCATTGGCGCGCGAACGGGCAGCCGGCAGGTTCACATGCGGCGCATATTTCGCCGGTGCCTTGAAAAGGCCGGCAAGCATGGCCGATTCCGCCAGCGTCACCTCGGTGATGTTCTTGCCGAAATAGAACTGGGCTGCCGCCGCCGCGCCAAAGGTGCCGGCGCCCATATAGGCGCGGTCGAGGTAATGCGAGAGGATTTCCTTCTTGGAAAGGTTGGCTTCCAGCCACAGCGCCAGGAAGGCTTCCTTGATCTTGCGCTCGATCGACCGTTCGTTGGTCAGGAACAGGTTCTTGGCAAGCTGCTGGGTGAGCGTCGAGCCGCCCTGGACGACGCCGCCCGCCTTGGCATTCTCCGTCATGGCGCGCGCCAGGCCGAAGAAGTCGATGCCGAAATGGTCGAAGAAGCGGCGGTCTTCGGTGGCCAGCACCGCCTTGATCAGGTGGTCCGGCAACTGGTCGACCGGAACGGAATCCTCATGGATGATGCCACGGTGGCCGATCGGATTGCCGTAGCGGTCCAGGAAGGTCACGGCAAAGTCGCCGCGGTTGCGCCAGTCTTCCTTGGTTTCCTCGAATGCCGGCTGGGCGAGCGCCAGGAGCAGCACGAAACCGGCGGTGCCGAGCGTCATGGCCTCGCCGGCAATCTCGAAGCCGAGCTTCTTCCAGCCGCGCACGCGAAAACGCCGGAAGAAGATGGTGATCTCTTCCCAGATCTCGCCAAGCTTGAAGCCGAGGTTCCAGACGGTGGAGTCGATCCACGAGTCGATGCGCAGCAGGATATGCCGCTTGCGTTTCGGCGCGGGTGGCATGTCCTTGGAAGGCATGTCGTCGGATGGTTTTGGCTCGTCCTGCACCTTGTCGTCCCCGCCCAAAAATCCCCACCCTTTGATGAGATACGCTTGACGCCATCCCGTGCAGGGATCAAAGGCAATAGCGTCTCACCGTTATTCAGCATTAGCTGACAAAAGGTTTATGCGCGATAGCGAAATCGCAACAGAGTAAAAGGACGAGGCCGAGGATTTGTTCCATTCTGCCGCAAATATCATAGCCGAGCCGGCGGCCGACGAGCCGTTTTGGAAAACCAAGCGGCTGGACGAGTTCAACCAGGCGGAATGGGAAAGCCTCTGCGACGGCTGCGGCCTGTGCTGCCTCAACAAGCTGGAAGACTGGGACACGGGCGAGGTGGTCTTCACCTCGGTCGCCTGTCGGCTCTTGGACGGCACGAGCTGTCGCTGCAAGGACTACGAAAACCGCCAGGCCACCGTGCCGGACTGCATCCAGCTGACGCCGGAAACGGTGAACGACATCAGCTGGCTGCCGCCGACCTGCGGTTACCGCCTCATCCGCGATGGCGAGGATCTATACTGGTGGCACCCGCTCGTCTCCGGCGACCCGCAGACGGTGCACGAGGCGGGCATCTCGGCCCAGGGCCGCACAGTGAGTGAAACGGACGTCGCGGTGGAAGATTTCGAAGACTATCTCGTGGACTGGCCGCTGCATGTGGGCGAACAACGCTAGAATCTGACAAATCTGCGTCAAAAGCCGGGGTTTACCCAGTAGATTTGCGGGTATACGCCCGGCTATAACGAGCCTAAGAGGCGTGCTCTCCCCCTTAGGTCCTGGCGCGACGCATGAAGTCAGACGAAAACTTTGCTGATAGTCTCTACGAAGCGGCTCTTGTTCCAGAACTCTGGACGCAGACCTGCGAAAAGCTTGCGGCGGAAGCCCAGGCCGACTGCGCCTCCATCTTCACGGTCGATACCTATGGCAACCACCGCTTCGTAACGACGCCGAATGTCGCCGAAGCCTATGCCAAGTTTGCCGCGAGCCCGCACGCCCAGAACAATACACGCGCCTTGCGGGCGCTTGAGCGCAGTCCCTTTGTTTTCGCCCGCGACATCGACGTCTTGACCGAGAAGGAATTTCGCGAGGACCAGCTCGCGCCGCTCTTCCTTCATCCGAATGGCATCGAATGGGAGGCCGGCTGCGTTTTCCAGGAGCCGAGCGGTCACATGATCGCGATCATCCTGATGCATGCCAAGGGGCGCGGCCACTTCACCGACGAACAGCTCGCCAAGCTGAACCTCTTGAAGCCCGACCTCGCACGCGCCGCCTACATGGCCTCGCAGCTCGGTTTCCGCGAAGCCCGCTCGATGGCCGACGCGCTGTCGATGGTGGGCGTCCCGGCGGCGGTCATCGGCGATACCGGTCGCTCGATTGCAATGAACAACGAGATGGAAGCGCTTTCACCGCGCATCCGCACCGGCGCGGGCGACAAGATCGTGCTGGAGGCGCCGGGTGCCAGCGCGCTGCTGGATGATGCGATCCGCCGCTACAAGGCGCAGGCCGTGCCGACGGTGCAATCCCTGCCGATCGCCTCGCGTGACGGGGAGCCGGCGCTGATCCTGCATCTCCTTCCGGTTCGCCGCGCGGCGCGCGACATCTTCTCCCGCTCGATGGCGATCCTGGCCGTGACGACCGTGGGCGAAGTCGGTCCCCCCGACATGCGCGTGCTCTGCGGCCTGTTCGACCTGACGCCGGCGGAAGCCCGCGTGGCGCGTGGCATCGCGCTGGCGCAGACGCCGGAAACGGTGGCCGCCAATCTCGGCATCTCGATCCAGACGGCGCGGTCGCACCTGAAGCGGATCATGCAGAAGACCGGCACGACACGCCAGGCAGAACTTGTATTGCTGCTCTCCGGCCTGTCGGCCCCGGGGGATGGTGGCAGTCAGTGATCGGCGATGCTATATGTAAGGCGCTGGATGGAGACGTGGAATGCTCGCCCTTCGATTGCCGCCCGACATAGAAGCCCGCCTTGATGAGCTTGCCCGGCTGACCGGCCGCAGCAAGAGCTACTATGCGCGGGAAGCGATCCTCACCCATCTTGATGATCTGGAAGACATTTACCTTGCCCAGGAGCGGCTCGAAAGCCTGCGCCGTGGTGAGAGCGACAGCGTGCCATTGTCCCAGGTCATGAAACAGTATGGCCTGGACGATTGAGCTGCAGCGTGATGCACAGCGCGATCTGGCTAAACTCGGCCATGACAATGCCCGACGGATCCTGAAGTTTCTTCATGGGCGGGTCGCGGGACTTGAGGACCCGCGATCGATTGGCGAGGCGCTGAAAGGTCCGAGCCTGGAGGACTTCTGGAAATACCGGGTAGGCGACTACAGGATCATCGCGCATATTCGCGATGATGTCGTGCAGGTTCTCGTCGTGCGTATCGGGCACCGCCGCGAAGTCTATCGGCGATAAAAACACAGCAAGCCTCTTGACCTTCCCATGATGGGAAGCCCCACATAAGGCAGGAAAGCGAGATTCCTGCCATGAACCAGACTGTCAAGCCGATCCATAAAGCAGAGCCCTTCACCATCCCCGTCGAAGGCATGACCTGCGCATCCTGCGTACGCCGGGTGGAAAATGCCGCTGCCAAGGTGGCAGGCGTCGACAAGAGCGCCGTCAACTTCGCGACCAAGAAGCTGTCGATCGAATCCGCCGAGGGCTTTTCGCCGGAGGAGCTGGAAAAGGCGATCCGCAAGGTGGGCTATGAGATCCCCGCTGGCGCCATGCAGCATGCGATGCGCGAGGCGGGCCTGGCGACGCCTGGGCCGGAGGAGGTGCATCGGCACCACGGCCATGGGCATGGTGCGGAGCACGGGCACGAGCACGGGCGTGGAGACGCAAGTGCTCACGCGGATCATGCAATACATGCCAGCCATGCGAGCCACGGGAGCCATGCCGGCGGGCATGACCACATGCAGATGCATCGCGGCGAGGAAGGCAAGCTGAAGCGCGACCTGGCGATTGCGCTGGTGCTGACGCTGCCGCTTTTCGTGCTGGAAATGACCGGCCATGCGTATCAGCCGTTCCACCACTGGCTGATGGGCGTGATCGACACGCAGAACCTCTATTACTTCTATTTCCTGCTGGCGACGGCGGTGATCTTCGGGCCCGGCCTGCGCTTCCTGAAGCACGGCATCCCAGCCCTTCTGCGCGGCGCGCCGGAGATGAATTCGCTGGTCGCGATCGGCGTGCTGGCGGCCTATGGCTATTCGCTGGTGACGACGTTTGCGCCCGGCCTGCTGCCGGAAAGCGGCCGCTTCGTTTATTACGAGGCCGCGACCGTGATCGTCACGCTGATCCTGTTCGGGCGGCTTCTCGAAGCCCGGGCAACGGGCAAGACGGGCGAGGCGATCGAGAAGCTGGCTGGCCTGCAGGCCAAGACCGCACGCGTCGATCGCGACGGGAAAGTGCTGGATATCCCGGCCGGCGAGGTGGTGGCTGGTGACGTGGTCGTCATTCGTCCGGGCGAGCGGGTGCCGGTGGATGGCACGGTGCTCGATGGCGCCTCGAATGTCGATGAATCGATGATTTCCGGCGAACCGCTGCCGGTCGAAAAGACCGCGGGCAGCACGGTCATCGGCGGCACGATCAACAGGACCGGCTCCTTCCGGTTTCGGGCGGACAAGGTCGGCCGCGATACGATGCTGGCGAACATCATCCGCATGGTGGAGCAGGCGCAGGGCTCGAAGCTGCCGATCCAGACGCTTGTCGACCAGGTGACGGCCTGGTTCGTGCCGGCGGTGATCCTGCTGTCCGTGCTGACTTTTGCCTTCTGGTACCTTGTCGGGCCGGAACCGGCGCTGACGCATGCGCTGGTGAATGCGGTGGCGGTGCTCATCATTGCCTGCCCCTGTGCCATGGGACTAGCGGTGCCGACGTCGATCGTCGTTGGCGGCGGGCGTGCGGCCGAACTCGGCGTGCTGTTCCGCAAGGGCGAGGCGCTGCAGGAGCTGAAGAACATTTCGACCGTCGTTGTCGACAAGACCGGAACCGTGACCAAGGGCCGGCCGGAATTGACCGATCTGCAGGCGGCAGATGGTTTCGGTGAGGACGAGGTGCTGGCGCTTGTTGCAAGTGTCGAGGCGCAGTCGGAACATCCGATTGCCGAAGCGATCGTCAAGAGCGCCGAGGCGCGCGGGCTCACCCTGCCGCAGGCCAAGAGCTTCCAGTCCGTGACCGGCTACGGCATCGAGGCGGAGGTCGAGGGGCGGCGGGTCTTGGTCGGGGCCGACCGCTTCATGGAAAAGCTCGGGCTGTCCGTTGGCCAGTTCGCCGATGTTGCCGCAGGCCTTGGAGATCAAGGCAAGACGCCCATCTATGCTGCGGTGGATGGCCGCCTGGCCGGTGTGCTGGCCGTGGCTGATCCGGTCAAAGCGTCGAGCCGCGAGGCGATCAAGGCGCTTGAGGACATGGGCGTTGACGTGGTGATGGTGACCGGCGACAACCGCCGTACCGCCGAGGCCGTCGCGCGCCAGGTCGGCATCGGCAAAGTCGTGGCGGAGGTCCTGCCGGAAGGCAAGGTGAAGGCGATCCACGAGTTGCGCCAAGCTGGCCGCCGGCTCGCCTTTGTCGGCGACGGCATCAATGATGCGCCGGCGCTGGCCGAGGCGGACATCGGCATCGCGATCGGCACAGGCACGGATATCGCCATTGAAAGCGCCGACGTTGTTCTGGTCGGGGGCGAGTTGACGGGCGTTGTCTCGGCGATCGGCATGAGCCGGGCGGTGATGAAGAACATCAAGCAGAACCTGTTCTGGGCCTTCGGCTACAACGTGGCGCTGGTGCCGGTGGCGGCAGGTGTCCTGTACCCCGCCTTCGGCTGGCTGCTGTCGCCGATGATCGGGGCGGGCGCCATGGCGCTTTCGAGCGTCTTTGTGCTCGGCAACGCACTGCGGCTGAAGACGGCAGGGATTGGAGAAACGCGATGAATATCGGTGAAGCATCTGCCGCATCCGGCGTATCGGCCAAGATGATCCGCTATTACGAGGAGATCGGCCTGATCCGGCCGGTGGGCCGGACCGGCAACAACTACCGCGTTTATGGCGAGGAGGAGGTGCATGTGCTGCGCTTCATCAAGCGGGCGCGCTCGCTGGGCTTTTCGCTGGAGGAGACCGAAACGCTGCTGAAGCTTTGGCAGGACAAGAGCCGCACCAGCGCCTCGGTGAAGGAAGTCGCGACCGCGCATATCAGCGATCTGGAGCGGCGCATCGCCGAGATGCAGGGCATGGTGAAGACGCTGAAACACCTTGCGCATTGCTGCGGCGGCGACGACCGGCCGAGCTGCCCGATCCTCGACGACCTAGCCGGCGAGGGTGCCGGTGCGCGCCAAAGCTCAACGAAAACCAGGCAGATCGCCTGAGGCGGCTGCCGACGAACACGCACATCAACCAAGGAGAAAAACCATGCCAGCCATTTTCAACGTGCCGGACATGACCTGCGGCCATTGCGAAAAGACCGTTCGCGGGGCGCTTGAAGAAGCGCTGCCGGGTGCACCGGTGACGGTGGATCTCGGCGCCCACCGGGTGACGGTGGAAGGTGACGCGGGCAAGGCAGAAGACGCCATCCGCGAAGCCGGTTATTCGCCAGAAAGGGTCGCAGCCTAAAGTCCGTTTGGAGCGCCCGGAGCAAAGCTTTAGGCAGTCTGGAGAACCGCCTGAGCACCAGGCTTCGGCCAAACGGATAAAACAGAACCGCCCGAGCACGAAGCTTCGGCCAAAGGGACAAAAAAGAACCGCCCGAGCACGAAGCTTCGGCCAAAGGGACAAAAAGAACCGCCCGGAGCGAAGCTTCGGGCGGTCTTGCAAACACGGCGGAGGAGGTTGCCGTGCCGCTGGAGATTTAGAACTTCACGGCAATGCCGACGTTCACGACGTGCTGGTCGAAATCGACATCGGTTCCGGCGATGTCGCCGCTGCCGAAGTCGTTGTAGCGATATTCGACACGACCGAAGACGTTGTCGGTGAAGGCGTAGTCGAGACCGCCGCCGATGGTCCAGCCATGCAGCGTATCGTCATCATCCACGCCACCGCCATCGACGTTGACATTGGTTGCCGTCCAGCCACCGGCTGCGAACAGCAATGCGCGGTCGAAGGCATAACCGACGCGGCCACGGACCGAGCCCGAGAAGCCGGATTCGGCATCGACGCCGGCATAGGTGTTCTCGTTCCAGTCGTAGTTTACGTCACCTTCGATACCGGCGACGAAGCCGTTCGAGAACTGCCAGTTGTAGCCAACGAAGGCGCCGAACCGGCCGCCGTCGAAGTCATCCGAACCGCCCGGCAGAAGCGTCGAGTCGGCGTTGCCCCAGGCGTAACCGCCGTGCAGACCGATGTAAGGGCCCGACCAGGTGAATGCGGAAACGGTCTCGATCGCCTCGGGCGCGGCCGGGATGGTTTCAACCGCGTCGGCGGCGTAAACAGCGGAAGAAGCGGTCATGGCGGCCGCGGATGCAAGAATGAGAATAGCCTTCATGGGTATCCCTCCGGGTTGATCATGAAGGCATAGATAGTGCGCCGCGGTTCTTCGGCTATGACTAAAATACAACACCCTGAAAAATCTGCGCTTGCCGTATAACAGATTGATTCTTAAAGGCAAAAATAATCCGGGAAGATCTTGAAATCGCGGTGCGGGCGGACAGCGGGTTGCTCTGGCAATGTTCCCGAGGCTCCTTCAAGGAGTAAGCGGACCGGGTCGAGCGGGCTTTTCCGTGGCGGCAGCTTCCGCAGAGGGCGCAACGAAAAGGCGCCTGCCTTGTTCGGTTTTTGAGCTTCCCCATATTGGGGCCGAAGGAGAATTCCGTGTTTCGTTTCGACAATTCCTATACCCGACTGCCCGAGCATTTTTTCGCTTCCGTTTATCCGGAGCCGGTGGAAGGGCCGACGCTTCTGAAGTTCAATACGGCGCTAGCCGACGAGCTTGGCATCGAGGCTGATGAAAGTGACCCGGTGCGGCTGGCGGCGATCCTGGCGGGTAACGTCGTGCCGGCCGGTGCCTCGCCGATCGCCATGGCTTATGCAGGGCACCAGTTCGGCAATTTCGTGCCGCAGCTGGGGGATGGCCGGGCGATCCTGTTGGGCGAGGTGGTGGACAAGGCCGGACGGCGGCGCGACATCCAGCTGAAAGGCGCCGGGCCGACGCCGTTTTCGCGCCGGGGTGACGGAAGGGCCGCACTGGGGCCGGTTCTGCGGGAATATATCGTTTCTGAAGCGATGCACGCGCTCGGCGTGCCGGCGACGCGGGCGCTTGCCGCCGTGGCGACGGGCGAGCAGGTGTATCGTGAAAATGTCGAGCAGGGCGCGGTTTTCGTGCGCGTGGCCGCAAGCCATGTGCGGGTCGGGACCTTCCAGTTCTTTGCCGCCCGCGGTGACACCGACGGCGTGCGAACGCTCGCCGACTATGTGATCGAGCGGCATTATCCCGAGCTGAAAGACAGCGACGACCGTTACCTGGCGCTGTTGCGGGCGGTGGCCTTCGCGCAGGCTGATCTCATCGCCAAGTGGATGGGCATCGGTTTCATCCACGGGGTGATGAACACCGACAACATGACGGTGTCCGGCGAGACGATCGATTTTGGTCCATGCGCCTTCCTCGACGAATATGACGCGATGAAGGTGTTCTCCTCGATCGACCAGATGGGGCGTTACGCCTATCGCAACCAGCCGGGAATCGGCCAGTGGAACATCGCGCGGCTGGCCGAATGCCTGTTGCCGCTGTTGGACGAAAATGAGGAAAAGGCCGTGGAAGGCGCGAACGCCGTGCTGAAGGCGTTCGGCGAGCGTTTCCAGGCGGCCTGGCTTGGTGTGTTCCGGCGCAAGATCGGGCTTGGCCGCGAAGCAGAAGGCGACGGCGAGCTCGTTCAGGCGCTGCTGGGTGCGATGCACGAGGGCGAGGCGGACTTCACGCTCGCCTTCCGGCGGCTGGCCGATGCGGCCGAGGGCCACGACGATGGCTTTCTGTCAACATTCAAGGATCCTGCCAAGGCCATCGACTGGCTCGGCCGCTGGCGCGAACGGCTCGGTGCCGAGGATCTGGGCGGCGCTGCGCGGGCGGCGGCGATGCGGAGCGTCAACCCGGCGATCATTCCGCGCAACCACCGGATCCAGGAGGCGATTGCGGCCGCCAACTACGGCGACCTGAGCTTCTTCGAGCGGCTGCTGCAGGCGCTGGAAAAGCCCTTCGAGGAGCGTCCGGAATTCGCCGACTACATGCTGCCGCCGAAGGCCGAGGAGCGCGTGACGCAGACATTCTGCGGTACGTGAGGAGGCCTTCGCCTCCGCCGCTCAGATCGGGAAGCGCGGGGGCGGTTCGGCCGTCTTGTCGAGCATTCCGGGCTTTGGTTCACCGTGGCCGAAGGGGCATTGCAACGGTTCGGTGACCGGTGTGCGGTTGCGCTGCGAGCGGAAGGCGGCGGAACGCTCATAGGATTGTTTTCTCAACCGCATGATCTGGCCGAGCGGCTGATGGGCCGATAGCCCGTTCCAGGGGCTGAAATGCATGCCGTCATCCACCTGGCGGGCACGCTCTTGCGACCACGCCTGCTGCGGTTCCACCGTGATGCGGGCAACGGTGACGAAGGGGCTTTTTTCTTCCGGCCAGGGATCGACGCCTTCCACCGGCATGGAATCAAGATCGGCGCAAAGCTGCACCTGCAGGTCCCAGACCGCCGTTTCGTCTTCGAAAAATTCTTCCACCGCATGGCGGATGACATCGCCGTCTTTCGAGGTGTTGAGCTTGGCGCCGGCCAATGCCTTGAGGTTTTGCGAGGCGGGCACGACGGCGATCTTGGCGATGTAGTCGCCATAGCGCAGCGGCAGCTGCGTAAAGAAGCTTTCGCCGAGGATATGGGTCGGCGGATTGCCGCCAAGCGATTTCAGAGCGGCACTTTCGAGCCCCACTTTTTCCAAGGTCGCTTCCACGCCGCGGAAGACTTTTGACAGCACTTCCTTGGTGCCTTCGAGGCGGTCGGTGGTGGCTGCAAGTCCTTTCAGGTTCAGGAGAAACGCCCTGGCGCTCGGCGAATTGAACTCCCTGGCATTGACCATCACGAAGTCCTGGCTGCGCGATTCCTCCGAGCCGGGCAGGCGATCGCCTTCCACCTCGAGGATCTTCAGCGCCATGCCACGTGGCGTCGACACCGTGTCATGCAGAAAATCACCCGGCGTCGTGGAGAGGCGGATAATGGCTTCATAGGTGCCGGGCCTGGCAAACAGGCCCTGCGCAAGTTCCGGCGGCAGGTCGTCCAGCACCTCGACCCGCGCCTCGAGCAACCCGTGGCTCTTGGCATGCACCGAGCGGATGGCATGGGCGGAATTCGAATAGGTTTCCTGCGAGATCGACAGCATGGTGTCGGCGATCGACTTGGCCAGCGTCGGCTCGTCCGGCTGGATATCCTCGACATCCGGACGGTACCGAACGGGCGTGACGGAGAGGCGATTGATCATCGGGCGGCTCGCTTTCGAGGGCAGGTGAGGCGGCGTGGCGCCGCCGGGCAAACGGGATGATGTCGCCTCAACGGAAGGGTCGAAGGAAATGTTCCGGCAGAACAAGGTGTTGGACGGGACCGTGACAAATTATGCGATGGATAGGAAAATAATCCTTGACGGCGTGACGGTGCTTTGGTAGGTTTTGGTCATCGTCGAGGAATTGCGGCGGCAGAGTGGCTCCGGCTTCGTGGAGCATAGCCGTCGTTCTCGATCCTCCAGTAACTGGGCCCGGCCTTTGCACCGGGCCTTCTTTTTACCAGCATGATCGGCAGCGTGGACGGTTGGGGCGACGTGGAAACACGGGCGCGCCTTGCCATGCCCGGTTGATGCGCAGGCACGGAGCCCCTGCCATGGATGAATTCGACCGCTTTGACCCAAGCCTGTTCGGCACCTGGACGGAACGCGTAAGCTACGACGGCAAGGCGCCGGCGGAGGATCCGGCGCTGGCGGGCGAAGTGCGTCGCGTCTTGCTCGAGGTGAAATCGGCGGACGTGCCGTTCGATCCGGCAGACGAGCTGCGACGGCTCCTGAACGAGATGACGGTGGAGATGCGCGAGCAGTTTTCCACCTTTCGCCGCATGCGTGCCGCCGCCGAGATTGCGCTCGAAAGCGGTGACGAGGCGGCCCAGAAACTGGCGCGCGCCGATGTGAAGGCTGCCACCGATGCCATGTCGCTAATCGTCCGTACGCTGGAAAAGGTGGACGGGCTGCAGCGCCAGCTGGCGCATGACCGCGAGATGGAAGCGGAGCGGGTGGCCGACGAGGGTGGTTATGAAGAAGCGGTGCGTGAAGTCGAGCAACTTATCGAAGACCGCGCACAGTCCCTCTACCGCAGCCGATGTATCGCCGCTGGCATTGATCCGGGCGAGCCCGGCGGTCGCACAGGGGGTCCGCCGCAACAGCCCGACACCGGTTGAGGCGAGATGTATCGAGGTGCTGGAGCAGCACGAGGAAGAGATGTCGGCGATCGGACAGATTCGCAAGGTTGGCTACCAAGCCGTGCAAGCCGGTGCGTTCGCGTCGGCTCCGCTAGGCGAGGGTTCGGACGTACCGGCGACCGATGTGGTCGCCGATCCGGACGCAACTGGAGATGCGGCAGGCAAGGGCGTGTATCCCGCCCCCTCATCCGGCCCTGCGGGCCACCTTCTCCCCGTCGGGGAGAAGAGGGAAAGCGCCCGATCGCCGGTGCTTTGCCAAGCGGTCACCAAGCGGCCCGGCGGGTGGAAAGGCCACGCACCGCGTCTGAGGCGGAAATGGTCTCTGGCAGGACGGCCTGAACAGCAACCGCCGCCGGGGGATTGGCGGACATGGCTGATCATGGGCGGGCGGGGCTCCGGCAAGACCCGGGCCGGGGCCGAATGGGTTCATCGTATCGCATCAGCAGGTGCCCGGTCGGACCTGCGCATCGCGCTGGTGGCGGAAACGCTGGGTGATGCCCGCGAGGTGATGATCGACGGTGTTTCCGGCATCTGCCGGATTGCACGCAAGGATCGTCCGCAGTTCGAGGTGTCGCGACGGCGGCTCGTCTGGCCGAACGGCGCGGTGGCGCAGATCTTTTCCTCGGAGGATCCGGAGGCGTTGCGCGGGCCGCAGTTCCATTATGCCTGGTGTGACGAGCTGGCGAAGTGGAAACATCCGGAAGACACGTTCGATATGCTGCAGTTCGGTTTGCGGCTGGGCCACGACCCGCGGCAGCTGGTGACAACGACGCCGCGGCCGGTGCCGATCCTGAAACGGCTGATCGCCGATCCCGGCACGCGGCTGGTGCGGATCTCGACGCAGGACAATGCCGGCAACCTGGCGCCGGGCTACATTTCGGCGCTGGAGGCGCGTTACGGCGGCTCGCGGCTTGGACGCCAGGAACTCGGCGGCGAGCTGATCGAGGATCGCGAGGACGCGCTCTGGAAGCGCGCCGATCTCGACGCCTGCCGGATCGGCTTCCATGGCGGACGGATGATCGGCGCGATCCGGCGGATCGTGGTGGCGGTGGATCCGCCGTCCGGTTCAGGCGCCGGCTCCTGCTGCGGCATTGTCGTGGCGGGGCTCGAAACCAGCGGTCGCGCCGTGGTGCTGGCTGATTGTTCGGTCGAGGGATTGAGCCCGGCCGGCTGGGCGCTTGCAGTGGCGAAGGCCTATGGGCGCTTCCAGGCCGACCGGATCGTTGCCGAGGTGAAGCAGGGCGGCGAGATGGTGGAGGCGATGCTGAAAAGCGTTGATGCCGGCCTGCCGGTGCGCATGGTGCGCGCCACGCGCGGCAAATTCCTGCGCGCCGAGCCGATTGCAGCGCTCTATGAGCAGGGGCGGGTGGCGCATGCCGGGCGGTTTTCGGAGCTGGAGGATCAGATGTGCGACTTCGGGCCCGACGGGTTGTCTTCTGGTCGCTCTCCGGATCGGCTGGACGCCCTGGTCTGGGCGTTGACGGCGCTGATGCTGGAGAACACTGCGGAGCCGCGCGTCCGAGGGATCTAACGGCGGCTCCGGAATGGCAGCCGGATCAAGCCGGCTGCTGGATCAACGCCGGGTCGCGGGCTGCTGCGGAGCGCTCTCGCGGATCTGCTTCCACTCGGATTCGAGGCGCTCAACGATGTGCTGCGGGATCGGGTTCGAAGGGGCGGCCGGAAGTGGCTGCTGCATCATCATGATCTCCTTGTCTTCAGAAAGCCGACCAAAACGTTGCGGCCCGTCTTTGGTTCCACATCATTAGCGAAATGTAAATCAGCCGCTAAGGCTCTAAAACGATTGAAAAATTCTAAACCGATTGAAACTTTGGGATAGGGTGAAGGGGTAAGCTTAACATGGGTCTTGACCGCAACCGCTTCTTCCGGATGATCCGCCTCAGGCCTTGGAAGGGCAGGCTCAGCACCGGCCAGGTGGCAGGATTGAACGCGATCCTCGACGGCTGGAAAGGCCGCGCGCCGGACCTGCCGGCGACTGCCTTGGCCTATGTGCTGGCCACCGCCTACCATGAAACAGCCGCAACGATGCAGCCGGTGCGTGAAACGCTGGCAAAAAGTGACGCGGCGGCAATCGAGCGGCTGGAAAGGGCGTTTCGCGCCGGGCGCCTGGGCTCGGTGAAGACGCCTTATTGGCGGCGGGATCGCGATGGCAAGGCATGGTTCGGCCGCGGCCTCGTGCAGCTGACGCACCGGCGCAACTACGTAACGATGTCGAAGCTTGTTGGCATTGACCTGGTGGCTGATCCGGGGCGGCTTCTCGAACTGCCGGTCTCGGTGGAGGTGCTGATCGAGGGCATGCGGCATGGCACCTTTACCGGCCGCACGCTCGGCGACTATTTCACGGCGCGAAAAAGCGACTGGATCCGCGCGCGACGCATCATCAACGGCACCGACCGGGCGGAACTGGTAGCCGGCCATGGCCGGGCATTTGCCGATGCTCTTGGTTGATGCTCTTGGTTGATGCTGATCCCGCCATATGCTATTTTATACATCATGGCTCCGGCGCTGTTGATCCTAGACCGAAAACTGTTGCTGAATGACGGCAGGATCATCCAGATGAAGGTCTGGCGGCTGCCGGAGGCAAGTCCGGAGCGGCCTCACGGTTTGAAGTATTCGCTGTTCTTCGGCAGGCCCGGCCAGCGGATCGTTGGCTACGACAATGAGGCAGGCAAAGGGGATCACAGGCACTACGGCCAACGTGAGGAATCCTACAGCTTCTCAAGCCTTCAGCAACTGATTGCCGATTTCGAGGAAGATGTGCGCAGGGAGATGACGAAATGAGCGAAGTCCGACTGCATGTGACCGACATGGATAACTTCTTTTCCGACGCGGCAACGGCTGCCGCCGCGATCGATGGCGGCGAGGAGGGCGGTGGAGCCTCGGCAATCGGCTTTGAAAGCATGGATCTGCTGCTCAAGGTTCTGACGCCAAACCGGTGGCGGCTGCTTCGCGCATTAAAGGGCGACGGCGCCTCGTCGATCCGCAAGCTGTCGGCGACGCTCGGACGCGACTATCGCGGCGTTCATGCCGACGTCACGGCGCTTCTTGCAGCGGGTCTGATCGAAAAGGAATCTGGCGGTCTGGTCCACGTGCCGTGGGACAAGATCACCGTTGAAATGGCTTTCAGCGAAGCCGCTTAAACCTCAGGACATTCACATGAAACCTTTCTTCCAACCGGCCTGGTTTTCCAGGCGCGGGCGAAAAGCCGTGGCTGCAAAGGCGCCCGGCGCCATGTCGGCAGCCATGCCTGCAGAGGCGAAGATGGCGGGGACCTTGAGTTCCGGCTTTGCCATTGTCTCGGGCGAGGCGGCGGCGCAGTGGTCCGGCCGGTCCTATGCGGCGCTTGCGCGCGGTGGCTTCATGAAAAACCCGGTGGCGCATCGCGCCATGCGCATGGTGGCGGAGGCTGCAGCCTCCATTCCCTGGCTCGCTTATGACGGAGCCGAGGAGGTGCCCGACCATCCGACGCTTGGGCTTCTGGCGCGGCCGAACGGGCGGCAAAGCGGGCCGGACTTCTTCGAGATGCTCTATGGTCACCTGTTGCTTTCCGGCAATGCCTATGTCGAGCCTCTGGCGATCGGCGGCGAACTGCGCGAACTGCATCTGTTGCGGCCGGACCGGGTGACGGTGGTGGAAGGGCGTGACGGCTGGGTGAGCGGCTATGATTATCGCGCCGGTGGCGTAAGCCGGCGTCTTGCTGCCGAGGCGGGCGAGGATGGGCGGCCGGCGGTGCTGCACCTGAAGCTTTTTCATCCACTCGACGACCATAGCGGGTTTTCGCCGCTCGGTGCTGCAGGCGCGGCACTTGACCTGCACAATGCGGCCGCTGGCTGGAACAAGGCGTTGCTCGACAATTCCGCACGGCCTTCCGGGGCGCTGGTCTACCAGCCGAAGGAGGGTGGCAATCTTTCGGCCGACCAATACGAGCGGCTGAAGGAGGAGTTGGAGGAAGGGTACTCCGGAGCCGTCAATGCCGGGCGTCCGCTGCTCCTGGAAGGCGGGCTCGACTGGAAGGCGATGTCGCTTTCGCCCAAGGACATGGATTTCGTGGAAGCCAAGAACGGGGCGGCGCGTGACATTGCGCTCGCACTCGGCGTGCCGCCGATGCTGATCGGCATTCCGGGCGACAACACCTATGCGAACTATCAGGAGGCGAACCGCGCCTTTTACCGGCTGACGGTGCTGCCGATGATCGCCCGCACCGCCGCGAGTTTTTCGGCCTGGCTTTCGGATGCCTACGGCGAGACGGTGCGGCTGGAGCCGGACCTGGACCAGGTGGCGGGGCTGGCGCTGGAGCGCGAGGCGCTATGGGCGAGGGTGGGGGCGGCAGACTTCCTGACCGACGAGGAAAAGCGGGAAGCTGTTGGCTATTGATGAAAGGGCGGCTGAGGCATAGGTTTGTAATACGGCGTATTACAATGGAGGCTCCGATGAGCGACAAACCCGTGCTGTCCGACCCGATCACGTTACGCATCCCGCAGGATATTCTTCAAGACATCCAGAAAATCGCCGAGACGGCGGACCGAAGCCGCTCATGGGTGATCGTGCGGGCGCTGAAATATTACCTGATGGCGGAGGGAGCAGAACTGCTGGAGATTGCGACCGCCCGCCAGGAGATCAAGGAGGGGAAGGTCGTCGACATGGATGACCTTCTGGACGAACTGGACGCCCTGACGGACACGGATGATCGTGCGCGGACAGACGCTGCATGAAGAAGGTCCGCGTGTCGACCATGGCCGCGGACTATATTCGGTCTGAGCGGGGCTACCTGACCAAGTTTAGCATCGCGGCCGCGCGGGAACTGAGCCGCAAGCTGCGCAACGCCCAGATGCTGCTGCGGCGGCATCCCGAGGCGGGAAAGGTCAAGCCCGGCTCTGGTGGCGTGCGGGTCCTGATCGTGCCGCCTTATGTGATCGAGTACGAGGTTCACCCGGACGAGATCATGATCCTCGTCATCCGCCATGGACGGCAAGAAGAGCGCCATGAGGAAGATGAGGATTGGTTCGAAGACTAAGGCTTGAAAGCAACGTCGGCCCGATCTGCTTCGACTTCTGAAGCTGTTGAACCGGTTTCTGAACAACCGGAACCACTGCACGAGCAAATGCGCGCAACCGATTCAAGTGAATCGGTAATTTGATACCGTCGCGACGGGGCTGCGACCGCCAGTTGCCGATCTATCCGCAAATCCTAATCAAGAGAGATTAACAATGGCTGACCTCGGCAATGACCCGGGCACCCTTTCGGGTGCCGTCGGTGGCGTGTGGGCGGCGAAGGCGATCGGGGCCGCGGCAGGCGCCGGCGTGTCGCTGATCTACCTCCTGCCGCAAAGCCGCCGCGAGGCGGCGAGCCGGTTCCTGACCGGCATGAGCTGTGGCTGATCTTCGGCGGGCCGACGGGCATCTGGCTCGTCGATTGGCTGGGGATTTCGGGCCAGGTGTCGCGGCTTGAGACCACGTTGACAGGGGCGGCGGCGGCGAGCCTGAGCGCCTGGTGGGTGCTCGGGGCGCTCGCCCGGCTTGCTGACCGTTACGGTGACCGCGCCAGCCGCGGCTGAACAACTTCCAAGGATATTGCAGGGAGAATGCCAATGCACGCTTACCGCGGGCCTCGCCCGCATGCGCGTCCGATTTTGCGCCCCAACGCGCGAAAGTTCGCCAACCTGGAACTCGCCGGCATCACCGGCGACGGGACCTTCAGCGGTTATGCCAGCGTCTTTGG
Organism: Neorhizobium sp. SOG26; assembly: GCF_003491345.1. GTDB lineage: Bacteria > Pseudomonadota > Alphaproteobacteria > Rhizobiales > Rhizobiaceae > Neorhizobium > Neorhizobium turbinariae. The sequence goes on from NZ_CP025512.1 coordinate 622,332, forward strand.
CGAGGTGGATCTGGGCAAGGACCGGATCGAGCGCGGGGCTTTCCTCAATTCGCTGGTGGAGCGGGGTGCGCCGGGCGTGCGCATGCTTTTCCAGCACGACCCCAACGAACCGATCGGCGCCTGGAAGACGATCCGCGAGGATGAGCGCGGGCTTTATGTCGAAGGCGTGCTGTCGCCAGGCGTTGCGCGCTCGCGCGAAGTGCTGGCGCTGATGAAGTCCGGAGCACTCGATGGCCTGTCGATCGGCTTCCGGACGGTGCGTGCCCGCACCGACGCCAAGACGGGCGTGCGCCGCATCCTGGAGGCAGACCTCTGGGAGATCTCGGTGGTGACCTTCCCGATGCTGCCTTCGGCGCGTGTCTCCAACGTCAAGCATGCGCGCTTTTTCCGCGACCGGGAAACCGAGCTTGTCCGCCAGATGCGGCGGGCAGCGAAGATGATGATGAGCTCAACCTTCAAAGGAACGACGATATGACGATTGTGCCCAGTGCAGAGCCCAATGCAGAGCCAAGTGCAGCCCCGGAAGTGAAGGCGGTGCCGGAAACGGTGACCGCCGCCTTCGACGAATTCATGGAGGCGTTCGAAGCCTTCAAGGATGTCAATGACCGCAGGCTCGGCGAGATCGAGCAGAAGCTGACCGCCGACGTGGTGACGCGGGACAAGATGGACCGCATCAACCGCGCCATGGATGACCAGAAGAAGGTGCTCGACCAGCTGCTTTTGAAGAAGGCGCGGCCGCAGCTTGGCTCCGGCGGCGGACATGGCCGGGGGCCTGAGCTTTCGCCGGAGGCGGCCGAACACAAGGCGGCGTTTGACGCCTATGTACGGCGTGGCGAGGAGGCGGGCCTGCGCGAGCTGGAGGCCAAGGCTTTCTCTTCGACGACGGGCGCTGATGGCGGCTATCTGGTGCCGCCGGAGACCGACTCGGAGATCGGCCGGCGTATTGCGGTCGTTTCGCCAATGCGCGCGCTTTCCACGGTGCGCACCGTGTCTTCGGCGGTGCTGAAGAAACCGTTTGCGACCTCCGGCCTTTCCACCGGCTGGGTGGCGGAAACCGCGGCCCGTCCACAGACGAACACGCCGCAGCTCGCCGAGCTTTCCTTCCCGACCATGGAGCTTTACGCCATGCCGGCGGCGACGCAGGCGCTGCTGGACGACTCGGCGGTCGACATCGAGGCTTGGATGGCGGGCGAGGTGGACCTTGTGTTTGCCGAACAGGAAGGCGACGCCTTCATTCGCGGCGATGGCGTCAACAAGCCGAAGGGTTTTCTGTCCTACACGACCGTGGCCGACGCCTCCTGGACCTGGGGCAATATTGGCTATGTCGCGACCGGCAGTGCCGGCGCCTGGAAGACCTCCGGTCCTTCCGACACGCTGGTTGACCTCGTTTATGCGCTGAAGGCCGGGCATCGCCAGAACGGCACCTTCATGATGAACCGCAAGACGCAGGGCGACATCCGCAAGTTCAAGGACGCGGACGGCAACTACCTGTGGCGACCGCCGGCAAGTGCGGGCCAGCCGGCTTCGCTGATGGGTTACCCGATCGCGGAAGCCGAAGAGATGCCGGATGTCGCGGCAAACTCGCTCTCGGTGGCATTCGGTGACTTCCGCTCCGGTTACCTCGTGGTCGACCGCGCCGGGGTGCGCATCCTGCGCGATCCGTATTCGGCCAAGCCCTATGTGCTGTTCTATACGACCAAGCGCGTCGGCGGCGGTGTGCAGAACTTCGAGGCGATCAAGCTGGTGAAGTTTGCCGCGAGCTGAGGGCCCCCCCTAGCGCGACCCCCTCACCAAGCAAATCTACGACTTAGCCAAGGCCAAGATCGTGATCGCCGTCGCGAGGGACGCGCTCCGGCCTTCGATCGTTGAAATCGACTTTATCGATTTCTGGCTTCAAGCCACCACTCCCAAGCCTCTCCCACCAAGGGAGGGGTTGGCCGCCGAGGTCGCCGCACCGCTCCTCTCCCCATGTGGGAGAGGACGCAATTTCGGCATCTTAGCTTCGGCTAAGTGTCAGAAATTGCCGGTGAGGCGATCTTACCCGCTCCTTATTCCCCCAGGATTTTTCCATGACCTATGCACAAACCAATCCGCCGGTGGCGGAGCCGCTGACGCTTGCCGAGGTGAAGGCGCATCTGCGCCTTGACGGGGCGGACGAGGATGCGCTGCTGGCATCGCTGATCCGCACGGCGCGCGAGCACCTGGAGCGGGAAACCGGGCTTTGCCTGATCGCACAGGGCTGGCGGCTTTATCTCGATGGCTGGCCCAAGGACGGGGTGATTCCGATCCTGAAGTCTCCGGTGCAAGCGATTCAATCCGTTACGGTTTATGATGCCGACGGCGCTCCGGTTGAAGTTTCACTGGAAGATCATCTGCTTGACGGGCAGGCGCGGCCAGCCCGCCTTTGGCTGCGGCATCCGCCGGCGCCGGGCCAGGCGCTGAACGGCATCGAGATCGATTTTTCCGCCGGCTTCGGCGAGGCGGCGACGGATGTGCCCGATACGCTGAAACGGGCGATGACGATCCATGTGGCACATATGTTTGCGTTCCGTGGCGTGCTCTCGGCGGACCAGCAGCCGGCAGGTGTACCAGACGGCTACGAGCGGCTGATCGCACCGTTCCGGATGCGGAGGCTCTGATGGTGGTCTTCTTTGATCCAGGCCAGCTGACCGCGAGGCTGAGCCTGGAGACGGCGACCGCCACGCCGGACGGACAGGGCGGGGCGACCACCACCTGGACCGAGGCGGCCTCGCTTTGGGCGCGGATCGAGCCGGTGTCGTTCCAGTTGCGGCAGGACGCGGGTGCCGAAACGGGCACGATCACGCACCGGGTTTGGATGCGGTTTCGCCAGGACATCCAGGCCGGGCAACGGTTGCGCAAGGGCGAGCGGGTGTTCGTGGTGAAGCTGGTGCGCGATCCGGACGAGACTGAGCGCTATCTCGTTTGCCAGTGCGAGGAGAAGGCCCGATGACGGCGATGAACGCGCTTCTGGCGGCAATTCACCAGACGCTTTCGAGCGATCCGGCGGTCGCGGCGCTCGTCGGTGCGGAAGGCATACGCGACCGGTTGCTGCCGCGCCCGCAACTGCCCTGCATCCTCTTCGGCACGACGAGCGATGCGAGCGTGATGCAGGCGATCGCCGACCTCAAGGCGCGCGGGCTGAAGATCTACCTTTACCCCTTCATGATGATGGACATTCCGCCGGGCAACGGGCTGCCGGATCCCTATGGTGGCGAGGAGCAGGCGGCTTATCCGTGGCGCGGACGTATTACCTGCTTCCCCGTGTCGGACGACGGGACGGCGGCCGTCGCGGACCAAATCGCTGCGTTCACGGATGGAGCAGAAGGGTATCGCCGCATGGTGCTGCATTATTCAGCGCTCGCGACAGCGGCTGGCGGGGTCGACGGCTTCATTATCGGTTCCGAACTGCGGGGCCTGACGCAATTGCGCGACGAGGAGAATGTCTTTCCCTTCGTGCAGGCGCTGGTGGATCTGGCGGCAGAGGTGCGGGCGGTGATGGGACCGGAGCCGAAGCTGACCTATGGTGCCGACTGGAGCGAATATTTCGGCTACCATCCGCAGCATGGTTCGGGTGACGTGTTCTTTCATCTCGACCCGCTCTGGGCTTCGCCGGACATCGATGCCGTCGGGATCGACAACTACGTGCCGCTGGCGGACTGGCGCGACGAGGATCTGGGCGCGGTCAATCCCGATGGGTTTCGCGTGCCGGATGATGTCGCGGCGATGCAGGGCCAGATCAGCGCCGGCGAGGGTTTCGACTGGTATTACGCGAGCGAGGAAGCGAGGCTGAGCCGCACGCGCTCGCCGATTACCGACGGGCTGGCGAACAAGCCCTGGGTGTTTCGCTACAAGGACCTGCATGGCTGGTGGTCGAACCGGCACTATGATCGGTCCGGTGGTGCCGAACATGTGGCGCCGACGGGTTGGCTGCCCGGCATGAAGCCGATCTGGTTTACCGAGCTAGGTTGCCCAGCGATCGACAAGGGTGCAAACCAGCCGAACGTCTTCGTCGATCCGAAGTCTGCCGAAAGCGCGGTGCCTTACTTTTCGGGCGGCGGCCGCAACGACAGCATGCAGCGGCGCTTCCTCGAGGCGCACCACCTGTGGTGGCAGGGGGAAGATGCGCCGGCGGGCATGGTGGACCCGGGCCACGTTTTTGTCTGGACCTGGGATGCGCGGCCGCAGCCGGCCTTTCCGAACAATGTCGATCTGTGGGCGGACGGCGACAACTGGCAAACCGGTCACTGGCTCTCCGGGCGCCTCGGGTCAACGACGCTTGGCGATACGATTGCGGCGATCCTTCGCGAACATGGTTTTGATGATTTCGACGTGTCGCAGGTGAGTGGCGACCTGAACGGTTATGTCCAGGGCGAGGTGACCTCGGCGCGTGCGCTGCTCGAACCGCTGCTGGAGGTGTTTCAGGTGGACGTGGCCGAGGAGGCGGGGCGGCTGACTTTCCGCTCGCGGCTGAAGGCAAGCCTGGCGCCGAAGCTGGTTTCGGTGGTGGCGGATAACGAGGACGAGCCGCTCTGGTCGGAAAGCCGGGGGCATGACAGCGACTTTGCGGCAGAAGCGGTGCTGACCGCTTATAATCCGGTACTGGATTATGAGCAGTCGAGCAGCCGCTCCCGTCGCGCTGCCGGCCCGAGCCGCCGCACGCTCTCCTACGACCTGCCGGCGGTGCTGCCGGAGGACCTGTCGCTGGAAGCAGCCGAGACGCTGTTGCGCGCGCAACGCCTGGGACGGCGGACGATCAGTTTCGCCATGTCGCCGGCGGAGATTACGCTGGAGCCCGGGGATGCGGTGCGGCTTGACCTGCCAGAGGCGGCCAATCCGGACGGGGTCTTCATCGTCGAGCGGGTCGAGGAAGCAAGTGCGCGACGCGTCGAGGCGCGCCATCATGCGCCGCTTGCTCCGGTCAATCGCGGGCGACCGGTGCTTCGCCGCAATGGCGGCGGCAATGGCCCCGAGGGCTTTGCGCCGGTGCTGCATTTCCTCGACCTGCCGCGCCTCTATTCAGGCGAGGCGGCGAGCTTTGCCCGCATCGCAGGCTTCTGCCGGCCGTGGAGGCGCATGGCGGTGTCGTCATCGATCACGACGGAAGGATATCGCACCCGCACCACGATCGAGCGGCCGGCGCGCGTGGGTGTCCTGACGTCGGCGCTGACGGGTGGCGTGACGGGCATGTTCGATGAGGTCAACGCGATCGAGCTGGATCTTTATTTCGGAGGCCTGTCTTCGGCGGCAGAGCTCGCGGTGCTGAATGGCGAGAACCGCCTGGCGGTGAAGGCGGAAAACGGCGTCTGGGAGATCATCGGGTTCGTCGATGCCGAGGAAGTCGCGCCGAACCGCTGGCGGCTGACGCGGCTGTTGCGTGCTCTTGCCGGGACCGAGGACGCGATGGGCGCCGGGGCCGCGGTTGGCGCTCCCGTCGTGGTGCTGGACGAGGCGGTCGTTCCGCTGGGGTTGTTGCCGGAGGAACGTGGCCGCAGCCTCAACTGGATCGTCGAAAGCCTGGGTCCGGCAGGCGGCCGATCTGGTCCGCATGTCTTTGCCGGTGGGCTGCGTGCCGAGACGCCACTGGCGCCGGTGCATCTTCGTGCGCAACGACTGGGGAGCGGTGACATCGAGATCACATGGAAGCGGCGCAGCCGGCTGGAGGGCGATAGCTGGGACGGCTCGGACATCCCGCTCGATGAACCGGACGAGCGGTACCGCGTGGAACTGCTGGAGGGGACGGCAGTGAAGCGGACGGCGGAGGTGGCGGAGCCCCTATTTGTGTACCCGGCATCGGACGAACTGGCGGACTTCGGCGAGCCGCAGGCGAGCCTTTCGCTGAGGGTGAGGCAGCTGGGTCGGGCTGTGCCTCTCGGCATTCCAGCTGAAACCATTGTCATCGTCGAGGATTAACAAGGGAGCATGAGCATGGATGATACAAAACATTGGTACCGGTCAAAGACCGTCTGGGGCGCATTGATCGCCGTCGCAGCATCCTTGCTGCAGGTCGCCGGACTTCAACTCGGTCCGGATGTGCAGGCCGATCTCGTTGAACTTATCGTGACTTCAGCTGGCGTTGTCGGAGGACTTCTGGCGATCTATGGCCGGATTGTAGCCGATAGTGGAATCAGGGGAAAATAAGCTGAGTTACTTGGCCCTACCAAGCATTCATTTGCCATTCAGCAGCCGTTGGATACATAATCCATCACATGCTTTGCATCTGAATCCTGTCGTACGTTGAGTGGAAAAGGTAGCTATGGCGCGACTGCCGATTATCGCAATACTGGCCGCCGGCATAGCCGCTTCGGTTGGTGTGCAGCCGGACCGTGCCCACGCACTCGACTACCTCGTTTTTGTCGCGGGTGACTGTGGATCGGCAGCGACCCGCGTGGTGCGCGAGACCGGCGGGCAGTTGCTGTCTGCCCAACCCTCGGCTGATGGCCAGACTTGCGTCGTCACGGTCCTGGTGCAGGGCGATGGCAAGCAGCGACCGCGCAAGGTTACTGTCAGGGTTCCCATGTAAGGTGGGCAACGCAGGTTCTAGGCCGGCATAGTGAATTTGAGGGGCGGTGCATGCGCATTCTGGTTGTCGAAGACGACGTCAATCTCAACAGGCAGCTTTCCGACGCCCTGAAGGAACAGGGCTACGTCGTTGATCAGGCGTTTGACGGCGAGGAAGGGCATTACCTCGGCGACACCGAGCCTTATGACGCCGTGATCCTCGACATCGGCCTTCCGGTGATTGACGGCATTACGGTCGTCGAGAAATGGCGTGCGGAAGGCAAGGGCATGCCGGTGCTGATGCTGACGGCGCGCGACCGCTGGAGCGACAAGGTGGCGGGTATCGATGCCGGCGCCGACGACTATGTCGCCAAGCCCTTCCATGTCGAAGAAGTGCTGGCCCGGGTTCGGGCGCTGATCCGCCGGGCGGCCGGTCATTCCTCCTCCGAGATCGTGTGCGGGCCGGTGAAGCTCGACACCAAGGCCTCCAAGGCGACGGTGGATGGGGTGCAACTGAAACTTACCTCGCACGAATTCCGTCTGCTCTCCTACCTGATGCACCACATGGGCCAGGTGGTTTCACGCACCGAACTGGTGGAGCACATGTATGACCAGGACTTCGACCGCGACTCCAATACGATCGAGGTCTTCGTGGGCCGGCTTCGCAAGAAGCTGGGCGTCGACCTCATCGAAACGGTTCGCGGCCTCGGTTACCGGATGCAAGCTCCCACCAATGCGCAATAGGCTTCCGCGCCTGAAGCTCGGGCCGAGCTCGCTCACCGCCCGGGTGCTGCTGCTGGCCACGTTGTGGTCGGCGCTGGCGCTGGTGGTGATCTCGATCGTCATCTCGCAGCTTTACCGCCAGTCTGCCGAACGCGCTTTCACCGACCTGCTGCGGGCGCAACTCTACAACGTCATCAACTCGATCACGATCGGCGACGACAACCAGCTTTCCGGCAGCCCGCAGTTGGGCGACCTCAGGTTCTCGCAGCCGGAGACCGGATGGTACTGGATCATCGAGCCGCTCGGGACATTCGCTGCGCGGCCACTTTCGTCGTCATCGCTGGGGACCTCCAATATCAGCGTGCCGTCGATCCTCGCGGTGCCCTTCAACAATCGCTACGAGCGCTTCTACAACGCGACCGACGCTTACGGTAACAACGTGCTGGTGGCCGAGACCGAGGTGGTGCTGGACGGCGAGGGACGCGCGGCGCGTTTCCGGGTGTCCGGCAACCTCTCGGTTGTCGAGGAGGACATCCAGACCTTCTCACGTAGCCTCTACATAGCCCTGGCCGTGTTCGGCCTGGGCAGCCTGATCGTGAACGGCTTGGCGATACTTTACGGGCTGCAGCCGCTGGACGGCGCACGACGTGCGCTGGATCGGGTGCGGCGTGGCGAGGTGGAGCGGGTGGAGGGACAATTCCCCCGCGAAATCATGCCCTTGGCGAACGACATCAATGCACTGATCGAAAGCAATCGGCGGATCATCGAGCGGGCCCGAATGCAGGTCGGTAATCTCGCGCATTCGCTGAAGACACCGATTGCGGTGCTGCTGAACGAGTCCCGCGCGGTGGAAAAGGTCCAGTCGGACCTCGTGCGCTCGCAGGCGGAAGGCATGCAGTCGCAGGTGCAGTCTTATCTGAACCGGGCGCGCATTGCCGCCCAGCGGGATTCCCTGTTGGCGCGCACGGAAGTGGAGCCGGTGCTGGAACGGCTGGTGCGCGTGATGAGACGGCTGAACCCAGACAAGGAGTTCCACCTTTATGTGGCGCCGCAGGGCATCGGCCTTGCGATGGAGCAGCAGGACGTGGAGGAAACCATCGGCAACCTGCTCGAGAATGCCGCGAAATTCTGCAAGACGGCTGTCTGGGTGACGGCGGTGCCGGGATCCGCGCCAGCGGGGGCGGAAGGCGACAGCGCACGCCGGCCCTGGATCGAGATGGCCGTCGAGGACGATGGACCGGGCCTGGAGCCCGATGAAATCCGCGAGGCACTGAAGCGGGGACGGCGGCTTGATGAAAGCAAGCCGGGTGCGGGCCTTGGCCTTTCCATCGTGCGCGAGATCGCCACCGAATACCAGGGCGCGCTGGAGCTTTCGCGCGGCGAACGGGGCGGCCTGAGGGCAAGGCTCACCCTGCCGGCGGTGACCAAGGATGTTGCGCATTCGTAAGGTGGCGGCGCGAACTGTGGCGGGGCGGCAACAACGGCGCATTCGTGCCTGCCGGATGTGGACGCAAGCGAAGCCTGCTATATCTTTGAACCTGAGGCCGCGCGGGACGCGCGGAGCGACGACAGGGGCTGATGATCGCCAGATTCTCGTGTTTTGCCAAAGATGCCTTAATGATGCCATTGCGGGACAGGAGCAGTCTCATCAACGATTCCGGAATGATGGCTGGGGCGACATCTAAGATGCAGAGATTGAACTACGGGCATATCGGAGTGCTGCTGATGGCGGCATCGGTTCTGGCTGGCTGCACCACCGCATCCACGGGTGGCAGCGGGCCGCGAGGGCTCCTGTCTCCACGCCCGTCACCTTCGGCATCCTATATCTCTGCTTTGCAGGGCGGCATCATCGGCCGTACCGGCGCGACATTATCGGAAAGCGATCGTTCCAGGGCGCTGGAGGCCGAATACCGGGCGCTGGAAGACGCAGCCCCCGGCCGCGCCACCCCCTGGAAAGGGCGCAACGCCGATGGCGAAGTCGTTGCCAACGCGCCTTACCAAGTCGGGACGCAGAACTGCCGGCAGTACCGGCATACGGTGACCGTCGGTGGCAAGGAAGTGGTGGCGCGCGGCGCAGCCTGCCGCAATACGGATGGGACATGGTCGCCACTCATCTAGCGCGACCAATTGACTTACGTCATGGCTTTGCCGGATTTGAAGCCTCATAAGCATCGCGAAAATGGAAGTCCCGCGATTGGTTGCGGCGAAACGCCTCAAATTCGCGTCAACCGCAGCGCCGCAGTTGGAAAGCGCCGGCCGTTGCAGTAATGGGCCATTATGCTTTTATGGATCGTCCTCGCAGCTCTGACGGCAGCCGTTGCGGCAGTCCTCATCCTATCGCTTGCCCGCGGTGCAAGATCGGCGGGCGCCGACCGCGCTGGTGAGATCGCTGTTTACCGCGACCAGTTGAAGGAACTTGAGCGCGATCGCGCGCAGGGGCTGATCGAAGCGGAGCAGGCGGAATATGCCCGCGCCGAGATCGGTCGGCGACTGCTGGCCGCCGCCGATGCCGGAAACGAGGCTTCGCAAGGTGCGGGACCGCGCAAGATTGGTTACCCGGCCATGGTCGTGACGGTGGTACCGCCGGCAATCGGGCTCTGTCTTTACCTGCTGCTTGGCAACCCGGGGATGCCGGACCAGCCGCTTGAAGCGCGACTTGCCAATCCAGGCAACAACATCGCGCTGCTGGTGGCCAAGGCCGAGCGGCACCTGGCGCAGAACCCGAATGATGGTGCCGGCTGGGACCTGCTGGCGCCGATCTATTTCCGCTCAATGCGGCTCGGCGATGCAGAAATGGCTTACCGCAATGCGATCCGCATCCTTGGCACCAATCCGGCGCGGCTTGCTGGGCTTGGCGAAACGCTGGTCGCGGCAAACGATGGCATCGTGACGGAGGATGCGCGGCTCGCCTTCGAAGACGCGGCGAAGCTCGATCCGGCCAATCCACGCCCGCGCTTTTATGTCGGGCTGAGCCATGAGCAGGCGGGCCGGCGGACGGAAGCGCTCGCGGCTTTCGAAGCGATTGCCAAGGAATCACCCGCCGACGCGCCGTGGATGGAACTGGTGAACCAGCACATCACCAAAAATGGCGGGACGGCCGTGGCGGGCAAGAACGCGCCGCAAACGGCTTCGCCGGAGAAGGCGCTTGGCGACCCCAGCCAGGAGGATGTCGCGGCAGCTGCGAACCTGAACCAGGGTGACCGGCAGGCGATGATCCGCGGCATGGTTGATGGGCTTGCGGCGCGGCTGAAGGAAGATCCCGACAATCTGGAAGGCTGGCTGCGGCTGGTGCGATCCTATTCTGTGCTCGGCGAGCGGGACAAGGCGCAGGAAGCGCTGAAAAGCGGCCTGAAGCAGTTTCCCTCTTCAGGTGAACTGGTGGCGCTGGCCAACGAGATCGGGCTTGCCGTGGAAGGAACGATGCAATGACGCGCAAACAGAAACGGCTTGCGGTGATTGCCGGCGGCATGAGCTTTATTCTTATGGCGGTGCTGCTGGTGATGTTCGCCTTCAGCCAGTCGGTCGCTTACTTCTTCATGCCGGCCGATCTTGCGACTGCCGATATCAAGCCGGGTACGCGCATTCGTCTTGGCGGCCTGGTGGCTGAAGGCTCGGTGAAGCGCGGGCAGGGCTCCACGGTAAGTTTTACCGTGACGGACGGGACCGGCAGCGTGCCGGTAACCTACAGCGGTCTTCTGCCGGACCTGTTTCGCGAAGGCCAGGGCGTGGTGACGGAAGGCAGCTTCGAGCCCACCTCCCGCAATTTCGTGGCCGACAGCGTGCTCGCCAAGCATGACGAGAACTATATGCCGAAGGAGGTCGCCGACCGGCTGAAGGCCGACGGGACCTGGAAGGACGCCGACGAAAATGCTCAGGGCACCGGCAAGGGGATGACGAATTGATCATCGAACTCGGCCATTATGCACTGGTTCTGGCGCTCGCCACCGCGCTGATCGTCTCGACGCTGCCGGTGATTGGCGCAAGACGCGGTGACATGGCAATGATGGGGCTAGCCTCGACCGGTTCGCTGACGCTGTTTGCGCTGGTGGCGCTGTCCTTCGCCTCGCTCACCTGGGCCTATGTCGTTTCCGACTTCTCGGTGCAGAACGTGTGGGAGAATTCCCATTCGCTGATGCCGCTGATCTACAAATATTCGGGCGTGTGGGGCAACCACGAAGGATCGATGCTGCTGTGGCTGCTGATCCTGGTTTTCTTCAGTGCGCTTGTGGCCGTCTTTGGCCGCAACCTGCCGGAAACGCTGCGGGCCAATGTGCTGGCGGTGCAGGCGTGGATTTCGGTCGCCTTTTTGCTGTTCATCCTGCTGTCGTCCAATCCGTTTTTGCGGCTTCAACCGGCGCCCGCGGAAGGCCAGGACCTCAACCCGGTCCTGCAGGACCTGGGGCTCGCGGTGCATCCGCCGCTGCTTTACCTCGGTTATGTCGGCTTTTCGGTCTGTTTCTCGTTTGCCGTTGCAGCGCTGATTGAAGGGCGCATCGATGCAGCCTGGGCGCGCTGGGTGCGGCCGTGGACGCTGGCCGCCTGGACCTTCCTGACGGCGGGGATCGCGATGGGCTCCTACTGGGCCTATTACGAGCTCGGCTGGGGCGGCTGGTGGTTCTGGGACCCGGTCGAGAACGCCTCCTTCATGCCTTGGCTTGCCGGCACCGCACTTCTGCATTCCGCGCTGGTGATGGAAAAGCGCGAGGCGCTGAAGATCTGGACTGTGCTGCTGGCGATCATGACATTCTCGCTCTCGCTGCTCGGGACCTTCCTCGTGCGTTCTGGCGTGCTGACCTCGGTTCATTCCTTCGCGACGGACCCGGCGCGCGGCATCTTCATCCTCTGCATCCTGGCGATCTTCATTGGCGGCGCGTTTGCGTTGTTTGCATGGCGGGCGCCGATGCTGAAGGCAGGCGGTCTGTTTGCTCCGATCTCGCGCGAGGGATCGCTGGTGCTCAACAACCTGATCCTGACGGTGGCGACCGCAACCGTGCTGATCGGCACGCTTTATCCGCTGATCCTCGAGACACTGACGGGCGAAAAGATCTCGGTCGGTGCGCCCTTCTTCAACATGACCTTCGGGCTGTTGATGCTGCCGCTTCTGGTGGCCGTGCCGTTCGGGCCGATGCTGGCGTGGAAGCGTGGCGATTTGCTTGGCGCGCTGCAGCGGCTCTATGTGTTTGCCGGGCTCTCGCTATTTGCCGGTCTCGCCTTCTTCTACATCCACAATGGCGGGCCAGTGATGGCGATCTTCGGGCTGGCGCTCGGTTTCTGGGGCATGTTCGGCGCCATTGCCGACCTTTGGTACCGCGGCAACTTTTCCAAGGTGGGCGTGAGCGTCGGTTTCAAGAGGCTTGCCGGGCTACCGCGCTCCGTTTTCGGGACGGCGATTGCGCATTTCGGGCTTGGCGTGACCGTGCTCGGTATTTTCGCCGCGACCACCTTCGGCACCGAAACCGTGGTGGAGATGAAGCAGGGCCAGACGGCAAATGCCGGCGGATACGTGCTGACCTATGACGGCATGCGTGACGCAGTCGGCCCGAACTACACCGAGCAGCGCGGGCACTTTACCGTGCGCAAGGGTGGGGCAACGGTGGGCGACACATGGTCGTCGAAGCGGCTTTATACCGCCCGCCGCATGCCGACCACGGAAGCGGGCATTCTGACGTTTGGCCTCAGCCAGCTTTACGTGTCCTTGGGTGACGCGATGGAAGGCGGCGGCATGGTGGTGCGCATCTGGTGGAAGCCGTTCATCCTGTGCATCTGGGGTGGGGCGTTGATCATGATGCTTGGCGGATTCGTCTCGCTGTCTGACCGTCGCTTGCGGGTGGGCGCGCCGAACCGCAAGGCGCGGGCGGTGAAGCCAGTGCTGGAGGCGGCCGAGTGATGTGGCGTGGCATGCTCCTGGCATTGATGCTGTCGATCTTCGCGCCGCTTTCGGCGATGGCCGTCAATCCTGACGAGGTGCTGGCCGACCCTGTTCTGGAGCAGCGGGCACGGAACCTCTCGGCGCAACTGCGCTGCATGGTCTGCCAGAACCAGTCGATCGATGATTCCAATGCGGAACTCGCCCGTGACCTGCGTGTCCTCGTTCGCGAGCGACTGAGCAATGGCGACAGCGACGAACAGGTGATCGACTACGTGGTGTCGCGTTATGGCGAGTTTGTGCTGCTTAACCCGCGGATGAGCGCCAAGACGATCATTTTGTGGGCGACGCCGGTGCTGCTCCTGTTGGGCGGCGCTGTTGCGATGTCCGTCTACGTTCGCTCACGGCCGCGCCAGCGCGCGGTTGCCGCATTGACGCCGGAAGAGCAGGCGCGCCTCGACGAGCTTCTCGAAAAGTAGCGTCCTCGAACATTACAAAGATTTCATCCTGCCGCCACGTGCAGTTAACCTGACCGCTCCTATATCTCTCGTCATCCACCGCCCGCCGGACCTCCGGCCACACAGATGACAGAAGATAAGAAGGTTAGGTAAAGATGCGCAAACTAGGACGTCCCTCTCTGAAGACCGTCTTGAAGACCACCACTGTCGCTGGTCTCGGAGCGGTCATGCTTTCCACCGGCATTCCAGCCGAAATCATCAGCTCCTATGCGGCTCCAGTGAGCGTCACGGCGCCGCAGGCACCAAGCTTTGCCGATGTCGTAGCGGCCGTTTCGCCGGCCGTTGTTTCTGTTCGCGTCCAGTCCGACGCGCAGCCCGTTTCCAACGATGGCAGCAATTTCTCCTTCAACTTTGGCGGCCGCGGCTTCGACCAACTTCCCGACGACCATCCGCTGAAGCGCTTCTTCCGTGAATTCGGTGGCCAGGATGGCCAGGACGGCAACCAGAACCGTGCCGAACGCGGTGGCCCGCGCAACCGCGACGGCAACCGTCCGCACCGCCTGCGTCCGGCTGCCCAGGGCTCCGGCTTCTTCATCTCCGAAGACGGTTACGTGGTCACCAACAACCACGTCGTTTCCGATGGCGCGGCTTATACCGTCGTGCTGAACGATGGCACGGAACTGGAAGCCAAGCTGATCGGCAAGGACAGCCGCACCGATCTCGCGGTGCTGAAGGTCGATGCCACCAGCCGCAAGTTCACCTATGTCACCTTCGCTGACGACAGCAAGACGCGTGTCGGCGACTGGGTGGTAGCCGTCGGGAACCCGTTCGGCCTTGGCGGCACCGTGACTGCCGGCATCGTTTCGGCGCGCGGCCGTGATATCGGCTCCGGTCCGTATGACGACTACATCCAGGTCGATGCTGCGGTGAACCGTGGTAACTCGGGTGGCCCGACCTTCAACCTTTCCGGTGAAGTGGTCGGCATCAACACGGCGATCTTCTCGCCGTCCGGCGGCAACGTCGGCATCGCATTCGCGATCCCTGCCTCCACCGCCAAGGATGTCGTGGCCGACCTGATGAAGGACGGCAAGGTCGAGCGCGGTTGGCTCGGCGTGCAGATCCAGCCGGTGAACCAGGATATCGCCGAATCGCTCGGTCTCAAGGAAGCCAATGGCGCGCTTGTCGTGGCACCGCAGGAAGGCTCGCCCGGCCAGAAGGCCGGCATCCGCGAAGGCGACGTGATCACCGCCGTCAACGGCCAGCAGATCAAGGACGCCCGCGAACTGTCGCGCAAGATCGCGGCACTTGGGCCGAACACCAAGGTCGACATCGCCCTGTGGCGCGATGGCAAGTCGCAGAATGTGTCCGTGACGCTTGGCAACCTGCAGAGCGACGAAGCATCCGCACCGACGCCTGAGCAGCCTGAATCGCCGGCACCGTCGAGCGAGAAGGCACTTGCGAGCCTTGGCATCACAGTCGCACCGGCCGGTGATGGCTCGGGTCTTTCGGTGACCGACGTGGATCCGGATTCCGAAGCTGCTGCCCGCGGCCTGAAGACCGGCGAAAAGATCGTCTCGGTCAACAACCGCAAGGTCGAAAGCGCCAACGACATCGGCCGCGTGATCGAGGAAGCCCGCAAGGACGGCCGCACCCGCGCCCTGTTCCAGGTGGAAGGCAACGGCTCGAGCCGCTTCATGGCGCTGCCGATCGACGAAGGCTGATCCATCCTGCCGAGCAAACGAGGGGCGCCGCCGGCAACGGTCGGCGCCCTTGCTGTTGAAAGGGAGCAAAATGCGCTGGGACACGAGTAACGCTGCCGAATCCAGTGGCACGAAAACCGGCGGTGACGCTATTGTGCCGCACATGAAGATTCTGGTGATCGAAGACGATCTCGAAGCAGCCGCCTACATGACCAAGGCCTTTCGCGAGGCGGGCATTGTCGTTGACCATGCAAGCGACGGCGAAAGCGGCCTCTTCATGGGATCGGAAAATTCCTATGACGTGATGGTTATCGACCGCATGCTGCCGCGCCGCGACGGGCTGTCGGTGATCAGCGAGTTGCGCAAGCGTGGCGTCAACACACCGGTGCTGATCCTGTCGGCGCTTGGGCAGGTCGACGACCGCGTAACCGGCCTGCGTGCCGGCGGCGACGATTATCTCCCCAAGCCCTATGCCTTCTCGGAACTGCTGGCGCGCGTGGAAGTGCTCGGACGCCGCAAGGGCGCACCGGAACAGGACATGGTCTACCGTGTGGGCGACCTCGAGCTCGACCGGCTTTCCCACGAGGTGCGTCGTGCCGGCAAGGAAGTGCTGCTGCAGCCGCGTGAATTCCGGCTTCTCGAATATCTCATGAAGAATGCCGGGCAGGTCGTGACCCGCACGATGTTGCTTGAAAACGTCTGGGACTACCATTTCGACCCGCAGACCAACGTGATCGACGTGCATGTTTCGCGGCTTCGCTCGAAGATCGAGAAGGATTTCGACAAGCCGCTGCTCAAGACCATTCGCGGCGCCGGCTACATGATCAAGGACGAGGGGTAAGATCCCTTGTTGAACCGTGCCCGCCTGATGTTCCGTTCGACCGCCGTGCGGCTGTCGGCGCTCTACATCCTGCTGTTTGCCCTGTGTGCGGCCTTTCTGGTCTTCTACGTGACCGCGATGTCCGAGCGCCTGCTTGCGCAGCAGACGCGCCAGACGCTGCAGGAGGAAGTGGGCGACGTGCAGCGCGCCTATGAGCGCGGCGGGATCAACCTGCTGGTGCGGATGATGGAGCGGCGTGCCCGCCAGCCGGGCGCCAACCTTTACGTCGTGGCGGGGCCGAACGGCGAGATGCTGGCCGGCAACGTGGCCTCGGTGCAGCCGGGCGTGCTCGACGAGCAGGGCTGGACGGAGCCGCCGTTCCGCTATGAACCTTTCGCCGAAGCGGAGAAGCCCGGCCAGGACGTGGCGATCGGTTATGTGATGCGACTCGACAACGGCCTGAGGATCATGGTCGGGCGCGACCTCGGCGATCCTGGTCGCTTCCGGCTGATCGTCCGGCGGGCGCTGATGGTGGCACTGACGATCATGGGTGTCGGCGCGCTGGTGATCTGGTTCGGCATCGGCCGCAACGCCCTGAAACGCATCGATCGCATGTCGGCGGCAAGCCAGAAGATCATGGCGGGGGACCTTTCGCAGCGGTTGCCGGTCGGCCGGTCCGGCGACGAATTCGACCGCCTTTCCGATTCCCTCAATGCCATGCTCGGCCGCATCGAGAAGCTTAACGAAGGGCTTCGGCAGGTGTCCGACAACATCGCCCACGACCTGAAGACGCCGCTGACGCGGCTGCGCAACAAGGCGGCCGACGCGCTTTCGGAAGATCGCGAGGATGTGCGTCGCGCGGCGCTCGAAGGCATCATCGGCGAGTCGGACCAGTTGATCCGCACCTTCAATGCGCTGCTGATGATTTCGCGCGTCGAAGCCGGATCGATTGCCGCGGAGATGTCGGAAGTGGATCTGTCCGCCGTTTCGGCTGACAGCGCCGAGCTTTACGAACCGGTGGCGGAGGAGGCGGGGCTTCAACTTTCAACCGAAGTGCAGCCCGGCGTGACGGTGAACGGCAACCGCGAGCTGATCGGCCAGGCGATCTTCAATCTCCTCGACAATGCCATCAAGTATTCCGGTGACGGAGACGACAACCGCGGCATCAAGCTGCGGCTCGTCAGGCGGGATGATGAGATCCGCCTATCCGTCTGCGACAACGGGCCTGGCATTCCCGCCGACAAGCGCGAGGATGTGCTGAAGCGGTTCGTGCGGCTCGATGAAAGCCGCTCGAAGCCGGGCACAGGGCTTGGGTTGTCGCTGGTGGAAGCGGTGATGGAGCTGCATGGCGGCTCGCTGGAGCTTTCCGATACGTTTGGGGACCGCCCGGATGCACCGGGGCTCACCGTCACCATGGTCTTTCCGGCGCCAAGGCTCTAAGTGATGATCGGGATGATCGACGGGAGGCGCCGGTGGAGGAAAAAGCAGCGACGGTGAAAGTGTCCGAGCCGGTCAAGCGGCTCGACATGGTGTCGCCGGACATCATACGGCAGCTGACGCAGGCGGAAGCGAAAGCGGCACTGTCCGTTCTCAAGGATGCAGCCAAGCTCGAGCCGGCGGTGGCCGAACTGCTGGCCGACGATGGTCCGCTCAAGTCTTTCCTTGTTTCGGCCCTTAGCCTTTCCCCGTTCCTTTCGGAAACCGCTGCCCGATCTCCGGCACTTCTGACCACTGCCATTCATGAGCCTCTGGAGCCAAGGCTTCGGCAAATCGTTAGCCGAGCCCGCGACTGCTGGCGCCCCAATGATGGTCAAATCCCTTCCGAAAACGAAGTGATGACGGCGCTGCGGGTGGCCAAGCGCGAGCTGAGCTTCCTCGTCGCGCTCGCGGATCTTGGGCGTATCTTTACCGCCCGCGACACGACCTTCTGGCTGAGCGCGCTTGCCGATGCCGCGACCGCCGCCGCCATCGACCACCTGCTGCTGGCAGGCCACGAGAGCGGCAAGCTGAGGCTGCCTGACCCCTCGAACCCGAGCGAGCGCTCCGGGCTGATCGTGCTTGGCATGGGCAAGCTCGGCGGGCGCGAACTCAACTACTCCTCCGACATCGACATCGTCGTGTTCTTCGATCCGGAAGCTGGCACGCTGCCCGATCCCATGGATGGATCGGAAACTTACGGGCGGATGATGCGGCGGCTGATCCGCATCCTGCAGGAGCGTACCGCCGACGGTTATGTCTTCCGCACGGATCTGAGGCTGCGGCCCGACCCGGGCTCGACGCCGCTGGCGGTCTCGCTCGATGCGGCGCTCGTTTATTACGAGGCCCGCGGGCAGAACTGGGAGAGGGCGGCCTATATCAAGGCGCGGCCGGTTGCCGGCGACATTGCGGCCGGCGAGAACTTCATGCGGCTGCTGACGCCCTTCGTGTTCCGCAAGTATCTCGACTACGCGGCGATTGCCGACATCCATTCCATCAAGCGGCAGATCCATGCTCACAAGGGGCACGGTGCGATTGCCGTGAAGGGGCATGACGTGAAGCTTGGCCGCGGGGGTATCCGCGAGATCGAGTTCTTTGCGCAGACCCAGCAGTTGATCGCCGGTGGGCGCATGCCGCCCATCCGCGTGCGGGAAACCGAGGCGGCGCTTCGGGCGCTCGCGGAAGCCAGGTGGATCTCGCACGAGATCGCCGACGAGATGACGGAGTGCTACTGGTTCCTGCGTGACATCGAGCATCGGATCCAGATGGTGCGCGACGAGCAGAGCCATCACCTGCCGGACACAGAGGCCGAGTTGAAGCGGATCGCCTTCATGCTCGGCTTTCGGGACACCAAGAGCTTTTCGGCAAGGCTCGAGGAGGTGCTGCGGACGGTCGAGAAGCGCTATTCGCGGCTTTTCGAGCAGGAAGCCAAGCTTTCCGGTACCAACGGCAATCTCGTTTTCACCGGCCAGCAGGACGACCCCGAAACGCTGGAAACGCTATCGAGTCTCGGTTTTGAACGGCCGGCCGACATCTCGCGGGTGATCCGCACCTGGCACAATGGCCGGTATCGTGCAACGCAATCGGTCGAGGCCCGGGAGCGGCTGACGGAACTGATGCCGGCGCTCTTGAAGGCCTTTGGTGAAAGCAAGCGGGCAGACGAGGCGCTGCTGCGTTTCGACAGCTTCCTCAAGGGTTTGCCGGCGGGAATCCAACTGTTTTCACTGGTTGCGAACAACCCGCCACTGCTGGCGCTGATCGTCACCATCATGTCCTCGGCACCGAGGCTTGCCGACATTGTCGCGAGCAAGCCGCATGTCTTCGACGGCATGCTGGACCCCGGCCTGATTGTCGAACTTCCGACCCGCGAGCATCTCTCCCATCGGCTGACGACCTTCCTCACCGGCGCTAGGGCCTATGAGGAACTGCTGGACCGGCTGCGGATCTTTGCCGCCGAACAGCGCTTTCTGATCGGCATCAGGCTGCTGACCGCGACAATCACCGGGGAGCAGGCGGCGCGGGCCTTTACCCACCTTGCCGATCTCCTGATCGAAGCGGCGCTCGATGCCGTGATGCGCGAGATCGAGGCTGGCCATGGGCCGTATCCGGGCGGTCGCGTCGCGGTGATGGGCATGGGCAAGCTTGGCAGCTTCGAACTGACGGCAGGATCCGACGTCGATCTCATCCTGCTCTACGACTACGACGGTTCGGCTGCCGAGAGTTCAGGGCCGAAGCCGCTCGATGCAGTGCGTTATTTCACCCGTATCACCCAACGGTTGATTGCCGCGCTTTCCGCGCCGATGGCGGAAGGGGTCATCTTCGAAGTGGATCTTCGGCTGCGGCCATCCGGAAACAAGGGGCCGGTCGCAACCCGCATCACCTCGTTCCAGAAATACCAGCATGAGGACGCCTGGACCTGGGAGCACATGGCGCTGACCCGGGCGCGGCTTGTCTGCGGTGACGAAAGCCTCGTCACCGAGGCAAAGGACATCATCTGCGACGTGCTCGCGACCGCCGACGATCCTGACAAGATCACCAGGGATGTCGCGGAGATGCGGGCGCTGATCGAGAAGGAAAAGCCACCGCGCGATGTCTGGGACATGAAGCTGATCCGCGGCGGGCTGATCGATATCGAGTTCATTGCCCAATATCTGCGCCTGATCGCGCCGGCGAAGGGGGAGGTGGTCAATACCTATGGCCTCTCGACGGCTGACGCGCTGAAGATTCTGGGCGCCCGCTTCCTGCAACCGGACCAGCTTGAGACCTGCCTTGCTGCGCTACGGCTCTACACCGAGCTTTCGCAGATCATCCGCCTTTGCGTCGACGGACCTTTCGATGCCAAGGATGCGCCGGCCGGTCTTGTGGAGTTGTTGTGCCGTGCTGGCGACTGCCCCGACCTCAAGACGCTGGAAGGCGAGATGAAGCGGCTCTCCTCGGCAGTGCGAGACACCTTCAAGGCCGTTGTGCGGAAATAGGGCTCAGGCCGTATTGCGGGTGCTCAGCAGGCTCGCGGTCCGGGATCATCAGCGACACGACAGTGCCGACGCCGGTTCGCGAGCGGATGCGCATCGAGCCGCCATGCAGCGCCACCAGCGAGCGGGAGATGGCGAGACCAAGCCCCGACCCGCCCTTGCTCTTGGCATATTGGCTCTGCACTTGCTCGAACGGCTGGCCGATCTTGGCAAGTGATTCCTTCGGGATGCCGATGCCCGTATCGGCGATCGTCAGCATCAGGCCGTTCTGTACGCGGCGGGCACGAAGCTCGATATTGCCGCCCGCATCGGTAAATTTCACGGCATTAGACAGCAGGTTGAGCATGATCTGCTTGAGCGCACGGCGGTCGCCGATGACGTCCAGGCGGTCGCAGAGACGACGGTTGATGGAGACGGACTTCTCTTCGGCAGCGATCGACGTCAGGCGCAGGCTCTCCTCGATCAGCGGCTTCAGGTCGACCGGCTCGGACACGATGCGCATGTGGCCCGCCTCGATCTTCGACATGTCGAGGATGTCGTTGATGACGTTGAGCAGGTGCTTGCCGCTGTCGTGGATATCCTTGGAGTATTCTACATATTTCGGTGATCCGAGAGGCCCGAACATGCCGTTCATCAGGATCTCGGAGAAGCCGAGAATGGCGTTGAGCGGCGTGCGAAGTTCGTGGCTCATGTTGGCCAGGAATTCGGACTTTGCCTTGTTGGCAGCCTCGGCGCGCTCCTTCTCCGCCTGGTAGTTCGCGTTGGCGACCGAAAGCTCGGACTTCTGCCGCTCCAGCTTTTTCTGCGAGGCGGAAAGGTCGCCGATCGTTGCCATCAGGCGGCGTTCGGATTCGCGCAGGCGTTCCTGGTGACGCTTGAGGAGGGTGATGTCGGTGCCGACCGACACCATGCCGCCATCGCGGGTGCGGCGTTCGTTGATCTGCAGCCAGCGTTCGTCCGCAAGCTGGACTTCGGTGGTGCGGGACATGCCGCTGCCGTCGGGATCGGCCACGCGCCGCTCGATGACAGGGCGGGCGGCGGCTGCATTGACGGCCGCACGTTCAGTGCCGGGCACGAGGACGCTGTCGGGAAGGCCGTATGCCTGCTGGAAGTGCGTGTTGCACATCACCAGACGGTCGTTCTTGTCCCAGAGCACGAAGGCTTCCGAGGTGCATTCGATGGCGTCGGCAAGGCGCTGGTCGGCCTCGGCGTAACGCTGCGCCAAGCGATGGTGCTCGGTGACGTCCATTGCGATGCCGATGACATGGGTCCGGCCGTTCGCCGTCTTCACCACCTGGGCACGGGCGCGCATCCACACGTAATGGCCAGCGGCGTGGCGCATACGGAACACCTGGTCGACCTGCTTGGAATTGCCGCGGCTGATCGCACGCGCCAGCGCATAGATGTTGCTGTCGGTCGGATGCATCATGCGGGCGGCATCGGTGAAGGAGATGACGTTGCCGCCCGGCGGCAGGCCGAGCATCTCGTACATCGAGCCCGACCAGAACAGGCGGCGGTTCTCGACGTCGAAGTCCCACAAGCCGCAGCGGCCACGCGACAGGGCCGTTTCCATGCGCAGGTTGGACTGCACGAACGTGTCGTCGGCTTCGCGGGCGCGACGGACCTGCATGTAATAGGCGTAGAGGATCACCAGCAGGATCGCCGAGATGCCGGCGAAGACGGTGACGTTAAGCGACACCTCCTGGCGCCAGAAAAGGTCGATATACTGCAGCGAATGGGCAGCGACGATAAGCGCGCCCTCGGTACCGATCGCCTGGATGGCGGCGTAATGCGAGACGTCGCCGATATAGGTTTCGATCACCGCATTGTCGGTGCCGACGCGCCGAACAGCGGCGGTCTCCGGCAACAGCGAAGTCAGACGACGATCGAGATAGGACGCGATGTTGCCCCAGCCGCCGACCACGCGGCCTTCCGGATTGACGAGAAGGACAAAGGCGCCCGGCATGGTGGGCTCCGGCGGCAGCACAGCACGCAACTGCGCTTCGGCCGGCGCGCGGGCACCCGTCGTCACGAGGGAGGCATTGGCCGCAAACGTGGCGCGGGCGGCAGAGGCAAGCAGCTCGGTGGAGTGGCGGGCTGCATCCTGCATGCGGCTGTATTCGCCCATGATGCCGACGACGCGCGAAGCGGCAACCACAATCAGGAAGGCGACGATGAGGAGGGGGATCGAACGCTTGAGGATCAGTTCGACCTTCGGCATCTGGCGTGCCATCGGTCTCCAGGTCAGCCGTCCTTCGTCAGGAACGGCTCGACCCAAGCCGTCCAGGCTCGGAAATTTGAAACGCAACCGACCTTCGGCAGCGGGGACCCGCTGCGCGTCCGACATCGTCTTCATGTAGACCCTCGTGATGATCCGACGCGCCGCTCGCCCGAATCTGACTCAATGAATCATTAGTGATTCTGCGTGTCCAGAGGGTCCGTTAGCTTTTTGTTAAGATCTGCTACCTGTTGCCAAACGGACTCAAAACCAGGAGCAAAAAAGAAGGGCCACGGAGAGATCCGCAGCCCTTGTCGTTCTAGCCCTTGAGCATCCGCTCGACGATGTCCCTGACATCGGTCGAAAGATTGGCGGCCCGCTCTATCGTGGTGAGCGCTGCCCGGGCATGATCGGCCCGCTGCGGTTCAAGTGAACGCCAGGACCGCATCGAGGTGAGGATGCGGGCTGCAAGCTGCGGGTTCTTGGCGTCGATCGCCAGGATCTGCTCGGCGAGGAAACTATAACCTTCCCCGTCGGCGCGGTTGAAGCCGGTCGGGTTGGAGAAGGCATAGGTGCCGATCAGCGACCGTACCCTGTTCGGGTTGGTCGAGATGAAGCGCGGGTTCTCCATCAGCGATTTGACGCGCGACAGCGCGTCCGCGCCCGGGATGGTCGCCTGGATCGAGAACCACTTGTCGATGACGAGCGGATTGCCGTCAAAGCGGGTCAGGAAGCTCGCAAGGGCCGAGGTTGCCTCGGACGAAGACGGGAAACGATGGGCGAGCAGGGTAAGTGCCTGCGCCAGATCCGTCATGTTGTCGGAGGACGCGAAAGCCTCGGCTGCACGAGCCGGCGAGTTTTCCGAATAGGTGAGGTAGGACAGCGCGATGTTGCGCAGTGCGCGCTTGCCAGCGCTTTCCGCATCCGGCGCATAGGCGCCCTCGGGCTTCATCGTCTCGAACAGGTGGACGAAGGTCTTTTCACCAGCCTCCGCAATGGCCGAGATGACCGCGGTGCGGCCCGCATGGATTGCATCCGGATCGTTGTTGCTGCCGAGTTCGCGGGCAATATCAGCCTCGCTCGGCAGCGTCAGCGCCTGTGCCCGGAAGGCCGGCTCCAGCGTTTCATCGGCAGCCGCCTCCAGAAGCGCGGCGATAAGCGCCGGATCGCAGGTCACGTCCTTGCCGTCGCGGGCATCCCGCGCCGCCTGCATCAGGTTCGGCATGGCAAGATCGGTCAGTGCCTGCCAGCGGGCGAAGAGGTCGGTGTCGTGACGGGCGATATGCGCAAGATCGGCCGGCGTCTGGTCGAAATGCAGGTTGATCGGCGCCGAGAAGGAACGGTTGAGTGACAGTACCGGGCGCGACGAGATGCCGGAGAAGGTGAAGGTCTGGCGTCGTTCGGTGAGGTGCAGCACGTCCTCGGTGACTTCGCCGCCAGTGACGCCTTCCGGCGTTGCCAGCGAGCCGTTATCGAGGATCAGCGCGAACGACAACGGGATGTGCATCGGATCCTTGGTCGACTGGCCGGGCGTTGCCGGCACCATCTGCTCAAGCGACAGCGTGAAGGTGCCGCTGGACTGATCGTAGCTGCTCGAGGCGGTGACCAGCGGGGTGCCGGCCTGGTGGTACCAGAGCGAGAACTGCGTGAGATCGCGCCCGCTCGCATCCTCGAAGCACTTCACGAAATCCTCGACGGTGGCGGCATCGCCATCGTGGCGCTCGAAATAAAGGTCCATGCCCTTCTTGAACGTGTCGCGGCCCAGCAGGGTGGCGATCATGCGGGTGACTTCGGAGCCTTTTTCGTAGACCGTCGTCGTGTAGAAGTTGTTGATTTCACGATACTTCGTCGGGCGCACCGGGTGCGCGAGCGGACCGGCATCCTCGGGGAACTGCTCCGACTTCAGGTGGCGGACTTCGGCGATGCGCTTGACCGGCCGCGAACGCATGTCGGCCGAGAATTCGTGGTCGCGGTAGACG
This sequence comes from Neorhizobium sp. SOG26, assembly GCF_003491345.1. Lineage (GTDB taxonomy): Bacteria > Pseudomonadota > Alphaproteobacteria > Rhizobiales > Rhizobiaceae > Neorhizobium > Neorhizobium turbinariae. The sequence goes on from NZ_CP025512.1 coordinate 647,063, forward strand.
GTCAGGCCTTCCTTCAGGCACAGCTGGAACCAGTCGCGGCAGGTGATGCGGTTGCCGGTCCAGTTGTGGAAATATTCGTGGGCGATGATCGCCTCGATATTTGCATAATCCTGGTCGGTCGCAGTCTCGGGGTCGGCGAGAACGTATTTGTCGTTGAAGACGTTGAGGCCCTTGTTCTCCATCGCGCCCATGTTGAAGTCGGAGACGGCGACGATCTGGAAGATGTTGAGGTCGTATTCGCGGCCGAACCGCTCCTCGTCCCATTTCATCGAGCGCTTCAGCGCATCCATGGCATAAGCCGCGCGCGGCTCCTTGCCGTGCTCGACATAGATCTTCAGCGCGACTTCATTGCCGGACATGGTGGTGAAGGTGTCTTCAACGACGCCGAGATCACCGGCAACCAGTGCAAAGAGATAGGATGGCTTCGGGTGCGGGTCGAACCAGGCGGCAAAGGCGCGCCCTTCGTCATAACCGGCGCCGCCAAGGAAGTTGCCGTTCGACAGCATGACAGGGTTGGCAGCCTTGTCGCCGATGATGGTGACGGTGTAGGGCGCCAGCACGTCCGGACGGTCCGGGAAATAGGTGATGCGCCGGAAGCCTTCAGCCTCGCATTGCGTGCAGTAGATGCCGTTGGTGCGGTAAAGACCCATCAACTGGGTGTTGGCTTCCGGGTTGATATAGGTGGTGATGGTGATCTCGAAAGGCGACTCCCCCGGCAGGTCGCGCACCGTCAGTTGTTCGGATGTCACGTCATACTGGCTGGCCGGGACCTCGTTCTGATCCAGCAGAAGACCAGACAGCGTCAGTTCATCACCATCGAGCACCAGCGGGGCCGTGGGATCGACGCCCTCGCGGCGGTGGAAGATCAGCCGCGCCTCAACTTTGGTATTCGTCGGATCAAGCTCGAACGTCAGGTCGACTCGTTCCAGGACAAAGTCGGTGGGGCGATAATCTGCCAGATGAACAATCTGGCCCGTATCTGTGCGCATAGTACTTCCTGGAACCGGCTCTTCATGTGAGTCACGCGACAAGCATCCGACCGAAATGGGCCAGACTGTACCCGTCGCGGCGGGCATAATTGCACGCAATGCTAAACGATTGTTGAACCCTCTACATCACGCAGAGGTTCGATATTACCGTACTCGGCTCAAAGGGTTTCCGTTTCGTCACCCAATTTGATCAACTCATCAGCAGATTTCATACTCCTCGCGTCCATCATCCTCTATCGTGCGGACAAATCAAGCATTTCCCACCTTTTGCCTGTCTGAAGCGCGGCGAATTCCGAAGAGTAGTACATGGCCGCGGATGCCTCAAACCCCCTCAAGGGGATCATGATGAAGGTAAGCTCAGTCGTGGTCTTTGTGGCGATGCAGGCATGCATCAAGTCCGCCGGGCCCGATATTCCGGCCGGGCAGATCACCTTCTTCCGCTCCGCTTTCGCGGTGGTGCCGATCATCCTCTACCTTGGATACCTTGGCCAATTGCGGGGCGTGATGAAGACCAGCAGCCCGTTTGGCCACCTGCGGCGCGGCATGCTCGGCATCATGTCGATGGGCTTCGGCTTCTATGGGCTGGTCAACCTGCCGCTGCCGGACGCAATCGCGATCGGTTATTCCATGCCGCTGCTTGCGGTCGTGTTCGCGGCGATCTTCCTGAAAGAGCCGGTGCGGCTTTATCGCTGGACGGCGGTCATGGTGGGAATGATTGGCGTCGTCATCATCTCCTGGCCGAAGCTGACGCTGTTCCAGGACGGCGGCGTGCCCTCGCAGCAGGCGCTCGGCGCGGCGGCGGTATTGACGTCATCTTTCCTGGCGGGCTTTGCGATGATCCAGACGCGGCTTCTGGTGCGCACGGAAAAGACGGCGACGATCGTGATGTATTTCTCGCTCAGCGGCGCGGTGTTCTCGCTGCTGAGCCTGCCCTTCGGCTGGAATAACCTCAGCGCGTCGGAGATGGCGTTCCTGATTGCGGCGGGGTTTTGCGGCGGCGTCGGGCAGATCCTGCTGACGGAGGCCTACCGGAATGCGGACGTTTCGACGGTCGCGCCGTTTGAGTACACGTCGATCGTGCTGGGGATTGTGATCGCCTACATCCTGTTTTCGGATGTGCCGACAGCCGAGACCTTGATCGGCACGACGATTACCGTCTCGGCCGGCATCTTCATCATATACCGCGAGCACCAGCTTGGGCTGGAGCGGAAGGCGGCGCGCAAGGCGTCACCGCCGGGCGGCTGAAGCCAGTCCTTAGAGCGGGATGGCAGCGGTCGCCGGATTGCTCTTTTTGGCAGAAGCAGCGCGCGCCGTGTCGGCATGGCTGTATTCCCGCGATGCGTTCACGGCCGTGCCGATGTGGTGCAGGCTGTCACGGAAGCTGCGCAACGAGCGGAGAAACGTGGTCATGGCAAAATCCTCGTGGTTTGCGGATCAACGTTCGCGGAAGTCTGCGAAAACGGCTGCAGGACGCGACACACCGGTCGGGCGCGCCATGGCACGCGAGGTCATCTGCTCGTTCGTTGCCGAGCCGAAGCGGTGGTAGCCCTGCGTGGCACGCGGTGCGAGCCCTGCAATGCGAAGGGTTTCGAAGCCAGAATGGATCGGGCGGAAGCGGGTCGTCATTGCCTTGGTTCCTTTAAACCAGAATTCCTCCCAAGACATGTCTCTATATTGCGCCGCAACATTGATTCCGCAATGCGACAGAACGCCGTACTGTCATGCGCAATGTGCATGGCTCCATTCATAATCCGGTAATGTTGTTCAAAGAATCGGCAGAAATAGCCGAATGCGCCATCTAGTGGCTGGTGAGGCGGCTCTTGAAGGTGAGCAGGTCCTGCCATGCAAGTGCCTTGTTGGCAGGGGCCGCGATCAGTTCCTGCGGATGCAGGGTGGCAATCGCCGCCGTATTCCAGCCGCCGATGGTAACATCACGCCATTCGCCGCGCAGCGAATGGATCGTGCCGTTGACGCCGAAGAAGAAACGGGCCGGGAAGGTGCCGAGAAGCAGCAGCGTCTTCGGCTCGGCGAGCGCTATCTGGCGCTCCAGGAACGGCCGGCAGATTTCCATCTCGGCGGGCGAGGGCATGCGGTTGCCGGGCGGCCGCCACGGGATCATGTTGGTCAGCACCACGGCTTCACGGGCGAGGCCGATCGCACCCAGCATCCGGTCGAGAAGCTGTCCCTGCCGGCCGGAAAAGGGGATGCCGTCGCGATCGTCATCGGCATTCGGCATCGGGCCGATGACCATGATGCCCGAGGCCGGATCACCGCTGGCAAACACCGTGGAGCGCGCGCCGTTCTTCAGGTTGCAGCCGCTGAAGGCCTCAAGTGCCGTCTTCAGCTCCGGCAAAGAGCGTGCGCTTTCGGCGGCAAAGCGGGCGGCCGCGACAGCTTCGCCATCGGGAACGGAAACGGGTGCGGAGGATGACGGTGCGGCAGGCGAGGGGGCGGAAGCCCGCGCAGCCGAACCTGCACCCGCGCGGCTTGGGGCGGCAGCGCCCCCTGTGTTGGTCGCGGTTTCATTCTGCGCCAGGGTGCCACGAGCCGATGCCGGTATGCGGGCTTCTGCCTTGGCGGCCCTTTGCGCGGCGAATTGCGCGAAGCGATCCACCGGATCATCTTCGGCCAGCCACTCCACACCCGCATCTGCATAAAAATGCAGAAGCGCGGCGAGCTCTGGCGCGTCGAGATCCTTGGCGGTGTCCATGATCCTATCCTAGCGGAGCGGACGAGGCGGCGAAAGGCAAAGCCGCTCTCACGCGGCCCATTGTCCCACGTTATCGCTCTCGCCGATCAGCGCCAGCCCGTGTGCGATGGAGAGCAATTCGCCGCCGCTTTCGATCTTGGACGCGTCGAAGCGGCGGGTGAAGATCCGCCGGACGGCCGGGACGAAGGACGTGCCGCCGGTGAGGAAGATCTTGTCGACGGCTGCGGGCGGCGTGTTTGTCTGCTCCAGCACCTCGTCGAGCGCCCCTTCGATCTTGGCAAGATCATCCGCGATCCAGGTCTCGAAGTCGCTGCGCTTCACCATCTTGTTGCCAGCCTTGCCGAGCGGCGCGAACTTAAACTCCGCTTCCTCGGCGCCCGACAGCGCCATCTTGGTGGCCGAGATCGCCTGGTAGAGCGGGTAGCCTTCGTCGTGCTCCACAAGATCGATGAACAGTTCCAGTTTGTCGGGATCCAGCGCCGAACGCACCAGCGATTTCATGTCGGTGAACTCGCGGGTGGTCTTGAAGATCGACAACTGGTTCCAGCGGCTGAAATTGGCGTAGTAGCCGGCCGGCACTTCCAGCACCTTGTCGAAGCTCTTGAAGTAGGTGCCCTTGCCGATCTCCGGCGCCACGAGATGGTCGATCATCCGCGCGTCGAAATGGTCGCCGGCAATGCCGACGCCCGAGTGTCCGATCGGTTTGGCGGTAAGCTTGCCGGCCTGGCGCTCGAAACGGATCAGCGAATAGTCGGTGGTGCCGCCGCCGAAGTCGGCCACCAGCACGGTTGCGTCGGTTTTCAGCGTCTGGGCAAAGTAATAGGCGGCCGCCACGGGCTCATAAACGTAGTGGATCTCGGGGAAGCCGAGACGCGTCAGGGCCTCGTTGTAGCGCTCCGTGGCGAGTGCGGGATCCGGATTGGCACCGGCAAAATGCACCGGCCGCCCGGCGATGAGGCGCGAGACCTCTGAGGGCCAGTTGCCATCCGCATAGGTCTTCAACCGCTTCAGGAAGATTTCCATCAGGTCTTCGAATTGCTGGCGGCGTGCGAACACGAGCGTGCCCTGGAAGAGCGGGCTGGCGGCAAAGGTCTTGATCGACTGCAGGAAGCGGCAATCACCCGGATTGTCGATGAACTGGCGGATCGCAGCCTGGCCAGCCTCCACCTTCAGCGCCTGGGCGCCCATCACCGCGTCCTTCATGAAGGAAAGCGCGGTGCGCATCGAATCGCTGGTGCCGGCATTGCTCGTGAACTGCATCGAATGGGTGGTCGAACCGTCGCCGTCCGCGAGTGCCAGAACAGTGTTGGTCGTGCCGAAATCAAGCCCGAGCGCCCGTGCCATGGCCGTGCTCCTTAAAGTCATCAATGATGTTGAAACGGGCAAAGGCCCGAACGCAAAAAGGCGCCGAACAGCGCCTTGATCAGTGTGGGCGCGTGATCGCACAAGCCGGCTGTTGATGCAAGCCGAAAGGCTTTAGATGTTGCTTATGTGCTCAGGCTCCGCTGCCTGTTCCAGGAGCCATGTGCGGAAGGCTTCCATGGCCGCGTTGACAGGCCGTGATTTCAGCCGCACCAGCCAATAACTGCCTTTCGAGATATAGATGTCGAAGGGTTGCACCAGCGCGCCTGACGCGGTGTGGCGCGAAAACATCAGAGGCGGCGCGAGCGCCACGCCTGCCCCCTGGATCGCCGCCTCCACCATCAGCACCGAACTGTCGAACACCATGCCGCGAAGGGGCGCTGGCTCAACGCCCGCAGCCTCGAACCAGCTTGGCCATTCGTCGGCCCGATAGGAGCGAAGCAGCGGCTGCTTCGCCACATCTTCCGGCGCCTGGATTTCCCTTGCAATCGAAGGCGTGCAGAGCGCCGTCAGTGGCGCCTCGAACAGTGCTTCTGCCTCCATGTCATGCCAGGCCCCGTTGCCGAACTTTATCGTGTAATCAAGCCCTTCGGCGGCAATATCAACCCGGTTGTTGTTGGTGGAAAGCCTTAGATCCACGAACGGATGTTTGGTATGGAAATCGGACAGGCGCGGCAACAGCCAGCCGACCGCAAGGGTCCCCACCGCACCGAGTTTCAACACCTCGCGTACATGCCCGCCCTCGAAGCGCTCCAGCATGTCGGCCATGCGGTCGAAGCTTTCCTGCAGCCCCGGCAGCAGCGCCAGGCCTTCCTCGGTGATCATCAAGCCGCGAGGCAGGCGGCGAAACAGCGTAACGCCCAGCCGCTGCTCGAGCAGTTTCACCTGGTGGCTGACGGCGGCTTGCGTGACGCAAAGCTCGATCGCAGCGCGGGTGAAGGACAGGTGGCGCGCGGCGGCTTCGAATGCGCGCAACGCGTTGAGCGGCAGATGGGGTCGAACCATGGATGCCTTAGATTTATTTGTGCCTCCCCGCAGATATCATCGTTTGATTGGGGCTCGCAAGCCGACCTAGAAATGCCGCATCACCTCAAACGGAGCATGATGATGGCGTCCAGAAATCCCCTCATTCTCGCAGCACTCGTTGGCGCGACGGCGTCTCTTCTTCATTTCGCCGCCGCGCAGGCCGCCGAGCCGTTGCGGTGTACGGTCATCATCGATGAGAAGAGCGGGGAGCCGCTGCATCGCCAGGGGGATTGCGCGGAGGCGATATATCCGCAGTCTACCTTCAAGCTGCCGATCGCGATGATGGGATATGACGCCGGCATCCTCACCGATGCCCACAATCCGCGCTGGTCCTACCAAGCCAAGTGGCAACGCCCGCAGCGGGAGCAGAAGGACACCGACCCGACAATCTGGGAGCGCGATTCCATCGTCTGGTATTCGCAGGAGATCACCCGCCGGCTCGGCAAGGAGGCATTTGCCGCCTACATTCGCGGCTTCAACTACGGCAATCGCGACGTTTCCGGTGGCCCGGGCGGCACCGATGGCCTGACACAGTCATGGCTGATGTCGTCGCTGAAGATCTCGGCGGATGGACAGGTGGATTTCCTGAGGCGGTTCCTCACAGGCGGCCTGCCGATCAGTGCGGAGGCTGTCGAGAAGACGAAAGCCATCACGCCGAGGTTCGACGCTGCGGATGGCTGGACCGTCTACGGCAAGACGGGCTCGGGCAGCATGCGCAACAAGGCCGGCAAAGGTGACGCGAGCCGTCCGATCGGCTGGTTTGTCGGCTGGGCGGAAAGACAGGGGCGGCGCGTCGTGTTCGCGCGCCTCTTCGTGGATACGAAGCGCCACACCAAGCAACCGATCAGCTTCACCGTGCGCGACAGCCTGATCGAAGACCTGCCGCGCCTGATGGCGCGGTAAGGGAGAGGCTCGCGTCGTTTTTACCCCCGAAGGCGGCGCGAGCCCCACATTGTTACCAAGCCGATGGCGGCGGACACCAGGCCCCAGATGATCCAGGGCGTCTGATTGATCATGAAGCTGGAGCGAGGATACGGGAAATAACCCGTGCCCTGGCCGATCCACAGCAGGCCGATGGCAACCATCACGATGCCGACGATCCGCAATACAGTCCGCATGGTTGCCATCCTCCTGCCTTCTCGTGTGAAGGCGTTACATCCTCATCGGCCGCACCGCGGTCAGATCGACCGCGACGCTCCGCCGTCGACGCGCAGCATGGTACCCGTCACATAGCTCGCCGGCACGGAGCACAGGAAGGCGCCCGCGGCGGCAAACTCCTCGACCTTGCCGAGACGGCCGGCCGGGATCGTCTTCAGCGATGCGGCGCGGACCTCCTCAAGGCTCTTGCCCTGGCGCTTGGCATTGGCGCCATCGAGTTCATCGATGCGGTCGGTATGGATGCGGCCCGGCAACAGCATGTTGCAGGTGATGCCGAAGCTCGCCACCTCCGCCGCCATGGTCTTGTTCCAGCCAACGAGCGCCCCGCGCAGCGTGTTCGACAGCGCGAGGTTCGGGATCGGTTCGAAGACGCCCGACGACGCAACCGTCAGGATGCGGCCGAAGCCCTGTTCCTTCATCTGCGGCAGGAAGGCGTTGGTCAGCGTGATGACGCGCAGCACCATGGACTGGAAGAAGGTGTCGAGCTTTTCGGCCGTCATCTCTTCCGCGGTGCCCGGGGTCGGGCCGCCCGTGTTGTTGACGAGGATGTCGATGTCGCCGAGCTTTTCCTTCACGCCATCCACCATGGACTGGACGAAATTGTCTTCCGCGAGGTCGCCCCACAGCCAGTCGGCCTTGCCCTTTCCGGCTGCGTTGATGGCCGCGCAGTTTTCCGCCAGCCGATCGCCCGAGCGGCCGACGAGGAGAACATGAGCGCCTTCTGCCGCAAGCGCCTTGGCAATGCCAAGCCCAAGCCCGCGTGAGGAAGCAAGAACAAGCGCACGCTTGCCGGTGAGGCCGAAATCCATGGTGTGATCCTCCTGATTTTGTCTTGAAGTTGCGGAAGTTATAGCAGCCGTTCGGCAGTGGGGAAGGCCGATCTTGCAATCTTCCGTTCGACTGTTAGATGACGTATACGTAAACGTAATATGCGAAAGCGGAAACGCGGGTTGCGCGAATGGCAAGGGTGGAGACGTTTTCCTGCCTCGACAACAGCGGTCGGTTTTGCAAAGACAGGATGCCCTGCGTGGCAGGCGAAAAGAACATGCCGGTAGGGGCCGGCGAGCGGAGTTTGATATGAGCGACCAGGACCTTCCCGCCCACGAATTGCCCGAACGCGAAGCGATGGAATTTGATGTTGTGATTGTGGGGGCGGGGCCTGCTGGTCTTTCTGCCGCAATCCGGCTGAAACAGATCAATCCGGATCTGACCGTCGTGGTTCTGGAAAAGGGATCGGAAGTCGGCGCCCATATCCTGTCCGGCGCGGTCGTGGATCCGTCGGGCATCGACGCGCTGTTGCCGGATTGGCGCAGCGAAGACGGCCACCCCTTCAAGACGCCGGTGACGGACGACCAGTTCCTTTTCCTCGGGCCGGCCGGTTCGGTCCGCCTTCCGAACGTCCTGATGCCGCCGCTGATGAACAACCACGGCAACTATATCGTCTCGCTCGGCAATGTCTGTCGCTGGCTCGCCGAAAAGGCGGAAGGCTTGGGCGTCGAGATCTATCCGGGTTTTGCCGCAACCGAAGTGCTCTACAACGAAGCGGGCGCGGTGATCGGTGTCGCCACCGGCGACATGGGCGTCGAGCGCAACGGCGAACCCGGCCCGAACTTTACCCGCGGCATGGAACTGCACGGCAAGTATGTGCTGATCGGCGAGGGCGTGCGCGGTTCGCTCGCCAAGCAGCTGATCCTGCGTTATGACCTGCAGAGCGGCCGCGAGCCGCAGAAATACGGCATCGGCCTCAAGGAACTCTGGGAAGTAAAGCCGGAAAACCACAAGCCGGGCCTGGTGCAGCACTCGTTTGGCTGGCCGCTCAACATGTCCACCGGCGGCGGTTCGTTCCTCTACCACCTCGAGGACAATCTGGTTGCCGTCGGCTTCGTGGTTCACCTCAACTACAAGAACCCTTACCTCTACCCGTTCGAGGAATTCCAGCGCTTCAAGACGCATCCGGCGATCCGCTCCACCTTCGAGGGCGGCAAGCGCCTGACCTATGGCGCACGCGCCATCACCGAAGGCGGCTACCAGTCGGTGCCGAAGCTGACCTTCCCGGGTGGCGCGCTGATCGGCTGCTCGGCCGGCCTCGTCAACGTCCCGCGCATCAAGGGCAGCCACAACGCGGTTCATTCCGGCATGCTGGCGGCAGAACACGTCGCCGCAGCGATTGCAGCTGGCCGCGCCAACGACGAAGTGGTCGAGATCGAGAACGAGTGGCGTTCGACCGCTATCGGCAAGGACCTGAAGCGGGTGCGCAACGTCAAGCCGCTCTGGTCGAAGCTCGGCACGGGTCTCGGCATCGCGCTCGGCGGCATCGACATGTGGACGAACCAGTTGCTCGGCTTCTCCTTCTTCGGCACGATGAAGCACGGCAAGACGGACGCGGCCTCGCTCGAGCCGGCGGCCAAGCACAAGAAGATCGATTATCCGAAGCCGGATGGGGTGCTCACCTTCGACCGCCTCTCGTCGGTCTTCCTGTCCAATACCAACCACGAGGAAGACCAGCCGGTCCATCTCCAGGTGAAGGACATGGACCTGCAGAAGCGCTCGGAACTGGAAGTTTTTGCCGGCCCCTCGACGCGCTACTGTCCGGCCGGCGTTTACGAATGGGTGGAGAAGGACGGCGAGCAGGTCTACGTCATCAACGCGCAGAACTGCGTCCACTGCAAGACCTGCGACATCAAGGACCCGAACCAGAACATCAACTGGGTACCGCCGCAGGGCGGTGAGGGACCGGTCTATCCGAATATGTGATCGGCTAGCCGTCGTAAGCCAGATCAAGCGCCGTCGCGACCTTCGCGAGGCGCTTGTCGCGGGTGAAGATGCGTGTCCCGGCAGCCATCGCTGCTGAGGCCAGCAGGTGGGCGTCGACGTAGCCAATCCCGCTCCCCGAAAGCGCGTGCCGCTTAATGATGGTCAGTACGTCGTCAGTTTGTGCGACTGCGGCCGGACGCATCTGGAGGAGCGCGTCGATGATCTCGTCGTGACGCTTCATGTTGCCGAGCGCCAGTTCTCCGATGACGAAGGGGCGGACCAGCGCTTGATCTCGCTTGAGAAGAAGCTCCACCTCCACCTCCGGCTGACGAATGTGATTGATCCAGACGGAGGTGTCGATGATGATCAATCGTGATTTTCCTGCCACGTGCCGTCAGATTTCCAGCGTCGTCTAGGCGCTGCAGTGGCATTGGGATCGCTTCCGCCAAGCTCGATCAGCTTCTGGGCCGCGTTACGCTGAACAACGGCCATCAACGCCGCCTTCACGACTGCGTCTGTTTCCTGCAGGCCTGTCGCTTCTCTTGCCTTCGAGAGCAATTCGTCGTCGATGGTGATCGTCATATGCATGCCGGTTCTCCTCACGCAACAATAACACTCGAAGTGCTGGAAGCAACGCTACGTGAACTCGTCCGCTGACGCGTTCGTGATCGCCGGAGCAGGCCGGCACTTATCATTTCATTAACCATAATCTCAGTATTTCTGCGTCATCACTTTGACGCACCAAGGACACATTCATGTCGATTTCCCGTCGCGGCTTTCTTGCAGGCCTGCCGCTCCTTATGGCCGGCTGCGCCTCCACCGTTTCCGACCAGGCCAACTATGCGACGGTCAGCAATGAAGAGTTCCCGCTGAAGGCGGTACCGATCGAGAAGATCAAGCCGGAACTTCGCCGCCAGGAAGTGGCCTATGTCACGCCGCACGCACCCGGAACAGTGGTGGTCGATACGCCGGCGCGCCGCGCTTATTTTGTGCTCGGCAATGGCCGTGCGATCCGCTACGGCGTCGGCGTTGGTCGTGCCGGCCTGGCGCTGGCGGGCAATGCCTATGTCGGTCGCAAGGCCGAATGGCCGTCCTGGACGCCAACCCCCAACATGCAGCGCCGCGAAGAGCGCTACCGCAAGCTCGCCGGCGGCATGCCGGGCGGTCCGAACAACCCGCTCGGCGCCCGCGCGATGTATCTCTATCGCAACGGCAACGACACCATGTTCCGCCTGCACGGCACCAACCAGCCGGAATCGATCGGGCTTGCCATGTCGAGCGGCTGCATCCGCTTCATGAACCACGACATCATCGACCTCTACAACCGCGTCCAGGTCGGCGCCAAGGTCGTCGTGCTCCAGGCTTGATATTCAGGTTCGATGGGTGAGGGCCCGCCGCTTGCGGCGGGCTTTCGCTTGTCTGGCTCTAGCGCGATTTCCAAGCGACCACCATCATGCCGCCGATGACGGTGATGTGCTCCATCGCCACGTGGAATTCCATGGTGCGCATCGGCTCCTCCATCGACCAGAAATGATGGACGAGGGGGATGGTAAGCGCGGTGAAGACGGCAAGCGCACCGGCGCCCAGCCAGGTCCAGCGGTTCAGGATCACCAGCAGCGATCCGCCGATCTGCACGATGATCGTCGCGATGTTGAAGGCAACCGCCGGCTCCAGGCCGAACTGCGCCATCTCGGCCACGCCGCCCTGGAAGTCGATGAGCTTCGAGAGGCCGCTTCCCCAGAAAGCGAAAGTCAGCACGATGCGGGCGAGATATCCGAACCAGGTCGTGCCCGTGACCGCGTCCAGCGGATTGCCAAAACTCGATGTCGATGAAGTTGCCATGATGTCCCCTCCGGTGTTTGTCCCGGCGAGATCATAGCTCAAGTCATGGCGCGCGTTAAGGTGTGGCGTGGCGCGTTTGCACCTATCGGGAGCAACCGTCCGGCTAAAAACCGGAAAGCACGATCTTGCCCTTGGTGCGGTTGCTCTCGATCATCGCATGCGCCTTCTTCAGGTTCTCGGCGTTGATCTTGCCAAGCGTTTCCGACAGCGTCGACCGAAGCTTTTTGGCATCAATAAGCTCGGCCACATGGTTCAGCAGCTTGTGCTGTTCGATCATGTCTGCCGTCTGCCACACCGGCCGGGCAAACATCATCTCCCAGTGGATCGACAGCGCCTTGCTCTTGAAGGGCCGCAGGTCCATCGGCTCCTTGGGATCGTCGATCAACGACAGCCGGCCCTGCGGCGCGATCAGTTCGAGGATATCCGGCAGGTGCGTTTCGGTGTGGGTGGTGGAGAACACGAAAGCCGGTGCGCCGATCGCCATCTCGGCCAATTGTTTTGCCATCGGCTTCGAGTGGTCGAGCACGTGGTGGGCGCCGAAACTGCGGATCCACTCCATCGTCTCCGGCCGCGAGCCGGTGCCGATCACCGTCACGTCGGAAAGTTCGCGCAGAAGCTGGATGGCAATCGAGCCGACGCCGCCGGCGCCGCCAATCACCAGTACGGCGTTCCACGCACCCGCGACCTTGTCCTGCACCTTCATGCGGTGGAACAGCGCCTCATAGGCGGTGATCGCCGTCAACGGCAGGGCAGCGGCTTCCTCGAACGACAGTGTCTTCGGCTTGAAGCCGACGATCCGCTCGTCCACCAGGTGCAATTCGGCATTCGTGCCCGGACGGTTGATGGCACCGGCGTAATAAACTTCGTCGCCCGGCTTGAAGAGCTTCACCTCCGGCCCGACGGCTTTCACCACGCCGGCTGCGTCATAACCCAGGATACGGTGCTGGCCGGGCTCTACGGCGGCCGTGCGGCGCACCTTCGTATCCACCGGATTGACTGACACGGCGCGGATTTCCACGAGCAGATCGCGACCCTTGGCTTCCGGCTCCGGAAGGTCGAGATCGAGCAGTGACGTTTCGGAAGTGATCGGCTGAGGCTGGTTGAACCCGACGGCGCGCATGGCATCTCCCTTTCCATAGGTGCTGGGAGACAAGATGGAACTTGTGGTCTGAGCGCGCAAGGACGGCGAAGGCACCTGATGGGCGCCTTGCCGATTTTGTGATCTTGCTGATTTGGGCTGTCAGGCCCGGCCGCGTCTGGTATCGAGCGTATGGGACACGAAGAACACGCCAAGCCCGAGCAGCGACAGGAAGGCCCCGACATAACCGGTGGCGGCGAATCCCCAGCCCCAGGTGATGACGAGGCCACCGAGCCAGGCGCCCAGCGCATTGGCGATGTTGAAGGCGGAGTGGTTGGAGGCGGCAGCGAGCGTCTGCGCGTCGGCGGCAACATCCATGAGCCGCGTCTGCAGCGCGGGGCCGGCCGCAAAACCGCAGCCGATCAGGAAGACGCAAAGGCACAGGACCGCCGGATATTCCGCAAAGAGCCCGAAGGCGCCCATGACGAAGACGTTGAAGGCCATCACGCCGCCGATCGTGCCCATCAGCGACAGATCGGCGAGGCGAGAGCCGACGATATTGCCGACATTCATGCCAATGCCGAAGAGCGCCAGCACGATCGCCACGGTGGTCACTGGCATGCCAGCGGTCACGGTTGTCGTGGAGGCGATATAGCTGAAGACCGAGAACATGCCGCCGAAGCCGACCGCGGCGATGCCGAGCGTCAGCCAGACCTGGCTGCGACCGAAGGCGCCGAGTTCGCGTTTGACGCTTGCGCCTTCCATCACCTTGTCGCGGGGCAGGAAATACCAGAGCAGCGCCACAGTCAGCGCGCCGATGCCGCCGACAAGGAAGAAGGCCGCACGCCAGCTTAGCAACTGGCCCATGAAGGTGGCGATCGGCGTGCCGAGCAGTGTTGCCACGGTCAGGCCCAGCATGACGCGGCCGACGGCGCGGGCCCGCTTGGTGGGCGGGACCATGGAGGCAGCGACAAGCGCCGCGACACCGAAATAGGCGCCGTGCGGCAGGCCGGTGATGAAGCGCAGCACCGTGAAGCTCCAGAAGTCGGGGGCGACGGCGCTGAGGATATTGCCGAGCGCGAACACCGCCATCAGCCCGAGGAGCAGGGTGCGGCGTGGCAGCCGCGCCGAAAGCACGGCGATCACCGGGGCGCCGACCACGACGCCGAGCGCATAGGCGCTGATGACATAACCCGCCATCGGGATGCTGACCTGGTAGGTCGCGGCAACATCCGGGAGCAGGCCCATGATGGCGAATTCACCCGTTCCGATGCCGAAACCGCCAACGGCGAGCGCAATCTCGATGAGGAGCACCGCCATGGGGGTGAGGGAGGCAGCGGAGAGGTGGGGTGTTGGTCGGGAGGTATCCTGGACGGACTCGATGGGAGAAGCCGATTGGGTCATGATGCTGAATATGTCTTTGGCAAAAAAATACGGGCTGGAATGTGGGAGACATCCAACCCGTTCTGGAGGTAGGTGTGGTCAAATCGCTGACCATGCAGAGAGATTACCATGTCATTGTGCATTGCGGTAGATGGCGCCAACGTGGCCTTGCGCAAGAATGCGTGAAACCGCAAGACCAACTGCTAGGCCCGCCGTTCGTTTCTTCAAAACTCCACCGTTGATAAACGAGAAGCAGCAACCATTTCACTGTTCGTCCGTTCTTCCGCGGCCCGTTCGGCGCTGCCGCAAGTGAGATGCAATGAACCTTTTTGCCGTCTTCAACCGCGATGGCGGTACCTTCAAGACCACAGACATGAGCGCTTATTGCGCTCAGGCCACCGAAACCTTCAAGAAGGCCGGCCATGAGATCGAATGCCATGTCGTCTCGGGCGACAAGGTGGTCGAGACGATGGAGCGCGCCGCTTCGACAAATGGCGTCGACGGACTGATCGCTGGCGGCGGCGATGGGACGATTTCCGCCGCGGCCGGCATTGCCTGGAAAAGCGGGATTGCGCTTGGCGTCGTTCCTGCCGGCACGATGAACCTCTTTGCCCGCTCGCTCAAACTGCCGCTTGATATCTGGGAGGTGCTCGATGCTCTTGCCAACGGAGTGCCCCAGAACATCGATATCGCCAGCGCCAACGGCAAAAGCTTCGTGCACCAGTTCTCCGCCGGCATGCACGCCCGCATGGTGCGCTATCGCAACTCCATGACCTTCGGCTCGCGGCTCGGCAAGATGCGCGCCAGCACCCGTGCTGCGATCGGCGTGATCTTCAACCCGCCGGAATTCGAGGTCGAATACAATGTCGAAGGCGAGGTCGGGCGGCGTCGCGTCTCGGCGATCTCCGTCTCCAACAACGAGTTCGGCCCGGACCCGCTGATGTATGCCGACCGGCTGGATCGCGGCGAACTGGGCTTCTATACGGCGGATCCGCTGCGGCCTGCCACTGCCGCAAAGCTCGTCTTCGATATCTTGCGCGGGCGCTTGAAGGAGAACCCATCGGTCACCGCAATGACCGCACCCGAGCTTGAACTGCATTTCCCGCGATCGCGGCATGACGTGAAATGTGTCATCGATGGCGAATTGCTGCCGATGTCCCGCGACGTGCTGCTGAAGATCCACGCCGGCGAGCTCAAGGTGCTCGTCAACCAACCGCAGTCGCCCGCCGATGGGGAAGGGCAGGGCAGCGGGATCTAGATCCGCGGCAGGTAGGTGCGGTAGTCGAAGTCGCTGACTGTCCGCAGATAGGCAATCGCTTCCTTGCACTTCGTGTCGCCGTAAAGCTTCTGGTAGCGCTCGCCGAACACGTCGCGGATGAAGGGCGAGGCGCGGAAATCCTCCACCGCCGTCAGGAAGTCGTGCGTCAGGCGGCCCGTGCCAGCCGCAGGCTCCTTGCCGGGCTCTGTCGGTGCACCTGGATCAAGCGTCTCGTCGAGCCCCTTCAGCATGCCGCCGAGAATCGCGGTGAGCAGCAGGTAGGGATTGGCATCTGCACCAGCGACGCGATGTTCGATCCGCGCGGCCGCTCCATCCTTGTCGGGAATGCGTACAGCCGTACCGCGATGGCCGAAACCCCAGTCGATATCGACGGGCGCAAAGGACCCCGGCTGGAAGCGACGATAGGAATTGGCAAAGGGCGCGAAGATCAGCTGCGCGTCCCGCATGGTCTGCAGCATCCCCGCCGTCACCGAGTTCAGCAGGGTCGGCTCGCCGCCCTTGGCATCGAGAATGTTGTTACCGTCGCGGTCGATGATGCTGGCATGCACATGCAGCCCCGATCCCGCGTGCTCGGCATAAGGCTTGGCCATGCAGGTCGATTTCAGCCCGTGCTTTCGCGCCGCCTGTTCGGCAATCCGCTTCAGGTAGATGCAGTCGTCCGCCGCGGCCAGCGCGTCGGCGCGGTGCAGAAGGTTCACCTCGAACTGGCCGGGGCCGAATTCCGCCGTCGTCGCATCTGCCGGCAGGTTCTGCGCCTTTGCCCAGGTCCGCACCGTTTGCAGATAATCATCGAGCGCATCGACGGCGCGCATGTCGTAGAGCTGGAAACCATCCGGCGCGTCGCGGTACATCAGCACTTCCGGCGGCCGCGGCTTGCCCGTCTGGCGCCAGTCGTCCTGCACCACGTAGAATTCCAGTTCCGTCGCCACCACCGGCGTCAGCCCGCGCTCGGCGAAACGGTGGAGGAGTGCAGCCAGGATGCCGCGCGGGTCCATGAAGCTCGGCTCACCGGTGAGCTCATGCATGGTGGAAAGCACCTGCATTGATCCTTCCGACGCCCAGGGCATCGGCGTCAGACTGCGCCTGTCGGCCACGCAGGTGCCGTCCGGGTCGCCGATCGTCAGCGATAGGCCGGTGATGTCGTCGTTGTCGTCGCCCCAGATGTCGAGGGACTGCGTCGAGGTCGGCAGCCGCACCGAACCCTCCCAGACCTTCTTTTCCGCCGTCATCGGGATTCGCTTGCCGCGAAGGTCCCCGTTCATGCCGACAAGCAGGATTTCGATATGGGGATCGGCGGCATCAGGCATGCGAAACGGTCTCACAGGGTTGCAGAGGTTCGTTCGTAGCCGATAAGGATGGGAGGCACAATCTGAGGGGCTGAGTGACACACATATGAACGACCTGAAGAACACATCCAACCTCGCGGCCATCGATGCGGCCCACCATCTTCATCCGTTCTCGGACATGAAGGAACTGAACGCGAAGGGCACGCGCATCATCGAGCGGGCGGAAGGCGTGTTCATCTACGACTCGACCGGGAAGCGTTACCTGGATGCCTTTGCGGGCCTCTGGTGCGTCAATGTCGGTTACGGGCGCAAGTCTATCGCAGAGGCCGCAGCCCGGCAGATGCAGGAACTGCCCTATTACAACGCCTTTTTTGGCACCACGACGCCGCCCGCCACGTTGCTCGCCCAGAAGATTGCCTCCCATACCGGCGAGAAGCTGAAGCGCATCTTCTTTACCAATTCCGGCTCCGAGGCGACCGACACATGGTTCCGGATGGCGCGGGTCTACTGGAAGGCGCTTGGAAAGCCGCAGAAGACGCAGGTCATTGCCCGCCGGAACGGCTACCACGGTTCCACCGTTGCCGGTGCCTCCCTCGGCGGCATGAAGCTGATGCACGAGCAGGGCAACCTGCCGATCGAGGGCATCCACCATATCGGCCAGCCCTACTGGTATGCGGAAGGTGGTGATCTTTCTCCCGCCGATTTCGGCCTGAAGGTCGCGCGCGAACTGGAAGCGAAGATCGATGAACTGGGCGAAGACCAAGTCGCGGCCTTCGTGGCCGAACCGATCCAGGGAGCAGGCGGTGTCATCATCCCGCCGGAAACCTACTGGCCGGAGATCGCCCGCATCTGCAAGGCACGCAATATCCTGCTCGTCGTTGACGAGGTGATCTGCGGGTTCGGACGGCTCGGCGAGTGGTTCGGCCACCAGTATTACGGGATCGAGCCGGATCTTGCGCCGATCGCCAAGGGCCTGTCATCCGGCTACCTGCCGATCGGCGGCGTGCTGGTGTCCGATCGCGTTGCCGACGTAATGGTCGAGGAACTGGGGGATTTCCACCACGGCTTTACCTATTCCGGCCATCCGGTCTGCGCCGCGGCTGCGCTGGAGAACATCCGGATCCTGGAGGAAGAACGGCTGGTCGAGCGTGCGCGCGACCATATCGGTCCGTATTTCGCGGCAGCCTGGAAGTCGCTGGAAGACCATGAGGTGGTCGGCGAGGCACAAAGCGTTGGCCTGATGGGCGGGCTGCAGCTTGCGGCCGACAAGTCGACCCGTCGCCGCTTTGCCAAACCCGACGAGGTCAGCATGCTGGTGCGCAATCATTGCCTCCAGAACGGCCTCATCATGCGCGCCACCCGTGACCGCATGCTCGCCTCGCCGCCGCTGACGATCAACCGCCCGGAGGTGGACGAGGTGATCGACACGCTGCGCAAGGCGCTCGATCACCTGCGTGACGCCAGGATGGCTTAAGGTCGGCTTAGCGTCCGCTCGCGGCGGCCGGGACCCAGGCGTAACCGAAACCGACCCGGTCATCGCGCCACGAGTAATGATAGGGTACGGCAAGGGTGGAGGCCACCAGCACCTCCGGCTTGATGCCGTATTGCCGCAGGAAGTCGCCGAGATAAGCCGGCATCTGCGTCGCATCGCCATCGAGCGGCCAGACGACGAGGCCGCCGCCGCGGATTTCATCCTCCGTGACGGTCTGGTCCTGCGTGAAGCCGGTGAAGATCACCTTCGCGTCGGAGATCTCGGTGCGTGCGCTGCCTGCAAGGTATGGATCGGTGGCGATCACATAGGCGGGTTTGTCTCCGCCGTGGCGTTCGATCACCTCTTGGATGAAAGGCGTGGAAGGCCAGTTTTCCTTGCCATATCTGCCGAACATGGGGCCGATGACGACGCCAATTGCCAGATAGATGATCCCACCCAGCGCCAACACCGAGACGGGCAAGACGAATCGTTCAACGCTTGCTGTCGTGTCGGCCCCGGCGGCTTCGATCTTGAGGCAGAGGTACAGCGGAACAAGCAGCAGGAAAGGCGAGAGCCACTTTTCACTGATGTTGCTCGCCCCAAAGCCCAGCACAACCAACGCCACCAGGACAAGGCAGATCAGGATGGTGCGCGCGATGATCCGTGTCCATGGGCTGGTCGCCCGCCAGGCCTTGGGCAAGGCGGTTCGGAACGCAATGAGGAAGAAGCCAAGCACCGGCAACCCGCCACCCGCAAGGGCCCCGAGCATGGCAAGGAGGCCGGCGATCCGGTCATTGACGGCATCACCCGAGGCATCTTCCCGCATGGCCGCGATCGTACCTGATGTCGCTTCGTTGAGGTTGCCAAGCACCCAGAACAGGTGCGGCAGGCAGATGAGGGCGGCGACCGCAACGGCCGCACCCAGCCGCCAGTCCAGCACACGGTTGCGCAGGTCGCGCTCGGCGAGGACAGCCAGCACTGCCGCCAACGGCACGAGCACGAAGTTATATTTGCTGATCAGCCCCATGCCGACCGCAACGCCGGCAAACAGATAGGTCCCGAGGTTGGGACGCTGGATGGCGAGCAGGAAGGCATAGGTGAAGACGGCAACGGAAAACAGCGTCGCCACGGCATGCGTGAGGTCCCGTTGGGCCACCACGCTGACGACCGGCATCGCCACGACGCCGAGCATGGCGATCGCAACGAGCCGCATGTCTTTCAGCACAAGCCGCGCTGCGAGTCCGTAGAAGACACAGGTGAGGAAAAGCAGCAGGTTCTTGACGAGCGACAGCGCCAGGACCGAGGGGCCGATCAGCTGGATGACGCCGTATTGCAGCCAGTTGTAGAAGGGCGGCTGGCGCCCGTATCCCATCAGCAGGAACTGCGACTGGATGAGTTGTTCGGCCTCGTCGCTTTCAAGCGCATCGGAACGCAGCACTCTCAGGACGATCGCCAGCAGGTAATAACCGGCGATCAGCCAAAGGACGATGGTGGGACGGCGGGCAAGCGCCTCACGTATGCTGAGGATCGCCCTCATAGACTTCCCTGATAATGTAACTCACCGCGGTGTCTTCACGGTAATAGGTGCGGGCGATCATCTCGGCCAGGATGCCGGTGGTGATCATCTGCACTGCCGAGAGGAACAGCATCACCCCGATCATGAAAAGGGGGCGTGTGCCGATGTCGTTGCCCATCAGGAACTTGTCGATGAACAGGTAGAACAGGATGATGCTCGACAGCGCGCCGAGCCCAAGGCCAAGCGACCCGAAGAAATGTCCCGGCCGCGCCTTGAAGCGCATGAAGAACATCACCGACAACAGGTCGAGAATGACCCGGAAGGTGCGGGAAATGCCGTACTTCGACACGCCATGCTGGCGCGCATGGTGGGTCACCGGCATCTCGCCGATGCGCGAGCTCGGTACCACGCCCGCCACCCAGGCCGGGATGAAGCGGTGCATTTCGCCCATCAGCTTCACCTGCTTGATGACCGAGCCGCGGTAGATCTTCAGCGAGCATCCATAGTCATGCAGCCGCACGCCGGTGATGCGGCCGATCAGCCGGTTGGCGATGAAGGATGGGATCTTGCGCAGGAGCAAGCCGTCCTGGCGGTTCTTGCGCCAGCCGACGAGGAGATCGAGTTCCCGCCGCTCCAGTTCCGCCACCATGGTGGGGATGTCCTTCGGGTCGTTCTGCAGGTCGCCGTCGAGCGTGGCGATCAGCCGGCCCTGTGCCTGGTTGATCCCGGCCTGCATGGCGGCCGTCTGTCCGAAATTGCGCTGCAGCGCGATGATCTTCAGGTCGAGACCCGGCCGGTTCAGCGCTTCGCGCGCATTGGCAATCGTTGCGTCCGTGCTCCCGTCATCGACGAGAAGAAGCTCCCAGATTGCCGGATAGCTCGCCATGGCTGCCGTGATACGGTCAATCAGCGGCCCGACGCTTTCCTCTTCATTGAAGAGCGGCACGACGAGGGAGAGTTCGATCGGTTCTGCCGTGTCGAGGCGGCTTGCCATCAACTCTGCTGTTGTACCCACTTTGTGTTTCTCCTAAACCACGGGCTCCGAGCGAACACGCTCACGCGGCGCTAACCCGATGTTTCAGATCCTGGTTCGTATGGGGCACCCCTAGTATATGAAGAACTCCCCGGTTGCCAGCCGCCCATCCTGGATAATTCGTAACGCCATGACGCTGCTAACGGTTGCGATCATCCTGGCTTATGCGGGCTTCATCCAGTGGGTCTGGGGATGGCAGACGGTGGCCTCGCTCTGGTCGGGCGCCGGCTGGGGCGCGGGGCTCGTCGCGCTCGGCGCACTTCTCGTCACCTACGTTCTGCGCACCTGGCGTATCTACGATTATTTCCCGACCGAGACTGCAGGCCACTTCGGCAGCCTGTTGCGGCTGGTGCAGGTCCACAACCTGCTCAACATCATGCTGCCGTTCCGGACCGGGGAGGCAAGCTTTCCGTTGCTGATGAGGCGTGAATTCGCCCTGCCGCTTGCCCGCACCACCTCGGCGCTTCTCGTGATGCGCCTGTTCGACCTGCACGCGCTGCTCGCTGCCGCCGGCGTTGGTCTGGTTCTCCAGCACGGCGCGCCCTGGGTCTGGGCATTGTGGGGCTTGTTTCTCCTCGCACCCGTCGTCGCCTTTGCGCTTCGCAACCGCGTTTTCGATATTGCGGCTCGCATCGTTCCCGCCAAGGGACGCAAGCTGGTGGAAGAGGTGAGGAACGGCCTGCCGGCCAGTGGCGCAGCCTTCGCGCGCGCCTGGGGCGCGACGCTCGTCAACTGGTTCACCAAGATTGCGGTGCTCGCCTGGGTACTCGGTCTGCTCGGTGGCACGACGGTTGCCGCAAGCTTTGGCGGCGCGCTCGGCGGTGAACTGTCCTCCGTCCTGCCCGTCCATGCGCCCGCTGGCGTCGGGACCTATCCGGCCGGCATTACCGCCGGCGCCATTGCCTTCGGCGCCGGGGCGACCGGCTCACCGCTCGAAGCTCTCGGCCAGGCGGCGGTCAACACCCACCTGCTGGTGATCGTTTCCTCGCTGGTGGGAACCGCGCTGTCATTGTTTGCGGCAAGGCGCAAGGGGAACTGATCAGGCAAAGGTCTGGAGGGGGAGCGCCAGGTCATTCTCCCCCTAATGAGCTATCTTGTCACTGGAACGCCGTTTCGTAGAAGCTCCGAAGCTTGCGGGAATGCAGGGCTTCCGGCGGCATGGCGGCAAGCTTCTGCACGGCGCGGATGCCGATCTGCAGATGCTGGCTGACCTGGCTGCGGTAGAAGGCCGTCGCCATGCCGGGCAGCTTCAACTCGCCATGCAGCGGACGGTCGGAAACGCAGAGCAGCGTGCCGTAAGGCACGCGGAAGCGAAAGCCGTTGGCGGCGATCGTCGCTGATTCCATGTCGAGCGCAATGGCGCGCGACTGGGACAGCCGCTTGACCGGTCCACGCTGGTCGCGCAGTTCCCAGTTGCGATTGTCAATCGTTGCGACGGTGCCGGTACGCATGATGCGCTTCAGCTCAAAGCCTTGGTAGCCGGTGACTTCCTCTACGGCGCTTTCGAGCGCCTGCTGCACTTCCGCCAGCGCCGGAATCGGCACCCAGACCGGCAGGTCGTCGTCGAGCACATGGTCTTCGCGCACATAGGCATGCGCCAGAACGTAGTCGCCGAGCCGCTGGCTATTGCGAAGCCCGGCGCAGTGGCCGACCATCAGCCAGGCATGCGGGCGCAGCACTGCAATGTGGTCGGTAATCGTCTTGGCGTTGGAGGGACCGACGCCGATGTTGACGAGCGTGATGCCGGCATGGCCCTTTTTCTTCAGGTGATAGGCAGGCATCTGCGGCATGCGCACCACCGCATCCGTTTCCGGCTTCTCCTTGCCAGCGAGCGTGACGATGTTGCCCGGTTCGACAAAGGCCGTGTAGCCGTCGCCGCCCTCGGCCATCATCTTGCGCGCCCAGGCCGCGAACTCGTCAATATAGAACTGGTAGTTCGTAAAGAGCACGAAGTTCTGGAAGTGCTCGGCGCCCGTCGCCGTATAGTGGCTGAGGCGGGCGAGCGAGTAGTCGATGCGCTGCGCCGTGAAGGGCGCAAGCGGCGATGGCACGCCCGAGGTTTCCTCATATTCGCCATTGGCGATCAGGTCGTCGGTGTTGTTGAGGTCCGGCGTATCGAAGAGGTCGCGCATCGGAATGTCCGACAGCGCACTCGTCGCCGACGCCTCGACATGCGCACCTTCGCCGAAGGCAAAGTGCAGCGGGATCGGCGTCGAGGATTCCGACACCGTCACCGGGACGCCGTGATTGCGCATCAAGAGCCCAAGCTGTTCCTTGAGGTAGTGCCGGAAGAGCTTCGGGCGGGTGATCGTCGTGGTGTAGACCCCCGGCGAAGTGACATGCCCGTAGGAGAGGCGCGAGTCGGCATGGCCGAACGACGTCGTCTCGATGCTGACCTGCGGATAGAAGGCGCGGTAGCGGCCCGTTACCGGGGCGCCGTCTGCCAGCTTGCCGAAGGAATCGATGAGAAACGTCGTATTGCGTTCGTAAAGCTCGGTCAGCGCGTCCACGGCTTCGACCGGATTGTCGAAGA
This sequence comes from Neorhizobium sp. SOG26, assembly GCF_003491345.1. Lineage (GTDB taxonomy): Bacteria > Pseudomonadota > Alphaproteobacteria > Rhizobiales > Rhizobiaceae > Neorhizobium > Neorhizobium turbinariae. Next base: position 670,483 of record NZ_CP025512.1, read on the forward strand.
TACGCGGCTCAGGCGCGCTCGGGCTGATGAAGGGAAGGGGAGAGACGGAAGAGATTCGTGTTGTCATGAGCCATTATAGTGAGAACATTGCGACAAGCAAATTGCAGTAGATCTCACCATAATGGAGCAACTCAAAGAGTCGCAATGCATCCCTGCTGAAGCGGAGATGTCTGGCAATTCATCGACCATTCGGAGCGCAGGCGCGATACCTTGCCATTCTTCTGCGCCACAAGCGCGGTGAAGGAAAAGGCGAAGATCGCCATGATCAGCGTGAAGATGGTGAAGCGGCGTACCAGAATGCCCATTGTTCTCTCCCAAGCCCGATGCTGGAAGATTGACAGGCCGCGCCTGAATAGGTGCTGATCTTGAAATTCATCCGCCGTTCAAAATGATGAACGACAAAACCCGCCGAAAGGATCGGCGGGTTTTGTGGGATCAAGCCGGCTGACCGGCCGTAGTCCATGATCTGAACCAGTTGCGACCTGGTTCAGCCGGTGTCTTGAAGGAACTGCTTAGCCGAACGGGCGAAGAGCGCCGTCGTAATAGTCACCGGAGTCCTGCGAACCATCGAGGTCGGCATTGCCAGAACCCGTGTTGTTGTAGATCGAGTCGTAGCGCATGATGCTGCCGGTCGACATACGGTCAACGTCCTGGCCGCGCGACTGTTCTACGCTCGGCGGGGACATCGGGAGGGCGTCAGGGCTGGAATATACAGCGTCCTGTGCCGAAGCGACGCCAGCAATGCCGGTAACCATGAGGGCAGCGATAGTAGCGGGGATATAGCGTTTCATTTCTATGTCCTTTCTTTGTTATCGGAGCCAGGCGTTCGAACCGCCCGGTTCGTCTACAAAATCCCTTCCGGCAAAGATCGTTCCATAGAAATTGCCCGCCTTCGCTGCGTCGCATCATATCGGCGGTGGGGAAGGACGGATAAGGGGAGCTACTTCAGGCTGCAAATGCGGCTTGGCAGCGGAAAAATCACAAAAGCCTGCGGGTTTATGTGATTGATTCGCGAAACGGCTTCACGTAATCTTGAGTAAGTGGCTGGTTTCAGAGTCCAGTCACAACACTTGGAGAAGACGATTGCGACCCGTCTTTTCCGTACGGTGTCTTGAATGAACTGCGAATGCCAGCCGCGCGAGCGGCTGGCATTTCTTTTGGGAGGATCGGTTGGCCGATCCGTCTCGCTGTTGCAGTTTTAGCTGCCCGCAAGGACCGGCCTTGGCCGATTAGTTCGGACGGTGTGCGCCGTCGTAGTAGTCACCGCTGTTCAGGCCGGATTCGCGGTTGTCGCGGCTGCCGCCGTTGTTGAACGGAAGTCGGCCGTTGTCGCGGGCAGTAATGCTGCCGGTGCTGTTGCGGTCAATCGAGCTGCCGTAGGCGTCACGCGTGGTGCCTTCATAGTAGTTGCCTTCTGCGAGGGCGACAGAGGTGAAGGAAGCCGAAGCGATAAGAGCGGCAGCGATAGCGGAAATGGTCTTGGTCATAATAATGTCTTCCATGGATGGGCCCTCGGCGCAGGAGCTGCGCCTGGAGGGTTTTGGGTCATGCGATATTGATTGAGTCCGGTTGATTAGTTCGGACGGAATGCACCGTCGTAGTAGTCGCCGGAGTTCAGCGTGCTTTCAGTCTGGGCGTTGTCCGACTGGGCGGCGCGGGAAACAGAACCGGTGTAGCCATAGCGGCTGCTGTGGACGCTCTGTGTAGCGTTGGTCTGTTCGTTGCGTTCAACGCCGCGGTAGTAGTCGCCTTCGTCAGCCAGTGCGACGGAAGCGAAGGAGGCCGAGGCCAGGAAAGCGGCTGCGATAGCGGAAGTGATCTTGGTCATTGTCTTAACCTTTCAGAGTTTGCCGTTGCCTTGAGTTTGCGACCTGGCAAGCGGCGGGTTTTCGTTGTCTCGAATGAACTGCGGTTAGTTCGGGCGGTTTGCGCCGTCGTAGTAGTCACCGGAGTTGATGACGGTGTGTTCCTGCGACTGCACTGCTGCAGAACCGGCATAGCCGTAGCTTACCGAGCTGCGGGCGACAGGATGCTTCTGCGTTGCCTGCTCGCTGAACGATGCAGACGGGCCTTCGTAATAGTTGCCTTCGGCCAGTGCGGCCGTGGCGAAGGAGGCGGAAGCAACCAGCGTTGCTGCGATAGCGGATGTAATCTTGGTCATTGTCGGAATCCTTCAGAGTTCGCCGCTGCCCTTAAGCTTGCGACCTGGGCAAGCGGCGTTTGTTTCAGTGTCTGGAATGAACTGCGTTTAGTTCGGACGGTGTGCGCCGTCGTAGTAGTCGCCGGAATTGACAGCGGCGACGCGATCTTCAGACTGGGCAACAGAACCGGCATAGCCGTAGCGGACAGTGCTGTGCGAGACAGACTGCTGCTGAGCCTGCTGGTTTGCGACCGGAGCCGCTCCTTCATAATAGTTGCCTTCGGCGAGTGCGGCCGTAGCGAAGGAAGCGGAAGCGATCAGGCTTGCTGCAATAGCGGAAGTGATCTTGGTCATTGTCGTGGTCCTTTCAGAGTTCCAGCGGCTTAAAGTTTGCGACCAAGCACGCCGGGGTTCGTTACGATGTCTTGAATGAACTGCTTTCAGTTTGGGCGCTTTGCGCCTTCATAGTAGTCGCCACGGTCGAAATGAACCGAAGCATGGCGGTCACCGTTCTCGATGCTACCCGTCGTAATATGATCAACGGATGCGCGTTCGTTGGCACCTGTATAATAATCACCCTCATCTGCCAGAGCGGGGCCTGCGACTGAGGCCAACAAAGCCGCAGCGAGTAAAGAATTGATCGTCTTCATTGTCTTGCGTCCCTGTGATTCCTCTAGCCGTCTGATTTTCGAACCGAGGAATTTCGTTTGCGAGGTTGATATCGGACCGATCGGTTCGATCCGGAAGGCCAGGTTTTGACAACTGCTGTCAACGAGACGTTGACGATGGGTTTTTCGCTGGCGGGATATGGTCTGCGAACGGGGGCGCTGGCGGCTCGGTCCCGGTAACTGATCGGTCGATCGCGACGCGTCGGGGCACCAGAAAATTGATTAAAGTCAATTCCTTATCGGCGACGGCGTGGTGTGACCCTGATCAGGAGCTTCCTCCGGCCGCTCGGTTTCTGCGCCTCAAAGCGGGGCCGCCGCGAAATCGATTTCACATAAGTGTGACGCCAGATTTTTTTGTGCCCGTGCCTCTTGAAGACGCGGATCTGAGAGAATTCGGTACCTGGATACGCGGGAAAATGACGTTTCTGGAGAATGAGAGGCGGCGCAAACGGCCCCGCCTCAGATTCTTTTTCTCGAAATGTTAAAACGGGTGCCGCGGCTAGAGGCGGCTCCAAGTCTGGGTCTTGCAGAAGATCTTCATCACGCAGCCCTTCATCTTCAGCGAGTTGCCGCTGACAGATCCGGATCCGGAATATGTCTTGTCTTCCGCCGGGTCCGTGATCGAGCCGCTATATTCGGCCCCCTTGCCGGACATGCGGCCGATCTGCTTGCCAGCATATTTCCCGGTCTTGAGCGTAACGCAGTAGGCGCTGCCGCATTTGCCGATCGCCGCCGTCTCGCCGCTGGCTGTTTTCCAGTTGCCTTCGATGGGCTCTGCAGCCTGCGCGGTCGTCGCAACGATTGCGAACGCAGCTGCCAGCATGAGCTTCTTCATTCTGGGTCTCCTCCAAACCGACAGATGCCTCCACGCATCTGTTCGCGCCGCAACTCAGTCGGCAGGCGGAGAAATTACCTTACGCACACGTAAAGGTAAATAGCGCCCCAGCGACCTTGGCCAGCATCTCCTGGGGCGCTCATTGCCGTTCGTATCCGGTTCGGGACCGTCTTTTATGGTTTAGGGTTGGTTTAATTCCAAATCTGAACTTCGCGTAAAAATCGAGGCAAATCGCCTGCGTCGCAAGGAAAGCGATGTTTAACAAAAACCCAATTTTACCAAGCATTTGCACTTTGTTTGTCTCAAGTTAATCATGCTTTTTAGGCGACTTTTGAAAGGTTGGCGGCATAGTCGGGGCATCAAACGAGCGGGAAAAACCGCCGGCCGGACGAACCGGAGAAGCCGCATAAGACGGCGGTTCGGACGGAACCAAAACAGGGCAGTCGACAACAAGCTTTCAACAGGGATCTAAACCGATGGCACGCTTTGAAATGAATGCTTCCGAGATGGCCTCCATGGGTGGCGATAATCGGGCTGATACCTTCTGCGAGATGGGATTGATGTATGCGACCGGCCGCGGCTGCGACATTGATCTGGTCTCGGCACACAAGTGGCTGAACATCGCGGCGATCAAGGGCTCGGACCGCGCTGCCGAGTTGCGCGCCGACCTTGCACAGACGATGACCAAGATGCAGCTTGCCGAAGCCCTGCGGGCCGCCCGCGAGTGGATGACCATCCACTAAGGCATCAGGCTTTCATTTCAGGCCAGCCGGTGAAGAGTTGGCCACAACAAGTCCATGAGGGGACGGAGCGGGAACACCAGCCACCGCTCGTTATTCAAACCGCGACCGGCAGACACAAGGCCGGCGCGGTTTTCTGCTTCAGGCCAGCGTCTTCAAAACCTGCGGCAAGGCTTCCTCGAGAAGCTTCATGTCCGATTCCGGCCCGGTGCTGATGCGGATGCAACGGTTGAGCGGTGCCACGCCCGGCATGCGGATGAAGACGCCGTGCTCCATCAGGCCATCCACGATCGACCGGGCATAGGCGCCGTCGCGGCCACAGTCGATCGCCACGAAGTTCGTGGCCGAGGGCAGGGGCTTCAAGCCATTGGCCGCCGCAATCGCCGCGATCCTGTCGCGCGATGCGCGGATATTCTCGATCACCTCGCCTAGATAAGCCTGGTCCTTCAGCGCCGCGATGGCGGCTGCCACGCCGATACGGTTCATGCCGAAATGGTTGCGGATCTTGTCGAAGGCGCCCGCCGTCCCTGGCGTCGAGATCGCGTAACCGACGCGCGATCCCGCCATGCCATAGGCCTTGGAGAAGGTGCGGGTGCGGATGACGTTCGGCCGGTCGATGAGCGCAGAAATGGCGGGCGTTGCGCCAGCAGGCCCGGTTTCGCAATAAGCCTCGTCGAGGATCATCAGGCAGGTCTCGGGCAGCGCCTTGGCGAAAGCGACGATGCTGTCGGCATCCCACCAGCTTCCCATCGGGTTGTCCGGATTGGCGAAGTAAACCAGCGGTGCATCTTCCCGCCGCACCGCGTCCATGAGGGCGTCGAGGTTTTCCCGGTCATCAACATAGGGCACGGTCACCAGGCGACCGCCGTGGCCTGCGACATGGAAGTTGAAGGTGGGATAGGCGCCAAGCGAGGTGACGACGGGCATGCCGGGATTGATGACGAGGCGCACGATCATGCCGAGCAGGCTGTCGATGCCTTCGCCGATCGCGATATTGTCTGCGCCGCAGCCAAGATGCTCGGCGAGCGCCTGGCGCAGGTCGTGATTTTCCGGATCGGCATATTTCCAGGTGTCGCGTGCCGCAACGGCCATCGCCTCGATGGCGGACGGGGCCGGGCCGAAGCCGTTTTCGTTCGCGCCGATGCGCGCCTTTACCGCCAGTCCCCGACCACGTTCTATCGCCTCCGGTCCCACGAAAGGCACGGTTGCCGGCAGGGCATTGATGAGAGGGGTAAAGCGCGAGAATGCAGGCATGTTCTGTGTCCGGATGAAAAGTCGGCACAGAATAAGTGCGAATCGCGGCCGTGCAAGCCACTGCAGGGGGCATGCAGCGTCATGCCCGAAAAAGTTTTACCCGCGATCCGCCAGTTCAGCCTGGATTCGTTTCAATGGCTGGTCTCGAAGCTTAGCCGGATGACATGATGAAGGAATTCCGGATCGATCAGCATGTTGAAGCCGACGGTGACCTTTTCTTCTTCGCGGCGGATGACGGTGCATCCGATATCGTCATGGATTCCCATGATCTCGAGGAAGAAGTTGCCTGGCACCGGCAGGTTCGGGCTCACCTCGAGTTCAGCGCCTGCCAGCGAGATGGTGCGCACGAGGCAGCGGTAACTTGTGCTGGTGCTGAGGTGACGGCCGACGAAGATGATCTTGCCGGGACGATCCACCGGGTATTTCTCGAAAACCTCGTCCGTCTGTTCTCTGCGACCTGTGTCGACTTCGATGTTCAAGGGCATGTTAACCCTCCTTCTCGCTCCCTATAGAAGGGACGCTACAGCAACTCCCTTCAGATTGCGTGAAACGAACAGATAAAATGCCCGCGAAGCTTCACCCCTTATAGATAAAGCCGAAGCAGTCTCGTTCTGGCACGGTCGCGTGCCAGGCATGTCGCCGTGTTGACCCCTGGATGTCGCAGCGTTACCCCTTGTGCGCATTGATTGATGCTACTTCACGACTGGCATCAAGAAGAGGGACATGCGCGTGACAGGCAGGTTGGTGATCGTAGGGGCGGGCCAGGCAGGTTTTGCGCTTGCTGCAAAGCTGAGGGCGCTGAAGGATATGCGTCCGATCACGATGATCGGCGCCGAGGATGTGATTCCCTACCAGCGGCCGCCGCTCTCCAAGAAATACCTGGTTGGCGAATCGAGCTTCGATCGCCTGACGTTCCGGCCTGAGACATGGTACGCGGAAAACCAGGTCGAGCTTCGGCTGGCGTCTTATGTCGAGGAAATCGACCGGCAGAACAGAAGCGTGCGCATGCAGGATGGCACGGTCGCCGAATACGACACGCTGGCGCTTGCCATGGGCGCAACGCCCCGTACGCTGCCGGCGACCATTGGTGGCGACCTGCAAGGCGTCTTTACCGTGCGGGCCAAGCGGGATGCGGACCTGCTGGTCGACGAAATGAAGCCGGGCCGGCGCCTTCTCATCATCGGTGGCGGTTACATCGGCCTGGAGGCCGCCGCGGTGGCCCGTCACCTCGGGCTCGACGTGACGCTGATCGAGATGGCCGACCGCATTCTCCAGCGCGTCGCGTCGAGCGAAACAGCCGACGCCATGCGTGCCGTCCACCAGCAGCACGGCGTCACCATCCGAGAAAAGACGGGCCTGCAGCGTCTTGTCGGCGAAGACGGCAAGGTCACGGCGGCAGAACTTTCCGACGGCACGACGATCCCGGTCGACCTCGTCATCGTCGGTATCGGCGTCGCGTCAAACGACCGGCTGGCCCAGGATTGTGGGCTCGACGTCGGTAATGGAATCATTGTCGATGAATTCGCCCGCACCTCCGATCCCGCCATTTTTGCCATGGGCGATTGCGCCAGCCTACTGTGGAAGGGCAAACGCGTTCGTCTCGAATCGGTGCAGAACGCCGTAGATCAGGCGGAGGCCGCAGCAGCCGTCATGGCGGGCGGTTCGGCTCCTTACGAACCGAAGCCCTGGTTCTGGTCGGATCAGTATGACGTAAAGCTGCAGATCGCCGGCTTCAACTATGGCTACGACGAGACGCTGGTTCGCCCAGGCGCGCGCGAAGGCAGCCTTTCCGTCTGGTATTTCGCGCAAGGCCGGTTCATCGCTGTTGACGCGATCAACGATGCCAAGGCCTATGTCAGCGGCAAGAAGATGCTTGAGTCGGGTATCGAGCCCGACAAAGCTGTTCTCGCCGACCCGTCTCAGGATCTGAAACAACTTCTCGCTTGAAGGATCACGCAATGCCGGCTCCCAGGAATCACTTCAAGGCAGCTCTCAAGGCCGGCCAGCCGCAGATCGGGCTTTGGCTGAACATGGGCGAAGCCCTGATGGCGGAGATTGCCGGACACGCGGGCTTCGACTGGCTGGTGATTGATGGCGAGCATGGCCCGAACGACGTTCGCAGCATCCTTGCCCAACTCCAGGCGCTGACTGCTTCGCCGTCCGAAGTCGTTGTCCGCCCGCCGATCGGCGAAACCTGGGTGATCAAGCAGATGCTCGATATCGGTGCGCGCACGCTGCTCGTGCCGATGGTCGATTCGGCGGAGCAGGCGAAGGAGCTGGTTCGCGCCGTCCGTTATCCCCCGCATGGGGTCCGCGGCGTAGGCGCAGCGGTGGCGCGCGCTTCGAACTTCAACAACATTGCCGATTATGCGCACACCGCGGCGGACGAGATCTGCCTTCTGGTGCAGGTCGAAACCACGGCCGCGATTCGTGATCTTGAGAACATCGTGGCTGTGGATGGCGTTGACGGCGTCTTTATCGGCCCGGCCGATCTTTCTGCGGACATGGGCTATCTCGGAAACGCTGATGCACCGGAAGTGCAGGAAGTGATCGAGAAGGCGCTCGGCACCATCGTCCGCTCCGGCAAGGCGGCCGGCATCCTGACCTTCAGCGAATCGCTGAACCGCCGTTACCTCGATCTCGGCGCGACTTTTGTTGCGGTTGGCGCCGATGTTACCGAGTTTGCCGGTGCACTGGCGAATCTTGCGGGCCGCTACGGACGCGGAAAAGATGGCAAGGCCGCTGGCGTCAGCTATTAAAAGCCGCTCCGGCAGGGCTCCAGGACCTGCCGGGCACGGTCTCCGTCACAAAGTTCTGTCGGAGACTCACAAAGGCCTTGCATCAATTGGGGCGCTAACATAGTTAGACCGCACCGGAGAGGTGGCCGAGTGGTCGAAGGCGCTCCCCTGCTAAGGGAGTATACGTCAAAAGCGTATCGAGGGTTCGAATCCCTTCCTCTCCGCCATCCATTTCATTCTCCCTTCCCAAGCCTCCTGACGTTCTCCCGAGTCGCGCAAACGCTGCGTCGATTCTCCGACATCCCGCCCCGCAAAAGACTTTAAGTGACTGCTGCAGCAGCCGTTTCTTAATAATGTCTAAAGTTTTACCCGGGTTGCCCCTCCGCTTTGTGTCCTTTCGGCAACATGGCGACGTGAAGCAGGCAGGCGAGGGCGCGGGACGCGACATTCACGATTGCAAGCCATCCATCGTCTTGTATCTTCATCCTCAGAAGCGAGGCGGTGGATCGCCCTTCTTCTGGCACTCGACGGGGATGGGGCAGGGAAGCTGTCCTTCAGCAAAAAGAACCCAGACCCATACGAAACTTTGACTGGAGGTCAAAAATGAACATCAAGAGCCTTCTTCTCGGCTCCGCTGCTGCCCTCGCAGCAGTATCCGGCGCTCAGGCTGCCGACGCAATCGTCGCTGCAGAACCGGAGCCCATGGAATACGTTCGCGTTTGCGACGCTTTCGGCACCGGCTACTTCTACATCCCGGGCACCGAAACCTGCCTCAAGATCGGCGGCTTGGTTCGCGTTGAAATCCAGGCTGGCCAGCGTGGTCCGATCGGCTCTTACGGCGGTTCGGCTGGTTCGGGCGTTTACCCGGTTGCTGGCGAAGACGACTACTGGGATTTCACCGGTCGCGCACAGCTCGACGTAACGGCTAAGAGCGACACCGAGCTCGGCACCCTGACGTCTGTTGCTTCGCTCCGTTGGGACTACGGCAACGACTCGACCTGGGACGCTGTTGGCACGACCGCTTACATCAACGAAGCCTACATCGAACTCGGCGGTTTCAAGATCGGTCGTTACTTCAACTGGTGGGATAAGGGCCTGAACGGCGAAAGCGACACGATCGCTTCTTCTCTGTCGACCCGTATGAACTCGGTAGCTTATGTCTACACCGGCGACACCTTCTCGGCTGGTATCCAGCTCGACGAACTGTCCCGCGCTGACAACAACGACCTCGGTCTCGAAGCTCTGATCTCCACCAAGCTTGGTGGCTTCGCATTCGACCTCCTCGGCTCGTACGACTTCGGCGCTGAAGAAGGTGCAATCCGCGCCCTCGCTTCCGCTGCTGTTGGCCCGGGCACGCTGCAGGCCGCTGTTGTATGGTCGTCCGGCTTCGGCTACGTTCAGCAGGCTTACTATGACCGCGGCGAATGGGCTGTTGCTGCCTCCTACGCGATCAAGGCCACCGACAAGCTGACCCTGACCCCAGGTGTTACCTACATCTGGAACACGGAAGTCGACGCTGACGGCGACTGGACTGGTGACGACGCATGGCGCGCTGGTCTGACCTTGGACTACGCGATCACGCAGGGCCTGAACCTGAAGACGCACGTTCACTACAACGAAGTTCCGGGCGACGAGTACATCGACGGCTTCATCCGTCTCGACCGTACGTTCTAATCTGACTGCTGGCTCTCCCGGTTCTGCCGGGAGGGCCTTCTTATAACAAGGGTCATAATGACCCGTATTCGGGGGCGGAAGACTACAGGGTGGGGGCTGCAAGTGCGGCCTTTATTTGTTTGTTTTCCTGTTTTCCTTTGAGATTTCCAACGACTGGAGTCACGTTAATGAACATCAAGAGCCTTCTTCTCGGCTCCGCTGCTGCGCTTGCAGCAGTTTCGGGCGCTCAGGCTGCTGACGCGATCATCGCTGCAGAACCGGAACCCATGGAATACGTTCGCGTTTGCGACGCTTTCGGCACCGGCTACTTCTACATTCCCGGTACCGAAACCTGCCTGAAGGTCGGCGGTTATGTCCGTTTCGAAGTCGGCTTCGGTGAAGACGCCTATGTTGGCACGACCGGCACCAGCGACTGGGACTCCTATGCTCGTGCACAGCTCGACTTCACGGCTAAGAGCGACACCGAACTCGGCACGCTGACCTCCGTCGCTTCCGTCCGCTTCGACTACGGTGATGACACCGTTTGGTCCAGCAACGCCAACGACGCCTACATCAACGAAGCCTATATCGAACTCGGTGGCTTCAAGATCGGTCGTTACTGGAACTGGTGGGATGCCAACGATCTGCCGGGCGAACTCGATGACCTCGGTTCGAACCGTCTGAACTCGATCGCTTACGTCTACACCGGCGACACCTTCACGGCTGGCATCCAGGTTGACGAACTGTCCCGCGCAAGCGGTCAGGAAGTTGGCGTTGAAGCCGTTGTTCAGGCCGCTCTCGGCGCAGCCAAGCTCGAAGTTCTGGGTTCCTGGGATTTCGGTGCTGAAGAAGGTGCCGTTCGTGGTATCGCTTCCGTTGCAGCTGGCCCGGGCACGTTCTACCTCGCTGGTGTCTACTCCAGCGGCGAAAACGTCTACTACAGCTCTGGCGAAGCAACCGTTGCTGTTGCCTACGCATTCAAGGCCACCGACAAGCTCGAAATCATCCCGGAAGCTCAGTACATCTGGAACACCCAGGTTGATGCCGACGGCGAGTTCTACGGTGACGACGCTTGGGGCGCTGGCGTAACGGTCAACTACCAGATCGTTGACAACTTTGCTGCCAAGGTTGCCGTGGACTATGTCGACAACGGTACCGACGACAGCGTTCGTGGCATCGTTCGCCTGCAGCGCGACTTCTAATCGAAGTTCGACCTCCATCTAAAGAAGGCCCGCTGGTTTCCCGGCGGGCCTTTTTCATGTCCGGGGACCTCAAAGGTCCAACCGTTATAGTGCTTGTCAGCAGGAGTTAGCCTGCGTGGAAGCAGCAGCGTTTGGCGAAGATGCCGTTGCCGGCGAGCCGGCGCAGCCGCTGTTGGAGCTGGAGCCAGCATTGGCACCATTCGATTCCGCGGCTCCGGAGTTCGTAGCACCGGTTGCGGACTGATCCGTACCAGTATTGCCGCCAGTTGGACCGCCAGTGCCCGAGCTGCCGCTTGCAGCACCGGTATTGGAGCCGGAGTCCGACCCGGAGTCCGAGCTGCCGCCGCCGGACTGTGCCATGGCCGAGGTCGCGAGGCCGAGCGAAAGTGCCGCAACTGTAAGAAGTTTGATCATCTGCCGTTCCTTCTTTGTGAGTGTTCTGCAACCCACAAACAACGAATTGCGGAAAATGTTCAGGCAGGCTGATTATTTTTTGTTCAGCGGCAGCGAGACGTCTTCACCACTTGCGAAGGTGCGACCGCGAAGGAATAACGGGAGTCAGGCGAGGAGAAGCGGCGCTTTGCGGATAAGGGCAGCTACTTCCGCCCGAACCGGAGATCCGCTTCGATGTCAGCATTCTGGCCGAGCCGGGTCTTGTAGACCTGGTAGTTTTCCATCACCCGCTGCACATAGTTGCGCGTCTCGGGGAAGGGGATGCGTTCGATCCAGTCAATCACCTCATCGATCCCCTTGCCGCGCGGATCGCCGTAACGGGCGATCCACTCGGACACACGTCTCGGCCCCGCATTATAGGCAATAAAGGTGAGGATATAGGATCCGTCGAACGCGTCGATCTGTTCGCCAAGGTAGTGGGCGCCGAGCGTCGCATTGTATCCCGGATCCGTCGTCAGCTTGGCTGGCGCGTAACCGAGACCATGGCGTTTCGCGACACCCTGTGCGGTTGCGGGCAGGATCTGCAGCAGCCCGCGCGCATTGGCAGGAGAAACAGCGGCCGGGTTGAATGCGCTTTCCTGCCGCGCGATCGCGTAAGCCAGCGCCATGCCCGAACCCTCGATATTCGCGCCCGTCGGGATCACGCCGACAGGGTAGGCGAGGGCGGCGACGTCGATGCCGCGACCGAAAGCGGTCTTGCCGATCTGCAGCGACAGGGCGTGATTTTCCTGGCTCTCTGCGCGAGATGCGAGCATGGCGAGTTCACCAGGGCTCATAAGCTCATCCGCCAAGGCACGGTAAAGAGCGCCGGCAAGTTTGGTATGCCCCGCATATTCCAGCCGAGCGATTGCACGCACCGGCTCGCGGTTTTCGAAGCTGTCGCGGTCCTCCTTCGTGGGCGTCGGGTAGGAGACGTCGAGCGTCTTGAGGTTCAGCCGGGCGCTCGCAAGCTGCCCATAGAAGGTGCCGGAATAACGCGCCGCCTGCGTGAAGAAGTCCTTGGCATCACCCGGCCCGCCAGCCTCGGCTGCCCGACCGAGCCAATAAAGAGCACGTGAGGCCGACAAGGGCCGGTTCGACGTCTCGAGGATCTTGCGGAAGTGCTTCTCAGCCTTCTCTGGCTCGCCGAGATTGCGCAGCGCGTACCAGCCGGCATGGAATTCAGCATCGACGATATCCGTCGGCGAAGAGGAGACGTAGTCAGCCACGATCTTGTAGGCGCGGCGATAGTCGCCCTGGTCGGCGAGGCCACGGGCCACGATGCGCCGCTCGTTCCACCATTCGGTGGTATTGATCAGCTTTGCCTCGTCGCGCGGCGCCTTTTCCAAGAGGGCAGCGGCTTCTTCGTACTTGTCCTGGCGGCGCAGAAGCTCGACCCGGGCGAACAGCGCCGCCGGGTCCGCCTTGGCGCTTGCCTCGAGTCCGTCGAGCAGGGTCTGGGCGTTCTTCGCGTTGTTGATGACGGCAAGCCAAGCCTTGTAGATCGGCTCGGCCTGAGCAAGCTCCGCGAAGCGCTTTGCCTGTGATGCGCGCCCCTTGTGCATCAGGAAGTCCATCCGCCCGCGGTGGTCCGCGGCTGTCAGGAGCGAGCCGAACTCCTTGATGATCCGGTCTTCGGTGCGCTTCTCGAAGCTTTCCGAAAGCCACAAACGACGGATTGTCCTGGCCGCATTCTCAGCCTGCCCGGTGGTCTGGTAGGCGCGTGCAAGCAGGATCGCACCATCAGTGGTCACCGGTTCCTGGCTCTGGAAGGCCGCGATCACCTCCGCGGCCGGCGGGCTTTCCCAGTAAAGTGCGTGTTCAATCGCCGTGCGCAGGTTCTTCAGCGCCGGCCAGCCTTTCAGCTCACGCTGCGCCTTCTCGATCTCGTCGGAAGTCACACCAAAGGCGCCCGAGCTCGCAATTGCCCAGGTGAGGATTTGTCGGTCGAGCGAACCTTCCGCAAGCCCGTTGCGCGTGGCAATAGCCGAACGCACATCGCCTGAGGAGATGGCGTCGAGCGCGGCTTTCAGCTCGGGTGCGACGGGAAGCCGGCCGGTGCGCAAGGAGCCATCCGGTTCCGTCGGTGGAATCGAGCCGGTCGCATTCGGGTGGTCGGGCACCGGCATGGCCGCAGACATTGGCGCTGCGACGGCGTCCTCGATGCTCTTGGCCGGGTTGTCCGGCCGCGCGAAGGGAAGCGGTGTTGCCACGCTGTCCGGCAGGGACGTCGCGTGGCCATGCATGGTCGCCGACCCAAGAGCGAACGCCAGGGAGGCCGCAGTCAGAAGTGGCCTGTACATCCGGTATCTCGCGATAGAAATATCGTCCCCCTACTTAGCCGCCCGCTAGGTTAACCAAAGGTTACCACATTCTGAAAACAAGCAGAATCTTAAGCAGATTCCGTGATAAATCGCCTGTGGCCGCGCTTGTCGCGGCAAGGCCGTCGCTTTATGGTGCGCGACCTCAGGCACTTCCAAACAGAGCGGGCATGTCGCACCTTTTCTCTGTTCGCGGAGAGCCTCATAATCATAGATTGCGGCAGCAGAATGAACACTGCCGACGGGAGTTAAGGAATGTTCAAGGGATCGATGCCCGCTCTGGTCACGCCGTTCAACGATAGCGGCGCGGTCGATGAGGATGCCTTTGCAGCACATGTCGAGTGGCAGATCAGCGAAGGCAGCAGCGGCCTGGTGCCGGTCGGCACCACCGGCGAGTCGCCGACGCTGAGCCATGCCGAGCACAAGCGGGTCGTCGAACTCTGCATCGAGGTTGCCAGGAAGCGCGTCCCGGTCATCGCCGGCGCCGGCTCCAACAACACCCGCGAAGCAATCGAACTCGCTCAACATGCTGAAAAGGCCGGCGCCGATGGCCTGCTGGTCGTCACACCTTATTACAACAAGCCGACGCAGAAGGGCCTGGTCGCCCATTTCGGCGCGATTGCTGAAGCGACCAGCCTGCCGATCATCATCTACAACATCCCGCCGCGCTCGGTAATCGACATGAGCCCGGAAACCATGGGCGCGCTCGTCAAGGCGCACAAGAACATCGTCGGCGTCAAGGATGCCACGGGCAAGATCGAGCGCGTTTCCGAACAGCGCATCACCTGCGGCAAGGACTTCATCCAGCTGTCAGGCGAAGATGCGACCGCCCTCGGCTTCAACGCCCATGGCGGCGTCGGCTGCATTTCGGTCACCGCCAATGTCGCGCCGCGCCTTTGCGCCGAATTCCAGGCGGCCACGCTCGCCGGTGATTTCGCCAAGGCGCTCGAGTATCAGGACCGCCTGATGCCGCTCCACAAGGCGATCTTCATGGAGCCCGGCCTTTGCGGCGCGAAATACGGCCTGCACAGGACGCGCGGCATGAACCGTACCGTGCGCTCGCCGCTCATCTCTACGCTGGAGCCCGCTACGGAAGCCGCGATCGACGCCGCGTTGCGTCACGCTGGCCTGCTGAACTGACGCAAAAGCTTCACTTTTCCCCATCCACGCATTAGATAAGGCACCCCGTCCATGGCCCATGGGCGGGGCTGTTGTTTAAGGGCGGATTGGATTTTGAAGTCATGGCACCCAAAGGCAGCCAGCGCACGGTGAACAAAGTTGTCGCGGAAAACCGCAAGGCCCGCTTCAACTACGAGATCATCGATACCTACGAGGCCGGACTGGTTCTGACCGGGACCGAGGTGAAGTCGCTGCGCGAAGGCAAGGCGAACATCGCTGAATCCTACGCCTCCGACGAGGGCGATGAGATCTGGCTGATCAACTCGCACCTGCCGGAATACCTGCAGGCTAACCGCTTCAACCACGAGCCGCGCCGTCGCCGCAAGCTGCTCTTGTCCAAGCGCGAGATCAACCGCCTGCGCGCCGCGATCAACCGCGAAGGCATGACGCTCGTGCCGTTGAAGATCTATTTCAACGAAAAGGGCCGTGCCAAGCTGGAGCTTGCGCTTGCCAAGGGCAAGAAGCTGCACGACAAGCGCGAGACGGAAAAGGAACGCGACTGGAACCGCCAGAAATCGCGACTGCTGAAGGCGAACTGATCTTGGAAAATCTGCGCATCACCGTTGGCCCCTTCGCCTTCACCGCCCGCTTCGAATTGCAGAATGCGCCAGAGACCTGCCGCATCTTCCAGAGCTTCCTGCCGTTCCGCAATCAGGTCATCCATTCGCGCTGGAGCGGCGAGGCGGTCTGGGTCCCGCTCGGCGATTTCCAGTTCGGCGCAGGGTTCGAAAACCATACCTGCCATCCGTCGCGCGGTGATATCCTGCTTTATCCCGGCGGCCACAGCGAAACCGAGCTCCTGTTCGCTTATGGCAGCTCGTCCTTTGCCAGCAAGATGGGCGCGCTCGCCGGGAACCACTTCCTGACCATCACCGAAGGGCGTGAGCAGCTTGAGGAAATGGGCAAGATGGTGCTCTGGAAGGGCGCCCAGCCAATCAGCTTCGAAGCGCCCTGATCGTTCCTGAACCTTCTCCGGCATTCGCACGTTGGAATGCCGGAGGTGAAGCATGGCCTATCCGGACGTCATTGCAGATGCGATCGAGCACCAAAGGGTGCTGGAGCTTCGCTACAGGGATGTCGAGCGAAAGGTCCGGCCGCATATCCTTGGCATCGTCGGAAACGCGCAGCTCGCCTTGAGCGCCTGGCAGGTTTCGGGGACAGGGCAGGGGTGGCGGCTCTTCCACCTCGACGACATTCGCAAGCTCAGCGGAACGAAGCAGCGCTTCCACGGCACCGCACCCGGCTACAATCCGGATGATCCTGCCTTCTCGCGCATCCTGAACCGCATCGACAAACCGCCGCGCGACTGACCCAGGAACAAATACCGCCTCCCGCCGTTGATGCTCACCCTTGTTTCCTCGGGCGGTGGGCAATGTCTCGAAAGCAAATCTTTACCTATGTCACGCTGGTCATCGGCCTCGGTGCCGCCGGCTACCTGCTTTATCATACCTTCCGGGAGTACTCGGTTTCCGACATCGTCGAATCCGTCGCCGCCATTCCCGTCGCAAACCTCTTGATGGCGCTGCTGTTTGCCTTTGGCTCCTATGTCTGCCTGTCAGGCTTTGACTGGGCCGGCGTCCGTTACGTCAAGAACGACCTGGCCTACCCGAAGATCGGATTGGCATCCTTCATCGCCCTGTCGATCGGCCAGAGCGTCGGTCTTTCCGGCTTGAGCAGCGGCGCGTTGCGTTATCGCTATTACGCGCACTGGGGCATGAACACCGAAGATGTGGCCAAGATCGTGCTGCTTTCGGGCGTCACGGTGGGCATCGGCATGGCCGTCCTGTCGGGCATCGTCATGGTCATCAATCCATCGGATGCGGCATCCGTTCTGCGGCTCAGCGAAACCGCCGTCATCGGCATCGGCGTCGCCTGCCTCCTGGCCACCGTTGGCTACCTGGCGCTTGCAGCCTTCGTCCGCGCGCCGTTGAAGATCCGCGGCTGGACCTTCGAAATGCCGACGCTGAAGATCGCCATTGCCCAGGTAGTCATCGGCACGATCAACTTCGCCCTCGTTTCGGCCTGCCTGCGGGAGGTTATGGCTGCGAGTGCCGACGTGAGCTACCTGAAGGCTGCCACCGCATTCGTTCTGGCGAATCTGGCCATCATCATCACTCACGCACCAGGCGGATTGGGTGTCATGGAGGCCACGGTTCGGCATGTGATGGGCGATCAGGCCTCAATCGGTTCGCTCGTCGCCTTCCGGGTGATCTACTTCTTCATCCCGTTCTTCATCGGCCTGCCGCTGGCGCTGATCGTCGAGGCCGTTTTCCGGGCACGTAAAAGCCGGTCCGGCCACGGCAGCAGCATCGACAGCCATGCCATGGCCAAGCAGCCGGCAGCGGTCGGCTAACGGCGAGAAGCGGAGCCCGGAAGCTCACGCGTCGGTGGTTTCGGAGCTTTCTGCCGGTTTGGATGGACGCTCGGCCGGATCACGGCCGACTTCGGCCTTCAGCGACACGAGATCGATGAAATGGTCGGCCTGGCGTCGCAGGTCGTCGGCGATCATCGGCGGCTGGGTGGCCATGGTCGAGACGACGGACACCTTGCGACCCTTGCGCTGCAGCGCTTCCACAAGCGTGGTGAAGTCGCCGTCGCCGGAAAACAGCACCAGATGGTCCGCGGTCTCGGACTGTTCCATGGCATCGATGGCAAGCTCGATATCCATGTTGCCCTTGATCTTGCGGCGCCCCATGGAGTCGGTGAACTCCTTGGCGGGCTTGGTGATCACCTTGTAGCCGTTGTAATCGAGCCAGTCGATCAGCGGACGGATGGAGGAGTATTCCTGGTCTTCGATGAGAGCCGTGTAATAATATGCCCGAAGCAGATAGCCGCGCTTCTGGAAGGCCTTCAGCAATTTCCGGTAGTCAATGTCGAAGCCGAGGCTTTTCGAAGCGGCGTAGAGGTTTGCGCCATCAATAAAGAGAGCAATCTTCTCTCTTGGGTCGAACATGTGGTCTCCATCCCATTTATTCGTTCTGCTATGCAGAGGAGGTGGGGCGAAACCTGGGGTACGTTGCGCTTCAACCTCGAGTTTTCATCTACATTACGAACTGATTATATAAACGTCATGTATGGCAGCATTCAACTTAATCCAAGCAGCCGTGGGTTGAAACTCGTGTCCTCCACACAAAGACCCGCCGCCGGACTTGGCAAACGTCAGTTTTCAGGAAAAACTTGAATTTGCCGCGCAATGGCTGTATCGGGCAGATCAATTCCGAAAATCAATGACCCAAAGGACAGGCAATGGCCCGTGTCACAGTAGAAGATTGCATCGACAAAGTCGACAACCGGTTCGAACTCGTCCTGCTTGCGAGCCATCGCGCTCGCCAGATCTCCCAGGGTGCAGCCATCACCATCGACCGCGACAATGACAAGAACCCGGTCGTCGCGCTGCGCGAGATCGCCGATGAGACGCTGTCGCCGGACGACCTGAAGGAAGACCTGATCCATTCGCTGCAGAAGCATGTGGAAGTGGACGAGCCCGAGCCCGATCCGGCTTCGCTCATCGCCTCCAATGCCGGTGCGGTGACCAGCGCCGACCGTGGCGACGAGGAAGACGACCTTCCGGAAACCATCAACTTCGACCAGATGTCGGAAGAAGAGCTCCTGGCCGGCATTGAAGGTCTCGTGCCGCCGGAAAAGAGCGACGACTACTAAGCGTTAGCAAAGTTTCGTTCATCCTCTCGCCCTAATCTGGCTGGATGTTTTATGATGGTCGCGTCGGTCAAAGGATCGGCGCGCCATTTTCTTTTCGTACGACCCGTACCGAGGACGTTTTTCAGGATGATGCGGCAATACGAGCTCGTCGAGCGGGTGCAGAGGTATAAGCCCGACGCCAACGAAGCTCTGCTCAACAAGGCTTATGTCTATGCCATGCAGAAGCATGGCCAACAGAAGCGCGCCAGCGGCGACCCCTATATCTCCCATCCGCTGGAAGTAGCCGCCATCCTCACCGAAATGCATCTCGATGAGTCGACGATCGCGGTCGCCCTGCTGCATGACACGATCGAGGACACGACGGCCACCCGCGCCGAGATCGACGAACTGTTCGGCGAAGACATCGGGCGTCTCGTCGAAGGGCTGACGAAGCTCAAGCGGCTCGACCTTGTGTCAAAAAAGGCCAAGCAGGCGGAAAACCTGCGCAAGCTGCTGCTCGCCATCTCCGACGACGTGCGCGTGCTTCTCGTCAAGCTTGCCGACCGCCTGCACAACATGCGCACGCTCGACCATATGAAGCCGGAGCAGAAGGCGCGCATTTCCGAAGAAACCATGGATATCTATGCGCCGCTTGCCGGCCGCATGGGCATGCAGGACATGCGCGACGAACTGGAGGACCTGTCCTTCCGCTACATCAATCCGGAAGCTTATGAGACGGTCACCCAGCGGCTTGCCAATCTTTCGGCCCGCAATGAGGGACTGATCAAGAAGATCGAGGATGAGCTGCGCGAATTGCTGGTCGCGAACGGTCTGCAGGACGCCGCGGTCAAGGGCCGCCAGAAGAAGCCGTATTCCATTTTCCGCAAGATGCAGTCAAAGTCGCTGTCGTTCGAGCAGCTCTCGGACCTCTACGGCTTCCGCATCATCGTTGGCGATATTCCGTCCTGCTATCGGGCCCTCGGAATCGTCCACACCCGCTGGCGCGTCGTGCCGGGCCGCTTCAAGGACTACATCTCCAACCCGAAGCAGAACGACTACCGCTCGATCCACACCACGATCGTCGGTCCTTCCCGCCAGCGTATCGAGCTGCAGATCCGAACCCAGCTGATGCAGGAAATCGCCGAATACGGCATCGCAGCCCATGCGCTTTACAAGGATGGTCGCGGAGCGGTGAAGGGTGGCGAACTCCTGCCGCGTGAATCGAGCGCCTATTCCTGGCTGCGGCACACGATTGAGGCACTCGCCGAAGGCGACAACCCGGAAGAATTCCTCGAGCACACCAAGCTCGAGCTCTTCCAGGACCAGGTCTTCTGCTTCACCCCGAAGGGCAAGCTGATCGCACTGCCGCGCGGCGCGACCCCGATCGACTTCGCCTATGCGGTCCACACCAATATCGGCGACACCACGGTTGGCGCCAAGATCAACGGCCGCATCATGCCGCTTGTCACCCGCCTCAACAACGGCGACGAGGTGGAGATCATTCGCTCCGGCGTGCAGGTACCGCCGGCGGCCTGGGAAGAAATCGTCGTCACCGGCAAGGCGCGTTCTGCCATCCGCCGTGCCACCCGCATGGCGATCCGCAAGCAGTATGCCGGCCTTGGCCACCGCATCCTGGAGCGCACCTTCGAGCGCGCCGGCAAGGTGTTCTCCAAGGAAACGCTGAAGCCCGCCCTGCATCGGCTCGCCCACAAGGACGTGGAAGACGCGATCGCAGCGGTCGGTCGTGGCGAACTGTCCTCGCTCGATGTGCTGCGCGCTGTCTTCCCGGATTACAAGGACGAGCGCGTCACGGTGAAGCCGTCGACAGACGATGGCTGGTTCAACATGCAGCATGCCTCCGGCATGGTCTTCAAGCTGCCGAACCAGCGCCGCATCACGCCGGAAGAGGCGGAAGCGGGTCCCGACCCGCTGCCGATCCGCGGCCTCAGCGGCAATATTCGCGTGCAATTTGCGCCAAGCGGCGCCGTGCCCGGAGACCGCATCGTCGGCATCATGGACGAAGGCAAGGGCATCACCATCTACCCGATCCAGGCGCCGGCGCTGCAGCATTTCGATGACCAGCCGGAGCGGTGGATCGACGTGCGCTGGGATCTTGACGAGGCGAACAAGTCGCGCTTCCCGGTCAAGATCGAGGTCAACACCATCAACGAGCCCGGGACGCTTGCCACCGTCGCCCAGACGATCGGCCAGCTCGACATCAACATCCGCTCGCTCGCCATGGGCAGCAACCGCGCCGCCGACTTCTCGGAACTGACGATGGAAGTCGAGGTCTGGGACCTGCGGCAGCTGAACCAGCTCCTGAGCCACCTGAAGGAGCTCGATTGCGTCGCTAACCTGCGGCGGGTCTACGACTAGCCGCAGAATGGCACACTACGCGTGGCGGTAACGCTTGCCGCGCATGTAACCCGTCATGCGGTTCCTGACGCCGGAGGGCCGCTCGGGGTCGGCGAGGTCGGACTCGGCCAGCAGTTCCTCGTCTGCCGTCAGTTCGCGGATAGGCACAGCAACCAGCCCGCGACGGTCTTGCCGGTTGAGGCTGTCGATCGCGCGGATCAGTGAGCCGTGTTTTTCCATCTCGGCGGCAATGTCGGCCGGCTTGCAGCCCAGGTGCTCCGCCAGGAGATCGTTTCGCTCGGCCATGATCTGTGCTGCCGTTGCATCATCGGGTTTCGCCTCGATGATGACGTCGCATTCGGTGTCATAGCCCATCGACCGGTTGTTGAGGTTGGCGGATCCGAGCTTCAGCACGCGGTCGTCCATGATCATGATCTTGGCGTGGACATAGATGGGCTTTCGAGCGTCGTTCACCGGATAAAGCAGCCGGAACCGATCATGGAAGTCGGCCTCGTGCGCAAGCTTCATCAGCCGGATGCGGGCCGTATCCATGGCCTTGGCTTCGAGCCAGCCATCGGCACCCTCGGGATTGATGATCACCACTTCCGGACCGTCCGGTTCGCGCAACCGTTCGGCAATCGCCTCGGCAATCGTGCGGGAGGCGAAATACTGGCTTTCGATATAGAGCCACTTTTTGGCGCTGCGGATCATCGCCAGCTTCATCGCCTCGATCTCGCAGACCTGCCGCTGGTCTTCATATTCCGGCAATGTCCGGGCAATGCCGATCTCGATGTCGCGGAATTCCACCTCGAGCTCGCGTGGCCAAGGGTCGGATGTAGCCTCCACCGGCTCAAGCTTCTCATGCGTCGCATGCTCCCACCGCACCCGCGCAAGCTCGCCCAGCATGGCGGCCGCAGGTCCGGAAACGCAGGTCGTCGCGTCGTGCCACGGCCCTTGCGCAAACCCCATGGGCGAGCGGCGCCGCTTGTCGTGCGCCAGGTGGTCGCGCGTGTCCCAGCGTCCGATGGTCATGTCGATGCCGCCGCAAAAGGCCACACGGTCGTCGATCACCAGCAGCTTCATGTGATGTGCCGACATTGGCGGATGCGCGCCATCAAGCTTCAGGCGCACCTGCTTGGAGAACATCCAGCTGAGGATATAGAAGGGCGTCTCGCCTCGGGTGATCGAGTTGATCAGGCCGATGTCCCATTTGAGGATACGGATGTCGAGTTCGCTGAGCTGGTCCGCCAGCCAGTTGAGGAATTTGCCGAGCTTTTCCGGCGCTTCGTCCTCGTCTTCGCCCGGCACCAGATCGATGCGCGTGTCGAAATCCCAGCCGATCATGAAGATCGACTTCTGCGCCCGCATCATCGCGTCTCGCGCATAGCGGAAGAAGTCGGCTGCATCGATGATGACGCTTGCCCGATCCGCCTGCCGCACCCGCCAGCACGTCTCGCCTTCCACAAGTAGCGTCGTCATGTGTCCGTCCAACTGAAGCTATGAGCATGGACATATAGGGGAGGGCGCGCGGCGGTCGAGATGGCTGGAACACCGATCATGCATCCTTCTTTCGGTGAGCGAGTTATGCGCTCATCTTTCGCGAAGGATGACGACATGACCAGCATACATGCCGCATGCGCCGCCCGCCGACCGGGCCATCTCCGTCGGCGGCTGGGCTGGAGGACCTGAGCCGATGGAAGGGTTTGTTCATTCCATGATGCAGCAGTTCGGCGTCTTCGGCATCGCGCTCCTGATGTTCCTCGAAAACATCTTCCCGCCGATCCCCTCTGAACTCATCATGCCGCTTGCCGGATACCTTTCCACGCAGGGCGACATGAGCATCTTTGCGGTCGTTGCTGCCGGCTCGGTCGGATCGCTGCTCGGCATCATCCCCTGGTATTTCCTGGGCCGCATGCTCGGAGAGAAGCGGCTCAAATCCTTCGCCGCCCGCCACGGGCGGTGGGTTACCATGTCGCCGGAGGATATCGAGACGGCGGGCGAACGCTTCCGTCGTCACGGCCGCCTGTCGGTGCTTGTCGGTCGCCTCATCCCGACGGTGCGCACGCTGATTTCCGTGCCGGCCGGTATCGCCCGGATGCCGTTCTGGCAGTTCCTGCTGTATTCGGCAGTCGGCAGCGTCATCTGGACGGCAGCGCTCGCCTTCGCGGGCTACGGGCTCGGCCAGGCCTACGAGGTGGTGAAGGACTATGTAGACCCGGTCTCGACCGGCATCTTCGTCATCATCGTTGTCGCTTATGCCTACCGGGTGATCACTTTCAAGCCGCATACCAGCTGATGCCATGCTCTGGATGCAGGGCTGACAGGCATTGCCAGCGTTGGTAACGCGGGCCGTCCGATCGTATATTGCTGCAGCGCAAAAGAAGAGAAAGAAGAAAGATGTTTGACACTGTTCGCAAGTTTGCCCGTGCCTTCCGCGCCCCCTCGTTCCAGGATCGCGAAATGGCCTATCTCAACGAAGCCCGCGACCGCGTGGACCTCGAGTACCGCATGCGCGAGATCGACCGCGGCCTGTTCCGCAAGACCGGTTTCTGATCCGGCTTATAACTGGCGTACCCGGACGGTTTCGTTCGGGTCCGATGCCTCCCGGCCGCTCATTTGCTGTGAGCCGTGCTGCAAACGCCGCATGAAGCGCTTGACGTCCAGCCCTTCAGCACACACCTGATGCTGATTGGCAAGACGCAGGAGAATGCATGATCATCGGCATGGGAAGCGACCTGATCGATATCCGTCGCGTGGAAAAATCGATCGAGCGCTTCGGCGAACGCTTCACCCACCGCTGTTTCACCGAAATCGAACGCAACAAGTCCGATCGCCGGCAGAACCGCGCCGCCTCCTATGCCAAGCGTTTTGCCGCCAAGGAGGCGTGCTCCAAGGCGCTTGGCACCGGTATCGCCCAAGGCGTCTTCTGGAAGGACATGGGCGTCGTCAACCTGCCCAGCGGCAAGCCGACCATGGTCTTGACCAATGGCGCGGGTGAAAAGCTGGCCTCCATGATGCCGGCCGGTCACGAAGCCTTCATCCACGTCACCATCACCGACGAATACCCGTACGCACAGGCCTTCGTTGTCATTGAAGCAAGGCCAAGCGCTGGTTGACGCACCATGCGTCCGGGGCCCAAGCGGTGGATGAGCCATTGCCGCGGCTTTGCGAAGGGTTTAGAAAGCGGCACGCCGCTGACGATAGAAAGAAAACGGAACGTGTCTGACAGAGCCGAGACGAAGTCGCAGAACAGCCTTTGGGAAAACATCAAGGTCATTATTCAGGCTTTGTTGCTGGCAATGGTGATCCGCACCGTCCTCTTCCAGCCCTTCACCATCCCCTCCGGCTCGATGATGCCGACGCTGCTGGTCGGCGACTACATCTTCGTCAACAAGTTCGCCTACGGGTACTCCAAGTACTCCATGCCGTTCTCGCCGAACCTGTTCTCGGGCCGCATCCTGCAGTTCAGCGAACCGAAGCGCGGTGACGTCATCGTCTTCCGCCTGCCGAGCCACCCCGACATCGACTACATCAAGCGCCTGATCGGCCTGCCGGGCGACAAGGTGCAGATGATCAACGGTGTGCTGCACGTCAACGGCCAGGCCGTGCCGAAGGTCGTCGATGGCACCTTCACCTCCGATTACGCCCTTGATCCGGGCACCAACGTACCGGTCTACCGCGAAACGCTCGACAACGGCGTCACCTACGACACGCTCGATCATTCGCCCGTCTCGCGCGGTGACAACACCCAGGAATTCGTCGTGCCGGAAGGCCATTACTTCTTCATGGGCGACAACCGCGACAACTCGCTCGACAGCCGCTTTGACGTCGGCATGGTGCCGGCTGAAAACCTCGTCGGTCGCGCCAGCGTCATCTTCTTCTCGCTTGGCAACGACACCTCGTTCCGCGAGATCTGGAAGTGGCCGACCAACATGCGTTGGGACCGGATCTTCAAAGGCGTCCACTGATGAAAACGAAGCCGCTGTCGGCAGAGGAACGCGGTCAGCTTGAATCGGTGATCGGCCATAGCTTTGCCGACAAGCAATGGCTCGACCGCGCCCTGACCCATGCAAGTACCGGTGCTGCCAAGACCGGCAATTACGAACGGCTGGAGTTCCTGGGCGACCGTGTACTCGGCCTCTGCGTGGCCGAGCTGTTGTTCCGAACGTTCCGCGCTGCTGCCGAAGGGGAACTTTCGGTGCGCCTCAACCAGTTGGTCAGCGCAGAAAGCTGCGCCGAGATTGCTGACGAACTCGAACTGCACCGCTTCATACGCACCGGCGCGGATGTGAAGAAGCTCACCGGCAAGCGGATGATGAACGTCCGCGCCGATGTTGTGGAAAGCCTGATCGCAGCGCTCTATCTTGATGGTGGGCTGGAAGCGGCCCGCGCCTTCATCCTGAAGCATTGGGGCGAGCGTGCAACCCGGGCCGATGGTGCAAGGCGCGATGCCAAGACCGAGCTCCAGGAATGGGCGCATGCAAGGTTCGGCCTGACGCCCGCCTATCGCGTGGACGACCGTTCGGGACCAGACCACGATCCGCGCTTCACTGTCACGGTGGAGGTGACGGGCGTGGAGCCGGAAACCGGCGTCGATCGCTCCAAGCGTGCCGCCGAACAGGTCGCCGCAACAAAGATGCTAGAACGTGAAGGTGTGTGGCAGAAGCCCGCCGAAGAATGAAATGGAACACATGAGCGACGAAGAACACATCGCGGGCGAAGAAGCAGAAGCCGGCGCGACCCATTCCGGTTTTGTGGCGCTGATCGGCCCCACCAATGCCGGCAAGTCGACGCTGATGAACCGCCTCGTCGGCGCCAAGGTGTCGATCGTCAGCCACAAGGTGCAGACGACGCGCGCCATCGTGCGCGGCATCGCCATCCACAACAACGCGCAGATCGTCTTCATGGACACGCCCGGCATCTTCAAGCCGCGTCGCCGGCTGGATCGCGCCATGGTCACCTCTGCCTGGGGCGGCGCCAAGGATGCCGACTTCATCATGCTGCTTATCGACAGCGAGCGCGGCCTTCGCGGGGATGCGGAAGCGATCCTGCAGGGCCTG
Organism: Neorhizobium sp. SOG26; assembly: GCF_003491345.1. GTDB lineage: Bacteria > Pseudomonadota > Alphaproteobacteria > Rhizobiales > Rhizobiaceae > Neorhizobium > Neorhizobium turbinariae. Next base: position 696,699 of record NZ_CP025512.1, read on the forward strand.
AAGGAAGTGCCGCAGCCGAAGATCCTCGTCCTCAACAAGATCGACCAGGTGAAGCGGGAAGACCTGCTGGCGCTGTCGGCAGCCGCAAACGAGTCCGTCGCTTTCGAACGCACCTTCATGATCTCGGCCACCAATGGCTCCGGCTGTGACGACCTGATGGACTATCTCGCCGAAACGCTGCCGGAAGGCCCGTGGTATTACCCGGAAGACCAGATCTCCGATCTCCCGATGCGCCAGCTTGCCGCGGAAATCACCCGCGAGAAGCTTTTCCTGCGTCTTCACCAGGAACTTCCCTACGCCAGCCACGTCGAGACGGAAAAGTGGGAAGAGCGCAAGGATGGGTCTGTTCGCATCGAGCAGGTGATCTACGTCGAGCGTGAAAGCCAGAAGAAGATCGCGCTCGGCAAGAACGGCGAGGCGATCAAGGCAATCTCCACCGCGTCGCGCAAGGAACTCGCCGAGATCCTCGAGCAGCCGGTGCACCTCTTCCTGTTCGTCAAGGTTCGCGAGAACTGGGGCGATGACCCGGAGCGGTTCCGCGAGATGGGACTGGATTTCCCCAAGGGGTAAGCCAGTGCCGCGAGGCAGTAGCGATCGAGCCAGTTGATCGATCACAGGAGCAGGGGGCGGCAGGCGCCCCCCAAACGCGCCTTACATCACTTCTTCTGCCGGTCCATCAGCGCCTTGACTTCCTGGTAGCGGCGACGGTTTTCCTGTTCGGCTTCGTTCGGGCCGTAGCAGGTTTTCGAGATGCAGAAGCGCAACAGGTTGAACGGCGGCTGGGCCTTGTCGAACTCGCATTCCACCTCGTTGTTGAAGTCGGTCGGCTTGGCGTCCTCGCGGGTGGAATAAGTCAGCCTTGCACCCGGCGGGTCCAGTTCGGGAAACGACTGCACGACGCCGGTCTTGATCGTCGGGATCAGCAGGAAATTCTTCGCCACCATGACGCAGGCCTGTTCAAGCTGCGCGGATTGTGCGGCCGCCGGCGGCGCCGCCAGGATGACGGCGGGCAGGGCTGCGGCTAAGGCGGCAATGGTGACGGCGGTTCTCATGAAGTCTCCCCAGATCTGGTAATCGTCCGATGCGCAGGGAAATTGCGGCAGAAGCGAATTTGTTCCAGCCCAGCGACAGATATTTGGAACATTACCGATCACGCCCATTGGCAGAAACCGATTCAGCCTGAACGACTTATCGGCTAGAACTGAATCATCTTGGAAGGATGTTGAAGCGGCGCATGCAGTGGCAGGATGAGGCAATCATCATCGGCGTCAAACGCCATGGCGAGACGAGCGTCATCGCCGAGGTAATGACGCGCACCCGCGGCCGCCATCTCGGGCTCGTTCGCGGTGGGCGTTCGCGCGCCATGCAGCCGGTCCTGCAGGCAGGCAACCGTGTCGAAGCCGTCTGGCGCGCCCGGCTCGACGAGCACCTGGGAGAGTTCAAGCTGGAACCGGTCCGCTTGCGTGCCGCCAAGATGATGGAGACCGCGACCGCCGTTTATGGTGTGCAGGCCATGGGCGCTCTGCTGCGGCTCCTGCCGGAGCGGGACCCGCACCCGCATCTGTTCGAGGCGCTGGATGTCATTCTCGAAGCCCTGGATGATCCGGCCGATGCCGGCGAGCTTTTCGTGCGCTTCGAGCTTGCGGTCCTGAACGACCTCGGCTTCGGCCTCGACCTGACGGAATGCGCGGCAACCGGACGGCGCGACAGCCTCGTTTACGTCTCGCCGAAAAGCGGCCGCGCCGTCTCGAAGGATGCCGGGGCGCCTTATGCCGACCGGATGCTCGCCCTGCCGGATTTCCTCACCGAAGGAGCGGCACGCGCCGCCGATCGCGATGGCATGGCCGCCGCATTCCGCCTTACCGGGCATTTCCTGCACCGGCACGTCTATGAACCGCGGGGCCTGACGGAAAACGCCGCCCGGGACGGTTTTGTCCAGGCGGCGTTGAAAGCCTTGTCGCAGAAGCCGGATCGGCAGGCGGGCTAAGAATTACTCCGCCGGCTGGAGTTTCGCCGGTGCCCGATCGATGGGCTTTTCCTTGATCGGCCAGTGCACGATCGCGGCAAACAGCCCAAGCGCCACGCCAAGCCACCAGACCGGATCATAGGAGCCGAACCGGTCGTAGAGCGCGCCACCCATCCACACGCCGAGGAAAGAGCCCACCTGGTGCGACAGGAACACCAGTCCGCCAAGGAGGCCAAGGTGGCGGGTGCCGAACATGATGGCGACAAGCCCGTTCGTTGGCGGCACGGTGGAAAGCCACAGCAGGCCCATGACGATCGCGAAGACCACGACGGAGAAGGGCGTCTGCGGCAACAGCAGGAAGGCCGTCACGGCAATCGAGCGGCCGATATAGATGTAGGCGAGGAAATAAGGCTTCGAGTAGCGCTGCCCGATTACGCCGGCACCGAGCGAGCCGATGATGTTGAAGAAGCCGATCAATGCCATGGCGATCACCGCATAACGCGCGTCGATGCCGATATCGCCGAGATAGGCCGGGAAATGAGCTGTGATGAAGGCGACCTGGAAGCCGCAGACGAAGAAGCCGGAGGTCAGCAGCAGGTAGCTCTGGTGGCTGAAGGCCTCGCGCAGCGCCTGGCCCATCGTCTGCTGCACCTCGCTCTTCGACTGGGTGCCGGATTGTGAGTTGCCGCGTAGTGGATAGGCAAGCAGCGGCACGAGCAGCATCATGAAGCCCATCACGACAAGGCTGTCGGACCAGCCATAGGCGCTGATCAGTGCCTGGCTGAGCGGTGCAAACAGGAACATGCCGGCAGAGCCCGCGGCTGTGCCGATGCCGAAGGCAAGCGAGCGCTGCTCCGGCGTCACGTTGCGGGCAAAGGCGGAAAGAATGGTGCCGAAGGAACCGGCGCCAACGGCAAGGCCGACCATGACGCCGCCCGACAGATGCAGGATCGGCACGGAATGCGCCGTCGACATCAGCAGAAGTCCTGCGGCATACAGGACGCCCGAGAAGGTGAGCACGCGGCCAGTGCCGTATTTGTCGGCAAGCGCGCCGAAGAACGGCTGGCCGAGACCCCAGGCGAGGTTCTGGATGGCCATGGCGAGACCGAAGGTCGAGCGGTCCCAGCCGGTATCCTGCAGCATGGGAAGCTGGAAGAAGCCCATGGCCGAACGCGGCCCGAAGGTCAGCATGGCGATCAAGGCGCCGGACATGATGATCAGCCAGGGCATTGAACTGCGGCTTGCCGGGGATTTGGATATGGGCATGGGAACCTCCTGATGCGCCCGGATCATACTCCGCCGGCAGCTATCGGGAAAACGACTTTTCCGCAAGCTATCCATCACCGCTTTTGATGGAGCGTGTACAACCGATCACGGCGTGCCGGGTGGATCCACCTTGCCATGCGGCTTGCGGCCAAGCCTTGCCTCGCGCCAGATCGTGAAGATGCCGGCCGCGATCACAACCGCGCAACCGGCCACCATGTTGAGCGTCATGACCTCGCCAAACAGCATCACTCCGATGATGCAGACGAGCACGGTCTGCACGTAGAACATTGGCTGCACGGCAACCGCATCGAGCACGGCATAAGCGCGGATGAGGAGCCAGTGGCCGGACATGCCGGTCATGCACAGCACCAGCATCCAGAACCAGTCGCCGAAGGTGATATGCGACCAGTAGAAGGGGCCGACCAGCGTCATCGCCGCAGCACCCGCCACACCGGTGTAGAAGAAGGCGGTGTCGGCACTGTCGCTACGGCTCGCAAGCCGGGTCAGCACCGAATACAGCGCAAACATCACCGTGCCGACGATCGGGATGATGATCTTGGCATCGAAGCTCGCCTGCAGCGGGTTGATGATCATCAGGATGCCGATGAAGCCGATGCCGATCGCTGTCCAGCGCCGCCAGCCGACCTTTTCGCCGAGGATCGGCACCGACAGGCAGGCGACGACAAGCGGTGCGGCGGCAAAGATCGTATGCGTCTGCGCAAGGCCGACGCGCGAAAAGGCAAAGATCGAAATGACGATCTGGGTGGCGAGCAGCACGCCGCGTGAAATCTGCAGCCACAGCCGGTTTGCACCCGCGGTCTTGCGAATGCCCGCTGACGATTGGCCGGCAAGAAACACCGCAAAGCCCGCAAAGGCCCAGTAGCGGATCATGGTGATGAAGATCGGCGGATAAGCGGTGCCGAGGTGCTTCGAGATCCCGTCCTGAACTGCGAAAATGGTCACCGCCGTCAGCGCGAAGAGAAGTCCGGTGGACCGAGGTGTCATGAGGCAGTCATCTTTCGGGCGCGACCACGGCCATATGGCCGTTGGTCGTGGTGCGGAGGGACTGGAGGGGCGGTGGATCGCCCGTCCGTTTTGGCTGCAGTGACGTGTTTGCCGCAATCACTGATTCGGAATAGCAGCCATGCGTTTGGCGCTAACATTCTGGCACGAGGCTTTGTTTCAAGCCCGCTGCTTGATCGGCCACGCCTCGTGGCGGCCGAGAACCGTTACTTCGTCGCCGACCTTGATCAGTCCGGTGGAGCGGGGCACGGCGTTCCAGCCGAACAGGACGCCAGGCACGCGCCGGTCTGCCGACATCCGCACGCGTCCCATTGCCGGCATCGGGCTCGGTACATCGCGCGATCCGGTCACCTGGTCCTGCGTCGTCATGATGCAGCGGGAGCAGGGTTTTACGAACTCCAGGCGGACGCCGGAAATCTCGATCGCCTCCCACTGGTCGTCATCGAAGGGATCGGGATGGTCGATCACGATATTCGGGCGGAAACGCTCCATGCCGACCGAACCTTCGCCATGTTTTTCCATGTCGGCATTAAGACCAGCCAGCGAGCCGGTCGTGGTGACGAGTACCTGGTAGCCGTCGGCAAAGGTCACCGGCGTGTCCGGTCCCGCCCATTCCGCGCTCGCCGTCCGCTTGGCCTGCTCATCGAAGAACACAAGCTGCACCTCGCGCCCGAGCCAGGACGAAAGGGTGGCGTTGGTCTGAGCATCCGCCACCGCCGCATTGACGATGGTCTTCCAAACCTCGACATCGGCGCGCTTGTCGGGCGTCGGGCCTGCGACGCGGAACTCGCCCTTGCCGCTCATGGCAAAACGGAAGCCATCGTCTTCCGGATAGACCTCAAGCTGCGCCAGCACCGGCATGTCGCGCTGGTTGACGAACATGCCGTTCGGCTCGGCCAGCATCATCCGCCGGTCGCCCGGAATGCCTTCCGGCGCAATCTGCGCCTGGGTGAGGGAGATCCCGCGTCCGCTCTTCAGGGGGTAAAAGTTCAATTGCGCGACGCGCATGCCGGTCTCCTAGATTTCGTCCATGAACATGTCGCGGATCGCCATCAGCCGCTGGTGCCGCTCAGCCGCGAGTGTGCGCCCAGTGGCGGTCTGGAACCCGTCCGCCAGCTTGAAAAGCTTCACCTCGAAATGGTCGATGGCATAGGACTTGTCGTCCAGCGGTCGCTGCTTTGCAAGCGGATCGATCGGGTCGTAGAGGCTGGACGCCATCCGGCCGGCAATGTAGAAGCAACGCGCCGCACCCACCATGCCGATCGCATCGAGCCGGTCGGCATCCTGCAGGATCTTCGCTTCCAGCGTTTCCGGCGCGATATTGGCGGAAAAGCTGTGGGTGAGGATGGCATGCGCCACCGCCTCCACATCCGCCGTGCTCCAGCCGAGGTCGGTCAGGATCTGCGACGCCTTCTCCGCCGCAAGCCTGGACGCCTGCGACCTGAGCGGCGAGTTCTTTTCCACCGACACGCAGTCATGCAGCAGCACCGCCGCCGCTAGGATCATCGCGTCCCCGCCTTCCTCCGTCTGGATGCGCATGGCGTTCTTGAAGACGCGCAGGATATGGGCAATGTCGTGCGAGCCGTCGTCACCCTCGGCGGCAAACGGCATCAGGCGCGCCGCAAGCTCCTCATGCGGTGCAAAGGCAGAACTGATGGAAGCTGTCACGCCGTCTTTTCCCCGTTGTCGGCCGGATGGTCGGTCTTCTTCACCAGGATCCGCTGGTAGAACAGCCCTATGCCGATCAGGACTGCACCAAGCCCGATGAAGGATAGCGCCCGCAGGATGCCTTCGAGGTTTGACATGTCGATCAGGAAGACCTTCGCCACAGCTGTCAGCACCAGCGCCGCAGATGCCAGCCGCAGGCTCTTTGCATCAAGCCGTGAGCCGAGCACGAGCAGCAGCACGCCGATCAGCAGCCAGACCACCGAATAGGTATAGGTCTCGCCGGCGAGGAAGCCCTTCCAGTCGGCAATGTTCTCGCCCTGCCAGAAGCGGCGCACCGAAAGCGTCGCCCACAGGAAGCCGAGGATCGCCCCGGCTACCGCCAGCATCGCCACGTAAGGCTGCGGGCGGCGGTTGCGCGCCTGGTAGGCGACGATCCCATAGGCCAGCGCCGGCAGGAGATAGCCCAGGAACAGCAGGTTGAAGAACGGCCAAGGGCCGGTGTTTTCGCCGCTGAAGAAGGGGTTCAGCGCAAAGACATGCAGCGACAGCACGTTGAGCGTCGCCACCACGCCGGCCAGCATCGAGCCCCAGCGGAAGACCGGGCTCGGCGACTTGAAGTCGAGCATCATCAGCACGCCGGAGAAGCCGACGGTGACCAGCGTATAGATCGACTGTTCGCCAAGCGTTGGCGTGCGGCTGTCGAGCACGCCGCCATTCATCGCGTGGCGCACCAGCACCGCGACCGTGATCAGCGCAGCAAGCGAGGCAAGGGCCTGCATCACGTTGCGGATGCGCACATCCGGCAAGTCCTTCAGCATCCAGGCGGTAACGATCGCAAGCAGCGTCGGGATGCCGTAGCCCGGCAGCAGTGCGTTGAAGAACGGCGTGGTGCCAAGGCTGCTCGGGCCGATCAGCGTCGGCTCCCAGGCAATGCGGCCGAAAACGATCAGGATCGCGGCCGCCATCATCCAGGGCAGGGCGGGCCAGGTCTTCACGCGCATCGTCAGCACATAGGCAAAGCCGAGCAGTGCCACCCCAATCGTAGTGGTGATGCCGTTCGTCAGCGTGTGCAGCGCCAGCGCGAAGCCGGCAAAGGAGCCGGCGACGAGCAGGTTGGCCGGCCAGTCCATGGCGTCAGGCGCATCGTCGGTCCGGCGCGACAGCCATTCGGTGCCGGCGAGCAGCACCAGCCCGAGCGCCAGTCCATAGAGGCCATGCGTCCAGTCGCGGCCGAGATTGCCGAAGTTGAGGAAGCTGATCGTCGCCAGCGTCACCGGCACGGCCGGCATCAGGAAAGCCCATAGCATCGAGAACTCGCGCTCGCGACGGAAGCCTCGCAGGAATGCAAAACCGAGCAAGGTAAAGACACCGCCCAGCAGCAGGCTGACAGCGATCTCCGGCGTGAAGGTCTTGATCGGTGTTTCCTGGCCGGCGATCGGCGTCGGCGCATAGAAGTCGAGCCAGGTGAGGGCGGTGCCGGCAACGGCCAGCACTGCCCCGGCGGCCGCAATGATCGCTGCCCATGGCGCATAGACGCGGCTCGCGCCCACTGCGGCCAGCGCGGCGATGACCGCGCCTGAGGCAAAAAGCATGTCCGCCGTCGGCGCAGCCGGCACGGCCAGCATGGCGAGCGCCGGCAACACCGTCATCAGCGAGAGCGAAAGGATGACATTGAGCGGCGGGCGCCGCAGCAGGCCCCACCAGCCGGGCCGACCGTCGTCTGCCAGTGCATACGCGTTGCCGGGCCAGAAGAAGCCGGTCCCGGCAATGGTGACGATCATTGCGAGCGCCGGCGGCAGCGGGTCGAACGGTTCCACACCGATGACATAAAGCGTCACCCACAGCCCCATGCCGATATTGGCGAGCATCGGCACCACGGTCCATTCCCGGATGCGCGAGGCGGCGCCGACGGCAAGCCAGGTCAGCGCCAGGAAACCGAAGAGGGCATTGGCATTGGGCTCGTCGGTGGACACCAGCGCGGGCGTCAGCAGCGAGGCCAGCAGGCCGAGACCCGCCAGCGCCTGCCCATGCAGCAGCGAAAGCCCGATCGTGCCGAAGGAGATCAGCCCGAGGAGCAGGAAGGCGGTGGCCGGCCCGATGAAGTCGTAGATCGCATGCGCCGCAAAAGTCGCGCCAAGCAGCGTCACGGCGCCGGCAGCGGTGAGCGCGCCTGGCACCATGGCATTGTTGAAGCGCTGCGACATCTGCGGCATGGCCCGCCGGCGCAGGATCTCGCCACCGGCGATCAGCACCAGTCCGAAGAGGCAGGCAAGCGTCAGGCGGGCGGCGGGGCCGAGCAGGCCGGCCTCGATCGAGTAGCGCACGAGGAAGATGCCGCCGAAGGCGAGCGCCACGCCACCAACCCACACCGGCCAGCGGGCGCCGAGGTAGCTCTCAAGGCTCTCCTTGCGGCGGCCCGCATCGGCTTCTGCAGGTGTCGGCTCCTCGACCGTTTCGACGATCGCCGGCATTTCGGCCATGGCGTCCGGCGCGGCCGTGGCAGCCTCCGGTTCTGCGGCGGCATCGGTGCCGATCACCGCTTCCAGAAGCGCTTGATCGGAAGCCTCTGCAGGCGCCACCTGGCGGCGTGAAAGCTCCACCTTGACCGCCTGTACCTCCTTCTCCAGCTCGGAAACGCGGGCCGACGTGCGGCGATGCATGCCGACCATCGTGAGCACCAGAACAAGGAGGAGGATTTCAATCATCGGCACGCTCACCTGACAGTTTTGTTCCAAGGGTTATACAGTCGGCTTGGGAAAGAAGGGAAGCGCCAACCATTGCGTGCAAATTCATCAGCAGCCGGTGGAAAGTGTTGTTATTTTCCGTCACTTCTCTATTTCATGGGCAAGCGCTTGGACTTCAATGAATATCCGGTCCAGGTTGGTGGGACTGGACGGGGGCGGACATAGATGACGGAATCCAAGGGGATCACCAAGTCACCCACGGGAATCGATGGTTTCGACGAGCTGACGCTCGGTGGCTTGCCCACTGGCAGGCCGGCGCTCGTCTGCGGCTCGGCCGGTTGCGGCAAGACGCTGTTTGCCTCGACCTTTCTTCTGAACGGCGCGCGCCAGTTCGATGAGCCGGGCGTTTTCGTCACCTTCGAAGAGCGCCCTGTCGATATCATCAACAATGTCGCGTCCCTCGGCTTCGAGATGGACAAGCTCATCGACGAGGGCAAGATCTGGATCGAGCATATCGCGGTCGATCCTTCCGAAGTCGCGGAGATTGGCGATTACGATCTCGAGGCGCTGTTCCTGCGGCTGGAACTTGCCATCGAGCAGGTCGGCGCCAAGCGCATCGTTCTCGATACGATCGAAAGCCTCTTTTCGGCCTTCACCAATCCGGCCATCCTGCGTGCCGAGATCCGGCGCCTGTTCGACTGGCTGAAGGACCGTGGCATGACCACCGTCATCACCGCAGAACGTGGTGATGGCACGCTGACGCGCCAGGGGCTGGAAGAATACGTCTCTGATTGCGTCCTGCTGCTCGACCACCGTGTCCACAACCAGGTCTCGACCCGCCGCCTGCGGATCGTCAAGTATCGTGGCACGGCGCACGGCACCAACGAATATCCGTTCCTCATCGACGAAGATGGCTTCTCCGTCCTGCCAGTCAGCGCGCTCGGCCTCAACCACAAGGTCTATGACGAGCCGATCTCGAGCGGCATCGCGGATCTCGATGCGATGCTGAGCGGCGGCGGTTTCCATCGCGGCAGCAGCATCCTGCTGAGTGGCGTCGCGGGATCCGGCAAAAGCTCCGTCTCGGCCTGTTTTGCAAGTGCCGCCTGCGCGCGTGGCGAAAAGGCGCTCTACTTCTCGTTCGAGGAGTCGGCGGCACAGTCGGTCCGCAACATGCGCTCGATCGGCGTCGACCTGCAGCCATACATGGACAAGGACATGCTGCGTCACATTGCTGCCCGTCCGACCTTCTACAGTCTGGAAATGCACCTGGCCGTCATGTTGCGGGAGGTTCAGCGTTTCGGGCCGTCGCTGGTGGTCCTCGATCCGATTTCCGCCTTTATCGGCAATGCCGACCAGCTGGAAGTTCAGGCCATGCTGTTGCGGATGGTGGATTTCCTCAAGTCGAACGGCATTACCGGCGTTTTCTCGCACCTCATGCATTCTCAGGACGGCGCGACTGAAACCGATGTGGGCATGTCTTCGTTGATGGATGCATGGATCTTGCTCCTGAACCGCGAGGCAAACGGCGAGTTCAACCGCGAGCTATATCTGCTGAAGGCGCGCGGCATGTCGCACTCCAACCAGGTGCGCGAGTTCGTGATGAGCGACACGGGCATTACGCTGATCCCGCCTTACCTCGGCGAGGGGCGTGCGCTCACTGGCTCGGCCCGGCGTGCAGAGGAAGCAAAGCTTCGCCGCGCGGAGTTTGCGCGGCGCGCGGAAGTGGAACGGCTGTCGGAATCGGTCGGAAAACGCAGAAGGCAGGCGCAGGCGCAGATCGAAGCCTTGCAGGCCGAGATGCAGGCCGACGAGGCGGAACTCAACCGCTTGCGGTTGGGAGAAGAGAATTACCGGGCGCAACTGGAAGCCGACCGCGCTCTCATGGAACAAAGCCGTCGTGTTTGACGGAAGGATTTGACAATGCAGGACGCTACAGAATTCGCCAGCCCGAACGAGCCCTTGAAGCTTGTTCTTTACGTCGCCGGCCAGACGCCGAAGTCGCTTGCCGCGATCGCCAACCTGCAGCGCATCTGCGACGAAAACGAACCGGGCAAATATGCCGTTGAGGTGATCGACCTGAAGAAGGCGCCACAGCTTGCCCGCGAGCATAACATCGTGGCTATTCCGACACTGGTACGCCAGCTCCCGACTCCGATCCGCAAGATTATCGGTGACCTGTCCGACCGCGAAAAGGTTCTGGTGCACCTGAAAGTGGGCGAAGAATAAGGATCTGGAGTGATAGGCATGGCGATTGCGGTATCGGCCTACGATAACCTGAGTATGGACGAGCTTCGCCGCCGTCTGGAAGAAGCGGAGGACACGCTGAGGGCGATCCGCGAGGGTGAGGTCGACGCGCTGGTGGTGCGCAACCCGCGCCGCGAAGACGAGGTCTTCACGCTCGAAGGGGGCACCTCCTACCACAGCTTCATGGAGGCCATGGACCTCGGCGCCGCAGCCTTTGATGACAGCAATCGCCTGCTCTATGCCAACAAGGCGCTGCGCGAGTTGCTGCACCTGCCGGACGATACGATCGACGCCAGCCATATTGCCGCCGTGCTTGACGAGGAAACGCTTGTAACGGTTCGCGGGCTCATCGAGGCCGCGAAACAAACGAAGCAGACGGCCGAGATTGCGGTTGTCGTGGATTCGCGGGAGATGCAACTGCTGGTTTCGGCCGCTCCCCTGCAGCTCGGCGTCACCCGCGGCCTTGCCGTTACCTTCACCGATATCACCGCAAAGGTGCGCGCCGCTTCCGCCGAGGCTTCCGAGCGCGCGGCCCATTCCATCATCGCCTCGGCCAACGAGGCGGTGGTGGTCTGCGACACCAACGGCGTCATCACCCATGCCAATGCAGCGGTGTCCGCGATCTACAACGGCAACCCGGTTGGCGAAGTCTTCTCCGATATCATCCCGCTGAAGCTGACCGATTCCACCGGCCTTTTGCAGACGGAAGACATCGTGTCGCTTGCCGTTTCCGGCACCTCCGTCCAGGGCATCGAAGCCGTCGCCTCGCAGGCGCCACGCGTCAAGGACGTGCTTTTGTCGGCAGCACCGCTTCGGGTCGGCAGCGACAAGGTGAGCGGCTGCGTCATCACCATGGTCGACCTGTCGCAGCGCAAGGCAGCTGAAAAGCAGCAGCTTCTCTTGATGGGCGAGCTCGACCACCGTGTGAAGAACACGCTGGCGCTGGTGATGTCGATCTGCAAGCGCACCGCCTCGACGGAAGAAACCGTGCAGGGCTTCCAGGCCGCCTTTACCGGCCGCATCCAGGCGCTTGCCGCCACCCACAACCTGCTGGCCGACCGCAGCTGGTCGTCGATCTCGATTGCAGAGATCGTCAGCGCCGAGCTTGATCCCTTTGTGTCGAGTGCACAGGCCCGCCTGAAGGTGGAGGGCATCGAGGCCAAGGTGCTGCCGCGTGCGGCCATTGCACTTGGCCTTGTCATCCACGAACTGGCGACCAATGCCGTCAAATATGGCGCGCTTTCCAATGAGACCGGCCGCGTGCAGGTGAAGGTCACCCGCAACGAAGGCGAAGCCTGGCTCGGCATCGAATGGGTCGAGAGTGGCGGCCCGGTCGTGCACCCGCCGAGCAAGCGCGGCTTTGGCCAGACGGTCATCACTCGCAGCCTGCAATATACTTCAAACGGTGGGGCGGATCTCGAATATCCGCCCGAAGGCCTCCGCTGTCGGATTCGCATCCCGGAAGAGGATCTCGTGGCAGCCTGACTGCCGACGCTGTGGAAAAGACCTCTACTGAACATCCGTGAAGCCTCGCGTGACCAAACGCGAGGCTTTTTGCTGTCATAGAATGCAGGTAATGCACAGTAAGTAATCACACAACAGACATGATCACTTTGTGTGCATTTTCGACTTGCGCACGGGCAATAGACACGGTTGAAATACCCCCGATAACAAAACCTTCAGGGGGCGATTTTCATGATCTCGCGCAGAATGCTTTCCAAGCTGTCCGCCGTCGCCGTTCTGGCGCTCGGTGCCGGCTTTTCTCTTCCCGCCGCGCCGGCGCTGGCTGAAACCGCCGTCAAGCTGACGCTGGACTGGAAGTTCGAAGGTCCGGCCGCCGGCTTCCTGCTGGCGCAGGACAAGGGTTACTTCAAGGCCGAGGGTCTGGATGTCACGATCGACACCGGCAACGGCTCGGTCGAGGCGATCCCGCGTGTCGCAACCGGCGCCTACCAGTTCGGCTTCGGCGACATCAACTCGCTGATCAAGTTCCTCGACGAGGACCCGAGCCAGAAGATCAAGATGATCATGATGGTTTACGAGCGCCCGACCTTTGCGGTTGTCGGCCGCAAGTCGCTCGGCGTCACCACCGATCCGAAGTCGCTCGAAGGCAAGAAGCTCGGCGCACCGCCGCCGGATGGCGCATTTGCCCAGTGGAAGGCCTTCAAGCAGGTCGCCAATATCGACGACTCCAAGATCACGCTGGAATCGATCGGTTTCCCCGTGCGCGAGCCGATGCTGGCGCAGGGCCAGGTTGATGCCGTGTTCGGCTTTGCCTTCTCGGTCATCCTCAACCTGAAGGCCCAGGGCGTGAAGGACGAGGACATCGCCACCATCCTGATGGCGGAAAATGGCCTCAACCTCTACGGCAACGGCGTCACCGTCAACGCCGACTTCGCTGAAAAGAACCCGGACGCCGTCAAGGGTTTCATGCGTGCGCTTGCCAAGGGCTTCGCCGATGCCGTCGCCAATCCGGAAGAAGGCGTGGCAGCCGTCCTGAAGCGCAACGAAACGCTGAGCAAGGACATCGAACTGGAGCGCTTGAACATGGCGAACGCCATGAACATCAAGACGCCTTACGTCGTCGAGAACGGCTTCGGTGGCATCGATGCCGAGCGCCTCGCGGCCTCGATCGAGACGCTGAAGCTTTCGATGGGCCTCAAGGGCAATGTGAAGCCGGAGCAGATCTTCGACGCCAGCTACCTGCCGGCCAAGGAAGAACGCATGCTGCCGTAAGGCTCCGCTTGCCCCTCAGCTCAACCTCTCCCCGCAGGCGGGGAGAGGGGTCTGACGGGAGAAGGGACCCGGACGCGGATGAGGGGCGATCACAGGCGATCGACAGGAAAGAACAACTGCATGCACCACCTCGTTTCCATTGAAGATGTCGACATGCGTTATGGCGGTGCGGCGGGAACGCTCGCCGTCTCGGGCCTCAACATGAAGGTGGGCAAGGGCGAGTTCGCGGCTGTTGTCGGTCCGTCGGGCTGCGGCAAGTCCACCCTCATGAAGCTGGTTACCGGCCTGCATCTGCCGCAGCGCGGTGCGGTGCTCGTGGCGGGCAAGCTGGTCACCGAACCGGTTTCGATCGTCGGCATGGCCTTCCAGAACCCGACCATGCTGCCCTGGCGCACGACGCTCGACAACATTCTCCTGCCGCTCGAGATCGTCGAGAAACATCGCCACCGGCTACGGGCACATAAGAAGGAATATGTCGAGAAAGCCGAGCACCTGCTCGAGATCGTCGGCCTGAAAGGTTTCGGCTCGAAGTTTCCCTGGCAGCTTTCCGGCGGCATGCAGCAGCGCGCCAATCTCTGCCGGGCGTTGATCCACGAGCCGGAACTTCTGATGCTCGATGAGCCTTTCGGTGCGCTTGATGCCTTTACCCGCGAGGAACTCTGGTGCGTGATCCGCGACCTGCACGCCGCCCAGGGCGTGACCATCGTACTGGTGACGCATGACCTGCGCGAGGCGACCTTCCTTGCCGACCGGATCTTCGTGATGAGCGCGCGCCCGGGCCGCGTCCTCAAGGAACATGTCGTGCCCTTCGAGCGGCCGCGCGACCTCGAAGTGATGTACGAAAAGGGGTTCAACGACATGGTGCATGAACTGCATGGCGAAATCGCCAAGGCGAGGGTGGCGGCATGAGCGCGATTGCAGAAGAAAACAAGCCCGCGGCACCCGTCGCGTCCATGTCGTCCGGCATCGCGCTGGTGAAGCTGGCGCCCTGGCTCTACACAATCGGGCTGTTCGCAGTCTGGGAACTGCTGGTCATCTTCCTCGACATGCCGCCGACCATCCTGCCGGCGCCGTCGCGCGTCTTCGCGGCGATCGTGCAATACTGGTCGCCGATCTGGAAGAACTCGCTGCAGACGCTTTACACCACCACTGTCGGCTTCGCGATTGCGGTGGTGGCTGGGCTGGGGCTTGGTCTCTTCATCGGCTGGTCGAAGACCATCTATGCCGGGCTTTACCCGCTGATGATCGGTTTTAACGCCATCCCCAAGGTCGCGCTGGTGCCGATCCTCGTCATCTGGTTCGGCATCGGTGCAGTGCCGGCCATCCTTACCGCCTTCCTGATTTCCTTCTTCCCGATCGTCGTCAATGTCGCGACCGGCCTGGCCACCATCGAACCGGAAACCGAGGATGTGTTGCGGGCGCTCGGAGCACGGAAGATGGACATCATGCTGAAGGTCGGCATCCCGCGTTCGATGCCGTATTTCTTCGGATCATTGAAGGTGGCAATCACGCTTGCCTTCGTCGGCTCCGTCGTCTCCGAAACCGTCGCCTCGAACTACGGTCTCGGCAACATGATGAGCTCGGCCCAGAGCATGTTCAACGTGCCGCTGGTGTTCGCGGGTCTCCTGATGCTCGCGATCGAAGGCATCGCCATGTATGCACTGATGGCCTGGGTCGAGATGCGCATGACCGGCTGGGCGCACCGCTCGTCCATGTCGCACTGAAGCATATGTTGTCGCATTTACATCCGGCGAACTTGTCGTCGGATGAAAAACGTCCGCCGAAGCTTCAGCAGGGCATGTGCAGTTAGAATTGTCCGTACTTCCTTAAGAGTTTTCCAGCAAATCTGGCACCTTCAACGGGTCCTTTTGGCTGGAGTATTAGGTGAAACGTCCTTCAGTAAGACTATCCTTAATTAGTGCCTTTGCATGCCTTTCTCTTTCCGGTGCGGCTCTTTCAGGCACCGGCATCTACGAAATGTTTGAGCTCGACTCCAAGACCGACACGATTGCGACGGATCTGCTTCCGCGTCTGGCGCAGTCGAAGGACATCGATGCCGCGGTTGCGAGCCTTCGTTTGGCTTATGTCCAGCACATCATCTCTCCGGACAATGCCCTGGCGCTGGAGGCGGAAGCCAAGATCGCCGCTGAGCGCAGCCGCATCGAAAAGGCGGTCGCAGATTCCGAGCGCGTGCTTGGCCCGGGAGATACCCGCCAGGCAGAGCTGCTGAAGGTGATCGGCGAAAACTTCACCAACCTCGTCAAGGCAGGCGACGAAGTCGTCACCCTGTCGCGCAATGGCAGCGAACGTCAGGCAAAGCTCGCCTTCAACCGCGATGTCGAACCCTTTGGCAACCAGATCGCTGAAGCGGCGTTGGCGCTTGTCGCGCTGAATGACGCGAGTGTCGCCAGGTTTGCACAGGAAAGCGAAGAACTGAAGCAGAGCGGCCTGACGATCTTCTACGGTCTCAGCATCTTCACCGCACTCGTCGGCGTGCTTGCCATGGTCTTCGCGGTGCGCGGCATCGCCAACCCGATCCTGCGCATCGATGGCGCCATGCGCCGCCTTGCGCAAGGCGATACCCAGTCCGAAATCCCGTTCACCGGCCGGACCGATGAGGTCGGCTCGATGGCCGGTGCCGTTGAAGTGTTCCGCCAGGCAGCGATTGCCAACAAGCGCCTGGAAGAGGAAGCGGAGGCGGCCCGCCGGCAGGCCGAAGCCGACCGTATCACCGCGCAGCAGCGTGCCGAAGCCGATGCCGCCGAACGCCTGCGGGCGGCAACCTCCGGCCTTGCGGTCGGGCTGCGTCGCCTTGCCGAAGGTGATCTTGCCTTCCAGCTCGAGGAAGCCTTTGCGCCGGATTTCGAAGGCTTGCGCCACGACTTCAACCAGTCCGTCCGCCAGCTCGCGGATACGCTGACGACGATCTCGCACAGCATCCACGGCATGGACAACGGCACCCGCGAGATCTCCACGGGTATCGCTGCGCTTTCGAAGCGCACCGAACAGCAGGCAGCGGCGCTGGAAGAAACCGCAGCGGCGCTCGATGAAATCACCGCCAACGTGACAAGCTCGGCCAAGCGCACGGAAGAAGCCCGCACCATCGCCGTGATGGCAAATGAAAGCGCCGCAAGCTCCACCGAGGTCGTGCATCATGCGGAAGACGCGATGCGCCGCATCGAGGATTCCTCGCAGCAGATCTCCAGCATCATCGGCGTGATCGACGAGATCGCCTTCCAGACGAACCTGCTGGCGCTGAATGCCGGTGTCGAGGCGGCCCGCGCCGGTGATGCAGGCAAGGGCTTTGCCGTTGTCGCACAGGAAGTGCGCGAACTGGCCCAGCGGTCTGCCAAGGCTGCGAAGGAAATCAAGGAGTTGATCCAGAACTCTGCCGGCGAGGTTGAAAACGGCGTCACCCTGGTGCGCAAGACCGGTATCGCGCTCGGCACGATCGGCGGCTTCATCTCCGAGATCAACAAGCACATGGACGCGATCAGCCTTTCGGCACGCGAACAGTCGACCGGCTTGGCGGAAGTCAATTCCGCCGTCAATGCCATGGACCAGACCACCCAGCAGAACGCCGCAATGGTGGAAGAATCGACCGCGGCTGCGGCAACGCTGGCGGCCGAGGCCGAGAAGCTTCGTGACCTCGTGGCGCGGTTCCAGCTCGATGGCATGGCAAGCGGTGCGGTGAGCGCGCTGCGCCACACGGCGTCTGCCATGGCAGCACCGGAAACCTCGCGCACCCGTCGCGCGCAGGCAGCACCGCGTTTTGAAGGCAATGCAGCGGTTGCTGCGCACGACTGGCAGGACTTCTAGGCCAGTCCGTTTGAACTGTCAGGCGGGGGTGTAGGTCAACCGCACCACGTCCCCGCCGACCCTCAGGCTGTCCACGAGGCGCAGCCTCGGCCTCGGGCCGGCAAACAACGGCTGGCCACTGCCCAGCACCTCCGGGTGGATGTAGATCCGATATTCATCCACCAGCCCAAGCTCGCCCAGCGCATTCGCCAGTTCCGGCCCGGCCACCTCCATCTCCCCGTCACGATCCGCCTTCACCTTGCGCACCGCCCCCTCGAGGTCATCTGAAACGAGCGTCGCATTCGGACCCACGGTCTCGAGTGTACGTGACACGACCCATTTTGGCTGGGCGCGCCACGCCTGTGCATATTCCCGCCGTGGTCCATTCCACTCGGCATGCTCGCCGTCCCAGTAGCGCATCGTCTCATACATGCGCCGGCCGTAGATCAGGCCGGAAAGGCCGCTGACATCATCGATAAAGTGCCGGAACAGCGCGGCATCTGGCGGTCCCATTCTCATGTGATCGATGTAACCGTCGAGCGACTGGTTCAGTGCAAAGACCAGCTTTGCCATGGTGCACCCACTCCTCCCGTTGAGCGGCAGGATCGTAGCCCAGCATCCCATCCGCAGCAATGAGAACCAAAAGACCTTTACATGCGGTCCATCTGGACTATGTTCTGCTTAAACCCGAAAGGAGAGCACGTGGAAGTAGCTGCCAAACGACATGATGCCGAGGGCATGACGGCGGTTGCCCTGAAGGCCTTCGGCAACGTGGCGAGCGAATGGCACCTTGCTCTGCATGAGGCGGCGGCACTCGCCGATATGTCCGAGAGCACCTGGAAGCGGGCACGCAAGCCCGGTTACACCGGCGGCCTCGGCAAGGACCAGATGCTCCGGCTCAGCGCCATCATCGGCATCTACAAGGCGCTGAAGCTCTATTTCAGTGAGCCGATCGCAGTGCAATGGATGACGCTTCCGAACAGCGGGCCACTGTTTAACGGCGCCCGCCCGGTTGATACACTCATCGAGGAGGGGCTTCCGCAGTTCCTGCGCGTCCGCAACTACCTCGATGCGCTGCGGGGCGGACAGTGATCGTCACCACACTGCGCGAGCGGGGGCTCGTGCGGCTCATCCCGGCGACCTACCATAAGCCTCCCAGCCTGCGCGGCCTTGTCGACAGCGATGCCGAGCTGGACATCCTGACCGAGATCGAAGGGATGACCAGCGCCCGGCTGACGGCGGAACGCGGCCTCAACCTGCATCTCGACCGTCGCGAACTTGCCTGGAAGCGGCGCAAGCATGACCTGCAGGTCTATGGCAACAGCCACATCAACGCGGCCTTCACATACACGCGCGCCGGCGGCAACCGCTTCAACGACGAAAGCCGTGGCGCCTGGTATTGCAGCTGGGAGACGATGACGTCCGTCGCCGAAGTTGCCTTCCACCGCACCCGCGAGCTTCGGTATATCGGCATCTTCCATGACACCGCCCGCTACGTTGAACTTCTGGCAGATTTCATCGGCGAGTTCGCCGACATCACCGACGAGCAGGGACATCCCTCGCTGAACGCGGATCCGGCTGTCGGCTACCCGCAAGGTCAGGCTCTGGCCGAACGGCTTCGGCGGGAAGAGTTTCCGGGCCTCATCTACCCGTCGGTGCGGCACGAGGGTGGCCGGTGCCTCGTGGCCTTTGATCCGACGGCGATCCGCAACGTGCGGCCGGGGGCCTCCTGGGATTTCGTCTGGGCGGGTTCGGAAGATTTTACCGTGCAGGGCGTCTGAGCCGCCCGCGTCACAAGCTCAAGTTTGCGCATCGGGTCCGACCTCCTCGTTCAGGCCGGACCCGATGCATCCTTTCCTTCAGGTCCGCACGCTGCCCGGTTCGTCCGCGCCCAGGGGCGCCGGAGGTCCGCTCTCACCGGGAGCATCGTGGGAAGATACCTGAGGGTCTGGAATTCCTTCGGGCTGCTTGCCGAAGGCAAGTTTCGCCGCCTTCGTCAGCTCACGGCTGGAAATCCACCAGTCGCTGCTGCTTGTCCAGTAACGAAGCGTAATCGTGGCGCCACCAGCGTCAAAATCCGCCACATAAACCACCGGCGGCGGGTCCCGCAGCACGCGCTTGTCGCGCCCGGCAAGCGCCATCAGCTTGGCTTGCGCGCGGGCAAGATCGTCGGTCGCCTCAATCCGCACGCTGATCTCGTTGCGGCGCGTCGGGCGCCGGCTGTAATTGGTGATCGGCACGTTCCACAGCGTCGAGTTCGGCGCCAGCCGGTAGACGCCGTCGGAGGTTTTCAACTCGGTGGCAAACAGCCCGACATCCACCACGATGCCCTGGATGTTGCCTGTCTCGATCGACTCCCCAACACGAAACGGACGAAGCACGAGAAGCATGATGCCGGCCGCGATATTCTGCAGCGTTCCCTGCAAGGCAAGGCCCACGGCCAGGCCGATCGCGCCGAGTGCCGCGAGAATCGAGGCCGTCTGCACGCCGAACTGGCCGAGCACCATGACGATGACCAGCACCATGATGGCGTAGCGGATGATGTTGGCGAAGAACTGCGAGAGCGTCGCATCGATGCCGTGGATACGCGACAGGCCATTATGCGCCCAGCGGCTGACGAAACGTGAGATCAGCCAGCCCAAGATCAGCAGGATGATCGCACCGATGACGGAGAAAGAGTATTGGACCGCCAATGCGCTCAGCTGCGCAAGTGCTGCGCGCGTCGCAACGACGAAACCTGACGCTTGCTCCATTCGGCCGGCCTTTGGACTGTTCCTGAAGGTCTCGTAATTGGCGCAACCCCACCGGAGGTCAAGGCAATCGGGCGATGTTTTTTGGTTTTCTGTAAGTTGCTGGAATCGCTAGGGATTACGAATCAACTATCGCCCGCAGCGGCAACACGAAAGAGGCGCGTCCATCCGTCTCCGCACCACGTCCGATTGCCTTTACGGCAGCGATCAGCCGGCCGTTGCGGCCGAGAATCTTGTCGCCGAGTTCAATGAGCCGCGGGTTTGGCGTCGCATGCGGCGCCGCCTTGCGCAGGCGTTTGGCAAGTGCCGCATCATCCTCTTCGGGATGAATGGCAAGCACCGAGATGAGTGCAGCGGCCGGTGAGCGCGACACACCCATCCAGCAATGCACGACCATTGGCGTCTGCCCGTCCCAGCCGCGCACGAATTCGATCAGCCGCTCCACATGCGCCGCACTTGGCGCCACCAGATCTCCGGTGCCGGCAAAGGCGATATCGTTCATCGCGAGTTTCAGGTGCCGCTCGGGGCTGATGAGGCCCGGCCGGTGGAAATCCTGTTTTTCGGCGATCAGGCTCACGAGGTGCGTGGCGCCGTGACGGACGGCAGTCTCGGCAATACTGGCAAGCGGGCAGACGATGATCTTGCTCATGCGGGTGTGCCTGCACCGCGCATCGACTCGATCTCGTGGAAACGCGCCAGCATCTTTTCCTGCGCTTCGAGCGCCGGCATGGGCTCGATCGGCAGCATGTCGGCAGAGATACCGCGTGGCTGGCCAAAATATTTCCGTGCTTCGGCAATCGAGAAACCTGCGAGTTCCGTCGCCTCGAAATAGGCGGCGACCGTATCCGCCTTCTTGATCAGCGCCTTCAACTCGCGCGACGGGTGTGGCGGCAGGCCGAACCGCAGGTGGATCGCCGCCTCCAGCCGCTGCTCCACCGCCTTATACCCGCCACCAACGACGGACTTGAACGGCGAGATCATGTCGCCGATTACATATTCCGGTGCGTCATGCAGCAGCGTCATCTGCAAGGCGTCGGGCCCGAAGGCGGGGTTCGTCCGCTTGAAGATCTCCTCCACCACCAGGCAATGCTGCGCAACCGAGAAGGCATGGTCGCCGCGTGTCTGGCCGTTCCAGCGCGCCACGCGCGCCAGCCCATGGGCGATGTCGGAAATCTCCACGTCGAGCGGCGAGGGGTCGAGCAGGTCGAGCCGCCGACCAGACAGCATCCGCTGCCAGGCGCGCGCCGCGACCACTTTTGCTGTGCCCGCCACTGGGGTCACTGTTCGGCCTCTTGCGCATCCGTGGGGAAGGAAAGCTCCGTCCATTCCGGCAGGGAGAGCGTCACAGGCACATCCCCGGCGGTGATCGGCGTGCCTGCCGTGATCGCGTCACCGACCCGATCAATGCGCACGATGGCAAGTGCCTTGTTGCCCGCCACCGAGCCAAGCGTGCCGACAGGCTTGCCGCCGGCAATGATCTCTGTACCGGAGGCGGGAAGGGCGCCTTGGCCGGAGACGAGCGCCACGCGACGGCGGGCGGTGCCACGGTGCTGCATGCGCGACACGACCTCCTGGCCGACATAACATCCCTTGCGGAAGGACAGGCCGTCCGTCTTGTCGAGAAGCACGTCGTGGGGAAAGGCGTCCTGCAGCGCGTAATCGGGGCCCGCGGAGGGAATGCCGCTCTCGACCCTGAGCGTGAGGTACGCGTGTTCCGGCCCGTCCGCGTGTTTTCCGGATTTGCGTGACAACTCCATGCCGGCTTTTGCGAAGGCTGCGTCCTTCACCTCTGCATTACCTGCATCGTCGCCCCAGAACAGGCTGACACCCTGTTCGTCCGCGGTGGTGATCGTGACAGCGGCGCGCAGCTTGTACATGGTCAGACGCCGCACCAGCGCTTCGACCTGCTCGTTATCCGTCTCGACCAGGAAGCCGTCGCCGTCGCGCCAGATGAGGAAGTCAAAGAGGATCTTGCCTTGCGGTGTCAGCAATGCGCCCGGCCGCGCCTGGTTTGGCGGCATCGATTCAACGTCAGTGGTGATCAGGCCCTGCAGGAAATCCTGCGCCTCCGGTCCGGAGACGCGCACGAAGCTTCGGGACGGAAGATAGGCGGAAGGCATGGGAAGAAAATCCGGTTTCTCGATAGCCGAGAGTTAAGACGTCCGGGTGGTCGGGACAAGATGCTTGGCGGGGAGAGGCGACGGAAGCTGACAGCGGGGTCAGTCGCCGCCGGAGAAGAACTTCCACTTGCCGTCCGGCGCAATGCCGAGCCGGAAGAAATTGTAGTTGCCGTTCTCTTCCATGCCGGCGAGGTCACCGGCGGTGACGATGCGAAGCAGGTCGACGCGTTCCGGCGGCGTCAGCGTCTTCAGCGGCTTGCCGGCAAAATACGGCCAGACATATGCCTCGTCCGGTGTGCCGGCGTCGAAACGTGCGGTACCCGTCGACAGGATGTCGAGCATGATGGCCAGCAGTTCCTGGCCTTCCGCATCGCCCGAGAAGTTCTTGAGCGCGTCGATAGGGTCTTCGAACTCGTTGTTCATGACATTGGTCTGCGAGTCGCCGGAGCCGAACAGCGGCCGCAGTCGCTCGATATCGCCGGAGGCGGCGGCTTCGACGATCTGCTCGCGCATCGCCTTCACGGGCGCGGGAAGGGTCGACAGGTCATGGATGATCTCGACGGGGGCGTCATCGGCCTTGGCGGCCGGTTGCTGCGCCGGCTGGGCAGGTGCCTGCGCGTCGCCCGTGCCAGTCTCAGGGGATGGGGCTGCTTCCGTGCCCGATTCAGCTTGCGAGCCGGAGCGATCGATCGCCGGTCCCGGTGATGGCAGCGTGGTGCCCTCGAAGGCCTCGAGGACGAATTCTTCGGCTGGCTCCTGGTGTTCTGCCGATTGATCTTCGAAAGCGGGCGCGATTTGCGAAAGCGCAAAGGCATTGCCTGCCGCAAGCGAAAGCATGCAGGCCATCGCCGTTGCGGCTATCGTCTTCGCCAATGTCGTGGACTGTTTCGTTTCCGCTGCGCCGTGCATGGAAACCTCGCTTGTTATTGCAGCTTCCGCTCCGGAGAGAATTCGCCGGCCAGCATCCGGTCTCTCAGGGAATCCAACAGGGCTTCGGCACCAGTTTCACCATGGATACGAATCGTCTCGCGCATGGCGAGAACGAGCGCGGCATCGGCAATGATTTCCGGCTCGATGCCATCGGCGCGACCGTCTGCCCAGGCTTCGCTCTGATACTCCAATGCAACCTGCATCTTCTCATGCACAATCATGTCGTCGATGTCGTTGCGGCCTGTTTGCATTCTATCGTCCTCGGCGTCGTTTGATTACTAGCCCGTTAAAAACTTTAGCAGCCTTTTATCAAAACGACACGGGCTGCTGCCAAAAGAGGTAAATAATCCTCTAATTTCCAAAGCGCCCGGCAATTTCTGTGGCAAGTGTTGCGCCTTCGTTACGGTAGCGATCTTCGGCCGTGCGCGCCGCGTCCGTGCATGAGGTATGGACGGATGCAAAGGTGCGGTAACCGCGGTTGAAGGCGGCGGTCAGCCGCTCGCGCCGCTTCGGTTCGTTGGCGGTATCAGAATCAAGAAGCTGCTGCATCGACTGGCGCCAATCGGGGGCTGCGGGTGCGCCACACAACCGGCGCAGATAGGTGATCGAGCCGAGCACTTCGGAAAGCCGGATCAGTTGCGCGTCGTAGGGCGCGGGCTTTTCTTCGGCCGGCGCAGCCGGCGGCGGTGGCGGGGGTGTTGCCGTCTTCTGCTTGGAAGACTGCGCGCCTGCAGGCGTCGCCGCTGACAGGGTCAGCAGCGCAATGCAGGTGATGTGGGCAATCTTCTTCATGCAGATGTCCAGGCGGTTGATTCTCTTGTGTTTAGCGGGGTTTGGCGCCTGCCGCCAGTCTCTCGGCGCATTCAAGCACACTGGGTGGAACCGGAAGCGAGCGGATCTCGTCCACGGT
Organism: Neorhizobium sp. SOG26; assembly: GCF_003491345.1. Classification (GTDB taxonomy): domain Bacteria; phylum Pseudomonadota; class Alphaproteobacteria; order Rhizobiales; family Rhizobiaceae; genus Neorhizobium; species Neorhizobium turbinariae. The sequence continues at coordinate 720,794 of NZ_CP025512.1, forward strand.
GTACCAGCCGGCCTCTGCGGCATCGTCGGCGGCGATCGCCTCCATGTTAATATCCGCCTCTACCCGGAACACCGACAGGAAGAAGTGCTGCCCGCCAGCCTTCTCGCTCTTCAGGTCATAGGTCGCAAACAGGGTGGGGCTGTGCGCCTGGATCCCGGTTTCCTCGAAGAGCTCCCGCAACGCCGTTTCCGCCGCCGTTTCGCCGGGCTCCGCGCGCCCTCCCGGAAAGGCAAACAGATCCGCCGATGGCGGGTTGATGCGCCGGACCAGCAGGAACCGCCCATCCCGTTCCAGGATGGCGGACGACGCAGCTTGTGGCGCGGGCATGGGTGGGGCCATTACTGACCTCAAGCCGCGCTGAGCGTGGGGATGCCGCTCACATCGACCTCGCGCTCCGCATGCCACGCATCGTATGCTGCCTGCATCCGCAACCAGACGGACGCACCGTCGCCGAACATCTTGCCGAGCCGTGCCGCGACATTCGGGGAAACGGGTTTGCGCTCGCGAAGGATGTCGTAGAGTTGCTGGCGGGAAATGCCGAGAAGCTCCGCGATCTCCATCTTGGTCTTGCCCGTGGCGGCAATGATTTCTTCCAGCAGCGCGCCGGGATGCGACGGGCATCGTTGGATCGGTCGTCTCACCTCAAACTCTTCCAACCAAACCTCCTTCATTCAGCCTGCTAATGGTATTGCTCGAAATCGACGCGCGTCGTATCCGTTCCGTCGAACTCGAACGTGATGCACCACGGCCCATTCACGTGAACGGTGTAGCGTTGCGGGTCGAAGCCGTGCAGTGCGTGGAAATCGAAACCCGGCAGATTCATATCCTCCGGCCTTTCAGCGACATCGAGACGGTCGAGCCGCGTCAGGATGCGCTTGTGCATCTTGACATCGATCTTGCCGGATTTGCCGGTTTCAAACAGGGCGGCAAGCGCCTTGCTTCGGAAGGATCTGATCATGTTGGATGTAAGCATTCAGCTTACATCACGTCAACCTGCTTTCGATGCGGAGCGGCGGAATTTCGATCGCGGAGATGAATCGCATTGCATCCGCTGAGCGGTTTCTGCTCAAGTACCGCCACATGAAAACCTACGCGCTCTACGCCATTGCCGCACTTGCCGAAATCGCCGGCTGTTACGCCTTCTGGGCGTGGTTCAGGCTTGGCCGCTCCGTCTGGTGGCTTGCGCCGGGAATGCTGTCGCTGGTGGTCTTCGCCTGGATGCTGGCATTGGTGCCGAGCGATGCTGCGGGGCGGACCTTCGCCGCTTATGGCGCGATTTATATCTTCGCCTCGGTTCTGTGGCTCTGGGCGGTCGAGGCGCGGGTGCCGGATCGCTGGGATATCCTGGGCGCAGCAGTGTGCCTCGTCGGCGGCGCGATTATCCTGTTCGGGCCGCGGACCGCCTGACCCTCCTTGCTTGACCCTCATCGGGCGCGATGCCATCTCTGGGCCATGTGTGGACGTTATGCGCTGACGGCTGATTCCGACGAAGTCTACGAGTTCATGAACGCGCTGGGCGAGGGTGCTTTCCCGGCGCGCTACAACATCGCGCCGACCCAGCCGATCCTGATCGTCGTCTCGTCCGAGCGTCGACAGCCGGGCAGTAACCTGCCGGAGCGCCAAGCGGCGCTTGCCCGTTGGGGCTTCCTGCCGGGCTGGGTGAAGGATCCCAAGGATTTTCCGCTGCTGTTCAACGCGCGGGCGGAAACGGCCATCGGCAAGGCCTCGTTCCGGGCGGCCATGCGGCATCGCCGCGTGCTGGTGCCGGCGAGCGGCTTTTACGAATGGCGCCGCCCGCCGAAGGAAAGCGATGCCAAGCCGCAGGCCTACTGGGTCCGGCCAAAGCGTGGCGGCATCATTGCCTTTGCCGGGCTGATGGAAACCTGGTCGTCGGCCGATGGCTCGGAAGTGGATACAGCCGCCATCATGACCACCAAGGCCAACAAGACGATGCGGCAGATCCATGAGCGCATGCCGGTGGTCATCCAGCCGGAGGATTTCGAGCGCTGGCTGGAGTGCAAGACGCAGGAGCCGCGCGAGGTGGCGCATCTGATGCAGCCTGTGGAGGAAGATTTCTTCGAGGCGGTGCCGGTGTCGGACCTCGTCAACAAGGTCTCCAACATGGGGCCGGAGTTGCAGAAGCCGGTACCGGTGGCAGAGCCGGTGGAGCCCTTTGCCGCAAAGGCGAAAGCGGATTCGCGCCAGATGTCACTGTTCTGAAAGCCGCGTGCCGCGGCTGGGCAGATTGAACCGCTGATGAGCGGCTGGTTGCGAACTGGCGCCTGGGGTAAAAACTCAGCCGGCGGGGTTGAGCTTGGGCGTGCGCTTCAGCATCAGCGCTGCCGCAACGACGGCCTTCAGTCCGAGCGGACGGTAAGGCGTGGTGAGTTCAGTCTTCGTTTCGGCCGTCTTGCTGGTCTTCTCGCTGCTCATCGATCTCTCCTCTCGCACGCGATTCATGGTCTGCTCCGCGCTTTCCGCAGCAAAACCGGCGGAATCGTGACGGGCAGGCGCTGTTTGGCACCTGCCCGTTCTAGGAGCTTCATCTTGTCGCAGACTGTTGCGGGAAAGATGCAGGATATGGGGCCGGGAGCCTCCGCCTTCACACGTTGGTGTGCTCGTCCTCGATGGTGATCGTGCCGTAGCGGCGATGCCAGGCGCGGGCGCTGAACGGAAGGATGCAGAGATAGGCAACCACCGTCACCGACAGCACCTCCCAGGTGTAGCTCATCAACAGGGCGACATAGAGCACGGCGACAAGCAGGGCCGGCAGCATCAGGTCGCGGCGCAGGCTGCCGGACTTGCCGGACCAGACTGGCAGGCGCGAGATCAGCAGGTAGCCGATCAGCAGCGTGTAGAGCACGCTGCCATAAACGAAGATGCCCGACGGCTCGACGCCGAGGAAGCCGAGATAAACCGGCAGCATGACGAGAAGTGCACCCATGGGCGCCGGCACGCCTACGAAGAATTCCGACTGCCACGGTGCCTTGACGTCGCGCTCCGCCATCACATTGAAGCGGGCGAGCCGCAAGCCCGCTGCGATCGCGTACAGCAGGCAGGCGATCCAGCCAAGCGAGTGGGCGCCATCGAGCAGGAACGCGTAAGAGACGAGAGCCGGCGCAACACCGAAGTTGATGATGTCGGCCAGCGAATCCATCTGCACGCCGAAGTTCGACGTGGCTTTCAGGAGCCGCGCCACCCGGCCATCGATGCCGTCCAGAAATGCTGCGAGCAGCACCATGGAGACCGCCAGCTCGAAGCGCCCTTCGAAGGCCAGCCGGATGCCTGTCAGGCCGGCACAAATGGCCAAGACGGTGATCAGGTTCGGCACCATCAGGCGCAGCGGGATCTCGCGGAAGCGCGGCCCGCGGGCAATGTCATTCGACTTTTGCGCGCTGTGATGTGGCTGCGGCTCGGGCGAGGGCGAGGCTGGCGTCTCCATGACTGTCGGTCTCTCCTTAGGTGCGTCGGCTGATCACCGGCCCCTTGGCCGAATTGAATTCTGCAAGAACGGTTTCGCCGCCGATCGCCTTTTGGCCAACCGTCACGCGCGGCTGCCCGCCTGCCGGCACGAAGACATCCAGGCGCGAGCCAAAGCGGATCAGGCCGAAACGTTCGCCGGCGCTCAAGGGTTCGGTCGGTTTTACCCAGCAGACGATGCGGCGTGCGACGAGGCCGGCGATCTGCACGACGCCCACCTTGCCGTGGATGCTTTCGATCACGAGGCCGTTGCGCTCATTGTCTTCGGAGGCCTTGTCTAGTTCGGCATTCACGAACTGGCCGGCGCGATACTCGATATGCGTCACCTGTCCGCGCACCGGCGATCGGTTGATGTGGCAGTCGAAGACGTTCATAAAAACCGAGATGCGCAGCATCGGCTCGGTACCGAGCATCAGTTCGGCCGGCGGAACCACCATCGCGACATGGCTGACACGGCCGTCGGCGGGGCTCAGGATCAGGTCGTCATCCTGCGGCACGGCGCGCTCGGGGTCGCGGAAGAAATAGGCGCACCACAGGGTCAACACAATGCCGATCCAGAACAGCGGCTCGGCGATATAGCCCAGGATCAACGAGACGATGAAGAAGGCGGCCACAAAGACATAACCTTCCTTGTGGATCGGCACGAGCGTATTGCGGATGGTGTCGAAGAGGTTGTTCAACGTTTTCTCCCGTAAGGTCAGGGTGACCTGACTACAAGGAAAGTGTTTTTGCGGCAATGAGGTTCCAGCGAAGCGGGTAGCGCCGAATGACGCAGGTTGAACGACCTCTGTGGCTTCCCTCAGCCTCTACGATGCCGGAAGCTCCAGCCCCTGCGCCGCATTGATGGAGGACACGAACTGCCGGGTCCGCTCATGCGCCGGGCGCGTGAAGATCGCTTCCGCGCTACCGGTCTCGACGATCTGACCGGCCTCGAGGAACACCACGTGGTTGGCGATCCGCGATGCCAGGCGAAGGTCGTGGGTCGCCATCACCATGGTCGTGCCTTCGCTCGCCAACTTGCCGAGAACCTCGACCACTTCCGCCGACAGTTCCGGGTCAAGTGCCGAGGTAGGCTCGTCGCAAAGCAGCACGCGGGGCGAGGGCGCCAGCGCCCGGGCAATTGCCACGCGCTGCTGCTGTCCGCCCGACAGTGTCGCGGGCCAGGCATCGGCCTTGTGGGCCATGCCGACCTTGGTGAGCAGTTCCATCGCCCGCTCGCGCGCCTTCTCACGCGGCCACCTCAGCACCGTCAGCAGGCTTTCCATGACGTTCTCGATGGCGCTGCGATGCGGGAAAAGCTGGAAGTTCTGGAACACCATGCCGGTTTGGCGGCGGATCGCCTGTATATCCTGCCATGCCGGCTTCTTCCCGGCAGAGAAGTCGAACCTAGCCTCGCCGATCTGCACCGTGCCCGCGCTTGGGATCTCAAGCAGGTTGATGCAGCGAAGCAGCGTGCTCTTGCCGCCGCCGGACGGGCCGACCAGCGCCGTCACGCTGCCTTCGGGGAACCTCAGGCTGATATCCTTCAGGATCACCGCATCGCCGAAGCGTTTTTCGATATGCGAAAGCTCGATCATCGGTTGGCCTCCATCATGCCGCCGTATCGGGCAAACCGCTTTTCAAGCTTGCTTTGCAGCGCCGACAGCACCGAGCTCAGCACGAGGTAGATCAACGCCGCCTCAATATACAGGATCAGCGGTTCATAGGTGGTCGCGACGATCCGCTGGGCGGCCTGGAAGAGTTCCGGCACGGTGATGGCGGCCGCAAGCGAGGTGTCCTTCACCAGCGAAATGAAGGTGTTGGAAAGCGGCGGCACGGCGACGCGCGCCGCCTGCGGCAGGATGGTGCGGCTCATCGCCTGGCGCCAGTTCATGCCGATCGAATAGGCCGCTTCCCACTGCCCCTTGGGAACGGACGAAATGACGGCACGGATGATCTCGGAACTATAGGCGCCGATGTTGAGCGTGAAGCCGATCAGCGCCGCCGGAAAGGCATCGAGCAGGATGCCGATGCTGGGCAGGCCGTAGAAGATCACGAAGAGCTGCACGAGGAGCGGTGTGCCGCGGATGACCCAGACATAGAAGCGGGCGATCAGCGCGAAGGGCAGGGGCGCGAAAAGCCGCGTCACGGCGGTGATCAGTCCGAGGATCAGCCCGAAGAAAAACGACAGCAGCGTCAGCGGGACGGTGAACTTGATCCCCGCCCAGAGAAGCGTCGGCAGCGAGTCCGACATGAGTTGAAGCCAATGCGGCACGGCGCTTTTCTCGTCTTTCGGCTGTGGATTTTACCCTCGCCCTAACCCTCTTTCCGTGACCGGGGAGAGGGGACTGGGCGCTTGAAACTTGCGTCCTTCGCCCCGGGAGCGGGGAGAAGGTGCCGGCAGGCGGATGAGGGGCGCCAGGTCATGCCGCCCCTCGGATCAGTCAAATGCAACCTTACTTCGAGACATCCTGCCCAAAGTATTTCTGCGAGATCTTGTCGTAGGTGCCGTCGGCGCGGATTTCGGCAAGAGCCTTGTTGATCGCTTCCACGAGCTCCGGGTCACCCTTGCGCACGATGATGCCGGAATGTTCGGCATCGGCCTGTTCGGCAGCGATCTTCACCGGCGCATCCGGCTTCTGCTTCTTGAAGTCGTAGAAGGACAGGCTGTCGTTGATCGTGGCGTCGGCGCGGCGCGTCAGCACCAGCTGGATCGACTGGTCGAAGCCGTCGGTAGCAACAAGTTCGGCGCCAGACTGTTCAGCAAGCTTGCCGTAGTTGCTGGTGAGCGACTGGGCGGCCTTCTTGCCCTTCAGGTCCTCGAAGCTCTTGATCTCCTCGTCGTTGGCGCGGACGATCAGCACGGCTTTCGAAGCGATGTAAGGGTCGGAGAAGTCATACTTCTGCTTGCGGGCTTCGGTGATGCCGACCTGGTTGATGACGGCGTCGTAGCGCTTGGAATCGATGCCGGCGATCAGGCCGTCCCACTTGCCTTCGATGAACTCGGCCTTGACGCCGAGCTTTTCGGCAACCGCTTCGCCGATCTCCACGTCGAAGCCGACGAGCTTGCCGCTCTGGTCATGGAAGGTGAAGGGCGCATAGGTGCCTTCGGTGCCGATCTTGAAGACGCCGGCCTGCTGGATGGCCGTCAGGTTCTCGCCGGCAAGGGAGGGAAGGGTGGCCGCAACCTGGATCAAGGCCGCGATGGCGATGGTTTTCAGACGGATCATTGTCTTGTCCTTTCAGCAATCTGTGCTGGCGCTTGTTTCGCAGAAAATAGGCGCGGACGATTGGAAGGAAACCGCAAAGAAAACGAGCAGGCGCAAATATTTTGCTCAAAAGGAACAGCCGGCGGGCAAGGGCACCCGCCGGCTGTCTTGAAGGTTGCTTAACGCCAGCCGAGGCCGGGCGCGACGTGCTTCAGGATGCTTTCAATGACATGGGTGTTGTAGTCCACGCCGAGCTGGTTCGGCACGGTCAGAAGCAGGGTATCGGCTTCGGCGATGCCTTCATCGGCCTTCAACTGCTCGATCAGCTTGTCCGGTTCTGCCGCGTAAGAGCGTCCGAAGATCGCCTCCGTCTGCGCGTCGATGAAGCCGATGGAATCGCGGCTTTCGCCGCTCCCGCCGAAATAGGCGCGGTCCATGTCGTTGGTCAGTGCAAAGATGCTGCGGCTCACAGACACCCGCGGCGTGCGCTGGTGGCCGGCTTCTTTCCACGCCTCGCGGAAGATGCGGATTTGCTTGGCCTGCTGCACATGGAAGGGCTCGCCCGTTTCATTGTCCTTGAGCGTCGAGCTTTGCAGGTTCATGCCGAGCTTGGCGGCCCAGACCGCGGTGGCGTTCGAGCCGGAACCCCACCAGATGCGGTCGCGCAGGCCTTCCGAATGCGGCTCGAGGCGCAGCATGCCGGGCGGGTTCGGAAACATCGGCCGCGGATTGGGCTTGGCAAAACCCTGGCCGCGCAGCACGTCGAAGAAAACTTCCGCATGCCGCCGGCCCATGTCCGCATCCGTTTCGCCTTCCGCCGGTGCGTAGCCGAAATAACGGAAGCCATCGATCACCTGTTCGGGCGAGCCGCGGCTGATGCCAAGCTGCAGCCGCCCGCCGGAAATGAGGTCCGCCGCACCGGCGTCTTCGGCCATGTAAAGCGGGTTCTCATAGCGCATGTCGATGACGGCGGTGCCGATCTCGATCTTTTTCGTCCGCGCGCCGACGGCGGCAAGTAGCGGGAAGGGCGAGGCGAGCTGGCGGGCAAAATGGTGGACGCGGAAATAAGCGCCATCCGCGCCGAGCTCTTCAGCCGCGACCGCAAGGTCGATCGATTGAAGCAGCACGTCGGAGGCCGAACGCGCACCTGACTGCGGCGATGGGTTCCAGTGCCCGAAGGAAAGAAAGCCAATCTTTTTCATGGTGTTAACTTTCGAACTTCTTGTATCTAAGGTTGCACCTTAAGTGGCACGCCCCGCACTGGTTTCACAGTTGCCGGAGTGTGAACGCTGCGTCGCCGTCAGCGCGCCGCCTGCGGATCGACCCAGCCCATCCATGTCGTAAACGCTAGCAGCGGCGAGCCCCAGAAGAGCAGGATCAGCAGGTAGGCCGCGGCGACGCCGAGCAGGACGAGTGTCCGCAGTTGCCGGTTCTTTCGCAATTGCATTTTCTTTTCCTTCTCGGGCTGCATCATTCGGCAGCCGGCTTGCCGCGGGTGACGATACCGAGATCGTCGCTTTCGCGCACCTTGCGCAATTGTTCTTCCGCCTGCGTTGCCTCGCGCTGGCGGTTCCACATCGAGGCGTAGAGCCCGTTCTGGTCAAGCAGCGAGGCATGCGTGCCGCGTTCGGCAATATGCCCGTCGCGCAGCACGATGATCTCATCGGCATTGATGACGGTGGACAGCCGGTGGGCAATCACCAGCGTCGTGCGGTTTTTCGAGACCTGGTCTAGCGCCGACTGGATCTCGTGTTCCGTCGTCGTGTCGAGCGCCGACGTCGCCTCGTCGAGAATGAGGATCGGCGGCGCCTTCAGCACCGTGCGGGCAATCGCAACACGCTGCTTTTCACCGCCCGAGAGCTTCAGGCCGCGCTCGCCGACCTTCGTCTGGAAACCGTCCGGCAGGGTTTGGATGAAATGGCCGATCTGGGCGATTTCGGCTGCCGCAAACAATTCCTCGTCGGTCGCGGATGGTCGCCCGTAACGGATGTTGTAGGCAACCGTGTCGTTGAACAGCACCGTATCCTGCGGCACCATGCCGATCACCGCGCGCAGGCTCTTCTGCGTCACGTCGCGCACGTCCTGCCCGTCGATGGTGATCGAGCCCTGCTGGATGTCGTAGAAGCGGTAGAGAAGGCGCGAGATGGTGGACTTGCCGGCACCCGAGGGGCCGACGATTGCCACCGTCTTGCCGGCCGGCACTTCAAACGAGATGCCCCGCAGGATCGGCCGCGCCGGATCATAAGCGAAATGGACATCCTTGAAGGCAATGGCGCCCTGGCCAATCGCCAGTTCCCTGGCGCCCGGCTTGTCGACCACTTCCGGATCGACCTCCAGGAGGTCGAACATCTGCTCGATGTCGGTGAGGCCCTGGCGGATTTCGCGATAAACAAAGCCGATGAAGTTGAGGGGCACGGATAGCTGCATCAACAGCGCGTTGATGAACACGAAGTCGCCGATCGTCTGTTCGCCGCGCTGCACGGCAAGCGCCGACATCACCATCATCACCGTCGTGCCTAGCCCGAAGATGACGCCCTGGCCGAAGTTCAGCCAGCCGAGCGAGGTCCACACGCTGGTCGCGGCCTTCTCATAACGCGCCATGGAGGCATCGAAGCGCTTCGCCTCCATCTCCTCGTTGCCGAAATACTTGACCGTCTCGAAGTTGAGGAGCGAGTCGATCGCCTTGGTATTGGCGTCGGTATCGCTGTCGTTCATCGAACGGCGAATGGAGATGCGCCAGTCGCTCGCCTTGATGGTGAACCAGATATAGAGCCAGACGGTGACGGCGGTGATGAGCACGTACCAGAAGCCGTAGGCCACCCAGAAGATGATGGCGGTGAGCAAGAACTCGAGGATCGTCGGCACGCTGTTGAGGATCGTGAAGCGCACGATCGTTTCGATGCCCTTGGTGCCGCGTTCGATGATGCGCGACAGGCCGCCGGTCTTGCGCTCCAGGTGGAAGCGCAAGGACAGTTGATGCATGTGCACGAAGGTGCGGTGGGCGAGCTGGCGCACCGCATATTGTCCGACGGACGCAAAGAGCGCATCGCGCAACTGGTTGAGGCCAAGCTGCAGCACCCGCGTGAAATTATAGGCGATGACCAGCACCACGGCGCCGAGCAGGAAGGCCGGCAGCAGGCCCGCCATGTCGAGCTTGCCATTCAGCGCATCGGTCGCCCACTTGAAGAAATAGGGAACCGCAAGCAGCACGAACTTGGCCAGCACCAGGAAGAAGGTCGCCCACAACACGCGCGCCTTGAGGTCGCCACGCCCATGCGGCCACATATAGGGCCACAGGTTGACCAGCGTTCCGAGCGGATTGCTCGCGTCCGCCGAAACGGTCTTCTTTTTTGATGCCATGATTGTCTCCGGGCGGATGCGGTGCCAACGCCACCCGGCACATAAGGCCTTGCCGCGTCGGTTGCAATGAGGACGGGAACATCGGGCGGGCATCCGGGAGCGTCAGGTGCGGGAGATGGCCTCTCCGCAAGCAGCCGTTTTGGCCGCGCCGGACTTTGCTCCGGCGCGGTTTTGCGTTTGTGGCCTCTGTTCCGGAGTGTCTGAGCACCGGAAATTCGGCCTTGGGAATGGGGCAGGCGGGTATTCGGGTATCGGGGGTATCAGGTTTTGCCTGCCCCGGCTGCTTTTGGCGGTTTTCAGAGGATTTCCGAGCCCTCATCGACCGCTTCAAACAACCATCACCGGAACCGAGCCTTTCGACCCGAACGGTCTGCCGGTTCGCGAACCCGGTTTCCCATCCGATGACGAGAGCAATTATGCGCGCTCACCGAGGGGCGTGGAAAATCGGGGCAGGTGAGGAGGCTAAGTCATTGAAGAGGCGTGGATGAAAAATAAATCGCGGTATTATTGTCCACGATTTTGGTGGCGCGAGAGGGCCGCGCCACCGGCTGCCCCAAGAGTTTAACCCCGGCGCTGCTGCATGCGGCGGCGGTGGATCTCCTCCGCGTCAGGACGGTATTCCTCCGGCACGCCAAAGATCTGGCCCGGCTGGATGATGTCCGGGTTGCGGATCTGCTCCTCGTTGGCGAGGTAGATCGTCGTGTAACGAACGCCCTGGCCATAAACGCGGCGCGAAATCTGCCACAAGGTATCACCACGGCGAATAATGACGGACGCGCGTTGGCTCTGCGTCAGCGGTGCCTGCTGGATGGTGGTCGGCGTGGTCGCATTGCCGGCATCAGCGGTGGTGCTCGACGCGGTGCCGGCGTTTGACGCGGCGCCGTTGTTCGGAGCGGTGTTGCTGTTGCCGGTGTTGCTCTGGGCAACGGCAGGCGCCCCCGGTTCGGAGCGCTGCAGGTTCTGCGCCAGTGCCGGGCCGACCGTACGTGCCACAAGCTCGCTGATCTCCTTGAGGCTTGCGCCCACGGCGCCGACGTCGCGTGGCAGGGCTTCAAGCGCCTCGAGCGCTGCGGCGGCATTCTGGGCCGTCGCCTGCGCCAGGACGCGGGTCGAGGCGGCGGCATCGGCGGGCAGGCGGTATTCGCTGAGCGAGCGCAGCGCGATCACGGTGCTGGAGCGTGCTGCCGTCATTTCCTCGACGTCAGGCGTGCGGCCACCGTCGTAAAGGCCCTGCAGCAAGTTGAAGGCGCGCACGGTATCGGTGCGGAGCTTTTCATAGGCGCCGGCGTCGACCGTCGCGAGCGGATCCGTGCCCGGTTCTGCGGAGGCGACTGCGGCAACCTGTTCGCCGGCCGGACGGTTGAAGGGCACTTCGACGCGCAGGGCGACGGCGCCACCGGCACCCAGTGTTTCGACCGTGATCGTATGGTCGCCAACCGCGAGATCGCCGGTTCCTTCGATCACGAAGCTGCCGTTCGAGCCGGCGTGTGCGGTGCCGATGGCGCGACCGTTGGCAAGTCCACGCAGCGAAGCGCCGGGCTTGGCCTGGCCGGCGATGAAGATCTTCGAGCCTTCGATTTCAACCGCGGTGACGCGAAGCGCGGCGGCCGCACCTTCAGCCGCGGGCGTCGCCGGAGCAGCCGGGGCAACCGGGGCTGCGGGCGCTGAACCGGGGATGGAGGGTGCAGAATTGGCAAGGCCTTCCGAGCCTGCCGGCGGGGCCGGCAGCGCAGCGACGACATCGTTTGCGGAGGAGGAAGCGGGCACGGCCGGGGCTTCGGCTGTGGCCGGCTGTGCCGGTGTACCAGCCGCTTCGGGCGCGGCGGTCGCCTGCGATGCGTCGGAAGCCTGCGACGCTGTGCCATTGGCCGGAGCCGGAGAAGCGGAGGCGGTGTCCTGTGCAGCCGGCGTGCCGGTATCGGCCGTCGGGGCGGCGATGATGCGGCTCGCCTTGCCGGGCGTCGTCACCATCGCCAGCAGCTTGTCGGCGCTGCCCTTGACGGGCACGGAGACGGTGGCGGTTTCTTCCGAAAGAAGCGCCTTGCCATCCTTGCCGATCGCCTTCAGCACCAGCTGGTGGTCGCCGGGCGGCAGCGGGTTGTCGAGCACGGCGGCAAAATCACCGGCAGGACCGACATCGACCTTGGCGACGACGGCCGCACCATTGGTGACTTCAAGCTTGGAGTTCGGTTCGGCGCGGCCGGCGATCACGGTGGAGCCGTCCGGCTCGACACGCAGGATATCGAAGGACGGCGAAACCACGCGCCCTTCCTTGGCCGTCGTCTGGTCGCTCTGGGCCGGGGCAGGCTGTTCGGTTGCGGGCGATGCCGGCTGGGCAGCCGGGGCGGCGGGTGTCGCGGCAGCCTGCTCGGAAGGCTTGCTGGCGTCGGGGGGTGAGTTCCGGTCCGTGACCGCGTTCTTCACAGCATCACCGGCCGCATTGATTGCGTCGGCGGCAGGCTTGGCATCCTGATTGATCCGAGGCATGACAACAAACACCATCAGCAATGACGCGATGGCAAGTACAATCAGGGCAAGCCAACCAGCACGGTTTCTCATCATCAAAAATGCCTCTCCCGGCGGTTCCGACCGCCACCTCTCCGGATTAGCGGTTTCCGCCCCGTTTCACAAGCTTTTCAGCCTTTAACGCCTTGCTCTTGCGGGCATTTACCGGCATTTCTGCGGTTCGGATGCACGCCTTGCATCCCGTCTGGAATGCACACGGAGAAAACTGGTGCCTATTCAATCCATCTGCGTTTACTGCGGCTCGCAGCCGGGACGCGATCCCGCCTATATCTCAGCCGGTCGTGCACTCGGAAAATCCATTGCGGCCCATGGGCTTCGGCTGGTTTATGGCGGCGGCACCAAGGGCATCATGGGGGCGGTCGCGGCCGGCGTGCTGGCGAATGGCGGGCAGGTGACCGGCATCATTCCGGAATTCCTGGTCGACATGGAAGCGACCCGGCACTCGCTTGGACAGCTCAACGAACTGATCGTGACGCAGGACATGCACGAGCGCAAGCACAAGATGTTCGAGCGTTCTGACGCTTTCGTGACGCTGCCGGGCGGCATCGGCACGCTGGAAGAAATCGTCGAGATCATGACCTGGGGCCAGCTTGGCCGCCACCAAAAGCCGATGGTGTTTGCCAATGTCGGCGGCTTCTGGGATCCGATGCTGGATCTTGTCCGCCACATGCGCGACCAGGGCTTCATCCACCGGGCGCATCTGGTGCAGCCGATGGTGATCCCCGAAATCGACGACATCGTGCCTGCGATCCTGGAAAGGAGCGAGGAGCAACGTCCGTCCGCCGGCGAGGATGCGGTAATCTCGCGTCTCTAGTCTCTCTTGAACACGGCGCTGCGGGCTTGTCGCCCGCAGCGTCACGCCGTCTTGGCGCCGCGTGCCTGGCTGAGCATCGCCGAAGTGTAGAGCGCCAAAGCCAGCCAGATGAGCACGAAGGCTGTCAGCTTGATCTGGCTGAGCGGCTCGTGGAACACCAGCACTGCGATCAGGAAGATCATCGTCGGCGCGATATATTGCATGATGCCGATCGTCGAAAGGCGCAGAAGCTTTGCCGCATTGGCGTAGATCATCAGCGGCGTGGCGGTCACGACGCCGGCCATCATGAGCAGCAGTGTTTCCGTCCCGGTGCCGTTCAGGATGTGGCCTTCGCCGGTCGATTCAAGCCACAGCACATAGGGTAGCGCCGGAATGCTGATCAGCAGCACTTCCAGGAAGAAGCCCTGGTTTGGACCGATCGGCAGCGTCTTGCGCAGCAGGGCGTAGAAACCCCAGGTGACGCAAAGGCCAATCGAAATCCAGGGCAGGCCGCCTGCATCGAGCGTCAGGATTGCAACCGCAATCACGACAAGCCCGATCGCCGCAAGCTGCCGCGGCGACAGCTTTTCCTTGAGCAGTACGGCGGCGAGGAAGATGCTGAACAGCGGGTTGAGGAAGTAGCCGAGGGCGGCATCCAGCGCCCGATCGGTCGCCACGGCCCAGACATAGATGCCCCAGTTCACCATGATGATGAAGGCCGTAAGGCAGGCCATGCCGAGCATGCGCGGGGTCTGAATGGCGCGCTTCAGGTCACCGAAACGGCGCAGGATGAGAAGCACGACGCCCGCCACCGGAACCGACCAGATTGCCCGGTGCGCGAGCACCTCGAGCGCCGGAATGTGCGCGATCGACTTGAGGTAGAGCGGCAGGAATCCCCACAGGCCATAGGCCATCATGCCGAGCACGAAGCCGCGTGGCGTGTCCTCGTTCTTTGCGACGGGGGTGTCGGGCTGGGCAGACATGTCGGGTGTTTCCGTGACTGTGTTCTCGGTGCGCTAACCCGTAGCGGATGCATCCGGGGTGAACCAATTCATTTCGGTGAAGGATCCATGACTGTCGCGAGCACGCCGATCCGGCATCGCGACGGCGGATTGAACCCGCGCCGAAGGCTGGCGCGGGCATGCTTGGAAGCAGGCCGGCAGCGGAAGTCCTATTCGGCGGCGATCTTGCCGGCGAGTTCGCGGTTCTTCATCAGCTTGTAGATGACCGAGTCCATCAGCGCCTGGAAGGAGGCATCGATGATGTTTTCCGAGACGCCCACCGTCCACCAGCGCACGCCGCTGGAATCCGTCGATTCGATCAGGACGCGGGTGATGGCCTCGGTACCGCCATTGAGGATGCGCACCTTGAAGTCGGCGAGCATCAGGTCGTCGATCTCGTGCTGGTACTTGCCGAAATCCTTGCGCAGCGCCTTGTCGAGTGCGTTCACCGGACCATCGCCTTCGGCCACCGACATATGCGTCTCGCCATCAACGACGATCTTTACCACCGCTTCGGACACGATCTTGATGCGGCCGAGGCTGTCGAAGCGGCGCTCGATCATCACGCGGAAGCCTTCGATCGAGAAGAATTCCGGGATGGTACCGAGCGTTCGGCGGGCAAGGAGCTCGAAGCTCGCGTCCGCGCCCTCATAGGCATAACCGGAAGCCTCGCGTTCCTTGACGATCGAGATCAGCGTATCGAGCTTCGGATCGTCCTTGGCGACATCGATGCCGCGGCGCTTCAGCGCGTTGATGAAGTTCGACTTGCCACCCTGGTCCGACACCATCACCTTGCGGAAGTTGCCGACGCTTTCCGGCGCCACATGTTCGTAGGTCTTCGGGTCCTTCAGCAGCGCCGAGGCGTGGATGCCTGCCTTGGTGGCGAAGGCCGACGCGCCGACATAAGGCGCCTGGTGGTTCGGAGAGCGGTTCAGAAGCTCGTCGAAGGCATGGCTGAGGCTGGAAAGCCGCGACAGCCGCTCCGGATCGATCGCCGTCTCGAAGCGCGAGGCATAAACGTCCTTCAGGCAAAGCGTGCCGATCAGCGTTACCAGATTGGCATTGCCGCAGCGCTCGCCGATGCCGTTGAGCGTGCCCTGGATCTGCCGGCAGCCCGCTTCAATGGCCGCCAGCGAGTTGGCAACGGCTTGTCCCGTGTCGTCATGGGCGTGGATGCCGAGCGCAGTGCCGGGGATGCCTGCGGCGATGACGGCCGCAACGATCTCGCGCACTTCATGCGGCTGGGTGCCGCCATTGGTGTCGCACAGCACAATCCAGCGGGCGCCGGCGTCATAGGCGGCCCTGGCGCAGGCCAGCGCGTAATCCGGATTGGCCTTGTAGCCATCGAAGAAATGCTCGCAATCAACCATCGCTTCCCTGGAAGCGCCGCGGGCGGCCTGGACGCTGTCGCGGATCGACTCCAGATTCTCTTCGTTCGAACAGCCGAGCGCGACGCGGACATGATAGTCCCAGCTCTTGGCAACGAAACAGACTGCATCGCTCTGCGCCTGCAGCAGAGTGGAAAGGCCCGGATCGTTGGAGGCGGAAATGCCGGCACGCTTGGTCATGCCGAAGGCGACGAAGGAAGCGCGCTCGGTGCGCTTCCTGGAGAAGAAGGCGGTGTCTGTCGGGTTGGCGCCCGGATAACCGCCCTCGACATAGTCGAAGCCGAATTCGTCCAGGAGGTTAGAGATGGCGATCTTGTCTTCGACCGAAAAATCGACGCCCGGCGTCTGCTGGCCGTCGCGCAGGGTCGTGTCGAAGAGGTAGATGCGTTCGCGTGTCATGCGTGCTCCTCCTGGAGCGAGTTTATGCTTTTTTTAACCGGAGCGGAGGCCGGCAGAGGGGCCTCACGAGGCTCCGTTCAACCTTTCCCCGCGAACCGGTCCGTCGCGCGGATCAGCGCATCGGTGATGCCCGGCTCCGACAGCGCGTGGCCTGCACCCTCGATGATGTGGAACTCGGCGTCGGTCCAGACCTTGGAAAGCTGCCAGGCGTAGCGAAGCGGGCACGGCATGTCGTAGCGGCCATGGACGATGACGCCCGGGATGCCCTTGAGCTTCATCGCATCGCGCAGCAACTGACCGTCTTCGAGCCAGCCGGCGTTCATGAAGTAATGGTTCTCGATGCGCGAGAAGGCGAGCGCGAAATGGTCGTCATCGTGGCTGGAGGCGAGCGCCGGGCTCGGCATGAGCGTGATGGTCGAGCCTTCCCAGACGCTCCAGGCCTTGGCGCAGCGGATCTGCTCTGCCTTGTCCGGCCCCGTCAGACGGCGGTGGTAGGCGGCCATCATCTCGTGGCGTTCGTTTTCCGGGATCGGCGCGACAAATGCTTCCCACTTGTCGGGAAACATCTCGGACACGCCGAACTGGTAGTACCAGTCGAGTTCCGGCCGCGTCACCGTGTAGACGCCACGCACCAGGAGTTCGGTTACCCGTTCGGGATGGGTTTCGGCATAAGCGAGTGCCAGCGTCGAGCCCCAGGAGCCGCCGAAGACCTGCCATTTCTCGACGCCGATCATCTCGCGCAGGCGCTCGATATCGGCCACCAGATGCCAAGTGGTATTGGCCTCGAGGCTCGCATGCGGCGTGGAGCGGCCGCAGCCCCGCTGGTCAAACAGCAGCACGTCGTAGAGCGCCGGATCGAACATCCGCCGCTGCGACGGATTGCAGCCGCCGCCCGGACCGCCATGTAGAAAGACGGCAGGCTTTGCGCCCTTCGTGCCGACCCGTTCCCAATAGATCACGTGCCCATCGCCGACATCGAGATGCCCGCTCTCGTAAGGCTCGATTTCGGGATAAGGCGTACGAAGAACTTCGGTCACAGGTGGAGCCCCTTTTCAGGCCAGTTTTCGGTATCGTGGTCGGGATGCTGGAACGAGATGATCCGCTCCTGCTGGGAAACATCTTCCTCCGCGTCGCGGATCGGCGCTTCGAATATCTCCGTCACCCACGGGATATGCGAGGCAAAGTTCACCTGGATCTTCGGGGCGAGATCGTCACGGTTGTCGAAGGCGCCGATCGCGAGCTCCAGCCCGCCGGGATAACGATAGGTGAGGGGCGTGCCACACTTCTCGCAGAAGCCGCGCGAGATATTGACCGAGGACTGGAAATAGCGCGGTGCGCCGCGGGTCCATTCGACGCCATCGTTCGGCGCAGCGACCAGCGGGCCGAAAAAGCCGCCAAAGGCTTTCTGGCACATGCGGCAATGGCAGATCGAGGCGCGCCCAAGCTCGCCATGAATGCGGAAACGCACGGCGCCGCACTGGCAGCCGCCTGTTCGCAAGGCAGTCGTCATGCTTTACCCTCCTTGTTATCCGGTTCCGGCTCGCCCCGCTGGGGTGGCCACACCTTCGTGTCATGGTCTGGATGCTGGTAGGAGATGATGTCGCTGAGGAAGGGGGCGGCGGCGATGTCGTCCATCGTATGGCGCCCCGGCAGTTCATGGAGCCGGTCGATGAAGGGCAGCTTGCCCTCGATGCCGAACTGGACGACGGGCCGCAGTTGCGACGGATCGTCAAATGCCCCGGCGGCAACCGCCACGCCATCGTCGGCTTCATAGGTCATCGGTGTTCCGCACGAGCCGCAAAAGCCGCGCCGAACGTGGTTGGAAGAGTGGAAGTGCTTCAGCTCGCCGCGGGTCCAGACGAGTTCGGCCTCGCGCGTGTCGACAAGGGCCGCGAAGTAGTTGCCGAAGGCCTTCTGGCACATGCGACAATGGCAGATCGAGGCGATTCCGACCTCGCCGCTCACCTTGAAGCGGATCGCGCCGCATTGGCAGCCCCCGGTAAACACCGCGTCACTCATCATTCCTGTCCTTCCGGCGCATGGCAGACGGCTTCGATATTGTTTCCGTCGGGGTCAAACACGAAGGCGCCATAATAGTTCGGATGGTAGTGCGGGCGAAGCCCGGGACGACCGTTATCGGTTCCGCCGGCAGCAATTGCGGCTGCGTAGAAGGCATCGACCTCGGCGCGATTGCCGGCTGTGAAAGCGACATGCTGGCGGTGGCCGGCGGGAACGGCGCCCTCGTGCAGCCAGTAGACGGGGCGGTCGCGGCCATACCCGCCGACCTTTGCGCCGTTCGTGTATTCGGCCGGCACCATGTAGAGGAGCGACGCGCCGAGCGGCGCAAAGGCCGCGTCGTAGAAAGCCTTGGCGCGATCGAAATCCGAAACCGTGATGCCTAAGTGATCGATCATCCTTCTTCCTCCCCATCCCCGGAGCGCGATCCGGAGGTTAGCGTTTCATCTCCCAGGTTGTCACGCGCTCTCCCGTGGCCGGGTCCTTGCCATCCTTCAACTGGATACCCTTTTCGCCGAGTTCGTTGCGGATCTTGTCGGCCTCGGCGAAATTCTTCGCTTTCAGCATCTCAAGCCGCATGGCGACGAGCGCATCGACGGCCGAGGCAACTGCCTCGTCGACCTCCGCCTTCTTTGGCAGGACACCGAGAAGCGCGGCACTGGCCGCAAACATCGGCATCATCGAGCTGTCGCCATTGGCTTCCTGCGCCAGCGCATGCAACCGCTGCACCGCGGCAACCGTGTTGAGGTCGTCGGCGAGCGCTTCCATCACGATCGGGCAGGGTTCGGCTGTGCCGGGTTCGGCCGCCGGCCACTTGCCAAGCAGCCGCTCGGCCTCTTCCAGTCGCTTGACCGAAAAGTCGATCGGCTCGCGGTAGTGCGTCATCAGCATCGCAAGCCGCAGCACTTCGCCCGGCCAGCTCCGCCCGCCGAAGGTCTTCGTCGCCAGGAGTTCGTTGATGGTGATGAAATTGCCGTCTGACTTCGACATCTTGCGGCCTTCGACCTGCACGAAGCCGTTGTGCATCCACAGATTGGCCATGACTTGCGTGCCGTGGGCGCAGCGGGACTGGGCAATCTCGTTTTCGTGGTGCGGGAAGATCAGGTCGAGCCCGCCACCGTGGATGTCGAAGACCTCGCCGAGGTAACGCTGGCTCATGGCCGAGCATTCGATATGCCAGCCGGGGCGGCCGCGGCCCCAGGGGCTCTCCCAGCCCGGCTCGTTTTCGGAGGAAAGCTTCCAGAGCACGAAGTCGCCGGGGTTCTTCTTGTGGGCATCGACGGCAATGCGCGCACCCGCCTGCTGCTCGTCGAGCGGCCGCTTGGAAAGCTGGCCGTAATCCTGCATCGATTTCGTATCGAACAGCACTTCGCCTTGCGCCACATAGGCGTGGTTGCGGGCGATCAGCTTTTCGATGATCTCGATCATCTGCGGGATGTTGTCGGTGGCGCGGGGCTCGACATTCGGCGGCAGGCAGCCGAGCGCGGCAATATCCTGGTGGTACTGCGTCTCGGTCTTCTCGGTGACCTGGCGGATCGCCTCGTTGAGCGGCAGGCCGGGATGGTCACGCAGCGCCCGGGCGTTGATCTTGTCGTCGACGTCGGTGATGTTGCGCGCATAGGTGACGTGGTCGGCGCCATAGACTGAGCGCAGCAGTCGGTAGAGCACGTCGAAGACGATCGCCGGTCGCGCATTGCCGATGTGGGCATAGTCATAGACCGTCGGGCCGCAGACATACATGCGCACGTTATCGGGATCGATCGGCTCGAATACCGTCTTCTGGCGCGTCAGCGTGTTGTAGAACTTGAGCGGAACGCTCATCCGAAATTCTCCCAAAGTCTCGCATGCCATACGTCCGGCTTGGCCGGGTCGTTTGTCTTCAAGGCTTTTCGAGAGACGAAAACGGCCGGGCCAGCGGATGCGCTAGCGAATAATGATCCCGCAGATGGAAATCGCCGTCTTCATGGCCGAAGTTTATGGCGCGCGCCGCAGCTTTGGTCAAGTGCGGCAAGGGTCGGAACGAAGGCGCACAAAGGCGGCGAGGGAAAGATTTACTCCGGCGTGCGGAAGTCCATGAAACGGTTTTCGCGCACGGAAAACAGGCGGCCGCTTTCGGTCATCTCCGGCGATGCGAGGAACAGCATCTTTTCCGCGACTTCGGACGGGTGCGGCAGCGTGTCCGGATCTTCGCCCGGCACGGCCTGGGCACGCATGGCGGTGCGGGTGGCGCCTGGGTTGACGAGGTTCACCTTGAGCGGTGTATGTTCGGTCTCTGATGCCCAGATGCGGCCCATGGTTTCTACGGCCGCCTTCGACATCGCATAGGCACCCCAGAAGGCGCGTGGGTTGTTGGCGACGCCCGACGACAAGAGCAGGGCGCGGCCCGCGTCCGACTTTGTCAGCAGCGGCTCGACGGAGCGGATGAGGCGCCACATTGCCGTGACGTTGGTGAGCATCACCTTGTCGAAGACCTTGGCTTCGATATGGGCGAGCGGCGAGATGACGCCGAGGATGCCGGCATTGGCAACGAGGATGTCGAGCTTGCCCCAGCGTTCGAAGATCGAGGCGCCGAGCCGGTCGATCGCCGGCAGGTCGGTCAGGTCGAAGGGCACGAGCGTCGCAGAACCTCCGGCAGCCTTTATGGCGTCATCGAGCTCCTCCAGGCCGCCGACGGTGCGGGCGGTGGCGATCACATGTGCGCCAGCCTTGGCGAGAGCCAGTGCCGTAAAATAACCGATGCCGCGCGAGGCGCCCGTCACCAGTGCGATCCTGCCGTTCAGATTCATGTCCATCAGCTCAAAACCCCATCTCGCACCCAAGAAAGAAGGCTGCGTTTGCGCAGCCTTCTAAAGGGTTTGCCCCAGATTGCAAACGGGGAGGCGATCAGCCGTTGCTGGCGAGCACCGATACCTTGCGGCCCATGGTCTCGCCGTCCTTGTCGAGGAGGCGGGTCGGGTACTCACCGGTGAAGTAGTGGTCGGTGAACTGCGGGCGGATCGCATTGCGCTCTTCGCCGCCGACGGCGCGGTAGAGGCCATTGATCGACAGGAACTCGAGCGAGTCTGCGCCAATGTAACGGCACATCGCTTCGAGGCTGTCGTACTGGTTGGCGATCAGCTTGTCGCGGTCCGGCGTGTCGATGCCGTAGAAGTCCGGATAGTAGATCATCGGGCTTGCTACCCGAAAATGCACTTCCTTGGCGCCGGCATCACGGATCATCTGGACGATCTTGAGCGAGGTCGTGCCGCGCACGATCGAATCATCGACCAGCACAACGCGCTTGCCCTCGATCATCGCACGATTGGCAGAGTGCTTCAGCTTGACGCCGAAGGCGCGGATCTGCTGCGTCGGCTCGATGAAGGTGCGGCCCACATAGTGGTTGCGGATGATGCCGTATTCGAACGGGATGCCGCTTTCCTGCGCAAAGCCGAGAGCTGCGGGGGTGCCACCATCCGGCACCGGCACCACGACATCGGCGTCGACGGGGCTTTCCTTGGCGAGGTTGATGCCCATGTTCTTGCGCGCGACATAGACGCTGCGACCGCCGACGATCGAGTCGGGGCGGGCGAAATAGACATACTCGAAGAGGCAGAGGCGTTCCGGCTGGCCATTGCCGGCCTTGCGGGCATCGATCGACACCGAACCGTCGGGCTGAATCTCGCAGATGATGACTTCGCCGTTTTCGACATCACGGATGAACTTGGCGCCGATGATGTCGAGAGCGCAGGTTTCGGACGCAAAGATCGGCTTGCCGTCGAGTTCGCCCATCACCAGCGGCCGGATGCCGGTGGGATCGCGCGCTGCGATCAGCTTGGTGCGGGTCATGGCCAGCATGGAATAGCCGCCTTCCATCTGCCGGATCGCGTCGATGAAGCGGTCGGCCGTGGAGGTGTAGCGGGAGCGGGCGATGAGGTGCAGGACAACTTCCGTATCGGAGGTCGACTGACAGATGGCGCCGCCGGCAATCAACTGGCGCCGCAGCGTCAGGCCGTTGGTGAAGTTGCCGTTATGTGCAATCGCGATGCCGCCGACTTCAAGTTCGGCAAACAGCGGCTGAACGTTGCGCAGCGCAACTTCGCCGGTGGTGGAATAACGGACATGGCCGATGGCGATGGAGCCCGGAAGCTTCGCAAGCGTTGCGGGATCCGTGTAATGGTCCCCGACGAGGCCCATGCGGCGTTCCGAATGGAAGCGCAACCCGTCGAAGGAAACGATGCCGGCGGCTTCCTGGCCGCGATGCTGGAGCGCGTGAAGGCCAAGCGCCGTGAGCGTCGATGCGTCCGGATGCCCTAGGATGCCGAAGACGCCGCATTCTTCGCGCAGCGTATCAAGATCCCACTCATTCAGACTGTTTGAGACGCCATTGTCTTCCAATGCCGCTGAAACCGGTTCAATCATCTCGGCCCTGATCCTTCTGGACAACGTGTCCGCTTCGGAAAATGGAAAGGCCGGCCGGGGAGGGATTTCCCGGAAGCCAGCCTGAATTTTCACCTGAGTGCGATTGATAGCACAGATGGTGACGTTTTGCGCTGCATCAAGCGCAAGATAGAGTCAATTATTTGTCGGCCGGTTGGTCTGCGGCGCGTCTTCAGCCGGTGGTTGATCCTGGCCAGCGGCACCTTCGGCAGGTGCTGCATCGCGGCCGAGGATGCGTGCGCGGATCTGCGGCTCGATGTCTTCCGGCAGCACGGCTTCAAGGCGCGCGACCAGCGTGTCGAGGAAGGGCTTGGACTTCGCCTGCGTGACCCATTCCGGCTGCGAACGGGCGTCCACCAGCCAATTCCAGAAGGCAACCGCGACGACGAGAAGCAGCAGGCCGCGGGCAGCTCCAAACAGGAAGCCCAGCGTGCGGTCCAGCGCGCCGATGCGGCTGTCGATGATGAAGTCCGCAATGCGCGAGGTGATGAAGGAGATGATGATCAGCGCCAGCAGGAAGATGATGCCGGCGGAAGCGGCAAGCGCGATGCGATCATCGGAGGTGTAGTTCTTGGCGTAGGGAAGCAGCAGCGGGTAGAGATAGTAGGCTGCGGCAACCGAGCCGACCCAGCTTGCGATCGACAGCACTTCACGAGAAAAACCGCGTACCATGGCGAGCACGGCGGAAAACAACGTTACGCCGATAACGATGCCGTCGAATAAAGTAATGGGCATAAACGAACTACTCCACACCAGAGCGCCGAGCGTCCGAACGGACGCATGGTGAGCACTCGAGATTCCTGAATCTGCGCATGCCGCCTGGCTCGAACCCGGTGTCGGATCAAAGCAAAGCAGGATACGCGACCGCCTCTACGGCAGCCGTCATACATCAGCCGCCGAATTTACGGAAGATCAATCATCTTCGCGGTCGGTTTGTCCCAAATTCTTACGCGAGCCGGCGATGCGCGACACGAGATCAGGCAGGTCCTCGATGGCGATCCACTGTCCGTTGCCGCCCTTGGGGATCTCGCTCGAGGTGGCCGGCAGCATGGCGCCCGCAAAGCCGAGCTTCTCGGCTTCCTTCAGTCGTTGCGCGGTCTGCGACACCGGGCGGACGGCGCCGGACAGGCTGATTTCGCCGAAATAGACGCGGTCGGCCGGGAGCGCGAGGCCGGCAAGCGAGGAGACGAGCGCCGAGGCGACAGCCAGATCGGCGGCCGGCTCGGAGATGCGATAACCCCCTGCAACATTGAGATAGACGTCGTGCTGGCCGAGCCGCACGCCGCAATGGGCTTCAAGCACGGCCAGGATCATCGAGAGGCGTGAGGAATCCCATCCGACCACGGCGCGTCGCGGCGTGCCGAGTGAGGTGGGCGCCACGAGCGCCTGCACCTCCACGAGAACCGGGCGCGTGCCTTCCATGCCGGCAAAAACCGCGGCGCCGGGGGACTTCGCATTGCGCTCGCCAAGGAAGAGTTCAGAGGGGTTGGAAACTTCACGAAGGCCCTTGTCGGACATTTCGAAGACGCCGATCTCGTCGGTCGGTCCGAAACGGTTCTTGACTGTGCGCAGGATGCGGTAGTGGTGGCCGCGGTCGCCTTCGAAATAAAGCACTGCATCGACCATGTGCTCGACGACGCGCGGGCCAGCAATCTGGCCTTCCTTCGTGACATGGCCAACAAGCACCATGGCGGCACCCGTCTGCTTGGCAAAGCGGATCATCGCCTGCACGCCGGTGCGCACCTGCGTCACGGTGCCGGGCGCCGAATCGGCGGTATCGCTCCACAGCGTCTGGATCGAGTCGATGATGACAAGGTCCGGCCGCTTACCGTCGGAAATGGTGGCGAGGATGTCCTCGACATTAGTTTCGGCGGCGAGCAGCACGTCGGAATCGGCAGCACCCAGCCGCTGGGCACGAAGCCGCACCTGCGCCACGGCCTCTTCACCCGAGACATAGATGATCCGGTGGCCGCGACGCGCAAGAGCCGCCGCCGCTTGCATCAGCAGCGTCGATTTGCCGATGCCCGGGTCACCGCCGACGAGAACGGCGGAACCGCGCACGAAACCGCCGCCGGTTGCCCGGTCAAGTTCGGAGATGCCGGTATGGATGCGCGGTGCTTCTTCCGTTTCGCCGGAGAGGGTGGTCAGCGCCACGGCGCGGCCCTTCTTCGGCACCTTGCCCGGACCGGCTCCAATGCCACCCATCGGGTCTTCTTCGACGATCGTGTTCCACTCGCCGCAGCCATCGCATTTGCCGGCCCAGCGGCTATGCACCGTGCCGCAGTTCTGGCACACGAATTGGGTCTTGGGTTTCGCCATGTAGAATTACCGCCGCCGTACAGAAGGTTCGCGCTCGTGCGAACAAATGGAGAACGCGCTTGTATCGCGAAACCGACTGAAGGGCAAGACGGCGGCCTAGTCGTCCGGGTAGATGTAGCGGCGCTCGTAACGCAGTCCGAGGCTGGTCAGGAGTTCGTAGCCGATCGTACCGCCGGCGCGCGCGACGTCATCGAGCGGGATGTTGTGCCCGAACAGCTCGATATAGTCACCCGCAGCGATGGCGTTCTGCGGAACGTCGGTGACGTCGAAGATCGTCAGGTCCATAGTGATGCGGCCAACGACCGGCACCTTGTGCCCGGCGATGAAGCCGAACGCGCCTTCGCCTTGCGTCTGGCGCAGCGGCACGCCCGAACCGGAAAGGGCGCGCATGTAGCCGTCCGCATAACCGGCGGAAACGATGGCAAGCCGGCTGTCGCGGGTGAGGCGATGCGTCCCGCCATAGCTGACGGTCTCGCCTTGTTTCGCGTCACGGATCTGGATGATGCGGGCTTCGGCGGTCGCGACCGGCTTCATCGGGTTCGGGACGCCGTTGACTGCTTCGCCGCCATAAACGGCAATGCCGGGGCGGGTCAGGTCGAAATGGTAGTCGGGCCCGAGGAAGATGCCGGCCGATGCCGACAAACTGCACTCGATGCCCTCGAAGGCTTCTGCGACGCGCCGGAAGGCCTGCAACTGCTGCTCGTTGGCGGGCGAACTGGGGGTGTCGCCGCTCTGCAGATGCGAGAGCACCAGAACCGGCGAGAAGCTTGCCGGGCGCGAAACGTCGTCGGCAAAGGCGATCGCTTCCTCAAGTCCAAGTCCCAGGCGGTTGAAGCCGGTATCGATCTGCAGCGCGCAAGGATGATCCCCATGCTCGGCCGTCACCGACATCCAGAAGGCAAGCTGTTCTTCCGAAGCCAGAACCGGCACGAGGCCGTGCTCGTAGAACAGCGCTTCCTGGCCCGGCCATACGCCGGAGAGCACATAGATGCGGGCATCCGGCGCATAGGTGCGCAGCGTCACGCCTTCCTGGACGACGGCGACGAAGAAGTCGCGCGCGCCGGCCTCATAAAGCGCCGTGCCACAATCCTCGAGCCCCAGGCCATAGGCATCTGCCTTCACTACGGCTGCCGTACGTGCGCTGCCTGAACGGCGCGCCATCTCGCGCCAGTTGTCGGCAAGCGCGCCAAGATCGATTGTCAGGCGGGCAGGGGCAGTGTCGAATTCGTCGATCAGTTCATCCAGGTCGATTGAATCGGGATTGGCAGTGTCAGGCATCGGAAACTCGCAAGCTTTAAGAGGTCTGCATCCTTAGTGATTTCGCCGAGTGTAGGAAGACCTGAGGTGCATTTTGAAGGCGGGTGCACAGGCTTTTGGGGCGAGGCAGCACAGGAAGTGCAGATGCGCCAAGCCACTGCATGCCGGGAGATAATTCTTGGATAGTAAAAGTATTAATGCGTGGTTCATGTGTGTAGCATAAGCATTGCCAAGTCCGATCTTTGGATGGACTCGGTCTGTCATTCCGACAGCGAAACCACTGGGGGAAATCAGTGAAGACGTTTCTGGTATTGGGCCTGGCTGCAGGCCTTTGCGCACTTGGCGTGTCTACTGCAGCAGCGCAGACGAAGGGAGACTGGGTGCTCGGTAACTACAAGGGCGCCGGATATTGGTTTCCCGGCGTGATCGAAAGCATCGGCGGCGGCAAGATTACGGTCCGTTACGACGACGGCGATCGCGAAACCGTCGGCATCAATGCAGTTCGTCCCTATGACTGGATGATCGGCATGAAGGTCGAGTGCAACTACAAGGGCGCCGGCGACTGGTATGCCGGCAAGATCACGTCGCTCGCGGGCGAAAAGATCAGCATCGCCTATGACGACGGCGACAAGGAAACGACCCGCACAGGCCGCTGCCGCTCGAACTGAGGCCACTTCAAGCTCGATGCGAAGAAGGTCCGCCGTGTGATATGGCGGGCCTTCTTGATTCAGTGTTCTTCGTATTGGGTAAAGCTCGGGTCGGCGAGATCCGCAAAGCGGGTGAACTCGGACTGGAAGGCGAGCTTGACGGTGCCGGTCGGTCCGTGGCGCTGCTTGGCGATGATGACGTCCGCCGTGCCCTTCACCTTGTCCATATGCGCTTCCCACTCCGGATATTTCGGATCGGAAATGTCGCGCGGCTCCATGTTCTTCACATAATATTCTTCGCGGAACACGAAGAGCACCACGTCGGCGTCCTGCTCGATCGAACCCGATTCACGAAGGTCGGAGAGCTGCGGGCGCTTGTCGTCACGGCTTTCGACCTGGCGCGACAGCTGCGACAGCGCGATGATCGGCACGTTCAACTCCTTGCCGAGTGCCTTCAGGCCGGTGGTGATCTGGGTGATTTCCTGCACGCGGTTTTCACCGCCCTTGCCGGAGCCAGTCATGAGCTGGATATAGTCCA
Organism: Neorhizobium sp. SOG26; assembly: GCF_003491345.1. Classification (GTDB taxonomy): domain Bacteria; phylum Pseudomonadota; class Alphaproteobacteria; order Rhizobiales; family Rhizobiaceae; genus Neorhizobium; species Neorhizobium turbinariae. The sequence continues at coordinate 748,122 of NZ_CP025512.1, forward strand.
CCACCAAAACGTCGAGGCCGCGTTGGCGCTTCAGGCGGCGGGCGCGTGCGGAAAGCTGGGCGATCGAGATACCACCGGTCTGGTCGATGAAGAGCGGCACCTTCTGCATCATCTGGGAGCAGGCGACGAGCTTCTCGAAATCGGCCTCGGTGATGTCACCGCGACGGATCTTGGAGGAGGAAACCTCGGTTTGCTCGGAGATGATACGCGTCGCCAACTGTTCGGCCGACATTTCGAGCGAATAGAAGCCGACCACGCCGCCGTTCTTGGCTTTCGGCGTGCCGTCCGGCAGGTATTCCGGCTCGTAGGCCGCCGCGATATTGTAGGCAATGTTGGTGGCAAGCGAGGTCTTACCCATGCCCGGACGACCGGCAAGCACGATCAAGTCGGAGCGCTGCAGGCCGCCCATCTTGGCATCGAGCGAGGCGATGCCGGTGGAGATGCCGGACAGATGCCCGTCACGCTCGAAGGCAGCCCCCGCCATGTCGATGGCAAGTGCCACCGCATCGTTGAACGACTGAAAGCCGCCGTCATAACGGCCGGTTTCGGCAAGCTCGAACAGGCGACGCTCGGTGTCCTCGATCTGCGTCTGCGGCGGCATGTCGAGCGGCGCATCATATGCTATGTTGACGACGTCCTCGCCGATCTGGATCAACGCGCGGCGCAGCGCAAGATCATAGATCGCCCGGCCATAGTCTTCCGCGTTGATGATCGATACGGCTTCGGCGGCAAGACGCGCGAGATATTGCGCAAGCGTCAGGTCGCCCACCTTTTCCGGCGTGGTGATGAAGGTCTTGACCGTAACCGGATGGGCGGTCTTGCCCATGCGGATAATGTCGCCCGCGACCTCGAAGATCTTGCGGTGCAGGGGCTCGTAGAAATGGGTCGGCTTCAGGAAGTCGGAGACGCGGTAATAGGCGTCGTTATTGACTAGGATCGCGCCAAGAAGCGCCTGTTCGGCCTCGATATTGTTGGGGGCTTCACGGTAATGCGGCTCGGCCGGCTGGATGTTGGCAAGCTTCCGCATAGGGTCATTCATGGTCGTCTATCCGTCCTTCGGTCAAGCGTCCGGTTTAGGGGTTCAGCGTGCCGGATGATACCGCAAAAGCGATCTCCACAGCTATCCACAGAGCCTGGGCACCGGCGCCAGAAAAAGCTCAATGAAACCGGAAATCCGGTTGACGCCATTGCGGCGCGACTCGCTGTTCCGCTTTTATTCTAGCGCAAAAGAGACGAAAAAGCGCCCGGACCTTTCGGGCCGGACGCTTCTCTATGCCATGGTGAAATGGCTTATTCTTCGTCTTCGAATTCGCGGTCAGCGTCCGGATCGAAGAAGTCTTCCGGACGAAGAGCGTCTTCGTCAACGCCGTAGATGGCGTCAACCGAGGTGAGGCTTTCGCCCTTGGCCTGGCGTTCTGCTTCTTCCGGCGAACGGGCAACGTTGAGTTCAACGGTGATTTCAACTTCCGAATGCAGGTGCAGGGTAACCTTGTGCAGGCCGATTTCCTTGATCGGGTGGTTCAGGTCAACCTGGTTGCGGCCGATGTTGAAGCCTTCGGCAGCCAGAGCTTCGACGATGTCGCGGGCAGCAACAGAGCCGTAGAGCTGGCCGGTTTCGCCGGCAGCGCGAACCATGACGAAGGTCTTGCCGTCGAGGCCTTCAGCAACCTTCTCGGCTTCGCCCTTACGCTCGAGGTTACGAGCTTCGAGCGTTGCACGCTCGTTTTCGAAGCGCTTCTTGTTGGCTTCGTTGGCGCGCAGCGCCTTGCCCTGCGGGAGCAGGAAGTTACGAGCAAAGCCGTCGCGAACCTTTACGGTTTCGCCCATCTGGCCGAGCTTCGGCACGCGTTCAAGCAAAATGACTTCCATGACGAGGTTCCTTTCGATCAGTCAATCTTGGTTTCATCGGGATTGGGTGAGGGTTTCAGCGGCGTCAGCGCAATGGTCCGCCGGGTGTCCGCCAGGCCGAGCACGAGAATGATCATCGCCGGCAGAACAAGGGTCGCCGCCAGGTAGCAGAGAACGAGCACCGGCAGGCGCCAGTCCTTGCCCTGGCTGCGGAAATGCAAGGACGCGAACCCGGCAAGCAGGAAGCCCGCGCCGAAGGTGCCGCAGATGGTGGCGCCGATCATGGCCGGAACGCCGTCGATGAACATCAGTACGATGCCGCCGAGGAAAACGAAGATGGCATGGCGGTTCATGCGCAGCGCAGACGGCATGTCCTCGCGCGGGCGAACGGCGCGGCCGGAGCGGGAAACCATGCGGACTGCGAGGTAGAAGACTGCAAACAGCAGCATCACCCACATGGCGCCCTGGGTCATCGGCACCAGCGTGACGAAGGCCGTCTTCAGCTGCGCCATGGCGGCGGCGTCAATCGTGGCGTCCGGCTGCTGGGCGCGCATCGCCTCAGCGATGCGGCTGAAGGTCTCGTCGATCAGTTCCGGGCCATAACCGATCATGACGCCGAGGATGACGAGCGAAGCGGTGATGACCGCGCACAGATGCAGCAGGATGTCCGAGATCGGATACCAGGCCATCAGGTCATCAGGACCGCCGAGCTCCGACGCAGGGCGGGCGAGGTTTGCCAGATGCGAAAGCCAGCCGGCGGGCGCGAGCGTCGAGATCGCCATGACGGCGGCGAAATAAGGGGAGGCAAGCACGGCGCCCAGGATGGCGGCGGCGACCACGGCGATGGCCGCAGCACGATTGCCCCAGCCGAGGCCGGCGATCAGGACAGGAAGCGCGGAGGCTGCGTAGAGAATGACGGCAAGAAAAGACTGCATCTGCGCATAGGCACCGAGCGTCAGCACGGTGGCAGCAATGCCGGCGAGAATGCCGGTGGGCAGAACTGTCTGGGTCTTGGTCTTCACGGGTCTCGCTGTCCTGCTTGTTCAAGCAGTTAGAGGATGGTTGCTGAATCAAGGTCTCAGCGACTTCATCCCCAACATGGGGTTTGACGGTTGCCGATCCGCGCCCAACGCGGAAGGGAGTTGGAGCAACTGACTTTGGATCAGTTGCTCCAGTATCACTTACGAAAGAACGTAAGGCAGCAGGCCGAGGAAGCGGGCGCGCTTGATCGCCTGGGCGAGTTCGCGCTGCTTCTTCTGGGAAACGGCCGTGATGCGGGACGGAACGATCTTGCCGCGCTCAGAAATGTAGCGCTGCAGGAGACGAACGTCCTTGTAGTCAATCCGCGGTGCGTTTGCGCCCGAGAAGGGGCAGGTCTTGCGACGGCGGTGGAAGGGGCGGCGTGCCGGAGACGAGGATACGTCAGCCATTGTGTTTTCTCCTTGAGGCTCTGGTTACGCGCGGTCTTCGCGAGGAGCGCGGTCCGGACGCGGCGCGCGCTGGAATTCGCCTTCACGACGCGGACGGTCGCCGAATTCGCGGCGCGGGCCACGGTCGTCGCCATCGCGGCGCGGACGGTCGTCGCGGTCGCGCTTCTGCATCATTGCCGACGGGCCTTCTTCGTGCTTCTCGACGGCGAGCGTCATGTAGCGAAGAACGTCTTCGTTGATGCGCATCTGGCGTTCCATCTCATGCACGGCAGCCGCCGGTGCATCGATGTCCATCAGGGCGTAGTGAGCCTTACGGTTCTTCTTGATGCGGTAGGTGAGGGACTTGAGGCCCCAGTTTTCGATGCGCCCGACCTTGCCGCCGTTAGCTTCGATGACGCCCTTGTACTGTTCGACGAGGGCATCAACCTGCTGAGCGGACATATCCTGCCGGGCAAGGAATACGTGTTCGTAAAGAGCCATGTAAGCTTTGCCTTTTCTTGCGGTTGTCTAACCCGGACCTCGGCGGCTAAGCCTCAACGACTGCTCCTGAACGGGAACCCCAAGGGCCCCAGGCAAGAAAAGTGTTGTATCGAGACGGTCGAGAGCGGAGACACGGGAGGCTTGGACCCTGTGGCCCATGCGGCTTCTTGTTGAAGGAAGCCTGCCCTCCGTTCAGCCACCAGCCAGAGAGACCGGGTGTTTCGAACAGCGCGCCTTATACGGGTTTTTCCGCAGAAGGCAAGGCCTGACGGACGAATGCGCGAGAGCGTGTGCCGCAATGCTACCTAATGTTGCAAACAAGCTGAAAGCAGCCTATGGTTAAGGTGAAATAAAATACACCATAGGAGGGGAAAATGCAGCATGGTGAGAAAATACTGGACGTAGTCGCCCCCAGATCGCGCTTCTACCAGGGCGGGTTTGGGCGGCTCTTCCCGGAACTTGAGCCCTGGGTCCCGGACATTCCTCAACCGGCAACTGGCGGGATCGGTACGGCGCAGGCACTGCAAAATCATTTCATGAATTTTGTCGCGCAGAACATGGTCGATGCTACCGGGGCTGGCGGCAGGGATATCAGCCTTCCGTCAGGCTACGTGTACTTCGGGCAGTTCGTGGACCACGACATCACCCACGATGTGACGCCGCTGAGCGAATCCGAGGTAGATCCAAACCGATTACACAACTTCCGTACGCCGCGGCTTGATCTCGACAGCCTCTATGGCGCCGGAACGAAGGATCAGCCTTTTCTCTACGAGGCGGGAACAGGAAAGTTCAGGATCGACCAAATCCAGGGCACGAACTTCCGCGATCTGCCGCGGCATCGTGGAACGGCATTGATCGGCGACCCTCGTAACGATGAGAATATCATCGTAGCGCAATTACATCTTGCCTTCCTGCTGGCCCACAACGCCTTGGTTGACGAGGCACGGAAACAAGGCGCCAAGAACCCGTTCGAAACCGCGCGCAAAACGCTGCGCTGGCTGTATCAGTGGGTGGTCTGGAATGACTATGTGCGCAGGATCTGCCGCGACGATGTCCACAAGGCGGCGTTACGGCTGGAATCTGGGTCCAGCTTGATCAAGGTCTGGCAGGTTGGCTACGGCGACGTCTTCGATTGGAAGGTCAACCCCTTCATGCCGGTCGAGTTCTCCGTTGCCGCGTACCGTTCCGGTCACACGCTGGTGCGCGGTGGGTACCAGACGAACATTGGAAATGGCGTCGGACCAAACAACGGATTTCCGACATTCGCCGTGGCGAACCCGAACACAAAGGGCGACCTTCGGGGTGGAAATCCGCTGACGAGTAACCGCGTCATTCAATGGGACTGGTTCCTTCAGATGGATTCATCTTTTGGTCCTGACTTTCCGCAAGTCGCACGCGCCTTCGATCCGCTTCTGGTCGAAGCGCTGCGACACATGCCCGAGGATCCGGTTAATCCGAGCAGTCCCACTGCTATTCTCAATGTCCTTGCTGCACGAAATCTGGTTCGCGGTGTGCGCATGCAGCTTCCGGCTGCGAGCGCGGTAGCGACGAAGCTCGGAATCGAACACCTACCAATTCAACAGCAGGAGGATGAAGCCCTTTGGTTCTACATCTTGCGAGAAGCGCAGTCGACCGAAGCTGTGGGTAGCAATGGCGAGCGACTCGGGTTGCTCGGTTCGATCCTTGTTGCCGCCACGTTTGCCGGGCTGTTGAAGGGGGACCCCTTGTCGTTCTTCAACATGGAGCCCGGTTGGACGCCGGATCGTGATCCGCTCCTTCAAGCCTTGGACCAAAACCTGCAAATCAACCGGGATGCGGGGCAGGCTGGGAATGTGAGCTGGGGCCTTCCGGCCATCGTTCGGCTCTCGGGGCTCCCGGTTGATGGGTCTTCATTCCCCCAGCCTGCCGGTGGTGCCGCTGCCGCTCCCACGCCGGCGACGCCTGCGCCGCCTACGCCGCCGGCAGCTGGCTAGATCAAAGCACCATCGGATATCGCCGATAAACCTCGGCGATGTCCTTCATCACCTCGTCGGAGAGGACAAGGTCGGCGCTGCCGATGTCGGTTCTCAACTGCTCCATCGAGGTGGCGCCGATGATGACCGAGGTCATGAAGGGCCGCGTCAGGCAGAAGGCGAGTGCCATCTGGGCGAGATCCAGGCTATGCTTGGCCGCAACCTCGATATACGCCTTCACCGCCGGCTCCTGGTACGGTGTCAGGCGGCCGCCGAGGTCTGTGTTGATGGTGGCGCGGGTCCCTTGGGGCCGGGCGCCATCCTGGTACTTGCCGGTCAGGATGCCGGCGGCGAGCGGTGAATAGGCAAGCAGGCCGACGTCTTCGTGATGCGACATTTCGGCGAGGTCGAGGTCGAACTGGCGGTAAAGCAGGTTGTACTCGTTCTGGATCGAGGCGATCCGCGGCAGGCCCTTGTCTTCCGACAGGCGCAGGTATTTCAGCGTGCCCCAGGTGCTTTCGTTGGAAAGGCCGACGGCGCGGACCTTGCCGGCCTTCACCACCTCGTCAAGCGTCTCGAGGATTTCGGCGATATCGGCGGCTGCCTTCTGGCGATCCTGCTTGAACGGGTCATAGGTCCAGGAGCTGCGGAAATGATAGGTGCCGCGGTTCGGCCAGTGCACCTGGTAGAGGTCGAGATAGTCGGTCTGGAGACGCTTCAGGCTCGCATCCACCGCTTCGCGGATGCTTGAGGCGGAAATCTCCGTGCCGCCGCGAATATAGGCGCGACCGCTGCCGGCGACCTTCGAGGCAAGGATCAGGTCCTTGCGCTTGGCAGCGTTCTTGGCGATCCAGGTGCCGATATATTCCTCGGTCCGGCCATAGGTCTCCGCACCGGCTGGCGTCGTCGGGTAAAGCTCTGCCGTGTCAAAGAAGTTCACGCCGTTCTCGAAGGCGTAGTCCATCTGCTCATGGGCTTCCGCTTCCGTGTTCTGCGTGCCCCAAGTCATGGTGCCGAGGCAGATCTCCGAAACGGACATGTCCGTGCGGCCGAGTGTCTTGTATTTCATGGAAAATGGTCCCGTCCTTAAAATCCGCCGCACGTTTTAATGGGGAATGCCGCGCATGCAAGGGCCGGTGGCGGCGATTCAGACCTCAACGTCCCTGAACGGTTTCCCACAGATCCGTGATCGCGGCGGGAACTTTCCGTGTTGGTTGCATCTTGAAGGCGATGGGTCCAAAGAGCGGCCGAAAGTTGGTAATTTAGAGGTTCCTTTTATGACTGATGCAACGCAAGTTGGTGAGGGCAATGTGCCGGATGCCGGGGTGCCGCCCACAAGCGGGCGCTGGAAGCTGATAGGTCCGGGCATTGTTGCGGCCGCCACCGGCGTAGGTGCTGGTGATCTTGTCGCAACCCTGATCGCCGGTTCGCGCTTCGGTTACGCGCTGCTCTGGGCCGCCGTGATTGGCTGTATCGTCAAGATCGCGCTTGCGGAGGGCTCGGCCCGTTATCACCTCGCGACCGGCTCGACCATGCTTGAAGGCTGGAAGTCGCTCGGCCGCTGGACGAGCTGGTATTTCGGCATCTACATCATCATCTGGGGCTTCGTGTATGGCGCGACCGCCATGAGCGCGACGGCGCTGCCTCTGGCCGCCCTGTTTCCCGCGGTGCCGCTGTGGATCTGGGCGATCCTCTCCGGCGTGCTTTGTGCCACCTTCGTCGCGTTGAATCGCTACGAGATGTTCGAGAACGCGATGAAGGTGTGCATCGGCATCATGTTCGTCGTCGTGGTCGGCGTGGCGCTCATCGTCGTGCCGAATGTCGGCCAGGCGCTGACGGGCCTCATCCCGACCATTCCGGAAGGCTCGGTGGTTTACACGCTCGGCCTGATCGGCGGCGTCGGCGGAACGATCACCATGGCCTCCTACGGCTACTGGGTGAATGCCAAGGGCTGGCGCACACCCGAATGGATGGGCGTCATGCGGCTCGACAACCGCGTGTCCTACATCATCACCGGCATCTTCGTGATCGCCATGCTGATCATCGGCGCGGAAATGCTCTACACCGCACAGATCGCACTCTCCTCGGGTGATCGCGGCCTGCTCGACCTCGACAAGGTGCTGCGTGAACGATTTGGACCGGTTGTCTCCATCGTTTTCCTGATCGGCTTCTTTGCGACCGCCGTCTCCTCCATCCTCGGCGTCTGGCACGGCGTCTCCCTGTTGTTTGCGGACTTCATCCGCGTCCACATCAAGGGCGGGACGGGCTCGCGGGTGGGGCTGGAGAAGAGCGCGGCCTTCAAGTTCTACCTGTTCTGGCTCACCATCCCGCCGATGACGCTGCTGTGGTTCGGGCGGCCGTTCACGCTCGTCATCATCTATGGTGCGCTCGGCGCCTTCTTCATGCCGTTCCTCGCCATCACGCTGATCTGGCTCCTGAACTCGGCGCGGGTGCCGAAGGAATGGCGCAGCAGCTGGCTGTCAAACGGGCTGCTCGGCCTTTCCGCGGCGCTCTTCATCGTGCTCTGCATCAACGAACTGGTCGGCCTCGTCTCCGGCTCGTGATCGGCCCGGCGGACGGTTGCGCCCTTGACTCCGCGCTTTCAAATGTGAATGGAGGGCAAAATCATCAGGGAAGGAACCGTCCGCATGGGTGCTCCATCAAACATCGCATTCACATTCCCCGGACAGGGCAGCCAGGCCGTCGGCATGGGCAAGGACCTCGCCGAGGCTTTTCCTGAAGCGCGTGCCGTTTTCGAGGAAGTCGACGAGGCGCTGGGCCAGAAGCTTTCCGATATCATGTGGAATGGTCCGGAAGAAACACTGACCCTGACCGCAAACGCACAGCCGGCTCTGATGGCAGTGTCGATGGCGGCGATCCGGGTGCTGGAGGCGCGTGGTCTCAACCTCGCCGACAAGGTGGCCTATGTCGCGGGCCACTCGCTCGGCGAATATTCCGCGCTCTGTGCAGCAGGCACCTTCTCGCTTGCCGATACGGCGCGCCTGCTGCGCATTCGCGGCGATGCCATGCAATCGGCGGTGCCGGTGGGGCAGGGCGCCATGGCGGCAATCATCGGCCTGGATCATGGCGATGTCGATGCTGTCTGCACAGAAGCACGCGCTGACGGCGTTTGCCAGATCGCCAACGACAACGGTGGCGGCCAGATCGTCATTTCCGGTTCGAAGGCTGCGGTCGAAAAGGCTGCAGCACTCGCCACGGAAAAGGGCGCCAAGCGTGCCATCATGCTGCCGGTGTCCGCGCCTTTCCACAGCGACCTGATGGCGCCGGCGGCTGACGCCATGCGTCACGCGCTGGGCAAGGTCGACAAGAAGAACCCGGTCGTGCCGGTGGTCGCCAATGTGCGCGCCGCTCCGGTCTACGATGCCGACGAGATCGTCCAGTTGCTCGTGACGCAGGTGACCAGCCAGGTGCGCTGGCGCGAAACGGTGGAGTGGTTCGGCCAGAACGGCATCACCACCCTTTACGAGATCGGTTCCGGCAAAGTGCTGACAGGCCTTGCCCGCCGCATCGACAAGAATATTTCCGGCATTGCCGTCAACACGCCGGCCGATATCGATGCGGCGCTTGCCGCCATCCTCGGCTGAAGAAAGGAAAGATCCTATGTTTGATTTGACCGGCCGCAAGGCATTGGTGACGGGTGCAACCGGTGGCCTCGGCGAAGAGATCGCCCGCATGCTGCATGCCCAGGGCGCAACCGTCGGCCTGCACGGCACGCGCGTTGAAAAGCTCGAGGCGCTGGCAGCCGAACTTGGCGACCGCGTCAAGATCTTCCCGGCAAACCTGTCGGACCGCGATGAGGTAAAGGCGCTCGGGGAGAAGGCTGAGGTCGAACTTGAAGGCGTCGATATCCTGGTCAACAATGCGGGCATCACCAAGGACGGCCTGTTCGTCCGGATGAGCGATGCTGATTGGGATTCGGTCCTCGAAGTGAACCTCACGGCTGTCTTCCGCCTGACGCGCGAACTGACCCACCCGATGATGCGCCGCCGGCATGGCCGCATCATCAACATCACGTCCGTGGTCGGTGTCACCGGCAATCCGGGCCAGGCAAACTACTGCGCCTCCAAGGCCGGCATGATCGGCTTTTCGAAGTCGCTCGCCCAGGAAATCGCCACCCGCAACGTGACGGTCAACTGCGTCGCCCCGGGCTTCATCGAAAGCGCCATGACCGGCAAGCTGAACGACAAGCAGAAGGAAGCGATCCTCGGCGCGATCCCGATGAAGCGGATGGGCGCTGGCTCCGATATTGCTGCCGCCGTGCTTTATCTTGCCTCCAACGAAGCCGGCTACGTCACCGGCCAGACGGTTCACGTCAACGGCGGCATGGCAATGATTTGAGCCATTGAGCCGCAACGACAAATCCCTGTTGGCAGCGGCGAAGTGGAACAAATTCTGGCTTTGCGGAACAGTTAATCCATGTTAAGCGGGCCAAGACTGTGAAATAGTCACCCTGATAATCAGGCCGTCATATTGCGTGATTGCGATGCGATGGGAACCTGAAAAGGGGGCAACGGGTTTGCCGGGATCGCGGCTGGATTTAGCTGCGGTTGCTGGTTTTAACAGGATGCGGATGTCATCCAGGCATTCGATAAGACAAAGGTCGAGGAAACCGACATGAGCGATATCGCTGAACGCGTTAAGAAAATTGTTATTGATCATCTCGGCGTCGATGCCGACAAGGTAGTTGAAGGCGCAAGCTTCATCGACGATCTTGGCGCGGACTCGCTCGACACCGTCGAACTGGTCATGGCTTTCGAAGAAGAATTCGGCGTTGAAATTCCTGACGATGCCGCCGATTCCATTCTGACCGTCGGCGACGCAGTGAAGTTCATCGAGAAGGCCCAGGCCTGATCGACTGACATATTTGGGATGAGCCGCAAGGTCGATCCCGACGACGGCCCGCTTGCTCGGGCCGTTTCCGCAAATAAGAACACTAAGCATATAGGGTAGGGCGCTGGCGATGAGACGTGTCGTTATCACCGGTACCGGCATGGTATCTCCACTCGGTTGCGGAACGGAAGTCAGCTGGCAACGCTTGCTGGCCGGCGAAAATGCCGCTCGTCTCGTGACGGAATTCGAGGTAGATGACCTGCCCGCGAAGATTGCCTGCCGCCTGCCTTTCGGCGACGGCACCAACGGCACCTTCAATCCAGATGACTGGATGGAGCCGAAGGAACAGCGCAAGGTCGATCCCTTCATCATCTACGGCATGGCTGCCGCGGACATGGCGCTGAAGGATGCCGACTGGCATCCGCAGACCGACGAAGACCAGATCGCCACCGGCGTGCTGATCGGCTCCGGCATTGGCGGTCTCGACGGCATCGTCGAGGCAGGCTACACCCTGCGCGACAAGGGACCGCGGCGCATTTCGCCGTTCTTTATTCCCGGTCGCCTGATCAATCTCGTTTCCGGCCAGGTCTCGATCCGCCACAAGCTGCGCGGTCCCAACCATGCCGTTGTCACGGCCTGTTCCACCGGCGCGCATGCAATCGGTGACGCAGCGCGTCTCATCATGCTCGGCGACGCCGATGTCATGGTGGCCGGTGGCGCAGAATCGCCGATCTGCCGCATCTCGCTCGCGGGCTTTGCCGCCTGCAAGGCGCTGTCCACGCAGCACAACGACGACCCGCAGAAGGCATCGCGTCCATACGATCGTGACCGTGACGGCTTCGTCATGGGCGAGGGCGCCGGCATCGTGGTTCTCGAGGAGCTGGAACATGCCAAGGCGCGTGGCGCCAAGATTTATGCCGAAGTCGTGGGCTATGGCCTGTCGGGCGATGCCTACCACATCACGGCTCCTTCCGAGGACGGCGACGGCGCGTATCGCTGCATGTCGGCCGCCCTGAAGCGTGCGGGCTTGAACGCCTCCGACATCGACTACATCAATGCCCATGGCACCTCGACCATGGCCGACACGATCGAACTCGGCGCTGTCGAGCGCCTGGTCGGCAATGCCGCCTCAAAGATTTCGATGTCGTCCACCAAGTCGGCGATCGGCCACCTTCTCGGTGCCGCCGGTGCCGTGGAGGCCATCTTCTCCACGCTCGCGATCCGCGACAACGTCGCTCCGCCGACGCTCAACCTCGACAATCCCGATGTCGAGACCGCGATTGATCTCGTTCCGCACAAGGCGCGCAAGCGTGACATCAACGTGGCGCTGTCGAACTCCTTCGGGTTCGGCGGTACGAATGCCTCGCTGGTTCTGCGCCGCTACGACGCCTGATGCCACTGGACCTGGGAGTTCTCCCGGGTCCTGATCATTGGCGAACCTGTTTTTGCCGCATTACGTGGCCAAACAACGAGTCATGTCTTTGTATAAGTTCTGACCCCGGGGGCGCGGTTGAGTGATTCCAGTCATGTGAACGATCTGCCTCCTGCCAACGGCAGGGGCCGGATCATTCCGAAGTCGCCGAACGAGGCGTTGAAGCCGGAGCGGGTGCCGGATCCACCACGTCGGTCGAAGAAGGCGCGCAGCCAGCTCGTCATCTTCCTGAACTTCGTTATGACCATGGTGGTGGCGATCTGCCTGATTGGTGCTGCCGTCTTCTATTATGCGCTGTCCACCTATCAGCAGCCGGGGCCACTTGCCGCCAACACGAATTTCGTGGTGCGCGAAGGCGCAGGCCTTGAGGAAATCGCCAACAGCCTGGCGCGCAACGAGATCATCGACAGCGATCCGCGCATCTTCCAGTATGTGACGGCGGTGCAGCTTGGTTACTTTTCCGGCGACCGCAGCAACCGTCGCAGCCTGAAGTCGGGCGAATACGAGATCAAGGCGCATGCCTCGATGCAGGACATCGCCAACCTGCTCGAGTCCGGCAAGTCGATCCTGCACTCGATTTCCATGCCGGAAGGCCTGACGGTGCGGCAGATGATGCTGCGGCTCGCGGAAGATCCGACGCTTGAAGGCGACATTCCGGCCGAACTGCCGGCTGAAGGCACGCTTCGCCCGGACACCTACAAGTTCTCCCGCGGCAGCAAGCGCGCGGACATCATCCAGCAGATGCGCGTCGCACAGCAGAAGCTCGTCGACCAGATCTGGGAGCGCCGCGATCCTGACCTGCCGATCAAGACCAAGGAAGAGTTCGTCATCCTGGCGTCGATCGTGGAGAAGGAAACGGGCAAGGAAGACGAGCGCGCCCATGTGGCTTCCGTCTTCATCAATCGCCTGCAGCGCGGCATGCGCCTGCAGTCCGACCCGACGATCATCTACGGCCTCTTCGGCGGTGAGGGGAAGCCGGCCGACCGGCCGATCTACAAGTCCGACCTCGCCAAGCCGACGCCCTACAACACCTACCAGATCAAGGGCCTGCCGCCGACGCCGATCGCCAATCCGGGCCGTGCAGCGCTCGAGGCCGTCGCCAATCCGTGGCGGACCAAGGATCTCTACTTTGTGGCCGATGGCACGGGTGGGCACGTCTTTGCTGCGACGCTTGAAGAACACAATGCCAATGTTCGCCGCTGGCGCAGGCTGGAAGCCGAACGGGCTGCCAATCCGGAAGTGGTGGACGGCCAGCCGGATGGCGACGAGGCAGAAAAGCCGCCGAAGAGCAACTGAGCCTTCGGCGACAATGCCGGCTGCTGATCCTGCCATATTCTGGAGATGACGATGACCTTGCAGTCCATGACCGGGTTTGCGCGCAGCGAAGGGACCGTGGGCCGCAACCGCTACGTCTGGGAACTCCGCTCGGTAAACGGCAAGGGGCTCGACATGCGCCTGCGCCTGCCACCGGGGCTGGAAAGCCTGGAACCCGACGTGCGCCGCTTGATCACCGAGAAATTCTCGCGCGGCAATATCCAGGCTTCGCTCAACCTCTCCGTCACCGAAACCAAGGTCGAGGCGGTGCTGAACCGCGACGCGCTGGCGGCTGTACTGGCGCTGCGCGAGGAGCTTGGTCCGCTGGTGGATCCGTCGCCCCTGAAGCTCGACAGCCTGATGGCGATCCGCGGCCTCGTCGATATCCGTGAGCCCGAGGAGAGCGAAGAAGCGATTGCCGCGCGCGATGCTGCCATTCTGGCGGGGCTTGGCGAAGCGCTGGAGCATCTGCGCCGCATGCGCGAAAGCGAGGGAGCTGCGCTGGGCACAGTGCTCAAGGCTCATGTCGCCCGCATTGCCGAACTGACGGCGGTGGTGGAGGGCGACCCGTCTCGCTCGACCGAAGAAATTGCCAGGCGGCTGTCCCAGCAGGTCGCGGCATTGCTGCAGGACGCGCCGCCGCTTGATCGGGACCGGCTGCATGCCGAAGCCGCATTGCTTGCCACCAAGGCTGACCTGCGCGAAGAGATTGATCGCCTCAAGGCGCATGTGGTGGCGGCGGGTGAACTGATCGACAAGGGTGGCCCGGTCGGCCGCCGGCTGGATTTCCTTGCACAGGAATTTAACCGGGAATCGAATACCATCTGTTCCAAATCCAATGCCGCTGCGGTAACGGCTGCCGGCATCGAACTGAAAGTAGTGATCGACCAGTTCCGTGAACAGGTCCAGAATCTGGAGTAGCGCATGAGCCCCGTCTCGTCTTCGAAGATGCCTGCGACGATTGCGCGCCGGGGCCTCATGCTTGTGCTTTCGTCGCCCTCGGGAGCGGGCAAGTCGACCATCGCCCGCAACCTCTTGGAGACCGATCCGAGCCTGGAAATCTCCGTCAGCGTCACGACCCGCCAGCGTCGGCCGAGCGAGATTGCCGGAAAGCACTACCACTTCATTACCACGGCCCAGTTCGAGCGCATGCGCGCCGCAGACGAACTGCTGGAATGGGCGGAGGTGCACGGCAATTTTTATGGCACGCCGCGCGAACCGGTGGAGCAGGCGATGTCGCAGGGTCGCGACATGCTGTTCGACATCGACTGGCAGGGCGCCCGGCAGTTGCAGGAAAAGATGAAGGCGGATGTCGTCTCGATCTTCGTGCTGCCGCCGACGATGACGGAACTGCAGTCACGGCTGCATCGCCGCGCCGAGGACTCCGAAGAAGTGATCCGCACCCGGCTCCTGAATTCTCGAGCCGAGATCGAGCATTGGCGCGAATACGACTACGCGATCGTCAACGACGATCTCGACGAGGCATTTCGCAACGTGCATTGCATCGTCAAGGCGGAGCGGGTGCGCAGAGATCGTCGGCATGGCCTGTTCGACTTCGTCAACAGCCTGCTGACCGAAGAGCCGAACCTCTAAGCATCACTGCCTGAACGGCAGGAAGCGATCACGGGCGTGGCAGGAACTTTGCCGTGCCGCCAGGTGTTGAGACTGAAGGCTCAACTCCCGGAGGAAGGTCGCTTCATGGATACCGGCACATCCGACCACAAACCACTCGAAGCCAAGGCCATCGAGGCCGCCTATGAAGAACTGGAACGGCAGGCGGCCGAAAACCCGTCCGTGCTGCGCGTGCGCAAGGACGGCGACCGTGCCGTGATTGACGGATCTGTGGACCTAGATGCCCTGGTCATGGTGATCGTCGGCTCCGTCGCCGGCGGGCCGTAAGGGAAGACTGCGGGTTACAAGCAGTTTGCCAGCCGCACGAATTCCTCGACAGACAGCGTCTCTGCACGCCGCTGCGGGTCGATGCCTGCCTTCGTCAGCAGAGCCTCGCCACCAACAGGCTTCAGGCTCTGCCGCAACATCTTGCGGCGCTGGCCGAAGGCGGCATGCGTCACCCGCTCCAGCCTGGCCACATCACAGGGCAGGGGATTGGCGCGTGGCGTCAGGTGCACGACGGTCGATGTCACCTTCGGCGGCGGCGTGAACGCCTGCGGTGGCACGTCGAAGACCATCCGGGCATCGGTGCGCCATCCGGCAAGCACGCCGAGCCGGCCATAATGATCGTCTTCCTCGTCGGCGACGATACGCAGGCCCACTTCCTTCTGGAACATCAGCGTCAGGCTTTCCCAGAATGGCGGCCACTGACCGTTTTCCGGCAGGAGCCAGTTCAGCAGCAACTGCGTGCCGACATTATAGGGCAGGTTGGCGATGATCTTCACCTGACCTTCCGGCACCAGTTCCGCGAAGTTTGTCTTGAGCGCGTCGCCTTCGATCACCTCAAGCCGCCCCGGATAATGGTCGCCGATTTCCGCGAGTGCGGGCAGGCAGCGGCTGTCGCGCTCGATGGCGATCAGCTTCTTGGCGCCGAGCGACAGGATGGCGCGGGTAAGGCCACCCGGACCGGGACCGACTTCGATCACCGTCGCATCTTCCAGCGGGCCGGCGCTGCGGGCAATCTTCTGGGTGAGGTTGAGGTCGAGAAGGAAGTTCTGGCCAAGCGCCTTCTTCGCATCCAGTCCATGCCGCTGGATCACGTCGCGCAGCGGTGGCAAACCGTCAAGTGTGGCCATTCGGGATCAAGTCCTGCTTTGCGTCTTGCGCGCCAGGTCGCCGGCAAGCTTCAGCGCCTCGATGAGGCTTGTTTCGCGCGCAGCACCCTGGCCGGCGATGCCAAACGCCGTGCCGTGGTCGGGAGAGGTGCGGATGAAAGGCAGGCCCAGCGTGACGTTGACGGAGGTATCGAAGCCGAGTGCCTTGGCCGGGATCAACGCCTGGTCATGGTACATGCAGATCGCAACGTCATAGCGGGTGCGGGCTTCATCATGGAACATGGTGTCGGCCGGAAGCGGCCCGAAGGCATGGATGCCTTCCGCCCGCAGCTTGACGATAGCCGGATGTATGATGTCGCGGTCCTCGTGGCCGATAGCGCCATCTTCGCCCGCATGCGGGTTGAGCCCGGCAACTGCCAGGCGCGGCTGGTCAATGCCGAAGCGCTGCTTCAGATCCCGATGGGTGATCCGGCAGGTTTCCTCGATCAGATCCTGTGTGAGAGCCGTCGGCACCTGGTGCAGCGGGATATGGATGGTGACAGGAATGGCGCGCAGCTTCGGACCGGCGAGCATCATCACCGGAAGCGTCTTGTTGCCGGACGCTTTTTCGGCAAGGTCGGCCAGGAATTCCGTATGCCCGGGGAAACCAAAGCCCGCCTGGTACAGCACCGACTTCGCAATCGGGTTGGTGACGACGGCGGATGTCTTCCCCTCGAGTGTCAGGGAGACGGCGGTCTCGATGGCCGCGATCGTACCCTTGGCGGTTGCCACATGCGGCTCGCCGGGCGCAACCTCGGCACCAGCCGGGATGGGAAATACCGGGAGGGCGGTATCGAAGTGGGAGAGGGCGCTTGCCGGATCGCTTTCCCGCAGCGGCACGTCGATGCCAAGCAGCTTTGCGCGCGCCTGAAGAACGGCCGGATCGCCAAGGAACAGGAATGGCGGGACGTCCTGCTGACGTCGTGCAGACCACGCCGCAAGCGTGATGTCGGGACCGATGCCGGCCGGATCGCCCTGCGTCAGCGCGAGCGGGCGGTCTAGGATAGGATCAACCGGCATGGGTACTCCGAGGAAGGCGCGGTTCAGCGATACTCGATGATGGCCTTCTTGCGCAGTTCGTCGAGATACTTCTTTTCGTTCGGGTTCCCGCCGCCCTTCTGCTCCTTGCCGAGATCTTCGGCGCGGAACACGACTTCGGCAGCGAAGTCATCCGAGACCTGGCGCTGGTTGCAGATCGCCAGGAACTCGACACCGCGTTCGGTCACGCGGGTGGCGGTGGTGCCGTTCTCGGGCGTCTTCTCGATGAGCGGCTTCCATTCCGCCGGCAGTTCAGGGGCGAGCACGCGGCCAAGGCTGCGAACCGAGACGTCGAGATAGTTTGCGGCAAAGTCCTTCGACTGCTCGCAGCCGGGGAACTTGGTGCGGGCGGTGTTGGCTTCCTTCTGGCGCTTGCCCATGATGGCATTGCGCTTGGAGGCCGGTACGACGAAGATCACCTGCTGCAGGAAGTATTCGGTGGTAACCGGCTTTTCCTTGTTTTCCTGCATGCGCTTCACGAGCTCTTCGCTGGACATGCGACCGCGCGAGCTGCCGTAGCGGGCATTGACCAGGCGCGGCCAGCTCATCTGTACGGCGATGTAGTTCTTGAAGTGCTCCACGCCGACGCCCGCACGCTCCAGGATCTGGCTCATCTGCTGCGGCTTCATCTTGTTGCTGGCGGCAAAGCGCTCGAACGCACGGTCGACGTCCTCGGTGCTGACCGACATCCGCATGCGCGCAACTTCCTGGCGCTTCAGGATCTCATCGACCATGGCTTCGCGAGCGCTCTTGGTATCGGCCTTCTGGCGCTGCAGGCGCAGGAAGGCTACGCGCTTAGCGACATCCGTGCTGGTGATCGCTGTCTTATTGACGACGGCCGAGATTTCTGCAGCCTGAGCCTGTTGCGCTACCGGCTGCACGACGACCGAAGCAGCAAGTACAGCAGCGGCAAGCGCCAGCCTGCGCGTTGCGGTCAATGCAAACATCATACAATCCCTTTTCCCGCCCCAGCCGCTCTCACAAGGCGGCTGGCCTCACTCATACTATACTTGCGCCCGATTGCACAATTCTTGCGGCGAAACGATGACGCCGCTCTTTGCCCTCGTGCCCGGGATGCCACTGCTATTGGTACTGGTAATCCTGGCTGTAGTCATCGACATCGCTGCCGATGTTGATGTCGCCTAGGGTGCGGAAGCTCAGGCGCGCACTGACAGACCAGTCATTGGCGACCGTGCTCTGCGGCTTGTCCGTGTAGGCGATCGTGAAGATCGTGCACTCGTCGGCATAGCTGACGCCGATGCCGCGCCGGATGACTTCCTTGTCGGCCAGGTCCCAGGTCGCCGTTCCCGCAATCGCCCAGTTCTCGTTGATCCGGAACTTCATCGAATGCTTGAGAACGTCTGCCGCCTCGTCGGAGCCGTATTTCTCCTGCGGATCGACCTGCGTATAGACGAGCGCCCCTGTCATGCGCGGCGTCGTGTAGGTGAAGGACGCATCGGTGCGCTTCACCGCCAGGCTCTTTTCGTCAAAGCGCGTGTCCACGGCGGCCGTGAAGCCCTGCGGAAGATCGACCGCGGCCATGGCGACGTAGTCCGAGCGACGGGTTTCGAGACCGGAGTTGGCGCCCGCATGCACGAGGTCTTCCGTCGCAAATGAGTTGCGGCCGGCGATCTGGTAGGACTGGCCGAAGATGCCGCGCACGCCGACGCCATTGGCAAAGGTGCCGGTGTAACGAATGCCGACATTGGCGCGGGTGCCACCTTCGACGCGGTCGAAGCCGGAGAATTTGTCGCGCTCGAAGAGGCTTGTCGCATCGAACACAAAGCTCTGCGCGTCTTCGTTCGGAAGCCCGCCAGCCATCTGTTCGTCGTTGCGCGCGAAGATCTGCGCGATCGGCTCGATGACGTGGCTGCTGTCGCCATAGGTCATCAGGATCGGGTAACGGGCTTCAAGGCCGGCAGTCATCATGTAGCGGCCATCGCCGCCCTTCGGCTCGAGGTCGCCGAGATAGACGCCGCCGGGCACGTTCGAGCCGGTGTGGCGAATGCCATCGGCGCGTGCTGCAAACAGCGGCGTCAGCAACAGGCCGTCGAGATTGAACATCCGCTTCCATTCCGCCTCGGCGGTGAAGCGGCTGTAGCTGCCTTCAAGGCCAGGATAACGGAAGGTCGAACCTTCGGAGTACCAGTCATCCTCGCGGCGCGAGAGATTGGTGAAGTTGGTGGTGAGCGAAAGCTCGCCGCCCAAAATCGGCTCAGGCGCAAACCAGGTGTAGTCGAGCGACGGATAAACGATCGCCTGCTGCTGCTCAAGGATGTTGCGAACCGCGTCGTCCTGGACATTGAAATAATAGGCGTGCAGGTCGAAGAAGTTCCGCTCACCAAGGCCCGTCAGGTAGACGTCGTTGGTGAAGGTGTCGGAGTCGACACCCTCCAGGTTGTAGGTTCGCGAAAAGTTGTTGTCGCTCTGGACCATCACGTCCCAGCCGAACGTCCAGCGCGGATTGATGTCAAACTCGCCCTTAGAGGCCACCATGAAGCGCCCTTCAGCCTCGCGGTCGCTGGTGTTGGCGTCGAACGCGTCCGGGTTCATCTGGTCGATCGCGGCAAAGCGGAAGGTATGCCGGCCGCTTTCGAACCGATTGCGGATCTCGCCCTGCAACAACAGGCCCTGGTTGGAATAGTAGGTCGGGCTGATCGTCGCATCCATGCTCGGCGAGAAGACATGGTAGTAGGGGACGGTTACGCCGAAGCCGAGGTTGTCGCTGGCGGCAAACTGCGGGAACAGCAGGCCTGACTTGCGCTCGACCGTTTCGTCCGGAACCTCGATGGCAAACGGCAGCGTGCCGAGCGAATGGCCGAACAGCTCGAACTGGGCCCGCTCCAGGCGGATCGTGTGCGTCTGGCCGTTGCGGATGACGCGCTCGGCCTTCACCTGCCACAAGGGTGCCTTGCCCGGACGCTGGGCGCAGGGCAGGCAGGCGGTGTAGACGCTGTTGTTGAGCACCATCAGGTCGCCGGGCTGGCGCTCGGCGCTTTCTGCAGCAAGACGGGTGTTGTCGACGGTCTCGACCCGCAGCGCGTTGATGAAGCCTTCGCCAAAATCGTCGGTGATGTCGAGTTCATCCGCATAAACGCGGTTGCCGCTCGGCTCGATCAGCTCGATATTGCCGGTCGCCATGACGCGGCCGGTCTTCTGGTCGTACTGAACGCGCTGCGCCACCATGCGGTAGCGGTTGTAATAAAGCTGCACCGCGCCGGAAGCGGTGACCTGCTCGGCATCCTGGTTATAAACAAGCTGGTTGGCGCGCAGCAAAAGCTTCGCGTTGTCATCCGGGTCGGCAACCAGGCCGGCCCCAAGCGTCTGCGCATGCACCGTCGGTGCCGATACGCCGAATACGCATACAGACACACCTGTCAGCAGGGCGGCGGCAAGCCGACTCAAATTTCCGCGGTTACTGACCGCCACTAGCCATCCTCCTGATGAAGCAGAATAGTCGCCCCCAGTGCCGTCGCGACGACGACTGGAATCCAGACCGCCACGAAGGGTGGAATCGCCCCGCTGCTCCCGAATGCCTTCACAAGCACAGTGACGACATAAAGCACGAAGCCTGCAACTATTCCACCCAGAATCACTGAACGGGACTGGGCGAACCGGCTGAATTTTAGTGACACTGTTGCAGCAATGAGCGTCATGGCCACGAGCAGGACGGGGAGCGAGAGAAGCGAGTGATATTGCGTCTCCAGCGCCTTGGTTGAGATGCCGAATGATTTGCTGACCTCGATCTTCCGGGAAAGATCAAAGAACGCAACGGTTTCCGGCTGCGCGAGGCTTTCCTGGATATATTCCTGTTTCAGGTTGGTGCGAACCTGTGCCGTGTCGCGACGAACAGGAATCTCGCCCGGGCGATTCTCCAGAACCTCGTTAAGAAGCCAGTAACCATCTTCCAACTTAGCCGTCTTGGCATCCTGCCGCAGGATCACCCGGCCGTCCGCATCGAACTGGAAAACGACCACGTCAATGAGGTAGGTCCCGTCGTTCTGGTAGCTCTTGGCGCCGATGATCGTGTCCTGGTCGCCGCTGATCTGGCGGATCCAGGGAAGAAATTTCGAGGCGCGCGTACGGTTGCTCGCTTCGCGCCAGCTGGCTTCCATGGAAGCCGATTCGCGTTGGCCCCAGGCGGAAAGTGGATTGACCACGAAGACAGTCGCCAGGCCGATGAGGAAGGCGCCAGCGACGAAGGGGGAGACGAACTGCCATACCGAAATCCCGGCGGCGCGAGTGACGACCAGTTCGTAACGACGGTTGAGCGCAATCAGCACGGTGATGCCGATGAAGAGGCTGAGCGTCGGGATCGTCTGCTGCAGGATGAGCGGCACGCGCATCGCCGTCATCGCCAGGCCACCCCAGACGGTGTAGCCGACATAACCCGACATGCGGCGGCTCGTTTCGCTGAAGTCGGCGAGGAAGATGATGGCGCTGACGCCGAGCATGAACCAGAGCGCGGTAACGATATAGCGGCGGAAGAAATAGCGGCCGAGCGTCGAGAAGATCATGCCGCACCTCCACCCGAGCGCGCCTGGAAGCGGCTCTGGATGTTACGACTGATCCTGTTGATGCTCGTGCGGATAAGGCGCGGCGTCGAGAACTGGCGGTTCGTCGCGAGCATGTAGATGGCGATCGCCATGCTGGCGACCGGCACGACGTAAGGCGCAAAGGCGTAAGCCGGATGACGTTCGACAAGGTTGGTTGCCGAGAAGCCTAGCCAGCGGATCAGGAAGGCGAGGAACAGCGCATAGACCATCGGATGCACCTGGCGCTGGCGGTGCGAGCGCGTGTTACCGGCGATCACCAGCGAGACGAGCGCGAAGGTGATCGGGAACAGCCAGTCCGACAGGCGCCGGTGAAGTTCTGCCCGGTAAGGCGCCGGCGTTTCCTTGTAATACGGGTCGTTTGGATCCGGATTAAGCAGGAAGGCGAGGCTGCGGTCGGTCGAATATTGCGGAAGGCCGCCCTGCGACTTCGCCATCGCCGAAAGGTCAAAGGCGTAGGAAACGAACTTGATGATGGAGATGCGGCCGTCTGCCGCCTTCCGGTGCACTTCGCCATCGCGCATTGTGAGCGAGGTACCGCTTTCGTCGATCGAGCCTTCGCGGGCGTAGTAGATCAGGTCGAAGTTCGGGTCGCGATAGTCGACCACGAACAGGCCGCGCAGGACGCGACCGGAATGGCGCTCCGAGATCTGGACGTAAAGCCCGTCCTCGATGCTGCGGAAGGTCTTTTCCTCGATCACCGATGACAGCAGGTCGGCATAGGCTTCGGCCACCATCTGGCGGGCGGCAACCCGCGACGGCGGTTCGATGAAGTTGGTGACCGTGAACGAGAAGAGGCTGAGCAGGATGCCGAGAAGGAGAACCGGTCGGTAGATGATGCTTCGCGCCGAACCCGCCGCATCGATGACCGGCAGCTCCGAATCGTTGTTCATCGCCGTCAGCGTCTGGGTGATGCCAATCACCAGCGCGAAGGGGAGAACGACGGGAATGATGGTTGGCAGGATGAAGGTGGCGAGGGTCGCGAACGACCCCATCGACTGCCCCGTATCCGTGACCAGGTTGAGGCGCCCAAGCACCTGGATCGTCCAGATGATGGTGAGCACTGGGATCAGCGTCACCAGGAACATCTGGAAAATCCGGCGCAATATGTAGACTTCGAGAAGCTTCATGCGGCCTGGACGTCTAGTGTTGCGTCATCAGCGGACAAGATTCCCACCGCTGACAGTCGCGCCTATCTAAGCGATCAAAGTCAGGTTTGCGACAGGGCCCGCGTCATAAAGTTGTTTCCGGATTCTGTTTTATCGCGCGCTGTGACATTTGGAAACATATCGCGACCCCGGCGAAGACCACCGGGGACGACAGCCAGCCCAGCACGACGTCCGAAAAGAAGTGGCCGCCGAAGAAGGTTCGCAGCATCGGCGAGACGAATGACAGGATGATGAGCGGTATACCGACGACCAGCCGCAGCCGCTTTGGCATCAGCACGATCAGGCAGGCTATCCAGCCGGCGCCGGCCGCTTCACCCGAGACAAACGAGCAGTTTCCATCGCAGGCGCCGGAGAAATCGCCGGCTGGGGTGAAGAACTCGCGACCACCGAAGATATCGGTCTCATAGGGGCGGGGGCGGTTGGAGATCTGCTTCAGGAACAGGTTGACCAGCAGGTAAGGGCCAACGACCAGGGAAACGAGCGCGGTCGAGTAATCGCGCGTCTTGCGCCAGTCGTAGCCTGGCCCCTTGTGCTTGAGGTTGGCGATCAGCTGGTAGACGAAATAGACCGCCACCACGACCGGCAGGTAGAACAGGATCTGGCGGATTGCGACCAGCAGCTTCAACCGGGCATGAGGGAAGTGTCCGCAGATGCGTCCGGCTTCCGCTGTCGCGCCACATGCCTCCGGCTCAAAGAACAGGTGCGAGACCGCTATGTCGATTTCCGGCACGAAATAGAACAGCGCCAGCAGCGCAAACCACAAGACAAGCAGCACCACGAACCATGTGGTGGGATTGGCGAAACCACGGGGCGGTGGTGAGAACCTGTCGGCGGTTTCGGTCGTAAGCAACGTCATGCAGTCATCTAGTCCGTTCAATGTGGCGCCGGGCGGGCGTGTGCGCTCATTAGCCTATCGGGGACCGGAGCGGTATCGCTTTTGGGTCACGCTTCCTCTCCACGTGTTACGAAAGCTTCCGTCGCCTGGCGGACGGAAGTGTCACATCTCGCCCTTGAACTTGCGGCTGAAACCGCGATGATCGCCGCTTCCTCACGCAGCCCATTGGAGTCGCAATGTCCACGAAATTCGAGATCGCCTTCGCTTCTGCCGCCAAGCTTGACGGTGGCCTCGCCATCCAGCTGAAGCTTAAGGGTGACGGGCCGGCCGCCGGTGCCGCCGAAGTCGATCCTGCGGGCGTCGTTGCCCGCGCTTCGGAAATTGCCAAGTTTACCGGCAAGTCCATGGGCGTTCTCGACATCATCGCGCCGCAGGGTTCGGCCGCCGACCGGCTGGTCGCGCTGGGGCTGGGCAAGGCGGATTCGCTGACGGCTTACGACTGGATCAAGGCAGGCGGCGCCGCTGCCGGTGCCGTGAAGACCATGACGAAAGTGACGGTGTTCCTCGACGCGCCGGGTGTGACGGTCGGCGGCGCGGAGGCGGCTGGCTTTGCACTGGGAATGCTGCTGCGCGCCTACAGCTTCGATTCCTACAAGACGAAAAAGAAGGACGACGAGGACAAGACACCGCAGACCGTGTCCGTCACCATTGTTACGGCCGCTCATGAGGCCGCCACCAAAGCGTTTTCCGGTGCCGAAGCGGTGGCTGGCGGCGTGACGCTGGCGCGCGAACTCGTCAACCTGCCGCCGAACGTGCTCGGGCCGGTGGAATTTGCCGACAAGGCAAAGGAACTCGAAAAGCTGGGCGTCGAGGTGGAGGTCCTGACCGAGGCCGAGATGAAGGAACTCGGCATGGGCGCGCTTCTGGGCGTGGCACAGGGTTCGGTCCGGCCGCCGCGGCTTGCGATCATGCAGTGGAAGGGCGGCAAGGCTGGCGAAGCGCCGCTCGCCTTCATCGGCAAGGGCGTGACCTTCGACACCGGCGGCATCTCCATCAAGCCGGGCGCCAGCATGGAAGACATGAAGGGCGACATGGGTGGCGCCGCCGCCGTGACCGGCCTGATGCACACGCTGGCGGCCCGCAAGGCAAAGGTCAATGTTGTTGGCATCATCGGGCTTGTCGAGAACATGCCGGATGGCAATGCGCAGCGCCCGGGCGATATCGTCACCTCCATGTCCGGCCAGACGATCGAGATCATCAACACCGATGCAGAAGGCCGCCTCGTGCTCTGCGACGCGCTCTGGTACTGCAACGACCGCTTCAAGCCGCGCTTCATGGTCAATCTTGCGACGCTGACGGGCGCAATCATGGTGGCGCTTGGCAACGTGCATGCCGGGCTGTTTTCCAACAACGATGCGCTGTCGGTCGAACTGACAGGCGCGGGCGAGGCGACCGGCGAAAAGCTGTGGCGCATGCCGCTCGGCAAGGACTACGACAAGATGATCGATTCCAAGTTCGCAGACATGAAAAACACCGGCGGCCGTTATGCGGGCTCGATCACCGCGGCGCAGTTCCTCAAGCGCTTCGTCGGCGAAACGCCATGGGCGCATCTCGACGTTGCCGGGACGGCGATGAACTCGCCCTCCAACGAGATCAACCAGTCCTGGGGCTCCGGCTTCGGCGTGCGGCTGCTGGACGAGTTGGTGCGCGCCCACTATGAGAGCGAATGACTGAAATCCTCTTCTACCACCTGACCGAATCCAAGCTGGAAGACGCACTGCCGGCGCTCCTGGAAAAGAGCGTCGAGCGCGGCTGGAAGGTCGTGGTGCAAACGAGCACGGAGGCGCGCCGGGATTTTCTCGACGCGCATCTCTGGACGTTTCGGGAAGACAGCTTCCTGCCGCACGGTACCGACGAGGCACCAATGTCGGAAGCGCAGCCGGTGCTGCTGACCGCGACAGGCGACAATCCGAACGCGGCGAGCGTCCGTTTCCTGGTCGACGGTGCGGAGCCGCCGCCGCTGGATGGCTACGAGCGGATCGTCTTCATGTTCGACGGTTACGATACAGCCCAGTTGGAGGGAGCCCGGGCCCAGTGGAAGCGGCTGAAGGCCGAAGGGCACACCCTGACCTACTGGCAGCAGACGGAAGAAGGTCGCTGGGTGAAGAAGGCCTGACAGGCCTTCTTCTGGTGTTCAGGGCTGCATGATCGTCTGGCGCAGGAAGCTGTAGCCCATCGCCGCCCGTGCAGCCTGCTCGCCGGAATCACCCGCACCGCCGTGGCCGCCCGATCCATATTCGTGGAACAGCGGCTGGTGGCCCTGGTCGATCAACCGCTTGGCGAACCGGCGGGCATGTGACGGGTGCACCCGGTCGTCGTTGGACGAGCTCTCCACATAGACCGGCGGATAGCTGGTCTCGCTCGCTGGCTTCACCTGGTGAAGCGGCGAATAACCCAGCACGTATTCGAGATCGGCAGGATCGTCCGGATTGCCATATTCATCCATCCAGGCGCGGCCGGCCGGAAAGACGTGAAAGCGCGACATGTCAATCACCGGAACGCGGGTCCAGACGGCACCGAAATCCTGCGGATAACGCGTCAGCATCACGGCGGTCAGCAGGCCGCCATTGCTGCCGCCCGTGCAGGCGATGCGCGACGGCGTGGCATAACCGCGTCTCACCAGATCGCGCGCCACGGCAACAAAATCCTCGAATGCCTTGTGGCGTTGATGGCCCTTTGCCGAATAATGCCAGTCCGGCCCAAGCTCACCGCCGCCGCGGATATAAGCCTGCACATAGGCGCCGCCCTTTTCGAGCCAGAGGCCGTTATTGCCCGAATAATAAGGCGCAAGCGGTGAGGCGAAGCCGCCGTAACCATACATGAGCACCGGAAGCTCGCCCTTCGTCCAGGTCTTCGGCAGGACGATGTGGTACGGCACCTTGGTGCCATCCTCCGACGTCGCCTCCAGGAGTTCCGACGTCATTCCCTCGGGATCAAAATAGGCAGGCGCGGTCCCTGTGTGGACGAGTTCCGGTTGCCGGTCGTGGTCCCGCAGGTCCAGGCGGTAGGTGCTGTAGGGCAGGAGGAAGCCCTGACCGATCACCGTCAGGATCTCCTCGCCAAGCGTAAGATCGGCGTCGAGCAGGCGGAAGCTCACCGTTTGCAGTTCCGGCGGCAGCGGCAGTTGTTGCGGTTCTGCGCCGGGCTTCGTCAGGTCAAGCAGGAAGACCTGCGGCACCATGCGGTCGCTGACGATGAAGATCGCCCAGGTTTTCAGAAGCGAAAACTGTGCGATCGACTGCCCATCCTTCGGGGCAAACAGGATGCGCGGTTCACCCAGCTGTTCGGCGGCAAAGGGGGTGATCGGTTGGAGGACAAGGCTGCCCACCGGGAACCGTTCCGCCGTCTTTGCCCGCCACAGTATATGGCTGTGGTTGATGTAGTAGTCGATTTCGACCGGCAGATCGAGGCGGCGGATCTTGCCCTCGGCGTCGCGCAGGTGGGCGCTGGCCTTGCCGATCTCGTGACCGATCGAGAAGACCTCGATCGGCCGCTCGTTCTCCTTGCCGCCCCAGAACAAGGGACTGATGGAAAAGGCCGAGCGGTAGACATCGTCCTTGCCCGCGGCGAAATAGATCTCGGCGTCCTGGGGTTTCTGCCCGCGCTTGAGGCGGCGGCCCACGCGTGGCCAGCCGGAGCGGGTGGCAGACTCCTCGTCGATCGAGCCGAAATAGGCGATCTCGTCACGGCTAAGCCAGCTTGCATGCGAGCGTGCCACCGGCGTGTCAAAGCCGCCTTCGACAAATGCTTTTCTTTCGGTGTCGAACTCCACCAGCCGCAGCAGGTCGGACCCGCCATCGGAAAGGACCAGCAGCACGCGCGTCGGCTCGAAGGGGCAGGTAATGGCACCTGAATAAATCCAGCGCTTGCCCTCAGCCTGGCAGTAGGCGTCAAGATCCAGCACCGTTTCCCAAGGGGCATCCGACCGCGGCTCAAGGTCGGCAGGCAGGCGTCGCCAGATGCCGAGCGGGTTATCCTTGGTGCGGTGATAGTCGAACAGCCAAGGACCACGGCGCGAAGGGACGATCAGCCGGTCCTCCCGCTCGATCATCGACTTGATGCGGTCCCGGTCCTGTTCGAACTCCGGCGTCTTCAGTTTCTGGTCGGATGCTTCGTTGAGTTGCGCCACGAATGACAGGGTGTTCAGGTCGGCGTCGTTTTCCAGAAACAGGTCCATGGCAGAGGTCTTTCGAATGCGGGGGACGGGGTGTCGCTCAGGCAAGATCGGTAAGGGCGAAGTCGTTGCCGACGTAAAGCAGCGGCTGGCCGGCTGCCTTGGCGCCGGCATAAACAAAGCAGTCGCCGAAGTTGAGCTTGGCCGGGTGGCGGCCCTTGCCGTAGCGGGAGAAGGCATCGATGGCGGCAAGTGCCGTCTCGCGTGTCGCCGGAAGAACCTCTACCCGAAGCTCCGCCAGGAAATCCTCAAGCAGGTCGACGGCTTCCCTGACGTCAATCTTGCGTCGGCTTGCGAGAACGCAGGCCGCTTCAAACATCACAGCCGGCGCCGTACTGAAGCTTTGGCGGGACGTCTCGATAGCGGTGGCGATGCGGTCATAGTCAGGGCCGCCGACGAAGTATTCGACGATCGCGGAGGTATCAAGGAACATCAAATCTCCCACATTTCATCGAGGAACTTCTTCTCGTCGAAATCAGGATTGGGCGTACCCATGGACTTGTAGCGGTCCTGCAAAGCTTTCAGCCGCTCGGCAAGCGGCTTTTCGGGTTCTTCTGCAGGCTTGGCAGTTTCGACGACCTTTTCCAGCGCCTGGCGGATGGCATCCGTCTTGGTGGGGGCGTTCAGGATCTGGCGGGCCTGCTCGGCGAGTTGGTTCACCCGCTCGTCACGGACATACAGGGGCATGGCGGCACCTTGTGAATATACATCGAAGGTAGTGTATATTCACAAGCGCTACAAGCTTGGCCGGTAACTCAGCCGGCCATCGCCTCTTCGTATTCGGCGGACAGCATCAACCATTCTTCTTCGGCGGCCGAGAGCTTGGCGGCCGCTTCGCCACGCTCCTTGGCCTTGGTTGCGGCCTTGGCCGGTGCCTTTTCATACAGCAGAGGGTCTGCAAGCTCTTTATCAAGAAGCTGAATCTGCTTCTCCAGCTTTGCCGTTAGCGCCTCGATTTCGTTGATCTTTTTCTTGAGCGGCGCAAGCGAGGCGCGCTTTTCAGCATTCGCCTTGCGCTGTTCGGCCTTGTTGGCCGGCTCGTCCGAAGACGTCGCCGGCTTCTCATCCTTCTTGCGGCCTGCAGCGACGATCAGGTCGCGATATTCCTCAAGGTCGCCTTCGAACGGCTTCACCGTGCCCTCGTTGACGAGCCACAGCCGGTCGACGGTCGCCTCGATCAGGTGGCGGTCGTGGGAGATGAGGATGACGGCACCGTCGTAGTCGTTCAACGCCTCGATCAAGGCGCGACGGCTGTCGATGTCGAGGTGGTTGGTGGGCTCGTCGAGGATCAGCAGGTTCGGCGCGTGGAAGGCGGCAAGCCCCATCAGCAGGCGTGCCTTCTCGCCGCCGGAAAGATCTTTGGCGGCGGTCGCCATCTTTTCGGTCGCCAGCCCCATCTGCGCGACACGGGCACGCACCTTGGCTTCCGGCGCATCCGGCATCAGCCGGCGGACGTGATCGACCGGCGAGGCATCGGGAATAAGATCGTCAAGCTGGTGCTGAGCGAAAAAGCCGATCGACAGCGACGGCGCGAGCCGCATCTCGCCGCCGTCGAGCTGCAGCCGACCGGAGATCAGCTTGGCGAAGGTGGACTTGCCGTTGCCGTTCGAGCCAAGCAGCGCGATCCGGTCGTCGTTGTCGATGCGGAGCGTGATGTTCTTGAGGATCGGCTGGCCGGGCGTATAGCCCACCGCGCCCTTGTTGATGACGACGATCGGCGAGGCGGGCTGCTTCTCGGGAGCGGGGAAGGTGATCGGCTGGACGTGATCCTCCACCACGGCGGCCACCGTGCCCATGCGCTCCAGCGCCTTGATGCGGCTCTGCGCCTGGCGGGCCTTCGACGCCTTGTAGCGGAACCGGTCGATGTAACTCTGGATGTGCTTCCGGGCGGCGTCGCTCTTGGCCTTCGCCTTCATCTGCAGTTCGTCAGCCTCGGCCTTTTGCCGTTCAAAACTGTCGTAGCCGCCGCGGTAGAAGGTGAGCTTCTTCTGGTCGAGATGGACGATCGAATTGACCGCGTTGTTGAGCATGTCGCGGTCGTGGCTGATGACGATGACGGTGTGCGGATAACGGCGCACATAGTCCTCAAGCCACATCGTGCCTTCAAGATCGAGATAGTTGGTCGGCTCGTCGAGGAGCAGCAGGTCGGGCTCGGCAAACAACACGGCCGCCAGCGCCACGCGCATGCGCCAGCCGCCGGAAAAGGACGAGGCGGGGCGCAATTGCGCTTCAGCATTGAAGCCAAGGCCGGCAAGGATGCTCGCCGCGCGCGCTTCCGCCGAATGGGCGTCGATATCGACAAGTCGCATCTGGATCTCAGCGATGCGGTTGGGATCCGTCGCCGTTTCGGCTTCCTTCAAGAGCGCCGTGCGCTCCTTGTCGGCCGCCATCACGATCGAAATCAGCGAATCCTCGGTGCCCGGGGCTTCCTGCGCCACCTGGCCGATGCGCGCGTTGCGCGGGATCGTTACCGAGCCGCTTTCGGCCGCAAGATCACCGGTGATGACGCGGAAGAGGGTGGACTTGCCGGCACCGTTGCGGCCGACAAGGCCTGCCTTCGTTCCAGCCGGCAACGTCACGCTGGCATGGTCGAGAAGCAGGCGGCCTGCGATACGGGCGGAAAGGTCGGTGATCGTGATCATGCGCGGGGTTTTGGCGCAATCCCGCGGTGAAGGCAAGACGGCGGGCGATCATGCCGAGCGCCCGCCGTCGTGTCTCGTCTCAGGCGCGCTTCAGGTCGCTGTGGACCACGACCGGCAGGCGCGGATTGTTGCGGGAGACCTCGAGAGCCGCGGTCGCCTGCAGCCGCAGTTCCGGCGGCGAATAGGCATCCGACGTCAGCGATGCGCCAATGGCAAGCGTCAGCGCCGGCGCCCCTTCTGTGACGGCGAAGACCAGATTGTCGGCGATGGATGCCGCAAGGCGTTCTGCGATCGGCTGCACGCTGTCACGGGTAACGTCACTGAACAGGAAGGCAAACTCGCCTTTGCCGATGCGCGCGAGGAAGTCGTTCTTCTTGACGGACTTGCGGAAGATGGCGGCTGCCTTCTTCACCAGCCGGTTGGTGGCAGGCTCGCCATAGGTCTGGGCGATATAGGGCAGGTCGCGGAGCGAAACGATGAAGAGTGCAACATCGCGCCGGTCCCCCTCTGCGCCATAAAGCGCTTCCAGTCGCTCGGTCAGTGCTGCATGGTTGGGCAGCGAAGTGAGTCGATCGCGCAGCGTCACGGTGCGGGCGGAGAGCGCCTCACGCTCGGCTTCCGCAAGGCGGTCTGCGGCCGCACGCAGGGTCGCTTCGAGCTCGGTTTCGGCAACCACGGCATCCGACAGCGAGACACTCAGGTATTCGATCTCGGCCAGGATCTCGGCCGGACCGGCGGTGCTGTCGTTGCGCAGGCTGCGCGCCACCGTTTCCAGCACCCGCGCGAAGCCCTGCTTCTGGGCAACGCCGTTTGCCATCTTGTCACGAAGTTCGTCGAGCAGCTTGATCTCCTGCTCGCGGCCCTTTGGCGGGGTGAGCGCCACGAAACCGGCGAGCTGGTGGCGGATGCCGATTTCATCGAGTGTGGCCTGCGACGGCTCTTGCGGCAGCGACAGGACTTCCTTCGAGAGTGCAGGGTCCGCCCCTGCCAGGGCATCGTGGAACAGCTCGTAGTTGCGCGGCAACCCATCGACGCCGAGCTTGGCCATGTATTGAACGACCGCCTGCAGGTTCCGGTCCTTTGTTCTTGCAGCGTCACCCGCCATCTTTCGCCCCCTGGAGCTGTTTTCTTGTGCGTAAAGACGTGCCGGAGGGCCTTTAACATATGCTGAAAACGCCGCCCGCACCTGTTGCTAGGGTTAAGGGAAAATGACGAGGCACTCGCGCACAGATGGTGCTCATCAACATTCTTCACTGGTGCATTGGGCCCACCTTCGACATGATGGAGGACCAGGAGATGGCA
The DNA here is from genome assembly GCF_003491345.1 of Neorhizobium sp. SOG26. Taxonomy (GTDB): domain Bacteria; phylum Pseudomonadota; class Alphaproteobacteria; order Rhizobiales; family Rhizobiaceae; genus Neorhizobium; species Neorhizobium turbinariae. Next base: position 779,967 of record NZ_CP025512.1, read on the forward strand.
GGAGGAAACGAATGACGAGAATTCTCTATTCCCTTTGTGGCGCCGACGAGAGCCGGCCATTTTCACCGCACTGCTGGAAGGTGGTTCTGGCGCTGCATCACAAGGGGCTGGATTTCGTGGAGCGGCCTTCGCCCTTCACCAAGATTTCCGAGATCGAGGGCGGTTTTTCCCGCACCGTGCCGATCCTGCGGGACGGCAACGAACTGATCCGCGACAGCTTTACGATCGCGCTTTATCTCGAGGACACATACCCGGATCGGCCGACGCTGTTTGGCGGGGAGGGTGGCAGGGCGCTATCGCGCTTCGTTGAACGCTTCACCCAGACGGTCGTCCATCCGGCGATCAGCCAGTTCGCGCTTCCCGACATCCACGACATGCTGGGCGAAACCGACCAGGTGTATTTCCGCGCCAGCCGCGAGAAGATGATGGGCAAGTCGCTGGAGGAAATCCGCGCAGACAGGGACGCCGCGGTGGGAAGTTTTGCGGCAAAGCTCGACCCGGTGCGCCATACCTTCCGGTACCAGCCTTACCTTGGCGGCGAAGGGCCACTGTTTGCCGACTACATCCTGTTTGGCGCGCTGCAGTGGATGCGCATCACCACCGGCGCGCAGGTGTTGACCCATGACGACCCGGTGCAGGCCTGGTTCGAGCGTTGCCTTGACCTCTATAACGGCGTCGGGCGCAGTGTCGCGCCGGCGTGAAATTGCCGGAACCCCCTTGTTTCCGGTGATGCGGGCGGGTAAAGACCGCCCACTTTCTCCGAATTATCGGGCCAAGAGGAACGAAGGGTAGAACAATGGCGATTGAACGCACGTTTTCGATGATCAAGCCGGATGCCACCAAGCGCAACCTGACCGGCGCCATCACCAAGGTATTTGAAGACAACGGCCTGCGCGTGATCGCATCCAAGCGCGTCTGGATGAGCAAGCGCGAAGCTGAAGGCTTCTACGCCGTTCACAAGGACCGTCCGTTCTTCGGCGAACTCGTTGAAGGCATGACCTCTGGCCCGACCGTTGTTCAGGTTCTCGAAGGCGAAAACGCCATCCTGAAGAACCGCGAAATCATGGGCGCGACCAACCCGGCAAACGCCGAGGAAGGCACGATCCGCAAGACCTTCGCACTGTCGATCGGCGAAAACTCGGTTCACGGTTCGGATGCTCCGGAAACCGCAGCTCAGGAAATCGCCTACTGGTTCTCGGAAACCGAAATCGTCGGCTGATCGTCACGCTCTAAATAATCGAAGAAAGCCGGGGCCAGCCCCGGCTTTTCTGTTTTGTACCTCAGGGACAATTCGCTGCCTTGGCGTAATCAACGCTGCCATCTGCGCGATAGACGTCCGGATTGGGCGTGTAGCCGGGGCCGACTACCAGCGGCTTCGATGGCATCATCTCCGCCTGGTCCATGTTCGAGGTGATCGTCGTCTCTATCGCCTGCAGCAGGCTGTCGTTAATGCCGACGATGCGGATGGAGACAGCGTAAGGCCGATCCTTGCGCACGCATTTGAGGTCCGGGCTCTCCAGCACGACCTTTTCCATGGCCGGAAACAGCTTCTGCCGGACCACGAGCGGATCCCCACCTTGCGGGTTCTCGAACGAGGCCTCGGCATAGGCCCCCTCCGGAAAGGGTGCCGTTTTGCGGAGCGTCACGACATAGTTTGCGGCCGCGACACGGTAGTTGAAGATGAACACCCGGCCGGAGAGTTCGGCGATCGGCGCATCTGCCTCCCGCTGGCAGCCGGCAAGGAGCAGCAGCGCAAACACGAACGCAAGGACGCGGCGCATCATCATGCGGTTTTCTCCTTCGAGCGATGGTAGTGGCGGCTCGCCTTGACCCGGTTGCCGCAGACAGCCATGTCGCACCACTGGCGGCTGCGGTTCTTGCTGCGGTCGATGAACAGCCAGCCGCAATTGCCGCAGATCTTCAGCCGTTCGACCTGATCGGCCGAAAGAAGCCGCAGCGCCGAATGCGCGGTGGCGGCATCAAGCGTGGTGGCGGTGGACTGTCGCAGGTTGTGCGCGATCGCCTCCAGCAGGTCGGCGAGCAGGTGGTTCGCCTCCACCCCTTGGACACGGGCGCGGAAGTAGCAGTCGATGGCCTCACGCAAGGCGAGGAAACGCGATTGCCGTTCCTTCGGCACGGAAAGGATATCACCGAAAAGCGCGCGTTCGGCGCAGAAGCTCTGTGCCGCATCGGCAAAGCTTTCGATCTGTGCGGGATCGGCAAATCGATCCGTCCTGCGCTCCGGCTGGTGGCGCAGGATCACGCTGTTCGCAACATCCAGCGCCAGCGCGCCGCCGGCGAAACGGTGGGGGGTCCATGAAAAACTCATGCGGTAATATAACTGGTAAAATTCATTTTGCCAGTTATAGATGATCGAGCTTGGAGGAGGTGCCATGGCCTATCTGCTGCAGCAACTGGCGAACGCGGTTCCGCTTGCGGCGCTCTATGCAGCCTTGGCCTTTGGCTACTCCCTTGCGTTTGCAGTGACGAAGCGCGCCGACATCACCTATGGCGCGATCTTCGCTTTTTCGGGCCACCTCTATCTGTTGAGTGCGCATTTTGGCTGGGATCGCCTGTGGCTGACGCTGCCGGTGGCGCTCGGTTTCGGCGCGGTCACGGCGCTGGCTGGCGGCGCGGCAGCGGGGCTGACGGTGGGCCAGGTGGTCATGCGGCCGCTGGCGCGCATTTCGCCCAATGCGGTAATTGTCGCGTCTCTCGGCGTGTTGATGGTGTTGATGGAGGGCGCGCGGCTGGCCTCCGATACACGCGAACTCTGGTTGCCGCCCTTCCTCAACAAGCCGGTGATCCTATGGCAGGTCGACGGATTCCCGGTGACGTTGACGTGCATCCAGCTGGTCAACACCGCAGCGATGCTGGCGTTGGTCGGCATAGGCCATGGGATAATCCGGCACAGCCGCTGGGGCAGGATATGGGGTGCCGTCGCCGATGATGCCCGAGCCGCAGAACTCTGCGGCACGTCCTCTGCCCGCGTTTTTGTCGGCGCCTATGCCGCCGCCGCGCTCTACGCCTCGCTTTGCGGGATCCTCGCCACCTCGCATTATGGCACGATGGATTTTGGTGCCGGGTTGCTGTTCGGGCTGAAGGTCGTGCTGATCGCAGCCGCCGGCGGGCACGACAGCCCACTCAGGGCGGCAGCCGGCGCCGCGGTCGTCGGCTTGGCGGAAACGCTCTGGAGCGGTTACGGCCCGATCTTCTGGCGTGAACTGATTGTGGTCTCCGTGCTCGTCCTGGTGCTGGTAATCAGCCGCCGGGAACGAGAGGTGCCGTGATTACCGCCACTTCTCTCGTGCCGCGTCGTCGGCATCCTTAGCCGGGACCCATTCGCCGGCCGTGCCATCGGCAGCGTGTTCCTTTTTCCAGAAGGGGGCGGCGGTTTTGAGGAAGTCCATCACGAAGTTGGCGCCGTCGAAGGCTGCCTGCCGATGCGGTGCGGCTGCGATCACCAGCACGATGTTCTCGCCAGGCAGGATCTTGCCGTAGCGGTGGATGGCGGTAAGCCCCAGCAGCGAAAACCGTGTCATCGCCAGGTCGGCAATCCGTCGCATCTCGGCTTCGGCCATGCCGGGATAATGTTCAAGCTCCAGCGCAAAAAGTTGGCCTTGCTCGTCACGGCATAGTCCGGTGAAGGTGACGACGGCGCCGATATCCTTGCGACCGGCGGTCAATGCGTCGATCTCGACCTGCAGGTCGAAGTTCTCGGACTGGACGCGGATGGTGGGCGCCGTCATGTGCGACCTCCTGGTCTTGCGGCCGTCGCCGGCGAGCACGGGAGGCGCTCCACCATCGGGATCAGCCGCCGGTCATCGGCGGGAAGATGCCGATCTCACGGGCGCCGGCGATCGGCTCGTCGTGCTCGACATGCTCCTGGTTGATCGCGACGCGGATCACGTTGGTGTATTGAAACGCGTTTTCGTATTCTTCGCCAAGCCCCTTCAGGTGCTCAAGCAGGTCACGCACGGTGACGACGCTGTCCGGCAGGTCGATCTCTTCCTCGCCCTTGCCGATGCGTTCGCGAACCCAGGCAAAATAAACCAGATTGACCTTCATTCTTCATCCACCAGGTGTTTGACCCCCGCACGGAAGTAGTCGTAGCCGGTGTAGAAGGTGAGGATTGCAGCGATCCACAGCAGCGCGATACCCATTTCGGTCGTGTAGGGCACGATCTTGTCGCCGGCGGGCCCCGCCAGCAGGAAGGCGATCGCGACCATCTGGATGGTTGTCTTCCACTTGGCGATCCTGGTCACCGGCACGGATACCTTGAGTGCGGCGAGATATTCGCGAAGGCCAGAGACGAGAATTTCGCGGCATAGGATGGTGATGGCGGCCCAGAGCGACCAGCCGGCAATCGTCTGGTCGGCGGCGAGGAGCAGGAGGACGGCCGCGACCAGCAGCTTGTCGGCGATCGGATCAAGCATGCGGCCGATATTGGAGGTCTGGTTCCAGATCCGGGCGAGGTAGCCGTCGAGATAGTCGGTGATCGATGCGACCGCGAACAGCACGAGGGCGGTCCAGCGGGCGACGTCGGAGCTTTCAAGCTGCCCCTCGATGAAGAAGCAGCCGACGATGACCGGCACGGCCAGGATGCGCGCATAGGTGAGAAGGTTCGGGATGTTGTATGCGCGGGAAGCCATAGCGGACCTGTACTTATGTTTGCCTCTAGTTGAGACTTTGAGCGACGAGCGTCAACCGCTCAACAGCCATTTACCAGAGATATGTATCGCTGCCGAGACGGGCCGCAACTGGACGCACTAACGCAGCTCAGCCCGCCCGGTTTTCGTGGAAGTGGTTGTAGATCTGCTTGGCCACGGCCTCTGAAATGCCCTCGACCGCCATCAGATCACTGACGCCCGCGCGCGACACGGCCTTGGCCGTTCCGAAATGCTGCAGGAGCTTGCGCTTGCGGCCGGGGCCGATGCCGGAGATCTCGTCGAGCGGATTGCGGACCATCTCCTTCTTGCGCCGCGCACGGTGGGAACCGATCGCAAAGCGGTGCGCCTCGTCACGCATGCGCTGGATGAAATAAAGCACCGGATCGCGCGGCGGCAGGGAGAAGTCGCTGCGTCCATCGGCGAAGAAGCGCTCGCGTCCCGCGTCGCGGTCGACACCTTTGGCGACACCGATGGCGGTCACGACATCCCGGATACCGAGTTCATCGAGGATGGCGCGCACGGCGGTCATCTGGCCCTGGCCGCCATCGATCAGGATGAGGTCCGGCCAGGCGGGGAAGCCTGAGTCGTTGATGTCATCCGATGTCGATGCGCTCGCGGCAGATTTGCTGCGGTCCGGGATGCCTTCTTCCTTGATGAGGCGGGAAAAGCGCCGGGTCATGACCTCGCGCATCATGCCGAAGTCGTCGCCCGGGGTGATGTCCGTCGATTTGATGTTGAACTTGCGGTACTGGTTCTTCACGAAACCTTCCGGCCCCGCGACCACCATGCCGCCCACCGCATTGGTGCCCATGATGTGGGAGTTGTCGTAGATCTCGATGCGGCGCGGTACGTAAGGCAGCGAGAAGGTCTCCGCGAGGCCCTGCAGCAGCCGCGCCTGCGAGGCTGTTTCGGCGAGCTTGCGTCCATGAGCTTCGCGCGCATTGGCGAGCACATGGCCCACGAGATCCTTCTTTTCCCCGCGCTGCGGGACCGAGATTGAAACTTTGTGGCCAGCCTTCTCACAAAAGGCCATCGCGAGCAGGTCCTGTTCCTCGACGGTCTCGGAAAGCAGGATCTGCTTCGGCACCGGCTTGTCGTCGTAAAACTGTGCCAGGAAGGCATTGAGGATCTCGGCGCCCGACATCTGCGGGTCTGCCTTCGGGAAATAGGCCCGGTTGCCCCAATTCTGGCCGGTGCGGAAAAAGAACACCTGGATGCAGGAGAGGCCACCCTCGTGGTGGATGGCGAAGACATCCGCCTCCTCGACGCCGGCCGGGTTGATGCCCTGGTGGCTCTGGACATGCGAAAGCGCCGAAAGCCGGTCGCGATAGATCGCTGCCCGCTCGAAATCCAGGTCTTCGGATGCTTCCGCCATCTGCGCCGCAATCGCCGCCTTCACGTTCTGGCTGCGGCCGGAGAGGAAGTCCTTTGCCTCGCGCACGAGTGCTGCATAATCCTCGTCGCTGATCTCGTGGGTGCAGGGACCGGAGCATCGCTTGATTTGGTAAAGAAGGCAGGGGCGGGTGCGGCTTTCAAAAACGCTGTCGGTGCAGGTGCGCAGCAGGAAGGCGCGCTGCAGTGAATTGATCGTGCGCCCCACGGCCGCGGCCGATGCGAACGGCCCGAAATAGTCGCCCTTGCGGGCGCGCGCGCCGCGATGCTTAAAGATCGCAGGGGCGCGATGATCGCCGGTGATGGTGATATAGGGAAATGACTTGTCGTCGCGCAGAAGCACGTTGAAGCGCGGGCGCAGCCTTTTGATGAGGTTGGCTTCGAGCAGCAGCGCCTCGGTTTCCGTTCGAGTCGTGACGAATTCCATATGCGTGGTTTCGCGCACCATCCGCGACAGGCGGTTGGAGTGGACGCGTCCCTGCGCATAGTTGCTGACGCGCTTCTTGAGGCTGCGCGCCTTGCCGACATACATGACGTCGCCGGCTTCGTTGAACATGCGGTAGACGCCTGGCGCATTCGGCAGGTGCTTGACGAACTCGGCAATGAGCTCGGCGCCCTTCAGCCCGCTCTCGTTGCGAAGACCTTCGTTCCAGTCTATCGACGCGATGGGACCTGCGCTCTCGCTTGGCTCGGGCAGCGCCAGATCGTCTTCGTCGTCTTCGGTCTCGTCATAGAGAACGCCGCCATCAGGCAGCTTCGCTCCGTTCATTCCTCAGTCTCCGCCAGCGCCGATGATCGGCAACTGGTTCTTTCGGGCGGACAGATGATGCCGCCATGCTTCGCAATGTCATTTAAGCCGGTGAATCACCGCCCGTTTCAGCTTTCGGGATGTCCGCTAGAAATAGTGACTCGGGCCCTAGATTGAAAGCCACGCTTGGCGGCGGAGGAAGGCAAGAGGATGCTGACCCTCAGGAACCGCGCCACAACAAGGCAGAAAACGGGCAGGCGAGGGTGGCGGAGCCATTTGCCAGCCATGGAGACTGTCGATCCTGCTGTTTTGCACCCGTGATTTCTTCGCATTACCATCGCAATAAACCCGCGAAACTTGGCTTCCAAGTGAATCGTGCCTGGCCCATCGGATGCAGTGGCGGCGCGAGTCAATATATTGACGTGGTTCGACTTGAGTATTAACTTAGAATATACAGTTGTGAAGATTGTAATACTTATGATAACGTATAGTTAGGGTTAAGGAAATACCTGTTGCGATACAGCAACATCCAATTTTCGCCATTCGTGCGCCACAATCAATTCACAATTCGGCTCTTTCAATTCCTCAATTGGCCGCCACATTCGTCTCCAGCGGGCAGGGAACATTTGTCGCGGCCTTCGCGGCGGCTCCCGGCACAGCAGTAAAGGAGAAAATTGTATGCGTATTCTCATCGCAACTCTGATGGCATCGGCAGCCAGCTTCGGCGCATTTTCAGCGGCCAATGCAGCAGATGCCGTTGACGAAATCCCACAGGCTCCCGTTGCCATTGAAGAAGCAGCCCCGGTAGCAACCTGGGAAGGCTTCTACCTCGGTGGTTACGGCCAGTACAACTGGGGCCGTTTTGGCGGCGCTGGCGACCGTGACGGTCAGTTCGGCGGCGGTGCATTCACCGGTTACAACTGGCAGTCTGGCCAGATCGTGTACGGTGTCGAAGCTGACCTCGGCTACAGCGGCAACGAAAACAACACGATCGAAGGTTTCCGTGGCGAAGCCGGCTGGAACGGCTCTATCCGTGGTCGCGTCGGTTACGACCTGAACCCGTTCATGATCTACGGTACGGCTGGTCTGGCCCTCCAGGACAACGAACTCAGCGACGGCACGACCTCTGACAGCAAGACTGGTGTCGGCTACACGGTTGGTGCAGGTGCTGAAGCCTTCGTCACGAACAACATCACGGCTCGTGTCGAATATCGTTACACCGACTACGGCACGGATCGTTACGACCTGTCCGGCGGCTCGGTTTCGAAGGGCTTCGACGACCACAGCGTTCGCCTCGGTATCGGCGTCAAGTTCTAAGCAGCAATGCTGGACTGAAACAAAAGGCCCGGATGCAAATCCGGGCCTTTTGTTTGTTCGGTTGAGCTTGACGCTCAGGCCGATGATTTCATCGACGCATAGTCGACGAAGCGCTTGGAGAAGACATAGGTCCAGGCGGCGAGCTTCGGACGACCACCCGCCCATTGCCCATCAAAGCGAAGGTCGAGGTAACCGATCAGCGAGGCGAGCGCGAAATGGCCGCCATGCAGCTTCTTGCCGGTCTTCGGCAGGTTGTTCTCCAGGTAGTCGAGGCCGCGCACGACCTTGCCCCACTGCTTGTCGATCCACGGCTGGTGCACCTTCGACTCGTCGCGTGAGCGACGCTCGTAGACGATGGCGAGCAGGCAATCGAGGATACCGTCGCAAAGCGCCTCAAGCACCTCGGCTTCCGTGCGCTTGGCGTCCTTCTTCGGGTAAAGCTTGCCGCCCGACATCCGGTCGAAGAAATGCATGATCGCGACGCTGTCATAGATCGGCGGTTCACCATCTCGGATCAGCACAGGGATCTTGCCGAGCGGGTTGTTATCGGTGAGCTCTGGCGGCGCGGCGTTGGTGTCTGTCTTCACCTCGGTGATCTCGATGCCAAGATAACGGGCGGCCATGCGAGCTTTCGCCGAATAGGGGGAGGCGGGGGAATAAAGCAGTTTCATGGGTTCCTCGGGTGTTCCTCTGGTTTTCCTCTGGGGGCTTCTCTTGTTGTCTCAGCGTGCCGGCGGCATGGTCACGCTGCTGATCCGGCAGCCGCTGCGATCGACTTCCGCGCAGTCGCGAAAGCGCAGGTCCTTGGTCAGGCAGATGCGCACCTCCTCGAGTCGCCGGCCTTCGCAGCTTGTCGCGATGCCACGGCGACTCATGCCGGGATTGGCGGCAACGAACTTCTCCTCGATCGCGTCCGTTGAAAGGGTGAGTGCGGCGCGGCCCGAGGCGAGATCATCCGGGATGCGGATGCGGTTGAAGGCTTCGCGGGTTTTGGCGAGATACTCCCGCTGGCTAAGGCCGGTGCAACTGCCGTGCTTGCGCCACTGGTGCCCAATCAGCCCCATGGACGGCATGATGTCCATGAAAGGGCGGCCGACATTGTTTGGAACCCGCGCCGGTTCGCCGCTGGAGCAGAAATCCGGATAACCTTTTTCGTATTGCGGCCAAAGCCCATGGACGACGAAGCGAAAGTTCTTGTCGGTGCCGCATTGGTCGCGGTTGCCGCTGCCCTGGGTGGCGCAGAAGGTCGGCGACCATGACAGCGACAGGACATAGAAGTCGAATTCGCCGGCGCGTTCGCCGCGCCGTTCCTGTGTCCGCTGCTGGGAAAACGCCGCGGTCGAGTTCAGTGTCACCAGCACGGTGAGGGCGGCGGCAAGAAGGGAAACGGTCGCTCTAGGGGTAAAGGCCATGGTCAATTCTCGAAGATTTGGAACGCGTTATCATCTTTGAAGGTTGAACAACCGTGTACCGGATGACTACACTAGCGCGTTCCGTTCAGGCAGGGCGGGAAAGATGCGGAGATTGGCAAGGCTGGATGGCATTAAAGAAGTACCTGTGGCCGGCGATAGGCGCCCTGACGATAGCGGTTTCGGCTTGGCTTCTCTACAAGGAATTGCGTGGTCTGTCGCTTGACGACCTGAGCCAAAGCCTTGAGGCCATCACTCCGGGGAACTGGGTTCTGGCAGGACTTTCGACGCTTGTCGCTTATGCCGCGCTTGCAGGATACGACCGCATAGCGCTGATGCACCTGGGCAAGAAGGTCGACTGGTGGTTCATCAGCATCTGTTCCTTCACCACCTATGCCCTGTCCCACAATGTCGGTGCGTCCGTCGTTTCGGGTGCGGTGGTCCGCTACCGCGCCTATTCCTCCAAAGGCCTGACACCGGCCGAGATCGGCGTGCTGATCGCGGTCTGCTCCTTCACCTTCCTACTCGGAACCCTGCTGCTTGCAGCACTGGTGCTCATCATCGAGCCCGAACTGGTCGAAAGATTCGCCGACGTGGTGCCGATGGAAGCGACGGCCGGCACCGGTTTCTTCCTGCTGTTCCTGATTGCGCTCTATGTCGGGGCAAGCTTCCTGAAGCTTCGGCCGCTCAAGCTCGGCAAGATCAACATCTTCTACCCGTCGCCGCGGGTGGTCCTTCCGCAACTCATCATCGCACCGATCGAGCTGATCGGCGCGGCGGGCATCATTTATTTCGCGCTGCCGGAGGCTGGCAACCCGGGCTTCCTGATGATCCTCGGCATCTTCCTGGTGTCATTTTCGGCGGCCTTGATCTCGCACGCGCCGGGCGGTCTCGGAATCCTCGAACTTGTCTTCCTGATGGGTCTGCCGGACATGAACCAGGCCGACGTGATCGCCGCCCTGCTCGTCTTCCGCCTGTTCTACCTGCTGATCCCGTTCGTGATGGCGCTCGTGGTGATCGTGGTTTTCGAGCGCTCGCGGTTCCGCTCGGAGACGCTTGCCGAGCCGGAGCAGCAAAAGCTGGAAAACTCCTGACCGCTACTCGCCGTGCAGCCAGAAGGCGCGCTGCGAGGCGAACCGATCCTGTGCCAGCACCGACTTCAGGACCGGCAGCATGGTGTGCAATTCGTCCTTCAAAGTGAAGGGCGGATTGACGATCACCAGACCGGAACCGGTAAGGCCTGTCGTTTCGCGGTCGCTACGGACAGTGAGTTCGGTGCACAGCATCTTGGGGATGTCCAGCGCTTGCAGTTCCTCATGGAAGGCCTTGATCGGTGCGCCCTTCTTGATCGGATACCAGAGGCAATAGGTGCCGCCGGCAAAACGGCGATAAGCATTGGCCAAGCCGCTGACGAGGCGGCCATACTCGCCTTCTTCCTCGAAGGGCGGATCGACCAGGATGACCCCGCGCTTTTCCTTGGGCGGAAGGTGCGCGCCGAGTGCCAGCCAGCCGTCGAGCTGCGTCGCGCGAACCTGGAAATCGCCCTCGAACAGGTTGTGCAGGCGATGGTAGTCCTCGGGATGCAGTTCCATGGCCGACAGCCGGTCCTGCGGGCGAAACAGCATGCGGGCGAGCTTTGGCGAACCAGGATAGAGCTTGATCGCGCCCGTCGGGTTGAGCTCGCGGATGGCAGAAAGATAGGGCTCCAGCAGTTCGGCGACCGGTGCGGGTAGCTCAGCCTCAAGGAGCCGTCCGATGCCGTCGCGCCACTCGCCGGTCTTCTGAGCCTCCTCCGACGACAGGTCATAGAGCCCGATGCCGGCATGCGTGTCGAGCACGCGGAAGGCCTTTTCCTTGTTCTGCGCGTAGCGGATGATGCGCGCCAGCACCGCATGCTTCAGGACATCGGCGAAATTGCCTGCATGGTAGATGTGCCGGTAGTTCATGATCTTGCCGTCCGTTGAATTTTTTTGGCGCGGTGCGAAAGACGCTTTTTGCGCGCATTGCCTTGCCATATAGAAAAGCCATGAACGTTGCGACCCCCATCATTGCAGAAGTCACGCAAGCCAAGCGCAAGATTGGCCATAATTCCGTTGGCCATACGGTCTGCCCGCATGACTGTCCCTCCGCCTGCGCGCTTGATGTCGACCTGACCGCGGACGGCCGGATCGGCCGGGTTCGCGGCTCTGCGGACAACAGCTATACGGCCGGCGTCATCTGCGCCAAGGTCGCCCGCTATAGCGAGCGGATCTATCATCCGGACCGGCTGATGGTGCCGAAGCGCCGCATCGGCCGCAAGGGCGAGGGCGCCTGGCAGGAAATCTCCTGGGAAGCGGCGCTGGACGAGGTCGCCGATGCCTTCATGAAGGCGGAAGCACGGCACGGTTCGGAAGCCGTGTGGCCATACTTCTACGCCGGAACCATGGGCCAGGTGCAGCGTGACTCGATCGAGCGGCTGCGGCATGCCAAGAAATATTCCGGCTTCTTCGGCACGATCTGCACCAACATGGCCTGGACCGGCTATGTGATGGGAACCGGTGCGCTGCGGGGGCCAGATCCGCGCGAGATGGCAAAGTCCGATTGCGTGGTGATCTGGGGCACGAACGCGGTCTCGACGCAGGTCAACGTGATGACCCACGCGATACGGGCGCGCAAGGAGCGCGGCGCCAAGATCGTCGTCATCGACATCTACGACAACCCAACGATGAAGCAGGCGGACATCGCGCTCACGGTGCGTCCCGGTACCGATGCGGCGCTCGCCTGCGCCGTGATGCACATCGCCTTCCGCGACGGTTACGCCGACCGCAGCTACATGGACCTGTTTGCAGACGATCCCGCGGGCCTTGAAGCGCATCTGAAGACAAAGACGCCGGAATGGGCGTCCGCCATCACCGGCCTGTCGGTCGAGGAGATCGAGAATTTTGCGCGGCTTGTCGGTACGACGAAGCGCACCTTCTTCCGGCTTGGATACGGTTTTGCTCGCCAGCGCAACGGCACCGTTGCCATGCATGCCGCGCTCTCGATCGCCACTGTGTTGGGCTCCTGGCAATACGAAGGCGGCGGCGCCTTCCACAACAACGGCCAGATCTTCCGGCTCGACAAGTCCGAACTGATGGGTACCGCCTACAAGGACCCGGACATCCGCATGCTCGACCAGTCGCAGATTGGCCGGGTGCTGACGGGCGACGCCGAGGCGCTTCGGCATCGCGGGCCGGTGACGGCGCTGCTGATCCAGAACACCAATCCGATGAACGTGGCGCCCGAACAGCGTCTCGTCCGCCAGGGCTTCATGCGCGACGACCTGTTCGTGGCCGTCCACGAGCAGTTCATGACCGACACGGCGCAGGTTGCCGATATCGTGCTGCCGGCCACGATGTTCTTGGAGCACGACGACCTTTACCGAGCCGGCGGCCAGCAGCACATCCTGCTTGGGCCGAAGGTGACAGAGCCGCCGCCAACGGTGCGCACCAATCTCTTCGTCATCGAGGAACTGGCAAAGCGCCTTGGCGTCGATCATTTTCCGGGCTTCGGGCTCGACGAGCGCCAGCATATCGACAAGATCCTGCAGGCGAGCGGCTGGGGCAGCTATGACGAGTTGAAGCGCGACCGCTGGATCGACGCGCAGCCGGATTTCGAGACGGCCCATTACATCAAGGGCTTCGGTTATCCGGATGGGAAATTCCGCTTCAGCCCGGACTGGCAGAACGGGCCGTCCCCGGACAAGCCGCCGGTCGATGTCGGCCCGCAGGGGCCGTACGCGCAGCTGCCGCGGTTCCCCGACCAGGTGGATGTCATCGAAGTGGCCGACGCCGAGCATCCGTTCCGGCTGGCCACATCGCCGGCGCGAAGCTTCCTCAACTCCTCCTTCAGCGAGACGAAAAGCTCTTATGAAAGGGAAGGACGGCCGGAAGTGATGATCGAGCCGACCGACGCGGCACGTCTCGGGATCATTGACGGCGATATCGTGCGGCTTGGCAACCAGCGGGGCGAGGTGAGGCTTCATGCGCGGCTCGTGCCGGGCGCACGCCCGGGCGTGCTGATCGCCGAGGGGCTGTGGCCGAACAGCAAGCACCTCGACGGCGAGGGGATCAATGTGCTCACCGGAGCCGATGCCGTGGCGCCTTATGGCGGGGCGGCATTCCATGACAACAAGGTCTGGCTTCGCAAGGATGCAGCATGACGGATGCCAATGATCGGGTGAAGATCGTCGGCGAGACGACGCTGTCCGACGGCTGGACACGCCTTTCAGACTTCGAGATCGACTACACGGACCAGCGCGGCGAAACGCAACGGCTGAAGCGCGAGATCTACCATCGAGGCGAAGCGGCAGCGATCCTGCTGCATGACCCTGAACGCGACAAGGTCGTCCTCGTCAAGCAGTTCAGGCTGCCGGCGCATCTGCTCGGCGACCCGTCCTGGATGATCGAGGTTCCGGCGGGACTGCTGGACAGCGACCGGCCCGAGGAAGCGATCCGCCGAGAGGCGCTGGAAGAGACGGGATACAAGCTGCGCGACGTGCGCTTCCTGTTCCGGGTCTATATGTCGCCCGGCGCGATCACCGAGAGAGTGCATTTCTTCTACGGGCTGATCAGCCAGTCCGACAAAACGGAAGAGGGCGGCGGGCTCGCTGAAGAGCATGAGGACATCGAAGTGCTCCAGGTCACGGTCTCGGATGCCATGGCGATGATAGAGCGAGGCGAGATTTGCGATGCCAAGACGATCATGCTGCTGCAGTGGCTGCAGTTGAACCGCGGAAGTCTCGGTTAGGCGAGCAGCGGGCAGCCAGCTTGCAATGCGGCGGCGGCCAACCGCTGGTCGAGCGTCGCGAGCGCAAGCTTCCGCTCCAGCGCGAGTGTCAGGTAGGCGGCGTCGTAAGCAGACAAGCTGTATCTTGAGCCGAGATCAAGAACCGCAGCATCATCATTGACTGGTATGGTCAGAATGTCGGAGCGGCGAAGCTTTGCGAGAGCCTCCTTGGCCTGCTCAACGCTGATACGTTTTCGTCGGCAGGAGACTGCAAGAACGTTTCGAACCTCATACCAGAGAAGATCCGGCGCGATGGCGCCAAACTGTTGCAGCCTGTTGAGTGAGACTTCACTGAGGGCTTGCTCCTCGTCAGGAAGGACCCAACTGCAAACAACGGAAGCATCCACTACAAAGAGCGCCACTAACGGCGGCCTTCGCTTTTCCACTCCAGTATTTCGTCAGTCTTGACCTTTGGCATGGTCCTTCGAAAATCGCGTATGTCCTCGATGAGGGCGCGGCGGCGCTCCTGTTCTTGCTTGGGAAGTTCGCCTGCATCGCCCAAGTGTTGTTCGGGCGCCGATGCCAATGTGGTCAGCCGCGCGACCGGGGTATCACCTTTAGCCAAGATGACATCTTCGCCAGCCTCGACCTTCGCGAGAAGTTCAACGAGATTGGCGTCAACGACATTGACCGTGATCGTCATGACCATGCTCCATCCTAGGATGAGGCCATTTTCAAGGTGGCGGGGAACTGCGTCAAGCAGAAATCAAGACACCGCTCTGCAAGCTGGTATTACGCAAGTGGTCAAGCACCACGCGTCCACCCTCCATACGGACTTTCCCGTCCGCCAGGAGCTTGAGCGTAAGCGGGTAAAGCTTGTGTTCGACCGTCAGCACGCGGGCGGCGAGCGTATCGGCTGTGTCGCCGGGCATCACCGGCACCGCAGCCTGGGCGACGATTGGACCTTCATCCATGCCTTCGGTAACGAAATGCACCGTGCAGCCGGCAATCTTCATGCCGGAATCGAGCGCCCGCTGGTGGGTGTGCAGCCCAGGGAAGAGCGGCAGCAGCGAGGGATGGATGTTGAGAATGCGGCCCTCATAACGGCTGATGAAGTCGCCTGAGATCAGGCGCATGTAGCCGGCAAGACAGATGATGTCCGGGCGGATCTCGTCGAGCGCTGACAGGATGGCGCCTTCGTGCTCCGCCTTGGTCGAAAAGTTCTTCCGCTCGAAGACGCGCGTCGGAATCCCGCGCGCTTCCGCCTTGGCCAGGCCGCCCGCAGAAGGCTTGTCAGAGATGACGGCAACGATCTCGGCAGGGAAATCTGGTTGGTCGCAGGCATCCGCCAGTGACAGCATGTTGGAGCCGCCGCCGGAAATGAACACGACGACGCGTCTGCGCCCGCCAGCCGTCCGCCCCGCAGGCTCGCTCATAGGCCGAGGGTGCCCTTGTAGACGACGCCGGCGCCACCTTCGGCGCGATCGATCATGCGGCCGAGCGGCACGACGACCTCACCTTCACGGGTGAGCACATCGGTAACGGCCTGCGCATTCTCGGCGGCCACGACGATGATCATGCCGATACCGCAATTGAAGGTGCGCAGCATTTCCTTGGGCTCGACGCCGCCTGTCTTGGCAAGCCATGAGAAGACCGGCGGCACGGGGATGCTATCGAGATCAACTTCGGCCGAAAGGTTCTTCGGCAGCACGCGCGGAATGTTTTCCGGAAAGCCGCCACCGGTGATGTGGGCGAGTGCCTTCAGCGCACCCGTCTCGCGGATCGCCTTCAGGAGCGGCTTCACGTAGATGCGCGTCGGGGTGAGCAGCGCTTCGCCGAGCGACTTGCCCTCCATGAAGGGGGCCGGCGCATCCCAGGCAAGTCCCGAGATCGAAACGATCTTGCGAGCGAGCGAGAAGCCGTTCGAATGAACACCCGACGAGGTGAGGCCGAGGATGACGTCGCCGCTGGCAATATCGCCGACCGGCAGCAACTGGCCGCGTTCGGCCGCACCGACGGCAAAGCCGGCGAGGTCGTAGTCGCCATCCGAATACATGCCTGGCATTTCGGCGGTCTCGCCGCCGATCAGCGCGCAACCTGCCTCGCGGCAGCCGGCGGCAATGCCCTGCACGATCGCCGCGCCCTGTTCGGGATCAAGCTTGCCGGTCGCGAAATAGTCGAGGAAGAACAGCGGTTCGGCGCCCTGAACAACGAGGTCGTTGACGCACATGGCCACGAGGTCGATGCCGACAGTGTCGTGGAAGTCTGCGTCGATCGCGATCTTGAGCTTGGTGCCAACCCCATCATTGGCCGCAACCAGGATCGGATCGGTGAAGCCAGCGGCCTTCAAGTCGAAGAGCCCGCCGAACCCGCCGATTTCTCCATCGGCACCGGAGCGTCGGGTGGAGCGGACAGCCGGCTTGATCTTCTCGACCATCAGGTTGCCCGCGTCGATATCGACGCCGGCATCGCTATAGGTCAGACTGTTCTTGCCCGCCTCGCTCATCATCCATCTCCAATGATTGCCATAGCGGCTCGCAATTGCATGGCACGCACGGATATGCAAGCGGCGCGGCAGGTTTTGAAGGCTTTTCACAGTTTGTGCGGCGCATCAGCCTTGTGCTTGACCTTGAAGGGGGCGCCGATCATATCCCTTAGCCCAAGATACACCCAAGGAGCGATCATGCCCTACCATATCAGCGGCGCCAGTCTGAAGCGCTACGTCCTGTTCTGGGTCGGCATGCTGGTCTTGACCATTGTCTTCCTCTGGCTGTTCCGGTCCATCCTCCTGCCGTTCGCGGCCGGCATGGCGCTCGCCTACTTCCTCGACCCGATCGCCGACTGGTTCGAACGCCGGGGCCTCAGCCGGTTGATGGCAACCGTGCTGATCCTCGTCAGCTTCGTCCTGATCTTCGCGCTGTCGCTCATGCTGGTGATCCCGATCATCATCAGCCAGTTCACGCAGTTTGCCGCAGCCCTTCCGGGCTACATCACGCAGTTGCAGCAGATCATTTCCAATCCTGAAAATTCCTTCCTGCCGCCCTGGATCAGCAGCCAGATCGAGACGGTGAAGCAGAATTTCTCCGACGTGCTGAGCCAGGGCGCCGGCTTCATCGGCTCGCTGCTCGGGCAGATCTGGAACTCCGGCAAGGCGATCGTTGACGTCGTGTCGCTGCTGATCGTTACCCCGGTCGTTGCCTTCTACATCCTTCTCGACTGGGACCGCATGATCGCCAAGGTCGACAGCTGGATCCCGCGTGACCAAGTGAACACGGTCCGCGAACTGGCTCGCGAGATGGATTCCTCGGTTGCCGGATTCATTCGTGGCCAGGGCTCGCTCTGCCTGATCCTCGGGATTTATTATGCGGTCGGGCTGTCGCTCGTCGGGCTGAACTTCGGCCTGCTGATCGGCTTCGTATCCGGCATGATCAGCTTCATCCCCTATATAGGCTCGCTGATCGGCCTCATCCTGTCCATCGGCGTGGCGCTGGTGCAGTTCTGGCCGGATTATCCCTGGATCATTGCGGTCGCCTGCGTGTTCTTCTCAGGACAGTTCATTGAAGGCAACATCCTGCAGCCGAAGCTCGTTGGTGAAAGCGTTGGCCTGCATCCTGTCTGGCTGATGTTTGCGCTGTTTGCCTTCGGTGCGATGTTCGGCTTCGTCGGCCTGCTGATCGCCGTGCCGGCTGCAGCTTCCGTCGGCGTGCTTGTACGCTTCGGAATGTCGCGGTATCTCGACAGCGACATCTATTATGGCCGCGCTGCAGCGCTTCCCTGGGAGGCGGACGGAACGTCACCACAGGCGCTGGAGCACGACGGCCAACCGGCGCAGACCGATGCTGCGCCCACCACCGTGGCGGAAGAAAGATGAGCGCGACAAACGGACATGACCGGCGCAAGAGCGAGCAACTGCCGCTGCAGTTTGCGCATGACGCCGCAAAGACAAGGGATGACCTGCTGGTTTCCGAGCGGCTTGCCGCAGCGGTAGCGATCGTCGACGAATGGCCGGTTTGGCCGTCGCCGGTGGTGGTGCTCGCCGGCCCGGTGGGGTCCGGAAAGTCCCACCTTGCGCACATCTGGAAGGACAAGGCAGGCGCCGCCGACATCCATCCGGTCGAGGGTTCGGATGCGGCGATGGTGGCAGCACAGGTGCCTGTTCTGTTCGAGGATGCCGAGCGACGCGGATTTGACGAGGCGGAGCTCTTCCACGTGATCAACAGCGTGCGCCAGCACAACCAGACACTTCTCATCACCTCCAGGCTCTGGCCCATGTCCTGGGGCGTGGAACTGCCTGACCTCAAGTCCCGGCTGAAAGCGGCCACCGTGGTGGAGATCGGTGAGCCTGACGAGGAACTTCTGTCGCAGGTGATCGTGAAGCTCTTCGCCGACCGCCAGCTTTATATTGATGACAAGCTGGTGGCCTATATCGTGAACCGGATGGAGCGCTCGCTCGGTGCCGCTCAGACCATCGTCGATCGGCTCGATCACCTGGCGCTCGCCCGCGGAACGAGGATCACGAGGCCGCTGGTTGCGGAGGTTCTGTCCGGCTTTGGAAATGCGGAAGCCGCCGATTGACTGTGACAATGGGCTCGTCGAAGTGTACCCTTCGCGGAGCGCAGGAGGGATGGACGAGATGGATTCGATGGTAACGGAGACGCAGCAATCCGCAGGCGAAGGGGAGCCCCCCGCGCTTGATCTGATGAACAGCCCCGACCGGTTCATCAACCGCGAATTCTCCTGGCTGCAGTTCAACCGTCGCGTCCTCGAAGAAACGCTGAACACCGCCCATCCCCTTCTGGAACGGGTCCGCTTCCTGTCAATTTCCGCTGCCAACCTTGACGAATTCTTCATGGTGCGGGTGGCGGGCCTTGAGGGACAGGTGCGACAGGGCATCAGCGTGCGCAGCCCGGACGGAAAGACTCCGGCCGAACAGCTCGACAATATCCTGCAGGAGATCGACAACCTGCAGATGGAGCAGCAGGCGTCGCTTGCCGTGCTGCAGCAATATCTCGCCAAGGAAGACATCCTGATCGTGCGGCCTGCCGCGCTTTCGGCAGAAGATCGCGCCTGGCTCGCCACCGATTTTGATGAAGACCTGTTTCCGGTGCTGACGCCGCTGTCGATCGATCCGGCGCATCCGTTCCCCTTCATTCCGAACCTGGGTTTCTCCATGGGCCTGCAGCTTCACAGCAAGCACGGCAAGGAACCGATGACAGGCCTGTTGCGCCTGCCGACGACGCTCGACCGCTTCATCCGCCTGCCGGACGAGGGTACGACGATCCGCTACATTACGCTGGAAGATGTGGTTGGAATGTTCACCGATCGCCTGTTCCCGGGCTATGAGGTGAGGGGGGCCGGTACGTTCCGCATCATCCGCGACAGCGATATCGAAGTCGAGGAAGAGGCCGAAGACCTTGTGCGCTTCTTCGAAACGGCGCTGAAGCGCCGCCGCCGCGGCAAGGTCATCCGCATCGAGACAGATTCCGAAATGCCGGCCTCGCTGCGCCAGTTCGTGGTGCAGGAACTCGGTGTCCCGGATAACCGCATCGCCGTCCTGCCGGGCCTGCTCGCGCTCAACACCATGTCGGAGATCGCCAAGGCGCCGCGCGACGACCTGCGCTTCGAGAGCTACAACGCCCGTTTCCCCGAACGCGTACGTGAACATGCCGGCGACTGCCTGGCTGCAATCCGTGAAAAGGACATGGTGGTCCATCATCCGTACGAGAGCTTCGACGTAGTGGTGCAGTTCCTGATCCAGGCGGCCCGCGACCCGGATGTGCTCGCCATCAAGCAGACGCTGTACCGCACCTCCAACGACAGCCCGATCGTTCGTGCGCTGATCGACGCTGCCGAGGCCGGCAAGTCGGTGACCGCACTGGTGGAGTTGAAGGCGCGATTTGACGAGGAAGCGAATATCCGCTGGGCCCGCGACCTGGAGCGCGCTGGCGTGCAGGTTGTCTTCGGCTTCATTGAGTTGAAGACGCATGCGAAGATGTCGATGGTCGTGCGCCGCGAGGATGGCCGGCTGCGCACCTACTGCCATCTCGGTACCGGCAACTACCATCCGGTGACGGCGAAGATCTACACCGACCTGTCCTTCTTCACCTGCAACCCGAAGATCGCCCACGACATGGCGAATGTCTTCAACTTCATCACCGGTTATGGCGAGCCGGAAGAAAGCATGAAGCTTGCCGTTTCGCCCTATACGCTGCGGCCACGCATCCTGCGCCATATCGAGGAAGAGATCTGCCACGCGCAGAACGGCAAGCCGGCAGCGATCTGGATGAAGATGAACTCGCTGGTGGATCCGGAGATCATCGATGCGCTCTACCGGGCCAGTAATGCAGGCGTCGAGGTCGAACTCGTCGTGCGTGGCATCTGCTGCCTTAGGCCGCAGGTTCCGGGGCTTTCGGAAAACATCCGCGTCAAGTCGATCGTCGGCCGCTTCCTTGAGCACAGCCGCATCTTCTGCTTCGGCAACGGGTATGGCCTGCCGTCCGACAAGGCGCTCGTCTACATCGGCTCCGCCGACATGATGCCGCGCAATCTCGACCGCCGCGTCGAGACGCTGGTGCCGCTGCTCAACCCGACCGTCCACGAGCAGGTCCTGTCGCAGATCATGCTCGGCAATCTGATTGACAATCAGCAGAGCTACGAGATATTGCCCGACGGCACGTCGCGGCGCATGGAAGTGCGCAAGGGAGAGGAACCTTTCAACGCGCAGCACTATTTCATGACCAATCCGAGCCTGTCAGGGCGCGGCGAAGCCCTGAAGTCGAGTGCCCCGAAACTCATTGCCGGCCGGATGTCCGGACGCAAGATTTAGCCACAGAAAAGCACATATGGTACGATCTGAAGCCCAGGGGCGCCTTCCGGGGATTGTTCCTGTCTCCGTCATCGATATCGGCTCCAACTCCGTTCGCGTCGTGATCTACGAGGGCTTGTCGCGCTCGCCGACGATCCTGTTCAACGAGAAGGTGCTTTGCGGGCTGGGCAAGGGGCTTGGCTCCAACGGGCGCATGGATGACGAGGGCGTGGAGCGGGCGCTTGCGGCGCTGCGTCGCTTCAAGGCGCTGTCGAACCAGGCGCGCGCGACGGAAGTCTATGTGTTGGCGACCGCGGCCGCCCGCGAGGCCTCCAACGGCCCTGAATTCATCCGCCAGGCCGAAGAGATCCTCGAACAGGAGATCCAGGTCCTGTCGGGCGAGGAAGAGGCGCGCTATTCGGCGCTCGGCGTCATCAGCGGCTTTCATGAGGTCGACGGTATTGCCGGTGACCTTGGCGGCGGATCGCTCGAGCTCATCGACATCAAGGGCCAGGACTTTGGCCGCGGCGTCACCCTGCCGCTTGGTGGTTTGCGGTTGTCGGAGTCCTCCGGCCAATCGCTTTCCAAGGCGCGCAACTTTGCCCGCAAGCAGGTCAAGAAGGCGCATTTCCTGGAGCAGGGGAACGGCCGGACCTTCTACGCAGTCGGTGGCACCTGGCGTAACATCGCCAAGCTGCACATGGAGATGATCCAGTATCCGCTGCACATGATGCAGGGATATGAACTTTCGCTTGAGGAAATGCAGAACCTTCTCGAGCAGGTCATCGCCGCCAAGGACGGCAAGGAAGGGCCATGGCAGGTCGTGTCCAAGAGCCGTCGTGCGCTTCTTCCCTTCGGCGCGATTGCCATGCAGGAAGTCCTGAGTGTCATGAAGCCGTCGAAGATCAGCTTCTCGGCCCAGGGCGTTCGCGAGGGTTACCTTTATTCGCTGCTGTCGGAAGAGGAGCAGCAAAGCGATCCGCTGCTGGTAGCGGCAGACCAATTGGCGATCCTGCGTGCCCGTTCCCCCGAGCATGCCCGCGAGCTTGCGGACTGGACCGGCCGCATGGTCGAAGCCTTCGGTGTCGACGAGACCGAGGAAGAAGGCCGGTACCGGCGCGCCGCCTGCCTGCTTGCCGATATCAGCTGGCGAGCGCATCCGGATTACCGGGGCCTGCAGGCGCTCAACATCATTGCCAATTCCTCCTTCGTCGGCATCACCCATGCCGGACGCGCCTATCTGGCGCTCGCGAACTATTATCGCTTTGAAGGGCTGCATGACGATGGCGCCACCGGTCCGCTGGCCGCGATT
Organism: Neorhizobium sp. SOG26; assembly: GCF_003491345.1. Lineage (GTDB taxonomy): Bacteria > Pseudomonadota > Alphaproteobacteria > Rhizobiales > Rhizobiaceae > Neorhizobium > Neorhizobium turbinariae. Next base: position 802,366 of record NZ_CP025512.1, read on the forward strand.
GCGACGCCGCGCCTGCTCGACCTCGCCAAGCTCCTGGGCGGGCTGCTGCGCGTCGTCTACCTGTTCTCGGCTTCCATGCCGGGCATCGTGCATCACCTGAAGTTCGCGCCGGCCTCGTCGCCCGACCTTGATCTGGAATTTGTTGTCCCGCACGAATACCATGATTTCGCTGGTGAACGCCTCAACGGGCGCCTGCAGCAGCTTGCCAAGCTGACGGGCAAGAAGCTTGCCTTCAGGTTCGAGTAGGCTCGTCAGAAGGCTGCAAATCCGGCCGCGTCACCCCATCTGAGGACCGCAGGGTTTTTGAGAACGGGATGAGCATGGCAAGGAAGCACAAGCAGGACGTCGTGTCCTGGTATCAGCAGCCGGAACCGGACATCTGCCCGCTCTGCCACCGGCTGATCCCTGCAGACCAGCGCGACGAACACCATCTCATTCCCAAGAGCCGCGGCGGTCGGCAAACGCAGGCGCTCCACAGGATCTGCCACAGGCAGATCCATGCGCTCTTCGATGAAGCGGAGCTTGAGAAGTCGTATTCGACTGTCGAAGCCCTGCTTGAACATCCGCAGATGGAGAAGTTCGTCAAATGGGTGCGCAAGAAGCCGCCCGGCTTCTACGACGGCACCCGGCGAAGCAATCGACGCAAGGAGAAAGGTTAGTCGCCGGCGGTTTCGAGATCGACGGCTTCCACCTTCTTGTTGACGAAGCGCAGTGCAACACCGCCATTGATGAGCTTCAGCGCCGTATTGCCGAACAGGTCACGACGCCAGCCGTTCAAGGCTGCGACCTCGGCATTCTCGCCTTCGGCTGCGATCTTCTCGAGATCATCGGTATTGGCGATAATCTTGGCAGCCACCCCTTCGCGGTCGGAAATCAGCTTCAGCAGGACTTTCAGCAGTTCGACTGCGGCTGCCGTTCCTTCCGGCACATGCACGTGCTTGGGCGCATGCGGCATTTCCGATTTCGGAAGGGCGAGCGCGGCATTGACCGCTTCGATGATCGCAGCGCCCGAGGCAGAGCGTTCCCAACCCTTCGGGATCGTGCGCAGGCGTGACATGGCTTCAGTGTCCTTGGGCTGCTGCTGGGCGATCTCGTAAATCGCATCGTCTTTCAGCACGCGCGAGCGTGGTACGTTGCGGTTGCGCGCTTCCCGTTCACGCCATGCGGCCACGAACTTCACCACCGCAAGTTCGGTCGGCTTGCGCAGCCGGGACTTTAGCCGCAGCCAGGCGTCGTCAGGGTGGAGGTCGTAGGTGTTGGGAGATTCCAGCACCGCCATTTCTTCGGTCAGCCAAAGTGCGCGGCCTTCGCGCTCCAGTTCGGCCTTGAGGTAAAGATAAACGTCGCGAAGATGGGTGACGTCAGCCAGCGCATATTCCAGCTGCTTTTCAGACAGCGGGCGGCGGCTCCAGTCGGTAAAGCGGGACGACTTGTCGATATGGACGTTCTTCGTGCGGCTGACGAGCTGGTCATAGGAGACGGAGTCGCCGAAGCCGCAGACCATTGCGGCAACCTGGGTGTCGAAGATCGGGTGCGGCACGAGATTGCCGAGATGATAGATGATCTCGATATCCTGCCGCGCCGCATGGAAGACCTTGGTGACGGAAGGATTGCCCATCAGCTCGAAGAAAGGCTTGAGATCCAGCCCTTTTGCCAGCGGATCGATCAGCACTTCCAGATCAGGACTTGCCATCTGGATCAGGCAGAGCTGCGGCCAGAAGGTCGTTTCTCTCAGGAACTCAGTATCGATGGTGATGAAGTCGGATTTTGCAAGCTTAGTGCAGGCTTCTTCGAGAGCGGCGGTCGTTTCAATCATGGGTTCTTCACGCTTGTTTGATCAACCTTCCTTTCCCTTCCGGCCGCATATGTCAATACGAGTCAGGGCCTATCCTGGCGTTCATCCTTGTCAGCCGGAGCCGCCAGGCGGTTGAAATAGGCCGAGGTTCGCAGCAGCGAGCGGAACCGCCAGGTGCGCTTGGCCGGTGGCACCGGGGGCCGCGCCTTCATCCGCCGGAGCGTGAAGACCAGGAAGGCGAGGAAGATAAAGGACGTATAGGCGAAGAAGGCGCGGGGGCCGTAATATTCAAGAAGAATAGAGGCGAGCAGCGGCCCGACCGTTGCACCGAGCGACCAGTAGAACAGCAGCCCCGCTGAAACCAACGCATGCTCGCCGGGCTTGGCGTAGTCGTTGGCATGCGCCGAACACAATGAATAAAGCGGCATCGAGAATGCGCCGAACAGGAAGACGCTGATGATGTTGGCCGTCTCGTTGGAACCTGCGCCAAACGACATGTAGGCGCCGGTGATGATGGAGCCGACCGTGGTCCACAGGATGACGCGGCGCCGGTCGAGCTTGTCGGAATAGATCCCGAGCGGATATTGCAGCACGACGCCGCCGATGATGCCGGCGCTCATGAAGGTGGCGATCGAGGTGATGCTCATGCCGATCGCCTCGGCATAGATCGGCCCGATATTGCGGAAAGCGGCCATGGAAAGCCCGACCGATATGACGCCGATCACCGAAAGCGGCGAGATGCGCCACACGGCCTTGAGGTCGAAGGCCAGCGTCTCCGGCGGCGCCGGGCTAGACTTGTCGGCGACCGAGATCGGCACGAGGGAGAGCGTCAGCGCCATTGCGATGATGTTGAAGATGATCGGCCCGGGTATGCCGACCGCCGGAATGATGTATTGCGCAACGGTGACCGAACTCAAGTCGACAAGGCGATAGACGGAAAGGGTGCGGGCGCGGTTGGCATTGGTGACCTTGGCATTGATCCAGCTTTCGACCGCGGCGAACAGGCTCGCCACGGCGATGCCGGTGACGAAGCGCATTGCAAACCAGAACACCGGGTCGATAATCATCGACATGGCGATGGCAGCCACTGCCGATATTGCAGCCATCGCTGCAAAGGTGCGGATATGGCCGATCTGCCTCAGGAGCCGGGTCACGTAGACGCAGCCAATTGCGAACCCGACGCTGTAGCCGGCGCCGATCATGCCGATGATCGATGGCGAGAAACCTTCCGCGGAGCCGCGCAGCGCCACATAGGTTCCCTGCAGGCCATTGCCGCCAATAAGGATGCCGGCTGTCACGAGGAGGGGGATCAGGGGGCGGATATGCGACATGTAGGTCCTGCCGGAGGGCGTGAGGCTTGTCGATGCGACTCATTCGCCGACGCGCGGCTTGTCGCGAGTCCTAGCGGAAGAGCAGGCTCGATGTCCCGACGATTTGCGGGCAAAATCGGTTCAGCCTTGACAAAGCATGTCCATCATGCGCTTTTCCCGCCGATTTTCCTTTAAGCCGGCCGGCCTTGCTTCGCATGCCGATGGCCGCAAGAGCACCAGTCCAGGAACTTGAAAATGCACCGTTACCGCAGCCACACCTGTGCCGCCCTTCGGAAGACCGATGTTGGCTCCACCGTCCGCCTTTCAGGCTGGGTGCACCGCGTGCGAGACCATGGCGGCGTCCTCTTCATCGACCTGCGCGACCACTACGGCATGACCCAGGTCGTTGCCGACCCGGACAGCCCGGCCTTCAAGGTTGCCGAAACGGTTCGCGGCGAGTGGGTGATCCGCATCGACGGCGTGGTCAAGGCCCGCTCCGAGGACACCGTGAACAAGGGCATGGCGACCGGCGAGATCGAACTCTACGCCCACGAGATCGAAGTGCTGGCCGCGGCCAAGGAACTGCCGCTGCCGGTCTTCGGCGAGCCGGACTATCCGGAAGACGTCCGCCTCAAGTACCGCTTCCTCGACCTGCGTCGTGACACGCTGCACAAGAACATCGTCAAGCGCACCCAGATCATCGCCGCCATGCGCCGCGAGATGAACAATGTCGGCTTTACCGAATATTCGACGCCGATCCTGACGGCGTCTTCGCCGGAAGGTGCGCGCGACTTCCTGGTGCCGAGCCGCATCCATGAGGGTATGTTCTTTGCGCTGCCGCAGGCGCCGCAGCAGTACAAGCAACTGCTGATGGTGGCGGGCTTCGACCGCTACTTCCAGATCGCGCCGTGCTTCCGTGACGAAGACCCGCGCGCGGACCGCCTGCCGGGCGAGTTCTACCAGCTCGACCTCGAAATGAGCTTTGTCACCCAGGAAGACGTCTGGACGACGATGGAGCCGGTGATCCGCGGCATCTTCGAAGAGTTTGCCGACGGCAAGCCGGTGACCAAGGAATTCCCGCGCATCCCGTATGACGTCGCGATCCGCAAATATGGCTCCGACAAGCCGGACCTGCGCAACCCGATCGAGATGCAGGCCGTCACCGAGCATTTCGCCGGCTCCGGCTTCAAGGTCTTCGCGAACATGATCGCCTCGAACCCGAAGGTTGAGGTCTGGGCCATCCCCGCCAAGACCGGTGGCTCGCGCGCCTTCTGTGACCGCATGAACGCCTGGGCCCAGAGCCAGGGCCAGCCGGGCCTCGGCTACATCTTCTGGAAGGAAGAAGACGGCAAGGTTGGCGGCTCCGGCCCGCTCGCCAAGAACATCGGCGAAGAACGTACCGAAGCGCTGCGCGTCCAGCTTGGCCTGGAAGCGGGTGACGCCTGCTTCTTCGTCGCCGGCGATCCGGACAAGTTCTACAAGTTCGCAGGCGAGGCGCGTAACCGCGCGGCCGATGAACTGAACCTTTCCGATAAGGACCAGTTCGCGCTGTGCTGGATCGTCGACTTCCCGTTCTTCGAATACAACGAAGAAGAAAAGAAGATCGACTTCGCGCACAACCCGTTCTCGATGCCGCAGGGCGGGCTGGAGGCACTGGAGAACCAGGAGCCGCTGTCCATCAAGGCTTATCAGTACGACATGGTCTGCAACGGTTTCGAGATTGCCTCGGGCTCGATCCGTAACCAGCTGCCGGAAACCATGGTCAAGGCCTTCGAGATGGTGGGCTTGAGCCAGCAGGACGTCGAAGAGCGCTTCGGCGGTCTCTACCGCGCCTTCCAGTATGGCGCTCCGCCGCATGGTGGCATGGCCGCCGGTGTCGACCGTATCGTCATGCTGCTGACGGGTGCCAAGAACCTGCGCGAAATCACGCTCTTCCCGATGAACCAGCAGGCGCAGGACCTGCTGATGGGCGCGCCTTCGCCGGCAACCCCGCAGCAACTGCGGGAACTGGCCATCCGCGTCGTGCCTTCGCCAAAGAAGAGCTGAGTGCGGAACATCTACGGATAAGAAAAGCCCGGCTTCAGGCCGGGCTTTTTGTTTGTCAGCGGGTGTCTGGCAGCCCGTTGTCGAGAAAATACCACTGGTCCAGGTGTTTCAGGATGACGGGCTCGATCACGTCGTTGAGGAGCTGGATGTCGTCCGAAATACGCGCGCCTGGCTTGTCTTCCGGCGGCAGCTCAATGGGCGGCAGGAAGAAGGCATCGAACCGGAACCCGTCGCCGCGGACATTGTACCAGGGTGCAATCCGCGCGCCGGTCATGCGGGCCAGCCTGACAGCGACGGCAAGATTCCCTTCCAGATGCGGCTTGCGGCCGAACAGCGGGCCGCGGATCTTGCCGGAAACACCTTCGTCGCAGAACATCGAGATGACACCACCTTCCTTCAGCATCTTGACCGAAGGCCGGATGCCTTGCGCGCCGGGCGGCAGGAAGTTGAGCCCTCCCTTTTGGCGCACGCGTGCCGAGATCCAGGCCTTGGCGCGGCCCTTCGGCGGGGTGTAGTTGGCGTAAGGCCGGATCCCTTCGTCATGCAGGATGGTCGGGCCGATCTCCCAGTTGCCGAGATGCATGCCGACGATGATCGTAGGACCTGACCGCACGGTCTCCACCAGACGGTCGAAGTCGTGCAGCGTGATCCGGTCCATGTTCTTCAGCAGGCGATTGATCACCGAAAACTCGGTCATGATCCGCCCCTGCGCCTGCCAGTTCCTGCGCAGGATTGCATCGCGCTCGGCCTCGCTTGCCTCCGGCAACAGCCGCTTGAGCGTCTCGCGTCCGCGACGGACGGCGACCTTGTGGAAACGGGGGATTGCAAAGGTGCCGATGCGTGCGCCGAAGTTGGAGCAGGCGTCCATCGTCATCAGCTTCAGGCCGAAATGAACCGTCAGGTCGATCGCGTTGACGAGGGTTCCGGTCAGCCAGTAGCGGCGGAACTGCCGGCGCTCGTCGCTTGTGCCGAAGAGGTGGCTGAGTGGCGGCGCCTCGGGTGCCGCAAACCGCCAAGCCTTGCGTTTTCGGAGTGCTGTTTCCGGCATGCGGTGCTCGGTCATGAACGCCTCATCGCGGATGCAGCGTGACGGGCAGGCCGCCGCGCGGGCGAAGCGTCAGCCGGCAGGCCGCCTCGACCTGGTGGTTCGCCGGAACACGAAGCTTGAACCGCTGCGCCAGCACCGCAAGGCAGAGGATGGCTTCGGTGAGCCCGAACTGCAAACCGGGGCAGATGCGTGGGCCGCTGGCAAATGGAATATAGCTGTATGGCGTCGGGCGCTTTTCGAGGAATCGTTCCGGCTTGAACAGGTGCGGATCGGGGAAGAGCGAGGCTGTGCGATGCAGCAGCCAGGGCACGATCATGATAAGCGAGGCGGGTTTGACATCGAGATCACCGATGCGGTCGGCTTCCTTGGCCTGCCGCGCCAGGATCGGCACCGGCGGGTAAAGCCGCAAGGTCTCCTCGATGACCGCCGTGCACCATTTCAGCTTGGGCACGTCGGCGACATCCGGCACATTGCCGCCGCAGACTTCCTCGATCTCCGCGTGGATCGCGTCCTCCACCCACGGGGCCTTGGACAGGAGATACCACGCCCAGGTGAGCGTCGCCGCCGTGGTTTCGTGCCCGGCCATGAAGATCGTGGCGGCCTCGTTGCGCAGTGCGACGACATCGAGCTTGAGCTCGGGGTTGCGCTGCTGGCGGCGGATCAGGAGCTCCACCATGGAATGGTCGTCGCCGCGGCCGGCCAGATGGTCCTCGATCACCCGGTCGATGATTGTATGGATGCGCTTCACCGACCGCTTCAGGGAAGGGGTGCGCAGCTGCGGCAGGCCTTCGTCGAAGCCGAGGAAATAGCCGATATTGATGGAATCGATCAGCGCCTGGTAGCTCGTGAAGCCATCCGTCACCATGCCGGCGCTTTCTTCACCGAGGTCGTTGCCAAAGACGCTGCGCGAGATGATTTCGGCGGTGAGGCCAGCCATCTCGTAAAGCGCGTTCACCTGCGCGCCTTCCCCGAGTTTCGTCCACCGCTCGACGAGCTCGAGCGAGGTGTTCTTCATGATGTCGCCGAAGGCGGGCACCCGATGCTTGTGGACGATATCCGACACCAGCGGCCGGCGCTGCTTCCAGGTCTCACCATCGGAGATGAACAACCCGTCGCCTAGCAGGTACTCCAGCGAACGCCGCATCTGGGGTGACTTGCGCTCGAAATTCTCGTGGCGCGTGGCGACCACGTACTTGATCGCCTCGGGGGAATTCACCACCACCACCTGGCGGCCCATCAGCGAGATCTGCGAGATGCGGGCCGAATAATCGTTGTGGCGCCAGATGGACAGGAAGTCGCGCCGCGCCGTCAACAGCCGCTGCAACTGGTTGCCGGGCTTGCCGGAATAATAGGAGGGGCGCGCTGGCTCCAGCCGCTTTTTTGCGGGCTCTACGGCTTCGATTGTATGCGTTTCCGCGGCGAGCCAAGAGAGCATGAAAGCGAGACCTTCTTAATTACAGCGGCAGTAAAGATGGCGGGGGCAACCGCGGTCCCGTTTTCGCCGCATGGCTCCGCGGCGTCAAGGCATCATGGTCCGGGGAGGGTAGATTGCCCGGGCATCAGTCTTGGGAGAGCGGAACCAAGTTCCGACGCTTGTGTTGTTATGACAGCAAAAGCACAGGAGAACCAAGATGCGTAAGACTTTGCTCGCCGCTTCCGCGGTCATGATGGCCCTTTCGGGCGCTGCCTATGCCCAGACGACGGTCATCACCACCCAGGATCCGGCCGTCACCAACTCGACCGTCGTGGTGCCGGGCGAAGTCCGCACCTATGTCATGGAGCAGAGCGTGCCATCCGTTGCCTATGAAGGCACGATCGCTGTTGGCACGGCGCTGCCGGATACGGTGGAAGTTCACACCATCCAGGAACAGCCGGATTACGCCTACACGGTCGTCAACGACCGCCGCGTGATCGTCAATCCGCAGACCCGCACGGTTGTCCAGGTGCTCGAATAGCATCAACCGATCTGCCTATATCAAGAAGCCCTGGCCGCCCTGCTGCCGGGGCTTTTTGCTTGTGATGTTGCATTGGGCGGACCGCGCCGATATGTACGCGCCATCACAAGGACTCGGGTGAAACTCCCGGGTGGCTCTTCCGGCCGCCGATCCGCCGGACAACGCAAAGCATCAGCCGCTTCATCAAAGTTGCAGCAACACCTGGATGGCTCCCGGCGATGCGCTTCCTTTTGCGATTTCTAGCTCATGAACAAACTGTCCACCTACCGCCGTGAATGGTTCTCCAACATTCGCGGCGATATCCTGTCCGGCATCGTCGTGGCGCTGGCGCTGATCCCCGAAGCGGTCGGCTTTTCGGTGATCGCCGGCGTCGACCCAAAGCTGGGGTTGTTCGCGTCCGTTGCAATCGCCTGCGTCACTGCCATTACCGGCGGTCGTCCCGCGATGATTTCGGCGGCAACGGCAGCCACCGCGGTGCTCATGGCGCCACTGGTGCGCGACCATGGCATCGAATACCTGTTTGCGGCAACGATCCTGATGGGCGTGCTGCAGATCATCGCCGGCTTCCTGAAGCTCGGTCGGCTGATGCGTTTCGTGTCGCGCTCGGTAATGACCGGTTTCGTCAACTCGCTTGCTATCCTGATCTTCATGGCGCAGCTGCCGCAGCTCATCAACGTGCCGGAGGTGACCTACCTCCTAATCGGTGTCGCATTGCTGGTGATCTACCTGTTCCCGCGGGTGACCAAGGTCGTCCCGTCTCCGCTGGTTGCCATCGTCGTGGTGACGGTGATTGCCGTCGCCTTCAACCTGCAGGTCCCAGCGGTCTCGGACCTTGGCGAGATGCCGACCTCGCTGCCAGTCTTCGCCTGGCCGGGGGTGCCGCTGACATGGGAAACGCTTCAAATTATCTTCCCGTATTCGCTGGCGCTCGCCGCCGTCGGACTCCTGGAATCGTTGCTGACGGCCCAGATCATCGATGACATGACCGACACGACCAGCAACAAGAGCCAGGAATGCGTCGGGCAGGGCACCGGCAACATCGTCTCGGGCCTGTTCGGCGGCATGGGCGGATGCGCGATGATCGGCCAGTCCGTGATCAACGTCACCTCCGGCGGGCGCGGGCGTCTTTCGACCTTCACGGCCGGCGCGTTCCTGCTGATCCTGCTGCTCGTGCTCGACGACGTGCTGCGCATCGTACCGGTCGCGGCGCTGGTGGCGATCATGATCATGGTGTCGATCGGCACCTTCTCATGGAAGTCCCTCATCGAACTGCGCACCAACCCCAGGACCTCCTCGGTCGTGATGCTCGCAACCGTCTTCACCGTCCTCGCAACGCACGACCTGTCGAAGGGCGTGCTGGTGGGCGTGCTCCTGTCTGGCATCTTCTTTGCCGGCAAGGTTGCGAAGCTCTTCCAGGTTCGTTCCGAGCTGGGAGAGGACCGCGCGAGCCGCATCTACCATGTCGACGGCCAGATCTTCTTTGCTTCGACCGAAAGCCTGCTCAAGGCCTTCGATTTCGACGAGCCGGTGAAGCAGGTCATGATCGACGTGAGTGGCGCGCATCTTTGGGATATTTCGGCGGTCGGCGCGCTCGACAACATCGTGCTGAAGTTCCGCCGCCGTGGCGTTGCCGTCACCGTCCGCGGCGTCAACGAGGCGAGTGCCGGCATGATCGACCGCTACGCCTTGCACGACAAGGAACATGCATCGCTGACGGCCTCCGCCGGCCATTAGTGACAAAAAAAAGCCGCGGCGGTTCCGTCGCGGCTTTCTTCCATGTCTGCGAGAATGATCAGTCGTTGGCGGTGACCGTTACGCCGAGCACCTTCGGCAGCGTGTTTGGCGCGCCCATGGCAGCACCGACAATCATCGGGAACGGCACCGCATTTTCCGGCTCGGCGCTGATCGTGAAGCTGCCCGGCTTGTCGAGATAGGTGTTGACCGCTTCCGTCACCATGTTCTGCAGCTCCGGCACGTTGAACTGTGCCAGCATGAACGGTGTCATGCCCTTCAGCATCTGCGTCAGTTGTGTGGCGTCGGTGTTCTGCTTCTTGGCAGCGTAGTCGATCCCGCGCTTGGTGATGCCGGCGTCCTCGAACCGGATTTCGGCGCTGTTGAAGGTGAGGCGCTGCATCAGCCCGAGCATGGCAAGCCCTGCCGCCTGCTGTGCCTGTTCGTTCGACGGGTTCTCTGCCATCGCCTGCGTCGTCTCGTTGAGCGACTTGATGAAGTCGAGCGTGTAACCGGTCAGCGAGAACGACATCGAGAGCCGTCCGACATTCTTGAAGTCGAGCGCATATTCCGTGAGGTCGAGCGTACCGTCGCCGACGCTCCAGCTGCCTTCGATCGTCATTGATCCGTCCAGCGACGTCAGGCCGAGCTGCTGGATCGTGTCCTTCGCCTGCGGTTCATCCACAAGGCCGAGATCCGCCTTGACGCCTGCCACCTTCACATCGAAATCGACGGAAGAGTTGTCGTCGGCGAGTTCGGTGGTGACGGTTGTCCGGTCGACGGAGAATGCCTGCTTGCCTTCAACCGTGCCGACGATCCTGCCGACGGTTGCCTCGTCATAAAGCAGCACCGAGCTCAGGTCGTTTCCGTTTGGGTCGGCCGGAATGGAGAGATTGGTGATCGAGATGTCCGACGCGGTGATGGAGGACTTGTCCTGCGTCACGTTGACGTTGTCGAAGAGGACCTTGCCGACCGTGTAGCCGCCGCCGTCTTCTTCCACGCCCTCGAACTTCACCGTGCCGAGCGGAATATTCTGTTTCCCGTCATCGGTGACAATCTTGGCATCGGCTGCGATGACATCCGAGCCGCTGACATTGATCGAGCCCGCGGTGAAACCGGAGCTGCCCTTGATGGCGAGCGCGCCATTGAGCTTTGCCACGAGATCGTTGCCGTCAAGGGCGAGGGCAGGGCCGGCAAGCGCGGTGAGCGCCGCACCGGCAAGCAGTAACTTGGCCTTGGTCAGGTAAAGCATCGGGTCGTCTCCTGCGGGTGCGCCCGCTCAAGGTTGAAATGGGTCGTCGAATTTATAGGCCGGGCCACAAAAACGTCCATGGGATAAGCGGACCTGCTGCGCGCATCCAGGCGTCGCAAAAACAGACGAAGCGAGATTTCGTAAACGATTTCTTGCAAGCCCGAAAGCCGCCTCATCCACAGCGTGCTGCACGGGTTTTCTTGCCGAGAATCGGGGTTTCGTCTAGTCAAGGGCCATGGGAAAAAATCTGACACCACCTTCGGGCGATGGCGGCGACAACATTCTGCCGGTCGATCTGAAAGCTGCGCTTGAAGAGCGCTATCTTGCCTACGCCCTTTCCACCATCATGCACCGGGCGCTTCCGGATGTTCGCGACGGGCTGAAGCCGGTTCATCGCCGTATCGTCTACGCTATGAGCGAGATGGGGCTACGGCCGAACTCGGCGTTCCGCAAATGCGCGAAGATCGTCGGTGAAGTGATGGGTAACTACCATCCGCACGGCGACCAGTCGATCTACGACGCGCTGGCGCGCCTGGCGCAGGACTTCTCGCAGCGTTACCCGCTCGTCAACGGTCAGGGCAATTTCGGCAATATCGATGGCGATAGCCCTGCCGCCATGCGTTATACCGAATCCAAGATGACGGCGGTTTCTGAACTGCTGCTCGAGGGCATCGACCAGGATGCGGTGGATTTTCGCGATACCTATGACGAGTCGAATTCGGAGCCGACGGTCCTGCCGGGCGCGTTTCCGAACCTGCTCGCCAACGGCACCTCCGGCATTGCCGTTGGCATGGCGACTTCGATCCCGCCGCACAACGTGCATGAGCTGTGCGACGCGGCGCTGCGGCTGATCAAGAACCCGCAGGCGACGGTCGAGGACCTGATGGCGGATCCTGCCGATCCGGCCAAGGGCGGCATCGAGGGGCCGGACCTGCCGACCGGCGGCATCATCATCGACAGCCGCGAGGCGATCATCGAAGCCTACAAGACAGGCCGTGGCGGCTTCCGCGTGCGGGCGCGCTGGGAGATCGAGGACCTTGGACGCGGCGGCTACCAGATCGTCATCACCGAAATTCCGTTCCAGGTGCAGAAGTCGCGCCTGATCGAGAAGATCGCCGAGTTGCTGATCGCGCGCAAGCTGCCGCTTCTCGAAGACATCCGCGATGAGTCGGCGGAAGACGTGCGCATCGTTCTTGTGCCGAAGAGCCGCACGGTCGATGCGACCCTGCTGATGGAATCGCTCTTCAAGCTGTCCGAGCTTGAGACGCGCCTGCCGCTCAACATGAACGTGCTGTCGATGGGCCGCGTGCCCAAGGTTATGGCTCTGAACGAGGTGCTGTCGGAATGGCTCGGCCACCGCCGTGATGTGCTGGGCCGCCGCTCGCGCTTCCGGCTTGCCGCGATCGAGCGACGCCTCGAAATCCTTGGCGGCCTGCTCGTGGCCTACCTCAACATCGACGAGGTGATCCGGATCATCCGCGAGGAAGACGAGCCCAAGCCGGTGATGATGGCGCGCTGGTCGCTCACCGACATCCAGGCCGAAGCGATCCTCAACATGCGTCTGCGCGCCTTGCGCAAGCTCGAAGAGTTCGAAATCCGTACCGAGCACGACAACCTGACGAAGGAAAAGGCGGAGATCGAAGCCCTGCTGGCGTCGGAAGCCAAGCAGTGGAAGGTCATCGAGCACGAGATCCAGGACGTCCGCAAGAACTTCGCCAAGGGCAAGGGCAAGCCCTATGCCCGCCTGACGACCTTTGCCGATGCACCGGAAGCCGACATCGACGCGATCAACCAGGCGATGATCGAGAAGGAACCGATCACCGTTGTCGTTTCGCAGAAGGGCTGGATCCGCGCGCTGAAGGGGCACATCTCCGACACGACAAGCCTGAGCTTCAAGGAAGGCGACAGCCTCAAGATCGCCTTCCCGGCGCAAACCACCGACAAGCTGCTGCTGGTGACGACGGGCGGCAAGGCCTACACCCTCGGGGCCGATAAGCTGCCGGGCGGGCGCGGTCATGGCGAGCCGATCCGCATCATGGTCGACATGGAAAACGACCAGGATATCCTCACCGCCTTCGTGCATGACCCGTCGCGCAAGCTGATCATTGCTTCGGTGGCGGGCAACGGCTTCATTGTCGCCGAAAGTGAAATGGTCGCGAACACCCGCAAGGGCAAGCAGATCATGAACGTCTCGATGCCGGACGAGACGAAGCTGCTCGTGCCCGTGTCTGGCGATCATGTCGCGGTGGTCGGCGAGAACCGCAAGATGCTGGTCTTCCCGCTGGCGCAGCTTCCCGAGATGACGCGCGGCAAGGGCGTACGCCTGCAGCGCTACAAGGACGGCGGCGTCTCCGACATCAAGTGCTTCGAGATGGCGAGCGGCTTGTCGTGGGAAGACAGTGCCGGCCGCGCCTTCACGCGCAACAAGGATGAGCTTCTGGAGTGGATCGGCGACCGCGCCACCGCCGGCCGGCTCGTGCCGAAGGGCTTTCCGCGCAGCGGAAAGTTTGCCGGGTGATTAGTTGAGGGGGACGGTGTGATCACGGAGAAAACGCGTCGCGCCGTCCTCGTCGATCTCGCCCGCCGAGACGGCAAGCACGAACTCGATGATTTGAGCCTGTGTCGCTTCAATGATGTAGCCGTTGATGAACAGGAAGGTGAAGGCGGCGAGATACGCAGTGCGTTTGTTGCCGTCATGGAACGGATGGTTGCGCGCAAAGCCGTAAAGGTCGGCAGAGGCTAGCGGAAAAAGGTCGTCTTCGCCGTAGGCGTTCTTGTGCAGCGGACGCGCGAGGGAGGCCTCCAACGCATTCGCGTCCTTGAGGCCCGGCAACCCGCCATGTTCCTCGATTTGCTCTTGATGAATAGCCTCGATGGCTCGCCGCGTAAGCCATTTGAGAGCTGTCACTTGGCAAGCTCGCGCAGCGCAACCCGGTATTTTTCCATGCCAATACGAGCTGCCTTCAACTGCTCTGCAAGGTCATCTTGCTCCGGCACTAGTGCAATATTGCCATCTTCAACGCGGATCTCGACGGTATCACCGGCCTTGAGTCCCATGCGATCAAGAACTTCCTTTGGGATGATGATACCTTCGGAATTGCCAATCTTGCGGATGGTGGTGTTCATGACGGAACCTCATGTTGCAACAGTGTTATAACATTAGGTTGATGCGCTGGCATGTCAATGGCAGCCGAGTTTAACCCTCGTACTCCTCAACGAAGCGTTCCCAGCCGCGCGGGGTCAGGTGCTCCTGCGGCTGGAAGCGCGTCTTGTAACCCATCTTCGGCGAGCCTTTGACCCAGTAGCCAAGGTAGACATGCGGCAGGCCGAGTGTCTGGGTGCGCTGTATGTGGTCGAGGATCATGTAGGTACCAAGCGACCGCTTCTCGGCCTCCGGATTGAAGAACGAATAGACCATCGAAAGGCCGTCGCTCATCACGTCGGTGAGCGCCACGGCCAGGAGTTCACCCTTGGCCTCGGTGCTGATGCCGGCGCCGGGTTCGCGCTTGCGGTACTCGATGAGGCGCGTGTTCACATGGGTGTCTTCGACCATGATCGCGTAGTCGAGCGCCGACATGTCCGACATGCCACCGCGCTGGTGGCGACTGTCCAGGTAACGGCGAAACAGCGAGAACTGCTCGGTCGAGGGTTGTGGCGGAAAGACGTTGGAGACCAGGTCGCGATTGGTCGCCATAACGCGCTTCATCGAGCGGGCCGGCTGGAACTCGTTGGCGAGGATGCGCACTGAAATGCAGGCGCGGCAGGCTTCGCAGGCCGGGCGATAGGCAATGTTCTGGGAGCGCCTGAAACCGCCTTGGGTCAGGAGATCATTCATCTCGGCCGCGCGTGGCCCGACGAGATGGGTAAAAACCTTCCGCTCCATCTCGCCTTGAAGATAGGGACACACTGCCGGGGCCGTCAGATAAAACTGCGGTGAGGGCGTTGCCTGGGTGTTCATTGCGGCGCGGAAATCCGGTCGTTACATGTGAATGTCATAGCATGGCGTATAAACAAAAAACGTCAACCGTGTGCCGCCGTCTGACGGAACACGGTTGGATGAGACGTGGCAGTGGTTTCGCGCTCAGCTTGTGCGAACGACAACGGTGCCGAGCAGCAGGTCGTGCACGAGGCGCGAACGCTCGATGAAGAGGCCGGCCAGAAGCACGAGCGGGGTCAGCACCGAGTTGATGATCCAGAAAATCACCGTATGTGCGATTGCCGTCAGGAAGTCGATGCGCCGTCCGTCAATCCGGGCCATGGCAATGCCGGCCATGCGCATGCCGGGCGAAGCCTGGTTCGGTCCGCCGAGGGTGAGGCCGAAGTAGAGCAGGGCCACCACCACGAACAGCACCGGGTAAAGCATGAAGCCGAGGCCCAGCGTGATGATTCCCAGGAAGAACACCACCACCGCTGCCGGAATGCAGAGCAGCAGGATGAACAGGTAGTCGACAAGGAACGCCAACATCCGGCGCGACAGGACACCGCTATAGGCGCGCCAGTCGTCTGGTGCGGCAAAGGCTGGGTTGCGGTCGATGCTCATCCTCGGTGTTCTCCTGTTCGTCACCTCAGAATATGGTGTCGGGGATGTTCCACCACAAGATCAGCCGTTCCTGGCGAGCTTGCGGGCCACGTCCATCGCGAAATAGGTAAGGATTCCGTCGCAGCCGGCGCGCTTGAAGCAGAGAAGCGTCTCCATCATGATCCGGTCGCCGTCGATCCAGCCGTTCATCGCGGCGGCCTTGATCTGGCTGTATTCGCCGGAGACCTGATAGGCATAGGTCGGCAGGCCGAAAGCCTCCTTGATGCGCCAACAGATGTCGAGATAGGCAAGACCGGGCTTCACCATCAGCATGTCGGCACCTTCCTCGACGTCGAGGGCCGCGTCGCGCAGCGCTTCGGTGCCGTTGGCTGGCGAGATGTAATAGCTGTTCTTGTCGCCCTTCAGCAGGCCGCTCGTATTGATTGCCTCGCGATAGGGGCCATAGAAGCCCGACGAGAACTTCGTGGCATAAGACATGATGCCGACGTCCTGGTGCCCGGCGGCATCAAGTCCGCGGCGAATGGCGCCGATGCGTCCATCCATCATTTCCGACGGTGCAATGATGTCGGAACCTGCGTCGGCCTGCATGACTGCCGCCCGGACGACCTGGTCAACCGTCTCGTCGTTCAGGATGACGCCATCGCGCAGGATGCCGTCATGGCCGTGGCTGGTGAACGGATCGAGTGCGACATCCGTGATGATGCCGATGTTCGGGACGGCCTTCTTGATCGCGGTTGTCGCCTGGTTGATCAGGTTGTCGGCGACAAGGCTGTTCGAGCCGGTCTCGTCACGCAGCTCCATTTCGATGTCGGGAAAGGTAGCGATCGCCGGAATGCCGAGGTCGGCCGCTTCCTTAACGGCTTCCACCGCCTTGTCGACGCTCATGCGGCTGACGCCCGGCATGGCAGCGATCGGATCGACGATGCCGGTGCCGGGAACAAGGAAGATCGGCCAGATCAGGTCGTCCACCGTCAGGCGGTTTTCCTGCACCATGCGGCGCGTCCAGTCCGCCTTGCGGTTGCGTCGCATGCGGCGATGGCCGGTTACCTCGTCGACCAGATGCGTCTTGTCCATGGCTGCGCTCCATTCCTTGAAATAGTGCGGCGGGTCTTATCATGGTGCAGGCTGTTTATGAATGGACGTCTTGCCGCATCATCCCGGGATGACAAACCTAGGGCGCTGGCGCATGCCGGAACTGGGCACTATGTTGCCTGCATGGAGCCTGATTCACCCGCAGTACCCAAGCGTACCCTGACTGAGATACTCTATGTCATCTTCCTGCGGATGGTGGCGATCGCCTGTTTCTGGTTCGGCCTGCAATATTGGGCGATGCTGGTGGGTTATTCGCTGAACGGGATGGCCCGCTTTGATCTCCTGGTGCTGCCATGGAAAGTGGCAGCTTCTGCGCTGGCGGTTCTGTTTCCCGTCGCCTCGCTCGGGTTGTGGCTCACGGTCTCCTGGGGGCCCGTTCTCTGGACCATCGCCGCCGTCTCGCAGATCCTGATGTATTCCGTCTGGCCTGAGATCTTCGGCCCCAACCATGTCGTGCCGCTTCTGCATGGCTTGGTGGCCGCCCTTTACATCGTGTTTCGCCTCTCGCTGTGGCTCGAAGCCCGCCGAAAGGCGGAGCGGGTAAGGATTGATTTACCCTGACCCTAAAGCTTTGACGGCCGTTTTTGGCCACAATTTTTGCTTCAAGTCATTGATATTGCTGATGGTGTAATTTGCCGCCGCCTGGGGTCCGTCGGGCCGGGGCAGGGGTGCCTTGTGCGTTAACCTGTTGTTAAGCGTGTGTTTTAAGTCGAATTTTATGCGTATTGCTTAGGGTCTGTCTCAAGGCGGGAAGAAAACAAACACCGCCAAACAAAACAGAGTGAGGCAGTCATGATGAACACGAAACTGAAGCCGCAGGCGGCACCCGCAGTAGCAGATACCCAGGAAGCAACCGTTCGTGCACTCTACCTCGAGTCACTGCATCTGGTCGAGCGCCTGCACCGTCGTCTTCTCGATGTGATCAAGGACGAGTTCGACCGTCAGGGCCGCGACGACGTCAACGCAGTCCAGGCTCTCCTTCTCTTCAACATCGGCAATTCTGAACTGACTGCCGGCGAACTCCGCTCGCGTGGGTATTATCTCGGCTCGAACGTTTCCTACAACGTCAAGAAGCTGGTCGACCTTGGCTTCATCAACCACCAGCGTTCGCGCATCGACCGTCGCTCGGTTCGCATCAGCCTGACCCCTGCCGGCCAGGAAGTCGCAGAAACCGTTGCCAAGCTCTACGAGCGCCACATCGGCTCGATCGAAAAGGTCGGCGGCATCGGCGAAAGCGAATTCACCCAGATGAACAAGCTCCTGCAGCGCCTCGACCGCTTCTGGAACGACTCGATCATGTACCGCCTTTAATCCACTAAAGGCTTGCGGACACTCAGAGCACCTCCAGTCATGAAGTGACGCGCACGGGCGCAACGAGGCATAGCGATGTGCCTCGTTACGCCCGTTTCAGCGTTGCGCTTTAGTTGTCCTGAGGCTTCAAGAGATCCGGGTCGACGGCAACCGCCTGCCAGCCCGATGGGCGCAGGCCACGAACCTTGTCCGGCCATTCGCACACCCCGTTCTCGTCAACGTATCCGACCCATTGCGCACTGGCCAACTGGTCGAACCGCAGGAAGGCAAGCCTGCCTGGTACCAGTTCAGAAGTCGATTGCCAGTGCATGCAGTTCCCCGTTTTAGTTGATTGCGCAACGAGGTATCAAACGCTGCTTGCATGAGGCTGGTGGCGAAGGCGCCAACGGACATCGGTCATAACGGCATAACACGGCTTCGTGACGCGGATGCACCTGACACGAATTGGCCATATTGCTATGGGACCGGCGAGAACGAATTCCGGCCATTGCCGCTCTTCACAAGATCGCGAAGACGGCGAAAACGATGGCCGGTGGGGCATTCCCTAGCGCGTTATTAACCATATCCCTGTAGGCGTCATCTTCAGATGCTTGGGACCAGACGGATATTGTGATGTCGAAGAAGACCGGACCTGACTTTATTTCCCGTCGCGCCTTGCTGCGTTCGGCGGTTTCTGCAGGGGCTGCGGCCCTTGCTGCACCTGCGCTAGCCCAGAATGCCATGGATGACGTGATCAGCGCGCCGCGTCGCGGCACCTGGGATGACCAGTTCGATGCCAGGACCGCATCGCGCACCGCGGTTTACGTCACGTCCAACAACCCGGTTCTTGGTCCGCAGGGTCCTGCCAATATCCAGCAGGCCATCATGGACTACCAGCAGATCGTCGCCAATGGCGGATGGCCGGAAGTCAATTCGGGCCAGCGGCTGCGACTTGGCGTGGTTGATCCTTCTGTCCAGCAGCTTCGCCAGCGCCTGATGATTTCCGGCGACCTGCCGCGCGAAGTTGGCATGTCGTCCGCCTTCGACTCTTATGTCGATGGCGCGGTGAAGCGCTTCCAGGCGCGCCACGGCCTGCCGGCAGATGGCGTGATGGGCGAGTACACGATCAAGGCGATGAACATCGCCGCCAACGTGCGTCTTCGCCAGCTCGAAACGAACCTCGTTCGCTTGCAGTCTATGTCCGGTGACCTCGGTCCCCGTTACGTGATGGTCAACATCCCGGCCGCCTATATCGAGGCCGTCGAGAACTCGCGCGTCGCGCTGCGCACTGCCGCTGTCGTTGGTCGTATCGACCGCCCGACCCACACGATCAACTCGAAGATCTACGAAGTCATCCTGAACCCGTACTGGACCGCGCCACGTTCGATCGTCGAAAAGGACATCGTGCCGCTGATGCGCAAGGATCCCACCTATCTGGCGCGCAACAACATCCGTCTCATCGACGGGCGCGGCAACGAGGTTTCGCCGGAATCGATTGACTGGCACGCGCCGAAGGCCCCGAACCTGATGTTCCGCCAGGACCCGGGTAAGATCAACGCGATGTCCTCGACGAAGATCAACTTCCACAATCCGAACAACGAATACATGCACGACACGCCCCAGCAGGGCCTGTTCAACAAGCTGATGCGTTTTGAGTCCTCGGGCTGCATGCGCGTCCAGAACGTGCGCGACCTGACGACCTGGCTGCTGCGCGATACGCCCGGCTGGTCGCGCCAGGAGATCGAACGTGTCATTGCCGCGCGCCAGAACACGCCGATCAAGCTTGCCCAGGAAGTGCCGGTCTACATCGTCTACATCACGGCCTGGTCCGCCAAGGACCGTGTCGTGCAGTTCCGCGACGACATCTACCAGATGGATGGCAACCAGGAACTGGCGCTGCAGACCACCACCGGCATCGAGCGTCCCGCCGGTTCGCCGGACGAAGACCTGCTGCCGCAATAAGTTCCGGATCGACTATATCGAGGGCCGCGCATCACCGGATGCGCGGCCTTCGCATTTCTCACTTACCCCGCGTCTTCAAGCCTTCAAATGTCGCTGCGTGTATTGCCCTGCAAGTGGCGGAACGCTAAGACGCGACATCGCATGCACACCCCATGCTACGCCCTTGAGGAGCCCTGCACATGTCGAACACCAACGCCTTCTTTTCCCGCCCGCTTGCCGAGTCCGATCCGGACATTTTCGGCGCGATCGAGAAGGAACTGGGTCGCCAGCGTCATGAGATCGAACTGATCGCTTCTGAAAACATCGTGTCCCGCGCGGTGCTGGAAGCGCAGGGATCGATCATGACCAACAAGTACGCGGAAGGTTACCCGGGCAAGCGGTATTACGGCGGCTGCCAGTTCGTTGACATCGCCGAGGAACTGGCGATTGAGCGCGCCAAGAAGCTGTTCGGCGTCAATTTCGTCAACGTGCAACCCAACTCGGGTTCGCAGATGAACCAGGCGGTCTTCCTGGCGCTCCTGCAGCCGGGCGACACCTTCATGGGCCTCGACCTCAATTCCGGGGGGCACCTGACCCACGGTTCGCCGGTCAACATGTCCGGCAAGTGGTTCAACGTCGTGTCCTACGGCGTACGTGAAGGCGACAACCTGCTCGACATGGATGAAGTCGCCCGCAAGGCCGAAGAACACAAGCCGAAGCTCATCATCGCCGGTGGCACCGCCTATTCCCGCATCTGGGACTGGAAGCGTTTCCGCGAGATCGCCGATTCCGTTGGCGCCTATCTGATGGTCGACATGGCGCATATTGCCGGCCTTGTTGCCGGTGGCCAGCATCCGTCGCCAATCCCGCATTGCCACGTTGCCACCACCACGACGCACAAGTCGCTGCGTGGCCCGCGCGGCGGCGTGATCATGACCAACGACGAGGATATCGCCAAGAAGGTGAACTCGGCCGTGTTCCCCGGCCTCCAGGGTGGCCCGCTGATGCACATCATCGCCGCCAAGGCTGTCGCCTTCGGCGAGGCGCTGCAGCCTGAGTTCAAGGACTACGCGGCCCAGATCGTCAAGAACGCCAAGGCACTCTCGGAAACGCTGAAGGCCGGCGGCCTCGACATCGTATCGGGCGGCACGGACAACCACCTGATGCTGGTCGACCTGCGCAAGAAGAACGCGACCGGAAAGCGCGCGGAAGCCGCCCTTGGTCGCGGCTACATCACTTGCAATAAGAACGGCATTCCGTTCGATCCTGAAAAGCCGTTCGTCACCTCCGGTATCCGCCTCGGCACGCCGGCTGGCACCACGCGCGGCTTCAAGGAGACCGAATTCACCGAAATCGGCAACCTGATCATCGAGGTTCTCGACGGCTTGAAGGTTGCCAATTCGGACGAGGGCAATGCCGCCGTGGAGGCGGGCGTACGCGACAAGGTCGTCGCGATCACCGACCGCTTCCCGATGTACCCCTACATGTAAGTTCGGCTGGACGAGGTTCGAGGAGAGGCGATGCGCTGCCCGTATTGCGGTTCTGAAGATACGCAGGTGAAGGACTCGCGTCCGGCGGAGGATTACACCTCCATCCGGCGCCGTCGCATCTGCCCGGATTGCGGCGGCCGCTTCACCACCTTCGAGCGCGTCCAACTGCGCGAACTGATGGTCACCAAGAAGACCGGCCGGAAGGTGCCTTTCGACCGGAACAAGCTGGTGCGGTCCTTCCAGATCGCGTTGCGCAAGCGGCCGGTCGACAACGACCGGATCGAACGCGCGGTGTCCGGCATCGTGCGCCGGCTCGAAAGCTCCGGCGAGAACGAGATCTCATCGGAAGAGATCGGCCTGCAGGTGCTCGAAGCGCTGAAGAGCCTCGATGACGTGGCTTTCGTCCGTTACGCCTCCGTTTACCGGGACTTCTCGCATGCGGAAGATTTCGAGAAGGTGATCCAGGAGATCAACGCCAAGATCGCACGTGATCCCGGCATCGAGGGCTGAGACCATGGCGGGCGGCGGCAATGACGGGGCCTTCATGGCTCGCGCGCTCGAATTGTCGCGCCAGCATCTGGGCCTGACCGGCACCAACCCCTCCGTCGGCTGCGTTGTCGTCAAGAACGGAGAGATCGTCGGCGAAGCCGTCACTGCGGTGGGCGGCCGTCCGCATGCCGAGACGCAGGCGCTCGAGATCGCGGGTGCCCGGGCGGAAGGTGCCGACGTCTATGTGACGCTCGAACCCTGTTCCCACTACGGCCATACGCCGCCTTGCGCCAACGCCCTTGTCGCTGCGAAGGTCGCGCGCGTTGTTGTCTGCCTCACCGATCCCGATCCGCGCGTGGCTGGTCGCGGCCTGTCGATCCTGCGTAATGCAGGGATAGCGGTCGAGCAGGGGTTGATGCAGCAAGAGGGGCGGCGCACGCTTGCGGGCTACCTCACGCGCCAGACAAAGAACCGCCCGCATGTGACTCTGAAGCTCGCGGTTTCCGCTGACGGGATGCTCGGTCGCCGCGGCGAAGAAGTGACGATTACCGGTCCCGAGGTTAAGCAAGCGGTCTTTCGGCTGCGGGCAGAATCCGACGGCATCCTCGTCGGCATCGGTACGGTTCTTTCCGATGATCCCGAACTGACAGTACGTATTCCGGGCCTGGAGGATCGCTCGCCGATCCGCATCGTCATGGATCGCAAGCTGCAGATCCCCGTGACGTCAAAACTTGTCCAGACGGCGCGGCAAGTGCCAGTGATTGTGTTGGTTGGCGAACAGGCTGCATCCGACGAGACACTGGCCGAGAAGCGCGAGCAGTTGCGCGAGGCGGGCGTCGAGATCGTCCACTGCCGAGACCTTGCCTCCCTGCTGCGGACGCTGGCGGAGCGCGGCCTGTCGTCGCTGATGGTGGAGGGCGGCGCGGTCGTCGCCAGGGCTTTTCTGGATGCCGGCCTGGTCGACCGCATCATCCTGTCCGAAGGCGTCGTGACCGTCGGCGTGGGCGGTCTTGAATCGCCTGTGACGGCATCCGATATGCCGCGAGAATTCACGCTGATCCGGTCGATTGAACTCGGCCGCGACCGCCTTCTCGAATATGAAAGATCATCTTGATGTTTACCGGGATCGTAACCGACGTAGGAACAGTTGCGGCAAAGACGCCGATGGATGAAGGCGTGCGTCTGCGGATCGCGACGAGCTATGACCCGAAGACCATCGATCTTGGTGCTTCGATCTCCCATGCCGGCGTCTGCCTGACGGTCACCAAGCTTCCGGAAGAAGGCAGCAACGAACGCTGGTTCGAGGTCGAGGCCTGGGAAGAGGCGCTTCGCCTCACCACCATCGCAAGTTGGGCCCAAGGCACTCGAGTGAACCTCGAGCGGGCGCTGAAGATCGGCGACGAACTCGGCGGCCATATCGTTTCCGGCCACGTTGACGACAAGGCGGAGATCCTGTCGATCGAGCCGGAGGGCGAGGCGGTTCGCGTGCGTCTGCGCGCACCGGAGCATCTGGCGCGTTTCGTGGCCCCGAAGGGTTCGGTTGCCCTCGACGGCACGTCGCTCACGGTCAACGCCGTCAATGGCACGGATTTTGACGTGCTGCTGATCCGCCACACGCTGGGCGTCACGACATGGGGTGACCGCAAGCCTGGTGATTTCGTCAACTTCGAGGTGGATACCATGGCGCGGTATGCCGCCCGCCTGGCGGAGTTTCCGGCCAAGGCTTGAGCAGGTCGTCACTCACGACCTATTCTGCCCGTGCATTTCAGGGATCCGCTAAATTTGCTTGCCAATCGCGTGCGAGCGTGTTTTGACCGCGGCCTGCCAAATCCCGTAAAATCCGGTCCAGCTTGAAGCGGCCGATTGGAAAAAGGTGACACATGCCCCGCGGAGCCGCACCCCATATCCTCATCGTCGAGGCACGTTTTTACGACGACATGGCCGACGCGCTGCTCGACGGCGCAACGCATGCCCTCAAGGAAGCGGGCGCGACCTATGATGTCGTGACCGTTCCCGGTGCGCTCGAAGTTCCGCCGGCGATCGCCATGGCGCTTGATGCGGCCGAAGAGGGTGGCACCGAATACGATGGTTTCGTAGCACTCGGCATGGTGATCCGCGGCGAGACCTACCATTTCGATATCGTTTCCAACGAATCCTCGCGCGCACTGATGGATCTTGCCGTGTCCGAATCGCTTGCGATCGGGAACGGCATCCTGACCGTGGAAAACGACGAGCAGGCTTGGGCACGCGTCCGCCGCTCGGACAAGGACAAAGGCGGCTTTGCCGCACGCGCAACGCTGACGATGATTGCGCTGCGTGACAAGCTGAACGGTGGTTGATCCAATGACTAAAGAAGGCGAGCACACGGTAAAGCCGGCCAATCAGCGAGGTGCTGCAAGGCTCGCGGCCGTGCAGGCGCTTTACCAGATGGATGTCGGTGGTACCGGCGTGCTGGAAGTCGTCGCCGAATACGAGGCGCATCGCCTTGGCCAGGAACTGGACGGCGATACCTACCTGAAGGCGGATCCGTCCTGGTTCCGCTCGATCGTGTCTGGCGTTGTACGTGACCAGCTGAAGATCGACCCGATCATCCGCTCCTCGCTCCAGGAAGACTGGCCGCTGTCGCGCCTCGATTCGACCCTTCGGGCAATCCTGCGCGCCGGCACCTTCGAGATCCTTGAGCGCAAGGATGTGCCGATTGCCGTCATCGTCACGGAATATGTCGAGATTGCCCGTGCCTTCTTCGAAGAAGACGAGCCGCGCATCGTCAATGCCGTGCTGGACCGTATCGCAAAAGAAGTGCGCGGCGACGCGAAGAAATAAACCGAGGTCATGAGCATGGACGCTGGGCAGCAGGCTCTTCAAACGCAGATGCGAAGCGCCCGACGCAGCGTCATGCTACTCGCTGCCGTCCAGGCGGTGCTTGGCTCGGCCGCACCGATCGCCATCTCAAGCGGATCGCTTGCAGGTTACCAACTCCTTGCCGATGACAAGACGCTGGCCACCGCGCCGATCACCGGCTTCAACGTCGGCACCGCCTGTGGCGCCGTTCTCATCGCCATTCTTTCACGGTCGCTTGGACGGCGCAGCGCCTTCATGCTGGGCTGCCTGATTGGTGCCATGGGTGGCGCGCTCGCAACCATCGCGCTCTTTCGCGGCGACTTCTGGATGTTTGCGGTCGCACTTCTTTTGATCGGCACCTGCGCCGGCTTCACGCAGAAAATCCGTTTTGCTGCAGCCGATGCCTCGCCGAGCCACTACAAGCCGCGGGCAATCTCCTGGATCCTCGGCGCCGGCATTGTCTCGGCCGTGCTTGGCCCACAGGTGGTTATCTTCGCCAAGGACCTGCTGGCACCCGTCACCTTCGCCGGCACGTTCCTCGCCATCATTCCGCTGTGCCTTCTGCCGCTCATCCTTCTCGCCTTCCTGCGCCTGCCGAACACCGGAAGTGCCAGTACCGGTGGCACCTCGCTGCCGGCCCGCCCGCTCAAGGAGATCGTGCTCACGCAACGCTTCATGACGGGCATGATCTGCGGCATTGGCACCTATGCGCTGATGACCTTCGTGATGACCGGTGCGCCGCTCGCCATGGTGATCGGTTGCGGTTTCCCGACCGAGATGGCCGCGCTTGGCATCCAGTGGCACGTGCTTGCCATGTTCGGCCCGAGCTTCTTCACCGGCGCGCTGATCACCCGTTTCGGCGCCGAGCGCATCGTCGCCGCCGGCCTCTTCATCATGATGGCCTGCGCGGTGGTCGCGCATATGGGCGTCGAACTCTGGAACTTCTGGGGTGCGCTGGTTCTCCTCGGCATCGGCTGGAACTTCGGCTTCATTGGCTCGACCTCCATCGTCGCCTCGAGCTACCGCCCGCACGAAGCCGACAAGGTGCAGGGCTTCCATGACATCATCCTGTTCGGCACGGTCGCCCTGTCCTCGTTCTCCTCGGGCAAGGTGTTCGTCACCTGGGGCTGGTCCTTCATCAATCTGGTGATCTGGCCGGTCACGATCGTCTGCCTGGCGCTCCTTCTTGCCCTCGCTCTCAAGAAGCGTTCCCCCGCAAGCACGTAAGCGTTCGTCTCTAGGGCTTGACGCAACCTCATCTCCACCGCAATCTCGCGCTGCGTGAAGGGCCATGTGGCGCCTTGGGAGGGGATTCGGCCTTCACGCGGGAATGCGCATCGTGAAGTGTTGCGGCAATCCTTTTCCTCCGTCGAGTGGGGAGCGTCGCAACGGCATGCCGGAGGGCATGGGCCGTCTGGCGCTTGAGGGAGAGGAAAAAGCGAATGACCGTAATATTGGGTGTGGTCGTATGCGGACTGCTATCGATCATCTATGCCGCTTGGGCGACGCGTTCCGTTTTGGCTGCCGACCAAGGCAATGCACGCATGCAGGAAATTGCCGGCTATGTTCGTGAAGGGGCACAGGCCTACCTGACGCGCCAGTACATGACGATTGCCATCGTCGGCGTGGTGGTCGCGATCCTGGCCTGGCTGCTGTTGTCCGGCACGGCCGCGATCGGTTTCATCATCGGTGCCGTCCTGTCCGGCGCCGCCGGCTTTATCGGGATGCACGTCTCGGTTCGGGCCAATGTGCGCACCGCGCAGGCAGCCTCGCAGAGTCTCGCCGCTGGTCTCGACATCGCATTCAAGTCCGGTGCCATCACCGGCATGCTGGTGGCCGGCCTCGCGCTTCTGGGCGTCTCGATCTACTACTGGATACTGACCTCGGGCCTCGGCCATCCCAGCGGCTCGCGTGAAGTCATTGATGCGCTTGTCGCTCTCGGCTTCGGCGCCTCGCTCATCTCGATCTTCGCCCGTCTCGGCGGCGGTATCTTCACCAAGGGTGCAGACGTGGGCGGCGACCTCGTCGGCAAGGTCGAAGCCGGTATTCCGGAAGACGACCCGCGCAACCCGGCCACAATCGCCGACAACGTGGGCGACAATGTCGGTGACTGCGCCGGCATGGCCGCCGACCTGTTCGAGACCTACGCAGTTTCGGTGGTCGCGACCATGGTTCTGGCCGCCATCTTCTTCGCCGGCACACCGACGCTTGAGACTGCGATGATCTATCCGCTCGCCATCTGCGGCGCCTGCATCGTCACCTCGATCATCGGCACCTTCTTCGTCAAGCTGGGCTCCAATGGCTCGATCATGGGAGCGCTCTACAAGGGCCTGATCGTCACCGGCCTGTTGTCGGTCGTCGGCCTTGCCGGCGCAACGGCACTGACAACCGGATGGGGTTCGATCGGCACGGTTGCGGGGATGGACATCACCGGCACCAACCTCTTCATCTGCGGCCTGCTGGGCCTGCTGGTGACGGCGCTGATCGTGGTGATCACCGAATACTACACCGGCACTGGCAAGCGCCCGGTCGTCTCGATCGCCCAGGCCTCTGTCACGGGCCATGGCACCAACGTCATCCAGGGCCTTGCGGTTTCGCTGGAATCGACGGCGTTGCCGGCAATCGTCATCGTTGGCGGCATCATTGCCACCTACCAGCTCGGCGGCCTTTTTGGCACCGGGATCGCGGTTACGGCCATGCTGGGTCTTGCCGGGATGATCGTTGCGCTCGATGCCTTCGGCCCGGTGACCGACAACGCAGGCGGTATCGCCGAAATGTCGAACCTTCCGCCGGAGGTCCGCAAGTCGACCGACGCACTGGATGCGGTGGGTAACACGACCAAGGCCGTTACCAAGGGTTACGCGATCGGCTCGGCCGGCCTCGGCGCCCTTGTCCTGTTTGCCGCCTATTCCAACGACCTGCAGTATTTTGCGGCGAACGCCCAGCAATATCCGTATTTCGAGGGTGTCGGGGAAATCTCCTTCAGCCTTGCCAATCCTTATGTCGTCGCCGGCCTGATCTTCGGCGGCCTTATCCCGTACCTCTTCGGCGGCATTGCCATGACCGCCGTTGGCCGTGCGGCAGGCTCTATCGTGGAAGAAGTGCGCAAGCAGTTCCGCGAAAAGCCGGGCATCATGGAGGGCAGGGAACGTCCGGACTACGGCCGCGCCGTCGATATCCTGACCAAGGCCGCGATCCGCGAAATGATCGTGCCGTCGCTGCTGCCGGTTCTGGCGCCGATTGTTGTCTACTTCGGCGTGCTCATCATCTCCGGCGGAGACAAGGCCTCTGCCTTCGCGGCGCTTGGTGCCTCGTTGCTCGGCGTCATCGTCAACGGCCTGTTCGTGGCGATCTCGATGACCTCGGGCGGCGGCGCCTGGGACAACGCCAAGAAGAGCTTCGAGGACGGCTTCATCGACAAGGACGGACAGAAGCATTTGAAGGGCTCGGACGCGCACAAGGCATCCGTGACCGGAGACACCGTCGGCGACCCGTACAAGGATACGGCGGGCCCTGCCGTCAACCCGGCGATCAAGATCACCAATATCGTCGCCCTGCTGCTGCTTGCCATCCTGGCCGGCTGATCATCGGGAATAACGAAAAGGCCCGCGAGGAACGATCCTCGCGGGCCTTCTGATTCTGATAAGCGGGCGAGCTTGGCTTAGTTGCCGCCGAAGCCACCAAGGATGCTGCGCGCGGCTGCCGCGCCGCTGCTTGCTGCACCCGTGCCGCCCGACAGCAACTGCTGCAGGAAGGTGAGGTCGCGGCCGCCGGTCGGGGTTGTGCGAGAAATCGTGTCGAAGACCTTGCCGTCCTGCAGCGTGTAGTTTGCGCGGCGGGCGACAACGCCATCCTTGTCGAAGTAGATGGCGAGAACCGTCTGTTCGACGAGGCGCGGCTTCATGGCGGCAAATGCACGCTGGCGCTTCTGCGAGATGTAATAGAAGACCTCAGAATCGAAGGTGGCCGTCGTGGACGGAGTGCCCATGGTCAGCAGCACCTGCTCGCGGCTCGATCCTTCCGGGATCAGCTTCAACGACTGCTCGTCAACGACGTAGCCGTTATAGAGGGTGTCACCGATCTGCATTGACGTGCAGCCGGTCAGTCCGGCGGTTGCGATTGCCGTGGCCAGGGCCGCTTTGCTCAAGAATGTCATTTCGTATCCGAAAACCCGCTTGCTCAACGGTATCCCCCAAACTCAACTGGCCCCTGCTGAACCTTACCATTGTGGCTATTCAGGGACGTGAGACCGTCCGCAGCCGCTCTTCACGGTCGCGAAAATCCTCGACCCCGTTCGCTGGTCTGGCGGAACGGCATTGCTTTTCGTGCCTGCTTCGGTAAACCAGCTTTCGTTTCCATGCAACATCGGCCAGGCGCTTGGCCGGACATTCGTGGAGACATACAGCAGGAATCGAGATGATATTCGGCCTTTTCAAGAAGAAGAACCGCAACCAGGCGATCATCAACCGGCAATATGCGACCCTGACCGAGACGGCGCGCATCCCGTTCTTCTACAGCGACCTGCATGTGCTGGACACGGTCATGGGCCGGTTCGAGATGCTGTCGATCGTGATGATCCTGTTCTTCCGCAGGACGGCAAAATCGCCGGTCAGCGGCCAGGAACTGGCCCAGGAAATCGTCGACGCCTTCTTCCAGGACATTGATCACTCGATCCGCGAACTGGGTATCGGCGACCAGGGCGTGCCGAAACGTATGAAGAAGCTCGCCGGCATGTTCTATGGCCGGCTGGAAACCTATGCGGCGGCGCTTGAGAACAAGAACGAGGCGGAACTTGCGGGAGCGCTGAGGCGCAATATCTATCCGAATGCGGATGATGCGCCCGAGATGCGGGCACTCGCCGGCTGGATGATCCGTGCGGAAGCGGCCCTTGCCGCGATTTCCGAAGACGAGATCTCCACCGGACAGGCGGTTCTCCTCGATCCGGCGGCGCCCGCACCAGAAAGGTATGTGTCGTGAAGAATGAACATGTGCGGAAGGAAAAGCCTCCGTTTTCATACCCTGTGAAAGTCGGCCACGTTTCGGCCAATCCGATTACCGTGCGGCTGGAAGCCGATGAGCGCGAGCGCCAGGGGCTGGCGAAGCTGTGGCAGGTGGAAGCGGTCGATTCGCTCAAAGCCGAGCTGCAGGTCGTGCGCTGGAAGAAGGACGGCGTCCGCCTGAAGGGCCGCGTCGAAGCTTCGATCGTCCAGGCCTGCGTGGTAACGATGGATCCGGTCGAATCGAGAATTGAGGAAGACCTCGAGCAGATCTTCGTGCCGGAAGGTTCGAAGCTCGCCCGCATCGTCAGCAACGAAGCGGCCGAGATGGTGCTTGATCCCGAAGGCCCCGACCTGCCGGAGACCTTTGCAGGCGACACGATTGATGCCGGCGAAGTGGTCGCCGAATTCGCCGCACTTGCAATCGATCCGTATCCGCGCAAGCCGGGTGTCGAGTTCGCCGATCACCTGGAGAGCGATCCGAACGACGAAGCGGAGCGGCCGAACCCGTTCGCGGTGCTGAAAGACTGGAAAAAAGACTAAGCACGGTTGTCAGCAGGAGCGAAAACTATATTTTGGCCACGATTTCGCCGGCAGAGCCACGCAAGAGCTAGGCCGTTTGTGACGCAAGAAACTAGCGCATGGCCTTCCGGAACATGCGTTCGGCGAAGATTAAGGATCAGGGACGCGTGATCAGAATTTCTCTCGACGCCATGGGTGGCGACTTCGGTCCTGAAGTCGTGATTCCGGGTGCCGCCAAGGCCTTGGAACGCCATCCAGACGTAACCTTCCTCATCTACGGGCTGAAGGCCCAGTGCGAACCGCTGCTCGCCAAATATCCGAAACTTCGCGAAAAATCCGTCTTCCATGATTGCGAACTTGCCGTGGCCATGGATGAAAAGCCGAGCGCTGCCCTGCGGCGCGGTCGGTATGTCTCCACGATGTGGCGTTCGATCGAGGCGGTGAAGCTCGGTGAAGCAGACGTGGCCGTGTCGGCCGGCAATACCGGTGCGCTGATGGCGATGGCGAAGTTCTGTCTTCGGACCATGGCCAATATCGAACGCCCTGCAATCGCCGGGATCTGGCCGACCTTGAAGGGCGAAAGCATCGTCCTCGACATCGGTGCCACGATCGGCGCCGATGCTCAGCAGCTTCTGGATTTCGCGCTGATGGGCGGCGCCATGGCGCGCGCGCTTTTTGAAGTCGAGCGTCCGACCGTCGGCCTCCTCAATGTCGGTGTTGAAGAAGTGAAAGGTCAGGAAGAGGTCAAGGAAGCCGGGCGCCTGATCCGTGACGCCAACATGCCCACCATTGCCTACCACGGCTTTGTCGAGGGCGATGACATCGGCAAGGGCACGGTCGATGTCGTGGTAACGGAAGGCTTCACCGGCAATATCGCGCTGAAGGCCGCCGAAGGCACCGCCCGGCAGATCGCGACATTGCTGCGCGAGGCCATGTCGCGTACGCTGTTTGCCAAGCTTGGTTATCTTCTCGCCAAGAGCGCCTTCGATCGGCTGCGGGAGAAGATGGATCCGAACAAGGTCAACGGCGGCGTTTTCCTTGGCCTGAATGGCATCGTCATCAAGAGCCATGGCGGCACCAATGCCGATGGCTTCGCCGCTGCGATCGATGTCGGCTACGATATGGCGCGCAACGACCTCAATGCAAAGATCCAGCAGGATCTGACACTTTACCATGCCCGTCGTCAGCCCCTGGCTGGCCCGGAAACGGCATGACGACAGGATAAAATGAATATGATCCGTTCAGTGGTTCGCGGTTATGGAGCAGCGCTCCCGAAGCGGGTGATGACGAACAAGGAACTGGAGACGCTTGTCGACACCTCCGACGAGTGGATTGTCCAGCGCACCGGCATCCGCCAGCGTTACATCGCCGGCGACGACGAGACGACGGCATCGCTTGGCGAACAGGCGGCCCGCGCAGCGCTCGACAATGCCGGCCTGACGCCGGACGACATCGACCTCGTGCTGCTGGCGACCTCGACACCCGACAACACATTTCCGGCCACGGCGGTGAATATCCAGAACCGGCTCGGCATGACGCATGGCTACGCCTTCGATATGCAGGCCGTCTGCTCCGGCTTCGTTTATGCGATGGCGACTGCCGACCTGCACATCCGCGGCGGCATGGCCAAGCGCGTGCTCGTCATCGGTGCGGAAACCTTCTCGCGCATTCTCGACTGGACGGACCGCACGACCTGCGTGCTCTTCGGCGACGGCGCAGGCGCGCTGATCCTCGAAGCTGCCGAAGGCGAGGGGACCGTAGCGGACCGCGGCATCCTGACCTCGCACCTGCGCTCCGACGGTTCGCACAAGGAGAAGCTCTACGTCGACGGCGGCCCGTCCACGACCGGCACTGTCGGCCACCTGCGCATGGAGGGCCGCGAAGTCTTCAAGCACGCAGTCGGCATGATCACCGACGTGATCGAGGCCGCATTCGAGGCGACCGGAACGACGGCAGAGGATCTCGACTGGCTCGTGCCGCACCAGGCCAACCGCCGCATCATCGATGGATCTGCAAAGAAGCTCGGCATCCCGCCCGAAAAGGTGGTGGTGACGGTCGACCTTCACGGCAACACGTCGGCGGCATCCATACCGCTCGCCTTGTCCGTTGCACTCGCCGACGGGCGAATCAAGAAGGGCGATCTGGTGATGCTGGAAGCGATGGGCGGTGGGTTCACATGGGGTGCCGTTCTCATCCGCTGGTAAATTCGTACCTTCCTCAAAAGAGAAATAATCGAGACGACACAGGTGCTTGACCCCTGCGTCCAAGCAAAATACTGTCTAGCGGCTTCGACAAGATCAATCTCAGAATTGGGCGGGGATCATGGCCGGTAAGACAGTGACACGAGCAGACTTGGCGGAATCGGTTTTCCGTAAGGTCGGGCTTTCTCGGACGGAGTCGGCCGAGCTTGTCGAGACGGTTATTGATGAAATCTGCAACGCCATCGTGCGTGGCGAAGTGGTCAAGCTCTCGTCGTTCGCGACCTTCCAGGTGCGCGCCAAGAACGAGCGTATCGGGCGCAACCCCAAGACCGGCGAGGAGGTCCCGATCTCCCCGCGCAAGGTCATGACCTTCAAGGCATCCAACGTTCTGAAGAGCCGGATCCTCAAGGCTCACACGTCCCGCAAGGCAAAGCAGAAGCCGGTCAGCCCGGTCGCCTGAGCAGGTGCTTCGCGCCATCATCCGGTGAAAAGACTGCAAACATCCGACGTAACTCGTTGAGATTGCCTCGATTCGCGTTTATCAAACGAACAGTGGCTTCTGCCGTTGAGGCCGTTTCGTGTTGGGAGAGTGACGCGTGGACAAGAGCCCGGATGCTTTTCGCACAATCAGCGAGGTCGCAGATGACCTTGACCTTCCGCAGCACGTGCTTCGTTTTTGGGAAACCAGGTTTCCGCAGATCAAGCCCATGAAGCGTGGCGGCGGGCGCCGCTACTACCGCCCGGAAGACGTGGACCTGCTGAAGGGCATCCGCCACCTGCTTTACGACCACGGCTACACGATCAAGGGCGTCCAGAAGCTCCTCAAGGCCAACGGCAACAAGTTCGTGGCCGCCATCGCCTCCGGCGACATGGCGACGATGGAAGCCATCATGGCAGCCAACAACGAGAAACATGTCGAGCCCAAGGCGCCGGCGCCGGACGAGGACCAGATCGTCGGGCGCCCGAAGGTGAAGCCAAGCGGCCGCTTCTTCGGCTTTGGCTCCTCGCAGGACGATGACGTGCCGGAAGTGTCAATCGGGAAATCGAGTGTCGGTAAGGAAGACAGGGCGCTGCTCCAGGAAGCGCTGTTCGACCTGCTGGAATGCAAGCGGTTGCTGGACCAGGTGCGCTGACGGATATAGCGCCGGTTCGAGAGAACAAACGGTAACCTACAACAGCGACCGATCCGGATTCAGGGGCGCGAAATGCGCCACAGCCTCGAAGCTAACCTGCGGATCGAACTTGCGGGCAAAGAAGGCGCCGCTGCTCTCGATCGCCGGGATATCCGCACCGACAAGCCACTTCGGATGCTTGCCCGAGAACTGGATGTAACGGTGATTGTACGGCACGATCCTCTCCTCGATGCCCGGCACGTCATTGAGGATGTTCTGCCAGAAGACTTCGTCGGGGATTGAGCAGTAACGCATGATCCGGGGAAGCCCATGCCTGTCGACGCGATCCAATGCTGCCTCGACAAATGATCGATGCAGGAAGTGCCACTGCGAGCCATAGTAAAGCGGCAGCTTGCCGAACCACTTCAACGGGATCGGCAGCCGCCAGGACTTGCCGAGGAGCTCGAGATAGGCGAACCGGTTGCGCTTGCGCAGGCGTGTGTGGAGGCGAGGTGGCAGCGTTGCAATTTCGCGTCGGTCGATGAAGCTGCGCTTGTCCGCTGACACAAGTACTTCTTCGAGGTCCGCAAGCGGACGCACCGGAAAGTCGGTGCCGCTGAGGAAAACAAAATAGTCCCAGCCCGGATCAGTCATCGCCATTCGCGCCGTGCGAAGTTCAATCGTGATCTGCGACAAGCCACCCCAGGCGACCTTGTGGCGGGTCAGGAAGGTGATATTGGGATACTGCCGCAGCAGTTCGGGCAAATCGGAGAGCGTAGCATCTTTCGATTTGCGATCGATGTGGATGATGTAGCGGTGCCTTGGGGAGTATATTGCGCTTAGCATTGTTAGCAGCATCTGCGGCCGATCATGAGCCGCGATGAAAAAGCAAATACTGATGCTCACTAGTGTCTTTCACGCCAATGTGACTGTTGCAGATTTTGCAATCGCACAGGCGGTGATCGATGTATACTGCGAAATATCCTCTGTGCACACTGAACTCTGGTAGCGAACAGCCGCTCCGGTTGAGGGCCGGCTGGAACAAGTAGAAGACAAATACATTCACCTCAGGTTCAGCCGGAGAAGACGATTATCGCGTCCTAACCAAGGCTCGTGGAGGTGAACTCATGAAAAAGAAACTCGCCGTCGTCGCATTGTCCTTGATGACCGCGCTCAGCAGCATAGTACCAGCGCAGGCATTCCCGTCTGTCAGCCCTCTCAAGGTGGAAGCACCGAAGGATGTTGAACAGGTCCAGTACCGTCACCGTCGTGGTGGATGGCATGGCGGACGTGGCCACTATCGTCCCCGCCACTATGGGCACCGCCATTATCGGCGCGGGCCCGGTGCCGGCGCCATCATTGGTGGCCTTGCAGCCGGCGCCATCATCGGCGGCGCTCTTGCGGCACCCCGTTATGCCGAACCGCGTTATGTTGCGCCACGTCGTTACATCAGCGGTGGCAGTGCACATGTGAACTGGTGCTACTCGCGCTACCGTTCGTATCGCGCCTACGACAACACGTTCCAGCCGTACAACGGCCCGCGCCAGCAGTGCTACTCGCCTTACTCCTGAGACAGGCGTCAAGGAATGCAACGGAAGCCCGTTCTGCCTCGTGCAGAACGGGCTTTTTCTGTTGGCGGGCAGGTGTTTAGAAGGAACTTCACCGCCTGCTCGTACGTCTAGATGAACCGGACAGAATCATGAAGGAGGCCTTCTTGTTGGAGGAACAGCAGAAGATCATCGAGGCGCTCGGCGTCACCTCGCAGTTCGATGCAGGGGAAGAAGCAGAGCGGCGCACAAGCTTTCTTGCCAACTATCTGAAGGCATCATCCGCCAAGGGCTTCGTGCTCGGCATCAGCGGCGGCGTGGACTCGCTGACTGCAGGGCTGCTGGCGCAAAGAGCGGTGGAGCAACTGCGGTCCGGTGGGTTTGAGGCAACCTTTGTCGCCGTCAGGCTGCCCTATGGCGAGCAGGCGGATGAGGCCGATGCCCAGGCTTGCCTGGATGTCATGAAGCCGGACCGGACCGTGCGGATCAACATCCAGCCGGCGGCGGATGCGATGATGGCCGAGGTCCGGCGGGAAGCCGATGATCTCGTCGCCGGACCGCGCCTGCATTTCCACCTTGGCAACGTCAAGGCGCGGCAGCGGATGATCGCTCAATATGCCCTGGCCGGCGGCATGCGTGGCATTGTCATCGGCACCGACCATGCCGCTGAAGCGCTGATGGGCTTCTACACGAAGTTCGGCGATGGTGCCGCGGACATCCTTCCATTGTCGGGCCTGAACAAGCGGCGGGTCCGGGCGGTGGCCAAGCATCTTGGTGCTCCTGACAACCTCGTTTTCAAGGTGCCGACCGCCGATCTGGAATCGGACGCGCCGTTGAAGCCGGATGAAGAAGTCTATGGCGTGACCTATGACGAGATCGACGACTTCCTGGAGGGCAAGGTGATCCGCAAGGAGTCGCTGGATCGCATCCTGTCGACTTACCGTGCCAGCGGACACAAGCGCGCGCTTCCCGTTGCGCTGACGGACTGAGATCGCTTGAGCCGATCGGGATTGCGCCCATCGGGCAATCCCGGCGTCACTTGACGGAAGCCGCGCCCTGCAACTGGTTCAACATGTTGGCGAGCTCGTCCTTGCGGAAGGGCTTGGTGAGGCGCGCCAGGCCCGGCTCGATGCCCTGGTCGCCGGAATAGCCTGACACGATCAGGCACGGCGTGCCCGGCAGCCGCGCCTTGACGATCTCGACCAAATCCGTGCCGGTCATGCCCGGCATCAGGTGGTCCGTCACCAGCACGTCGAACCGCTGGCCACCGTCCAGGATCGCGATCGCTTGCTCGGCAGAGGCTGCCTCGATGACGTTGTAGCCAAGATCCGCCAACATGTCCGCCGTTGTGAGCCGCACCAGTTCCTCGTCGTCGACAAGGAGTGCGGTGGTTTGCGAGGGAACCGATGCGACGGCCTCTGGCGCCTCGGTTGCGGGGGAGGCGGCTTCAAGGCTCTGCGGCAGCCATAGCTCGACATTGGTGCCAAAGCCCGGGCGGCTGGAGATCTTCAGCGCACCGCCGAGCTGCTGGGCAAGACCATGCACCATTGAAAGCCCAAGCCCGGTGCCCTTGCCGATGCCCTTGGTGGAGAAGAACGGCTCGATCGCCCGGGCAAGCGTCGCCTGATCCATGCCGGAACCGGTATCTGCCACGGAAAGGCGGATATAGTTGCCCGGCTGCAGATCGGGCCGTGGCCCGTCGCGCACCACCTCCTGGCTTGCCGAAATGCGCAACGTCCCGCCTTCCGGCATCGCGTCACGCGCGTTGACCGCCAGGTTGAGCAGTGCCATTTCCAGCTGGTTCGGATCAGCCTTGGCGGGCGGCAGGTCTTCGGAAACGTCGATCGCGACCTTGATCTGCGGCCCGGTGGTGCTCGCCACCAGTTGTCCCATGTCCTGAATGAGCTTCGCCATGTCCACCGGCACCGCCTGCAGCGGCTGGCGGCGTGCAAAGGCAAGCAGCCGCTGCACCAGCGTCTTGGCACGCTCGGCAGACTGCATGGCACCCGAGATCAGCCGTTGTTCACGCTCGCCACCAACGCCACGACGCTGAAGCATGTCGAGACTGCCGACAATCGGCGTCAGGAGGTTGTTGAAGTCGTGCGCGACGCCGCCGGTTAGCTGGCCCATCGCCTCCATCTTCTGGCTTTGCCGCAGCGCTTCTTCTGCCTTGCGCAGGCGCTCCTGCTCCTCCATCCGCTCCGTCACGTCGTAGACGAACTGGTAGGCTGCAATGAGTTCGCCCGAGTCGTCGCGCAGCGCACTGAACTTCATTTCGTAGAAGCGGGTGTCGCGGTCCGGATCACCAAATTCGCCAACCTCGGAAAACTCCTCACCGGACAGCGCTCGTGCCCAGATCCTGCGGACCGTCGCCTGGTTCTGTGGATGATCGGCCAGAAGCTCGAGCATGTTCATGCCGACCTGCGGCCGCTTGCCATAGATGCGCTCGAACTCGTCGGCCGCCGCCCTGTTGATCGCGAGCCACTCGTAGTCGGCGGACAGGACCTGCACGAAGGCATTCGTTCCCTCGACGATGTCTGCCAGTAGCTTGCGCTCCTGCAGCGCGGCTTCGATCCGCCGCTCCAGCGTCTGGTTCAGGTCATGAAGTTTTGCTTCGGCGACCTTTCGGTCGTGGATATCGACGGATGCGCCATACCAGCGCACGATCGCGCCCGACTGCGGATCCCGGTAAGGCTCGCCGCGCACGAGAAACCAGCGATAGTCTCCGGAGGCCGAGCGAATGCGGTGCTCGACGAGGAACGTCGTGCCGTTGACGCGCGCGGCATCAAACGCCGCGAGGGTCGCCTCGCCATCGTCCGGGTGAACATGGCGGTCGGAAACGGCACTGGCGGTTGTCTCCGTCGGTTCCGAGCCGGTGTAGACATACCAGTGGCGATTGAAGAACTCGGCCCTTCCTTCAGCATCTGTAATCCAGATGATCTGTGGCACGGCATCAGCCATGATCCGGAACTGCGTCTCGCTCTCCCGCAGCGCCGTTTCCGCTTCCTTGCGATCATGGATGTCGATGGAGGTGCCGACCCAGCCCGTTACGCTGCCGCTGCTGTCACGGAGCGGTTCCGCCCGCACGACATACCAGCGATAAACGCCGTCGGCGCGGCGATAGCGCACCTCGATTTCGTAGGTCTTGCCCTGCTCACGCGCCTCGGTCCAACGGGCCGCGGTTTCCTCGACGTCATCCGGATGCAGCGTGGTGATCCAGCCGTTGGGCAGGGCTTCTTCGCGCGTCTGCCGGGTATATTCGTACCAGCGGTTGTTGAGGTAATGCGTCTCGCCGTCCGGCGTCGCAAACCACACGAAGGCCGGCAGGGCGTTGGTCAAGGTCCGCAGCGTCGCCTCGCTGCGCCTTTGCCGATCCTCCACCTCGCGCCGGGCATCAATGTCGATGACCGAGCCGACATACCCGAGAAATTCGCCATTGTCGTCGAACCGGGGTGCGGCGGCATCGAGCGCCCAGCGATAGGTGCCGTCATGGCGGCGCAGGCGATATTCGGCGCGAAACGGGGAACGCGTCGCATTGGCTTCGCGGAAGATGCGCTCCGCCTCGATCTTGTCCTCGGGATGGGTGGCTTCCAGCCAGCCGAACCCTTGCGCATCCTCCTGCGTCTGGCCGGTGAAGTCGTGCCAGGCGCGGTTGATATAGGTGCAGTGACCACTCGGATCGGTGACCCACATCATCACCGGCGCGTGGTCCGCCATGTTGCGGAAGCGGGCTTCGCTTTCGATCACCGCATGCTCTGCCAGCACGCGGGCGGTGGTTTCCGTGCAGGCGCAGAACATGCCGGCCACATGGCCGCTCTCGTCCCTGACGGGAGAATAGGAAAAGGTGAACCAGGTCTGCTCCTCGAATCCCCTGCGCAGCATGAGGAGCGGCAGGTCCTGCCGGTAGATCGCGTTGCCGGACATCGCCGCCTGGATCAACGGCAGGATGTCCGTCCAGATCTCGGACCAGACCTCCTGGAACGGCTGGCCGATCGCCTGCGGATGCTTGGACCCAAGGATATCGGCATAAGCGTCGTTGTAGAGGAAGCCGAGTTGCGGCCCCCAGGCCACGAACATCGGAAATTTCGACGAGAGCATCAGGCTGACGACCAGGCTGAGCGACTGCGGCCAGCCCTCTGGATCCCCAAGCGGCGACGTGGACCAGTCGAGATCGCGCATGCGCTGGGCGACCTCACCGTCACCGGCGAGGAAGCTGAGAGGCGAGGCAGGCGTGGCTAGATCCATCGTCTTTTCCGTCAGTGCGTGCTTCGCGAAGTTGGTCTTGATTAAATGGACACCGCGCGCCATCAGGGAAGCCCACAACCGGCGCCTTCGTCAAGAAATCTCTAAAAATCGGATGTATTGGCAAAAACGAAAAAGCCAGCAGGCAACGGGGCCGGCTGGCTTTAACCTCAGCTTACGCAAATAAGCTCAAATAGAAATGGTCGGAATGGCGGGATTCGAACCCACGACCCCTTGACCCCCAGTCAAGTGCGCTACCTGGCTGCGCTACATTCCGTCACCGCTCGTTTGCCCGACACATGGCCAAGCTTGGGGAGCACGGTTTCCCTAGTCGTTCCCTTGTTTTGATGCAAGCGAAAAACGAGCGCCGATGTCTCGGCCCGCGGTTCTCATGCGCCGGCGGTGGCTCAAGCGCCCGCCGCTAGATCGTCCAAAGCGGCAGGAATATCCTCGGTTGCCGGTGCAGACGGTGCTCCGATGACGGAGGAGACGATGACCAGCGTCACGATTCCGACGCTCATGTTGTCGCAGAGATAACCTTCGAACATGCTGCCGAGGATGAGGCCGAAGAACAGTCCCGCCACCAACTGGCCGGCAGATGATGTTTGGGCGCTTCTGCTTGCCCGGTAGAGGCTGGCGAAACCTGCGAGGATCATGGCCGACATGATGAGGAAGTAGGGCAGGCCGTAAGCCGCCCAGCCGCGCATCAGCGAGTTCTCTGACGCGCCTTCGAAAACACCGAGCCCAAGCACCGGACGTTTGGCAATGCGACGGACTAGATCCTGCCAGGCCGCCGACCGGGTGTCGGTGAAGCCGCCGCGGGAATAGACCCCCAGCCAGTTGTCCTGAGCAAGGTCCGAAACAAGAACAAGGCCGACCGCGGCCAAGAGCAGCGCGCCGGACGCCAGGCGCGCCTTGAAGCCGATGACGCGCCAGGCGCAGAGGTAAAAGCCACCTGCGAGGACAACGAGAGCAGTGCGCGAGCCGGTCTGCACCAGCAGGAACACCGCGGCTGCCAGAGCCGCAATGGCCACCGGCTTCAGTATGGGCCGGGCTATTAGCGCCAGATGCAAGAGAATGATGCCGCAGACCGCCATCTGCACGCCGAGAAAGTTCGGATGAACCGTCGTGCCGAAGAAGCGTGTGTTCTGGCCAAGGTAACCGTAGCCACCCAGATAGAACATCAGGTTGAGGCAAACGAGGATCAAGGAAAACAGGCTGAAAGCGGCCGCGACCGTGTCCGCCACAATATCATCGCTGACGTTGGCGCGCCGGAAGGCGATGAAAATCGTCAGGAAGGCAAACAGCAGGAACGCCTGCAGGCTCTTCAAAGCCAGATCCGCATCCTCGAACGAACTGCGGAAGGCCGCATAGAAGGGCAGGGCGCAGATCAGCAGCGAAACGGGATGGAGGCGAAGCCGCAGCTCTGCGCCGAGCAGGGACCACGCAGCGGCAAGCGCGGCGATCGCCAAGACGATCGGAAACATCATGGTGCGCAGTGCGACGAGCCACGGATGCGAGATGGCTTCCACCACCAGTTCGCCGGTCAGTGTCGTATCAGCCTCGACCTTAAAGGCGGCCAGCAGCAGGCAGCCGAGAAGCACCGCGAGAAGCGGCATGTCCACATCCCTGCGCTGCCCCGGAAAAACCATCGGCACCCCCACCAGGCGACGATAACATCAATGTTTGCGAACGTCGATTTCCCGACGACGCAAACAAAAAGCCCCGCGGGGGCGGGGGGCGGGGCTTTCGAGTTCAGGCGGCGGTAATCAGATTTCCGGGCAACCACGACGGTTGGCGAAGGTGATGCGGTCGGGACCATTCGAGGTCCAGCCGCGGACCGTGATGCTGCGATCGGTAACGCGGACGACTTCGGGACGGCGGAAACCTTCGTCGCGGGCGGCGGCACGTGCTTCACCGGGCGAGCAGCCCCTGTCGCGGCGGCCATATTCACGATTGCGGTCGCGGTCGCGATCCCTGTCACGAATGACCGGGCGGATGCCATCCGGGCCAAGGCGGAGCTCGACATCCTGGGCGGATGCCGGCGTCGAAACTGCAGCAATGGCGCCGAGCGAAAGTACGCTGGACAGCACCACAGTAGAAAGCATCTTGTTCATTGTTATCCTCCTTCTGCACAGTGGCTGCGGCCAATGCTGCGCGAACTTGTTCACGCACGCCAAACTGGATCGCCACGGCAATTGTTCCGGATAAAGATGAAGCTGCAGAAGAAGCAATAATGTATCAGAGATCTGGCGGACCACTACTTGGATGACGCCAGATGAGATTAGCGGAAGCGCGGTGCCCGCGTGGCGTTCATCAGCAGTTCCTGCTGGGAGGCAAAGGGTCCGAGCAGCTTGAGAAGCCGTGCTTCTTCCTCGCGGTGGAGGCGATAGCGTTTTGCGAACTCCGCAACGCTCCAAACCTTCTTCAAACCCTGATTGTTGAGCTCTTCAAGCTTGAGATGCGTCGTCATGCCCAGCCCCTTCTTCTGATTATTCGAACACCAACGATTTGAAGAAGAAGTTGTTCCTGGAAAAAATGCGCGCAAGGCGATTTTTCGAAGACGACAGGCCAGCCGTCGAGTCACTTGATTGATTGGAGCCGAGGTCAGCCGTCGTTGGCAGCGCTGAGGTTCTGCGGGCGAATGCCCTCGTTCGCCAAGTGTTGGCGCAACCGCACGCCCGGGCCGACATTCGCGTCGTCCTCGCCAGCTGCAAGGAACACGACATCCTTCGATTCGAAGATCACCCTGAGGCGCTCGGCAACGTCGGTCGGCGGAGTGGCCTGTGCTGCCTCGGCGTCCTCGATGACGTCACGCGGCAGGCCGGAGGCCTCGGCGAGGTCGTCGACGGTCATTCCTGTCATGGCGCGAGCCGCACGGATTTGGGAAGCAGTCAGCATGGAACTGATCTGGTGCGCTTGGCGGCCAAGTCAAGACGCAAGCGCGTTCGCCTCCGGTCCACCGCGGCGCTGCAGCCGGTGTTCAAGCGCGGCACAGCCCCAGACGATGCCGAGCAGCAGGTAGTAATGCCGCCAGTGATCGGTATCGATGACGTTGCCGATGATGGCGTGCCCGAGGATCATCACCCAGGCGATCATCAGGTATGGCTGCCACGGGCGTTCGCGCAGCATGTAGCGGAAGCCGAAGCCGATCGTGGTCCACAGCATGATCTGGTAGGTGATCGCGCCGAGCCAGCCATAGGTGGTGAGCGTCTTCAGCCAGATGTTGTGTTCGTCTTCGCCAAAGATCTTGCCGAAGGCCATCGGGCCGAGCCCCAGCGGACGCTCCATCGCCATCAGGAAGCCGATCTTGTGGCGCTCGAAGCGGCCAAGTCGGGCGCCGTCATATTCCTGCACCAGCTTGGCGCGGTTGGAGAAGAGTTCGGAGACCTGGGGAAATTGCAGCGCGACAATGAGCGCCAGCGCCAGCACCAGGACCGCGCCGCCGGCGATCGCCAGGATCTTGAACCGGAACGCCGTCGTGCGCTGCTTGAGCAGCATGACGACCACGAGCGCCACGCCGCTGAAGACCAGCAGGCCCCAGGCCGCGCGCGAGAAGGACAGGAAGATGCCAAGCGTCAGCACAAGCAAGCCCAGGATGAGAAGCGGCGTCTTGATGAGCGGCCCGGTCAGCATCCGGTAGAGGAGATAAAGCAGCGGTGCCACAAGGTATGGCCCGAAGACGTTCGGATCCTCGAAGGCACCCATCGCCCGGTTGTAGCGGGTGAAGACATGGGCACCGGGAAAGGCGTTGAAATAACCCGCGATGCCAAGCAGCGAGGTGATGATGGCGGCTGCAACCCATGCCTTGAACAATAGGTTGAGCCGGCGGTGGTCGGCCTCGATGACGGCGCAGTAGAAGACCGCGCTCAGCGCCAGGAAGATCGACACGGCGAAATAGAGGGGCGCGCCGCTGATGTCCTTCATCACGAACATCGTCAGGAGACCCGCGAGGTTGAAGACCATCAGCAGAACCAGCAGGGCGGCCGTGGTGCGCGAAATCTTCAGGCCCAGGATGAACCAGATGGCGATCTGGATCGCCATCACCAGTTCATAGGGCGCCGGTTCGGAGATGACGAAGCCGGACAGGAAGACGCCGAACGCAATCAGTGCCGTGCCGGCAATCCGCAGGGCTGCCAGCCGCGCATCGAAATGATCAGGACTGTGGACGACGGCGCTCAATAGGCATTGTCCGTGTTGAGGAGCCGGATCGGCGTCAGGAAGAAGATCTTCAGGTCAAACAGCAGCGACCAGTTCTCGATATAATCGAGGTCGTAGGCCGTGCGGGCGCGGATCTTCTCATCGCTGTCGAGCTCGCCGCGCAACCCGTTGATCTGCGCCCAGCCGGTGACGCCGGGCTTTACCCGGTGGCGGGCGAAATAACTCTCGACCACGTCGACATATTTGCGCTCACCAGTCTGCGCGCTCACCGCATGCGGGCGCGGGCCGACCAGCGACAGTTCGCCGCGAAGCACGTTGAAGAGCTGGGGTAGCTCATCGATCGAGGATTTGCGCAGGAAACGGCCGACCGGCGTCACGCGCGGGTCACCCTTGGTGACGGCCTTCACCGCCGTCTGGTCGCTCATCTCCGTGTACATCGAGCGGAACTTCAGCACTTCGATGATCTCGTTGTTGAAGCCATGCCGCTTCTGGCGAAAGATGATCGGGCCCTTCGACGTCATCTTCACGGCAATGGCGGCGGCGAGCATGATCGGCCACAGGACCGCGATGGCGCCCAGCGAAAAGACAATGTCGAACAGGCGTTTGGCAACCGAGTCCCAGTCGCGGATCGGCTTGTCGAAAATGTCGAACATCGGCACGGCGCCGACATGCGAATAGGAGCGTGGGCGAAAGCGCAGGCGGTTCGCATGTGCGGCGAGCCGTATGTCGACAGGCAGGACCCAGAGCTTTCGCAGCAATTGCAGGATGCGCTGTTCGGCCGTTGCCGGCAGCGCGATGATCAGCATGTCGATGCGGGCGAGGCGTGCGAACTCCACCAACTCGCCGAAGGTGCCGAGCTTCGGGTAGCCGGCGACGACAGTGGGGGAGCGCTCGCTGCCGCGGTCATCAAAGATGCCGCAGATGCGGATGTCATTGTCCGGCTGTGCTTCAAGCTGGCGAACCAGTTGCTTGGCGGGCTCGCCTCCACCGACAATCACGGCGCGCCGCTCCATCACGCCGTTGCGGGCCCAGTTGCGGATCGCATAGGCGATGAACTGCCGCTCGAGCAGCAGGAAGACGGCACCTGACGCAAACCATGCTGCATAACCACCAAAGGTCAGCGGGGTATCGAGGAAAT
The DNA here is from genome assembly GCF_003491345.1 of Neorhizobium sp. SOG26. Lineage (GTDB taxonomy): Bacteria > Pseudomonadota > Alphaproteobacteria > Rhizobiales > Rhizobiaceae > Neorhizobium > Neorhizobium turbinariae. Next base: position 847,106 of record NZ_CP025512.1, read on the forward strand.
GCACCGCGACGGCAGTCGGGACAAAAGACAGGATCCACGCCGTCTGGACGCGCTTCGTTGTGCTCCCCGCCGCGCGCAGCGAAGGGATCTGGTAGGTGTCGACGAGCTGCAGCAGCAGAACCGTCAGCGCAGCACCCGGCCCGATCAATGCGACGCGGTTCAAGAGCGCTGCCCAACCGGTTGGCGCAACCAGCATCGATACCAGAAGGCCGATGAAGAGGAGCGAGATGAACTCCGCCAATCGAAACTGCCCGATGAGCATGGCAGGCGAGGTTGTCTGGTCGCGGAACTGTTCGGCAATCTGCCGCGCAAAGGGGTTGAGCTCCGTCACACCCGTCGCCTCGTGCCGCTCTTGGCTCGCGCGCAGTTCGGAGACCTTCTTGCGCAGGTCTTCCATGTTGAGCTGTTCGGACGTGTTTGGCTGGCTCATCTGCCCTGTCCCCCTCGGCTGCCGAGATGATCAAGCCCCGGAGCAATAGACAGGCACTAGCAAAAAGAGGTGAAAGAAGCCTTTAGCGAGGCGCGCCCGTTGCCGCTGAGGCAAGTACATTTTGGTACAGGTCAAGCATTTCACTGGCCATCACAGAGGCCGAGAATGCTTTTTTCAAAGTTTCCGGGTTTGGCATCACGGTATCTTTCCAGTCCGGCGTCGCCATCGATGCTGTCATGATCCGCGCGAGATCTTCCGCATCGCCAGGTATGGCAAGTGCGGCGCTTTGTTCTCCCAGCACCTCGGGAATGCCCCCGACACGGGACGCAATGACCGGTTTGCCGGCCGCAAGCGCTTCCAGCACGATGTATGGCATGGCTTCGGCGCGGGACGGGACGACGATGGTTTTCGCGAACGCAAAGGCTTCCCTTGCCGGCATGGCCGGCCGCATCTCGATCCGGTTGGAGAGGCCGCGGGCCTGGATAGTCGCCTGATAGCGGTCGCGGTCGGGCCCGTCGCCGACCATCAGGGCGGAGAGCCGGCGCCCGGACAGAGCTTCGGTGCGGGTGAAGGCGTCGATGAAGACATCCGGTCCCTTCAGGTCTCGCATCATGCCAATATAAAGGAAGTCGCGCGCGTTTTCGATCGTCCCGACCGGCGTGAATTCAGCATCCTTGATGCCGTTGTAGATGACCCGCGAGAGCGTGCGGGGCGCGCCGATCTTGGCTTCATAGGTGCGTCGCTCGTAGTCGCAGACGAAAACGACTGCGTCGCCGAGGCGCTCCTGGAACTTCTCCATCCGGAACACGACCTGGCCGGACAGGCTGCCACGTTCGAAGTGGAGGGTGCCGCCATGCGGCGAATAGAGGCGGGCTACGCAATACCTGTTCACCCGCAGGGCTGAGCCGATCATCCGGGCCAATGCGCCACCCTTGGCGCCATGACCGTGCAAGATGTTCGGCTGCAAGCTCTTGATGTGTTTGTAGCTCCTGTAGATGGCCACCGCGTCGGTCGGCGTGACCGCCCGGCGCATGGGAATTCGGGACAGGCCGAGCGAAAGCATCGGCCGGATGCTGTCGAACAGGCGCTCTTCATGCGCGCCACCCGTCAGGCTATCGCAAAGGATGCCGACGTCGTGGCCTGCTGCTCGGTGCTCCTCCACGAGATCGCGCACATGCCGGAAGATGCCGCCCACCGGCGATCGAAAGCAGTGCAGAATCCGCAATGGAGCTTGTTGGGTCATGGCTCTGTTCAGAAGAGCCGTTCGCGAACGTAGATCGTGTCACCTGCGAGAACCGGGGCGGAGATGTTGGCCCGCCCGGTGATAACCTCACCGTTGATCTTGCGTGTTACGTCGACATCGCGCTGGTTGCCACGCGAGGTGAAGCCGCCTGCAATCGCGATTGCGTTCTGTGCCGTCATGCCAGGAACATAGGAATACTGGCCCGGGCGGCCGACTTCACCCATGACGAAGACGGGGCGATAGCGGTCGACCTCGATCGTCACGTCCGGGTCGCGCAGATATCCCTGCTTCAGGCGTGCGGCAATCGCGGCTTCCATGGCGGGCAGGGTCTGGCCACGCGCCGCCACCTGGCCGATCAGCGGAAACGCGATGTAGCCGGCTTGGTCCACCGTATAGCTGTTGGTAAGGCTGGGCTGCTCGAAGACGCTGATGCGCAGGCGGTCGCCGCTGTCCAGGCGGTAAGGCTGGATTGCAGCCTGGTCGAAGCCCTTGGGCGCCGGCGCATAGCCTGTGCAGCCGCTCAGGATCATCACGGCCGTGCCAAGCACGAGCGCGGATCTGGCAATCACACGTTTGATAGGGGCGAACGACATTGCGTTCCAGGCTCCAGCGGGGTTCATCTGGCTGCTGTTATCAATCTGTTAGGGTTAACGCCCGGTAAAGGCGCCCGCTGATTTTGCCGTTTGGTGGGTTCGAAAAGGGCCGCTGCACCATTAACCCGCAGGTTACCATGATCCTTTACCATCGCGCCCAACCGAGAGTTGGAGCGTGTTATGTCGGGCGTAAACGGTGGCAATCAGGACGTGGATATCGATCTCAGCCGCATCATTGCCGCTGTGTGGGATCGCAAGGTCAGGATCCTCGGTGTCACGGTTGTCGCTGCCGCGGTGGCCCTGGTTGGCGCCAGCCTGGTAAAACCGAGCTACATGGGCGAAACGCGGGTGCTGATCGAATCCCGTTCGCCGAACCTGTCCGGAGCCGAAGCCGCCGCCCAGGCCAATGATCCGCTTCTCGACTCGCTCAACGTCACCAGCCAGGCGCAACTCCTCCAGTCGAGTGACCTGATCAAGCGGGTGGTGCGTGACCTCGGTCTGGCAAAGCTGGAAGAATTCGACCCCGCCGGCAAGGCGCTGATCCCGAACCCGCTGGTGATGATCGGGCTGAAACAGGACCCGATGAAGCTCAATGCGGAAGATCGGGTGATCGAGGAATTCCGCGAGAAGCTGCATGTCTATGCGGTGGAGAACTCACGCGTCATCGCGATTGAATTCTCCTCGCATGATCCGAAGCTCGCATCGGACATCCCGAACCAGATGGCGGAAGTCTACCTGGAGTTCCAGAGCGGCGCCAAGCAGGACACCCATTCCGAAACCGCCAAGTGGCTGGAGCCCGAAATCGCCAACCTGACGGAGCGGGTGAGGGAGGCCGAGAAGAAGGTCGCCGACTACCGCTCCGCCAACGGCCTGTTTCAGACGACCGAAACCAGCAGCCTGTCGACCCAGCAGTTGAACAACATTTCCGCAGAGTTGACACGGGTGAGGGCGGAACGCGCCAATGCCGAAGCGCGCGCCGAAAACGTGCGTGCGGCGCTGAAGGCCGGCCGCTCGGTCGATACGCTGAGCGATGTGGTGGGCTCGCAGGTGATCCAGCGTCTGAAGGAGGCCGAGGCCAATCTTCAGGCGCAGATCTCCGACAGCGCGACCTCGCTGCTCGAAGGGCATCCGCGCCTCAAGGGGCTGCGCGCCCAGCTTGCCGGTATTCGCCAGCAGATCGACAGCGAAACGCGCAAGATCCTCACCAGCCTCGACAACGAAGCGGAGCTTTCGCGGATCCGCGAGCGGCAACTGATGAGCCAGTTGAACGGGCTCAAGGCGGATTCCGCCCGGGCCGGCGAAGAAGAGGTCGGCTTGCGCGCCCTGGAGCGGGAAGCAGCAGCCCAGCGCCAGCTTCTCGAAACGTACCTTGCCCGCTACCGCCAGGCGACCTCGCGGCTGGAAAGCAATTCCACGCCCGCCGATGCGCGTGTCGTTTCGCGCGCCGTCGAACCGTCCGAACCCTATTTCCCGAAGATCATCCCGATCGTTGTGGTTGTATCGCTGGTAACCTTCATTCTAGGCTGCCTGCTTGTCGTGATCACCGAGCTTTTCTCCGGCCGTGCGCTGCGCCCGTTGAACCCGCGTCGGGACGAGGTGGCGCCGGCAGACGCCGCGCCCGTTGTTGCCGCTCCGGTGCCCGTCGCAGTCTCGCAGCCAGAACGAGTGCGACCGGAGCCGGTGGTGGCCGCAGCGCCAGCCGTTGCTCCCGCTGCACCGGCGGTCGCTACGGCAGAGGCCGTCGCGCAGCCCGAGTCCACTGCGCCGGCATCGGTCATGGTAGACGAGACCGCATCCGAGGATCCAAGCTTTACCATTGACGCCGTCGCGCACTACCTGCAGCGTTACGCCGTACCTGTGGCGATTGCCGTATCACCGAGCGGTGACGCCGGTTCGACCGCAACCGTCGTGCTGGCGCGCGAGATCGCCCAGCAGGGCCGTTCGGTCGTGCTGATCGACATGACGGGCTCGGCCTGCCCGACGCGGCTGATGGCCGAAAGCCGCAAGCTACCGGGCATCACCGATCTTCTCTGCGGCGAAACCGCCTTTGGTGACGCCATCCATCCAGACCGGCTTTCCAGCGCCCACATCATCCCGCAGGGTGTGTCCGATCCTGCGCGCGCCATGCGCGGCGCCGACCGGCTGACGATGATCATCGACGCGTTGGCCGACGCCTACGACCTCGTGGTCATCGAGTGTGGTCCGGCAGAAGCGGACGGTCTTTCACGTCTCACGCGCAAGGAAGGCGCCGAGATCGTACTGTCGGTTCCGGGCTTCAAGGATGAGGACGTTGCAGCCCTCGTCCTCGGTTTTGAGGAGGCGGGCTACCCGAACCTGCTCGTCATGTCCGAAGCGACCGACCGCCACCATCCCCGCAGCGGTCGCAGGGCCGCGTAAGGGATCACTCGTCGGAGGCGGTGGCCTCGGGCGCCGCGGAATGTCGGCGCGAACGCCAGCGCTGCGCCATCGCGTAAAGCCGCGGGTTGCGCTTGACGATCGCCTTGGCCTTCGTGACGCCTACGAGCACTGGGCGCAACAGCGACCCCTTCCAGGTGAGCGGCAGCAGGATGTCGTGGTGGACCGTCTCCTGGCGGCACCAATTCCGCTTGTAGGGCTGGTCGCCCATGCCGAAGTCGAAGGTGCTCGCACCCGTATGGCAGCAATGTTCGATCACCAGCCAGAACAGAAGTTCGCCCGGGCTTGCGTCAGCGCCAACCGTATCGTCGATCGAACTGAACTGGCAAATGACATAGTCGCCCTTGCGCGACACGCCGGCGATTGCCGCGACATGCCCATCGTGTTCACCCTTCAGCCGCAGCGCATGCAGGATCAGCGGGGCATCGGCGGACGGATCGCCCGCATCCACCACCGAGTGGAAGAAGCGGCGTATCTCGGACGGCTGGAAAACGTCGGGCAAACCCGCGAGCCTCAACCTCTCGCTCTTCTGCTGGAAGAACAGGTCGAGCAGTTCGTGTTTCTGTCTGTGTTCGCTTGCAATCACGTGGTCGAAGCCGCCGATTGCTTCAAGCCGGCGCGTCGATGAGCGGAATTTCTTCCGTCGCGTCTTGGCGTTGAGCTGGCCGATCGTCGCTTCGAAATTGGCGAAAAGCGGAAGCTGGAACGAATGGTTCTGGTTCTCGATGGTCGCAAGCCCGGCCAGCGGATGCCGGATGCCGCGCCAGTTGAGCGGCACGCTGTCCAGCACGATCAGATCGGCGCGATCCTGAAGCGCGCGTTTCAGCTGGTAGGCAAAGTTGTGAACCTCTTCCGCGTCGGGCTCTGCAAGATCGGCATCAAAGAGGCCTGTATTGACGTTGTTGAACCTCTCGCCGGGGAAACGGGCGATTCGGCAGCCGTTCTCGGCAACGATTTCGAGCGGCAGGATGAGCGCGGTCTTGCCCGCGACATGGGCGCGGATTATGGCCGCCTCGCTTCTGCGCGCCTCAATCCAGCTCGTGCACCAGTCAAAGCCCTGGTGCAGCGAGTTGCGCCCAAGCGCTTCCAGCCGCCGCCAGTCGGCCTCGATGGCCCGGGGATCGGACACGACCTCCAACGTCAGTTGCGCAAACCGCACCTCTGGCGAAACCTCGGCTGCCGCGGCCGAAACTGATCTATCGTGCTCGAAGACAAGACGGGCTGTCTGCATCGCTCTTCCCGGTTCCAATGCGTGTGGGGTCACACGATTGGCAAACGGAGCCGAACAAACGGTTTATGCACCGCGCGAAAAGGGGATTAGTGCCGGGACTGGTTAACTGCGGCTTAGCAGCTACTTCTTGAGCTTTGGGCCCGCCATCCACTTGATGATCAGCATCGCCGGCAGGATCCACAGGAGGCCGCTGATCAGGAAGTAGAGGAAATGGATCCACCATGGCGAGGTGGCCAGCATCAGGGTTGCGACCGTGGTGGCAACCAGCGCATAGATGATGACGAGGAAAATGATCAGAATGGTGCCGATGAAGCTCCTCAGACGCGGTACCAAACGGCTTCTCCTGCTCATGCGAATCCGGGCCGCGACCCCATGCCGCAAACCACGAGGGCTTGTTTTGCACGGGTCGATGGCGCAAATCAACGCACAATCCTAACGAACCGCAGGAGCGTCACGTCCAGTGCCGCCCATGAACATTGGCGGAGCCCGAGACATGTCCGCAACGGATGCTGTGATTATCGATGTCCTGAAACAGACGAAACGCCAGGAGCGTGATCGGAAGGCGGTGCGCATCTGGCTGGGCGTGGTGATCTTCACCCTGTTCTGCCTTGTACTCGTTGGCGGTGCGACGCGGTTGACCGACTCCGGCCTCTCGATCACCGAGTGGAAGCCGATCCACGGCGTCATTCCGCCGCTCAATGCGGCTGAATGGGAAGAGGAGTTCCAGCTCTACCAGCGCATTCCGCAATACCAGGAAGTCAACAAGGACATGACTGTCGACGAGTTCAAGTCGATCTTCTGGTGGGAATGGGCGCATCGTTTCCTGGCGCGGTCGATCGGACTGATCTTTGCGCTGCCGCTTACCTTCTTCTGGTTCACCGGCCGCATCGAGCGGCGCATACGTTGGCCCCTTGTCGGCCTGCTGGCGCTTGGCGGTTTTCAGGGTTTCGTTGGCTGGTGGATGGTGTCGTCAGGCCTGAGCAAGCTGGTCAGCGTGTCGCAATACAGGCTCGCAGTTCATCTCACGATCGCCTGCCTTATCTTTGCAGCGTCGGTCTGGATCATGCGCGGCCTTGCACCGCATTCCAAGGATCCGGCGCCGACGTCGAATTCGCATTGGGCCGCAGCCGGCATTGCCTTCCTGGTGTTGTTCCAGATCTATCTCGGCGCGCTTGTGGCCGGTCTTGATGCCGGCCTCAGCTACACGACATGGCCACTGATGGACGGCGCGATCATCCCGGGCGACCTGTTCATCCAGCAGCCGTGGTGGATCAACCTGTTCGAAAACCCGAAGACGGTGCAGTTCGTCCACCGCTGTGGTGCCTATCTCCTCTGGGCCGCAACCCTCCTCCACATGATCGTGTCGCTCGCCAAGGCGCCGGGCACCACGCATGCACGTCGTTCCGTCGTGCTGTTCCTTCTCGTCTGCGTGCAGGCGATCATCGGCATCTCGACGCTGGTCATGCAGGTGCCGCTTCACATGGCGCTCACCCACCAGGGCATGGCGCTGGTCGTGCTTGGTTTTGCCGTGGCGCATTGGCGTGGTTTCATCGGCGAATATCCGCTGCAGACGGCGATCGTCGAGCGCAGCTGACATCCTCCGCAACGGCTGACATCAACGGGGCAGGCGGATCCTTTACCGCCTGCCTTTTTTGTTGCTGCGACGCTCTCACAATTTCTCACACCCCCATGTCGGCAAACGGTTCTGCCGCCCGTCCTTGGGGTATCGCCGCACGGGCGCGGCCGAACAAGAGGAGAGAGGACAATGGCAGGCACAGTGGCAATCCTGGTGGCGAGGCTGATCTTCGGCGGCCTGTTCGTCATGGCGACGACATTCAAGTTCATCGATATGCCGATGACGGCAAACTACATCGCCGGCGCCGGTTTCCCGTTTCCGCTGTTTCTCGCCTGGTGCGCGGCGATCTTCGAAATCGGCCTGGCGGTCGCCTTCCTCACCGGCGCCTTCTTCTCAGAAGCGGCACTGCTCGCAGGTGTCTATGTGATCTTCCTTGCCCTCGCATTCCACGGTCCCAGCCACTGGGAGGGGAACGAGGCGGAGTTCGGCTTCTTCGTGGACCACTTCACTTTCCTGGCCGGCTTGCTGTTCGCGGCGGTGCATGGGCCTGGAAACAAGCTGGTGCTGAACCTTGGCCTGCGGCAGGTTCTCGCAACGAGAGGGCAGGCCGCCTAGGCTGGCCGAGGGCGTTTAGCGACAGTGCTTTCGGTCATCAGGCCGAAAGCATCAGGTCCATGTTCTGCACGGCCGCACCCGACGCACCCTTGCCGAGGTTGTCGAGCAGGGCCACGAGGTTCACATGCGCGCCGCCCGGCGTGCCAAACACGAAGAGTTTCATCGTGTCCTGGTTCACCAGTTCCTCGGCATCCACGCGCGGCAGCTTGCTGCTTTCCTCAAGCGGCACCACCGTGACGATGTCCTGGCCGGCATAATGCTCGACCAGCGCCTTGTGGATTCCTTCGATGGTCGTGCCTTCCTTGAGGTCTTCAAGGAAAAGCGGAACCTGCACGATCATGCCCTGTGCAAAGCGCCCGACGGATGGCGAGAAGAGCGGCGCCCGGTCGAGGAGACCATGAACCTTCATCTCCGGCACATGCTTGTGCTTGAGCGGCAGGCCGTAAAGGAAGTTGTTGGCGCTGATCGCGTCCTCCCGGCCCTGGTCTTCCATCTGGCCGATCAACTGCTTGCCGCCGCCGGTGTAACCGGAGACCGCATTGACGCTGACCGGGTAACCATCTGGCAGGATGCCGGCGGCACGCAACGGGCGGATGAGCGCGATCGCGCCCGTCGGGTAGCAACCCGGATTGGCGACGTGGCGGGCCGACTTGATCTTCTCGGCCTGCGCCTTGTCGAGCTCGGCAAAGCCATAGGCCCAGTTCGGGTCGACGCGGAAGGCGGTCGAGGTGTCGATCACCCGCACCTTGTTGTTTCCGGCAAGCATCGACACGGCTTCGCGCGATGCATCGTCCGGCAGGCAGAGGATTGCGATGTCGGCGCTGTTCAGCAGGTCCTCGCGCATCGCCGCATTGCGACGCTCGGCTTCCGGGATCGACAGCAGTTCAACATCTCGGCGGCCGGCCATGCGGGTGCGGATCTGCAGGCCCGTGGTGCCGTGTTCGCCATCGATGAAGATCTTTGCTGCCATAACCTTGTTCCTGTCGTTTCAACAACTTGGATTGGAATTCTGAATCAAACTGGGAGAAAGTTGAATCACGTCTTCAGCCTTTTGCCAGTCGCTCTGCGCGCAGCCCGAGCATATACATTGCAACGGTTGCCCCGGCAATGGCGGTGATATCGGCGTGGTCATAGGCTGGCGCGACCTCGACGACATCGGCGCCGCGGATGTCGAGGGCGCCAAGCTTGCTGAGAACCGAGAGGATCTTGGCGCTCGATGGTCCCCCTGCGACGGGTGTCCCGGTACCGGGCGCATAGGCCGGATCGAGGCAGTCGATGTCGAAGGTGAGGTAGGCGGGGCGTCCTGCGGTGCGCTCCAGGATCGCCGCCGCGATCTCGGATGCGGTCATCTCCTCCACCTCGTGACCATAGATCAGTCGCAGGCCGCAGTCCTCCGGCGCATGGGTGCGGATGCCGACCTGGATGGAGTGCGCGGGATCGATAATGCCGGAGCGGGCGGCTCGAGCGACGAAGGAGCCGTGGTCGATACGGCCTTCATGATCGAGCCACGTATCCTGGTGTGCATCGAACTGGACAAGCGCCAGCGGCCCGTGCTTTTCCGCATGCGCCTCCAGCAGGGGCCAGGTCACATAATGATCGCCGCCGAGCGTCAGCAGAAAGGCGCCGCTGTCGATGATCGTTGTCGCCTGCCGTTCGATTGCCGCAGGGGTTTCTGCATGGTTGCCGTAGTCGAGCAGGCAGTCGCCATAGTCGATGACCGACATCTGCGCGAACAGATCCCGGTTGAACGGATACTGCGGATCGTTGTCGAAGATGGCCGAGGCACGGCGGATCGCCTGCGGCCCGAAGCGGGCGCCGGGGCGGTTGGAGGTCGCGGCATCGAAGGGAATGCCCCAGACTGCGGCATCGACGCCGGTCAGGTCCTTGGTGAAGCGGCGGCGCATGAAGGAAAGCGCGCCTGCAAAGGTCGGGTCGGTTGCGGCGGAGCGCAGGCTCGTCGCCGTAAAGGCATGGTCGATGGTCTTGGCAGCCATGGTGGCGTCTTCCAACGGCGGTTGCGGATGTCGTTGTTGATAAAGGCAAGCGCACAAACAGAAAAGGCGGAGCCGAAGCCCCGCCTTTTGAAAATCCCGAAAGAACTCGAAGCGATTAACGCTTGGAGAACTGGAAGGAGCGGCGGGCCTTGGCCTTACCGTACTTCTTACGCTCGACGACGCGGCTGTCGCGGGTCAGGAAACCACCCTTCTTGAGGACCGGACGCAGGCCCGGCTCGAAGTAGGTGAGGGCCTTGGAGAGGCCGTGGCGAACTGCACCAGCCTGGCCGGAAAGACCACCGCCGGCAACCGTTGCAACGATGTCGAACTGACCCGTGCGGGCAGCTGCGACGATCGGCTGCTGCAGGATCATCTGCAGAACCGGGCGGGCAAAGTAAGCCGAGAAGTCACGACCGTTGATCGTGATCTTGCCGGTGCCAGCCTTGATCCAGACGCGGGCAATGGCGTTCTTGCGCTTGCCGGTTGCGTAGGAACGGCCAAGCGTGTCGACCTTGCGGATATGAACCGGAGCAGCGGCTTCAGCAGCCGGCGCGAGGTCCTTCAAAGAGGAGAGATCGGCCATGATCAGGCGCTCCTTACGTTCTTCTTGTTCAGCGATGCCACGTCGAGAACGACCGGCTGCTGAGCTTCATGGGGATGGTTCGAGCCAGCGTAGACACGCAGGTTCTTCATCTGGCGACGACCGAGCGGGCCGCGGGGGATCATGCGCTCGACAGCCTTTTCAACGACGCGCTCCGGGAAGCGACCTTCGATGATCTGGCGCGCAGTGCGCTCCTTGATGCCGCCCGGATAGCCGGTGTGCCAGTAATACTTCTTGTCGGAATACTTCTTGCCGGTGAAGGCGACCTTTTCCGCATTGATGACGATGACGTTGTCGCCGTCGTCAACGTGAGGGGTGTACGTAGCCTTGTGCTTGCCGCGCAGGCGGTTGGCAACGATGGTGGCGAGGCGACCGACAACGAGGCCTTCGGCGTCGATGATCACCCACTTCTTCTCCACCTCTGCGGGCTTCTGAACGAAGGTTGACATGGTTTTCTCTTTCTTTGGACCCGTGGCTTCCGAACCGGTCGCCGGGGCGTTTCTTGTTGCTTGTTTTGCCGATCAAGCGGCAAAAAGAAAACGGCCCCGGAAGGGGTCGCATTCATGGGTGGCTTATACGCATGTAGGCTGTCGCGGTCAAGGTGAGGGATCTGGAGCGGAAATTTTTAATATCAATGAAAACAAGTGGTTAGCTGTGTGGTACTATATTGCCACACGTTAACGCGGTGGAATCGAGTAGGTCGCGGTCGCCTGGGCGACGGGTTCGGCGCCTTCCTGGGTGAGAAGGGCATCCACCACCGCAAGCCGCTTGCCGAGCTTCAGCAGACGGCATTCACAGAAGATCGGCGCGAGCGTGGGCCTGCGCAGGAAGTTGATGTTGAGGTTCGTCGTGACTGCGAGCGCAACTGGACCGATGTGTGCAAGAATGATCGCATAGGCTGCGACATCGGCAAGCATCACCATCGAGGGTCCGGATACGGTATTGCCTGGCCGTAGATGCCGGTCGCTGGGATCAAGCCGCATCACCAGCCGACCATCGGACACCTCAGTCACCGCCAGCACGCGGCCATCGACATGGATCTGCGGAAACTCTCGGTCGAGGAACTCGTGCAACTGTTCAATCGATAAAATGGGTGCGGGCATGAAATGACTGTTCCGGCAAATGACTGGAAGCGGAGACTACACACGACATGCGCAGAATGGAAAGCCGCACCGTCTCAACCTACATAAGTGCGAGCCATCGTAGAGAACTGGAGCCCGAGATGAACCACGATCATTATGACAATGCCTACATTGCCGACATCCTGAAGTCGGTGAAGACGATCGCGCTTCTCGGCGCCTCGCCAAACCCGGACCGCCCGAGCAACGGCGTCATGGGCTTCCTCCTTTCCAAGGGCTACCAGGTCTTTCCGGTCAACCCCGGGCAGGCGGGCAAGCAGATCCTCGGCCAGACGGTGTATGCCAAGCTCGCGGACGTGCCGCAGCCGGTTGACATGGTTGATGTGTTCCGGGCTGCCGAATATCTCGATGGCGTGGTCGACGAGGCCATCGCGCTTGAAAAGAAGCCGAAGGTGATCTGGGGCCAGCTCAGCGTTCGCGATGATGCCGCCGCGGCAAAGGCGGAAGCGGCGGGGATCAAGATGGTCATGGACCGCTGCCCGGCCATCGAATATCCGCGGCTGATTGGCTGATCGCCAAGCGGGGCGTCACACAACGCTCCAGAAATATCATGCATTTCCAAACGGATGAGGTTCCGCGGAAGAATATGCCTTGATCGCGATCGCTCCGCTTGCTCTGTTGCGCGTCATCATGACATGGCGCTTCAAGGGAGAGAGATATGGCGACCAACAATCCGGGCTTTTCAACACTGGCCGTACATGCCGGCGCGGCGCCAGATCCGACGACGGGCGCGCGGGCGACCCCGATCTACCAGACCACGTCCTTCGTATTTAACGATGCGGACCACGCCGCGGCGCTCTTTGGCCTGCAGCAGTTCGGCAACATCTACACCCGCATCATGAACCCGACGCAGGCCGCGCTCGAGGAGCGTGTCGCCGCATTGGAGGGCGGAACGGCGGCCCTTGCGGTCGCCTCCGGGCATGCGGCACAGATGCTCGCCTTCCACACGCTGATGCAGCCGGGCGACAATTTCGTCGCGGCGCGCAAGCTTTATGGCGGCTCGATCAACCAGTTCGGGCACGCCTTCAAGAACTTTGGCTGGGAGGTGCGTTGGGCCGACCCCGCTGATCCGGCGACCTTCGACGCGCAATTCGACGACCGCACCAAGGCGATCTTCATCGAAAGCCTCGCCAATCCCGGCGGCACCTTCGTGGATATCGCAGCAATTGCCGAGGTCGCTCGCCGTCGCGGCGTGCCGCTGATCGTCGACAACACCATGGCAAGCCCTTACCTCGTGCGTCCGCTGGAGCATGGCGCCGACATCGTCATCCATTCGCTGACAAAGTTCCTCGGCGGCCACGGCAATTCGATGGGCGGCATCCTGGTGGATGGCGGCACCTTCGACTGGTCGGCGTCGGGCAACTACCCGATGCTGTCTGAGCCGCGCCCGGAATATGCCGGGGTGGAACTGCACAAGACCTTCGGCAACATTGCCTTTGCGATCGGCGCTCGGGTGCTGGGGCTTCGCGATCTTGGCCCGGCGATCTCGCCCTTCAACGCCTTCATGATCCTGACCGGCATCGAAACGCTGCCGCTTCGCATGCAGAAACATTGCGACAATGCACTGGCCGTCGCAAAATGGCTGAAGACCCATCCGAAGGTTGCCTGGGTCAATTATGCCGGCCTGGAAGATGACGCGAACCACGGCCTGCAGCAGCGCTATTCGCCGAAGGGCGCCGGCGCCGTCTTCACCTTTGGCGTCAAGGGTGGCTACGAGGCGGGCAAAACCTTTGTCGAAAGCCTGCAGCTCTTCTCGCACCTCGCCAACATTGGCGACACCCGCTCGCTCGTGATCCACCCGGCATCGACCACCCACCGCCAGTTGACGGAAGAGCAGCAGATTGCTGCAGGCGCCGGACCGGATGTCGTGCGCCTGTCGATCGGCATCGAGGATTCGGGCGACATCATCGCTGACCTTGATCAGGCGCTGGCGGCCATCCAGTGACGGCAAGCTGGATCACCTTCGATCTCACCGCTGTCGAACCTGAAGAGGGGGCTCCGGCCCCCGACCGGCTTCTGTCCGGCGACCCCAGGTTTCGCACCTGGAATGTCGAAGAGGCCGAGGGTGGGCTGTACGCCGGGGTGTGGGAATCGACACCCGGCAAGTGGCGGATCGTCTACGAGGAGTGGGAGTATTTCCGCATCATCTCCGGTTATTCCATCGTCACCGACGACAAGGGCGAGATTATCCACCTGCGAGCAGGGGATAGCCTGATCCTCAGGCCTGGCTTCAGCGGAACCTGGGAAGTCGTTGAAACGACTCGCAAGGATTACGTCATCCGGCTTTAGGATGGGTCGCTGCCAGTGGTGGCGAAGGCCTTGGCAAATTCGGGCGATGAGATGAGGGCAAGCGTCCGCCGCAATTCGGCGGACCTGTCTTCGCCAAAGACCTCATCGAACCGACGCTGCGCCTCTTTCCAGCGCGTCGCCACCTCCTTCTGCTTTGCTCGCCCGACGGGCGTGAGGCGCACCCGCTTCACCCGCCGGTCCTGCTCGTCGGGCACGAGCTCCACCAGGCCATCCCGCAACAGCGGCTTCAGCGTATGTCCCAGCGCCGAAAGATCCATCACCATCGCATTGGCCAGCGTCTTCAGGCTTGGCGCGCCCAAGAGCCTTATCTGTGACAGCAAGGAGAACTGCGTGCCCTTGAGCCCGCTGTCGCCCATCGCGTCATCGTAAAGCTGGCCGAGCTGCCGCGCCGCGCGACGGATCGCGCTGTTGCTGCAGTACAGCCAGACCCCATCCTCATCATTGTCGATTGTATCTGCCATCTGTCCACCGTGTTCTGGCGCCCAGTCTATAGCTGCACGAGCGCGGGTCGCAAAATCTTGCCGCGAGCCCTTGCAGCCTCAGAGGCGCCTCCTCATCTAGATAGTGGCATATGCCAGTAAATCAAATCAGGAGATGAAAGATGACTAGCGGATCAAGACATGGAACGGCACTTGTAACAGGGGCATCCTCGGGTATCGGCGCAACCTATGCCGAGAAACTGGCGGCACGTGGTTATGACCTGATCCTGGTCGCGCGTGATGCCGCTCGCCTGATGGCGCTGGGCGAAAAACTGGAGCAGCAGCATGGCATCACCGCAGACGTACTGCGCGCAGATCTTGCTGATCGCCTCGATCTCGACATTGTCGACCGCCGCCTGCGGGACGACCGGACGATCAGCCTCCTCGTCAACAATGCCGGCATCGGTCCCAACGGCCCGCTGCTGAAGGCCGATACCGCTTATCTTGACCGCATGGTTGATCTCAATGTCACCGCCGCCAACCGGCTGGCGCTTGCCGCAGCCCGCGCCTTTAGCACGCGCGGCAGGGGAACGATCATCAATATTGCCTCGGCCGTCGCGTTGGCGCCCGAGCGGTTCAGCGGCACCTATGCAGCGAGCAAGGCCTTCGTGCTGGCGCTCACGGAGTCGCTCGCGGCCGAGCTCAAGGATTCTGGCGTCCATGTGCAGGCGATTCTACCCGGTTATACCCGGACCGAAATCTTCGACCGCGTCGGCGGCTCGATGGACAACCTGCCGCAGGACTCGGTGATGGAGGTGGACGACCTGGTCGACGCGGCACTCGCCGGCCTCGACCGCAACGAACTCGTCACCATACCCTCTCTGGAGGACGCAGCCCTGTTTGACAGCTTCCGCCAGTCTCGGGCGGCGCTCGGCCCGCACCTGTCGCGCAACAAGCCGGCCTTGCGCTACAGCGCAAGCCCCGTCGCAGCTTAAACCGCGTTACCAGGCAAGATCGAGCCGTTCCAGCCCGTGGAAATGGTAGACATCCTTGACCACGGGCGGATGCGCGATGCGCACCCACGGCAGGCGCTTGAACAGGATCGGCAGCACCGTATTCAGCTCCAGCCGGGCAAGCGGTGCGCCGATGCAGAAATGGATGCCGGCGCCGAAGGAAAGATTCGGCGCCTCCTGGCGCTCGGGGCGGAAAGCCAGCGGATCGGAGAACTTCTTCGGGTCGAGGTTCGCCGCCGCCAGGATCAGGCTCACCTTGTCCCCACGCTTGAAGGCGAGGCCGTCGACCTCGACGTCTTCGAGCGCCCAGCGCTGGAAGATGTGCACAGGCGCACAGATGCGCAGCGTTTCTTCGACCGTGCGTTCCGTGACCGCTTCGTCAGCAAACAGTTTGGCGGGATCGAGCCCGCTGTCGAGGATGATGCGGACCGAGTTGCCGATCTGGTGCACGGTCGCTTCATGCCCGGCATTCAGCAGCACGATGGTGGTCGACACCAGTTCGTCATCGGTCAGGTACTGCCCCTTGTGCTCCGTATGGATCATGTGGGTCAGCAGGTCCTCTCGCGGCTGGTGGCGGCGCTCCGCGATCAGGCTTTTGACGTAGTCGGCGAATTCCTTGGCCGAACGGTCGGCGGCGAACTCGTCTTCCTTCGTCCGCTTGAACATGTACATGCCGACATAGTCGTGGGACCATCTGAGCAACTGCGGACCCATCTCGTCCGGGATGCCGATCATCCGCGCGATCATGGTGACGGGGATGATGTCGGCGAAGGAGGAGAGGAGTTCGGTCCGGCCGTCCTTCTCGAACCCGTCGATCAGGCTCTCCGCCAGCGCCGCGATCTCAGGTCTCAGCCTTTCGATATGGCGGGACACGAAAGCGCGGTTGACGAGCGTGCGCAGTCGCGTGTGTTCCGGCGGCTCCAGTTCCAGCAGCGAATAGCGTTCGGCCAGATCGAAGTTCTGGAGATGCGGCTCCGGCTCGGTGAGGCCGATCTCTTCGCGGCTGGCGATATGCAGGATCTGGCGCCCGAACCTGCGGTCGCGCAGCAGGGCGTTGACATGGTCATAACCGGTGAAGAACCATTGCTTCTGCTCCTCCCAATAGAAGGTCGGGCAGTGCTGGTGCAGCAGCGCATAGACGCGGTTCGGGTCGCTGTAGAAGCCGGGATTGCGACCGTCGAGCGAAACGCGTCGCGAGACGGGGTCGATGCGGAGAAAGTCGGGTAGGGTATCCATGGCCGATGCCTAGCCGAAACTTTCCCGCAGCGAAAGCCTCCGTTCAGTCGCCGAGCGCCACACCTTCGCGACGCGGGTCGGCGCTGCCGGCGAGACCGTTGTCAGTGATCTCGATGGCGTGCAGGCCGCTGTTCATCTCGCCCGCCTTCACCTCGTATCCCAACGCCTTCAACGGTTCGGCAAGTTTCTCGGCCTCCGTGCCAGCCTCGATGTCATAGGTGCCGAAGCGGTTGATCAGGTGCGGCTGCGCGACGATCTCTTCCACCGGCATGCCCCAGTCGACATAGGCGATCAGCGCCTGGGCAACGTATCCGATGATCTGGCTGCCGCCCGGTGAGCCGACGGCGAGAAGCGGCTTGCCGTCCTTCATGACGATCGTCGGCGCCATGGACGAACGCGGGCGTTTTCCGGGTTCCACGCGGTTGGCGATCGGCAGCTGGCCGTCATGGGTCTTGAAGGAAAAGTCGGTGAGCTCGTTGTTGAGCAGGAAGCCATTGGTCATCAGCCGTGACCCGAAGCCGCTTTCGATGGTCGTGGTCATCGAGACGACATTGCCTTCACGGTCAATGATCACGAAGTGGCTGGTGGAGGGAAGCTCGAGCGCCGCGTCCCGCCCGAACAGAAGCGCATGGTCCCATTCCGGCTCGCCCGCCTTCACCTGGTCAGGCGCCAGCGCCTTGTCGCCATCGAGCAGGCCGGCTCGCGTGCCGAGATAATCCTTCTTGAGTAGGCCTTTGATGGGCGTCGGCTGGAAGTCCGTGTCAGCGACGTAGCGCTCGCGATCGGCAAACGCCAGTCGCTGCGCATCACCCAGCAGCCGCCAACTGTCGACATTCTGCGGGCCGAGCGCCTTGAGGTCGAAGTTCTCCACCACGCCGAGGATCTGTGACACAGCGATCGCGCCAGAGGAGGGCGGCCCCATGCCGCAGACGTCGAGCGCCCGGTAGGGGAAGCATATCGGCTCGCGCTCCTTGATGCGATAGTTGCGCAGGTCAGCAAGGGACAGTACGCCCGGATTGGAAGGAGCCTCGCGCACCGTCTTGACGATGTCTTCTGCGATCTTGCCGGTGTAGAAGGCGTCCGCGCCACCCTCGGCAATCGCCTTCAATGTCTCGGCATAGGCCGGGTTCTTCAGCGTGTCGCCTTCTTTCAGCGGCGCGCCGCTTTCATCGAAGAAGTAGCTCTTGGCGGCCTCGTAGGTCTTCAGCCGGTCACCTTCGGCCGCCACGAGCGCGGCAAGCCGCGGCGTCACCTTGAAGCCATCGGTGGCGAGCGCCCGCCCGCGCTCGAAAAGGCTTGCCCATTCCGCCTTGCCGTAGCGTTTGTGCACCTCTTCGAGCAGTCGCACGGTGCCCGGCGTGCCGACCGAACGGCCGCCGACCACGGCATCCATGAACTTCAGCGGCTGCCCCTGATCGTCGAGGAAGAGCTTTGGCGTTGCCTCCATCGGCGCCGTTTCGCGCCCGTCGAACGTGGTGAGCTTCTTCGACGCAGCATCGTAGTAGACGAGGAAGGACCCGCCGCCGAGGCCGGAGCTTTGTGGCTCCACGAGGCCGAGCACGGTCTGCACCGCAACCATCGCGTCGATCGCATTGCCGCCGGCGGCTAGCACATCGCGGCCGGCTTCGGCAGCAAGCGGATGCGCGGCCGCGACCATGAAGGTCTTAGCTTCCGCCCGCGTCGCCGGCTTGAAGCCCGTCGCGCGTTCTGGCGCAATCGTATCGGATGCCTGTTGGGCAGAGGCCGTCCCGGCCGCCATGATCACCGACAGGATGATACCGAATGTCTTTCTGGCTCGCATGACACGTCTCCCGATTGAACCCTCAATGGGATGTGTGTCGCAGGGCGGCTACGGCAAGACCGATCAGGGCTGGCCGATCGCTGCGATCCGCCTCAGCGCCACCACCTGCTGGCTCACGCGCAGGTCGCTTGGTTCCTCTGCTTCGCCGCGACGGTCGGCCGAGGGCACGATGGAGATGTCGGCGCCATCGGCAATCGCGGACCGGTCACGGCCGCAATTCTTGGCGGTGTAGAGCGCGCGGTCGGCGGCACTCAGCAGAAGATCGAGGTTGGCGGTTTCGGCCACTGCCAGCGCGATCCCGGCGCTCACCGTACCCTTCAACTCGTGCTCGCCGATCAAGACCGTCTGGCGTTTGATCGTCAGGCGCACGGCTTCCGCAATGCTTGCGGCCTCCACCATGTCTTTCACCCGCAGGATCGAGGCGAACTCCTCGCCACCCATGCGGCCGAAGGATCCGCGCCCGCGCAACGAGGTCTGTCCGATCTCTGCGAAGGCGACCAGCACCGCATCGCCCGCCTGGTGTCCAAATTTGTCGTTAATCTGCTTGAAGAAGTCGAGGTCGAACTGCAGGAATGCGATGATCGGCTTGGAAGGATCAACATGTGCCTGCAGCGCATGGAATTCATCGATCAGCCCGCGCCGGTTCAGTACGCCGGTCAGGGCATCGGTCTTTGCCAGGATCTTGAGCTTCTGTTCGGTGCGCTCCGCCAGAAGTTTCCCGGCGAACATGACGCTGGCCATGAAGCAGATCGCGGTCGGAACGAACAGCCAGCCGGCGATATGAGCCGTCTGGAAAGAGGTGTATTGGGCAAGAAGCGTGGAGCCGGCCACCAGGAACGAGCAGACAGCCTGCGCCCCAATGAGTGCAGCCAATAGCCGGCGGGTGGAGCGCGAGGTTCCTGCGTGCTTGAGAAGGAGGCCCGAAATGATCATGTACCCGGTTGCGGAAGCCATATTGGCGAGGACCACCCGATAGGCGAAAGTTTCGCGCACCGGCGTCAGGAACATGCCGGCGATCCAGATCAGCGCCGGGACTGCCACATAACCTTCAACTCGCCTGCCGTCGAACTGCAACAATCCCGCGATCCAGCCGCCGACGCCCGCCAGGATGATGGCATTCGCCAGTTCGATCGACATGAAATCGGGAATGTGCCCGCGCGCTGCAACAAGAGCGACACCCAGCCCATGAAGGGCAAAGCCGCAACTCCAGGTCAGACAATAGTTCTTGCGCTCGGCAAACCAACGCGACCAAAGCAGGACGGCCAGCGTGATTGCTTCCGCAGCCCAGATCATCAGGCCTGTCAGGATATCCACTCGAAACTCCAATACTCGCTCACGAGTGGCCTCACCATGACACGCAGGCTTTAAGAGGACGTTGCCGCCGCCCCGGGTTATTACGGAGGAATTCGTCCGCATCCGGCCTCCATGGCGGTAATGTGATGCCAAATGGGACAGGCGTTCATCACCGGTTTACGAAGCAGCCGCAAAAAGCTGTGCTCCCCTCTCGACGACGGGCCAGCGCGACTGACGCACGGCCGAAGAAGGCGCTAGACACCGCGTCGAGAGCATCCTGGGTGGTTAAGGATATCAGGTGCTCCGTCTTGAAGTACCGGGCCTTGACACTCTATGTAGGGATTGACCCATTCTAATTGATTCCGGAGCGCTCATGCCTTCGGCCCCGGGATCAGAGCTCGCTTGACAAAGGACGGACATGAGAAACCCAGTTGATACCGCTATGGCCTTGGTGCCGATGGTCGTTGAACAGACCAATCGCGGTGAACGCTCCTACGACATCTATTCCCGCCTTCTGAAAGAGCGCATCATCTTTCTGACGGGTCCGGTCGAGGACCACATGGCGTCGCTTGTCTGCGCCCAGCTCCTCTTCCTCGAAGCTGAAAATCCCAAGAAGGAAATTGCCCTCTACATCAACTCCCCGGGCGGCGTTGTGACGGCGGGCATGGCGATCTACGACACCATGCAGTTCATCAAGCCGGCGGTTTCGACGCTGTGCATCGGCCAGGCCGCTTCGATGGGCTCGCTGCTGCTCGCAGCTGGCGAGAAGGGCATGCGTTTTGCCACCCCGAACTCGCGCATCATGGTCCACCAGCCGTCTGGCGGCTTCCAGGGCCAGGCATCCGATATCGAACGCCATGCTCGTGACATATTGAAGATGAAGAGGCGTTTGAACGAGGTCTATGTAAAGCACACGGGTCGTACATTAGAGGAAGTTGAAAAAACCCTCGACCGTGACCACTTTATGACGGCGGACGAAGCGCAGGACTGGGGCGTCATCGACAAGATCCTGACATCGCGTCAAGAACTTGAAGGCGGCTCCGCAGACTGACTGGTGGTGCAGAGCCGGCACATCTCACCCGGATTTGACCGGGGTGGGGTTTCAACCGGCTCGGAAAGCGCTATTAGTACGTATTAATGCTGTGTTGAACTATTTCGACGTAGCATTCGTTCTTAAGGGGTTCGTTGCCGCCGGTTCGCGTAGGATTTGGGATCGGTAGAGTACCTTTAGGGCAAGGCAGGCGCGCAAGGCCCGTCAATCCTCCTGACCGGGGATGCGCGTCGGCAAACGGTAAAGTGGACCGTGCCCGTTTTTGATGAGCGCGCGGAGTGCTGGAAGGAAAGTGATATGAGCAAAGTCAGCGGCAGCAACGGCGGCGACTCGAAAAATACCCTGTACTGCTCTTTCTGCGGAAAGAGCCAACATGAAGTCCGGAAGCTGATCGCCGGCCCGACCGTGTTCATCTGCGATGAATGCGTTGAGTTGTGCATGGACATCATCCGCGAAGAAAACAAGACCTCCATGGTCAAGTCGCGCGATGGCGTCCCGACCCCGCAGGACATCATCAAGGTTCTCGACGAATACGTCATTGGCCAGAAGCAGGCCAAGCGCATCCTTTCGGTCGCCGTCCACAACCACTACAAGCGCCTCGCGCACGCCTCC
Organism: Neorhizobium sp. SOG26; assembly: GCF_003491345.1. Lineage (GTDB taxonomy): Bacteria > Pseudomonadota > Alphaproteobacteria > Rhizobiales > Rhizobiaceae > Neorhizobium > Neorhizobium turbinariae. The sequence continues at coordinate 868,678 of NZ_CP025512.1, forward strand.
AAGGGCGGCGATGTCGAGCTTGCCAAGTCGAACATCATGCTCGTTGGCCCGACCGGCTGCGGCAAGACCTATCTTGCCCAGACGCTCGCCCGCATCATCGACGTGCCGTTCACCATGGCTGACGCGACGACGCTGACCGAAGCCGGTTATGTCGGTGAAGACGTTGAAAACATCATCCTGAAGCTTCTTCAGGCTGCCGACTACAACGTCGAGCGCGCCCAGCGCGGCATCGTCTACATCGACGAAGTCGACAAGATCTCCCGCAAGTCGGACAACCCGTCGATCACGCGCGACGTATCGGGCGAGGGCGTCCAGCAGGCTCTGCTGAAGATCATGGAAGGCACGGTTGCATCGGTTCCACCGCAGGGTGGCCGCAAGCATCCGCAGCAGGAATTCCTGCAGGTTGACACGACCAACATCCTGTTCATCTGCGGCGGCGCGTTCGCCGGCCTGGACAAGATCATCTCGGCCCGTGGCGAAAAGACCTCGATCGGTTTTGGCGCGATGGTTCGCGCCCAGGACGAACGCCGCGTCGGCGAAGTTCTGCGCGAGCTGGAACCGGAAGATCTGGTCAAGTTCGGCCTCATCCCGGAATTCATCGGTCGTCTGCCGGTCCTGGCGACGCTCGAGGATCTCGACGAAGATGCGCTGATCCAGATCCTGTCGGAACCGAAGAACGCCCTGGTCAAGCAGTACCAGCGCCTGTTCGAGATGGAAGACGTCGAGCTGACCTTCCATGAGGACGCGTTGCGCGAAATCGCCCGCAAGGCGATCGTCCGCAAGACAGGTGCCCGCGGCCTGCGTTCGATCATGGAGAAGATCCTGCTCGACACCATGTTCGAGCTGCCGACGCTGGAAGGCGTTCGCGAGGTCGTCATCTCCGACGACGTGGTCAACGGCAATGCCCGTCCGCTCTACATCTACGCTGACCGGCAGGACGAAAAGGCCAACGTTTCGGCCTGATCCGATCCGCAGCGAAAGACCATGAAGAGGCCCGATTCGGGCCTCTTTTTCGTCTGGCGGGAATGGTTTGATAGGGCAGACAAATCCACGACTTTTACCTCGTGAAGAATTGCATCTTATTGAGCTTGCATTAGAAGCTGACCCGGATGATCATCGATATCCCGGCTGCTTCGCTCAGGGCTTTCATGAGGAGCCTCAGGTGCTGGTGATCGCGTACCGTGTTCTCTGCTGTTTCGCGTAATCAAGGCGTGTAGGCCTTGTCAAAGCACTGTCACATTGCTGCCATGCGGCGGCGTGCAAGGCTTGAAATCAATTTTCGAAAACTCCACTTTGGGCGGGAGTGAAGTGCCCAGGCGTTTGCTTGGGGACGTTTCCCGGAAACGGGACGATGGAAAGGAAATAACATGACGAATTCAACGTCTGCGGCACCTGGCGGCGAAACGTATCCGGTCCTGCCGCTGCGCGACATCGTGGTCTTCCCCCACATGATCGTGCCTTTGTTCGTCGGACGCGAGAAGTCGATCCGTGCGCTTGAAGAAGTCATGGGTTCCGACAAGCAGATCATGCTCGTAACCCAGATCAACGCGGGCGATGACGACCCTGAACCCTCCGCGATCTACAAGGTCGGCACGGTCGCGAACGTGCTGCAACTCCTGAAGCTGCCCGACGGCACTGTGAAGGTGCTCGTTGAAGGCCGCTCGCGCGCCAAGATCGACAGCTATACCGGTCGGGAGGAGTTCTACGAAGCCAAGGCAACGACTCTTTCGGAACCGGAAGAGGACGCCGTCGAGGTGGAAGCCCTGTCGCGTTCGGTGGTCTCGGAGTTCGAGAACTACGTCAAGCTGAACAAGAAGATCTCGCCGGAAGTGGTTGGCGCCGCAAGCCAGATCGAGGATTACTCGAAGCTCGCTGATACGGTCGCCTCGCACCTGTCGATCAAGATCACCGAAAAGCAGGAAATGCTGGAAACGGTTTCCGTCAAGCTGCGCCTTGAAAAGGCGCTTGGCTTCATGGAAGGGGAAATCTCCGTCCTGCAGGTGGAAAAGCGCATTCGCTCGCGCGTCAAGCGCCAGATGGAGAAGACCCAGCGCGAGTACTACCTCAATGAGCAGATGAAGGCGATCCAGAAGGAGCTCGGCGACGGCGAGGAAGGCCGCGACGAGATGGCCGAACTGGAAGAGCGCATCTCCAAGACGAAGCTCTCCAAGGAAGCCCGCGAAAAGGCTGACGCGGAGCTCAAGAAGCTGCGGCAGATGAGCCCGATGTCGGCGGAAGCGACGGTTGTCCGCAACTATCTCGACTGGCTGCTCGGCATTCCGTGGGGCAAGAAGTCGAAGATCAAGACGGACCTCAACAACGCCGAGAAGATCCTCGAGCTCGACCACTTCGGCCTCGACAAGGTCAAGGAACGCATCATCGAGTATCTCGCGGTGCAGGCTCGTGCCACGAAGATCAAGGGCCCGATCCTGTGCCTGGTTGGCCCTCCCGGCGTCGGCAAGACCTCGCTGGCCCAGTCGATCGCCAAGGCGACCGGCCGCGAATACGTTCGCATGGCACTCGGTGGCGTTCGTGACGAAGCCGAGATCCGTGGTCACCGCCGCACCTATATCGGCTCGATGCCCGGCAAGGTCATCCAGTCGATGAAGAAGGCGAAGAAGTCGAACCCGCTCTTCCTGCTCGATGAGATCGACAAGATGGGCATGGACTTCCGCGGCGATCCGTCTTCGGCACTTCTCGAAGTGCTGGATCCGGCACAGAACTCGACCTTCATGGACCACTACCTGGAAGTCGAATACGACCTGTCGGACGTGATGTTCATCACCACGGCGAACACGCTGAACATTCCGGCGCCGCTGATGGACCGCATGGAAGTGATCCGCATCGCCGGTTACACGGAAGACGAAAAGCGCGAGATCGCCAAGCGGCACCTGCTGCCGAAGGCCATCAAGGAACATGCATTGCAGCCAAACGAGTTCTCGGTCAGCGATGACGCCCTCATGGCCATCATCCAGCAGTACACTCGCGAGGCCGGCGTCCGTAACTTCGAACGCGAACTGATGAAGCTCGCCCGCAAGGCGGTCACCGAGATCATCAAGGGCAAGACGAAGTCGGTTGCCGTCACCGCCGAGAACATCAACGACTATCTGGGCGTCCCGCGCTTCCGCCACGGCGAAGCCGAACGTGAAGACCAGGTTGGTGTTGTCACGGGTCTTGCCTGGACGGAAGTCGGTGGCGAACTGCTGACGATCGAAGGGGTGATGATGCCGGGCAAGGGCCGCATGACGGTCACCGGTAACCTGAAGGAAGTGATGAAGGAATCGATTTCCGCTGCGGCCTCTTATGTCCGCTCGCGCGCCGTCGATTTCGGCATCGAGCCTCCGAAGTTCGACAAGTCGGACATCCACGTTCACGTGCCGGAAGGTGCAACGCCTAAGGACGGTCCGTCCGCCGGTGTCGCCATGGCAACGGCGATCGTCTCGGTCATGACGGGCATCCCGGTTTCGAAGGATGTCGCGATGACGGGCGAAATCACCCTGCGTGGTCGCGTCCTGCCGATCGGTGGCCTGAAGGAAAAGCTGCTGGCGGCTCTGCGTGGAGGCATCAAGAAGGTTCTGATCCCGGAAGAGAATGCCAAGGACCTGGCTGACATTCCGGACAACGTGAAGAACAACATGGAGATCATCCCGGTCTCGCGCATGGGCGAAGTCATCCGTCACGCCCTGACCCGCGAGCCGGAGCCGATCGAATGGGACGGCACGGTGGAGACACCGGTGATCGCCACCGTCGAAGGCGTGGACGATCTCGGCGCCACCGTGGCCCATTGAGCAGAGGGCTTTGCCCTCCGCTCTCCCGAACCTGTTAAAAAGCCGGCAAAAGCCGGCTTTTTTTGTGAAATCTGCACCCAGACCCCTTGTTTTTCAGGCAATAGCGGAGCTTTTGGGTTGCCAAGGCCGGACGGAAACCTAATGTCGGCCCTGAACTGATTTCGAGTCGTTCCAAAACCTAGAAAGGGGTGGAAACATGAACAAGAACGAGCTGGTATCTGCCGTTGCCGAAAAGGCTGGTCTTTCCAAAGCTGATGCCGCATCTGCCGTCGATGCCGTTTTTGAAACCGTACAGAGCGAACTGAAGAAGGGCGGCGATATCCGTCTTGCTGGTTTCGGCAGCTTCTCTGTTTCCCGCCGCGAAGCTTCCAAGGGCCGTAACCCGTCGACCGGCGCCGAAGTTGACATTCCTGCGCGTAACGTTCCCAAGTTCTCGGCCGGCAAGGGCCTGAAGGACGCTGTTAACAGCTAATCATCACGTTTTGATATTTAGCACTCTTGGAAGGCCCGGTTTCGACCGGGCCTTCTGCGTTCCGGGAGAGGGGCGCTGGCGGCCTACCAGCGCTGGTGCACATGCGGCGCGACCAGCCGCGCGTAGATGTCCTTCGAAGCCGCCATGACATCGGCCGAGATTGCCGCAAGCTCAGCCGCCGCGGCATTGCCCTTGGCCTGCTCGGCATTGCGTGCACCGGGAATGACGACGGTGACGGCTTCGTTCATGAGAATCCACTTCAGCGCGAAGGCCGCCATGCTGGCGCCGGCCGGAACCAGCTTGCGCACTTCCTCGACCGCCTGGAGGCCCACTTCGAACGGCACGCCCGCAAAGGTCTCGCCGACATCGAAGGCATCGCCATTGCGGTTGAAATTGCGGTGGTCGTCGCTGGCGAAGGCGGTATCGCGGGAGATCTTGCCCGACAGTAGGCCGCTTGCGAGCGGCACGCGAACGACGACCGCAATGTTTTTGCGCTTGGCTTCGGTGAAGAATAGATCAGCCGGACGCTGGCGGAAGATGTTGTAGATGATCTGGATGCTGGTGACGTCCGGATATTCGATTGCCTTCAGGGCTTCCTCAACCTTCTCGACGCTGACGCCGTAGTTCTTGATCTTGCCGGCCTGGCGAAGTTCGTCGAGCGCGCCGAAGACGTCCGGACGATACAGCACCTCCGTCGGCGGGCAGTGCAACTGGACGAGGTCGAGGCTGTCGACCTCGAGGTTCTTCAGGCTCCGGTCAATGAAGCTTTCCAGATTAGCCTTGGTGTAGCCATCCGCGACATGCGGATCGAGACGCCGTCCTGCCTTGGTTGCAACCATCGGGCGGGCGCCACCGCGTGCCTTCAGCACATTGGCGATGATCTTCTCGGAGCGGCCATCGCCATAAACATCGGCGGTATCAATGAAGGTGACGCCGGCATCAAGCGCGGCCTCGAGGGCGGCGCGACCATCGGCTTCACTGACGTCGCCCCACGAACCACCGATCTGCCAGGCGCCAAAGCCAATCTCGCTGACGTTGAATGATGTCCGTCCGAAGGTGTGGTTTCTCATGAATGTTCTCCAAATGGGCGTAGCCTGAGGCTATCCACAGGCTGCGGATGCATGATCTTTCTTCGTGCCCGGCATTTGCCTAAAACACCTGTCTCTATGGGGCAATCCAATCAAGCGAGTCGATGACCTCTTTCCGTTTCATTCATGCCGCTGATCTGCATCTCGGTAGCCCTTTCCAGGGGCTGGCCTTGAAGGATGCCGCCATCGCCGAACTCTTCATCGAGGCCAGCCGCAAGGCCTTCTCTACGCTCGTCGACCAGGCAATCGAGCGGTCGGTCGATTTCTTCATCGTCGCCGGCGACGCCTATGACGGCGACTGGAAAGACAACAAGATCGGCCTTTTCTTCAACCGGGAGGTGGCAAGGCTGGAGCGCGCCGGCATTCCGGTTTTCCTGCTGAAGGGCAACCACGACGCCGAGAGCGTCATCACCAAGACGATCACGCTGCCAAAGAATGTCAGCGAGTTTCCCGTCAACAAGCCGGGCAGCTTCAAGCTGGAACACCTGAAGGTCGCGCTGCACGGGCAGGGCTTTGCCGAGCGGTCGGCAAACGAGAACCTGGCCCTCGCCTATCCGAAGCCGGAAACCGGCTGGTTCAACATCGGCGTCCTGCATACGTCGCTCACCGGCCGAGAGCCCCATGCGCCATATGCGCCATGCTCGATCGAGGACCTTCGCTCGCGCGGTTACGACTACTGGGCGCTTGGCCATGTGCATGATTTCGAAGTCGTCCACGATGACCCGCTGGTCGTCTTTCCGGGCAACCTGCAGGGCCGTTCGATCCGTGAACAGGGGTCCAAGGGTGCGGTGCTGGTCACCGTCGAGGATGGACGTATCACGCATGAGCGCGTCATCACCGATGGCGCACGCTTCGGCCAACTGAAGGTGGAGGTTGAGCCGGATGATGCACCGCCCGCCATCCTGCAGCGGCTCGAGACGGCACTTGATGACGTGACGGATACGATGGAAGAGCGTCCGCTCGCCTTGCGGATCACGCTTGAGGGCAGGAACCGCTTCCGCAGCGAGATCATGTCACGACGCGGTGACTTTCGTGACGAGGTGCAGGCCGCGTGCCACCGGGCGCATGCCGATATCTGGCTGGAAAAGCTCGAACTGCGCCTTGAACCGGTAACCGAGGCAGGATCGGCTGCGACGGCCGCCCTGGGTATCGAAGGACTGATACCGGCCGATGGCTTTCCGCAGGAGGTACTGGCAGAAGCGCAGGCTCGGATCAGCGAGATCGTCTCCCGCCTGCCGGGCGGCATTGGTGCTGCTGACCTGCCACTGGGAGACGATGTGGATGCACTGCTCGCCGAAGCGCGTGATCTTCTTTATGCGCGGGCGGCGAGGGGCTGATGCGGTTTAATCATCTTGATCTGCTCCGTTACGGCGCGCTGACCGACCGCAAGCTGGTCTTCCGTCCCGGTGCCAAGCTGCATGTGATCTACGGTCCAAACGAGGCCGGCAAGTCGTCCGCGCTCTCGGCCATCTCCGACCTCTTGTTCGGTTTCCCGACAACGGCAGGCATGAGCTTCCTGCATGACCCGACATCGCTGAGGGTCGGTGCGGAGATCGCCACTCGCGACGGCGCCACGCTGGCCTTCCGCCGCCGGCGCGGTCGCAAGAACACCCTTCTTGCCGAAAGTGACGCGGAGGAACCGCTGCCGGAAGATGCGCTGGCGCCGTTCCTCGGCACGCTGTCGCGCGAAGTCTTCCAACGCGCCTTCGGCCTTGATTCGACCTCCCTGCGTGCCGGTGGCGAAACCATGCTGAAAAGCGGCGGCGAGATCGGCAGCCTGCTGTTCTCGGCCGCCTCGGGCCTCACCGGCCTGACCGACCTGCGCAAGTCGCTGGAAGCCGAGGCGGACGGCATCTACGGGCCGCGTCGGTCAAAGGATCGGTTGTTCTACCAAGTGCTTGACGCCCACGACGAAGCGCGCAAGGCCGAGCGCGACATCGAGCTCAAGTCCGGCGACTGGAAGAGGCTGCTCGCCGAGCAGGCGGAGATCGAGACCCAGCTCGCCGCGGTCCTTGGTGAACGGCAGGAAACCAAGCGCAGGCTCGACCAGTTGCGCAAGCTGTTGCGGCTTGAACCGGTGCTGCGCGAGATTGACAAGGAACGGGCCCAGCTTGGCGATTATGAGGCGCTGTCGGAACTGCCGGCAGGGTTCGCGAGCAGGCTTGAAGAGGCCCTGGCGAAGGCACGGCAGAATGTCGAAGCGCGGCGTCTGGCTGAGGCCGAGCTCTCGCGTCTCAGAGATGAACTGGGCGCGCTGCATGTCGACGAGGCGTTGATTGCCGCCGCCCCCAAGATAGTTGCCGCGCATGCAGACAAGGGAGCTTACATCAAGGCGCGCGAGGATATCGCGCGGGTGCGCGGCGAGGTGGATGATTTCGATAACAAGCTTCTGCAGTCGGCACGGCGGCTGGGTTTTGCGTCACCCGAAGACCTGAAACGAGCCCAGCCGACCGATCCGGACCTGACGCGGCTGCGCAAGCTGGTGGAAGAGGGGACCGACCTCGATCGCAACCTGAAGCAGTTGCGCCAGCAGACCGAGGATGCGCAGAACGCTCTGTCGCGGCTGCAGGGCGAGGGGGGCGACAGCCGGCTCATCGACCCGAAGCCGTGGATCGAGCAGCTTGCCGCGTTGCGCCCCGAGATCGCCGAGCTGACCAACCTTGAGGCGCTTCAGGTGCGCGCCACGCGTGTCGAAAACGATCTTGCCATGGCCGTTGGTCGCCTTGATCCGCCTGTGAAGGATATGGAGAGGCTCCTTTCGGCGCCTCTGCCTGATATCGCGACGCTCACCACGCACCAGCGGATGATTGAGGCGGCCAGGAGCGAGCAGCTGCGCGCGGCGCAAAAGCTCGCCAGCACTCGCGACGAAGCCAAGGCGGTTGCCAATCAGCTTGCCGGTCTTGAGGCGTCGGGTGATCTCGTCTCCCGCGACGACATCGTTGAGGCACGCAAGAAGCGCGACGGGCTTCTCGAAGCTTTCGCGGCAAAGCCCGGCTCATCAGCACTGGAGGAGGTGACTGCTGCGGTCAACGAGGCGGATCGCCTGTGCGATGCCGCGCTTGCCGATGCAGAGCGGGTGTCGCGCCATGCGCAGCTCACTCTGCGGCATCGCGAACTGGAGGGCGACATCGGAGCCTGCGAGGCCACGCTGAAAGAGGCAGAGATCGCGGCCTCTGACGCGCTCACCGAGTTCCAGGACCTCTTCCACGCCGCACCGGTTGCGCCGGCCGCTCCCGACCGGATGATCGAGTGGCGCAGGAGCGTCGACGGCGTCGCGGCGCTGTCTGCCGCGCTTGCTGATGCACGCGACGCTCTGGAGGCCGTCAGGCTGAAGCAGGAGGCGCTGACGCCTGTGCTGGTCGGCATGGCCGATGCCATTGGTCTTGCCTCTGCCGCCTTGCCGGCGGCCGCGCTCGCACGCGCACTCGAGCGCCGACTGTCGGAGCTCTCCGAACGATGGACCGAAAGTCGCTCCATCCAGGGTAAACGTCATGCGGCGGAGGAGGCTCTGGCGCGGCTGGAGGAGCAGGAAACAAGCCTCCGCAAGCAGGTGGAGCGCTGGCGGCTCGACTTCTCGCAGGCTGCCGTGCTCGCAGGCCTTGCAGATGGCGCGACGGTCGAGATGGCGCTTGCTGCGCTTGACGTGTGGCGCAGTGTTCCAGACCAGCTTTCCGAACGGGAAAACCGCGATCGTCGCGTGCGTGGCATGAGCCGGGACATGGAGACGTTCGAGCAGGAGGTGAGGTCGCTCTGCGCCTCGGTTGCCGCGGATTTGGCCTCGCTGCCCGCCGATGTTGCGATCGGCATGCTGAACGAACGTGCCGCTGCCGCCAACACAGATGCGAATAAACGCCAGGGGCTGGGTGCAGCCTTGGCCAAGGCGGAAGTCCAATTGGAGCGGCATGGCACCGAGCAACAGGCGATCAGCGAGGAGATGGAGGAGCTGGCGCGGATTGTATCGGCACCGGTCGAGGAGCTGGCACGTGTTCTGGAAGACCTGCAGCAGAAGGCGCGGCTCGAAGACAGCCTCCGCCAATGCCGCGCTCGTTTTGCCGAACATGCGGACGGCACCAGCGAGGACGAGGCGCGTTCTGCGCTTGCCGAGTTCGATCGGGTTGCTGCAGCGCTGGAGATCGAGGATCTGGAGGCCAAGGACAGCCAACAGGTCGACCGCATTGCGGCTTTGCGTGCGGCCGAAGCCGACATCCAGCGCCGTCGTCGCGAGCTCGAAACCGGTATCGGCGCCGAACGCGCCGTTTTCCAGAAGCTTGCCGCAGAGGAAGAAGCGAGGGATTTGGCGCGTCGCTGGGTGGTGCTGAAGCTCGCGTCCAGCCTCTTGGCAAGTTCCATGGAGGCCTATCGCGAACGCCAGGCCGATCCCGTGATGCAGCGCGCCGGCCAGCTCTTCTGCGACCTGACCGGTGGGCGCTTTGCCCGTCTCGTCCAGCTTTATGACGAGCGCGACGAGTTGCAACTGGCCGTGGAGCGCAAGACGGGAGAGCAGGTGCCGCTCGCAGGTCTGAGCGAAGGGACGGGCGATCAGCTTTACCTGGCGCTGCGTTTGGCCTTCCTCGAAGACTACTGCTCCCGAAACGAGCCAGCGCCGCTCATCCTCGATGACATCTTCCAGACCTTCGACGATGAACGCACCGCCGCCGGCATCCGGACGCTTGCTGCGGCGGGTAACTGCTTCCAGACCATCCTCTTCACCCACCAGAAGAGCTTGGTGGAAACGGCACGGCGCGAAGTGGGGGCTGACCTCGACCTGATCAACCTGGAGCGTGTCTAATAACCTGGAGCGAGTCTAGCGCAGCTTGACCGGATGCTTCAACGGCAGGCAGCCGACCGAGAGCGGGTAGAGCACTTCGCTTGCCCTCTCCGTTGCCGGTGCCGAGCCACATTCGGCCGTCGGCGGACGCTGCAGCAGAAGCAGGTTGTAGCGGTTCGGGTCCATCATCTCCGGCGCAAACTTCATCCGGTAATTCTCGAGCAGCGACGAGAACTCGCGATGCGTGGAGAGCATGTCCACAACATATTCACGCGTCTCGGGCGTCAGCGGCAGGCCGAATTCGCCAAGCGCGGATGTCGTCTCCTGCAGCATCTGCGGCTCCACCTCGGGATCAGTCAGGTTGAGCTTGATACGGAAGCTGCGAATCTGGTCCGGCATCAAGCCACGAGCCTGGATGAAGAAGGAGGCTGGCGGATCGGCCGGGCCGAACTCCTTGAACAGGATGCACTCCCAGCTCTGGTCGCGTGTCGTGAACTCCGGCTCCACGTCGGTCGCCGCGCCCAGCCGCTGGCACCGCTCTTCTGCGGGCAGGGGATCGACGCGTTCAAACACGGCCTGGCGCTCCAACTCCACCTTCAGGAGCCAGGGCGGATAGCGCTCTGCGGGCTCAAGCGCCTTCTGCTTGTCGATCCGCACATCTGCCGGCGGGGTGGAGAAGACGCTGTACTGGTCAAGCCCAAGCGCCTTCGTCAGCCGGCGGTAGTTGCGGGCATCGTTAACGGACAGCACCACGGTCGCCAGCCCCACGAGCACCAGAATGATGAAGAGGACAGCAATGCGAATGGTTGAACCCTGCCTGCGACGCAAGTCGGCGGGGGTCAATACTGCCTTGTCCTCTTCCGGCATGGTGTCCATTTCACGATGGGCGGGATATCTGGGGCGACGCCTTAACACAGGAGTTCACCGGCTGGAACTGGTCGGCGAAGATGCTCGTGATCCGGCAGGGATTAACCATAAGACTTAGACGGTATTTAACTCAACTTGTTCATTGTCGTGGCCATCGGCTACCGTTCCTGGGACTATGGCTTTAAAACCGCACAAGTTTTTTATTTGGGAGGTGCCGGCGCAATCCGGCTTGTTGTTGAACACCTCTTATGCTTTGCAGGTGCGGTCGGATTCCCCTCGGGCTGTTCCTCCTCCGGAATAGATGCGATCCGAGACGATTGGAGAATGGAATTTTGATGCGAGTGACTGCAGTTTTGGTGTGCGCCGCCCTGGCAGGTTGCCAGGCAGTGCCGGGCGAGGGCCCTCTGGCCTCTGCGATCAATACCGACGGCGGGAAATCGGGCGCTGAAATTGGCCGCCAGAATGCTGCAGTCTTCGAGATCGTCGATGTGGACAACACGTCGGCTCAACTGGTGTCCCAATATTTTGGTTCGGCCCTCAAGCGCCGATTCGGTTTCGGCAGCGGTGGTGCCGGGCGAGCAGTCATCGGCGTTGGTGATGTTCTCAAAATCACCATCTTCGAGGCCGGTTCCGATGGCCTGTTCTCGACGCAGGATTCGAAGCAGACAAGCCTCGACGTCGTGATTCAGCCTGATGGTCAGGCAGCCATTCCTTATGTTGGCCTCGTCCGCTTCTCCGGCAAGACGCTGGAGGAAGCCCGCCAGACGATCCTTGCTGCGCTTCGCAACAAGGCGGTCGAGCCGGACGTCATCGTCAACAGCGTCAACACGTCGTCGCGTATGGTGACAGTATCCGGCGCCGTCGGGCGTTCTGCCCAGGTTCCGCTCAACCTGACCGGCGAGCACATCACCGACGTGATTGCAAAGGCGGGTGGTCCTGTCGCGCAGCCCTACGAGTCATATGTGACTCTAGTGCGCAATGGCCGCAGCGGCACGACGCTCCTGAAATCTGTCATCGAAAACCCGTCGGAGAACATCTACGTCCAGCCGGGCGACCAGATCTTCGTGACGCGTGATCCGCGTACCTTCACGCTGCTCGGCGCCGTCAAGCAGAATGCGCGCATCGAATTCGGCGCCAATGACCTCAACCTGCTTGAGGCCGTGGCATTGGGTGGCGGTGGCGACGACGCAGCCGTTAATGCGAAGGGCTACTTCCTCTTCCGTTATGAGGAACCTGAGATCATTGCGGCTTTAATCGGCAACGCCCGGTTTAACCAGATGCTGGCTAAGGGCATGAAGTCAGACAAGTTCGGGCGTTACCCGCTCGTCTACCGCTTCGACATGAGCCGGCCCGACAGCCTGCTCGTCGGCCAGACCTTCCCGATCAAGAGCCGTGACGTGATTTATGCGGCTCGTCACAACGCGGTCGACTTTGCCAAGTTCCTGGCGCTCGTGTCACGACCGGTCTCCGTCGTTGCACAAGGTATTACTGTCGCCAACGGTATCGGTAATTGACCTGACCATCATTCTCGTTCAGGTACACTCTCACTACCGATGCATCTGAGCTGTCACCCGTTTTGGGGTGACAAGCGCAGATAAGTATGTGTTAAAGTTACGTGACGGCTTTGGCCGTTTACGTCTGATAAACACCGAGTGACCATGACGATTGAAATCATCGGCCGTGCTTGCGTAGCGCCAGGTGCCAATTCTGTAAGCGAACTGCGGGACATCTTGAGCGAGGGGCGGTGCACCGTCACGAACATTCCATCGGACCGATGGGAAAAGGCTCGCTTCTGGCATCCCAATCAAGGCATCCCCGGCAAGACCTACACTTTCGCGGCGGGCGTCCTCGATAATATCTATGCCTTCGATCCTGCGGTCTTCGGGCTTTCGCAGCGTGAAGCAATGCAGATGGATCCGCAGCAGCGGGTGCTCCTGAACCTCGTCTGGCAAGCCCTCGAAGACGCAAACCTTCCGGCCAGTACCTTGGCCAAGGAGCATGTCGGTGTTTACGTCGGGGCATCCAGCCTCGAGAGCGGCAATCTCGCGTCCGAAGATCCGGCCTCCGGTAGCCCGTATTTCATGACGGGCAATACGCTTTCCATCGTTTCCAACCGAATCTCGCACATCTTCGGCCTCAAGGGGCCGAGCATGACGATCGATACCGCGTGCTCCTCGTCGCTCGTGGCGCTGGATCAGGCCGTTCTGGCGCTGGAAAACGGTGACATCGACACGGCGATCGTCGGTGGCGTCAACCTCCTGGTGCACCCGCTGTCCTTCGTGGGCTTCGCGCAGGCACGCATGCTGTCGCCGGAAGGTCTATGCCGGGCCTATGATACGAACGGGCATGGTTATGTTCGCGCCGAAGGTGGCGTTGTTTTTGTTCTGCGTCGCACCGATCGCGCCCAGCGGGAAGGGGACCGCAGCCGCAGTCGCCTGCACGCCGTGGCCGTCAACTCCTCGGGTCGCACAAACGGCATCAGCCTTCCGTCGCGTGAAGCCCAGGCTGACCTCCTGCGCTCGATCTACGAAGGCCGCAATATCGACGTGAACCGGCTTGCCTTCATCGAAGGGCACGGCACCGGCACGCGCGTCGGTGATCCGGCTGAAGTCTGGGCGATCGGCGAGGTGATCGGCAAGAAGCGTCGCGCGCCGGTGCCAATCGGCTCGATCAAGACCAATATCGGTCATACCGAGCCGGTCTCCGGCCTGTTCGGCCTCTTGAAGGCGATGATCGCGCTGGAGAACAATTTCCTCCCGGCATCGCTCCATATCGAGAAGGTCAACGAGGACATCGATTTCGATGGCCTCAATGTTCGCGTCAATACCTCGACGATCAAGCTCCTGCCCGCCAAGGAGCCGCGGCTTGCGGGCGTCAACTCGTTCGGTTTCGGCGGCACGAACGCCCACGTCGTCATCAGCGATCCGGATCCTGTCAAGGCGGTGGATGCGCCGGCGAAGGTTGAGCCGGGCCTGTTCGTGGTCAGCGCACATACCGCATCGGCTCTGTCCAAGCTGCTCGAGCAGTACGAAGAACGGCTCTCGGACGCCGATGCGAAGCAGGCGGCACTCATGGTGTCGGCCGCTCCGGCCAACCGCGAAGCGCTGCGGCACCGGTTCGCTGTCGCGGCCAAGGATGCCGATGGCGTCCGCAAGGCCATTGAAGCCCATCTCGCGGGTGAGGCCTCGGCGGGCGAAATCGGCGAAGCACCGCTTGCTGCGGCCAAGATTGCCTTCGTCTTTTCCGGCAACGGTGCGCAATGGGCCGGCATGGGCGTGGACGCGTATCGGGAAAACGCGCAGTTCCGCCAGTGCTTCCAGTCCTTCAGCGCACTCTTCGAATATCATCTGGGCGAAAAGCTCACGGACATCATTGTTGCGCCGGATCTCGCTACCCGGCTGGCGGATACCAAGATCGCCCAGCCATTGCTGTTCGCGGTCCAGGCAGCCCTCACCGATTGCATGCATGCGAGCGGCATCCGGCCGGAAGCCGTGTTCGGTCATTCGGTTGGCGAACTGGCAGCAGCCTATGCTGCCAAGGCACTGACGGCGGCCGAAGCGGTTGCCATTGTCTCGAAGCGCTCGCGTTACCAGGACGTTTTTGCCGGCAAGGGCAAGATGGCGGCCGTGGTCCTCAACGAGGAAGCGGCGCTGAACTTCGCCCGTGCGCGTGGCCTCGATGGCATCTGCGTTGCCGCGATCAATGCCCCGAATTCCGTGACCCTTTCCGGTCCGGGCGACCAGATCCAGGCGTTCCGCGATGCAGCACGCAAGGCGCAGATCGTCGCGCATGTGCTCGACATCAACTACCCGTTCCATCACCCGATCATCGACGACGCGCGGGATGCGTTCCTGGCAGACCTGCCCGCCATCCAGGCTGAAAAGACCAACTGCGCCTTCATCTCCACCGTCAGCGGGGAATTGCAGGATGGTCGCGGGCTGGACGCCGAATACTGGTGGCGCAACGTCCGCGAGCCTGTGCTGTTCAAGCAGGCATGCCAGACCGCCCTTGCCATGGGCTGCAACCTCTTCATCGAAGTGTCGCCACGCTCGATCCTGTCGAGCTATGTCGGCGAAACGGCGAAGTCCGTTTCTGCCTCCGCCGTCGTGGTTGGAACGCTGCAGCGCGAGACCGGCGTTCCGGGTCGCGATCCGGTCGCTCAGGCCTTTGCCCGTGCCGTCGCCCATGGCGCACCCGTTCAGTCCGTCCGCGGTAACGCGAAGCGCAACGCACATGTGGACCTGCCGGCGCTGCCGTTCGAACAAACCGAACTGAAGATGCCGTCGACCACCGACGAGGTGGATATCTTCGGCCGCAACAGCAAGCTGCCTTACCTGCTGCTCGGCTGGCGCACGGACCCCAACAGCGCGCACTGGAAGAACCACATCGACGCGCACCTGTTTCCGGACCTTGCGGAGCATGTGGTCGATTCACGCGCCATCATGCCTGGCGCCGGGTTTATCGAAATCGCGGTTTCGGCGGCACAGCGTTATTACGGAACTCCGGAAGTCGAGATCTCGAACCTCGAGATCGTCCGGCCTCTCGAACTGCGGCCCGACCGGATGGTCGAACTCTCGACCCTGCTGTCGCCTGAAACCGGTTACATCGAGATCCGCTCGCGTGAACGCCTGAGCAGCGATGACTGGACGGTCCACGCCGTGGCCCGTAGCCGTCATGCCGCCGGCGCCGTGGTTGGCAGCGCCATCGTCGCGCCGCAGGGCGAAAGGGGAACGCTTCTTTCTGCCGACGAAGCCTATGAAACGGCTGAACGTTTCGGCCTGCAATACGGCCCTCGCTTCCGCCTCCTCAACAAGGCGGTCGCCTATGGCCAGACCATCGTCGAGGTGGATCTGAAGCCGGCAGCGGCTCCCGCACACCCTTACGTCCAGTACAACCTCAACCCGTTCTCGACCGACGCGGTGTTCCACGGTCTTGTCGCGCTGTTCGGCCAGTTGTCGGGCGGCGATGTCGGATCGCCCTATATCCCGGTCCGGTTCGGTGCGATCCATGTGACCGGCGGCGGCCAGATCGCCCGTGCCATGATCGAGATCGAGCGGTTCAGCGCCTATTCCATCAAGGCGCGGTTCCAACTGTTCGATACCGAAGGCAACCGCATTGCGAGCCTGGACGACTGCCGTTTCCGCCGCACGTCGTTGCGTCGCCATCACACGCTGGCATCAGTCGCCTTTCACTACGAGAGCGTACCCGCTTCCGTCGGTGCTGCTCGCGAATTCGGCAAGGTCGATGCGGCGGCAATCTTCCGCAACGGCAAGGGCAAGGCATCTGACAACGCGACGCTGTTGCTTGATGCCGCGATCTACCGCGCCTGCCACGAGATCGCGCTGAAGCTTGCAGACCACCGCGGCGTGGTGTCCACCCGCCGCCTGCCGCTGGAACGGGAGTTCCGCGCCTTCCTGACGAACTGCCTGTTCATCCTGGAAGATGCCGGCATCGCAACCGCCGACGAGGGCGAATGGGTCCTGCCGCAGGAGTTCACCCTGCCGCCGGTCAGCGAACTGCTCCAGGAGATCTACCGCGAAGATTCCGGACGCATTGCCGAAGCCGTGCTCGTCAACAATGCCTACCGCGATGCGCTTGAACAACTGGCCGCTGGACCGCTCAGCACTGCCGGCGACAAGCCGGCGCGCACGGCAAATGCCAGCGAAGCGACGATCGACCACGTGCTTGTCCATTCGCCGCTGGCGGAGCGAGCCTTCACGGCCGTTGTCGAGGGCGTCGAGAAGCTGTTGGCCAGCCGCAAGGGTGGCGTCCGCTACATCCTCGAAACGGGCGTCATGTCGCTCGCGTTGAGCCGTCGGCTGGCGCAAGCCGCAGCGGCACATGGTGCAACACTCATCATTGCTGAGCCGCGCGAAAACGTCCGCCGCACCTTCGAGCTTGCTTTCGAACAGGACGTGCATGTCCTGCTGCCGGAATGCGACAAGCTCTACAGCCAGCCGGTTGCCGATATCGTCGTGGCGGCAGGTCCCCAGAGCCAGCAACTGCTGTCGTCCCATGAGGAGATCCGCGCCGCTATACGCAACGCGGCCGCCAATGGTGGTGCTGTTGTTTTCGCAGATCGTGCGCCCTCTGCATTCAACGATTTTGTCTTCGGCCAGTCCGAAGGGTGGTTCGAAAACAGCAACTCGCCGGACTTCCCCGTTGGCCGGCTGGGTTCCGACCGGCAACTCGCCGATGTCATCGCATCGCTTGGCTTTGCCAAGCCGCACGCGCGCGAACAAGGTTATCCGGAAGGCGCGCTGGTGCTTGCCGCAGCGGCATCGGAGGCCCGTCCGACGAAGGCCGCCGCGGCCTTGGCCGATGGTAGCCGCGTTCTGATCCTCTCGGAGCTTGCAGACGTCTCCGTCGCCTTCGACGGCTGTGATGTCAGTGTCATTGATGCCGATGCAACGCAGGAACAGTTCGACGAGGCTCTGTCTCAGTTCCACGGCCAGCCTTTGCGTATCGTCTATCTGGCGGACCGCGTCGCATCGCAGGATGCGTCGGTTCTGGCTCAGGCGCGCTTGCGCCGGTTGGGTGCCTTGGCCGAAACGGTGTCGCGCGGAACAGAAACCGGTTCGAAGCCACGGCTTCTTGTTGTGGCACCGGGCGGATCGCCGCTGGCAGGTGAAGACACCGATGGTGCGAATGCTGGCCTCTGGGCATTCGCGCGTGTTGTCCAGAACGAATACGAAGCCCTTGATGTGCATTTGCTGGATGCCGAATCCGGCGACGCGGGAACATGGGATGCTGTCCAGGAACTGCTGGCAGTTTCGACGTCGAACCGCGAATGGCAGATGACGGCGGGCAACCTGCGCGAACTTCGTGCAGCCACCGGGCCGTTCCCGTCCACCGAGGCGACGACGTCGAGCTTCGAAGCCGCGACCATCCGCCAGTTGTCGAGCGGCCGTGTCGAAAGCATCTCATGGGAAGCCTGTGATCTTCCGTCGCCCGACAAGGATGAGGTGATTATCGCGGTTGAAGCGACCGGCCTGAACTTCCGCGATGTCATGTGGGCCATGGGCCTGCTGCCCGAAGAAGCGCTTGAAGACGGTTTCGCCGGCGCCACCATCGGCATGGAACTTGCGGGCCGCGTGCTCGAGGTTGGTTCGGATGTCGACGATCTCCAGCCGGGCGACCGGGTGATGGGTATCGCCCCGGCTGCATTCTCGACGCATGTGCGCGTCCGCCGTGATGGCGTGACGAAGTTCCCGGACCGCCTGTCATCGGCTGCGGCCGCAACGGTGCCGGTTGCCTTCCTCACCGCCTATTATGCGATGGTTCATCTCGGCCATATCGAAAAGGGCGAGACGATCCTGATTCACGGCGCAGCCGGTGGCGTGGGGCTTGCTGCCCTGCAGATCGCCAAGCTGCGTGGTGCAACAGTCATCGCAACGGCCGGCACGACAGAGAAACGCCGCTTCCTGGAAGCGCTGGGTGCGGACCACATCTTCGACTCACGTTCGCTGGACTTCGTTTCCCGCGTTCGCGAAGTGACGAACGGCGAGGGCGTCGATCTCGTCCTCAACTCGCTGTTCTCGGAAGCCATGGAACGCAGCATCGAACTGGTGAAGCCGTTCGGTCGCTTCCTTGAGCTTGGCAAGCGCGACTACTATTCCGACCGCAAGATCGGCCTGCGCCCGTTCCGCCGCAACATCAGCTATTTCGGGATCGATGCCGACCAGTTGCTGGTGAACGTCGCCGGTGTAACGCGCAAGATCTTCGGCGAAATCGGCCGGCTCTTCAGCGAGGGCAAGCTCACGCCGCTTCCGTACCGCGCCTTCAGCCATGATGAGATCGGCAGCGCCTTCCGTCTCATGCAGAATGCCGGCCATATCGGCAAGATCGTCGTGCGTCCGCCGGTTGCCCGCAAGGACAAGGTCCTGGTTCCGGCAAATGAGGCGCTTCGCTTCTCCTCGGATGGCACCTTCCTGGTTGCCGGTGGTATCGGTGGCTTCGGCCTGGCTGCGGCCGAGTGGCTGGTGACCCGCGGCGTCAAGCGCATCGCGCTCTGTTCGCGGCGTGGCATGGCTGACGAGGAAACCCTGGCGGCGATCTCGGTCTGGCACCGCAAGGGCGTGCATGCGACAGTGCATGCCTGCGACATCACCGACGAGTCGGCGGTTTCGGTCCTGCTGGAACTGCTGCGCACGGAAGGCCCGGTCAAGGGCATCATCCACGCCGCCATGGTGCTGGATGACGCGTTGATCTCGAACCTCACGCCGGAGCGCAACAAGCCCGTCGTGGACGTGAAGGTGAAGGGCGCGGAGATCCTGCACCGGCTCACGGCCAAGGATGACCTGGAGTTGTTCCTGCTCTTCTCGTCTGCCACCACCATGCTCGGCAACCCGGGGCAGGCGAACTACGTCATGGCTAACGGCTACCTTGAAGGTCTGGCCCGCACCCGGCGTGCCGCTGGTCTTCCGGCGCTGGCTGTCGGCTTCGGCGCCATTGCCGATACCGGTTTCCTGGCGCGCAACGCCGAGGTGAACGAGATCCTGTCGAAGCGCATCGGCAAGACCGCGATGAAGGCGCGCGAAGCGCTGGAACAGGTCGAACGCTACATGCTGGCCGATACGGGCAATGTCGACGCGGCCGCCTTGATGATCGCCGAGATCGACTGGGGCGCGGTCCAGATGCTGCCAATCGCCAAGACGGCCTTCTTCGAAACCATCGTTCGTTCGGCGGGTAACAATGCGACGTCCTCGGATGGCGACACGATCGACCTCGAAGAGTTGATCCGCGGCAAGTCTGCCGAAGAAGCGCAGCAGATCCTGCACAAGCTGGTTGCGGGCGAAATCGCTACCATCCTTCGCGTCACCGAGGATACCATCACGCCGGAAAAGGTGCTGAAGGAGATCGGCCTCGACAGCTTGATGGCGATGGAACTTGGCATGGGCTTCCAGCAGAAGACCGGTTTCGACATTCCGTTGAGCGGTGTCGGCGACGACACGACCGTGGGTGATGTCGTTGCACGTCTGCGCGAGCGCGTGTCCCGACAGAATGCGGATGGCGATGAGGCACCTCAGGGCCAGAACGCCGTCGTCGACCGGCTGGTCAAGAGCCACTCGACGTCGCAACAGCAGAAAGCAGCGGCACAGTGATGAGTGAAAATGGGGACAACGAGGCCGCAGGGCTCGGCCCTGACGGCAAGCGTGGCCTGCTGGACAAGCTGCGCCAGACAAGCGAGGCTTCGGGGCGCAATCGCGCCGCAAGGTTGAGCCGCCTGCCGCAGGCACCGGCACGGCAGGTCCAGTCCTTCGAGGAACTGCCGGAATACCAGCGGGTAAACGTACAGCGCGCGGCGGGCGAAATGATCGGCGTGGCGAACCCCTTCTACCGCTCGCATGACAGGGCGGCAGGGGCGACTACCGTCGTCGCCGGCCACGAACTCATCAACTTCGCCTCTTATGACTACCTTGCAACCAACACGGATCCGCGCACGCTGGAAGCGGCCAAGGCCACCGTTGACAGGTTTGGCATTTCCGCCTCCGCCAGCCGCCTGGTTGCTGGCGAGCGTCCGGTGCATACCGAACTCGAGATGGAGCTTGCCTCCGTCTACGGCGTTGATGCGGCCGTCACCTTCGTCAGCGGTTACCTCACCAACGTCGCTTCCATCAGTTGTCTGATGGGGCCGCAGGATCTCGTGATCCACGACGAGTTCATCCACAACAGCGCGCTGGCCGGCATCAAGCAATCCGGCGCGACACGCCGGCTTTTCCGCCACAACGACGTCGAGAACCTTGAATCGGTGCTGCGGACACTCTCGACCGAGTTCCGGCGCATCATGGTCATCGTTGAAGGCGTTTACTCGATGGATGGCGACATCGCCAACCTGCCGGCGCTGCTCGAACTGCGCAACCGCTACGGCTTCTGGCTGATGGTGGATGAGGCGCATGCGCTTGGTGTCCTCGGCGCGACCGGGCGCGGGACCTTCGAGCACTACGGCATCGACCCGAAAGAAGTCGATATCTGGATGGGCACGCTCTCCAAGACCACGTCGAGCTGCGGCGGCTACATCGCGGGCTCGCAGGCCTTGATCGACATCCTTAAGGCGGAAGCGGGCGGCTTCGTTTATAGCGTTGGCCTGGCTCCGGTTCTGGCCGCAGCGGCTCGCTGCTCGCTGCAGATCTTGCGTTCCGAGCCGGAGCGCACCGATAAGCTGCACCGCAACGGCGCGCTCTTCCTCGAATGCGCCCGCGCGGCGGGACTGGATACGGGCTTGAGCCTCGGCTTCTCAGTCGTGCCGGTCATCGTTGGAGACTCTCTTCGCGCCGTACAGCTTTCCAATGAACTGCTGGAGCAGGGCATCAACGTATTGCCGATCATCCACCCGGCCGTGCCGGAGGGCATGGCGCGGCTGCGGTTCTTCATCACTTGCGATCATACCGAGGAACAGATCCGTCGTTCGGTCGCAGTCACTGCCGAAAGGCTGAAGGACCTGCAGGAGCGCAATTTCGGACTGGCTTCGCTCGACATGGACAAGGTGATGCAGCTTGCTCCACTTCTCCAGGCCGCGGGCAAATCCTGACCAACAGCGCTGACCGGCAGGTGGATCATGCATGTCATCGTCACCGGAGGTTCAAGCGGCATAGGGCTTGAAGTATCGCGGCTTTACGCAAGTCGCGGTGCGCGCGTGACCTTGATTGCGCGGGACAGGCTAAAGCTTCAGGTGGCGCGTGATGGTCTATTGGTGACTGCCAAAAGCGCTCCCGACGACATCCAGATGGCCTTGGCGGATGTCGGCGATGAAGCGGCAATCCGCGACGCTGTGCAGCACGCCGAGAGCCGGCTTGGCCCTTGCGACGTCCTCATTGCCTGCGCCGGGATCGTCGAACCGGCGGTCTTCGAAGACCTCTCCAGCGACCGCTTCAACGAGCAGATACGCATCAACCTGCTTGGCACTGTCAACGCCGTGCGTTCGGTCTACACCGGTATGACGCATCGCGGGCAGGGGCGCATCATGATCGTCTCCTCTGGCGCGGGCCTCATAGGCATTCACGGTTATTCCGCCTACTGCGCTTCGAAAGCTGCACTCACCGGATTTGCCGAAGCACTGGCGCAAGAGGGGCAAGCCCACGGCATCACCGTCGGCATCTGCTTTCCGCCCGATACACAAACGCCGCAGCTTGAACGCGAGCTTCCGAAGCGGCCGATCGAGGCGCAACGGCTGATGGGCAAGGCTGGTGCATGGACTGCCGACGCGGTCGCGCGAAAAATCGTCCGCGCCATCGAACGCCGCAGCGGCAAGCTCTATTTCGGTTTTTCGCTTGCCGCGCTTGGTCTCTTCGGCGGCGTCATCAAGCCCGTCTTGTTCTGGTGGTACAGGCGGCGCGCCTGATCCGTCAGATGATGCTGAGTTGCTCGCCCTGGAGTTTGAGCACTGTCAGCTTGCCCGAATAATAAGCCCCCGTGTCGATACCGATCCGACCGGGACCCCTGTAGGGTTCCGGCTGCGGCGTATGGCCATGGATCACCAGGAACGGCATCTTCGGACCCTCCGCCAGGAACGGATCGCGGATCCACATCAGGTCCTTGTCATCCTGTTGATCGAGCGGTACACCAGGCTTGATCCCCGCGTGTACGAAGACAAAACGCCCGATCCGCAACGAGGTTGGCAGTTGCGCCAGGAATTCCTTGTGGGCCGGTGGCACCGCATCAGCAAGAGAGTAAGACAGTCGCTCCAGCCGGGTCTTCTTGTTGTTTCCAAGGAAGGTGAGGTCAATACCATAGGAGGTGAGCGTCCGATCACCGCCGATGCCGAGCCAGTCCCAATAGGCCTCCGGCTGATCGAGGAACCGCGCGAACAGGTCGTCATGGTTGCCGCAGATCGGCACGCGCCGCAGCTTGAGTTCGCTCGGTCGGATCAGGTGGTCGAGCACCTGGCCTGAGTTCGGTCCCCGGTCGACATAATCCCCGAGAAGCACGACCGGGCCGGGCTGACCGGTCTTCTGGATGTCCCGCGCAATACGTTCTTCCGCCGCGATCAACTGGTCGAGGCTGCCGTGCACGTCGCCAATGGCATAGATCGGATAAAGTGGCTCGTCCGGCCCGAGATCGATCCGTCGGCGCGTCGTCTTTGTCACCGGCGCCGAACCTCGGCGCAGCAGCCAATCAGTAAACCTGCCCATAAGTTCTTTCAGTCTCACCTGTCGCAGCGTTGGGAATGGCCGCAAACCAAAGGAATAGCAAGCGCCCGATTGGGAGCACAGCTTTCAAGGCAGCAAATTTCGCCAGCAATAACGCTTTGGCGCAACGTCCAATGCCCATTCTTCTACTTGCAGGGGTTGTCTGGTTGTAAAGGATTGCAAGCAACCTAAAAGTGCGCCATGATTAATACACAGTTAATTTGGGCTCAGTCTTTGCACAGCGGACCGAGTGATGAACCAGAGGCATGTATTGCGTTCGCTTCAGGTCAATGCCCACTCGGAGCCGCAGGCTCCGCCGTTTCACCTTGCCAACCTGATTTCTGTCGCTCGCCGTCAGTGGCCGGTCTTCGGCCTCTGTCTTATTTTCTTCTTGGCGCTCGGCAGCTTTTATTGCTTCACCGCGGTGCCGCGATTTACCGCCAGGACCAGCGTGCTCATCGACGGCGTCAACAGCCAGGTCGTCGAGCAGTTGTCCTCGGTTGCAGGTGTTCTGGATGATGAAGCGTCTTTCCTTGGACAGGTCGAGCTTCTGAAATCAGAAGCGATCGCCTTCGCGGTCATCGATGGCTTGAAGCTCCAGGACAATTCGGAGTTCATGCGTGGCGCGCCGAACCCGTTCCTGCGCGTGCCCCGGAGCCTTCTCACCTTCTTTCGTCCTGCGCGGCCACCCTCTGGTCCGGATGCGATGCGGCGGCAGGCGCTGGAGGTGATAAGCCGCGATATGGAAATTGCCCGCATCGGGCGCTCCTATGTGATCGAGATCTCGTTCACGGCGAATTCTGCCGAGCTTGCCGCTTCCGTCGCCACGGCCGTTGCCGACTATTATCTGGCTGACAAGCTCGAGTCCAAGACCAGCGCGACACGCCGCGCCGGTGACTGGCTGCAGCTACGCATCGAGGACCTGCGCCATCAGTCGCTGCAGGCCGATGCGGCCGTGCAGCGGTTCCGGGCAGCCAATGGGCTGCTGGTGGCGAACGACACGCTGCTGTCCGACCAGAAGCTCGTCGATATCAGCCTGTCGCTCAACGCTGCCCGCACGGAAACGGAAAAGGCCCAGGCACGCGTCGAAGCGATCCAGGCGGTGGTGGAGAGCGGGGCGGAGGAGGGCGTTGTGGGCGACGCCTTGGAGAGCCCGGTCATCAACACGCTGCGCCAGAAATTTCTCGAGGCATCGAGGCGCCATTCCGAGATCGTCCGACGCTCCGGTGAAGCTCACGCGCAAGCTGAGCGGCTGAAGGAGGAAATGGCCGAATACAAGCGGTTGATGTTCGATGAGCTGAAGCGCATCGCACAAAGCTATCAGAATGATCTGGCGGTCGCGACGTCCCGCGAACGGCAGATCGGTGAGGGCCTGGTAAAGGCGACAGCCGTCAGCCTGACCGCCAGCGAAACGCAGGTGCAGTTGCGCGAACTGGAATTGACCGCTGCCACATATCGCAACCTTTATCAGACATTTCTGCAGCGTTATCACGAGGCGGTCCAGCAGCAGTCGTTCCCGGTCACCGAAGCACGTGTGATCGCCCGCGCCATGCCGCCAGTGACGCCGAGCGAGCCAAGGATCCCGCTCGTGCTCGCGGTCTCCGTCGTGCTCGGATGTGCGGCCGGTGCCGGTGCCGCTGCTTTTCGCGAAGCCTCCGATCGTGGTTTCCGCGCCGGCGAGCAGGTGAGGCAGGTCCTTGGCCTAAGGTTCCTCGGTTATCTCTCCCACGTCGCGCCGCTTGTCGACAGTTTGCCCAAGCCACCGTCCGGGAAGCACGAGATCCGTAGCAAGGATCCGATTGCCGATTTCGCAACGGAGTTCCCGCTGTCACCCTTCGCCGAGACGCTGCGCAACGTCCGGTTGGCTGCCGAACTCGAGATCCCGAAGCGCGGCAAGGTGATTGGCATCATCTCGGTGGTCGCGGGTGAGGGGAAATCCACGGTCGCGATCAACCTTGCAAAACTGCTCGCGCAAGGCGCCAGCACGATCCTGATCGATGCGGACCTGCGCAATCCCGGCGCTACAAGGACGATTGCCCAGCACGCGCAAGAAGGTTTGCTTGAGGTCCTGCTGTCGGGCGACCCGCCCTCTTCGCGGGCCTTGAAGGATCCCGAGAGCGGTGCGCTCTTTCTGCCGACGGTGATGAAGCGTCGCATCCCGCGCTCGTCCGAGCTTCTCGCCTCGGGTCACATGGCTCGCCTGTTGGCTCAGGCTGCCGAGGCACACGACTATGTCCTTCTGGATCTGCCGCCCGTCGCCCCGATCATCGATGCGAGAGCGGTCATGCCGCATCTCGATGCCTTCGTGCTCGTGGTGGAATGGGGAAAGACGCCGCCCAAGCTTGTCGCCGAGATACTCGCTGCGGAACCGCAACTGAAGGAGCTGTGCCTCGGCATCATCCTCAACAAAGTGGACAGCCGCAAGATGAAGCTCTATCGCGAATATGGATCGTCCCAATACTACGCGTCCCCGCACAACGCATATCATCACGAGGATCCGGATATGACGGTCGTGGACCTGCGTCAGGCACAAGAATGAGTAACACCATGAAAAAAAGAGCACTGATTACCGGGGTAACCGGCCAGGACGGCTCGTATCTTGCGGAGTTTCTGCTGGCCAAGGGCTATGAGGTGCATGGCATCAAGCGCCGTGCCTCGTTGTTTAACACGGCGCGTGTGGATCATATCTACGAAGATCCGCATATGAAGGACGCGCAGTTCAAGCTGCATTATGGCGACCTCTCGGACACTTCCAATCTGACCCGGCTCATCCGCGATATCGAGCCCGATGAAGTTTATAACCTCGGCGCTCAGTCGCACGTGGCGGTGAGCTTCGAGGCTCCGGAATATACCGCCGATGTGGATGCGATCGGCACGCTGCGTCTCCTCGAGGCGATCCGGTTCCTGGGGCTTGAGAAGAAGACCCGTTTCTACCAGGCGTCGACGTCCGAGCTTTATGGCCTGGTGCAGGAAACACCGCAGCGGGAAACGACGCCGTTCTATCCGCGTTCGCCCTACGCGGTTGCCAAGCTTTACGCCTACTGGATCACGGTGAACTACCGCGAAGCCTATGGCATGTATGCCTGCAACGGGATCCTCTTCAACCACGAGTCACCGCGCCGCGGCGAGACCTTCGTCACCCGCAAGATCACCCGTGGCCTTTCTAACATCGCCATGGGGCTCGAATCCTGCCTTTTCATGGGCAATATCGACAGCCTGCGCGACTGGGGTCATGCTAAGGATTATGTCCGCATGCAGTGGATGATGCTGCAGCAGGACGAGCCGGAAGACTTCGTCATCGCCACCGGCCTGCAATATTCGGTGCGTGAATTCATCCAGTGGACGGCGAGCGAACTTGGGCTGACGTTGGAGTTTTCAGGCGAGGGCGTCGACGAGATTGCAACCGTTGCGGCGATTGACGGCCACAAGGCGCCGGCGCTGAGGGTAGGCGACGTGGTGATGCGGATCGACCCGCGCTATTTCCGCCCGGCGGAAGTCGACACGCTGCTCGGTTCTTCCGCCAAGGCCAAGCAGAAGCTCGGCTGGGAGCCGGAGATCACCGCCCGCGAGATGTGCGCCGAGATGGTCGCCGAAGACCACAAGGCCGCGCGCCGCCATGCGCTCCTGAAAGAACACGGGCTCAACCTGCCCGTCAGCCTGGAGGGTTGAGCATGGCTTATGACCTCAAGGGCAAAAGAGTTTATGTCGCCGGCCATCGCGGCATGGTGGGTTCGGCCATTGTTAGGCGCTTGGCATCCGAAGGCTGTGAGATCCTCACTGCCACCCGCTCGGAACTGGACCTGACCCGCCAGGCCGATGTCGAGGCCTGGATGGAGAAGAACCGTCCGGACGCCGTCTTCCTCGCAGCGGCCAAGGTCGGCGGCATCCTTGCCAACGATACCTATCCGGCCGACTTCCTTTATGACAACCTCATCCTGGAAGCCAACATCATCCATGCTGCCCACAGGGTCGGTGTGGAGAAGCTGCTGTTCCTTGGCTCGTCCTGCATCTATCCGAAGTTTGCCGAGCAGCCGATCCGCGAAGAGTCGCTTCTGACGGGTGAGCTTGAGCCGACCAATGAGTGGTATGCGATCGCCAAGATCGCCGGCATCAAGCTCTGCCAGGCCTACCGACGCCAGCACGGCCGTGACTTCATCTCCGCCATGCCGACCAACCTTTATGGCCCGGGCGACAACTTCGACCTGAAGTCCAGCCATGTCATGCCGGCGCTGATCCGCAAGGCGCATGAGGCAAAGGTCGGTGGTGCTACCTCCATAACCGTCTGGGGCACCGGCACGCCGCGGCGTGAATTCTTGCATGTCGATGACTGTGCCGATGCCTGCCTACATCTGATTAAGACTTATTCCGACGACACCCACGTCAATGTCGGCTCCGGCAAAGACATCACCATCCTCGATCTCACGAAGCTAGTCTGCAAGGTCGTCGGATACGAGGGTGAGATCGTCCATGACCTCTCCAAACCAGACGGCACGCCGCGCAAGCTGATGAGCGCCGACAAGCTGCGCGCAATGGGGTGGTCACCGAAGATCGGATTGGAAGAGGGTGTGGCAGATGCTTACGCCGCCTTCCTCAAGGGCGAATATCTTGAGCGTAGCCAGGGAGATGCTGCATGACACTGACGACCGCTGACAGTCTTGATGGCAATGCAGCGGTCGCTACAAACGGCGGGGCGACGGCAGCAGCCACGGCACCTGCCAGGAGCATTGTCGTCTACGGCATGAACTACACGCCGGAACTTGTCGGCGTTGGTAAGTACACGGGGGAGATTGCGCGGCATCTCTCCGACGACGGTTGGAATGTCACCGTCGTCACGACACCGCCGCATTATCCGGCCTGGCAGGTCTCCAAGGGCTATCGCAATAGCTACTCCCGGGCAGAAGACAATGGCATTAGCGTCTTCCGCACACCGCTCATCCTCAGGGACCGGATGCAGGGCATCTGGCGGCTTCTCGCGCCGCTTTCCTTCGCAGTCACCTCGGCGCCTATCGTGGTCTGGCAGATCCTCCGCCGGCGGCCGCAGATCGTGTTCTGCATCGAGCCGACGCTACTCGCCGCTCCCGTGGCGATCGTCGCTGCCAGGCTGGTCGGCGCCAAGGTCATCCTGCATGTCCAGGATCTCGAAGTGGATGCAGCCTTCGCTGTTGGGCACCTGAGGGAGCGGCACTGGGTGAGGCGCCTCGCCGAGACATTCGAGAAGATGACGATGGCAGGCGTCGATCGGCTCGTCATCATTTCCGAACACATGAGGACGAGACTGCTCGCGCGGGGCGTGGCACCCGCCAAGCTTTCGCTCGTCCGCAACTGGGTTGATCTTGAAGAGATTTATCCGCTCGAACGGACGAGCACCTACAGGAGCCAGTTGGGCTTCGATACCGGTGACTTCGTTGTTCTCTATGCCGGGACGCTCGGCGCAAAGCAGGGACTGCATGGTCTCATTGACGCCGCCGCACGGCTTCGTGATGACGCTCACATCCACTTTGTCCTCGTGGGCGAGGGGCCGTTGCGGAAGGAGCTCGAGGCCCGAGCGGGAGAGCTGCCGAATGTTCGATTCATGCCGTTTCAACCTCGGTCGCGGCTGAACGAACTCATGAACATGCCGGATCTCCATATCTTGCCGCAGGAGAAAGTCGTGGCGGACATGGGCCTGCCTTCGAAGCTGAATGCGATGGTGGCGAGCGGCAGACCGATCTTGGTCACAGCGGACGCGGGAACCGAGCTCGCCGACCTCCTGACGGGTTCCGCTTACATCGTACCTCCTGATGATCCGGCGCAACTTGCCGAGGCGATTATTGCCGCCTCCAGGAAACAGGCAGACTTTTCCGGATCGCAGGCAGGTTTGGCGCAGTCACTCTCGAAGACGACCGCCATGAAGGCACTCGCGGAGGTCCTCCGCGCATGAGCCTAACCGGCGAAATCTCCCGTGCCTCTGCTGCCAATGCCCTCGGCCTTGTTCTTGTTGCCATGGGCCAGATCGTCAGCATACCGGTGATGGTCGGGGCATGGGGTGCGACCGGCTACGGCACCTGGCTGATGTTGACGACCATCCCTGCCTATCTCGCTCTCACCGACCTGGGCTTCCTGGCCGCCAGTACCAGCGAGATGACAGCACGGGCAGCGCGCGGCGAGAAGGATGGCGTCCGCCGGTTGTTCAACGCGCTAGCCACCCTCGTAGCTACCGTTGCGGTTGCGATCAACCTCATTGGAGGTCTGGCGCTTTGGGCGGTCACAGGTGCAACTTGGCTGGCAGGCAATGTTGGCGCCTTGCACCTGCTGCTCCTCTACTGCGGCCTTGCCTTGATTTCCCGCGTCAGTCTCGCAGCGCTGCGCGCCAATGGAGCGTATGCCGCCGGCACCCTGACCTATGACATTCTGACCTTTGCCGAACTGATGGTGACGCTGCTGGTGGTTTGTGCGGGCGGGGACTATGGGGACGTTTGCCTGGTGATGATCGCCGGTCGGTTGGTCAACATCTTGGTGGTCCATGCCCTGTTGAAGCACCGCGTGCCGTGGCTGGCATTGAGCCTCAGCGCGGTTTCCTTGGCGGAACTTCGCCGGCTCGTGAAGCCGGCGCTTAGTGGCATGGCAATTTCCGCCAGCCTGTCGATCATGCTGCAAACATCCGTGCTGATCATCGGCGCGGTGCTTTCGCCGGCCGCCGCTGCTGTCTTCGCCACGGTGCGCACGGTGAGCCGCATTCCGATCCAATGTATCGGCGTCGTCAGCCGCGCGACCATGCCGTCGCTTGCCTCCGCGACTGCCCTTGGTTCGCGTGAGCGGCGCCAACACCTGGTTCACCTCAACGGCTTTTGGTTGCGTTGATCCTGTTACCCTCTGCCGTCGTTCTCGCCCTCTTCGGTAGTGACATGATCACCTGGTGGACCGCCGGCAACATCGAGCCAGGCGAGGGTTTCATGGTTGTGATAGCCCTGGGAATGGTGGCCCATGGCGGCTGGAGCGTTGCCGCCAACCTGCTGATGGCGACAAACTCGCACAGCGGTTTTGCGGTCGTTCTTCTCGCGCTCACACCATTGAATGCTCTGCTGATCTACCTGGGTGCGGCGGCGGCAGGCCTGTCAGGTGCCGGTGTAGCGCTCGCCGTGGCGGAGGCGGCGTGCTTGAGCGCCGCCCTCTACGCCTTTCACGCCACGCCACAAAAGAGGATGCCGTTTTCAACCATCGTTCCAGCGCCGGGGCGATAGATGCAGAACACGCACCGGCCCGTCATCGCTTTCGTCTGGGACAATTTTGGGCCGATGCATGTGGATCGATGCGAAGCCGTGGCGGGGACGGGCGCAAAAATGATCGGCGTCGAACTCTTTGGCACCAGCCCGACCTACGGCTGGGATGCGCCAGCCGCATCATTCAGGAAAATGACATTATACCCGGAGAAGCCCGCGCGCCGCTCCACCTGGGTGACGGCGTGGAGGATCTGGAGGACCTGTCAGCGAGAACACGTTACCCACGTCTTTCTCAGCCACTATGAGATGCCCGCAATTTTTCTCGCGGTGGTCCTCATGCGGCTTAATGGCATGAAGGTCTATACGATGGCCTGCTCCAAGTTCGACGACAGTCGACGCCATATCGGCCGTGAGCTTGGAAAGCGCCTGTTCATGCTGCCGTACATTGTTCGATCGCCGCCGGGACGCGCTCGCAGGATTATCTCCGGTGGCTCGGTATCGAACGTGTCGAACCGGACTACAACACCCTCTCGCTGGCAAGAGTGCGGAAGCAGGCTGGCCGCGATCCCGCACCGTCGGGCACGCCTTTTGCCGATCGGCATTTCACCGTCATCGCCAGGTTGATCGAGAAGAAGAACCTTTTCGTCACGGTGGAGGCTTACGCGGCATACCGCCGGATGACCGCGCACCCGAGAAAGCTTCGCATCTGCGGGTCGGGTCCGCTGGAGGCGGATCTCCGGGCGAAGGTCAATTCTCTGGGTCTGCAAACAGAGGTCATCTTCGAAGGCTTTCTCCAGTCGCCCGACATCGCCAAGCGGCTCGGCTCCACGGTCGCCGTGCTCCTGCTCAGCACCGAGGAACAGTTCGGCAATGTCGTCATCGAAGCGCAGGCGATGGGCGTGCCGGTCATCGTGTCGGATCGATGTGGCGCGCGCGATGAACTGGTGCGCAGCGGCTACAACGGCTTTGTTGTCGAGCCGGACAATCCTGAGGGTACGGCTTTTTTCATGAAGCTCTTGGCGGAAGACGAAGCCCTCTGGTCGACCTTCGCTGAACGCAGCTTGGCGGACAGCGCGCGCGGAGACAGCGCAGCTTTCGCCGCGGCTGTAACCTCTTTGGTGGGGGCGGCATGAACGTGCTGAACATCATCGCGACGGTTGACCCGAGAAGCGGCGGCCCGATCGAGGGCCTGAGGCTCAGCGCAGAGAAGATGGGTGACTGGGGTCACCGCAGCGAAATCGTCAGCCTCGACGATCCGTCGGCGAGGTTCCTGGGAGAGGTCGGCCTGCCTGTCCACGCCTGCGGTGGCCACGGCCGCAGGGGATTTCCGTTTCAACTCACCGATCGGATCCGCCGAGACGCCCGTCGCTTCGACGTGGCAGTGATCCACGGCCTCTGGAACTGGGCATCGTTGGGCGGGTGGCTGGCGCTGCGGCAGGCGGGCCTGCCATATGTGCAGATCGTCCACGGCATGATGGATCCGTGGTTCGGCCATGCCTATCCAGCCAAGCACCTGGCAAAACAGGTGGTGTGGACGCTGGCGCAGGGGCGGGCGCTTCGGGATGCCCGCGCCGTCCTCTTTACCACCGAGGAGGAGCGGCGTCTGGCCAGTGGCGCCTTCCGCGGTTATCGCTACTGCGAAGAGGTCGTGCGGTACGGCATCGCCGAACCGCCTCCGCCGTCGCATGCCCAGCGCGCCGCATTCCAAGCCGCCGTGCCTCGTTTGAAGAGCCGGCCTTACCTGCTTTTCCTGTCCCGCATTCACGAGAAGAAGGGCTGCGACCTCCTGACCGAGGCTTTCGCGCGAATCGCCGGCCATGCGCCGGACCTTCAGCTTGTTCTTGCGGGACCGGACCAGTCCGGTCTCGGGCCGCGCCTGCAGGCGCAGGCGGATCGTCTGGGCGTCGGCTCCCGCCTGCATTGGACTGGCATGTTGCAAGGTGATGCGAAGTGGGGCGCGTTCCGCGGCGCGGATGCTTTCATCCTGCCATCCCACCAGGAGAATTTCGGCATCGCGGTTGCCGAGGCACTGGCCTGCGCCGTGCCGGTGCTGATCACTGACAAGGTGAACATCTGGCCGCAGGTAAAGGCAAGTGGCGGCGGGCTGGTCGAGGTTGACACCGTCGACGGTGTCTCGCGCCTGCTTGACCGTTGGCTTCAGCTTCAAGGGGACCAGAAGCAGGGGATGCGGGTGGCTGCGCGGCGTTGTTACGAGGAGCATTTCCAGATCGATGCTGCGGCCCAGAGCCTCCTGAACGTACTCCATCGAGCAGTGGGAAGGGGCTGATCCAGTGCAGGCATCTTGCTCTACCAAAACACTGTTTGACGGAGGGCCGACATACCCTCTGCGACATCGATTGCTGCGGTTGTGCTGGAACATCGTGTGGCTTCTCGCCTGTGCCTGGACACCGAGGCAGTTTGGCGGCTGGCGCCGTCTGGTTCTCAGAGCATTCGGTGCACGGATGGAAAAGGGCGCGAATGTTCATGGAAGCGCCAGGATCTGGCTCCCGTCCAACCTGGTGATGATGGAGCGGTCCATCATCGGCGGCCGTGCGGAGATCTACAACACCGCAACGGTGACGCTGATGCGTCAGGCACTTGTCTCTCAAGGCGCCCATCTCTGCGCTGGCACGCATGATTATTCACATCCCGATTTCCCGCTGGTCACGAAGCCGATCACGATCGGCCGCAATGCCTGGATCTGTTCCAAGGCGATCGTCGGTCCCGGCGTCACGGTGGGAGACAACAGCGTGCTAGGCGCCGGTGCCGTCGCATTCGGTGATCTGCTCGAGAATGGTATTTACGCCGGCAACCCGGCAGTGCGGATCAAGGACCGCTGGCCGAACGCGGGCCTGGGACATGGCGGAGGCCGCCGGCGCGCCGAGGCGCAAAGCGCCGATGGTTGAGTTCGCTTGAAGCAAGGAGACAGCCTGCAGCTTCGCACCCGGTCGCTGCAGGCTGATTCTCTAGAGTCCGCCGGCGAGTTCGCGCACCGCAAGCGCGCGGTAGCCCGCCTGCGTGAGGTGGATTGCGCCGCCGGCGTCGTACCATCCTGAAGCGATTGCCTCGGCCGCGGTCATCATCGCGGCCAAATCCACGACCGATGTCCGCGCCCGGGTCGCGGCCCATGCCTTGGCCGCATCGCGGTAGGACACAAGCTCGGCGTCATCGGGGTCGCTCAGCCGGTGCGTCGGCGTGATCAGCCAATGCAGTTCAGAAAGCGCCCAGCCGTTCATCGAAAAGATCGATTCGATGCGAAGCACGATTGCCGCGAGATTGTCCACATAAGCCTGCGCATTATCCGGATCAGAAGAGGGCGCCGGGCCAAGTGACGGCATGGCCGTTTCATTGCGATCGTTCGCGCCGGAATTGATGCGGATGACGATCACCGGATCCTGGCCGACCGCCGTGTGGAAGGACCGCAGCAGGGCAAAATAGTTGGTGAGCGACGCATCGCTCTGGGCGATGAGCCAGACGGCTATGTCATAGAGCGACTGGCCGCCAACGCCATAGAGCGTGTGATGGCTCCAGCCGGCGGTACGATCCGGTCGTTCGATTCGCTGCCACAACAGCAGAAAGTTCGGCTCCATCGTATCGGTGCCGGATGCAGGCCGCGACCACTGGGCGCGAACTGGGAAGTTGCGCAGCGGATCTGCCGGAAGATCGAGTGTCGTGCGGGTCGAACCGAAAGCCCCGGTCTGCGCTGAAACACTTGCTCCCTTGATAAGCCCACTGAACGGGCTGTTGTCGCGCCGCCAGGATGGCTTGAAGCTTCCGCCGCCCGAACAAAGGTGCCGAATCCATAATGGGCGCGCAGCATCCCGCTCACACCGATCGGATGGCTCGCATCGAGCACCAGCCCGTTGCCCGCTGTGCTCACATTCACGCCGGTATAATATTGGTACGGGCCCATGTTGCCCGTGCTCGGCAGTGTGTAGGGGGTAAGTTCGGCGGGAATGCCGGTCGTCGCTTCAAAGACCCCGCTCGGAAACAACCCATCGGCCTCAAGGTAGCCGT
Source organism: Neorhizobium sp. SOG26 (assembly GCF_003491345.1). GTDB lineage: Bacteria > Pseudomonadota > Alphaproteobacteria > Rhizobiales > Rhizobiaceae > Neorhizobium > Neorhizobium turbinariae. The sequence goes on from NZ_CP025512.1 coordinate 903,005, forward strand.
CGTTGTCGCTGCCGACGATGCCGAGATGAGTCGCGTATTGTGGAAACCGCTGCGCCATGGCGTAGGCGATTCCGTCGTCCCAGCCGGAACCGCCCGAACGGATATTGCTGTCACCGAGGCTGACGATATCGACGCGTCGGGTCGCGGCCAGTGCCAGTGCGGCAAAGGCCCCGTTGGCAGAGGGGCCCGTTCGGCGGCAGGGCAGGCCCGTTGTTGAAAGACTGAGATCCAGCATGAGCGCTCCTTTGGCTGTGCGGGCAGGCATGCCCGGATGGAGCCAAGTGTAAGGAGCCGTGGATGGGCGTGGATAAAAAGGGGAGGCCCGTGCCCCTCAGGCCGCGTGAATCACCGGGCCAGGTGGCGTTAGCTCGCTGATTCTGTTGAGGAGGGTGCAATCAGGCGACGCGCGAATTACCGAGACAGCAAAAAAATACGTCCACGCGCAAATCACACGATGCTACGTTGGGACGGACTGAAAATCATCAAGAAGGGGAGGAAAAATGGTGGGCGATGAGAGACTCGAACTCCCGACATCTTCGGTGTAAACGAAGCGCTCTACCAACTGAGCTAATCGCCCGTCCGCTGTGCTGAGGCTTGGTGAAGCCCGCCGCGTCGGTGGCCGTGATCTATTCGGATCGCAGAAAAACCGCAAGAGCCTAGATGATGTTTTTTTGAAATTTTTGCACATGCCCCACCGGATTGTGCCTGTGCATGGGGAAAGCGCATCGGCCTCATTCTTTTGTCGGGAAACCTGCTTGACACCTGCAGCCGAACCTCTTAGAGACCCGCTCACCCGACCGGTCGAGGCCGACGGGCGAGGGGCTTGCCTCTCGAGAAGGATGCGGGTGTAGCTCAGTCGGTTAGAGTGCCGGCCTGTCACGCCGGAGGTCGCGGGTTCGAGCCCCGTCACTCGCGCCATTCTCTTCCTCGAAACTCTCCCTTCCGGGCTTCCGAGCCTGGGCGGGCCGCCCCTCGGGGCATTATGCGCGGGTGTAGCTCAGTCGGTTAGAGTGCCGGCCTGTCACGCCGGAGGTCGCGGGTTCGAGCCCCGTCACTCGCGCCATTCTTTTCACGGATCCGGTATCTTCCTCTTCGAGTGGCTTCACGATCCCGTGCGGTCGCTTTCTGCTGTTTGCCTCCCGGTTGTTGCCTCGGTCTCTTCTTTATAGGGTCCGGTTCCTGCTGCGCCCTCTTGCGGTGTGTCTTTCGCCGTGAAGTCTGTGGACGTCTTCTTATGCCCTCCCGCTTGTGCTGAAATGGCACAAGATCTGTTGTTCAAAGTGCTTGCGCGGTGGCGTCGCCTGCGCTAGTCACGGCGTAATTATTGCAATGCACGTTTGCTTGCCCGCGCATTGCGTCTCCAAAGTGTCGCCCGACGCTTCTTGGCAGGCTGGGATTGAATGCCATGAGTGAACTTCTCACTTCCTACGTCCCGATCGCGATCTTCATCGGAATCTCCTTGGTGATCGGAATCGCGCTTCTGGTGGCGCCCTTTGCAGTTGCCTACAAGGCTCCCGATCCGGAGAAGCTGTCGGCCTACGAATGCGGATTCAATGCGTTCGATGATGCGCGCATCAAGTTCGACATCCGGTTCTACCTGGTTTCGATCCTCTTTATCATCTTCGACCTCGAAGTGGCCTTCCTGTTCCCGTGGGCGGTCTCGTTTGGGGAGCTTGGCTGGTTCGGCTTCTGGTCCATGATGGTCTTCCTGGGCGTGTTGACGGTCGGCTTCATCTATGAATGGAAGAAAGGAGCGCTGGAATGGGAGTAGTCGATAGCGGCAGCACCCTCGTTGCGCCACAGCCCAAGGGGATTATCGATCCCAATACCGGCAAGCCCATCGGCAGCGATGATGCTTACTTCGGTGAAATCAACAACGAGCTGGCCGATCGCGGCTTCCTCGTCACCACGGCCGACTCGCTGATCACCTGGGCCCGTACCGGGTCCCTGATGTGGATGCAGTTCGGCCTTGCTTGCTGCGCCGTCGAAGGCCTCATGCAGGTTTCCGGCCCGCGTTACGACATGGAGCGCTTCGGTGTTGCGCCGCGCGCCTCGCCGCGCCAGTCCGACGTGATGATCGTTGCCGGCACGCTGACCAACAAGATGGCGCCTGCGCTCCGCAAGGTCTATGACCAGATGCCGGAGCCGCGCTACGTCATCTCGATGGGCTCCTGCGCCAACGGCGGTGGTTATTACCACTATTCCTACTCGGTGGTGCGCGGCTGCGACCGTATCCTCCCGGTAGACATCTATGTTCCGGGCTGTCCTCCCACGGCAGAAGCGCTGCTTTACGGCGTGCTCCTGCTGCAGAAGAAGATCCGGCGCACCGGCACGATCGAACGCTAAGGCTCGAGGACCGTACACATGACTGAAGCCCTGGCCGAGCTTTCGACCTATGTGCGCGAAGCACGCTCTTCTCTCGTGGAAGATGCCGTGATCGCCAATGGCGAGCTCACGCTGATTACGACGACCGAAAGCATCCTGCCGCTGCTCACCTTCCTTCGCGATGATGTGCAGTGCGAATTCGTGAGCTTCATCGATATCTGCGGCGTCGATTACCCGGCGCGCGAAAAGCGGTTCGATGTCGTCTACCACCTGCTGTCGCCACGCCAGAACCTGCGCGTGCGCGTCAAGCTCATGGTGGGCGAGGACGAACTCGTGCCGTCCGCAACCTCCATTTACATGGGCGCGGAATGGTTCGAGCGCGAAACCTGGGACATGTACGGCATTCCGTTTGCCGGGCACGGCGATATGCGCCGAATCCTGACCGACTACGGTTTCGAAGGGCATCCGCTCCGCAAGGACTTCCCCACGACCGGTTATTTTGAAGTTCGTTACGACGATAGCGCCAAGCGGGTGATCTACGAGCCCGTCGAACTGCGCCAGGAGTTCCGGAGCTTCGATTTCTTGTCGCCCTGGGAAGGCACGGACTATGTCCTGCCCGGTGACGAAAAGGCGAAGTCGTAAGAGCTGGCGCCTGCGCCGGCATCAATATTTCCCGCCTCTTACGGTGTTTCCGTCGGGCATGGAGCAAGCGGTATGACTGAACACAACGTTCGCAACTTTACGATCAACTTCGGCCCGGAGCATCCTTCCGCGCACGGCGTTCTGCGACTTGTTCTGGAACTGGATGGTGAGATCGTCGAACGCGTCGATCCGCATATCGGGCTCCTGCATCGCGGCACAGAAAAGCTGATGGAGTCGAAGACCTATCTGCAGGCGCTTCCTTACCTGGACCGGCTCGATTACGTCGCGCCGATGAACCAGGAGCATGCCTACTGTCTGGCGATCGAAAAGCTGCTCAAGCTCGAGGTTCCGATCCGCGGCCAGCTGATTCGTGTCCTTTATTCGGAAATCGGCCGCCTTCTCAGCCACATCATGAACGTCACCACCCAGGCCATGGACATCGGCGCCATGACGCCGCCGGTCTGGGGCTTTGAAGAGCGCGAGAAGCTGATGAGCTTCTACGAGCGCGCTTCGGGTGCGCGCATGCACGCTGCCTATTTCCGTCCGGGTGGCGTCCACCAGGATCTCCCGCCGGAGCTGGTCGAGGACATCGGCAACTGGTGCGATCCGTTCCTGAAGGTGCTGGACGACATCGAGGCGCTGCTGACCGACAACCGCATCTTCAAGCAGCGTAACGTCGATATCGGCGTGATCTCGCTTGCCGATGCATGGAGCTGGGGCTTCTCCGGCGTGCTCGTGCGCGGCTCCGGCGCTGCCTGGGACCTGCGTCGTGCGCAGCCCTACGAATGCTACAGCGAAATGGATTTCGACATTCCGGTCGGCAAGAACGGCGACTGCTATGACCGCTACCTGATCCGCATGCTGGAAATGCGCGAGTCGGTGAAGATCATGAAGCAGTGCGTCAACCGGCTGCTTGGCAGCGAGCGCACCGGACCGGTCTCCTCGGTGGACGGCAAGGTCGTACCGCCGAAGCGTGGCGAGATGAAGCGTTCGATGGAAGCGCTGATCCACCACTTCAAGCTCTACACGGAAGGCTTCCACGTGCCGGCCGGCGAAGTTTATGCGGCCGTCGAGGCGCCGAAGGGCGAATTCGGCGTCTACCTCGTCGCTGATGGCACCAACAAGCCGTACCGTGTCAAGCTGCGCGCTCCGGGCTTCGCCCACCTTCAGGCGATGGACTACATGTGCAAGAAGCACCAGCTCGCCGACGTGACGGCGGTTCTGGGCTCGCTCGACATCGTGTTCGGTGAGGTGGATCGCTGATGATCCGCACCATCGCCCTGATCTCCGCTCTGCTCGTGGGCTCGACCGCTGCGCTTGCGCAGGACGGCGAACTTGCGCCGCCGGTCGGCAGCTCAACGGCAAGTGCGGGCTCCAAGTCCATGGGTGATCTCGTTTCGCAGGGTTACGAGATCAAGGCCTCGGTTCAGAGCGGAACCAAGGTCATTGTGTTCATGCAGAAAGACAAGTCTGCCTACGCTTGCGAATTCGTGACCGTCACGAGATCGCGGTGTGGATCCGTAAACTGATAAGGCGTGGAAAAGAATGTCCGTTCGTCGATTAGCCGAAGACCAGGTGCAGCCGGCAGCATTCGCGTTCAATGACGAGAATGCCGTCTGGGCCGAGGCAACGATCAGGAAATACCCGGCAGGGCGGCAGCAGTCTGCCGTGATCCCGCTGTTGATGCGGGCGCAGGAGCAGGACGGTTGGGTCACCAAGGCTTGCATCGAATATGTTGCAAACCGCCTGGAGATGCCGTTCATCCGCGTTCTCGAAGTCGCGACATTCTACACGCAGTTCCAGCTGAAGCCGGTCGGCAAGCGCGCCCATATCCAGGTCTGCGGCACGACGCCTTGCATGCTGCGCGGTGCAGAAGACCTGATGAAGGTCTGTCAGCGCAAGATCCACCACGATCCGCTCGAGCTCAACGCCGACGGGACCCTCTCCTGGGAAGAAGTGGAATGTCAGGGCGCATGCGTAAATGCGCCGATGGTCATCATCTTCAAGGATGCCTATGAAGATCTGACGCCGGAGCGTCTTGAAGAAATCATCGACGCCTTCGAAGCTGGCCGCGGCGACGAGATCAAGCCCGGCCCGCAGATCGACCGCTATTTCTCCGCACCGGAAGGTGGCCCGCAGACGCTTCTGGAAGACGTAAAGCCGGTTCGCACGAACCTTGAGCCGCAGCCGACGGCGGATGAGGGAGCAACCATGCCGCCCGCCGAAGCCGGCCGTCCGAAGGACACCGCAACGGAAGTCAATCCGGCCGTCAAGACGCCGGTTACCGACAAGGAAGGTGCCAAGGCTCAGGCGAAGGCCGCCGAACAGCAGCCGTTGTCCGCTACCGCCAAGAGCGAGCCTGATCCGAAGAGCGCCGGCAGCGCCGCCGAGGGAGCACCGCCGGAGCCCGGCGCCGTTTCCGGCGACCTAAAGCCGAAGCGCTCGCGCAAGAAGACGGAGAAAGACACGTGATGGTTGCTCCGAATATTGCCGCAACGCTCGCAGGCGCCGCCAATCCGGTTTATATGGACGGGCGCCTCGACCTAATCGCAGAATCGGCGGAATAAGCCATGCTTAAAGACCAGGATCGCATCTTCACCAATATCTACGGCCTCAAGGACAAGTCCTTGAAGGGCGCGATGAGCCGTGGCCACTGGGATGGCACCAAGCAGATTCTCGAAAAGGGCCGGGACTGGATCATCAACGAGATGAAGGCGTCCGGCCTTCGCGGTCGCGGCGGCGCAGGCTTCCCGACCGGTCTCAAGTGGTCCTTCATGCCGAAGGAATCGGACGGCCGTCCGCACTACCTCGTCGTCAACGCCGACGAATCCGAACCCGGTACCTGCAAGGACCGCGATATCATGCGCCACGATCCGCATACGCTGATCGAAGGCTGCGTGATCGCCGGTTTCGCCATGGGTGCCCACACCGCCTACATTTATGTGCGCGGCGAATACATGCGCGAGCGCGAAGCGCTGCAGGCCGCCATCGATGAATGTTATGACGCAGGTCTGCTTGGCCCGAACAACAAGAACGGCTGGGACTTCGACATCTACGTCCACCATGGCGCCGGCGCTTACATCTGCGGTGAAGAAACCGCGCTGCTCGAAAGCCTGGAAGGCAAGAAGGGCCAGCCGCGCCTGAAGCCGCCGTTCCCGGCCAACATGGGCCTTTATGGCTGCCCGACCACGGTCAACAACGTCGAATCGATCGCTGTTGCCCCGACCATCCTGCGCCGCGGCGCCGGCTGGTTCTCGTCGATCGGCCGCCCGAACAATGTCGGCACCAAGCTGTTCATGATCTCCGGCCACGTCAACAAGCCGTGCACGGTCGAAGAAGCCATGGGCATCCCGTTCCGCGAGCTGATCGACAAGCATGCCGGCGGCATCCGCGGCGGCTGGGATAACCTGCTCGCCGTCATCCCGGGCGGCGCTTCCTGTCCGGTCATCCGCGGCGAGGACATGGGCGACGCGATCATGGACTTCGACGGCATGCGCGACAAGAAGTCGTCCTTCGGTACGGCCGCCGTCATCGTCATGGACAAGTCGACCGACATCATCAAGGCGATCGCCCGCCTGTCGCAGTTCTTCAAGCATGAAAGCTGCGGCCAGTGCACGCCGTGCCGCGAAGGCACCGGCTGGATGTGGCGCGTCATGGAGCGCATGGTGAAGGGCAATGCCCAGAAGCGCGAAATCGACATGCTGTTCCAGGTCACCAAGCAGATCGAAGGCCACACCATCTGCGCGCTCGGCGACGCGGCTGCATGGCCGGTCCAGGGCCTGATCCGGAACTTCCGTGACGAGATCGAAGCACGCATCGACCAGTACACCCACAACGCCACGGCGCAGGGCGCCGTCATGGAAGCTGCGGAGTAAGCACCGTGATCACCAGCGGCAACGAACGGAATCGGGAGGCGAAGGATCGTTCGGCGCCTGATTCCGCGCGTCTGCCGTTTGCCGATGCGGCGCATTTTTCCGAAGCGCTGGCGAACAACCCGTTCCTGGCACAGCCCGCTGCTGCCATGGCCGCGGCCACCGCGATCGGCTTCGGTTTTGCGAGCCAGATGGCGAACGCCTTCTTCGGCGTGATGCAGACGGCGCTTGAGGCGACCAACCGGCAGGCGCCGGTAACGCCCGAGGTTCGCCCGTCGCCGCGTAGGGAACCTGTCGCGCCGACCACGCCCGAGGTGACCGGAACGGTCGTGAAGGCAAAGGCGCCGGTCCGGAAGAAGGCTGAACAGCCTGCGGCTGTTGCGGTAAAGCCGAAGAGCGAAGCGGCGCAGAAGGCCAGGACTGACAGACGCGGCGCGGGAAGCGACCTCAAGCGCATATCCGGCATCGGTCCGAAGCTTGAAACGGTGCTGAAGGGCAAGGGCGTCGTAAACATCGCCCATATCGCGGCATGGACGGATGAAGATGTTGCCCGGTTCGAGCAGGAACTGGGACTTGAAGGGCGGATTGGCCGGGACGATTGGGTCGGCCAGGCAAAGGCTCTGGTGAAGTAAGAGATTATCTCCCTTGGCTGATCCAGCCCAAGGGGAGGAACTAAGGACGTAAGTGAGACGATGGTTAAGCTGAAGGTAGACGGCAAAGAGATCGAGGTTCCGGACCATTTCACGCTGCTCCAGGCATGCGAGGAAGCCGGCGCCGAGGTTCCGCGCTTTTGTTTTCACGAGCGTCTGTCGGTGGCAGGCAACTGCCGCATGTGCCTCATTGAAGTGAAGGGTGGCCCGCCGAAGCCGGCAGCCTCCTGCGCCATGGGCGTGCGCGATATCCGCGGCGGCCCGAACGGCGAACTTCCGGAAGTCTTCACCAACACGCCGATGGTCAAGAAGGCCCGGGAAGGCGTGATGGAATTCCTGCTCATCAACCACCCGCTGGATTGCCCGATCTGCGACCAGGGTGGCGAATGCGACCTGCAGGACCAGGCGATGGCCTTCGGCATCGATTCCTCGCGCTATACCGAAAACAAGCGCGCCGTCGAAGACAAGTACATCGGCCCGCTCGTCAAGACCGTGATGAACCGCTGCATCCACTGCACGCGTTGCGTCCGTTTCACGACGGAAGTGGGCGGTATTTCCGAGCTTGGCCTCATCGGCCGCGGCGAAGATGCCGAAATCACCACCTATCTCGAACACGCGATGACGTCGGAACTGCAGGGCAACGTCATCGACCTTTGCCCGGTCGGTGCTCTGACCTCGCGTCCCTTCGCCTTCACCGCCCGCCCGTGGGAACTCGGCAAGACCGAATCGATCGACGTCATGGATGCGCTCGGCTCGGCCATCCGCGTCGATACCCGTGGCCGCGAAGTGATGCGCATCATGCCGCGCGTCAACGAGCAGGTGAACGAGGAGTGGATCTCCGACAAGACCCGCTTCATCTGGGATGGCCTGAAGACCCAGCGCCTCGACCGTCCTTACGTCCGCAAGGACGGCCGCCTGCAGGCTGCCACCTGGCGTGAAGCCTTTGGCGCCATCCAGGCAGCGGTCGCTGGCACGACCCCCGACAAGATCGGCGCGATCGCCGGTGATCTTGCCGCTGTTGAAGAAATGTACGCGCTCAGGGAGCTCATCCGTTCGCTTGGATCGGAAAACCTCGACTGTCGCCAGGACGGGACGGCGCTTGATCCGTCGCTCGGTCGTGCAAGCTACATCTTCAACCCGACCATCGAAGGTATCGAGCAGGCCGGCGCGCTGCTGCTGATTGGCGCCAACCCGCGCCTCGAAGCAGCCGTCCTCAACGCCCGTATCCGCAAACGCTGGCGCCGTGGCAACTTCCCGATCGGCGTGATCGGCGAAGCAAGCGAACTGCGTTATGCCTATGAATATCTCGGCGCAGGTCCGGACACGCTGTCCGAGCTTTCCTCCGGAGCCAACAGCTTCGTCGACAAGCTGCGCGGCGCACAGAACCCGATGATCATCGTAGGGCAGGGGGCTCTGGCCCGTCCGGATGGCGCAGCGATCCTTGCTGCCGCTGCCCAGCTCGCCGGTTCTGTTGGCGCATTGACGGAAGAGTGGAATGGCTTCGGCGTGCTCCACACCGCCGCTGCACGTGTAGGCGGCCTCGATCTCGGCTTCGTGCCGGGTGCGAACGGCGCGGATGCCGCCACCCAGCTCGCCACCATGGACGTCCTCTTCCTGCTCGGCGCCGATGAACTCGACTTCACCCGCAAGGGCGCGAAGTTCACCGTCTATATCGGCAGCCACGGCGATGCCGGCGCACACCATGCAGACGTGATCCTGCCGGGCGCTGCCTATACCGAAAAGTCCGGGACCTGGGTCAACACCGAAGGCCGCGTCCAGATGGGCAACCGCGCTGGTTTTGCGCCGGGCGAGGCACGTGAAGACTGGGCCATCCTTCGCGCCCTGTCGGACGTTCTCGGCAAGAAGCTGCCATTTGATTCGCTGCAGGCTCTGCGTGCGGCGCTCTACGCAGCGCACCCGCATTTCGCCGATATTGACGAGATTGCCGCTGGCTCCGTGAATGAAATTGCCGCACTCGGCCAAAAAGCCGGTGAGATGACGAAGTCCGGGTTTGCGTCGCCGATCAAAGACTTCTATTTGACGAACCCAATCGCGCGCGCTTCTGCCGTCATGGCGGAATGCTCCGCGTTGGCCCGCAACAATTTCCAGGCTGCGGCGGAGTAATTTGAACATGGACTCATTCTTCTCGAGCTACGTCTGGCCGGCGTTGATCATGATTGGGCAGTCGCTGCTGCTGCTGGTCTGCTTGCTCGTCTTTATCGCCTTCATCCTGCTCGCCGACCGTAAGGTCTGGGCAAACGTGCAGCTGCGCCGCGGTCCAAACGTCGTTGGTCCCTTCGGCCTGTTCCAGTCGTTCGCCGACCTTTTGAAGTTCATCCTGAAGGAGCCCGTCATTCCGGCTGGCGCCGACAAGATCGTCTTCCTCCTGGCGCCGCTCGTTTCCGTGACGCTGGCTCTCGCCACTTGGGCGGTCATCCCGCTCAACGACGGCTGGGCGGTTGCTAACATCAATGTCGGCATCCTCTACGTCTTCGCGATTTCGTCGCTGGAAGTTTACGGCATCATCATGGGTGGCTGGGCTTCCAACTCCAAGTACCCGTTCCTCGGCGCTCTGCGTTCGGCGGCACAGATGGTGTCCTACGAAGTCTCGATCGGCTTCGTCATTGTCACCGTCCTGCTTTGCGTCGGCTCGCTGAACCTCACTGACATCGTCTACGCCCAGAAGACGGGCCTCGGCACGATGCTGGGTCTGCCGAACACCTTCCTCGACTGGCACTGGCTGCCGCTCTTCCCGATGTTCGTGATCTTCTTCATCTCGGGCCTAGCAGAAACCAACCGTCCGCCGTTCGACCTTCCGGAAGCGGAATCGGAACTGGTTGCCGGTTACATGGTCGAGTATTCGTCCGCTCCGTACATGATGCTGATGCTCGGCGAATATGCCGCCATCATGCTCATCTGCTCGCTGACGACGATCCTCTTCCTCGGAGGCTGGCTGCCGCCGTTCGACTTCTGGCTGATCAACTGGGTCCCGGGCATCATCTGGTTCCTGCTGAAGGTCATCATGGTGTTCTTCGGTATCGCCATGGCGAAGGCGATCGTGCCGCGCTACCGCTACGACCAGCTCATGCGCCTCGGCTGGAAGGTCTTCCTTCCGCTGTCGCTGATCATGCTGATCATTGTTGCATTTGTTTTGAAGCTGACGGGATGGGCCGGCTGATGGTGCCATCCTTCACGCTCGGCTTTATCGGAGAATAACGATGGCTAGTTTGGCCCAAGCCGCCAATTCGCTTTTCCTGAAGGAGTTCGTCAGCGCTTTCGCTCTGGCGTTCAAGTACCTGTTCTTCCGGCAGAAAGCGACGATCAACTACCCGTTCGAGAAGATGCATTACTCGCCGCGTTTCCGCGGTGAGCATGCGCTGCGCCGTTACCCCAACGGGGAAGAACGCTGCATCGCCTGCAAGCTGTGCGAAGCGATCTGTCCGGCCCAGGCCATCACCATCGAAGCCGGCCCGCGCCGCAACGATGGCACGCGCCGCACGGTCCGTTACGACATCGACATGGTGAAGTGCATTTATTGCGGCTTCTGCCAGGAGGCATGCCCGGTCGACGCGATCGTCGAAGGCCCGAACTTCGAGTTCTCGACGGAAACCCGCGAAGAGCTTTACTTCGACAAGGCACGGCTTTTGGAAAACGGCGATCGTTGGGAGCGCGAGATTGCACGCAACCTCGCGCTGGACGCGCCCTACCGCTGAGGCGGGACGCTTCTTCCGGTGAGGCTGCTTCGCAGTGCTTCACCGGCATGATCTGGATGAAATGCCCGGTGAGCATCGGTCCACCGGGTTTCGAAGGGTAGGGCTCTTGTGCCTTTGCCCGGCTGATGACGGAAAAGGCACCACGATGGGTCTGCAGGCTATCTTCTTTTATCTCTTTGCGTTCGTCGCGGTGGCGTCGGCGTTCATGGTCATCTCGGCCAAGAACCCGGTCCACTCGGTGCTGTTCCTTATTCTGGTGTTCTTCAACTCCGCCGGTCTTTTTCTGCTGACGGGGGCTGAGTTCCTGGCGATGATCCTGCTGGTGGTCTACATCGGCGCCGTCGCGGTTCTCTTCCTCTTCGTCGTGATGATGCTGGAAATCGACTTCGCCGAGTTCCGCTCCGGCGTGCTGCAATATGCACCGATCGGCATCCTGGTCGGCCTCATCGTGGCGGCCGAACTGATCGTCGTCATCGGCGGCAGCGTCATCACGCCGGAAGCGACCAAGGCGATCACCATGCCGATCCCGAACCCGGCGGTGCGCTCCAACACGGCAGCCCTCGGCGACGTGCTCTACACGAACTACGTCTACTTCTTCGAAATCGCTGGTCTCGTCCTTCTGGTCGCAATGATCGGAGCCATCGTGCTGACCCTGCGTCACCGCCAGGACGTCAAGCGCCAGAATATTGCCTCTCAGGTCGCGCGCACGCCCAAGACCGCTGTCGAAGTGGTCAAGGTCAAGCCGGGCCAGGGCATCTGAGGCGGATAAAGGAACAGGAAAATGGAAATCGGTCTTTCCCATTATCTCACGGTCGGCGCCATCTTCTTTACGCTTGGCGTGTTCGGCATCTTCCTTAACCGCAGGAACGTCATCATCATCCTGATGTCGATCGAGCTCATTCTGCTCTCGGTCAACCTCAACATGGTGGCCTTCTCCTCCTACCTGAACGACATCGTCGGCCAGGTATTCGCATTGTTCATTCTGACCGTCGCCGCTGCGGAAGCCGCCATCGGTCTTGCAATTCTTGTCGTCTTCTACCGTAACCGCGGCTCGATCGCGGTCGAAGACGTCAATATGATGAAGGGCTGATCGGGTCATGATCTACAAGGCAATTGTCTTCCTTCCCCTGATCGGCTTCCTGATCGCCGGCCTCTTCGGTCGCTCAATCGGTGCCAAGGCATCCGAATACGTCACCAGCGGCCTGATGATCGTCGCCGCTGTCCTGTCCTGGATCGTCTTCTTCAACGTGGCACTCGCTCATGGCGATGCCGGCGAGGTGATCAAGGTTCCGGTGATGCGCTGGATCCAGTCCGGCGGCATCGATGTCGAATGGGCCTTCCGCGTCGACACCCTGACGGCGATCATGTTCGTCGTGGTCAACACCGTGTCGACCCTCGTGCATGTCTATTCCATCGGCTACATGCACCACGACCCGCATCGTCCGCGCTTCTTCGCCTACCTGTCGCTCTTCACCTTCGCGATGTTGATGCTCATCACGTCGGACAACCTGGCGCAGATGTTCTTCGGCTGGGAAGGCGTGGGTCTGGCCTCGTACCTTCTGATCGGTTTCTGGTTCAAGCGGCCGTCCGCTTCGGCTGCCGCCATGAAGGCCTTCATCGTCAACCGCGTCGGTGACTTCGGCTTCATCCTTGGCATCGCCGGCATCTTCGTGCTGTTCGGTTCGATCAGCTTCGAGACAATCTTCGCCGCTGCTGCGACCTACCTGCCGGCAGAAGGTGCTCCGGAAGCCTCGCAGGCGATCGCCAACATCTTCGGCATGACCGTCACCAAGAGCGGCGCGCTGACGGTTGTCTGCCTGCTGCTCTTCATGGGCGCCATGGGTAAGTCGGCACAGTTCCTGCTGCACACCTGGCTGCCGGACGCCATGGAAGGCCCGACCCCTGTGTCGGCTCTCATCCACGCCGCCACCATGGTGACCGCCGGCGTCTTCCTCGTCGCCCGCATGTCGCCGCTCTTTGAACTGTCGCCGGATGCGCTCCTGTTCGTCACCATCATCGGTGCGATCACCGCCTTCTTCGCGGCAACCGTCGGCCTCGTGCAGAACGACATCAAGCGCGTCATCGCTTACTCGACCTGCTCGCAGCTGGGCTACATGTTCGTAGCGCTGGGCGTCGGTGCCTACGGTGCGGCGATCTTCCACCTCTTCACGCACGCCTTCTTCAAGGCCCTGCTGTTCCTTTGCGCCGGCTCGGTCATCCATGCCGTCGATGGTGAGCAGGACATGCGCTACATGGGCGGCCTGCGCCCCCACATCAAGACGACCTTCGTGATGATGCTGATCGGCACGCTCGCCATTACCGGCGTCGGCATTCCGTTCACGTCGCTCGGCTTTGCCGGCTTCTTCTCGAAGGACTTCATCATCGAAGCAACCTACGCGTCGCATTCGCCGGCTGCCGGCTTTGCCTTCACGCTTCTGGTCGTCGCAGCGATGTTCACGAGCTTCTACTCGTGGCGCCTGATGTTCCTCACCTTCTTCGGCAAGCCGCGCGCCTCGGCCGACGTCATGCACCACGTGCATGAATCGCCGCAGGTGATGCTGATCCCGCTCTACATCCTGGGTATTGGCGCGATTGCCGCAGGTTTGATCTTCAAGGAACTGTTCTACGGCCACGAATACGACGTGTTCTGGAAGGGGGCGCTGTTCACGGCCGAAAGCAATGAACTGCTGCACGAGTTCCACCACGTGCCGGCATGGGTCGCCTTGAGCCCCTTCATCGCCATGCTGATCGGCCTCGTGACCGCCTGGTACTTCTACATCAAGTCTCCGTCGACGCCGCGCCGCCTGGCTGAATCGCAGCGGATCCTCTACGAGTTCCTGCTCAACAAGTGGTACTTCGACGAGATCTACGACTTCCTTTTCGTCCGCCCTGCAAAGGCCCTGGGTCGGTTCCTCTGGAAGAAGGGTGACGTTGCCGTCATCGACAATTACGGCCCCAACGGCGTTGCCGCCCGCGTGGCTGACGTGACCAACCGGGTCGTCAAGCTGCAATCCGGTTACCTTTACCACTACGCATTCGCAATGATGATCGGCATCGCCGCACTCGTTACCTGGATGATGCTCGGGAGCTCTCTCTAATGACCGACTGGCCCATTCTCTCGACGGTCACCTTCCTGCCGCTGGTTGGCGTTCTTCTCCTGCTTCTGACGCGGGAAGACGGTCCCTACGGCCGCCGCAACATCCTGAACGTGTCGCTGTTCACCACGGTGTTCACCTTCATCGTCTCGCTCTTCATCTGGATCGGCTTCGACAATTCGAACCCGGGCTTCCAGATGGTCGAGAAGAAGGAATGGCTCGGTACCGGCATCGCCTATCATCTGGGTGTTGACGGCATCTCGATGCTCTTCGTCATCCTGACGACCTTCCTCATGCCTTTCTGCGTGCTTGCAAGCTGGGAGTCGGTGGAGAAGCGCCTGAAGGAATACATGATCGCCTTCCTGCTTCTGGAAGTGGTCATGATCGGCGTCTTCGTGTCGCTCGACATCGTTCTCTTCTACGTCTTCTTCGAAGCAACGCTGATCCCGATGTTCGTCATCATCGGCGTGTGGGGCGGCAAGGATCGCGTCTACGCGTCCTACAAGTTCTTCCTTTATACGCTGACCGGCTCGGTGCTGATGATGCTTGCCATCATGGCGATGTACTGGCAGGCCGGCACGACCGACATCACGGCGCTGCTGAAGTACGGCTTCCCGGCCGGCATGCAGACCTGGCTCTGGCTCGCCTGCTTTGCGGCCTTCTCGGTCAAGATGCCGATGTGGCCCGTCCACACCTGGCTTCCGGACGCACACGTCCAGGCACCGACGGCAGGCTCCGTCATCCTGGCCGGCGTGATGCTGAAGCTCGGCGGTTACGGTCTCATCCGCTTCTCGCTGTCGATGTTCCCGCTCGCGTCCGACTACTTCGCGCCGCTGGTCTTCGCACTGTCGGTCATCGCCATCATCTACACCTCGCTGGTGGCCATGATGCAGGACGACATCAAGAAGCTCATCGCCTATTCCTCCGTTGCCCACATGGGCTACGTGACGATGGGTATCTTCGCCGCCAACGTCCAGGGCCTGCAGGGCGCCATCTTCCAGATGCTGTCGCACGGCATCGTCTCGGGCGCGCTCTTCCTTTGCGTCGGCGTCGTCTACGACCGCCTGCACACCCGCGAAATCGCGGCCTATGGCGGCCTCGTCAACAACATGCCGAAATACGCCGTCGCCTTCATGGTCTTCACCATGGCGAACGTCGGCCTGCCGGGCACCTCCGGCTTCATCGGCGAGTTCCTGACGATCATCGGCGTGTTCCGCGTTAACACCTGGGTGGCTCTCTTTGCGGCGACCGGCGTCATCCTTTCGGCGTCCTATGCGCTGTGGCTCTACCGTCGGGTGATCTTCGGCGCACTTGAGAAGGAAAGCCTCAAGGGCCTGCTCGATCTTTCCACCCGTGAAAAGATCGTGCTGTATCCGCTGATCGCGCTGACCATCTTCTACGGCTTCTATCCGGCACCGATCTTCGACGCGACGGCGGCCTCGGTAGACCTCGTTGTCAACAACTACTCTGCGGCTCTCCAGGCTGCGCAGAACCTTGCGCTCAACGCGCGCTGAGACGGGATTAGACTGGTTATGAACGCTGAAATACTATCGCTCAGCCTGCAGCTCTCCATGCCGGAGCTTATTCTGGCCGTGGGTGGGCTCGTTCTCCTGATGATCGGCGTCTTCTCGGGCGACAAGTCGTCGACGACGGTCACCGGTCTCGCGGTTGCGCTTCTGGCGGTTGCCGCGCTCTGGCTCATCTTCATGTCGGGCGAGGGCGAGGCCTATGGCGGCGCCTTCATCCTGGATCCGTTCAGCCGCTTCATGAAGGTGCTTGCACTGATCGGCTCGATCACCGCGATGGTCATGTCCGTCGGCCACGCCAAGTCGGACCAGCTCAACCGCTTCGAATTCCCGGTCCTGCTGGTGCTTTCGACGCTCGGCATGATGCTTCTGATCTCGGCAAACGACCTGATCTCGGTCTATCTCGGCCTCGAACTGATGTCGCTGGCGCTCTACGTCATCGCCGCCTTCAACCGCGATAGCCTGCGCTCCACGGAAGCCGGCCTCAAGTACTTCGTCCTTGGCGCCCTGTCGTCCGGCATGATGCTCTACGGCATGTCGCTGGTCTACGGCTTCACCGGCAACACCGGCTTCGACGAGATCGCCAGCGTGCTGAACGCGGAAACGCGCAACCTCGGCCTCGTCTTCGGCATGGTCTTCGTGCTCGCCGGCGCCTGCTTCAAGATCTCGGCCGTGCCGTTCCACATGTGGACGCCGGACGTCTACGAAGGTGCACCGACTCCGGTCACGGCCTTCTTCGCCGCAGGTCCGAAGGTTGCCGCCATGGCGATCCTCGTGCGCCTCGTGTCGGATGCCTTCATGCCGATCCTCGCCGACTGGCGCCAGATCATCGTCTTCGTGTCGATCGCGTCCATGCTGCTCGGCTCGTTCGCAGCAATCGGCCAGCGCAACATCAAGCGCCTGATGGCCTATTCGTCGATTGGCCACATGGGCTACGCGCTTGTTGGTCTGGCTGCAGGTTCCGAGACGGGCGTTTCTGGCGTCGTGCTCTACATGACCATCTACATGATCATGACGCTCGGCACCTTTGCCTGCATCATGGCGATGCGCCGCAAGGAAGGCGAGAATGCCGAGAACGTCGATGATCTCGCTGGCCTGTCCTCGACCAAGCCCTTCATGGCGATCGTGCTGACGGCACTGATGTTCTCCATGGCCGGCATCCCGCCGCTTGCAGGCTTCTTCGCCAAGTACTTCGTCTTCGTGGCCGCCATCGAAGCCAAGCTTTATGCACTGGCCGTCGTCGGCGTCCTGTCCTCGGTTGTTGGCGCTTACTACTACCTGCGCATCGTCAAGGTGATGTGGTTCGACGAAGCCAAGGGCGAGTTCGCCCGCATCTCCGGCGAGCTGCGCCTGGTCTTTGGCCTGTCGGGCCTCTTCGTCACGGCCTATGTGCTGTTCGGCGGCCCGATCGGTAACGCTGCAAACGCTGCTGCGAAGTCCTTCTTCTGAGGATGACGGCAAGCCGGAGCCGCTTTTCGCTCGATGCGTTTCGCCACGAGGCGCTGGGCGAGGTCGGTTCAACCAATAGCGAATGTCTCGCCCGCGCTCGCGCGGGCGATCCCGGTTTGTTGTGGCTGACAGCAAGCCGCCAGCTGGCCGGCCGCGGCCGCCGTGGGCGTGCCTGGACATCCGAACCCGGCAATCTCTACGCCTCCCTGCTTCTCATCAATCCTGCCTCGCCGGAACACATGGCCTCCTTGCCGCTCGCGGTTGCCGTGGCCGTGCATGCGGCGATTGCCAAGGTGCTGCCTCCGGATGGCGCCCCGCTGGAGGTGAAGTGGCCGAACGACATCCTCATCGGTCGCCGCAAGACCTGCGGTATCCTGCTTGAAGCCGAGACCTTGCCGGATGGCCGGCGCGCCCTGGTGATCGGCATCGGCATCAACATCCGTCACATGCCGGAAGGTTCACCTTATCCGGTCACACGGCTTGCCGATCACGGTGCTGCCGTCTCGCCGGAAGAGCTTTTTGCCCATCTTTACAAGGAGATGGCGCAGGTTCTGGAATCATGGACTGAGGTCGGCGGACTGGCACACATCATCCGCCGCTGGCGCGAGGTTGCCTGCGGCGTGGGCGAAAAAATCACAGTGAACCTGCCGGACCGCTCGCTTGTTGGTACATTCGCAGGTATCGATGAACGTGGATTCCTGATGCTTGCCACTGAAGACGGCGCGGCCTTGCCGATCGCCGCCGGTGATGTCTTTTTTCAAAGAATGGAATAGAAGAAGAAATGGCAAACCAAGAAGAACTGGTATTTCTGCCGCTCGGCGGCGTGGGCGAAATCGGTATGAACCTCGCCCTCTACGGCTATGGAACGCCGGAGAAGCGCCAGTGGATCATGGTGGACTGTGGCGTTACCTTCCCGGGTCCTGATCTGCCGGGCGTTGATCTCGTCCTGCCGGACATCCGTTATCTCGCGACCCAGCGCAACAACCTCAAGGCCATGATCATCACGCATGCGCATGAGGATCACTATGGCGCGATGAACGACATCTGGCCGGGCCTCAACGTGCCGGTTTATGCCTCGCCCTTCACCGCCGGCATGCTGGAAGCCAAGCGTGACTACGAAGGCTCGCGCGCCGATATTCCGGTCAACATCTTCAAGGCGGGCGACAAGATCAACATCGGCCCCTTCGAGGTCGAGGCGGTTGGTGTGAACCACTCGATCCCTGAGCCGATGTCGCTCGTCATCCGCACGCCGCTCGGCAATGTCGTCCACACCGGTGACTGGAAGATCGACCATGCGCCGTCGCTCGGCCCGCTGACGGACGAGGCCCGCTTCCGCGCGCTCGGCGACGAGGGCGTGCTGGCGCTGATGTGCGACAGCACCAATGCCATGCGCGAAGGCGTCTCGCCATCGGAAGAAGAAGTTTCCGAAGGTCTGCGCAAGATCATCGAGGCGGCCGAGGGCAGGGTGGCGATCACCACCTTCTCGTCGAATGTCGGCCGCATCCGCTCCATCGCCCAGGCGGCGGAAGCTGCGGGCCGCGAAGTGCTGCTGCTCGGATCGTCGCTGAAGCGCGTCGTCAACGTGGCTCGCGACATCGGCATCATGGAAGGCCTGAAGCCTTTCATCGCCGAAGACGAGTTCGGTTACATCCCGCGCGACAAGGTGGTGGTGATCCTCACCGGCAGCCAGGGCGAGCCGCGTGCAGCCCTTGCCAAGATTGCTCGCGATGAGATGCGCAACGTCGCCTTCTCCAAGGGGGACACGGTCGTCTTTTCATCCCGCACGATCCCCGGCAATGAAAAGGCCATCCTCGACATCAAGAACGGCCTCATCGAGCAGGGCATCAAGGTCGTGACAGACGCCGATGGCCTCGTGCATGTGTCCGGCCATCCGCGCCGCAATGAATTGCTGCAGATGTATGAGTGGACCCGCCCGCAGATCCTCGTGCCCGTCCATGGCGAAGCCGCCCACCTGATGGCGCAGGCCGAGCTTGGTGCGTCTGCCGGCATCAAGACCATCCCGCGCGTGCGCAACGGCAATATCCTGCGTCTGGCGCCGGGTCCGGCTGAGATCATCGATGACGCCCCGCATGGGCGGATCTTCAAGGACGGCAAGCTGATCGGCGACTTCGAGGAAATGGGCATCGGCGACCGCCGGAAGCTCTCCTTTGTCGGCCACGTCTCGGTCAACGTGCTGCTCGACAACCGCTACGACTTCCTGACGGATCCCGACGTCGTGGCCTTCGGCCTGCCGGAGTTCGACGACGAGGGCGAGGATATGGAAGACACGCTTTATGACGCCGTCC
Source organism: Neorhizobium sp. SOG26 (assembly GCF_003491345.1). Taxonomy (GTDB): domain Bacteria; phylum Pseudomonadota; class Alphaproteobacteria; order Rhizobiales; family Rhizobiaceae; genus Neorhizobium; species Neorhizobium turbinariae. The sequence continues at coordinate 922,583 of NZ_CP025512.1, forward strand.
TCGGCGCCATCGAAAGCATCCCGCGCGCCCGCCGCAAGGACCTCGACATGCTGCGCGAGTCGGTTCGCCGCGCGGTGCGTGGCGCTGCCAACGAGGCCTGGGGCAAGAAGCCGGTCGTGACGGTGTTCGTCACGAAGGTATGAGGTTGGATTTTGCCCCCTCACTTGCGATTTCTGAGACTTAGCCTTTGGCTAAGATCTCGAAATCGCTTTCTCTCCCACAAGGGGAGAGACCGGGGCGGCAGGCTCGGCACCTGTCCTCTCCCCCTGTGGGAGAGGTTACAAAATCATGATCTTAGCGTCAGCTAAGTCATAGATTTTGTTGGTGAGGGGATCGTCGTGAAGACTTAGGGAGGAAAACAAATGCTTGGACGCGTGAACCACATCGCCATCGCCGTGCCGGACCTGGTATCCGCCACGACGACTTATCGTGACACGCTGGGGGCGCGCGTCTCGCAGGCGCAGCGGCTTCCCGAACATGGCGTGACGGTGGTGTTCGTCGAACTGGCAAACACCAAGGTTGAGCTGCTGGAGCCGCTGGGCGAAGACTCGCCGATCGCCGCCTTCCTTGCCAAGAACCCGTCGGGCGGCATGCACCACATCTGTTACGAAGTCGACGACATCCTCGCCGCCCGCGATCGGCTGAAGGCGTCAGGCGCCCGCGTGCTGGGCGACGGCGAACCGAAAACCGGCGCCCATGGAAAGCCGGTCCTGTTCCTCCACCCGAAGGATTTCAACGGCACGCTGGTGGAACTGGAACAGGTCTGATCGCTGTTCCGTCAGCCACTTAGCTCCATCTCCGGAATCAATCTGTCAGCTGCGGAAGCCGTTACGGGCACCCGGTCTCGCTGTTTCCGCGCATGCATGCGGCATCCGGTCCACCGGGGTGCACTGGAGCTTGCCGGCCATAACCCCTATAAGGCGCCTTGCTTTACCTGAACCCCGAGTAACACCATGCCGCTGCTCACGATCGCCGCCATCTATTTCATCCTCTGGTGGACCGTGCTTTTTATCGTGCTTCCGCTCGGCTATCGCAGCCAGGGCGATGAAGGTGAGGTGACCAACGGGACGATCGAAAGTGCGCCGGCAAAGTTTCGGGGCGGACGGGTCTTGCTGTTGACGACGCTGATCTCGGCGGCACTCTACGCGAGCTACCACTTGGCCTCGACCTACCTGGGTATCGGGATCACCGATCTTCCCAATATCGTGCCAAGTTACCGGCCGAACTGATCTACTTCGGGCAGAGCTTGCGGCGCGAGAACACACGCTCATCCAGCCGTGGCTTGCTGATCGCGGGGAGGTGCTGCGAGAAGGCAAAAAAAAACAAGGCATGAAAGCCTTGTTTTTAGTATCGCGTGATCTTTTACCGTTGCCGGGGCTGCGAATAAACGCGCCTAAGACCTGATCCTCCCAAGACTTGACCGCGAAAGTGGCAAGAAATTGAACTCCTTGCCTGTTTTGTGAGCTGAACCTAGCCCAAAGTATATGCCTTGTCACCAGCTATTTTTGTAAATTAGACACAGTCCGCAAAAATTTTCATGTTGACAGCTTCGTGTCAGCTTCGTCACCAAATCTCCGTCATCCTGTCTTTGGCAGGTGGTTGGGCAGCGGCATCAGGCTCGTGCAAATCCTTGCGAGCCGGGTTCCCATGGCACCTCAGAAGGGCTATGTAGCCTGCCCATATTGTTCAAGAAAATGGCCGATTCCCGGTTCGGTGGAGTTGGCCCGGCAACCTCGGATATGTCGATGCGTCTTTCCCGCTATTTCATGCCCATCCTGAAGGAAAATCCTAAGGAGGCCGAGATCGTTTCGCACCGGCTGATGCTGCGTGCGGGCATGATCCGCCAGCAGAGCCAGGGGATCTATTCCTGGCTGCCGCTCGGCAAGCGCGTTCTCGACAAGGTCAACAACATCATCCGCGAGGAACAGAACCGTTCCGGCGCCATCGAGCTCCTCATGCCGACGCTGCAGTCGGCCGAGCTCTGGCAGGAAAGTGGCCGTTACGATGCCTACGGCAAGGAAATGCTGCGCATCAAGGACCGCCAGGACCGGCCGATGCTCTACGGCCCCACCAACGAGGAAATGATCACGGACATCTTCCGGTCCTACGTCAAGTCCTACAAGAACCTGCCGCTCAACCTCTACCACATCCAGCTGAAGTTCCGCGACGAGATCCGTCCGCGTTTCGGCACCATGCGCTCGCGCGAATTCCTCATGAAGGATGCCTATTCCTTCGACTTGACGAAGGAAGGCGCCGAGCACTCCTACCGCAAGATGTTTACCGCCTATCTGCGCACCTTCGCGCGGCTTGGCCTGCGCGCCATCCCGATGCGTGCCGATACCGGCCCGATCGGCGGCAACCTGTCGCACGAATTCATCATCCTCGCCGACACGGGCGAGTCGGAAGTCTTCTCGCACAAGGATTTCGTCAACTTCGACATTCCCGGCACCGACACCAATTTCGATGATGTCGCCGCGCTGCAGGCAATCTTCGACAAGTGGACCTCGGTTTATGCCGCAACGTCGGAAATGCATGACGAGGAAGCCTTCAACGCCATCCCCGAGAGCGATCGCCTTTCGGCCCGCGGCATCGAAGTCGGCCACATCTTCTATTTCGGCACGAAGTATTCCGAGCCGATGGGTGCCAAGGTGCAGGGTCCGGACGGCAAGGAACACCTTGTCCACATGGGTTCCTATGGCATCGGCCCGACACGCCTTGTTCCCGCCATCATCGAAGCATCGCATGACGAGAACGGAATCATCTGGCCGGCCTCCGTCGCTCCCTTTGACGTGATGGTCATCAACATGAAGCCTGGTGACGAAGCCTGCGACCGGATCTGCGAAACGCTCTACGGCGGCTTCGCGACCATCGGCAAGGACGTGCTCTACGACGACACGGACGAGCGGGCCGGCACCAAGTTCGCCACCGCCGACCTCATCGGCGTGCCGTACCAGGTGATCGTCGGACCTCGCTCCGCCGCCAACGGCGAAGTGGAAGTCAAGGATCGCAAGACGGGCGAGCGTGAAACGCTCACCGTTGAAGCGGCAATGAACAAGCTCGCCGGTCGCTGATCCGGCGGGTTCGGATCACAAGATGGGCGCGGGTTATTGCGCGCCCTACGCGCTGAAGGAGACGGAATGGCGGGCGTCGCGGCAGAGACTGGAAGTGGCGAGGCGGCACGCGCTGCATCTGCGGGACCATTTTCGGCATTCGAGCGCATGGTGGCTTGGCGTTACCTGCGCTCCCGGCGCAAGGAAGCCTTTATCTCCGTCATTGCCGGCTTTTCCTTTATCGGCATCATGCTGGGCGTGGCCACCCTCATCATCGTCATGGCGGTGATGAATGGCTTTCGCACCGAGCTCATCTCGCGCATCCTCGGCATCAACGGCCACATGATCGTCCAGCCGATTGACGGCCCGCTGACGAACTATGCCGAGCTTACCCAGAAATTTGCAGCCGTCCCGGGCGTGCGCATGGCCCTGCCGCTCGTGGAAGGGCAGACGCTTGCATCGGGTCGCGGTGGCGCAGGCTCCGGCGCGCTGGTTCGCGGCGTGCGTCCCGAAGACATCGAAAAACTCACCGAGGTCTCGACCAACATCAAGTCGGGCGACATGGTCGGTTTTGCCTCGGGTGAGGGCGTGCTGGTCGGCTCGCGCCTTGCCGCCCAACTCGGGCTGAATGCCGGTGACCAGATCACGCTGATTTCGCCGGAAGGCGACGTGACGCCGATGGGGGTCACCCCGCGCGTCAAGTCCTATCCCGTGTCCGGCATCTTCGAAATCGGCATGTCGGAATATGATGCGACCATCATCTACATGCCGCTCGAGGAGTCGCAGATCTATTTCAACGCCGACGGGCTCGTGCAGTCGATCGAGCTCTTCATCGACAATCCCGACAATGTCGACGGGTTGCGGCCACTCGTCGAAGCGGCGGCAGGGCGGCAGATCTTCATCACCGACTGGCGCCAGCGCAACCAGACCTTCTTCTCCGCCCTCCAGGTGGAGCGCAACGTGATGTTCATGATCCTGACGCTGATCGTGCTTGTCGCGGCGCTCAACATCATCTCGGGCCTCATCATGCTGGTGAAGGACAAGGGCAGCGATATCGCCATCCTGCGCACCATGGGGGCGGGGTCGGGCGCCATCATGCGCATCTTCTTCATGACGGGTGCTGCGATCGGCATCGTTGGCACCTTCGCCGGCGTCCTGCTCGGCGTTGTCGTCTGCCTCAACATCGAGTCGATCCGCCAGTTCTTCTCCTGGGTCTCCGGCACGGTTCTGTTTGATCCCGAACTTTATTTCCTGAGCCAGCTGCCCGCTGAGATGAGCCTGAGCGAGACCGTATCGGTTGTCCTCATGGCGCTGACGCTCTCCTTCATCGCGACCATCCTGCCGGCATGGCGAGCCTCCAGGCTCGATCCCGTCCAGGCCCTCCGATACGAATAGGAACAGAACGCCCGATGCCACCTCGCAAAACCGTCCTGAAGCTTTCTGGCGTCGAACGTCACTATGGCCAGGGCGAAACGACGCTGACGATTCTCAAGGGCGCTGATTTCGAGCTTCGCAGCGGTGAGATCGTGGCGCTTGTTGCGCCGTCCGGCACCGGCAAGTCGACGCTGCTGCATCTTGCTGGCCTGCTCGAGCACCCGGATGACGGCGAAGTTTATATCGGTGGCGAGTCCTGCAACGGCCTGGCCGATAACGAACGCACCGCCATCCGCCGCTCCGAAATCGGCTTCGTCTACCAGTTCCACCACCTGCTGCCGGAATTCTCTGCGGTCGAGAACATCATGATGCCGCAGCTCATCGCCGGGCTTTCGAAGGCGGAGGCCAAGGAGCGGGCAGGGCAGCTTCTCGATTACATGCGCATCGGGCACCGCGCCGATCACCGCCCCTCCGAACTGTCGGGCGGCGAGCAGCAGCGTGTCGCGATTGCCCGCGCCGTCGCCAATGCCCCGCGTGTGCTGCTGGCCGATGAGCCGACCGGCAACCTCGACCCGGAAACGGCATCCTATGTCTTCGATGCCCTGGAAGCCTTGGTGCGCCAGTCTGGCCTTGCCGCGCTGATCGCCACCCATAACCACGAACTTGCCGGCCGCATGGACCGCCGCGTCACGATTGAAGGCGGCAAGGTGGTCGAACTCTAGGCCGCTTGGCGCCTTTTCCGCTTCATTCCGGGCCGCGGTCGCTGAGCTGGCCTTTGCCTTATTAACTTGCGCTCTTCCTGCCAAGATGAGCCTGCCCCTCATCCGCCTACCGGCACCTTCTCCCCGCAGGCGGGGAGAAGGGATATGCCGCACCGTCTCGATCTGATTCGACCTGGGCGTGGGGTAAGTCCCCTCTCCCCGCGGGCGGGGAGAGGGTTAGGGTGAGCGGCAGCAAAACTGCTGAAACGGATGAATTCGAGATAAGACACGATTCCACACCCCGTGGAAAATCTCTTACCCCACCTCCAGCAACATCAACCACTTGAGCGAAAAACCACGCTCGATTGTCCACGCCCTCGAAACCCGCTCCTACAATGGCCCCGTTCCGCATCGGATACGCTGGCAGGCGTGCCAGCCATGCGGGGCCGGCGCCGGAGTTGAAGGGACGACGTGAACCTTCACCTTCGGGGTTCGCGGAAACTGGTTCCCCTCCGGCGAGACGGGGGGAGACGGCAGGCAACGGACCGGCCTGTCATCTCCTGAGGCCCGAAAGAGCGCGTCGGACGTGCCTGTGCGGCACACATGGTGGCCGATCTGGATGGTTTCGCCGGACCTTTACGTCCGTCGATCCAGGATCGGAGCCGGCGGCAAAAGCCGTCCGGATCAGGCCACCGCAGAGGAACCCAAGTCGCGAGCAAAAACCGCCGAACGGGGCGCTGAGAGGTGTCACTTATACATTAAACTACGAGGCAGCTTTCAGCGCCCCGTCCGATCCTCCAGCCAGTCGGAGGATGACAAAACGAAATGCCGCGGATCGCCAAGGGAGGAGTCTGTCTGCGCAACGACCATTAACCTCTCGTTCACCAGCAGAGCGAGGATATCGAGGATATATGTTACCGTTCTGTTCTTCTGTTGACTCGTGAACCTAAAGAGAACAAAATAGAAACATAAAGAGCCAAGGGAGACGATAATGACTGACCTGATCCGTGACATCGCCGCTTTCGCCTCGATTGCAACCTTCGTTGCCAGCCTCTCGATGATCATGATGGCGATGTAATCATTGCCTCGCTCGCCGGCACCGAAAGCCGTTGATGAGCGATAACGAAACTAGACTCTGCCTGCTCCAAGTCCGACAATGGTGCGATTCATGAAGCAGGCAGCGACTTAGATGGCAGAGACGGCGGCAACCATATCGGAACCGGCAGGATTGGGCGCTTCCCCGCACTTCGTTCACCTGCGTGTTCATTCCGCCTATTCGCTTCTTGAAGGCGCGCTGCCGCTCAAGAAGATCCTGTCAAAGGCCGTCGCGGACAATCAGCCCGCGATCGCCGTTACCGACACAAACAATCTCTTTGTCGCGCTGGAATTTGCCCAGAAGGCGATCGGCGAGGGGCTGCAGCCGATCATCGGCTGCCAGATGTCGATCGACATGCAGGACCAGACCGACGAGCGCCGGTCGAGCCACCAGCAACTCGCCAAGCTTCCGGCGATCGTCCTGTTGGCCGCAACAGCGGCCGGTTACGAGCGTCTGGTCGACCTGGTGAGCCGCGCTTATCTTGGCGGCGAGGGAAGCCATCAGTCGGTGCATATCTGCCACTCCTGGCTGGAAGAGGGTGGCGCTGAAGGCTTGATCGCGCTGACGGGTGCTGCGAGCGGCCCGGTCGACATGGCGATGAAGGAAGGCGATGCCACGCTTGCCACCGCGCGGCTCCTCAAGCTGAGGCAGATCTTTGGTGACCGGCTTTATGTCGAGCTGCAGCGTCACGGGTCCTATGACCGTCGCCACGAGCACAAGATGGTGACGCTTGCCTATGACCACGACCTGCCGCTGGTCGCCACCAACGAAGCCTTCTTCCCGTCCAAGGCCGATTACGAGGCCCATGACGCGCTGATGGCGGTCGCCCATAACGCGATCGTCTCCGATGACAGCCGTTTCCGCCTGACGCCGGACCACTACCTGAAGAGCCGCGAGGAAATGGCAAAGCTGTTTGCCGATCTTCCCGAGGCGCTCGACAACACGGTGGAGATTGCCCGCCGCTGCTCCTTCGTGCTGAAGACGCGCAGCCCCATCCTGCCGCGCTTTACCGGCGCCACTGATGATGCGGCGGAGGCCGAGCGCGCCGAGGCGCAAGAGCTTCACCGCCAGGCAGTCGAGGGCCTCGAGAAGCGGATCGCCGAACTTGGCATCAGCCCCGGCTTCACGCATCAGGACTACCGCGAGCGGCTCGACTTCGAACTGTCGATCATCGAACGCATGAAGTTCCCGGGCTACTTCCTGATCGTTTCGGACTTCATCAAATGGGCCAAGAGCCAGAACATTCCTGTCGGCCCGGGCCGCGGTTCGGGTGCCGGCTCGCTCGTCGCTTATGCGCTGACGATCACCGACGTTGATCCGCTTCGCTTCTCGCTGCTGTTTGAACGCTTCCTCAATCCGGAACGCGTTTCGATGCCCGACTTCGATATCGACTTCTGCCAGGATCGCCGCGAAGAGGTGATCCGCTACGTGCAGCAGAAATACGGCCGCGAACAGGTGGCGCAGATCATTACATTCGGTTCGCTGCAGGCGCGCGCCGCCCTGCGTGACATCGGTCGCGTGCTCGAAATGCCCTATGGCCAGGTCGACCGGATCTGCAAGCTCGTGCCGAACAACCCCGCGAACCCGACGCCGCTGTCGAAGGCGATCGAGGACGAGCCGAAGTTCCAGGAGGAGATCGAGAAGGAGCCCGTCGTCGGCCGCCTGCTCGACATCGCCCAGAAGATCGAAGGTCTTTACCGCCACGCGTCGACCCACGCGGCCGGCATCGTCATCGGTGACCGTCCGTTGTCGAAGCTCGTGCCGATGTACCGCGATCCGCGTTCGGACATGCCGGTCACCCAGTTCAACATGAAGTGGGTCGAGCAGGCCGGCCTGGTGAAGTTCGACTTCCTCGGCCTGAAGACGCTCACGGTATTGAAGACGGCAGTCGATTTCTGCCGCAAGCGCGGCATCGAGGTGGATCTCGCCAAGATCCCGCTCGACGACAAGAAGACCTACGAGATGTTGTCGCGCGGCGAAACCGTCGGCGTGTTCCAGGTGGAAAGTGCCGGCATGCGCAAGGCGCTCATCGGCATGCGCCCGGACTGCATCGAGGACATCATCGCGCTCGTGGCGCTCTATCGTCCGGGCCCGATGGAAAACATTCCGGTCTACAACGCCCGCAAGCACGGCGAGGAGGAGATCGAGTCGATCCATCCGATGATCGACCACCTGCTCAAGGAAACCCAGGGCGTTATCGTCTACCAGGAACAGGTCATGCAGATCGCCCAGGTGCTGTCGGGCTATTCGCTCGGCGAAGCCGACCTGCTGCGCCGCGCCATGGGTAAGAAGATCAAGGAGGAAATGGACAAGCAGCGTGCCCGCTTCGTGGAGGGCGCGGTGAAGAACGGCGTGTCCAAGCCGCAGTCCGACCTGATCTTCGATCTGCTGGCGAAGTTCGCCAACTACGGCTTCAACAAATCGCACGCCGCGGCCTACGCCATCGTCTCCTACCAGACGGCCTACATGAAGGCGCATTACCCGGTCGAGTTCCTGGCCGCGTCGATGACCTACGATATGGCCAACAGCGAAAAGCTGAACGACTTTCGCCAGGACGCCGGCCGCCTCGGCATCGCCGTCATTCCGCCGTCGGTGCAGACGTCGTACCGGCATTTCGAGACCGGCGAAAACAAGATCTATTACGCGCTCGCCGCCTTGAAGGGCGTGGGCGATTCTGCGGTGGAACACATTACCGAGGTCCGCGGCGACCATCCGTTCGAAAGCCTGGAGGATTTCTGCCTGCGGGTCGATCCGAAACAGGTGAACCGGCGTGTGCTGGAAAGCCTGATTTCGGCTGGCGCCTTTGATTGCTTTGGCATCGACCGCGCGGAACTGATCGGGGGCCTCGATCGCATCATTGGGTATGCACTGAGCGCCCATCAGGAGAAGGCGAGCGGCCAGATGGGCTTCTTCGGCGCATCCTCCAGTACCGGCCCGGAAAAGCTCATCCTGCCGCCGTTCAACCCCTGGACGCCGTCGGAAAAGCTGATGCGCGAATACCAGGTGCTGGGCTTCTACCTCTCAGCCCACCCGCTCGATTCCTACGCCAACATCCTTGCCAAGATGCGGGTGCAAACCTTCGCGGAATTCTCCGTTTCGGTGAAGGCGGGTGCGACGGTCGGCAAGCTTGCCGGCACCGTTACCAGCCGGCAGGAGCGCAAGACGCGCACCGGCAACAAGATGGGCATCGTCGCCTTTTCCGATTCGTCGGGCCAATACGAGGCGGTTCTGTTCTCCGAGGCGCTGGCGCAATACCGTGACCTTCTGGAACCGGGCAAGTCGCTGCTCATCACCGTGCAGGCGGAAGAGCGCCCGGAAGGCATCGGCCTGCGCATCCAGACGGCGCAGTCGCTCGAAGAAAAGTCGGTGCAGATGCAAAAGGCGCTGCGGGTTTACCTCCGGGATTCGAGCCCGCTGCGCGCCGTCGCCCGTCATCTCAATGCAAGGGGCGATGGGCTGGTCTCTTTCGTTGTCATCAAGGACGACGGCCAGCGCGAGATCGAGGTCGAGCTGACCGAGAAATACCGGATCTCGCCGGAAATCGCCGCGGCGCTCAAGGCAGCGCCGGGCGTGCTCGATGTGGAACTGCTCTGAGGCCAATCGGCCTCAGTAGAGGCCGATCATGCCGCGCCGGACTTCCTGGCGGGACTGGCGGACGGGCTTGACCTTGCGGACACTGGGCTCCTTGGTCGCCACAGCATTGACGGCGCGGGCCAAGGGCTTGGTGAGGGTGACGAAGTCCGTGCCCTTGCCGGTTTCGGGGCCAATGCCTTCGTCATTGATGGTCACCGAGGTGCCGTCCGTCATCATGCTCTCGATCTGCTCGCGGACCTCGGCGGGGATTTCGATCCGCTCCCAGATTTGCGCCGCGGTGCTCTGGTCCTCGACGGTGATGCCGAGCCGCTTCTTGGTCGCATCCGAAAGCGCGTGCGGCAGGCTGACCGCAGTCCATTCGGCGCTCTCGGCGCCGCGATCGACCTTGTCGACAGCGAAGAAATGCGTGCCAAGCGCGATTTCGGGATTCTTGATGCCGACAGGTGCCTCGAACATCGGCTGGAAGTTGCGACGGACCATGATCTGGCCCGCCGGGGGCTTTTCCTTGCCGGCCGCTTCATAAAGCGCGTCGATGAACTGTGCGCTGAGCAGTCCGCCGCCAGCGGGCACACCCTTCCAGCGCTTGAACCCGTCGATCGCGCTGCGCGTCAGCGGCCCGAGGTATCCGTCCGAACCGCCGGTATCGAAACCCATCTCCTGCAGCAGGTGCTGGATGTCGATGAGCATTTCCCGGTCCCCGCGGCGGGTGATCAGGATACGCAAGGGCGGGCCATCCGTCTCGGCTTCCAGTTCGGGTTTGTCAGCCGGATGCGACAACGCCGGGTTCTCCGGGCGCATGTTCATGGCAACTTCGGCCTTCTTCGACACATCGATCGCCTGGGCGCGAAGTTCCACATCCGTCAGCAGCGGACCCTTGGGCAGGGGCTTGCGCGGCATGAAGAGATTGGCGCTCTCGATCCGTTCGGGAGCGACAGGCGCGTCGGAAACGATCACATGCGCCCCGCGCTCGGTCATGTCGAAGAGCGACTTGGCGAAGGCGCCGGGCATGCGGATGCAGCCGTGGGATGCCGGATAGTTCGGCACCACACCCTCATGCAGCGCAATCCCGGACCAGGTCAGCCGCTGCATCCAGGGCATGGGCGCATTCGAATAGATGTTCGATTCGTGATACTTGCGCTTCTCCAGGATCGAGAAGATGCCGCTCGGAGTCGTATGGCCGGCCTTGCCGGTCGAAACGCGGGTCTTGGTGACGACCTGGTCGCCGTCATAGACCACCATGGATTGCTTGTCCTTCGACACCACGATCTGCAGCGTGCGGCCACCTGCGGCGAAGGCCCCGTGCGACAGCATGGTCGCAGATAATAAACCCAGTCCAAAAACCAGCGAACGCAACATGAAGGACCTCATACGCAATACAAGGGCCGCATATTAGCGAATGAGGTTTAAGGAAGGTTTTCAGGATGGGGAAAAGCCGAGCATTTTGTCCGGAACGAGGTCACATTTCCTTGATCCCGTCAGCGCTTGCCGAAGGTATAGCCGGTCTCCACCGCCGTCTTCCCGAACTTGTCGCGGAGCCTGTCCATCGCCGCTTCGGCCGCCGCACGTCGGCTCGCCTGGAGATCCACGAGGTCGGCCGGGTCGGCTCGGGCAGGGTCGCAAAGGTCGGTAACGCCGATGCCGAGGAGACGGAACCTGGTGCCGTCGGTTTCCCGCTCCATCAGCGACAGGCCCGTGCGGAAGATGCGGTCGGCAAGCTGTGTCGGGTCTTCCAGACGCTTGTTGCGGGTGCGGCTCTTGAAGTCCGACGTCTTCATCTTGAGCACCACAGTCTGCCCGGCGATGCCGTGCTTCTTGAGCCGCGTCGAGACCTTCTCGGACAGGCGACGAAGGATCGGCACAAGGTCATCATAGCGGGAGATGTCGTCAAAGAAGGTGGTCTCGGCCGAGACGCTCTTGGCCGGATCATTCGGATGCACCACGCGGTCATCGATGCCGCGCGACAGGCGGTAGAGGCGCTGGCCCATGGAGCCATAGCGGCGCATCAGGTCCGTTTCCTGCATTGTCTGCAGCTGTCCGATGGTGCGGATGCCGTCTGCGGCGAGCGTGGCGTTGAAGGCCTTGCCGACACCCCAGATCGTCGTCACCGGGCGGTTGGTCAGGAAGTCGACGGCTTCTGCCTGTCCGATGACGGAGAAGCCGCGCGGCTTCTCCAGATCCGACGCCACCTTGGCGAGGAACTTGCAGTAGGAGAGGCCGACCGAAATGGTGATCCCAAGCTCGTCCTGGACGCGTTTTGCAAGCCGGGCCAGCACCCGCGCCGGAGGGTCGTGATGCAGGCGTTGGGTGCCGGCGAGCTCAAGGAAGGCTTCGTCGATCGACAGCGGTTGCACCAGCGGCGTCAGGTCCAGCATCATCTGGCGCACCTGCCGGCCGACAGCGGCGTATTTCTCCATGTTCGGGCGGATCACCACTGCGTCCGGGCAAAGCTCGAGCGCCTTGAACATTGGCATGGCGGAGCGAACGCCATTGATGCGGGCGATGTAACAAGCGGTTGAGACCACACCGCGTTTGCCGCCGCCGATGATCACCGGCTTGTCGGCAAGCTCCGGATTATCGCGTTTTTCGATCGTCGCGTAGAAGGCATCACAATCGATATGCGCCAGCGTCAGCCGGTAGAGCTCGTTGTGATAGACGAGGCGAGGGCTGCCGCAGGCGCGGCACCGGCGCGCCTGAACCTTCTGCTCCACAAGGCAGTCTCGGCAAAAGCCAGCAGGCTCATCGGGCGCGGACGTCGGCATGGCAAGGAACAAAGGTTGAACTGCCTGACGTTAGTCCCGGCCCTGACGCGACTCAAGGGGCATGCTGTGTCGTGCACACTTATCGCGGGTGCGATCAGCCGGATGTGATGTGGGCGCGGATGAGCTCGGCCGCATGCGGCCAGTCGGTCGCGCGCACGACACCTTCGCCGGGCTTCGGCGCCAGCTGATGCAGCGGCGAGTCGGGCATCATCTGCAAGAGCAGGCAGCCGTCGACGTGGTCGCGCACGGATTGGAGATTGTGGGCCATGTCATCGATGAAGACAGAGGGCAGGGGACGCCCGGCGTGCAGCCGGTGCATGATCGGGCCTTTCGGTGCCTCGCTCGCCACCAGCGGGAAAGCCATGCTCAGCCGGTCGAGCAGCCGGCGGCGCTGGTCGCGATAGAGCGGCGGCATGGCGGTGAGAAACACGACGTCTGCATCAGTCGCGAGATCTTCAAGTGTCTCGACCACCAGGTCGAGTGGGACCTGCCAGTTCTCCTGGGCGTCGAAGAACCGCCGCACAAGTTCCTTCACCTCGCTCGCCTCCGCCTCCACCTGGTTGGCGATCGAGACGACGTTGCCGGTGAGCTTGAAGGACCGCGGGATGAGCTCGTAACCCTCGTCGCGGAGAAAGTGCTGAAAGGGGGCTGCGAAATGCAGCACCACGTCGTCGACGTCGCAGACGATGAGCGGCCGGTCGCGAAGCTCGACATGCGAGAGGTCCAGGATCTCGTCCATGTCAGAAATCACCCGACCCAAGGCCGGGGCCGGAATAATGGTGCCAAGCCGCGGAGACGGTCTCCGGCTTCGTGCCTGTTGCCTCGCAGAAGGCCAATAGCGTGGGCTCATGGCCCATCAGGAAGTCGATCATGCCGGCGAGGAAGCCGGGGTCATTCACCGTATTGCGCAACTGCTGCGGCTGTACGCCGGAGAGCGCCAGGAAGCGGCCAAGCATATCCGGCTCGTTCGCCAGCCAGCCCAGAATGGCCGCTGCCGTTTCTTCAGGGTCTGCCTGCTGCGCCCTGCCTTTTCCGATTTCGTGCCGCATTGTTCCAGCATTACCTCTTTTTCAACCAAATGGCTCTACCGTGACTTGAATGGAGCCCTGTGGAATCGGCCGCCCGGGAGCTTATATGCTGAAGGAACGCTTGCAAGGCGGGATTGAAGGAACGGATCGCCATGCCCAAACGGGTGATGATCGTCGAGGACAACGAGCTGAACATGAAGCTCTTCCGAGACCTGATCGAAGCGTCTGGATACGACACCATCCAGACCCGTAACGGGATGGAAGCGCTCGACCTGGCGCGCAAGCATCGGCCTGATCTCATCCTCATGGATATCCAGCTGCCGGAAGTATCCGGTCTTGAAGTCACGAAGTGGCTGAAGGAAGACGACGAGCTTCACGTCATCCCGGTCATCGCTGTCACGGCCTTCGCGATGAAGGGCGATGAGGAACGCATCCGCCAGGGTGGCTGCGAAGCCTACGTTTCAAAGCCGATCTCCGTTCCGAAGTTCATCGAGACCATCAAGACCTATCTGGGCGACGCATGACATCGGAGCGAACCGAATGACCGCCCGTATCCTGGTCGTCGACGACATACCAGCCAACGTAAAACTGCTCGAGGCCCGGCTTTTGGCCGAATATTTCGACGTGCTGACGGCCGACGACGGCTACAAGGCGCTGGAGATCTGCGACAACACCCATGTGGACCTGGTCCTGCTCGACATCATGATGCCGGGCATCGATGGTTTCGAGGTTTGCGAGCGGCTGAAGGCCAATCCGAAAACGGCGCATATTCCGGTCGTCATGGTGACGGCGCTTGACCAGCCGTCGGATCGCGTGCGCGGCCTGAAAGCCGGTGCCGATGACTTTCTGACCAAGCCGGTAAATGACCTGCAGCTCGTGTCGCGTGTCAAGAGCCTGGTGCGGCTGAAGACGCTGAGCGACGAACTGCGCATCCGTGCCGACACGGCGAGCAACATCGCGCTCGAGGACATGCTGAAGGGGACCGATGGTCGCGACGAGGCGGCGCAGGTGCTGCTGGTCGATGGCCGCGCGAGCTCGCAGGAGCGGATCATCAAGGCGCTGAAACCAGTCGCCGGTGTCATCGCCATGTCCGATCCGCAGGCGGCACTGTTCGAGGCGGCAGAGAACCCGGTCGACCTGGTGATCGTCAACGCCAATTTCGACGATTACGACCCGCTGCGGCTTTGCTCGCAGCTTCGCTCGCTGGAGCGGACCCGCTTCCTGCCGCTATTGCTGGTGACGGAACTCGGCGCCGACGAGATGATCGTTCGGGCGCTCGACCTCGGCGTCAACGACTACATCGTTCGACCGATCGACCCCAACGAACTGGTGGCGCGCGTCATCACCCAGATCAAGCGCAAGCGCTACAACGACCGCCTGCGGATGAGCGTGCGGCAGACGATCGAATTCGCCGTTACCGACGGGCTGACCGGCCTGCACAATCGCCGCTATCTCGACAATCACCTGAAGGTGCTCTTCAACCGCGCTGCGACCCGGGGCCGGCCGCTATCGGTGTGCATTACCGACATCGACCGCTTCAAGTCGGTCAATGACACCTATGGCCACGACTGTGGTGATGAGGTGCTGAAGGAGTTTGCAGCCCGCATTCGCTCGACGGTGCGTGGGGCCGATCTCGCCTGCCGTTATGGCGGCGAGGAGTTCGTCGTCGTCATGCCGGATACGGACGCTCCGGCGGCCGCGGCGATCGCTGAGCGGCTGCGCCGAATGATCGAGGATCAGCCTTTCATTTTGAAGAGCGCCGGCGTTTCGCTGAACGTCACTGCATCCTTGGGCATCGCATCCAACAGTTTTGGTGCGGAGACACCGGAGCAGTTGCTGAAGCAGGCCGACAAGGCGCTTTATGAGGCGAAGAACGGTGGCCGCAACCGCGTCGTTGCCGCTGCCGCTTGAGAGAATCATTCAATTCTAAAATACGCAGATTGGTCCGGAAAAACGCTGCGCCGCGCGCGAAACGTGCTATAAATCCTGCGCTGGTAGAAGTTTACCACTGATTTTTGATCCTCCGTGATCAGTTCTGGCGGGTGTTTATTCGTCAGATGATCATGGGAATGCCTCTGGTCAAACAGCGTCCGTTGTGCATTGCACTGCAGGCGGGGCATGTATTTTGCCGTTCCCCAAGCGATATCCCTAAGACTATTTTCCTTCTGTCCTATGCCGAACGTGGCAACGAGCCCGGACTAGATTCAGGCGGCGGACATGAAGTCTTGCCTCGGGATCCGAGGTGGGCAAATATAACCACCGCCCGCGACAAGAAGTTCTTGAGTAAACTCATTTCCGCCGACGAGTCGATTGGCGCCTGCGCCGGAATCGCTGCGGCATTTTAACCAAGAGCAGAAGCAGGCATGGTATCGCATTAAGATTCTGTTGATTTTCTTTTTGTTTTGGGCGAATTTCACCTCAAGACAAGCCCCGCAAGGGGCGGAGATACCCCATGATGTTCAGGTCCGCCGCATCTCCTGGGTCGTGGGGTCGGTCGACTGGCAAGCATATCCAACGGTTCCTCGTGCCGTCTTTGCAGGCTGGTCGACCCCCATTCGAAAACGCCGCTTCCGTCAGGAGCGGCGTTTTCCGTTTGGGGACCAGTTGGACGGGGAGGCGGCTTCGATACAGCCAAAAGAAAAGGCGCCTGATCTTGCGATCGGCGCCTCGATCTTGTCCAAAGATCAAGTCTTACTTGATCTTGGTTTCCTTGAACTCGACGTGCTTCTTGGCAACCGGGTCGTACTTGGTCTTGGTCATCTTGTCGGTGAACGTACGGCTGTTCTTCTTCGTCACGTAGAAGAAACCGGTGTCAGCCGTCGACAGCAGCTTGATCTTGATGGTCGTAGCTTTCGCCATGGTATTCTGCCTCTGAGAAAAATGAAGCCGTGGACGCGTGAGGCCCACGGCGAAATCTGGCGCGAAATTACAAATCGCGCCCGAAAAGTCAACCTCGATTTGACCGGAAAAGCACGCGGCCAACGGAAACAACCACATAGAAGCCGAAGAATCCGGCCAGAGCCCAGGCAAATCCGTCATTGCCGCCGACATCCATGGCCGCGCCGACCGCCTGCGGACCGGCAACGGTGCCGACCGCATAACAGAAGATGAAGGCGGCATTGGCCGCGGCGAGATCCGGACCGCTGAGTCGGGCGCCAAGATGGGCCAGGCCGACGGTATAAAGGCCGGAGACGCAGCCGCCCCAGAAGAACAGGATGACCGCCATCAAGAGCCAATGCTCGATCAGGTAGGGCAGGGCGAGCGAGCCCAGCACGCCAAGCACCGCCATGCCGGCGAGCAGCGGGCGCCGGTCCTTCAGCTTGTCCGAGTAAAGCCCGAGCGGGATCTGGAAGGCCATGTTGCCGATGCCCATGACGGTGAGCAGCACCGCTGCCTGCGATTCGCTCAGCTGTTCGCGCAGGGCGTAGATCGGGAAAAGCGACAAACCACCGGCCGAAACGGCGCCGAAGGCGAAGACTGCAGCGGTCGCGGTCGGCACCAGGAATATGTAGTGGAAGAAGTTGCGGTCCGGTTTGCTCTCGAGGACGGGGCTCTCGTTGCGGGCAATGAAGATCGGGATCAGGGCCAGCATGATGATGCCGGCACCCACCGTGAAGGGTAGGATGCCATCACTTCCCAGCAGCGAGAACAGCAGCGGCCCCAGCGCAAAACCCACGGCCAGCACTGTCGCATAGATCCCGAGCACCAGGCCGCGGCGTCGCGGCGGCGCAGCCTCGTTGATCCAGAATTCCGACAGGATGAAGAGGGTCGTGGTTGCGCCATGGAAGGTGAAGCGCAGCGGGAACCACATCCAGAAGGCTTCGGCGAAATAGAAGCCGATGGCGCTGAGCGCCGAGATCATTACCGCCACCATCATGGTGCGCGCGACGCCGAAGCGATGGGCAAACTTGGTGGTGATGGGTGCTGCCAGCATCGACGCGATGCCGGCCATGGCGGCGTTGAGCCCGATCAGGGTCGACGGAATGCCGCGCTTTTCCAAGATGATCGAGAGCAGGGGCAGCCCGAGCCCGATGGCGATACCGACCGCACTGATGGCGGACGTGGCGGCAACCAGCGACGGCCAGTGGATCTTCTCGACAAAGCCGTTCGAGTCCGTCGTCGGCTGGGGCATTCCCTGTTCCTTACAGTCGGCTGCGGATGAAACGTCCGCGTCGCATGAAGTAGAAGTTGACCGGGCTGCCGAATGGCAGGGAGGGCTCGTCGGCTATGAGATCCCTCACATCCTCCAGCACCCGCGTCGTAATCGCCGGGAGTTTCAGACTGGAAAGCTCACGGATGTCAAGCCAGCGCAGGTCCTGCAACTCATCTGAGTCGGCAAGATGACGCAGGTCAAAGCCGCATTCATCGAGAAAGGCGAGAAAGAAACGGGTGTCGAAACGGCGGACATTGCCGGGCGGAGTGATGGCACGCGCGACGTAACGAAGCCTGGAAAGATCGGTGCCGGTCCCCTCGGGGAAGGAAAGTCCGGTTTCCTCGCGAAGTTCGCGCAGGGCGGCGAGTGCCAGTGCCCGCGCGCGGGCAGTCCCTAAGCGTGCGGAAGCGCCGGTGAGCAACCGGTCGAACACCCTTGCGTCGAGATCCTTGGAAAATGGCAGGGAATGGTCGCGTGCATCGCGGCGGCCGCCGGGAAAGACATAAACATTCGGCATGAAGACATGCGCGCTGCCACGACGGCCGACCAGCACCCGGTAGGCGCCATTCGATCGATCAACCAGCAGAAGCGAGGCTGCGTCCCGCGGCCGGACACCCGGAACGCGGGCATGCTTGATTTCGTCCATGGCAGACGGAACGTGTTCCTCGCCGTCGGACGTCATCCACGCGTTCCGTCCCGACGCGGCGGCAGTTCGAACACGTCATCCTCGTCGCCATGGCCGCCGAAGCCGTGCATGCGGTTCGCCCACTGCAGGCCGATCACCGCGCCTTTGATCGGCTGGATCGAGACGAGTGCCGCGAGCACGGACAGCGGGCTCCAGATCGCCAGATGCACCCATGGGGAGAGCGTAAAGAGGAGGTCGGAGGCCATGTAGCCGGCCATCAGCACGTGGCCGACAACAAAGATCACCAGATAGGCCGGCAGGTCGTCGGCGCGATGGTGATGCATGTCTTCGCCACATTCGGCGCAGGAATCAACGGGTTTCAGGAAGGCGCGGAAAAGCCGGCCCTGGCCGCAGTTCGGGCAACGGCCGAGCATGCCACGCTTCATCGAGCGCAGCAGCGGGCGAGGGTTCTCGGCGTAGGCGCCAAATCGCACCGTGCTCGTGTCGGTTTGTGGCACTGACATTCTTACCTCCTGCGGCCGCGGGGCGGACGGGTGCCGGGTTTAGCGCGCCCGGATGAACGGTCACGCCGACCTGACTTGTGGAACGACCGGACTGCCGTCGGCATCTTTTTGCCTTCGCTCAGCATCTCGAATTGCAGCGCGCCGGCAAGCGGTATCGCCTGCTTCAGCCGCACTTCGACGCTGTCGCCGATCTGGTATCCCAGCCCGCTCTTTTCGCCAGAGAGCGCCTGGTGCGCCTCGTCATAGATGAAGTAGTCGTTTCCAAGCGTCGAGATCGGGATGAACCCATCGGCCCCATAGGTTGGCAGGGAAACGAACAGCCCGGCCTTGGTGACGCCGGAGACGCGGCCTTCGAAGTCTTCGCCGATGCGCTCTGCCAGATGATGCGCCACCAGCCGGTTGACGGTATCGCGCTCGGCGGCCATGGCGCGCCGCTCGAAGGTCGAGATCTCGGCGGCGATGTCATCGAGCTGCGCTTCTTCATCCGGCGTGATGCCACCTTCACCGAGGCCCAGCGACCCGACCAGCGCACGATGCACGATGAGGTCCGCATAACGCCGGATCGGCGAGGTGAAATGCGCGTATTTCATCAGGTTGAGGCCGAAATGGCCGATGTTGTCGGGGCTGTAGATCGCCTGGCTCTGGGAGCGCAGCACCATCTCATTGACCATGACCTGGTGAGGCGTGCCCTCGGCCTTCGACAGGATACCGTTGAACGAGTTGGAACGCATCTGGCCGCCCTTGGCCATGGAGATACCGAGGGTTGCCAGAAACTCCCGCAGCGTTTCCTGCTTGGCGAGCGACGGCGCGTCGTGGACGCGATAGACCAGAACCTGCCGTTTCTTTTCGAGCGTTTCGGCAGCACAGACATTGGCCTGGATCATCATCTCTTCGATGAGCTTGTGGGCATCCAAACGTTCCGGAACGAAGACGCGGTCAACGGTGCCGTCTGGCTTCAGCAGGATCTTGCGCTCCGGCATGTCGAGCTCGAGGGGCTGGCGACGGTCACGGCCACGCTTGAGGATGCCATAGGCGTGCCACAGCGGCTTCAGGATCGTGTCGAGCAGCGGTCCGGCCTTGTCGTCCGGCTTTCCATCAATTGCCGCCTGGGCCTGCTGGTAGGAGAGCTTGGCGGCGCTCTTCATCATGATGCGATGGAAGGTATGGCTCGCCTTGCGGCCCTCTTTCGAGAAGACCATGCGCACGGCAAGTGCGGGGCGGTCCTCGCCTTCACGCAGGGAGCAGAGGTCGTTGGAGATGCGCTCCGGCAGCATCGGCACGACGCGGTCCGGGAAATACACGGAATTACCGCGCTTCAGCGCCTCGCGGTCCAGCGGCGAGCCGGTGCGGACATACCAGGAGACATCGGCGATCGCGACCGTGACGATGACGCCATCCAGATTGTCAGGCGACGGATCGAGTTCGGCATAAACGGCGTCGTCGTGGTCCTTGGCGTCCGCCGGATCGATGGTGATCAGCGGAAGGTCGCGCCAGTCCTCGCGTTTCGACATGGTGGCCGGCTTGGCGGCATCGGCTTCGTCCAGCACCTGCTTGGGGAACATGTGCGGAATGCCGTGGGCATAGATCGCGATCATCGAGATCGCCTTTTCGGAACCCACTGAACCGACGACGGACAGGACGCGTGCCCGCGGCAAGCCGAAACGGCTGGAACGAACGACTTCCGACTCAACGAGATCGCCGTCCTTGGCCTCGCCAAGATCAGTTGAATCGATCACCATCTCCTCGCCGCGCCGATCGATCGGCAGCAGGCGGATCTCGCCATCGGCGAGCTTGTGCACGACGCCGAGCGCGGCGCCGCGGCGCTTGTCGATGACCTTGATGACGCGGGCCGTATAGGCAGGGCCGGACCTATCCTTGTTGGGGAAGATCTTGGCAAGCACGCGGTCGTTGAGGCCGGCGGCCGGTGTCTTGCCCTTGCCACGGTTTTCCGATGACTGCCGGATCAACACCGCCGGTGCAGCACCGTTCTCATCAGCCCATTCGCTCGGCCGGCCGATCAGCTCGCCGTCCTTGTCGCGGGTGGTGATGTCGAGCACCGTGACAGGGGGCAGGGCGCCCGGGCGCGTCAGCGACTTGCGGTTCTTGGTGAGGAGACCTTCCTCCTCGAGCGTGCGAAGCAGGTCCTTCAGTTCGACACGCGTGTCACCCTTCAACCCGAAAGCCTTGGCGATCTCGCGTTTCGAAGCCTTGTCAGGGTTCTCCGAGATGAACTCCAGCAAGACTTCGCGCGGCGGCACGGCCCCATGGATAATCGCGGGCTTATCGCCCGATGCCGCGCCGGCTCCTCGTTCAGCACGCTCGGCGCGCTTCTGTTGACGTCTCGACCTGTCTTGCGGTTCTCTCACGTGTCCGTCTTCTTCGCCTTCGTAGCGGTCTTCTTGGCTGGCGCCTTTTTAGCGGGAGCCTTTGTCTTCTTCGTGTCTGCCGCAGCCTTGGTCGCCGTCTTCTTGGCCTTTGCCTTGGCAGGCGCGGCCTTGCCGCCCTTTTCAACAATAAGTGCCATGGCTTGTTCCATGGTCACCGATTGCGGATCCATGCCCTTCGGCAGGGTGGCGTTGATCTTGCCCCAGTTCACATAAGGACCATAACGGCCGTCGCGAACGGTGAGTGCGCCGCCATCCGGATGGTCTCCCAGTTCCTTGAGCGCCGCTGGCGTGCCGCGGGTGCGGCCGCCCGGGCCCTTGCTCTGCTTTTCAGCAAGCACGGTCACCGCCCGGTTCAGGCCGATCGAGAACACGTCCTCGACGCTTTCGAGGTTGGCATAGGTGCCATCGTGGAGCAGGAACGGGCCATAACGGCCGATGCCGGCCGAGATCATCTTGCCCGATTCCGGGTGCTTGCCGACGTCGCGCGGCAGGCTGATGAGCGCGAGCGCCTTTTCGTGGTCGATGTCTTCCGGCTTCCAGCCCTTTGGCAGCGAGGAGCGCTTGGCTTCCTTGCCTTCCCCGCGCTGAACATACGGCCCGAAACGACCCGAACGCAGCGTGATTTCTTCACCGGTATGCGGATCGGCACCAAGCGCCTTCGGCTCGTTCAGTCCGGCGGCTTCCGCATCCGCACCGCCCTCGGAGGAAAGCTGGCGGGTGTAGTTGCATTCCGGATAGTTCGAGCAGCCGACGAAGGCACCATACTTGCCGAGCTTCAGCGACAGGTTGCCGGTGCCGCAGACCTGGCAGATGCGCGGGTCGCTGCCGTCTTCGCGCTTGGGGAAGACAAGCGGGGCGAGCGCCTCATTCAGGGCGTCGAGCACGTTGGTAACGCGCAGTTCCTTGGTGTCTTCGATCTGGCCGAAGAAGTCCTGCCAGAACTCCCGGAGGACCTGCTTCCAGTCGAGTTCGCCAGCCGAGATCTTGTCGAGCTTTTCTTCAAGATCGGCCGTGAAATCGTATTCGACATACTTCGTGAAGAAGCTTTCGAGGAAGGCGGTGACGAGGCGGCCCTTGGCCTGTGGCACGAGCTTGCGCTTCTCCGCCGTGACATATTCACGGTCGGACAGCGTCTTCAGCGTTGCCGCATAGGTGGAAGGGCGGCCGATGCCGAGCTCTTCCATCTTCTTGATCAGCGATGCTTCCGAATAACGCGGCGGCGGCTCGGTGAAATGCTGGCCTGCATCCACCTTGCGCTTGTCGAGCTTTTCGCGCGCATTGATCGGCGGCAGGCGACCGTCCTCGTCGTCATCCTCGCCCTTTTCGCCTTCTTCGCGCTGGTCCATGTAGGCGCCAAGGAAGCCGTCGAAACGGACGACGGAGCCGACGGCGCGCAGGCCAGCCTTCTGGCCGTTGTTGTCGGCAAGGATCTCAACCATCGTGCGCTCAATCTCGGCGGACGCCATCTGGCTGGCGATGCCGCGCTTCCAGATCAGGTCGTAAAGACGCTGCTGGTCGTGATCGAGATACTGGCGCACCTTGTCGGGCGAGCGGTTGAAGTCGGTCGGGCGGATCGCTTCGTGCGCTTCCTGGGCGTTCTTTGCCTTGGTCGAATAGAAACGAGCCTTTTCCGGCAGGTAGCGCTGGCCGAACTGGTCGACGATCGCGTGGCGCGCACCTTCGATCGCTTCGGGCGCCATCTGCACCCCATCGGTACGCATATAGGTGATGAGGCCGACCGTCTCGCCGCCGATGTCGACGCCTTCATAAAGCTTCTGCGCCACCTGCATGGTGCGCGAGGCGTTGAAGCCAAGGTTGGACGATGCCGCCTGCTGCAGCGTGGAGGTGGTGAATGGCGGTCCCGGATTGCGCTTTACCGGCTTTGCCTCGACCGTATCCACGGTATAGACGGCGCCATCGAGCAGCGCCTTCAGGCGGTTTGCGTCTTCGCCATTCTTGATGCCGCGGTTCTGCAGGCGCTTGCCGTCGGCAGACACGAGTTTCGCTTCGAACTCGTCGCCGCGCGGGGTGCGCAGCAATGCGGACAGGTTCCAGTATTCTTCCGAAACGAACCGCTCGATCTCGTTTTCGCGATCGCAGACGAGCCTCAGGGCAACCGACTGAACGCGGCCAGCCGACCGGGCGCCGGGCAGCTTGCGCCAGAGAACCGGCGAGAGATTGAAACCGACGAGATAATCTAGGGCGCGGCGCGCAAGATAGGCGTCGACCAGCGGCACGTCGATATCGCGCGGATTGGCCATGGCATCGAGCACGGCCTTCTTGGTGATGGCGTTGAAGACAACGCGCTTCACCGGCTTGTCACCAAGGACGCGTTTCTTCTTCAGGAGGTCGAGAACGTGCCAGGAAATGGCTTCCCCTTCGCGATCCGGGTCGGTTGCGAGGAAGAGGCCATCGGAACCTTTCACGGCGTCCGCGATATCCTTCATGCGCTTTTGCGAGGAGGCATCGACCTCCCAGGACATTTCGAAATCCTGGTCGGGAAGCACGGAGCCATCCTTGGCGGGCAGGTCACGCACGTGACCGAAAGATGCGAGAACCTTGTAGCCCGAGCCAAGATACTTGTTGATGGTCTTGGCTTTGGCCGGAGATTCTACGACGACAACATTCATTTTTGCTTCTCTGGAAATAGACGCGTGCCCGGAGGCGGAGCTTCCAGGCGAAATCTTCGATCCCGACATGGAGGGCCTTTTGCCTGCGGTCAAGAGGCACAACCGATTTTAGGGGGCTGAAGCGGCCGCAACCGGAGGGGGATCTGCAATTACTTGCAATTCTAAATAAACAACGTAGAGTTCGACTTGCGGACGGGTGAAAAATATTGGACGTAGCTTTCAATCCTCTCTCTAGGGTGACACATGATCCTTCGCAGCGAGATGACTGGCCGGCTTGAAGTCGAGCCAAGGGAGAATATTGCGTATATCAGGCAGATGCTGGGGGAGTTGCGGCAGGTGGCACTCGGGGAGGGGGCGGACATGCTCTGCTACCTGATCGAGATGGCCTATGTCGAAGCGGGAGACGTGCAGGCGGGCCGCCGTCCGCGATCAGTCTTCCATCGCGATTGACACCAGGCCATTGGCGTGGCGGTGAAGCCGCCCGGCGAGATCGAGTTCCAGCAGCGCGAGATAAACAGACGATGGCGCCAAGCCTGTGTGGCGGATGATGTCGTCGATCTCGACGGGGGTGGGGCCGAGCGCCGAGGTGATCTTCATGCGGTCATCGTCATTGGGTGGCAGCATTGCGCTGGCGTTCTTGTCGGGTTCCTCGACAACGGGTGGCGCCGGCACATCAATCTCAGAGAGTGGCGCCAGCGCATCGATGACGTCGCGTGAGCCGGTGGTGACGATGGCGCCCTGTTTCAGGAGGCCATTGGTCCCATGGCAGCGCGGATCGAGTGGCGAACCCGGCACGGCAAAGACGAGCCGTCCGGCTTCTGCGGCAAGTCGCGCGGTGATCAGCGAACCGGAGCGCTCTGCGGCCTCAACAACAACGACGCCGAGCGAGATGCCGGCGATCAGGCGGTTGCGGCGTGGAAAGTCCCGCGCACGTGGCTCCCAGCCGAAGGGCATCTCGCTGACGGCGAGGCCAACGCCATCGGTAATCTCGTCCAGAAGGGCGATGTTTTCCGGCGGATAGGGCTGGTCGAGACCGCCGGCAAGGACGGCGATCGTCCCGGTGTCGAGGCTGGCGCGGTGGGCGGCGGTATCGATGCCGCGGGCGAGACCCGACGTCACCGTGTATCCGGCGCGTCCACATTCGCGCGCGACCGTGGCGGCGAACTTCGCACCGGCGATCGAGGCGTTGCGTGAGCCGACAAGCCCCACCGACGGCTGCGTGGCGGCATGCAGGTTTCCCTTGACGGCGAGGAGCGGTGGCGCGCCATCAAGTTGGCGCAGCGCGGGCGGGTAGTAGGGTTCGCCGATGCCGATGAAGCGGGCACCATGCTGGTGGGCGGCTTCGAGTTCCCGTTCGGCCTCGGAGGCTGTGGCAATGCGGATAGAGCGTGTGGCGCCGCCACGTGCCGACAGTTCCGGCAGCATGGCCAGCGCATTTTCGGCGGAGCCGCAGTGATTGATCAGGTCGCGGAAGGTGTGTGGCCCGACGTTGTCGGAGCGGATCAGGCGAAGCCATGAAATCCTCTGGCGGTCCGTCAGCGCAATTCCCGTCTGCCTTGCGCTGCCGTCTGCCATGGATGGGCTCCCGTCCTATCCCTTTTGGCCGATCTTGCTCTCGGTACCGGCCATCAACCGCTTGATATTGGCTTCATGCTTCCACCAGGAGATCACTGTCATGAGGGCCATGACAAGCGCGACCTTCGGCTGGTCCATGAACCACAGTACAACCGGGATGAGCAGAGTTGCAACCAGGGCGGAAAGCGAGGAATATTTGCTGATCTTTGCCACGAGGAGCCAGATGACGGCGAAGACCAGCACCATCAGAGGCGCGACGCCAAGCAGCGTGCCGATATAGGTCGCGACGCCCTTGCCGCCCTTGAAGCCGAGCCAGACGGGGAAGAGGTGGCCAAGGAAGGCGGCAAAGCCTGCAAGCAGGCCTGCTTCCTCGCCAAAGAGGTACCAGCCGATCAGCGCCGCAGCGGTCGCTTTGAGCGCATCGAGCAGAAGCGTCGCAGCCGCAAGCTTCTTGTTGCCGGTGCGCAGCACGTTGGTGGCCCCGATGTTTCCCGAACCGATCGAACGAATGTCGCCGAGCCCGGCGGAGCGGGTCAGGATGAGGCCGAACGGGATCGACCCCAGCAGGTAACCCAGGATGAGGGCGCCCGCCGCGACGGGAAAGGTGATCTGCCAGTTCAGAAGCTCGTTCAAGCAGGTCTCCTCAAAGAGAATAGACGCATTTGCCGGCGACATAGGTCGCAACGGCCCGACCGGAAAAACGAGCCTTCTCGAATGGCGTGTTCTTCGAGCGCGACAGAAGCATATCCTCCGACACGATCCAAGGCTCTTCGAGATCAATCAGGGTGATGTCTGCCTTGGCGCCCGGCTTCAGCGTGCCGGCATCGAGCCCGAAGATCTGCGCGGGACGGGTCGACATGGCGTCGATCAGCCGCATCAGCGGCACGCGGCCGTCATGATGAAGGCGCAGGGCCGCGGCGAGCATGGTCTCGAGCCCGATCGCCCCGTCGGCTGCGTCGGCAAACGGCAGGCGCTTGGTGTCAACGTCCTGCGGATCATGCGACGAGACGATGATGTCGATCGTGCCGTCCGCCACGGCATCCGCCATGGCAGTCCGATCCTCCTCACGGCGCAGCGGCGGCGCGAGCTTGAAGAAGGTCCGGTATTCGCCGATGTCGTTCTCGTTGAGCGACAGGTGGTTGATGGACACGCCGCAGGTAACGTTGGCGCCGCGCGAGCGGGCAGTTTTCATCGCTTCGGCCGACTCGGCGACCGAGATCTTCGTCGCATGGTACTTGGCGCGGGTGAGGGCTGCGATGCGCAGGTCGCGCTCGAGCGGAATGATTTCCGCTTCCTTCGGCACGCCTGACAGGCCAAGCCAGCTTGCAAACAGGCCTTCGTTCATCACGCCGTTGCCGAGGTACTTTTCGCGCAGCTCGAGCGATATCACCGAGTCGAACTCACGCGCATAGGTCATGGCACGGCGCAGAAGAAGGCTGTCCGACAGGCCGTGGCGGCCGTTGGTGAAGGCAACCGCACCGGCATGCTTCAGCAGCCCAAGCTCAGTCATCTCCGTTCCGGCAAGGCCCTTGGTCAGGGCAGCCGCGGGATAGATGTTGATTGCCGCCTTGTCGCGGGCCGTCTTCTGCACGAACTCGATGAGGGCGATGTCGTCGAGCACAGGATCGGTGTCGGGCATCATGATCATCGAGGTGATGCCACCAGCCGCTGCCGCACGCGCCGCGGACTCGATCGTCTCGGTGTGTTCTGCGCCGGGTTCACCGACATGCACCTGCGCATCGACAAGGCCGGGCGTGGCAACGAGCCCGCTGCAGTCCTTGACGGTGGCGCCTTCCGGCGCGCCCTGGTTCAGCGCGTCACGCCCGGCGGCAAGCACGCGGCCATCATCGCCGATGATGATCGTGCCGGTCTCGTCCAGATTGCGGGACGGATCGATGATGCGAAGGTTCTTGAGGACGGTGGCAGTCATGCGCGCTCTCCGTCATTGGAGGTCAGCAGGGTTTCCATGACGGCCATGCGGACCGCGACCCCCATCTCGACCTGTTGTTCGATGACGCTCTGCGGACCGTCGGCGACTTCCGAGGCAATCTCGACACCGCGGTTCATGGGGCCGGGGTGCATCACAAGCGCATCCTCCTTTGCCGCCTTCAGCTTTTCGGCGTCGAGGCCGTAGAAGCGGAAGTATTCCCGCACCGAAGGCACGAAGGCGCCAGCCATGCGCTCGCGCTGAAGACGCAGCATCATCACGACGTCCGCGTCCTTCAGGCCTTCTTCCATGGAGTGGAAGACTTCGACACCCATGTCGCGGATGCCAGAGGGAAGCAGCGTCGAGGGTGCGACGACGCGAACGCGCGCGCCCATGGCGTTCAGCAGCAGAATGTTGGATCGCGCCACGCGCGAATGCAGAACGTCGCCGCAGATCGCCACGATGATGCGCGAAAGCTTGCCTTTGGCGCGGCGAATGGTGAGCGCGTCAAGCAGCGCCTGCGTCGGATGCTCATGCTGGCCATCGCCGGCATTCACCACCGAACAGGCAACCTTCTGGGCCAGAAGCGCCGCAGCACCTGCGGACGAGTGTCGCAGCACCAGCACGTCGGGACGCATGGCATTAAGCGTCATTGCGGTGTCGATCAGCGTTTCGCCCTTCTTCACCGAGGAGTTGCCGACCGACATGTTCATGACGTCGGCGCCGAGGCGCTTGCCCGCGAGCTCGAACGAGGATTGCGTTCGCGTCGAGGCTTCAAAGAAGAGATTGATCTGGGTGAGGCCGCGCAGGGTGGACGTCTTCTTTTCCCGCTGGCGGGAAATCTTCACGGCCTCGTCGGCCTTGTCGAGAAGAAGAGTGATGTCCTGTTCGGTGAGACCCTTGATGCCGAGGAGGTGGCGGTGGGGGAAGAAGACCATAAGTCGTGTCTCCGCTTGCGTTCGGCGGTCTATAAGGTGTGACGAAAAGGGCGGCAAGCGAATGCACGGGAAATTTGCGACATCCCACTGCAATTTGCAGAGAAACCGGCTAGAAGCGGTGCATGAACCAGATGTCGCGCGCCGAAGAAAAATTCGCAGAACTGAACCAGCCAGAACCGTGGTCCGGCATCAATGCCTATCGATCGGATCCGCTCGTCGTTGACCTGACGAGCACGCTTAACCGCACGATCCGCGAAGAATATGACCAGCTTGGCAGATATGTCACCTCGCCGGAAGCGCAGGAACTGGCGCGGATGGCAAACGAGAGCCCGCCGAAGCTGAAGACCCATGGGCCGCGCGGCGAACGGCTCGATACGGTGGAGTTTCACCCGGCATGGCATGCGCTGATGCGCCGGTCGATGCAGGCGGGTCTTCATTCGTCCGTATGGGAAAGCATTCCGGAAGCCAAGGGGCACGAGCACAAGGCACGGGCGACGCGTTTCTACCTGACGTCGCAGCTTGAATGCGGGCATCTTTGCCCGCTGACGATGACCAGCGCCTCGATCGCGGCCCTGATGGCTTCGCCGCGGGTCCAGAAGGAATGGGCGCCAAAGATCCTGTCGCGCAAATACGATTCGACGAACCGCCCGGCGCTGCAGAAGAACTCCGTCACGCTCGGGATGGGCATGACCGAAAAACAGGGCGGCACGGATGTGCGCGCCAACCGCTCGACCGCCGAACGCGTCGGCGAGGGTATCTACCGGCTTTCCGGCCACAAGTGGTTCATGTCGGCGCCGATGAGCGACGGTTTCGTCATGCTCGCCAAGACGGCCGAGGGGATCGGCTGCTTCCTGGTGCCGCGCCTGCTCGAGGACGGGACGGCGAACGGCCTGCAGTTCCAGCGCCTGAAGGACAAGCTCGGCAACCGCTCCAATGCCTCGTCCGAGGTCGAGTTCAGCGACGCCTTCGGCTTCCTGCTCGGCGAACCGGGTGCTGGCATACGCACCATCCTCGACATGGTGACGCTGACGCGGCTCGATTGTGCCCTGGCGTCTGCCGGCATCATGCGTGCCTCGCTGGCAGAGGCCGTGCACCACACGCGTGGCCGCAGCGTCTTCGGCAACAAGCTCATCGACCAGCCACTGATGACGCGGGTCCTGGCCGACATGGCGCTTGATGTCGCTGCCGCAACGGCACTTGCCTTCCGCCTTGCCGATGCTTTCGATCGTGCCGCAAGCAGCCAGACGGACGCAGCCTTTGCGCGCGTCATGACGCCGGTCATCAAATACTGGAACTGCAAGATCGCCCCGTCGCTGATCTATGAAGCGATGGAGTGCCTCGGCGGCAACGGTTACGTCGAGGAGCGACCGATCGCCCGCCACTACCGCGAAGCCCCGGTCAACGCGATCTGGGAAGGCTCCGGCAATGTGATGGCGCTCGACGTGCTGCGCGTCCTGTCGCGCGGCAGGGACCTGTTCGAGACGGTGCTTGCCGGCTTCGAGCGTGATCTCGGTCCTTCGGGCAAGAAGACGGTCGAGGTGCTGCGCGCCGCAATGGCACTCTGCGAATCGGATGAAGGTGCAGCACGGCTTCTGGTCGAGCAACTGGCGCTTGCCGCAGGCGCCGCCGAACTGATGCGGCTTGGTGCGGGCAAGATCGCCGATGCTTTCCTCGAAACGCGGCTGGCCGGCGGCTGGCGCTCGACCTACGGCATGCTCGATTCCCGCTTCGACGCCCGTTACATCGTGGATCTGCTTTATCCGCCGGCGACCTGAGCGGTCACTGCCATCACCACCGGGATCGTCAGGAATGACGCCACGACCTGCAGCGTTGCCGTAGCAGCGTAGAGGTCGGCGTCACCGTTCAGCTGCTTTGCCAGCAGGTAGCCATTCATGGCGGTGGGGACCGAAGCGCTGAGCGCCAGGAGCACGAGCCCGTCGCCGGAAATCCCGTAGAGCGAGCCGACCGCGACTGCCACGATCGGGAAAACGATGAGTTTGAGGCCAACGCCGACAAGCGCGGCGGCCCGCGGCTTCAGCGCATCTGCAACGCGCAAGCCGGCACCGACGGTGATGAGACCGAGGCTGAGCGACGCCTGCGACAGGAGTTCCACCGTCTTCATCAGCGGCGCAAAGATCGGGATGCCGCTGACGTTCACGAGGATGCCGGCGAGCGTTGCGATGATCAGCGGGTTCGTGACGACGCGGTACAGGATCGCGAAATAGTTGCGGTCGCGGCCTGAAAACCAGAGCAGCACCGTGACATTGATCAGGTTGAGCGGAATGATGATCGCCGCCATCACGAGGCCGACCGTCAGCAGCCCTTCCGCGCCATGGGTATTGGCTGCGATTGCAAGTGCGATGAACGCATTCCAGCGGGTCGCTGTCTGGAACACCGAGGTGAAGGCTGGTCCGCTGGTGCCGGCATTGCGAAACAATGGCCAGGCAAGCAGCAGGCCGCCCGACATGACAAGCACCGCGCCGATCGCGGCGATGCTGACGCTCAGGTTTCCGAGATTGGCAAAATCGGCCTTCGCCATTGTCATGAACAAGAGGGCAGGGAAGAGCACCCAGTAGCTCAACTGCTCAAGTCCATCCCAGACGCTGCGGTTGATCGCCGGCGTGCGCTTGAGCCCCATGCCGAGAAGCACGAGCAGGAAGATCGGGAGGATGCTTTGGAAGACGATGAGCATATGGGAAGAAATGTTGGAGGCAGGTGCACTGTCGTTAGTCTTACCCGGCGGCAAGCGCAATGCTGCGGCGGTAAATCAGCGGATGCAGGCCAGCAATTCTGTGCATCGCCTTTCCCACCTGCTTGCGGCGCCCCCGGCACCCCACTATCGCGGTTAACAATCGAGACTCGGACAGGTTAACCATGCTGCAGATTCCGGAACTTACTGCTCACCAAGCCAGTGCACCCAAGGTCAGGAACCGCGCTGGAACCGAGCGCGCGATTTTTCTGGCGGCGCGGGATCTTCTGGCCGAGCAGGGTTTCCAGGGCTTCGGCATCAATGCGGTGGCCCGGCGCGCCGGTTGCGACAAGCAACTCATCTATCGCTACTACGGAGGCCTTGACGGTCTGATCGAAGCCATCGGCAACGATCTCGGTACCTGGGTGAAGGACAAGATCCCGGAAGACACCGGCGGCATGTTCCTGCTCACCTATGGCGACCTCATGGAAAAGCTCTCCACCTATTTCATGGAGGCGCTGCGCGACGATCCGCTGGTCTGCAAGATCGTTGCGTGGGAGGTGTCGCAGGACACGCCGCAGGTTCGCCGCCTGGCGGAAGCCCGTACCAAGGCGCTCGGCAAGTGGCTGGACCGGATGAAGGGCTCGCTGACGCCGCCGAAGGGCGTCGATGCCGCCACGACCAATGCCATGCTGTTTGCCGCGATCCAGCACCTGGTCATCTCCGCTGCCGTCAGCGGGCAGTTCGCAGGCGTGCCCTTGAAGACCGAGAAGGACTGGGAAAAGGTGGCCGCAGCGCTGCGCCGCCTGGTGCGTGCCATCTACGGGTGACCGCTTTTCCACAGTCTGGCCCGCCGCGTTAACCATGTTGACCGGTTTGCATTGCCCCGAACCTCCCGCGCCTTAAGTTGATTAACGAATTGTTAACCACGACAGTCGCCGGACCGAGGTGAATGGGAACTGCTCTCAAAGATCATGCATTGCTGGTGGTCATGACGACGCTCTTTGCGATGCTGGCGCTGGATATTTCCGTTCCCGCCGTGGTCTTGAGCCTGATGGCATTGTCGAGATGGCTCATCCTTCCGGAGATGTATCCGGTCGAGTCGAGGAGAAGAACCGCATGAAGTGGTTTGTGATTTTGTGGGCAGGCCCCGTGCTGTTGCTGTCCAGCTGGTACGGGCTTTCCTATTACGACATGAGCTTCGGCTTCTTCATGTTGACGCGCCACACCCACGACCTCGTCTTCACCATCTACGGCAACATCCTCGGCATTCCGCCGGAGACGATCCCGCCGCTGGTGGCCCGCGCGATTGCCTTCGACAGCCTGATCGTTTTCGCCATCATCGCATTCCGCAAGCGCAAGGCAATTGCCGCTTGGTGGCGCCGTCGTCAGGCGTCACGCTCTCTCGCCAGTGAAGAAAGCCTGTCGAGCGCGCCCTGAAGAATGAAGCTCGCGGCGGCCGAATCAATCCGGTCCGCCCGCTTGGCGCGCGATACGTCCATCTCCAGCAGTGCACGTTCCGCGGCCACGGTCGACAAACGCTCGTCCCAGAACACGAAGGGGAGGTCGGTCTTTTCGGACATCGACCGCACGAACGCACGGGTCGCCTGGACGCGTGGGCCCGATGAGCCGTCCATGTTGACCGGCAGCCCGATGATGAAGGCCGCCACCTTTTCTTTCTCCGCAAAGGCGAGCAGGGTCGCCGCATCCTGCGTGAACTTGACGCGCTTGATCACCGGTCGCGGGGAGGCAAAACGACGACCGAGATCCGACATGGCAAGCCCGATCGTCTTGGTGCCAAGGTCCAGGCCCGCAACGGCTTCATCTGGACGCAGCGCCGCCGCAAGTTCCTCGATCGTCATTACCGTCATATGTGGTCGTCCTGCATTGGGATAAACGCATCTCGCGCTGCCTGGGACTTCCCTTTAGCGGCATCGCGGCTATCTGTCAGGGGCACTTAGTCTTTATACTAGAGGAGTATTTCCATGAAGATCACCTGGCTTGGGCACTCCGCCTTCCGGATCGAGACGGCGAAGGCGAAAATTCTGATCGACCCGTTCTTCACGGGAAACCCCGCTTTCTCCGGTCAGGACGCCAAGACCGCGGCTGAAGGCATTACTCATATCCTTTTGACGCATGGCCACGGCGACCATGTCGGCGATACTGTCCAGCTTGCCCGCGAGAGCGGTGCCACGGTTCTTGCCAATGCCGATCTGGCAGCCTGGCTCGGCAGCAAGGGTGTCGCCAAGCTCGAAATGGGCAATACCGGCGGCACGATCAGTTTCGACAGCTTCACCGCGACCTTCACCAACGCGCTGCATTCCTCGGCCCAGATCACCGAGGACGGGGTGTCGCATGCGCTCGGTAATGCTAACGGCCTGATGCTGCATTTCGAGGACGAGCCGTCGATCCTCCACATGGGCGACACGGACATCTTCTCCGATATGGCGCTGATCAACGAACTGCACCAGCCAGACATCGGCATCGTGCCGATCGGCGACCGCTTCACCATGGGCGGCGCCGTTGCAGCGCTCGCTTGCCAGCGCTTCTTCGACTTCAAGCACGCCATCCCGTGCCACTATGGCTCCTTCCCGATCATCGACCAGACCCCGGAGAAGTTCGTCAAGGGTATGGAAGGTTCGCGCACGCGGGTCGAGACGCCGGCCGTCGGGGGCAGCCTCAGCTACTGATCAAGTCACCACTCAAGTGGCGCGCCGCGGTGATTTGCGGTGCGCTGCCTGTTGCGGGAACCGGATGGCGCCATTATAGCGGTAGAAAATTTCTCGCCTGGAGTTGCACCATGTCCGTCGATCTCGCCATCGTAAAGCGCGTCGCGCGCCTTGCCCGCATTGCGGTTACCGAGGAAGATGCCAATCGCATGGTCGGCGAACTGAACGGCATTCTCGGGTTCGTCGAACAATTGAACGAGGTCGATGTGACCGGCGTCGAGCCGATGACATCGGTCACTCCGATGCAGATGCGCAAGCGTACTGATGATGTCACCGATGGAGACAAGGCCGCCGACGTGGTGGCCAATGCCCCGGTGACCGACAACAATTTCTTCCTTGTGCCGAAGGTCGTCGAGTGAGCGCTTCCGTTCAGGAAGCCGCCGCCAAGCCTCCCGCCTGTTTCAAGAACCATTGAAGATGACCATGACCGAACTCACAAGCCTCACCATTGCCGAAGCCCGCGAGAAGCTGAAAGCCAAGGAAATCACCTCGGTCGAGCTCACCGAGAGCTACCTGAAGGCCATCGACGCGGCGAACGAGGCGCTCAACGCCTATGTGACCGTGACGCCGGAAAAGGCGCTGGAAATGGCCAAGGCTTCCGATGCGCGCCGCGCATCGGGGACGGTCGGCGCGCTTGAAGGCATTCCGCTCGGCATCAAGGACCTGTTCGGCACCAAGGACGCCCACACCCAGGCCTGCTCGCATATTCTCGATGGCTTCAAGCCGAAATATGAATCGACCGTCACCCAGAACCTCTGGGACGATGGCGCGGTCATGCTCGGCAAGCTCAACATGGACGAGTTCGCCATGGGCTCCTCCAACGAGACGTCCTATTACGGACCGGTCATCAACCCCTGGAAGGCTGAAGGCTCCAACCAGCAGCTCGTGCCGGGCGGTTCCTCCGGTGGTTCGGCTGCAGCCGTTGCCGCGCACCTTTGCGCCGGCGCGACTGCGACCGACACGGGCGGCTCGATCCGCCAGCCGGCCGCCTTCACCGGCACGGTCGGCATCAAGCCGACCTATGGCCGCTGCTCGCGCTGGGGCGTCGTTGCCTTCGCTTCATCGCTCGACCAGGCTGGCCCGATCGCCCGTGATGTGCGTGACGCCGCCATCATGCTGAAGTCCATGGCCTCCGTGGACGCCAAGGACACGACCTCGGTTGACCTGCCGGTGCCGGATTACGAGGCCTCGCTTGGCCAGTCGGTAAAGGGCATGAAGATCGGCATTCCCCGCGAATACCGCCTGGACGGCATGCCGGAAGAGATCGAAGCGCTCTGGCAGAAGGGGATTGCCTGGCTGAAGGAAGCCGGTGCCGAGATCGTCGACATCAGCTTGCCGCACACCAAATACGCGCTGCCGGCTTATTACATCGTGGCCCCGGCTGAAGCTTCGTCGAACCTCGCTCGTTATGACGGCGTGCGCTACGGCCTGCGTGTCGACGGCAAGGACATCGTCGACATGTACGAGAAGACGCGTGCTGCCGGCTTCGGCCAGGAAGTGAAGCGCCGCATCATGATCGGCACCTATGTTCTGTCGGCCGGTTATTATGACGCTTATTACCTGCAGGCGCAGAAGGTCCGCACGCTGATCAAGCGCGATTTCGAAACCGTTTTCGACGCTGGTATCGATGCGATCCTGACGCCGGCAACCCCGTCGTCCGCCTTCGGTATCGCCGACGAGAACCTTTCCGCCGATCCGGTCGCGATGTACCTGAACGACATCTTCACCGTGACGGTCAACATGGCAGGCCTGCCGGGCATTGCCGTTCCCGCCGGCCTCGACAAGAAGGGCCTGCCGCTTGGGCTTCAGTTGATCGGCAAGCCGTTCGAGGAAGAGACGCTGTTCCGCACGGCGCATGTCATCGAACAGGCCGCCGGAAAGTTCACGCCCACCAAGTGGTGGTAAAATGCCTGAGGACGCGCGATCGGTGGCCAATTTCTTTCTGGAGCTGGCTTGGACGCGCGACGGACAACTCACACATCTGCCGCTTCAAAAAATACTATTCTTCGCGCATGCGTGGCACCTTGGAAAGTATAACGAACCCCTGCTGGGGCAAAAGTTCGAGGCGTGGAAGTACGGGCCTGTGGTGAGGGTTGTATACGATCAACTTAAGGGAGTGGGGAAGGCGCCGATTTCTCGAAAACTGGAAAAGTTGGACGTCTCCACCGGCGTAATGAGAGAGGCTGTAGCTAACCTTACCAAAGACAAAAAGCGGTTCCTTACGGATATATTTGCCTATTACTACGGTTTTCATCCATCCGATCTTGTGGAGTTGACGCACGAGAGGGGTGGTCCTTGGCAAAAAGTTTGGGAAAAAGCTGAAAGAGATGTTGTTCCGGGTATGCTTATACCGGACGAATCAATTAGGTTATGGGTTCTTCGTCTGGGAGGAAGCGAGGAAAAGGCACCTAATTAATTAGGAGGAGAACTTGCGCCTTTCTCTGTCTCTCCCGGACATTGTTCGTATTTCCACACTTAGCGAAGACGCTGCGATCAATCATATTGTCGCTGAACTCGATGGTTCAGGCGGTGTTTTCAACTACATCGATGCCACTAAGCGAATTAAGTCCGCCTACAAGGGCTTGCATCGAATCGATAGCCTTATTGCCGTTCCTCCGTCCAGAATGGAAGAGGTAGGTCGGTGTCACAACATTGAGGTTGTAAAGCTAGCGGCGCCATTGGCCTTCGGGCGAACTACCAACGTATTCGATTTGAGTGGCAGGTTCTTCGCCTATGGTGAGGCTCGTCAAGCCTCCTATCGCGCGCCCTTCCTTTACACAGAGAGCGGGACGGTTAAGCTTTACTACTTGCAGCCTCGGAAAAGGGGCGGTCTCTCATTCGATCAGGCTTCTCTCTACATCTCTATCGTCAAAAAATTCCTCTTGGACAGCGAGTTCTACGGCGAGAAAGTTGATGTTGAGGTTGTGGATGTCGCTCAGCGGATTGAGGGACGTGGTCGAGTTCTGCGAATTTTCGATCTGTCGTCGGTGGAGATCTGGAGCGACGACAAAATCGCGCAACATC
This sequence comes from Neorhizobium sp. SOG26, assembly GCF_003491345.1. Taxonomy (GTDB): domain Bacteria; phylum Pseudomonadota; class Alphaproteobacteria; order Rhizobiales; family Rhizobiaceae; genus Neorhizobium; species Neorhizobium turbinariae. The sequence continues at coordinate 959,386 of NZ_CP025512.1, forward strand.
TGAAAGTGGTACGGTTAGCGCTTGATGATATTGAGGCACAAGGCCTCGTAAAAAAGAAGCGGCGCCCTCTGAAGGACCGGGATTTGCCGATGTTCTTCTGAAGGGGCGGCACCCCGGGTGCCGCCTTTTTGCGTTTAGCGGTTGTCCTGCTCGGACCTCACCAGCACCAAACCTCTTTCAGTGATTCGGTACGGCCGTCCGCCCTGGGACTTGATCGCCTTCTTTTGCTTCAGCTTGCGGAAGGTAATGAGGTCGAGGCCGGAAAACGCCCAGCCCTCGCGGGTGATGAGCTGCAGCTTTTCGATCTTGCGGTTGTCGTCACGGGTGAGTTCGATCCTGCCGCCCTGGGCGAGCAGATGTAGGATGCGCTGTTCGGCGCGGGAAATGTCCATAGTTCTTGTGTCCGGAAAAGCGCTCGTGCGAGCGCGCAAAAACGTTTCCGGCGCGGCAAGCGCCGGGGCGGTCGTTTTTGTCTGGGCCGGTGCGCTGCTTGGGCGGCCGGCCCCTCAGCGGGCCTCTCGGGACGAGAACATCAAAACTCCATCAGGACAACGGGATTCGAACTAGGATGCTTTGGGGGAATCGTCAAGCGGTGGGGCAGCCGCTGGTCAAAGCCAAAGCGCAATGCTTTACTGCCCGGGCAAGCAAGGGGGCGCCATGGGCACGATCCGCAACGCGCGTGAAGATGAAGTCGATGCGCTGGCGGAAGTCGGCTTCCGGTCCTGGGAAAAGGCCATGGCCGCCATTGGCGAGATGAACAGCATGCGCGAAGGCGCGCGTTCGGCCTTCCTGAACTTCACCCGCTCGTCCTGGCTGACGATCACCGTCATTGAACGCGGCGGCGTGCTGGCCGGCTGGGCAGCCCGCGAGAAGCTTGATGAGCTGATTTCCGATTTCTGGGTCGATCCGGCTTATCAGGGGCAGGGGCTCGGGAAACTGCTCCTCGCCGAAATCGAGGCGGAGATCCTGCACCAGGGTTTTGACGTGGCACGGGTCGAGACACATGCGCAAAACAGCGAGGCGATCGGCTTCTTCGAGAAGCACGGCTACTCGCTGAAATGGCTGACCGTCACCTATTCGCCGAAGATCGATCGCGATGTTCAGTCCGTGGGGCTGGCGAAGGAACTCGTCCAGCCTGATCTCGGCGTCTATGGCGCAAGCTTCTAGCGCGTTCCGCGTGCGTCAAGTGGTCGGTTAAGCTTGCGCCTGTGCGCCATTTGCTCTACCTCCAGAACACCTATCCGAGACCATATCACGAGCATCAGATGACTATTGTCGACGTCCGCACGCCCGATCCGAAACGCTTGATTCCCGGCGCCACTGGCGACTGGGAAGTGATCATCGGCATGGAAGTGCACGCGCAGGTCCTGTCGAAGTCCAAGCTCTTTTCAGGTGCTTCCACCGAATTCGGCAAGCCCGCCAATTCCAATGTATCGCTCGTCGACGCGGCTATGCCCGGCATGCTGCCCGTCATCAACGAGGAATGCGTGAAGCAGGCCGTTCGCACGGGGCTTGGCCTGAAGGCAGCGATCAACAAGCGCTCCGTTTTCGACCGCAAGAACTATTTCTATCCCGACCTGCCGCAAGGCTACCAGATCTCCCAGTTCAAGGACCCAATCGTCGGCGAAGGCAAGATCGTGATCTCGCTCGGTCCGGACCGTCAGGGCCAGTTCGAGGACATCGAGATCGGCATCGAGCGCCTGCACCTGGAACAGGATGCCGGCAAGTCGATGCACGACCAGCATCCGACCATGTCCTATGTCGACCTCAACCGTTCGGGCGTGGCGCTGATGGAGATTGTCTCGAAGCCCGACATGCGCTCGTCGGACGAAGCCAAGGCCTACATGACCAAGCTGCGCTCCATCGTGCGCTACCTCGGAACCTGTGACGGCAACATGGACGAAGGCTCGATGCGCGCCGACGTCAACGTTTCCGTACGCCGTCCGGGCGAGCCCTTCGGCACGCGCTGCGAGATCAAGAACGTCAACTCCATCCGCTTCATCGGCCAGGCGATCGAATATGAAGCGCGTCGCCAGATCGGCATCCTTGAGGATGGCGGCACGATTGACCAGGAAACCCGCCTGTTCGACCCGAACAAGGGCGAGACGCGTTCCATGCGCTCCAAGGAAGATGCGCACGACTATCGTTATTTCCCCGACCCGGACCTGCTGCCGCTCGAATTCGACGATGCCTTCATCGCCGAACTTGCCGAGCACCTGCCGGAACTGCCGGACGACAAGAAGGCCCGCTTTGTTCGCGAACTGGGGCTGTCGGTCTATGACGCTTCGGTGCTGGTTTCGGAAAAGGCGATTGCCGATTATTTCGAAGCGGTGGCCGAAGGCCGCGACGGCAAGATGGCCGCGAACTGGGTCATCAACGACTTGCTGGGCGCCTTGAACAGACTTGGCAAAGACATTGAAGAGACTCCGGTTTCGCCCGCCCAGCTTGGCGGCATCATCGACCTCATCAAGGCCGAAACCATCTCCGGCAAGATCGCCAAGGACCTCTTCGAGATCGTCTTGAACGAAGGCGGCGACCCCGCGGAGATCGTCGAAGCCCGCGGCATGAAGCAGGTGACCGACACCGGTGCGATCGAGAAGGCAGTCGACGAGATCATCGCCGCCAACCCGGATCAGGTCGCCAAGGTAAAGGCGAAGCCCACGCTCGCCGGCTGGTTCGTTGGCCAGGTCATGAAGTCGACCGGCGGCAAGGCAAATCCGCAGGCCGTCCAGGCGCTCGTCAAGGCGAAGCTGGGGATCGAGGAGTAGGCCCATGGTCTACTTCGTCCGCACCGCAGGAGAAGAGGACGTGGAGAAGATCCGCGTCCTGCTGGCGGAGACCTTCCACGCCACCTACGATCCGTTCTACGGCGCAGACAAGGTGGCAGAGATGGTGCGCAGCTGGCACTCGGCCAACGCCATCCGGGCGCGGATCCAGAAGCGGGACGGGGAATTCCTCGTTGCCGACGACGGCAAGGAGATCGGCGGCATGGGTTTTGCCGCCATGTATCCGAAGATGGCAAAGACGGCCATGCTGCACCAGCTCTACGTGAAGCCCTCGTGCCAGAACGAGGGCATCGGGCGCGACATCTTCGCAGAGCTCGAAAGCTGCTTTCCGGATGCGGAGATCATGCGGGTCGAAGTGGCGCTGGAGAACAAGCGCGCGCTTTCCTTCTATGAGCGGCTGGGCTTTGTTGAAGTCGACTGCATGGCGGAGTGTGGCGCCCCCAATTCCGGCCTGCCGGCGGTGATCCTGGAAAAGCGGCTGGCTGTCTGAGGGCGGATGCCTATATGACCTTCAAATGACATGGACTTGCCCCGGAATCGCTGGACATCCGCGCCTGCAGGCGGCATAAGCGGGGCAAAGTCAAAGCGCTTACCTAACCTGCTTTCGAAGCTGACGGACCGATCATGAAAAACTTGTTGTTGCAGATCTTCACCTGGTGGAACGGACAGACGATCGGTACGCGGTTCTTCACGTGGCGCCACGGCAAGAAGGTTGGCGAAGACGAATTCGGCAACATCTATTACGAAGGGCCGATGACCTCCTGGGGCAAGCCGCGCCGCTGGGTGATCTACAAGAACTATGCGGAGGCTTCCGCGATCGCTCCGGGCTGGCATGGCTGGATGCACTACCGCACGGACGTGCCGCCGTCGCAGGAAACCTACACGCCGCGCGAATGGCAGAAGCCGCACAAGGAAAACCTCACGGGCACGCCGCTTGCCTACCGTCCGAAGGGTTCGCTGGCCGCTACCGGTGAGCGTCCGCGGGTGACCGGCGACTACGACGCCTGGACGCCGGGGAACTGAGCGGCCCGGGTCGCACCGGTTTTGCCACAATCCACCTCTAGCTCTCAAAGCCAGTAACGGCCGCAGCGGGACGCAGTATGGGTTTGCCAACGTCTTATCTTCGCAAGTACCTGCTTGGCAGTGTCATCGCCCTGTCGGCGGCGCTTGCGGCGGATGGCGTGTCTGCTGCCCGCATCTCCAATGCCGTTGCAGTGTTCAAGGGCATCGACAAGATCACCGGCCGCATCACCACCTTTGACGTCTATGTCGATGAAACAGTGCAATACGGCGCACTGCAGGTGACGCCGAAGGTCTGCTACTCCCGTGACGAAAGCGAAGCGCAGAGGGTGGATGGCTTCATCGAGGTGGACGAGATCACCCTCGATCGCAAGATTCGCCGCATCTTCTCCGGCTGGATGTTTGCCGACAGCCCAGGCCTCAACGCCGTGGAACACCCGATCTACGATATCTGGCTGACGGGCTGCAAACAGGAATCGGACGTTCCGCCGCCAAGCAGCGCGAGCAACTGACGTTCAGAAGCGCCGGTGCGGCAGGTCGACGGCCTCGCGCAGCAGCTTCAGATAATCATCCTTGGCAATATCGATCGCGCCGAACGTCTTCAGGTGTTCGGTGGTGAACTGCGTGTCCAGGAGGATGAAGCCGTGCGCCTTGAGGCGCTCGACGAGGTGCACGAGGCAAATTTTCGAGGCGTTCGTGCGCCGGGAGAACATGCTCTCACCAAAAAAGGCCGCACCAAGCGACACACCGTAAAGCCCGCCAACGAGTTCATCGCCCTCGAAGGCTTCGACGCTGTGTGCGTGTCCCATCTTGTGCAGGTTGCCGTAGAGGCGCCGGATCGTGGAGTTGATCCAGGTGCTCGGCCGGTCAGGCGCCGGTTCGGCGCAGGCGGCGATCACCTCATCGAACGCGGTATCGAAGCGAATGTCGAACGGCCGGCGGCGGACCGTTTTCGCGAGGCTTTTCGACACGTGAAAGCTGTCGAGTGGCAGGATGCCCCGGACTTCGGGTTCGACCCAGAAGATCTCCGGGTCGTCTGCCGATTCCGCCATTGGGAAGAGACCGATGGAATAGGCGCGCAACAGGATGTCCGGTGTGATTGCCGGATAATATTTGCCGCGTCGCCCAGCCATCTAAGCCCTTCTTAGTGCGCCTTGTCTCCGGCCAGGTAGTGTTCCAGCCAGTGGATGTCGTAGTCGCCGTTGGCGATATCCGGATTGTCGACCAGATCCTGGAACAGGGGCAAGGTCGTCTTGATGCCATCCACGACGAACTCGTCCAGAACGCGACGCAGGCGCATCATGCATTCGACACGGGTGCGGCCGTGGACGATCAGCTTGCCGATCAAGCTGTCGTAATAGGGCGGGATCTTGTAGCCCGCATAGGCACCCGAATCGACGCGTACGCCAAGGCCACCGGGGGCATGGAAATGCGTGATCGTGCCCGGCGACGGGACGAAGGTCCGCGGATCCTCGGCGTTGATGCGGCATTCGATGGCGTGACCGTGGAAGACGATGTCTTCCTGCGACACGGACAGGCCACCGCCAGAGGCGACGCGGATCTGCTCGTGCACGAGGTCGATGCCGGTGATCGCTTCGGTGATCGGATGCTCCACCTGCAGGCGGGTGTTCATTTCGATGAAATAGAACTCGCCGTTTTCGTAGAGGAACTCGATCGTACCGGCACCGCGATACTTGAGCTTCTTCATCGCGTCGGCGCAGATCTGGCCGATCTTCATGCGCTGGTCGACGTTGAGGGCAGGGGAGTTGGCCTCTTCCCAGACCTTCTGGTGGCGGCGCTGCAGCGAGCAGTCACGTTCGCCCAGATGGATGGCGTTGCCTTCACCGTCGCCGACGACCTGGATTTCGATGTGGCGTGGCTTGCCGAGATACTTTTCCATGTAAACGGCATCGTTGCCGAATGCGGCAAGCGCTTCCGAACGGGCCGTGGAAACGGCTTCTTCGAGATCCGCTTCGTTCTTGGCGACCTTCATGCCGCGTCCGCCACCACCGGCCGTTGCCTTGATTAGCACCGGAAAACCGATCGCGCGGGCAATCTCCAGAGCGTTCTCCGGCTTCACTTCGCCATCAGAACCCGGAACAACGGGAATGCCGAGTTCCTGCGCGGTCTTCTTGGCGGTGATCTTGTCACCCATGATGCGGATGTGCTCGGCCGTCGGGCCGATGAAGGTGATGCCGTGCGCTTCGAGGATCTCGGCGAACTTGGCGTTTTCCGACAGGAAGCCGTAGCCGGGATGCACCGCATCCGCGCCAGTGATTTCGCAGGCAGCGACGATCTGGTGGATGTTCAGATAGCTTTCGCGCGACGGGGGCGGCCCAATGCATACGCTTTCGTCGGCAAGGCGCACATGCATCGCATCCGCATCAGCCGTGGAGTGGACGGCAACAGTCGCGATGCCGAGCTCCTTGCAGGCCCGCAGGACACGAAGCGCGATCTCGCCACGGTTGGCAATGAGGATCTTCGAAATCATGGGCCTTACTCGATGATGACGAGGGGCTGGCCAAACTCGACCGGCTGGGAATCGTTGACCAGGATCTCGGTCACCTTGCCGGCACGCGGCGAGGGGATCTGGTTCATCGTCTTCATCGCTTCGATGATGAGGAGCGTCTGGCCTTCCTTGACCATCGTGCCGACTTCAACGAAGGCGCGGGCGCCAGGAGCCGGAGCAAGATAGATGGTGCCGACCATGGGAGCGGTCACGGCATTCTTGTTGTCGGCAGCGGCAACCGGGGCCGGGGCTGCTGCTGCAGGTGCAGCGGCGGCAGGAGCGAAGGAAGGAGCGACTGGCGCCTGAACATACTGGGTCGCACCCTGGCGCGACACGCGAATACGCAGGTCGTCCTGCTCGACCTCGATTTCCGTGAGGTCGGTATCGTTGAGGATGTTCGCTAGGTCGCGGATCAGTCCCTTGTCGATCCCGTTCTTCTTCTCAGACATGGCAAATCCTGTTTGTGTTGTTTATCGTGTCAGGCACTAAGGGAATTCAGGGCGTTGAGCGCCAGAACATAGCTCTGGATGCCGAAGCCGCAAATCACGCCCTTGGCCGCTGGAGCGATCGCCGAGTGGTGGCGGAAATGCTCGCGTGCATGGACGTTCGAGATATGAACTTCGATCACCGGAACGGAGATGGCCTTGATCGCATCGTGAAGCGCAATCGAGGTATGCGTGTAGGCGCCCGCATTGATGGCGACGCCGATAGCCTTCTCGCTTGCCTCATGAAGCCAGTCGATCAGGACCCCTTCATGGTTGCTCTGGCGGAAGTCGACAGTCAGACCCAATGCCGCGCCGGCCGCGACGCATTCGTTCTCGACATCCTTGAGCGTATTGCCGCCATAGATGCCTGGCTCGCGCTTCCCAAGCATGTTGAGGTTCGGGCCATTGAGGACGAAGACCGTCTTGTTCATCGGCTATCTTTTGTTCCATCCTGAAGTTCAGCGGCCACCTATAGACCGGTGAGATCGCAAGGGAAAGCCCTGAAGCGCCGAAAGGCGCGCCAGTCCCCTACTGGATAGAGCTTGAGGCGGGAGTTAGCAGGTGGCCTTGCCGCAGGCGCGGACATTGGCGACCTTCGGCTCGAGCGCATCGACACCCTGGGCGCCGAAGACAGCTTCGTCACCGACGACATAGGTCGGCGTGCCGGTGATGCCGATCGCGGTTGCCAGTTCGTAGGCTTCGCGAACGATGTCGTCGTTCGGGTTCTCGGCCATAGACTTGCGGATATCCGCTTCATTCAACCCAAGCGACGAAGCAACAGCGATCGCCGACTTCTCGGATGCGTGCGATTGGCCCATGAGCTCCTGGTGGAACTCGGCATACTTGCCGGGCGCGAGCAGCCGGACGGCATTCGCAACACGATGGGCGGCAAGTGAGTCAGGACCGAGGATCGGGAACTCCTTCAGGACGAAGCGGATGTTCGGATCCTTCTCCAGAAGTTCGTTCATGTCCGACAGCGCGCGTTTGCAGTAGCCGCAATTGTAGTCGAAGAACTCGACCACGGTGACGTCGCCCTTCGGATTACCAAGCACGACGTCGTTTGGTGAGGTGAAGATCGCCTGCTTGTTGTCAGCGATGCCCTTGGTCGACATGGCCGTGCGCTGCGAGGCCTGTTTGGCCTGCAGGGCATCCTGTACCTCAAGAAGGATTTCCGGGTTCTGCAGCAGGTACTCGCGGATGAACGCGCCCATTTCCTGCTTCTGCTGTTCATCGATGGCGAGCGCCGGCGCCGCATGGGTGAAGGCAAGAGCGAGCATGGAGCCGGCGGCAAGGGTCTTGAACAGGCGGGTCATTCACTTCCTCGTTGGTGTGCATGGCAGCGCCGAAGCAGGCTGCGTCGTGTCACGAGCTTAGGCTATTCGACCGGCCTGCAAAACCGGAAACTGTTTTGATCGCTGCAGTCCCGGCATCAATTGTTCGTGGAGGAGATGGAAACCGCCGTTACCTCCCAGTAACTTAGCGGCGGCGATTGAATCAAACTGGCAACAACTTGAATCAGTTTGCGAAGGGGGCGGGAACTCCGGCAACAAAAAAGGCCGCCCCGAAAGGCGGCCTTTAGATCACATTTATTGGCTATCAGAAGAAGCCGCGACGCTGCCACCAGCCGGCCTTCTTCGGCTTCGGCGGTTCGCCATCACCTTCCGGCGCAGCGGTCGGTTCGGAGCTCTTCACCACTGCCTCGGTCGAGGAAGAGATATTCGATGCGCGGTTGGCGCGAACCGGCTTGGCTTCTTCGCTGGCGTCAGCCGCGGGCGCTTCAGCAGCAGGCTCAGCGGGAGCGGCCGGCTCTTCGCCAAGTGCAGCATCGACCTGTTCCACAACGGCCTCGACAGGCGCTTCGGGAGCGGTGGCTTCGGTGGCGACCGGTGCTTCGGTTGCTGGAGCTTCGGTTGCTGGCGCTTCCACGGCAGCGGCCTCTGCGGCGGCCGGGGCCTTGCCACGACGAGCACGGCGGGGCTTCGGCTTGGTCTCTTCGGCAACAACCGCTTCGGCTTCCGAAGGAGCCTCCGCAGCCGCCGTTTCAACAGGAGCTTCCGTTTCAGCGGCGACTTCCGTTTCGGCTACAGCGCTTTCAGCTGCGGCAGCACCTTCTTCGCCTTCGCCTTCGCCTTCGTTATCGCCATCTTCGGATTCGGAAGCGTTCAGTTCGCTGCCTTCCTCACCATTGCGGTTGCGGCGGCCACCACGCTTGCCGCGACGGCGGCGCTTGCGGCGGTTGCCTTCATCGCCTTCTTCACCCGATGCGGTTGCTGCGGACGCGTCTGCGTCAGCGGTGGTTTCGGATGCATCGTCCTCGCCTTCGCCGTCGTCTTCATCGCTGTCCGACATGTCGTCGCCAGATGCCTGGACGGTATCACCTTCTGCGCCACGCTCGCCGCCATTGCGGTTGCGACGACGCCGGCGGCGCTTGCGCTTGCGGTTTCCGTCTTCACCCTGGGCGCGATCCTGAGCAGCCTGCTGCGGCTGTGCCGGTGCAAGCTCTTCTTCGTCCTCGTCCTCCTCCTCGATGATGACGTCATCATCCTCGTCTTCGACGGGCATGGAGGCGAATGGGACCAGGGTCTCGATCTTCACCGGGTTCTCGACCGGCTCGCCCTTGTCGATTGCAAAGTGGGCGGCCCCGACGCTGACGTCAGACTCGATGTAGATCGAGACGCCGAAGCGGTTCTCGTAATCGACGATAGAAGCGCGCTTCTGGTTGAGCAGGTAAAGCGCGATCTCCGGCGTTGTGCGCACGGTGATGTCGTGGGTGGTGTTCTTGAGCAGGTATTCCTCGACGCCGCGCAGCACGTGCAGGCCGATCGACGACTGCGAACGAACGTGGCCGGTACCGCCGCAATGGCTGCAGACCTGCGTCGTCGATTCCAGCACCGAGGCACGGATGCGCTGGCGCGACATTTCGAGCAGGCCGAAATGGGAAATGCGGCCGACCTGGATGCGGGCGCGATCGTTTTTCAGGCAATCCTTCAGCTTCTTCTCGACAGCGCGGTTGTTGCGCTTTTCTTCCATGTCGATGAAGTCGATGACGATGAGGCCGGCAAGGTCGCGCAGGCGCAGCTGGCGCGCCACTTCCTCGGCCGCTTCCAGGTTCGTCTGGAGTGCGGTGTCCTCGATCGAGTGCTCGCGGGTCGAACGGCCCGAGTTGACGTCGATTGCGACGAGCGCTTCGGTCTGGTTGATGATCAGGTAGCCGCCTGACTTCAGCGTCACCTGCGGCTGCAGCATGCGGTCAAGCTGCGCCTCGATGCCGGAGCGCGAGAAGATCGGGTGGATGTCGCGATAGGGCTGAACCACCTTGGCGTGGCTCGGCATCAGCATCTTCATGAAGTCTTTGGCTTCACGATAGCCTTCTTCGCCCGAGACGATGATCTCGTTGATGTCCTTGTTGTAGAGGTCGCGGATCGAACGCTTGATCAGCGAGCCTTCTTCATAAACGAGGCACGGCGCAGTCGAGTTGAGCGTCAGCGTGCGGACGTTTTCCCACAGGCGCATCAGGTATTCGAAGTCACGCTTGATTTCGACGCGGGTGCGGTTTGCACCGGCGGTGCGCAGGATGACGCCCATGCCCTGCGGAACGTCGAGCTCGCGGGCAACTTCCTTCAGGCGCTTGCGGTCCTGCGGCTGGGTGATCTTGCGCGAAATGCCGCCGCCACGAGCCGTGTTCGGCATCAGGACGGAGTAACGGCCGGCGAGCGACAGGTAGGTCGTCAGCGCTGCGCCCTTGTTGCCGCGCTCTTCCTTGGCGACCTGAACCAGCAGGATCTGGCGGCGCTTGATGACTTCCTGGATGCGGTACTGCTTGCGTGGCTTGCGGACGACGCGATCCGGAACCTCTTCCATGGCGTCTTCGGCGCCAACGGACTCGATTTCTTCCTTCTCGTGGTGGTCGTCTTCGTCCTCGTCATCATCATCGGACGGACGGCGCGCGCTGACTTCTTCCGAAATCGAATCGGTCTCGACCATTGCGGCCATTTCGCCGGGCTTGGAATCGTCGTCGTCCGAACCGGAGGCGTCGCCTTCAGCCGGAGCTTCGGATCCGGTGGTTTCTGCAGCAGCGTCAGTTGCCTGGGCTTCAACTGCCGGCGCTTCCTCGGCTACGGCTTCAACCGCCTTCTTGCGGGAGCGCGTACGCTTCGGCTTTGCCTTGGGCTTTTCTTCTTCCTGAGCGGCGGCTTCTTCACCCGGGCTTGCTTCGGCAGCCTCGGCGCCGGCTTCGCTGGCCTGGTCTGCCTGGGGCGCTGCTTCTACCTGGGGAGCGGGGGCGGGGGTGATGCCAACGTCCGGCTGTTCTTCCTGGGCGAGATCGACCACCGGGTCGGCGCCTTCGGCTTCTGCAATCTTGCGTTGGTCTTCCGCTTCCTGCTGCATCAGGGCCTGACGGTCAGCGAGCGGGATCTGGTAATAGTCCGGGTGGATTTCGGCAAAGGCAAGGAAACCGTGCCTGTTGCCGCCGTAATCAACGAACGCCGCCTGAAGCGACGGTTCAACTCTGGTTACTTTTGCGAGATAGATGTTGCCGCGTATCTGCTTCTTATGTTGCGACTCGAAATCGAACTCTTCGATCCGGTTGCCGCGAACGACGACTACCCGCGTCTCCTCTTCGTGAGACGCGTCGATAAGCATTTTGTCTGCCATTGAAATTCTGCTCCTCGGCGCAGGCGAGGAAACGCGAACAGGCCCGCCATGAAGGCAGGCTTGTCATGCGAACGGGTCGCTGCGCCGGATAAAGATGTTCCCGCAGGACCTGCCCATTGCAGCAACCCGAAGATTGACGGGGCTCCTCGCTCCCTCAGTCCCTTCAGGTTATAGATTTTGTGCCGCAACATCGAAGACCAACAAGAAAGACAATACGAAGGCCGAAAGGCCCGATGAGTGTGCTCCAAACGAGCGTTGGATGGCGTGCCATCCGGGATTGCACCGGCCACCGCCGGACGTGATTCAGTATCAGGAGAAAGTGTAACGACGGCGGATGACTGTCGGTCGTCGGCGCCCGGTCCATAAGTGGCTGGCAGCCTATCGGCAGACTATCCCGTCAACACTTTTACCCTCGTTCGCGTTGTATGGTTTATCTGTCACATTGGCAAGGGAAAAGCCAAGTCGGCCATATTCTGGATGGAATTGCTCGGCTTATCCTCGTCTGAAATTGGATAATGATTCGCGATGTTTCCGGCAAATGGGGTGCCGTGGACATGGCATCGCGGGTACTCATATCTTGCGGACGGGACTTTCGATGAGAATGACATCTTGAGCGGGCGCGACGGGACGGGTCTCTTCGGGCAACTCGCGACAACCTCGATGGTCGGTACAGCGCGAATCACCGCGACGCTCCTTGTCGTAGTCGCGGCGCTTCTGCTTGCGCTTGCTCCGGTACGCGCGACGACGATCGCGCCACCTCTGCTTGCCTACGGCGCACGGGTTGCCGGGGACGATGCCCGCACGCGGATCGTCGTGGAGTTCGAGAAGAAGCCGGACTTCTCCGTCCACTATGTCGGCAACCCGGAACGCGTGATCGTGGACCTGCCGGCGACCGCCTTCGGATTCCCGGCCGAAGATCTCGGCGCACGTGGGCTGTTCAAGGACATTCGCTATGGGACCATGGACGAGACGAGCGCCCGTATTGTGCTGACGGCAACGAAACCGGTGAAGCTGGTGTTGGCCGAGGTGCAGGAGAACGACAACGGCAGTTATCGGCTGGTACTCGATGCGGAGATGACCTCGAAGGAGGTCTTTGCCAACCTCGTCAGGACGCAGGACTGGTCGACGCCATCGGCCGAGACGCCAGATCCGCTGGTCTCGTCGCAAGGCGACAGTGTCTTCACCGTCGCGGTCGATGCGGGACATGGCGGAATCGACGCCGGCGCAACCGGCATCGGTACGAAGACGCCCGAGAAGACCATTACGCTGGCTTTCGCGAAGATCCTGGCGGAGCGGTTGAACAAGCTGCCGGGCACCAAGGCCTTTCTCACCCGCGACGACGATACCTTCCTGTCGCTCTCGGAGCGGGTGACGCGCGCCCGGCAGGGCCATGCCGACCTCTTCATCTCGTTGCATGCCGACACGCTGAACCAGCGCGATATCCGCGGCGCCACCGTCTATACCCTGTCGGACAAGGCCTCCGACCGAATGGCGGAGAACCTCGCGGCGCGCGAAAACCTGTCCGACCAGCTTGCAGGCTTCAGCATCGAGAGCGGTCCCCCGGAAGTCGCCGACATCCTGCTCGATCTCGCACGCCGCGAGACGCAGGCTTTCTCCTCGGCGCTCGCTTCGCACGTGGTGGAATCATTTGAAGGGCAGGTGGCGCTCATCAACAACCCGCACCGCTACGCCAGCTTTCAGGTTCTGCGGGCGCCCGACATCCCGTCCGTGCTTCTGGAGCTCGGTTTCCTGTCCAATCCGGACGACGAGAAGCTTCTCCTTGATGATTCCTGGCGCATCAAGGTCACCGACCGCATTGTTGATGCCGTGCGCCGCTACCGGGAGCGCGCCGTCGCCAACGGTGGATAGTGTGACTGGAAGGCCGCAATGGTGTTGCTTGCGCCACGCTTCGATGCTGAAGACCTTTCACAAGGGTTAATAGCGCGCCGGGAGCCCTATTTTACTCACATTCAACCGGTTACTCGCTGAAGCTGACACGCAAGTGATCGCAGACGATTGATCTTCTCCGCCTTGCACAGCCGCAACCACCGTGCAAAACGCCTTAAATCATGCCATGGTGATCCATGCGCCGAATGAAAGCTGAACGGTAGCTCAGACAATGATCAGACTGATTGGGTATTTCTTTGGACTGGCTTGCGTCCTCTTCCTGGTCGTGGCCGCCGGCGTTGGTATCTACCTCGCCGGTATGACCAAGGACTTGCCGAATTACGAGGTTCTTGCCTCGTATGAGCCGCCTGTTGCCACGCGCGTGCATGCCGGGAACGGCGCCCTGATGGCTGAATATGCCCGCGAACGGCGCCTGTTCCTGCCGATCCAGGCCGTGCCGGATCGCGTCAAGGCAGCTTTCCTGTCGGCGGAAGACAAGAACTTCTACAACCACCCGGGCGTGGATATCACCGGTCTCGCCCGCGCAATCGTTTCCAACATCCAGAACCTTGGTTCGGGCCGTCGCCCGGAAGGCGCGTCCACGATCACGCAGCAGGTGGCGAAGAACTTCCTCCTGACCGCCGACCAGACGATCGACCGCAAGGTCAAGGAAGCGATTCTCTCCTTCCGCATCGAGCAGACCTATTCCAAGGACAAGATCCTCGAGCTTTACCTCAACGAGATCTTTTTCGGCCTGAACTCCTACGGCATCGCCGGCGCGGCACTCACCTATTTCGACAAGTCGGTAACGGAGCTGACGACGGCAGAAGCCGCCTATCTGGCAGCCCTTCCAAAGGGGCCCGCGAACTACCATCCGTTCCGCCGCGAGAAGGCAGCGCTCGAGCGCCGCAACTGGGTCATCGATCGCATGGCCGAGAACGGTTACATCACCCAGTCGGATGCCGACGAGGCCAAGAAGCAGCCGCTTGGCGTGAACCCGCGCCGCTCGGGCATCCACCTTTTTGCCTCTGACTATTTCTCCGAGGAAGTCCGTCGCCAGATCATCGAGCGTTACGGCGACAAGTCGCTTTACGAAGGTGGCCTGTCCGTCCGCACCTCGCTCGACCCGGAACTGCAGGTCATCGCCCGCAAGGTGCTGCAGGAAGGGCTTGTTGAGTACGACCAGCGCCGTGGTTTCCATGGTCCGGTTGCGCAGATCTCGATGGTCGGCGACTGGGGTCCCGAGCTCGCCAAGATGTCGGCCCTGCGGGACGTTCCCGAATGGAAGCTTGCGGTCGTGATTGACGTGACGCCGCAGTCTGTCAGCATCGGCCTGCAGCCATCCACGGATGGCGCCGGCAAGGTTGACCCTGCGCGCGAAGCCGGCACGATCGACGCCGACGACATGAAATGGGCCTTCCGCGACGCCACCGACAAGCGCAAGACCGCAAAGTCGCCGGAAGGCGTGCTGAACCGCGGCGACGTCATCTATGTCGAGCTGATCGACGAGGCTGCGAAGACCTATCGCCTGCGCCAGCCGCCGAAGGTTCAGGGCGGGTTTGTCGCCATGGATCCGAACACCGGTCGTGTTCTCGCCATGGCGGGCGGCTTCTCCTACGCCCAGTCTGAGTTCAACCGCGCCACGCAGGCCATGCGCCAGCCGGGCTCATCCTTCAAGCCGTTCGTCTACGCTGCGGCGCTCGATAATGGGTACACGCCGGCATCGGTCATTCTGGATGCGCCGATCGAGATCGTCTCGGGCGGCCAGGTCTGGCGCCCGGACAACTACGGCGGCAATTCCGGCGGCCCGTCGACGCTGCGCACCGGTATCGAAAAGTCACGAAACCAGATGACCGTGCGCCTTGCGCAGGACATGGGGATGGAACTGGTTGCTGAATATGCCGAGCGTTTCGGCATCTATGACAAGATGCTGCCGGTGCTCGCCATGTCCCTCGGCTCGGGTGAGACCACTGTCATGCGCATGGTCTCGGCTTACGCCGTGCTCGCCAATGGCGGAAAGCAGATCAAGCCGACGGTGATCGACCGCATCCAGGACCGCTATGGCAAGACGATCTTCCGTCACGAAGAGCGTAATTGCGACGGCTGCAATGCCAACGCCTGGAACAATCAGGAAGAACCGACCGTGGTGGACACCCGCGAGCAGGTTCTTGATCCGATGACCGCCTACCAGATCACCTCGATGATGCAGGGCGTTGTCCAGCGCGGCACGGCGGCCGGCAAGATCCCGGTGAAGGACCGCGACGTCGCCGGCAAGACCGGCACCACCAATGACGAAAAGGACGCTTGGTTCGTCGGTTACACCCCGAACCTCGTGGCCGGTCTCTACATCGGATACGACACGCCGGCGCCGCTTGGCCACGCTGGTACCGGCAGCGGGCTAGCAGCCCCGATCTTCGGCAAGTTTCTGGAAGAGGCCGCAAAGCTGACGCCAGCCGAGAAGTTCCACGTTCCGGAAGGCATGCAACTGGTTGCCGTCAACCGCAAGACCGGCATGGCCGCCATGGAAGGCGAGCCGGATACGATCGTCGAGGCCTTCAAGCCCGGTACCGGTCCGGCGGATGTCTTCCAGGTCATCGGCGATGGCGAATACATGACCCAGGACCAGATCTTCTCGCACTCGCCGCAGGCGCAGCAGGCGGTCACCTCCGGCATGCCGGGGCTGTTCTAAGGCTTCCCGAGCCGAGGCGAGGGCAGGGGCCGGTCTTTACATCCGGTCCCGAGCCAACTATGTCCACGGCACCTTTGAAATCCGAAAATAGAGAGTGAAGAACCAACGCCATGCGTGCGGAAATCATCAATGTCGTCGACGAAATCAAGCAGGCCATAAGCCTGCTGAGGAGGCATCTTTGACTGGGATCAGGCGGTAAGACGACTGGACTGGTTGAATAACAAGGCAGAGGATCCAAACCTCTGGAACGATGCGCAGGAAGCCCAGAAGCTGATGCGCGAACGCCAACAGCTTGAAGATGGCATCAATGGCGTCAAGGCCATGGAAAGCCAGCTCAACGACAATATCGAGCTGATCGAGCTTGGCGAAGAAGAAGGCGACGAGGGCATCGTCACCGAGGCGGAGAACGCGCTGAAGGCCCTGAAGGCCGAAGCCGGCCGCCGGCAGGTCGAAGCCATGCTGTCCGGCGAAGCGGACGGCAACGACACCTATCTTGAAGTGCATTCCGGCGCGGGTGGAACGGAAAGCCAGGATTGGGCGAACATGCTGTTGCGCATGTACACCCGCTGGGCCGAGCGCTCCGGCTTCAAGGTCGAGCTCATGGAAGTGCATGACGGCGAAGAAGCCGGCATCAAGTCCGCGACGATGCTGGTCAAGGGCCACAATGCCTATGGCTGGCTGAAGACCGAATCGGGCGTGCACCGCCTCGTGCGCATCTCGCCATATGACAGCAATGCTCGCCGCCACACGTCCTTCTCGTCGATCTGGGTCTACCCGGTTGTCGACGAATCGATCAACATCGACGTCAACGAGAGCGACTGCCGTATCGACACCTACCGGTCTTCGGGCGCAGGCGGACAGCACGTCAACACGACCGACTCGGCGGTGCGCATTACCCATATTCCGACGGGCATCGTGGTCGCCTGCCAGCAGGAGCGTTCGCAGCACAAGAACCGGGCCAAGGCTTGGGAAATGTTGCGTGCCCGTCTGTATGAAGCCGAGCTGAAGAAGCGCGAAGATGCGGCGAATGCCGAAGCGGCGTCCAAGACCGATATCGGCTGGGGCCACCAGATCCGCTCCTATGTCCTGCAGCCATACCAGTTGGTGAAGGACCTGCGCACCGGCGTGTCGAGCACGGCGCCGGATGACGTTCTGGATGGCGACCTCAACGAGTTCATGGAGGCCGCGCTGGCGCACCGCATCAGCGGCAAGCCGGACGTGGATGTCGCGGACGTCGACTGATCAAGGTCGAAGGATAAGAGAAGGGCCGGACACGCATCCGGCCTTTTTCGTTTTTGCTAGTTGCTGAACTGCTCGGCAAGGATGCGATCCGACCAAGAATGGTCGGGGTCGGATAGAAGACGCGCCGTCACGTCCGTGCACTGCGCCACGCGCACATGCAGCACCGATTTCACTTCTGCATTGTCGGCAACGGCGTTCACAGGGCGCTTTTCCGGCTCCAGGATCTCGAGATCAACGCAGACATGATTCGGAAGCAGGGCACCACGCCACCGCCTGGGGCGGAAGGCCGAGACCGGCGTCATGGCAAGCAATGGCGCTTCGAGCGGCAGGATCGGTCCATGTGCCGAGAGGTTGTAAGCGGTCGAGCCGGCGGGTGTTGCAATCATCAACCCGTCGCAGATCAGTTCCTCGAGCCGCGTATGCCCGTCGATCACCACCCGCAGCTTCGCCGCCTGGTATGACTGGCGGAAAAGGTAGACTTCGTTGATGGCGAGCGCCGTGGAGGTGGAGCCGTCTTCGTTCGTGGTCGTCATCTTCAGCGGGTGAAATTCGTTTTCCACCGCATGGGCAATGCGCTCGTGAAGACCATCTGCCCGGTAGTCGTTCATCAGGAAGCCGACCGAGCCGCAGTTCATGCCGTAGACGCATTTGTCGGTGTTGATCGTCTCGTGCAGCGTCTGCAGCATGAAGCCGTCGCCACCAAGCGCCACCAGGATATCGGCATCGGCCGGCGGGACGTTGCCGTAAAGCCGCACCAGTTCTTCCAGGGCCATCTGCGCCTCAGGAGCAGTCGAGGCGATGAAGGAAAGCGTTTGCGACTGACGGGACATCTGATCAGGCCTTTGGATGCTGCCCGCAGGGCATAGGCTGGAACCTTGGACTTGGCTTCGCCGTGCGGCGAGCTTGCCCGACTTTAGGTACCCGAGAACCAAGCCCTTGCACAAGCGCAGTCGCGGCATTTGCGTACGCCTGAGACGATCCAGCATTTGGCACACCCGTCCTCAGATTTGCTCTTTACAGAGCGGGCGAAACCGCTTAACTCCGCCGCTACAAGTGCCCTTGTAGCTCAGTTGGTAGAGCACCTGATTTGTAATCAGGGGGTCGCGGGTTCGAACCCTGCCGGGGGCACCATTTTCCATAACAACTTCAGCCATTTATGCGATTGGTAAAAATCGCTGTTTTACAGCATGTCGCGTATTTTACGAATCTGTTCTCATCGCGTTCCGCGACTAATGGCATCAATGACCTCCTGCCCAGCCAGGTAGTGACGCCGAATTATGCCCTCCGCATCCTCTCTGGAATGCCCTGAAATCTCGGCTATGAGCCGGATCTTCTCCTCATGAGACCGATCCAGATGCGCGTAAGCGTATGTGATGGCCGTTCCCCGCAGGTCGTGGAACGTGACGCCGCTAATCCCCAGCTTCGCCATTTCCTTGCGCCATGACGCCTTGAACCCGCTCGAGGTCCAGCTCTGGCCGAAGGAGTTAACAAGCACCCGCTGGCGCTTCGCCTCTTTGGCCTCATTCAAGATTGGCAGGATATCCGGGGCGGCCGTGATTCTAACCCGCGCCCCAGTCTTCCCCTGCTTGATAGATACCCTTTCGCCGTCAAAGGCGATCATTGGCATGGTGAGCAGGTCGGCTTGCCGCTGCATCGTCCATAGCGCCATGCATGCGACCGACCTGATATGAGGAGCAGCGCGGGTAAGGACGGTGTTGATCTGCTCCATCGTCCAAACCGTATCGCGCCGGCTGCCCTCGTGAAGCTTCTCGACGCGCTCAAGCGGATTCCGCAGGATGATCTCGTTATCCTTCGCCCATGCGAATAGTCGAGACAGAAGGCCGATGTGCATGTCCGCTGAGCGCGGAGCGTCCTTCATGGTATCTCGCCACTCTAGGAACCTGCGACGGCTCCCACGGGCTTCTACAGCCGCTACAGGGATGACGCCGAAGACCTCCTTGATTAGCCCGAACATCCGCTCGTAATCCTTGCGGGTGGAAGGGGCGAGGGCTTTGTATTTAGCAGTTGCCCGGAAGTCTTCGATCAGAGAACTGATCGTCCCCTCGACGGCCTTCGTGGGCCTATCCCGCGTCAGTCGGATGTATTCCTGAGTGAATGCCTTGGTGCCAGGCTTCGACATGATCCGCGGAGCACCTTTCCCCCGCCATGCGTAGTAGTAGGTTGCCGTGGTTCCGTCAGCGAGCTTGACGTTGACCTTATGCACGCCCACTAGCTTTCCTTCCATCTTCCCACGCCTTCCAAGCTTTCTCTGCCGGGTCTTCTTCTCGATCGACCACAGCGAAGCTCTTCGGCGCGAACTCGATCTCGCCTGAAGGGTGCATCGTCACCCTGACATTGTGCATTGCTGCGGCTTCGGCAGCATCCGCGATTTCGGATCTCGTGTAAGTGCGTGCTCTGCTCATGCAGGGTTGTCCACATTGTTTCCACAGGCTGGCTTGCTCATGCCGCCACCTCAACAATCCAGGCTACGCCCTGCATGAAAGCACAGAGCGCACCGAGCAGGATGATCCGGCCGGCATAGGAGAGGCAGAACGCGTACCGTGGCGTCCATTGCCGATCCTGGCCGCGCAGTTGAGGTCCGTGGATCACGTCTTCCCGCCATGCCAAGACAATGCAAGCCGCGAGGATGAGAAGGAACGGGGTCCAGAACGTCGGGAGGATGTTCATTCGGACGGCTCCCTCGATGAGGGCGCGGGGGCATTGTGAATTTCTTGCCCAATGGAATGGTCGCTGCTTGCCGCGCAGTAGCAGGGCAAGGATTCTGGACCGCGATGAACATGGTGCGTGGAGTGCCGCTCACGCTCAGGCGTCTGTTTTTCCGTGGTCATCACCATGTCCCTCCAAGAGGTTCGTCCATGTTCTTCTTGATCCAGGCCCGCTGCTCCTCTTCCGTGCCATTGGCTGGGAAGGGCTCTGCGAGCTTGGCATCGGATGGAAGTATGTGTTCCTTGCCATCGATCGTGACCCGCTTCATGAGCGGACCAGCTTGGCTCTGTCGGTTGCTCATTCTGCCGGTCCCTCCGATGCGAGGGCGGCGCGAACGCAGGCGTCAATGATGCGGTTCATGTAGTCTGCGAGGTCGTTATCGACCGTGCCGCCGTCTGCCATGCGCTCAAGAAGTTCGTCCCGAGCCTTCAACCCGGCACTGCGGATTGCTGCTTCAGTCCCCCGCACATGCGACTGGCGAGCGGGGGTCGTGTAGAGGTAGATCACCTCAGTCGGGCCTTCACTGCCGGCGGCTGCAATAGCCTCGATGTTGGCAACGTCCCGGCTCATGTGTTCGCAGCCGGTGCAATCCGTGGTCATAGCCGCGAAGGGCTCACCAAACACATTCCGCTCCTGCGCTGCCGGCATGATGGTGAACGCGAACGCCTGCCGCTTGTATACCTCGATCGCCCCGCGCACACGATCCTTCTCCGACAGATCTGGCCGCTTCAAAGACCGCTCCCACTGGCTCATGGCGGCTTCGGTGCAGATTGCCTCCTGGCGCTCGTATTCGGCCGGCGCTGTCCTGCTGTTATCGCCCAATAAGTTCTCCAGCGTCCGCCAGTCTTCCGCAGGAAGATCGACAGGCCATTCCTTATCGGCGGGGTAATCCGGCCCCATCTCGGCAACCTGTTCATTCAGGATGGCGGCGAAATCTTTGATGCTTTCGATGGTCATGGCTTCTGCTCCTGCATCTTGTTCAGGGCTGCGTTGATGGCTTCGACAAATGCGGGGCCGGGACCAAGCTTTCCGCCGTGCCGGCTATGCCAAGCGGCCCAAGCTGCTGCGATCATTTCAGGGGTGGCGCGGGTCATTGGTCTGCCCTTCCTGAAATTGGGGCTGCTAGAGACACGCCCACCATCACAAGTGCCTGGCGAGCTCGACGTACCGACGCTTCCTGCCCGGGGTTGATCCCGCTGCGCGCCTCAATCAAGCTGTCATTTGCCGGATCACCAGCAATGGCCCGCAAGGCATTGATGCAGATTGCAAGCTTTCCTTCATGCGTCTCGGTGTGCTGGGTCATGGCTGTCTGCCTCCGACGATTTTGCCTGTCCGGCGGTCAACAACTGTGCGTCCGTTTCTACTCCATAGGTGATTGGGGTTTGGTGGCGAGGTCAGATCGGCTATCGTTCTCGCTCCAGCGTAATAGCGCCCATGCACTAGGCCATAGCTGAGCCCACTCAAGTCAGAGATCTGACGTAATGTCTTTCCTTCTACCTTCACGGTGATGCACCGATTAGAAACCTGCTCCATGGCGGGAGCCCACCGTACGTTTCCTGGCTCATAGTTGCCGGCTTGGTCAGGATGTCGATCGAGCGTCATCCCCTTTGGTCTGTGCCCCATGTCTGCAAAGAAGCACTCAAAACCCGTCATGCCATTTTCGCCATGCAGCCACCGGTCGCATATTTTGACACCCTTGCCGCCATACAGGTTCCAGTCCTTATGCTTAGGGTTCAAGCACCTCGCTCTCATGGCGTAATATGAGCCATACTCAGGGCTTGCTCGTCGATGCCGCGAGTGCCCGTGCGTTGCGTTGGGTTGGTTCCCAGCGCGCGCCAAACATCCACACGACTTCAGCATTCTGGCTGTTAATTGATACCCAGGCTTGATGCAGGTCGCTCCGCAATCGCAACGGCATATCCACCACGCGTGGTTCTTCCCGCTAACTGGCTTCAACGAATGGAATTCAACAGCTACCAGCATGTCGCTCCGGACTCCGGTGATGTCCTTAATCTTTCCCATAGCCAACCACCTCTCCTGTTTCCCGATGCACGACCGAACCATCTAGGCAACGCTTGAGCTTCGGATGGCTTAATGATGACTTCGCCTTGGCGATGCCGAGATGCTTGGCCTTGACGCGCTTGGCCTTGGAGATGGCCGCAACGTCTACCTTGTCCTTCTGGCGCCGGCAGGCTTCGTGGGCGGGTGCGCAGTTGTCGTCGCTATCTTCGCCGCCTAGACCGAGTGCCCTAAGGTGCTCCACGGTCCACTTCTCGCGAACGCCGTCGATCTTGTTTCGGCATAGGCAGCAGACACCGCCATGGGCCTCGAAGATCCGCAGGCGGCGCATACGGCCCATGCTCTTGCGCGGGGTGGTGCCAACGTCGGTCACTTCCCCACCTCCATCTTCGGCAGGCTTTCCACCTGGTCATCAAGAGCGGTACGCGGGCGGGTCCATCCGATACGGTCCCGCATGCGGTTGACCAGACCGGCTGCCATAGCCGTAGCCGTGGATTGATCGAGGAGGGTCATGCCTGGAGTTCCTTCTCATCCATTCCCGCGTAGGCGGCTATGACGGGCACAGCTCGATGGGGCGGCGCTTCGGATAGGACTGCTTGCTTGCAAACGCGGTAGATCGATCCGGCCTTTTCCTTGATCGCACTGGCAGTCTCGGGCGGGCATAAATCGCCCACGGCGAGGCGCTGGTTGTTGAGGATGGCGAGGTTAGCGTCAGTGTCGCCACCGACGTTCGTCGCGCTCCACAACATTCGGGCTGCGGTCTTGAGCCATTCGGCTTCCGTAAGAGAGGCAGCGGGCGAAGATCCGGGGGGAGGAGGATCGCTATCCTCGCCCGCTGCGGCCGGTGCACTGGCGGTGTCTCCGGCGGGTTCCGATGAAGGGGACGGTTCATCGGAATTGGGTTGATCGGGGTCTTTCGGCTCTTTGAAGATGACTGGGTGTTCGGGGTCCGCGCCGAAGGCATAGATCGCCTCGATCATGTTGCTCATCTCATCGACCGTCATGGTTGACGTGTGGATGCCGAGTGGCACGACAGTTCCGGGGTCGATACCGGGCACCACCTGCGCCTTGCGGAGCGAGGCGGTGAACATATTCTTCCAGTCCTCGACCTTCAGCTTCACGCCGTACCAGACTACTTGGTCTGCCACTTCGCCCAGCATCGCGTGCAGCTTCGCGTTCTGCTCGTTGGAACGGGTCTTCTTCCGAAACTCCACGATTGTGCCGGCCTCAACCTTCTGAGCCCAGCGAGCCACTTGCTCACGGTCGGAGGGATGATTGATGATGACGGTCGCACGGGTTGTCATGCGGCCTCCCGTTCGCCGTAATGGCGGATCCGCTCGACCAGCGCTGCAAGCTCGTCGTTGAACCGGTCGATCTCGCCGGCCATGTTCTTGATGTAGTCTTCGTCGCGATAGACCCGCACCGTCAGCATCGGCAGGCGAGGCCAGTAGGAAACGAAGTCCCACCATTCGCGCTCGGATAGCCAGAGATTTCCCTGCACCTGGGCGACATGCTCGGGCGGCAAGCGGTTGCGCTCCAGCCGGTCAATCTGGATGTGCGGGAGCGCGGTCTTGATCTCCAACCCGCCGTTTGTCCCGACGAGGCTATCCGGGCTGGCGCCCTTGTTGCCGTTGCGAATGAAGCCGACGCGAACGATTTCAGCGGATTCGATGAAGGCGTAGGTTTCCCGCGCCTCATCTTCCATCACCTTGCCGCGCTCCATGTGACCGTTGGTGAAGCCCTCTGCGACTTCGCCTGTGATGATCTCGCCGGCAAGCTTGCGCATGTACTCGCTGCGCGTCTTGCCTTCGCCCTTAGCCATGACCGTGGCGAACTTGCTGGCGGTAGGGATGCCGAGACGAGCCTGAAACCACTCGTCCTCGCCCTGCTCGAAGATGAAAACCTGCATCATGACGCGGCCCTCTGGCCCATCTTCGCCTTGCGGTCATTCAGGATGCGAACGGCACTATCGAACTGGCTGGCAAGCATGTCAGGGACACAATCGATCTTGCCCAACTTGCAGAACCGCTCGACATCAGAATTCGTCTCCTCCAGGAGCTGAAGGATGACCTTCACCTGCTCCGGAGAAATCCGTTCCGGTTCCTTCTCCTCATCAGCGGCCTTCCCGTCGTCATCGTGGCTTACAGATAGGCCAAGCGCGAGCTTGAGGGTGTAGCGCTGGAGATAGGTTACGGCTGACGCTATGGCCTGTAGGCTGTTCTTGCCGCCGGAGTTATCGGCACCAGCGGAAAGCGGTGTACGGGTCGCGTGACCGTCCACATGCTCAAGAACGCACGTAACAGTGATCGGGCGGTCAACGCCGTTGTCGCTTTCGAATCGGTAGCTAAGACCATGCTTGGTCAGGATCGGGGTAACCTGCTCCTCGATCCCTGCAAGGTCTTCATGACGATAATTAACCCGCTGCTTCCCCTGCGGAGTGTAGTCGACCTCGCGCGTCTTCATGATCGGGCGGATTTCTGCCTTGGCAGCAGCAACGGCGCGGGTAAATGCAAGCTTAGCGTTGCGAGCTTCCTCACGGTCCCGTAGGTCCATCATCTGCTTCAGGATGTCGGCAGAGACGCCCATCTCGAGGGCGCGGCCTACCATCTCCATAGGCGTGAGCGCTGTTGGCCGGCGTTCTTCCACGTCGGTCGGCTTATGGATTTCGACTGCATTTCCCATTTTTGCCTCCATGGCCTGTTTTGCTTTCGCGACGACGCCGAGCGCCAAGCCGCCGATCTGTTGTTCCGTGCCAGCGGGATCGATCACTTGCGCCATGCTGTGATCTCCTGCTTGTCGAGGGCTTCGTGCTTGTAGTGATCGTTGAGTTTGATTGACCCGCCGACGATGACGGCGAGGGAGAACACGAACGTGAAGACGGCGAGGTAATCGCGGAACGTCACGCTGAAGAGCGGGACCGTCTTGCGTTCGAGCTTCGCGGCGAGGTTGATGAGAGGGACTGCTGCAGACTGGCATTCACGGCCTTCGCAGCATCCAGAGAAAGCATGAGCGGGGCAGCAGCTATGCATGGGAGCCTCCTGCACGGGCGGCGCGGCGGAAATCCCCGACCTTCAAATGCCATCGGCTATCAGCCAAGGGCGCCAAATCCATCTCATCCGGCCATTCTGGCGAGAACTCGCGCTGCATCTGGTGGATGAACGGCTTCAGCGCCTCGCGCAGTTGGTTGTTCGCTCGGATCAGTTCATCGCGCTCACGTCGAACCGTCTCAGCATCGGCTGCATGGTTGCTTGCCTCGACCTTAAGGGCGGCGATCTCAGCGTCCTTGGCGGCGGAGACGTGGCTGATGATGTTCTCTGCCCGATCCAGCGCGAATTCCCGGCGAAGGTGCCAAAGGCTACCCGGGATGCTGTCCCGGCCGTCCTCGAGAGCCTTCCATGCTTCGCCGTCGATAATGAGAGCAACGGAGTCCTTCATCGTGTTTTGCTTTACCTCACCCATGGACCGCCTCCCGTGCTTCCTTGCGGGCATGATCCGCGGTGATGCGGAGGGGAGCCGAGGCTTCGAGGTCGTCCTTCCAGAGCGCCCACGCCTTGCTGTTGCGGACGTAGGCCGGGAAGGTAGGCTCATCGCTCAAGCCGAAGCCCTCGCGCTCGTCGCGGTCGTACAGGTACTGCCGAGCGGCATATTCGGTGATGTCTTCGTGCGCCCAGGTATCGGTGCTGACGCGAAGGACGGTTACGATCTCATCGTCTGCAAGATGATCCAGCATCTGTGCCACGGTCAGGGTCTGGCCGAAGAACTCGCTGTTGCGAATGTACTGGCGCTGGATGCGGGCACTGCAGACGACGGCGACGAGCGTTTCATTCGCCTCGATTGGATGCTTGCGTGTCATGGCTCTTCCCCATTGCCGCTTCTGTGCGGCGTGTTCATCGGCTTTCCAATTCCCCCGAGAACCGGGAGAAGCAGAAGGCGATGCGGTTAGGCGGCGCGAGGGCCGTGCTTGATGAAGGTGATTTGACCAGCCGCCAGCTGCCGCGCGATGCGGGCGTTATGCCGATCGGACGAGTGCGGGTAGCGCGTGCCGGTGCGGCGGCGCTTGGGATGGTTGAAGTCCACTACCGGTGTGTAGCGAATGGCCGGGGCGTCCAGCATGGCTGCCGAGATGCCGGACATTGCCAGCGCTGCCCCAATTCCGAAATATCCGTAAAGTCCGCGCATGTTCCAATCCTCTAGTTTTCTGTTGCGGTGTAGATGTTCGAGGCCCGCGCTCTCACCGCGTTTTGCGAGCTGCTGTGCTACATGACCGCCTCCCGGGTGGAGTGAGCGGAGCGGTGGATCAGGCGATGAGCGTGACGATGCAGGTGTTGACGCCGGTCCCGCTCGACTTGAAGGAGCCTTCCGGCAAAGCCTTCATCGTGCCGCTGTGCGCTTCAACGAAAGCGCGGAAGTCGGTCGTCATCTTGTTGTCGCGGAACATCACACTGTTCGACATGATGGCGACGAGCTTCCCGCCGGGGCGCAGGAACTTGAAGGCGTGGAGAACGTGCCGGATATCGTCTTGCTTGGCGAAAGGCGGGTTCATCACGACGCGGTCGAATCTTGCCTCAGGCTCTTCCGCGAGGAAGTCGGCAACCTTGATGTTTGCCTTCGGCAGGATTGCATGAGCCTTGGCGGCGCGAGATAGGTCGATCTCAAAGCCGGTGATAATCCCGCCGCGCCGCTCAGCAGCAAAGGCAATCCGCCCAATCCCGATGTTCGGCTCAAGCACCTGCATCCCGGCCTCGATGCCAGCGATGATGGCTACTTCGGTCGCGAGACCCTCGGGCGTATCGAATTGGCCGAAGTCCTGCTTGGTGACGCGATATTCGCCGGTCAGAATAATTGGCTCGATCGCGTCGATGGCATTGCCTTCGAACACATGAGCCTTCTTGCTGCGGTTCCACTTACCGCCAGCTGCCTCGAGAACCTTATTGGTCTCGACGTAAAGCTTGCGGTCCAGGTTTCCGTTCAGCGTAAGCAGCGCGCCGTCGATGGTCGCGGCATCCAGTACTTTCAAAACGTCTTGAGCAATCTGTGGCATTTCCGTTCTCCTCGTTCTTCGCGAGAGATCGGCGCTTCCGCTTCTTCGTCTCGCTGCTGATGAGGATGAAGGTACGATATGTACCCCATACTGTCAACAGGTGAGGGTACAGATAATACCTTATTTGTTGACGTCGAGGAAAAGGTCAGCCTATGCTTAGGGCGTCGGAGGGTTTGCCTTCCGACTAGCCAGACGTTTCGGGGCCACAGAGAGCCGACTATCTGGTGAAGACGCGCAAGGTTGGGGTGGCAAGCGGTGAACCGGCTATCAGGTTCAAGGGTCTGGCAAGCGCAAGGGTATCTGGAACCCGCCAGTGATCAGCCTTCCTGGGGCTATAGAAACCAGACATGAACCGGACAGGCTACGCACCGCCATATGGTGTGCCGGGGATGCACGGAAACCTCAGAATACTCAGTCGAGTGCTGAACGTGCAGAATCCCGCGCATTGGCTCGCTGCCGGTGCGTAGGGATTTTTGTGCACTGTTTCCTAGAAGCCTAGTCGTTGCTGAAGGAAGACGAGAGGATAAACCTCAGACATATCTTCCTCTGAGGGGAGTAATTAGAAGGGTGGGAGATGGCAGCTTCAGGCTTAGGAGACCCCGCATTCATTTCGTGAAAGAGGGGGCGGTTACCTTGGAAGGTAACGTCGGCGGCCGTGCAACAATTTGCACCAGCGGAAATGAAATTGATTTCACCGATTTGCAAAAATTTGCAAATGGACAGCGGCGCCGAATGACGCACAAAAAAACCCGCCGCAGCGGGTGGATACGATCAATTTAAAAATTAAATGCCAATTGTGTCGGCTGCACAGCTAGCTAGCTCGCTAACTTGCGCAGCAGGTAGCATGCCTGCGGCAAAAAATCAAGCAAACGTTGGTTGACTGATTCAAATAATAAACGAAATGAATTCCATATTCCGTAATCAACGGATTGATGGAGACCGCTATGAGCATCAAATCATCAGCTTTCGGCGGGGTAACCTTGACTGGTGAGGACGCCAAAAAGTTCGTCAACCAGGTAACATACGGGCGTCATAAGAAAGAAGCGACCGAAGCCGTAGCACGTGGTAGCGCGATGGCGAAGTCCTTCGCTCGTGACGGCAAGGTATCCCTTCGTCTGAAAGATGGCAAACTTGAGCACGTCCGATAGCCTCGATATCGAGCTTGTCATTCGCAGCATTGAACCCGGGGATAACATCTCCGGGTTTGTTTTGGCGGGAAAGACAAACCGTCCTTTGAAGCAGTTCCTTCGGAAGGAAGCGAGCCACCTCGAGACAAACAGTCTCGCCAGAACGTATGTTCTTTCTGAAGAAAGATCATCTGACATCATGGCCTTCGTAACGCTGATCGTCGGCGACGTTCAAGTGTTCAAGGCGCCTGACGCTGTTCATGATGGGGACTTTCGCTTCCGCTATCCTTCCTATCCGGCCATCAAGGTGGCGCGGCTAGCGGTGTCAGACCGCCACCAGGGCAAACGTCTTGGGAAGGTGATGATCGATTTCGCCTTGGGAGTGGCGAAGGAATACATATGCCCAAGGGTAGGCTGCCGCTTTGCAACGGTCGATGCCAAGAAACAGTCGGTTGCGTTCTACGAAAAATGCGGTTTTCGTCTTTTGGACACACCGGAAAATTTAGCTCTCGACGAGCCGTTTATGTTTATGGACCTCAGATAGGTCGCTCTTCCCACTAAACCTTCGCCCTTCGGCCCCGATACGTCTGCGGGGGTGGCGTAGCCTCATGGGCGAACGCCAACACCTCCAGCCAGGCGGCAAGTCCGGCCGGCACTTCCTCCATCCCGGTTTCCAGCGCTTCAATCCATGACAGCTCGCATTGCAGCGCCGATGCTAAGTTGATCGGCGTCCACCGGATCACGCGGAGGCAGTGGTTGAAGCGTTCGGGTGTCATGCTGGCGCGCTCACGTTTTAACCTTCATGAATCAATTGCTTGCCGTTATTCGGATTCCGCAGCCTTGAAATGACTCTACGTTTTGTTCACTATTGGTTCTTGTTTAGCGTGTGGTGGAAAACGGCATGACGCGGATCTACGATCGCATCCGACCCAAGTTCAAAACTAAAAACGAAGAGATCGTGGCTGGTCTGTTCGCCGCTGCCGGCGCGGATACGCCCGCGGCACCGGAGGTCGTCATCAAGCGTAAGGCCGCAGAAATTTCTACTCTCATGGCGCTCATACACGGTGGAGACTGGCAGGTTCAGATTGATCACGAGAGGGGCTATCTTCTGATTGGTCGTCGCCTTTAGGCAGGTAAAAGGTAACTAATCCCCATAGCGGCTCAATCGCGGCCTCGGGGAGCCCTTCAATCTGGCGGAGCAATTCTTTGACCTCTGTCTCGCCTTTAGCTTTTCGGGCGATGGGTTTGGATTTCGTAGGCGATCCTTCCCCCAAGTAAAGCCATTCAAGGGATACATCGAACAGATCGGCATAGACCCTTCCATCGGATACAGAAAATCCGTTCCGTCCAGATTCGTGACCTTTGTAGACGTTTTCGTTGATCTGCCCGTCAGACGCAGAGACGACACCCTTGGGGCCGGAAATCCCTGCCGTCTCACGGGCGGCCTTCAGCCGCTTTGCACGTTCTTGCTTCTCGAATTTTTCTTGGTCACTGGCCATGGTCTAAAAAATACCCGCGAGCAGGGTACAAGTAATATCCTGACCGCTTGACAAGGCAGGGTATGATTTGTACCTTGTTTGCATGACCCACGCAGAAATCATCAATAAGTGGCCGAGCCTTTCCGACTTCGCGGACGATCTTGGCATCCAGTACGGGACCGCGAAGGCCATGCGCCGTCGCGGCTCCATCCCGCCGGAACACTGGCTGAAGGTTACGTACCAAGCTGTATGTCGCGGGAT
Source organism: Neorhizobium sp. SOG26 (assembly GCF_003491345.1). Classification (GTDB taxonomy): domain Bacteria; phylum Pseudomonadota; class Alphaproteobacteria; order Rhizobiales; family Rhizobiaceae; genus Neorhizobium; species Neorhizobium turbinariae. Next base: position 989,313 of record NZ_CP025512.1, read on the forward strand.
ACCAGGCATCACACTTGAAGTGCTGGCTGCTGCTGTCGCCAAACAGGGTGAAGAAGCATGAACGGCGGGCGAGATTATCTGGATCGGCATCTGCTCAATCACATCGTTTCGTGCTCCGTGTCGGATGACGAGATCCGGCGCCAAGAGGCGCAGAACGCGATCCGTCCACTTCGTCCAGCTGTCATGGGAAAGACCGGTGGATGCTGCTTCTACTGCGGCGGTGCCGCGAAAGCAGTCGATCATTTCCAGCCTATCACCAAAGGCGGCAGCGATAGGCTTGAAAACCTCGTTCCTGCGTGCAGCAGCTGCAACAACTCCAAGAGGGATCTCACCCTTGAGCAGTGGCGGAATGCGCGGCGTCGGGCGGCAGCCGTCAAGCAAGGTCTCCCGAACTTCAGCGCAACGCAATGCGACTGGCTGAAGGGTCATGGCTTTGATGTCTTCGAGGCCGTACCGGTAGCGCTCCCGACCTTCTGGTTCGAAGACCAAGGCATCGCCGCTCCAGACGTTGAAGCTGAAGAGTGGACGCCTTCCCGTGAAGGCAGGCTCTGGGCAATCAACCGCGTCATCAGCTCCCGTCGCGAATATCTCGACCTCTATTGCCACGAGCATGACGAGAAGCGCTCTGCGGTCCTCATCAGACTGAAAGCGCTCGGCATCTCCGACGCGATCTATGAACAGCTCGCCGCTCATCCGCATGCTTGGATGGAGATTGCAGCATGAACATCTGGAACAACAATCTCTCGACGGCTCCGCGCGGCAAGATGGTCCCGGCGCAGGTTCGGACCAAGGACGGCTTTAAGCAGATCGAGCAGTACCAAAAGGAAAAGATCCTCGCGGTGAACTCGGCTCATGAGGTCGTCAGCACTTACTGGATTCCGCCGCGCTACACGGCCTCTGGCAACGTTCTGGAAGGCAACCGGTGGTCCGGCTTCAACGCTGGCGATGAACCGCTCGCATGGGCTCCGTGGCCTGTCTACGTGCCGCCGTCTCATACGAATACCGACGCCGGGGTGCAGGACGAATGCGCGATCCACCCCGCCAACCATTTCATCCTCGATGACGTAGGAGGCCAGTGAGCATGAACACGGTCGAAATCCTCAAGGCGGCTCGCGAGCTGATCGCGGATGAAAAGAACTGGCTTCAAGGCTCGCTCTATGACCGGAGGAACGGTGAGGACTGCTACTGCGCCGTGGGCGCATTGGATGTCGTTACCGAGATGGATGGTGATGCTCTCGACCGAGCGATTGAGGCGATTCAGGAACTGCTTGGCGCTGGAAACAGCATCGTCAATTTCAACGACACCCACGCACATTCTCAGGTCATTGACCTTTTCGACAGCGCCATTGCTCGCGCTGAAAGCGAGGCCGCATGACCACCACCCGCGAACCCTTTGGCCGCAGCTGGCTCCAAGGCCTAGACGACGAGTTCGACCGTCAGTTTCCGGCATCAGCAACTCCTCTGACCACACAAGACGGCACAGTCATCGTCTCGGACAGCAACGGCAATTCAGCCTCCGGACGCACTCTCCAAGAGGCCCAGGAAGCTTACGATAGGAGGCAGGCATGAGCACGTTCCTTTGGGGTGCGGTTTCTGGCGCCGCTTTCGCAGGGCCATTCGCATTTCTCGCGGCAGTCTTCGTCTTCAACGCCAGGGCCAACTCCTACCAGCAGCAGGAAGATGACGAGGCCCAGGTTCAAGCACTGCTTGATTATCAGGCCATGACCGCGCTCGAGCGGGAGTTCCCCATCGCGCGGTAATCAAAAGGGCAGAGCAGGGCGCCGTCGATCTTGGCGGATAGGGCAGGCGCCGCTCTCTCACACAGGCATTCGGTTTAGGCCGGGTTCCTTTCTAACCATCGGCGGCTCTTGGCTACGGGGCAAACCTAGCAGGAGCAACCACCGTGATCAGACAAACTTCGAACCACGAAGAGACAATTAGCAAAACCGAAAACAGGGCGACAGTGATGAGTACCGTACAGATGTTTTCTCCCGACATAGCCGCTCAATACGGGCGCAAGATGGTCGAGATTGAGAGCCGCGGGAACGGCGACCAGATGAGCGCTCTTGAGCGCGTGGGGCGCGAATGCGGGCTCGGAGCCAGAGCACTCCGGCGCATCATAAACGGCGAAACAATCCCGACATTGCCGGTCTTCATCAGGATGAGGGCAGGCTACCTGAACATCTGCGAGCGTCAAATCCGCAAGCTCGAGATGCTGATTGAAACAGAGAAGGCGAGGTTCGGGCATGAGCCTTTGGAAGGTATTGGCGCTGAGGTTCAGGCTTTGGCGGCTAAAATTGAAGCTGCAAAAAGAGCGAGGTGACAGCGATGACAGCGCAGGCAGGGCACAACAGCAAGCTAACGGATCAGGAGAACCAGGCACTGTGGGGGCACCACGTGTCAAAGCGCGTGGCTCTGCAGCGACGAAAGGACGAACTGAAAGCTGAGGAAGACAAGCTCAAGGCCGACAGCAAGAACGACGGCTTGGCCGAGAAGGAGATCAAGGACTTCCTCGACTGCATGCTCTCCAAGGACAAGCAGAAGAAGATCGACCAGTTCAACATGCAGAAGCGGAACCGGATCCGCCTTGGTCTTATTCCCGACGATCGGAACGCTGACCTTCTCGCGGATCGCGTCACCTCCGAACAGATGATTACCGCGGCCGGCATTGAAGCCGGTCTTGCCGCCATCGATCGCGCCTCACCCTACGCTCCTGCCAGCAGCGAAGATCGCACATGGCTTGCGGGCTACGACGAGGGCCAGCGCATCGCCCGCGAAAACCTCCAGAGCGCCATGGAGAAGCGGAACGCGGCCAAGTCCAAGGAGGAAGCACCCTCCGATGGCGATCCCTTTGCAGATACCGGCGACGACGCCGAATGACCCGTCCTCCCGGCGAGCTTTCTCCCAAGCGCTCGCCCACCTTGCCGCGCCGCGAATGGCGCGGATCTTCTCCCACACGGTGACACGATGAGCATAGACATTCGTATCCAAGCCAAGGCGGCACAGATCCTCCAGCACGAGGCTGAGTTTCATGGTGTCACGCCGACAGCGATCACCAAGGCAGCGATCGACAAGCTGCTCACCTCTGGCATGCTGCGGGACTTCCTGCAGGGCGTGGATCTTCAGAGCTATCAGGAGCGCCGCCGCGGCCGCCCAGCGAAGCGGAGGATCGGCCAATGAAGGTTCTCGCTTTCGACACCTCGAAGACTGCCGGTTGGGCCTTCTACGACACCACGAAGCACATATCTTCGATCGTCTGCGGCGTTCTCGAGTTCCCCGACAAAGCATCGATCGAATACTGCGCCGATCAGATGGGCCTCAAGGTCACGAAGCTGATCCGCGAGTTCAAGCCCGATTTCGTCATCATGGAAGCTGCGTTGAAGATGAGCCCGGGCGGCACGCTCGCCACCGTTGTCTCCTGCATGCTGCATGGCGCGGTTCTCTCCACCGTGGCGAACTTCGGCATCCCGTGGGGCACGATCTCGTCCGCTACCTGGCGCGTCATGTTCTACGGCAAGGGCTTCAAGCCGCCGCAGAAGATCCACCAGCTGAAGAAACCTGACCCCAAGACCGGCAAGATGGAGCGGGTTGAGAACCTCTGGAAAGAGGCGATCGTCGCGCAATGCGAGCGCGAGGGCATCGTTCTCCCGTCCAAGAAGACCATCGCCCACAATGCCGGCGAGGCTGCCGCCATAGCGGTTTGCTGGCGAGGCGCCGAGATCCACGCCGGCCGGTACCGCCCCGCCTTCCAAGGCTTCCTACAGAACCGTAACGAGCGCCAGGGAGCGGCCGCATGAACGCCTATGCCGACTTCCTCGCCCGCAAGCGCATGGTTGACCCCGCAACGGGGATTATGGCCGATTTAGACCTGCCGGCAGTCCTCAAGGATCACCAGCGCGATATCGTCCGGTGGAGCCTTCGCCGCGGCCGCGCTGCTATCTTCGCCGGCACTGGCCTTGGCAAAACCCTGATGGAGCTCTCATGGTCAACCCAGGTGGCGAACTTCACCGGCAAGCCCGTGCTGATCTTCGCGCCGCTCGCAGTCGCAGCCCAGCATATCCGCGAAGCTGGCAAGTTCGGTATCCCGGCGCGGCTTGTGGCATCGCAGAGCGAGTGCGGCCAGGGTATCAACATCACGAACTACCAGAAGATTGATCACTTCGACCTATCGGCATTCGGCGGCATCGTCATTGACGAGAGCTCGATCCTCAAGAGCACTGACGGCAAGTACCGGAACCGGCTGATCGAGGAATGCTCGCAGGTGCCGTTCCGTCTAGCCGCGACCGCCACGCCGGCCCCGAACGACTTCATGGAGCTCGGCAATCACGCGGAGTTTCTAGGCGTCATGTCCTACACCGATATGCTCGCCACGTTCTTCACCCATGACGGCGGCGATACGCAGAAGTGGCGGTTGAAGGGCCATGCCGAAACAGAGTTCTGGAAGTGGATGGCCTCGTGGGCCGTCATGCTACGGATGCCTTCGGACCTTGGCTACGACAATACCGGCTACGACCTCCCGCCGCTTCGCTACACCTCGCACCAGGTGCAGGTTGACTATGCGCCGAGCATGGAGACGGGCCTGCTATTCCCCATGGAAGCTCGCACACTGCAGGAGCGCATAGCGGCCCGCAGGGATAGCGTGGGCGAGCGCGTGAGCCTCGCGGCATCCATCACACCAGCCGATCGTCCCTTCGTCTGGTGGTGCAATATGAACGGCGAGGCGGAAGGTCTGGCAAAGGCTATCCCGGGCGCCGTCAACCTGACGGGATCAGACACGGACGACGTGAAAGAGCGCAAGATGGTGGACTTCTCCGAGGGCCGCATCCGGGTTCTCATCACGAAACCATCGATCGCCGGATTCGGGATGAATTGGCAGCATTGCGCCGATACCGGCTTCGTCGGGCTCAACGACAGCTTCGAGCAGGTGTTTCAGGCCGTTCGCCGGTTCTGGCGATTCGGTCAAACCAAGCCCGTCAATGTCCATTTCATCGCGTCCGAGATGGAAGGCGCTGTGGTCGCCAACCTTCGGCGCAAGGAAGCAGACGCCGAGCGCATGGCCGCCGCGATGGTCATGCATATGGCCGACCTATCGAGCCAGGAAGTCCGCGGCATGGTCCGCGATCGGCCCGACTACAACCCCACAATTCCAATGACCTTACCAGCATGGCTGACGGGAGAAGCAGCATGACGATCAATGCAGTCAACCAGGTGGTGACAGACCGCTATGCGATCTACGAGGGCGACAGTTGCGAGCTTATCCGCGCCGTGCCGTCCGACACCATTCACTTCGGCATCCACTCCCCTCCCTTTGAGGGGCTCTACAAGTTCAGCAACTTCGATCGGGATATCTCGAACAACGATGGCGACGGCTTCTGGACGCACTACCAATTCCTAATCCAGGAGCTTCTCCGGGTGACGATGCCCGGGCGCATCCACGCCGTGCATTGCATGCAACTGCCGACGAGCAAAATCCGCCACGGCCACATCGGCATGCGTGACTTCCGCGGCGAGATCGTCAGAGCGTACGAGGATGCCGGATGGATCTTCCATTCCGAAGTCTGCATCTGGAAAGACCCCGTCGTCGCGCAGCAGCGGACGAAATCGATCCGCCTGCTTCACAAGCAGATCACGAAGGACAGCACCATCAGCGGGCAGGGACTTGCGGACTATATGCTGATGTTCCGCAAGCCAGGCGACAACCCCGAGCCGGTTGAAGGCATGTTCGACAGGTACGTTGGCTATGGCAACGAGCCCGCCAGCATCAGCAGCCGCATTGCTTCCGGCAAGTCACCAGCGGACGCGGAGAAGTGGTTCTCCATCGAGGTATGGCAACGCTACGCCTCGCCAGTCTGGATGGATATCAACCAGACCCGCACCCTCCAATATCGCGCTGGCCGCGACGAGAAGGACGAGCAGCACATATCGCCCCTGCAGCTCGACGTGATCGAGCGTTGTATCGAGCTATGGAGCAACCCGGGCGATGTGGTTCTGACCCCGTTCCTTGGGATTGGCAGCGAAGTCTATGGCGCCGTAGCGGCCGGCAGGAAGGGGCTCGGGTTCGAGCTCAAGCCGTCCTACTTCCGCCAGGCTGTGCGCAACATCGCGGATCTCGATGAAGCTAAGACAACGGACATTTTCGCTATGGATGGCGCAGCATGAACGTGCCATACCGCGACCCTCTGCCGTCGAACATCGAGGCCGAGCAGGCGATGCTTGGCGCGATCCTGATCAACAACGAAGCCTTGGCGGCCGTGCCGACGACCTTCGCCGTCTCACACTTCTTCGAGCGCATTCACCAGAACATCTATGATGCCATCCTCCGCGGTCGCGCGGTCGGCAAGAGCATGAACCCCGTCACCGTCCGCTCTTTCATGGCGCCCGAGTTCGCCAGCGCCAAGATCGGTGACATGACAGTTTCGCAGTACCTCGCGCGTCTGGTGGTGGATGCTGTCAGCGTAGGCGGCGTGCCAGGCTATGCGGACGCAATCACCGACTATTATCACCGCCGCGAAGCTATGTGCATCGGTGATGAGGCGCACGACGCTGGTATTAAGGCGGCTGACGAGCTCGAGTTCATCGACCGGATCAAAGAGTGCCGGGACAAGCTGACCGCGATCGTCGCCTCCATCGAGAGCCGTAACGAGCCGCAAGAGACGCTTGCTGATATGATCGATGACAGCCTCGATCGGACCAATGACGCCGTACGTGGGGCGGCGCCGGTAGGTCTTGACCCTGGCATCCCTGAACTGACCGCTCTCACCGGCCCATGGCAGCGCAAGCAGCTCATCATCATTGGCGGCGGCGTGAAGCAGGGCAAGACCGCGCTCGCCATGCAGTGCATGTTCAATCTGGCTGAGAAGGTGCCGCTAGGCCTCAACAGCGGGGAAATGAGCCGCATGCAGATCGTCATGCGTGAGAAGGCTCGCCGCACTGGAATATCCTCCACGCGCCAGCAACGCGGCACTGTGAGCGATCGCGAGGTTGAGGAACTTTTGAGGGCAGGCGAGGAAATGAAACGCCTCAAGCACCTCGATATCGACTGCCGGCGCATGACGCTCGACCAGATCGACCAGAAGATCACCCGCCTGATCGGTGAGCGTGGCATCGAAGCCTTCTTCCTCGACCACATCGGCAAGATCCAGTGGACCGGCAAGATGGAATACGAGGACGAGTTCAAGCAGGGCCAGCGTGCCACATCGATCCTCAAGGATCTGGCGCAGAAGCACGATATCCCGATCATCGCGCTCACCCACCTGAAAAAATCGACGTTCTCTGACTACCAGGGCCGGACCTACAAAGAGCGGTTGAGCGCCGCAATGAACCGGCGCCCGACATATCGGGATCTGGTCGGCAACATGGACAAGGACGCTGACCAGGTTCTGATCGTGTTCCAGGCCCGACCGATCATCGCCGGCATGGAGCCCGCGGAGCAGTCCGACGACTATCCGGTTTGGGAAGACTATATGACCCGCGTCACTGGCAAGGCCGAGATCATTCTTTCCCTTTCCCGCGAGAGCGAGTTCCCACGACGCAAGGAAATCGCGTGGGACGGCAAATCCACCAGCTACGGCCCTCCATACAAGCAGGCCCAGAACGCAAAGGAGCTGTTCTGATGAACAAGTACAGCGCCTATCCGCAGCCGGTACCGGGAGGATTCCGCGTGATGATGCGGTTCGCCCGGGACAGCCACCCGAAGCCCGTCATGGGGCCGGAAGAGAAGCCGGTGATCTACCCGACCGAATCCGCGGCATGGAAGGCATGCGCTCACCATCTCCTCCGATACCTCAACTTCCCGATCGTAGCGGGAGAGGTGGAGCATCATCCGACATTGAAGGAAGCAAGGCGCGAGGCGGCGAACAAGCTCTTTCTCGGCGGCGGCAAGACCGTTGATGTCGAGGTAACGGGCAAGGAACGCAGGGAGGCAAGGGTATGAGCGCCTACTACAACGAGTTCGACCCGTACGCGGCCCAATGGCTGCGCAACCTCATCAGCAAGAACCTTATCGCGCCAGGCGATGTTGACGAAAGGAGCATCGTGGATGTCCACCCCGACGACCTTAGAGGCTATACGCAGTGCCATTTCTTCGCTGGAATCGGCGGATGGTCCTACGCGCTACGTCTTGCCGGATGGTCCGACGATAGAGCGGTGTGGACCGGAAGCTGCCCCTGTCAGCCGCTTTCGCTCGCGGGCAAACAAAAAGGCCATGCCGACGAACGACACCTCTGGCCCGCTTTTCACGATCTTATCGAAGAGCGCTGCCCTGCAGAGGTCTTTGGAGAGCAGGTTGCGAGCCCGGATGGGCGGGAATGGTTCGCCGGAGTACGTGCTGACCTGGAAGACCTGGGATATGCCTGCGGGGCCGCCGATCTGTGCGCTGCGGGCATCGGCGCGCCACACCCTCGGCAAAGGCTGTATTGGGTGGCCTACCTTGATCAAGCGGGACGGGGCCACGCTTCTCCGCGCCCGGAGAGCGCCGAACGCCACAGGTACGGAACCGATGGCTTGGGTCGGTGGATTGGTCACTGGGATCGTGACGGAGAACAGAGCCGGTTTGCGGATGGAAGTACCCGTCGGACTAAATCCGGAGTGGGCATCATGGTTGATGGGTTTCCCGGTCGAGTGGACGCAGTCGGCGCCTTCGGAAATGCGATCGTCCCTCAGTTGGCAGCCGAGTTCATAAGCGCAAGCGTGGAGGCCCGCCCATGAACGCCCACGTCCAATCACCCATGACCTACGCCCAGCGCCTACAGGCCGAACACAAGGCGCGACAGGCGCGAATGAGGGCCGCTGCGCGCCGCGTCCCGCAGGATCCGAAGGTACTCCCGCCAAAGCAGGACTACGTGCGGACCATGGCCAAGCAGATCCCGCTCTGGACGATGGAGCCAATCCACTTCGATGACCATGTGAAGGCGCTCGATCGCTGGCGGGCGGAGATATTCCTGGCACCGGCAAGCCCGCTGCGGACCTACATCAAGCGCCGCTGCGAAGAGCTCGACGTCGAATACCGCGCCATCATGAGCGTCACCCGTAGGCGCGATGTGGTGGAAGCCCGCCAGCTCATCATGTGGGAGATCAAGACCCACGTTAAGCCGGAGATCACCTTGCCAGAGCTCGGCAGGCTGTTTGATCGCGACCATACGACGGTTCTGCATGCCGTGCGCCGCGTGGAAGAGAAGAGGGCGAGGGGCGAATGAGCTACCCAGACGCCGAAGCCATCTTTGAAGAGTTCGGCATCGTCGTGGTGCCAAAGAACGTTTTCCCAGCGGTTGGGCAAACACGGGCAGTTGCAACACTTCACAGGATAGCCAAGCGTCACGGTGAGGAACACGCGAGGTTTGTCGTCATGTCCCTTGCCGACTGCGCCAACAACCGCGCGGCTCTCGATGAAACGGGGCTTTGGGCAACCTCCGACATCATCCTGGCGTTTCGGAAGAACTACCCGGCGATCATGGAGAACGAAGTCTCCCGCTTCCTGAGCTTCTTTGACGCGATACCGGTCGGGAAGCTACAATACTGGCTGTTCGGGCTGGACGGCATCACAAACAAGCGTGCGGCCCTTGTAGGCCTTATCTGGGAGCGTGCCTGCCGCGTATTTGGCGATCCTCAAACCGAGATGTTCGACGGAAGGAATGCAGCATGACCGAAGACCAGATCAAGGAACTGTTCATCAAGGCGGCCGAAGTGGATGCGAAGCTGCCAGACACCGCGCGGCCGGCGGCACTCCGGGCTATGAACCACGGCTATGTGCATGACACTGCCGACATGAACGGCTGGTTCGCAGAGGACAAACACGACGCCAACTGGGCCTGGCTGGATCCGAACAAGCTCCGCAACTCGCGCAACGACATGGGCTTGTGGCAGGCCGCGATGGAGATCATCAAGCTTGTGCCGAACGAACAGCACCGCCGCGCCCTATGGGCATGGGCTCGATCAGAGGCAGGTGGTCAAGCCTTCGCCAAGTGGTGTAAGAACGTGGAAGGGATTAGCCGGCAGGTCGGAAATTACCGCCGGAACATGGCGATTTTACAAATTACGCGAGCATTCGCCCGCAAGCCATTGCAGCATAACGAAAACGAGGAAGCCGACCACTTTACTTTTGACCCGGAAATCGGGGATAAAAGCTCTAACATCAGAGTTTGGCGCCCAGACGAAAGCAAGCCCATCTGCGGGTTTGATGAAGACCTTCGAGACTTCTCTTGGGCAGCCGCTCAGAATGAACGCCGCAGGCAGCGCGAGAAGCGGAAGGCGGCATAGAAATCGGGAAGGCAGCATCGTAATACGGTGGCGCATTCGAAACGCCACGAGGTCGGGCGCTTCTGTGAAACGCGGAAGTTAGAACCTTGGAAACCCGGATGCTGAAAAGAGTAGTGCTGCTCGTCCCTTCCCGGTCTCCATTCAGCCCCGCCTCGCGCGGGGTTTGTCGTTTCAGGAGAGAGCGATGAAGATCATCAAGCAAGGGAAGCACCCGGGCGAGAAGGTCTACCGCGGCACGTGTCGAACTTGCTCAACTGAGATCGAATTCGAACGTCATGAAGCTCGCTACCAGGTGGATCAGCGGGACGGCGATTTTCTGCAGATTGCATGCCCGACCTGCGGAGAAGATATCAACGTGAGCGCCTAGACAGAGGCAGATCATGTACATCAACTACCCAGATCACGAAGCCGAGCTGGAAGCCATGAACTTCCTCAACGAGCGAACCCGTCACTGCCGGATCGGCAAGGTGACGCGCAAGTGCCGCACGATCCCGTCGCTAGATGACATCATGCGCCCGCAGCCGCTGTTCCCAGCGCCGCGCGTATTCGAGCAGCACCCCACCCATCCGTGGTGGATGCAGGGGCCGTGGTGCGGACAGGCGGTTCAGTAGAATAATCGTACCGCGAGATGCCAAGGCCTCACCGGCCGGTAGGAATCGTTTTGCGCGTCAGGCGCGAGCTATTCGCCGCACCCGTTGTCCTTCAACAGCTTACGCTTGAGTTCGATTTTTGAGCGGTAGTCGGCGATTACTTCAGCGTCAGTTCGCGTCTCGTTTCCATCCCGCGAAAGACCAATTAGCTCGATGGTGCGGATGTTGTGCTCAAGCTCATCAATGTCCTTTCGCCACGCTGCACATTTGTCTTCCATCCCATCCTCCGAAGGTTAATCACCGCGATAAGCTCGCGCGTCTCCAAACAGAAGGCAAGAGCCATGCTCGGCACAGTGCTTCTCATCATCCTGATCCTGCTCCTCGTCGGCGCTCTTCCTGCATGGCCGTATAGCCAGGCATGGGGGTATGGGCCGACCGGGGGTCTCGGTCTGCTCGTCCTGATCCTCCTCGTGCTGCTGATCATGGGGCGCATTTAAGCGTGGCTTGGTTCAAGTCCCGCAAGACCCGCCTACGCATAGCTTGGTCAATGTTCTGGTCATCCCTCGTCGGGTGGCCTCTTTCCATATGGCTCACTGACGAGCCGATATTCATCCTCAGCCTTTCCTGGTTCGCAATCACCGCCACCGCGTACGATGTGATCTGCACCACGGAACTGAAGGACGAGTGAAAGCTGAGTAACAAAATGGCTGGTGGACGCCCAAGCAAATACGACCCCGCATATTGCGAGCAGGTCGTGGAGCATATGAAGGATGGCGCGAGTCTCACGTCTTTTGCCGCCGAGATCGGCGTGGCGAGGTCAACCATCAACGAATGGATCGACCAGAACTACGAGTTTTCGGAAGCCGTAAAAAGGGCGAAGGCGAAATGCGCGGCCTGGTGGGAGGCATTGGGCCGTAAAAACGCCCAGCAGGGCGGCGGGAACGCAACGCTCGTCATCTTCGGGCTGAAGAACATGGCCGGTGAAGATTGGCGTGAGCGGGCTTCTATGGAGCTTTCCGGCCCAGCCGGCGGGGCAATCCCGATCGAGGATCAGACGGCGACACCACGTGCGCTTGCTCGGGAGATTGCTTTCGCACTTGCCGCCGGCATGAAGGCAAAGGATCCGGGTGAGCAATAATGGGTGCCGCTCAAACGCTGGACGATATCCTGCGGAGCTACAACGCTCTCCCGGAGGAGGATCAGCACAAGATACTTGAAGCGGCGCATCAACTCAGAGACGGCCGCCGGTGGCTGCCAAACCCCGGGCCGCAGACGGAAGCATACTTCTCCGAAGCCGACGAACTGTTCTACGGCGGCGGCGCTGGGGGCGGGAAGTCTGCTCTCCTCTGCGGCGTTGCTGTCAACGAGCACAAGAACGCGCTCCTGCTGCGGCGCATCTCCAAGAACCTCAAGGGCGTCAAGCGCGAGTTGCACGGCATTCTGGGGTCATACGACGGATTCAACGATCAGGCAGGTGTCTGGCGCCACGGTAACGGTGTCATCGACCTTGGTCACTGTGAGCACGAGGGCGACAAGGAGAACTATCAGGGCGTACCACACGACCTGAAAGGCTTCGATGAAATCACCCAGTTCACGGAGAGCCAGTACACATACATCATCGGCTGGAACCGATCGGCGGATCCCAAGCAGCGATGTCGGGTGATCGCCACGGGCAACCCGCCAACGACGGCAGAGGGCGGCTGGGTCATCAAGCGTTGGGCCGCATGGCTCGACAAGACCCACCCGAACCCGGCCAAGCCTGGCGAGCTGCGCTGGTACACCACGGTCGACGGGGAAGATGTCGAGGTCGCGAATGATTATGTGGGGCCCAAGGGCGAGAAACCCCGGTCACGCACATTCATCCCGGCCCTTCTGGAAGACAACCCGGATCTTGCGGAGACCGGATACGCCTCCGTTATCGAAGCCATGCCAGAACCGCTGCGCACGATGATGCGCGAGGGTAGGTTCGACGTAGCCACCACAGACGATCCTTGGCAGGTCATCCCCACGATGTGGGTGCAGGCCGCCATGGCACGCTGGACTGATACTCCGCCTGAAGACGTTCCGATGACGGCTGTTGCCGCGGACGTTGCGCAAGGTGGTGCGGATAAGACGCAGATCCAGGCGCGCTACGGCTGGTGGTATTCGCGCTTCGACAGTTACCGCGGAAACGAAACACCTGACGGGCCAAGCGTAGCCGCTCTCATCGTCAAGAAAATGCGTGACCGCTGCAGGGTGGTTGTCGACGCTGGCGGTGGTTATGGCGGCGACACGCTCACGCAGCTGGCACATAGCGATATTGATTGCTTCGGGTTCAAGGGCGGTTCTGCGTCTGGATCCACCACGAGAGACGGGCTGTACCGCTTCAAAAACCTTCGGGCGCAAACCGCCTGGCAGTTTCGTGAGGCGCTCGACCCAACCTACGGCAGTCGCATAGCACTGCCTCCTGACCCTGAACTGCTTGCTGACCTATGCGCTTATCGCTTCGAGATCAGAGCGTCGGGCAGGGGTGAAGAAATCGTCGTCCTTCCAAAGGAAGACATGAAGGAAGCCCTTGGTCGGTCTCCTGACAAGGGCGACACGACCATCATGCTCCACGCTTCATCGCTAGGCGGTTTGAAACGCCCCAAGGCGGCGCAGGAGCGCAGGGAAGAGAAACGCCGGTCATTCCGTGCCGTCACGGCGCAAAGCGCGCTCAAGGACAAACTGAGAGGAAAGAAACGCTGATGAGTGGCCTCAAGAACCTATTCTCCAAGCCAAAGATGCCAGATCCCGAGCCGCCGGCCACCATGCCGGACGACCAGGACGAGATCACGAAGCGCGCGCGCCGCAAGCAGATGACCACGACCAGGGCGGAAAGCAGCTCGGCACAGACGAGGCTTGCCCCGGTTCCGGGCACGATCGGCAAGGAATTTACTCGCTCGACGCTTGGTGCTCGCTGATGTCTGACCAACAGGGCCGTGACCTTCTGGAAATGGACGAGCGCATGTTCTCTGCAAAGGAGAGCATCGACGGCCTTTGGCAAGAGATCGCGGAATTCTTCTATGTGGAGCGAGCCAACTTCACGCAGGAGATCAACTACGGGGCTGAGTTCGCGGCACACCTGACGGACTTCTACCCGACACTGGTCCGGCGTGAGCTTGGCGACCAGATTGGTGCCATGGTTCGCCCTGCCGACCGTCCGTGGTTCAAGGCTGCGGCCTCCAACGAGGATATCTCGCGCGATCGGGCAGCTGCGGAATACCTCGAGTTCATGACCAACGTAAACCGGGCCGTGCTCTACTCGCGAGACAGCGGGTATCGCCGCGCGGCCAAGGAGAACGAGCACGATTTCGCAACGTTTGGCATGGGCTGGACGCAGGTCAGCTACAACAAGAACCGCGATAACCTGCTGTTCAAGACACACCACCCGAAGAACTGCGCCGGCGCCGAAGGGCCTGATGGTCAGGTCTGGCACGTCCACCGCAAATGCGACATGCGCGCCCATGTGATGGCGCACCATTTCGGGGAGGGCAAGCTTCCCCAGTCGGCCAAGAACGCACTGCGGGACAAGGACATCAACACCGCGTTCAAGCTGCGGCACGTCTTTATCCCGCTTGATCTATACGAGCCCTACCGCAAGTTCCCCAAGGGCGCAAAGTGGGCCGACGTCTATGTGACGGAAGACGGTACGATCCTTCAGGAACTGCCGGCCTTTACCTTCGACTACATCGTGCCGCGCTGGCAGACGGTGAGCGGCCATTTCTACGCTTTCAGCCCTGCAACGATCATTGCTCTGCCCCAGGCTCGCATGATCCAGCGCATGATGATGACCATCATCGAGGCAGGGGAAAAGCAGGTTGACCCGCCGCTGATCGCCACGGAAGACGCGCTGGTAAGCTCTGCGGACATCACCGCGGGCGGCATCACCTACATCGACAGCGAATACGACGAGCGGCTTGGCGCTGCTCTGCGCCCGATGGAGCTTGGCAAGAACGTCGGTCTCGGCGTTGACCTCATCACCGACGCCCGCCGCATGCTGGCCGATGCCTTCTACATCTCGAAGCTTCAGCCGATGGCCTCTGCACAGCAGACCAAGACGGCCTACGAAACCTCGCAGATCGTGCAGGAATACATCCGCAACGCCCTGCCATTGTTCGAGCCGATCGAGGATGAATGGACGGGCCGTACGCTGGATCTCGTCACCGAGAAGATCATGCGTGCCGGCGGATATGGGCCGGTAGACCGCAATGGTATCCCGGAAGACATGCCTGAAATCCTGCTCGGCCAGAACATCACCTACGAGTTCAACAACTCGCTGAAGGAAGCGCGCGACCGTCAGGTGGTTCAAGGCTTCATGGAGAGCGGCCAGCTTATCGCCCAGGCGGCTCAGATGGATCCGTCGCTCGTTGCAGAGGTGGACGTTCGCACGGCTTTCCGCGATGCCTTCGCAGCGGTGCCTAACGCCCGCGCTGACTGGCTTGTTGACGAGAAGCAGGCGCAGCAGTCCCGCGAGGCGATTAACGCTCAGCGAGGCGCACAGGCGGAAATGCAGCAGATCGGAGACGGTGCGGCCGTAGCCGGTCAGGTAGGGCAAGCAGCCCAGCAGCTACAGGCGGCGATGAATGGGTGAGGTCGTCTATACCGATGGCGATCGCATCCTGACGGAGCGCGGCCAGCCAGAACGAGGACTGCGTGCAGTGCCTCGAACGTCTCCTCCAGAAGGCCAAGGACGGCGAGATATGCGGCGTTGCCGTCGCCATCCAATACACAGACCGATCGAATAGCGAGACACTTGCCGGCTTCCTCTGGAACCGCTCGGTGGTCGGCTCACTGCATTACCTGATGCGAAAGATCGGGCAGGACTGATCCGCGCCGGACGGCATCCGGTTTTACATTTCAGAGGTGAAGATATGCAAAGCGAATTCATCCGGTTAGAGTCCGTGGAGCCTGTATTCGGCACGCCTGGCGATATCGTTTGGGTGCGCCGCTCGGATATCACGATGGTCCAGCACGGGGTCATAGCGGGTACTGACGGCAACCGAAACACAGCAAGCGTGTTCGTCAAAGGAAGATCGGGAAGTATTACCATTCTGGTGCCCGAAGGCGAAGGGCAGTTCCCATCGTGCCTCAATCGCGCGAGTGAGCCCCTCGAAACCTACCGCTCCTCCAACCCGAACATCGGAGGGTGAGGGCGATGGTGAGCGTACGTACGCCGATGGTATTCAACGAGGCGATGTTTTGGGGCCGGTTACGCCTTCCATTCGGGAGAGTCATCCGCTTCGGTTATGACGGAGAAACAGACGAGTTCTGCGTCAAAGTCTATGGGAAGGAACGATCCAAGCACAACAGCCAAGGGCTATTGCGCAGCGTGGCGACTTTCTCAGTTGGTCCCAACTGCCGCTGGCTATTGAGGCCTCGTCTCTACGCTGATTTGTATACCGGGGAGCGAGTTAAGGGGGCGCGGGCGATATGGGAGTCCAGGCGATCATCGGAGGGTGATGTTGGCTGAACGCCGCTACCTCCCTTGGCTCCCCGTCACGGTCATCGACCACGGGCAGCCGGCAACACACCTCGAGCTTCGCAAGTCTGACGTGGCCGCCCTTCAGGCAGTCAACGCAGGCATCGCGAACGAGGGGCAGCAGAAACAAGCAATTGCCGCGATCCTCCACATGGCGGCGGTCAACGACCTCGAATTCCTCCCGGATGAGCACGGCGGAGACAGGGGCAGCACCTTCAAGGGCGGCATGCGCCACGTAGGGCTCCAGCTTCGCAAGCTGCTCACCCACAGTTTAGATTTACTCGCAGGAGATCCAGATGGCGGACGAAGCCAGCACGACCGACGTACAGGCAAACCAGCAGACCAGCGGAACGCAGACCGGTCAAAGCAGTGATGCTACGACCACCGCTCAGCAGGGCGCTGATACGGCTACACAGGGCGGCGGTGACAGCGGCACGATCACAGACAAGGGTGCAGGGCAGGAGACGCAGGGCACCGACGCTGGCGATCTGCAGCGGCTTCGCGAACAGTTGGCCGGCGGCGATGAGAAGTTCCTGAAGCATCTGGAGCGGTACAAGTCCGTCGACGCGATCACGAAGATGGTGCGCGAGGCTCGCCAGGCCGCTCAGAACGCCGGCAAGCCGATCATGCTGACCGACAAGTCAACCCCGGAAGAGGTGAAAGCCTTCCGCGAAGCCTACGGCATCCCTGAGGACCCGGCCGCCTATCCCGGCGACTTCCGGCAGGACTTCAAGGCTTCCGACGCGGACAAGGCGATCCTGGGCGAATTCAAGCAGGCCATGCACTCCCGCCACGTACCGCCGGCGGCCGCTGCTGCGGCGCTGGAGTGGTACCAGGACTTCGCCACGGCCCAGCAGCAGGAGCTCGACGGCAACCTCGTGAAGGTCGCCAAGGAGACCCAAAGCTCGCTCCGTCAGGAGTGGGGCGGCGAATACGACGGCAACATCGGCGCCATCAACGAGCTGATGACCTCTCATCTCGGCAAGGACGGCTTTGAAGAGATGATGAGCCTGCGGATGACTGATGGCTCGCGCCTTCAGGACCACGCGCCCTTCGTCAAGATGATGGCCCAGATTGCCACCGACTATTACGGCTCGAACGCCATCTTCAACGGCGACATCGAGACGACATCCAAGACCCTTGAGGAGAAGATCGCGGAAACGCGTGAAGTCCAGACCAAGGATCCTGAGAAATACCGCTCTGCGCAGTACCAGGAATATGTTGCTGGCCTCTATGCGCAGAAGCAAAAGCTCGACGCCCGCAAGGGCTAGTCGTTGGAGACCTCGGCAAGTTGTGCTATAAAAGATGGGCCGCAAACGGTGTACCAGCACCGCGCGGCCCTGACCAAGCCAACCTGGATGAGAGGTCGAAATGGCTGCTTCACGTATATGCTCGGTTGCCGGATGCGGCAAGGTCGTCAAAGCACGCGGGTGGTGTAATGCGCACCATCGGCGGTGGATGAGGTACGGAAACCCGTTAGGCGGGACGACAGAGCAAGGAGCGCCGCAACGCTTCATCGAGCATTTGCTCGCCGCTGAACCAACAGAAGCCTGCATCGAGTGGCCTTACGCCACGCTCCCGAATGGTTACGGGCACCTTTGGGTTGATGGCGTGGACATCGTAGCGAGCCGCTACATCTGCGAGCGTGTGCACGGCAAGCCACCGACACCTGATCATGATGCCGCCCACTCATGCGGGAGAGGCAAGCAAGGTTGTGTCAACCCAGCCCATGTGAGTTGGAAGACGCGATCCGAGAATGAAGGCGACAAGGTATCCCACGGCACAAGCGGCCGTGGCGAAAACAACCATTTCGTGAGGCTTTCCGAGGAAGCCGTGAAGGAAATCATCTCCCTAAAGGGCAAAATGACCGGCAGGGAAGTTGGTGAAAAGTTCGGCATGACCAGATGGGCCATTTACAAAATATGGTCTGGTACCAACTGGGCGTGGCTGGAAACGGAAGACGCTAGCACCCCTCGATAGAGGCTCCTAGCGACCAATACCCCAATAGCTTTGCAAGAAGCCCCCGTTGGAAAGCAACGCGGCCCCTCAGTCCACGACTGAGGCACCCCGTCATGCGAGTACAACGGCACCCTTCGTTGCGTGCTCAGATCCCTCAACATCATCAGAAGGAACCCTGATCATGACATACATGATCACCGCGGCCCAGTACCGCGATGAATGGGTGCATGAGTTTCAGCGAGGCGAGACGTACCTCAAAGACACCGTGTCCCGAGAAACCATCACGCACGGCCACTCCTCGGCCGTCTTCGCAATCGCTGGTCAGTCCAGCGGCATGTCGGAACGCGGCGTCAACGGCCTCATCCCGACCCGAAACGCTACGGATCGGCAGGTCACTGTCGAACTGAAGGAAAAGCACTCGCTGGAGAACCAGACGAGCTTCAACGTTTTCACTTCCCAGGGCGGCAAGCTCCGTGAAGCGATGCAGAAGCGCTCCCGCATGGACGCAGTTCGCGAAATTGATGACGAGATCATCCGCGCGCTGTCGACTGCGACGA
Source organism: Neorhizobium sp. SOG26 (assembly GCF_003491345.1). Taxonomy (GTDB): domain Bacteria; phylum Pseudomonadota; class Alphaproteobacteria; order Rhizobiales; family Rhizobiaceae; genus Neorhizobium; species Neorhizobium turbinariae. The sequence continues at coordinate 1,008,173 of NZ_CP025512.1, forward strand.
ACGTCTACAACAGCGGCACGGCCATCACGATGACCTTCGCCCGGATGACGGACATCATCTCCGACCTCTGGGAAGGTAACGTTGATGAACGTGTGACCTTCCTGCACACGCCGAAGAGCTGGGCCCGCATGCTGGGCTGGCAGCAGTTCACGAGCGCCGATTATGTCGACCGCAAGCCCCTCATGGGTGACGCGCCTCGTCCGATCATGTTCGCGAATGCCTGGCACATGCTGCACAACGGCCTGACTGGCCGCACCACCAACTCGGCGGCGATGTACGTCTACGCCAAGTCGGCTGTCGGTCACGCTCTCGCTACCGGCGAGATCAAGGTCGCTGCGGGCTACAACGAGGAACAGGATTACTCCTGGGACCGTGCCACGATCTACCATCGTGCGGTCATCCTCCAGCAGGCCGGCGTGCTTCGTGTCAACCACGATGACTCGGCAGCCATCAGCTAAGGAGGCTTGAACAATGGCTTATGACCCCAAGGGCCTCCACAACATCATTCCTGGCATGTCCAACACGAATGATCGTCTGTGGATGCTGAACACGACCGATGCAATCGCGACGGTCAACACGTCGAACTACATCTCCGATGGCAAGAGCCGCGGCATGATGCAGGGCGACACGGTGATCGTGAAGGTGCGGGCAAGCCTGCCTCTTGGCGATGTTTCCGCCCAGTACCTCGCATGGGTCAAGGATGTCGGCACCGGCACCGATGGTCTCGGCGTGGACATCACGGACGGCACCGTCATCGACGCGACCGACACCGACTAAGCGAACCATGGAGGCTGGCCTGCGCTGGCCTCCACCCCTCGCATGCCCTCCCTTTCCATTTCAGAAGGTGAAAACCTATGAACGCCAAGGTTCCAAAGCTCGGCGGCGGTGATCGATTCCAGCCGGCCGACTTTTCCATCCAGCGCTTCGCAGCCAAGGTGCCGGTTGGCACCACGCTCGAAGACGTGATGAACCCGGAGTACTTCTCCAACCATCTCGATCGCATGAAACCCGGCATGGAAATCACCGTCCTGTCGGAAGACAATACCCTGGACGTGCGCCTGCGGGTTCTCTCGATCACCAAGACGACGGCCACCCTTCGCGTGCTGGACGACTACAGTACCGCCGAAGAAACCAATTCCGCTGCGCTGAAGGGCACCGGCGGGAAGCAGGGTAAGCCCCAGTCTTCGAAGCCGGCCAAGCCGGCAACGTCTGAAGGTGGCGAACAGGGCCAGCAGGGCTCCGGCGCCAAGATCTCTATCGATGACGTCAAGGTTGACCACGGCGGCCCGCACCACGGCTGGCGGTTCCAGCATGGAGGCAAGGTGGTCGAGAAGAACTTCGGCTCTCAGACGGACGCACAGGCCGCTGCTGAAGCATACGTCAAGAAAGCCAACGGCGAGGCCTGATCCTGATGGCAACGAGACTCGACGTCTATAAGCAGGCCGAACTCCATATCGGCAAGTCCACGATCACCGCGCTGACGGATGTCGTGGAAGCCCGGTACAAGTTCGATCAGGCTTGGCTTGGCGTGGTTGAGGAAGCCTTCAGTGAAGGCGACTGGAACTTTGCCAAGAAGACGTCGAGCATCACGGCAACCGCTGGCGTCCCGATTGATGGATGGGCCTACTCGTTCGACTACCCGGCGGACTACCTGCGCACCGTCAGCATGGCGCCGTATGCGGCATGGCGCGGCGATTTCTACGACTTCGCAGACCAGGGAGGGGGGCTCTACGCCAACACCCAGAACCTGACCATCACGTATATCAGCAGCGCATCGGTCAGCGACCCGACCAAATGGCCGACCATGTTCTGGCGCTATGTAGCGCTGAAGCTGGCCTATGAGACCTGCGAAGCCCTCACCAACGGGACTACGAAGCAGGCTGACCTTGAAAAGCGCCTGAAGAAGGCCCTGCGGCAGGCCAAGAGCGTCGATGCTCGAAACGAAAACAACAAGCGTCCGAAGGTCGGTTCATGGATGCGATCGCGCCACGGCTGGGGCGGGTCTAGCTCGCCTATTGTAACAACGCTCGGCGGCGAAATCGTGCCGGAAGAAGGCGACGTCTAAATGCCTCGTGTGAATGCTCCGCTCTATTCCCTTAATGGAGGCGAGGTAGGCGACGAAGCTTTGGCGCGTCTGGACCTTGAACGGCTCCAGTTTGCCGGCTCGCTGTACCTGAACATGCTCCCGCGCGTCATTGGTTCGATGACGCTTCGCCCGGGTCTTGAGCATATCGCGATGCTCGATCTAGGGCCGATCCAGTTCCTGGAATACGCCTATTCTGGCCGTAACGCTCTCCTGCCGGTCCTTTCCAACGGACAGATGAGGGTCATTAACGGCCGCTCGCTTGTGTCTCGCGTTGCTGTGTCCACCACGGTCACCAACGGGAATTTCGGTTCGTTCTCCGGCTGGACTGATGCCAGCACAGGTGGGGCGTCTGCTAGTGTCTCCAGTGGCGACCTCGTTCTTGTGGGGACAAGCCAGGGTCACGCCATTGCAAGGCAGGCGATTACGGTATCATCCGCAGACCAAACGAAGGAGCATGCCCTTCGGCTCGACGTCGAGCGCGGGCCGGTAACGGTAAAGGTCGGGACATCAGCAGGCGATGACGACCTGTTCAGTGCGCGCAACATTGATGACGGCGTTCATTCGCTCGCCTTCACGCCCTTCGTCTCAACGATCTATGTCGAAATCAGCAATGAGAAGGCCCGGGATGCAATCGTTGAGAGCTGCATGTTCGAAGCCGCCGGCACGATGGTCATCCCAACCCCCTGGCAGACGGAAGACCTAACGGCCAACCTCGTAAAATACCGGCAGAACACGGACGTGCTTTATGCCTCTTCAACCTACTTCCAGCAGCGCGAGATCCAGCGCCGTGGCGATACCTCGTGGGGCATCCAGCGCTACAAGGTAGACGACGGACCGTTCGTCGCAGCCGATACCACCGCAGCCATCAATCCGACCGGTTATGTGGGGACGATCAATCTCGTGTCGGATCGCCCGCATTTCGACAGCAAGATGATCGGCAGGCTTTACAGGCTCTTCCAGAGCGGCCAGGCCGTCTTCGAGACGTTCACGTCAGCGCCGGCCAACAGCGCAGCCATTCGCGTCAGTGGCGTTGGTGCGGCACGGACGTTCACCTATCAGCTAGGCGGCACATGGTCCGGCACAATGAGGCTGCAGGTAGCCCCGGATAGTGGGGGTAGCCCGGGGGCATGGACCGATGTTGCAACGTTTACGTCGAACGTAGCAAGCTCGTATACCGACCCTGACAACAACGTCATTAAATATTTCCGATGGGCGCTGCAGAGCGGTGACTACACTAGCGGGACGATTGGTTCGAACCTGATGTACCAGGGAGGGAGCCAGTCTGGCGTGGCCCGGGTTATCGGTTACACCAGTCCAACGCAGGTGACGGCGGAGGTGCTGAGCCGCTTCTATTCGCTCAACGCCACGTTCGACTGGGACGTATCCGTCTGGTCCGATTACGACGGCTGGCCGTCTGCGGTAGAGAATTTTGGTGGGCGGCTCTTCTGGGGTAAGGACGACTTGGTCTATGGGTCCGTGCCTGATGCCTACAAGAGCTTTGATGACCAGGTGGAGGGTGATTCCGCTCCTATCGCGCGAAGCATCGGGGCCGGCACGGATCGCGGTATCCTATGGCTGATCGGCCTGGAGCGTCTACTAGCGGGCACCGACCTGTCAGAAATCTCCATCAAGGCTTCCAGCTTCGATGAACCCCTGACGGCGTCTGCATGGTTCCCGGTTGATGCGTCGACGTTCGGAAGCGCGAACGTTCGGGCGGTCAAGGTGGACAAGGATGGCATCTTCATCCAGGCGTCCGGGACTGGAGCCTATCGTCTGGCCCAGAACCAGGGCGGTGACTACTCATCGGCCGATCTGATGGCTATGCACGAGCAGATCTGCGGCGGATCGAACATCGTAGACATTGCCGTGCAACGGCGGCCTGACACTACCGTCTGGTTTGTGCTCGCCAACGGCGAGGCCCGATGCCTCACCTATGAGCCGTCCGAGAATGTCATCGCCTGGTCTCGGGTGGTGACTGACGGGCAGTTCACCAACGTGGCGGCTTGCCGCGGGGCAGGGCAGGATTCGGTTTACTTCGCTGTGGTGCGAAGCGGGACGAAACGTCTGGAGCGGCTGGCCGACATGACGGACTGCCGCGGCGGCACGGTCAACTGCCTGGCTGACGGCTTCACTCGGTTCACCGCCACCGCCAGCCAGACCACGTTTTCGGTGCCTCACCTGAGCGGGAAGCAAGTCGTTGTATGGGTTGATGGCAAAGCAGTTCGGGATCAGTCGAACCTCGCCACGGTCACCGGCGGCAACGTTGTTATTCCGGCCGTGGCGGCAGGGAAGAGCGTCGTCATCGGTCTTCCCTATGTTGGCCGCTGGAAAAGCACGAAGCTCGCCTACGGGGCCGGTGGTGGCACTGCGCTCTTCCAGCGAAAGAAGGTTGCGCAGCTCGGGCTGTACCTGGTGAAGACGATGCTCGACGGCCTTCGGGTCGGCCGAGACTTCAACACCCTGCGGCAACTGACCACGACGAGCAAGGGTGCTCCAATTGCTCCGGGCACGCTGCAGGAGGCGTTTGACGCGGACCTGATGCCTATCAGCAGCGATTGGGACACCGATAGCCGTGTCTGCATCGAGGCACGCGCGCCTTACCCCTTCACTGCGGCTGGTCTTGTCATGGATGTGACGACCAATGGCTGAAATCGTACCGGCAACGGACGATGATCTGGCCCGCGCATCAGGCGGCATGCAGTTCTCGTCCCGATGGATCGGTAAAGCAATGCACAAGGGGCGCCTAGTGGCGGCGATCGGCGGCGTATTCGAGGTCGAGGAAGGCGTGTGGTTTGGCTTCCTTGAGCTTCCGAGCCACGTTCGCCGGCCTTCTGTTTACCGGCATGTGAAGGACGTGCTGGCGCAAGCGGTCGAGCAGGGCGCTACGACTATTCGAGCAACGTGCGACATGCACATACCGCGAGCGGAAGAGATGATGCGTCGGCTGGGATTCGAGCCGACGGATGAAGAACTCAATGGCAAGGTGATCTGGACGTGTCAGGCTTCGAAACTCTCGCGCTGATTGCCGGCGGTATCGGTACGGCCGTACAGACCTTCGGCACCATCCAAGCGGGCCGCGAGGCTAACGCTCGCGCCCAGTATGAGGCCAAGGTGCAGGAGCAGCAGGCCGATGAAGCCTACGCCGCCTCTCAGCGTGACGCAGCGGAGAAGTATCGGCAGGGCCGTCTCATGCTGTCCCAGCAGAGAGCCGCCATCGCTGGCTCTGGTGGAGACCTGACCGACCCGTCTGTGCTCGACATCATGGGCGACACGGCGGCCGAAATCGATCTTGCCGCTCGCACCGACATCTACAAGGGCGACCAGCAGGCGCGGGGCTACAATGACGCCGCGAAGAACAGCCGAATTTCCGGCAAGAACGCCTTGAACGCCAGCTACATCAGCGCCGCCGGCAGTCTCTTCAGCGGGGTGTCGAATATGTACAGCCGGTTCGGCCAGCAGGCTCGGTCGACAAAGCCAGCATCGGGCTCGACGCGCCCGCTTTACGGGTGAAGTGAATGGTGCAGATCGCTACTTCGCGCGACATCAACCGGCAGAGCACCCGTTCGGGCCGTATTGCCCCCAACGCTCCTCAGGGCGGTATTGGCGCCGCGCTGGCGAACGCCGGGCAGGACATGGTTCAAGTCGCATATGACCTGAACGACCTGCGCACGCAGGAGGACGAGGAGACCCGACGCAAGGCTGGTTATGACCTCGAGACGAAGATCGCCCAGTTCCGTGACCAGGAAGAGCAGGCTTTCCTCAAGGCGAGGGAAGGTACCACCGAGAGCGGGATCGGCTTCACGCGCCAGTTCATCGAGGGCTACGAAACCCGCGTCAACGACTTCATCAAGAACAATTTCACGGGTGTTTCCGACGCGCAGGACGCCCAGAGCAGGCAGACGCTGCTTGGCCTTGGCAACAGCCTCTATGGGAAGGCCTATTCCTACGAGCAGCAGGCCAAGGCGAACTTCTACGACCGGACCACGAATACCGGCCTTGATACGATCCGCACCCAGATCCGCAATAATGCGGCTCCTTACGAGGAACTGAAGCGTCAGGGCCTCGCTGCGATCGATGCAGCGGACATGCCGGAGCCGTGGAAGGCAGAGCGGCGCGCACTGTGGGATGCTGATGCTGCCGAGAGCAAGTGGCGGTGGAAGTTCGAACAGGATCCGCAGGGCGCTATTCAGGACGTGAAGGGCGGCGGCAGTTCTCTCGTGGACAAGATCGTCGGGGTCGAAAGCGGGGGCAACGCTACCGCCAAGAACCCGAACTCATCCGCAACAGGGGCCGGTCAGTTCATCTCCTCCACCTGGATGAACATGATCAAGCAATACCGCCCGGATCTGGCGCAGGGTCGATCGACGCAAGAGGTTCTAGCTCTTCGCAATGACCCGACGATCTCGCGGGAGATGACGCAGCGTTACGCGGAAGAGAACGCGACCTTCCTCCGCAACCAGGGGATCGCCACTACAGACGGGAATGTGTACCTTGCGCACTTCTTGGGACCGCGCGGTGCAGCGCAGATCCTGAAGGCTGACCCGGCTACTCCGGTCGAGAACATCGTAGGCCGTGATGCCGTCAATGCAAATGGCTTCCTCAGAGGAAAAACGGCTGCCGACCTTCAGGCGTGGGCCGACAAGAAGATGGGCGGGGCCGGCGTAACCAGCGCGGTTTCGCGAGACACCACGTTCGATGCCATCCCCTACGAGCGCCGCGAGAAGCTGGCGGCATGGGCGGAGACGGAATACAGCCAGCAGGTCAACCGGGAACGCGCAGCGGCCAAGGATCGCTACAGCCTCCTCATCGCCACACAGCCGGATCAGGTTGACGAGAAGGTCATCCTTCGGGACCAGACGATCGACAACGGCGACAAAGCCCAGCTTATCAACTCGCTGAATGCTGCGAAGAAGGAAAGCGCCGGCGTTAACGAACTCATCTCCGCGATGAGCCAGGGTAATGTTTCGATTAACCCGTTCGATGCTGACCAGCGCAAGCTCGGCAATAAAGCTTACGAGAAGATGCTAGGCGCGGCCGCGCCTGACCAGCAGGCCACGCTCACCTCTGATTTCGTCGCGCGAACCGGCTATATCCCTGAGAAGGTGCAGGCAGAACTTCGTCGCGGTGCTTCGTCTACCGACGCATCGCAGATGGCCCAAGCTATGGAAGCGGCAAGCGTTCTGCAGAAGAACGCACCGGTTTCGTTCGGAGCTTTCGACGGCAGCGCGGCAGTCTCCAAGAACTTGGACCTCTACAAGACCTACACCCAGACGATGGGATACTCGCCGGACGAGGCCGCGCGTAAGATCATCTCGGGCAATGACCCAGAGCAGATTCGCCGACGTGACGCGATCCTGAAGTCCGAGCCCGTCAAGAAGTTGCTGAAGGACAAGTCGGCTGATGATGTCGCGGCGATCTTCGACAAGGGGTTCTTCAGCGCCGCTCCTGACGTGGGAGGTACGGCAACCCCAACGCAGATCCAGGTCGGGGTGAACCCGGAAGCAGAAGCCGCGATCGTGGCCGATTATCGGTCTGTTCTCGAAGAGGCGCTGGTTGATGCCAATGGCGATCAGGGGGCGGCTGAGGATATAGCCAAGCGCCGCTTTCAGACCATCTACGGCACGACGCAGTTCAGCTCGCTCTCGAGCAACATCGTTGTGCGGTATCCGCCGGAGAAGGCTTACCCGGCCATGCCTGACGGATCGCACGACTATGTACGCGAGCAACTGGCAGAAGCCATGAAGGCCGAAGGTGTTGAGGCTGATGCATTCTACCTGCAGGGCGACGGGGATACCGAGAAAGATATCCGCGCCGGCAAGCCCGCCCGGTATCAGGTGTTCTACGAGAAGGACGGCAAGCTTCAGCGCTTCAACCTGCCTTTCTATGCCGACGTCGACGCCGCAAAGGCTTCATTCAAGGCGAAGCAGGAGCAGACCCTTCGGGAAGCTGAGCAGCGGATGCTCGAAAACCGTGTGCAGCAGGAGCGTACCTTCCCTGAAGGCGAAGGCGCCGGTCGCCTCGAGCGGTTCAGCAACGACAAGCTCTACCGCGGCATGGCGCGTGAAAACAGTCCGCTCGGCAAGGCGCTGGAAAAATCACGCCAAGCTCAGGATCGGGCAGCCAAGGCAAGGGCAGAAGATGATGCTGAACGCCGCGCGTTTGACGAACTGACACCAGAAGAGCAGAGGGAACGGTCAATGGATAGCTTCCTGAACGGGCCGTTCCAACCGCAGGGCATGCGCTAATGCCGTTTGATCGTAGCAGGCCGCTGTCTACCGCTGGGGCCGTAGGCGTCGCAGCTTTCGACGCTCCGGAGCCTTCATTTCTGGAAACGGTAGGCGCGGCTTTCCGGCAAGAGAACCTGATCGGGTCGGCCCTGACGAATGCCAACCTGTGGGGCGATCAAGCGTCTCTGACGAAGGTGGACCCCACCTACAACGTCTACCAGGATCCGGACTTCGCAGACCTGATAAAGGAAGCGCCGGACCAGTGGGACGAGGTCTACAACCGCACCGCCGCCGACGCGAAGCGCGCGCAGATAGAGAAGGAACGGAAGGACCGTGCAACGCTCGCAGCCTCGGGCTGGACAGGCGTGGGCGCTTCTTTCGTCGCTGGCATCGCTGACCCGACGATCTTGCTTCCCGGCGGCGCTCTCGCCCGCACTGGCAAGGTAGGCTTCAATGCTTTTCGCTCTGCGGCTTCCGTAGGCGCGATGGCGGCCGCTGGCACTGCCGTACAGGAGGCAGGGCTTCAGGCCACTCAGGAAGAGCGTACGGCCACAGAAAGCGCTATTGCGATTGGCGGTTCGGCTATCCTCGGCGGGCTGATCGGCGCAGGCGCCTCGAAGTTCCTATCGACGGGGGAGTGGACCCGCGTCAGCAAGCAGATCGAGAGCGATCTTGCTGAAGAAGGCGTTGAAGATGTCGTCGGCATGACCGACACCATCGTAAAGCGCATGCAGTCGGCTGGCGCCGCCGCCGTAGATGAAATCAAGCTGGATGACTTGGGCGTTGGTGGACCGAAGGCAGCGCAGATCGTTGCGCGTGCGACAGCGGCCGCGCGGATAAACCCCGGCATTGAAACCATGTTCTCTCCTTCGGTGAAGGTTCGCGAGACCTACGCACGGATGGTCGACAACCCGGTCTACACGACGATGCAGATGGAAGGCCGCTCGCTCGGTGCCGATGTCGAGAACCTCGTGAAACAGTATCAGCGTGGCGCTCTGGCTCAATGGCTGGAATCGTCCCGCAACATCTATCGGGAGGCCCGCAAGGCTGGGTACACCGGCAGCAAGACGGAGTTCTATCAGGCCGTTGCCAAGGCCGGACGGCGTGGAGACGTGGACCCTGGCGGGAACGAGTTCGTCACCCGGGCGGCTCAAGAGGCGCGATCCACGGTATTCAATCCGCTTCTGGAGCGAGCGCAGCGCATCGGCCTTCTGCCTGAAGACGTGAAGGTCTCGACGGCCGCCAGCTACGTGACCCGTCTCTGGAACCGTCAGAAACTGATCGGTGAGGAAGAGCGGTTTCGGAAAATCGCCCGCCAGTATTTCGCAGAGCAGATCGCAAAGCTGCCGGAAGGCAAGGGGCCGGACGCGATCAATGACGATGACCTAAAGGACTACATCGAAGATGTCGTCACGAGCGTGTTCAATAATCTCACCGGCAAGGGGTTGGCCGATGTGCCTGACTGGCTTGTGCCAGTGAAGCGCGGGCCTCTCAAAGAGCGCACGTTCAACATCCCTGACGAGCTGGTGGAGGAGTTTCTCGAAAACGACATGGAAGCCGTCCTCCGCCGATATACCCGAACCATGGGCGCTGAGGTGGAGCTGGCCGACAAGTTCGGCAGGGCCGACATGAAGCCTCAGTTCGAGGAAATCGCCAACGAATATAACGATCTTCGCAAGAACGCTAAGACGGATGATGAACGCCAACGCCTCCATAAGGCAGAAGCCCGCGACCTGAAAAACCTGCAGGCGTTCCGCGACATGATCCGCGGCACCTACCGCGCTGCCGACGAGGCAAGCGACTGGTCGAAGATCACGCGCGCCGCCCTGACATGGAATTACATCCGGCTTCTCGGCGGCGTGACCCTGGCGAGCTTGACTGACGCCTCCCGCTTCGTCGCGGTTCATGGCGTGCGGGCCACCATGCGAGAAGCGTTGCCGGCGCTCACCAAGGGCGTGAAGGCGGCCAAGATATCGAGAGCCGACGCTAAGGCCCTTGGAGCGGTCACCGAGCGCGTTCTTCAATCCCGGCTGGCTTCGTTGACGGATCTGAACGACCCCTACGCCTACGGCTCCCGGTTCGAGCGGTTCCTGTCCAATGCCTCGAACGTTTTCAGCAGGGCGACTGGCCTTGGCTGGTGGAACGATACGCTGAAGACGGTAGCGTCGGTGATGACGCAGAACCGCATGATGCGCAACGCGCTCGACTGGCACGGCGCGGACAAGACTGAGCGCGCCTATATGGCCTATCTCGGCATTAACGAGGACATGGCAGAGCGTATCGCGGCGCAGTTCCGGAAGTATGGGGTTGAAGAGGAAGGCGTCTATGGCGCCAACGTCAGCCAGTGGGACGACCAGGCGGCGGTGCGCGCTTGGGGCGCGGCGCTGAACAAGGACGTCGACCGCACGATTATCACCAAGGGCGTGACAGACACTCCGCTTTGGATGAAAACGAATTGGGGGAAGCTGATCTTCCAGTTCAAATCGTTCGGCCTTGCCAGCAATCAGCGAGTGCTCATCGCTGGCCTTCAGGAGCGCCCACACAGGCTTGCAGAGATGATGGTCATGTCGTCAGCCCTTGGCATGCTGATCGGATACCTGAAGTACGTTGAGCGCGGCGACATGGACGAGGCGAACAAGCTGCTCGACAACCCGGGCCTGTGGATTGCTGAAGGCCTTGACCGCTCTGGCGTGCTGGCTATCCCGTTCGAGATCAGCAATACAGCCGAAAAGCTGGGGCTGCCGGGTATCGTGACTGCTGCCCAGGCGGTGGCCGGCGACGAGGACCGCGGAGGCGGGGCTTCGCGCTATGCCAGCCGTGGCAAGCTCGGGGCCGTTCTTGGCCCATCGTCAGGCCTTTTCGAGGACTTGGCGATGATCGCACAGCAACTCAGTGAAGGCGACTTGAAGAAGAGCGGCGCGAATGCGATTATCCGGCAGGTGCCAGGTGCGACCCTGCCAGGCATCAGAACCGCTATCCATGTCGGTGTGAAGCCGGCGCTTCAAGAGGCTGTCCAGTAGTGCACGACATGGTGATCTTCGCAGGCATGGCTATGGCTCTCGCCTGCATCTGGATCGGGATGAAGTGGAAGGGCGTCACAGGCGGCGTTCTCGGCTTCATCATTGGCGCTGCACTGACTGGTTTCGTAGCCACGCGCGCAGGGGTTGATCTTGGCGACGGAGCAGGTTGCTCCCGATATAGCTCCTTCGCTGACGACTGCTAACCGGCCCCTGAGGGGGGCCTTTTCTTTGACATCCATCGTAGGCGCAGACGCGCTTTAACCGGACTCCCGGAGGGATATCGCATGGCTATTGGATCTGACAATTCGAAGACGACGTCCGCAGAACACGCGGCCGCTGTGACACCAAACGACAATACCGATCTGACCTACACCACGCGCGGGCTCTACGTCGGCGTGGCAGGGAATATATCGGTGGTGATGGCCGGCGGGGAGACTGTGACGATCCCCGTGCAGCCTGGACTTCATCCTCTATCGGTTTCAAGGGTGCGAGCCACCGGAACCACAGCTACCGGCATCGTCGCCGTCTGGTAGACCTCACACCATTCAAGCAAATCGCCAAAGCAGCGCCAGGCTCCCTACATCGGGGGCCTTTTTGTTATGGGAAATTCCATGCCGACAGAATTTGATGACAGCCAGCACTTCGCCACTTTCAAGGGCACCGGCGCTATGCGCACCGGCAACGCATTTGATGTGCGGTGGTCAGAGGTGACGCTGGCCGCATTGCGCGCGGCAGGCGTGCTGGACAACATGGTAGATGGGTTGTCACCGCCTACGACTGACAAATTGTGGCTGGACAAGAACTTGGACCCAGCCGTGCTTAAGGCATGGGATCCAGTTGGCCTGGCGTGGACGAAGGTTTCCTTCAGTACCGCCCTCATGCAGCCCTCTACCTACGACCCACAGCGTATTGCGAAGGACGCATTCGACACCGCCAACCACTCTTTCCGTGCGAACATTACGGGCGCTTTGCCACGCCCCGCGCTTAACAAGATGCGCGACACCCTTAGCGCTCTCGACCTCATGACGTCGGGTAGCCTCGATCAGGCCATCCGCCGCAGAGAGGCGACAAACTCGGATGCATCGGAGGTGACGGCCAAGTTCCAAGAAGCGTTCAGTGAATGCGCCGACCGCGGCTGGGCTCTCGTTGCCCCAGACGGAACCTATCCACTCAACTCCCGGCTGACGGCTGGAAAGCCGCTGTCACTCAAGGGGCATTCCGAAACGGGAACGCGTCTGCAGTGGGTGTCTGGAGCGGCATCGTCCGGCGTTCGGGTGGCGGTGAGCGCCAGCCCAAGGCCGATGGTATTCGAGGATCTGACGCTCGAAACCTTCGGTGTCGCGGCGGGAAAAGCGCTGGATGTCGATTGCTCCGGTCTCATCTCCGGCGGACTAATCATGCCTCGTGCAGAGAGCCACGCGAATATCAGTCGTCTTCTGATAAAGGGCGCGAGTGGCTACACAGTCAATGGCTGGGATGTTGGTGTCGACCTGATTTCCTGTCTGTCTTGTACGGTCCGCGACACCCGCATCAACGGGGTCTATACGGGCGCTTACGGGTCCGTGCCGCAAGCCTCTCGTGGCGTGAGGTTCGGGGGCGATGGTTCTCCGACATCCCTCGACATTCGCGGCCTGTGGGTCAGCGCCGTCAATGAGGCTCTGGAAACGATTGACGCCGAAGGTATCTACCTTTCCGGCTTCGAGTTCGTCACGGTCAACAAGGGGATCACCACCGTCAACACGCTGAACGAAAGTGTCCTGACTGCTTCGTCAGGTCATATCGCTTTCGTTGGAACGGCCATCGACATCGAGCGCATGGCCGAGTTCGATATCAATACGCTCTCGCTCTACAACGTCGCCAACCCGGCCGAAGTGATCGGCATGAAGATCCGTGACTGCGCGCGCGGACGCATTGCCGGGAACCATTTCCAGCGGACTGGAACCACGACGATATACCGCGGCATCATCATTGAAAGCGGCAACAACAATACCATCGAGCCCAACATCTTCGATGTGGGCAATACGGGCCAGCCGATAGAGATACAGGCCGGAGCGACGAACACCGACGTTCACAAGCAGCGTTTCCTGAATGCAAACGCCTTCCCGATCATCGACGCTGGATCCAATAGCCGGTTTGAAGAATTCCCCAGTTATGGCGGAAATCTCAATTCGATATACACCGGGCCGGGTCGGGCGCGCCAGGTGCATACGCTCGTCGTGGGCTGCACAGGCGGGCCCGCCGATACACTGACAGGCGTCGCTATCAACACCGGCGGCGCTATTGTCGAAACATTCTCGTTCGATGGAAATACCGCGCTTCAAACATTCACATCTCCAAACCTGGGGCTGTCTTTCCAGAGGCGGAAGGTTTCGGGAACGTGGGGATCTTGGGGTCCGAAGGAAGCAGAAAACGGCTCAAACGCAAATGGCAAGTACACGAAGCTGGCAGATGGAACGCTAATCTGCACACACACGCTGAATATCACTTCCGTTGTAGGGTCTACGGTTTCGGCAACGTGGACGTTCCCAATCTCGGCGGTTGCCGCTCCGGAAACTGTTACCACAAACGTACCTTCTGCTTCGCTCGGCAGCATCTTTAGCAGCGCCTCAGGCAAAACCAGCACTCAGGCGACAATCAATCTTCGTCGCAACGATACCGCAGTTGCCACGGCGGTTGAGGTGACGATGATAGGACGGTGGAAGTAGGATTGGGGCTAACTCGGGAGCACCAATCCGTTCCTGCTGACATAGTAGTCCGTAACAGCCTGGTGCATCTTCTCGAACCGGACCTTCGCCTCTCCGAAATGCAGCGATAACTTCTGCCTGTCCATCTCCAGAAGATATTCCCTCACGGCGAGGGCCAGAGCATCGGCAGCCGGATCAATGGTCGGCTCTGGTGGGGAGACGCCGAGCGCCTGTTCCGGAGTGAGATCATACCGCGCCATGTAGTCATCGCACAGGCTAAGGAGAGTTTCACGATCAGGCGTATCGAGTTTGTCGTGCATTTTGTTCCTCTAGTGTGACGGCAGGGGATTTACACTTTACCACGGATAGATGGGAGATGGTAACCTAGAGCCCCGGGGAACAGAGGTACCCCTAAAGCTGGGGGGCTTCCCTTGGAAAAATAATCATTGCATTAAGAGCCCTCCATTAGAATACGTAGATCAACTTTACTAGATCGCGGAGACGGCAGGGTGACCATGATGGGGCGCGCAAGTCAGGATGACGTTAAACTCGTGAAGGCTTCCGGGCTTTTTGACGAGCAGTGGTACCTCGGACGGTACCTTGATGTCGCAATATTGGGAATGGACCCGGTTGAGCATTACCTGTGGCTCGGAGGGAGGCTCGGGAGAGACCCGTCGCTTAGCTTCTCAACGCTCGGATATTTGGAGCTTTATAAGGACGTCGCAGCTTCAGACATAAACCCACTAATTCACTACCTTAAATTTGGCCGTAAGGAAGGGCGAGTTGCCGGCTATCGTCCAAACCCATCTAGACCGTTCTTACAGATGCGCACACGGGTGAAAGATCGAAAGAACCGAGTGGGCGTCTTTGCAATCTACCTTGCGGATGGCGAACTGAATCAAAAGGTTGAATGGTACCTCAGCGCCCTGGGAGAGGTTTGCGACAAGGTAATCGTTGTGGCCGATCATGCCCTCGCACCGAAGGATCTGGAGCGTCTTCGCCGGATGACACCGTACATTCTGGCTGAACGTCACCGTGAGTACGACTTTGGCTCTTATAAGCGGGGAATCCAGATCGCCGACGATAGAGGCTTTTTGAGAAAGGCAGACGAGTTAGTCCTCTGCAACGATAGTTGCTTCGGACCGATCGACAGTTTTGTCCCTCTCATGGAGGCGATGGAGAAGAAGGAAATAGACTTCTGGGGGATGACGGCTAACAACAAGCCTACCCAGCACCTTCAGTCGTACTTTCTCGTGTTCCGTCGAAGGGCCTTCGAGACTGGCGCCTTTCGCGACTTCTTCGAGGCGGTCGAAGTAGAAGATAATGTCCAGGCGGTCATCTTAAAATACGAGACACAACTTACTGGCTTGCTTGAGGCTCAGTCACTGCGATGGGAGGCGTTCGTTTCTCCGACAGTCCCTGCCAGCTCCATGCTTAACGGGAACCCAGTCCACAACCCTGTGCGCCTTTTGAAGATGGGAATGCCTTTGGTGAAGGTGAAGGCGCTAAACCATATCCTCGCAAATGACGATGGGATCCCTCAACTCATATCGGAGATAAGGCGACGATCGCCTGATGTATGCGCGATCGTCGAATCTGAAAGCGAAGCGCTCAAGTATGCCGACGCCCCGAAAGTGGGCTTCTCAATCATAATGCCCCTTTATAACCGTGTGGGCCAGGTCTTCCGAGCGATAGACTCGGTGATGTCACAGACGCACCAGAATTTTGAGCTGATAATCGTTGACGATTGTTCTGATGATGGTGGGCCGGACGCGATTGAGGAGCGTTACTCGTCTGAAATATCCAGCGGCAAGATCATCTTGGAACGGCTCAAAAAGCGGAGCGGGGTGTCGGCGGCTCGAAACGCGGGTCTGCGCATGGCCCGAAAAGACTGGATTGCCTATCTCGATTCCGACAATGCAGTGACCCCGGGCTACCTTATTTGCTTCGCGAGCAGTATCGTCACGAACCCGGATCGCAAAAGCTTCTACGCTCGCTGGCGCAACCACACAACCGGCATGGTGTTGGGCGCCGCGTTTGACCGAGAACGACTCAAGAAGGGTAACTACATCGATCTTGGGGTGTTCGTTCACCGCCGCGACCTGCTCGACACGGTCAAAGGCTTCAATGAGGATCTAAAGCGGTTGGTCGATTGGGATCTGATCCTGCGCATCACGGCAGACCATGAGCCTCTTTATATTGAGAAGCCTGTGATGATCTACTGGGACGATGACCAAGACAGAACACGGATTTCCGTACGAGAGTCTCTTGATGTGGCCATACACCACGTCAAGGAGAGCAATGACATGCAGTTCACTGTCACGACTATAATCCCGGCATACAACCATCAAGACTTCATAGAGGCCGCAGTTCAAAGCGCATTGGACCAGCGTGGAGATTTTAAGCACGAGATCATTGTTTGCAGTGACGGATCTACCGACGCAACACCGACGCTGGTCGCGAAGTTGCGCAAGGAACATGGGTCCATAATACGCAACCTCTCAACCTCCAAGAACGAGGGCATATCTGAAACCTTCAGGCGCTGTATTTCGGCCGCGACGGGCGATTTCATCGCGGTGCTTGAAGGCGATGATGTGTGGACGGATGAGCTTAAACTACAAAAGCAACTAACCTTCTTGCGGGAAAACGACGACTGCTCAATGGTCTTCTCAAAGATACTGGTCAAGCGCCTCCCTGGCGGGGAGCAATCCTTCTTGGACCGTCAGACAAAACTGAATAAGAACAAGCTCACCGGCGACGATTTTTTGGCCGATCCGTCAATGAACCTTATCGCCAATTTCTCTAGCTGCATGTTTCGCGCCAACGGCCTGAAAAAGGCTCCGAAGCGTCTGTTTGAAAACCGCTTCAACGAAATTGCATTGGCATTCTACCTTGAAACGTTAGGTAAAATCGGCTTCATCAATGAACCGATGAGCGTTTATCATCAGCATGAAAAGGGTGTTTGGACGGGAAGCACGCGCGAGCAGCAGTTGCGAAGTGGGATCGAGACGAGGGAGATGGTGTTAGATGTAGCGCATCCTAGATATCGAGCCAGAATTCTCGACATCATTGAGGAGCGCTACAAAAAGCCTCTGACTGAACTAGAGGCGAAGCTAGACCGCAAGGAGCTTGCGTAGCTCAAGCCCAATTTGAACGGTGTTCTTCCAGGATGCCAACCAAGTTGTCAAAATTGCAGTCGGGCCTCCTAACGAAGAACGAGAGGGTCCGACTGCTTGCAATAGGGCGAGCGAATTCCTCCACCAAATGATACTCCGGCCTTGGTGAGTAGTCGTGCATGCCCAATACCGAGCCCAAGGGCAAATATCTCAACGCCTCAAGGAAACATGCCACTCTGAAGCGACCGTCGACTAAGCATAGGTCGTAATCGCTGAAACCCGTGTTCAGGATCGCCTTCGAATACGAAGGGAAACGATGCTCGTGTTCTCTGGACGTCGGCGTACCCCAGCCGCCTGTCGGGCCGACGTCTATGTGACTTAGCTGGATTTCTCTGCCTGTTTCGCGGCCGATCTGTTCCGCAACGCTACCGACCCATTCGGCGCTGGTGTCGACTGCGTGTATCCTTTTTCTTACGAGCGTTGATGCAAGAATGGTGCTCCCGCCCATCCCAAACTCAAAGTACGAGTCCGCTTCCGTCAGAAACGAGCTGAACAACTTTATCTCGTCTTCGTGCATCTGAATTTTCATAGCCAGCTCCATTTCGAAGGTTTTCCCTAACGGTCTGTCTAGACGAGCAGCTATCGGGAACGCAACACCTGAACCTCACCACATCGGAGAACATCATGACTGTGCCCATCACGGCGCAGCAAATCCGCACGGCTGCCAAAGCCACGGGGAGTGCTGCGAACCTGCAATCTGTGCTGACCTCTCTCGATCGTTACGGTGCTGATGTCGGGCTGGATCGCCTGCACCGCCTGGTTCATTACCTCGCGCAGCTGATGCACGAGAGCGGCAGCTTCAAGTTCGACAAGGAGATCTGGGGTCCGACGCCGGCGCAGCAGCGCTATGACACGCGCACCGATCTCGGCAACACACCAGAGAAGGATGGCGACGGTTATCTCTACCGTGGCCGTGGCGCGATCCAGATCACCGGGAAGTCAAATTATACGGAGTTTACTGCGTGGGCGCGTAAACTTGATAAATCTGCCCCTGACTTCGTGGCGCAGCCGGACTTGGTGAACACTGACCCATGGGAAGGCCTCGTCCCCATCTGGTACTGGACGACGCGCAACCTCAACACCTGGGCCGACCAGAACGATATTGAAACTCTGACCCGAAAAATTAACGGCGGCAAGAACGGGCTTGCTGACCGGATAGACTACTACGGCCGGCTGGCGCTGGTCGTTTGCGGCTACTCGCCCGACGCTTCTGGTGCCAAGGCCTTCCAGCGCGCCGCGGGCTTCACCGGAGACGCGGTTGACGGCGATGTAGGCCCGAAGACACGCGCCGCCCTCCATAACGCCTTGCTGGCCCGTTCTGCAGTATCTGGCGATGAAGCTGTTCGATCGGCTCCGGTGGTTGAAGAGACCACGGTCGAAAAGCCGGTCGTCCCCAAGAAGGTCGAGCAGGAAGTCAAGCAGAAGACGAATTGGCTCTCGACCATCTTCGGCGGAATCTTCGGCACTGGCGGCTTCGCGGCCTGGCTTGCTGGGATGGATCGCGATGCGCTGATCCTCGTGGCCGGTATCGCGCTATTTGTCGTGATCGGCATCCTCATCGGCGGGCGGTGGCTCGTGCGTCGGGTGAAGGACATTCGGAAGGAACTTGAGGCATGAGCCTCTTCGACCTCCTCAAGCTCGCTGCGGGCGCGCTAATCGGCTTTGGCCTCTGTGTCCTGCTCTACGTGCCTGGCGCTGTCAGGGAGGCCAGAGAAGCCGAAGCCGCCCGCCTGACTGCCGCAACCAATACCGCAATCGGAGAACTGACCAATGAAGCTGACAAGGCTCGCTTTCGTCGTCGTCTGTGCCTCGACAGTGGCGGCGTGTACATCCACCAAGCCGGTCAGTGTAGCGAAAGGCCAGCTGCAATCCACGGCTAGGTCGATCGCCGGCACTTCGCTGATCGGAGCTCGAGGGGCGACGGAGCGCGACCAGGACAAGATCGATGACACCGTTGCGGGGCTGTGCGGCGCGCGGGCTTACACCCCCGACGAATGCGCAGCGCATGACAAGGCGGTCCGCTAATTCACCGTCTTGCCGCTTGCCTTCAGCACGGACGTAAACACCTTTGAGACATCAGGCGGGCGCTTCGGATCCGCGTTCCAGTCTGCGTCCATGCAGCACTGAGGGCACGGCATGCCGGCGCCACCGCATCCGCACGCCTTCGGGCCATGCCAGGGCTTGGTGGAATGGAACTCGCATACAAACCCGGTTCCTCTGCAGCGGTGACAGTTCGCCATCTCTGACCTCGTGAGCTTCCATGAACGAAACCGACATACATGGCGGCCGGCGGTATCGCGGCTGCAACGGGGCGGTGCTCGCCGTCGAGAAGGTTGAAGATGGGCGCGTGTTCTATCGGGTCAACGGGACCGGAACCAGAACATCAATGGAGCTATGCGCATTCGCGCCGCTCGTAAAACACGAGATTATAGACGGCTGAGGCAAGTGTTCGAGCACGCGCCCCAGCCTAAGCAATCCCGATAGCATGCATCGAGACTGCCTGCCGACATTACGCCAGCAGGAGGTTTCTTTTTTGTTACTCACGTCCACACGGCCGGATTATCGCATGGATGAACTAATTCAAAAGCTGGGCGAGTTCTGGGGCCCTGCCGGCGTCATCTGTGCGCTCGAGGCTCTGGTGATCGTCTATCTCTATCGGGGCAGGGAGGCCGATCGCGCCAAGTATGACGCGGCGCTGAAGGAGTCCGCGGACGAGGGCAAGGAAACGCTGAAGCTCGTCATTCCGATCGTGCAGAAGATGACTGCAACTTTGGACGTCACCCTTCCGGTGCTCATGTCGAAGATCAACGGAGGCAATCAATGAGCCTCTTCCACTGGCGCAAGAAGCCAGACCACCGAGAAATCGAGCACATCGAAGCAGAGAAGAAAGAGCTGAAGGCTGAACTCGCTCTGTCAGTGATGCAATTCGAGCGGCGTCGATCCACCGTCGAAGAGATTGCAGACAACGTGATGGCATACATGCATCAGAAGGGTGGCCGGAATTGAAAAGGCTCAAGACGTCTATCGTAGCATGGTCAGGCGCCGCCGCCCTGGCTTCTTTCGCAGTCCTCTACCAGATCGTCCCGTACGAACGATTGCTCGACGTGGCATTGAGCCTTACCTTCGGCGTCTCGTTGGCTGCCGTTCTGAGGTACGCCCTGGATGCGTTCCGAGCCTTTCGCAGCGGGCGGGGCGGGGCAGAGTTCCTGATTGTGGCCGTGTTCTCCATGGTGCTCCTCCTGCTGGTGCAACGGACCTGGGGTATCGTGCTTCGGGTCTACGATCGGCCGGACTGGCTGGTGAACTCTCCCATGACGATCTTCATTCCGTGGATGCTGGCTTGGTCAGTATCGCTGACGCTTGTTGCGCCTGACATGGGGGCCATGGGCGAAGAGAACAGGGCCAGCCTTTGGAGGAGCATCGCGCTCTTCATTGCCGGCGCTCTGGCGGGCTTCGTCCTGTCCACCACGTTCCATAGCCAGAACAAGGAGCTCTCGGCTCTGACCATCTGGCCTCAATTTGCGGGTCAGGTGATTTGTCCGACCCAGCAGCCGGGATGGGCGCCAACCGATCGGCTCTACAACATCGAGGACGCTGCCGGCATGAAGCGCAACTAACCCACTCGCCGCCTCTGTACGCTATCGTACAAAACAATCCGCCCGCCGTGCCCTTCATTGGGTGCGGCGGGCTTTTCTGCGTTTCAAGGGCTGCACCAGTCGTTTCGCTTGCCCTTCCGCCACTCCTTAGCGAAACCCTCGCGGAGCAACTGCGCTCCAATCTCGCGCCCCTCGACATAGAGGTTGACCAGAGGCCGGCCGAACTTGTCCCGGCCCTTCACCTCAACGTGCACATCCTTCCCCTCGATAAGATCCTTGAGCCGTCGCTTTGCCAGCAGGGCAAGCTTCCGCTCCTTCTCGCATTTTGCGTGGCTGCCGATCTCCGGCGTGTCTATGCCGGAGACGAAGGGCGTTCCCCCGCCGAGCAGGCGCATGTTCTGGCCGTACTCGTCCTTCACGGTATCGCCATCTACAGCAGTCAGTGAGGCGCTTAGGAGGAGCGCGAGGATCATCAATAGCCTTCAGGCCTATATGACCTGATCAGCTTCGAGAACACGTACTCCATAGGGTGGTCCCAGATCTTGTGCTCGTATCGCTTGCCCGACTGAACGTCTGAAGGTATCCAAACGTCGCCGCCGGGAGTACGGAAATGGCAATATTCGAAAATGTCATGAGTCAGTTGGGCTGTAGTCAACGTCTCCTTGAAGGAGATGAACGGCAAGACCTGGTTCTGTTCGGCGGCTTTGTAATGCGGCCCCTGATGTGTGATCCGCTTTCCATCTAGTGGGCCTCCCAGAGCGAGGCCGTCGTAAAGCTTGGGCAATTTCATCTCCTTCAGATAGCTCGTGTTCTCGTGTGGAGACTGAGCCGGTTTCACCTGTTATGCAAGCAGTGCCGCGCACATGAAGAGGGTGTTGAGCATTCAGGGTTCCTCAAAGGCGAGGGCGGCGCGACCGGCTGCGGTGATTTCAAAACCGCCGCTTTCCACACGCCGGATAAGGCCCAGATCGATGAGGTCGTAAAGATCGCTGTCTTTGCTCTTCGAGTAGCTGCCAGGATCTCCTGCAATAGCCCGTAGGTCTCGCTTTTGCTCTGCGGAAAGCTTCACGGCTTATCCTCCATTTGCGTCTCGTGCGATGTGGTCTGCTTCTGTGCTTCTGTCACGCTGCACCTCCTTCCGCCTTGGCGATGGCTGCTCGGAGCTGCGCCCGATCCTTCGGGTGAAGGTTGCCCCAGTTGTTCACGATCTTCTGGCACGCCTCCAGCAGATCAGGAGCGGCGTTGCGCAGCGTCGTGTCTTTGTCGGCATCCTCCTTGCTGGAAAACCGGCGCACGATGGCCGTGAACTGCTCGTCTGCCGCGCCAAACTGGATGACGCCGCCGTGCCCCGGCTCCGGCATCTTGTGGTCAAAGGCGTAGCTGCAGAGGGCTTGGAAGAACTCGTTTTCCACGTTGCGGGTGTCGAGCGCCAGTTGAGGGTCTTTGCCGAAACGGGCGAGGACGATCTGGTTCGTCAGCGGCGAAACGCGGATCCCGACGAGGCTTAGGCTGGTGGTCATCATCATCTCCAATCGTGTACCTGATTGAAGTTGTATCGTGTACATGGTATTAGGTCAATATCATGTACACGTTTGAGAGGCCGCTTTGACAGAAATTCATGTACACGCTAAGCCGTCGCGTATGGGGCGTAAGAAAGAATGGACGGAACAGCTACGTTTGCCGCTGGCCGCAGGCACGACGGCGAGGATTGACTCTGTCCTTGAGGAAGGCGAGCCGCGCCTCGACATGATCCGTGAAGCGATCGAGCGGGAAATCAAGCGCCGAGAGAAGGCGAAGAAGTAGCTGAGTCAGTCCGCCCAATACCCCGCCAGCAGATCCCCGTTCTTCTCCCCGCAGGAGGTACACCGGAGACGGGCGGCAATATCGGATAGATCCTTCATCCCGACATAGGCCTTGTCCAGCGCCTCGCGATCCATCTCACGCTCTGCCCCGCATGACCGACACCTCGCCAGCAGGACAACCCCGTAAGGCGTCGTATGAAGATACCCGCCTTGTCCGCAGCCGTGGTGATGGATGAACCGCCTGGGCATGCCTTCGCTCTCCTCGTCCTAAACGAGACCGAGCCGCACTATTCGGTCATGGTAGCTCCTGGCCGCCAAGCAGGTGAGGGCACAGATGGAGCGAGTCGGGAGAGGGGTCAAGCCGTTGTCCACAGTGGGTCAAAACAGTGGATATCATTTTACAGAATGGCGTTGACAGGCCCGACAAGTTCGGGCTTTCGTGGGCGTCACTTTACAGGCCGGTTCCGGTCAAGGATATGAAATCCCGGGACATGCAATCGGATTTGTAATCAGGGGGTCGCGGGTTCGAACCCTGCCGGGGGCACCACTTCTTTTCTCAGACAATCCAGCCATGCGATCCGCGCGCAGTTCCCGTCGTGCGCCAATCTTTGATCAAGCGTACCGGAATCGCGGCTTCTGGGCTTCGTTCGGCGCCAGATCCTGTGCACAGTTCGACTGCCGCAATATGCTGCGGTTTTCCCAACTTGCCCTGCCACCCGGCGGGGCTTTTTGTTTATGGGTGGAGGTGCCGCTAGCGCGGCCGCGGCACGGTGGCCGCGAGCCGCGCGTTTCGTCTTGGCTCAGGCCTTGCCGACGCCGGTATAGGCAAACCCCTGTGCCTCGACCTCGTGCGGGCGGTAGACGTTGCGCAGGTCAACGAGGATCGGCGACTTCATCACCGACTTCAGGCGCTTCAGGTCGAGCGCGCGGAACTCGTTCCATTCGGTGACGAGCACGGCGACATCGGCACCTTCCGCGGCCTGGTAGGGGCCGCTCGCAAAGTCGATCTCCATCATCTGCCTGGCGTTTTCCATGCCTTCCGGATCGTAGCCTGAGACAATGGCGCCGGCATCCTTCAGGGTCTGGACGACCGCAATCGACGGGCTGTCACGCATGTCGTCGGTGTTCGGCTTGAAGGTGAGGCCCAGCAGCGCAACCTTCTTGCCGCGCACATCGCCGCCGGCCGCGGCAATGACCTTGCGGCCCATGGCGCGCTTGCGGCTGTCGTTGATGGCAATCGTTGTTTCGATGAGGCGCACCGGCGCATCGAAATCCTGCGCCGTCTTGGCAAGCGCCAGCGTGTCCTTCGGGAAGCAGGAGCCGCCGTAACCGGGGCCGGCATGCAGGAACTTGGAGCCGATGCGGCCATCAAGTCCGATCCCGCGCGAGACGTCCTGCACGTCCGCGCCAACTTTCTCGCAGAGATCGGCGATCTCGTTGATGAAGGTGATCTTCATGGCGAGGAAGCCGTTCGCTGCATACTTGATCAGTTCGGAGGTGCGGCGCGAGGTAAACAGGAGCGGCGACTGGTTGAGGTAAAGCGGCCGGTAGACTTCCGTCATCACATCGCGCGCCCGCTCGTCCGAAAGACCCACCACGATTCGGTCCGGGCGTTTGAAGTCCTCGATTGCCGCACCTTCGCGCAGGAATTCCGGATTGGAAACCACGGCGAAATCGGCACCCGGATTGGTTTCGCGGATGATGCGCTCGACTTCGTCGCCGGTGCCGACTGGCACCGTGGACTTGGTGACGACGACGGTGAAGCCGGTCATGGCCTCGGCGATCTCGCGTGCGGCGGCATGCACATAACCGAGATCGGCATGGCCATCACCACGCCGTGACGGCGTGCCGACCGCGATGAAGACGACGTCGGCATCGGCAACGGCGGGTTTCAGATCCGTGGTGAAGGAGAGGCGGCCGGCCTTCACATTCGATTCGACCAGGGCATCGAGCCCCGGCTCATAGATCGGCATGATGCCCTGCTTCAGCGCCTCGATCTTTTCGACCGCCTTGTCGACGCAGACCACGTCGTGCCCAAAATCAGCAAAGCAGGCACCCGATACCAGGCCAACATAGCCCGACCCAACCATCACAATACGCATGCGTCATCCTCAATATGGCGATCAGCCCGCCGCTACGACCCAAATGTGCATTTCCTACCGCATCGGAAGGTTATTGCAACGCGTCCCACCAGCTAGTGCAAAACAGGGTTACCTCAAGTAGGGCGTGTAGCTTCGCGAAGACCCCAGGCAATGAAATCCGGGTTGGCGAAATCCACGAGGTCGGTCTGGCCCGTCTTTCCGTAGCGAAGCGGCGCCCCTTCGACATCCAGCGTAATGCCGCCTGCGGCCCTGAGCACCGCGTCGCCCGCTGCCGTGTCCCATTCCATGGTACGTCCGAAGCGAGGATAGAGGTCAGCCGTACCCTCTGCGAGCAGGCAGAATTTCAAGGAGGAACCGATGGAGCGAATTTCGGATGCGCCGGAGGTGCGGATGAAGGCGTCCGTCTCGGGCGTATTGTGCGAGCGGCTGGCGACAACGATCGGATGTTCCGGCACCGGCCGAGCCGAGACGCGCTGGCGTTCAACAACCACGTAAGGATCATCGATAATGAGCTTTTCCACCAGGTTGTCGCCGCCGAGATAGGCAACCTTGAGCGCCGGTGCATAAACCACGCCGAGCGTCGGCACGCCGTCTTCGATCAAGGCGATGTTGACCGTGAAGTCCGTCGAGCCGCTGATGAATTCCTTGGTGCCGTCCAGCGGGTCGACAAGGATGAGGGCCGAGCCGCGGATCTGCGGCGTGTGTCCGGCCGCAACTGATTCTTCCGCCACGACCGGAATGCCGGGGCAGTGCCTTGAGAGTTCGGCAAGAATGATCGCCTCGGCCTGCTCGTCGGCCTCCGTCACTGGCGAGCAATCCGCCTTGTAGTGAGTTTCGGTGCCTGCATCACGGACACGCATGATGGCGTGCCCGGCAAGAAGTGCCGCAGTCTCAAAGGTGGCAGCCAGCGATTGCATCAGCCGGCCTTGCCCGATCCTGTGCGCGCCAGATGTTGGCGGCTTGCATAAAGCGAGACGGCTGCGGCATTCGACACGTTGAGGGACTTGATCTCGCCTGGCATGTCGAGCCGTGCGAGCGCACTCACCGTTTCGCGGGTCTTCTGTCGCAGGCCCTTGCCTTCGGACCCAAGCACGAGGGCTATCCGGTCACCACTGAAGGTTTCTTCGAGAACAGCAGGTCCTTCGGAATCAAGCCCGATGGTCTGGAAGCCGAGCTGGTGCAGTTCACCGAGCGCATCCGAAAGATTTGTGATCTGGATATAAGGAATGAGTTCCAGCGCACCCGACGCGGATTTCGCCAGCACACCCGATTCCGTCGGGCTATGTCTCTGGGTGGTGATAACGGCGCCAGCGCCGAAGGCTACGGCCGAACGCATGATTGCGCCGACATTGTGCGGGTCCGTGACCTGGTCGAGCACAAGAAGAAGCGGGCTTTCCTTCAGGGCTTCGAGACGGCGCACGGGCAGGGGCCTCGTCTCAAGCATGACACCCTGATGGATCGCTTCGGGGCCGAGCACCTTGTCGATATCCTGGGGTGATACGAATTCGACGGGATAGGGAAGGGCTTCCGCTTCGCCGATATCAAGCCGGGCGAATGCATTCTGGGTGACGGACAGCTTGATGAGCTTCCGTTCCGGGTTGTCGAGCGCGGCGCGCACCGTGTGCAGTCCGTAGAGGAGAACCTGTTCGGGCTGCAACTGCGGCGGCTTCCAGTCCTTGTTCGACTTCGGCTTCTTGTGGGGCGGGGTGGGAATCTCGCCACGCTCACGCTTTGCATCGCGCACCTGGCGGCGCAAAGTTGCGTAATGCGTGTCGCGGTTCGATCGGTCTTTGGTGTTGTCCTTGCTCATGAGGCTATATAGCCACGGGCCCGCCTCAGGCATAGACCCTGCAAACAAAGGCCTTCGGATCGGCTCATGTTTATTTTCGCAATTTTTGCTCAGAAGTCGTGTTGACAGACCGAAACGAGGCGGTCATATACGCGGCGCAGACCGAGAGGCGCTCAGCCAAACAGTCTGACAAACTTGGTCGAACGATCCGGACGAAACTGGAGAGATGCCCGAGTGGTTAAAGGGGACGGACTGTAAATCCGTTGGCTCAGCCTACGTTGGTTCAAATCCAACTCTCTCCACCATTCGTCTCATGATCGGACCATACCCCGCGGGTATAGCTCAATGGTAGAGCAGCAGCCTTCCAAGCTGAATACGCGGGTTCGATTCCCGCTACCCGCTCCAAATCATCACGCAGACCTGAGGCAGATCATCCGTCGGATGCTTAGTGCGGCGTCTGATCATCGCTGCAAAGACGCTGGATTTGGGCGTCATTCGCAAGCTCTCTTGCGCCCGGCCCTTGTCCCGGCGCAGGTCGTAATTATGTCTTGCGCATTCTGGTGGAAAGCCTTAAACGGCGACACCAAACCCGGCAGCCGGGTTCACCTCTTATGTTCACAGGAAGCATTCAATGGCAAAGAGCAAGTTTGAGCGCAATAAGCCGCACGTCAACATTGGCACGATTGGTCACGTTGACCATGGCAAGACGTCGCTGACGGCGGCGATCACGAAGTACTTCGGCGAGTTCAAGGCCTATGACCAGATTGATGCTGCGCCGGAAGAAAAGGCACGTGGCATCACCATCTCGACGGCGCACGTTGAGTACGAGACGGCCAACCGCCACTATGCGCACGTCGACTGCCCCGGCCACGCTGACTATGTGAAGAACATGATCACGGGTGCCGCACAGATGGACGGCGCGATCCTGGTTTGCTCGGCTGCTGACGGCCCGATGCCGCAGACCCGCGAGCACATCCTGCTTGCTCGCCAGGTTGGCGTTCCGGCGATCGTCGTGTTCCTGAACAAGGTTGACCAGGTTGACGACGCCGAGCTTCTCGAGCTCGTCGAGCTGGAAGTTCGCGAACTTCTGTCGTCCTACGACTTCCCGGGCGACGACATTCCGATCATCAAGGGTTCGGCCCTTGCTGCTCTTGAAGATTCCGACAAGAAGATCGGCGAAGACGCGATCCGCGAACTGATGGAAGCTGTTGACAGCTACATCCCGACGCCTGAGCGTCCGATCGACCAGCCGTTCCTGATGCCGGTTGAAGACGTGTTCTCGATCTCCGGCCGCGGCACGGTTGCCACGGGCCGCGTTGAGCGTGGTATCGTCAAGGTTGGCGAAGAACTGGAAATCGTTGGCATTCGTCCGACGACGAAGACGACCTGCACGGGCGTTGAAATGTTCCGCAAGCTGCTCGATCAGGGCCAGGCTGGCGACAACATCGGCGCGCTTCTGCGTGGTGTGAACCGCGACGGCATCGAGCGTGGTCAGGTTCTGTGCAAGCCGGGTTCGGTCAAGCCGCACAAGAAGTTCAAGGCAGAAGCCTACATCCTGACGAAGGAAGAAGGCGGCCGTCATACGCCGTTCTTCACGAACTACCGTCCGCAGTTCTACTTCCGCACGACGGACGTGACGGGTATCGTGACGCTTCCGGAAGGCACGGAAATGGTTATGCCTGGCGACAACGTCACCGTTGACGTCGAGCTGATCGTTCCGATCGCGATGGAAGAAAAGCTGCGCTTCGCTATCCGCGAAGGCGGCCGTACCGTCGGCGCCGGTATCGTCGCTGCCATCGTTGAATAATCTTCGACGTCTGAATTGAGAAAAGGCCTCGCTGGAAACAGCGGGGCCTTTTTGTTGTGGTGAAGCCATTTCAGAAAAATGCGGCGGTCAGTTCTTGAGGAAGAGCTCCCGCTCGTATCGGAACTGAGGGTTGCCGCGCGGCTTGCGGAAAGCCAGCGGAAGCCGGTCATCAGGGTCGAGCAACCGTTGGGCAACGTTGCGTGCCCCGGTCTCGATGGCGTCACGACCAATAAAGCCGCCGCGCACCTGGGTCGTCGCCGCCAATGCCCGCAGGAACTTGTCCAGCAGCCGAGGATCGGGTTCGGTCGGAGCCCGCCAGAAGGCGCCAAGGCTCTGCTGCCAGGTCAGGCCCGGCACGTCATAAACGGCCCCGCCAAGCGCAATCACCGGACGGCCGAGGATCAGGGCAGTCAGTCCGACGGTCGAGTTCACCGTCACCACGCCGGCCGACTTTTCAATCAGCATGCTCGTGTCACCGCCGTCAGCCAGGAAGACGCGATCCGCTACATTATATTGTGCTGCAGCCGTGGCGATCCGCTGCGGCCAGCGAGACAGGCCGTTGTCGATCGGATGCACCTTGAACAACAGCCTGGTATTCGACGGCGCGTGACGCGCGAAGGATGCGATGGTCGCGTCCACGATCTTGAACAAGTCACCGCCCGGTGAATGATTGCGGATCTGGTAGTCGCCCGGCAACTGCAGCGGAAACAGGAAGAAGCGGGAAGGGCGGTCACCACCAGAGTGAAGGCACTGGTCGATGGCGAGTTGCGCCCGCCGTTGCCGCCTGCCGCGCGTCAGCGCCTTCCAGATCCAGCCGCTGTATTCCACCACCGGATGGACCGCTCCATGCGTGCGATAGTGTGGATGGACGAGCCATCCGAGCAGGACATTCGGAACATGGTAAACAAGGTCATAAAGTGCGTAGGTGAGGAAACTCGAGCCAAATAACCTGTTGTTCGCGGCATGTTGTTGTCCCGCCGCAAGCGCCTGGATTTTCTCCGGCTCCCGGGGAAAACGCGAGTGTAGCGACATGCCGTCGGGCTCGATTGTCAGCCAGTCTGGCCGCAGATATCCGTGCTCCAGGATGTGAACCTTGATCCCGAGCGCGATGCCCAGATCGGCGGCCGCCGCATGCACCGGGCGCCCGTCACCCAGCATCACAAGATCCGTGACGCCATGCCTCTCGATGTAGGTTTTAAGGTACAGGGGCCAGTTCTCCCGCGTCCCGCGGTAGAAATCAGTCCTCCTTGGCCACCAAAAGAACACATCGCCTAGGCAAAGGCCAATCTTGCGGACACTTGCTCCATTCTTCTCAAGCTCGTCGGCGAGATATTTGAGAAAGGGGGAGGCGGGGCCCTGCAGCAACAGGAAGGTGCGGGCATTCATGTCACACACCTTGCGTTAATGATCAGGCGGAATGGCATTGACGGGGAAACTGCCTTGATGAAAATGTCGCCCGATGTTTATCGATAATGTCCGCAATTGAAATCGCTTTTGTACATCTACGTGCATCGCAGTCTCCAGCAGCATTGGCAACGACATGACGAATGTCCTTTTCCTGCAAGGCCCGCCTTCGATTTTCTGGCGTGAGCTCGCCGAAGGGTTTGAAGCGCAGGGAATAGAGACGTCGCGGGTCAACTTCTCGTTCGGCGACCAGCTGTATTGGCGAAAGCGCGGTGCCATCAACTATCGCGGCAGCGTCAAGGCCTGGCCGCGTTTCCTCGCGGACCTGATTCGCCGCAAGGGGATCACGGACATTCTCTATTATGCGGATCGGCTGCCCTACCATCGACTGGCGGCGCGCGTTGCCCGCAAGCTCGGGGTGAAGTGTCACGCGGTAGAGTTCGGTTACCTGCGGCCGGACTGGATCACGCTGGAGCGCGACGGCATGGGGCGCTTTTCGCATTTCCCGTCCGACCCGGAGCAGATCCGCCAGATCGCCGCAAAGGTTGGCGCGCCGGATCTCGAGCCGCGCTACGGCCACACCTTCAATCAGGAAGCCACCAACGAGGTGGTCTATAACCTCGCGACCTATTTCGGCCGGGGGATGTTCCCGCTTTACCATGCGGACAAGTATTATGACGCCCTGATCGATTACCTGTCGTGGTTGCCGCGCGCCTTCCGGCCACGGCATGACCTGCCCGAAGGCTATTTCAGCGACAAGTCGAAGAAGACCTACCTTGTCGCGCTTCAACTCCAGAGCGATTACCAGATTCGCGCCAACTCGCCGTTCCAGCACTTGTCGCAGATGCTCGAACAGGTCGTGCAGTCCTTTGCGCTGCATGCGCCGAACGATAGTCGGCTGATCGTCAAGCAGCACCCGCTCGACAATGATCTGGAAGGCTGGCGCAAGGTCGTGACGGAGCTTGCGACTCGCTACCGCATCACGAAGCGAGTCGTTTTCATCGAGAGGGGCGATCTCGGCTATATCCTGAAGAACGTCCAGGCCGTCATTGTCTGCAATTCCACCACCGCGCTGCATAGCCTGCGGGCGGGGATCCCGACGATCGCGCTAGGCACGGCCATCTACGACATTCCGGGTCTCACTCACCAGAAGGGGCTCGACAGCTTCTGGCGCACGCCCGAGCCGATTGATCAGCGCCTGCTCGCCGATTTCATCAAGGCGATTGCCGCGACGATCCAGATCAAGGGCAATTTCTACCACAAGACCGGACGCAAGGTGGCAATCGAATCGATCATTTCCCGAGTCGTGAATGACATGGTGAATCAGCCGGACGCCTTCGTGGAAAAGCCCCCGCGCGCCGCCTGGAAGCGCCTGCCGCTCTCGCCCGAGAGGAAGGCCCACGGCGCAAGCGTTGTCGCAGGCGGCTTCGATATCCCGGGCAAGGAAATCCTGGGTACGCGCACAGATTCCGTCCTGGGCGCAGCGCGTGCGGATGCCTCCGAGCGGCCGGGTGTAAAGCTCAGATAGTGTGGTTGCGCGAAAAAACGCTCTTGCCAAGCGGTTCGCATCCCCTTAAAGGGAGCGCCTAGCCGAGGGCGACGGATCGAACGGTTCGGGTTTCTTCGGTTTGAAGGGGTATAGCTCAGTTGGTAGAGCGGCGGTCTCCAAAACCGCAGGTCGGGGGTTCGAGCCCCTCTGCCCCTGCCATCTCGACAACAGGCATGACAGACTTCTGCAGCTTCGCGCAGGGTCGTGGTGCAGACGGCAAAAGTTCATCGAATGCTTTTTTCCCTCTTGTGTGGAGGGGAAGGGGTGTTTATGTAGGCACAAAACAGACACGCGGTGCGTGGGGCTGAGCGAGTTCAGCTTTACGTGCCGTAATTGCGTGGACAATCTATGGCATCCAAGACCAATCCAGTCACGTTTCTGCGCCAGGTGCGCTCCGAAGCGTCCAAGATCCATTGGCCTTCCCGTCGTGAGACGCTGATTTCGACAGCGATGGTTCTGGTTATGGTTGTTTTCGCGGCGCTGTTTTTCTTCGCTGCCGATCAGTTGATGGGTTGGCTTCTGCGCCTGATCCTGAACGTCAGCGTCTGATTCTGGAGAAGTACAAATGGCGGCGCGCTGGTATATCGTCCACGCATATTCGAACTTTGAAAAGAAGGTTGCCGAGGACATCGAGAACAAGGCTCGCCAGAAGGGGCTTGAGCACCTGTTCGAAAAGATCCTGGTGCCGACCGAGAAGGTCGTTGAGGTGCGTCGCGGCCGCAAGGTCGATAGCGAGCGGAAGTTCTTCCCCGGTTATGTTCTGGTTCGCGCCAACCTGACCGACGAGGCCTACCACCTCATCAAGAACACGCCGAAGGTCACTGGGTTCCTCGGTTCCGACAACAAGCCGGTTCCGATTCCGGATTTCGAAGCTGAGCGCATTCTTGGTCAGGTCCAGGAAGGGGTCGAGCGTCCGAAGTCTTCGATCTCGTTCGAGATCGGCGAACAGGTTCGCGTTTCCGATGGTCCGTTCGCTTCGTTCAACGGCACCGTTCAGGATGTCGACGAGGAGCGTTCGCGCCTCAAGGTCGAAGTTTCGATCTTTGGTCGCGCAACCCCGGTTGAGCTGGAATACGCCCAGGTCGAAAAGGTCTAACGGGTTTTACGAGTTGAGCCTGCCGTTCGTTCGGCAGGTCTCGTGCGGCAATGCCGCAGCCGCGTGGAAGGTGAGGGGGTTGATAAGCCAGGCCCCGTTGATCCGAACCACGCAACCGCAGCCGCCGGGCTTCATGAAGTCCGGCACAAAGGATCGGCAATCCGATCCGTAACGAAAGGCAGAGAGAATGGCTAAGAAAGTAGCAGGCCAGCTCAAGCTGCAGGTCAAGGCAGGATCGGCAAACCCGTCCCCGCCGATCGGACCGGCACTTGGTCAGCGCGGCATCAACATCATGGAATTCTGCAAGGCGTTCAACGCCGCCACGCAGGAAATGGAAAAGGGCATGCCGATCCCGGTCGTCATCACCTATTTCCAGGACAAGTCTTTCACCTTCGCGATGAAGCAGCCGCCGGTCAGCTACTTCCTCAAGAAGGAAGCGAAGATCCAGTCGGGCTCGAAGACCCCCGGCAAGGGCGCCAAGGCCGGCACCCTCACCAAGGCTCAGATCAAGTCGATCGCCGAAGCCAAGATGAAGGATCTGAACGCGGCTGATATCGAAGGCGCAATGGCTATGGTCGAGGGCTCTGCCCGCGCTATGGGCCTGGAAGTGGTGGCTTAACATGGCAAAGCTTGCAAAGCGTATTCAGAAGATCCGCGAAGGTATCGATCCGACCAAGCTCGTTGCCCTGTCCGAAGCCATTGCTCTGGTGAAGGAACGCGCAACCGCCAAGTTCGACGAGACCGTTGAAATCGCCATGAACCTCGGCGTCGACCCGCGTCACGCAGACCAGATGGTCCGCGGCGTGGTCAACCTGCCGAACGGCACCGGCCGCGATGTTCGCGTTGCCGTCTTCGCACGTGGCGCCAAGGCTGATGAAGCCAAGGCTGCTGGTGCAGACATCGTTGGCGCCGAAGATCTGGTTGAAATCGTTCAGGGCGGCAAGATCGACTTCGATCGTTGCATCGCGACCCCGGACATGATGCCGCTCGTCGGCCGTCTTGGTAAGGTTCTCGGCCCGCGCGGCATGATGCCGAACCCGAAGGTTGGCACGGTCACCATGGACGTTGCCGGTGCTGTCAAGGCTTCCAAGGGCGGCGCCGTTGAATTCCGCGTCGAAAAGGCTGGTATCATCCACGCCGGCATCGGCAAGGCTTCGTTCGACGCTAAGGCTCTTGAAGAAAACATCAAGGCTTTTGCGGACGCCGTCGTCAAGGCAAAGCCGGCTGGCGCCAAGGGTAACTACGTCAAGCGCGTAGCGATCTCCTCGACCATGGGCCCGGGCGTCAAGATCGACCCGGCCACGGTTTCGGCCGCCTGATTAGGTAGCGGGAGCGTTCGCGCTCCCGTTTCATGAATTCCCGGTCTTTCGAGGCCGGGGATTTCCGGAGAAATCCGGAACTCCTGTCCGAGATTGCAGGTGGCTCTGAGGTCCCAGATCTTTGAGCCTTAATCACTTCGAGCCTGCATGAGACGGGTAAGACCCGAGATTTTCGAGCGCTTGCGCTCTGGATATTCGGTTCGAGCCTAGTGTGCCTTGTGCCTGGAGCCGCTGAGGTGACAGTGCGAGGGGACAGGATCCTCAAGCGTCGCTTGGGATCTTTACCAAAGGATCCCTTGAGGCAAAGGCAAACCCGGTGGGGCCTGCAGGATTGCGGTCCCGCCTACTGGAGACAGACAGTGGAAAGAGCGGAAAAACGCGAATTCGTCACGGAGCTGAACGAAGTCTTCAAGGCTTCTGGTTCGGTTGTCGTGGCCCACTATGCTGGTGTCACAGTTGCGCAGATGAACGACTTCCGTTCGAAAATGCGTGCTGCTGGCGGCACCGTCAAAGTCGCGAAGAACCGCCTGGCCAAGATCGCTCTTCAGGGCACGGAGTCGGAAGGGATGTCGGACCTGTTCAAGGGTCAGACGCTCATCGCTTACAGCGATGACCCGGTCGTAGCTCCGAAGGTTGTCTCGGACTTCGCCAAGACTAACGACAAGCTCGTTGTTCTCGGTGGCGCCATGGGATCGACCACGCTCAACGCCGAAGGTGTCAAGTCGCTTGCGACCCTGCCTTCGCTGGACGAACTGCGTGCAAAGCTGGTGGGTATGATTCAGACCCCGGCTACCCGCATCGCAGGCGTCGTTCAGGCACCGGCCGGACAGCTGGCTCGCGTGTTCGCAGCATATGCCAAGAAGGACGAAGCCGCATAAGGCGGAACTTCGCTGTTTATTTTAAACCAGTTCGAACCGAACAAAAGGAACTAGAAAATGGCTGATCTCGCAAAGATCGTTGAAGACCTCTCCTCGCTGACCGTTCTGGAAGCTGCTGAGCTTTCCAAGATGCTCGAAGAAAAGTGGGGCGTTTCTGCCGCTGCTCCGGTCGCTGTTGCTGCTGCTGGCGGCGCTGCTGCTCCGGCTGCTGCTGAAGAAGAAAAGACCGAGTTCGACGTTATCCTCACGGATGCCGGCGCGAACAAGATCAACGTCATCAAGGAAGTTCGTGGCATCACCGGCCTCGGCCTCAAGGAAGCCAAGGACCTGGTCGAAGGCGCTCCGAAGCCGATCAAGGAAGGCGTTTCCAAGGCTGAAGCTGCAGACCTCAAGAAGAAGCTTGAGGATGCCGGCGCTAAGGTCGACGTCAAGTAATATCGGAATGTGGCGGGTGGGGAGATCTCTCTCCACCCTCCAATTTCCTCCGAACATATTACCCAGGATCCGTCCAGAACGGCTCCTGGGTAATGGGTTCTCAAGAGGATGGTCCTGAACCGAACCGAAAAGGCAATCCGGCCTGGCGCGTTCGGGAAGTAGGACGAGATTGGGAATACCATGATCGACGGGAGATCGACTGGCCAGCGAACCCCGTCCGTTGCAGGCCCGGATGCAATTTGAAGGAGCGACGATGGCTCAGACCCTTTCGTTTAATGGTCGTAGGCGCGTACGCAAGTTTTTTGGAAAAATCCCCGAAGTCACGGAGATGCCGAACCTAATCGAGGTTCAGAAGGCGTCTTATGACCAGTTCTTGATGGTTGACGAACCGAAGGGCGGCCGCCCTGATGAAGGTCTGAATGCCGTCTTCAAGTCCGTATTCCCGATCACCGATTTCTCCGGCGCTTCCATGCTGGAATTCGTGTCCTACGAATTCGAGCCGCCGAAGTTCGACGTCGAGGAATGCCGTCAGCGCGACCTGACCTATGCTGCGCCGCTCAAGGTGACGCTGCGCCTGATCGTGTTCGATATCGATGAGGATACCGGCGCGAAGTCCATCAAGGACATCAAGGAACAGTCCGTCTACATGGGCGACATGCCGCTCATGACCGACAACGGTACGTTCATCGTGAACGGCACCGAGCGCGTTATCGTGTCCCAGATGCACCGTTCGCCAGGTGTGTTCTTCGACCACGACAAGGGCAAGAGCCATTCGTCCGGGAAGCTGCTGTTCGCCGCTCGCGTCATTCCGTATCGTGGTTCGTGGCTCGATATCGAATTCGACGCGAAGGACATCGTGTTCGCCCGTATCGACCGTCGCCGCAAGATCCCCGTGAGCTCGCTGCTCATGGCGCTCGGCATGGACGGTGAAGAAATCCTGTCGACCTTCTACACGAAGTCGATCTACCAGCGTGACGGCGACGGCTGGCGCATCCCCTTCCAGGCCGAAACCCTGAAGGGCGCCAAGACGCTGTCCGACATGATCGACGCCGACACCGGCGAAGTCGTTGTCGAAGCCGGCAAGAAGCTGACCCCGCGTCTCCTGCGTCAGTTGACCGAAAAGGGCCTGAAGGCTCTCAAGGCCACCGATGACGAGCTCTACGGCAACTACCTTGCCGAAGACATCGTCAACATGGAAACCGGTGAGATCTACCTGGAAGCAGGCGACGAGATCGACGAGAAGACCCTGCCGATCATCCTGAAGGCTGGCTTCGACGAGATTCCGGTTCTCGGCATCGACCACATCAATGTCGGCGCCTACATCCGCAACACGCTTGCCGCTGACAAGAACGAGAACCGCCAGGACGCTCTGTTCGACATCTACCGTGTCATGCGTCCGGGTGAACCGCCGACCATGGAATCGGCTGAAGCGATGTTCAACTCGCTGTTCTTCGATCCGGAGCGTTACGACCTCTCCGCCGTTGGCCGCGTCAAGATGAACATGCGCCTCGACCTGCAGGTTGAAGACACCGTTCGCGTTCTTCGCAAGGAAGACATCCTGGCCGTGGTCAAGATGCTTGTCGAACTGCGCGACGGCAAGGGCGAGATCGACGACATCGACAACCTCGGCAACCGTCGTGTTCGCTCGGTTGGTGAATTGATGGAGAACCAGTATCGCCTGGGTCTGCTGCGCATGGAGCGCGCCATCAAGGAACGCATGTCGTCCATCGAGATCGACACCGTGATGCCGCAGGACCTGATCAACGCGAAGCCGGCTGCTGCCGCCGTTCGCGAGTTCTTCGGTTCCTCGCAGCTGTCGCAGTTCATGGACCAGGTGAACCCGCTTTCGGAAATCACCCACAAGCGCCGTCTTTCGGCTCTTGGACCGGGTGGTCTGACCCGCGAGCGCGCAGGCTTCGAAGTCCGCGACGTTCACCCGACCCACTACGGCCGTATCTGCCCGATCGAAACGCCGGAAGGCCCGAACATCGGTCTGATCAACTCGCTTGCAACCTTCGCCCGCGTCAACAAGTACGGCTTCATTGAAAGCCCGTACCGCAAGATCGTCGACGGCAAGGTCACCAACGACGTGCTTTACCTCTCCGCCATGGAAGAAGCCAAGTACTACGTTGCGCAGGCAAACGCGCCGCTTGAGGCCGACGGTTCGTTCTCGGAAGAGTTCGTGGTTTGCCGCCACGCCGGCGAAGTGATGCTCGCTCCGCGCGACAACATCAACCTGATGGACGTCTCGCCGAAGCAGCTCGTTTCGGTTGCAGCGGCTCTCATCCCGTTCCTGGAAAACGACGACGCCAACCGCGCCCTCATGGGCTCCAACATGCAGCGTCAGGCCGTTCCGCTGGTTCGTGCCGAAGCGCCGTTCGTTGGTACCGGTATGGAGCCGGTCGTGGCTCGCGACTCCGGTGCTGCCATTGCTGCCCGTCGTGGCGGCGTGGTCGACCAGGTCGATGCAACCCGTATCGTCATCCGCGCAACGGAAGACCTCGATGCTTCGAAGTCTGGCGTCGACATCTATCGCCTGCAGAAGTTCCAGCGTTCGAACCAGAACACCTGCGTCAACCAGCGTCCGCTGGTCGCCGTCGGTGACGTTCTGAATAAGGGCGACATCATTGCGGACGGTCCGTCGACCGACCTCGGTGACCTGGCTCTCGGCCGCAACGCGCTCGTCGCGTTCATGCCGTGGAACGGCTACAACTACGAAGACTCGATCCTGATGTCGGAACGTATCGTTGCGGACGACGTGTTCACCTCCATCCACATCGAAGAATTCGAAGTGATGGCGCGTGACACCAAGCTTGGTCCGGAAGAAATCACGCGCGACATTCCGAACGTTTCGGAAGAAGCGCTGAAGAACCTCGACGAAGCCGGCATCGTGTACATCGGCGCCGAAGTCCAGCCGGGCGACATCCTCGTCGGCAAGATCACGCCGAAGGGCGAAAGCCCGATGACGCCGGAAGAAAAGCTTCTGCGCGCCATCTTCGGTGAAAAGGCATCCGACGTTCGCGACACGTCCATGCGCATGCCTCCGGGCACGTTCGGTACCGTCGTCGAAGTTCGCGTATTCAACCGTCACGGCGTCGAAAAGGACGAGCGTGCGATGGCCATCGAGCGCGAGGAAATCGAACGCCTCGCCAAGGACCGCGACGACGAACAGGCGATCCTCGACCGTAACGTCTACGGCCGTCTGCTCGACATGCTTCGCGGCCAGGTCTCGGTTGCAGGTCCGAAGGGCTTCAAGAAGGGCGTCGAGCTGTCCAACGCCGTCGTCTCCGAATATCCCCGCTCGCAGTGGTGGATGTTTGCCGTCGAGGACGAAAAGGTCCAGGGCGAGATCGAAGCTCTGCGTGGCCAGTACGACGAATCCAAGTCGCGCCTTGAACAGCGCTTCATGGACAAGGTCGAGAAGGTCCAGCGCGGTGACGAAATGCCTCCGGGCGTCATGAAGATGGTCAAGGTCTTTGTCGCTGTGAAGCGCAAGATCCAGCCAGGCGACAAGATGGCCGGCCGTCACGGCAACAAGGGTGTTGTATCGCGTATCGTTCCGATCGAGGACATGCCGTTCCTCGAGGATGGCACGCATGTCGACATCTGCTTGAACCCGCTCGGCGTTCCGTCGCGCATGAACGTTGGTCAGATTCTTGAAACCCATCTTGCATGGGCATGCGCAGGCATGGGCAAGAAGATCGGCGAATTGCTCGAGGAATACCGCAAGACGCAGGACATCACCGACCTGAAGCGCGAGCTGACGGAAGTGTATGCCAGCCAGGCCCGCGACGAAGTTTCGACTTTTGACGACGAGTCCCTGGTTCGTCTTGCCGAACAGTCCAAGCGCGGCGTGTCGATTGCGACGCCGGTCTTCGACGGTGCACATGAGCCGGACGTTGCAGCCATGCTGAAGAAGGCGGGTCTGCATGAGTCGGGTCAGTCGGTCCTCTACGACGGACGGACTGGCGAAGCCTTCGACCGCAAGGTCACGGTTGGCTACATGTACATGATCAAGCTGAACCACCTCGTGGACGACAAGATCCACGCGCGTTCGATCGGTCCGTACTCGCTTGTTACCCAGCAGCCGCTGGGCGGTAAGGCGCAGTTCGGTGGCCAGCGCTTCGGCGAAATGGAGGTCTGGGCTCTGGAAGCCTATGGTGCCGCCTACACGCTGCAGGAAATGCTGACCGTGAAGTCGGACGACGTGGCTGGTCGTACAAAGGTCTACGAAGCGATCGTCCGTGGCGACGACACCTTCGAAGCGGGCATTCCGGAGAGCTTCAACGTTCTCGTCAAGGAAATGCGCTCGCTGGGCCTGTCGGTGGAGCTCGAGAACTCGAAGCTCGAAGCGGCGGAAGCCGGCCAGCTGCCAGACGCAGCGGAATAAGTTGGAAGGCGCGCGCCGCATCAGGCGCGCGCCGCTCCCGCCGCCGGTTCCCGCCGGCAGTGACGGGAAACTTTCGCCGCATTTCGCGGCTATGACCGTTTTAGTGCTTCGGCGCGTCCATCCCGGGAATTTGGACACGACCGTCGCAAGCGAGGGCTTCCGCCCCTAAAGGAGATAGGCATGAACCATGAGGTCATGAATCTTTTCAACCCCCAAGTGCCT
Source organism: Neorhizobium sp. SOG26 (assembly GCF_003491345.1). Classification (GTDB taxonomy): domain Bacteria; phylum Pseudomonadota; class Alphaproteobacteria; order Rhizobiales; family Rhizobiaceae; genus Neorhizobium; species Neorhizobium turbinariae. The sequence goes on from NZ_CP025512.1 coordinate 1,047,755, forward strand.
GCGCAGCACTTCGACTCGATCCGGATTTCGATCGCGTCGCCCGAGAAGATTCTCTCCTGGTCCTACGGCGAAATCAAAAAGCCGGAGACCATCAACTACCGCACGTTCAAGCCAGAACGCGACGGCCTCTTCTGCGCGCGCATTTTCGGGCCGATCAAGGACTACGAGTGCCTGTGCGGCAAGTACAAGCGCATGAAGTACAAGGGCATCATCTGCGAAAAGTGCGGCGTCGAAGTGACGCTGTCGCGCGTTCGCCGTGAGCGCATGGGTCACATCGAGCTTGCAGCTCCTGTGGCGCACATCTGGTTCCTGAAGTCGCTTCCGTCGCGCATCTCGACCCTTCTCGACATGACGCTGAAGGATGTCGAGCGCGTTCTGTATTTCGAGAACTACATCGTCACCGAACCTGGCCTGACCTCCCTGAAGGAAAACCAGCTTCTTTCCGAAGAAGAATACATGATCGCCGTCGACGAGTTCGGCGAAGATCAGTTCACGGCGATGATCGGTGCTGAAGCCATCTACGAGATGCTGGCATCGATGAATCTCGAAAAGATTGCAGGCGACCTGCGTTCCGAGCTTGCCGACACCACGTCGGATCTCAAGCAGAAGAAGCTGATGAAGCGCCTGAAGATCGTCGAAAACTTCATCGAGTCCGGCAATCGCCCGGAATGGATGATCATGAAGGTCGTGCCCGTGATCCCGCCGGACCTGCGTCCGCTGGTTCCGCTCGACGGCGGCCGCTTTGCGACCTCCGACCTGAACGACCTTTATCGTCGCGTCATCAACCGTAACAACCGTCTGAAGCGCCTGATCGAACTGCGCGCTCCGGGCATCATCATCCGCAACGAAAAGCGCATGCTGCAGGAATCTGTAGACGCGCTGTTCGACAACGGCCGTCGTGGCCGCGTCATCACCGGCGCCAACAAGCGTCCGCTGAAGTCGCTGTCCGACATGCTGAAGGGCAAGCAGGGCCGCTTCCGCCAGAACCTTCTCGGCAAGCGCGTCGACTATTCCGGCCGTTCGGTTATCGTGACCGGTCCGGAACTGAAGCTGCACCAGTGCGGTCTTCCGAAGAAGATGGCGCTCGAGCTCTTCAAGCCGTTCATCTACGCCCGTCTCGACGCAAAGGGTTATTCCTCGACCGTCAAGCAGGCCAAGAAGCTGGTTGAAAAGGAAAAGCCGGAAGTCTGGGATATCCTCGACGAGGTCATCCGCGAGCATCCGGTTCTCCTGAACCGCGCACCGACGCTGCACCGCCTGGGCATCCAGGCCTTCGAACCGATCCTGGTTGAAGGCAAGGCCATCCAGCTGCATCCGCTCGTCTGCACGGCCTTCAACGCCGACTTCGACGGTGACCAGATGGCCGTTCACGTGCCGCTGTCGCTCGAAGCACAGCTCGAAGCACGCGTGCTGATGATGTCGACGAACAACATCCTGCATCCGGCGAACGGCGCACCGATCATCGTTCCGTCGCAGGACATGGTTCTCGGCCTCTACTACCTGTCGATCATGAACCAGAACGAGCCGGGCGAGGGCATGGCCTTCTCCGACATGGGCGAACTGCACCACGCTCTGGAAAACAAGGTCGTCACGCTTCACGCCAAGATCAAGGGTCGCTTCAAGACCGTTGACGCCGAAGGCAAGCCTGTTTCGAAGATCTATGAGACCACGCCGGGCCGGATGATCATCGGCGAGCTTCTGCCGAAGAACGTCAACGTGCCGTTCGACATCTGCAACCAGGAAATGACCAAGAAGAACATCTCCAAGATGATCGACACGGTCTACCGTCACTGCGGACAGAAGGACACGGTGATCTTCTGCGACCGGATCATGCAGCTTGGCTTCACGCACGCCTGCAAGGCCGGTATCTCCTTCGGCAAGGATGACATGATCATCCCCGACAGCAAGCACAAGATCGTCGGCGACACCGAAGCCCTGGTGAAGGAATACGAGCAGCAGTACAACGACGGCCTGATCACTCAGGGCGAGAAGTACAACAAGGTCGTTGACGCCTGGGGTAAGGCTACCGAAAAGGTTGCCGAGGACATGATGGCCCGCATTAAGGCCGTTGAGTTCGATCCGGAAACCGGTCGTCAGAAGCAGATGAACGCCATCTACATGATGTCCCACTCGGGTGCCCGTGGTTCACCGAACCAGATGCGCCAGCTGGGCGGCATGCGCGGCCTGATGGCGAAGCCGTCGGGTGAAATCATCGAGACGCCGATCATCTCGAACTTCAAGGAAGGCCTAACCGTTAACGAGTACTTCAACTCGACGCACGGTGCCCGTAAGGGTCTGGCAGACACCGCCTTGAAGACCGCGAACTCCGGTTACCTGACCCGTCGTCTCGTCGACGTCGCGCAGGACTGCATCGTCAACATGGTCGATTGCGGCACTGAAAAGGGCCTGACCATGACGGCGATCGTTGACGCCGGTCAGGTGGTTGCTTCGCTTGGCGCACGTATCCTGGGTCGTACGGCTCTCGACAACATCGATCATCCGGTCACGGGTGAGCGTATCGTCGACGCCGGCAAGATGATCCTGGAGCCGGACGTCATCGAGATCGAGAAGGCTGGCATCCAGTCGATCCGCATCCGCTCTGCTCTGACCTGCGAAGTTCAGACGGGTGTTTGCTCGGTCTGCTACGGCCGCGACCTTGCACGCGGTACGCCGGTCAACATGGGTGAAGCCGTTGGTGTTATCGCGGCACAGTCCATCGGTGAGCCGGGTACCCAGCTGACCATGCGTACGTTCCACCTTGGTGGTACGGCAAACGTGGTCGACTCCTCGTTCCTGGAAGCCTCCTATGAGGGCACGATCCAGATCAAGAACCGCAACATGCTGCGCAACTCTGAGGGCGTTCTCGTCGCGATGGGTCGTAACATGGCGGTCACCATTCTCGATGAGCGTGGTGTCGAGCGGTCGTCCCAGCGCGTGGCCTACGGCTCCAAGCTGCACGTCGATGATGGCGACAAGGTACGTCGCGGTCAGCGTCTGGCAGAGTGGGACCCGTATACCCGCCCGATGATGACGGAAGTCGCCGGTACGGTTCAGTTCGAAGATGTCGTCGACGGTATCTCCGTTTCGGAATCGACCGACGAGTCGACCGGTATCACCAAGCGCCAGGTCATTGACTGGCGTTCGACCCCGCGCGGTGCGGATCTCAAGCCGGCAATCGTCATCAAGGACGCTTCCGGTGCGATCGCCAAGCTGTCACGTGGTGGCGAAGCTCGCTTCCAGCTCTCGGTGGATGCGATCTTGTCGGTCGAGCCGGGTCAGAAGGTTTCCCAGGGCGACGTGCTTGCACGTATCCCGATGGAAAGCGCCAAGACCAAGGACATCACCGGTGGTCTGCCGCGCGTCGCAGAACTGTTCGAAGCTCGTCGTCCGAAGGACCACGCCATCATCGCTGAGATCGATGGTACGATCCGCCTCGGCCGCGACTACAAGAACAAGCGTCGCGTCATGATTGAGCCGGCGGAAGACGGTGTCGAGCCGGTCGAATACCTGATCCCGAAGGGCAAGCCCTTCCATCTTCAGGATGGCGACTACATCGAAAAGGGCGACTACATCCTCGACGGCAATCCTGCGCCGCACGACATCCTGGCGATCAAGGGCGTGGAAGCACTCGCTTCCTACCTCGTGAACGAAATCCAGGAAGTCTACCGTCTGCAGGGCGTTGTCATCAACGACAAGCACATCGAAGTGATTGTTCGTCAGATGCTGCAGAAGGTCGAGATCACCGATGCTGGCGACAGCCAATACATCGTCGGTGACAATGTCGACCGGATCGAGCTGGAAGACACCAACGACCAGCTCATCGAGGAAGGGAAGAAGCCTGCATACGGCGAGCCGGTTCTGCTTGGTATCACCAAGGCCTCGCTGCAGACGCCGTCCTTCATCTCGGCTGCATCCTTCCAGGAGACCACCAAGGTTCTCACGGAAGCTGCGATCGCCGGCAAGATGGACACGCTGCAGGGTCTGAAGGAAAACGTCATCGTCGGCCGTCTCATCCCGGCCGGTACGGGCGGAACCATGACTCAGATCCGCCGCATCGCCACTTCGCGCGACGACCTCATCCTCGAGGAGCGCAAGAAGGGTTCGGGCGTTGGCTCGGCCACCCCGATGCTGCAGGACATGAACTCGGAAAATACGCCTGCCGAGTAAGCAGGCGAGGGGGCCCGGAAACGGGCTCCTTTCCGACAGCAAACAAAAACGCCCGGAGCGATCCGGGCGTTTTGCATTTCAGACAGATGATGAAGAGCTCGAAACCGTCCGTCCTAGTCGAAACGAATGATCGCCACTTCGCCTTCAAGTGCGCCCTGGTAGGCGGAAGCATGTGGCTCTTCGGTCGGGATGTCGGTGAGCACGCCGATCTGGTCGAGGTCGGCTTCGAGAAAACCTTCTTCGGAAAGCGCGTTCAAGGCTTCACGAACGGCCGAGTCGTCGTCCGGCGCCTGCAGCATGATGTGCAGCTCGATTCCCTGGCCGCCCTTCTGTTCGTAGCCCTTGCCGATAATGATGAACACCATCGGTCCTTCGGCAATGTTGTCGTTGTCGGGATTGTCGATCATGTCCATCTCCGTTTGAACCTTCTGGAGCGTTGAAAGGGGAAGTCAGTTGGTATGTTCCAACCCATAGTGACATCTGGAACTGATTCCCAAGCGTTAAAGCCGAAGAACAGAAGAATTAACGAAAACCTGTCATCTTGTCGCTCAGCGGGCTCCGGAAAGCCCGCGAAAGCTATTATTTTGGGCCCAGCCCTTGACGGACAGGGGCTAAAACAGTAAACGCCCACCCATCGGAAGCGATGTGAGGCTTGTCCGTCCGGGATGACTCGTTCCGGAGTTCGTCTCAAACACGGTTCCATACGCACGTTGAAGACATGAATGCTGCACGCACGACGCATGTATAATGCGTCCTCTGCCTTCTGTGGTCCATTCCAAATTGGGATTGGGCCACGTTTTGCGCATGAGGAAATGTGTGTGTCGCCCGCCGGAAACGGCATCAGATTGGCCCGAAAGGGTGCTGAGAAACACGTAAGGGATGGTTGAATGCCTACCGTAAACCAGCTGATCCGCAAGCCTCGCCAGGCGAACGTAAAGCGCAACAAGGTTCCTGCCCTGCAGGAGAACCCGCAGAAGCGTGGTGTTTGCACCCGCGTCTACACCACGACCCCGAAGAAGCCGAACTCGGCTCTGCGTAAGGTTGCCAAGATCCGCCTGACCAATGGCTTCGAAGTCATCGGCTATATTCCGGGCGAAGGCCACAACCTGCAGGAACACTCTGTCGTCATGATCCGTGGCGGCCGTGTAAAGGACTTGCCGGGTGTGCGTTACCACATCATCCGCGGCGTTCTCGACACCCAGGGTGTTAAGAACCGCAAGCAGCGCCGTTCCAAGTACGGTGCGAAGCGTCCGAAGTAATTCGGGCTCCAGGTCATCCTGGACATGAAATCCCGGCGCTGCGCGAGGTCCTCCGCGTGGTAGAGCGCTCAATTGTTTAGAGACGAGAAGATATATGTCCCGACGCCATAGTGCAGAAAAGCGTGAGATCAACCCGGACCCGAAGTTCGGCGATCTGGTCGTCACCAAATTCATGAATGCCATCATGCTTCACGGCAAGAAGTCCGTAGCTGAAAGCATTGTTTACGGTGCTTTCGACGCCGTGCAGGGCAAGGCCAAGGCCGACCCGCTTGCGATCTTCCATTCTGCGCTCGACAACGTCGCGCCGCATGTTGAGGTTCGTTCGCGTCGTGTTGGCGGTGCGACCTATCAGGTTCCGGTAGACGTGCGTCCGGAACGTCGCCAGGCTCTGGCAATCCGCTGGGTGATTGCTGCTGCCCGCAAGCGCAACGAAACCACCATGATCGATCGTCTTTCGGGTGAGCTCATGGATGCTGCGAACAACCGCGGCGCCGCTGTCAAGAAGCGTGAAGACACGCACAAGATGGCCGACGCCAACCGCGCATTCTCGCACTATCGTTGGTAATCTTCACCCGATCGAATTTCGAAAGGCAGTCCTATGGCTCGCGAATATAAAATCGAAGACTACCGCAATTTCGGTATCATGGCGCATATCGACGCCGGCAAGACGACGACCACCGAGCGTATTCTTTATTACACCGGCAAGTCGCACAAGATCGGCGAAGTTCACGACGGCGCAGCCACGATGGACTGGATGGAGCAGGAGCAGGAGCGTGGCATCACGATCACCTCTGCTGCCACCACGACCTTCTGGAAGGGTCGCGACGGCAAGATGCGCCGTTTCAACATCATCGACACCCCCGGCCACGTTGACTTCACCATCGAAGTCGAACGTTCGCTGCGCGTGCTCGACGGTGCCATCGCTCTTCTCGACGCCAACGCAGGCGTAGAGCCGCAGACGGAAACCGTCTGGCGTCAGGCTGAGAAGTATCATGTTCCGCGCATGATCTTCTGCAACAAGATGGACAAGACCGGTGCTGACTTCTACCGCTCGGTAGAGATGATCAAGACCCGTCTCGGCGCCACCGCTGTTGTCATGCAGCTGCCGATCGGCGCTGAAAGCGACTTCAAGGGCGTGATCGACCTGATCGAGATGAACGCTCTCGTCTGGCGCGATGAGTCGCTTGGCGCTGCCTGGGATGTCGTCGAAATCCCGGCCGACATGAAGGACAAGGCTGAAGAATATCGCGAAAAGCTGATCGAGACCGTTGTCGAGATCGATGAAGAAGCGATGGAAGCCTACCTGAACGGCGACATGCCGTCGAACGACAAGATCCGCGAACTCGTTCGTCGCGGTACGATCGACGTCAAGTTCCACCCGATGTTCTGCGGCACTGCCTTCAAGAACAAGGGCGTTCAGCCGCTCCTCGACGCGGTTGTCGACTACCTGCCGTCGCCGCTCGACATTCCGGCGATCAAGGGCATCGACACCAAGACGGAAGCCGAAATCGAGCGTCACGCTGACGACGAAGAGCCGCTTGCAATGCTCGCGTTCAAGATCATGAACGACCCCTTCGTTGGTTCGCTCACCTTCGCTCGCATTTACTCCGGCAAGCTCGAGAAGGGCTCGTCTGTCATGAACACGGTCAAGGACAAGCGCGAGCGTGTCGGCCGTATGCTGCAGATGCACTCCAACTCGCGTGAAGACATCGAAGAAGCCTTCGCAGGCGACATCGTTGCTCTGGCAGGCCTCAAGGAAACCACCACTGGCGATACGCTCTGCGACCCGCTGAAGCCGGTTATCCTCGAGCGCATGGAATTCCCCGAGCCGGTCATCCAGATCGCGATCGAGCCGAAGTCCAAGGGCGACCAGGAAAAGATGGGCCTCGCGCTCAACCGCCTGGCTGCGGAAGACCCGTCGTTCCGCGTCAAGACCGACCAGGAATCCGGCCAGACCATCATTGCCGGCATGGGCGAGCTTCACCTCGACATCATCGTCGACCGCATGCGTCGCGAGTTCAAGGTTGAAGCCAACGTCGGTGCTCCGCAGGTTGCTTACCGCGAAACCATCACCCGCAAGACGGAAGAAGATTACACGCACAAGAAGCAGACCGGTGGTACCGGCCAGTTCGCGCGCGTCAAGCTGATCTTCGAACCGAACCCGGATGGCGAAGATTTCGTGTTCGAATCCAAGATCGTCGGTGGTGCTGTTCCGAAGGAATACATCCCGGGCGTTCAGAAGGGTATCGAAAGCGTCCTGTCTTCCGGTCCGCTGGCAGGCTTCCCGATGCTGGGCGTCAAGGCGACCCTCATCGACGGCGCCTTCCACGACGTCGACTCGTCGGTTCTCGCGTTCGAAATCGCCTCCCGCGCTTGCTTCCGTGAAGCAGCTAAGAAGGCTGGTGCTCAGCTCCTCGAGCCGATGATGAAGGTCGAAGTCGTGACGCCGGAAGATTACGTTGGTGACGTGATCGGTGACCTGAACTCTCGCCGTGGTCAGATCCAGGGCCAGGAAAGCCGCGGTATCGCCGTGGTGATCAACGCCCACGTACCGCTGGCGAACATGTTCAAGTACGTCGACAACCTGCGCTCCATGTCGCAGGGCCGCGCACAGTACTCGATGGTCTTCGATCACTACGCGCCGGTTCCGTCGAACGTCGCAACTGAAATCCAGGCCAAGTACTCCGGTCAGAAGTGACCGGAGTAATCCGCCCCATAAACTGAGAGATAACCCCTGACGGGGATAAAAACGGAGAGCCGGTAATGGCAAAGAGCAAGTTTGAGCGCAACAAGCCGCACGTCAACATTGGCACGATTGGTCACGTTGACCATGGCAAGACGTCGCTGACGGCGGCGATCACGAAGTACTTCGGCGAGTTCAAGGCCTATGACCAGATTGATGCTGCGCCGGAAGAAAAGGCACGTGGCATCACCATCTCGACGGCGCACGTTGAGTACGAGACGGCCAACCGCCACTATGCGCACGTCGACTGCCCCGGCCACGCTGACTATGTGAAGAACATGATCACCGGTGCCGCACAGATGGACGGCGCGATCCTGGTTTGCTCGGCTGCTGACGGCCCGATGCCGCAGACCCGCGAGCACATCCTGCTTGCTCGCCAGGTTGGCGTTCCGGCGATCGTCGTGTTCCTGAACAAGGTTGACCAGGTTGACGACGCCGAGCTTCTCGAACTCGTCGAGCTGGAAGTTCGCGAACTTCTGTCGTCCTACGACTTCCCGGGCGACGACATTCCGATCATCAAGGGTTCGGCACTTGCTGCTCTTGAAGATTCCGACAAGAAGATCGGCGAAGACGCGATCCGCGAACTGATGGAAGCTGTTGACAGCTACATCCCGACGCCTGAGCGTCCGATCGACCAGCCGTTCCTGATGCCGGTTGAAGACGTGTTCTCGATCTCCGGCCGCGGCACGGTTGCCACGGGCCGCGTTGAACGTGGTATCGTCAAGGTTGGCGAAGAACTGGAAATCGTTGGCATTCGCCCGACGACGAAGACGACCTGCACGGGCGTTGAAATGTTCCGCAAGCTGCTCGACCAGGGCCAGGCTGGCGACAACATCGGCGCGCTTCTGCGTGGTGTGAACCGCGACGGCATCGAGCGTGGTCAGGTTCTGTGCAAGCCGGGTTCGGTCAAGCCGCACAAGAAGTTCAAGGCAGAAGCCTACATCCTGACGAAGGAAGAAGGCGGCCGTCATACGCCGTTCTTCACGAACTACCGTCCGCAGTTCTACTTCCGCACGACGGACGTGACGGGTATCGTGACGCTTCCGGAAGGCACGGAAATGGTTATGCCTGGCGACAACGTCACCGTTGACGTCGAGCTGATCGTTCCGATCGCGATGGAAGAAAAGCTGCGCTTCGCTATCCGCGAAGGCGGCCGTACCGTCGGCGCCGGCATCGTCGCTGCCATCGTAGAGTAATCCAGAAAAATGGGCGCAGATCTGATCTGCGCCCATTGCATGGATTCTTTAAGCAAAAAGCTGCCAAGCGGCTTGCTTATGACGTGAAAATGTAGCAAATGGCGCGCAAGCGCGATTTGCCGATGCTTCGGCTATCGCTGCAGCAATCAAATCATAAGGTGGGCCGAAAGGCCCGGAGAGTGGAATGGGATGCCCATCCGGCGTCCCCTTCGATCTTTGAAACCGGTGGTCCGCCTTAAGGTAAAAGAACAACCCGTGCCTGTTCGTATGGCGCGGAGGAAACAAACAACAAGGATAACGTCGAATGAACGGCCAAAATATCCGCATTCGCCTGAAGGCGTTCGATCACCGAATTCTCGATGCTTCCACGCGCGAGATTGTGTCGACGGCGAAGCGCACCGGTGCTAGCGTCCGGGGCCCCGTTCCGCTTCCGACCCGCATCGAGAAGTTTACGGTTAACCGGTCCCCCCACATCGACAAGAAGAGCCGCGAGCAGTTCGAGATGCGCACGCACAAGCGCCTCCTCGACATCGTAGACCCGACGCCCCAGACGGTGGACGCGCTGATGAAGCTCGACCTCGCCGCTGGCGTCGACGTTGAGATCAAGCTCTGAGACCTCGGTCTCTCGCTGAGTGAGAAGGATTGAACCGATGCGTTCAGGTGTAATTGCACAGAAAGTGGGAATGACCCGCGTCTATAACGACGCTGGTGAGCATATCCCGGTAACCGTATTGCGGCTGGAAAACTGCCAGGTTGTTGCACACCGTACCGTAGAGAAGAACGGCTATACCGCTCTTCAGCTCGGTGCAGGCACTGCCAAGGTGAAAAACACTTCCAAGGCTGAGCGCGGCAACTTCGCCGTCGCCAACGTCGAGCCGAAGGCGAAGCTTGTTGAGTTTCGCGTTTCCGAAGACAACATGATCGAAGTCGGCACTGAGCTGAAGGCGGACCATTTCTCGGCCGGCCAGCTGGTTGACGTGACCGGTACCACGATCGGTAAGGGTTTCGCTGGTGCCATCAAGCGCCATAACTTCGGTGGTCTGCGCGCCACGCACGGTGTGTCCGTTTCGCACCGCTCGCATGGTTCGACTGGTAACAACCAGGATCCGGGCAAGGTCTGGAAGGGCAAGCGCATGGCTGGTCACATGGGCCAGACGCGCGTCACCACGCAGAACCTCGAAGTCGTCTCCACCGACGAGAACCGTGGCCTGATCCTCGTCAAGGGTGCCGTTCCCGGCTCCAAGGGCGCCTGGATCGTGGTTCGCGACGCCGTCAAGTCGGCTGCGAAGTAAGGGAGCCAGCTACAATGGAATTTAACGTCAAGACCCTCGAGGGAAAAGACGCCGGCACGGTTTCCCTGTCCGATGCGATTTTCGGCCTCGACCCACGCGAAGACATCCTGGCTCGTATGGTGCGCTACCAGCTCGCCAAGAAGCAGCAGGGCTCGCACAAGACGCTGACCCGCGGTGAAGTTTCCCGCACCGGCGCCAAGATGTACAAGCAGAAGGGTACGGGCCGCGCTCGTCACCATTCGGCTCGCGCTCCGCAGTTCCGCGGCGGCGGTCGTGCACATGGTCCGGTTGTTCGCAGCCACGAGCATGACCTTCCCAAGAAGGTTCGCGCTCTTGCCCTGCGTCACGCGCTGTCTGCAAAGTTCAAGGCTGAAGACCTGATCATCATCGACGATCTGGTTGCCTCCGAAGCAAAGACCAAGGCTCTGGCCGGCACCTTCGCTTCGCTCGGCCTCACCAATGCTTTGGTTATCGGCGGTTCGGAGTTGGACAACAACTTCAAGCTCGCTGCTCAGAACATCCCGAACGTGGACGTTCTTCCGGTCCAGGGCATCAATGTTTACGACATCCTGCGCCGCGGCAAGCTCGTGCTTTCCAAGGCCGCTGTGGAAGCTCTAGAGGAGCGTTTCAAGTGACCGATCTTCGCCACTATGATGTGATCGTATCTCCCTCGATCACCGAAAAGTCGACGCTGGTATCCGAACAGAACCAGGTCGTCTTCAACGTTGCCAAGACTGCTTCCAAGCCGGAAATCAAGGCTGCCGTAGAAGCGCTCTTCGGTGTGAAGGTCACTGCCGTCAATACGCTGGTCCGCAAGGGCAAGGTGAAGCGCTTCCGCGGCTTCATCGGGAAGCAGAAGGACGTCAAGAAGGCTGTCGTCACCCTGGCCGAAGGTCAGACGATCGACGTCTCCACCGGTCTCTGAGGTAAGATACAATGGCATTGAAAAGCTACAACCCGACGACCCCGAGCCAGCGTCAGCTGGTCATCGTCGACCGGTCCGGCCTCTGGAAGGGCAAGCCGGTCAAGGCGCTGACGGAAGGTCTCTCCAAGAGCGGCGGCCGTAACAACCGCGGTCGCATCACCGCTCGCTTCATCGGCGGCGGTCACAAGCGTACCTACCGCCTGGTCGACTTCAAGCGTCGCAAGTTCGACGTCGAAGGCACGGTCGAGCGTCTGGAATACGACCCGAACCGTTCGGCCTTTATCGCTCTCGTCACCTATTCCGACGGCGAGCAGGCCTACATCCTGGCCCCGCAGCGCCTGGCAGCCGGCGACAAGGTCATCTCCTCGGAGAAGGCAGTCGACGTAAAGCCCGGCAACGCTATGCCGCTGCAGTACATCCCGGTTGGCTCGATCGTCCACAACGTGGAAATGAAGCCTGCCAAGGGTGGCCAGATCGCTCGCTCGGCTGGCACCTATGTACAGCTCGTCGGTCGCGACCAGGGCATGGCGATCCTTCGCCTCAACTCTGGCGAACAGCGTCTCGTCCCGGGCTCGTGCCTGGCAACCGTTGGTGCGGTATCCAACCCGGATCACGGCAACATCAACGACGGCAAGGCCGGTCGCACCGTATGGCGCGGCAAGCGCCCGCATAACCGCGGTGTCGTCATGAACCCGGTCGACCACCCGCACGGTGGTGGTGAAGGCCGCACGTCCGGTGGTCGTCACCCGGTATCCCCGTGGGGCAAGCCGACCAAGGGTAAGCGCACTCGTAAGAACAAGTCGACCGACAAGTTCATCATGCGCTCGCGCCATCAGCGCAAGAAGTAAGAGAGGAAGTCACCAATGGCTCGTTCAGTATGGAAAGGTCCGTTTGTTGACGGCTATCTTCTCAAGAAGGCTGAGAAGGTGCGCGAAGGCGGACGCAGTGAAGTCATCAAGATGTGGAGCCGCCGTTCCACGATTCTGCCGCAGTTCGTCGGTTTGACGTTCGGCGTCTATAACGGCAGCAAGCACATCCCGGTCAGCGTCAACGAAGACATGGTCGGTCACAAGTTCGGAGAATTCGCTCCCACCCGTACCTACTACGGTCACGGCGCGGACAAGAAGGCGAAGAGGAAGTAACAATGGCGAAGGCTAAGACCGAACGCCGGCTGAAGGACAACGAGGCGCAGGCAGTCGCCCGTACGCTCCGTGTCAGCCCCCAGAAGCTGAACCTTGTTGCCGCCATGATCCGCGGCAAGAAGGTGGAACGCGCGCTCGCTGAGCTCGAATTCTCGCGCAAGCGCATCGCCGGCACGGTGAAGAAGACTCTCGAGTCTGCAATCGCCAATGCCGAAAACAACCATGACCTTGACGTCGATGCACTGATCGTCTCCGAAGCCTATGTCGGCAAGTCGATCGTGATGAAGCGTTTCCACGCTCGTGGCCGCGGCCGCGCTTCCCGTATCGAGAAGCCGTTCGCGCACCTGACGATCGTTGTTCGCGAAGTCGAGGAAAAAGGGGAGGCCGCATAATGGGCCAGAAAATTAATCCGATCGGCTTCCGCCTCGGCATCAACCGTACCTGGGATAGCCGCTGGTTCGCCGACAACGCCGAGTATGGCCAGCTTCTTCATGAAGACCTGAAGATCCGCGCCTACCTGATGTCGGAACTGAAGCAGGCGGGCATTGCCAAGGTGGTCATCGAGCGTCCGCACAAGAAGTGCCGCGTCACGATCCACTCGGCTCGTCCGGGCCTCATCATCGGCAAGAAGGGTGCAGACATCGAAAAGCTTCGCAAGAAGCTTTCCGAGATGACTCGCTCCGAGACGCACCTCAACATCGTTGAAGTTCGCAAGCCGGAAGTAGACTCGACGCTGGTCGCTCAGTCGATCGCCCAGCAGCTCGAGCGTCGCGTGGCATTCCGCCGTGCAATGAAGCGCGCTGTTCAGTCGGCAATGCGTCTTGGCGCCGAGGGCATCAAGATCACCTGCGCCGGCCGTCTCGGCGGTGCAGAAATCGCTCGTACGGAATGGTACCGCGAAGGTCGCGTTCCGCTTCATACGCTGCGCGCCGACATCGACTACGGTACGGCTGAAGCCGAAACCGCATTCGGTATCTGCGGCATCAAGGTCTGGATCTTCAAGGGCGAAATCCTTGAGCACGACCCGATGGCCTCGGAACGTCGTGCGCTGGAAGGCGATGCACAGGGTCCTGCAAGCCGTGAACGCGGCGACCGTGGCGATCGTCGCCGCGAGCGCGAAAACGCTTGATCAACGCTGGCGAAAGATAAGCTCGGAGAAGTAAGAAAATGTTGCAGCCAAAGCGTACCAAGTACCGCAAGCAGTTCAAGGGTCGCATCAAGGGTGTGGCCAAGGGCGGCTTCGATCTGGCCTTCGGCGAATTCGGCCTGAAGTCCCAGGAACCAAACCGCGTCAACGCTCGCGAGATCGAGGCGGCCCGCCGCGCGATCACGCGCGCCATGAAGCGTGCTGGTCGTGTGTGGATCCGCGTGTTCCCGGATGTTCCGGTCACGGCCAAGCCGACCGAAGTACGTATGGGTAAAGGTAAGGGCGGCGTCGAATACTGGGCTTGCAAGGTCAAGCCTGGTCGTATGATGTTCGAGATCGACGGTGTTTCCGAAGAACTGGCGCGTGAAGCGCTTCGTCTCGGTGCTGCCAAGCTCTCGGTCAAGACGCGCTTCGTACAGCGCATCGCAGAGTAAGGAGAAGGCACGATGAAAGCCGAAGACGTTCGCGGCCTCACGGCCGACCAGCTCAAGGACAAGCTTGCCGACCTGAAGAAGGAGCAGTTCAACCTGCGCTTCCAGAAGGCCACCGGTCAGCTCGAAAAGTCCTCGCGCATCAACGAAGTTCGCAAGGACATCGCCCGCGTGAAAACCATTGCCCGCCAGAAGGCGGCAGAAGCCAAGGCTTAAGGAAGAATAATATGCCGAAACGCATTCTGCAGGGCGTAGTCGTTTCCGACAAGAACGAGAAGACCGTTGTTGTCCGCGTCGAGCGCCGCTTCGCTCACCCGCTGCTTCAGAAGACGGTCCGCCGTACGAAGAAGTACAAGGCGCATGACGAAAACAACCAGTACAAGGTAGGTGACGTCGTTTCCATCGAGGAATGCGCACCGATCTCCAAGGACAAGTGCTGGACGGTAGTTACCGCCCAGGCTTAATTTGCAGGTGTTTCTCCGCTTGGGCCTTGTGTTCGGCGGAGAATCCTGTATGAAGCACGCCACTGGCGCAGGACGCTCGGCAACGAGCGTTCTTTTGCTTTGAGCGCAGGGAAGGTCCTTTCATGGAAACCACCTTGGCAAGACCCACCCGCGCACACCGAAATTCTGTCCATAAGCCGGCCTCCGAGCGTTTCCCGCCTGGAGTCTGCCGGTCATTTGAAAAAGGCGACCTGACATGATTCAGATGCAAACAAACCTCGACGTGGCGGACAATTCCGGCGCACGTCGTGTCATGTGCATCAAGGTGCTGGGCGGCTCCAAGCGCAAGTACGCTTCGATCGGCGACGTTATCGTTGTCTCGATCAAGGAAGCGATCCCGCGCGGCCGCGTCAAGAAGGGTGATGTGATGAAGGCGGTTGTTGTGCGTACCGCCAAGGACATCCGTCGTCCGGACGGCAGCGTCATCCGCTTCGATAACAACGCAGCGGTCCTCATCGACAACAAGAAAGAGCCGATCGGCACCCGTATCTTCGGACCGGTTCCGCGCGAACTTCGCGCCAAGAACCACATGAAGATCATCTCGCTGGCTCCGGAAGTACTGTAAGAGGGAGCGGGACACATGCAAAAGATCCGCAAAGGCGACAGCGTCGTCGTATTGACCGGCAAGGACAAGGGCCGCACTGGTGAAGTGCTTCAGGTTCTGCCGAAGGAAGACCGCGCTGTAGTGCGTGGCATCAACATGGTGAAGCGCCACCAGCGTCAGACTCAGACGCAGGAAGCTGGCATCATCAACAAGGAAGCGTCCATTCACCTGTCGAACATCGCCATCGTTGCGAAGGACGGCAAGCCGACCCGGGTTGGCTTCTCCGTCGTCGACGGCAAGAAGGTGCGTGTCGCCAAGCGTACGGGAGATGTGATCGATGGCTGAGGCAAAGTATGAGCCGCGGCTCAAGCAGGAATATGTTTCCCGTATCCGCGCTGCGCTGAAGGAACAGTTCGGCTACTCCAACGAGATGATGATCCCGAAGCTCGAAAAGATCGTCATCAACATGGGCGTGGGCGAAGCAACTGCTGACTCCAAGAAGCCTACCGTTGCTGCAGCTGACCTCGCAGCAATCGCCGGCCAGAAGCCGGTGATCACCAAGGCTCGCAACTCGATTGCTGGCTTCAAGGTTCGTGAGAACATGCCGATCGGCGCGAAGGTCACCCTGCGTGGCGCCCGCATGTACGAATTCCTGGACCGCCTGATCAACATCGCGCTTCCGCGCGTTCGCGACTTCCGCGGCCTGAACCCGAAAAGCTTTGATGGCCGTGGCAACTTCGCCATGGGCCTCAAGGAACACATTGTGTTCCCGGAGATCAACTACGACAAGGTTGATCAGATGTGGGGCATGGACATCATCGTTTGCACGACGGCTACCAAGGACGACGAAGCACGGGCTCTCCTGAAAGAGTTCAACTTCCCGTTCCGCCAGTAACCGTAACGACGAGCGTTTAAAAGGAACTCCGATATGGCGAAAACCAGCGCAGTTGAAAAGAACAAGCGCCGCCGCAAGACCGTCGCCCAGCAGGCTGCAAAGCGTGCTGAACTGAAGGCGACCATCATGAACCAGGAACTTCCGATCGAAGAACGGTTCAAGGCAACTATCAAGCTCGCTTCGCTGTCTCGCGATGGCTCTAAGACGCGTATCCGCAACCGTTGCGAAGTCACCGGTCGTCCGCGCGCTTACTATCGCAAGCTCAAGATGTCGCGTATCGCGCTTCGCGAACTCGGCAACCTCGGCAAGGTGCCGGGCATCGTCAAGTCGAGCTGGTAAGGAGATCGTTAGATGACCATGACTGATCCCTTGGGCGATATGCTCACCCGCATCCGCAATGGCGCTGCCCGCCGCAAGTCGACCGTAACCACGCCTGCTTCCAAGCTGCGTGCCCGCGTTCTCGACGTGCTCCAGGCTGAAGGCTACATCCGCGGTTATTCGGAAATCGACTACGGTAACGGCAAGGCCGAGATCGAAATCGAACTCAAGTACTACGAAGGCGCATCGGTGATCCGTGAGATCGGCCGCGTGTCGAAGCCGGGCCGCCGGGTTTACGTCTCGGTAAAGTCCATTCCGCAGGTCGCGAACGGCCTCGGCATCACCATCCTTTCGACCCCGAAGGGCGTGATGGCCGATCACCAGGCTCGCGAACAGAACGTAGGCGGCGAGGTTCTCTGCTCGGTCTTCTAAGATCGGGTAGGGGAACTCCATAACGAACAGACAGGATTGAAACATGTCTCGTATCGGTAAAAAAGCCGTCCCGGTTCCAGCAGGTGTGACGGCAACCGTTGAAGGCCAGAAGGTCACTGCAAAGGGTCCTAAGGGCGAGCTCGTCTTCGTCGCCAACGACGAAATCAAGCTTGAGCTTAACGACAACGCAGTTTCGGTGACCCCGGTCAACGATAGCAAGGATGCTCGCTCGAAGTGGGGCATGTCCCGCACGATGATCGAGAACATCTTCAAGGGCGTTAAGGACGGCTTCGAGCGCAAGCTCGAAATCAACGGCGTTGGTTACCGCGCGTCGATGCAGGGCAAGAACCTGCAGCTGGCACTCGGCTTCAGCCACGACGTGGTCTACCAGACCCCGGAAGGTATCACCATTGCCGTGCCGAAGCCGACGGAAATCGTCGTCACCGGCATGAACAAGCAGCAGGTCGGTCAGGTTGCCGCGGAAATCCGCGAATACCGTGGTCCCGAGCCCTACAAGGGCAAAGGCGTCAAGTACGCTGAGGAACGGATCGTCCGCAAGGAAGGCAAGAAGAAGTAAGGACGAGCGATCATGGCTACCAGAAAAGAAGCACTCACCAAGCGTGCGAGCCGTGTCCGCCGCCAGCTCAAGAAGGTCGCAAACGGCCGTCCGCGTCTGTCGGTTCACCGCTCCTCCAAGAACATCTATGCCCAGGTTATCGACGACGTTGCCGGCCGCACGCTTGCTGCCGCTTCGACGCTCGATGCAGGTCTCAAGGGCTCGCTCAAGACGGGCGCCGACGTTGCAGCAGCTGCTGCCGTTGGCAAGCTCGTCGCCGAGCGTGCGACGCAGGCTGGCGTGAAGGAAGTCGTGTTCGATCGCGGCGCTTTCATCTATCACGGCCGCATCAAGGCTCTTGCTGACGCTGCCCGCGAAGGCGGCCTGAGCTTCTAAGAATTTCGCCCGGTCTTCCTCGATAGGGAAGGCCGGGCGAAACGCGGTTCGCCGCAGCACATAGTCGTTCCACCGGGTTGCTTCAGGCTGGCTGGTGGTTGGCTCCCGGAAATAAGCCCGTTGCACCCGGAAAAGAAAAAGGAACAGGACAATGGCACAGGAAAGAAGAGGTTCTCGCGACGATCGCCAGAACCGCGAAGAGCGCGATAGCGAATTCGTCGACAAGCTGGTCGCGATCAACCGCGTCGCCAAGGTCGTCAAGGGCGGCCGTCGCTTTGGTTTTGCTGCTCTCGTCGTCGTTGGCGACCAGAAGGGCCGCGTTGGCTTTGGCCACGGCAAGGCACGCGAAGTGCCGGAAGCGATCCGCAAGGCTACCGAAAGCGCAAAGCGCGATCTGATCTTCGTACCGCTGCGTGACGGCCGTACGCTGCATCACGACGTCAATGGCCGCCACGGCGCCGGCAAGGTTCTGCTGCGCTCGGCCAAGGCTGGTACCGGCATCATCGCCGGCGGCCCGATGCGCGCCGTATTCGAAACGCTCGGCGTCCACGACGTCGTTGCAAAGTCGACCGGTTCGTCGAACCCGTACAACATGGTTCGCGCAACCTTCGACGCTCTGAAGCACCAGGTGCATCCGAAGGACGTAGCAGCTCAGCGCGGCATCAAGTATGCAACGCTCCAGGCTCGCCGCGCCGCTTCCGGCAATGCGTCGGAAGAATAAGAGGAGTCTGACCCATGGCTAAGGCTACGCAGAAGACTGAAGCAAAGACGGTTACCGTTCAGCAGATCGGCAGCCCCATCCGCCGCCCGGCCGTACAGCGCCAGACGCTGATCGGTCTCGGCCTCAACAAGATGCACCGGACCCGCACGCTGGAAGACACTCCTTCCGTTCGTGGCATGATCCGGGCTGTCCAGCATCTCGTTCGCGTCGTCGACGAGAAGTGAGACGGAGGAAGACACCATGAAACTGAATGAGATCAAGGATAACGAAGGCGCGTCCAAGGATCGTATCCGCGTTGGTCGCGGTATCGGCTCCGGCAAGGGCAAGACCGGCGGTCGCGGCGTGAAGGGTCAGAAGGCTCGTTCCGGCGTTGCCATCAACGGCTTCGAAGGCGGCCAGATGCCGATCTATCGTCGCCTGCCGAAGCGCGGCTTCAACAACATCTTCGCCTCGGACTACGTCACCGTTTCGGTCGGCCGCATCCAGAGCGCCATCGATGCAGGCAAGCTTGATTCGAACGCGACGATCGACGCCGCTTCGCTCAAGGCTGCTGGCGTGATCCGTCGTCCGAAGGACGGTGTTCGCGTTCTCGCGGACGGTGAACTCAAGGCCAAGGTTTCGATCGAAGTTGCCGGCGCTTCCAAGGCTGCCGTCGAGAAGATCGAAAAGGCTGGCGGCTCTGTAAAGCTGCTCGTTGCAGCTGAAGCCGCTGCTGAATAAATCGTTTGAAAATCGCCCGGTTTGAGCTTCACACCGGGCGATTTTATCTCCATATGTGAGCCTCACGATCCCACGCGATCCTGTTGGTCGCCGGCAGGGATCATACGGAAAACAGGGTGAGGCATCCGATTGCTCCTCGCAATCTCCCGCGCCCGGTTTTTTTGAACCAGAATTTGCGACTGCTTTCCGGCTCTGGCATGTTCCGCCGGCGGATCAGACGGTCGGGCGGAGAAATGCATGGCTTCTGCAGCGGAACAACTCGCCTCCAATCTTAATTTTTCGACCTTTGCCAAGGCAGAGGATCTCAAGAAGCGGCTGTGGTTTACGCTTGCCGCGCTTCTTGTTTACCGCCTTGGGACGCACATTCCGCTTCCGGGCCTGAACCCTGAAGCCTATGCCCAGGCCTTCCGTGGCCAGGCCGGCGGCATCCTCGGCCTCTTCAACATGTTTTCGGGCGGCGCCGTCGAGCGCATGGCGATCTTCGCGCTCGGCATCATGCCCTACATTTCCGCATCGATCATCGTGCAGCTGATGACCTCGGTCGTTCCGTCTCTTGAAAACCTCAAGAAGGAAGGCGAGGCGGGCCGCAAGATCATCAACCAGTACACGCGCTACGGCACGGTGCTGCTGGGCACGCTGCAGGCTTACGGCATTGCTGCCGGCCTTGAGAGCGGCAACGGCCTCGTGCTCGATCCGGGTTGGTTCTTCCGCCTGTCGACGGTCATCACGCTGCTTGGCGGCACGATGTTCCTGATGTGGCTCGGCGAGCAGATCACCTCGCGCGGCATCGGCAACGGAATCTCGCTGATCATCTTCTCGGGTATCGCGGCTGGCCTTCCGACGGCTCTTGCTGGCACCCTTGAGCTTGGCCGTACGGGCGCCCTTCCGACGGCACTGATTCTCACGGTCATCGTGGTCGCGATCGGCGTCATTGCCCTGATCGTCTTCGTCGAGCGCGCCCAGCGTCGTCTGCTGATCCAGTATCCGAAGCGCCAGGTCGGCAACCGCATGTTCCAGGGCGATACGTCGCACCTGCCGCTGAAGCTGAACACTTCGGGCGTTATCCCGGCGATCTTTGCATCCTCGCTGCTGCTTCTGCCGGCAACGGCTGCAGGTTTTGCGGGCAACTCGCAGCTTCCTGACTGGGCAACGACGATCGTTGCCTCGCTCGGCCACGGCCAGCCGCTGTTCATGCTGCTCTACGGCCTGCTGATCGCCTTCTTCGCCTTCTTCTACACGGCCATCGTCTTCAATCCGAAGGACACGGCCGACAACCTGAAGAAGCACGGTGGCTTTATCCCGGGCATCCGCCCCGGCGAGCGCACCGCCGAATACATCGATTACGTCCTCACCCGCATTACGGTCGTGGGCGCGGTCTACCTCGTGTTTGTCTGCGTTCTGCCTGAGTTGTTGATCGCCCGTACCGGCGTACCATTAGCCCTTGGTGGGACTTCGCTTTTGATCGTCGTCAGTGTAACCCTCGATACGGTTGCGCAGATTCAGGGCCATCTCATTGCCCAGCAATACGAGGGCCTGATCAAGAAGTCGAAGCTGCGCGGAGGAAAGAGGGGACGATGAGACTGATTCTATTAGGACCGCCGGGCGCGGGTAAGGGGACCCAGGCCCAGCGGATCGTCGAGAAGCACGGCATCCCGCAGCTCTCCACGGGTGACATGCTGCGTGCCGCCGTTGCGGCCGAAACCGAAGTTGGCAAGCGGGCCAAGGCCGTCATGGACGCCGGAAGCCTCGTTTCGGACGAGATCGTCAATGCGATCGTGTCCGAGCGAATCGACCAGCCCGACTGCGCCAACGGCTTCATTCTCGATGGTTTCCCACGCACGCTTGTTCAGGCGGATGCAACGGAAGCCATGCTGAAGGCCAAGGGCCTTGAGTTGTCCGTGGTGATCGAACTGCGAGTCGACGACAAGGAACTGGTTCGCCGCGTGTCCGGTCGTTACTCCTGTGCCCAGTGCGGGACCGTCTATCATGACACCGACCGCCAGCCGGCCACTGAAGGCGTCTGCGATAAATGCGGTTCGACTCACTTCAAGCGTCGTCCGGACGACAATGCCGAGACGATGACGAAGCGCCTCGAGGTCTACTACAAGGAAACCTCGCCGCTGATCGGCTACTACCACGCCAAGGGCAAGCTCCAGGTTGTGGACGGCATGGCCGAGATGGACAAGGTCACGGCCGACATCGAAAAGATCTTCGCGGCGCTCTGAGCCGTCAGGGATCCGTTAAAGAATCTCGGGCGGAACGGTTGCATTCAAGCGCTGATTCCGCTAAAGACCGCGCCAACTCGCGACAAGTTTTTGCGATCGGCGCGGATTTCCCGCAAGGACATCCGGGACCGGTCGTTTTGACCTGTTCCGTATGACGTTTGAACTGGCGGCCGCCAAACGGCTGCTTTCATGGAAGAGTACCACTTGCTGGATAGCAACTGGAACGAAGGAGAATAGGCGTGGCACGTATCGCTGGCGTCAACATCCCGACTGCGAAGCGCGTTGTCATCGCGCTGACCTATATTCACGGGATCGGCCCGAAATTCGCACAAGAAATCGTCGAGAAGGTCGGTATTCCGGCCGAGAAGCGCGTTCACCAGCTGACGGACTCTGAAGTCCTTCAGATCCGTGAAACGATCGACCGCGACTACCAGGTTGAGGGTGATCTTCGTCGCGAAACCGCGATGAACATCAAGCGCCTCATGGACCTCGGTTGCTACCGTGGCCTGCGTCACCGTCGGGGCCTTCCGGTCCGCGGTCAGCGCACCCACACGAATGCCCGCACCCGTAAGGGTCCGGCCAAGGCAATCGCCGGTAAGAAGAAGTAATTTTGGACGCACGGTCATGCGGGCGGGCAGGGGTCTCCTTGTTCGCTCCTGTTTGACTGGTCGTTCCAAGGTGGAGCCGCTGGAACTACGGCGGTGCAGAGATCAACGAAAGGGATAATATGGCCAAGGAAGCCACCCGCGTACGCCGTCGCGAACGCAAGAACATCACGTCGGGCGTTGCCCACGTCAATTCTACCTTCAACAACACGATGATCACGATCACCGACGCGCAGGGCAATGCGATTGCCTGGTCGTCCGCCGGTGCCAAGGGCTTCAAGGGTTCGCGTAAGTCGACCCCGTTCGCTGCTCAGATCGCTGCCGAAGACTGCGCCAAGAAGGCTCAGGAGCATGGCATGAAGTCGCTGGAAGTCGAAGTTTGCGGTCCGGGTTCCGGCCGTGAGTCGGCTCTGCGCGCTCTGCAGGCTGCTGGCTTCATGATCACCTCGATCCGCGACGTCACGCCGATCCCGCACAACGGCTGCCGCCCGCGCAAGAAGCGCCGCGTCTGATCGACGTGCTGGAGGGTGGTCGGTTTGCTACCCTTTTGTGAACTCGGTAACAGCCGCTTGTCCCTCCTGGGGTCGGGCGGCTTTCACCGTATCGCCGACGAGCAATCCTCCTCTCGGTGTTCCTCATGCTCGGTTGCCACGATTGGATGGTGGCAACGAACGGAAGGTATTTAGTCATGATCCAGAAGAACTGGCAGGAACTGATCAAACCGAACAAGGTGGAATTCACCTCGTCCGGTCGTACCAAGGCAACGCTGATTGCCGAACCCCTCGAGCGCGGCTTCGGCCTGACGCTCGGCAACGCGCTGCGTCGCGTTCTTCTGTCGTCTCTGCGTGGTGCGGCTGTCACCGCCGTGCAGATCGACGGCGTTCTCCACGAGTTCTCCTCCATTCCGGGCGTTCGGGAAGATGTGACGGACATCGTGCTCAACATCAAGGAAATCGCCATCAAGATGGATGGCGATGATGCCAAGCGCATGGTCGTGCGCAAGCAGGGCCCGGGTGCCGTAACCGCTGGTGACATCCAGACGGTTGGCGACATCGAGATCCTCAACCCTGACCATGTTATCTGCACCCTCGACGAGGGCGCCGAAATCCGCATGGAATTCACGGTCAACAACGGCAAGGGCTACGTCCCGGCTGAACGTAACCGTGCCGAGGATGCGCCGATCGGCCTCATCCCGGTCGACAGCCTGTACTCGCCCGTCAAGAAGGTGTCGTACAAGGTTGAGAACACCCGCGAAGGCCAGGTTCTCGACTACGACAAGCTGACCATGACGATCGAGACCGATGGCTCGGTTACCGGTGAAGATGCAGTTGCCTTCGCAGCCCGCATCCTTCAGGACCAGCTCGGCGTATTCGTCAACTTCGACGAGCCGCAGAAGGACGTTGAAGAAGAATCGGTTGCCGAACTCGCGTTCAACCCGGCGCTTCTCAAGAAGGTCGACGAGCTGGAGCTTTCGGTCCGTTCGGCGAACTGCCTGAAGAACGACAACATCGTCTATATCGGCGACCTCATCCAGAAGACCGAGGCGGAAATGCTGCGCACTCCGAATTTCGGTCGCAAGTCGCTGAACGAGATCAAGGAAGTTCTGGCATCCATGGGCCTCCATCTTGGCATGGAAGTTCCCGCCTGGCCGCCGGAAAACATCGAAGATCTCGCAAAGCGCTACGAAGACCAGTACTAATTAGTCAGACTGCAGGCGAATGCCTGCAAGTGAAGGAGACACATCATGCGCCACGGAAAAGCCGGCCGCAAACTCAACCGCACCGCAAGCCACCGCAAGGCAATGTTTGCCAACATGGCGGCTTCGCTCATCACCCATGAGCAGATCGTAACGACCCTGCCGAAGGCGAAGGAAATTCGCCCGATCGTCGAAAAGCTCGTTACCCTCGGCAAGCGCGGTGACCTGCACGCTCGTCGTCAGGCAATCTCGCAGATCCAGGACCAGGACGCTGTTCGCAAGCTGTTCGACGCCATCGCTTCGCGTTACGCAACCCGCAACGGCGGTTACCTGCGTATCATGAAGGCTGGCTTCCGCCAGGGCGACAATGCTCCGCTCGCCGTCATCGAGTTCGTTGAACGCGACGTTGACGCCAAGGGCAAGGCCGACAAGGAACGCGTTGCTGCTGAAGCAGAAGCTGCAGAAGCCGCTTAATCATCTCCGCAATGCGGTTAAGGAAAAGGCCGGATGGAAACATCCGGCCTTTTTGCATTTCGGGCGTGGGTAGCGACCCGGGCTGTCTAACGTGATGCGGGGCGAGGCGCGCCGGCCACGCTTCTTCTCCCGCGCTTCCAATCCAGGAACGGCCGCCTGACGACGCGGTAGGCGACCAGGATCGCGATCAGCGCCACGTGGATGAAGGGCACCAGCGTCACCGATTTCACCGCCAGGACGTAATGCAGGGCGCCGCCTGCCGCGATCAGGTAGACGAGTTTGTGCAGCTTGGTCCATGCGGTGGTGAGCTTGCGGATCGACCAGTTGTTCGATGTCAGCGCCAGCGGGATCAGCAGCACCAGGCAGGCCATGCCGATGGTGATATAGGGGCGCCTTGCGATATCGCTGCCCACCGCGCCGAAGTTGAAGACGAGGTCGAGCGAAACATAGACGGTGAAGTGCATCAGCACGTAGTAGAAGGCAAGCAGGCCGAGCGCCCGCCGGTAGCGAATCCAGTTGATGCCGGCGATGTCGCGCAACGGCGTGATTGCCAGTGTCGCGATCAGGAAGCGCAGCGCCCAGATCCCGAGCGCGTGCTCGAACTCCTTCACCGGGTTGGCACCCAACTGGTCCGTCGCACCGAGATAGAAATACCAGACGGCCGGGACAAGGCCGAGGATGTAGAGCGCCCAGACGCTGGCACCGTGGTAGCGGCGGGGCAGGGCAGGAAGAAACGACATCAGTAGTTCGCCTTCAGGTCCATGCCGGCATAGAGGCTTGCCACCTCCTCGGCATATCCATTGAACGGGAGCGTGTCGCGGCGGTTGCCGCCAAAGAAGCCGCCTTCGCCAATGCGCTGTTCGGTGGCCTGGCTCCAGCGTGGATGGTCGACGGCCGGATTGACGTTGGAATAGAAGCCGTATTCCCGCGCGTTGGCATTCTTCCAGGTCGTTTGCGGCTGCTCTTCGACCAGCGAGATCCTGACGATCGACTTGATGCTCTTGAAGCCGTATTTCCACGGCACCACGAGCCGGATGGGCGCGCCGTTGGCATTCGGCAGTGTCTCGCCGTAAAGGCCGACCGCCAGGATGGTCAGCGGATGGCGCGCCTCATCCAGGCGCAGACCTTCGATGTAAGGCCAGGGGAGCGGCTGGAACAGGCCTTTCTGTCCCGGCATTTCTTCCGGACGCACCACCGTCTCGAAGGAAACGTATTTGGCGCTGCCCAGCGGATCGACCTGGTCGAGGATGGCCGAAAGCGGGAAGCCGATCCAGGGGATCACCATCGACCAGCCTTCGACGCAACGCAGGCGATAGGTGCGGTCTTCGAGCTGCATCTTGAGGATTTCGTCCAGCCCGAACTCCCGCGGCTTGCCGACCAGCCCATCGACCTTCACCGTCCAGGGCGTCGGCTTGAAATCACCGGAATTGGCCGCCGGATCCTCCTTGTTGACGCCAAACTCGTAGAAATTGTTGTAGGTCGTCACCGACTCCTTCGGAGTGAGCTTCTCATCCAGCTTGTATGGCCCGGGCTTGGCGGCGAGCGGCGCGGCAAGCGCGCTGCTGAAACCCGCCAGCGACAGGCCGGCGCCCGCCGTCGCGCCGATGAAGGAGCGCCGCGACATGTAGATGGCGCGGGGCGTAATCTCGGAGGCTGGGATCTTGGGCGGACGATAAGCGGGCATGGCGGTCTCTCCTCTGGCGGCGGCGGTGCCTCTCCTGGTTCAATACGTAGTCCCAAAGCCCTTGGTTTCACAGCGGGTACAAAAAAGGCCGCAACCACTTTCGCGTGACGAAACGCGGCCTGGAACATGGAAACTTCAAGCCCGGATCACCATCTCTTGATGGCAAGTTGTCAGCCGAATCCGCTGGCACGGCGACAAGGAGAACTGCCATGGTGACACGTACATGGGATGCCGGGCGAAGCGACACCTTCACCGACCGTGCCGAGACACTCAAGCGCCTGCGACGGCTGGCCCGCCTTGCGCGGCTGATGGATACCGCCATCGGCATTCCGGGCACGCGGCTGCGCTTTGGTGCAGACTCTGTCATCGGCCTTCTACCGGTCGTGGGTGACGCCGGCGGCGCGCTCATCGGGCTCTACATCGTCAACGAAGCGCGGCGGCTTGGCCTTCCAGCCGACAAGCTGGTGCGGATGGTCGGCAACCTCGCGGCAGACTCGGTCCTTGGCAGCGTGCCACTGGCCGGTGACATCTTCGACGTCTTCTTCAAGTCGCACCGCCGCAACGTGCAGATCATCTTCGATCATCTCGGGATCGATCCAGCCGAGGTGCGGTAGGGCGTGCGCTCTGCGGGTCAACCGTACCGCTTTGGCCTGTCCTGATAGTGACATGATCGGGCGCTTCGGATAAAGAAAGCCGCAAAACAAAGGGGCTTTTTGCGCTCGGCCAACGGCTGGGCACCGGCCCGACGAGATCGAGGACACACCATGCCTGCTTATCGCTCCAGAACGACGACCCATGGCCGCAACATGGCCGGCGCGCGCGGACTATGGCGCGCAACGGGCATGAAGGATTCCGACTTCGGCAAGCCGATCATCGCGGTGGTGAACTCCTTCACCCAGTTCGTGCCGGGCCACGTCCACCTCAAGGACCTCGGCCAGCTCGTGGCGCGGGAAATCGAAGCCGCAGGTGGTGTCGCAAAGGAATTCAACACGATCGCCGTCGATGACGGCATCGCCATGGGTCATGACGGCATGCTGTACTCGTTGCCGTCGCGCGAAATCATCGCCGACTCCGTCGAATACATGGTCAACGCGCATTGCGCCGATGCCATGGTCTGCATCTCCAACTGCGACAAGATCACCCCCGGCATGCTGAATGCCGCCATGCGCCTCAACATCCCGGTGGTCTTCGTTTCCGGCGGCCCGATGGAAGCCGGCAAGGTGGTCCTGCAGGGCAAGACGGTAGCGCTTGACCTCGTAGACGCCATGGTCGCCGCGGCTGACGACAAGGTTTCGGACGAAGACGTCCAGGTCATCGAACGCTCGGCTTGCCCGACCTGCGGTTCCTGCTCCGGCATGTTCACGGCCAATTCCATGAACTGTCTCACCGAAGCGCTTGGCCTCTCGCTGCCCGGCAACGGCTCGACGCTCGCTACCCATTCGGACCGCAAGCGCCTGTTTGTTGAAGCCGGTCACCTGATCGTAGATCTCGCTCGCCGCTATTACGAGCAGGGCGACGAAAGCGTCCTGCCGCGCAACATCGCCACGAAGGAAGCCTTCGAAAACGCCATGTCGCTCGACATCGCCATGGGCGGCTCCACCAACACCGTGTTGCACATCCTCGCGGCCGCCCACGAAGGCGGCGTCGATTTCGGCATGGAAGACATCGACCGCCTGTCGCGCAAGGTGCCGTGCCTGTCCAAGGTCGCGCCTGCCAAACAGGACGTCCACATGGAAGACGTGCACCGCGCCGGCGGCATCATGCGCATCCTGGGCGAGCTCGACCGCGGCGGCCTGATCCACCGTGAATGCGCCACCGTCCACGAAACGACGCTCGGCGACGCGATCGACCGCTGGGACATCACCCGCACCAATTCGGAAACGGTCCGCGAGTTCTTCAAGGCAGCACCGGGCGGCGTGCCGACGCAGGTTGCCTTCTCGCAGTCGTCCCGTTGGGATGAGCTTGATACCGACAGCGAAAACGGCGTCATCCGCTCCGTCGAGAAGCCGTTCTCCAAGGACGGTGGCCTCGCCGTGCTTTACGGCAACATCGCGCTCGATGGCTGCATCGTGAAGACGGCTGGTGTCGATGAATCGATCCTGAAGTTCACCGGTCCTGCCGTTGTCTACGAAAGCCAGGACGCGGCCGTGAAGGGGATCCTCGGCAACGAGGTCAAGGCTGGCGACGTCGTGGTCATCCGCTACGAAGGCCCCAAGGGCGGCCCGGGCATGCAGGAAATGCTCTATCCGACGAGCTACCTGAAGTCGAAGGGACTGGGCAAGGCCTGCGCGCTGATCACCGATGGCCGCTTCTCCGGCGGCACCTCGGGTCTCTCGATCGGTCACGCCTCGCCGGAAGCCGCCCAGGGTGGCGCGATTGGCCTGGTGCGCCAGGGCGACCTCATCGAGATCGACATCCCGAACCGCACCATCAACCTCAAGGTTTCGGACGCTGATCTCGCGGCCCGCCGCCACGAGCAGGACGCGCTCGGCTGGAAGCCGGCGGCACCGCGCAAGCGCAATGTCACGACGGCGCTGAAGGCCTATGCGGCCTTCGCATCTTCGGCCGACAAGGGTGCCGTCCGTATCCTGCCGGAATAACGCTCAGAGCGGCCGGGCGATGTCGTTGAAGGCCTCGTCCAACTGCTTCATGCGTTCCGCGTAAGCCTCCTGCAGGCAGGCCACGTCTTCGGCGCAGGCCTGACGTTTCTTCAGCCACGCACTCTGCTCCTCTTTCAGCTTGTCGCGATTACCCATCGCGACGAGCGTCGTCAGGATGTCGAAGGTGGTCACCATCTTCACATCGGCATCGTTCAAGGAGCGGTTGTCGCAGATCATCTTCTCGTCGGGCGCCAGGTCGGCTCGCTCGCAATCGAAGCTCGCGGCAGACGCCATCTGCGGCAGGGGCACGGCCGCAAGGCCGATAAATGCAAGAGCTGTGACGATTGATCTCATGGCGTAAACTCCTTCTGCATCCGGCTCTGGAGCATCCGTCATCTCCAGCACCGCGTGCCTGGAAAGATGAGGCAGCCGCGCCGGATGGCAAGGCAAGGGCGGCCGGCGGTTGCCATTGGCGCTGCCATCCTAGAGGCTTTATATGGGGGAACGGGTCTCGACATCGCCTGTGCAACCGCGATTCTGACGCCTTTCTTTTTCAACCTGCCGCGCTACAAATCGACCGGACTTTCTGACGCTTGAGAGGAATAATATGCTGAACATGCCGCGCCGCGTGTCGATCGGTCTTCTTGCCCTCCTGGTAGCCATGCCCGTCAACGTGCTGGCCCAGGAGCAGCGGGCGGTGCCGCAAAGCCGCCAGGAGATGCAGCTTTCCTTCGCGCCGCTGGTGAAGCAGGCAGCCGGTGCTGTGGTCAACGTTTATGCCGAGCGCATCGTGCGGCGCATGAACCCCTTCGCTGGCGATCCCTTCTTCGAGCAGTTCTTCGGCCAGCGGATGCCAAACCGCTCCGAGAAGCAGTCCTCGCTCGGTTCCGGCGTCATCCTTGCCGAAGGGATGGTTGTCACCAACAACCACGTCATTGAAGGCGCCGACGACATCAAGATCGCGCTCGCCGACGGCCGCGAATTTCCCTGTGAGATTCTGTTGAAGGACGAGAGCCTGGACTTGGCAGTGCTGCGCATCAAGTCGAAGGAGCGGTTCCCCATCATGCCGCTGGGCGATTCTGACCGCACGGAAGTGGGTGACCTGGTGCTGGCGATCGGCAACCCGTTTGGTGTCGGCCAGACGGTGACGAGCGGCATCGTGTCGGCGCTCGCGCGCAACCAGGTGCGCTCCGGCGACTTCGGCTTCTTCATCCAGACGGATGCCTCGATCAACCCGGGTAACTCCGGCGGCGCGCTGATGAACATGAATGGCGAACTGCTCGGCATCAACACGGCGATCTTCTCGCGCGGAGGTGGTTCGAACGGCATCGGCTTTGCCATCCCATCCAACCTGGTAAAGGTTTTCCTGGCCGCCGCTGCCGAAGGCAAGACGACCTTCGAGCGCCCGTTCGTTGGCGCGACGTTTGATGCGGTCACCTCCGATGTCGCCGAAGCGTTGGGCCTCAAAGCAGCGCGCGGTGCGCTGGTCGTTCGCGTCGTCGAAGGCGGTCCGGCAGACCGCGCCGGGTTGAAGCCTGGCGAGGTCATCACTGCCGTCAATGGCATCTCGGTCGAGCATCCGGATGCCTTGGGGTACCGTCTGACAACCGCCGGCCTTGGCAAGCAGGCGACGCTGACTGTCCAGACCGGCGCCGGCCAGCGGCAGGTGAACCTTGCGCTCAACACCGCGCCGGAAACGGTGCCGCGCGAAGAACGGCTCCTGGAGGGCCGAAACCCGTTTGCCGGGCTGCGCGTGGCAAACCTCTCGCCGAAGCTCGCCACCGAGATGCGTATCCCGGCTGAAAAGGCAGGCGTTGTTGTCACCGATGTCGTGCGCGGTTCGCCTGCTGCACGCTATGGCTTCCAGCCGAAGGACATCGTCATCTCGCTCAACGGCACGACCGTGACCTCCACCAAGGCGCTGGAAGCCATGCTCGACGACAATCCCGGCTTCTGGCGGGTCGAGATCGAGCGAGATGGCCAGCGGATCCGGCAGTTCTTCCGATGAGTGGTGATCTCTTCGCGCCGAAGGTGCCGGACGAGGTGGCCAACCGGCGGCCTCTGGCCGACCGCCTTCGCCCGAAGACATTGGGGGAAGTGGCCGGACAGGCGCACCTGACGGGCGAAGACGGCGTGCTGCGGCGGATGATCGCTTCCGGCTCGCTGGGGTCGATGATCTTCTGGGGCCCGCCCGGCACGGGCAAGACCACTGTCGCGCGGCTCCTGTCTGGAGAGGCGGGGCTCGCCTTCGAGCAGATCTCGGCGATCTTTTCCGGCGTGGCGGACCTGAAGAAGGTGTTCGAGGCGGCACGCCTGCGCCGCATGGACGGGCGCCAGACGCTGCTCTTCGTTGACGAGATCCATCGCTTCAACCGCGCCCAGCAGGACAGCTTCCTGCCCGTCATGGAGGACGGCACCGTCATCCTCATCGGTGCCACGACGGAAAATCCCTCTTTCGAGCTCAATGCCGCTCTTCTGTCGCGGGCCCGGGTTCTGACCTTCCGCTCGCATGATGAAGACAGCTTGCGCGAGCTTCTTGGCCGTGCCGAGGAAGTCGAGAAAAGGCCGCTGCCGCTCGACGAGGGCGCCAGGGAAGCCTTGGTCCGTATGGCCGATGGCGATGGCCGCGCCGTGCTGACGCTGGCAGAGGAAGTCTGGCGGGCGGCCCGACCCGACGAGGTGTTTGACACAGCAGCGCTGACGGAGATCGTCCAGCGTCGCGCCCCGGTCTATGACAAGGCGCAGGACGGGCACTACAACCTCATTTCGGCGCTTCACAAATCGGTTCGCGGTTCCGATCCGGATGCCGCGCTCTATTATCTGGCACGCATGTTCGACGCCGGCGAGGATCCACTTTATCTCGGGCGTCGGCTGGTCCGGATGGCGGTGGAGGACATCGGACTTGCCGATCCGCAGGCGCTGGTGATCTGCAATGCTGCCAAGGACGCCTATGATTATCTCGGTTCGCCGGAAGGCGAACTGGCCCTGGCGCAGGCTTGTGTCTACCTGGCGAGCGCGCCGAAATCCAACGCGGTCTACACAGCCTTCAAGGCGGCGACGCGGGCGGCGAAGGAAAACGGCTCGCTGCTGCCACCGAAGCATATCCTGAATGCGCCGACGAAGCTGATGAAGGGCGAGGGCTACGGCGATGGTTATCGCTACGACCATGATGAACCCGACGCTTTCTCCGGACAGGATTATTTTCCGGAGAAGATGGGGCGGCAGGTGTTTTACGATCCGCCGGAGCGTGGTTTCGAGCGTGAGATCCGCAAGCGGCTGGACTGGTGGGCGAAGCTTCGCAAGGAGCGAAACGGCGGATAACCTCTGAGGCTGGAGCTTAAGAAGCCTGTTTCTGCCCGGCGTTGGCGGGAACGGCCATGATCTTGAGCGAGGACTCCGCCAGTCCGTGATGGCCTTCCATGTCGATGATGACGTGCCAGTGGCCGCTGTCGGGAATGACGAGCCGGACAGGTGAGCGACGCGCCACGCCGCCGATATATTTGAAATCGAGGCGCTCGGTAAAACGCTGGAAATTGCCAGCGGTCATCAGGCGGACGTTGTTCACGCCGTTCAGGGTCACCTCGACCACCGTACCAGCGCGCTGGGCCTTCAGATCGTAATGTGTGAACCGGAAATTCGGGGTGGCCATGCCTGCCTCATGCCGCCAGGATAAAAGTCCGTCAACCTTAACGATCCGCCGTTAACGAAATGTGGAACCGATTGCCAAGTTGCGGGTTAAGTCCATGAAAACAGACATGCATGGCAACACAAGGCCATGCCAAACGAGGCGATCTTCGTCCCCTGCGGTTGCCTCAACAACCATAAATTTTTGACCTCCACTTCAACATCCCGCCGGCTCCCCAGGCGGGATTTTTCTTGTTCGGTTGCCAGCGGCAAAGCGGCTGCTTTCCAACGCATGACACAGCAATAGCCCGAGGCGTGGATGCGCCCCGGGATGCTTTTGAGAATCATCTGGATTGAGCGGAGATCAGTGCCGCCGGTTACGGGGAAGCAGTTCGGTGCGCCTCAACTCATCGATGGCGGAGACAGCGTCCTCGACCCGCCAACCGGCCTTGACCGCAGCGGCGATCATCTTGACCTCGGCTTCTTCTTCCAAAGCCAGGAAAAGTGGCTCGAGGGCTTCCTGGGCAGTGAGGATATGTTCTTCCGGGGAAGGGACAGACGCGCGTGCGGCGAACGTAGGCATGGTACGCTATGCTCCTCTCTTCTTTTTGTGATCGAATCTTTAGAATAGCGCTGCCTCGCGGAAGTTCCCGCCAAGCTGTGGAAAATTTCGCTTTCGGGCCTCCCTTGATGCTGCTCTTGTTCTTTCGCCCAGCCTCTGCCTAGTTGCACAGCTAAAATACCGCTGATTCGGGTGGCGGGGAAGTCGCCCGCCGGCTTGCGCCGATGCCCAAGGAGATGACGATGACGGACGGCAAGAAATTCCAGATTACCGAGATGCGGCCGAAGATCACCGTGATCGGTGTCGGCGGTGGCGGCGGCAACGCCATCAACAACATGATCGCCGAGGAACTGGCCGGCGTCGATTTCATCGCGGCCAATACCGACGCGCAGGTGCTTGCCACCTCGAAGGCATCGCGCCGCATCCAGCTCGGTGCGCATGTGACCGAAGGGCTCGGCGCCGGCTCGCTGCCGGAAATCGGCCGCGCCGCTGCCGAAGAATCGATCGACGAGATCATGGATCATCTCTCCGGCTCGCATATGTGTTTCGTGACGGCCGGCATGGGCGGCGGCACGGGCACCGGTGCCGCGCCGATCATCGCCCAGGCGGCCCGCAATGCTGGCATCCTGACAGTGGGCGTCGTGACCAAGCCGTTTACCTTCGAAGGCAACCGCCGCATGAAGACGGCCGAAGCCGGGATCGAGGAACTGCGTCGTGCGGCCGACACCGTCATCGTCATTCCGAACCAGAACCTGTTCCGCATTGCTGACGCCAAGACGACCTTTGCCGATGCCTTCATGACCGCCGACAAGGTGCTGTTCTCCGGCGTTGGCTGCATCACCGATCTCATCGTCAAGGAAGGCCTGATCAACCTCGACTTCGCCGACGTGAAGTCGGTGATGAAGGGCATGGGCCGCGCGATGATGGGCACCGGCGAAGCCTCCGGCGACGGCCGCGCGCTGACGGCCGCCGAAGCGGCGATTGCCAACCCGCTGCTCGACGACATTTCGATGAAGGGCGCCAAGGGCGTGCTGATCTCCATCTCCGGCGGCTCCGACATGACGCTGTTCGAGGTCGACGAAGCCGCAAGCCGTATCCGTGACGAGGTCATGGACGAGGCCGACATCGTGGTGGGCGCGATCTTCGACCGCAACCTCGACGGCAAGTTCCGCGTCTCGGTGGTGGCGACTGGCCTCGACGGCGATGAACTGGCCGTCGCTGCCGGAACCCAGCCCGGCATGCAGCCGGCGCCGCGTATCCTGCAGTAAGAATTCCGGTCCATTCTTGATGAAAACACGCGGTGACGAGCCGCGTGTTTTTGCGTTTTTGCAAGGGTTACAAATTGTTGATCGAAGGCCGGCGGGCGAGGGCGGTTCGGTTAAGGGACTCTTTAGAGATTCGTGAAAATGGTTCGCAAGACGCAGGCGACATGACCCGAAGGGCTGACGTGGGGAGTCGCGACGACTGCGGACCGTGAATGAAAAGAACCGCCTCCGTCCTTGTTTCGACGCGGGCTTTGTATGGAGTAAAGCATGACCATGATGAAGACGCCCTTCGCGCTGGCAATCGTCGCCGCATTTTTCGCTACCCCCCTCTCGGCTGCAGACCTGACCAACTATTCCGAGCCGCCGATGGCAAACGACGCGATCACCGGCCCGAGCTCCGGTTGGGGTGGCGCCTATGTCGGTGGCGATCTCGGCATGGCTTCGCGCAAGCTGAACCCGTTTGACGGCGACAAGGGCCTGGTTGTCGGCGTGCACGGCGGCTACAATGTCGACCTCGACAGCGGCGTCATCGGTGCCGAAATCGAGGCGAGCCACCTTGGCAACGTCAAGAGCCGCGTTCCGAACGGCAACATCAAGGAGCAGGGCCGCGTTGCCGCCAAGGCAAAGGCGGGCGTCGGCTTCAACGAAACGCTTGTTTACGGCACGGCCGGTGTTGCTCTGACGAGCTTCAAGGATCACAACGGCACGAACGGCCCGGACGGCTGGAAGCCGGGCTGGATCCTCGGCGCGGGCGTCGAGCAGAAGCTTTCCGACAACCTCTCGGCTCGCTTTGAATACAACTACACCATGACCAACGACGTGCGCAGCACGACGGGTGGCGTCGCCTCGCGCACTGACGTTCGCGACCAGACGCTCAAGGCTGGCGTGAACTACAAGTTCTAGTCTGAATGATGGGGAGGCACTGCCTCCCCATTTTCTTATTGCGGCCCTGCTACTTCCTGCAAGTGCCTGCCTTGTCCTTGGCGAGGCATTCATTGCACAACTCGCCCCCGGCGGGTTTCGAAGGCTTCTCCTCGTAATCGCTTGTTGGCCAATTGTTGCAATTGCTGCACCAGTGCCAAGTGTCTTTTCCCTTCCGTTTTCTGTACGCCATGCCATCCTCCTTGGTTCGGCAGGAGGACGCTACGCGCAACCGGTCGCGTCTGCCACGAACCGCGTGCACGCGCTGGTTGGTGTTGTGGCGCGTTCTGCGTGTATCGCCGCCACTTCGGAACTTCACCCGCGCCCGCCGGTTTTTGCTCCTCAACAAGGAGACGAGACGTGCGCTTCATTCCGACATCCGTCCACGGCATCGCCGATTATCTCGTATGCCTCGGCATGATCATCATGGCCTTTGTCGCCGGGGCGCAAGGGGCGGGGTTTGCCGCCTTCGTGATCCTGGGTTGCTTCGGCATCCTCTACTCCCTGTTCACCGATTATGAGCTTGGCTGGAAATCCTACCTGTCGATGCCGGCGCATCTGGCGCTCGATGCCGGCTTTGCCGTCGTGATGCTGGTCCTGCCTTTCCTCGTCGACCTGCCGCCTATGCTTTACCGCTCAAGCTTCGTCATTGCGGTGCTAGCGGCCGCGCTGGTGCTGACGACGCGGATGCGACCTGGGCCGGCGAGGGCGGAGCCGATGGTGTGAACCCTTGGGTGGT
Organism: Neorhizobium sp. SOG26; assembly: GCF_003491345.1. Classification (GTDB taxonomy): domain Bacteria; phylum Pseudomonadota; class Alphaproteobacteria; order Rhizobiales; family Rhizobiaceae; genus Neorhizobium; species Neorhizobium turbinariae. The sequence goes on from NZ_CP025512.1 coordinate 1,083,537, forward strand.
ATCCGGTGGTGGCGGGGAATGGACGGAGTCCTCCCTTGGCGATCCTCAAAGTTTTGTTTCGGACGGGGCGCTGAAAGCTGCCTCGTAAGTTTTAGTTTATGTGACACCTTTCAGCGCCCCGTTCGGCGGTTTTTGCCCGCGACTTGGGTCTCTCTGCGAGGATCTTGAAGGACGGTGTTTTCCGCCGGTTGCCGGGCGCCTTGGGTTTTTCGCCCCAGGCATCCCGTCGGACCCAGGGGTCCGGCGACACCATCCTCTCTGACCCCCATGTGTGCCGCACAGGCACGTCCGACGCGCTCTTTCGGGCATCAGAAGCAGTGGGTGGTCCGTTCCCGCCTGCTTCCCCCGTCTCGCCGGAGGGAGACCATTTTCCGCGAACCCCGATGATGAAGGTTCACGTCCTCCCTTCACCCCCGGCGCCGGCCCCGCATGGCTGGCACGCCTGCCAGCGTATCCGATGCGGAACGAGGCCATTGTAGGAGCGGGTTCTGGGGGCGTGGAAAATCGAGGGTGGTTTTTGGGCTAAGTGATTGAGGTTGTTGAAGGTGGGGTGCGAAATTTTCCACGGGCGCGGATTGAGTGCATTACCCCCTTGACCTGAGCCCCTGAACTTCCTCCAGAATTTGGTAGAGTCCGTCACAGCTAGGAGACGGACGGATGAAGCGTTCACGGTTCACGGAAGAACAGATCATCGGGATATTGAAGGAGCAGGAGGCGGGCGCGAAGACAGTTGATGTCTGCCGCAAGCACGGCATCTCGGATGCGACCTTCTACAAATACAAGGCGAAGTACGGCGGCATGGACGTGTCGGATGCGCGCAAGCTGAAAGCGCTTGAGGACGAGAATGCCAAACTGAAGAAGCTGCTCGCCGAGGCCATGCTGGACAATGCGATCCTTAAGGATGTCGCTGCAAAAAAATGGTGACGCCCGATGTGAAGCGGGATGCGGTGGCTCATGTCTGTGTGCAGCACGGGGTGAGCCAGCGTCGGGCGTGCGAGGTTCTGTCGGTTGATCGTTCGAGCATGCGGTATCGCAGCGTGCGGCCTGACGATGCGGTCATTCGTGAGGCGATGAAGAAGGTGGCATCTGAGCGACGCCGCTTCGGTTATCGCCGTATCCACGTCATGCTGGGCCGGCAGGGGATCGTCATGAACCTGAAGAAGCTTCGGCGTCTCTACCGGGAGGAGAAGCTGACGGTGCGCAAGCGTGGCGGCCGAAAACGGGCCTTGGGGACAAGGCGGCCTCTGGCTCTGCCCTTACGCCCCAATGAGCGCTGGAGCCTGGACTTTGTCAGCGATGCCTTCACCGACGGTCGCCGGTTTCGGGTGCTGGCGGTCGTCGACGACTTCAGCCGTGAATGCCTGTGCCTGGTGGCAGACACATCGCTGTCTGGCGCAAGGCTGGCTCGGGAACTGGATAGTCTCATCGCCAGACGCGGAAGACCGAGGACGATCGTCTCGGACAACGGCACGGAGATGACCAGCATGGCCATCCTCAAATGGTGCCAGGAGACCAAGGTCGACTGGCACTACATCGCCCCCGGCAAGCCGATGCAGAACGGCTTCGTCGAAAGCTTCAACGGCAGCTTCCGTGACGAGTGCCTGAATGAGACGCTGTTCTCGTCGCTCACCCAGGCCCGCGCCGCCATCACTGCATGGAAGGAGGATTACAACAGGAACAGACCGCACTCGTCGCTGGGCAATATCACCCCCAGCGAATTCGCAATGAAAATGGCTATGGAAAAACAGGCCGCATGAGGCCAGATTGAAAACCCAGACTCTCTCGAAAACTGGAGGGAAGTTGGGTCTCAGGCCACCCTCACCAAGCTCACCTCGCCGATAGGCTTTGCCTCTTGGGGGCTCACGCCTTCGCGCGGGACGCGCTCAGGCCTCCGTTCGTTGAAATCAACTTCATTGATTTCCGACCTTCGGCCATCACTCCGGATCCTCTCCCGCCAGGGGAGAGGATAGTTCGCCCAGAGAGGGGCCTGGAGAGTGGCGGAACTGGGGGCCACGCTCCAGCTTATTGTCAACTGCGTCGAGTTGCCACTTTCTCCAATATGCTGAGCTTCCTCAAACGAATTGGTTCCCACCGATCCGCGATCTCTTGGGCGATCGATGTAAGTTGCTTTCTTCGCTGAGTGAAGCGTGGTGCGCCAAAGTGAACCCTTCGCGAAAACACATCACCTACAGAGCATATGCCAGGATCCGCCGCGCCTAGATGGTCAAGCTGTTGTTCCACATACCAGTGAATAGCTGTGGCGAATAACACGCCACGTTCAGCGTCTGTCCCGGAGTGCAGAGGGAAGGATCTGCTATAGTACGGTTTCACAACACCTATTGATCGCTCTTTGAAGCCTTTCTTGGCTTGAACTGCCACGACATTTGGCTTGACGCGAACAGAGATACCCCCAATCTCGAAATCCTTCGGAAGATTCGGAGCCAGTAGAAGTTCAGCCTCCGTGGGCCATCTCATTTCTCGTGTGTGAGCGATGGCATCGTGTGCGTTGAGAATCCGATCCTCTTGGTGGTTCGTGTGAACTTCTTGCCTCTTGAACTGCTCATCAAGCTCTACGAGGCGAGCGTCGCTGCTGCAATGCGAAGCTAAAAAGTGGCAGGCAGCCTTCTCGATTTCAGGATATTTGGTGTCAAGGATGAAGACTGGCGGCGTCAACGCGTTCTCAATTATTGAGGCACGTCGCTGAGGAGACGCGAATGCATACTCCACCAGTTTTGCAATGGTGATGATCTTGGTCGATGTCATACGGCATATTCTTTCTGCGCACATTGTTGCGCTTCGGATAAACACCTCGCCCAACTCGACACCGAGAAAGACTCTCCGTACAGTGACCTTGCTACAGGGTGGAGAGCTTCTCTTTGCCCCACGAGAGCGACAGCTTGTTCGTGGTATCCAAAGCCGAGACTGCCAGGTCTCGGCTTTGGTGTTTCTAGGGTCGCCAAATGTAGGCTTCTGCCCTCGATTGGTTCTCTAGAGACACAAAAAGCCCAGGGTAACAGACCCTGGGCTTTCTGGTCGTTCATATCCGGGACTCCGAGTTGCTCCTCAAGAGCACCCGCTCGTTGCGCCGCAGGTGTCGCACTTCTCGCAGGTGCCGTTGCGCACCATGGTGAAGTTCTGGCACTCGGAGCACATGTTGCCCGTGTAGCCCTGCGCGATCGAGCGCATGCGGCGTTCGTTTTCCACCTTCTTGGCTTCCGTCTTGGCAGCGGCGGCATCGGCCTCGGCCTTGTCGGAGAAGAGGGCGGTGGCAGCCTGGGCGCTTTCCGGCGCGAGGTTGGCATCCACGTCGCTCGCCTCATCGGCGATCTCTTCGGCCAGTTCCTTGGCGCGCTCCTCGTAATCGCGCTTGAAGGCGACGATTTCCGAGGTCGAGACGGCAGTCGTCGGTTCCAGCTTGCGGGCCGCGGAGCCTGCAAACGAGGTGACGTTGGCCGATGCGCGGGCAGGGGCGGCGGTTGCAGCACCCTTCGGCTCGCTGCCGGTCAGCCGGTCGCCGCCATTGTTGGAGACGAGCGTCGGCTTGTAGCCGCGGGTCCAGCCGGTGGAGATCAGGTTGGTCTTGCCTTCCGAAATCCCCTTGCCCAGTGCGGTGTTGGAGAAGTCCGACGTATCGACATGCGCCAGATCGTGGCGGCCGAGATAGGACACGGCGAGTTCGCGGAACACGTAGTCGAGGATCGAGGTGGCGTTCTTGATCGCGTCGTTTCCGGTGACGATGCCGGCCGGCTCGAACTTGGTGAAGGTGAAGGCCTCCACATATTCTTCCAGCGGCACGCCGTACTGGAGACCGAGCGAGATGGCGATGGCGAAGTTGTTCATCATCGCGCGGAAGGCAGCCCCTTCCTTGTGCATGTCGATGAAGATCTCGCCGAGGCGGCCGTCGCCGAATTCACCGGTGCGCAGATACACCTTGTGGCCACCGACATTGGCCTTCTGGGTGTAACCCTGGCGGCGGTTCGGCAGCTTTTCGCGTTCGCGGGTGACGCGTTCAACGACCCGCTCGACGATCTTTTCGGTGATCTGCACGGCCTGGGCAGCGATCGGCTGCTGCATCAGTTCCTCGACAGCCTCTTCCGCATCGTCCTCGTCGATCAACGAGGCGTTGAGCGGCTGGGACAGCTTGGAGCCATCGCGGTAAAGGGCGTTTGCCTTCAGCGCGAGCTTCCAGGACAGCATGTAGGCTGCACCGCAATCTTCCACGGTCGCGTCGTTCGGCATGTTGATCGTCTTGGAGATCGCACCCGAGATGAACGGTTGGGCAGCCGCCATCATGCGGATGTGGCTCTCGACCGACAGGTAACGCTTGCCGATCTTGCCGCAGGGGTTGGCGCAATCGAAGACCGGCAGGTGCTCGGGCTTGAGGAAGGGCGCGCCTTCCAGCGTCATCGCACCGCAGACATGGATGTTGGCCGCTTCGATGTCCTTCCTGGAGAAGCCGATGTGCTCGAGCAGGTTGAAGCTCATGTCCGAGAGCTGCTCGTCGGTGACGCCAAGCGTGTTCTTCAGGAAGTCGGCGCCGAGCGTCCACTGGTTGAAGACGAACTTGATGTCGAAGGCGGCCTTGGTGGCGCCGTTGATCGCGGCGATCTTCTCGTCGGTGAAGCCCTTGGCCTTCAGCGAACCGGGGTTGATGCCGGGCGCCTGGTTGATGTTGCCGTGGCCAACCGCATAGGCCTCGATCTCGGCGATCTGGCTTTCGGTGTAGCCGAGTGTGCGAAGCGCTGCCGGAACCGCGCCGTTGATGATCTTGAAGTAGCCGCCGCCGGCGAGCTTCTTGAACTTCACGAGCGCGAAGTCAGGCTCGATGCCGGTGGTGTCGCAGTCCATGACGAGGCCAATCGTGCCGGTCGGCGCGATGACGGAAACCTGGGCGTTGCGGTAGCCGTGCTTTTCACCAAGCTCCAGCGCCTTGTCCCAGGCGGCCTTGGCATGGGCTGCCAGATCCTGATCCGGGTTTTCGGCGTGGTTGAGCGGCACCGGATTGACCGACAGCGACTCGTAACCGGAGGTTTCGCCGTAAGCGGCGCGGCGATGGTTGCGGATGACGCGCAGCATGCTTTCGCGGTTCGGCGCGAACTGCGGGAAGGGGCCGAGCTCGGAGGCCATTTCCGCCGAGGTGGCGTAGGAAATGCCGGTCATGATGGCGGTGAGCGAACCGGCGATCGCACGGCCTTCAGGCGAGTCATACGGGATGCCGGAGGACATCAGCAGGCCGCCGATATTGGCATAACCGAGGCCGAGGGTGCGGTATTCGTAAGAGAGTTCGGCAATACGCTTCGACGGGAACTGCGCCATCATCACCGAGATTTCGAGCACAATGGTCCACAGGCGCGTGGCGTGTTCGTAGTCGGCGATGTTGATGCGGCCGGTTGCCTTGTCCTTGAACTGCAGGAGGTTCATGGAGGCAAGGTTGCAGGCCGTGTCGTCGAGGAACATGTATTCCGAGCACGGGTTGGAGCCGCGGATCGGACCACCGGCCGGCGAGGTGTGCCAGTCGTTCATCGTGGTGTTGAAGTGGATGCCGGGATCCGCCGACGCCCAGGCGGCGTAGGAGATCTGCTCCCAGAGATCGCGGGCCTTCAGCGTCTTCATGACCTTGCCGTCCTTGCGGGCGGTGAGGTTCCATTCGCCATCGTTCTCGACGGCGCGCAGGAAGTCGTCCTTCAGCGAAACGGAGTTGTTGGAGTTCTGGCCGGAGACGGTGAGGTAGGCTTCCGAATCCCAGTCGGTGTCATAGGTCTTGAACTCGAGGTCCTTGTAGCCCTGGCGTGCGAACTGGATGACGCGGCCGACATAGTTTTCCGGAACCATGTCCTTCTTGGCGGCCTTGATCTCGCGCTTCAGGGCAGGGTTCTTGTTCGGGTCGAAGCAATCGTCGCCATCGGCCTCGCAGTTGACGCAGGCCTTCATGATCGCCTTCAGGTGCTTGGCGACGATCTTGGAGCCGGTGACGAGGGCGGCAACCTTCTGTTCCTCGCGAACCTTCCAGTTGATGTATTCCTCGATATCCGGATGGTCGATATCGACAACCACCATCTTGGCGGCACGGCGCGTGGTGCCGCCGGACTTGATGGCGCCCGCGGCACGGTCGCCGATCTTGAGGAAGGACATCAGGCCCGACGAGCGGCCACCGCCCGACAAGCGTTCGCCTTCGCCGCGCAGGTGGGAGAAGTTGGAGCCGGTGCCGGAGCCATACTTGAAGAGGCGCGCTTCACGCACCCACAGGTCCATGATGCCGCCTTCGTTGACGAGGTCGTCCTCGACGGACTGGATGAAGCAGGCGTGCGGCTGCGGATGTTCGTAAGCCGACTTCGACTTCGTCAGCTTGCCGGTGAAGGGGTCGACATAGAAGTGGCCTTGGCCGGGGCCATCGATGCCATAGGCCCAGTGCATGCCCGTGTTGAACCACTGCGGGCTGTTCGGCGCGACGCGCTGGGTGGCGAGCATATAGGCAAGTTCGTCGCGGAAGGCGCGCGCATCGTCCTCGGAGGAGAAATACTTGCCCTTCCAGCCCCAGTAGGTCCAGGTGCCGGCAAGGCGATCGAAAACCTGGCGCGCATCGGTTTCAGAACCGTAGCGTTCACCTTCCGGCAGTTCGGCAAGCGCCTTCTCGTCGGCAACCGAGCGCCACAGGAAGGACGGAACGTCGTTTTCCTCGACCTTCTTCAGGATCTTCGGAACGCCGGCCTTGCGGAAATACTTCTGCGCCAGAACATCGGTCGCGACCTGGCTGAACTGCGCCGGCACGTCGATGTCCGCGAGCCTGAAGACGATGGAGCCATCGGGATTACGGATTTCGCTGACGGCCTTGCGGAACTCAATCCCGCCATAGGCGCCGGTTTCCGGCTTGGTAAAACGACGTTCGATGCGCATTGCCTTATCCTCGTCAGTTGGCGCCACGCCGGGCGCACCTATCCGCGCCGGCTGCTCTCCATCATGGGCAGCCGGGTCAAACTCCATCATCCAGAATCATCTTGGATGCACAAACTGTATGTTGTGTTGGATCGTGGCTGCAAGCACTAAATATAGTGTTAACAGGATATTTCCACCAGTGCCAGCACTGTTGCGCCACCAAATCGTGAAGACACGGGAAACCGTTTGCCGAACAGCCGCTCGAGGCTGATCGCCATGCGCATTTTCCCGTCCAACTCGAAAAAGAACCGGCCTCGTTAGCTCCGGTCCAGTCGCCGCCGCAACATGAAAAGCAATGTGTTCCGGCCACTCGGATTCGTCAAGGCGTAGATCCTTACGGATTCATAACCACAAGATATTGTGGCTGGTGCCTGTGGATAACGGGGAAGAAAAAACCTCGTTGATTCTCAAAAGGTTGCAGGCAGCGGCTGCAGTTGCGCCCCTTGTCCACAAACGTCTTGTTGCGCATCGGAAGTGACGGTTTCGACGCCTCGCGGGGCCGGCTTCGCCCGATTCACAAGGCTTTGCGTGTAGCGGATTGGCACATGTGGCGAAAAAGCATCTAGCGCCCAAAGATAAACCCGCCACACGAGGGTGCGGCGGGCTCATGAAAACGGTTGACAGACAAATACCGTGAGAGAATCAGGCCTTGGGGGTCTTGGCGATCGGCTCCTGGTAGGTGAAGCCCATGTCCCAGGGGAAATAGATCCAGGTATCCTGGCTCACTTCGGTGATGAAGGTGTCGACGGTCGGCACGCCCTTTGGCTTGGCGTAGACGCACGCGAAATGTGCCTTCGGCAACATGGAGCGAACTTCCGACGCAGTCTTGCCGGTGTCGGTGAGGTCGTCCACCACCAGCACGCCTTCGCCGCCATCGGTGGTGAGTTCCGGGGCGATGCCCTTCAGGAGGTTCATTTCGCCCTGGTTGACATAGTCATGGTAGGAGGCGACGCAGACCGTCTCGATGAGGCGGATGTTGAGTTCGCGCGAGATGATGGCGGCTGGTACGAGCCCGCCGCGGGTGATGCAGACGATCGCCCGGAAATCACGGCCCATGCCAGCAAGGCGCCAGGCCAGCGCGCGTGCATCGCGGTGAAATTGATCCCAGGAAACGGGAAAGGCTTTTTCGGGAAGAGACATGAGCGGGGCCACCATGAGCGAAAGCAGATTGTTGGCTTTCGCTCATAGCGGCAACACGGCCCTTGGCGCAAGGATGTGTCAGCGCGAAAGCAGTGTCAAAGCCGACATCGAGTCAAGAAGGCTGCGGGTGGCGCCGCCAAACAGCATCTCCCACCAGCGGGAATGGCCATAGCCGCCCATGACGAGAAGGTCGATGCTGTTGTCGGCAAGCCGCTTCTCGATGACCGCCGCCGGAGCCTCGCCGCCGCTGGTATGGGTGGTGAGCGTTGCCTGGATGCCGTGACGCCGCAAGGTGGCAGCAATCTGGGTGCCGGCGGGCTCGAGCGCCTGGCGTCCGCGTTCCGGCGGATCGATGGTGAGCAGTTCCACCGTCTCGGCCGCCTTGAGGAAGGGCATCGCGTCGAATGTGGCGCGTGCCGCTTCGCGCGATCCATTCCAGGCGACGAGCACCCGCTTGATCGGCTGCGGCACCTTCAGCTTGTAGGGGATGAGCAGCATCGGGCGGCCGCTTTCAAACAGGAAGGTTTCGAGATCCGCCCGATGGTCGGCATGGCCGGGATCGCTTTGGCTGGCGACGATGAGGTCGACGCTGCGCGCCGTTTCCATCACCGAGTTGGAACCGAAACCGGCAGATGAGATGAAGCTGCGGCATTCGGTCGAGACGCCGGCAGACGCTGCCTGCTCGCCGAAGATGCGCTGCACTTCCGCGCTTTCCTTTTCCGCGGCTTCCTGGAGCACCTGGACCGCAGCGGGATCCGGGATCTCCATCGGCGCAATCAGGGGCACGGCGGCCAGCGTTTCGGCATGAACGCCGATCAGGTGAGCGGAGAAGTGGCGGGCAAGCGAGATGCTGAAGTCGCTGATCTGCCGCGCGTTCTGCGGGGTGTCCAGAACGGCAAGAATGGTCTTGTAGGCCATGGCGTTATCTCCTCATACCTGGTGCCCATGATCTGTCGCCAGTCTCAGATGTGTACCTGTGTATCGCCTTGATCCTCGTCAAGCGGTGACCTCCTCAGCACCGCTTCACGCCTCCGTGCAAAGCTTGTCTCCTTTGTTCCCTGCAATCAAGCGTCTGCTGTCGGATTGGTCGGCGTGCGCGACTTGTCGATGCCCTTGATCATCTCCGCCACGGCATCAGCGGCGGCGTCGAGTGCGGCGCCATCGCGGGCCCGGATGGCGAGTTCGGTCGAGAAGCGCTGGCCATCGAACTTCGGATAGGAGCCGATGCTCGTTTGCGGATGCGCCTTCTGGACCGCGGACAAGAGCGTGCCGATATCGCCTTCGCCATAAGGGCAGGCGATGGCGCGCGACATCATCTTCGAGCCGGAGCGCAACAGCGGCAGGACGTTGTCGACCATCGCCTGGAAAACCTGCGGCACGCCTGCCATGACATAAACATTGCCGATGATGAAGCCGGGTGCAGTCGAGACGGGATTGGGGATGTGCCTGGCCCCTTGCGGCATGCGGGCCATGCGCTGGCGCGCCTCGGTGAACTCCATCTCGCGGCGCTTGTACGTCTCGCCAAGCAGCCTCATTGCCTCCGGGTCATGGATGCAGGGCACGCCGAAGGCCTTCGAGACCGCGTCGGCGGTGATATCGTCATGCGTCGGGCCGATGCCGCCGGAGGTGAAGACATAGTCGTAGCGGCTGCGCAGCGCATTCAGCGCCTCGACGATCGCGTCTTCCTCATCGGCGACGATGCGCACTTCCTTCACATCAATCCCGGACAGCGTCAGGAGGTCGGCGAGGTGGCCGATATTCTTGTCTTTCGTGCGTCCCGACAAAAGCTCGTCGCCGATCGCGAGCATGGCGGCGGTAACAATGGTGGTCTCAGTCTGTTCGGGCATGGTCATGTCTCCTGGATCACCCAGTGGTAAGCGCAAACGTGCGCTTTAAGAAGAGGAAATCACCACCATGGTTGTTTCCGATCACTGGACGCAAGAGCCATGTCGTCTCCGTTCATTGAACAGTGCGTTTTAGGAGCCGGGGCTTTGCAAACCGTGCGGATGGGATAGTTCTTGTAGCGACGGGCCATTCCGGCCAATCGAGATCACGACGATCATCTGGAGAAGATCATGGCGAAGGTATTGGTACTTTACTATTCCGCGTACGGACACATCGAGAAGATGGCCTATGCTGTCGCAGAGGGCGCCAAGGCAGAAGGGGCCGAGGTCACCGTGAAGCGTGTGCCGGAACTGGTGCCGGAAGATGTCGCCAAGGCTTCCTACTACAAGGTGGACCAGGAAGCGCCGATCGCATCGCCGACCGAGCTCGACCAGTATGACGCGATCATCGTCGGCGCCGGCACACGTTTCGGCACCGTTGCATCGCAAATGCGCAATTTCTGGGACCAGACGGGTGCGCTCTGGGCCGAAGGCAAGCTGGTCGGCAAGGTCGGCTCGGTATTCACCTCGACGGCCACCCAGCACGGCGGCCAGGAATCCACGATCCTGAGCTTCATCCCGACCTTCCTGCACCACGGCATGGCGGTCGTTGGGCTTCCCTATGCCTTCCAGGGCCAGATGGGTACCGAAGAAGTGAAGGGTGGCTCGCCTTATGGCGCATCGACGATCACCAATGGTGACGGCTCCCGCCAGCCTTCGGCTGTCGAACTCGAAGGCGCCCGCTACCAGGGTGCGCATGTCGCAAACCTTGCGGCCAAGATCGCCGGCTGAGTCAAGCTGGTCCCGAAATACCAGAAGCGCGGCCGTTGAGCCGCGCTTTTTTCGTTCAGGTCGAGGGCCGTGTTGGCGCGTGCTCAGTGGCCGCCAATGTTGCGGTCGCGGTTGTTGCGCATCTGCACCGGGACCTCTTCCACATTGGCGAGCATGTTGTTGCGCTTCAGGAACCGCTTGAAGTCCTCCCGCGCAAACGTCACCGGCCGGCTGCCGCACGCCGCTTCGCGCACCGACTTGACCACAGCCTCAAAAGCCAGGTCCCTCTGGTCTGCCGGCCATTCGTCAAGCAGATCAAAGGCATCGTCCAGGCCGCTGATCTCCTGGATGAAGTAGGTGCGCTTTGCAAAAAGCGGAGCGTCAAACGTACCGAGTGCCATGAGAACCTCCTGTCGTGGTGATTCTGACGATTGCCGAGTTAGGAATCGGCAGTATCGGTTTCAAGATCAAATCGGCTGGGGCAGGGCCTGGTGCGGACGACGGGGGTCGACGGTTGCACCGCTTAACAGTTGAAACAAAAGAGCTTTTTCGAGCGCCAGATCGATGCTTTGTAGCGGTTTTTGTAGCGCTTGGCAATCAATACAATGAGGTCGAGGTCGCCGGCCGCCTTTCACAGCTAAAATTCCCTGACTTTCCCAAGGGGGCTTCCTCCTCAAAGTTGGCTGCTTAGCCGGGGCACATCCATTTTCTAAAATGAAACAACTGTGGTTATCTTCCGCTCAACGTAGACTTGTGCTCAACGACAGCTACACTGCGTTCGAAACCCAGAACTCCGTGAGAGCCGCTTGAGCAAACCCTTTATTGATACTGTTTTCATCACTCCGCTTCGTGAAGAATTTGACCGGTTGACAGCCGCTTTTCCTATCAAGGAAGAACATGTGGACCGTTCGCTTTTCTGGGCGGAGGTTGATAGTGGAACGGAGAACATTTCGGCAGTCGTCGTTCTGCAGGATGCGATGGGCAAGGCTGCGGCGACACGAGCCGCTTCTGCGATGCTAGAACGATATGAGGTCGGATTGCTTGCTGTCGTTGGCATCGCAGGTGGTTTGAGCGGCGACGCAGGTATAGGCGATGTCTGCTTCACCGGCCCGTTATTTGACGTTCTGGAAAATTCCAAGGTGGTCGACACTAAAAAAGGAATGAAAATTGAGTTCAATAACCTGCCTTATAACACGGACCCGCTGCTTACCTTCGCATTGAAGTACGTCTCACTGGGAAGCGACATAAAGTCGAAGTTTGAGGACTGGCAGCTAGACCGGTACTACAAATCCCGCGAACTGATACCGGGAGAGTTCATCGGACGGCAATCCAAGAATGAACACATTGGCATACCGCAGATCCATGATGGCAGTATCGTTTGCGCCGCCGTTAGCAAGAGCGAGATCTATAAGAGCAACGTGACCAATCTGGATCGGAAGCTCCTCGCTGTCGAAACCGAGACCGGAGGAGTGTTCTCCGAGGCCGTGAGGCACGGGGTCCCGGTCGTAACTGTTCGTGGAATTTGTGATTACGCGGACGAGAACAAGTCAAAACTCGAAGCTCAGACAGGTGGAAATGCTCGACGTATCGCTGCTGACAACGCCGTCAGTTTCGTGAAACTGCAGTTTGAAAATCCTCAGTTCCAGAAGTTTCTCGGACATCGGCGCTCGCAGGTTCAAGGAGTGAACGCGGAGCAAGCGAAGAAAGAGGCGGAAAAGAAGCTCGTCGCAACCGCTCTGGATAATCTGCGGGAAGAGGTGCATACGCAGCTTACACAGTTATCTCCCGAGTATCAGGGGAAACCGAAGGGCTATCGACTGCCGCTTCCACGCGTTAAAGTATCTCCCACAAATGCATCAGTTAGTCCGTCCACAGAAAGCTACGACGAGAAGAACATTCTTGAAGCCGTAGCTAAGACAAAGACCTCACTGGTCACCATCCCGAGAAATTATCCTGACAACGGCCTTCCTTGGATTGTCGCACAAGAACTCAGCTTGATCGAAATCAATGGTAAGACGGTTGTACCGGTTGTGATCAAAGGTGAGGATGTACGCCCACCCCACAACACGTTGTCCAAACAGGCAGGTGCGCAGGTAGATGCCATTGAGGCGCGTGATGACGCGCGTTTGGTTTTCATTGTCCATGACTTCCCGCTAGCTTCACGTTCTCGTCTCGAATTTCTCAGGACGGAACAACAGAAGTACGAGGAGGCTCATTTTCTCGTCCTGAACCGGACTGATGCTGACCCCTCCGACATGAGTGCTTTGCAGGTAGCTCTCGGCGCTGAGCGTTTTGATCTTTGTCAGATTTCGTTTTCTGAGCTTTCTGACTTTATCAAGCGAAGTTTCCAGTATCCGGACCAGCAGGCAAGCGTTGTAGCTCTTCGCCTACAGAACATGTTCCGGAAGTTTGAACTCAACGCTCACCCCAGCTACTTCGCTGGCTTGAGCAGCGAGTCCTTAGCCGCACTGCTGAAGGCCAACAGGCGATCGGAACTCCTCCAATTGGCCGTAGGAGGATTTCTCAGTTTCGTAGTAGCTGGCGATGAAGATCAAGTTGTGCTTAGCCGCACCACACGCGAGAAGTTCTTGCGAATGCTAGCCTACCGCATGGAGGTTAGAGGGGAGGAATTTGATCGGCCCGCTTTAGTCTCCTTGGTTGAGGAGTTCGCGCTAGAACGAGACTTCGAGATCGACAGCTTGCTATTCTTGAAGGCTTTCCAGGATAAGGGCATCCTGCATTTTTCTGGCGGTAAAGTGCGTATCACTTTGCCATTTATGCTCTCATATCTTCTCGCTGTTGAGCTAGCCGCGGAACCTGAAGAGGCACTGCGGTATTTCAACTTTCAGTCAGAGGACTTCGATTTCCCAACGTTCGAGTTGTACTGTGAGATTGCTCGCAATGAAGCGATAACGAACAAGATCATCAGCCAGCTTCGGAGTGAGCTAGAGGAATTTAGGCAGAGTAAACCAAATATCCACGTCCTGCTAACTAACGATGTCCGCCCCGTCTTTGTAGACCATCCAGGCCGCTTTAAAGCGCTCGAAACGCAACTGCAGCGGGCTGTTGATGATGTCGTCAATGATAGATCCAATAGCCACGAAAAGCAGCGGATCATCGACATCGCGAACCGCGTTCAGGCAGATGCGAGGGAAATCCAGGACGCGGTCAGGCAACGTGCAGACGATGATGAAAAATTCGCAACTACAAGAAGGTTAGCCAAGCTTTGGGGCATCGCGACCATGTCGCTAGGTTCCGGCTCGGAGCAGTTGGCGCGTGACCCTAAACGGGAACTCGCACAACTGGTTGTCTCTGCAAGTAGTGCCCTCTTGGACATGGGGCTAAGGACATTTCCTGCTGCTCAGTTTGAAAACTTGAAGCGGGAACTGAAGAGCGACAGCACAGCAAGGGATCTTTTCAATAAATCACCAGAAGAACCCATCTCGCCTGAAGACCGTGAACTAATCGAGCTAATGGTAGATGCATACGAGTTCTCACTTCTCGGTCTACCGATAAGGGCGGTTTTTGCTCAGTTGGGGAATTTCGCGGGGCAAGCGGTACTTCGGACAAGCGTGGCGAGCGTTACAAGCGAAGATTTGATGGAGAATTTGGTTGCGCGTATCTGGGCGGCCGAGATTAGTGCTGCGAAAGAAAAAGCGCCTTTGCTAGCCGCCATTCGAGACTTACCTCCCGTTCCGTTTCTCAGGCATTCTCTTTCCACTTATTTCATGACCAGAGTTTTCTGGGATCATTGGCAGACTGACAACCGACTTGCACTGCTGGATGCCGCAGAGGAAAGCCTCACCGCTCTCAACAGTTCGATAGACAAAGGTCGGTTGCGCAGGATTATCAAACGCGATCAAGAGAGGGACGACTGAGAAAACACATTATCGCCCCCTCGCTCACGAAGCCGCAGCTTTCTCCTCCCTCAGCGCCCTGAACACGCTCGAGCGGCTGACCCCCAGCTCTCTCACAATCGCCTCCACAGTCTTCCCTTCAGCCCGCAGCGTGCGCACATCAGCGGCCTTCCTACGAGCCGTGGGAGCGCGACCCTTGTACTTCCCTTCAGCCTTGGCCTTGGCGATGCCTTCCCGCTGCCGCTCAAGCATGATGTCCCGTTCAAACTCTGCGATGGAGCCGAGCATGCTAAGCATGAGTTTGCCGGTAGGCGTGGACGTGTCCAGGCTTGGGTCGAGAACCTTCAAAGTGACGCCTTTGGCTAGTAGCCGATCCTTGATCTTCACGAGGTCGGAGATCGAGCGGGCGAGGCGGTCCAGTTTCGTGACCACGAAGGTGTCGCCCTCCCTCACGTAGTCGAGGGCACGTTCCAGTTCCGGTCGCTTGGTGTCCACCGAAGAGAGCTGCTCCTTGAAGATGCGGTGACAGCCAGATGCCTCCAGGTGCCGGAGCTGGGCTTCCAGCCCTGCCATCTGATCGAGAGTTGAAGTTCGCGCATAGCCAACGATTGCGGATGTCATGATGCCTCTGATGGTGTCATTAGGTTCTATGACATCATGAGACGGATAGTGCCAAAAATCAATACCCACTTGTGTGACCCATGCCTCAGGTTTGAGGGATGGAGTCACATGACCAAGGTCTAGTGGGACTGAGGACAAGAACTGCCACAAAACTGCAGAAATGGAATATTCGGCATCGTGCCGAAAAAAGTATGACCAAGCCGTGCAAGATCAGCTCTACCCGGCTGCGCGCACGAGTCACAATGCATCAAGCGCTCGTCCAGTGAGGCGAAGGGATGTCGCTTGCTGCTGAATTTTCAGCCGAAAGGCAAGCGCCACTGGGACGCTCGCGGAAGGAGTTGCCAGTTTCCGTCCCACACATCCTCTGCAATTGCACATACGTCACTCGATTGTGGTCACAGAACGCGGAGGCTATGTTGGCGACCACTGTGCAACTCCGGGGACTGGTGCAGATGGGCGTGAAACGGGTGGCGAGTAAGTTGGAGGAGGCGCTGGAGATGGCAAAGCAGGCCCCACACTCAGAGATGCTCCAATACCTGATCCAGATGGCTTTGCGTGAGGCGCAGGTGGATTACTATAGGCAGCTACCAGTGGATCACCCAGAAAGGCTTCCGCCCGCCTCCTGAAGGGGGCGCCCGGGGGGAATTCGATAGCCTTCTTATCGGGATGCCGTCTCCAAATTTTGTGCCGAACATTTGGTGGTCGCCATCCATGACCGGCTGTACCCACCTTCTGGAACAGGTTGTCGTCTTGGCGGTTTCGGCCCTGTTTCAGTGGAGCAGCCGATGCCGCAGAGATATTTCTTTCATATTCGCAAGCATAACCACCTTCAGCTCGACCCAGAAGGCGTGGAGCTTCCGTCCCATACTGCGGCCCTTGAGGAGGCCGTGGAAGCGGCTCGCGAACTCCTGGCGGTGAAGGTGCGGAATGGCGAGGTTGTGAATGGTGATCAGTTCGAGATCACCGACGAGAAGGGGCAGATCATCCACGTACTACCTTTTCGTTCCGTCCTCCGCCTCAAGGATTGAAATCCGGGGACATCCGTACGGTTTGAGGCTGCGAGCGAAAGTCCGTGCATTCACCGAAGTTTGGTGTATGCTTAGTTATTGCCGCTATTCGGAACAGGTAGGCAGCGGCGACCGAGGGTTACTACGTGCTCCCGCCTATAAGGACGGAGAGCGCCATGTCCGCTACCCATCATTCATTTCAGAACTTGCTTCTCAAGGAAATCGCACCGGAAGAACTGGCGAAGCTCAGCCGAGAGCTGGTCCCGGTCGATATGCCGAAGGACTACGTGATCGCAGCCGCTGATGGGCCTATCGATCACATCTACTTCCCGGATTGCGGCCTTGGCTCCATCGTTGCCATCTCACCCGAGGGCAATCAGGTTGAAGCTGGTATGTTTGGTCGGGATGGGTTCTCACCGGTACAAGCGTTGATTGGCTCTGACATCAGTATCCATGAGATCGTCATGCAAACCGGAGGGTATGGGCACCGAATGAAGCGGGCTGACTTCATGAAGGTGATGGAGGAGAGCCCCTCGTTCGCTCACCTGCTTTCCTGCTATTCGCAAGTTCTTGCCATTCAGACTACCTTCACGGCACTATCGAATGCGACGCACTCCATCGACGAACGCCTCGCCCGTTGGCTGTTGATGTGCCACGACCGGATGGATGGCGACGAGTTGCTCATCACCCACGACTACATCGCCTTTATGCTCGGTGTTCGCAGACCCAGTGTTACGACATCGCTACATGTACTCGAAGGGAATGGCTTCATCCGCAGCGAGCGTCGGTGCATCGTCATCAGAAACCGAGGGGCATTAGAAGATTTCGCACACGACGCCTATGGCAAGCCGGAGGCCGAGTATCGAAGGCTTTTCGGGAAGCCCCTCCACAAGCACTCAAACGTCATTCCCCTGGTCAAGTGTGACTGAGCGCCGTCGTTTCCCTCCGGAGTTGTCTTTGATTATCCAGCCTCACCCAAATCTTGGGTACATCCTCCACGAACATCTCCGGCGGAAGCTCGTTCTGTTGATTTGCACTGAGAGCTGACCCGGGATTTGCGCCGAGAAGTGACCCGCCTTAGGTATCGTCCGTCGTGGTTGGGGTGGTCAAGTTCCTGCGTTTCTCCTTCGTAGTTTTGGGCTCATGGGCTGAACTGTTTTTGAAGCGGAAGCTGTCGTTTCCGGTTTCGAGGATGTGGCAATGATGTGTGAGCCGGTCGAGCAACGCGGTGGTCATCTTGGCATCGCCAAAAACGCTGGCCCATTCGCTGAAGCTCAGGTTGGTGGTGATGATGACGCTCGTGTGCTCGTAGAGTTTACTCAGTAAATGGAAGAGCAGCGCACCGCCTGAAGCACTGAACGGCAGGTAACCGAGTTCGTCCAGGATGACGAGATCGGAGTGTGCCAGGCGGTTGGCGATCTGCCCTGGTCGGCCTTGGGACTTCTCTTGCTCGAGCGCGTTGACCAGTTCCACGGTCGAGAAGAACCGAACTCGCTTGTGATGATGTTCGATAGCCTGGACACCAATTGCCGTGGCGATATGCGTTTTGCCCGTGCCGGGGCCGCCGACCAGGACGATGTTGTTGGCGTCGTCGAGGAAGTCGCAGCGATGAAGCTGACGCACCAGCGCCTCATTGATCTCACTGCTGGCGAAGTCGAAGCCGTTCAGATCACGATAGGCTGGAAAGCGTGCCGTCTTGAGCTGGTAGGCGGTCGATCGAACTTCGCGTTCCGCAGTCTCGGCCTTGAGAAGCTGCGACAGGATCGGGATTGCCGCCTCGAACGCCGGCGATCCTTGCTCCGTGAGCTCGCCGACGGCCTGGGCCATGCCGTGCATCTTCAGTTGCCGCAACATGATGACGATAGCGCCGCTTGCCGGATTATGACGCATGGCGAGCCTCCGTCTTTCTCAGCGCATCGTAGCGTTCGACATTGGCCTTGGGCTCGTTGATGAGCGTCAGGGCCTGAGGGGCGTCAATGGTGGGCGGTGTGAAGGATTTGCCGTCGACGAGGCGATGCAGCAGGTTCAGCACGTGGGTCTTCGTGGGGACGCCGGACTTCAGTGCCATGTCCACGGCCGACAGGATGGCCTGTTCGTCGTGCTGGAGGACCAGCGCCAGGATATCGACCATCTCGCGGTCGCCACCCGGCTTCTTCAGGAGGTATTGCTGCAAGGCTCGGAATGCGTCCGGTAGCTCAACGAACGGTGCACCATTGCGAAGAGCGCCCGGCTTGCGTTGCACGACCGCCAGATAATGCCGCCAGTCGTAGATCGTCTGTCCCGGTCGATCATGAGAGCGATCGATGACACGGCGGTGCTCACAGACGATCTGGCCCTCCGCGGCGACAACGATACGGTCCGGATAGACCCGGAGGCTCACCGGCCGATTGGCGAAGGATGCCGGGACACTGTAGCGATTGCGCTCCAGATGGACGAGGCAGGTCGGCGTGACCCGCTTGGTATACTCGACGAAGCCGTCGAACGGCCGGGAAACCGGCATCAATACCAAAGCTTCCTCAGCCCAGATGTCAGCGATGGTGCCGCGCATCTGGCCGTGTGGCGTCTGCGCCCACAATTCCTTGCAGCGCTGCTCCAGCCAGTCGTTCAACGCTTCCAGCGACGGAAAGCGCGGCGTGGGCTGCCAGAGACGATGACGGGCATCCTGAACGTTCTTCTCGACCTGTCCTTTCTCCCAGCCGGAGGCAGGATTGCAGAACTCGGGTTCGAACACATAGTGGCTGGCCATTGCCAGGAAGCGGATGTTGACGTCACGCTCTTTGCCACGGCCGACCTTGTCGATTGCCGTGCGCATGTTGTCGTAGATGCCGCGACCGGGGATGCCGCCGAAGACCCGGAATGCATGGTTGTGGGCGTCGAACAGCATCTCGTGCGTCTGCAAGAGATAGGCACGGACGATGAAGGCGCGGCTGTAACTCAGCTTCGTATGCGCCACCTGCAGCTTGGTGCGCTCATTGCCAATGATGGCCCAGTCCTCCGACCAATCGAATTGGAACGCTTCGCCCGGCTCGAAGGCCAGAGGCACGAACGTTCCGCGCCCCGTCGTCTGGAATTCCCTCTGCCGGTCTGCCTTCCATTCCCGGGCAAAGGCTGCAACACGGCAGTAGGAACCGTCATAGCCGAGGCTCACCAGGTCGGCGTGGAGCTGCTTCAGGGTGCGCTTCTGTTTGCGGCCCTTCTTGGATTCCGTCTTCAGCCAGGCCGACAGCCGATCTGCGAAAGGGTCGAGCTTGCTCGGTCGCTCCGGGACCTTGAACTTCGGCTCGACGCCGTCCAACCGCAGGTATTTGCGGACAGTGTTCCGGGACAGGCCGGTCCTGCGGCAAATCTCCCGAATCGAAAGATGCTCTCGAAAATGCCAGCGTCGGATTACGCTCAGTAACGCCATGTCGATCACTCCAAAGCCCCCGCTGAAACCTCGCGAGGGATGATTGAAACATGGGTCAAATCTCAGTGATAATTTCCCGCAATCCCGGGTCAGCTCTCAGTGCAAATCAACAAAGAGGCTCTGAAGACACTGAAAAACAAGGACTTTTTCGGTCTTTGATCCGCGTCTCGTGTATCGTGGTCTGTGTCGTGTCGAGCATGTTATCCATCGATGTGATTGTTGTTGAAGCCATCCACCCACGACAGCACCAAAAGAGAACCCCGCAGCTTGAGGCTACGGGGCTGGTAAAGGTCATGGATGAACATGAGCAGGACAGAACCAACTCCCGGTCATCGAGTCGCTGATAAGCGTGTGGTTCTTTATCCTTAAGTGAGGGGCAACCTCGACTTTTCGTAAGGGACCGTGTCCCACAACAACCACCGGAAGAATGCGTCCCTAGTTAAATGACGCAACGACGCATCAGGCATAGGGTATGCTCAGTTTTGAGCAGACATTCACGCCATCTGACGTGAAGACCAGCAACCTTTGTGTCGACTGACCCGTGCGTGGGTCAAGTGTTCTCCCTGTTTGTCTCAGGAAGGGTTGACATTAGGTCGTGGCTCTGTCGGCTGCAGACGTTTGCTTTTGTGGAGTTCCGCAATAGGTGCGGGCTGTTAGGACGGGGTTTTCGTGTCTTATTCTCTGAGCACGCCCTCAGAAAGCAGGCGACACAGGAACGCCACTCCGGCGGGCGAAAGTGCTGGTACTGAGCAACGTTGGGTTCGGATCGTCTTTCGGATGCTCGCCGAACTACCCGTTCAAACACCAATCATTCTTCCTACCGGGACGCCATTCCCGCGCCGTACCTTCCCTAAGCAGGATTTGTCCCACCTCTCGCCCGTCTGGCAGGTAGATGTTCACGAGCGGCCTGTTGAAGGCGTCGACGCCCTTCGCTTCCACCCTGACCGTCTTCCCCTCGATCAAGCTCTTAGGCCGGCGCTTTGCCAGCAGAGCGAGCTTACGCTCCTTCTCAAAATTGACGTGGCTGCCGATCTACGGCGTGTCGATGCCGCGCTGGTTGACGATGCCCATACCAAGGAGGCGCATGTTCTGGCCGTCGCACTTGACCGTGTCGCCGTCTACCGCGACCAGAGAAGCGCAGAAAATTATGGCTGCAAGCACCATTTCTCCTAACAAGTCTCCGATCAATCGTCGGGGAAGCTGATCCTACGACGGTCCACGAGCAACAGTGAGCGGTCTGGCTGGATGATGTAAGTCTCTTGCCAATGCACACCTTTCGCATCCCGGAAGTCATGCGGGACTTGGCTGCCAATCGGGGCGCGGATCAAACGAGTGGCAGGTTGTCCGTTGTAGGTGATACTGCCAGGGATCGGCTCTATACGTGCCGAGCTAGCCGCGCATCCGGTGAGCAAGGCGGCGATAAGGCTGAGGGTTACGGCTGTCATGAACTGATCCTTCGAGCGTGGGCGCAGCCTCTAACAAGACAGCATGCGACTTGTTCGCCCGATGTGGCCAAAACCCCTCCTATGGCTGTCGAGGTTGCGGCTCACAACAGCGCCTCCTGCTTCTCCTGCTGTTCCTGTAGCGGCAGCAAAATCAATCCATCGTCCGGGAGAGGACGCTGCAGAGCCTTCGCCTCTTCCCAGGGTGCCCGCATCCATACGTCCATCTCTTCCTCGCTCGTCACGATGACGGGCATCGCCTTCGGGTGGATCGGGCCAACGACCGCATTTGGCTCGCAGGTGAGGAAGGCATAGAGTTCATGCTCTCCTTCCCGTGGTGTCTTCATCGAGCCGCGCGTGCCGTTCCAGGTCGTCCAGATGCCCGCGAAGAAGGCGAGGGGCCTGTCGTCATTGATGGCAAACCAACGCTTAGTCTTCCTTGGCTTCGTGTCTTCATACTCGCAGAAGGTCGTCCAGGGAACGAGGCAACGGTTTGTTGGGCCGAGCCATCGCCGCCAATGCGGTGAGGTAGCATTGCGAATGTTTGTAACGCCGCAGTCTGGTTTGCCCTGGAGGATGCTCGGCGGTGTCGGCATGCCCCAGGTCAGCATCGTCATCTCGCGACCCTCCGCAGTGTTGCGGATCACCGGGCCTGGCCGATCAGGATAGACGTCGAGCGAAGGCTGCAGATTGCCAAGCCTGTCGAAGGCCTTGGTGATCGCCCTTAGGGCCTCCTGGTTGGTCGTGACATTGTAGAGATTGCACATGCTTTCACCTCGGCAATGACGATATCTCGATCACGCTAGCGTATCTCTTGCATTCCTTACAGTGGAGCTTGGTCGCCAGGTCCTTGATCCGTGCATTGGACCCGACCTGTCGCTCCAGCGCCTTCCTGTTGAGCTTGGCACGACGGCCGCATTGGCAAACGGCCTTCAGCACTTCCCACTCCCGCAGATCGGCAAGGCGTTTTCCCAGCTCGATCTCATGCTGTTCGCGGCTGATGTAGCCACGCTGCCTCACCCATTCGTCCAAGCGCCTGTAATAGAACAGACGGCAAAGATTGTAGTAGCCCTTCTTCGGTCGCTCGCAGCCAACGGCTCTGGCAAGGTCGCCCAGCAGCTCCGGCATGGACGCGTCTCCGTGTTTGCTGAAGAGTTCGTCTCCATCGAAGTGCTGGAGAACCTCACATTCTTCGCAGATGACGGTGACCTTCTTGCCCCTGTATTCGGACAATGTCGCCGCTTGCTTTCCAGCCATTAGTCGCGCTCGTAGCTCGGCCGCCATCCACGCGTGAAGCCACGGCTGCTTGCTCCTTCCGTTAGTGCCAGTTCTTGCCGCAGGTGGCGGCAATCTTCCAGCAACGTCTCAATGGCCGCGCGGCTGTCACCACCGTGCCAGACAAGGACGGCATCTGCCTCAGACAGCTCGGGTTCATTCTGTTGTGGGGCTGCTTCAGGCACGACTTCTCCTTCGCGCCGAAGCGCGTCCATTAGCTGTGGATAACATGTGGATAGCCGCTGCTCATGCTACGGCTGGTGTTCTCAATATGTTCTCCTCGGAGACGGAGTCAACAGGAAATCTTTTTAAGGATTTGCTGTTGCAATGGGTGCATGACCAAGCGCCCTCGCAAGCCGTCCAAGCCGCTGCTGATCGACGACAACCTGCCGCTTCAGAGCAGACCGGTACGGCGGCGTGACCCAAAGCAGCCCGAGCTTCCTTTTGATCCGATGCCCGAACGGGTGGAGCCTTGCCTGGCGACACTGCGGGCTTCTCCGCCTCATGGTCCCGAATGGTCGTATGAGATCAAGTGGGACGGCTATCGCCTTGCGGTGCATGTGGAGCCTTCAGGCGTTCGTGTGATCACGCGCGGCGGCAAGGACTGGACGCACCGCTTTCCTGGCATAGCCGAAGCCGCCAAGGCGCTTAATCGGACGATGATCCTCGATGGCGAGGCGGTGATACTTGACGAGCGGGGGAGGTCAGACTTCGGCCTGCTCCAGAGGTCGCTCGGAGCCAGTGGCAGAAACGGCGGCAAGCTGCCGTCGAGGGACTCCATCCTCTACGCCTTCGACCTCCTCTACCTGGATGGCCACGACCTGCGGAAGCTGGACTACGAGGACCGCCGAGAACTGCTGGAGGAGGTGCTGGATGGGCAGGAGGGAGCGATCCGTCTTTCAGAGGAGTTTGACGCCGATCCAGAGACACTGCTGCAGCATGCTTGTCAGCTAGGCCTGGAAGGCATCATCGCGAAGCACAGGAAACGCCCGTACAGGTCTGGCAGGCAGGGCGACTGGCTGAAGATCAAGTGCATCCAAAGCGACAGCTTCATCGTTGTCGGCTACGAGCCATCAACCGCATTGGCAGGCGCGATTGGCAGCCTGCTTCTTGCCGCCTACCGTGGCGACGACCTCGTCTACGTTGGCAGCGTCGGAACAGGCTTCAAGCACGATCAAGCGCGGGACTTGAAGGCGACGCTCGACAAGCTAAAGTGGAAGGCGAAGAAGCCTCCTGTCGACTACGACGGAAGCCGCAAAGCGGTCTGGGTGCAGCCGACATTGATCGCCGAGATCGAGTATCGAGCCTGGACTGATGAAGGAAAGCTGCGACACGCCTCGTACAAGGGCCTGAGAGACGCTCAAGACAATGCTGACATCTACCGCCTCAAAGAGGAATTGGTTTAGGGCGGGCGGCGAAGGCTTTCGTTAGGAGCGACATCCGCGAGGTTTAAGAATAGGAATGTCATCCAGCGGCATTCGCCTGACACCAGCGTCTTGCTTTCCTAGCTTCATAAGCTTGACGTGATGTTCATGGCGAGCAATCGGACGTTGACCTACGGCGAACTGAGTCGTGGTCAGAATGCACCGGAGCTTTAGGAGACCAAACTGGCTCAGAGTGAGAAATGGTTTCGTCCGATATTCTCTCAGGTCAAAGGCGGCATCGTGGTTACCGATCTTGAGTCGGGAATCGTGCTGGTCAACCGCACCTTCTGCGACATCGTCGGTTACTCTGAGGAAGAACTTGTAGAAATGAGGATGGCGGACATCACGCATCCGGATGAAGCACCTTTGAACATCAATAGGTTTAGACGGATGGTCGAAGGAGGAGGTACAGGCTTCCGCATCGAGACCAGATACATCCGGAAAGATGGACAGGTTGTCCGGATTTCCAAATCAATGTCCCCAGTCAGAAGCGACAATGGCGATATCGTCCAGGCTGTTGCGGTCGTTCGGAATGGCGCCGGGCGCGAAAGTGTTCAAGACGAAGCGTGTCGCCTGGCTCAAATCATAGCCTCTTCTGACGTGGCGATCGTCAGTATCGACACCGACATGAACATCCAAAGCTGGAACAGGGGCGCCCAAAAGCTTTATGGCTACTCACCCGCCGAAGTTCTCGGACGCTCCATCATGATGATCGTTCCCCCAGAAAAGTTCGACGAGGAATGTTCACTCATGCGGAGCATCAGGAGGGGCGAGACCGTTCACTCTCATGAGACAATACGAGTGCACAAGGATGGCAGCGTGACCACAGTCTCGCTCACCGCCGAGCCGATCTACGACGACAACGGGTTAGTGGTGGGCATTTCGAAGATCGCCCGTAGCCACCCCCGTATGTCGGGATAGCCTATGGATTGATCCTTGGCGGCTCGCTCAAGTTCGGCATGGATGGAGGAGCTGGTTGTCCTGGAGCACCGTCCATTGGAGGAAGACCGAAGTTCGGCATCTCGTTGCCCGCGCCGTTGCCGAAGATTGGCACTTCGATCTTGATGGTGTCCAGATCAACGTCCGGTGCCTTATCCAGCCAGTAGGTAACCGACTCTGGCCAGAAGATGACAATCGCCACCAGGATCAACTGCATGAAGAGCCATGGGATTGCTCCGAGGTAGATGTCCTTCGTCTTCACCGACTTCGGAGCGATTGACCTCAGGTAAAACAACGCAAAACCGAATGGCGGGTGCATGAAACTGGTCTGCATGTTGATGCAGAGCAACACACCAAACCAGATGAGGTCGATGCCGAGAGACTGCGCCACCGGCGCAAGCATCGGGACGACGATGAAGGCGATCTCGAAGAAGTCGAGGAAGAAGGCGAGGAAAAAGACGAAGATATTGACGAAGATCAGGAAGCCGAGTGCGCCACCTGGAATGTGAGACAGAAGGTGCTCGATCCAGAGGCCGCCGTCCATACCCTGGAATACAAGGCTGAAGCATGTTGCCCCGACCAGGATGAAGACGACCATGGAGGTAATGGTCATGGTTGAATGCATACCCTGGCGAAGCAGGTCCCACGTCAGCCGTCGATGCATGAGCGCAATGGCCATCGCCCCCACCACGCCAAGTGCACCTGCCTCCGTGGGCGTTGCCAATCCCATGAAGATCGTACCGAGAACAAGGAAGATCAGCGCGATGGACGGCACCATTCCCCACAGCACCTTGCCAACAAGCGCGAGGTTCATCTCCCCACGCGCTTCGAGCGGCAGCGGTGGAACGTCCTTAGGCCGGAAGATCGAAAGAGCGAGAATGAAGAGCAGGAAGATCGTCACCTGGAGGATCGATGGGCCGATTGCACCAAGGTACATGTCGCCGACCGAGCGCCCCAGTTGATCTGCCAGCACGATCAGAACCAGTGACGGAGGTATGACCTGCGTAATGGTACCCGATGCCGCAATCACGCCTGTCGCGAGGCGCGGGCTGTAGCCGTACTTCAGCATGATCGGCAGCGAAATCACACCCATGGTGATGACCGAGGCCGCAACGGTCCCGGTGATTGCGCCGAGGATTGCACCAACAACGATAACGGCATACGCCAGTCCGCCTGGGATGGCACCGAAGAGCTTGCCCGTTCCTTCAAGAAGGTCTTCCGCCAACCCGCAGCGCTCGAGGATCGCGCCCATGAAGGTGAAGAACGGGATCGCCAGAAGCAGGTCGTTCGACACGATGCCGAAGATGCGGAACGGTAGCGCCTGCAGGAACGAGAACTCGAAGTGGCCCGTCGCTACGCCGATCAGGCCGAAGAACAGCCCGACCGCCGAAAGCGAGAAGGCGACCGGAAAGCCATAGAGCATGAAAATGATCATGCCGATGAACATGGCAGGCGGCATCACACCGTATTGAAACATGGGACTGTTCCGGAGATCGGGTTATTGGAGAGGTTTTTCGTAGGCGGTATCGACCTGGAGGATGCCGCGCAGTCCGGCTATCCGTTTGATCAGTTCGGAAACGCCCTGTAGTGCCAGAAGCAGGAAGCCAGTAACGATGATCAGCTTGACCGGCCATCGGATCAGTCCACCTGCGTTCGATGACATTTCGCCCTGAGCGTAAGACAGAGCAAAGAAGGGCCACGAAAGCCACGCCAGATAAAGGCAAGCAGGGATCAGGAACAAGACCAGCCCGACAGCGTCAATCCACAGGCGAGTTCGGTCAGAGACTGCGCCATACACTAGGTCTACTCGGACATGCTCGTTCAACCGCAATGTATGGGATGCACCCAAAAGAACGATGAAGCCGAACAGATACCACTGTATCTCAAGCCAGCCGTTGGAGCTGTAGTTCAACAGGTATCGGATCAAGGCGTTGCCTGCACTGATAAACGTGCAGGCAAGGACCAGATATCCGGCCAACTTGCCGATGATTTCGCTCGTGCGGTCTATAG
Organism: Neorhizobium sp. SOG26; assembly: GCF_003491345.1. Taxonomy (GTDB): domain Bacteria; phylum Pseudomonadota; class Alphaproteobacteria; order Rhizobiales; family Rhizobiaceae; genus Neorhizobium; species Neorhizobium turbinariae. Next base: position 1,110,245 of record NZ_CP025512.1, read on the forward strand.
CCCCGCTAAGCTTTAACAATGCAGCCATGACGTTCCCAGGGCGGGTTTGATGCGCCGTCAACTTCGACTGGGGTCTTGCATGGACCTGGTCAGGATCGGCGGCTTTTCAGTTCAAGGGATTTGCAGATTTTCAGATCGCGAAGTATGTGCGCGATGATCTAAATCATTTGCCTCACTCGGAGACGCCTGATGTCTTTGAGGACTTCAAGCCCAAGAGGATCTCATGGCATCTAGGTGACTATGCCAAGCATCATCCAGCCAAACATAGCGAAGACGAGCGCAGAAAGCGCATAACCAACAACGCTTCCGATCTGCGTGGCAAGGTCTCTTTTCATTCTGCGTCGCCCGTTCTTGAGTGCTGGTATGGATTGTGCCTGATATTGAATAAAGTCAAGGCGTCCCACGGTGACGAACCTGAAACGTGTGGGTAAACATACGGTAGTAACTTTAGCGCAACGGTCGCGCCTTTGCCGAACTCAGTTCATTAAGGTAACGGATTGGCGACAGTGCGTAAGGCTTTGCGGGCGCCAATACCTGCTTACTCGTGCATTGTCCCATTCCCAACCTAGTCTTGGCCTTTATGGAATACCCTGAAGGTATCGCTGTTTGCACGATTGGGCGATCTTGAATAGCAACGGCGTCACCCCTTCCGCGCGTGTAGGAATCATGCAACATCTGCGCGTGACTAGGATGGGGGAAATCTCGTGAAAGTTTATGTTTCGTCGCTGGCGTTCGCGCTGGCTTTGTCGTCTTGCGCCAAGCGCCCTGACGCAATTGTGCCTGCCGACATACCGATGGCAGCCTATACCAACCTCTCTTGCGAACAACTTGGCCAAGAGATGATCCGGGAACAGACAGCGTTGGCTGCGGTCTCTAAACAGCAACATGATGCGGCGACAGGTGACGCATTCGGAGTATTCCTCGTTGGTGTCCCGATGTCATCCACTTTCGGTGGAGATAAGGAGGGGCAGGTTTCCGTCGCGAAAGGGAAGGTGCAGGCGATCCAGTCCGCTTTGCTTGCGAAGGGTTGCAACGGCCCATCCTCCCGGAAGTAGCCGTTGGCCGTCCGCTAGGGTTGGCGGCGAACTGGTGGTATCGAGTAGAACAACCTGGCTGAGGCTGGCAGCCTAGCAGCTTCTGCCAGAGATGTTCTCCGATCATTCACAGCCTTAACCGCTTTTTTAGGGTCAGAGGGCACGCCCACAATCGGGCGCTCCCTCTCACGGCGCAAAGTCGCACGCGCGACCAAAGGGCAAGGCGTCTTAGGCTATGCAGCTATGTCTTCGGGCCTGCTGATCTCTGAACCGCTCACCACGTAGCGTGGAAACTTCTTAAGCTCATTAGCCATGTCTTCTATGGTCGGTGTCTCATAGATGTCGCCCACCTCATCTGTCTCGTGACCGCAGAACGCAAAGCGGAAGCGTTTTTCCATTCCATATCTTGCGGCCTGCCTCTTGAATGTGTGCCGCCAGGCGTGATTGGGCTGAATGTCCGGATCGCGTATGCCTACCTCCTCACGCACCCATTCGGCGAGTTTGTTCCGAGCGATGACGTAGGGTGGCCTTACTGGTTTTGTCGCGTCGGTAGACGCCTTTCTTTTATCATCTGCGTCATAGAACAAAGGCCCATCTCCCGAGGACTTGACGAACTCCAAGAAGCCCTGCGCAATCAGATGCTCGTGAATTGGCACCTTCCGGAACGACGCCCCTTTAACGGTGCCATCTTCCGGGGTGATGTCGATGATCCAGATGCCCTTGTGCTGCTTTACATTCGCGCCATGCAACTGCGTCATCTCGCCAGGACGAGAACCAGTATAGGCGCAGAGCCAGGGGACCCATCTCCGAGCGGCTGCTTTTTTTGCTTTCATCCGTGGTGGGGGCGGCTGCAAAGCTGCGTGAAGGATGGCTTGCACTTCCTCATCCTCGAGTGCCTTCTCACGTCTCTTGATTTTTTTTGGGCGAGCTACGCGAATGCCATCGAACGGATTTACCTTGAGCTTTTTGTTCTCAACCAACCATCCGAACACAACCTTGGCAGCTCGTAGCCAAACATCATTGGCCGATGTCGCGGTGCGAGAAGGGGTTACGAGTGTTTCTTTCCATCCAACCGCTTCCTCCTCGGATATCGTCGCAACGTCTCTGCCCTCGAAATATTGATTTAATCCAAGAAGAACGCCGCGCCACCGATCAACCGTCGCCGATGCTGGCTGACGCTCCTTCACCCAAGCCTCGAACGCCTGCCAGCAGTTCATCCCAGCGAGCTTCTTGTTACCATTCGCCGCCATCGTGCTTGGCTGGGCGAACCGTTGAAGGCGTTGGTCCGGTGAGAAGTCACCCTCAGCCCGTCGTCGAAGCAGGTTGAAGGCAAACGGGACCTCGTCTTCGAGCGCATCTAGAAAAGCCCTACGCGTCTCAGCATCGAGCTTTAGATTTTGCTCAGCCATGAACGTTTCAACATGGCCCAGCTCGATCAGTTTGGCGTCTAGGTAACGTCGCGCTGCAGCTCCTAAGCCATGGTCGTCACCGTCCGGGAGGCGAGCAAAACGATCATAAGCCTCTTCGAGCATCTCAAGGCGTGAGAACCAGTCTTCAGGCCGTCCCGGCTCGTCTTCGTGCTGCGCGATGAACCATGAATACCACTGGCCAGAAAGTGCGCTGACTTGGCGAGTTGTCAGTCTAACGGCAGCACCAGTCACCTGTGCTCTGAGGGCTTCGATCCTCTGACAGATTTGGGCATCCCAGTCTCGGAACTCGGCTTTAGCGGTCCCCATGTTGACGGACGCAGGGCGGCGGAAACGTTCTTCTCTGCCGACGCCATAAGCTAGTTTGTATTGTTCTCTGACATCTGACGGGATCGCTTTTCGAGCGAACCAGTCACCGTTCTTGGCTCGTTTCAGGCTCGTCATCGTAACCATCTTTGTAGCGCCCTTTGTAGCGATGGGCGTCGAGAAGGCTCAGATATTGTTCAACAATTTGAAATCCCAAGAGAAATTCTTGAGCTGGTGCGGACGACGGGGGTCGAACCCGTATGACCGAAGTCGAGGGATTTTAAGTCCCTTGCGTCTACCAGTTTCGCCACGTCCGCGCGCCTTGCTTTTCAGGCACCTCGGCGATTCAGTCAAGCTGACCACACCAAATCATTGCTTTTTCGCGACCCGCGCCAATGCTTGAATGTGGGTGAGGGGCGGACATATCTGCAAGGCGCGGAGCCGCGCTGGCGCTGATGGAGCAAGACGTGACCCTGACCTTTGCGATTGGCGATATCCACGGCTGCCTATCGGAGCTCGAGGAGATGCTGGGGCAGGTGGAAACCTATGCCGACGGCGGCCATGTTGTGTTTGTCGGCGACTATGTTGACCGCGGCCCTGACAGCCGCGGGGTTGTCGAGCGGATCATGGCGGGTCCGCGCGGGCAAGGCTGGCGGTGGACGACGCTCAAGGGCAACCACGAGGAGATGCTGGTGCGCGCCCATGACAACGGCGGCGCCGAGATGGTGACCTGGCTGGAAAACGGTGGCCACGAGACGCTGCAATCCTTTGGCGGCGAATTGCCGGAGGCGGTGGTGGACTGGTGCCGCGCGCTTCCGTCCATCCATGTAGACCAGTACCGCATCTTCGTCCATGCCGGGGTCGATGAAGCGCTTCCGCTGGAGGCGCAGAACGACCATGACCTGATCTGGAAGCGGTACCGGGGCGCCGAGACGGGCTATTTCTGGGGGCGCCATCTTTGCCATGGGCATACGCCGGTGTCGGGCAACCCGCAGACTTTCGACAACCGCACCAATGTCGATGCCGGCTGCGTTTTCGGCGGCGCGCTCGCCTGCGCGGTATTTGACGACGAGATGCCGGAGGGGCCGATCGAGTTCCTGCGGGTGCCCGCCCTAGTGCCGCCAGAAGATCGGCGTTAGCAGCACCAGCACGGTGAGGATTTCCAGGCGTCCGAGCAGCATCAGCACCGACAGGAGATAAAGCGCCGGGTCGCTGATGGTGGAGAAATTGCCGACGGGGCCGATGATCGGGCCGATGCCGGGGCCGACATTCGCGAGGCAGGTGAGGACGCCGGAGAAGGACGTCACGACGTCGTAGCCGAGCAGGGTCATGCCAAGGCTGCCGAGCACCCAGAGGAACAGGAAAAGGCCGAGGAACAGGAAGACGCCGCGCTGGGTATCGGCATCGACGATCAGGGTGCCGTAGCGGACCGGGTAGATCGCGTTCGGGTAGATGAGCTTGTTGATGCCGGCGCGGGCCGTGTTGAACATCACCACGAAGCGATAGGACTTGATGCCGCCGGAGGTGGAGCCGGAGCAGCCGCCCATGGCGCTTGCGAAAAAGACGAGCATCACCGCGAACGGTCCCCAGAGCGTATAGTCGTCGCTGGAGAAGCCGCCGGTCGAAAGGATCGAGGCGATGTTGAAGAAGGAGTGGATGAGGGCGTCGTCGAGCTCCACGCTGTTCCTTAGGTGATGGTAGACGCCGAGCGCCACCGCGATGCCCCCGAGGTACCCGAGGAACACCATGATCTGCGGGTCGCGCAGCGTGTCCAGCCGGCCGCGCATGGCGAGCAGGATCAGCACCGAGAAGGGCAGGCTCGAGATCGTCAGGAAGATCGTGCAGATCACCAGGATCGCCTGGTTGTCCTTCCAGAATGCAAAAGACGCGTCATGGGTGGAAAAACCAGCCGTCGCGACCGTCGAGAGCGCGTGGTTGAGGGCGTCGAAATGGCTCATGCCGGCAACATCGTAGGCGACCGTGCAGGCGATCGTCAGCAGGATATAGACGGCGAGGAAGGCACGGGTGAAGCTTGCGAGGCGGGCGAACGGCTTGTCGTTGGTTTCCGTTGATTCCAGCTTGAAGATGGAGGCGCCGCCGACCTTCAGGAACGGCAGGACGAAAAGCCCGAGGCCGACGATCCCGATGCCGCCGAGCCAGCACAAGAGCGAGCGCCACAGCAGGATGCCGGGCGGCTGCTTGTCGAGCCCCACCATGATCGTTGATCCAGTGGTGGTGATCCCGGAGATGGACTCAAACAGCGCCTGCGCGAAGCTGGTCTTGTATTCCGCAAGAAAGAGCGGGATGGCGCCGACGAGCGAGAACATCAGCCACAGCACGTTGACCAGCAGGAAGCCGAATCGCTTGTTGAAGGCTGGCGGCGGACCGCGGGTGGCAAGCGCGGCGGCACCCGCAATGCCGCCGACAAGGAAGCCGGACAGCGCAAAGACCTGCCAGTCCCGGTGCCCGTAATAAAGATCCACCAGCGCCGGCAGGAACATGGCCATGGAAAGGTAAAGGGCACAGAGCGCCGTAATATAGATCACCGACCGGATCAGATTGGCGTTCAAACGGCTATCCCTGTCTCTCGTCGGCGAAAGCGGCTTTGTCTCTGCGCAAGCCTATGGCATAGCGGGGCCAAGACCTGAATTCAATGGATGGATGACGTGAACGAGCTTGGGCTGACCAAAGCTGCTGTGGATGAGGCAAAAGCCGCGATGCGGGAAATCTTTCCCGAGACGCCACTGCAATTCAACGAACACCTGAGCCGGCGTTATGGCGCAGACATCTGGCTGAAGCGCGAAGACCTGTCGCCCGTGCGCTCCTACAAGATCCGCGGGGCGTTCAACTTCTTCCGCAAGGTGATTGCGGCCGGCGCCACGGGCAAGACCTTCGTTTGCGCTTCGGCCGGCAACCACGCCCAGGGCTTTGCCTTCGTCTGCCGGCATTTCCAGGTGCCGGGCGTGGTCTTCATGCCGGTGACGACACCGCAGCAGAAGATCGACAAGACGCGCATGTTCGGCGGGTCCTTCATCACCATCAAGCTTGTCGGCGATATCTTCGACCAGTGTTATGCGGCGGCACGCGCTTATGTCGAAGAGATCGACGGCGCCATGGTGCCGCCCTTCGACCATGTCGACATCATCGAGGGCCAGGCGACGGTGGCAGCCGAGATGGTGGAGCAACTGCCGCACGGCACAGTGCCGGACCTGGTGATCCTGCCAGTGGGCGGTGGCGGACTGTCGTCCGGGACCTCGGGTTATCTGGAGGGCGTGGTTGCGGCCGAGAACTTCATCTTCACGGAGCCGGAAGGCGCGCCGAGCCTGAAGAAGAGCCTGCTGGTGGGCGAACCGGTGACACTGGCCAAGTTGGACAACTTCGTGGACGGCGCTGCCGTGGCGCGCATCGGCGACCTGAATTTTGCAGCCCTTCGCCGATTTTCGCCCGACCAGGTAATGCTGGTTCCGGAAAACGCCATCTGCGTGACGATCACCGAGATGCTGAACGTCGAGGGCGTCGTGCTGGAGCCGGCCGGCGCGCTGTCGATCACCGCGCTCGATATGCTGGGTCGCGAGAAGCTGGCGGGCAAAACGGTGGTTTGCGTCGTGTCCGGCGGCAATTTCGACTTCGAGCGACTGCCGGACGTCAAGGAGCGCGCCATGCGCTTCTCCGGCGTCAAGAAATACTTCATCCTGCGGCTGCCGCAGCGCCCGGGCGCGCTGCGCGATTTCCTCAACCTGCTGGGGCCTGAGGACGACATCGCGCGGTTCGAATACCTGAAAAAATCGGCGCGTAATTTCGGTTCGATCCTGATCGGCATCGAGACCAGCCGGCGCGAGAATTTTGCGAGCCTCATCGACCGCTTCGAAAGTGCGGGCATGGGCTACGAGGACATCACCGAAAACGAGATCCTGGCAAACCTGGTGATCTGACCCTAAACTTTGGCGGCAGTCGTGGTTCAGGCTGCTGCGGGTTCCCGCTTCTCGATGGATATGCTAGGCAGCGTCATGGCTTCATTTCTTTCCAACATCCTTTCCATGTTCTCCGGCGGCAACAAGGCGGCGGAGCCAGAAGCAAGCGCTGCAAAGCCGGTGGCATATGGCGACTGCACCATCATCGCGAGCCCGATCCGCGAAGGATCGCAGTTTCGCCTGGCGGGGCGCATCGAGAAGGTGGTGAACGGCGAAACGCTGGAGCGCACCTTCGTTCGCGCCGACATGTTCACCAGCATGGATGATGCGGTCGAATACACGGTCAAGAAGGCGCAGCAGATCATCGACCAGAATGGTGCGGCGTTGTTCGGCGACGGCGAGAAGTCGCGCCCGGCCTGACTTCGGATGACCCGATGAACGGGCGGCGGATCAAGTTCATATCGTTGATCCTCATTCAAAATTAAGGGCTGCTTCGTAGAAAAGAACAGCTATTGTTCTGTCCTGTCCTTTTCTACTGAAGCGATGCATTTAGGCCTTTGGAACGCATGGAGTATCAGTGGGGGCGGGATTGCCCTCGGCTTCTCTGCGCATGCCGCCTTCGCCGACGGACTTGCGCTTCAGGCGGATCGCGTTGTCCTGACCTGGCTGCTGGTCGCCGTCGGTCTCGTGATGATGATGCAGGTCGGCTTCCCGCTTCTCGAAGCTGGCATGGTGCGATCGAAGAACTCGATCACATGGGGTAACGGCTCGCATCTAGAAACCTTGTCCAAGGTGGAATCGGACTGAAAATGCAGATGTTCAATCTCGCGCTCTTTCTCTGCGAGGCGGTGATCTACTTCTCCGTGATGATGGCGCTCCTGCATTTTCGACGGCAGCTGGGGCTCGGCGTGTTCCTCACCGCGCTCGGCGTCATGCATTTCATGGAAACCTATCTCGCGGCGGTCTATTACATCGAGCTGCCCTTCGGTACCGTGTCGCCCGGGTCGTCGGTGTTCTTTGCCGGCAAGCTGATGATGGTCCTGCTGCTCTACCTCAAGGAGGATGCAGCGACCGTTCGCCAGCCGATCTACGGCCTGTTCCTCGGCAACCTGTTCACCGTCGGCATCGCGCAGTTCCTGCAACTGCACGAGGCGGCGGGGTTGCCCGCGGGCCGCACGGTCGACGTGAGCTTCATGAACGAGATGGGCTGGCTGATGGTGCTGGGGACGGCGCTGCTCTACCTCGATTCGATCGGCATCATCCTTCTCTATGAGCGCCTGGGGCGGATGTTCCGCAAACACACGGTACTGCGGTTTGCGGTGAGCGGTGCCGCGCTGCTCGTCTTCGACCAGATCGGCTTCTTCATCGGCCTCAGTATCCTCTTTGATGCGCCGGCCTCGGTGTTCGTGGGAGGCATGATCGCCAAGCTGGTGGCGGTCTGCGTCTACGCCGGGCTCTTTGCGATCTACCTGAAGCTCGACCACGTGCCGCGCGCCACGCAGCGGGACCTGAACGACATCTTCCACGACCTGACATTCCGGGAACGATACCAGGCGCTGCTCGCCAACAGCGGCGTCGACGGCCTGACCAGCGTTTATGACCGCCGCAGGCTTCAGGAAGATGCGCCGGAACTGATCCGCCAGTGCCTGGAGCGCGGGGGCAACTGCAGCATCGCGATCATCGATGCGGACCGGTTCAAGGACATCAACGACCTTTTCGGGCACCTGAAGGGGGACGAGGTTCTGAAGGAGGTGGCAGCGCGGTTGAAGGCTGCGTCAAGGCCGACCGATCACCTGTCGCGCTTCGGTGGCGAGGAATTCGTGCTTGTGCTGCCGGATACCAATCATGACGGCGCGATGGCACTTGCCGAACGGTTGCGGAACAACGTCCGCAGCGCCGTTCTGCGGCCGGACGGCAACCCGGTCACTGTGTCGATCGGGGTGGCGACGGGGCCGGAGGATGGCGATGGCTTCGAAGCGTTGCTCGCGGCCGCCGATCGCAGGCTCTACCAGGCAAAAACAGACGGCCGGGACAGGGTCCACGGCCGTCTGGGGTCTTTCGAAGCTATGAAGGGTGTGCAGCCAGCTTAGGCTGCGAGCGCCAGCTGCTCGGTGCGTTCCTGGGCAGCGGCAATGGCCTTCTCGACCGCTTCCGGGCCAAAGGCGAGGCCTTCCACATAAATCACTTCCACATCCACCATGCCCATGAAGCCGAGGACGGTGGTGAGGTAGGGGATTGCGTGGTTCATGCCGGCAGCCGGGCCTTCGGAATAAACGCCGGCGGCGGCAAGCACGATATAGACCTTCTTGCCGGTGGCGAGACCCTGCGGGCCTTCAGCGGTGTAGCGGAAGGTCTTGCCGGCACGGGCAATGTTGTCGATCCAGCTTTTCAGCGTCGAGTAGATGTTGAAGTTGATGAGGCCGGTGGCGATGACGACGGTGTCGGCCGCCAGAAGTTCGGCGACGAGCTTGTCGGAATATTCTGCCGCTTCGGCTTCTTCGGGCGTGCGGTCTTCCGGTGCCTTGCGGATCGCGGAGGTGGACACCATGTCGAGGTGCGGGATCGGGTCGTGGCCGAGGTCACGATGGATGACGTTGCTGTCGGACTTGGCGGCGGTCAGCTTCTCGACGAACTCGGTGGCGATCTTCGTCGACAGCGATTCTTCGCGCGGGCTTGATGTGACGAGAAGGATGGTCATTGCGGTATTTCCTTGCATGCTGTGGGAGGTCGTGCCGAGGTGGATCTCGTTTGATGGCCGGAAGATAGGCATGGACTTCCATCTATTGAACTGGGATAATATCGAAGATTACCATCCAAAATCTGGATAGATTTCATGGACGCCAATCCGACGCTCGACCAGTTGCAGGTTTTCCTGGCGGTGGCTGAAACCGGAAGCTTTTCAGCAGCTTCGCGCAGCCTCAACCGCGCCCAATCGGTGGTCAGCTACACCATCAACAATCTCGAAGCGCAGTTGGAAGTCTCGCTCTTCGAACGTGCCGGAATGCGCCAGCCGAAGCTGACCGAGGCAGGCAAGGCGCTGCTGACCGATGCACGGCGAATCGTGGCCGATCTGCAGGTGATGCGGGCGCGGGCGAAAAGCATGAAGCAGGGGCTCGAAGCCGAGCTTTCCGTAGCACTGAGCGTCATGGTGCCGGCCGACGCTGTGGTGGCCGAGCTGCGCGAGTTCCGCAAGCTGTTTCCGTCAGTCGCGCTCAACCTCAATGTCGGCGAGCTCGGCATGGTGATGGAGATGGTGCTGTCCGGCAAGGCGGATCTTGGCGTCGGTGGTGCACCCGTGCGCGAGGACGACGCGCTGACCATGCAGAAGATCGGGCATTCCTTCATGATCCCGGTCGCCGCGCCGGATCATCCGCTGAGCAAGCTCGGGCGGCCGCTGACGCTCGCCGACGTGCGCGAGGAAGTGCAGCTTGTCGTGACCGATGCCTCGAGCCTGACCAAGGGCAGGGACTTCAACGTGCTGTCCTACAAGACGTGGCGGGTGAGCGACATCGCCACCAAGCACCAGTTGATCCTGGGCGGGCTCGGCTGGGGTGGTCTTCCGGCGCCGGTTGCGGGCAGGGACATCATGAACGGCAATCTCATCGCGCTGAATTTGGACGCCTACGAACAGAGCCAGTATCCGCTTTACGCCATGCGGCGCACCGCCAATCCGCTCGGTCCGGCCGGCCAATGGCTGATCAAGGCCTTCGAGCAGCGCCTCTCGAAATGCCCCGGCCACAGCGAGTTCAAGCAGATGCTCGGCATGGATGAAGCTGATTCGATGCCGGTGGCGGCCGAGTGACAGGGGATTGACCGGCTCCGGCGGTTGAATATAACTGGCGCCACGGTCTGCAGTTCACCGAGGCGTCGCCGTCCCCACAAGGGAAGCTAAACCTGCCAATCTGAAAAGATGATGAGCACTTATCCCGTGCCAGAGTTGACAAGCCGGCGACCAGCGACACCTTGATCTCAAGGCAATGGCACGTCCGAGGATAAGACATGCCCAGATCCATCCATCCAATGGAAATCGCCGACCTGTCGGTGTTCGCCAAGCAACTGCGCGCGCAGATCACCGCGCTCGACCATGCGCCCAGCCATCTGGAAATGCTGAACCTGCTCGCCAAGGCGGGCGGTTACCGCAACTACCAGCACCTGCGCGCCGAACAGTCAGCTTCAGCGAAACCGACCCCTGAAATCACCGAGCCGGTGGTCGCTCAATCCGCGCCCGTCCCGGTGCCCGATGAAACCCGCGTGATGCGCACGCTACGTGTCTTCGACAGCGACGGGCGGATCGTCCGCTGGCCCGGCAAGCGCTCGCAGCAGGAACTGTGCCTGTGGTTCCTGTGGTCGAAGATCCCCGCCAATCGCAGCTTCACGGAGCGCGAGATCGGCGAATTCCTCAACACGCTGCACCTGTTCGTCGATGCGGCCCTGCTGCGTCGTGATCTCTTCGATCTTGGACTGGTGCAGCGGAAACGCGACGGTAGCGATTATCGGCGCGTCGAGCGCAAGCCACCGGCGGAACTCAGCCTGCTCCTTTCCCGCCTCGGTGCCGTGAAAGCAAGAGCCGCCTGAATAAGGGGGGGACCTCATCCCTGATCTGCTCAGGGATGAGGCGTTTTTCGTTCTCCGTCAGAGAACGAGCCGGAACTTGGCGAAGCCGTTTTCACCGTCGCCTGCATCCTCGATCTTTGCGCCCTTCACGGCAGAGGCGAACTCGCGTGCCTTCGGGCCGGTCTCGAATATCGCGGTTGTGCCCGGCAGCGGCTTGAACGACCAGTTGGCGTCGGCCGACGGGTTGATCGTGCCCTGCTCGACGATGTAGCGGACGATCACGTCGCGGTTGGTGTCGGGGGCCACGAAGATCACCTTGTCGCCTGCTATTTCCGGGAACTTGCCGCCGCCGCCGGCGCGGTAGTTGTTGGTTGCGACAACGAACTTCTGCTCCGGATCGATCGGCTTGCCATCGAATTGGAGGTCGACGATGCGGTTGGCGTTCGGGTTCATCAGCTTGCCGTCCTTGTCGAAGCGCACCGGCTGCGACAGGTCGATCTGGTAGGTGACGCCGTCGATGACATCGTAGTTGTAGGACGGGAAGCTGTTGTTGAGGAGCGGTGCGTCCTTCGAACCGGGCGCCACCTGGTTGAACATGCCGGCCGACATTTCCAGCCAATCCTTGACCTGTGCGCCGGTGATCAGCACCGCCTGCACGGTGTTTGGATAAAGGTAGAGGTCGGCGACGTTCTTGATGGCGATATCGCCCGCCGGTACGTCGGTGAAGTAGTCGGCGCCGCCACGGCCACCCGCCTTGAATGGCGCGGCAGCGGACAGGACCGGAAGGTCCTTGTACTGGCCGTCCTTCAGCATCTCCTTGATGTACCAGGTCTGGGCGTTCGAGACGATCTGCACCGACGGATCGTCCGCCACGAGCGCGAAATAGGAATAGAGCGGCGCCGATGTCTTGCCGACCGGACGGCGCACATAGGCAAGCGTTGCCTCATGCTCTTCCTTGACGGCGGCGATCACCTCCGGTTTGTCCTTCACGTCAGCGACGATCTTGCGCTCTTCGTTGCGGTGGTAGATCGGACGCGCCTCCGAGGTGGAATCGACGATCTTCCAGTTCTTCCCGTCCTTTTCGAGCAGCAGGTCGATGAGGCCCATATGCGAGCCCCAGAAGCCGCCCATGACGGCCGGCTTGCCCATCAACGTGCCCTTCTTGGTGTCGGCGCCGGCAATGCCGTCGAAATCCTTCGTGCCCGGGAATACGAGGTGCTGGTGGCCAGTGAAGACCGCATCAATGCCCTGGACGCCAGCGAGGTACAGCGAGGCGTTTTCCATGCGCTCGCTCTGCCCATCGCCGCTGATGCCGGAGTGCGAAAGCGCGATGACGATATCGGCACCTTCCTCCTTCATGACCGGCACCCAGGCCTTGGCTGTTTCGACGATGTCGCGGGTCTGCGCCTTGCCTTCGAGGTTCTTGGCATCCCAGGTCATGATCTGCGGCGGCACGAAACCGATGAAGCCGACCTTGATCGGACTGGTGGCGCCGGATCCATCGCGGATCTGTTTTTCGATGATTACGTAGGGCTTGAGGAAAAGCTCGTCCTTCTTCGGGTCAGATGCGAGCTGGCCCTTGGTGAGGTTGGCGCAGACATAAGGGAAACCGGAGCCGGCCAGCACCTTGAACATGAAGTCGAGGCCGTAGTTGAACTCATGGTTGCCGAGCGTGCCAGCGTCATAACCAAGCACGTTCATCGCCTTTATGACCGGATGCGTATCGCCTTCCCTCATGCCGCGCTCGTAGGCGATGTAGTCCCCGAGCGGATTGCCCTGCAGGAAGTCGCCGTTGTCGACCAGCATGGAATTGCCGGCTTCGGCGCGAATGCCATCGATGATCGAGGCGGTGCGGGCAAGACCGAGCGTGTCGTTCGGCTTGTCGGCGTAATAGTCGTAAGGGAAGACGTGGACGTGGATGTCCGTCGTTTCCATGATGCGCAGATGCGCCTGGTTGCCAGCGGCACGAGCAGCGAAGGGATGCAGCACGACAAGGGCGGTGGAGGCGGCGATGCCTCCCAGCAGCGAGCGGCGAGTAACAGGTTGGAAGCCGGCAAGAAACGACATGGACAATCTCCCTCAAGTCCTTTGGACGATGCAAGCTTACGGTGAATTGCACAAGCTTGCATCACGAAAATGACAGGAGGCGGAGGCTGCCAGAAGAAGCACTTGCCGGTTGTTTTATTTACCGGGCGAGACGGCTGGGCACGTCCTTGTGGAAGAAGCGGAAATAGGACGCGACCTGAGCGTTGGCGTTACTGTTGATATTGAACTGCACGCCCAGTCGCCCGCTGCGGCGCCATTTTACAGTGCCTTCCAAGATGCCGAATTCGTTGCTTTCGACCTTCACCGGGCTGCCATCGTCGGCATGGAAAACGCGCCCGCCGAGATCGAGCGCCAGGCCCGTCGGCGACAGGTCGGTCACGCGCCCCTCGACAGTCTGGTTGAAGTATTTCACAGTTCCCAGGATGCGAGTCTTCTTGCGCTCGGCACCTCGGTTCCTTAAGCGGCTAGTCATCGTGTTACCCCTTCTTGTTCCCTCAACCCAGAATAGCCGCGACCCGTTGAAGTGCATTTGAAGCGATCGATAAAATTTGATGTTTCTCTTGGCCTTGCGGTGAGGCGAAAGCGCTAGCGTTTCATGAGCACCTTTGTTGTTGCCCTGGCACTGTGTGCCGCCCTCCTGCATGCAAGCTGGAACGCCTTCCTGCGCTCCGGTGCCGACCGTTTTTGGACGATGACGGTGATGACGCTGGCGATGACCATCGTCGCCATCCCGGTAGCGTTCGTGCTGCCGTGGCCGTCAGCAGCATCATGGCCCTATATCGCCGGCTCGGCCGTGTTTCAGCTCGCCTACAGCCTGTTGCTGGTGGCTGCGTATCGGCATGGCGAGCTCGGTCAGGTCTACCCGATCATCCGTGGCAGCGCGCCGCTGCTGGTGACGTTCGGCGGTCTCGTCTTCATGGGCGAGGTGCTGCGCCCCGTGACGATGGGCGGCATCATGCTGATCGTCACCGGCATCATGCTCCTGGCGCTCGGACGCGGACGTGCGACGGCAAGCTCGATGGGTTTCGCGCTGGCGACGGCTGTGTGCATCTCCGGATATTCGACGGTGGATGCGATCGGTATCCGGCTGTCCGGCAATTCGGCGGCCTACATCACCTGGGTTTTCCTGCTGCCCGGCATCCTGATGGTGATTGCTTTCATCGCCGCGCGCGGACGCCTTGCGATCGACATGCGATCGAGGGAGACCTGGAAGGCATCGGCAGGGGGCATGGTGTCGCTGCTGTCCTACGGGGCCGTGCTGGTTGCCTATTCGATCGCGCCGGCAGGGCCCGTCTCTGCGCTGCGTGAAACGAGCGTCGTGTTTGCGGTGCTGATCGGCTGGCTGTTGCTGGGCGAGACGCTGACACCGAAGCGGATTGCCGCCTGTATCGTCGTGGCGGCTGGTGCGATCCTCATCGGCCTGTCATAGGCCGACATTCGGGCGATCAATGATCTCGCGCAGCGCAAAGCTTGAATTGATCTTCACCACATGGGGCAGGGCAGAGAGCCAGTCCCGGTGGATGCGCTCGTAGTCTTCCAGATCCTTGGCGGCCACGCGCAAGATATAATCGTATTCACCCGACATCAGGTAGCAGACCAGCACGTTGGGGCAAAGTTTCACCGCTGCCTCGAACTCCGTCAGCGTCTTGGCGAACTGGCCCGACAGCGAGATGTGGACGATGACCATCATCTTGTAGTCGAGCGCCTTGTTGGACAGGCGCGCGTGGTAGCCGCTGATCGTGCCGTTTTTCTCCAGGATGTCGAGGCGGCGCGAGCAGGCCGAGGCCGATAACCCGACACGTTCGGCAAGCTCCGCATTGGAGATTCGCCCGTTGTCCTGAAGCGTGCGCATGATCGCAAGATCGATTGCATCGGGTGTCGACATTCGCAGATCCTTCGAGCAGACGGCGAAATATGCAACATTCTTCGAAAAGGCCCCCAAACGCAAATCTTCTTCGCAAGGACATTCGACGCTTCTTCTGGTTAGCTTTTACCGGGAACAACAACTGGCGAAAGCCGCAACTGAGAGGAACGCTGCATGCGTGTCGGGTGCCCGAAGGAAATCAAAAACCATGAATATCGCGTTGGACTGACGCCTGGAGCGGTGCGCGAATACGTGGCCCACGGCCATGAAGTGCTGATCGAAACAAAGGCGGGTGCCGGCATCGGTGCCGATGACGCGGCTTATGCCGCAGCCGGCGCCAAGATCGTGGGAAGCGCCAAGGACATCTTCGAGAAGTCCGATATGGTCGTGAAGGTGAAGGAACCCCAGCCGGACGAGTGGGTTCAGCTTCGCGACGGACAGATCCTCTACACCTACCTTCATCTCGCCCCAGATCCGGTGCAGACCAAGGGCCTGCTGGCCTCCGGCGTGACGGCGGTTGCCTACGAGACCGTGACGGACGAGCGCGGCGGCCTGCCGCTGCTGGCGCCGATGTCTGAAGTGGCCGGTCGCCTGGCGATCCAGGCGGGTGCCACAGCGCTGCAGAAGGCAAATGGCGGTCTCGGCATCCTGCTCGGTGGCGTGCCGGGGGTGCTGCCGGCCAAGGTCGCGATCATCGGCGGCGGTGTTGTCGGCCTGCATGCCGCCAAGATGGCTGCGGGACTTGGCGCGGATGTCTCGATCATCGACCGCTCGCTGCCGCGGTTGCGCCAACTGGATGACATCTTCAACGGCCGCGTCCACACCCGCTACTCGACAATCGACGCGCTGGAGGAAGAAGTCTTTTCCGCCGACCTGGTGATCGGCGCCGTGCTGATCCCCGGTGCCGCAGCACCGAAGCTCGTCAGCCGCGAGATGCTGTCGGGCATGAAGAGGGGCGCGGTTCTCGTGGATGTCGCGATCGACCAGGGCGGTTGTTTTGAAACCTCGCATGCGACGACCCATTCCGACCCGACCTATGAAGTCGATGGCATCGTGCACTATTGCGTGGCGAACATGCCGGGCGCGGTGCCGGTGACCTCCGCACATGCCCTGAACAATGCGACGCTGCAACACGGCCTGGCGCTCGCCGACCGAGGCTTGCGAGCAATCGCCGAGGACCGGCACCTGCGCAATGGGCTCAATGTCCACAAGGGCAGGGTGACCAACAAGCCTGTGGCGGAAGCGCTGGGTTATGAGGCGGTCGCGCCGGAAAGCATTCTGAATGTAGCGTAACGCTTCGATATATCGGAAGCGGATGCTTTTCCGATTTATCCATGTTGAAAGCGCCTGCGGTTCGACTGCGGGCGCTTTTTCTGTGAGACCAGTTCCGAGACATGTTTTAGATATATCGACTCTTGACAAAATCGCCCGTAGTTGTATCGTTAGATATATCGAAAGATAGTCGAGGAGACAGGATTATGTTCAAGCACCGATTTGATGGACGTCATGGATGCGGCGAGCGCGGTGGACGGCGCGGCTTTGAAGAACTGTTTGCAGCGCGTGGTGGAGCCTTCGGTGGCTTCGGGCGCGGCGCGGGCGGCCCAGGCGGTCGTGGCGGGCGCGGCTTTGGCGATGACGGGGAAGGCCGCATCGGCCGCTTCCTGATGCAGGGTGACCTGCGCCTCGTCGTGCTGGCGCTGATCGAGAAGGAGCCGCGCCACGGCTACGAGATCATCAAGCATATCGAAGACATGACCTACGGCTTTTATGCGCCGAGCCCTGGCGTCATCTATCCGACGCTGACCTATCTCGAAGAGGCAGGGTATGTTTCCGCCGAACCCGACGGCAACAAGAAGCGCTACGTCATCACCGACGAGGGTCGGACTTATCTTGAGGAGAATCGCAGCCTTGCCGCGACCATTCTCGACCGGCTTTCGCAGTTTGCCGAGCGCATCAAGCAGAAGCAGGAACGTCACGAACGTGGACGCGACAATGGGCCCGCCCTGCCGCGCAGCGTCGATGCCGCGATGCTGAACCTGCGCGAGGTCATCGCCCGCAAGATCGGTGAAGACGAGACCAAGGCGAGCGACATCGTGCGCCAGTTGCTCGATTTTGCTGACGAGATCGGCCGCGACAAGCCGATCCAGAACTGACAGCGTCCGGGTACGGGAACCAGAAGCGCCGCATTTTCGATGCGGCGCTTCTTTGCGTCAGATGGCGAGTGCGGTGTTAGAAAAGACGGGCGCCTCGGGCTTGTCGATGCGGCACTGGAAGCAGTTGTTGCGCGCCGAGCGGACATGCACGTAGGCGATGTCAGGACGTGACAGAAGTTCCTCCGCCCGTGCCGTGATGTGGTCGGTTGGCGTCACCGCGCCGCTGCCGTAGACGATGCGATCGTCACTGCCGTAGCCACGCAGGATATAATCCGGGCTCGACAGGATCGGCGGCAGGATTTCTTCCGCAGCGTAGCGCCGACAGGGCGTCTTGTGCAGGAAGATCGGCCCGGTCTCGGCGTAGGGCTGGAGTTCCGGGAACGGCCGGTAGGCGAGAACCAGCAGTTCCTCACCCTCGTCGATATTGCGCAGGCAGTGGCGGCAGGGGTAACCGGCACCGGTCGAGACCTGAACTTCCGGAATGTGTCCATAGGCGTCGCTGCCGCCGGCCCAGAGATGGTGGGCGTCGGTGGTCGGCATGGCGGTGAAGGCGACGGTCATCAGGCTCTCCTCTTCGTTTGACGGAAGAGTTGCGCCGCACGGCTTCCGGTGCCACCCGATACTTGCTTAAAGTCGCCCTTTGGCACCAAGCGCCGCGGCAATTTCGAACTGCGCTGCCCAAAGGGCAAGATAGGCGCCGAGTTCGATGATCTCTTCGGCATTCTGCGCCGAATCCTTGTCGATCGGCAGGCGGAAGCCGAAATTGCCCTCGGCGATGCTCGAGGCAATCATGCCAACTGCGACGAGCCCGAGCGAGAACCACGGGGCACGCCCCTCACGCAGCACTTCGAGCCCGAGCGCCGGCAGGCGCTTGCGGACGATGACGAAGACGCTGAAGGCGATCAGAGCCAGGACGATCGGTGTGATCACCGGCTTGTAGGCGAGCTGGTTGACGGAAAAGGCAGGTCCGTGGTCGGACAGGCTGGTCGGCGGGAACAGAACCGCGCCGAAGCTGAGTTCGCGCGCAATCAGCACGAACCAGAGCGGAATGCCCGCCAGCCACAGCCACTTGGAGCGATCATCGGCCCTGCGGCAAAGCACGATCGCATGGATGAAGCCGAAGACCAGGATCGCAGCTTGCGTGTTCTCGACCGGCTGGTTTTCCCAACCCCACCATCCCGGTAGCGCCAGGCCTAGGGGCAGGCCAAGGACGATCAGCAGGATGGAGCCGGCCTTGAGGATCCTGGCAATGGCGGGGGAAGCGGTCATGGGCAATCATTCTTTGCGATGCGCGTCGCACGGTCGGTGCTGCACGCTGATGTATCCGGAAATTTGGGAGGGGCGGCTTAGCTGTCCAGCGCCTTCAAGAGCTCTGCATCGGTCATCGGCATCACCAAGGCTTCATAGGTGGAGACCGGCGAGAAGCCCATCATCTGGTAAAGCTGGAGCGCCCGAGGATGGTCCAGTGTGTTGGTCGTCACGGTGACCTTCTTCGGATTGTTGTGCCAGGCGGCGTAAAGCGCCTGGAGCAGGAACCACTTGCCGATACCGAGCCCGATGGCGCGCTCGAACAGGCCGAAATAGGAAAGTTCGACCGTATCGTCGTCCTGCTGCAGCAGCTCAAAGAAGCCCGCCGGCGCGCCGTTGACGTAGAGCACTGTCACCGAAACGCGCGGGTTGTGGATCGCGGCGGCGAGTTCCTCGTCGCTCATGCGCAGCCGCTTGTACCAATGCCAGCGTTTGCCGACCTGCCGGTAGAGGTAGCGGTAATAATGCAGCGGGATCTCGGGGGCGCGGATGACGACGGTCTGCAGGTTGACCGGCACGGGAAGGCTCGCCTTCGGCGGCGCCGTCATTTCCAGTTGCGTCACATGCGCCTTCAGCGGAGCGGGCTTCTTTGCCATTCTGCTCAAGCTGCCTTTGGAGAAGCGGGACCAGTGACAACCGGCGTATCCTCGCGGCTGCCCCATTCTGTCCAGGAGCCGTCATAAAGCGCGTTGTTCTCGTGGCCGAGCGACTCGAGCGCAAGGGTGATGATCGCGGCGGTCACACCGGAGCCGCAACTCGTTACCACCGGGCGGTTGACGTCAATCCCGGCTTCCTCGATGACCTGCCGCAACTCGTTCAGCGGCCGCAGCTTGCCATTGGCGGAGAATGCGCTGGAGGGAAGGCTTCGTGCGCCCGGCATGTGGCCGGATCGCATGCCGGCCCGCGGCTCGGGCTCGACACCGCTGAAGCGGCCGGCAGGGCGGGCATCGGCGATCTGCCGGCTGCCATCTTCGACGATGCCGAGCATGGTCTGGAGATCGACGATCCTGTCGGCGTGGAAATCCGGCTTGAAGGTTGCCGGGGCAGGCGTCGGAACCGTCGTCTCGAGCGGACGGCCTTCGGCCTTCCAGCCGTCCAGTCCGCCGTCCAGCACAAAGACCTGCCTGGCGCCCATGACGCGGAACAGCCACCAGCCGCGCGGCGCGGAGAAGATGCCCGGACCATCGTAAATGACGATCCGGTCGTTTTCGGAGATGCCGAGCTTGCCGACGGCTTCGGCGAAAACTTCGGGCGAGGGCACCATGTGCGGCAGGTTGGTCGAGTGGTCGGCTACCTTGTCGTGATCGAAGCGGACGGCGCCGGGGATGTGCCCGGCTGCATATTCGGCATCGGCATCACGCTTTTGCGCTGGCAGGTAGAAGGAGGCATCCAAGATCCTGAGGTCCGGGCTGCCAAGTTCCTTCTGAAGCCAATCGGAGGAGACAACAAAGCGGCTGGTTTCGGTCATGGTGTTCCCCTTCGATGAGATCAGGCGTCTGCTGCGGGTTCGCCAAAGCGAATGCGGAAGCGCCGGTTCTCCTTGCCCTTCTTCTCGATCTTGGCGATGTAGATCGCGCCGACCTCCTGTGTTTCAGACACATGTGTGCCGCCGCAAGGCTGGCTGTCAATGCTGGAATCCTCGCCGATGCATACGAGGCTGACGCGGCCAAGACCCATCGGCGGGCGGACGTTCTTCGACTTGACGATGCCCGGGTTCGCCGCGAGTTCCTCGTCCGTGATCCACTGCACATAGACCGGATGGTTCTGGTTGACGAGTTCCATCAGCCTGGCCGTCACCTCATCCTTGTCGATGACGTCGGTCATGTCGAAGTCAACCCGCGATTCTTCCTCGCCGACGGCCGCACCGGTGATCGGGTACTGGCAGACGACGGAAAGAAGGTGGCAGGCGGTGTGCATGCGCATCAGCTTGTAGCGCCGCGGCCAATCGATATGCATGACGAGCTTCTCGCCAACGAGCGGCTGCGACTCGCCTTCGAGCGGAACATGGATCACGACGTCCTTGGTCGCGCCGTGCCTGGTCTGGCCGAGTTGGATCTTGCTGCCGTCGCTGCGCTCCAGGAAGCCGGTGTCACCCGGCTGTCCGCCTGAGGTGGCATAGAAACAGGTGCGGTCGAGCTCGATGCCGCCGTCCTCATGCACGGCGGTGACCACCGCTTCGACCGTCGAAAGGTAGAAGTCGTCGCGATACAAAGCTTCAACTGGCATTCCGGTCCCCCGATTCGTTCGGTTATACTGCCTGGAACGGCACTGAGATCTGGCGCTTCTGCGTCAGCCAGCCAGGAACCGGCAGGTTCTTCGACTTCAGGAAGTCGGGGTTGAAGAGCTTCGACTGGTAGCGGTTGCCGTAGTCGCAGAGGATCGTCACGATGGTGTGGCCGGGGCCAAGATCCTTGGCCATGCGTACGGCGCCCGCGATGTTGATCGCGGTCGAGCCGCCCAGGCAGAGGCCTTCCTGCTCGACGAGGTCGAAGATGAAGGGAAGCGCCTCGGCATCCGGGATCTTGTAGGCGAAGTCCGGCGTGAAGCCTTCGAGGTTGGCGGTAATGCGGCCCTGGCCGATGCCTTCGGTGATCGAGCTACCATCGGCCTTGAACTCACCGTGGGTGTAATAGTCGTAGAGCGCTGCACCTTCCGGATCGGCGAGGCCCACCTTGATGTTGGCGTTCTTGGCCTTCAGGCCAGCCGCAACGCCAGCGAGCGTGCCGCCGCTGCCGACTGCGCAGATGAAGCCGTCGACCTTGCCGCCGGTCTGTTCCCAGATTTCCGGAGCCGTCGTGGCGATATGGGCGTCGCGATTGGCGACGTTGTCGAACTGGTTGGCCCAGATGGCGCCTGCGGGCTCACTCTTCGCCAGTTCCTCGGCAAGGCGGCCGGAGATCTTCACGTAGTTGTTCGGGTTCTTGTAGGGAACGGCCGGAACCTCGACCAACTCGGCCCCGAGCAGCTTCAGCGCGTCCTTCTTTTCCTGGCTCTGCGTTTCGGGGATGACGATGACGGTGCGGTAGCCGAGTGCCTTGGCAACAAGCGTGAGACCGATCCCGGTGTTGCCTGCCGTGCCTTCGACGATGACGCCACCGGGTCGCAGCAGGCCGCGCTTTTCAGCATCGCGGATGATGTAGAGGGCGGCGCGATCCTTCACGGACTGGCCGGGATTGAGGAACTCGGCCTTACCCAAGATTTCACAGCCCGTCGCCTCGGAGGCACCGTTCAGCCGGATGAGAGGGGTGTTGCCGATTACGTCCAGCACGGAGGATTGAAAAGTCATTGGACAGCCTTCTTGTTCAGCGCTGATTTAAGCGTGGTCTTTTCTGCCGACAAGCGACGAAGAGCAAGAAATTCTTTTCTCTTTGCCGCTCATGTGACGGCCTTCCGCTCCCCGATGTCGGGTGAGACAAGCATTTCTTTGCCCCAGACCAATCCGTTTGGATTGTGGCACGTATGGGAGTAAAGTTGGCCCATACTGACATTCGCTTTCATTATTCCGTTTTTTGACGATCGACCCATTCCCGGCTTGCACGACATGCAATTGAACCTTGAGAGGCTGGACTTCCTCATTGCCCAACATGTTGCCGGCTCGCTGCCTGAACCGGCCAGCGTTCTCGTTGGTGCGCATCTGGAGATGCAGGAGACCTCTCGCAGGCTTGCCGGAAGCTTCGAGATGCTGGCGGGCGAGGCGCTTGAGGCAAGCGAGGGCGAGCCGATCATCCTGCGGGAAAAACGGCTCGAGGAGATCTTTGCATCACCGACGATTACCATTGCCGCCGAACCCGAACGGAAAGTGGGGACACGGTTCCCGTCGGCGCTGTGGCGTTACGCGGGCTGTGACCTGCCCGAGGTGCCGTGGAAGACCAGGCTTCCGGGCTTCAAGCAGCACACGATCGAACGGACGGAGGAGGCGGAGGCAAGCCTGCTGTGGGTGCGACCGGGGCGCGCACTTCCGCATCACGCGCATCATGGGCTGGAACTGACGCTGGTGCTGGAGGGTGAATTCCACGACCATCGCGGCAGCTTTGCCGCAGGCGCTGTTTCGGTCGCGGATGAAAGTGTCGAACATCGACCCGTTGCCGGGACAGAGTGTCCCTGCGTGTGTTTTTCGATCCTGTTTGCGCCGATTGCGCTTTCCGGATCGCCGTTGCGACGCCTCGGCGACATCATCGGGCTTTGAACGG
The DNA here is from genome assembly GCF_003491345.1 of Neorhizobium sp. SOG26. Lineage (GTDB taxonomy): Bacteria > Pseudomonadota > Alphaproteobacteria > Rhizobiales > Rhizobiaceae > Neorhizobium > Neorhizobium turbinariae. Next base: position 1,133,038 of record NZ_CP025512.1, read on the forward strand.
AAGAGCCCGCGGGTGCGGGCTCCTTAAGATCTAGTTCAGATGCGATTGTGCTTCGCTGACCGCCTGTTCGAACTGCAGGCGGGCTTCTTCCGGGGTGCGCCGGCCATCAAGAGCGGCGCGGCAGGCACTGCGGGCACGGACGAAATTGGGGCCACGCATGTCCGGCCAACGGTCCGTCAGGAGGGCGAGCGCCTCGAAAGGCCCATTGACCACCTGCGTGCCGATGTGAGCGAAGGCAACGCGGACTGGCTTTTCCCAACTTGCTTGCGGCATTTACATTTCCTCCCTCTATGGCAACCCAAAAGAACGCGTGAAATGTGCTGCGGTTCCGCAAGCTTACCCAAGCCTGCGTGAGGCAAGTGTATATTAGTGGAAGACGTTGGCAAGCCAGTAGAAGACGACGGAGATGATGGCGGCCGCGGGAAGGGTGACGAACCAGGCGAAGACGATGTTGCCGGCAATCCCCCAACGAACGGCGCTGACGCGCTTGGCCGCCCCAACACCGATGATGGCGCCGGTGATGGTGTGGGTGGTAGACACCGGGATGCCGAGCCAGGTGGCGCCAAAGAGGGTGAGCGCCCCTCCGGTTTCGGCACAGAAGCCCTGCATCGGGTTTAGCTTGGTGATCTTCGAGCCCATGGTGTGGACGATGCGCCAGCCACCGAAGAGCGTGCCGAGCGCCATGGCCGACTGGCAGCTGATGACGACCCAGAAAGGCACGTGGAATTCGCCGCCGAGATACCCTTGCGAGTAAAGCAGCACGGCGATGATGCCCATCGTCTTCTGCGCGTCGTTGCCGCCGTGGCCGAGCGAATACATCGAGGCCGAGAAGAACTGCATGACGCGGAAGGTGCGGTCCACGGCAAAGGGCGTCTGGCGGACGAAAACCCAGGAGACGATCAGCACCAGGAACAGCGCCAGCAGGAACCCGATCATCGGCGACATGAAGATCGCGCCGACGGTTTTCAACAGACCGCTCCAGACGATGGAATCGACGCCAACCTTGGCGATGCCGGCGCCCACCATGCCGCCGATCAGCGCATGCGAGGAACTTGACGGGATGCCGAACACCCAGGTGACAATATTCCAGATGATCGCGCCCATCAGTGCCGCGAAGATGACCTGCGGCGACACGATGTTCGGGTCAATGATGCCCGTGCCCAAGGTTTCGGCCACGTGCAGGCCGAAGAACAGGAAGGCGATGAAATTGAAGAAGGCTGCCCAGAAGACTGCATATTGCGGCCGCAGCACGCGCGTCGATACGATCGTGGCGATGGAGTTCGCCGCATCGTGAAGCCCGTTCAGGAAGTCGAAGAACAAGGCAATGCCGACAAGCGCGATCAGCAGCGGCAGGGCGAGTGTCGCGTCCATTATACGTTCTCGATCACGATGCCGCTGATTTCGTCGGCAACGTCCTCGAAGCGGTCGAGAACCTTCTCGAGTTGGCCGTAGATCTCGCTGCCGATAATGTAGCCCATCGCGTTGCCGCCGGAATGGCGCAGGAACAGGTCCTTCAGACCCTGGTCATGCAGGTCGTCCGACCGGTCTTCGATGCTGGTGATTTCCTGAGCGATGGAACCGAGACGGGTGGCATTAGTGCCGACCTTGTCAAGCAGCGGAACCGCCTGGGCGATGAGGTGCGCCGCCTTGACCACTTCCGCGCCCATCTGCTGCATCAGCGGATCGAAGCTCGTCTGTTCGAACAGCCGGATGGTCTTGACCGTCTTGTGCATCATGTCGATCGCATCATCCATGGACTGGATGAGGTCCTTGATGTCGTTGCGGTCGAACGGGGTGATGAAGCTCAGGCGAACCGCCTGCAGCACTTCATAGGTGATCTGGTCGGCCTCGTTCTCGAGATCGACGATCCGCTTGCAATTGCCTTCGATATCATTGCCGGAAAGCAGGGCGTTCAGCGCTTCTGCGGCACCGACCACGGTCTGAGAGTGGCGCACGAACATCTCGAAGAAAGCATCTTCCCGGGGAAGCAGTTTTCGGAAAAGGCCTAGCATGACGCCTCCTGGCATAGCGCGCTGAATTTTAAAGATGTGTCATAGACCGCAGAAGGCGAGCCTCAAGACACGGTTCCCGACTTTCCTGTGGACGGCGGGCAGGTTTGGCGCCTTGTAGCCAAGAAAAAGCCGCCGCACCAGATGATGCGACGGCTCCTCGACGGATCAGGTGAATTTTGCTTATTCGATAACCTGCACGACCGTGTGGGTGCGCGGGTCAACGATGACGCGCTGCTCGTTCACGACGGCGTAGGAATATTCCGGAGCCTGCGGGATGGGGGTCAGCACGACCTGCTGCGGGATCGGCTTGCCGACCACGACGCGCTCCTGCACGACGACCGACTGCTGGACGGGCTGTTCGCGGACGTAGGAAACAACGCGCTCCGGCGGCGGATCGATTGCGGTGCCGGCTGCTGCGCCGACAATGCCGCCCACGGCTGCACCGATCGGGCCACCGACGATGGCGCCGGTCACCGCGCCGCCAACGGCACCGTTGACGGTGCTTTCCTGAGCGACAGCGCCCGTGGCTGCCAGACCCAGCGCAGCGGTGATGAATACGATCTTCTTCATGGCCAAACTCCTTGTGGTTGAAGTGGCAGAAGAACGTGGCCTCCCTGAAATCGTTCCGCTTTTTTCGCGTGTCAGACCTTGGTCCTAGAACAGGAGCGACGATTGCGCGATCATACTGGAGCGCAAAAGAGCCCGCAGGTGCGGGCTCTTTCTGCGAGGCTGGAAGGTGCGGTGACTGGTGCGTCAGGGACCGGTGGCCGGTACGATCTCGGTCTGCGACGGACGCAGCTTTTCCGGCTCATCGGAGATCGGCTGCTGTGTCGTCAACCGCTCGGCAGCCGGCGGTGCGGGCTGCGCATTTGCTCCGGTTGCCCCGGTGGTTTCTGTCCCGACAGCGGCAGCGGCATCGGGCGCTTGCCCGGCTGGTGTGACGCCCGAAACCTGTGTTGGGGCGACTTGGTCGGTGCCGATCGGCTGCGGGCTGATCTTTCCGTCCGCGGAGGCGACGCGCCAGACGGTATTGCCTGCATCATCGGCAACAAGTAACGCGCCTGTACCATCGATGCCGACGCCGACCGGCCTGCCTTTGGCCTGGTTACCCTGGATGAAGCCGGTGACGACATCCTGCGCCTTGCCATTCGGCTTGCCGTTTTCGAACGGCACGTAGACGACCTTGTAGCCGTTGAAGCTGTCACGGTTCCAACTGCCGTGCTCGCCGATGAAGGCGCCTTTGGTGAAGGCGTCGGGAAGGGCTGAATTCATGGAGAAGGTGAGCCCAAGCGCCGCGACATGGCTCGACAGCGCGTAATCCGGCGGAATGGCCTTTTCGACCATTTCCGGCCGCGGCGGATAAACCCGCGGATCGACGTGCTGCCCGTAGTAGCTCCAAGGCCAGCCATAGAAACCACCTTCCTTGACGGAGGTCATGTAGTCGGGAACGAGGTTCGGGCCGAGTTCATCGCGCTCGTTGATGACGGCCCAGAGTTCACCGGTCTCGGGGTGGAAGGTGAGGCCATTCGGGTTGCGCAGGCCGGAGGCAAAGACGCGCGCGGCCCCGGTCTGGCGGTCGACCTTCCAGATGGCAGCCCGGCCTTTTTCCGCTTCGAGCCCATTCTCGACGATGTTGGAGTTCGAGCCGACGGAGACATAGAGCATCTTGCCGTCGGGACTGAGCGCCAGGTCCTTCGTCCAGTGGTGGTTGATGGGACCGCCGGGCAGGGGCGTGAGGATGCGCGGCGGCTCGGTAATCTCGTTCTGCCCGAGCTTGTAGGGATAGGCGAGGATCGCCGAGGTTGAGGCGACATAAAGCGTGTCGTCGATCCAGGCGACGCCGAAGGGCGAGTCCAGCTTTGTCAAAAGGTCGTGTCGTTCATCCACCGTGCCGTCGCGGTCAGTGTCGCGGAGCAGGGTGATGAGGTTGCTTTCCTTCTGCGGACCGCCGCTGCCGTGGGCAAACGACATGATCCAACCGCGGATGAAATCCTTCGGCCGCGACACCGGCTCTCCGGAAGGACCTTTCGACTGGATCACCAGCACGTCGCCATTCGGCAGCGTGTGGACGGTGCGCGGGTTGGCCAGATCCTTTGCGTAGACGCTGACCTTGAGCTCCGGCGGTACGGAGGGCGTCTCGCCATCCTTCCAGCCGACGACTTCGGCGACCTTCAGGTCCGGCAGGAGCGAAAGCGATGGTTCGGGAAGCGTGGGCTCGGGCCCGATCTGCTGCGAGACGTCGAAACCGCCATCCTGCGCATGGGCAAGAGCTGCGACGGAGACGCCAAAGGCGAGGGCGGAGAAACGGAGAAGGCGTGACGTCATGATCAGATCCTCCAGGCCAGGCGGGCATACTTGCGGGCAGACACCACGACGGCGATCAGGCAGAGCACGAAGGTGATCGCAGAGAGCGCCAGTCCATAAGGAACGACGGCCGTCCAGCCATCCCCGGCATGGACGAGGCTGTTGATCAAGGCGAGCGCCAGGATGATGACGTAGAGGAGCGCTGACAGGAAAGCAGGGCGCAGGGGACGCGTTCGGGGGCGGACAAGATCCAGCAGGCCCGCGATGAGCGCGACGCCCCCGAGCACCAGACCCGCGAACAGCAGCCAGGACGAGAAGTTCTGCCACATCAGGTTGGCGCTGAGGTAGAAGGCGATGTCGGTCGCAAGCGTCAGCGTGAAGCAGACGAAGGGAAACGGCACGAAGAGCGACTGGAGCGGATATGCCGCCGCGTCTTTGTGCGAGGAGGATAAAACAGCCATCGGGAGCTCCGTCGGGAAGGTCTTGCAGACGAAAGTGAACAACCGGCAGTCGAGTTTTGTTCCAGCCAGCGCGGGCTGAGCGCGGCGCTGGTGGCTTTGACGAGCATGCTGGGAACCATGGCGTCAGGCATCAGTTGATCGGCCAAGACGGTGACACTGTTTCGGTTGGCTCAAGCCCGGGTTTCAAAGGAGATGCAGATGGAAAATGGTTCGGGACGGCGGGAGGAGACGGCGAAGAAGGCAAGCTCGAACATGGGCAAGTTCGTCATCACGATCTTCATCATCGCGCTGGTACTCGCAGGCCTGTGGTTTTTCGTGCTGACACCCGGTTCGCCGTGAGGCGGGCTGCACTGAGGCCCATGAGGTCTTGGCCTCACGCATAAATTAGCCAGCAGTCATAATGCCATAGACGGTGACCATCAAGTAAAGCAGGAAGGCCGCGACGGCGACGCCGCCGATGAAGATGGGCAGGCCTCGACCCGCGCGCGCCTGCTTGGCACGCTTCTCACCGCTCGCGGGGCTTGGTGTGACACCCGGTTCGTTTTCCGGCTCAATGCTCAAGATGTCCTCCAGTTAAACCGCCGTTTGGCCGGCGCAGGTTTTCAGGTTAGTCGGCGGCGTTGGAGCTGATCGCCGGTGCGCCAAGCCGCACGGCTTCCTGCCGCGCAGCAACAAAGGCATCACAGGCCTGGATCAGCTCGGCCCTGTCGCGATGGCCGTTCTCGAAGGCTTCGAACATCATCTTGGCTGCCTGTTGGCCAACGGGGCTGCCAGGATCGATGGATTGTTCCGCACACCAATCGAGATGCGCGTCGCGGATGACGTTCATCTGGTCCACGTTGAAAATTCCCGACGTCGCACCACGCATGCATGCTCTCCACCAGCCTCGGGCTCAAAGCCGTCAGCAGATCAGTGTTCTGGAAAAGACGGCAACTGCCGAGCCGGGCGAAAGTTCCAGCGCGCCTGCCGCAGCACCAGCCGGGCACCCGGAAGTCATCGGCACGGCGAAGAATTTCGAGCATGTGCCGCGAACCTCTTCGGCTGCGCTTGGTTGGTGTCGGAGCTTTGATGTCGGACAGGAAGACGCTTGCATGGCGCATGCCCACCTTCACCTCCTTGCCGGAAAACGCATCCTCGTCGTAGCGAACGAGGACTCCCTTTCGGACGGGACGCGTCGACAGCTTGGACGACTAAAGGCCTCCATTTGGGGGCCGGCATCGAGCCTGGCATACGCCGTGCGAATGATCGTGGATGGTGGGATCAGTGCGGCGGTGGTGGATGTGCGCCTTGCCGGTGACGTCTTCTTCGCGGTCGCGGAAAAGCTGGAGGATGTCGATATCCCGTTCGTCTTCGCGATCGCGGGCGAGCCCATGCCCGCTTCGCGCGACTACAGGGGCTTTGTCTTATGCGAGGATCTGGACGAACTGGACAAGATCGCAAGAGCGCTGTTTGCGCCATGTTCTGCGGAAGACTTGCACTGACGCCTCAAGAGAGCTCTTTGGCGAGATGCTGACGAGCCCGGTTGACGCGGCTCTTCATGGTGCCGACGGGGCACTTGCAACGGTCGGCTGCCACTTCATAGCTGATGCCCTGGATGAAGATGAGGTCGATTGCGGTGCGATAATGTTCCGGCAGGCGCGCAATCGCGTGCTCCAGTTCATGTCCGCGCACCACCCATTCCTGCACCGGCGGCACCGCCGGGCGCTCGGCGATATTGGCATCCATGCCCACGCGCTCACGTTTCGCGACGCCGAACTTGGTGCAGAAGCTGTTGCGCATGATGGTGAAAAGCCACGACCGGAGCTTGGTACCTTCTTCGAACTTATCGAAGTTTGCCAGTGCTTTGAGGAGGGTATCCTGAACCAGGTCGTCAACGTCGGTGGGGGAGGAGTGGAAGCGGCGGGCAAATTTTCGGAGCGCCGGAATGAGCTCAATCAGCTCTGCTTTAACCTTGGGATTAGAGTAAGCGTCGTTCATGAGCCGTCTCCCTTCGTTACCGTAGCAACCCCTGTTGAGGTGCTATGTTCCGTAAGGGAGACGCTTCGTACGGTTGCGTACAATTACGGGGTGTTGTTCTGCTGGCCAGGTATCGCGTTCTGGTCGGAAGGCCGGGCCGGCAGGTCATACTGGGATCCATCCGGACCCGAGGAACGCTGCGGCGCGGTGTTCGTCTGCGACGACACGAAAACGCCGAAAGCCCCGGCGCAGATCGCCACAACAAAGGCGCCAGCCATCGCCTTCAGGGCGCGTGCCCTGTTTTCCATGATGAGCCCGAATGCCAGCGCCAGCCCGAGAAGTGCTGCGCCGCCTGCCACGATAAATAACCAAAGTTCGTCTGCCATCGATATCTGCCTCGTGTTTAAATCGCTGACGAAAAACGCGGCGTTGCCGCAATAGTTTCAAATAAAGCGGATGTGGCCGGGAGTGGCTTTCCGGACGCAAAGGAAGGCCCGCCGAAGCGGGCCCGAGAGTGGCAATAGATTGGGTGGCTTGCGAGATCAGCTGCGGGCGGCGTTGCTGTAGACCTGGTCCATCGCGCGGGCCGTATCGGCCAGCCGCTCGCATTCGGGATCGTAACGTCCGCCTTCGGCGAGCTGCCGTGCCCAGGCGACGGCGGCGCGCCCGCCCCAATCGTCCGGTGGCTCCATCAGGCTTTCGCGCGAGGTGCCGCGGAACCGCTCGGCGGTGAAGTCGTAGAAGGAGCCGTTCACATTGCGCATGGCGGCACCACCATCGGTGCCAAAGAAGCTCGCTTCGATGATGGCATCGCAGCCGGCCTGAAGCCGCCAGGAGCATGCGAGGCGGATCACCGTGCCGCCCGCCAGGGTCAGGGTTGCGACGCCATAGTCTTCAACCTTGTCGGACGATCCGAGGGGTTCGCCACCGGCGATGACATTGCTGGAGACACTGGTGATTTCGGGAAAGTCGAGCGCCCACAGCGCAAGGTCGATCAGATGGATGCCAAGATCCATGACGCAGCCGCCGCCAGAAAGGTTCTTGTCATAAAACCATGGTTTGTCGGGCCCATAGGCGTTGTGGAAAGTCACGTCGGCGGCGAAGACCTTGCCAAGCTCGCCGGCGCGGATCAGTTCCCTGATCTGCTGCATGCCCTTCGTTTGGCGATAGGAGAGGTCGACGCCAAGCAGGCGGTCTGCCTTCCTCGCTGCTGCGATCACCGCATCGACTTCCTGGGCTGTGCGGCCAAGCGGCTTCTGGCAGAAGGCCGCGACGCCGCTTTCCAGCGCCTTTATCGACTGTTCCGCGTGCTGGGCGCTGGGGGTGGCGATGACGATGCCATCAAGATCCTGCTGCAGTAACTCGTCCAGGCTTGAGACGACGTTCGCACTGGGGGCAAGCTTGGCGGCCTCCCCAAGGGTTTCCGGCGAGGCATCCGCAATCGCGACGGCCTCCGCGACCCCGCTGTTGAGGATCGCTTCCATGCGGTGCCGGCCGATCCAGCCGACACCGAGGAAACCGAGCCGGGCCGGTCTGGTGATGGTCGAGAGCGTGTTCTGGGAGACGATCTGGTTCATGAATACACCACCAAGGCCTTGATGAAATTACCGGGACGATCCCGCGTGTCGTTCAGTGCCTGGTCGAGCTCAGCCAGCGGATAGCGGTGCGTGTAAAGCGACGAGGGGTCCAGGCGCCCGTCCACGACGGCGTCGACGGCATCGCGAATGCCCTTGGCATAGATCGCCGGATCGCGCTCATGAGCGTTGATGACGTCGAGGCCGCGCCAGTTCCACATCTGCATGTTCACCTGTCGCGGCCCATCCTGATGATAACCGGCGACGATGAGCCGGCCGCGTTCCTTGGTGAGTTCGGCCGCCAGGTCGAGCGGCCATTGCTTGCCGACGGCTTCAATGACCCGACCGCAGAACTGGCCGCCGGTCAGTTGCTTTACCTCTTCGATGATCCGCCAGTGGTCGTCCATGGCGATCGTTTCGGCAGCACCCATGCGTTTTGCGACATCGAGCGACTCTTGCCGGCGGGAAATGGCAATCACTCTCGCGCCGGCCTTCGTCGCCAGCTGGGTGAGAAGCGCACCGAGGAAACCGATGCCGACGATCGCCACCGTCTGGCCTGCCTGGATGTCGGAGCGGCGGAAGATGTTCATGGCGCATCCCAGCGGTTCGCCGGGGAAGGGAATTCCATCCAGCGCGGCGGGCAGGGGAATGACCATATCGGCATCGGCGATGTCGTGGGTGGCATAGGCGTGGTAGCTCAGCGCCGCGACGCGATCTCCGACGGCGAGGTTCCGCACGTCGGTGCCCACGGCGTCGATCCGCCCCCAGCCTTCGTGGCCAAGCCCGCCGGGCTCGGTGGGGAAGGTCATCCAGTCCGGTCCGGACCATGGCGTGAGGTTGGAGGCGCAGACCCCGCAGCCTTCGAGCCGGATGCGGACCTGGTTCGGTCCGGGCTCGGCAAGGGCAACATCCTGGAGTTCGATCTGGCCGGGGCCGGTCACCACCGCCGCGCGCATGATGGTTGACCGTGTCTTGGAAATGACGTTCATTCTCTACCTTCGTCGCAGTTTCACGATGTAAGTCGAGCGGCGAACAAAAAAGACAAGCCGGAGTTCCGGAAGATGTCAAAGAAGAAGATGTTGATGCTGCGCGGCCTCTGTTTCATGGCCACAAAGCCCAGCTGGCACAGCACTTCTTGCCGCCAATAGAAGGCGCGCTACTCTTATATAGGCAGACGGTTGATGACATAGATGTCATTGATGATGACAAAGATGTCATAGAAGAAGGAACTTTCGCCTTCACCCACCGTTCGGACCCCACGAGTTCACATTCTCGCAAGCTCAGGGGTCCCTATGGCAAAGATTTTGGTAACTGGCGGATGCGGCTTTATCGGCCGGCACGTGACGGAAGAACTTCTCGAACACGGTTATGATGTTCGCATCCTCGATGCCTTGATCGACCAGGTGCATGGCGACGCGGAAGTGGTGATCCCCGACATCGTGGAAGTGCTGCGGGGCGATGTCCGCGACAAGGCGCTCGTCGAGCAGGCGCTGGATGGCGTGGATGGCGTGCTCCATCTCGCAGCCGAAGTCGGCGTCGGCCAGTCCATGTATGAGATTGCCCGTTACGTCGGCGGCAACGACCTCGGTACCGCGGTGCTGCTGGAGGCGATGATCGACCGGCCGATCAAGCGCATTGTCGTGGCATCCTCCATGAGCGTTTACGGCGAAGGCCGTTACCAGACCGAAGACGGCGGATTGCTCGGCATCGTTCGGCGCAAGGGCGAGCGCATCAAGAAGGGTGAGTGGGAGCCGCTGTCGCCGGACGGGCGTTCGCTGACGCCGATCGCGACCGACGAAGAAAAGCCGGTCGATCTGGCCTCGATCTACGCGCTGACCAAATATGCGCAGGAAAAGCAGGTCCTGATCTTCGGCGAAGCATATGGCATCGAAGCCGTCGCGTTGCGTCTCTTCAACGTCTTCGGCGCAGGCCAGGCCCTCTCCAACCCCTATACCGGCGTTCTGGCGAACTTCGCCTCGAGGCTCGCCAACAACCAGCCGCCGATGATCTTCGAGGACGGCAAGCAGCGCCGCGACTTCGTGCATGTGCGTGATGTCGCAAAGGCCTTCCGCCTGGCGCTCGAAAAGCCGAATGCCACCGGCCATGTCATCAACGTCGGCAGCGGCCAGGCCTACACGATCGAGGAAGTCGCCCAGCTTCTGGCCGACGCGATGGGTGTGCCGGAGATCAAGCCGGACATCATGAACAAGGCGCGCTCCGGCGACATCCGCAACTGCTTCGCCGACATTTCCAAGGCGCGCGAGCTTCTCGGTTTTGAACCGGCCTACCGTTTGGAAAACTCGCTCGGGCCGTTTGCCGAATGGGTCCGCAGCACCGGCGCCATTGATCGCGGTGCGGAAATGAAGCGTCAGCTGGAAGAGCGGGGTCTTGTATCATGAGCACGTCCGCTTCTACCGAAGGGGCCTCTCCACCTCAGAGAGACTTTGGCTTTGTGGAATGGTTTCGCCCCGGCGAATACGAGCGCGCCGAGCGCGTCATGCCGGACATCCTGGCAAGCGGTGCGAGCTCCCTTCGCACCCACCTTTCCTGGGCGGAATATCTCGCGCCGGGCGGAGAGGCCTGGTTCGACTGGCTGATGCCGCGGCTTGGGCAGGAGATCGACCTTTTGCCCTGCATTCACTACACACCGCCGTCCATGTCCCGCACGGGCAGATCCTCCGGCGCGCCGCATGATCTCAAGGCCTATGCCGATTTCGTGGATCATGTACTGACCCGGTACGGCAAGCACTTCCGCCATATCGAGCTGTGGAACGAGCCGAACAACCTGCTCGACTGGGATTGGCGTGAAGACGGCGATTTCCAGCTGTTTTGCAAGATGGTCGGTGGTGCCGCCTACTGGGCGAAGCACCGCGGCTGGAAGCCGGTGCTTGGTGGTCCATGCCCGTTCGACCCGTATTGGCTCAACCTGATGGGTGAGCGCGGGGTTTTGCAGGTGGTGGATGCCGTCGGCTTCCACGGGTTCCCCGGGACCTGGGATAGCGAGGAAGGGACCTGGGGCGGCTGGGACATGCATCTCGGTGAAATGCGCCGCATCCTCGACCGGCACAATCCCGAAGCTGAGGTCTGGATCACCGAGACCGGCTACTCGACCTGGCGCAGCGACGAGATGGAGCAGGCTCGCCGCTTCGTGAAGGCGCTGAACGTGCCCGCGGACCGCATGTATTGGTATGCGTGGTCGGATGTGGCGCCCGACGTGCCGGTGCAGGAAGGACTGTGGTTCGACCCGCGGCATTATCACCTTGGTGCCGTCACCTACGACAACCAGCCGAAGCTGCTGGCCCGCCTGCTGACCGAGGGCGGCGTATCGCGGCTGGAGGAAGTGACGCGGCTTGCAACGCCGAATGTTGCCTCCGGTGCGGCACCCATCGTTATCACGGGCGGCAGCGGCTTTATCGGCTCGAACCTTGCCGAAAGCTTCCTGAAGGACGGCGAGGACGTCGTCATTCTCGACAATCTCGGTCGGCCGGGGGTCGACCAGAACCTGGCTTGGCTGCGCGAGCGCCACGGCAATCGTGTTCATCCGGTGCTTGCCGATGTCCGCGACCTGCGCGGCATCGAGGCTGCCTTCACCGACGCCAAGGCGGTCTTCCACTTTGCTGCGCAAACGGCGGTGACGACGAGCCTTGTCCATCCGCTCGACGACTTCGAAGCCAATGCCCGCGGAACGATCAACGTGCTTGAAGCCGTGCGCAAGGCCGGCAGGAATGCACCGGTGGTCTTTGCCAGCACCAACAAGGTCTACGGGTCGCTTGAAGACTTGAAGATGCTGGAGATGGAAGATCGGTATGTCCCGGCACATGCGGGCATCCGCTTGAACGGCATTGGTGAGGATCGTCCGCTCGATTTCTGCACGCCTTATGGCTGCTCGAAGGGCGTCGCCGACCAGTATGTGCTCGACTACGCGAAGTCCTATGGGCTTCCGACAGCCGTGATGCGCATGAGCTGCATTTATGGTCCGCGACAGTTCGGCACGGAAGACCAGGGCTGGGTAGCGCATTTCCTCATCCGGGCGCTCGCGGGCGAGCCGATCTCCATCTACGGCGATGGCAAGCAGGTGCGCGACATCCTGCATGTCGACGATGCCGTTGCGGCCTATCGGCTGGTGCTGTCCAACATCGACAAGGTGAAGGGCAGCGTCTTCAATCTCGGTGGCGGGCCACGCAATTCGGTCAGCATCCGCATGGTGATCGACGAGATCGAAACGGTGACCGGCCATCGCATCGACACGCAGTTCGGTGACTGGCGTGCCGGCGACCAGTTCTATTTCGTCGCCGATACGCGTCGCCTGGAACAGGAGCTTGGCTGGCAGGCGAGGATCCGCTGGAACGGTGGCATCCGGCACCTGGCCGAATGGCTGGCGGAGAACCGCTTCGGTGGGCGCGAACTCTTCCCGGAAAAGCAGAAGGTATCGGCATGACGGCTGGACCACGCGGAGCCGAGCTTCGACGTATCCTGATGACCGTGGACGCAGTCGGTGGGGTTTGGCGCTATGCGCTGGACCTTGCGGACGGGCTGCGTCCGCAAGGCATCGAAACGGTCTTCGCCGTATTCGGTCCGGCGCCCTCGGCCGCGCAGGTTCGCGAGGCCGAAGCGATCGGAAAGCTCGTCAGCTGCAATGCACCGCTCGACTGGATGGTCGAGGACGAGGCGGCGCTGAAGGACGTGCCGAAGATCATTGCGGATCTGGCTGTGTCTGAAGGCGTGGATCTCATCCACGTCAACCTGCCGTCCCAAGCAGCGGATCTTGCAGTGAGCCTCCCGGTCGTCGTGGTGTCGCATTCCTGCGTTTCGACCTGGTTCAAGGCGGTGCGCGGCACGGGTGTGCCTGAGCCATGGCAGTGGCAGCTGGCGCTGAATGCACGAGGCTTGGCACGGGCGGACGCGGTGCTGGCGCCGAGCCACAGCTACGCCTCGCTGATGCGGGAAGTCTATCGACCGGTCACCGGCCTGCAGGTGGTGCCGAATGCCTCCAGGGTGCCGATGGCGGATGGCCCGAAGCAGGAACTGGTGTTTGCCGCCGGTCGCTGGTGGGACGATGGCAAGAACGGCGCCGTGCTCGATGCGGCCGCTGCCGATATGCGCTGGCCGGTAGTGATCGTCGGCTCGAACAGCGGTCCGAACGGCCAGCACCTACCGCTCAAAAATGTCCAGCACCATGGCGAACTGCCGCATGCCGAGGCGATGAAGCTGATGGCCGAGGCGGCCATCGTGGTTTCACCGTCGGTCTACGAGCCGTTTGGGCTTGCCGCATTGGAAGCGGCCCGTGCGGGGGCGGCCCTCGTGCTGGCGGACATCGCGACCTACCGCGAACTTTGGGGCGACACGGCAGTTTTCTTTGATCCGCGCGATCCGAAAGCCCTGGCTGAAGCCGTCAACCGACTGGCCGACGATCCCTCGTTGCGGCGGGAGCTTGGCGAACGCGCCCAAAGCCGATCGCTCGGCTTTACCTCCGAAGCGCAGGCACTCGCGGTTGCACAAATCTACCGGCAGCTCCTGCCGGCCACACAGTCTCTCACTGCAGCGGAGTAAGCATGAAGTTCCTCTTTTACACGCATTCGCTGATTTCGGACTGGAACCACGGCAACGCGCACTTCCTGCGCGGCGTGATGCGCGACCTGGTGCGGCGCGGCCACGAAGCGCAGGCGCTCGAGCCGAAGATTTCCTGGAGCCGCGACAACCTCGTGGCAGAGCAGGGACCAGTGGCAATCGAGAAGTTCCGGGAGACCTTTCCGGACCTCAACTCGCAGATCTACGGCGAGGATTTCGACCATGAAGCGGCCGTTGCCGATGCCGACGTGGTCGTCGTGCATGAATGGACCGAGCCCGCGCTTGTGGAGCGCATCGGCAAGGCGCGCCGCGATGGCGGGCACTTCACCCTGCTGTTCCACGACACGCACCATCGTGCCGTGTCGGCCGAGGGTGATATCGCCGGGCTGATGCTGCAGGACTATGACGGCGTCCTCGCTTTCGGTGAAACGCTGCGTGAGCGTTACCTGAAAGCCGGCTGGGGCCGGACCGTCTATACTTGGCACGAGGCGGCTGACGACTCGCTGTTCAGGCCGCGGCCGGAGGTGGAGAAGACTGGTGACCTGATCTGGATCGGCAACTGGGGCGATGACGAGCGTTCTGCCGAGATCGTGGAGTTTCTGGTCCGTCCGGTCGACCAGCTGAAACTCAAGGCCACGGTGCGCGGTGTGCGTTATCCTCAGCACGCTCTCGATGCACTCTCGGATGCCGGCATCCAGTACGGCGGCTGGATTGCCAACGCCGAAGCGCCACGCGCCTTCGCCAGCCACAATGTCACGGTGCATATCCCGCGCCGGCCCTATGTCGAGAACCTGCCGGGCATTCCAACGATACGCGTATTCGAAGCGCTGGCTTGCGGCATTCCGTTGATTTCCGCGCCCTGGAACGACGCTGAAGGGTTGTTCCGCCCCGGCCAGGATTACCTGATTGCAAAGGACGGCGATGAGATGACGCGCCTGCTCGCCGATGTCCTCGCCGACGCCCACCTGCGTGACGACCTGGTCACGTCGGGACTGGAAACCATCCAGGCACGGCACACCTGCCGCCACCGCGTTGATGAATTGCTGGCGATCCTTGGCCAGTGCGGCACGGCGCGTGTCACGGAACAACTCGCCCCACGGGAGGCTGCGGAATGAAGATCGCCTTTTACGGCTCGAGCCTCGTCTCGGCTTACTGGAACGGTGCGGCAACCTATTATCGCGGTCTGCTGCGTGCGCTGGCGCAGAAGGGCTACGACATCACCTTCTACGAGCCCGATGTTTATGACCGGCAGAAGAACCGCGACATCGACCCGCCGGAATGGTGCAAGGTCGTGGTTTATGATGGCACGGTCGACGCGTTGAAGCGCGTGACAGCCGAAGCTTCGCAGGCCGATGTGGTGGTCAAGGCAAGTGGCGTCGGGTTCGAGGATGACCTGCTCTTGGCGGAGGTTCTGCGCAGCGCCCGGCCGGATGCGTTGAAGATCTTCTGGGACGTCGACGCCCCGGCAACCCTGGCGGAACTGCGCGCACATGCTGACCATCCCCTGCGGCAAGCGCTGACCGAGCTTGACCTTGTGCTGACCTATGGTGGCGGCGATCCGGTGGTGGATGCCTATCGTGGCCTGGGTGCTGCCGACTGCATCCCGATCTACAATGCGCTCGATCCGGAAACGCATCATCCGGTCGCCACCAATCCGCGCTTCAACGCAGACCTCGGCTTCCTCGGCAACCGCCTGCCGGACCGTGAAGCCCGGGTGGAGCACTTCTTTCTGGAGCCGGCAACGCATCTGCCGCAGCAGACCTTCCTGCTCGGTGGCTCCGGCTGGCACGACAAGCCCATGTCGCCGAACGTCAACTTCATCGGGCACGTCTCGACCCGGGATCACAACGCCTTCAACGTGACGCCAAAGGCGGTGCTGAACATTTCCCGCGCCAGCATGGCCGAGAATGGTTTTTCGCCAGCGACGCGCGTCTTCGAGGCCGCTGGCGCCGGCGCATGCCTGATCACCGACTATTGGGAAGGAATCGAGCTTTTCCTGAAGCCGGACGAGGAGGTGCTGGTTGCCCGCGACGGGCAGGACGTCATCGACATCATGGCGGGGCTGGATGCTGACAAGGCGCGGCAGATCGGGGAGCGGGCGCTCGCTCGGGTGCTGGCGGAACACACCTATGCGCATCGCGCCGAGGACGTTGATGCCATCTTCCGCAACCATCCGAACACGCGTCGGGAGGCTGCCGAATGACGAAACAACTCGACATCGTCATTCTCGGGCTCACGCTGTCGTCCTCCTGGGGCAACGGACACGCCACGACCTTCCGGGCGCTGCTGCGTGGGCTGAAGGAAGACGGGCACCGGGTGCTGTTCCTGGAACGGGACGTGCCTTGGTACGCCAACAACCGCGATCTGCCGGATCCGGACTTCTGCCAACTTGACTATTTTAGCGACATCGACGGCATGCTCGCGGACTACCGCGCGCGGCTGGAGCAGGCGGATGCAGTCATCGTCGGATCTTATGTGCCGGATGGCGTTGCCCTGATCGATCGGCTGGCAGATCTCGACCTGAAGCGACTGTGCTTCTACGACATCGACACGCCGGTGACGCTCGCCAAGCTCGACCGGGGCGACGAGGAATATCTGGCGCGTCGGCAGATCCCCATCTTCGACGCCTATTTCTCCTTCTCAGGTGGCGAGGTGCTGACGCGGCTGGAGCAGCAGTACGGCGCGCAGAAGGCATGTGCCCTTTATTGCTCCGTTGATGCTGATCGATACCAGAACACCGGCGAGGCGTTCCGCTGGGACCTGGGTTACCTCGGCACCTATAGCCCGGATCGCCAGCCGACCCTGGAGCGGCTGCTCATCGAGCCGGCGCGTCGTCTGCCACATCTGCGGTTTGTCGTGGCTGGTCCGCAATACCCGGCGGACATCGCCTGGCCCGAGAATGTCGAGCGCATCGAGCACCTGCCGCCAGCGCAGCATCCCAGTTTCTACAGCGCGCAGCGGTTTACGCTGAACGTGACGCGCGCCGACATGATCGCCGCCGGGTGGTCGCCGAGCGTGCGGTTGTTCGAGGCCGCCGCCTGCGGCACGCCGATCATCAGTGACGAATGGCGGGGCTTGGGCGAGTTGCTGCCCGATGGCGAAGCCATCACCATCGCGCGGACGACCGATGATGTCATCGAAGCTCTGGCGAATATCGCCGACGACAAACGTCAGGCGATGGCTGACAGGGCGAAAGCCATTGTCCTTGACGGACATACAGGGTTGGCGCGGGCGAGGGGACTCGCGGCGGATCTTCTGGGACTACCTGAACGATTGTCCAATCTCCAACCCATGCTTCAGCAAGCTTCAGCCTAGAGGAGAGGTCTCATGCTTCAAAGAACCCGAAATGGAAAAGGTAAGACCGTTCTCGTCGCTGGGGGAGCCGGCTTTGTCGGATCGCATCTGTGTGATGCGCTGCTTGCGCGCGGCGACCGCGTCATCTGCGTCGATAGCTATATCACGGGCTCGGAAGAAAACATCCGTCCGCTGATGAACCATCCGCGCTTCCGCATGATCGAGGCTGACGTCTGCTCGCTTCGGGAAATGGATGAGCCCGTCGACCAGGTTTACAATCTCGCCTGTGCCGCCTCGCCGCCGCAGTACCAGGCCGATCCGGTGCATACGATGATGACCTGCGTGGCCGGCACCGGCAACCTGCTGTCACTTGCCGAACAGCACGGCGCATCCTTTCTCCAGGCTTCGACCAGCGAAGTTTATGGTGACCCGGAGGAACACCCGCAGCGAGAGGATTACCGCGGCAATGTGAGCTGCACCGGTCCGCGCGCCTGCTACGACGAAGGCAAGCGTGCAGCCGAAGCGCTCTGCTTCGATATGCTGCGCGCCGGGAAGGTCGATGCCCGGGTCGCCCGCATCTTCAACACCTACGGGCCGCGCATGCAGCCGAATGACGGCCGGATCATCTCGAACCTTCTCGTTCAGGCGATTTCCGGGACGCCGCTGACGATCTACGGCACGGGTGAACAGACCCGCTCCTTCTGCTTTGTCAGCGATCTCGTCGCTGGCCTGATGGCACTGATGAATGTCGATCCGAATCCGGAGGGGCCGGTTAATCTCGGGAACCCCGGCGAGTTCACCATCAACGAGCTTGCGGCGATGGTCGTGGAGATGGTGCCGAACGCATCCGAGATCGTCTATCGGCCGCTGCCGCAGGACGACCCGCAGCGCCGCCGGCCGGATATTTCCAAGGCTAAGGAACTCCTGACCTGGGAGCCGAAGATCCCGCTGTCAGAAGGTCTTAAACTGACTGCCGACTGGTTCGTGACGACGCTCGGCACAGAAGCCGAAAAGAAGGCCGTGCAGCCGGTGCGGCGCCACGTTCCGGTCGCCGAGATGCAGTTGGGAGCCTGAGTTATGGATGCCGGGAGAAACCACGACCTCGAAAGCCTGCGCAAGCAGATAACAGCGCTCGGACCATGGTTCCACAATCTGGAGATCAGGGGCATCCAAACCGCTCCTGACCATTTCCTGGGCGACTATCCGAGGTTCAAGTGGGAAGGCTTCCGGCATATCATCCCGGAGGATCTGGAGGGCAGGAGCGTTCTCGATGTCGGCTGCAATGCGGGGTTCTATTCGCTGGAGATGAAGCGGCGGAATGCCGGCCGTGTGGTCGGCATCGATGCCGACCCGCATTACCTGAAGCAGGCTCGTTTTGCGGCGGCGGAGTCAGGTCTCGATGTCGAGTTCCGGCAGATGTCCGTCTACGATGTCGGCAAGCTCAACGAAAAGTTCGACCTCGTGATCTTCATGGGCGTGCTCTACCACCTGCGCCACCCGCTCCTGGCGCTTGACCTGCTATACGAGCATGTCGTGAAGGACCAGATGCTCTTCCAGTGCCTGCAGCGGGGCGACGAGCGGATCCCGGATCTGCAGGAGAACTACGATTTTTCAGAATGGGCAATTTTCGACCGACCGGATTATCCGAAGCTGTTCTTTGTGGAAGAGCGGTATGCCTCGGATCCGACCAACTGGTTCATTCCGAACAAGCCGGCCATGGAAGCCATGCTGCGCAGTTCCGGCTTCACGATCGAGGCCAATCCGGAGCGGGAGGTTTATCTCTGCCGCCGCGGGGAGCGGCATTATGCGGTCGAGCCGCCCCCGCATCTGTGAAGCGGTTCTAGTTCGACTGGTCGATGGCGTGCGGCGAAGGTTGTTCGCTCTCGCCACCACCGCGGCTCGGCAGGAGATACACAAGTCCTGCAACGACGATGATCGCAATCACGATGATCATGATGGTGCGGTTGTTTTTCATCAGAAATGCTCCTGCTACATGTCCCGCGACAACCACCCGCGTCCCAAGAAGTTGCGTCCCACCCACACGGTTTCTCCGCCGGACAAAGGAAACAATCTCCCTCCGTAACTGTTAGCGCCCCGAAACGGTCGCGCTTGGCGACTGCATCTGGAGGATCTGATGAGCACCAATCAATCGGAAAAAGGCCTTGCCGTTGTCACCGGCGCCTCGACGGGCATCGGCTACGAACTGGCCAAATGTGCCGCACAGGATGGCTATGACCTGGTAATCGTGGCCGACGAGCCGCGCATCCAGGACGCGGCGGCGACGCTGAAGGAATTCGGCGTCAGCGTGGAAGCGATGCAGGCGGATCTTGCGACGCCGGAGGGCGTGCGGCGGTTTATTGCCGGCCTCGACGCACTCGGGCGTCCGGTGGACCTGCTGATGGCAAATGCCGGTCGAGGCTTGGGCGACGGGTTCCTTGACCAGAAGATCGCCGAAGCTCAGCGTGTCGTGGACACGAATATCAGCGGCACGATCGCGCTCGTCCACAGCGTTGCAGGACGCATGCGCAGCCGCGGCAAGGGCCGTATCCTGTTCACGGGCTCGATCGCCGGATTCATGCCGGGCGCTTTCCAAGCGGTCTACAACGGCACCAAGGCGTTCATCAATTCGTTCTCGTTTGCGCTGCGCGAGGAGTTGAAGGGGACCGGCGTTTCGGTCACTTGTTTGATGCCGGGACCGACCGACACGGAATTCTTCGAACGCGCCGACATGCTCGACACACCGGTTGGGCAGGGCAAGAAGGATGATCCGGCCTTTGTCGCCAAGACGGGTTATGAGGCGATGCTCAATGGCGAAGGTGACGTCGCCGCCGGCTGGAAGAACAAGGTCATGACGGCCGCAGCCAACGTGACGCCGGCCGAAACGCTCGCCAAGCAGCATCGCAAGATGGCAGAGCCAAACAACAGCCGAAACTGATGATCCTGAAGGTGGCTTGATGAAAGCAGATGCAAACTGGCGCCATCTCTGCGTCGACATGCAGCGGATGTTTGCCGAGGACACGCCCTGGAACGTGCCGTGGATGGAGCGGGTGTTGCCGCAGGTGGAAGAGGTGTCGAAGCGCCATGCGGCGCGCACCATCTTCACCCGCTTCGTACCGCCGATGCGGGCGGAGGACGCCACGGGCGCCTGGCAGGACTATTACCGCAAGTGGGACGTGATGACCCGTGAGCAGATGCCGCCGGACATGATCGACCTCGTCGCGCCGCTCAAGCGGCTCGTGCCGCCGGCGCGCGTGCTCGACAAGCCGGTCTATTCGCCCTGGCTCGATGCGCGGCTACTTTCCCAGTTGCGGGAAGAGTCCGTCGAGACGCTGGTGATCAGCGGTGGCGAAACCGATGTCTGCGTGCTCTCCACCGTGCTTGGCGCCATCGATCTCGGCTTCCGGCTGGTGGTGCTGGAGGATGCCGTCTGCAGCGGCGCCGATGACACCCATGACGCCGCGATCGACGTGCTTGCCCAGCGCTTCTCGGTGCAGCTTGAACTCCTGCCAACCGAGGAGTTTCTGCGCCAGGCGCCGGTACTGGTCTAGACCTCCCGGATCCAGACATCTCCATAAAAAAAGAAGCTGCCCTGTGAGGCAGCTTCTCTAGATTTATACTCGCTCAGACTAGGACCCTGGCGCGGGAGCCGCCGGGTTCTTGGGCTGGCCTGTGGCCGGCGAGGGGTGATCGGCCGCCGCCCCCGGCTGGTCGTTGTCCGGGATCATCGCCATGATGCCCGCGGCGACAACGATGATGGCGGCCAGGATGATCAGGGCTCTTCTGCTCATACTGTCTCCTCAGATCTGCGACGCGCTATTGCCGGCGGGTGCCGCGGCACGCGGACGAGCAGGAAAGCCGCTACGATCACTGTAGTTGCGGCCGGGCGAGCGGCGGGCGTTGCGGCGCGACACAGCCTGCGTCGCGATGATGTCGAGCGCTGTCACGCCAAGCACAAGACCGAGCGCCAGGGCTGCGTTGCCGCGTTTCGGGTTGTCGGGACGGATGGCGGTGGCAAGGGTGGCGATATCCAGCGCATCACCTGCCACGCGGCTGACAAGGCCCGCCTGCTTTTCGGTGGAGAGCGTCATCACACCCGCACCGATCTCCCGCACGCCATAAGCGCGGATGAGGCCTTCGGCGCGCGGCATGCCGAGAGCATGGCTCATGCGGTTGGCGCCAAAAATCTCCATCAGTCCCAGCCCGATGCTGAACCAGCCAAGCGCCCGTGTCAGTTGATCGGCGGAGTCACGCGAGCTTGGGCCCGAGGAGATGATCTTCGGGTTGCTCTTGGGCTGCACCATGTTTGCGATGTAGTTCATGATTTTCTCTCCGATCAGGGCGTCAGCACGACCTTGATGCAGTCGTCCTGCTTGTTCCGGAAGACCTTGTACATTTCAGGCCCATCCTCGAGTTTGGCGCGATGGGTGATGACAAAGGATGGGTCGATTTCCCCTTCCTCGATTCGGCGCAGCAGGTCGTCCGTCCAGCGGCGAACGTGGGTCTGGCCCATGCGGAAGGTGAGCCCCTTGTTCATGGCCGGGCCCATCGGGATCTTGTCGACGAGGCCGCTGTAGACGCCGGGGATCGAGATGATGCCGGCGGGACGGCAGACATAGATCATCTCGCGCAGCACATGCGGACGGTCGTTTTCCATCATCATCATCTGCTTGGCGCGGTCCATGACCGTGTCCGGCTGGCTGAACGACACGTGCGATTCGAGACCGACGGAATCGATGCACTTGTCGGGGCCCTTGCCGGAGGTGAGGTCGTTCAGGCGCTCCACGACGCTCTCATCCTGGAAGTTGATGGTGATCGCGCCGGCCGCCTGCGCCATGGCAAGCCGTTCCGGGATGCGGTCGATCGCCACCACCTGCTTGGCGCCAAGCAGGATGGCGCTGCGGATCGCCATCTGGCCGACAGGGCCGCAGCCCCAGATGGCAACGGTATCGGTCGGCTCGATGTCGCACTGCGCGGCGGCCTGCCAGCCGGTCGGGAAGATGTCGCCGAGGAAAAGCACCTGCTCGTCGGTAAGGCTATCCGGCACCTTGATGTGAGTCGTGTCGGCAAACGGCACGCGCATATATTCCGCTTGGCCGCCCGGATACCCGCCGGTGAGATGCGTGTAGCCGAAAAGGCCCGCTGTCGTATGGCCGAATGCCTTGTCGGCGATGTCCTTGTTGCGGTTGCTTCGCTCGCAGACGGAATAGTTTCCGCGCTTGCACTGATCGCATTCGCCGCAGTTGATGGTGAAAGGCACGACGATGCGGTCGCCCTTCTTCAATGCGCCGTTTATTCCGGAGCCGGTCTCGACCACTTCGCCCATCATTTCATGGCCCATGATGTCGCCGGGCTTCATGGCGGGAATGTAGTTGTGGAAGAGGTGCAGGTCGGAGCCGCATATGGCGCAACTCGTCACCTTGATGATGGCGTCGCGCGGATCCTCGATCTTGGGATCTTCAACCGTGTCGCAGCGGATGTCTTCCTTGCCGTGCCAGACCAGAGCTCTCATTTCATCTCCCTTCGCTCCCGCTCGGCCGTCTGATTTTGAAGGCCGAGGCGGATAAATTTTCAGGGAGGGAACAACGAGAAGCCGTTTAAGTTTCCACGGCGCGTGAAAATTCGAGCCTGTGAGGGACGCGGCGGAAGATAGATGAGAGCTGTCTGGAGTTCAGCGTCTATGACGCTTGAGGCGGAAAGAGCCAGTCTCTTGAAGAAGAAATGGCTCCCCGGGCCGGATAATTTTTAGTAACTTTGCTGTCCATTTCGGCAAATGCTATGTAATATAAGAAAGTATATTCAATGGCTTGCTTGACCATTTCAACCTTCGTGCCGATATATAGCGCATATACCCAAAGCGGGGAAAATGTGGGGAAGGATGAGGATGGGGAGTCATACTCGCAACGTGCTGACGGTGAAGTCGATTGCCGCCAGCAAGGCAGCTAAACTCCGCGACGGCGGGGGGCTTTATCTCGTAGCCAGGGGCAGTGGACGGTACTGGATTTTCTCTTTCACGTTCGCAGGCGCCAGGCGAGAAATGGGGCTCGGGCCGCTTCATACGGTAGGCTTGGCCGAGGCCAGACAGAAAGCAGAGGAAGCGCGGATGCTGATCAGGCAAGGTCAGGATCCGCTCGCCGCCAAGCGGGAGTCTGAGGCTTCGCCAAAAGCGGTGACCTTCGGCGCCTACGCGGATGCCTTCGTCGATGCCGCTGTGAAGGCTGGTCGGTGGCGGGACGCCAAGACCGAGGCGCGCTGGAGAAACCTTCTTGGGAAGCACGCTGCCGACATTCGAGCGAAAGCAGTAGGCAGCATCGGCATTGCGGATGTGGTTACGGTCCTGAAGCCGCTTTGGGGCGAGAAGCAGGAGACAGCCGAGAAGCTGCGTGAAGCGATCGAACGCGTGCTGGACGCGGCAAAGGTGGAAGGTCGTCGAACCGGCGACAACCCGGCGGCATGGAAAGGCAACTTGGAGCATCTGCTGCACAAGCCGAACGCTCTACTTGCTGAGAAGCATCACGCCGCCATGCCTCACGCCGAAGTGCCGGCCTTCATGAAGAAGCTAGCAGAGGTAAGTGGCGTAAGTGCCAGAGCGCTTGAATTGACGATCCTGACAGCCGTGAGAAGCGGCGAGGCGAGGGGCGCTGTGTGGCCGGAGTTTGATCTCGAAGAGAAGCTTTGGACTATACCGGCAGTCAGGATGAAGTCTGGGAAGGAGCATCGCGTTCCGCTTTCGGACCAGGCCGCGGCATTGCTGACAAAGATGAAAAAGCAGGCTGTCAATGACTTGGTCTTTCCAGGCGTCCGCGACAAACGCCCGCTCTCTGACGCGGCTCTCGCCAAGGCCCTAAAGGCAGCCGGAGGAGGGGTTTACACCGTCCATGGCTTTAGAAGCACGTTCCGCGACTGGACAACAGAAGTCGCGCACGCACCTCGCGAGATAGCTGAAGCCGCCCTGGCTCACGCTGTAGGCGACGCAGTTGAACGGAGTTACGCGCGATCCGATGCTTTGGAGCGGCGGCGTCAACTGATGCAACAGTGGGCGGACTACTGCGGGTAATAGGTAAACCGCGAAAATTTACAAATGCGTCAAGAATTTTATCTCTCGTATAAAGAGAAAGATGCTTTGGAAAATTTGTAAAAATCATCTAGTGTAGTGGCCGTATTGAACTTGATGTTCGCCTGGGCAAGCCTTGAGGGTGTGCCTTTAGCCGCAGCATTCGCTGCCGGTTGCCCGACCGCAGAGGGTGGCGTCAAAGACGTCGGTTTGCTCCTAGCCCGGCCATGGCGTGCCGGTTGCCCAACTTCTCAACATACACTGTAGCCATTTCCACGCCCGGATTCCGTCCGCGCGAACAAGAGGAGAACCCATGTCTGCTGCCAATGACAACGTGCCCGCACTAATCAGTCTGAATGACGCTTGTCGCCTGACCAGCATGTCCCGAACGATGTTAAACCGGTATCGCGCCGAGGGCCGCTTCCCGATCGCCGTAGAGCTTGGCGAACGGCGGGTTGCGTTCGTTCGCGCCGAGGTCCTGAGTTGGATCGAGGCGAAGATCGCCGCCCGCGCCGCTTAATCTATCCACCAAGACATCATCAACAGTTTAGCAGCCGGCCGTCGCGCCGGAAGGAGGAGCATTGACGCTAGAAACAACTCAACCGCAGCAGGCAGTCCGTGGATATGGCCTCGCAATCTACAGCGACGGCAACGCCGACCGCTGTGGCTTCCTGGACCACTCGCCGGTCTTGGTGCCAAGCTTCGCTGAACGAGTGGCTGGTCGCAGACGCCTGCGCTTTCACGAAGGCCCCCGCCTGACACGTAGGGGCGGTGATATCTTTTGTGCTGACGGAAATACAGCAAACTTCGTACGACAAGCGGTCGAGGAGACGCTTCAGCGAGAGCGCGACGATGCGAATGCTTTCCGCGTCACAGGAGCATCGGTGAGTCAGCGCCGGCTTTACAAGTTCCTGCGGGTGTCCGTGACGAAGATCGAAAGCGGCGCCGAAGACTCGCGCACTTTTACGCTGGAGGCGCCCTCCCTCGAGGTTCAGCAGTGCGGTCAACGCGAATTCGCTGAGTTCCTGACTGCGCTCGATAAGCGCGAAATCGATGACCCCGACGAACTCGTCGGGCTAACTGTCAATCGGCGCGGAATGTTGACCCCTTATTGGAGTGCGCCCCTTGGGGTGGACAGATCGGGATGAGGAATTGACCGGCCTACCGGGTTTTCGGAAAGAAGACCCATGGCAAAACACCGCAGTCACAGCGTCGAATTCAAACGTCAGCTCGCGCAGGAATTCTTGGCCGGCGAAACGCTGCATGGTCTGGCAAAACGCCACGACGTGTCGCGCAACCTTATCCGCATCTGGGTGCAGAAGTATGAGCAAGGCGCATTCGACGACGATGCGCAGGCGGTCGATCTCATCCAGGAATACGAGGCCCGGATCGCCGCCCTCGAGCGGCTGGTTGGCAAGCAGGCTCTGGAACTGGAATTTCTAAAGGGGGCTCTGAAAAGCGCACCGCGGCGGAAAAACGGGACTACATCCATCATCACCGGCCCCGCGGCATCTCCGTCGCGGAAGGATGCCGGCTGATGGGAATGGCGCGCTCCACCTATTATGACTGTCCAGAACGGCCGGCCGACGACACCGCGATCGTTGAAGCGATGTTCGCAATCTGCGACGAGTTCGAGTTCTACGGCTACCGCCGTGTCGGTGCGGCCCTGCGACAGCAGGGTCTTGTCGTGAACCACAAGAAGATCCGTCGCCTCATGCGCGAACACGATCTGCGTCCGAAGATCAAGCGACGTTTCATTGCCACGACCGACAGTGACCACGACGGCCCGATCTTCCCGAACTTGGCGAAGGACATCATCCCGAGCGGTCCCAACCAGCTCTGGGTCAGCGACATCACCTATGTCGCTTTGCCGGCCCGGTTCATCTACGTCGCCATCATCCTCGATGCCTGGTCGCGGTTGATCGTCGGTTACGCCATCGGTCGGTCGATCGACGCACGGCTGACGATGGCAGCCTTGAAGGCGGCCATTGACCAGAGAAAGCCGCCGCCGGGCGTGGTCCACCATTCGGATCGCGGCTCGCAGTATGCTGCCGAGCTCTACCGCGAGACACTGGCCGTCAACGGCTTGATCGGCTCGATGGGCCGCCGCGGCAATCCGTACGACAACGCCAAGGCCGAAAGCTTCATGAAAACGCTGAAGGTCGAGGCGGTCTATCCGATGGCCTTCGAAACCTTCGAAGAGATCACCGAGCACCTTCCCCACTTCATCGAGGAGGTCTACAACAAACGCCGGCTCCATTCAGCGCTCGGCTATTTGAGCCCGCAACAGTTCGAGGATCAACACATCCGGCAGACTGGCAAATCAGCAGCCTGATCCTTGTCCACCCCAAGGGGCGCACTCCATATCGGCGTCCAATATTGACCCCTCCTACAGACGATCAGCGCTTGGCCTGCCCGGCGCTGGCCTGGGTTGCAGAGGGCAGGCCAAGTGCGGGTGATGGTTATCTTCGGCTTTAGCCTTGAGAGCGGTTCTTGAAGCGCCAGGACTCGTTACCGGTTTCGACGATCTCGCAGTGGTGGGTCAAACGGTCGAGGAGTGCCGTCGTCATCTTGGCATCGCCAAACACCGACGGCCATTCACCGAAGGCAAGGTTCGTGGTTACGATGATTGATGTGCGCTCGTAGAGCCTGCTGATCAGGTGGAACAGGAGTTGGCCTCCGGCCTGGGCGAACGGTAGGTATCCCAGTTCATCGAGAATGATGAAGTCAAGGCGTGTGAGGTAATCGGCGGTCCGTCCCTGCTTGCCGTTGCGCGTTTCCGTTTCCAACCGATTGACCAGATCAACGACGTTGAAGAAGCGGCCGCGCGTGCTGTTGCGGATGAGTGCGCGGGCAATTGCGATGGCCAGATGGCTCTTGCCGGTTCCCGTGCCGCCGACGAGAACGACGTTGCGCTGGTCGGCGACAAAGGTGCCCGTGGCCAATTCCCGGACCAGGGATTCATTGACGGGCGTTTCATCGAAGTTGAAGTCGTCGATATCCTTGGCGAGTGGAAGCTTGGCGATGCTGAGCTGGTACCGGATTGAGCGGGCCTGCTTCTCGGCGATCTCCGACTGCAGGAGGTCACCGACGATGCGCGGTGGCTCGTGCTGCCGTTTGATGCCGTTTCCCATGACCTCGTCGTAGGCGCTGCGCATTCCATAGAGCTTCAGCGTGCTCATCAGTTCGAGAACCTGCGTGCGTTCCATCAACTTGCCCTCCTGAGCCTGTCGTAACGGGCGCAGTCGGCGACCGGCTCATGGGCAAGCCGAAGCGCATCCGGGATTTGCAGGGTTACAGCGGGAGCCGGATCGCGGCTTCGAGCCAGAATGTTGATGATCACCGAGGCCGAGCAGACACCGTGATCAAGCGCTTCCTGGCAGGCAGCCTCAACTGCCGCCAAGCCATCGGCGGGAACACATCCGAGTATGGTGACCATCTGCCGATCACCGTCGTCTACGTTCTTCAGCCGTTTGCGAACCTTCTCCATCGCGGCTGGCAAAACCCATTCCCGGAAGGGAGCGCCGTTGCGCAATGCACCGGGTTTGCGAGCAAGGACAGGGACATAGTGCCAGGGATCATAGACGGTATCACCACGGCCGAAGCTGCGCTGATGTTCAGCGACCGTCACGCCATCCTGCTTGATGACGATCCGATCCGCATAGGCATGAACCTCAACTGGGCGGCCGACGGCCGTCGACAGGACCGAGTATTTGTTGTTGTCGAAGCGGACAGTGCAGGTCTTTGACACTGAGGCGGGCACGCAGTGGAAGCCGTCGAAGGGTCCCACATAGTGCACGAGGCTGCCGCGTTCAGCTTCGAACATCTGCCAGATCGTCTGTGCTGTCTGTTCGGGATGGCTATGAGCCTTGGCATAGGCAATGCACTTGTCGAGCAGCCAGACATTCAATTCCTCCAGGCTTTTGACCCTGAGGCGCGGCGTGAAGAAGCGCTCCCGCACAAGGCCGACCTGGTTCTCGACCTGTCCTTTCTCCCAACCGGATGCAGGCGTGCAGGCAACTGGATGAACGAGGTAATGGCTGCACATCTGCAGGAAGCGGCGATTGTAGAGCCGCTCCTTGCCGATGAAGACTGTCTCGACTGCCGTCCTCATGTTGTCGTAGATGCCGCGCGTGCAGGTGCCACGGAAGAAGGCGAAGGCCTTGTCGTGGGCATCGAAGACCATCTCTTGGCTCTCACGCATGTAGGCGCGGGCGAACATCATCCGGCTGTGGCAGAGCCGGACATGAGCAACCTTCACTGTCGTCGTCACGCCCTGGATCAGAACAATCTCGTGGCTCCAGTCGAACTGGTAGGCCTCGCCGGGCGCGTAGTAGAGTGGCACGTAGGCTTGCGCCGTCACAGCCCCTCGATCTTTCGACCATCCCTTCGCATAGCGCCGGATCGCATCGTAGCTGCCGTTGTAACCCAGCGCCCGAAGCTCTTCGTAAATCCGGATCAGCGTCAACCGTTCACGAGATGGTTTGCCTTCGTTCGCAGCCAGGAAGCGCTCGATCTCGGCCTTCCACCGGCCTGTCTTCGGTAAAGGTTGCCGCTCTCGCTCGTAGGAAAAGTCCGTCTCATTGGATCGTAGAATCTTGCGCACCGTGTTGCGGGACACATGCAACTCCCGGACGATCCTCTTCACCGACCACCCCTGCACATGGAAGGCCCGACGAACACGCGCAATCGTATCCACTCGCTTCAACTCCCCCTCCATCCGCCAGCAAAAGGCGGATGGTCAGACGAAACAGGTGGGGGGTCAAAATTGGACGCCGATCACCCCGCCAGAGGGGTCAATATTCCACGCCGAAACACATCCCGCTCTGGCTCCCAAGGCTGTCTGATACGCCTTCAGGATGTGCCAGAATGGATCGGTTGTAATCACCCATCTAGGTTAGAACCTTTGGGCTACGCGCCCACCTCACTAACATCATCTGCTGGGCAAAATTGCAGGATGGGCAAGCGGGTCAGACCAAGACGTAAGCCTCTATCGCGGCTGACATGAACATCTCTCGAGCTTCCTCAATAGATGAGGCCCGTCTCGCAGCTGTGTCGCATCGTCGGAGTGCCAGTTCGAAATAGAGACCTGCGTTGCGAGGCCATCGCTGTTCCAGGCACTCAATGGCCTCTATCGGGCCTCGAATTGCCTCAGGTAGCCCATAACCGATCCTGATGGTGACCGGATACTTCCAGTGCTGTCCGCCGGTGATCTCCCGCATATGCTTCTCCTTCCAAGGAGAGTGCTAGGAGCGCGTGCCATGCCACTGAACACGCGCTCCTGACAAGTCGAGGCTCCTCGGTGCTCGGCTAAGTCAGAATGGTACGCTTCTAAAGTAACGCGGCAACGCAACCTAAAGAGGTAATGTCTTGGCTTGTCGTGCGCCATCGCCCACGGCACAAGAGACGATTGAGACGGGAAACAGCTGAGTCCTCTTCTCCAAACCGTGGCGCACCTCCGAATCCTCTGAGACTATTGCAGACGGTGGCAAACCAGCAAAAAAAAGACCCGCCGGAGCGGGCCAATGTTCTCTTTGAAGGGACGCTCAAAGTTGAACCCAGCGTCGCGGCCGGAGCCACGATGGCTGTGGCCACGAAGCTAGCGTGCGACGCTTCCGGAGCAATGGGACCAAAGTCCCTTCACGTCCCGGGCAGCTGCATGGCATAGCTCAAAAGGCCTAGTTGAACGTCATTCTCGTGAGCATCATCTTACCCGTGGGGCCAAGGAGGAGACGAGAATGTCGGACCATCGAAGGCCGAGGATTGTACGACTTATACCGGCTCAGGACCATTGCGTCGTTGAGTATTGCAGAAGGTCAGGAGTGACGCTGGCCGAGCAGAAGAAGTTGCTAGCGCTTCTTGGTAAGCGCGCTGCACTCCATGAGTTGAGGTCCAATTCCCCGCCACGGGCGCCGAGGTTCCGGTAAGGCACAATAAAGCCAGAGCCTGGTCCGCCTAATGTTTCGGCTCCTTTGATACCGGCAGCCAATGATCGGATGCGAAACACTCTGCCGACGAGAAGGAATGGACAAGCTCACCATCCTCATCGACGATGTCGACGCGTTGAAAAGGAACGGGCTCGCCCTTCCGCTGCAGCTCCTCAACATACTCGCGAAGAGTAGCGACGATTTCGTTGACAGCTTGTTCCTCGGAAGAGAACTCGAGGCCATTGGCGTCGAACACGGATTCAATAGCTCCGTGAGCATGAATGAAAAATCTCATATGAAAAGGATGGTCCTAGGTATTGGTGTAAAGCATCAAACCTAGATGACGTCCGAAATTGATCAAGAGCTGTGTCTGGCGTTATGATCGACAGGCAGCGCAACAGGCCGCGGCCGAGAGCCTTCCACCGCCTCCACTTAACAAAAAAAGAGCCCAGCCGTTTCCCCGTCTGAGCCCTCCAAGGCTGTGGATATTATTAGTATGTCCGAAAACATAACATCCGCAATCACTCATTTGGGTTAGAACCGTCCCCACTGAATCTATTTCACGGCGCGAACCCGGTTCTCGCTCGCTCGGATAACCTTGCTGGACACCTTTGAAACATCGGGCGGCCGCTTGGGATCTGCATTCGAGTCTGCATCTATGCAGCACTGAGGGCAGGGCATGCCGGAGTCACCGCAGCCGCTGCCTTTGGCCCGCTCCACGGCTTGTTCGAATGCATCTGACATACCCAGCCGGTGTCTATGCAACGGTGACACTCTGCCGTCTCTGACCTCGTGAGCTTCCATGAACGAAACCGACATACATGGCGGCCGGCGGTATCGCGCCTGCGACGCGGAACGTTGACGCCCTGCTGATTCCCCGCCTCCGGTCCCGAACACTAGCTAATAAGCGCGCTCAGTTCCTGCTCACCTCGCACGCCGTGCGCGTAAAGCTCAACAAGCTCGGCGGCAATATGCGCGGCGTCGTTGCCTTCCTTAGACAAACCGCGCCGGTGGCAAGCAGCCTCAAGAACGCGTTGGATCACGGCGAGATCTGCCGGGGCGAGTGGTTTCGGATCATAGGTGGTTGCTATCATCCCGGCAGTATCGGCTGCCGGGATGAACCTCAGATGAATCAAGCGGCCAGTTAAGCCGATGGCGTACCTGTCGTCGTTTTCTTCTTCGGCTCCACCACCGGCGGCGCCATCGTTGGCGTTTTGGGGTTCTTTGGATCCAATGGCTCGAGAACGACGTAAGCTGGGTTAGGGTAGTGGTCAAGCGCGGCCCCAGTGGCCGCATCGACGCCCATACCGATCACTCCACCGACCAGAACGTTGCCTGCAAAACCTGCGGCTCCCCCGTCGCTGATCTTGGTTTTGACATCGAGCCGGCCGGGCTTATAGCCTTCCTTCTCAGCGAAAACGGTGAACTCTGCCTTGCGCTCGACTTTGATCGTGCACGGCGACTGGGGGCAGGAGTGTCCGAGCGACGTGCTGACCTTCGGGTCCGTCGGCATTGCCGAAATAACGACGTTTTCGCTCGTGCCGCGCGAGATCGAACCGCACGACGAGAGAGCCGCGGCAAGCGCAGCGATAGTAGCTAATTGAATATTCATGATTCCCCCTGGATATACGGGAGAACTAAACAGCTACTCGCGTTTAAGTCGAGTGGCAGTTTTCATATGTGGTAAATTTGATGGCCGTCTGGGTGCCGATTTCCACAGCGTTCCGAAAGCCTTCAGCAACTCATCAGCCTCCAACTGATCGACCTCCTGGGCAACAAGCACCCAAGCGGAAAACTCATCGCCGGACGCCAGCCTCAAATGCCGAACGAAGTGCCGACTGATAACTTCGAAGATGGAGGTGACGTCTTCGTCGATAGCTAGTGTGACTCGATCGCCAGGCGCAGGAACAATCCCACTGAGGTCGGCGAGGAGGTGAGAGCCTTCGAGGTGGTATCTGCCATCGTCCTGTAGTGTGAGCAGATAAACAGCGTCGTCGATGATCGGTCGCATATCGGCGCTCACCTGCAAAAGGGACCGAGATAAGCAGCCGCCTCCTTGCGGCCGAGCAGGCGAGGTCGCTCCGTCATGGTCGCGTCCTCCCATTATAGTACCAGTCGATCCGCTTCGCCTCGTCGTGCCCGGCCTCCGTTACCTGCCATACGGTGTCTCCATCCCAGTCTTTGCCTTCGGCAGTGATTACACCTTTACCCGCAAGCCAGACCATCACCGAGGGGCCGGCGTTGGGTATAGCGGGGTGCGTCTGCGCATCAGGGTGCGCCGCCATGTAAAGCAAAACCTTCTGGCTGCGGCCGTCGAGGCCGAGCTGTGGCCTGCGATCATTCCGCAATTGACGTTTGCCGCGCAATGCATCTAGGTTCTCCTTCCCATCCTCCAGCGTCGACATTACGTAGCTTTTGTCGATGCCCATGTGGATCTCGTACCACTTCCGGATCAGGGGGACGGGGCGTCCGCCATGTAAGAGGTCGACCGCCGGGAAGCCGCGAGCCTCAAGGATCTTCAGCGCTCCGCGCTTCCACTCGGAGGCGCGCTTTCGTCCAACGATCGCAATCGCGATTTCATCGTCGGTCGCGAAGAGGGGGAGTTTGGAGAGTGGGTCGTTCAACCTCGGCCCCACTTCACGTGAGTTCTTGTTGCGGCAATTGGATCGCTCCACCACTCCATATTGACCCAACGTTGCGGCACTGGCAGCGTGTTGATGGCCTCGATCAGAGGGGCCTGCGGCACGTTAGTGTAGTGGCGCGACATGCTGTCGACGGCATGTCCGAGGATCTGGTCTTTGACGTGCGGATGCACGCCATTGATGACAAGCTGCGTCGAGACGGTGTGGCGCGCGGTATAAGGCGAGATATCGACGATGGGATTGCCTTTCTCAGCCATCCGTCGCCTTGTCCCACGGAGCGAACCGTGTAGCTGGCCTCCAAACGTCTCATGAATTTTATACGAGCGGCCGCGGTAGCTGCGGAAGAGCTGCGGGTATTTGTCCTTTCTCTTCATCAAAGCCTCGAAGAGAGGTACGAGAAATTCGTGCATTGGCACGCCTCGAGGCTCGCCGGTCTTTGTATGCAGCAAGGTGATCCAGCGCTTGTCGACATTCACGTCTGCCGCCTCCAGCGTGAATAACTCGATAGGTCGCATACCGGTGTAGAACAGTGCGGTCATAGCCATGGCGGGGGCGGGCGACATGTTGCTGACGAAGGTGGCTGCCAGATCATAATCAACCGGCTTGCTGCCGCTGCGTTCCTGCGGGCGGCGCTGGACGGTTCCCTTTGCCTTCCTGGGGCGCCGCCAACGTCGGAGCTCTGCCCACTCGTTACCTACGGCGTAGTTCCAGACCGCAATGAAGGGCGTGTAGAACTGGCGACTAAGCGTCTCAGGTGCAGCGCTGGAGTAGAGCCGCCTTGCCATCAGATCCAAATCGTTCTGGTTGATCTTTCTGAGCAACTTGTCGCCGAGGGCGTCGGTCAATTTCGCCAAGAACCGTGGCGAGCCGCCTCCCTTCAGATAGGCCTCTGCGGCCTGCTTGAAAGTGACCTGAACCTTCTTGCCGAAGATGCTTTCCTCAAGAAGCTCTCGCTCACGAAGAATACGGATCGTCTCCGCGATGTCGCGGTCCGCGATCTTCGTGCTCTCAAATATTTTGAGGCCGCGCACCGTCCCGCGAATATACCAGTTGGGGGAGCCTGAACGGCGATACAGAACTAGAGGCATCGTTACCTAACCACACACATAGAGAACGGACTGCCGCCGGCGCGAACGCCGAAAGCTTTGTTGGCGGGTCTCCTTAAGTGTGGTGTGGTGCTGTTGGTAAGGCAGCGATTGATGGTCGCAAACTATGGCGGCGGAATCAAGCGTGGTAAATAAAAGCCCGCCTCCGGAGCCGCCGGAGGCGGGCATCGCGCCAGCTATGGCCGGCTGCGGGAACGGGGCGTTGGGTTGGTGGCCCTTGCGTGGTGGCGCCGCCGTTCTGAAAGGAACCGGCTGGGCCTGTTATCAAGCAAGCCCGCACCGGCCGTACCACCGGTCTACGTGGCGGCACTACCCGCCGTCGATGCGACGGGTTGGGAAACTGGATTGTATCGGGTCAAAAACTCCCCGCGCACATGCCGGATAGGACGTCCGCCGTCCGTCCCGCTTATTATCTCAACTGTGAATGACTGGCCGCTGCCGCCATCTCTGAAGCGCAGATGCACGACGCAGACGTTGTCATGGAAACGCACAAGTGCGCCTTTCCGGAACTTGAATCTTTTCACGGTCGGTCTTGCGACCAGGCCGCGCGGCAACAGGACTCTTTCAAAATCTTTGATTTGGGCATGCTGCATGGTGGGCGCTCCTCGTTGCCTCTCCGTAGCGTTTTCGCTACACTGTGGAGACTAGCGCATTTTTTCGCTACGTCAATGCGGAATCGAAACGGAGTAGCGAAATGCTGCCTTCACAATGCCGGATGGCACGTGCTGCGCTTGAGCTTGGGGTGCGTGAACTCGCCGCCATGGCGCGCGTATCTACCAACACCATTACTCGCTTCGAGCGAGGAGAAGCCCTGAAGGATCGGACGATCGATGACATTCGAGCAGCCCTCGAAGCTGCCGGGGTTGTCTTTATCGAGGCGAATGGTGGCGGGCCGGGCGTTAGGCTTAAGGAGCCGGCGTGACGACAAATCCTAAGGTTGAAGCTTCCCTCGAAGCCATACGTCTAGCCAAACAGCTTACGGACGCCCTGGCGAAGGCGCAGGAGGTCGGAGTAGAGCTCGCTGTATCCTGTGAGGAGATGACTGTCGGCGGGCGGAGGGTGAAGCAGGTGCTGGTCCGCGTTCAGAATCCAGAAGATCTCGGATAGGTCAGGGCTTCCCTTCACTTAGGAAGCACGGATCTGAGCACATAGGCGACCGTGTCCGGGATCCACTCGGCGCCGGGCACCTTGGCAATGGTGGCTATCGCTGCGGCGGCGACGGCGCCAAGCACCACCCTAGCAGCCCATTTCCGCGCTTCGGAGGCAACGTCGCTCTTCAGGGTTGAGGCTCCACGAGCTACCAAAGAGATCAGGTTCTCAATGGTGCGTGCAAGCGCCAGTGTGAGCCGTCCATCTGGCTTCTCAACTCCCTCCGCCAGGTCGGCCACTGTATTCAGAGCCACGGGCACAGCCTCCACGGCAGCGGTCTCTGAGCGTGCAAGCTGATCCGCGATTGCCCGCGCAGTTGCTATGAGTTCGTCCACATCTTGCCGCTCCATGTAGGTCGACATCGAGTGCTCGACGAAAGCGCGCCACTGCGGATCCTGAGCCAGATAGTTATAGACACTATCGATGTGCGCCTTGAGCATCTCGAACAGGCTTGTCGACAACTCCTCTTCGCTGGCCAGCGTCAATCGGCTACAGGCAGAGTTTAAGATACCGACCTGCACTAGGTTCTTGTTTTGGGCCAGCTTGTCCTGGAGCGCCTGGTAAGCCTGAACCAAACGAGGAGAGCAGTTCGACCCCTGGAGATCGAGGAGGATCCGTTCACCCTGCTCGACCAGCACCTCCCTTGCGGCCTCAGCAGTCGCGGCATCTAGACCGGATGCCTCGCTCGGCTGATCGACGACAACGATCTTGTTGTGTTCGTAGGCGAACTTGTAGGCGGCGACCTTCTGCTCTGGAATCAGCGAGGCAAGTTCGTCTGGGCGCAGAACGTTCAGCCCAATGATCATCCCTGTTGTCAGGTTGCGTAGAAAGTCGCAGTCCTCGATGAGGGCAGCTCGTGCGACGCGACGGAACCCGAGATGAGTCACACGTTTTTCGAAGCTACGGCCGCGGGAGAACGCCTTTAGCGTCTCGATCCCGTCTCGCAAAGCATCGACATCATCTAGCGAGAGAAGGTCGGATCTGCTTTCTAGTTCCGAGATTAGGGAGAGGAGCCGGGCGATCTCTTCCCGCAGATCGTTGGCGTCGAGTGCGTCAGCAGCCAACTCCTGAGAGTAGCGCTGCATACGCTCGAGCCGCTCTCGAACGAGTCGAAGAAGATTTTTTATCCGCTTCTGATCTACTGCCACGGCAAACTCGACCTACCTCTCACACAACCAATAGACCCGTCACGAGTCGAGTTAGCAAGCGCCGCGGATTTATCCACAGGAGTCGAACCAGATCCAAAAGCGGGGAGGGAAAGTAGGGAAGATCGGCGAGGGTGCGGTTAAACCCTTGCAAAACAACCACTTCGAAGAAGAAATGGCTCCCCGGGCCGGATTCGAACCGGCGACCTGTCGATTAACAGTCGAATGCTCTACCGCTGAGCTACCAGGGAACAACCGCTCGGTGGCGGCGTGTGCGGCGGGTAATACTGATGCTTTTCGGTTTTGCCAAGCGCTTTTTTTGAAAAAAATGCACTTGGTTGTTTTATCCACCGCTGGGCCCCATTTTTCGCCTGTTGAAACAGTCATGCAAAGGAGCCTCGGTGTCGGTGGTGCAGAAGGGTGAGAAGAAATTCGGCATTGATCCGCTGACGGGAAAGCTCCTGATCGGCCCCGTCCGGGTCCCGATGCCGCAGTCGCGGGCCGGACGCATCACCACAGGCGTGCTGCTGGTGTGCGGCGGCACGCTTGGCTTTCTTCCGATTCTCGGGTTCTGGATGGTGCCCTTGGGGCTGCTTGTGCTGTCGCACGATCTTCCCGCCGTCCGGCGCAAGCGCCGCCGCATCGCGCTCTGGTGGGCGAGGCGTCAGGCGAGAAAGAACGGCGCCGACCGATCGGCGCCCAAATAAGCTTTTCTCAGCCAAACAGCGATGCGATGCCCTGGCCGGCGCTGAAGGCGAAATAGGCAAGCACGCCGAAATACACGATGGTGATGACGTTGAAGAGGTAGCCGGCGAGCACCACGACGCCATCGCGCTGGATCATTCCGGTCGACAACAACAGGATGGCGATTCCCGGAAGCGTATTGGAAAAGGGGATGAGGCCGAGCGGAAACATCAGGAGCACGCCGGCAAGGGTGATCGCCAGCCCGTTGATGCGGTTGATGAACCGTCCCGACGTCAGCCCCGTCAGCCGCGGCTTCAGGTAACGGTCGAGCCGTGACACGATGTTGACGCCCTTTTCAAGCGCCGGCACGAGTTTCGCCGATTCCAGTCGCCGGTCGAGGATCTGCCGCGGCAGCCAGGGCAGGCGGTTGGCCGTGATCGCCAGGCTGACGAGGATGATCGCCGCACCGAAGACGGTGCTGACGCCGGGGATCGACACGGGGATGAGGAAGGGAAGGGAGGCGACGGCGCAAATCAGCAGGAGACCCTGCTCGCCCACCGCGTCCATCAGTTGCCGCAGCGTAACCGACTGGCCCTGGATGCCGCCGATCAGGTTGCGCAGTGTGCCGCTGAGCGAGGTCGAGGTATCCTGGAATTCAATGCTTGCGTCCAATGTCTTGCTCCATGCAGCCACGATTGCGCCCTGCATAGCAGCATTCGAATCCGACGCAAAGAAACGGGGCAGCGGAGGGCACGCCGCTCACACAAGCGCAAGGCCTGAAGCGCAAGCTTACCTCGAGCTCGCCCAGTGGTCATAGGCGCCGCAGGCGAGCACGATTGCCAGCACGCCGAGCACGATGGGATTGAGTGCAGTTACGAATGCGAAATATTCCATGACGGTCTCCTCCACCGCATGTCCGCCGCCCGAAAATCCTCCCCAAGAAGCTGTATCGGTATGTTAGCACATTCTACAGCATGCGCTACCCATTCTGGTCCGGAGGCTCCGAACCGGACGCGCCTCAAGACAAAGAATGGATCGGGACTGGCCGCGGGGGCGGATATGGGCTTCAGAGTAATCGAAGGCGGGCTTGGCAAACCTTACCCGGAAGAAGACTGCGCCACGCCGACGCAGCGGGACGTGGAACGCGAAGCCGAACGGCGGCTGAATGCGCTGGGTTACCCGAAGTGGCGCAACCGCCGGGCGCTGACGAACATGCCCATCCCGCGCGAGATAGAGTATCCCGCCATGCAGATTCGTTACGTGGCAGAAGTGCTTTCGGGCCTCGTTGATATTCCGGCCGATTTCCGATCCGACATCTACTGGCCGGCCTGAATTGACCCG
The DNA here is from genome assembly GCF_003491345.1 of Neorhizobium sp. SOG26. Lineage (GTDB taxonomy): Bacteria > Pseudomonadota > Alphaproteobacteria > Rhizobiales > Rhizobiaceae > Neorhizobium > Neorhizobium turbinariae. The sequence goes on from NZ_CP025512.1 coordinate 1,171,252, forward strand.
GCGCCTTGCCCGGGGCTGAGGGCGTGGGGGCCGGCATGGACCAGTTTTTGCACGCACTGCGGGGCGTGTCCCACACGGCCCTGTGAAAAATGCACGATCTGCGGACAGGGCCTATTGCACCCACTCTCGATTCGTTCTAAACGCCCGTCACCACTCGCTGATTTCAGCATCCGGATGGCCTCGTGGCGGAGTGGTGACGCAGAGGACTGCAAATCCTTGCACCCGAGTTCGATTCTCGGCGAGGCCTCCATCCTACTACAAAAACTATCGTTTAGAATTGCGTCGTGATCGTGTGCGTTCGCACCACAAGCGCGTTGGCATCCAGGCTATTATCTCTAGATGCCTTTTTGCCGCTAGCACTCATGGATTGCAAGATGCGGACTACTCTGTCACTTTCTCACTTCAAGCAAAACTGCACCGCTTCTGTACACTTAAGATGCGATTTCCAAGAGATGTTCCCGATCAGCCGATAGATGAACCGGTCGATGTCGCCTTTTGGCAAGTGGATGAAGAGTTCGGCATCCATCCCGTGGGATCAAAACCCAAGAAGATGCTCATTGCTCCACACAACATAACCTTACCATACATTATCCCCGGCCATTCTTACCTCTTTAAGTCCGCCTCGGGTTGGCGTGAACAACAAATCTGGTCAGAGGTGATCGCTTACAGGTTAGCTAAATCCCTAGATCTGCCTGTACCTCCCTGTTTCATTGCCCATGACTCCTGCACTGGTGCCACCGGTGTTCTCGTCGAGTTTTTCTTCGGATACCCAGGTGAAGAAAGTCCAGCACGTCTCGTTCATGCGGTTGATGCAATCATGAGCATTTTTCAGAGCGGCGTGGTTGGTCAGCCCCACACCGTGTTAAGCAATGCGAAGGTGACGAGGGTGATGCTTGGGCAAGGCTTTGGTATGGACTGGTGGGCGGCAGCCTATGCATTCGACGCACTGATTGGCAACACTGATCGCCATACGGAGAACTGGGGGTTCCTTGTCCGTCGGACGGCGACGGGAGAAACTCATTACGAAATCGCTCCACTTTTCGACAACGGCACTAGCCTTGGCTTTCAGTTTCCCGAAAAAAAACTAAAAGACTGCAAATCGCCTGATGCGATAACTCTCTTCAATCAGCGTGGTTTGCATCAATGTGGCTGGGATATCCAAAATCCGAGGCGTTTAGGGCATTTCGAGTTGTGTGAAAAGCTCTTGGAAAGCTACCCTTCAAGTGAGACAATGCTCCGTAGAGTCGCCGACCTGAATATCAGTGATGCAGATGAAATCCTGCAGCAGTGCACCACCTATGAGGTTCCTGTCGCGTTCACAGAACGACGCGCAGAGTATCTGCGTACGCTGATACGATCGCGGAAGGATATTCTCTCTAGACTGTTGTGAGCCATGGAAGCCTACGTTGACCACATCGTTGAACCGGATGTTCTGCTCCTAGCGTGGCAGGCGCCGGATCATATGAAGAATCGTCGACGATGGGTTGTAGCGAAGGTCGACGTTCGGTCCGACTCATGGACCCTCAGGTATCTGTCCGGCGATGAATTCTCCGACGCAAACCCAGACGCCAGCAGTAGCGACTTGTTGGCGCTTGGCTTCGAAGGTTATCCGGCATTCGCGCGACGCATTAACCAGCAGTACTTCGACAAAGGCGTTCGTGAAGCCTTCATGAGGCGTTTGCCGCCGCGAAACCGACCAGATTTCGTGAGCTATCTCAGGAGATTTGGTTTTCGAGATTCTGCCTCAATCAGTGATGCAGCGCTCCTCGCTTACACGGAGGCTAAGTTACCGAGCGACGGTTTCTCATTAGTAGGCGAACTCCGTAACGACATGATGTTTGGCGACCTGATGCTGGACCTTGCCGGTACTCGGTATCAGGACTTCGGTGGTTCGTGTCCGGCTTGCCCGGGCGACGAGGTAGTGTTGAAGAAAGAACCTACAAACCCGTACGATCCGTCGGCGATCGAAGTTCTCTGTAGCGGCCAGCGGATGGGGTACGTCAACAGGCTGCAGGCACCTGCCGTGGGACACTGGATGAATGAACGGTCGGTGAGGGCGCTTGTCCATCGAGTAAACGGTAGGTCTGGTAGCCCGAAGGTTTACGTCCTGCTTCAGGTGAGGCCGTCCGGGAAACAGCTTGCTGCATAACGGTAAACAGTTTCCCGCACCCACCTCCGACATCTCAAACAACCATTTAACAGCTTCATCTTGTGTGCGGTGCAAGGTCGCCTCTTCTTAACAATTCTCGCCTTAGCCTCGGAACCGAAAGGCGTCCCGGGGACTTGAATGGGGACGAACGGAGGAGGTGGAGAATGTTGTCCAGGTTTATCGGCACGTGGCGTTTTTCCAACAACAACCTTGAAGACACCGGCACCTTTGCCGACGGCGTGTTTCCGCTGACGATGGCCGAACAGCACGCGGCGGAAAAGGAGCAGAGCCTGCGCTGTTCCTATGGCCGCGACTACAGCACGGCAGCCAAGCTGGAAACCGCACCTCCAGCCTATGCATAAGGCGGCACACGTCGCGTCTTTAGGCTACAAGAACCATTCCATTTCTTCTCGAGTGTCCGCCAGACCTTGAAAGCATCGGAAGCCGCGATTAAGACGGGCCAAAAGGACCGGCACATGGCCGGCTGATTTGGGACCGACCGAGATGATTGATTTCGAAGCCGCGCGCTTGAAGATGGTGGACACGCAGATCCGCACCACCGACGTCACGTCGCATTCTGTTCTGCGGGCATTCTACAACGTGCCGCGCGAGGCCTTCGTGCCGGAGAAGATGAAGTCCCTCGCTTATATCGATGGCGATATCGAAGTTTCCCCCGGTCGTTACATGATCAAGGCGTCGCCGCTGGCAAAGCTCCTGCAGCTTGCTGCGATCACCAAGGACGACGTGGTGCTCGAAGTGGGGAGCGCGACGGGCTACACGTCGGCGCTTCTGTCCCGGCTGGCAGGTTCCGTCGTGTCGCTGGAAGAAGACGAAGCGCTCGCCGCCCAGAGCTCGGCCACGCTGTCTTCGCTCGGATACGACAACGTGGCCGTGGTCAATGGCCCGCTGGAGCAGGGTTATGCGGCTGAAGCGCCTTACGACCTAATCTTCCTCAACGGTGCCGTCGAACACGTGCCGGCAGCACTTCTCGACCAGCTTCGTGATGGCGGCCGCCTCGTCGGTGTCATCGGTTACGGCAGCACCGGCCAGGCCAAGGTGCTGGTGCGCGAAAACGGCGTGATCTCGGAAGGCTCGGCTTTCAACAGCTCGGTCAAGCCGCTTCCAGGCTTCCGCATCGAACGCGAGTTTGTATTCTAAGCTTCAACGCTCTTGAATGACACAAGGGGCCAGAAACGGCCCCTTTGTTTTTGGCGCTTCACCACGCAGGCGGGTGTGACATCCAAGATTCACCTCGCCAACAAAACTGTGCATGCCTCCCGCGGCGGGGGCACTAGTGATTGTTTCGAACCCGCTCAAGATCTTAAAGTCACTGCGATTCGTCGCTTCTGCGGTTGGAGCCGAATCAAGTGCGGTAACAGCGGGGATTGAAATGGCTCAGCCAAATGTAGCGCGTGAACCTTCCATGGAAGAAATTCTGGCTTCCATTCGACGGATCATTGAAAGCAACGAGCCGACTGCGGACGCGCCCAAGCCGCACCTGATGCCGGTCGATTTCGAAGACGAGATCGAACAGGAAGAACAGGGTTTCACCCCGGATATCGTCGCCAACGACCGCGGCCTGCCGACGCGCGACGAGCCGATGGACTTTTCCTCCCACAACACCCAGGCACCGGCGGGTGCAGAACGCTCGCTGTCGCTGGCCGATGTCGCGGCCCGTGTGCGCGCCGCCTCCGCCCGTCAGCAGGAAGCCAGCAGCGCGCGCGCAGCAGCAGCTCCGGTCGCCGCTGCCCCCGTTGCGTCGCCTGAAGAACCGGTCGTTGCCCCGCGCATGCCGGAATTCCGCATGCCCGAGCCTGCTCCCGCACCGCGCGCGGAACAAGTAAGTGCACCGGCCCCGCAATATCCGTCACGCGCCGAACAGGTTTCGGCCGCTCAATCCCCCGCGGTCGAGCCGCGCCAGCCGATGCCACCGCGTCATGAGCAGGAAGTGCGCCCTTCGCAGGATGCCGCACGCAGTCTCCCGGCCAAGATCGAAGAAACCGCAAGCCTCCTGTCGCAGGAAGCCGGCGCCCATGTGGCTCGCTCCTTCAGTGAGCTGGCCGCGGTTTTCAATGGGATGGAGCGCCGCTCGCTTGAAGACATGGCGCAGGACATGCTGCGCCCGATGCTGCAGGAATGGCTCGACGACAACCTGCCGACGCTGGTCGAACGCCTCGTGCGCGAAGAGATCGAGCGCGTGGCCCGCGGTCCGCGCCGCTAGTTTACCGTCGGGTTCGGATAAAAGGCCGCTCCGGGAACGGGGCGGCTTTTTTATTGACTCCCGCGGCCCCACATCTTTAACACCGCTCCATCTCTGTTCAGACAAGAAACAGGCCAGAAAATGCTTGAGAAGACCTACGATTCCACCGCCGTTGAACCCAAAGTCGCTCAGGCGTGGGACGAGGCAGATGCGTTTCGCGCCGGCGCGAATGCAAAGCCGGGTGCGGAAACCTTCACGATCGTAATCCCGCCGCCGAACGTTACCGGCTCGCTGCACATGGGCCACGCGCTCAACAACACGCTGCAGGACATCATGGTCCGGTTCGAGCGCATGCGCGGTAAGGACGTGTTGTGGCAGCCGGGCATGGACCATGCCGGTATCGCGACGCAGATGGTGGTTGAGCGGCAGTTGATGGAACGCCAGCTTCCGGGCCGCCGCGAGATGGGCCGCGAGGCATTTGTTGATCGCGTCTGGGAATGGAAGGCGGAATCCGGCGGCTTGATCTTCAACCAGCTGAAGCGGCTTGGCGCATCCTGCGACTGGTCGCGCGAACGATTCACCATGGACGAGGGCCTGTCGAAGGCTGTACTGGAAGTCTTCGTAACGCTTTACAAGGAAGGGCTCATCTACCGCGGCAAGCGGCTCGTCAACTGGGACCCGAAGTTCGAGACGGCGATTTCGGACCTGGAAGTCGAGTCCAAGGAAGTCGACGGCCATATGTGGCACTTCAAGTACCCCCTGGCCGGCGGCGAAACCTATACATATGTCGAGAAGGATGCTGACGGAAACGTCATCCTGCAGGAGGAGCGCAACTATATCTCGATCGCCACGACGCGTCCGGAAACCATGCTGGGTGATGGCGCCGTTGCCGTTCATCCGTCTGACGAGCGTTATGCGCCGATCGTCGGCAAGCTCTGCGAAATACCGGTTGGCCCGAAAGAACATCGCCGCCTGATCCCGATCATTGCCGACGAGTATCCGGATCCGACCTTCGGCTCCGGCGCGGTCAAGATCACCGGCGCGCATGACTTCAACGACTATCAGGTTGCTCGCCGCAACAAGATCCCGCTGTATCGCCTGATGGATACGACGGCTTCGATGCGCGATGACGGCGAGCCCTATGCCGTTTGCGCCGCCCGAGCGCTGGAGATTACCAGGTCCGGCGAACTGCCGAGCGAAGCCGAGGTCGACGACCTGAACCTCGTTCCGGACGAGTATCGCGGTCTCGACCGCATGGTAGCGCGCAAGAAGATCATCGAAGCCATCAATGCCGAAGGTCTTGCCGTGACCGTCAAGGATGCGGAAGGCAACGACATTCCTTACGTCGAGAACAAGAAGATCATGCAGCCGTTTGGCGATCGCTCCGGCGTCGTCATCGAACCGATGCTGACCGACCAGTGGTTTGCCGATGCCAAGACGCTGGCGGAACCGGCGATTGCTTCCGTTCGCGAAGGTCGCACCAACTTCGTTCCGAAGAACTGGGAAAAGACCTATTTCGAATGGATGGAGAACATCGAGCCGTGGTGCATCTCGCGCCAGCTCTGGTGGGGCCACCAGATCCCGGCCTGGTATGGTCCGGATGGCCAGTGCTTCGTCGAGAAGACGGAAGAAGAAGCGCTCGACGCCGCCATCCAGCACTACCTGGCGCATGAAGGGCCATGGAAGGCCTGGGTCCAGGAGAAGCTTGAAAACTTCCAACCGGGCGAGATCCTGACGCGTGACGAGGACGTACTCGACACGTGGTTTTCCTCGGCGCTGTGGCCGTTCTCCACCCTTGGCTGGCCGGACAAGACGCCGGAACTGGCGCGCTATTACCCGACGAACGTCCTCGTCACCGGCTTCGACATCATCTTCTTCTGGGTCGCCCGCATGATGATGATGGGCCTGCACTTCATGAAGGATGAGGAAGGCAATCCTGTCGAGCCGTTCAGCACGGTTTATGTCCACGCGCTGGTTCGCGACAAGAACGGCCAGAAGATGTCGAAGTCGAAGGGCAACGTCATCGACCCGCTCGACCTGATCGAGGAATATGGTGCCGACGCCTTGCGCTTCACGCTGGCGATCATGGCCGCACAGGGAAGGGACGTGAAGCTCGACCCGGCCCGCATCGCTGGCTACCGTAACTTCGGCACCAAGCTTTGGAACGCGACCCGGTTTGCGGAAATGAACGGCGTGTCGCGTAATCCTGCGTTCGTGCCGGAAAACGCCAAGCTTACCGTCAACCGCTGGATCCTGACGGAGCTGTCGAAGACGGTTGGCGATGTGACGCAGGCGATCGAGACGCACCGCTTCAACGAGGCGGCCAACGCGCTTTATCGCTTCGTCTGGAACCAGGTGTGCGACTGGTACCTGGAACTGCTGAAGCCGATCTTCATGGGCGACGACGAAGCGGCCAAGGCCGAGGCTCAGGCCTGCATGGCTTACGTGCTTGAACAGACCTACAAGCTGCTGCATCCGTTCATGCCGTTCATGACGGAAGAGCTTTGGGCGCATACGGCACAGCGCGATGGTTTGCTCTGCCACGCAGACTGGCCGCTGGCCAGCTTTGCTGACGATGCGGCCGCCGAAGAGATCAACTGGCTCGTCGACCTCGTTTCGGGTCTTCGCTCGGCGCGCGCCGAAATGAACGTTCCGCCGTCCGCCACGGCGCCGCTTGTTGTCGTTGGCGCCAATGAATTGACGCAAGGCCGCCTGAAGCAGCACGAGAGCGCGATTGGGCGCCTGGCTCGCGTTGCCAGCATTGAGCTTGCCGATGTTGCACCGAAGGGTGCGGCGCAGGTTGTCGTCGGTGAAGCAACAGCATGCCTCCCGCTCGGCACGCTGATTGATCTCGCTGCCGAAAAGGCACGTATCGAAAAGAACATCGGCAAGACGCAGGCGGAGATGGACCGCATCGGCAAGAAGCTCGCCAACGACAAGTTCGTGGCGAATGCTGATCCGGAAGTGGTTGCCGCCGAGCGTGAGCGCTTCGCGGAACTGGAGATCCAGATCGCCAACCTGAGGACTGCAATGCTTCGCGTTTCCGAAGCCGGCTGACAGCTTCGATTCGGTTGACCAATCACAATGCCGCGCCGGTAACCCGGTGCGGCATTTTCTTTATGGCTCGTTGTAGGCTCTGGTTACGCGTTTTGCAGATGCGAGGATCCAGAAACTGCGTCTGTTGCTGAGTTGCCACACACCTTTTGAAGTAGGTGATATTTTTTCACATTTTAGCGAGTGGAGCTGATGTGGTAGCATTTTATTCCGCAACGACGGAAGCAACGCCTGACACTTGGATTTTTTACGTAAATTTTGCGCCATGCTCCGGCGCCCGCACGCGCGTCAGTGAAAGTTGTTATTTGGAATCCAGCTCTTAGACTGCCTCCATCACCTTACCGGGAGTGGGAGCAATTATGGTAAGAAAGACTTTAGCAGGCGGATTTGTGGCGGCCGCTGGCCTCGTGGCGCTCCAATCACCTGCCTTCGCAGGGGGCCTCGAGAGGGGCGGCTACAACATCGACCTCCTGTTTGATCCGGGCAAAGTGGCCGCCGAAGCGGCCGCGACCTACGTCATACCTGAGCGCAAGCTGAAGAACGTACAGGACGTGGATACTACTTCGGGCGCTTTTCCATTCAACGGCACTGCAGCCGGCAATGGCGGCGGTAACTTGAATGGTTTGTCCACGTCGGCAGACGGCAGTGAAGGTTATTGGGTGCCGCGCATCGGCATCAAGGCCGGCATCGACAACGCGGACTGCATGTTCGATTACTCCGAACCGTGGGGCGCTCACAAGAAACCAGGTCGTGACTGGGCTGGCGCCAACGAAGACATCGAAACCAAGGTCGAGAGCCGCAACTACGCGCTGACCTGCTCGTACCGTTTTGATGCCGGTCCGGGACAGCTCCGCATCATTGGTGGTGGTTTCTATCAGGAAGTCTTCGGTTTCCAGGAACGCCTGGTTCAGGATTTCACCGGCGTTCCCCCGGCGTTTGGCGGCTTGCAGAGTGGCGTAGGCCGCCTTGACCTTGAAGGCGACGGTTGGGGCTGGCGTGCAGGTCTTGCCTACGAGATCCCGGAATACGCCTTCCGCGCAAGCCTTGTTTACAACAGCGAAGTTAAGCTGAACGACATTACCGGCACCTTGGACCTGTCGCAGGTCAACGGTACGGCGCCGTTCGATGTTTACGGCTCGCAGAGCATGCCGGATGTCGTGGAACTCAAGGTTCAGTCCGGTATCGCGCCTGATTGGCTGGCCTTCGGTTCGGTGAAGTGGACCGACTGGAGCCAGCTTCAGAAGGTTCGCTTCTTCTGCAAAGATCCGGCAGCATTCGCGGGTTGTGCACTGCCGGGCGGTGTAACTGCCCTCGACCTCGGCTACCGTGACGGCTGGACCATCAGCGGCGGCATCGGCCACAAGTTCAATGAACAGTGGAGCGGTGCGGCCAGCATCACCTGGGACCGTGGTACCTCGCAGGGTTACGGCACCAACACCGATACCTGGACGCTCGGCCTTGGCGCTGCCTACACCCCGAATGAAAACGTCGAGTTCCGCCTCGCGGGCGTGATCGGCGTCGTGACCGGCGGCGAGTCCGGCCCGGTGACGCTCGGCGGCGAGGCCTATGGCACGCGCGCCAGGTACGACTTCGGCGACGATCTGGTGACGGCGATCTCGACCTCGGTCAAGGTTCGCTTCTGATCAACAAGACACACAAGAACGCCCGGCCTCGCGCCGGGCGTTTGCGTTTGTGGCGCATGCTTGCGAAGGACTGCCTCTCCGTCTCGTGACGTTTTGGCAACACTTTTCCTGGACTATGGGAGCCGGGTCCGGAGCTGGGACTTTTGTCCATTTCCCGCCACAAACGGGGAGCAGCGATGAAAGGATAAAGAGCGCGAACTTGCGGGGGCGGGACGCGCAATTGGAGTAACATGGGCGGGTTTTCTGTAATACGGCCAGTTCTTGCCGGGGCGATCGGAGCGAACGAATGTCTTCGCTCATCTGCCACGGAAGCGGCGGCAATAGGTCCTAGTATTGCCGGAAACGGCATCTACAGTTTTCTTTCAACATCACCGGCGCGGACCTTCCGTGTGGGAAGGATGAGGAAGCGTGTGGTGGCTTGCGGTGCTCGGGTTCCAGCTACCGATGGGGTGGCGCTGAAGCAGCGTGAAAGAAAATGACGATGGCGAAGTCTGGTATCGGATCCATGAGAGTATTGCTTCTTGGAGCGACGATTGCCTCGCTGGTGGCTGGGTCGGCCTCTGCGTTTGACATCCAATCCGGCGTCACGAAGGAATCAGGGCCGTTCGATCTCTTCAAGTTCGGCTTCAAGGCCTACAAGAACGGCCAGAAGGAAGATGCGATCGAGGCCTATCGCTATGCAGCGGAAAAGGGCCACACCGGCTCTCGCTGGGCGCTCGCCAACATGTACGCCTATGGCGACGGGGTCACGAAGGACGACTTCGAAGCCTTCAAGATCTATAATGAAATTGCAGCGCAGGGCATCGAGCCGGGCTCTGAAGACACCGGTTTCTTCATCAACGCGCTTCTGTCGCTTGCCGGTTATTACCGCCGCGGCATTCCCGGCACGCCGGTCAAGCCCGACCTGTCTCAGGCACGGCAGCTGTATTTTCAGGTCGCCTCGACATTCGGCGTCGCGGAAGCCCAGTTCCAGCTCGCGAAGATGATGCTGTCGGGCGAGGGCGGTGGCGCCAGCATCCAGCAGGCTAAGAAATGGCTGAACCAGGCGCGGCGCAACGGCCATGCCGGCGCGATGGCAATCTTCGGCAACGTCCTTTTCCAGGAAGGCCAGACTGTTCGTGGGCTTGCCTTCATGACGGCGGCGCTTGATCGCTGTGCGGCGAAGGACTGTTCTTGGATGCAGCAGTTGCAGGAGCAGGCATTCTCTGTTGCCGGTGAAGAAGACCGTCGCGGTGCTGTTGCCCTGTCGCAGCAGTTTGCTCAGGGCGCCGATTGAGGGCCCAACCCTGGCCTGAGGTGAGGCTAGGCGAAGTCGAAGACGCCGATCACGGGCACGTGGTCGGAGGGTTTTTCCCAGGCACGGGTGTGTTTTTCGATCGATGTTGATTTAAGCCGATCCGCGGCCTCGGGTGAGAGCATCAGGTGGTCGATGCGGATGCCGTTGTTCTTCTGCCAGGCACCGGCCTGATAATCCCAGAATGAATAGAGTTTGGTCGCGTCGTTCGTGGCGCGAACGGCGTCCGTCAAGCCAAGATTCTCCAGGCGGCGGAAGGCGGCCCGCGTCTGCGGCAGGAAAAGCGCGTCCATTGCCCAGACGGCCGGGTCAAAGCAGTCATGCGGTTCGGGAATCACGTTGTAGTCGCCGGCGAGGATCAGCGGTTCCTCGAGTTCAAGGCAAGCCTGGGCGTGTTTGCGCAGCCGCTCCATCCAGGCGAGCTTGTAAGGATATTTCACCGGGTCATCAGCCGGGTTGCCGTTGGGCAGGTAGATCGAGGCGACTCGAATGGCGCCAGACGGCACCGAGAACACGCCTTCAATGTACCGGGACTGCTCGTCGACAGGTCCATCTACGCCATCGCCACCCGGAAGGCCTCGCATCACTTCATCCGGCTTCGTCTTGGAAAGCAGGGCGACACCGTTGAAGCCCTTCTGGCCATGCGTTTCCACATGGTAGCCGAGCGCCTCGATCTCCAGACGCGGAAAGTTCTCGTCGACCGATTTGATTTCCTGCAGGCAGACGATGTCCGGCGAGGAATCAGTAAGCCACTGGCGCAAGCTGTCGATGCGCGCCTTGACGCCGTTGATATTCCAGGTGGCAATCTTCATCAGCCTCGTTCCTCTGGTCGGAGGCCTTCTCTTTTAGCCAAAGCGAAGGCGATGGGAAGGGGCTAGATACGCCGATGCTAGATCGAGAAGCTGGTGCCACAGCCGCAGCTTGCTACCGCGTTCGGATTCTTGATCTGGAACGACTGGCCAAGCAGGTTGTCGACGAAGTCGATTTCGGAACCTGCCATGTAGACCAGCGACAGGCTGTCGATCAGCACCTTTGCGTCGCCATTCGCCACCACGACATCGTCATCCTGCGGCGCGTCAGCCAGATCGAATTTGTAGGAAAAGCCGGAACAGCCGCCGCCCTCGACCGATACCCGAAGCGCCTGTTTTCCTGCTTCGGCTTGCACGATTTCCGAAATTCGCTTCGCGGCGGCATCCGAGAGCGTCACATTCGCATTCATTTTCGTCTCCTGCCGGGTTCAAGGCCCGGAGCTGACACCTACATCCTGAGCCAGCCTTGCGCGACTGGCTTTACATCAATTCACCGGCATTGTGCACGGCTGTACTATAGGTATGAAGAGGCAAGAGGCGCGTCAATGGTCCGATGGAGGCTTGGACGAGGCCGAGAAGGCAGGTGAAGGCATGACAATCGATACCGGCACGCTTGGGTTCGGAAGCGGCGAGCGCGCGATCTATTCTTCAAACCCCTGGGCATCGCGCGGACGGATGTTTCCCGAGCCGGGCAGCCTGACGCGCTCGGAGTTCCAGCGTGACCGCGACCGCATCGTGCACACTACCGCCTTTCGGCGGCTGAAGCACAAGACACAGGTCTTCATCAGCCCGGATGGTGACCACTACCGCACGCGCCTGACGCACACCATCGAGGTCGCCCAGATTGCTCGCGCTCTCGCACGTGCCCTGAAGGTGGACGAAGACCTCGCCGAGGGCGTGGCGCTGGTGCACGATTTCGGCCACACGCCATTCGGCCACACGGGCGAGGATGCGCTGGACGAGATGCTGAAGCCCTACGGCGGCTTCGATCATAACGCCCAGTCGCTGCGGATCGTCACCAAGCTAGAGCGCCGTTACGCCGAGTTCGACGGTCTCAATCTCACCTGGGAAAGCCTCGAGGGGCTGGTGAAGCACAACGGTCCGCTGATCAGCCCAACGGGCGAGGGGTTGCGCGGGCCGGTGCCGCAGCCGATCCTGGACTACACGCAGTTGCACGATCTTGAGCTTGCGAGCTTTGCGAGCCTTGAGGCGCAACTGGCAGCGATCTCCGATGACATCGCCTACAATACCCATGACATCGACGACGGGCTCAGATCCGGTCTGCTGACCTTCGATATGCTCGAGGAGGTGCCGTTCCTCTCTGGCCTGATGGCGGAGGTGCGGGCAAAATATCCCAACCTGGAGCGGTCGCGCTTTGCCTACGAGGTCACGCGCCGGCAGATCACCCACATGGTGGAGGACGTCATTGCCGTCGCGCAGGCGAACCTCAAGAAGCTGACGCCGCAAAGTGCTGCAGACATCCGCGCGGCAGACCATGTCGTGGCGACGTTCTCGGCGGAAATGGCCGAAACGGACCGGCAGATCAAGAAGTTGTTGTTCTCCCGCATCTACCGGCATCCGGAGATCATGCGGATCCGCGCCGGCGCAGCCCAGATCGTGTCCGATCTGTTCCATGCCTACATGGATGATCCGACGCTGATGCACAGTCATTTCTGGGTCGAGCAGATTTCCGGCCTGAGCGAAGCCGCCCGCGCCCGCCACGTCGGTGACTATCTTGCCGGAATGACGGATACCTATGCCATCCGGGCGCATGGCGAGCTGTTTGACCAGACTCCCGATTTGCGCTAGGCACCCGAGCCAACGACAACCGCTTTCAAGGATCCGTGGCCTCGTGCTGCGGATGAGTGATATGAACCTCTTCGCCGACTTCGAGATCAGAATAAAGAATGCTCTGGAAACGATTGATATCGTCAAGGAAAAGCGAAGCGAAGTCGACTTCAACCGTATCACGGTAGAGCCACCGCGCGACCAGAGCCATGGTGATGTGGCCACCAACGCTGCTATGGTTCTCGCCAAGCCGCTTGGTACCAACCCGCGCGCACTGGCTGATATCATCGCCACGACGATGCGCATTGACCCGGATGTCAGCGAAGTTTCCGTCGCCGGACCGGGGTTCATCAATATCCGTCTTTCGATTGGTTACTGGCAGAACCTGCTGGCGACGATGATCCGCGAAGGTGTGGATTATGGCCGCTCCACGCTCGGCCAGGGCCGCAAGGCAAACGTGGAATATGTTTCCGCCAATCCGACGGGGCCGATGCACGTCGGACACTGCCGTGGTGCCGTGGTGGGCGATGCACTTGCCAACCTGCTGGCGTTTGCCGGCTACCAGGTCGACAAGGAATACTACATCAACGACGCCGGCAGCCAGATCGACGTCCTGGCGCGCTCGGCCTTTCTTCGTTACCGGGAAGCACTGGGCGAAGTTGTCGGTGAGATCCCGGAGGGGCTTTACCCAGGCGATTACCTCGTTCCGGTCGGCCAGGACCTTGCAAAGGAATACGGGCAGCGCCTGCTGACCATGCCGGAAGATGAATGGCTGCCGATCGTCAAGGACAAGGCGATCGAGATGATGATGGCCATGATCCGTGAGGATCTGGAGGCGCTTAACGTCAAGCACGATATCTTCTTCTCCGAGCGCACCCTGCATGCGAACGGCGCGCAGGGCATCCGGCAGGCAATCAACGACCTGACCTTCAAGGGGCATGTTTACCGCGGAACGCTGCCGCCGCCGAAGGGCCAGTTGCCGGAAGACTGGGAAGACCGGGAGCAGACGCTGTTCCGCTCGACCGAGGTGGGCGATGATATCGACCGTCCGCTGATCAAGTCGGACGGCAGCTACACCTATTTCGCGGCCGATGTGGCCTACTTCAAGGACAAGTACGACCGCGGCTACGACGAGATGATCTATGTGCTGGGTGCCGACCATGGCGGCTACGTGAAGCGCCTGGAAGCGCTGGCGCGTGCCGTATCCGGCGGGTCAGCGAAGCTCACCGTGCTCCTCTGCCAGCTCGTGAAGCTCTTCCGCAACGGCGAACCGGTGAAGATGTCGAAGCGCTCCGGCAACTTCGTGACGCTGCGCGAAGTGGTGGATGAGGTCGGCCGCGATGCGGTCCGTTTCATGATGCTCTACAGGAAGAGCTCCGAGCCGCTCGACTTCGACTTCGCCAAGGTCACCGAGCAGTCGAAGGACAACCCTGTATTCTACGTGCAATACGCCCATGCGCGCACTGCATCGGTCCTGCGGCAGGCCAAGGAAGCGTTTCCGGATCTTGACCTGGCGTCAATCGACCTTGCGGGCTCCACCGCGTTGATTACCGATCCTAACGAGATCCAGATCGTCGCAAAGCTCGCGGAATACCCGAGGATCGTTGAAGCAGCGGCCCTTGCGCAGGAGCCGCACCGCCTGGCATTCTACCTCTACGATCTTGCCAGTTCCTTCCATGCTCACTGGAATAAGGGCAAGGATCAGCCGGAATTACGCTTTGTTAACGATAAGAACCGACAATTGAGCATTGCCAGGCTTGGGCTGGTGCATGCCGTCGCTTGTGTTTTGAAGTCTGGACTTGCAATCACAGGTACTGCAGCACCGGAAGAAATGCGGTAGTTACTGCCCTCATTTCCCCACATTGCGCTGGCAGAGCCGTAGCAATGTAGGTGAGTGGACGGGGTAATGGCCGATAACAACCTAGCGCGTAGCCGGAATGATCTGCCGGACTTCTTCGCCGATGACGACCCGCTGGCAGAACTCGCCCGTATCGTAGGTTACGACGACCTGCCTGCGTCCGCGCGTCCTGCTGCGGCCCAGCCGGTACAGGGTCGGCGCGAGCCCGCGTTCAACCTGGAAGACGAGCTGCTCCAGGAATTCGAGCGCTACGATTCGCCTCGCCTTGATCCGGCCAACGATATCTCGATCGATGACGTCCCGCGGCGGGTGATTGGCTCGGCGCCGGCGCTTGAGCCCTCGGTTGATTATGATGAACCCGCACCGATGCTTCGCCAGGCTCCGATCGAGCCGGTCTTCACCGAAGATCAGCCGACTCCGGAAGCTCCCATGCAGGCGCAATTGGCAAGCCCTGCGCCGCAGAATGTCGAGCCAGCCTTCGACCCGTCCTTCCTCGAGGCAACCCAATCGACCGATTTCGTCATCGATGAGCTTGATCTTGCCGCAGAACTCGAAGCTGCGATCGGCGTAGAGCCGCTCGAAGCGTTCGAAGCCCCGGCTGACGAGGAGCCGGTGCCGGCGCCAGTAGTGCCGAAGTCCAAGGCATATGAGCCTGGCTTCCGCATGCCGCTCGCCAACTTCAATATTGCGCACTCCAATCCTGTGTCGCAGGCACCGGCGATGGAAGCCGCGCCCCAACAGCCCGTTCACGTTGCTCCAGAAGTGGCTCCTGAGCCTGCGCTTCCTGCTGCGCAGGCTGCCGAGGCGACGTTTGTTGAACCGGAAGCGCCGCAGCCTCTGCCGGTCGCTAAAGCGGTCGTTGATCAGCGTGAAGAGCCTGTCTTCGAGGCGGCGCCGTCGGTGGCCCCGATTGAGCCGCCGGTTTTCAACTGGGATGAGTTTGCTCTTCGCGCTGACGATCTCGCCGTGACGCAGCCCGAACCGGTAGCGTCTCCTTCGGTCGAGCAAGCTGAGGCGCTAGACGTCGCGGAGCCTCCGGTCGATCCGGTTTCGATGGAGGCTGCTCTTGATATCGAGGATCCGTTCAAGGACGACGATTTCGAGATCTCGCTGAGTGATCTGGAACTGGATCTCGATCTGGCGGACCTGGCGGTTGAGGACGAGTTCACGCCCGCGCCTGTGGAAGTTGCAGCACCCGAGCCGAAGGTTCAGCCGGCGCCGGTATTCCATGCTGCGCCGCCAGTACAGCCCGCACCGCAGCCGCAGCCCGTTCTGCAGGCGGCAGCCCCGGTTGCGCCGCAGCCGGTAATGGCGCCTGCAGTTGAAGAGATCGCGGAACTCCCATTCGATCCTGCCGAGATTGCAGAGGCCGAGGAACAGGTCGAGGCGATTGCCGAGCTCGACGTTCCGGCCTTGCCGGTCGAGGAGCCGGAGCAGCCGCCGATCTATCGCCCGGACTACGATATCGATATCGATGCCGAACTGGCCTCCATGATGATGGAGCCGGAGAAGCCGGAGCCTACGCCTGTTGCAAGGCCGGAACCGCTTCCGCAGCCGACCGTTTCTTTCGCGTCCTACGATCAGCCGGCAGCCGCAAAGTCGCAGCCGCCGCAGTATTCCGATCTCGACGATTTCGAGCGTGCTCTCGAAGAAGATTTCCGCCGCAGCCTGGCTGCGCCGCTGGCGCCGATCGATCCGAACGAAGCGGGCTCGGGTGGCACGGATTATCTCGCGACTTTCGAAAACGCCCGTCGCTCCGTTCGCAACTGGACCCTGCCGCTGGTGATTGCCGGCGTCGTCGTGGCCGGTGGCCTCGGTGCCTACGCCTGGATTGGCAGCAGCATGCCGGGCGCTTCGTCGAACGGCGAACCGATCATCATCGCTGCCGATACCGATCCGGTGAAGGTTGCGCCTGAAAATCCGGGTGGCAAGACGGTGCCCAACCAGGACAAGGCGGTTTACGACCGCGTGGCCGGCGTTGCCCCGCAGGAGCCGCAACAGCCGACGCTGATTTCCTCCAGCGAGGAGCCGGTTGATGTGGTTCAGCGGACCCTGATGCCAGATACGCTTCCTCTGGAAGGCGAAAACGACATTGAGCCGACGGAGATCGCCGGGGCCGATGATCTGCGCCTGCTTCCAGACCAGGAGCAGCAAGCGGCCCTGCCGGCTGAACAGCAGCCGGTCGCCGTTATGCCTCGTCGGGTGAAGACGATGATCGTGCGTCCGGACGGCAAGCTGGTGGAGCAGGAAGTTCCAGCTCCGGTTACGGCAGCGCAGGACATGGCCAAGGTTCCCGCAGCCGGCACGCGGTCGGGTGAGCCGGCGACGCAGGTTGCCGCGGCACCGAATGCGCTCCCGCAGGCACCAGCCGCATCGGCGGACACCGCGGGTCTGGTTCCGGTCTCGGCACCCGTTTCCGGCAATCTGCCTGAAGCGGCACCTGCTGCACCGCAGGCCGATCTTGCTTCGGTGGAAGCTGCAGCCCAGGCGGCAGAACCTGCGGTCGAGGCTCCGGCCGAGCCGGCAGTGAATATTGTACGCGCACCCATCCCAGCAACGCGTCCGGCCGAACAGCCGGTCAATGTTGTGGCAGCCGTGACGGAACAAGGAACGGTGCGTGCGCCGACGCAGGCACCGGCTGCATCGCAGGCGGCAGCACCGACGCAGGTCGCGTCGCTTGGCGAGGGCGGTTACGTTATCCAGATTGCGTCGCTGCCGACACAGGCCGATGCCCAGAAGTCCTACCAGAGCCTGTCGGCGAAGTTCGGCAACGTGATTGGCGGCCGTGGCGTCGACATCAAGGCGGCGGAGATTGCCGGCAAGGGTACCTTCTACCGCGTCCGCATCCCGGCCGGCAGCAAGGCAGAGGCCGTCGCCCTCTGCGAAAAATATCGCGCTGCCGGGGGTAGCTGCCTCGTCGCACGCTGATCGCGTGCTGGAGAAAACGAAACGGGGTGCCCAGGCGCCCCGTTTTTTGTTGCCGCAGATGTTCTAGGATTTTCCCATGACCGAATCAAAAGCCATGATCCTTGGTGCGAGCGGCGCTGCTCTCACCGCTGACGAAATCTCCCTTTACCGCGACGAACGCCCATGGGGCTTTATCCTCTTCGCGCGCAACTGCGTGGAGTCGCAGCAGATCCGCGATCTTGTCGCGGCGATGCGCGATGCCGTCGGCCGGCCGAACGCGCCGGTTCTGATCGACCAGGAAGGCGGGCGCGTGCAGCGGATCCGCCCGCCGATGATCGAGCGGTACCCGTCCGCGGCTGGGCTGGGCGAGCTCTACAGGCAGGACCGGGAGCAGGGCCTGCGGGCAACATGGCTGATGTCGCGCCTGCACGCCTTCGACCTGATGAAGCTCGGGGTCAACGTTGATTGCCTGCCGGTACTGGACGTGCCGGTGGAAGGCGCTAGCAACGTCATCGGTGATCGCGCCTATGCCTTTGACCCGGCAGTAGTTGCCGAAATGGGCAAGGCCGCAGCGGAAGGCCTAAAGGCTGGCGGCATGCTTCCGGTGATGAAGCACATGCCGGGCCACGGCCGCGGCATGGCCGACAGCCATCATGAGCTTCCCGTCGTTACCGCCTCACGCGCCGAGCTGGAAGCGCATGACTTCATCCCCTTCGTGGCGATGAAGAACGAGTTGATGGCGATGAGCGCCCATATCGTCTTCACCGCGATTGACGAGAATGAACCAGCGACCATCTCGCGCAAGGTGATCGAGGAAATCATTCGCGGCCATATCGGCTTCGATGGGTTGTTGATGTCCGACGACACATCGATGAACGCACTGAAGGGCACGATCGGCGAGCGTGCCGCACGAATCATGGGGGGCGGTTGCGATATTGTCTTGCATTGCAACGGCGTGATGGAGGAAATGAAGGCGGTGGTGAAGGAGACGATCCCGCTGGCTGGCGACGCATTGCGACGCGCAAGAGCCGTGGAAGCTGCCTTCACCGAAGGTGACGGGGCCGACGAAGCAGCGATCCGGGCGGAGTTCCACGGCTTGCTGGGGGCCGCGTGACGGACGCGTAACTGAAGGTTTGGGAATGGCCACGACGACATCGCAGGACGCCATCCCGATGGACAAGCTCTGGCAGGGAACTGCCGAGCGCGCGACCGGCGAGGCTGGTTTGGTGATCGATGTCGGCGGCTTTGAAGGGCCGCTCGATCTCCTGCTGCATCTTGCGCGAAACCAGAAGGTCGATCTCGCCCGCATCTCGGTTCTGGCGCTCGCCGAACAATATCTGCAGTTCATCGAGAGCGCCCGGCGCGTGCGCATCGAACTGGCTGCCGACTATCTCGTCATGGCCGCGTGGCTGGCTTACCTGAAGTCGAAGCTGCTCATTCCGCAGCAGGCGAAGGGCGATGACGGGCCGAGCGGCGAAGAATTGGCCGCAACGCTTGCCTTCCGCCTGAAGCGCCTCGAAGCGATGCGTGACGCGGCGACCAATCTCGTCAACCGCAACCGTCTTGGCCGCGATATCTTCGCCCGCGGTGCGCCGGAGCACATCCCGCATCGGGTGCAGTCGGCGTTTGAAGCCTCGCTTTACGACCTGCTGTCGGCTTATGCCAACCTGCGCCAGCGCGGTGCGGTGACCCAGGTCACGATCGAGCGCCGCAAGGTGTGGTCGCTCGTTGACGCCCGCGAACTGCTCACCCGCATGCTGGGCGAAATTGGCGATTGGACGACTCTGCAGCACTATCTCCTGCCATACCTGCCGCCGGAAGACCGCGTGACCGCAACGGCGAGCGCCTTTGCGGCAGCGCTGGAACTGGTACGCGAGGGCAAGTTGGAGATCCGCCAGGACGGCGCCTTCCAGCCGATCTACCTGCGAAAGGGTGATCGGCCAAAGGTTGTCCAGGCGGTGCCTGCAGGTGAGGGAGGCGAGGCATGAGCGCTGAAGACATGGATATCGCTGCCGAGCCGGGTGAAGACGAAGCTCTTTCCTTCAGCGCCGAAGAAGCCGAACGTATCGCCGAAGCGCTGGTGTTCGCCTCCGCCGAGCCCGTGCCCGAATCATTTCTGGCTGAACGGTTGCCGCGTGGTGCGGATGTACGCGCCATCATGGAGCGGCTGATGGCGGTCTACGCCAAGCGCGGTGTCAACCTCATCCGCACAGGCGACCGCTGGGCCTTCCGGACTGCCGCCGATCTTTCCTTCGTGATCCGTCGGGACGACAACGAGGCGCGCAAGCTCTCGCGGGCGGCGCTGGAGGTGCTGGCCATCATTGCATATCACCAGCCGGTGACGCGCGCCGAGATCGAGGATATTCGCGGCGTGCAGACGTCCCGCGGGACACTCGACGTCTTGATGGAGGCGGGCTGGGTACGTTTCCGCGGCCGTCGCCGCACGCCGGGCCGCCCGGTGACGCTTGGAACCACGCCGGAATTCCTGGATCACTTCGGGCTCGAGGAGTTGCGTGACCTGCCGGGTCTCGAAGAATTGAAGGGCGCGGGATTGTTGTCCGGTCGCATTCCGCCGGGCTTCGCCGTGCCTGCACCGATGGACTCCGACGAGATCTCCGAGGATGAAGATCCGATTACCCAGCTTGATCTCGAGGAACTTGGGTTGCTCGCGCCGCGCGGAGATGCCGAGGATTGAAGGCTTTCTCGCCCTCCAATTCGATATGGAAAAGCGTTTGCCAAGTAACATTTCCACACGTCGTGCTCTTGCTCCTTCGTCTTTCGACGAATAGCGGTGACAGTTACGAAGTGGGACATTTTGGTGTTTGAAAAAGCTGGATAAACCGCTTACATCGATAAAACGGTTCTTAGGGAGTTGAGTTTATGGGTTCTTTCAGTGTGTGGCATTGGCTGATCGTTCTGGTCATCGTGCTCGTTCTTTTCGGACGTGGCAAGATTCCGGAACTGATGGGCGATTTTGCCAAGGGCATCAAGAGCTTCAAGAAGGGCATGTCTGACGACGACGCTCCGGAAGCCAACGGCTCGACCACTGCCAAGACGGTCGATCACAAGGCGGACGAGGTCAAGGAAACCAGCCGGTCGTAAGACTTGCGCTGCAGGTTCCGGGAGCCTTTCTGAATGCTTGATATCGGTTGGAGCGAACTGCTCGTCATCGCGATCATACTGATCGTGGTGGTGGGTCCGAAGGACTTGCCGCCTATGCTGCGGGCATTCGGCAAGATGACCGCGAACCTGCGCAAGATGGCGGGTGAATTTCGAACCCAGTTCGATGAGGCCTTGCGGGAGGCGGACCTCGACGACGTGAAGTCGACGCTGACCGATGTCCAGAAGCTGAACCCGACAAACGCGCTGCGGGATGCCATCAACCCGCTGCGCCAGATGGGGCAGGAGATCAAGTCCGACCTCCAGCGCGCGACCCAGCTACCGAGCCAGATCACGGCTGAACCGGCCAAGACGGCAGATGCCATCGAGTCGGGTGGAAATGTTCCTGCTGCAGCTGACGAGACCCCGATCGTCGCCAACGACACTCAGTTCGCCGCAACGGATACGGCGGCGCAGACGTCACCTGCTTCGACGGCGCCTGTCGTAAGCGCTGCTCCTGCTGAAGTGGCAGGCGAGGCGGCCGCGAAGCCAGTTCGCAAGACTTCTGCACGGGCCAAACCGCAAGCCGATGCTGCCGATACGGCATCTGCGGACGCCAAGCCGGTGCGACGCCGGGTTGCCAAGCCGGCTGCAAAGCCGGCCGCGATCGCTGCCGATGGTGAGCCCGTCAAGGCGGCTAGCCGCAAACGTACCGTGAAGAAGGCCGACACGCCGAAGGATGACGCATGAGCGGTGATTATGAAGATAAGCCGCAGCCGCTTATGGAGCATCTCCTTGAGCTGCGTACCCGGCTGATCTGGTCGATCGGCGCCTTCTTCGTGGCGTTTGTCGTCTGCTTCTTCTTTGCAAAGCAGCTCTTCAACCTGCTCGTCGTGCCCTACAAGTGGGCGGTCGTCTGGGCAGGCCTGGACGTCACGAAGTCGGAGCTGATCTACACCGCGCCGCAGGAATTCTTCTTCACGCAGGTGAAGGTCGCGATGTTCGGCGCGCTGGTCATCGCATTCCCGGTGATCGCCTCGCAGCTCTACAAGTTCGTCGCTCCCGGCCTCTACAAGAACGAACGTGCGGCCTTCCTGCCGTTCCTGATTGCGTCGCCGATCCTGTTCCTGCTTGGCGGGGCGCTCGTCTACTTCTTCTTCACGCCAATGGTGATGTGGTTCTTCCTCGCCATGCAGCAGGCGCCTTCCGAAGGCGAAGTCGGCATCTCGCTCCTGCCGCGCGTGTCGGAATACCTGAGCCTCATCATGACGCTGGTCCTGTCCTTCGGGCTGGTTTTCCAGTTGCCGGTGGTCACGACGCTGCTTGCTCGCGTCGGGATTCTCAGCAGCGACTGGCTGAAGCAGAAGCGCAAGTTCGCGATCGTGATTGCCTTCGTGGTCGCCGCCGTGCTGACGCCGCCGGATCCGATGTCCCAGATCGGCCTTGCACTGCCGACCATCCTTCTCTACGAGATTTCCATCTACGCCGCACGACTCGTCGAGCGCAAACGTGCTGAAGATGCTCTCCAGGAGGAGCAAGCGTCGGATGTTGCGGAGACGGAGAAGGCTTAAATCTTCGTCGTTGAGGCGGGCATGCGGTAACTGGCTTAGAGGCAAGAACCGATGCTCGATATCAAGTGGATCCGTGAAAACGAAGGTGCTCTGGACGCCGCGCTCAAGAAGCGTGGTGCAGAGCCAATGGCAGCGAGCCTGATCGCATTGGACGACACGCGCCGCGCGGTCATCCAGAAGCTCCAGGACATGCAGTCGCGCCGCAATGCGGCCTCCAAGGAAATCGGCATTGCGCTCAGCCAGCGGAACTCGGAACTTGCCGAGAAGCTGAAGGCGGAAGTTGCGACGATCAAGGAAACGATGCCTGCCGCAGAGCAGGAGGAGCGCGACGCCGTCGCAGCGCTGGAAGACGCTCTCTCACGGATCCCGAACATCCCGTTCGATGATGTGCCGGTTGGCAAGGACGAGCACGACAACGTCGTGACCCGCGTCGTGGGCGAGAAGCCGACGTGGACCCATGCTGCCAAGGAACACTACGAGATCGGTGAAGCGCTCGGCTATATGGATTTCGAGCGGGCGACAAAGCTTTCCGGTTCGCGCTTCACGGTGCTGACCGGCCAGCTTGCCCGGTTGGAGCGGGCGCTTGGCCAGTTCATGATCGATATGCACACCACCGAGCACGGCTACACGGAAGTGTCGTCGCCGCTGATGGTGAAGGGCACGGCCATGTACGGCACGGGCCAGCTTCCGAAGTTCGAGGAAGACCTCTTCAAGACCACGGACGGTCGTTACCTTATCCCGACCGCCGAAGTGACGCTCACCAATCTGGTCGCCGAAGACGTGCTGGAGCAGGAAAAGCTGCCGCTTCGCTTCACGGCGCTGACGCCGTCGTTCCGCTCCGAGGCAGGTTCGGCCGGCCGCGACACGCGCGGCATGCTGCGCCAGCACCAGTTCTGGAAATGCGAGCTCGTTTCGATCACCGACGCTGAATCCTCGGTTGCCGAGCATGAGCGCATGACGGAGTGCGCCGAGAACGTGTTGAAGCGCCTCGGCCTGCATTTCCGCACCATGACGCTTTGCACCGGCGACATGGGCTTTGGTGCCCGCAAGACCTATGACATCGAGGTCTGGCTGCCGGGGCAGGATACCTATCGCGAGATCTCGTCCTGCTCGGTCTGCGGTGACTTCCAGGGTCGTCGCATGAACGCGCGTTACCGCGTAAAGGACGACAAGAACCTCAAGTTCGTCCACACGCTGAATGGCTCGGGTGTCGCCGTCGGCCGCTGCCTCATCGCAGTCATGGAGAACTACCTCAACGAAGATGGTTCGATCACTGTCCCGGACGCTCTCCTGCCTTATATGGGTGGTCTGACGAAGATGGAACGGGCTGCTTGATGCGGATATTGCTGACCAATGATGACGGCATCCACGCCGAAGGGCTGGCGGTGCTCGAGCGAATTGCTCGAAAACTGTCGGACGATGTGTGGATCGTAGCGCCGGAAACGGACCAGAGCGGGCTTGCCCATTCGCTGACCCTTTCGGAGCCGCTGCGGCTCCGAAAGGTCGGTGACAAGCATTTCGCGCTGCGCGGTACGCCGACGGATTGCGTCATCATGGGTGTCCGCGAAGTCCTGCCGGAAAAGCCGGATCTTGTGCTCTCGGGTGTGAACGACGGCGCCAACATGGCCGATGACGTGACCTATTCCGGCACGATCGCCGGGGCGATTGAAGGAACGCTGCAGGGTGTTCGCTCCATTGCGCTGAGCCAGGCGGTGCGTCGCGAGAACGGCCGTTTCGTGCCGTGGGACGTCGTGGAATCCTACGCGCCGAACCTGATCCGCAAGCTGCTGAATGTTGATCTGCCGGACGAGACCTTCCTCAACGTCAACTTCCCCAATTGCGAACCATCCGAGGTTCAGGGCGTCGAGGTCACGACGCAGGGCAAGCTGGACTTCGGCCTGACGATCGATGCACGGGAAGACGGTCGCGGCAAGCCCTACTACTGGCTGCGCTTTGGCGAGCGGAACGGCCGCTTCCGGGCCGGCACGGACATCCAGACGCTGAAGGACAACAAGATCTCGGTAACACCGCTGAAGCTGGACCTGACCGATTATTCGGTTCAGGATCGCGTTGCCGAGGCACTGGGATTCGGAGCAGCCGATTGAAATCGGGCATGATCGAGAAAGAAGGCTTTGCAGCACTCGTGCTGCGTCTTCGCTCGGAAGGAATTTCGGATCTTGATTTGCTGACGGCCGTCGAACAGACGCCGCGCTCTGCCTTCG
Organism: Neorhizobium sp. SOG26; assembly: GCF_003491345.1. Taxonomy (GTDB): domain Bacteria; phylum Pseudomonadota; class Alphaproteobacteria; order Rhizobiales; family Rhizobiaceae; genus Neorhizobium; species Neorhizobium turbinariae. The sequence goes on from NZ_CP025512.1 coordinate 1,195,846, forward strand.
TGCCTGCGCCCTTTGCCGAAGACGCCTATACGAGCCGCACAATCCCGATCGATTGTGGTTCGTTCATGGAAGGTGCCGACCTGACCCTGCGGCTCCTGCATCGGCTGCAGGTGAAGCCGGGACAGCGGGTGTTGGAAATTGGCACGGGAAGCGGCTTTACCGCCGCAGTGATCGCGCGACTGGCAGAACGTGTGTTGACAATCGACCGCTACCGCACGCTGGCGACAGCGGCTCAGCAACGCATGGATGCATTAGGGCTTTCCAATGTGGTCGTACGCCACGCCGACGGCAGCAACGGCATGCCGGGCGAGGGGACGTTCGACCGCATCTTCGTGACCGCCGCTTTCCCATCCATGCCGCGCTTTTATGCAGAGCAGCTCACGCATGGCGGCTCGATGGTGGCGCCGTTGATGATCAGCGACGATGCCTGCATGATGGTGCGGTTGACGAAGACAGGCAGCCGTTTCGAGCGGGAAGACCTGTTTCCGGTCCCCTACCTGCCGATCATGCCAAACGTGGCAGCCGCTCTTTGACAGCTGAGCCATGGGCGGGCTTGAGGCCCGCCTCATCATGGTTATCAATTTCCCAAAAAACTTTCGAGACATGTCGGGCTTTAACCCGGCAGTAAGACTAACGCGCTTTAATGACTCACACACGATGGTTGCGTATCTGTAGGTCGAGTCATGCGTCATATGAGTTCTCCGAAGTCCGGAAAGTCCCTTACCAAGGTCGCGGCTGCGATGCTTCTCGCCAGTGCGGCAACCGGCTGCAGCTCGGATGCGACGCGCTTCTCGGGCCTGTTTTCCAAAACCGATAACATAACGACGGCGTCGATCCCGCAGCGGCAGGGTGCTGGTGCTTATGGTCGGGCTCCGATGCCGAGCGCCGACATCGGCTCCAACCAAGCTTCATTGCCTGCTGTGCCAAGCTACGACTACGGTTCGCGCAACCCTGCCACGTCTCAGGCCTATCCGGCCGCTTCGGGTGGTTATACCTCGCCGGCTCGCGTTGCTTCGGCGCCGGTCGCCGTACAGCGCACCGAACTCGCGCCGCCGAACGCCGGCCGCGATCCGTCCACGCGCCAGGAAGCCATGGCCCAGCCATTCCCGGCTCGCCAGGCTGCAAGCGCTCCTGCGCCGACGGCATCGCCAGCGTCGCGTGGTGACAACCTCACCACCGGCACGGTGAAGCCGCTCGGTTCGCCCCAGAGCGCTGCCAAGGCTCAGCCGATGTCCGGCTGGTCGACCGTCAACGCGCCACGCGTTACGCTGAAGGCCGGTGAGACGGTTTCCACCATGGCAAAGCGCTATGGCGTGCCGGAGAAGGAAATCCTGAAGGCCAACGGCGGCAAGGTTTCGCCTGGCCAGTCGATCATCATCCCAACCTTCGGCACCGCACAGAACCCCGCTAAGAATGCTGCCGGCGATATCGATCTCGCCAACCGCGTTCCGGCACCGAGCCGCGAGCCGGAGCAGAAGGTTGCCGTTCTGCCGAGCCGCGACAAGACAGTCGGCGAAGGCGCAAAGATCACGCCGGCTTCGGGCGGCAAGTCGCTCGGTGGCACCTATACGGTCAAGCCAGGCGACTCGCTTGCCAAGATTGCCCGCGAAACCGGCACCTCGGTGGATCAGCTGAAGGCGGCAAACGGCCTGACCTCGGGTGTTGTCCGTGTAGGCCAGAAGCTGAAGGTGGCGAACGGCGTGGCCGACCCGGTCACCACGGCATCGGTTCCGCAGCCAGCCGTTGAAAAGCCTGCCGCCGCAAAGCCTGCTGCTCCCGCAGCCGTGGCATCTGCACCAGCCGCTCAGGTGACGCCGGTTTCCGTCAAGTCGACGCCTGAAACCGCATCGGTCTCCGAGGTCGAGAAGAAGTCAGATGTTGCGTCCGTTGCGCCGCAGTCTACCGGCATCGGCAAGTATCGCTGGCCGGTCAACGGCGCCGTCATTGCAAGCTACGGCCAGAACGTCGAAGGCACCCGCAACGACGGCATCAACATCTCCGTTCCGGAAGGTACGCCGATCAAGGCTGCCGAGAACGGCGTCGTCATCTACGCCGGCAACGGCCTGAAGCAGCTCGGCAACACCGTTCTTGTCCGTCACGACGACGGCAAGGTCACGGTTTACGGCCACGCGGGCAGCATCAACGTCACGCGCGGCCAGAAGGTGACCCGCGGCCAGACGCTCGCCTCCTCCGGCATGAGCGGTGACGCCAAGCGTCCGCAGGTGCATTTCGAGGTGCGCAAGGACGCCACACCGGTCAACCCGATTACCTACCTTGAATAATGTAGTGCGTTTCAAGGGGACGGCAGAAAGGTCTGGCAGCGATGCCGGACCTTTTTGCTTTTCACACGGACGTTGAACGAAGTTACTTCTTCAGCGGCTTGCGCAGGCGCCCGGCGAGATCCTGGATATATTGCCAGGCGACGCGACCGGACCGGCCGCCGCGGGTCGTGGCCCATTCAAGCGCTTCAGCGTGCAGGGTTTCCTGGTCGAGCCCAAGGTCGAAGTGCTGGGCGTAGCCCTCGATCATCGTCAGGTAATCTTGCTGGCTGCACTTGTGGAAGCCGAGCCACAGGCCAAACCGGTCCGAAAGCGAGACTTTTTCCTCGACTGCTTCCGAAGGATTGATGGCCGTCGACTGTTCATTTTCCATCATGTGCCGGGGCAGGAGGTGGCGCCGGTTTGACGTTGCGTAGAACAGCACGTTGTCCGGCCGGCCCTCGATGCCGCCGTCGAGCGCGGCCTTGAGCGACTTGTAGGCGGTATCGTCGTGGTCGAAGGAAAGGTCGTCGCAGAACAAGATGACGCGCTGGTCCGAGGCCTTGAGCAGATCGAGAAGGGCAGGCAGCGTTGCGATATCCTCCCGATGAACTTCGACAAGCTTCAGCGGCACGTTGGTCGACGCGCGTACGTCCTCGTGCACAGCCTTGACCAGCGAGGACTTGCCCATGCCGCGCGCGCCCCAGAGAAGCACGTTGTTGGCCGGGAAGCCTTCTGCGAACCGCAGCGTGTTTTCGTGAAGGATGTCGCGCACGTGGTCGACACCGCGGATCAGGGACAGCGCCACGCGGTTGGGCCGAGGGACGGGCTGGAGGCGCTGGTTGTGCGGCACCCAGACGAAGCAGTCGGCCGCACCCCAGTCGTTGACGGCTGGCGGCGGTCCGGCGAGCCGTTCCACGGCGTCAGCAAGCCTGCGGATCTCCTGGAGGATCAGCGTGTTCGTCTCGTCGCTCATGATGCTCTTCCCTTGTCCTGCTACCCGATAGCGGATTTGGCTGCGGTAACATGCTCATTTGTGCATCAAAAGCCGCGGAGCCGTGGATTTGGTACTGTTTGTGTTGCATTCCGGGCGGTCGGAATTATAGTCCGGCGGCTTGAAACGGGGGCTCGGCGTCTCCGGTAATCTTAGGAGTTCTCGATGTTCATTACCGAAGCATTTGCCCAGGCCCCGGGTGCAGCACCTTCTGCATTTGGCTCCGGCCTCGAAATGCTTTTCCTTTTCGCGCCGCTGATGGTGGTCTGGTATTTCTTCCTGATCCGGCCGCAGCGCGCCCAGCAGAAGAAGCGCGCTGAAACGCTTGCCAACATCCGTCGTGGCGACCAGGTTGTTCTGGGCGGCGGCATTACGGGCAAGGTTTCGAAGGTCGTGGATGACAACGAACTGGAAGTCGAAATCGCCGACGGCGTTAAAATCCGCGCCATGCGTGCCTATATCGCGGAAGTTCGGGTCAAGGGCGAGCCGGTCAAGGCCGACACGGCTGCCAAGGCCTGATACCGTCTGAAGCTACATGATCGAGCCGCAGCACCGCGGCTCGATTCGAAATCAAGGACTGCGCTGATGGCCAGAGGCATTGAAATGCGTGACGCCCATTTTCCCGGGCAGGCCCCCATCGATGCTTACGGCAATGGCGGCTTTCGGTTTGCCGACATGTCGCACCGCGGTTCGCTTCTGTGTCTCCCGTCCGGAATTCATGGCTGGGAGCTTCAGGAAGGCGAGGCGCTCACCATCGAGGCTTTCGCCAAGGTGCTGGCCGAGGCAGACGGGATCGAAGTCCTGCTGGTCGGTACCGGCGAAAACATGCGGCCGATTCCCGCGGATCTGAAGGCGGCGCTCAAGGAGCGCGGCATCTCGTCCGACCCGATGAGCACCGGCGCGGCCGTGCGCACGTTCAATATCATGCTCGCCGAATCCCGCGCCGTTGCTGCCGCGCTGATCGCCGTGTGATGGCAAGCACCACAAATCCTCCGGCACCGTCACAGGATATTTGCCTCTCGATGCTGCGGGAGCTCGATCGCGACCGCTATCTCGCCTGCCTCCTGTCGCCTGCCGACAGGCGGCCGCACCTGGCGGCGCTTTATGCCTTCAACGCAGAGATTGCTCGCGTCCGTGGCGTGGTGCGCGAACCGCTGCCGGGGGAAATCCGCCTTCAGTGGTGGCGCGACCTGCTGGAAGGCAATGCCCAAGGGGAAAGCACCGGCAATCCCGTTGCGGCAGGACTGCTAACGGCGGTCGAGACATTCAACCTGCCGCGCCAGACTCTGGTCAACATGATCGAAGCGCGGATCATGGATCTTTACGATGATCCATTGCCGGACCGGAATTCGTTCGAAGGTTACGCTGGCGAGACTGCCTCGGCGCTGATCCAGCTTGCGAGCCTGATCCTGTCTCCCGAAGACGCCGCCAAGTCTGCTGAAGCCGCAGGCCATGCCGGGGTGGCACAGGCAGTCGCTGGCGCACTGCTTCTGATGCCCATCCACCGCAGCCGTCACCAGGTTTACCTGCCGCTCGACATCCTGTCGGCGACCGGGCTCGACCGCGACAGCTTCCTGAAGGCCGACGATCGTGCAAGGGTTTCCGCTGCGGTTGAAGCTTTCGCCGGGCTTGGCCAGGAGCACCTGGTGAAGGCCTGCAAGGCCGCGCCTGTGCCGCCTTCAGTCTTCCCGGCCTACCTTCCGGTTTCCCTGGTGGAATCGGTGCTGAAGCGCGCAAGTCGACTGGGTGCCGCTGTCTATGAACAGCCGCTGCAAGCACCACAATGGCGCCGGCAGCTTGTGCTTCTGAAGGCGTCCATCACCCGTCGCTTCTAAAGCGACGCCACATTCGCGCAAGGCTCAAGGCGTAAGACATCAATCGCGAACCTAGATTCGGGAGAAGCGGTTTGAGCCCCATCGTCGTCTGGTCGATCATCGTCGTGCTTGTCATGGCGGTTGTGTACTACGTTCGCCGCCTTTCCTCCGGGCGTGACGAGGACGGCAGCCGCTACGATCCCGGCCTCGCGATCCTGGAATTTGGCCGTGCCTTTCCCAACGAAGCCATTCGCAGCCTGCATGTCACTGCCGATGGTGGCGCCATTTTCGTGCGCCTGCACGGCAACAAGGCCGGCTTCATGAAGAGCCACCGCAACCACTTCGCGTGCCACTTGATCCATCCGGGCCGCGTACAGGTCCAGCCGCTGACGTCGGCGAAGGGATTCACCGTCGAGTTCCTCGACTCGCCAACACAAAGCGGTACCTACGTTTTCGATACGGAAAAGGAAGCAGCCGAAGTCTCGCTCTGGCTGCTCGACAATTACGTGGCGATCGCTGAACGCGACGAGGAAGAAGGCGCCCCGGCGGTAGGCCTCAGTTCCGACCCAGCCAGCTAGCGCAGTCCTTCAAGGCGCGCGCCGAGAGCAACTGCCGCTTCATGATCGTCTTGTCCTTGCCGCGGAAGCGCTTGACGCCTTCCGGCTTGACGATCGCCCCGGGTTCGAGGTCCGGGAAAAGCCCGAAATTGACGTTCATCGGCTGGAACGACCGCTTGCCCGGCTCATCGTCTGATACGAGGTGCCCGCCGGTGATGTGACCAAGGAGCGAGCCAAGCGCGGTAGTCGCCGGCGGCGCCGATAGAGCTTCGCCCCTGCGTTCGGCAGCAGCAAAGCGACCGGCCAACAGGCCGATTGCCGCACTTTCCACATAACCTTCGCAGCCGGTGATCTGGCCGGCGAAACGAAGGCCAGGACGGCTCTTCAGGGTGAGTGTCTTGTCGAGCAGGATCGGCGAGTGGATGTAGGTGTTGCGATGCAGGCCGCCGAGACGCGCAAACTCCGCGTTCTGCAGGCCGGGGATCATCCGGAAGATCTCGGCCTGTGCGCTATACTTCAGCTTCGTCTGGAAGCCGACCATGTTGTAGAGCGTGCCGAGCGCGTTGTCCTGGCGCAGTTGAACGACGGCATATGGCTTGACGGTCGGGTTATGCGCATTCGTCAGGCCCATCGGCTTCATCGGACCGTGGCGCAGGGTTTCGCGTCCGCGCTCGGCCATGACTTCGATCGGCAGGCAGCCGTCGAAATAGGGGGTGCCTTCCCATTCCTTGAAGCCGACGGTGTCTCCTGCGATCAGCGCGTCGATGAAGGCATTGTACTGCTCTTCGTCGAGCGGGCAGTTGATATAGTCCTTGCCCGTGCCGCCCGGGCCAACCTTGTCATAGCGTGACTGGTACCAGCAGATGTCCATGTCGATGGAATCGCGGTGCACGATCGGCGCGATGGCGTCGAAGAAGGCGAGGTGGTCCTCGCCTGTTTCGGCCTGGATGGCGGCCGCCAGCGACGGCGAGGTGAGGGGGCCGGTCGCAATGACGGCGAGGTCCCATTCGCGTGGTGGCAGGCCGTGTACTTCTTCACGAACAACCGTGATCAGCGGGTGGTTCTGGATCGCTGCGGTCACGGCATCGGAAAAACCGTCGCGATCGACCGCAAGTGCACCACCGGCAGGCACCTGGTTGCGGTCGGCCGACGCCATGATCAGCGAACCTGCCAGGCGCATCTCGGCATGGATCACGCCAACGGCATTGGCGGTTGCATCGTCGGAGCGGAAGGAGTTGGAGCAGACGAGTTCTGCAAGCCCATCGGTCTTGTGCGCATCCGTGCCGCGCACGCCGCGCATTTCATGAAGAATGACCGGAACGCCGGCTGATGCGATCTGCCAAGCGGCTTCGGAACCGGCCAGTCCACCGCCGATGACATGAATGGGGGAATAGGTATTGGTGCTCATGGGCGCGTCATTATCATGGCCGCCTTGCGACGCAAACGCCTAAGGCATGGGAACACGAGTTTCCCGAATCAAAAAGGCACCGCGAGGGTGCCTTCGACATGCAGGTATTGTTGGCGCCGCAGTTATGCGGCAGCCGCTTAGCGATAGGAACGGGCAGCAATGCTACGGATGTCGTAGCGGGTCAGGCCGATGTCGTTGAGCGCCTGGTTGGACAGGTTGCCCAGTTCGTTCATCGTGCGGCGGTAGCTGATCCAGTTCTTTGCAATGCGGAGCGGGTTCATGGTCGTTTCCTCAAGATCTTTGTCCTGATGCTCTCATCGTCATCAGCGATGAGCTTGATATAGTGCGTCCATGATGGATATTGCAGTGCGAAAAATGTGCGACTGCTATGCATTTATGCAGGATGATGATGATAAAGAAGGCGGAGGCTGAAAAACGAGCATTCGTCGGGTGCTAGCTAACCCAGCGTGCAGAAACGAAAAGCGCCCCGATTGGAGCGCTTTTGGGGTAGTTCGGTATGTGCCGGAAGTGGCTTAGAAGCCAACAGCCGAACGTGCAACGCGACGGATGTCAGCGCGGCCGATGCCGAGGTCCGAAAGCTCACGATCGCTCATGCGGCCGAGTTCGTTGATGGTTTCGCGGTACTTGCGCCAGTCGTTGATTTTCTTGGCAAAGTTCATGGTCTTGATCCTTTTCGAAGCCCTTGTTCAGCAGCGTTTGCGCCGAACTCGATTTGATGAGCGGGATATATGTTGCAGCGCGAAGAAGTAAAAGCGAGCATTCGGTATGCCACCTATGCGCGTCACGCATTGCGACGACATTGATGCGCGCAAACTGCGCAGGAATTGAGCGGGATGGTTCGGTGGGACCAGAAACAACAACGCCCACCGGGGGAGGAGGTCCGGCGGGCGTCGTTATGTTGACCGACGATTTGGGAGAGGAGGCTCGTCGGTCTTGTCGACAGGCGCTGGGAGGAGGGTGCGCATGTCGAATTCGGTTGTGCAGTTATGGTGAGCTTTCCACCATGAACCGTCAGCGCCCCGCTTCGTTCCCGGCCCGACCTGCAGAATGTGCAATCAACCGAACGGGCCGGAGGTTGCAACACCCTTGGGCAAGTTATGCAGCGAAGGGGCAACTGCATATTGTTAGGTCAGGATCATATACATTAGATTTTAATTGAATGTTAACGGCGCCGGGCGCGGTGCGGTCAGCGACGCGGCATGATGCCGATTTTCTGTTCGGATGATCCCGAAAATCACTGGCCTTAAGAAAGCTTCATTTTCCCTTTGCGTGCGCCAAAACGGGTGTTATAGAGACGCGCGCTCCGGAAGGCCTCGTCGCGAGGATTTTCGACGCTGTCGGGGCGCGGGTATGGTGAAATTGGTAGACACGCCAGATTTAGGTTCTGGTGCCGCAAGGCGTGGGAGTTCAAGTCTCTCTACCCGCACCAGAACTGTCGAGCGCGGTCGGAGCCGCTTTCGGCTTAGACATGCGCTCCGCGAAGCCGCGGCTGGTCTCTTTGAAGTTCCGGCGTTGTGCTCTTGAAACACTGGCTGTCGAGCACCGCCGCCACGATATGAAGGTTTGAAAATGCAGGTTACCGAAACGCTCGCTGAAGGGCTGAAGCGCGAAATTAAGGTCGTTATCCCCAAGCAGGAGATGGAGCAGGAGCTCAACGTTCGCCTCGCCGACGCGAAGGATAAGGTCCGCATCAATGGTTTCCGTCCGGGCAAGGTTCCGGTTGCACATCTGAAGAAGATGTACGGCAAGTCGATCATGGCCGACCTCGTCAACGAGATCGTCCGTGACCGTCCGGGCAAGATCCTGGCAGAGCGCGGCGAAAAGTCTGCGACGCAGCCGGCCATTTCGATGACCGAGGACGAGGCAGAAGCCGACAAGATCCTCAATGCACAGGCTGACTTCGAATTCACCCTGTCCTACGAAGTAATTCCGCCGATCGAGCTGCAGTCCACCGACGGCATCTCGGTTGTTCGCGAAGTCGTCGAAGTTTCCGACGAGGAAGTCAACGAGCAGATCGAAAAGATCGCCGAAAGCGCCCGCACCTTCGAAACGAAGGATGGCAAGGCTGAAAATGGCGACCGCGTCACCATGAACTACCTCGGCAAGGTTGACGGCGAAGCCTTTGATGGCGGCGCTGCTGAAGATGCCGAACTTGTTCTCGGCTCCGGCCGCTTTATCCCGGGCTTCGAAGACCAGCTGGTCGGCGTCAAGGCTGGCGACGAAAAGCAGATCACTGTCACGTTCCCGGCTGAATATCCGGCTGCGAACCTGGCCGGCAAGGAAGCCACCTTCGACATCACCGTCAAGGAAGTGGCTGCTCCGTCTGCTCTCGAAATCAACGATGAACTGGCTTCCAAGCTTGGTATCGAATCGGTTGATCGCCTGAAGGAAATCGTTCGCGGCCAGATCGAAAGCCAGTACGGCAACCTGACCCGCCAGAAGGTGAAGCGTCAGATCCTCGACCAGCTCGACGGCATGTACCAGTTCGAAACCCCGCAGAGCCTCGTCGACGCGGAATTTGAAAACATCTGGCGCCAGATCAACACCGATCTGCAGCAGTCGGGCAAGACCTTCGAAGATGAAGACACGACGGAAGAAGAAGCCCGTGCGGAATACCGCAAGCTGGCTGAGCGTCGCGTTCGTCTCGGCCTCGTTCTCTCCGAAATCGGCGAAAAGGCCGGCGTCGAAGTGACCGAAGAAGAAATGCAGCGCGCACTTTACGCACAGCTGCAGCAGTTCCCGGGTCAGCAGAAGGAAATTCTCGACTTCTTCCGCAACACGCCTGGCGCTTCCGCTTCGCTGCGCGCACCGATCTTCGAAGAGAAGGTTGTCGACAAGCTGCTCTCCGAGATCAAGGTCACCGACAAGACCGTGAGCAAGGAAGAGCTGATGGCTGACGACGAGGAAGGCGCCGAAGCCGCCGCCGAAAAGCCTGCCAAGAAGAAGGCTGCGCCGAAGAAGGCCAAGGGCGAAGCTTCTGCAGAAGCTGCTGAAGGCGAAGAGGCTGCTCCGAAGAAGAAGGCAACGAAGAAGAAGGCTGCCGAAGAAAGCGCCGAATAAGCTTCACGCCCTATGAATAATGAAGCCGGGTCGACAACGATCCGGCTTTTTTTGTTGTCCGTCCCATTTGTGAACCTGCCGCCATGATCCGCATCGAAAACATCAGCAAGTCGAACAGCCATCGCATCCTTTTCATCGAAGCTTCGGCGGCGCTGAACCGCGGCGAAAAGATAGGGCTGGTTGGCCCGAATGGTGCCGGCAAGACGACGCTGTTTCGGATGATCACCGGTCAGGACCTGCCTGACGAAGGCCAGGTTTCTGTCGATAAGGGCGTCACCATCGGATACTTCAACCAGGATGTCGGTGAGATGTCCGGTCGCAGCGCGGTGGCTGAGGTCATGGATGGCGCAGGCCCCGTCAGTGTCGTTGCAGCCGAACTGCGCGAGTTGGAGGCGGCCATGGTCGACCCCGACCGCATGGACGAGATGGACCAGATCATCGAGCGTTACGGCGAGGTGCAGGCGCGTTACGAGGAACTTGACGGCTACGGGCTTGAGGGCCGGGCGCGCGAGGTCCTGGATGGCCTGAGCTTCACGCAGGAGATGATGGATGGCGATGTCGGCAAGCTGTCCGGCGGCTGGAAAATGCGCGTGGCGCTCGCCCGTATTCTCCTGATGCGTCCGGACGTCATGCTGCTCGACGAGCCGAGCAACCACCTGGATATCGAGAGCCTGATCTGGCTGGAGCAGTTCCTGCGCGGATATGACGGCGCGCTTCTGATGACCTCGCACGACCGCGAGTTCATGAACCGCATCGTCACCAAGATCATCGAGATCGATGCAGGGTCACTCAATACCTATTCCGGCGACTATGGTTTTTACGAGCAGCAGCGCGCGCTGAACGAAAAGCAGCAGCAGGCACAATTCGAGCGCCAGCAGGCCATGCTGGCGAAGGAGATCAAGTTCATCGAGCGATTTAAGGCGCGTGCTTCTCACGCTTCCCAGGTGCAGAGCCGGGTGAAGAAGCTCGACAAGATCGAGCGCGTCGAGCCGCCGAAGCGTCGCCAGACGGTTGCCTTTGAGTTCCAGCCGGCGCCTCGCTCCGGCGAGGACGTGGTGAGCCTCAAGGGCGTCGCCAAGAAATACGGAAGCCGCACGATCTATGACGGTCTCGACTTCATGATCAAGCGCCGCGAGCGCTGGTGCATCATGGGCATCAATGGGGCGGGTAAATCGACGCTGCTGAAGCTCGTCGCCGGCGCAACCGAGCCCGACGACGGAAGCGTGTCGATCGGTGCCAGCGTCAAGATGGGATATTTCGCGCAGCACGCCATGGACCTGCTGGATGGCGACCTGACGGTCTTTGAATGGCTCGAGCAGGAGTTCCCGCGGGCCGGGCAGGGATCCTTGCGCGCGCTTGCCGGCTGCTTCGGCTTTTCGGGCGACGATATCAAGAAGAAGTGCCGGGTGCTTTCGGGTGGCGAGAAGGCCCGGCTCGTCATGGCGGCCATGCTGTTTGATCCGCCGAACCTTCTCGTGCTCGACGAGCCGACGAACCATCTCGACCTCGACACGAAGGAAATGCTGATCAAGGCGCTTTCCGATTACGAAGGCACGATGCTGTTCGTCAGCCACGACCGCCACTTCCTGGCAGAGCTTTCGAACCGCGTGCTCGAACTGACGCCGGACGGCATACACCGCTACGACGGTGGCTATACCGAATATGTGGAGCGGACGGGTTACGAAGCGCCCGGTCTGCAAGCCTGACGCAAGCCTCGACCACTAGCTCAGGCGCTGCAGCGGGTCGTTAACCTTTTGTTAACCGTGTGGGAGTAGCTAGGCACCTTGTGCCCAGCGGCGCGACCCGACGTTTTTTGATGACGTCGATTTGATCGGAATCGAATTTCACGTTATCGATACTGCGATCGGTTTGATCACTAACTTCTACACGGGGGAGGGTAGCGATGGCGACCAAGGCGAAACATCTTCTGCGGCCGGCTCTTTGCCTGGCGGGAGCAGTGCTTCTTTCAGCCTGCACATCCGCGCAGACGACGTCTTCCATCTCCCCGAACGCGACGGTGAAGCAGACGCCGATTCCGAAGAAGAAGCAAGTTTACCACTACACCCCCGCCGACCGTGACTGCATGAAGCGCGCCATGTATTTCGAATCTGAGCGCTCCAGCCGCGATGGACTGTTGGCCGTTGGCACAGTCATCATGAACCGCCTTACGTCGGACGCCTATCCCTCCACCATCTGCGGCATTGTTGGCCAGGAAAAGCAGTTCGCACCGGGCGTGCTGACGCGCGAGGTGAAGGCGGCAGCGCATCCCGAGCTCGACGAAGCGGTGGACGCCATCATCCGCGGCGAGCGCAATCCGGATGTGAAAGACGCGATGTTCTTCCACACCGCAGGCCTCAAGTTCCCCTACCGCAACATGCATTACGTGACGGTGGCGGGCGGCAACGCCTTCTATGAGAAGCGCGGCAAGGATGGTGAGCTCCAGACACCGCCGCCGAAGCCGGCAGATGAGTACGTCCTCGCCCTGGTTCAGGAAGCAAAAGATCCGCTGGAATCGATTGGGCGCAAGGAGTTTGACGTTGCTTCCATCCCGGTCAGCGACTCGGTGCTGACGGCGGAGGTGCCTGTGCCGGTTCAGAAGCCGGCGTCCACGATTACGCTCTACACGGAAGCGGCGCCGGCCAAGGCTGATCCGACGGCACAGCTGATCCTGGCGAACGCCAAGGCGGGCGACTGGGAGCCGCGCTTCGATACCAGCACCGAAGCGAAACGCCCGGGTGCCGGCATCAAGCAGACGCCCTGATCAGTCAGGCCTGATTTTCGAGTTCGGCCGCAGCGGCATTGTCTAACTCGTTGGCGCGGATATAGGCGTCGCGCAGCGCCAGCCGGCCGAAATACTGCTCGAAGGCCGGTCGCTTCTCGATCGTGCCGAACTGAAGACCATAACCGATCTGGGAGCCGACATAGACATCAGCAGCGCTGAAGGTGTCGCCGGCGATATAGGAGTTGGTGCGCACCGCGGCTTCCAGCGTGTCCATGACATCCGAAAACGTGCCGTAGCCTACCATGCGCTCGCGCTCCTTGGGCACTTCGAACCCGAGCACGCGGTTGCTGACGGCAGCCTCCAGCGGACCTGCGGCATAGAACATCCAGCGATAGTAATTGCCGCGGTGGGCGGGCGGAGGGGCGAGCCCCTTGCGTGGGAAGGCATCGGCCAGATAGGCGCAGATGGCCGCACTCTCGGTCACGGTCGTCTTGCCATGGACGATCGCCGGAACCTTGCCCATCGGGTTGACCTGTCGATAGGCTTCTCCCTTCATGCTGGTGCCGAACTGCAGGATCTCGACGCGGTATGGCACGCCGATCTCTTCCAGCATCCATCGGGCGATCCGGCCGCGGGACAATGGGTTGGTGTAGAGAATCAGTTCATCGGACATCTCAAAACTCCCGTGCTGGCAGCAAGCCTCTGTTGGTCTGATAGTATGTGGTCTGGATCTGCGTCTAAAGAGGCTTGCGGTATTGAATAAAACCGGAGCGGTCGGCGACGCGATCGTAAAGGCGCCGTGCGGTCACGTTGCTCTCGTGCGTCAACCAATAGAGGCGACCGGCATTGTGCTGGCGTGCAAGGTTGGCGGCCGCGTCGATCAGCGCTTCGCCGGTGCCCTTGCCGCGCTGGCTTTCGTCAACGAAGAGGTCCTGCAGGTAACACGTAACGTCCGGCAGCCACGTGGAGCGGTGAAAGACGAGGTGAACGAGCCCGACCATCACGCCGTTCTCGAACGCCACGTGCCCGTGCATCGGCTCCGCGGGGTCTAGCAACCGCCGCCAGGTAATGTCGTATTGTTCGGTCGGGAGCGTGGTTTCGTAGAACCGGAGATATTTCCTCCAGAGGTCCTCCCATTCCGCACGATCGGATGCGGCAAGCGGACGGATCAAAACAGCCATGCAACCTCCCAAAGAAAAACGGCGGAGATTTCTCCCCGCCGTTCCACTTTAAGCAGATTCGGTTGCCTTAGGCAGCCATTGCGGCCTTCAGGTTTTCGTCGATCTTGTCGAGGAAGGCCGTCGTGGAAAGCCACGGCTGATCCGGACCGATGAGGAGCGCAAGGTCCTTCGTCATGTAACCGGATTCGACGGTGTCGACGCAAACCTTCTCGAGCGTCGACGCAAAGCGGGCAAGCTCAGCATTGTCGTCGAGCTTTGCGCGATGTGCGAGGCCGCGGGTCCAGGCGAAGATCGACGCGATCGAGTTCGTGGAGGTTTCCTGGCCCTTCTGGTGCTGGCGGTAGTGACGCGTAACCGTGCCGTGAGCGGCTTCGGCTTCAACCGTCTTGCCATCGGGGGTCAGCAGAACCGAGGTCATCAGGCCGAGCGAGCCGAAGCCCTGCGCAACGGTGTCGGACTGAACGTCGCCATCGTAGTTCTTGCAGGCCCAGACGTAGCCGCCGGACCACTTCAGGGCGGCTGCAACCATGTCGTCGATCAGGCGGTGCTCATAGGTGATGCCGGCTTCGTCGAACTTAGCCTTGAATTCGGTCTGGTAGACTTCTTCGAAGATGTCCTTGAAGCGGCCGTCATAGGCCTTGAGGATGGTGTTCTTGGTCGACAGGTAGACCGGCCACTTGCGCATGAGGCCATACATCATCGAGGCGCGGGCGAATTCGCGGATCGAGTCGTCCAGGTTGTACATCGCCATGGTGACGCCAGCGCCAGGAGCGTTGAAGACGTCCTTTTCGATGACGGTGCCGTCTTCACCAACGAACTTGATGGTGAGCTTGCCCTTGCCCGGGAACTTAAAGTCGGTGGCGCGGTACTGGTCACCGAAGGCGTGACGGCCGACAACGATCGGCTGCGTCCAGCCCGGGACGAGGCGCGGAACGTTCTTGCAGATGATCGGCTCGCGGAAGATCACGCCGCCGAGGATGTTGCGGATCGTGCCGTTCGGGCTCTTCCACATTTCCTTCAGGCCGAATTCCTTCACGCGGGCTTCGTCCGGCGTGATGGTTGCGCACTTGATGCCAACGCCGTGCTTCTTGATGGCATGGGCGGCGTCGATGGTGACCTGGTCGTTGGTCGCATCGCGGTTCTCGACAGACAGGTCGTAATATTCAATATCCAGATCGAGGTAGGGAAGGATCAGCTTGTCCTTGATGAGCTGCCAGATGATGCGGGTCATCTCATCGCCGTCGAGGTCGACGACGGGATTGGCTACCTTGATCTTTTGCATTGGTTTCCTCTTACAGTCTGTCGCGGGACGTTGATCCCGTCGTGGTGGACATGGTGGGTGCGCTATAGCATCGCGGGCACGGAACGCAAAGGCATTCGCAGCCCAAAAATCCTGCCGCGGCGCGGGTTATTTCCGCCTTATGCCTGCGCCTGACGATTGCCCTTGCCAAACCACAAACCGGGGCTAATGTCCGCGCAATCGCTCTCGAACCACCGGATCTCGATCATGCGGATTTTGCCGCTCGCCCTCGCGCTTTCTCTCGTCTCGACGATGTCGCTGGCCGCCGACGCCACCGATCCGGTCAAGGAGGTGATGAAGGTCACCGAAGACAACTGGAATTCCAATGAAAGCGACTGGAAGTTCATCTTCGACAAGGAGCCGCTGGCGCGCCTTTTCAGCAAGCGCTTCCAGGCCGCCTATGCGGAGGCATCCAAGCATCCGGCTTATGACACGGAGAACAACGAGCCGGGTGATCCTTTCGGCTATGATGTCATCACCAGTTCGCAGGATGGCTGCCCGCTGAAGGACATTGCCATCAACCCAGCGCCAGCCGCCAATGGCATGACGGATGTGACGGTGACCTTCAAGATGTGGACGTGCATCGATGAGGCGGAAGTAAAGGACAGCACCAGCGAGGTTCATTTCGACGTTATCGAGGAAGATGGCCGGCCGGTGATTGATGACATTCACCGGGTTGTCGAAGACGAGCGCGATTCCGTCATCGAGGAAATGGAGTCCATCGCCAAGGGCGAATGACCCTCTCTACCGCTTGCGCAGGGTAGGCGGCAGATGGGCTGGCGGCCTGCGATGCCGCTTGTCGTGTCTGCCAAGGGTTGTGCGCTGCCGGGGCTAGGGCTATTGCGGTCGCACAATTTGCAGAAGTGGACGATCATGTCAGGCACCAACAGCGAGCGCGAACTTATTGCCGAAGGCCCGGCCATTATTCTGGTCGAACCCCAGCTTGGCGAGAATATCGGCATGGTGGCGCGCGCCATGGCCAATTTTGGCCTCGCGGAACTGCGGCTCGTGAACCCGCGTGATGGCTGGCCAAGCGAAAAGGCGCGGTCGGCGGCCTCCAAGGCTGACCACGTCATCGATGGCACCAAGGTTTACGAGACGCTGGAAGAGGCAATCAAGGACCTCAATTTCGTGTATGCGACGACGGCCCGCGAACGCTACGGCTTCAAGCCGGTGCGATCGCCGGTGACGGCGGCCGAGACGCTGCGGCAGAAATTCCGTGCGGGTGAAAAGACAGGCATCCTCTTTGGCCGCGAGCGCTGGGGCCTGACGAACGAAGAAGTTGCGCTGGCCGACGAGATCGTGACGTTTCCGGTCAATCCGGCCTTCGCCTCGCTCAACATCGCCCAAGCCGTGCTCCTCATGTCCTATGAGTGGATGAAGTCGGGCCTTGAGGATCTTGCCGAGACAGCCTTTCTCCCGATCGAGCAGCGGCCTTCGACGAAGGAGCAGGTGCTTGGCCTGTTCGAGCATCTGGAAGAGGCGCTCGACGCCCGCAACTACTTCCACCCGCCGTCCAAGAAACCGCGCATGGTCGACAACCTGCGCGCCGTCATCTCAAGGCGCGGTTTTACCGAGCAGGAAATCAGCGTCTTTCGCGGCGTGATCAATTCGCTGGACCGCTTTCCGCGTCGCTGGCCGAAGCAGGAAAAGCCGGGGGACCAGGAACCGAAGCCGGCAGAAACGAGCAAGGCAGATGACGCCGAAGCCTGAGCTGAAACCCGTCCTGATGTTCGACTCCGGCATCGGGGGGCTGACGGTTCTGCGCGAAGCGCGCGTGCTGATGCCCGAGCGGGGCTTCATCTATGTCGCCGATGATGCGGGGTTTCCTTATGGCGGCTGGGAGGAGCCGGCGCTGCGCAGCCGCATCCTGACGCTGTTTGAAAAGCTGCTTGCGGAGTACGATCCGGAAGTCTGCGTCATCGCCTGCAACACGGCGTTTACGCTGGCAGGCGCGGATCTGCGGGAAGCCTTTCCCACCATGACCTTTGTCGGCACAGTGCCGGCAATCAAGCCCGCGGCTGAACGCAGCCGCTCCGGCCTCGTTTCCGTGCTGGCAACCCCGGGCACCGTGAAGCGCGCCTATACCCGCGACCTCATCCAGTCGTTTGCGAGCCAGTGCCATGTGCGCCTCGTCGGCTCTGAAAACCTCGCCCGAATGGCGGAAGCTTATATCCGGGGCGAGACGGTGTCGGATGAGGCGGTCATGGCGGAAATCTCGCCGTGCTTCATTGAGAACAACGGCCGCAAGACCGACATCGTCGTGCTCGCCTGCACCCACTATCCCTTCATGGCGAATGTCTTTCGTAGGCTGGCGCCTTGGCCCGTGGATTGGCTGGACCCGGCGGAAGCGATCGCGCGACAGGCACGACGCAAGGTGCCGGCGGTCGAGGGGGCTGAGCACCCGGATAACTATGACTTTGCCGTCTTCACCTCGGGCCAGCCGGACTTCTCGACGCGCCGCCTGATGCAGGGGTTTGGCCTGCGCACATGATCTGATGTTGGCGCGCCGTCACGAGGCTGGCTTGATGATGAAGACTCGCTGGAGAGAAATCGATGTCACTTGAACATTGGCTGGCTTTTGTCGCGGCGTCTGCGGTTCTGCTTGCCATTCCGGGCCCGACGATCCTGCTCGTCATCTCCTATGCCCTGACCCACGGCCGCAAGGTCGCTTCGGCAACCGTTGCCGGTACGGCGCTTGGCGATTTCACCGCCATGACGGCGTCCATGTTGGGGCTTGGCGCGTTGCTGGCGACATCCGCGATGCTCTTCACCATCCTGAAGTGGCTTGGGGCCGCATACCTCATCTATCTCGGCATCAAGCTTTGGCGCGCGCCGGTCTCCGAGCAAAATGCAGAAGCCGTGGAAACCGCCGAGGCAAGGCCGCTCCGCATCTTTCTCCATGCCTATGCTGTGACTGCCTTGAACCCGAAAAGCATCGTCTTCTTCGTGGCCTTCCTTCCGCAGTTCCTAGACCTCACGAAACCGCTCTTCATGCAGATGTTGATTTTCGAGGCGACTTTCCTGACGCTCGCCACGCTGAACGCCACCTTGT
Source organism: Neorhizobium sp. SOG26 (assembly GCF_003491345.1). GTDB lineage: Bacteria > Pseudomonadota > Alphaproteobacteria > Rhizobiales > Rhizobiaceae > Neorhizobium > Neorhizobium turbinariae. Next base: position 1,214,216 of record NZ_CP025512.1, read on the forward strand.
ACGATCTGCTGGCCGCCATGGCGCGCAACCACATCCGCAAACCGAAGGTACAGCGCATCGTCAACCGCACAGGCGGCTCGCTGATGATCGGGGCGGGGCTTCTGTCGATCGGCTTCAAGCGCGCCACAGCCTGACACGAAAGACTGTGCATTTTCGGGTTCAGGCAGCGAAACGAATCCATTTCTCTGTTATGAAGCCGCTCCCGCGGTGACTTGGTCACCGCCCATGGACAAGACGCGAGGACATTCATTGCAAGTCGGCATCGATATGGGAATTGTGTCCGGCGGAGACCCGGCCAAGCTCGATATCGAAGAGCTTCTGGCGACCCGCCTGTTGGTGCAGGGCAATTCCGGATCCGGTAAATCCCACCTGCTGCGGCGTCTGTTGGAGCAGTCGGCGCCGTGGGTGCAGCAGGTGGTGATCGATCCCGAAGGGGATTTCGTCACGCTCGCCGACAAGTTCGGACATCTCGTGGTCGATGGCGAGCGCACCGAGTCGGAGCTCGCAGGGATCGCCAACCGCATTCGCCAGCATCGCGTCTCCTGCGTATTGACGCTGGAAGGTCTTGATCTCGAGGAACAGATGCGCGCTGCCGGCGCCTTCCTCAACGGTCTCTTCGATGCCGATCGTGACTTCTGGTATCCGGTGCTTGTCGTGGTGGATGAGGCGCAGATGTTTGCGCCCTCCGTTGGCGGCGATGTCTCGGAAGATGCCCGCAAGATGTCGCTCGGCGCGATGACCAACCTCATGTGCCGTGGACGTAAGCGCGGGCTTGCGGGCGTTATCGCCACGCAGCGCCTGGCGAAGCTTGCCAAGAATGTCGCGGCAGAGGCGTCAAACTTCCTGATGGGGCGTACCTTCCTTGATATCGACATGGCGCGTGCTGCGGACCTGCTCGGGATGGATCGGCGCCAGGCGGAAATGTTCCGTGACCTGAAGCGGGGCAACTTCGTAGCCCTCGGTCCAGCCTTGTCGCGGCGCCCGTTGCCGATCGTGATTGGCCCGGTAGAGACGTCCGCGCGCTCATCAAGCCCCAAGCTCATGCCGTTGCCCGACGCACCGCAGGACGTCGAAGATTTGATCTTCACGCCGGATCCGGAAGAATTCACGCGGCCTGTGATGGTGCGTCGGCATGCGCCGGCGCCACGCCCGACAACGGATATCCTTGCTGAACTGACGCGGTCGGCGCCAGCGGCAACGCCAGCACCGCAGGAACCGCGCGTCGCGCAGCCGGAACTAACCGCCGAGGAGCGTGAGGAACGGCTTAGCGCTGTCCTCTCCGAAATCCTCGATGACCCTCAGTCGGGTTACCGGACAGACTCGGTGCTTTACCAGGATTTCCTGGTTCGGGCGCGCATGCGTCGCTTGCTGGGGCCTCCGCTCTCGCTGTCCGAGTTCCGGCGGCGGGCGGCAGTCGCACGCTCAGGCGTCGATCCGGAAACCGCGGCAGGGGAGGCCTGGGCGACAGCCTTGTTACTTTCCGCCAACGTCTCCGACGACCTGCAGGGCGTGTTCCTGATGATGGCGAAGGCCGCGATCTGCGGCGAGGTCTGTCCGTCCGATGCGAAGATTGCGCGTGCCTATGGCACCCATTCGGCCCGCCGGGCTCGCCGGCTGCTCGGCTACTTCGAAGAGCAGGGGTTGATCGTCGTCCACACCGATTTTGCCGGCAAACGCATCGTTGCGTTTCCGGACCTGCAGGCCGAAACGGCGCCCGGCAGTGCGGACGCGCCAGACGATGGTGAGCAGCGCATTGCCGCCGAATGAGAGCCGCTGTTGACAATTGCCGGACATCGGCCTAAAGACCCGCCCAACGCCGGGTGGAAACGCCCGGTGTTTTATTTGACATGTCCCGTGGTCTTCTCCGATCGCTTTCGTGAGAGGCCTGTCAGAGTTCTTCTTGAAGATCTCAGAGGAGGGCGTGTTTCCTCCGTCCAGCCTGTGTGAACATGCTGGTCTAACTGTTGAGAAGGAAATGCGATGAGCAAGCGCGAATCGTCCAAGTACAAAATTGATCGCCGCATGGGCGAAAACATCTGGGGCCGTCCGAAGTCCCCGGTAAACCGTCGCGAATACGGCCCGGGCCAGCACGGCCAGCGCCGCAAGGGCAAGCTTTCGGACTTCGGCGTGCAGCTGCGCGCCAAGCAGAAGCTGAAGGGCTACTACGGCGACGTTCGTGAAAAGCAGTTCCGTGCGATCTACGACGAAGCCAACCGCCGCAAGGGCGACACTTCGGAAAACCTGATCGGCCTGCTCGAATCCCGCCTGGACGCCATCGTCTATCGCGCGAAGTTCGTTCCGACCGTTTGGGCTGCTCGTCAGTTCGTCAACCACGGTCACGTCACCGTCAACGGCGTCAAGGTCAACATCGGTTCCTACCGTTGCAAGCCGGGCGACGTTATCGAAGTTCGCCAGAAGTCGAAGCAGCTCGTTTCGGTTCTCGAAGCTGTTCAGCTCGCTGAGCGCGACGTTCCGGACTACATCGATGCCGACCACAACAAGATGACCGCAACCTACGTTCGCGTTCCGAGCCTTTCGGACGTTCCGTATGCCGTCGTCATGGAACCGCATCTCGTCGTCGAATTCTATTCGCGCTGATATCGATCCTTCTGGATCTCAAAAAAGAAGCCGCCTTTCGAGGCGGCTTTTTTATTGCATGTCGTTCTGGCTTCGCCTGTTTGGCTGGAGCCGCCTCACTTGGAGGCGGCAAGCTTTGCCTTCGCCGGTGCCGGCTTGTCTGGCAGAGGTGTTGCCGTCGAATCGGTGGACTGTGCCGTCGCGACCGGCGCTTCCTTCGGGCCGACGCCCATGCGGTTCCACGCATCAAGGCCGGCGATCTTGTAGGCTTCGGCAAGCGTTGGGTAGTTGAAGGTATTTTCGACGAAATACTCAACCGTGCCTTTGAGGTTCAGCACCGCCTGACCGATATGGACAAGCTCGGTCGCGCCTTCGCCGACGATATGGACGCCGAGAAGGCGGCGGGTCTTCAGCGAAAAGATCAGCTTCAGCATGCCGGTGTCGAGGCCCATGATATGGCCACGCGACGTTTCGCGGAACCTCGCGATCCCGCACTCATACGGGATGCCGCGCTCCTTCATCTCTTCTTCGGTGAGGCCGCAGGTGGAGATTTCCGGGACGGCGTAGATGCCGTAGGGGAAATATTTCTGCGGCTCCATGGCGATCTCGCCAACCGCAACGCGCGCGGCGATGCGGCCTTGCTCCATGGAGGTGGAGGCAAGGCTCGGGAAGCCCACGACGTCGCCTGCCGCGAAGATGCCCTTCACCGAGGTCTCGAACGTTTCCGGGTTCACCTTCAGGCGTCCGCGGCTGTCTGCTTCCAGGCCTGCGGCCGGCAGGTTGAGCGACTCGGTGGCGCCCATGCGACCGGCGGCAAACAGCACCATGTCGGTAACGATGGTGCGGCCGGAATCGACCTTCACGGAAACCTTGCCATCGGGCAGGCGCTCCACCTTCTCCGCTCGCTGCCCGAGAAGCAGCTTCATGTTCCGGTCGCGCAGCTGGTAGGTGAAGTCTTCGATGATTTCCTTGTCGATGAAGTCCAGCATCGTCGTCTTTGGATCGATGACCGTGACGGCAATATCGAGCGCGGAGAAGATCGTTGCATATTCGATGCCGATGACGCCCGCGCCGATGACGACCATGGAACGCGGCAGCTCTTCGATGTCCAGCAACTCATCGCTGTCGATCACCGACTTGCCATCGAATGGGATGTAGTCCGGGCGAAACGGCTTGGTGCCGACGGCGAGCAGGATCGAGGTGCCGGCGACGTGCATCGTCTCGCCATCGTCCTTCAAAATCTCCAGCGTATCCGGTGTGACGAAGCTCGCGGTGCCGCGGATGTGCTGTACGCGATTGCGGGCGAACTGGTGTTCGAGCACCTCGACCTCGTGGTCCAGCGTGATCAGCAGCCGGCGGCGCAGGTCATCGGCGCTGATCTCCTGCTTGACGCGGTAGGCGCGACCGTAAAATCCGCGTTCGCGCCAGCCGGTGAGGTTCAAGGCCGTCTCGCGAAGGGTCTTGGACGGGATCGTTCCGGTATGGACCGAAACACCGCCGACCCGTTTTCCCTGTTCGATCACCACAACCTTTTTGCCAAGTTTTGCGGCCTGAATGGCTGCGCGCCGACCAGCAGGGCCGCTGCCGACGACGATGAGGTCGTAATGGTTCATGAAAATGCTCCGCTCACTTCTCGCTGCCAGCGAGGTTGTCGGTTCTTGTCTAGCAATCTTTCCTAAAGGTTTGATTGCCGACGATGCACTGCAATAACAAAGACGTAGACACAGTGTTTCAAGTCTGGGCGACACACGGCCGAGGGTGGTGCCTTATCTATGCGCGCAACTAGAAAAGCCGCAGGCCCTTGAGGCTGACATGGCCGTCCTTGCCGATAATGATATGATCGTGGACGGTGATGCCAAGCGGTTTTGCCGTGTCGACGATGGTTTTCGTCATGTCGATATCCGCGCGCGAGGGCGTCGGATCACCACTTGGATGATTATGGACGAGGATGATGGCGGTTGCAGAAAGTTCGAGCGCGCGCCTTACCACCTCGCGCGGGTAGACTGGCGTGTGGTCCACTGTACCTTGTCCCTGCACCTCGTCGGCAATCAGAACATTGCGTTTGTCGAGAAACAGGATGCGGAACTGCTCGCGCGTCTCGTAGGCCATGACAGCCTGGCAGTAGTCGATGACGGATGACCAGGAACTGAGGACCTGCTTGTTGCGGACGCCGCTTTTCAGCATCCGCTGCGCCACCGTGGCCACCAGTTTGAGGTCAACGGCAACACCTTCGCCAACGCCCTTCACCTCCTGCAGCAGGGAGATCGGTGCTCCAAACACGCCGGCGAGCGTACCGAAGCGGTCGAGCAGGGCTTTCGCCAAGGGCTTTGTGTCACGCTGCGGGATCGAGCGGAAAAGATAAAGCTCGAGGATCTCATAGTCGGCGAGCGCCGCGTCACCGTGCTCGCGGTACTTGGCGCGCACGCGGTCGCGATGACCGTGATAGTGAACGGCTGTGTCGGGCTTGACGGCAGCAGGCGCTTTCTTGCTGCCCTTCGGCTTGATCACCTGCTCGGCGAAAAAGCCTCGCTCATCCTCCAACAGGGAGGTTTGTACGTCCGGCGGCGGGGCTGGACGTCTTGCCATGTCAGCTCGTCAGCGGCGGCAGGCCCGGCCGGTCCAGACCGGCAGGCGACAAGGTGAAGATTTCGCAGCCGGTCGCCGTCACGCCAATCGCGTGCTCGTATTGCGCCGAAAGCGAGCGGTCGCGTGTAACGGCTGTCCAGCCGTCCGAAAGCACCTTCACATGCGGCTTGCCGAGATTGATCATCGGCTCGATCGTGAAGATCATGCCTTCCTTGATTTCCGGACCTTCGTCGGCGCGCCCATAGTGCAGGATGTTCGGCGAATCGTGGAACAACCGTCCGACGCCATGGCCGCAGAAATCGCGCACGACCGAGCAGCGTTCGCCTTCGGCATAGGTCTGGATCGCCTGGCCGATCGCGCCGGTGCGGGCGCCGGGCTTCACCTCGGCGATGCCGCGCATAAGGCACTCATAGGTGACTTCCAGCAGCCGTTCGGCGGCGCGCTTGATCTGCCCGACCGGATACATCCGGCTCGAGTCGCCATGCCAGCCGTCGAGGATATAGGTCACATCGATGTTGACGATGTCGCCCTCGCGCAGCGGCTTGTCTTCCGGCATGCCATGGCAGACCACGTGGTTGATGGAGGTGCAGACGGAATATTTGTAGCCACGGTAATCCAAAGTCGCCGGCAGCGCGCCGTGATCCATGCCGAACTCGAACACGAATCGGTCGATTGCGCTTGTGGTGACGCCAGGCTGGATGATCGCGGCCAGTTCATCCAGGCAGCGTGCCGTCAGAAGGCACGCCTTGCGCATGCCCGCAAAATCCGTCGCCGGGTCGTAAAGACGGATCGCACCCGTGTTCTTCATGGGTGCGGATACGGCTTCGATATAGTTGACCATTGTTCTTCTCTCGTAATCTTCTTGTTCATAAAGCAGCCGGGCCCGTCTCGTCCATCAAAACGGAGCAGGTTTCTGCATTTCCTTTCGCGGAACGACGGGTCGCAGGAGAGGCTCGGTCTTGTGCCTGGGTGTGTCGCCGGTTGGTGACGTCTCAGGCGCGCTCCAGAACGTAGGTGCCGGGCGCATCGGCGATTGCGTTCAAGGCGGAGCCGCCGGGTTTGCGGGCCGGCACGCGCGTCGCATCCTTCCCTTCCACCCAGGCATGCCAGTGCGGCCACCAGGAGCCCCCGGTTTCCTCCGCCTTCGCCAGCCAGTCCTCATAGGAGCCCGTCGGCTTCTCGCCAACCCAGAACTGATACTTCTGCTTGGCTGGCGGATTGACGACGCCGGCAATGTGGCCGGAGCCGGACAGGACGAAATCGACTGGACCACCGAACAGTTCCGAACCCAGGAAGACCGACTTTGCCGGCGCAATGTGATCCTCGCGGGTGGCGAGATTGTAGACCGGGATCTTGATGTCCTTGAGCGAGATGACCTTATCCCCCAGCTTCATCTCGCCCTTGCTCAATGCGTTGTTGAGGTAGCAGTTGCGCAGATAGAAGGCATGGTTGGCTGCCGCCATGCGGGTCGAGTCTGAATTCCAGTGCAGCAGGTCGAAGGGCAGCGGCTCCTGGCCCTTGAGGTAGTTGTTGACCACGTAGGGCCAGATCAGTTCCGAGGCGCGCAGCATGTTGAAGGCTGTCGCCATCTTCGAGCCGTCGAGGTAGCCCACCGACTCCATCTGCTTCTCGATCGCCTCGAGCTGTTCTTCGTCGACAAAGACCTTGAGATCGCCCGCGTGTTCGAAATCAACCTGGGTGGTCAGGAAGGTGACGGACGCGATGCGGCTGTTCCTAGTCTTGGCGTGGTAGGCGAGGGTGGCCGCGAGCAAGGTGCCGCCGACGCAATAACCGATTGCATTGACCTTCTTCTCGCCCGTTGCCTTTTCGACCGTCTCAAGCGCGAAGTCGATCCCTTCGCGCATGTAGGACGCCCAGTCCTTCTTTGCGTGGCGTTCATCCGGGTTGACCCAGGAGATCACGAAGACTGTGTGGCCCTGGTCGACGCACCACTTGATGAAGCTTTTTTCCGGGTTGAGATCAAGAATGTAGAACTTGTTGATCCATGGCGGGCAGATAAGGAGCGGGCGCTTCAGCACCGTGTCCGTGTTTGCCTCGTACTGAAGGACCTCACAGACCTCGTTCTGGGCAATCACTTTGCCAGGGGTGAGGGCGATGTTGCGGCCGATGGCGAACTTGGTGGAATCGGTATGGCGAAGCCGCAACTCACCACGGCCGGCAGCGATGTCTTCGGCAAGCATCTTCATACCGGCGACAAAATTGGCACCATTGGTGGCGACCGTCTCGCGGTAAACTTCCGGATTGGTGACGGCGAAGTTGGCGGGAGACAGGGCAGCCGTGATCTGCTTCACATAAAAGGCGGCCTTGTGTTTCGTATGCGCATCCAGTCCCTCGGCCTCATCGACGAGCTTTTCAGCCCAGGATGCGGTGACGAGGTAGACCTGCCGCAGCAGTGCAAAGAACGGGTTCTTGATCCAGTCTTCGTCGGCGAACCGCTTATCCTTGGTCGGCGCCTCGGCTTCGACCGGAACCCCGCTGAACTGGTTCAACGTCCGCGTCCAGATGCCCATATAGCTTGAGAAAAGAAGCGTCTGCGCCTCGAGCGTCCGCTTCGGGTCCGCCATCCAGTATTCGGTGACGGCGGAGAGCGTCTTCACCAGGTCGTTCAGCGGGTTGGTGTCGGGATTAGGGATTTCGCCGCGCTCGCGGGGCCCGAGCCATTCAGATGCAGCCTTGCCGAGATTTTCTGCGGCGCGCGCAAGGTTCATGGCCAGCGTCTGCGGATCCTTGACCACGTAGGCCTCGACCGACCGGGGATCAAAGCCTGGAAAACCCTGTCCAGCCGCCCCTTTTTGCTCGGTCTTTTCCGCCACGCGTGGCCTCCCCACTGGTTGTCGGCTGTTTTCGTTTGTACATTGTCCCTGAAAGTGAATACAAGTCCAGCGGCCGGCGCTTCAGGGGATCCGGCGACTCGGTTAGGTAGGTTGTTGAGATGGAAAAACTGAGGCAGGCAAGGGTTGGCTCGTCGCTTCTGGTCATGGCTGCCTGTGCGCCTCTGCTGTCGGGCTGCAACAGCCAGAGCTTTGCTCTTGATGACGGTATTCCCAACACGCCGCCTCCAGCTGTAATCACCCAGAGCGGTGCGGCACCGCCTCCAGGCCCCATCGTCAAGCGCAATACCGGCGTCTATCCGACCTTCAGCCCGACCTTGCGTGCTGCTGCGGAGCAGATCGAGGACGACGACTACCGGAAGACCGAGCCGCGGCTCGCCAGCTTGGCGCGGGCCCGCCAGAACGGCTCCATCTCCGAGGCTGAGTACAATCGCCGGGTGGCGGAGTATCGCAAGCTCGCCGCCGAGCATGGCAAGGACGCGCAGGCCAACATCGCACGCTGAAATGCCCGGTAATTGGGGCTTGCCTTTCGCTCTGTTTGGTCGCAAAGCACAAATCGCTTAAGATGCGCCGGTGCGCGAAGCAACGCGCGCCTTTGCATCTCGTCACACTGAGCCCGAGGGAGCTATGGAAGAGTTTCATAAAGTCAGGCGCCTGCCGCCCTACGTTTTCGAACAGGTCAACCGTTTGAAAGCGAGCGCGCGAGCGGGTGGCGCCGACATTATCGATCTCGGCATGGGCAACCCGGACCTTCCGACGCCCAAGGCGATCGTCGACAAGCTGTGCGAAGTGGTCCAGGACCCGCGCACCCACCGTTATTCTTCATCCAAGGGCATTCCTGGCCTGCGCCGCGCGCAGGCCGCATATTACGCCCGCCGCTTCGGCGTGAAGCTCAACCCGGAAACCCAGGTCGTTGCGACACTGGGTTCGAAGGAAGGCTTCGCCAACATGGCGCAGGCGATCACGGCGCCCGGCGACGTCATCCTGTGCCCGAACCCGACCTATCCGATCCATGCCTTCGGCTTCCTGATGGCAGGTGGCGTAATCCGCTCCATGTCGGTGGAGCCGGACGAGAGCTTCTTCCCGCCGCTGGAGCGCGCAGTTCGGCACTCGATTCCGAAGCCGCTGGCGCTGATCCTCAACTATCCGTCGAACCCGACGGCTTACGTTGCGACGCTCGACTTCTACAAGGACGTCATCGCCTTTGCGAAGAAGCACGACATCATCGTGCTGTCGGACCTTGCCTACTCGGAAATCTACTTCAACGACGCGCCGCCACCATCCGTTCTGGAAGTTCCCGGCGCGATGGATGTGACCGTTGAATTCACGTCCATGTCGAAGACGTTTTCGATGCCCGGCTGGCGCATGGGGTTTGCCGTCGGCAACGAACGGCTGATCTCGGCACTGACGCGCGTGAAGTCCTACCTCGACTACGGTGCCTTCACGCCAATCCAGGTGGCCGCGACACACGCGCTGAACGGTGATGGCTCCGACATCGCCGAGGTGCGCAACGTCTACAAGCGTCGCCGCGACGTGATGGTGGAAAGCTTCGGCAAGGCGGGTTTCGAAGTGCCGCCGCCGGCTGCGACCATGTTTGCCTGGGCGAAGATCCCGGAAAAGTTCCGCCATCTTGGCAGCCTGGAATTCTCCAAGCTCCTCGTCGAGAAGGCTGATGTTGCGGTTGCTCCTGGCGTCGGTTTCGGCGAGCAGGGGGATGACTATGTCCGCCTCGCGCTCGTTGAGAACGAGCATCGCATCCGCCAGGCTGCGCGCAACATCAAGAAGTTCCTCTCGACGGCCGATGACACGATGCACAACGTGATCTCGCTCAACACGCGTCGCTGAACTAGACAAACCTACCCCCGGTGGCTCGCCCGGAGCCACCGCCTCCCAAGCAAGCAGGAAGAAAAACCATGGCAGATGCCCTGAAGGTCGGCATTGCGGGTCTCGGCACCGTGGGTGCCTCACTCGTTCGGATCATCCAGAACCGCGCGAACGAACTTGCGACGACCTGCGGCCGTGCCATCGAGATCACTGCCGTCACGGCGCGCGACAGGACGCGTGACCGCGGCATCGACATCTCCCGCATCCAGTGGTTTGATACGCCTGAGCAACTGGCCCGCGAAGCCGATATCGATGTCTTCGTGGAGCTCGTCGGCGGTGCCGAAGGCGCCGCGGCGAACTCGGTTCGCGCCGCATTGGAGCGCGGTCTCCATGTGGTGACGGCCAACAAGGCATTGCTCGCAGCCTCCGGCGTCGAACTTGCCAAGATCGCCGAAGAGAAGGGCGCACTCCTCAATTTCGAGGCAGCGGTTGCCGGTGGCATCCCGGTCATCAAGGCGCTGCGCGAGTCGCTCACCGGCAACACGGTTTCCCGCGTCTACGGGATCATGAACGGCACCTGCAACTACATCCTGACCCGGATGGAGAAGGAAGGCCTGTCCTTTGCCGACTGCCTCAAGGAGGCGCAGCGGCTTGGTTATGCCGAAGCCGATCCTGCCTTCGACATTGAAGGCAATGATACCGCCCACAAGCTCGCGATCCTGACGACGCTTGCCTTCGGAACGCAGATTGCTGCGGACGAGATCTATCTCGAAGGCATCACCAATATTTCGATCGAGGACATCCGCGCGGCGTCAGACCTCGGCTACCGCATCAAGCTCCTCGGCGTTGCGCAGCGGACCGAAAGCGGCATCGAGCAGCGCGTCCACCCGACCATGGTGCCCTACGACTCAGTCATCGCGCAGGTCGATGGCGTGACCAATGCGGTCGCCATCGAATCCGATATCCTGGGCGAACTCCTGATGGTGGGCCCCGGCGCCGGCGGCAACGCCACCGCGTCTTCCGTCCTGGGTGATATTGCCGATATCGCCAAGAGCCGTCCCGGCGCGCAGCGCGTGCCGGTGCTCGGAACACCAGCGGCTGCGCTGGCGCCCTACAAGCGCGCCCAGATGCAAAGCCATGAAGGTGGCTATTTCATCCGCCTGACGGTTGCTGACCGAACCGGTGTCTTCGCAAGCATTGCGGCACGCATGGCCGAGAACGCCATCTCGCTTGAATCCATCGTCCAGCGCGCAAATCCGGACAGTGCCGAAACGGCGAAGACCATTATCCTCGTCACTCACGCGACGATGGAAGATTCGATCCGCAAGGCGGTCGAGGCGATCAAGAGCGAGAGCTATCTCGTTGGCGAGCCGCAGGTCATCCGCATCGAGCGGCCGAAGGACCTCTGATTCACTGGCGCTTCTCGGCAGAAACTCAAAGCGATTCCGCTTGGCGCGGAAATGCAGTAGAAGCAGCCGATGAACAAGTTTGTGTCTGCGATCTCCCCGGCAGCGGAAACGGTGGATCCCGTTCCGCGCGCTTTCCTCAATGTCGAACGCTCCGTCGGTGACCAGCGCTGGATCTCGCGCCTGGATCAGGCGGCACAAAACCGCGCGCTGGCGATCTCGCAGGTGCACGGTATTCCGGAACTCGTGGCCCGGGTGCTGGCGGGGCGGGGGGTATCGCTGGATGACGCACCTGCATTCCTGAACCCGACCATCCGCGCCCTGATGCCAGATCCCTACACCCTGACCGACTGCGAGAAGGCTGTGTACCGGCTGACGCGTGCGATCGACCGCGGGGAAAAAGTGGCGATCTTTGGCGACTACGACGTCGACGGCGCCTCGTCCTCCGCCCTTCTGTATCGCTTCCTGCGGCATTTTGATGTCGAGGCGGAAATCTACATCCCGGACCGCATATTCGAAGGCTACGGCCCCAATCCATCCGCCATCCGCCAACTGATCGCCAATGGTGCTGGCCTGATCGTCACCGTCGACTGCGGTTCAACCAGCCATGAGGCGCTTGCTGCGGCGCGCGACGAGGGCTGCGATGTGGTGGTGATCGACCATCACCAACTCAGCCACGAGCTGCCGCCGTGCCATGCGCTGGTCAACCCGAACCGAGAGGATGATCTGTCGGGGCAGGGGCATCTGTGTGCTGCCGGCGTTGTCTTCATGGTGCTCGTTGGTGCGGCACGGCTGATGCGCGAGCGGGGTGATTCCCGCGCCAAGTCTCTTGATCTACTCGGCTGGCTTGATCTGGTCGCGCTGGCCACCGTCTGTGACGTTGTGCCCCTGAAGGGCCTGAACCGCGCTTACGTGGTGAAGGGACTGCTTGCCGCGCGCCACATGGGCAACCAAGGGCTAGCTGCCTTGTTTCGCAAGGCGGGTCTAGGCAGGCCCGTGACGCCTTATCATTTCGGGTTCCTCGTCGGGCCGCGAATCAATGCCGGTGGCCGGATCGGTGACGCCGCTCTCGGAAGCCGACTGCTGACGCTTGATGACGCGGTCGAGGCTGAGGAGATTGCCGGGCGCCTGGACGACCTCAACCGCGAGCGGCAGGCCATGGAGGCGGCGATGCTTGCAGAAGCGGAGTCCGAAGTGCTCGCTGAATACGGTACCGGTGAGAATGCCTGTGTCATCGTGGCGGCGCGCGACAGCTGGCACCCGGGAATCGTCGGGCTCATCGCAGCGCGCCTGAAGGAGAAGTTCAAGCGGCCAGCCTTCGCGATCTCTTTTGATCCTTCCGGCAAGGGAACCGGGTCGGGCCGCTCGATCAATGGCTTCGACATGGGACGCATGGTACGTGCGGCCGTCGAGGAAGGCCTGCTGGTCAAGGGCGGCGGTCACGCCATGGCAGCGGGCCTCACGGTCGAGCGGGCGAATCTCGGGCGACTGCGTGCCTTCTTCGAGGAGAAGTCGGGGGAGAGCGTGCCGGCGCTTGTCGCTAATCACGTACTGAAGATCGACGGCGCGCTTTCGGCCTCCGGCGTTACGCTGGACCTCTTTGACGTGCTCGAACAGGCGGGCCCTTATGGCTCGGGCCATTCGCAGCCGATCTTTGCGATTCCCGCGCACCGCCTGAAGGACGCTCGGCTCGTCGGGACCGCCCATGTGAAGATTACGCTGGAAGCTGCCGATGGCGCACGGCTTGAAGGAATCGCGTTCCGTGCTGCTGAAACGCCGCTCGGCAACATGCTGCTCAATTCGCGCGGCAGCCAGATTCACGTGGCAGGTTGCCTGAGCGCAGACCAGTGGCAGGGAAATCGCCGCATTCAGCTCCGCGTGCTGGACGCGGCTCGTGCAGGCTAAGTGATTTTTCTTGGAGAGAGAAGTGGCACGCCCTAGGGGAGTCGAACCCCTCTTCCCAGAATGAAAATCTGGTGTCCTAACCGATAGACGAAGGGCGCGTGCGCTTCGTGTGTGGCGCCCTTATAGTCAGGCAGCTTTCACTCCGCAAGCGGAATCTGTACGAAAAACACTGTCGGGTGAAACTTTTTTCAGAAGGAGAAAAGCGAGCAGCGCAAAGCGCTTAGTAACGAAAGATGATGTTTTGGAAGAAGGAGAAGTGGCACGCCCTAGGGGAGTCGAACCCCTCTTCCCAGAATGAAAATCTGGTGTCCTAACCGATAGACGAAGGGCGCGTGCGCTTCGTTGTGGCGCCCTTATAGAGAGGCGATTTCTTTCCCGCAAGCGCCAAAATCATCTTTCCTGCAAAAAAATCCGGAAGACCTTCGAAAGGCGCAAAGAACCCCGAAGATCCGGGCTTTTCAGCAGCTTAGCTCTGCCCCGGTTTGTGGATCAACGCCACATGCGGTGGCGGGAACGGCTTGCGGCGCGCTGTAAACGCTCGCCGTCATGGCGTTGAAGTTCCGGCGCGGCAGGTTTGCCGGTACGGGCCCGGTGGCGGACGGATCGGTGGCGGCAGGAAGGGGTGGTGCGGCGGAGAAAATGGTACCGGTACCAGCGCGCACGCCCGTGGGCTGCGTGGCAAGACCCGCCATGGGATTCTGCACCGGCTGCTCCGGTGCCGGCGGGAAGGCATCTTCCGGTGTGGATGCCGAAGCGTCGGCCACTGCGGCCATCCGGGCCGCTTCTTCAGGATTGGCAGGCGAGGGTCGGGCAACCGACACAGTTGTTCCGCCATTGGCGAGATCGCGTTTCAGGGCTTCCGGGATGGCGTTGCGCGGTGAGGCTGCCGGCGAATCTTCGGCCACCTTCTTCGTGGACGTGCATCCTGCAAGGCTGAGGAGCGAGAGCCCGGCTACCACCAGAAGAAGTCTGGCGCGCGGGATGGTGGAAGGCACTGAATGCAATTTTTGCCCCGTCAGCTCATGTCGCGCGCATCATGCCGCGAATCATGTCCGACAGCATCGGACCGGGGCTTCGCGCGGACAAGCGCCCAATGTGTCAGGACGAGGGCAGCAACAGCCTGGAGCAAGCTTCGCCAAAGGTGCGGCGGCCATGGACGACCGCCGCGAATGATTTTACCAGCTTCCGATATTCGGCGCGGACGCCCAGGGTTCGGCAACCGGCAGATTCTCGCCCTTCTGCAGGATCTCGATCGAAATGCCATCCGGCGAGCGCACAAAGGCCATGCGACCTTCCCGTGGCGGGCGGTTGATGGTGATGCCGTTGTCCTGCAGGTGCTTGCAGAAGTCGTAGATGTTGTCGACTTCATAAGCGAGGTGGCCGAAGTTGCGGCCGCCGGTATAGTCCTCGGCATCCCAGTTGTAAGTCAGCTCAAGGCAGGGCGCCTTGCTCGGGTCGCCCGATGCGATGTCCTCCGGTGCTGCAAGGAAGACCAGCGTGAACCGGCCCTTCTCGTTTTCGCTACTGCGGATTTCCTTCAGGCCGAACAGCGTTGTGTAGAAATGAAGCGAGGCGTCCAGGTCCTTGACCCGCACCATGGTGTGTAGATAGCGCATTCTTATTCTCCCTGAGCGAAACGCAGAAAAAAGTGCCGGATGGCGCTGCGAATATGTGCTCGCGCCAGCCTCGAGCAAGGCTTCCGGAATAGACGTCAAGGTGGATAAAGCCAAGGCAGGGTCTTGCGCTAGACGGTTACCGGGATGTTAATCTATCCTCTAAGAATCAGTTAATCGTCAGGTGTAACGCGTAATCGAGGGGCCGACAGGATATGGCAGACAGGATGTCGTCGAAGGGCGTTGCCACTTTCGAGGAACTCGCGGGCGAACCGGTCGAATTGATCGAGATTACCGGCGTCGTGAAGTGGTTCGACGTGGCGAAGGGCTTCGGATTCATCGTTCCTGACAACGGGATGCAGGATGTTCTCCTGCATGTGACCTGCCTTCGGCGCGACGGCTACCAGACCATCCTGGAAGGCACGCGCATCGTGGCCCTCATCCAGAAGCGGGACCGCGGTTACCAGGCATTCCGCATCCTTTCCATGGATCAGTCGACGGCCGTTCACCCGTCGCAGCTTCCGCCGGTGCGCACGCATGTCCAGGTGACGGCAACGAGCGGCCTGGAACGGGCGCTGGTGAAGTGGTTCAACCGCACCAAGGGGTTTGGCTTCCTGACCCGCGGCGAGGGGACCGAGGACATCTTCGTTCATATGGAAACGTTGCGTCGCTTCGGCCTCACGGAACTTCGTCCGGGCCAGGTCGTTCTGGTACGCTTCGGGCCTGGCGATAAGGGTCTGATGGCAGCGGAAATCCATCCCGACAATCCAAACCCCGTGAGCCGGTCACACTGATGCGTTTGTCATATTCAGCAGTTCTCCAAAGCGCCCTTGTGGCGCTTTTTGTCTTTGTGGGTGCCGCATTCGCGGCCGCCCAAGACGTTACCTTTCCCCGCGAGGAGCTCGCGATCCAGACGAAGGCGGGCAAGACGCATAAGTTCACCGTCGAACTCGCGCTCACCGACGCTCAACGTCAGCAGGGGCTGATGTTCCGCAAGTCTATGGCGCCGGATCACGGCATGTTGTTCGATTTCGGCCTGCCCCGGCAGGTTGGCATGTGGATGGAGAACACGGTTCTCCCGCTCGACATGCTGTTCATCCAGGGTGATGGCACGATCTCCCACATTCGGGAAAACACCGTGCCGTATTCGCGCGATGTGATCGACTCACGCGGAGCGGTGAAGTTTGTGCTGGAGCTCAATGCAGGCACCGCCAACCGTTTGGGCGTCAGTGTTGGCGACAAAGCTGTCTCCAAGCGCATCGGCAACAAGTGGTAATCCACTGCATCTTTTCAGTGGGATAAACATTGTTGGATTTGGGTATTGCGGCCCCGAAGGGAACCGTGTATCTCGCAACCAACGTAGGACGGAGTGTAGCGCAGTCTGGTAGCGCATCTGGTTTGGGACCAGAGGGTCGGGAGTTCGAATCTCTCCACTCCGACCACGCTTTCAGGTGGTGCAACGTTCTGCGTCAGCTGATGGAGCGTTTCAGGAATGCCTGCTAAGATCTTTCGTCCCGCCAAAACCGCCATGCAATCTGGCAAAGCCAAGACGCATCTGTGGGTTCTGGAATTCGACCAGGAAGGTCCCAAGCGCATCGACCCGATCCTGGGTTATACCTCTTCTGCAGACACGAAACAGCAAGTGCGCCTGACGTTTGAAACGCAGGAGCAGGCCGAAGCCTATGCCAAGCGTGAGGGCATCGAATACCGTGTGATCCCGCCGAAGCAGGCGAACCGTCAGGTGGTTTCTTATACCGACAATTTCCGCTTCAACCGCATCCAGCCTTGGACGCACTGAAGAATTGGTAGGCAGCGCCGCTCGCGCTGCCTTGAACGGCCCCTTAGCTCAACTGGATAGAGCAGCTGCCTTCTAAGCAGCAGGTCGTAGGTTCGAGTCCTACAGGGGTCGCCACACTGCCGGACCATCTTTTAAACTATCAGACAGACGTGCCCGACCTGGAAATGCCTAGGCGCGCGCCGTGTAGTTCTTCGCCAGTTCATCTGCGGCGACGCGATTGCCGCGCGCCTGCCGGATGATCTCGATGGCTGCCTCCTTGGGGAGGCTGTGCCTGTCGGCGAAGGCATCGACCTCACGCTCCTCATCCAGCGAGACCGCCGTGCGATCGGTTCCATCCATCGCTTGATTGTCAGACATAGCTGCTCCTTTCCGTGCTCGTCTGTAACAGACCGAGGCACACAGACGTTCCGTGGAAGTTCCCCGGAGATGTTGGATGATACGTTCCGGGGAGCAAAGGCGCCGGTGGACGCGGCAGGGAAGGCGCGCACACGCAGTGGAAATGCTTGCGGTGCGAGGCGCCACAAAAGGAGAGGGGCGCCGCAGCGCCCCTTGTTTGTCCACCTAGTGAAGGATCTGGCTGAGGAAGAGCCGGGTGCGTTCGTGTTGCGGGTTGTCGAAGAACTCGGCCGGTGAGTTCTGCTCGACGATCTGACCCTGGTCCATGAAGATCACGCGATTGGCTACCTGGCGCGCAAAGCCCATTTCGTGGGTGACGCAGAGCATGGTCATGCCTTCTTCGGCAAGGCTCACCATGGTGTCGAGAACTTCCTTCACCATTTCCGGGTCAAGCGCCGATGTCGGCTCGTCGAAGAGCATGATCTTCGGCTTCATGCAGAGCGAGCGGGCGATTGCGACGCGTTGCTGCTGGCCACCGGACAACTGGCCGGGATATTTGTGGGCCTGTTCGGGGATCTTGACGCGCTTCAGGTAGTGCATCGCGATCTCTTCGGCTTCCTTCTTCGGCATCTTGCGCACCCAGATCGGCGCCAGGGTGCAGTTTTCGAGAATCGTCAGATGCGGGAACAGGTTGAAGTGCTGGAACACCATGCCGACTTCGCGGCGCACTTCATCGATCTTCTTCAGGTCGTTGGTCAGTTCGATGCCGTCGACAACGATGCTCCCGGACTGGTGTTCTTCCAGCCGGTTGATGCAGCGGATCATCGTGGACTTGCCGGAGCCGGAAGGCCCGGCGATGACGATGCGCTCGCCCTTCATCACCTTGAGGTTGATGTCGCGCAGAACGTGGAAGTCGCCATACCACTTGTTCATGTTGGTGATCTCGACGGCGACGTCGGTTGCCGACACTGTCAGGTTTTTGGGTTGGGCTTCAGCCATGTGTTTCCCTTTTTGAATTGCGTGGCGGTCAGCGCTGGTGAGCCGTGTCCAGATGCCGCTCCATGAAAGCGGAGTAGCGGGACATGCTGAAGCAGAACAGCCAGTAGATAAAGCCTGCAAAGATCAAGCCGGTGATCGGCGTCACGGGCGTGATCCAAGTCGTATCGATGAAGTTGAGCCGGATGATGTTGAGCAGGTCGAACATCCCAATGATGGAGACGAGCGAGGTATCCTTGAACAGCCCGATGAAGGTGTTGACGATACCCGGGATGACCAGCTTGATCGCCTGCGGCAGGATGATCAGCCGCATCTTCTGCCAGTAGCTCAGGCCGAGTGATTCCGCACCTTCC
Source organism: Neorhizobium sp. SOG26 (assembly GCF_003491345.1). Classification (GTDB taxonomy): domain Bacteria; phylum Pseudomonadota; class Alphaproteobacteria; order Rhizobiales; family Rhizobiaceae; genus Neorhizobium; species Neorhizobium turbinariae. The sequence continues at coordinate 1,232,462 of NZ_CP025512.1, forward strand.
GACTGTCCCTTCGGGATCGCCTGCAGGCCGCCGCGGATGACTTCTGCCATATAGGCGGAAGCGAAGAGCGCAACGGCGACAAGCGCACGCAGGAAGTTATCGATCGTCCAGCCGGTCGGCAGGAAGAGCGGCAACATCACATTCGCCATGAACAAGACCGTGATGAGCGGCACGCCGCGGATCACCTCGATGAAGGTGACGCAAAGCGTCTTGATCACCGGCATCTTGGACCGGCGCCCGAGTGCCAGCAGAGTTCCGAGAGGGAACGAGACCGCGATCCCGACGAAGGACAGGATGAGCGTCACCATCAGGCCGCCCCAGAGCGGGGTCTCGACGACCCGCAGCCCAAATCCGCCATGCAGCAGGAAAAAGGCGACGATCGGGAAGACGATGAACAGCAGCAGGGCGTTGAGGCCCTTGCGCGGCACCTTGGGGATGAGGAGCGGCGTCAGCAGCGCGATGAACATGATCGTCACGAGAATCGGACGCCAGCGTTCATCGAGTGGGTAGCGACCGAACATGAACTGCACGAAGCGGTCCTGCACGAAAGCCCAGCAGGCGCCCTTCCAGCCATCCGGCTGGATGCCGCCCTGAACCAGGGTGGAGCAGACGGATCGGTCGGAGCCGAGCCAGCTTGCCTGGAAGAACAGCCAGTTTGCCGCCGGCGGCACGATCATCACCAGGATAGCGATCGCGAGTACCGTCAGGACAATGTCCTTCGGCGTCGCCAGCAGGTTCTTGTGCACCCATCCGAAGAGGTTGCCGCTCGCCGTCGGTGCAGGTTTTGCGTCCAGCATTTCTCTGCGGACAAAGGAGACAGAGGTGTCAGCCATGGTCTTACCTCTCCACCAGTGCCATTCGGGCGTTGAACCAGTTCATGAACAGCGAGGTCGCAATGCTGATCGTCAGGTAGACGATGAGCCAGATCGAGATGATCTCAACCGCCTGGCCCGTCTGGTTCATCGTCGTGCCACCCGTTGAAACAAGCTCCGGGAAGCCGATGGCAACGCCGAGCGACGAGTTCTTCGTGAGGTTCAGATACTGGCTGGTCAGCGGGGGAATGATGATGCGCATCGCCTGCGGAACGACAACCAGACGCGTGGTCGTGGAAGGCTGCAGGCCGAGCGCGAAAGCCGCTTCCGACTGGCCCTTCGCTACACCACGGATACCGGCGCGGATGATTTCGGCGATAAACGAGGCGGTGTAGAAGGAGAGGGCGAGATAAAGCGCCACGAATTCCGGGGCGATCACCGAACCGCCCGACAGGTTGAAGCGGCCAGCGACCGGGAAGTCGAAGGTCAGCGGGGCGCCGGCGGCCAGGAAGGCAAGAACCGGAATGCCGACGATGAGGCCGATCGACACCCAGATCGTGTGGAACTGCTCGCCGGTGCGCATCTGGCGACGCTTGGCCCAGGATGCGACGACGACGGACGCCACAATACCGATCAGCAGTGCGATCGGGATCACCCAGGCCGTTTCACCCCAGACGGGCTTCGGAAAGGCGAGGCCGCGGTTGTTCAAGAACATGCCGAGCGGCAGTTCCAGCGAATCGCGCACCTGCGGCAGCGACGACAGGACGCCGGAATACCAGAAGAAGATGACGAGCAGCGGCGGGATATTACGGAAAACTTCGACGTAAACCGTGCAAAGCTTGGCGATCAGCCAGTTCTTCGAAAGTCGTCCGATGCCGATGATGAAGCCGATGATGGTGGCGGTGATGATGCCGGTAACGGCGATCAGCAGCGTGTTGAGCAGGCCGACAAGAATGGCCCGACCATAGGTCGAATCGCTTGAGTAGGAGATCATCGCAAAGCCGATATCGAAACCGGATCGGCCAGACAGGAAGCCGTAGCCGGAGGCGATATTAGCGCGTGCAAGGTTCGTAGCGACGTTGTTGCTGATGGACCAGACCGCAAGAACAACAATAACTGCCGTCAGGATCTGGAAGAAGATGCTGCGCACCCTCGGGTCGTAGATCGGCGAGACTTTCGAATCCCCCCGATGAGATGACACACGTATGGCGTGATCTGTCATGCTGCCTTTTCCCCGCTGGCCTTGATGGCCCATGCTTTTGCTTTTTTTATTTTTGTTTTTATTCGTGGTTGCGGGGCGACAAGGCCGCCCCGCACTGCATTCTTTTAGATCAACGGATCGGCGGTGCGTACTGCAGACCGCCCTTGGTCCACAGGGCATTGAGGCCGCGCTGGATCTTCAGCGGCGTGTCGGCGCCGATGTTGCGCTCGAAGACTTCGCCGTAGTTACCAACACCCTTGATGATGTTGTAGGCCCAGTCGTTGGTGAGGCCGAGGTCGGTACCGACCTTGGTGTCCTGCTCAACGCCGAGGAAGCGACGAACGTCCGGGTTGGTCGAAGAGCCCTTGATTTCGTCGACGTTAGCCTGGGTGATGCCCATTTCTTCGGCCTGAACGAGCGCGTAACCGGTCCAGGTCACGATGTCGAACCACTTGTCATCGCCCTGGCGGACGGCCGGAGCCAGCGGCTCCTTGGAGATGATTTCCGGCAGAACGACGTGGTCATCCGGGTTGGAGACAGCGAGGCGGATCGAATACAGGCCCGACTGGTCGGTGGTGTAAACGTCGCAACGGCCAGCCTGGTATGCAGCGTTGACTTCTTCGAGCTTTTCGAAAACGACCGGCTTGTATTCGAGGTTGTTGGCGCGGAAGTAGTCAGCGAGGTTGAGCTCGGTCGTGGTGCCGGACTGGACGCAGACGGCAGCGCCGGACAGCTCGAGAGCGGACTTCACGTTGAGGCTCTTGGGCACCATGAAGCCCTGGCCGTCGTAGTAGTTGACGTAACGGAAGTTGAAGCCGAGCGCGGTGTCGCGGCCGATGCTCCAGGTGGTGTTACGTGCCAGCAGGTCGACTTCGCCAGACTGAAGGGCCGTGAAGCGGCTCTGTGCAGTGGTGGGCGTGTACTTCACCTTGTCCGGGTCACCGAAAACGGCAGCAGCAACAGCGCGGCAGTAATCGACGTCGAAGCCCTTCCAGTTGCCGGAAGCGTCAGGCTGAGCGAAGCCCGCAAGACCGGTGTTGACGCCGCACTGGATAAAGCCTTTCGCCTTCACATCTTCAAGCGTGCCGGCAGAAGCTGCCGAGGCGATACCAAATACCGCTGCGCCAATCGCGGTAGACAAAAGCGTCTTTTTCATTTTCCCAACCTTATATGTATATTGATGACACCGAGCCGCCCCCAGTTTTTTCCGTTACGGCCGGTTCCCGCTGGCCCTCCCGGCGCGGGTACTCACTATCACAGTCGTAAAACTACGCATGGTCAAGTGTCGCCTTTCCGAATTGCGTCAGAAATGAGGTAAATTCGTTAATCACGGTGAGAAGTTGAGCATGTGCTCGCTTGCTGGGCAAGTGATGCCGAAAACTCCGGCTGTTGAACCGAAGTATTGAGATTGGAACCACCATCCGAAAGCCATGGGTTGACCGAGGCTTGCTCGGGCGGCAAGACTTCGGCCCTCATCTGTCACGGGGAAGCAATCTACCATATGAAAAAGACACAAGACCCGCTGCTTGCAGAAGCAGGAACGAACACGCGCCTTGCCCATATCGGCCACGACCCATCGGGATACCACGGCTTCGTGAACCCGCCGGTCGTTCATGCATCGACCGTTCTCTTCCCGAACTCTTCCACGATGGAAAAGCGGTCGCAGAAATACACTTACGGCACGCGCGCAACCCCCACGACAGATGCACTATGCGAAGCATTCGATGAGCTTGAAGGATCGGCCGGTACGATTCTCGTCCCGTCGGGACTGGCGGCCATTTCGGTGCCGTTCCTCGCCTATCTCTCGTCGGGCGATCACGCCCTGATTGTGGATTCCGTTTATGCGCCGTGCCGCCACTTCTGCAACACGATGCTGACGCGGCTTGGTGTCGAAATCGAGTATTACGATCCCGAGATCGGTGCCGGAATCGAAGCGCTGATCAAGCCCAACACGCGCCTGATCCACACCGAAGCGCCCGGTTCGAACACGATGGAGATGCAGGATATTCCTGCCATCACCGAGGTCGCGCACCGGCACGACATCGTTGTCACCATGGACAACACCTGGGCAACGCCGCTTTTCTTCAAGCCGCTCGATTTCGGCGTCGACGTCTCCATTCACGCGACGACAAAATACCCGTCCGGCCATTCGGACATCGTCATGGGTTCTGTTTCCGCCAATGCCAAGCACTGGCCGAAGCTCGAAGAGGCTCGCATCACGCTTGGCATCTGCGGGGCGCCGGATGATTCCTACATGATCCTGCGTGGCCTGCGCACCATGGGCGTACGCCTCGAACACCACCAGAAGAGCGCGCTCGACATCGCAACCTGGCTCGAGACCCGCGAGGATGTGGCTCGCGTACTCCATCCGGCGCTGCCGAACTTCCCCGGCCATGCCATCTGGAAGCGCGACTTCAAGGGCGCCAGCGGCGTTTTCTCCTTCGTTTTGAAGGCGGATGCAGAGAAGGCGAAAGCCAAGGCGCATGCCTTCCTGGATGCGCTGTCCTTCTTCGGCCTGGGCTACTCCTGGGGTGGCTATGAAAGCCTCGCGGTTCCGGTCAATCTGTCCGATCGGACCATCCGCACCGCTCCGACCGATGGCGCGCTCATCCGCCTGCAGATCGGGCTGGAGGATGTTGCCGACCTCAAGAAGGACCTGGAGATCGGCTTCGCCGCGGCGGCGGCCGTCTGATTCATTCGGCGTCGAAGCCGTAAAGCCAATCAAAGTCCGCCGCGAGCGATTGCGGCGGGCGCATGGACAAGACGAGGTCGCGCGCAAGGCGCACCGGCCCACGGGCGTGGTAGGCAAACCGGTTGAACTGGCCGCGGGCCTTCACGTTGGCGACCCTCGGTTTCCGTAAGTTTTCGTACTGGGCGAGAGCCTGGGGAATATGTGGCGCGTTCATCACCCGGTTGCTGAGGACATAGGCATCCTCGATGGCCATGGACGAGCCCTGGGCGGCAAACGGCATCATGGCGTGGGCCGCATCGCCGATCAGTACGATGTCCTTGCCGTTGTGCCATCTCCCTGGACCGACGGCGTATAGCGGCCAGAAACCCGGCTTCTCGATCGTCTTCAACAGGTCGACGATCTGCCGATCCCAGTGTCGGAACTGTGCAACCAGCATCTCCCGTTGGGGCTCGGAGGCCCTCGCATCCCAGGTGTGGCCGGGACTGATGCCGGACGCAATCGCTACGATGTTGATGCTTTCCATCTCGCAGAGCGGATAAGCTACCAGATGTGTCGACGGCCCGAGGAACGCCGTCACCTGATTGCGCGGGAGCCATGACGGAGCTGTTTCCGAAGGGATGGTGAACCGCCAGGCGACATTGTGAGAGAAGTCCGGATCCGGCCCCTGCGGAACGGAGGCTCGCACATTCGACCACACGCCATCAGCGCCGACGATCAACGGGTAGGATATGCCCGTCACCGACCGGAGACTTTCAACGACACTGCCGCGAATTGGCGTGCCGAGACGGATCGTGCAGAGAGGGTTTCGTTCGACCGCTGACAGCAAAATTTTCTGGAGCGTCGCGCGGTGAAGGACACCATATGGGGCGCCCCAGCGTTCGCGGGCATGGCGCCCTGCCGGCACATGCGCGATGGGGCGCAGCGACGTGCCCGAGACCAGCGAAATCCGTTCAGGCTCCGTCCAGACGGCTTCAAGTTCAGGCAGAACACCAAGTTTGCCGAGAACCCGGGCGGCGTTGGGCGAGACCTGCAGCCCGGCGCCCACTTCGATCAATTCGCCTGCTTCTTCGAAGATGTCGCAGCGAACACCCTTTGAGGCAAACGAAAGTGCGGCCGTCAGGCCCGCAATGCCGGCGCCGACGACCGCGATGTTCTCGAGATGCATTGGATGGCGCCGGTCAGGCAGCCTTGACGTTGAAGACGCAGCCCGGCGGAATCGTCTGGTCAGCCTTCAGCGAAGGATTGTAACGATAGAGAGTCGAGCAATAGGAGCAGATCTTCTCGTTGTCGTCGCCCATGTCGATAAAGATGTGGGGGTGATCGAAGGGAACGGTAGCTCCCGTGCACATGAATTCCTTCACACCGATCTCGATCAGGCGATGTCCGCCGTCATTTTGAAAGTGAGGAATGCTGTGACCGGCCATGATGCTCTCCGCAATTTGAAAGGCTTCTGATTTGCGGCGGACATTACCCCTGCGGCTTCCAAAAGTGTAGTGGGAAAACTATAGCAACAATGCGCTTGGCTCCTTATGGCCTGCGCCATCGTCTCCGTAATGTAGCTCACCAGAAGGATGCGCTTCACATGAACCTGAACGCCCCTGCCTTTTCCGTCTTCCAGCATGATGGTCTCGATCTCGCCTATTTCGACGAGGGCGACCCGTCTGGCGATCCTGTTCTGCTGATCCACGGGTTTGCTTCGAGCGCGACGGTGAACTGGGTCCATCCCGGTTGGCTGAAGACGCTGGGAGATGCAGGTTATCGGGTGATTGCGATCGACAACCGCGGCCATGGCGCCAGCGGCAAACCAACGGATGCGGAAGCCTATCGGCCCTGGGTCATGGCAGAGGACGCGATCGCTCTGCTCGATCACTTGCGCATCCCGGAAGCGGGCCTGTTTGGTTATTCCATGGGTGCAAGGATTTCCGTGTTTGCCGCCCTGGCGCATCCGGACCGGGTTCGCTCGCTGGTGCTCGGTGGCCTTGGCATCGGCATGACCGATGGCGTCGGCGACTGGGATCCGATCGCGGATGCGCTTCTCGCGCCGTCGCTGGATGACGTGAGCCATGCGCGCGGGCGCATGTTCCGTGCTTTTGCCGACCAGACGAAGAGCGACAAGGTGGCCCTGGCTGCATGTATTCGGGGATCGCGCGACCTCGTCAGCCGCTCCGACATGGGCAAGATCGATGCGCCGACCTTGATCGGCGTCGGCACCAAGGATGACATCGCCGGGTCGGCACAGGAACTGGCCGCCTTGATGCCAAATGCCAGGGCACTCGACATCCCCGGGCGCGATCACATGCTGGCGGTTGGCGACAAGGTATTCAAGCGGGCAGTTCTGGAGTTTTATGCCGGTCTGGGCCGACAGTAACGAACAGACCGGCGCATCCTCAACATTTCTTTATCATCACGATCAACGGAATGCGTTTTCGCATCCGTTGGTGTACATGTAATCTCGTTCTATATATTGCCGCTAAGGCAAACCGAGGAGACGGCTATGGCCGCACGTACCGAAATCCGCAGCAAGGGCACCGTTCCGACGGTCGATCCGATCTGGGACACGCTTCGCGAAGAGGCAATGACAGCCGCGGCAAGTGACCCGCTTCTGGCTGCATTCCTGTATTCGACGGTGCTGAACCACCGCTCGCTGGAAGACTGTGTCGTGCACCGCATCTGCGAACGCCTCGATCATCCCGACCTGCAGGCGATCCTTCTGCGGCAGACCTTCATGGAAATGCTGGATGACTGGCCGGAATGGGGCTCCATTCTTCGCGTCGACATTCAGGCTATCTACGACCGTGACCCGGCCTGCCTGCGCTTCCTCGAGCCGGTGCTCTACTTCAAGGGCTTCCACGCCATTCAGACCCACCGGCTGGCGCACTGGCTCTTCAACCGTGGACGCCGCGACTTCGCGCTTTACCTGCAGAGCCGCTCATCGAGCGTCTTCCAGACCGACATCAACCCGGCCGCACGTGTCGGCAAGGGCATTTTCCTTGATCACGCAACCGGGCTGGTGGTCGGTGAAACCGCCGTCATCGGCGACAACGTCTCGATTCTCCATGGTGTGACATTGGGTGGAACCGGCAAGGAAGGCGCTGACCGCCATCCGAAGATCGGCAATGGTGTGTTGATTGGCGCTGGCGCCAAGATTCTCGGCAATATCGAAGTTGGTTCATGCTCGCGCGTGGCCGCCGGGTCCGTCGTTCTGAAGCCGGTGCCGCCGAAGTCGACAGTCGCTGGTGTGCCTGCCAAGGTCGTCGGTGAGGCAGGCTGCTCGGAACCATCTCGCCTGATGGACCAGATTCTCGGCGCCGAAATCTGACGGCAGGGTGCGGCATAAAGGGCAGGAGGTTTAGCCTTTAGCGGCTTTACTTTCGCCTTTCTCCCATGCCACAAGCGCGCCACTTGAACCGCTGACGGAGAAAATCGTGAAACCTGACGAAATCAAGAAGCTGGACGCTTATTTCAAGCGCGTGCTGAACCCGCAGGTCGTTGTCAAGGCGCGTCCGCGCAAGGACGATTCGGCTGAAGTCTATCTCGGCGAAGAATTCCTCGGCGTTGTTTATCTCGACGATGAAGACGGCGATCGCTCCTACAATTTCTCGATGGCGATCCTCGACGTCGACCTCTGAGACGACCGTATCGTGATCGATCTGAACGGGCCTTCGGGCCCGTTTCGCATTTTAGAAATGCGTCCACGCAAGCGCATCTTGCAGCGCACAAGTCGCCTTGACATTCCGCCCGATGAGCCATTCTATGAGCAGGTGCGAATGAACAGGGGTCACGCTATGTTCAATTTCGATGAAGCCAGCAGGCAGAGCAAGGTCGCGATGGACGGGATGCTGAAAAGCTATTCCGAAGTGGCGAGCGGCTTCCAGGCGATCGCCACGGAAGCAGGAGATTATTACAAGAAGGCTTTCCAGGACCTGTCCAGCTACGTGGAAGCCTTGGCTGGCGTTCGAAGCGTCGAAGCAGCCTACGATCTGCAGACCAGCTTCGCGAAGTCTTCCTGTGATGATTACATTGCCCGGGCAACGAGGATCAGCGACATCTATGCCGATCTCGCCAAGGCAGCCTATCGACCTTTCGAAGCGCCGACGCCCAAGCCGCCGGCTGTCGTGGAGCCGCAGGCGGCTTGAGAGCTACCCCGAGGGAGGAGGCTCGCGACGCGAAGGTCGGCTGTGTTTGACGCTGCCGGCCTTTTTGATTCCGAGCGCTCGTTGCGCGGGAATTATGGGCGGCGGTGCGGCCCGAATAGTGATTGCGTAGCAGCGAGGGGGGCTTAAAATCCGTCTCGAATGAACTAAGTTAGGGTAACTGAAGTTCGTGCGACGGCATCAGGCAATCTAGGCCTCTGCCGATCGGACGATGGGGAATGAATGAACATGATCGCACGGCCGATCTTAATGCAGAATGAGAAGGGCGGTGACGGGAACGCTAATCGCGGGACCTCGGTCATCACCCGAACCAAACCTAAGACCAAGAAGCCAAATCTTTATCGCGTACTTCTGCTGAATGACGATTACACGCCGATGGAGTTCGTCATCCACATTCTGGAGCGTTTTTTCCAGAAAGACCGCGAGGCTGCCACGCGTATCATGCTCCACGTTCACAATCACGGCGTGGGGGAATGCGGAATATACACATATGAAGTAGCGGAAACCAAGGTTTCCCAAGTCATGGACTTTGCTCGGCAACACCAGCATCCGCTGCAATGTGTTATGGAAAAGAAGTGAGGACCCGACGTGCCAACATTTTCGCCTAGCTTAGAAAAGGCGCTGCATCAGGCACTGACCTTTGCCAACGAGCGGCATCACGAATATGCCACGCTCGAGCACCTGCTGTTGGCGTTGATCGACGACGCAGATGCAGCGGCGGTCATGGGCGCTTGTAACGTCAATTTGGAAACACTGCGCAAGACGGTTGCTGACTATGTCGACAATGAACTTGCCAACCTCGTCACCGGCTACGACGAAGATTCGAAGCCGACCTCTGGCTTCCAGCGCGTCATCCAGCGCGCGGTGATCCACGTCCAGTCTTCGGGTCGCGAGGAAGTGACCGGTGCGAACGTCCTCGTGGCGATCTTTGCCGAACGGGAAAGCCATGCTGCGTTCTTCCTGCAGGAGCAGGAAATGACGCGCTACGATGCTGTCAACTACATCTCGCACGGTATCGGCAAGCGCCCAGGCGCCTCCCAGCCCCGCACACCGCGCGGTGTCGATGAAGCAGATGCGGATGCAAAGCCGTCCGCCCGCGACCAGGACGAGTCGTCTGCCAAGAAGCCGCAGGACGCCCTGAAGGCCTACTGCGTAAACCTGAACGAAAAGGCGAGGGAAGGCCGTATCGATCCGCTGATCGGTCGCCATTCCGAAGTCAATCGCACGATCCAGGTGCTGTGCCGCCGTTCCAAGAACAACCCGCTTTACGTGGGTGACCCAGGCGTCGGCAAGACAGCGATCGCTGAAGGTCTCGCCAAGCGGATCATCGAAGGCAAGGTTCCGGAAGCACTCGCCGACGCGACCATCTTCTCGCTCGACATGGGCACGCTGCTTGCGGGCACCCGCTACCGCGGTGACTTCGAGGAGCGCTTGAAGCAGGTCGTCAAGGAACTCGAGGAATATCCGGGTGCCGTCCTTTTCATCGACGAGATCCACACCGTAATCGGTGCGGGTGCGACGTCGGGTGGCGCGATGGATGCCTCGAACCTCCTGAAGCCGGCGCTGTCTTCCGGCGCAATCCGTTGCATCGGTTCGACCACCTATAAGGAGTATCGCCAGTTCTTCGAAAAGGATCGGGCCCTGGTTCGCCGCTTCCAGAAGATCGACGTCAATGAACCGTCGATCGACGACGCTGTCGAGATCATGAAGGGCCTGAAGCCCTATTTCGAGGACTACCACAAGCTCCGTTACACCAACGACGCGATCAAGGCAGCCGTTGAACTCTCGGCCCGCTACATCTCCGACCGCAAGCTACCGGACAAGGCGATCGACGTGATCGACGAGACCGGCGCGGCGCAGATGCTGTTGCCCGCTTCCAAGCGGCGCAAGCTGATCACCGAGAAGGAGATCGAAGCGACGATCGCAACGATGGCACGAATCCCCGCGAAGACGGTGTCCAAGGATGACGAGATGGTTCTCGCCAACCTGGACAAGGAACTTCGTTCGGTCGTCTACGGCCAGGATGCCGCGATCGAGGCTCTGTCGACTGCGATCAAGCTGGCACGTGCCGGCCTTCGCGAGCCGAACAAGCCGATCGGTTCCTATGTCTTCTCCGGCCCGACCGGCGTCGGCAAGACCGAGGTGGCAAAGCAGCTTGCGGCCTCGCTCGGCGTTGAACTGTTGCGGTTCGACATGTCGGAATACATGGAGCGCCACACGGTTTCGCGACTGCTCGGGGCACCTCCCGGCTATGTCGGGTTTGACCAGGGCGGTCTCCTGACTGACCAGGTGGACCAGCATCCGCACAGCGTCGTCCTGCTCGATGAAATCGAGAAGGCGCATCCGGATATCTACAATATCCTGTTGCAGGTCATGGACCACGGCTCGCTGACGGATCACAACGGCAAGAAGATCGACTTCCGCAACGTCATCCTGATCATGACGACCAATGCGGGTGCGTCTGAAATGGCCAAGGCCGCCATCGGTTTCGGTTCGTCCAAGCGCACCGGTGAGGACGAAGAGGCGCTCAACCGCCTGTTCACGCCGGAGTTCCGCAACCGCCTGGATGCAACGATCCCGTTTGCGCCGCTGCCGACGGAAGTCATCCATCAGGTGGTCCAGAAATTCGTCATGCAGCTTGAGACGCAGCTCTCGGAACGCAACGTCACCTTCGACCTGCACCAGGATGCAATCGCCTGGCTCGCGGAACGCGGTTACGACGAGAAGATGGGTGCACGCCCGCTCTCGCGCGTCATCCAGGAGCACATCAAGAAGCCGCTCGCCAACGAGATCCTGTTCGGTGCGCTCCGCAAGGGCGGCGTCGTTCGGGTGACGGTCGGCAAGGACGAAAACGGCAAGGACAAGCTGCTGCTGGATTCGATTCCCGAAGCCGTGCCTGTGAAGCCGAAGCCGGAAGTCGAGGTGGAAGAGGCGGCTGAGGAAGCCGGCACCAAGACCACCAAGGCCAAGGCGAAGAAGTCTGGCTCGAAAGGCAAGGACGGAGGCAACAAGGCGCAAGCCGCCGCGGACTCCGACGTCCTGACTGACGAAGCGCCTGCAAAGCCTTCGTCGCGGAAGGGCGGCACTGTGCCGCGTGTGCCGAAGAGCCGATAGGTTTTCATCATCAGAGACTTGCGATGCCGGGCCTGTCCCGGCATCGTCGTATCAAGACGAGGCTGATTCCGAACACGCGTGGCCGATGCAAGAGATTGACGACAATAGCGGCCGCGCGTCTTCGTGGTTCTTTGCCGGGATGCGGGGTATCCTGTCTCTGCCCGCCTTGATCCTCATGACATCCTATATCGGCTTCAGCGCCTTTGCGCTGGAAGCCGGCTTAACCCGTTGGCAGGCGGTTTTCATGACCCTGTCGATATGGGCGCTGCCGGCGCAGATGATCCTGGTCGGCTCGATGCTGAGCGGCGCACATATCGCGGCGTCCTTCCTCGCCGTCACACTCTCATCGATCCGGATGATGCCGATGGTGGCGTCCATCATGCCGGAGATGCGCACCAGCCGCACACCCGTCTGGCTTCTACTGTTCGTGTCGCATTTCATCGCCATCACCTCATGGGTCTTCGCGCTGCAGAACTTGAGGAAGGTGCCGAAAGAGCATCGGCTGGCGTATTTCTCCGGATTCTGCGTGACGCTGACCCTGACGAACTCCGTTCTGGTTGGCATCGGCTACGGGCTCGTATCGAGCTTCCCGCCCATCATCGCCGGCGCCCTGTTCATGCTGACACCCGTCTACTTCCTGTCTTCGATATGGCGAAGCGCCCAGCAGACCGTCGTACGGATTGCCTTCATCATCGGCGTCGTGATGGGACCGGTCATGGCCTATCTCGCTCCGGGCTTCGACCTTCTGTACGCCGGCATCGGGGGCGGTACGGTCGCCTATCTCATTGACCGCAGACGCCGCAGGAGCTTGGCACATCCCGCGGGAGGCGCGGCGTGATCGACGGTTGGTGGACCTATGTGGTGATCATCGTCGCCGGGTTTGTCGCGACAGATTTTTGGCGGTGGCTCGGCGTGCTGTTCGGCAATCGCCTGCGCGAGGATTCCGAAGCGCTCTATTGGGTAAAGGCGGTTGCGACGGCGCTCGTCATGGCGGTAACCGCCAAGCTCATCGTCTTTCCCACTGGGACACTTGCAGCCTCGCCACTCTGGCTGCGGCTCGCCGCCGCTGGCATCGGCTTTGCCGTGTTTCTCGCTACGGGCCGCAGGATCGCGGTTGGCGTGCTTGTGCCGATCGCGATCCTCGTGGTCGGCCTGTGGTGGATCGGCTTCTAACGTGTTCATCACATCCTAAGCTTTCGCCTGTAGCGATCGTTTACAGGTATTGGATGTGGGGCGGGGGATGCTTAATCCAGTAGAGCGGCTGATCGCCTGCACGATCCTGCTGGTCGCCGTTGTTGATATCGCTTTCGTGGTCATAAAAGACGTTGCCGTCGATATCGAAGGCTACGCGGCAGCAACGCTGATCGGGCTTTTTCTGCTGCTTTCGGGCCAGCTCTATCGCCGGTTCCGTCCAGCATTACGCGTCTCGACCGCCTTGTGCGGATCCGGCCTGTTCATTCTGTTTTCCCTGGTCTGCTCAACGCTGAACTACACGTTCTTGCCCACCGTCAACCAGTCGATCGACCCATTCCTCATGCGCTTCGACGCCATGCTCGGCTACGACTGGCCTTCGGTTGTCACCTTCGCCGCGCAGCATTCATGGATCGGCTACACGCTGTTTCTCGTCTATGCGACGTCGCTGCCGCAGCTCCTGCTGCTGGTGTGCTGGTACGGCTTCAGCGGTGATGACCGAAGGCTGCACCATTTCCTGCTGACTGGCATAATCGGAGCGCTTGCTTCCGTCATCTTCTGGTTCTTTTTCCCGACATTCGGCGCAACGTCCTACTATTCGCTTCCGCAATGGGTGATGGAGACGATCCCCCTTGCCGTTGATCCGGCCTATGGGCGGGAACTGCTGCGGCTGGCGGCGGAAGGGGTGAGCTACCTTTCACCCAACAACGTCCTGGGCCTGATTGCCTTTCCATCCTTCCACATCGTGATGGCGTGCATGTCACTGGCCTTCGCACCACGGCTGATGCCGGTCCGGATCCTGTTCTACGTTATGAACGCCCTGATGTTTCCGGCTGTCCTGGTCCAGGGCGGGCACTTCCTCGTCGACATCGCAGGTGGTGTGATCATGTTTCTGCTGGCCTGGCTGTTTGCGCGCGCGCTCCTGTCGAGGCTGAGCCCAGAGCGCGCACCGTCAACGACGCTTCAGGTCGCCTGAACTTACTCAGCCAATGCCTCGATCAGCTTCCGTGCGTGGGCAGCCAGCACTTCATTGTCTTCCATTTGACCCGAATGCGGGCGAAGGGCGACGCCTTCGTAACGCGGAACGATGTGGAAATGCAGGTGGAACACGGTCTGCCCGGCAGGCGCCTCGTTGAACTGCATGATGGTAATGCCGTCAGCCTCGAAGGCTTCCTTGGCGACCTTGGCAAGCCGCTGCACCACCGGCATCAGCTTCGACAGAACGGCCGGATCCGCATCGAGCACATTGCGCGACGGCGCCTTCGGTATCACCAGGAGGTGACCTGGCGACTGCGGCATGACATCCATGAAGGCGAGCGTGTCATCATCTTCATAGACGCGGTGGGAGGGAATTTCGCCGCGCAGGATTTTGCCGAAGATGTTGTTGGCGTCGTAGGTCTGGTTGCTCATGATCTTGTCTCTCTCATGCGGTGTCGCGGCGTTGGTTCTCAATCCTGTTCCTGCTGACGCTCCCCCTTGCGAAAGGGGCTGTGCTCCTGCAGGTACTCGTTCATGTATTCCACTTCCTGGCGTTCGCGCTCAAGATAGTCGGCAACGGCGCGGCGCAAGCCAGGATGGGCGATGTAATGCATCGAATGCGTTGTCACCGGCAGGTAACCGCGCGCCAGCTTGTGTTCGCCCTGCGCACCGGCTTCGACACGCTGCAGGCCCTTGGCAAGCGCAAAATCGATCGCCTGGTGGTAACACACCTCAAAATGCAGGAAGGGGTGGTCTTCGATACAGCCCCAATGGCGACCGTATAGCGCATCGCCACCGATGAAATTGATGGCTCCAGCGATGTAACGGCCGTCGCGCCTGGCCATGACGAGCAGGATGTCGTCGGCCATGCGCTCGCCGATGAGCGAGTAGAATTGCCGGGTCAGGTAGGGCCGGCCCCACTTGCGCCCGCCGGTGTCCATGTAGAATTCGTAGAACTGGTCCCAGATGGCTTCCGTCAGGTCTTTGCCGGTGAGCCAGTCGATCGTGATGCCGTTCTCAAGCGCGGCACGGCGTTCCTTCTTCAGCGCCTTGCGCTTTCGTGATGCCAGCGTCTCCAGAAAGGCCTCATGATCGGCATACCCTTGGTTCAGGAAGTGAAACTGCTTGTCCGTGCGGTGCAGGTATTCCGCTTCCTCGAAGGCTGCCAGTTGGGATTCCGCCACGAAGGTGACGTGGGCTGAGGACACGCCGAGTTGTCGTGTCACTTCCTGGAGACCTGCTGCGAGCGTCAGTTCCGTTGACGGCTTGTCGTAGCCTGCGGAGACAAGGAGGCGAGGGCCGGTTGCCGGCGTGAAAGGCACCGAGCATTGAAGCTTTGGATAATAGCGACCACCGGCGCGCTCGAAGGCGTCCGCCCAGCCATGGTCGAAAACATATTCACCCTGGCTGTGGTTCTTGAGATAACCCGGCACTGCACCGATCAAGTCGCCTTTGTCATCCTCTAGCAGGAGGTGATGCCCCAGCCATCCGGTCTTTGCTGTTGCAGACCCGGATTCTTCCAGCGCTGACAAAAAAGCGTGAGATATGAAGGGGTTATAGGGTGTCCCGTCCGTTGCATCCCTGGATGCGCCGGAAAGGCGCGACCAGCTCTGGGAACTGATCGCGCTCAGCGACTGCTCGACACGGATTGTCAGTTTACCGGTCATTCGTCCCTTATTGGGCATCCATTTCACGCGGGTCGAAACCCTCGAAGGTCATTTGGTCCGCATGAAGATAGCTTTGAGCCCGTCCGTTTCCATCCCTCACGGTCCAGGTAATCACCGGGACACCTGATCCCCGCTGCGCGGTGATGAAGCTGTTTGGCAAATGCGGCCAATGGTAGGAGATGAAATCGAGCCCGAGTTGCATTGCCTCGTCGTGCTTGAAGAAGTCTTCCGGCTTGTCTCCTTCCGCGGTGAGCCCGACCGGCCAGGGGGAACCGGCCATTTTCAGGTCCCTCAGGATATGGTGGTCGAAGCTCATCAGGGCGACCTTGCCCTTGTATCCTTCCAGCGCTTCGAGCACGGCTTCGGCAAAACCGTCATCGTCGCCTGCGGTGCGGCCCTTGACCTCGATGACCAGCGGAACGCGACCGTCCACGAGCTGGAGCATCTGCTTCAGCGTCGGGACCTTGTCCTTCGTGCCGCCAACGGCGAGCATGCCAAGCTCGGCAGAAGTCTTCTCACGCAGATCACCCTTGATGCCGCACAGACGCTGGAGGTCGTCATCGTGGAAGACCACCGGCACGCTGTCGGCCGCAAGCTGCACGTCACATTCGATCGCAAAGCCCGCTTCCGCGGCACGCGCAAAGGCGGACAGGGTGTTTTCCCAAACCAGCTTGTTCGTGTCGTGGTAGCCGCGGTGGGCGATCGGCGTTTCCTTGATCCAGCTTGTATCGGTCATGCCGTGATCTCGATAATGGCTTCGATTTCAACCGATGCGTTGAGCGGCAGCGCGGCCATGCCGACGGCGGCGCGTGCATGCTTGCCGGCATCGCCGAGGACGTTGGCGATCAGGTTGGAGGCGCCGTTGGTAACCACATGCTGTTCGACGAAGTCCGGAGCGGACGCGACAAAGCTCGAAAGTTTCACCACCTGCTTCACGCGTCCCAGATCACCGCCGAGAGCTGCCTTGGCCTGGGCAAGGATGTTGATCGCGCAGAGTTCTGCCGCGCGGGTTGCCGTCGTGACATCGACATCGCGTCCCACCAGGCCCGTCACGGCAACCTTGCCGTTTTCGTTCGGCAACTGGCCGGAAATGAACAGAAGATTGCCGGTGATCACGTAGGGAAGGTAGTTGGCGGCAGGCGCAGCTGCAACGGGTAGGGTGATCCCCAATTCCTTCAGGCGCGCTTCGATTGCTTCGGCCACATCAGACTCCGTTTTGTTGTAAAAAATCCAAAAATCCTGCATCAAGGCCTTAGCTTGGCCAGATGCAGTTCTTATTACACCTGGGCTGAGTCCAACAGGAGAATGTGAATGTTGCGCAAGAGCCTCGTGGCGCTCCTTTTCGGCGGGTCGAGCCTGGTCGTTGCTACTTCAAGCGAGGCGACTGTCGAGAGCGGGGCTCGGGCACTGGTGCCACATCGCGCCATTTACGATCTCAAGCTGAAGGATGCATCGGAGCGCTCCGGCATCGAAGGCATGGTCGGGCGCATGGTCTACGAGTTCACGGGCTCGGCCTGCACTGGGTTCTCGACCAACTTCCGGCTCGTCACCAAGATCAGCACCGGCGAGGAGACGCGTCTCAGCGACCAGCAGACGACGACCTACGAGGATCTGACGGCCGGCCAGTTCCACTTCGAGACGAAGTCTTTCACGGACGAGCAGCTCGACAAGCAACTGGTAGGCGACGCCAAGGCAGCCGAGAACGGCGTCAAGGTGGAGCTGACGCAGCCGGATGGCCGCGAGATCGAACTGCCGATGAGCGACTTCCCGACCGGCCACATGCTGGATGTGATTGAAAACGCCAAGCAGGGGAAGAACTTCTTTGAAGCGCGCGTCTTTGATGGATCCGAAAATGGCGACCAGGCGCTTGTGACGACAACGGTCATCGGCAAGAAGCAGGAGCCGGCGAAGGACGATGCGGACGCCGAGAAGGCAGGTGAGTTCGCCACGGAACCTTACTGGCCGGTGACCATCGCTTACTTCAACGAGAGCGCGGTGGGGGATCCGACGCCGGTCTACAACATGTCGTTCAAGCTTTATGAAAACGGCATCACCCGCGACCTTACCATGGACTACGGCGACTTTTCGCTGTCCGGCAACCTGGTGAAGCTGGAAACGCTGAAGCCGCAGGAAGACACATGTCCCGCTCCGTCTAAGTAGGTGGGGCGCAGCAAGCATTTTTCGTATCTCGCACCTCCGGGAGGGGACAATGAGCATCGAATTCCTGCTGACATCGCTTTTCATCATCGCCTCGCCGGGAACTGGCGCGCTTTACACGATCGCCGCGGGGCTGACGCGTGGCGGGCGGGCGAGCCTCATTGCTGCCTTCGGCTGCACGCTCGGGATCATCCCGCATATGGCGGCCGCGATTACGGGTTTGGCGGCGATCCTGCACACCAGTGCGCTCGCCTTCGACATAATCAAGTATCTTGGCGTCGCCTACCTTCTCTACATGGCCTGGAACACCTTGCGGGAGAAGGGCGCGTTGAGCGTGGACGAGGGGAACGTGCCGAAGTCGGCACGGCAGGTAATTGTCACCAGCATCCTGATCAACATCCTCAATCCGAAGCTGTCGATCTTCTTCTTTGCCTTCCTGCCGCAGTTCGTTCCGTCGCAGGATCCGGGCGCGTTCCTCAAGATGCTGACGCTGAGTGCGCTCTTCATGGCCATGACCTTCATCGTCTTTGCGATCTACGGATGCTTTGCCGCTGTCATGCGCGACCAGGTAATCAGCCGTCCACGCGTGCTCGCCTGGATGCGGCGCAGCTTCGCGGCAGCCTTTGTCGGGCTTGGCGCCAAGCTCGCACTGACAGAGAGGTGATTTCTCGCCTTTGCCGCTTGCTTTTCCGGCCTAACAGCTATATGGCCACCACCATTCCACACGTAAGGCATGGGATCGGTCGGGAGAAATCCGAACGGTTCCGCCCGGTGGCGTCCTCGAAGAGGATGCTGGTCGCCTTGCGGAGGTTCAACCGGAAAAGGAGAAAAAGGCATGGCATTGCCTGATTTCAGCATGCGCCAGCTTCTGGAAGCTGGTGTTCACTTCGGCCACCAGACCCATCGCTGGAACCCGAAGATGAAGCCGTACATCTTCGGCGATCGTAACAACATCCACATCATCGACCTGGCTCAGACCGTTCCGATGCTGTCGCGCGCCCTTCAGGTCGTGTCCGACACCGTTGCTCGTGGCGGCCGCGTTCTGTTCGTTGGTACCAAGCGCCAGGCTTCTGAACTGATCGCCGACTCGGCGAAGCGTTCGGCCCAGTACTACGTCAACTCCCGCTGGCTCGGCGGAATGATGACCAACTGGAAGACCATTTCGAACTCGATCCAGCGTCTGCGCAAGCTCGACGAGATCCTCGGCTCGGAGCAGTCCGGCTACTCCAAGAAGGAGCGCCTGAACCTCGAGCGCGAACGCGAAAAGCTTGAAAAGGCTCTCGGCGGTATCCGCGACATGGGTGGCACGCCGGACCTGATGTTCATCATCGACACGAACAAGGAAAAGATCGCTATCGATGAAGCCAAGCGCCTGGGTATCCCGGTCGTTGCCATCATCGACTCGAACTGCGATCCGGACCTCATCGACTATCCGATCCCGGGTAACGACGACGCTTCGCGCGCCATCGCTCTCTACACCGACCTGATCGCTCGCGCTGCCATCGACGGCATCGCTCGCCAGCAGGGCGCTTCGGGCCGTGACCTTGGCGCTTCCGCTGAAGCTCCGATCGAGCCGGCTCTCGAAGGCGAAGCAGAAGCTTAAGGCCGTCCGGGCGGCTCATCCGCTCGGCTCCGTGATTACGACAGAGGCCAGAGATACCGTTATCCCTGGCCTTCGTCATTTGAAGCGACCGTCACCGCAGGCCATTGAGGCCCGTCGTAGAGACAGTCGCGACCGTGATGTCTAGCATCACGCCGTCATACATCCGGGTACATTCGTCCCAAAACCTCGAGTCTGCCGACGTTCTTCCGGCGACACGCAATCGAAACGATAAGAGGCACGAAAATGGCTGAAATCACCGCTGCACTTGTTAAGGAACTGCGCGAAAAGTCTGGCGCTGGCATGATGGACTGCAAGAAGGCACTTGCTGAAAACAATGGCGACATCGAAGCAGCCATCGACTGGCTGCGCGCCAAGGGTATCGCAAAGGCCGACAAGAAGTCTGGCCGTACCGCTGCAGAAGGCCTGATCGGCGTTGCCAGCAACGGCACCAAGGCCGTTGTTGTTGAAATCAACTCCGAAACCGACTTCGTTGCCCGTAACGACGCATTCCAGAGCATGGTTCGCGGCGTAGCCGACGTTGCTCTTGGCACCGATGGCTCGGTTGACGCCGTCAGCGCTGCTACCTACCCGGCAACCGGCAAGTCCGTTACCGACACCATCAAGGACGCAGTTGCCACCATCGGCGAAAACATGAACCTGCGCCGTTCGGCTGCTCTTGAAGTCGAAGACGGCGTTGTTGCCACCTACATCCACAACGCTGCTGCTGACCGTCTCGGCAAGCTCGGTGTTCTGGTTGCCCTCAAGTCCACCGGCAACAAGGACGCTCTGAACGCCATCGGCCGCCAGATCGCCATGCACATCGCTGCAACCAACCCGCTCGCCATCCGCGCCGAAGAAGTCGACGCAGCTGTTGCCGAGCGCGAGCGCAACGTGTTCATCGAGCAGTCGCGCGCTTCCGGCAAGCCGGACGCCATCATCGAAAAGATGGTTGAAGGCCGCATGCGCAAGTTCTTCGAAGAAGTTGCACTTCTCTCGCAGGCTTTCGTCATCAACCCCGACCAGACCGTCGGCGATGCCGTCAAGGCTGCTGAAAAGGAAGTTGGCGCGCCGATCGAAATCACGGGCATGGCCCGCCTGCTGCTCGGCGAAGGCGTTGAAAAGGAAGAGTCCGACTTCGCTGCTGAAGTCGCGGCTGTTGCCAAGGGCTGATCGCCCTCAATTGGCCTGAGTTATTCAGCATCCAAATCTGCGAAATAGAAAAGGGCACCGGTGACAAGCCGGTGCCCTTCGTGTATCCGCAAACGCGTTTGACCTTGCCCAGGCAGTTTTCCCAAGGAGTAGCCGATGTCGTCCAAGCCAATCTACAAGCGTGTCTTGCTCAAGGCTTCCGGCGAGGCGCTCATGGGCAGCCAGGGCTTCGGCATCGACGTGAATGTTGCCGACCGGATCGCCTCTGATATCGCCGAGGCTCGCGCCATGGGCGTGGACGTTGGGGTGGTTGTCGGCGGCGGCAACATCTTCCGCGGTGTCGCAGTCGCCTCGAAGGGCGGCGATCGCGTGACGGGCGACCACATGGGCATGCTCGGCACGGTGATCAACGCACTGGCGCTTGCAACCTCGCTGCGAAAGCAGAACATCGACACGGTTGTCTTGTCGGCGATCTCCATGCCCGAGATTTGCGAAAGCTTCTCGCAACGCCAGGCGCTGCATCACCTCGCACAGGGTCGCGTCGTGATCTTCGCGGGCGGCACCGGCAACCCGTTCTTCACGACCGACTCGGCCGCGGCGCTGCGTGCCGCCGAAATCGGTGCCGAGGCAATCCTGAAGGGCACCCAGGTCGACGGCATCTACACCGCCGACCCGAAGAAGGATCCAACCGCGACTCGGTTCGAGACGCTGACGCATGGCGAAGTGCTGGAAAAGGGTCTCGCCGTCATGGACGTCGCGGCTGTGGCACTGGCGCGCGAAAACGCAATCCCGATCATCGTCTTCTCGATCCACGAGAAAGGCGGGTTCGCGCAAATCTTGACCGGCGGCGGTCGCAAGACCATCGTAGCTGACGATTGAACGGCAGCGTTGAACGCTGCCAGGAAAAGTTAAGGGAGTATTCGGATGAGTGGAATTGATCTTAGTGACATCAAGCGGCGCATGGATGGTGCAGTCGCCGCATTCAAGAACGATATCGCATCTCTGCGTACCGGCCGTGCGTCGGCCAACATCCTCGACCCGGTAACGGTTGAAGCCTATGGATCGCGCGTGCCGCTGAACCAGGTTGCCAACATCACCGTGCCGGAGCCGCGCATGCTCGGCGTGTCCATCTGGGACAAGTCCATGGTGGGTGCCGTCGATCGCGCCATCCGCGAATCGCATCTCGGCCTCAACCCGATCGTTGACGGCCAGAACCTGCGTATTCCGCTTCCGGAGCTTAACGAAGAGCGCCGCAAGTCGCTCGTCAAGGTTGCCCATGACTATGCCGAAAAGGCCAAGGTGGCGGCTCGCCACGTGCGCCGCGACGGCATGGATGGACTGAAAAAGGCGGAAAAAGACGGGGTAATCGGCCAGGACGAAAGCCGCGCCCAGTCGGAAAAAGTACAGAAGATGACGGACGAGACGATTTCGGAAGTCGACCGCTTGCTTGCCGAGAAAGAAAAGGAAATCATGCAGGTCTAGCTGGCGCAGGCCACCCTGTTACTTGGCCTGCTGAAGGAAACGCATCGAAATGGCGAAGCTTGAACTTGCGATAATTCCTCAACACGTTGCCATCATCATGGATGGCAACGGGCGGTGGGCCAACAAGCGTGGGCTGCCGCGCACTGTCGGGCACAGCAAGGGTGTCGAGGCAGTTCGCGAGACCGTACGTGCCGCGGGCGAGGCGGGCGTCAAATATCTGACGCTGTTCGCCTTCTCCTCGGAAAACTGGCGCCGGCCCGAGAGCGAGGTGAACGACCTCCTGGGCCTGCTGCGCCGGTTCATCCGTCGCGACCTGGCTGAACTGCACCGCGAAAACGTGCGAATCAAGATTATCGGTGAGCGCGAGAACCTGCGTGGCGACATCCTTCCGCTTCTTCTGGAGGCGGAGGAGACCACCAAGTTCAATACGGCCCTGACGCTGGTGATCGCCTTCAACTATGGTGCTCGCAATGAGATTGCGCGCGCCATGGCCAAGCTTGCCACGCAGGTGGAGCAGGGCGCCCTCAAGGCGTCAGACATTGATGTCGAGATGATAAGTCGCAATCTCGACACCGCTGAAATCCCGGATCCTGAACTGATCATCCGGACGAGTGGCGAAGAGCGACTTTCGAACTTCCTGCTCTGGCAGGCGGCCTATTCGGAGCTCGTCTTCATTCCCGACTACTGGCCGGATTTCGACCGCAGGCTCTTCAACCATGCGCTGGAGATCTTCGCCTCGCGTGACCGCCGGTTCGGTGGCCTGTCAACCAAGACCGCTGCGGTGGTTGGTTGATGAGCGGGGAACTCAAGCGTCGCATTCTTTCCGGGATCGTTCTGGCCGTCGTCATCCTGGCCGCGACCTACTATGGCGGCATCTGGTTCCGCCTTGTCGCGGCGCTCACGGCGCTGCTGATCTATTACGAATGGTCAACGATGACGCGGCTGGCGGAGCGCAACTTCCGCACCAATGCCTTCGGTTGGGTCATCATCGCGCTTTTGGCTGCCGACCTTGTTCTCAATGAAGGCGTCTTCAGCGTGCCGCTTCTGGGTGGTGCATCGATCACGGCGATCCTTCTGGTTCTGCTCGGGCGAGCCAACTGGTGGCTCCCCGGCGGCATCGTCTACGCGGGCCTGAGCGGCATCTCGCTTGCTGCGATCCGCGCCGATGACCAGGCGGGCCTGATGGCGATGCTGTTCATTTTCGCTGTTGTCTGGGCGACCGACATCCTCGCCTACTTCGTGGGCCGCGCCTTGAAGGGTCCAAAGCTCGCGCCGCGAATCTCGCCCGGCAAGACCTGGTCCGGTGCGGTCGGCGGTACCGTTTCGGCAATCATCGCGAGCTCGGCTCTGACGCTTGTCGTTTTTTCGCGCCTGTCGCTGTGGACGATTGTCATCGCCTTTCTGCTCTCGGTTGCGAGCCAGATTGGTGATCTCTTCGAATCCTTCATCAAGCGCAGGTTCGGCGTGAAGGACTCAAGCCACCTCATCCCTGGACATGGCGGCGTGATGGATCGGGTCGATGGCCTCGTTTTCGCCTGCTTCGCAGCGTTTTTGCTGTCTGTAGCGTATTCGGCCCTGGCGGGCCGTCCCGAAATGCCCGTAGCGGCCTTCCTGTTTGGATACTGACGTCCATCGACGGTCGATGCATTTGTGAAACGGAAACTCCGATGGCCATCTTCAGCTTCCTCACCGGCTATATCATTCCCTTCATTCTGGTGCTGTCCCTGCTCGTCTTCGTGCACGAGATGGGCCACTATCTGGTGGGTCGCTGGTGCGGAATCCGCTCGACCGCATTCTCTGTTGGCTTTGGCCCGGAGCTTGTCGGCTTCACCGACAAACATGGCACGCGATGGAAGCTCTCGGCCATCCCGCTTGGCGGCTATGTGAAATTCTACGGCGACGACGATGTCGCCAGCATGCCGGATGCCACCGGTTTGGAAGGACTTTCCGAAGCCGAAAAGGCGCAGACGCTTGCCGGCGCAAAGCTGTGGAAAAGAGCGGCCACGGTCGCTGCCGGTCCAATTGCCAATTTCATCCTGGCGATTGCCATCTTCGCCGTTCTCTTCAGCGTCTATGGCAAGGTCATTGCTGACCCGGTCGTCGCCGAAGTACAGCCCAACAGTGCGGCCGAGGCTGCCGGCGTTCTGCCGGGCGACCGGCTGGTGGCGCTCGATGGGACCCGCATCCGCACCTTCGACGATGTCCGCCGTTATGTCAGCATCCGGCCGGAAACGCCCATCACCGTGACTGTCGAACGCGACGGGCGCGACATGGACCTGCCGATGGTGCCGAAGCGCTCGGAAGTGACCGACCAGTTCGGCAACAAGGTCGAACTCGGACTGATCGGGATCGTCACCAACGAGCAGCGCGGCAACTTCCGCGTCGAAACCTTCTCGCCGATCCAGGCGGTCAGCGAAGGCGTAAAGGAAACCGGGCACATCATTACCGGCACGTTCCGTTATATCGGCAATCTCGTCACGGGGCGCATGAAGGCGGACCAGCTTGGTGGGCCGGTGAGGGTGGCCCAGGCATCCGGCCAGATGGCGACCTTGGGCTTTGCCGCGGTGGTGCAACTGGCTGCCGTCTTGTCTGTCTCGATCGGCCTCCTGAACCTCATGCCTGTGCCAGTTCTGGACGGCGGGCATCTCGTATTTTACGCGATCGAGGCAATTCGCGGACGCCCGCTCGGCGCCGGCGCTCAGGACATTGCCTTCAGGATTGGGCTTGCCATGGTGCTTAGTCTCATGGTCTTTGCGACCTTCAACGACATCACCAACCTGATCGGTTAACCCTTAAAAACAGGCGAAATAACAGTTTGTTGACCATGTTTCCAACAGTTGCGTGGCCATTGGGCCACGGCTATGAAGGAAGTAAATAGAAATTAACGCGATAGCTTGCTTGTAGGGCAAAAGAAGGTAAAACCACACACGTGGCCGGAGTCGGGTTCCGCCCGCCGAGGGACAACGGGAAAAGGTAAAGATTGAAATGAAGGCTGGTTCAAAGTTTTTGAACGCAGTGTCGGCGGTTGCGCTGTCTGCTAGTGTTGTTGCCCCCGGCGCAGGTGTTGTGGTGCTTGCCTCCACCCAGTCTGCCGAGGCTGCAGTCGTGCGCAACATTGCTGTGCGCGGCGCTCAGCGGGCAGGCGAAGAGGCTGTTCGTTCCAACCTCACGATCCGTCCCGGTGTGAGTTTTTCCAATAGCGATGTCGATGAATCCGTCCGTCGCCTTTACGCAACCGGCTACTTCTCAGATGTGAAGATCGCTGTTTCCGGCGGCACGCTGGTCGTGACGGTTAGCGAAGCGCAGCTGGTCAACACGGTTGTCTTCAACGGCAATCGCAAGATCACCGACGAGAAGCTCCAGGCTGCTGTTCAGACCCAGCCGCTCGGCCCCTACACCGAAACCATGGTGAATGCTGACATCGAGCGTCTGCGCCAGGCGTATAGCGCCATCGGCCGCAGCGACGTTCAGATCACGACGCAGGTCGTGCCGGTGGGCCAGGGTCGCGTTAACCTTGCCTTCGTGATCAACGAGGGCGACCGCACCAAGATTGCTGATATCGATTTCGTCGGCAACCAGGCTTATGGCGACAGCCGCCTGAAGGCCGTTATCCTGACGAAGGAATCCGGTCCGCTGTCGTTCCTGACCCGTAAGGACGTCTATAGCGAAGACAAGCTGCGTGCCGACGAGGATGCGCTGCGCCAGTTCTACTACAACCACGGCTATCCTGACTTCCGTGTGATCTCGTCGAACGCCGTGCTCGACGAAGCCAACAACAAGTACAACATTACCTTCACTGTCGAAGAAGGCCAGCGCTACCAGTACGGTCCGATCGGCGTCGAATCGACGGTTGACGGCATCAGCGGCCAGGATCTTCAGGGTCTCGTGCAGACTCGGGAGGGTGCTACCTACGACGCCCGCGAAGTCCAGAAGACGATGGAAGCGATCTCGCGTCGTGTTGCCTCTGCCGGTTATCCGTTCGCACGTGTTACGCCGCGCGGCGACCGTAACCTTCAGAACGGCACGATCGGCGTAACCTATCTCGTCGACCAGGGCGAGCGCGCCTATGTCGAGCGCATCGAAGTGCGCGGTAATACCCGCACGCGCGACTATGTCATTCGCCGCGAGTTCGACTTCAGCGAAGGCGACGCCTTCAACCAGGAAATGATCTCGCGCGCCAAGCGCCGCCTCGAAGCGCTGGGCTACTTCACTAAGGTCAATATCTCGACGTCGCAGGGCAGTTCGCCAGACAGGGTTGTCGTTATCGTTGACGTGGAAGACCAGGCAACCGGTTCGTTCGGTATCGGTGCCGGTTACTCCCCGGGCAGCAGCGGCAATGGCTTCCTGCTCGAAGCTTCTGTTGAAGAAAAGAACTTCCTTGGTCGTGGCCAGTTCATCCGCGTCGCCGTTGGTGGCGGTCTTGAGGATGCTCGCACCTACAACATCTCGTTCACCGAGCCTTATTTCCTCGGTTATCGTCTGGCCGCCGGCTTCGACCTCTTCAAGAACCGTACGTCATCCAACGACTACTACGACTACGACGAACAGGGCGTAACGCTGCGCGTAACGGCGCCGATCACCGAAGATCTGGCAACGACCTTCCGTTACACCTATAAGCAGATCGAATACGGCAACGATGGCGCCTATGGTGCGGACAATCTGCCGTTTACGGCTGATGACAACCTGTCCTATCCATACATCTCGATGGTGGACAAGGGCGAGTTCGTTCAGTCGTCGATCTCGCAGACGTTGACCTACAACACGCTCGACAGCACCACGCTGGCACGTGAAGGTATGTACGCCACGTTTACGCATGAATATGCGGGTCTTGGCGGCGACTCCGACTTCTACAAGATCTCGGCGCGTGCACGTTACTTCCACACGCTCTCCACCGAAGCCGACCTGATCGGCTCGATTGCGATCGGCGCCGGCCATGTCTTCGCAACGGGTGACCGCCTGCGCGTCTTCGACCAGTTCACGCTGGGTGGTCGTCAGGTTCGTGGCTTCGAAAACGACGGTATCGGTCCGCGCACGGTTGATCACGGCGATCCGCTTGGCGGCACGACCTACTTCACCGCATCGGCTGAAATGACGATGCCGATGCCGGCAATTCCGGAAGACTTCGGGCTCCGCGCTGCAGTCTTTGCTGACGCCGGTACGCTCTATGGCAACAAGGTCGATCTCGGCACCAGCACGGCGCAGGGCACCGACATGACCTGGCGTGCATCGGTCGGTGCGGGCATCATGTGGGCCTCGCCGTTCGGCAACATCCGCTTCGACTATGCGCATCCTGTGGTGAAGGAAGACTTCGACGAGACCCAGGAATTCCGGTTCAGCATGGCGAACCAGTTCTGATCGTTTCCGCCCGCTCGTCGGGCGGAAATCCGCTCCGGAGCCTGGCTTATGGACCATAATGAATTTTTTCCGCCCCATGGTGGCGTGAGCCTGCGAGAGCTGGCCGCCCATCTTGGGGCCGATCTGCTTGATCCGTCCGCAGGTGATCGCATCATCCGTTCGGTTGCGCCTGTCGCTCGGGCGGTTGAAGGGCAGATCTGCTACATCATTTCCCGCAAGAGCCGCGACGAACTGGCGACCTGCAAGGCTTCCGCGATCATCTGCGATGCTGCGCTCCAGAGTGTTGTGCCGGAAGGCATTGCGGTCCTCGTCAGCAAGATGCCGCATGCGGCCTTCGCGATGGCCGGTGCTTTCCTGCACCCGATCGCGATGCGCCCGTCTCCGGTGACTTCGACTGGAGGAATCTCTCCGGCGGCCTTCATCGACCCCACAGCCAAGCTGGAAGCGGATGTTCAGGTTGAGCCGATGGCTGTTATCGGCGCACGCGCCGAGATCGGCAGCGGCACTCGCATTGGGGCCGGCAGCGTAATCGGCGCGGATGTCAAGATTGGCCGCGATTGCACAATCGCAGCAGGCGCCAGCATTGTCGCTTCCCTGGTTGGCAACAACGTCATCATCCATAACGGCGCACGGCTCGGGCAGGATGGTTTCGGCTTCGCGCCCGGACCACGCGGTATGCTGAAGATCGTCCAGGTCGGCCGCGTCATCGTCCAGGACAATGTCGAGATCGGCGCGAACACGACCATCGACCGTGGCGCGATGGATGACACTGTCATCGGCGAAGGTACGAAGATCGACAACCAGGTGCAGGTTGCCCACAACGTCCGCATTGGCCGTCATTGCGGCATCGCGTCGGGTGTCGGCATCGCCGGGTCGACAACGATCGGCAACGGCGTGCTGATTGGCGGTGCGGCCGCCATCAATGGCCATATCACCATCAACGACGGGGTACAGATCGCAGCGTTCAGCGGTGTCGTCGCGAGCGTGCCGGCCGGCGCGGTTTATGGCGGTGTGCCGGCCCGGCCGATCAAGGACTTCCTGCGGGAGATGGCCGAGAAGATGGCCCAGTCTGATGAACGGGCGAAGCGTAAAGGAGAGAAGAACAATGACTGAAGAGACCAAGCCGGAACTCGGTGCGGCCGATATTCAGGAAATCATGAAGCTGCTGCCCCATCGCTACCCGTTTCTTCTGGTCGACAAGATCATTGATATCGACGGCGACAACTCGGCGATCGGCATCAAGAACGTGACGGCAAGCGAGCCGCATTTCGCCGGCCATTTCCCGGACCGTCCGATCATGCCGGGCGTGCTTCTGGTCGAAGGCATGGCCCAGACGGCTGGCGCGATCTGCGCGCGCAAGGACGGCGAGGGCGGCCATCTCGTCTATTTCATGACGATCGATAACGCCCGTTTCCGCAAACCGGTGGTTCCCGGTGACCGGGTGGAGTACCATGTCACCAAGCTGAAGCAGCGCGGCAACATCTGGAAGTTCCATTGCGACGCCAAGGTAGATGGCGCGCTGGTGGCTGAGGCAGATATCGGTGCAATGATGCGCAAGGGCGAGGAATGAGCGGGATCGCAGCGAGTGCGCAGATCCACCCTATGGCGGTGGTCGAGGACGGCGCTATCCTTGGCGAGAACGTCGTCGTGGGTCCGTTTGCGCATGTGGGCCCGCGCGTTGTCCTGAAGGATGGCACGAAGCTGCACTCGCACGCGGTCGTGACGGGGAAGACGGAAATCGGCAGCAACTGCCAGATCTTTCCGATGGCGGTCATTGGTGGCGTCTCCCAAAGCCTTCATGAGGCAGGTGAGGAATCGTCACTAACAATCGGCGATAACTGCACGATCCGGGAAGGCGTTACGATGAACTGCGGCACCGTCGGTGGTGGCGGCAAGACGGTCGTCGGCAGCAACTGCCTGTTTCTTGCCAATTCGCACGTGGCGCATGACTGCCAACTGGGCAGTGACATCATCATGTCGAACAACGTCATGCTCGCGGGTCACGTCCATGTTGCCGATCGTGCCATCTTGGGCGGCGGATGTGCCGTGCATCAGTTCACGCGAATCGGCCGTCAGGCCTTCATCGGCGGACTGTCTGCGGTCAATTATGACGTGATCCCGTATGGAATGCTGAACGGCAACCCTGGTGTGCTGGGCGGACTGAACGTCGTCGGCATGAGCCGCGCCGGCATCGAACGTTCTACGATCCACGTTGTCCGCCGCGCGTACAAGGCAATCTTCGAAGGCGAGGGGAATATCCGCGCCAACGCAGCCGCCATTCGCGATGAATATGCCGATAGCAAGGAAGTCATGGAAATCCTCGACTTCATCGCTGCCGCAAGCGACCGGGCAATCTCGTCGCCCTTCCGTAACAAGAGCTGATCGGCTGTGGCCGATCAGCAGCGATCTCCTGCGGCGGGCCGGCTCGCCATCATCGCTGGAGACGGTTTCCTGCCGATCTACCTGGCGCAGGCAGCGCGCGATGCGGGTAACGAGCCGCTGATGATCCGGCTTCGAGATGAAGCGGCTCAGGCCTTCGAAGGCTTCGAGACCGTCACCGCAAGCATTGCCGATATAGCCGGCTTCGCCAGCATCTTTCGCCAACATGGGATCAACCGGGTCGTCCTGTCGGGTGCGGTGAAACGCCGGCCGGACTGGCGCGATATCCGCCCGAACTGGAAGGCGCTGCGCCAGCTTCCGTCGCTGGTCGGCACGCTGATCTCGGGCGGAGACGATGCGCTTCTGCAGGCGGCGATAGGCATCATCGAGGCGCAGGGATGTACCGTAGTGGGCGCACACGAGATTGCGCCAGCGCTGCTTGCCCGCGTCGGCGCGCTCGGCATCCATCAACCGAGTGACGATGATCTGCGTGACGTGACGAAGGCGGCCGAGGCCGCAACCAAGCTCGGTGAACTCGATATCGGGCAAGGTGCGGTCAGCATCGGCGGTCGCGTTGTTGCCCTTGAAGGGGTCGAAGGCACCGACCAGATGCTGCACCGGGTGGCAGTGCTGCGTGCAGAGGGACGGATATCCGCGCGCCGCAAAGGCGTTCTCGTGAAGCTCTGCAAACCCCAGCAGGACATGCGGGCCGACCTTCCATCGATCGGACCCTCGACGGTCGAAAATGCGGTGCGCGCGGGTCTGGCTGGCATCGCCGTCGAGGCAGGACGCGCGCTCGTGCTTGAGGAAGACAAGATGGTCGCAGCCGCAAACGAGGCCGGGATCTTCATTTGCGGCATCGACATGGGGTTGCCGGACGGAGGCTTGTCATGACCGAACCATTGAAAATTGGCGTCGTGGCCGGCGAGGTCTCCGGCGACCTGCTTGGTGGAAATCTTGTTGCCGCACTCAAGGCGGCCCGGGGGGATGAGATCGAACTGGTCGGCGTCGGTGGAGAGGCTCTGCAGGCGCAGGGGCTGAAATCCCTGTTCGACTTCTCCGAGCTGTCGATCATGGGTCTCACCCAGGTCCTCGCGCGCCTGCCGAACCTGATCAAGCGCATCAACCAGACGGCTGCGGCGCTTGTCGCTGCAAAGCCTGATGTGCTCGTGATCATCGACAGCCCCGATTTTACGCACCGCGTCGCGAAGAAGGTGCGCGAGGCGCTGCCTGACTTGCCGATCATCGACTATGTCTGCCCCAGCGTCTGGGCGTGGAAGGAGTATCGTGCCAAGGCGATGCTCGATTACGTCGACCATGTCTTGGCTGTGCTGCCTTTCGAGCCGGAAGCGATGCAGCGGCTCGGTGGTCCGCCCACCACGTTTGTCGGCCATCGTTTGACGGATGATCCTGCCGTGCTGAAGGTTCGCGGTCTTCGGGCAGAACGTCCGCTTCCCCTGGAAGGCGAGCAAAAAACGATTCTTCTGCTGCCGGGCTCGCGGTCCGGGGAGATCAGGGCGCTGCTGCCGGTCTTCGCTGAGGCGGCGCGTCAGTTTGCGGAGCGCAATGGTCCGACGCGGTTCCTCCTGCCCACGGTGACCCGCCAGGAGGCTCTGGTTCGCTCGCTCGCGGCGGAGCTTGGCCTCAACGCCGAGATAACGGTCACCACCGACGCAAAATGGGATGCCTTTGCCAAAGCTGATGCTGCAATTGCAGCCTCGGGCACCGTCATCCTAGAACTGGCGCTGTCAAACGTTCCGGTCGTTTCCGCCTATAAGGCCGACTGGCTGATCACTCTGATGTCGAAGCGGATCAAGATCTGGACCGGCGCGCTCCCGAACCTCATCACCGACTACCCGGTCGTTCCGGAATATATTAACGAAGTCGTGCGACCGGCGAGCCTCTGCCGTTGGGCCGAGCGACTTTCCTCCGACACACTGCAGCGCCGGGCGACGATGGAGGGTTTCGAGCTCACGTGGCAACGGCTGCAGGTTCCTGTGCCATCCGGAGAGGCGGCCGCGGGTGTGGTGTTGAGCGTCCTGACCCAGCGTAACCGATAGGCAGCGCGCCCTTCAGCCTTTGAACTTCAGCGCCTTGTCGTTGCGGCACTGCGACAGCTTGAGCTGCCTGAACGAGATGATGCTGGTGATACGTTCGTCGCCGTCTGTTTCGACAGAGAGGCAAGCGCAGGCATAACCATAGTTCCCGTTTGTCCTGACATACTCCTTCTCCGAGATGTCCGGGATCAGGTCCATTCCCTCCGGCTCCTGGTCATCCGGCCCCTGTGTCATGATCACCCAAGTCTTGTCGCGGTCATCGAGCCACCAGTTGCGCGGCGTCGGGTTGGAAATCCAGCCGCAGCGGGTCTCGGCCGCCTGGGCAAGTGAAGGCAGGGCGGCGAGCGTGGCCGCCGCCAACAGGATCATGACGTTTTTCAAGATGTTTTCCCCTCCATGGATGGGGTTGATCATAAGCGGAATCGAAAAAAGCGATAGGGCGTTCGTGACCGCTTGACGATGGCGCTGGATCGGCTATAGGAACGGAACCGTACGGTACGGTACGTGAAGAATTTGAGCCTGAGAGTTGAGCAGTGAGACCCGAGACGAGTGACATGCCCGAATTTTCGCCGCGGCAGAACGAGGTTCTGGAGCAGGCACTTCGGTTGCTTGTAGAGGGTGGTGAAAAGGCGCTGACGACATCTGGCTTGGCGCGTGCCGCCAACTGCTCCAAGGAAAGCCTCTACAAGTGGTTCGGCGATCGTGAAGGCCTGCTTGCCGCCATGATCGCCTATCAGGCCTCCAAGGTCCGCACCCAAGAGCGGTCCGGCGAACGGCTGACGGCGCCGCTTCTGCGAGACCACCTGGAGCTTTTTGCTCGCGACCTTCTTGAAGTCCTGTCCGGCGATGTCTCGCTGGCGCTGAACCGCTTGGCGATCGGCCAGTCGCATCGCGAAGGCTCAAAGCTCGGCAAGCTGCTGCTTGAGCATGGGCGCCGGCAGATCGATCGCCGCGCCATGGCCCTCATGGACCAGGGGAAGCGGGCAGGGCTGCTGCGCTTCGATAATGCCGATGCCGCCTATCACACGCTTTACGGGCTGATCGTTTCCGACCTGCATGTGCGCATGCTGATCGGCGAACCTGGCCTCAAGGACAATGCGCGGCAAGCCCAGAAGGCGGTTGATGCCTTCCTGGTGCTGCATGGCACGCATAACCAATCTGCTGATGCGCAACGCGCCTCGGCTGGACGCTAAACCAAGAACCAAACACACACACGCATAGGGAAGGATCTTAAGATGCGCGTTTATTACGATCGTGACGCCGATCTCAATCTGATCAAGTCGAAAAACGTTGCCATCATTGGCTATGGCTCGCAGGGTCGCGCGCACGCGCTGAACCTCAAGGACTCGGGCGCCAAGAACGTGGTGATCGCGCTCAAGGCCGGCTCGCAGACTGCCAAGAAGGCAGAAGCCGACGGCTTCAAGGTCATGACCGTTGCCGAAGCTGCCAAGTGGGCAGACCTGATGATGATGGCGACACCGGACGAACTGCAGGCTGACATCTACAAGGATGAGATCGCTGCCAACATCCGCGACGGCGCTGCTATCGCTTTCGCTCACGGCCTCAACGTTCACTTCGGCCTGATCGAGCCCAAGGCATCGGTCGACGTAGTCATGATCGCGCCGAAGGGCCCGGGCCACACGGTTCGTGGCGAATACCAGAAGGGCGGCGGCGTTCCCTGCCTCGTGGCCGTTCACCAGAACGCTTCCGGCAACGCGCTTGAACTCGCTCTCTCCTACGCTTGTGGCGTTGGCGGCGGTCGTTCGGGCATCATCGAAACCAACTTCAAGGAAGAGTGCGAAACCGACCTCTTCGGCGAACAGGTCGTTCTCTGCGGCGGTCTCGTCGAGCTCATCCGCGCTGGTTTCGAAACGCTGGTTGAAGCCGGCTACGCACCGGAGATGGCATATTTCGAGTGCCTGCATGAAGTTAAGCTGATCGTCGACCTGATCTATGAAGGCGGTATCGCCAACATGAACTACTCGATCTCCAACACGGCAGAGTGGGGCGAATACGTCACCGGTCCCCGCATCATCACGGAAGAAACCAAGGCCGAGATGAAGCGCGTGCTGAAGGACATCCAGACCGGCCGCTTCACCTCCGAGTGGATGCAGGAGTACCGTTCGGGCATGGCTCGCTTCAAGGGCATTCGTCGCAACAACGACAGCCACCAGATCGAAGAAGTTGGCGCAAAGCTGCGCGGCATGATGCCTTGGATCGGCAAGAACAAGCTGGTCGACAAGGCCGTCAACTAAGCTTCTGAAGTATGATAAGGACCACGGCTGGAGCGAGAGCTTCGGCCGTGGTTTTTTGTGACCAGGCCGCGGGAGCAAAAGCAGCAAAAATTTTGCTCCGCGGCGCGATAGGTCAGTATTGCTGACCTGTCGATGTTTCTGTAATGTATCCGCATAACAAATTGAAATATGAGGAAACATCCGATGCTCGATTGGGAACAAATCTTCGCCTCACGCTCCAGCCGCATGAAGGCATCGGAGATACGCGAGCTCCTGAAGCTGCTCGATCAGCCTGACATTATTTCCTTTGCCGGCGGCATTCCGGACCCGGCGCTCTTCCCGGACGAGGCTTTCAAGGAAGCTTATGCCGACATCTTCTCCAGCGGGCAGGTTGGTTCGGCACTGCAGTACTCGGTCAGCGAAGGCTACAAGCCATTGCGCGAGTGGATCGTCGCCGAGGTCGCCAAGATTGGCATCGACTGCACCGCGGACAACGTCTTCATCACCTCCGGCTCACAGCAGGCGCTCGATTATCTCGGCAAGCTGTTCCTGTCGCCGAAGGATACCGCCCTCGTCACCTGGCCGACCTATCTCGGCGCGCTTTCGGCCTTCAACGCCTACGAGCCGACCTACGACAAGCTGTCGCTGAACGGCAACCGTACGCCGGAAGCTTATCGTGAGACCGCGGCAAAGGCAGGCGGCAGCGTCAAGTTCGCCTACCTTTCCTCCGACTTCTCCAACCCGACCGGCGAGACGGTTGATCTCGCAGGCCGCCAGAAGCTGCTCCAGCTCGCAGACGAGCTCGACATCGCCATCCTCGAAGACGCGGCCTATCAGCACCTGCGTTATGATGGCGAAGCGGTCGCGCCCATCATGGCGCTGGACATCGCCCGCAATGGCGGGATCGAGAACACGCGGACCATCTATAGCGGCAGCTTTTCCAAGACGTTGGCGCCGGGCCTTCGCGTCGGTTTCGTGATCGCTTCCATGCCGGTCATCCGCAAGCTGGTGCTGATGAAGCAGGCGGCCGACCTTCATTCGTCGACGATCAACCAGATCGCCATCGAACATGTCGCGTCGCGTGGCTTCGATGCCCAGGTCGCGAAGATCCGCGCCGTATACAGCCGCCGCCGTGACGTGATGCTCGCTGCCATGGATAAGTACATGCCGAAGGCGGCCACCTGGACACGCCCGGAAGGCGGCATGTTTGTTTGGGTCACACTGCCGGAAGGGCTGGATGGCGCAGAACTGCTGGCAAAATCGATCGCAACCGAGCGCGTCGCCTTCGTCCCGGGCAAGGCTTTCTACGCGGACGGCAGCAATGCCAATACGCTGCGCATGAGCTTCTCCTGCGCCGATGACGCGATGATCGAGGAAGGCATCAAGCGGCTTGGCCGCCTGATTGCTAACGCGCTTCCCGCCGCAGCGTAACAAACGACCTGCGAGACCTGCCGCCGTCGCGCGGCAGGTCTGGTGGTGCCGACAGGCGTTCGGCGAGCTTCATTTGCATTCCCTTGAAAATAAGGGTGTTGGGTGAGCTTGTCATATGCCTGTCAAGCAAGGATGGTTATGGTCCGCTTGAATTTACCAGGGACCCCTCGATGACGAAGCTTCTTTCCGCGTTTACTGCCCTTGTTGCCTTTGGATTGATGTCAGGTGCGAACGCAACTGACCTTGTGGTCTATACCAGCCAGCCGAACGAGGATGCCCAGGCAACCATCGATGGGTTCAAGGCTGCCAATCCGGGCATCGATGTCCAGTGGGTGCGCGATGGAACGCCGCAGATCATGGCAAAGCTGAATGCCGAGATCCAGGCGGGCAATCCGGTGGCTGACGTGCTGCTGATCGCGGATACGGTGACGCTGGAGCGTCTGAAGCAGGCGGGTCAGCTGCTGGCCTATAAATCACCGGAAGCGGTGTACTATGATGCAGCTCTTTATGATGCCGAGGGCTATTATCATTCCACCAAGCTGATCACCACCGGCATCATGTACAACACGCAGGCGGGGATGAAGCCGACCAGCTGGGCGGACCTCGCCAAGCCCGAGGCCAAGGGACTTGTCACCATGCCAAGCCCGCTCGCATCCGGCGCGGCGCTCATTCACGCACAGACGCTGGCTGGCGTCTCCGAGCTCGGCTGGGACTACTACAAGAACCTGAAGGAAAACGGTGCGGTTGCTGCAGGTGGCAATGGCGGCGTGCTGAAGGCTGTTGCGACTGGCGAGAAAGCCTATGGCGTCGTGGTCGACTACATGCCGATCCGCGAGAAGGCCAAGGGTGCACCGATCGAGTTCGTTTTCCCGACAGAAGGGGTCTCGGCGGTCACGGAGCCGGCGGCCATCCTGTCATCCACGAAGCACGCGGACGACGCAAAGAAGTTCATCGACTATCTCCTTTCGGAAGACGGGCAGAAGACAGCCGTCAAGCTGGGCTATATTCCCGCCCGCAACGGCATTGACCTGCCCGCAGGTTATCCCTCCCGTGACCAGATCAAGGTGCTGCCGATCGACGCCGCCGAAGCGCTGAAGAGCTCGGAAAAGGACCTGAAGACCTTCGCCGATATCTTCGGTCTCAAAGGCTGATATAAGCGCCTGATGATGCGAGTGCAGAATCGTGGAAACAGCCAGCCGCGCTGGCTGTTTCCTTTTGTCCTTACCGTAATATGTCTCCTGAGCGTGCTGCCGCTGGCAAGGCTTGCCGTAACGGGCATCAGTTCCGCGTTGCAGGGCCGCATGGGCGACTTGCTGACCGATGCGGTGGTGTGGCACGCGCTTTACGACACGCTGGTCACCTCGTTCTGGGGCATGGTCGCCGCCGTAATCCTGGGCGGCGCCTTCGCGCTGCTGCTGACCCTGTTCGACATTCGTGGAAAGGCTGCGCTCGGTTTCCTGTTCATGCTGCCGACGATGATCCCCCCGCAGGTGACGGCGCTGTCGTGGATCGGCATGACGGGCCCCTCGAGCACGCTGCTGAAGGCGCTCGGCCTCGCGCCGCCGCTTGGCTCGCCGCAGCCGCTCTATTCGATTGGCGGTATCGCGTTGCTGTTCGGTGTGCAGAACGCACCGCTGGTCTTCCTGTCGCTGCGTGCAGGCCTGCTTGCCCTGCCGCGTGATGGCATCGAGGCCGCACGGCTGTCAGGTGCATCATCCTGGCAGGTGATGAAGGATATCATCCTGCCTCTGTCTCTGCCGGGACTGGCGGCTGGAGCGGCGATCGCCTTTGTGTCCTGCGTCGGGAATTTCGGCATTCCCGCGATCCTCGGCATCCCGGCGTCGATCTACACGCTGCCGACGCTGATCTACACCAAGTTCGCGACGTTTAACTCCGGTACCTTTGGCGAGGTGTCGGTGCTGTCGGCAATGATCGGCATCCTTTCGATCATCGGTCTGGCGGTCGAGGGAAGGGTGCTGCGCGGCCGGGACTATCGCGTCATTGGTCTCACCGGGCAGGCGGCAGTGTTTCGCATGAACGGATGGCGCTGGTTTGCCGAACTCGGCCTTTGGCTGACGATTGTGGTGATCCTTGTCATGCCGGTGACCGCGCTTGTGGCAAGTTCGTTGGCGCCCGCCTATGGCGTGCCGCTGAACCTGTCCACCGCGACCCTGCATGCCTACGAAGAGATCCTCTTCCGCCAGTCGATTACCCGCACCGCCTTCACGAACTCCATTTCCCTGTCCCTCGCAACAGCCTTCGGTCTCCTGGTGGTGACAGTGCTCACCGGCTACTTCCTGGTCCGCAGTGGCAGCAGGCTGGCTCCCGTTCTGGCGGCTCTTGCAGAGATCCCCTATGCGCTGCCGGGCATTGTGCTCGCCGTCGCCCTGATCCTGCTCTTCGCCGCGCCGCTGCCGATCATCGGGATCTCGCTCTACGGGACGACCTGGATCATCCTGATTGCCTATTTCTCCAGCTTCTTCGCAGTCAGCCTGAAACCGGTCGTCAGCGCCTTCCGACAGATTGACCCGTCGCTCGAGGAAGCCGCCCGGCTTGCCGGTGCAGATTTTTGTCGCCGCCTCACCGACATTATCGTGCCACTGATCGCGCCGGCGGCTGGCGCCTCCGTGATCCTCGTTTTTCTGATCGCTTGCAACGAACTGACGGTCTCGGCCCTTCTCTGGTCGGCTGGCACGCAGACGCTTGGTGTAGCGATTTATAACCTCGACGACAGTGGCAGTTTTAATCTTGCGTCCGCGCTTTCGGTCCTCGTCGTGCTCATGGTGGTCGCCATGATGCTGGTGCTGGAGACGATGGCAAATCGACTGCCCAAAGGTGTGGTGCCATGGCGAAGCTGATCCTCAATCATCTGTCGAAGACCTTCCACCTGGGTGGCACGGCAGCCGTGCGCGATCTGTCGCTTACGGTGCGAGAGGGCGGCTTTCTGGCGCTGCTCGGTCCCTCCGGCTGCGGCAAGACAACCGTTTTGCGCATGATTGCCGGCTTCGAGCAGCCGACAGACGGATCGATCCTGCTTGGCGAGCGCGTGCTGGCAGATGCCAGCGAGATGGTACCGCCAGAACATCGCAACATGGCGATGGTGTTCCAGTCCTACGCGCTGTGGCCGCACATGAGCGTGGCAGAGAACGTCGGTTACCCGCTAAAGGTGCGCGGCGTCTCGAGCGCCAAGCGACAGGCGAAGGTACTGGAGGCACTCTCGGCGGTTCGTCTCGAAGCCTACGCGGATCGTCGCCCGGCCGATCTTTCCGGTGGGCAGCGGCAACGCGTGGCATTGGCACGGTGCCTCGTCACCGAGCCGGACGTTGTCTTGCTGGACGAACCGCTCGCCAACCTCGACCGTCACCTGCGGCAGGAGATGGAAGAAACATTCCGCGAATTCCACGCCCGTTCTGGCGCCACGATGATCTATGTGACGCATGACCAGGCGGAGGCGATGGCGCTCGCCACGGACGTCGCCGTGATGTCGGAAGGCCGGTTGCTGCAGATGGCAACGCCTGAGGATCTTTATGCGCGCCCGGAAGGACGCCTTGTGGGCAGCCTTGTCGGGCAGGGCGCAATCCTGACGCTTGCGTCATCACCGGGTGACCAGCGCCAGCTCGACTGGGCGGCGTTGAAGGCGTTGTACGAAGAACGGGGAATGACGACCGCTGAAGTTCTCGTGCGTCCGCAGGACGTCGTGATCTCGGCCGACGGTTTGCCCGCGACGGTGAGTTCAGCCCTGTTCGAGGGAGAGCGTTACGCGCTTCGCTTGACCCTTGCCGACGGCCAGATGCTGCGGGCCTTTTCGCGCACCCCGGCCAAGGTCGGCGACCAAGTTTCTGTCGTCATTCATTCCGGTTGGAGATTGTAGCCCGCTCCCTCTGCTCCAGTTATGCTGTTGCGAACAGCAATAGGACATGACGGATGCCGCTGAGGCTGGGTACCTTCAA
The DNA here is from genome assembly GCF_003491345.1 of Neorhizobium sp. SOG26. Taxonomy (GTDB): domain Bacteria; phylum Pseudomonadota; class Alphaproteobacteria; order Rhizobiales; family Rhizobiaceae; genus Neorhizobium; species Neorhizobium turbinariae. The sequence goes on from NZ_CP025512.1 coordinate 1,272,068, forward strand.
TATCGAAAATCTCATGACACGATTCGATTTTTCCGGCTGGCGTAACCGCCTGCGGCAGGATCGTGTGCTGCAGCTTTATGACGTGCAGGACAAGGCGCTCTACCAGCAACTGGAGCAGGCCCGGTGATCGCCGAAACCGACGACAACCGGCAGCTTTCGGCTCTGGCCATAGCCCAGGCGAACGCAGATATCCTCTGCCTGCAGGAGGTCGACGACATGCCGGCGCTGGAGGCCTTCGAGTATGGCTACCTGTATCGTATGATGGGCACCGGCTACCGCCAGAAATATCTTGTCGAGGGAAACGATAGCCGCGGCATCGACGTGGCGGTGTTGCTGCGTCAGGAAACCCACGACGGCGAGCCAATAGAGGTCGTGAGGGTCAACAGCCACGCCACTGTCACCTATGAGGATCTCGATCTCTTCAACGATGAACTGGCGCTTACCAACCAGCCGCATGACCGCATCTTCAAGCGCGACTGCCTTGAACTGGAACTGAAGATCGGCGGCAGGCCGCTGACGATCTACATCGTGCATTTCAAATCGATGGGCAATGCGCGAGAGAACAAGGACGGGCGGACCGGCACCATGGCGGTTCGCACCGCCGAGACGAGGGCCGTACGCAACATCATCGAAAAACGGTTCGGGAAGGGCGAGACGGCGAAGCATAACTTCGCGATCTGCGGCGACATGAACGACTACCAGGAGAAGGTCCAGGTGATCGGCAATGCCCGCGACGGTTACCGTTTCGAGCCTCGCCGCGAGGAGACGAGCGCGCTCGATGTCTTCAGCCATGATGGTTTTGCCATCAACCCGATCATGGCTCGGGACGTTCTTGACCGCTGGACGCTCTATCATGCGCGCGGGCCGGAAGAGCAGCATCTGTGCCAGCTGGATTACATATGGCTTTCGCCCGCACTTGCCGCTGCCAACCCGAAGAGCGTGCCAAGCATTATCCGCGGCGGTCAACCATACCGCACCGTGTTCCCGCCGGGACAGGAGGTGGAGCGCTTTCCGCGTGTCGGATGGGACAGACCCAAGGCCTCCGACCACTGCCCCCTGGTGATGACACTGGATCTACCATGACGCTTGAACTGCACGAACACTTTGACGACTGGCCGAACGAGAAGACGGTGTTCGATGTCTCTGACGTAGAACTGCGTGTCCGCGAGGATGACCACCCGCTTTTTCTCGCCAACCGCGCGGCGATCGACGGCAACTGGCATAAGGAACTTGCCGCCAATCCGGCGCTCTTCGACGGTCGCATGGTTCTCTACCACTCCACCGCAAGGACAGAGGATCGTATCATCGCTCAAGGGCATATCGTGCCTTACCGCGCCTTCCTCTGGTGGAGGAAGCAACCGGAGCGGCAGGGTGCGATCCACATCCACGCCTATCCGGTCCTGCAATCATCCGACGGAGCGCTCATCGCGATCAAGATGGGAGCGCATACGGCCAATGCAGGCCTTGTTTACTTTGCCTGTGGCTCCTTCGAGGCCGAAGACGTGTTCAATGGCATCTGCAACGCCGACCGCAACATGCGGCGCGAGGTTCTCGAGGAGACGGGGCTCGACCTGCAAGACGCGCGGGCAGACACAGGCTTCCACGTCAGCCATATCAGGCGAGCCATTACACTTTTCCGGCTGTACCGCTTCAACCTCACGGCCGCGGCGATGGTCGCGAAGATCGAGCAACACATGACGGTCGCGGAGGACAAGGAGATCGCCGGCGTTGTGGCGATCCGTTCAACCGATCATGCGGCTCAGAACTATCATGTCGGAATGTTGCCGATCCTCGACTGGTATTTCGGGGATCAATCGACGCCCGTCTGAACGGGGTTGCGTCGCGAAAAACGGTCGGGCAGGTTGGCGTCATCGCCACTTTGGAGGAGATGCACTTTGTCCCGTCGTTATGCCGTCTATGATGTGTTCACCGACAAGAAGCTTTCCGGCAATCCGCTAGCGGTGATCTTCGACGGCGACGGCCTGACCGACGACATGATGCAGGCAATCGCCAAGGAGATGAACCTGTCGGAGACGGTGTTCATTCAGGGCGCCGAGAACCCCGCGTACGCGGCACGGGTGAGGATTTTCACGCCCGGCAAGGAACTGCCCTTCGCGGGCCATCCAACCGTTGGTGCAGCCGTGGCGCTGGCCGAGCGTAGTCACGAGGGGCAAGCGGCGAACCTCGACCTCGTCTGCGTGCTGGAGGAAACGGTGGGGCCAGTGCGGTGCGCGGTGCGGCTGAGGCCGGGCGAGGCGGGCTTTGCCGAGTTCGATCTGCCGAAGCGGCCCTACCGCATCAACCTCGCATTCGAACGCCAGGGGCTGGCGGATGCCTTCAGCCTCAAGGCGTCGGACATTGGCTTCGAAAACCACGTTGCCTCCGTCTGGAGCGCCGGCGTGCCGTTTCTGATGATTCCACTGCACAGCCTCGCGGCCGTCCAGCAACTGGAGTTCGATTCCAATCTCTGGCAGAAGGTCGCGCCCTTCGTCGAAGGCTCGCTTGCGTCGGCCTACGTCTATTGCCGCGGCGGCGTGCACCACCAAGCGAAGTTTCACGCGCGGATGTTTTCGCCAGACATGGGCATACCGGAAGACCCTGCCACGGGTTCTGCCGTCGCAGCTCTGGCTGGCGCCATCCATCACTTCGATGCGCTCCCGGATGGCCATCATCCGGTGCTGATAGAGCAGGGGATCGAGATGGGGAGACCGTCCTTCATTCACCTGCATATCGACGTCAAGGAAGCGGCAATTGCCAAGGCTCGGATCGGTGGCCAGGCGGTCAAGCTTGCGGAAGGAACGCTGGCGCTCTAAGCGCCTGCGGTTTCAAATTTTTATCAACATTATCAAGAGGTTTATGGTGGGTGATGTAGGGCTCGAACCTACGACCCGCTGATTAAGAGTCAGCTGCTCTACCAACTGAGCTAATCACCCAAGACCGTCTTCTGCGAGGCGTCCTCGCCGCCGGTGAGTGGCCGTATAAAGGGGTTATTCGACCTTGTCTAGCGGCCGACGGAAGATTTTTGCATGCACCGCAATATTTTTTGCGGGACGCCTGGAAAGCGGCTTTTCCCGGCCGGTGGAAACCGAAGTTCCCGCTGTAACGATATGTGAATCGAACGACTGCGGGTGCTGCCTTTTGAAGGGAACTCCCTGCCGTGAGTCGGCATTTGGACCAAAAGTAGTTGATGGAGGCGGTTGTGAAACCTGTACTCATGCTTCTGGCGAGCCTAGTCCTGGTCGTCATGGTTTTCCTGAGCGGCGTGATCATCACCGCCAATGTTATTGCAGAGCCGGAGCCGCACAGGTTTGCGAATCTGGACACGCCTGATCTTTGGACCTCCAAGCCCAAACCCGTGGACGCGAGCAAGCAGACCTACGAGCGGATTGAGCCGGCCTTGCCTGCCGCGACAGACACTGCATCCGCTGCGACCGACAACGACGCTGCCGCCATTCAGAATGCCTCGGCCCCGGCAAACAACAACCAGATGCCGAACGCAATCGACGCCACCACGACGGCGTCCGTCCAGCCCGACATGGACGTCGCCAATACGGCCGACATGCTCCCAATCGAAGAACAGCAGCAGCCTATGATCAGTTCTGCCCAAGCGCAGTGGTGTTATGCCCGCTACCGCTCATACCGTGTCGAGGACAATACCTATCAGCCCTACGGCGGCGGGCCTCGCCGGCAGTGCAAATCACCCGGGTCAGTAGCAACGTCAGTGGCGAACGAGAACGTCGCAACTGTCAGCAACCAACGCTCGCAGCAGCGGCAAAGCGTTGCGCCGACGCAGGACGAGTATGTCCGGGATCCGAATATCGACATCGGCTACGATGAGCCTGTGGATAACCAGCAGCCGCAGTACGCCGACAGCGCCACCGTTGGTGCGCATCTGGAATGGTGCTTCAACCGCTACCGCTCGTATCGCGTCGAGGACAACAGCTACCAGCCTTCGGGCGGTGGTCCGCGCCGCGAATGCCGCTCGCCTTACTGAGCGGGCTAACGCAGTGTCACCGGGTGGTGCGTTCTGAATGACGCAGGCACAGCGCCAGCACGAAGCCGATGGCGCCCATCGCTCCGATATAAAGCGGCGCACCCGACCAACCCATGGCCGAGGCGATCGCCGCAAGAAACATGGGGCCGAAGACCTGGCCAACACTTGATCCCTGCACCACGAAGCCGCTGAACGTGCCGACGAGATCCTGCCGCGGGGCGTAGACCGGCAGCAGGCCCATGATCGTCGCCGGGATCGCGCCACTGCTCACTGCGTAGAGGATCGACGCGCCATAGCGCAGCCAGACGGGATAACCGTTTGCGAAAACCACGACGGACAGCACGCCGAGCAGCACACTCGGTATCGCGATGAGGAGCCAGCGCGGCACATCCTTGCGCGCAAGCATCCCGCCGATGATGTTGCCCGCCCCGTTCATCAGCACGGCAAAGGCGGTCATCAAGGATGCTGCGGTGAGGCTGATCTGCAGTTCTTCCACAAGCAGCGTCGGCAGGAAGCCGAACAGTGACATGAAGCTCCCGCTATAGGCGGCGAAAATCCCGGCAAGGATCCAGGAGGCGCGGCGCGAGGCGACGAGTTTCACTGCCTGCAGAAGCGAGCCGGAAGCAGGGGAGGCGGCACCGCCTGCTGGCACCTTCGCCAAGATCAGCAGGGCCATCGGAACCAAGCTAAAGAGGCCTGCGAAGACCCATAGCCCCTGCCAGCCGAACAGCGGCAGGAGGAACGGCGAGGTCATCATCATCACGGCAACGCCCACCGGCATCCACACGCCCCACAAACCGAGCGCTACCTGCCGATCCTCGACCTTGATGGAGGAGTTGATGAAGCCGGGCGCCGCGACCGACACGGCGATGAGCCCAAAGCTTTCCAGGAACCGGCTTGCAAAGATCACAGCCTCGATGTGAGTCGCGGCACCGATGAAGCTGCCAATGACAAGCAGCGCCAGACCGTAGATCATCGCCTTGCGATGCGTGAGGTGATCGGTAAAGCGGCCAATCGCGAGGCCACAGACCGCGCCCAGCACGCTGACGACGCCCATCAACCAGCCGGCTGTCACCAGATCCATGCCGAGTTCGGCGCGAAACAGCGGGATCGCCGGAGGTACCTTGCCGACATGCAGTGCAGCGGCCACACCACTCAGTACCGCAATATAAACATGTCCCCAGCGTGTCATCAGGCCTGCATCCCATACTGCTTCAACCCAACGGCCATAACATCTGGTATCGAGTCGGAGCATAAATTCCGTTACGTGAGCATGAGATCATGTTGCGCATAGCGCATATTTGCTCGTCGGTGAGCGAGCGGAGCGATTGCATCTTCCGGCCTTGCCCGCTACGCAATCGGCATCTTCCAAACTGTGAGTTTCGCCTTGCTTCCGATCATTCCCACGAAGTCTTATGCCGGTTTCCTGTTCGACATGGACGGCACCATCCTCAACTCTCTCGCGTCAGCGGAACGCGTCTGGGGCCGCTGGGCCGCCGAGATGGGGCTTGATGTCGAGAAGTTCCTGCCGACGATGCATGGCAAGCGCGGCATCGATACCATTACGGCGCTGAACCTGCCGGGTGTTGATCCCGTCGTGGAAGCCGAAAAGATCCTTCGCGGCGAGATCGAGGATGTCGAAGGTGTCGTCGCGCTTCCAGGTGCCGCCGAGTTTCTCGCGCAACTGCCGGAAGGGCAGTGGGGTATCGTGACCTCATCGCCGATCGAACTGGCAAAGGTGCGCCTTGCTGCGGCAGGCTTGCCGCAGCCGACGATGCTGGTGACGGCGGAGGACGTCACGATCGGCAAGCCTGACCCTCAGGGTTACCTGCTGGGTGCGAAGCGGCTCAACGCGGCACCGTCAGATGTGCTGGTCTTCGAAGACGTGCTCGCTGGTGTCCGTGCCGGTGAGGCGGCGGGTGCCGACGTCATGGTCATTACCGCCACCCATACCCATCCGCTGGAGACCCAGCATTCCCGCATCGTCGACTACCGGCAAGTGCTGCTCGATATCGGCAGCGATGGCCGCATGACCCTGCGCGCCGCCGCTTAAGCGCCTGCTGCAGCGGTGCGCATGAAGCGGACTGTTGCAAGCCAGAGCACGACGCCAAGGCCGAGAAGGCATGCGCCGATCACATACTGCACCGGGTCCCGGCCGGCCCAGGGCCCGGCAAGGAATGCGCAGCTGAGCGCACCAAGCACGGGCATGATCGTCGGCGTCTTGAAATGCTTGTGGCCCACCTTGTCCTTGCGCAGCATCAGCACGGCAATATTGACGATGGTGAAGACGCAAAGCAGCAGCAGGGCTGTCGTGCCGCCAAGCTCAGGAACACCCCCGGCAAACAGGATCAGCACCACGGCCAGCAGGGACGTGAAGCCGATCGCGATATACGGCGTGCGGCGGTCGCTATGCACCTTGCCGAAGGCGCTGGGCAGCACGCCTTCGCGGCTCATGCCGTAGATCAGGCGGCTTGCCATCATCATGTTGATGAGCGCAGAATTCGCGACGGCGAACATGGTGATGACCGCGAAGATGCTGATCGGGAAGCCGGGCGCCCCGGCCTGGATGACCTTCAGAAGCGGTGTTTCACCTTCACTAAGTTCCTCGGCCGGGACCAACGTGATGGCCGAGATCGCGACAAGCACGTAGATCACGCCAGTGATCGCCAGGCCGCTGAGCAGGACCTTCGGGAATATCTTGCTCGGCTCCTTGGACTCCTCAGCCATGTTGACCGAGTCTTCGAAGCCCACCATGGCAAAGAAGGCGAGGGTGGTGCCGGCGATAACGGGCCAGAACATGCCCGATCCTTCCGGCGTCGAGAAAGTCCAGGTGCGCGATACGTCGCCCTGGCCGCCTGCGATAGCATAAGCGCCAATGCCGATGATGATCAGCAGGCCCGAAAGTTCGACGACCGTCAGCAGCACGTTCATCTTGACGCTCTCACCAACGCCACGGAAGTTGATCGCCGCGACCAGAGCGATGAAGGCTACAGCAATCAGCGGCACGCCCAAGGCGCCCATCTCCAGTCCCAGCGAGGCTGTGAAGTTGGAGGCGAAGGCGCGCGAGGCGGTCGCTGCTGACGTGATGCCGGACGCCATGACGGCGAAGGCAACGAGGAAGGTCAGGAAGTGGATGTTGAAGGCCTTGTGGGTGTAGAGCGCCGCGCCCGCCGCACGCGGATATTTCGTGACCAGTTCAAGGTAGCTGAAGGCGGTCAGGATCGCGACCACGAATGCCACCAGAAACGGCAGCCAGACGACGCCACCAACTTCGGCCGCCACCTGGCCGGTCAGCGCATAAATCCCGGTGCCAAGAATATCGCCGATGATGAAAAGCAGCAGGAGCCCCGGCCCAATCACCCTGCGCAGTTCCGTATCCTTTTCGCCTTCCCGAGCCCCGCGCTTGTCCATAATGCCTCCTCAAACTCTGCCGCATTTATGCCATCAATGGGAACAACGTCATGTTGTTCCACGACATTTGCGCTTTTGGGCAGAGGAGAGGCGGCGGTCAGATCATGCTGAGCGTCGCTGCCGCCAGGACAGTATAGCGCAAGGCCTTGCCGATGAAGACGAGGACGAGGAAGGTCGGCAGCGGTTCGCGCATGACGCCCGCCGCCACTGTCACGGCATCACCGACAACAGGGATCCAACTGACCAGGAGCGACCACTTCCCATATCGGTGGTACCAGCGCTGCGCTCTTTCGAGCTTGTCACGTTTCAGCGGAAACCACCGGCTGTCGCGGTAACGTTCGACACCGCGCCCCAGGAGCCAGTTGACCGCCGCGCCCATGGTATTGCCGACGGAAGCGACCAGCACCAGCAGGACCACAGAGAACCGGTTGCTGAGGATCAGCCCGACGAGGATCGCCTCCGACTGCATCGGGAAGATGGTGGCCGCGATAAAGGCTGCTGAGAACAGACCGACATAGGTGGTGAAGTCGAGCATCCGCTCTCCGCTTAAAGAAAAGGGGCGGATCTGCATCCGCCCCTTCGTGTTTTCTTTTTACTAAAATCAGGCCTTGGTCGCGTGCTCGACGTCTTCGGCGGCGGCCTGCACCTGCTTCTGGTGGCGGGTGCGCCAGTCGCCGAGGAACAGCAGGATCGGCGCTGCGATAAAGACCGACGAGAGGGCTGCAACCGCGATACCGAAGACCATCGGAATCGCGAAGCTTTCCACCGCGCTGCCGCCCCAGATCGCCATTGGCAGCATGGCGAGGAAGGCGGTTGCCGAGGTGTAGAGGCTTCGTGCCAGGGTCTCGTTGATCGAAAGGTCGATCACGTCGCGCAGCGGCATCTTCTTGTAGATGCGCAGGTTTTCGCGCATCCGGTCATAAACCACGACCTTGTCGTTGACCGAGTAACCGACCAGCGTCAGGACGGCAGCAATCGCCGTCAGGTTGAAGTCGAGGCCGGTGATGGCAAAGAAGCCGACGGTTTTCGTCACGTCGAGAATCAGCGTGATGATTGCACCCACGGCGAACGGCCATTCGAACCGCGCCCAGATGTAGATCGTCATGGCGATCGACGCGAGGGCGAGGGCCAGGAAGCCTGCGACCGCAAGCTCGCCGCTGACCTTCGGCCCAACCACTTCCGTGCGTTCAACCCTGGCAGTCTCGTCGATCTTGACGATCTCCGCCTTGAGCTTCTCGACAGCAACGGTCTGCGCTTCCTCGCCACCAGACTGGCGCTCGACGCGAACCAGAACGCGGTTCTTTGCACCGAATTCCTGCAAGGCAACTTCACCCAGGCCAAGCTCGCTGAGGCCGGAGCGGAAGGCTGCCAGATCGGTGTCCTGAGCCGTCGTGACTTCGAGCTGGATACCGCCGCGGAAGTCGACACCATAGTTGAGGCCCGGCTTGAAGAACAGCACGACAGACGCGATCGAAAGCAGCACGGAGACGGTGATGCCGACGAAGCGACCCTTCATGAAGGGAATGCGCGTGCCATCTGGAACGAGGTTGATCGGCAGCAAGGGCTTGATGTCGATCTTCTTGAGCTTCTTGCGGGCGGCAATGAAGATCATCATGACGCGCACAACCGAAACGGCGGTGAACATCGAGATGATGATGCCAAGGCCCATGGTAACGGCAAAGCCGCGAACCGGACCGGAGCCGAACCAGAACAGCAGAACGGTGGCGATCAAGCTCGTGACGTTACTGTCAACGATCGTCGCATAGGCGCGCTGGAAGCCGGCGTCGATTGCGGCAAAAGCGCTCTTGCCCTTGCGGGTTTCTTCCTTGATGCGCTCGTTGATGAGGACGTTTGCGTCCACCGCAAGACCGATGCCGAGCACGACACCGGCGATGCCGGGCAATGTCAGTGTAGACCCGATCAATGTCAGGCCCGCAAAGGTCAGGATGACGTTGATCATCAGCGCCAGGTTAGCGAGGATGCCCCAGAAGCCATACAGGAAGAACATGAAGGCGACGACGAGGGCAAAGCCGATGAGGCCGGTGAAGATGCCCATCTCGATCGCGTCGGAACCGAGGTCAGCACCAACGGTACGTTCTTCGATGACGGTCAGCTTCGCCGGCAGCGCGCCAGCGCGCAGCAGTGCGGAAAGCGTGTTGGCTTCCTGAACAGAGAAGCCGCCGGAGATCTGTCCCGAGCCGCCGGTGATCGGCGTGCGGATGACCGGGGCACTCAGGACCTTGTTGTCGAGGACGATGGCGAAAGGACGGCCAACGTTCTGCTGGGTGATCTGCGCGAAACGGTTTGCGCCAGCCGAATCGAAGCGGAAATTGACGACCGGCTCATTTGTCTGCTGGTCGAACGCGGCGCGCGCGTCGGTGAGGCGGTCGCCCGAAAGTTCAACGCGGTCGAGCACCGGATACTGGTTCCCACCTTCGTCAGACAGCATGGTGACGCCCGGTTCACCCGCCTGGCCAAGCAGGTGGAAGCTCATCTTTGCAGTGGAGCCTAGGAGTTGGCGAAGGCGGGACGGATCCTGCTCGCCGGGAAGCTGGACCAGGACGCGGTCGGAGCCGACGCGCTGGATAGTCGGTTCTGCAACACCAACCTGGTCGACACGCTGGCGGATGATTTCAAGGCTCTGCTCGACGGCGGCGGTGATGTGCGAGTTGATGCCGGCTTCGGTCTGCGCAATCGAGATGGTGTTCTCGCTCGGCGTGGTGATGGCAAGATCCGATCCGCCAACGGTCGTGCCGAAGCCGACGGGGTTGGCGAGCGTCTGGAGTTCGGTCACAGCGGCGTCGCGTTGTGCCGGATCGCGTAGCGTGATGCTGACGGCTTCGCCGGCGCGACGGATGGCGCTCGTGCCGATATTCTTGTCGCGCAGTACACGACGCGCATCCTGAAGCAGGCTCTGGACCCGCTCGTTGATCAGGTCGGTGCGGTCGACTTCAAGTACCAGATGCGAGCCGCCGCGAAGGTCGAGACCAAGCGATACACGGCTATGCGGCAGCCAGGAAGGCAGGCGGTCGAGCGTCGACTGCGGGATGACGTTCGGCAGCGCCACCAGGATGCCGAACAGGATGACGATAAGATAGGTCGTCACCAGCCAGGGGGAGTTTCTCATGGATTTGTCCTGCTATGCCCGCACAAGTCTCAAACTGAGCGGCAGGCGGAAATTCTGTCAGATGCGAAAAGCCTTACGCTTGCACTGGCGGAGCGCGCGGAAGGGCTGCGTGCCAGTAGGAGGGAGCGAGCGGAAGCGTCCGCCGCGGCCTCGTAACCGATCTATCGCCATAAAGTGTCGGCAGTTCATACCAGGCCGGCGTCAGAAGCGCGCCATCGCCAGATCCGTAAGGGCTGGAGACGTCCTTGCGATCAGCCGCCGCGACAGCGCGAATCGGATCGCGCTTCGTCAGGTGAGGGACGTCGGTCCCTTTGTCCGATGCCTGCGCACCGCGGGACCAGTAGCCGTCCTTGACGACATTGGGGAGGAGACCGAAGAACGCCGCGATCAGGATGGTCGCGGCAAGAATGGGCAATCGCGAGAGCGGCCAGGCCCTTTCGCGCTTCAACACTATCCGCTGCTTGCGCGGAAATGGCGCCATCCAGTCGAGCTCCGAAGCTTACCCATCCCGGATCGGTTGCCGAGGATGGAATGGCGCCTTCTAAAGGAGAGGGCCACCATGGTCAATCTGGAGGCGCTTTGTGCCAGAAACACGGCGCCTCCAGTGAAGGCGTTAGCCGATGTTGCCCTGCAGGAGCGGCAGGACCTCGATCGCGCCGTGGTAGAGCATGTTCGCCGCGACGTAAACGATGACGGCAAGGCCCACGTAGGCGATCCAGCGGAAGCGGTGCAGCATGTTGGCCACCAGGTTGGCGGCGATGCCCATCAGCGCGATCGACAGCATCAGGCCAATGATGAGGACGCTCGTGTGTTCGCGTGCCGCGCCGGCAACCGCCAGAACGTTGTCGAGCGACATGGAAACGTCGGCAATGACGATCTGCATGGCGGCTTGGGCGAACGTCTTCTGCTTGACGTTGAGCTCTGCAGCTTTTTCCTCGGTCGGGGCATGTTCTGCGGTGTTTTCGGCCGCGCGCAGCTCCTGCCACATCTTCCAGCAGACCCATGCGAGCAGCAGGCCGCCCACCAGCTGAAGCCCGACAATCCCGAGCAGATAGGCGGTGCCGGTCGCAAAACCGATACGCAGCACGGTCGCTGCCAGGATACCGACAAGGATCGCCTTTTTGCGCAGCTCCGCAGGAAGACCGGCGGCTGCCATGCCGATGACGATCGCGTTGTCGCCTGCCAGCACCAGATCGATGGCAATGACTTGAAGAAGCGCCGCGAAGCCGGCGGCGGTGAAAATTTCCATTTTTGATGGCCTGGATTGCTTACAAAGTTGAGATGACCTCTCTTAGCCCCAAGGTCTGCGGAAAGGTACATAAAATTTTACGACATCCGGTGACGGATGCTGATCTGCGCGGGTCGGATCTTCGTTTGGTCATGTCTCCGGCTAAAGTTTGCTTGCCGCGGCTAGTGATGGTCCTATATGCGCGGCGTCGAAACTACCGACCAGCCAGGAGCACAAAATGCCTCAGAAGGCCGTCGTCCTTATTGTCGAAGATGAGCCGCTGATCCGCTTCGACACACTTGATACCCTTGAAAACGTTGGCCACTCCGCTCTTGAAGCGGCCAATGCCGACGAGGCCATGGTGCTGTTTCGAAACCACAGTGACCTCGACATCGTGGTAACCGACGTGAACATGGCAGGTTCCATGGACGGTATTCAACTGGCGCAGCGGATCCGCGCTATGCGGCCGAGCGTGCGGATCATCATCACCTCCGGCGTGGTTCACCTCGATCCGATGCTTCTTCCGGCCAATACGATCTTTATCCGCAAGCCCTACACCCATGAGGCCTTGCTCGCCTCGATCCACGAATTCCTCGCCTGATCTTCCCTGGTGGAACCGAAGCTCTGGCTCGTGACTTCTTCCGGAAATGAAGGAGGAGTTCGTCATGTTGAGCAAGTTGATCGCAGTCGTGGGAATCGTTGCAGCCACTGCGGCACCTGTGCTGGCCCAGGCACCGACGACAGTTGCACCCGGCACGGAAACCCAAGTGCCTGCAACTGACCCCGCGGGAAGCGCCGTGACACCGCCTCCTGGTGTTTCCGATCCGATGGCGACGAACAGCACGACTGGCACGGTGGATCATGAGGATCACTGCCAGCCGCCCGGCACCAGGGCAAACAGCAACCCGAGCGCCGACAACCTGACCCTGCCGAGGCCGGACGCCTCCTGTAACTAACCTGCCGGAGACACGCAGCACCTGAACTGCTTTACTTGGCCTCCAATTGCCGCCATCAATGCCGCCTTGATCAGCCCGAAAGGAGAGAGCATGGCGGCGGCAGAGGAACGCGATATCGCGAAGATCCAGGAACAGGAACAGGCGCTGGTATTCGACAAGTTCGACCTGGGTACGGCCTTCGAGCTTGGCATGCTGTTGCGTGACATGGCGCTGGAAAAAGGCGTCGCGGTCGCAATCGACGTTCGCTTCCATTCGATGCCGGCCTTCTACCTAGCGATGCCCGGCACCACTGCCGATAACGAACATTGGGTGAGGCGCAAGCGCAACCTCGTGCTGCGCTTCTTCCAGTCCAGCTACGCGATTGGACGAAAGCTCGCCCACATGAATGACACGCTCGAGAGCCGCTATGGTCTATCGTCTGCAGACTACGCCAGCCATGGCGGAAGCTTTCCGCTGAAGGTGAACGGCGTAGGGTGCCTTGGCGCGGTGACGGTGTCGGGCCTGCCCCAGCGCGAGGATCACAACATGGTGGTGGAAGCGCTGTGCCGCATGCTTGGAAAAGACCTCGCCACGCTTCAACTGGAAAGGCAGTGACCATGGTTTCTGAAAGCAATGCGGCCGCGGAAGTCTATGCCTTCTGGTTCAAGGAACTGACGCGCAAGGACTGGTTCGTTAAGAACGAGGCTCTAGACGAGACGCTGCGAACACGGTTCCTCGATACACATCTATCCCTGGCTCGCGGTGAGATCGAAGGCTGGCGTAAGCATCCGCAGGATTGGCTTTCGGCGATTGTGGTGCTGGACCAGTTTTCCCGCAATATGTTCCGCGGGACGCCGCTCGCGTTTGCCGCCGACTGGATTGCCTTGCGGGAAGCTCGGCTTGCGTTGGAAGCCGGAGCGGACCAGCAGGTTTCACCCGACGAGAGGGCGTTCTTTTACCTGCCGTTCGAACATTCCGAAGACCTGGCGGATCAGGACCTTTGCGTTGAACTGTTTGCGAAGCTTGGGGACGCGGAATACCTGGACTATGCCGAGCGTCACCGGGCAGTGATCAGGGAATTCGGCCGCTTTCCGCACCGTAACGCGATCCTCGGCCGAGAATCGACGAACGCCGAGCTCGACTATCTAGCCAAGCCCGGCGCCGGTTTCTGAGGGAGATGCTTTATCGCCGGAACATTCGTGCCACGGCGATAAGGATGCAGGCACCAATAAAGCCGGCGATCAGGTAGCCGATCCAGCCGCCCAGCACGATGCCGAAGACGCCGAGAATCGCGTTTGCGATGATCGCACCAACGATACCGAGAATGACGTTCATGATGACGCCCATGTCGCTCTTCATGAACTTCTCTGCGAGCCAACCCGCGATGCCGCCGATGATGATGGCGGCGATCCAACCGATACCAGCTTCTTCCATGGTCCTTACCTCCGTTGCTGTCTTTCGCTCAGAGAACGCGACGGAATGTTCCAGGTTCCGCAAATTGTTCCAATTCTGTTTGCGGGTCCTCGGCGCCTCCTTCTCTTCGCCCAGAAGTCGCTCTAGTTTCTGGCCGTCGATTCCCAGCAAAGGACGAGCTTGACCTTGGGTAGATTCCATCCCGACCAGAACTCCCGCAGCCGCTGGCACCAGCGAGCCGTCATTCTCGCGCTGCTTCTCGCGGTCCTGCACTCGTCTCTGCTTCCGGGCGCCCCGGCATTCGCTCAAGCGCTGCAGCAGGTCGAGGCCCAGGAGACGGTGGACTCGATCAATGCGGAGATGCGTGACAAGGTCGATGCCATCCGCACCCAGCTTGAAGCCTTCCGCAACCGCATCGATAGCGCTCCGAGGGACGATGCGCGCCTGGCGGAATTGCGCGTCGAGGTCGACAACATCGTCAGCCAGATGCGGGCCGCATCTGACGCGATGCGGGCACGCGTCGAGCAGATCCAGGCACGGCTGCAGCAAATCGGCGAGGCGCCCAAGGAAGGCCAGACCGAAGAAGCGCCAGCTGTCGTGCAGGAACGGCAGAAGCTGATTGCGGAGCAGTCGCAGCTCAATCTCATCAGCGACGACGCAGCGGCGCTGGCAAACAATGCAACGCAGCTTGCGACCTACATCACCAATCTCCGGCGTTCGCTGTTCACCCAGACCCTGTTTCGCCACACCGAGCTGACCGGCAGCCTGTTCACGGATGCCGGCAATGCCTTCGTCACGGAGGTGAAAAATTTCGGCTCAACCTTTGGCAGTTGGTTCACCTTCGTCTGGAAGTTCAAGAAGTGGCAGCTGCTGGGTGCAATCGCGCTGTCGATCGCCGCCGGCCTGCTTTTCCTCTCGGGGGGATACAGGCTGTTCGGTCGCTTCATCAGGCGCAATGGCAGCGGGGACCCGACCTATATCAAGCGCTTGTCGGTGACTTTCTGGTCGACGGTTATCCAGACGGCGTCGATCGCCGCCTTTCTTTTGGCGTCGTACCTGTTCCTCGATGGCTTCAATGTCCTCCGTTCGGACGTTGCCTCCATCGTTGCGACCTTCTTTGGCTTCATCTGGTTGGTTTCCTTTGTCTGGAAACTCAGCAACGGCATTCTTTCTCCCAATGAGCCGCATTGGCGGCTTGTGCGCATCACCGATCGCGGCGCGCGGTTCCTGATGGTGGCCGTGCTGATGATGGCGATCGTCAACGGCCTCGACTACTTCCTCGCCGCGATCAGCGAGGCGCTGGGGTCGCCACTTGTCCTCACCATCGTCAAGAGCCTGATCGCATCGCTGGTCGTTGGTGCAATTCTCATCGCCATTTCCTTCATCAAGCCGCGCATTCGTGAAGGCGAAAGCGACGTGACCGATGTCGGCCATCCCTGGCCGCGGTTCTTCGCGATCCTGCTACGGGTCGTCGGTGGGCTGCTCATCCTCTCGGTACTGACGGGTTACGTGGGGCTGGCGCGGTTTGCATCGACGCAGGTCGTGCTCACCGGCGCCGTTTTCGTGCTCATCTATCTCGGCTTCCTGTCCGGCAAGGCGGTCTCCAAGCAGGGTGCCTTCCGCAATACCGGGGCCGGGCGAAGGCTTGCCGAGCGCTACCGGTTTGGCGAGGTTGCGCTTGATCAGGCAGGCCTTGCCGCCGGCCTCAGCTTCTATGCCTTCGCGCTGATCCTCGGCGTGCCCCTGATCCTGCTGACATGGGGCTTCCAGTTCGCCGATATCGAGGCGTGGATCTACCGCTTCTTTACCGAGATACGCATCGGCAACGTGTCGATTTCGCTTGTCGGCATCTTCGGAGGTATCGTCCTCTTCGGCATTGGCTTCGTCATCACCCGCTGGGTCCAGAAATGGGTGGATGGCAATGTGCTCGCCCGCAGCCAGGTCGATGTCGGTGTAAGAAACTCGGTCAAGACCGGCATTGGCTATCTCGGGATCTGCCTGGCGATCATCATCGGCGTGTCGGCAGCGGGCATCAATCTCTCGAGCTTCGCGCTGGTGGCCTCGGCCCTCTCGGTCGGTATCGGTTTTGGCCTGCAGAACATCGTATCGAACTTTGTGTCAGGGCTGATTCTGCTGGTCGAGCGGCCGTTCAAGGTTGGCGACTACGTCGTCACCGGCACGACGGAAGGTACGGTGAAGCGAATCTCGGTGCGCGCGACGGAAATCGAAACCTCGCGCATGCAGTCGATCATCATGCCGAACTCGGAACTGATCAACTCGCCGGTCGGCAACTGGACCCACCGCAACCGCATGCAGCGCTCCGAGATCCCGGTGTCGGTGAGTTACGATTCGGACCCGCAGAAGGTCATGGACGTGCTGCTGGAGCTAGTTGCCGAGATCCCGGAGGTCATGCGCAATCCGGAACCACACGTGGAGTTCCTGCGGTTCGGCGCCTCGTCGCTTGATTTCGAATTGCGATTCCACCTCGCCGACATGGGCGTGGGCATGCGGATCCGCAACGACCTGCGGATCGCCATCCTCAAGCGGTTCCGGCAGGAAGGCATCGAAATGCCGTTCCCGCAGCAGGAGATCGTCATCCATCGGCCCAAGCCGGCACTGGTCGAGGACGATGACGTTCGGGGCGGCGCGTGACGCTGTGAAACGACACAGTCGCGTGGGAACGATCGGCATGTCGTAAACAGGCGTTTGAGCCGTCTCGAGGAATTGCATAGTCTGGCAAAGATTATGTGTGGCCGCAGGGCCAAGAGGGGTTCATTCGATGAAGACACATGCACGGGCCGTCGTGATCGGGGGCGGCGTCGTCGGCGTATCGACGCTTTACCATCTGGCAAAGAAGGGCTGGAGCGACGCCGTCCTGATCGAGCGCAAGGAACTGACATCCGGCTCGACCTGGCATGCCGCCGGTCTCCTGCCGCTCTTCAACCTGTCTTATTCGGTCGGCCAGCTTCATAAATACTCGGTGCGATTCTATGAGGAGCTGCAGCAGGAAACCGGCATGAATGTCGGTTTTGCGAAAGTCTCCAACATCCGTCTCGCGCGCACCAAGGACCGCTGGGACGAATATATGTATTACGCCGGCATCGCCGAAACGATCGGTGTCAAGGTCAACATCCTGACGCCTGACCAAGTGAAGGAGATCTGGCCGCTTTGTGAGACGGAAGGTCTGCTTGGCGCGATCCAGCATCCGGACGACGGCTACATCCAGCCCGCGGACCTCACCCAGGCGCTCGCCAAGGGGGCGCGAGACCGCGGCGCCACGATCTACCGCAACACGACGGTGATGGCCATCGAACAGCAGCCTGACGGGCTCTGGAAGGTCATGACCGACAAGGGCGAAATCACCGCCGAACATGTCATTTCCTGCACCGGAAACTTCGCGCGCAAGACGGGCGAGATGGTCGGCATCAACGTGCCGGTCATACCGGTCGAGCACCAGTACATCGTCACCGAGCCGCATCCGGCAATCCAGGAGCGCCGCAAGCAGGGTCTGCCCGAGATGGGCGTGCTGCGCGAATCCGATAGCGCATGGTACATGCGCGAAGAAGCAGGCGGCCTGATCCTTGGGCCTTATGAGGTCGGCGCTCCCGTGTGCTACGTCGACGGACCTTCGGACGAAAGCGAATATGAGCTGTTCCAGGAAGAACTGGACCGCTTGATGCCGCATATCGAGACAGCGATCGCACGCGTGCCGGCCTTCGGCGAAGTGGGCATCAAGAAGGTGTATAATGGCGCGATCGCCTATACGCCGGACGGAAACCCGATTGTCGGACCCGCACCGGGTCTCAAGAACTTCTGGCTGAACGAAGGCCATTCCTTCGGTATCACGGCCGCCGGTGGGGCCGGCTGGCAGCTTGCCGAATGGATCGTTGATGGCGAGCCGACGGTCGACCTGATGGGCGTCGATCCGCGTCGTTTCGGGCCCTACGCGACGGAAGGCTACCTGATCGCCAAGAACGAAGAAGCCTATGCCAACGTCTTCACCATGCATTATCCGGATGAAGAGCGCGCGGCTGCCCGTCCGCTGAAGACGACACCGATCTACGACCGCCTGAAGAAGCTCGGCGGCGTGTTTGGCTCCGTTTATGGCTGGGAGCGGGCCAACTGGTTTGCGCCGGAAGGTTACGAGGTCCCGAAGGACCAACTCGGCGTTGGTGCGGATGTCATCACCAACCACAACTACGCGGCGCCGCTCGATGATGGACGCATTGTCGAAAAATGGTCGTTCCGTCGCTCGAACTATTTCGAGCATGTCGGCAACGAAGTGAAGAACGTGCACGAGAATGTCGGCGTGCTCGACATGTCGCCGTTTGCCAAGACGGAAGTCTCCGGACCCGGCGCACGTGCCTGGCTCGATTCGATCCTTGCCAATGCGGTGCCGAAGAAGCGTGGCCGCATCGCGCTGTGCCACGTGTTGACGCCGGCCGGTGGGGTGCGGGCAGAGTTTACCGTCTACGAATGGGCGCCCGGCCGTTTCTACCTCGTATCTGCCGGCGGACTTGAGGCCCATGACCACGACCTTCTCCACCGTCTCGCACCGACCGATGGCAGCGTCGTGCTCCAGCCGATCACTCAGAAATATGGCGTTCTCGTTCTTGCCGGACCGAAGTCTCGTGATGTGCTGAAGAAGCTCACCCGCACGAGCCTCGACAACAAGGACTTCCCTTGGCTGACGGCCAAGCCGATCTCCGTCGGTGTTGCCACCGCCCATGCACTGCGCGTCAACTTCGTCGGCGAGCTTGGCTGGGAACTGCACCATCCAATCGAGATGCAGGCCTACATCTTCGACAAGCTCATGGAGGCAGGTGCCGAGTTCGGCATCAAGCCGTTCGGCATCCGCGCGATGGTTTCGATGGCGGCAGAAAAATCCTACCGCAACATGGGGCGCGAACTGTCGATCGAATACAATGCCTACGAGTCGGCGCTCGACCGATTCATCCGCCCGGAGAAGTCGTTCATCGGCCGCGACGCGATGCTCACCTACAAGGAAAAGGGCCTTAAGTGGAACTTCGTGACGCTAATCGTCTCTGGCAATGACGATGTCGATGCGCGTGGCTCCGAGGCAATTTACAATGAAGCAGGAGAACTTGTCGGTCGTGCCACGAGCGGCGGTTACGGATGGCGCATCGGCAAATCGGTGGCGCTGGCTATGGTGAAGCCGGACCATGCCGCCGAAGGCACCAAGCTCAAGATCAAGATCCTTGGCAACACCTATGATGCCGTGGTCGTGCCCGAAAGCCCGTTTGATCCGGAAAACGCGGTACTGCGGGCGTGAGATAAGCAGCCGCTAACCCATCGTTGACCTTAACGAGCGGTCGCAAGGCCGCTCGTCCTGTTTTGGGCCAGGGGCAGTTTCCGGATTAACTCATATTCAAACCGTCGGCCCTATTGCTGCTCCGGAAGGGGTCTTTCAAGCAATAGGGGCATCATGACTTTCCTCGGCATATCCGGGATGCAGTATTCCGGCCAATCTCTGGCAAATTCCCGTATCCTGCTCGCGGAGGATTCGAACGTCTTCACCTCGATGATCGGAACGCGGCTGAAGGAGCTCTTCGGCATCGACATCGAGATCTGCCGCAATTTCGAGGAAATCCAGCTGGCCTACGACCGTTCCAGCGAACCGGTCACGCTCGCCATCTCCAACATCAACCTTCCCGGAGCTGAAAACGGCGAGGCGCTCGAATACCTGATCGATCTTTCGATCCCCACCATCGTTTTTACTGGCACCTTCCACGAAGAAACGCGCGACAAGCTGCTGACCAAGGAGATTGTCGACTACATCCTCAAGGACAATGTCTTTGCCGTGGAAATGCTCGCCGAATCGGTTTGCCGCTTCCTCACCAACCATCGCCATCACGTGCTCATCGTTGATGATAGCCCAACAGCGCGGGCGCTACTCTCAAGCCGCCTGAAACGCTATAATTTCCGCGTCAGCCTGGCCGACAGCGGTGCCAAGGCGCTGGAGATCCTCAAGAAGAACCCCGATATCGGCCTCGTCGTCACCGACTACAACATGCCGGACATCGACGGTTTCGAGCTGACACGCCGCATCCGCTCGGTGCGCGGGTCGCACGAACTGCGCATCATCGGCGTTTCATCCTCGTCCAACCGGCTGCTGTCAGCTCGGTTCCTGAAAGCGGGTGGTAACGACTTCATGCTGCGTCCGTTCATCGACGAGGAGTTCTATTGCCGCGTCAACCAGAACCTGGACACGCTGATCCAGATCCGCACCATGCAGGCGAAAAGCCAGGGCCGCCCGGTCAAGAACGTGGCCTGACACCGGGACTTTCGCATGCCGTATTTGCAAAGCCAGCACTTCCGTTCCGTGCAGCAGCTGAATCATTGGCTGAGCGCAAAGCCAATGGAAGACGAGGGTGCCGCCGTCGACACCTTGACCGGACTGCCGACGTTGGGAGAGTTTTACCGGGCAGGCCCGGCACGTATTGAAGATTGCCTCGCCAAGGGCATCGCCTGCGCCGTCGCTATCATCGATATCGATCATTTTCGAAGGCTGGTCGAAACTCATGGCGAGGAAGCCGCGGACAAGATTGTCCAAGCCATAGGTGCCCGTATTGGGGCGGCGATTGAGGGTACCCCGCATCTCCTGGCTCGGCTGGACCAGGATGAGTTCGGGCTGCTTCTCATCGACATCGACACAATCGCGGCGACCGAGTTTTGCGACAATCTACGGGAGGAGATCGGTGAGGAGCCAGTCCTGGTTGGCGACTGTGAAATTTCAGTCACGGTGTCCGTCGGCGTCGCAGAGGTTTGCGGGCCGGAGACCTTCGACAATTACCTGAATGGTGCCGAGCAGTTTCTTTTCATGGCGAAGAGCTACGGCCGCAACCAGGTTCTCTCCGATCACACGGTCGCTCTACAGGCCGCAAAATGATCCTCAGTTTCTGAGGCGAAGCTCGTCCGTTTGCATCTGCAGCGAGCCGAGCGTCGACAGGAAGCTCATGCCCAGCAAGCTTTCACCGAGCCTGCCGTCTTCGGCGACCATGGCGCGAATGTTCTTGCGTTCGATCGGGCCGATCGAGATCTGCTCGAGACGAACCGGTGCCGCCTGGGCACGGCCATTGGCGGTCATGACCGTCACGCTGAAATCGAGCTTACCCGGATCGATACCAATCGCACGGGCATCGTCATAAGACAGCACGACAGTGCTCGCGCCGGTATCCACCAGCATCGGGATCACTTGGCCGTTGACACGGACATTGGTCTGGAAGTGGCTGCCGCGTGTCTTGTGGATCACGACCTCGTTCTGGCCCTCGCTCGTTGTCACCACCACGGCGGTACCGGGTAATAGGCCCGCTGTCATACGGGCGGCGACATTGCGGGCATCATCGCGGTAGAGGTAGAGCGCCACGAGCGCGAGCGCGATGAGCAGCCAGATGGCGATGTTGCGCAGCACCTCTCCACCATTGCCGCGACGCCCGGCAAGAATGCCGACGGAGAGGAGACCGAGGATCGGCAGCGAGTAGATCAGATGGCCGAAGTCGTCGTTGGCCATGCCAAAGGTCTGGCCGCTGTCGTGGTTGAAGACCAGGAGCGCAAGGCCGGCCGCCAGGAAAAGAAGAACGAGGGTGAGACGGTTCATGCCGTGCCGCGCTCCTTTGCCAGTCGCTGACGCTTGGTTTCGCGTCGCGGACGCCGCTCCACCGTCTCGAGTCGCTGCGGCAGTCGCTCCATCAACTGGCGGCGCTCACCATCCGTGTAAGCCGTCCAGCTTGCGATCTCGTCGCGCGTGCGTCCACAGCCGAAGCAGTAGCCGGTTTTATCATCAATGGCGCAGACAAGAATGCAGGGTGAAATCATAGACCTTATATCAAGGCTTCAGAGGGTGAGAGCAAGCGTGGCCAACATCACGATCTCGCTTATCTGCTGCGTCGCACCGATCGTATCACCGGTATGGCCGCTGATTTTCTTGCGGGCCCATCGGGTGAACCCGACGGCCGCGATGCCAACGACGATCAACGAAAACACTGTCCTGGGAAGGCCGAAACACGGCACAAGGAGGAGCAGGGCGAGGACAACAGCCGTGAGAAGCGCCACATTGCGTGCACTTTCTTCCGGACTTCCGGCGCCGGCGGCGACACCGTTCACCCGTGCTGCGGGCAGGGCATGCCAGTGCGCTACCATGGCACCGCGGCTGACAACCGCAGCAGCGAGGAGGGCAAGCGCAGCAAAGCCTGAGTCGTTCAGGATGATTGTCGAAAGGGCGGAAGCACGCAGGCCGAATGAGAGGATCAGTGCGGCGACGCCGTAGGCCCCGCTGCGGCTATCCTTCATGATCGAGAGCGCGTGCTCGCGATCGCGGCCGCCGCCAAGGCCGTCGGCGGTGTCCGCCAGACCATCTTCGTGCAGCGCGCCCGTCAGGACCGCCATCACCGCAAGAGCGACGAGACTGCTCAGCAATGCGGTTTCAGGACGGGCAATGAGCAGCAGCACCAGGCCGGGCAGGGCGGCGATGACCAGTCCAGCCGCCGGGAAGGCGCGCACGGCGCGCGACACGCTTCCGTCATAGCCCTTGAAGAACCGGTCCGGCACGGGCAAACGACTCAGGAAACCGACGGAGCGGCCCAGATCAGCAATAAATTCCGTCGCGTTTGGCAGTTGTCCCTCCTCGGCTACCCGACTATGAGAGGCACACAGAAGCGCGATTTGGCGCTGAACACAAGCGGCCATCAAGTCGAAGCGGCCGGTGATGAGAGAGACTTTCCATGAGCGTGAGCGGCTTACCTTTCGATGACTTCCGAGTCCTGTTGCAGAACCTACCGGGCCCCGATTCGCATGCACTGGTTGCCGCCCGCGAGCGCGACTCGCAACTGACGAAGCCGCCGGGCGCGCTCGGCCGTCTTGAAGAAATCGCGTTCTGGCTGGCGGCCTGGACGGGTAGGACTCCGGCGGTCAACCGTCCGCTCGTTGCGATCTTCGCCGGCAACCATGGCGTCACCCGCCACAACATCACGCCGTTTCCGTCGTCGGTCACGCAACAGATGGTGGAGAACTTTGCGGCCGGCGGTGCTGCGATCAACCAGATTTGCGTGACCCACGACCTCGGGCTGAAGATCTTCGACCTGGCGCTGGATTATCCGACCGGTGACATCGCTACCGAAGCCGCCCTTTCGGAGCGCGACTGTGCCGCGACCATGGCGTTCGGCATGGAAGCGATTGCCGGCGGCACGGATCTCCTGTGCATCGGCGAAATGGGGATCGGCAACACGACGGTCGCGGCTGCGATCAATTTAGCGCTTTACGGCGGTGAGGCCGAGGATTGGGTCGGTCCGGGGACTGGCTCCCATGGCGAACTCCTGGAGCGCAAGATTGCGGTGGTGAAGCAGGCAGTCGACCTCCACAAGGATCACCTGAATGATCCGCTGGAGGTTCTTCGTCGTCTTGGCGGCCGTGAAGTCGCGGCCATCGCCGGCGCTATCCTCGCGGCTCGCATGGAAAAGATCCCGGTGCTTCTGGACGGCTATGTGGTGACGGCTGCTGCCTCGATTCTCAAGGCGGCCAATCCCGCAGCCCTCGATCATTGCCTGATCGGCCACGTCTCGGGCGAGCCGGGTCACCTGCGCGCGATCGAGAAGCTTGGCAAGACGCCGCTCTTGGCGCTTGGCATGCGGCTGGGCGAAGGCACGGGCGCTGCGCTCGCCGCTGGGATCGTCAAAGCGGCTGCCGCCTGCCATTCCGGAATGGCGACTTTCGAACAGGCTGGCGTAACCAACAAGGAAAACGGCCACAGCCACTAACTGGTGGTTTCAAAACGAGTTGGGCTGTCGCGGCCGCAGTGGCTGCGACGCTCACATTGGCGGGTTAGAGCGACGCCTTGATCTTCTCGGCGACGTCTGCCGGAACCCACTTCGTCCAGATCTCAGGCATGGACTGCAGGAAGTGGCGGGCCGTCTCCTCATTGGAGCGCTTGTTGTCCGACTGCCACGCAAGCAAGCTGTTGACGGTGGCGTTCGTCCACCGGCGCTTCCTTATGTAATCCATCGCCGTCTCCGCCCGGTTCGCAAAGTCGCGCGTCACGATGCTGAAGGCCTGCGAGGTCGGGTAGGAGTTGATCTTTGGGCTCGTCGCGCAATCCGGCACCACGGTGCAGGCATCCCAGTCACTCTTATCGTGGGGTACGCTGAACGACAGCTTGACCATCTGGTATTTGCCGAGGATGGCCGTGGGCGCCCAGTAATAACCAAGCCAGCCGGTCTTGTTCGCAAATGCCTTGGCGATGGATTCGTCCAGGGCTTCCGCTGACTCAGGCAATACTAGCTTGAAGCCCTTCTCGTCTGCCCCGAGCGCCTTGAAGAGGTTCGCCGTCGAGACACGGCAACTCCAGCCGGTGGGGCAACTGGTGACCGCACCGACTGCCGGATCATCTTCCGCGGGAAAGAGTTTGGGGTTCGCCAGCGCCTGCTGGACGGTCTTGATCTCGGGATGGGCATCGGCGACAAACTTCGGGATCCACCACCCCTCGACCGCGCCATCCTCCAAGATCTCGGCGCCGATCACCAGACGAGAGTCTGCCACCGCTTTTTCAAGCTGCGGCCGAAAGGAATTCACCCAGAGCTCGGGCGCGATGTCCGGTTCACCCTTCTCGTTCATCGCCCCGAAGGTTGTGATCGTCCCGCCCGGAACGAGGGTGACCTGGCAGCCATAACCATTTTCGAGCACGATCTTGTCGAGATGCGCGGCAACTGCTGCGGAGCCCCAGTTCATCTCGGCGATGGACACCGAACCGCATTCAGCCTGGGCGTGCGCCGGATCAACATAGAGGGCGGCGGCGAGCAGCGTTGCCGCGGTCACCACGTTCAGCTTCAGAATGCGCGAGAGATGGCGCTGCAAGGCGAACTCCCTTGTAAAATTGGCCGCTTAGTTCTGCCGGCTCACATGTCGGGTAATGTAGCGGAGAGACAGCATTTGCCAACCGCGCAGACTGCATCGGCGATCAGATTAACGTCAACGACGTCAGGATCATCCCGTGTCCCAAGGAGGCGGCAGATCAGAATTTCGCTTCCGCTGATTTTTCTCGAGTCAACCCAATGCCGATAACGATCCGGTAACGATGTCGGGCTATTGGTGTGCGTGCAGGCAGTTGAGCCCGCACACGGCGCCGGTCTTAGGTATTGCGTACCGGCTCCCCCTGTCTCCGCTGGAGATAGTGTCGCCCGCGTCTTGTCTTTGGGGCAATTGACACTCATATGGAATGCCTGCACACATTGCTGTGCAATGATCCAGAGCAAACATCACCAACAGGGCCGGACGCCTCCTTATCTACGAATCGTCCGGCTTCCTCTGGCCAAGGCTTTCCCATCTTCATGACTCGAACCGGCCACGTCACGCTTGTCCTGGGCGGCGCTCGTTCCGGCAAATCCGCTTTCTCCGAGAAGCTGGCGATCGAAACCGGACTCACGCGGCATTACCTGGCGACCGGGCGTGCCTATGACGACGAGATGCGCGAGCGAATTGCGCGCCATCGGGTCGATCGAGGCGAGGGTTGGCAGACACATGAGGTGCCGATGGATGTTGCGCGCGAACTTTCCCGAACTGTAAATCCTGACACTGTCATCTTGCTCGACTGCCTGACGCTTTGGGTCACCAACCTGATGATGGAGGAGCGCGACATCGAGGCTGAAGCTGCCAGGTTGCTTGGCGTGCTGGCGGAAGCAGAGGGACGCGTGATCCTCGTGTCGAATGAGGTTGGCCTCGGAATTGTGCCGGAAAACCGCATGGCGCGGGAATTCCGGGACCACGTCGGCCGGCTCCACCAGAAGATTGCGGCACAGGCGGACGAAGTGTTTTTTATCGCCGCTGGGCTGCCGCTCAAGATGAAGGGCTAGAAGCCCAGCCAGAGCCTCAAAGGATGCATGGGATCGGCGACAAGCTTGGTGGCCAGCGCCAGGCACGAGATCACCAGCAGCGGCTTGATCAGCTTTGCCCCGCTGCGCATCGCAAGTCGTGAGCCAACCTGAGCGCCAAGAAATTGCGCTGCCCCCATCATAAGCCCGAGCTTCCAGTACACCGAACCCGCGACCGCAAACACCACGAATGACCCGAAATTGGAGCCGAGGTTGATTAGCTTCGTGTGCGCCGTCGCCTTCAGCATGCCGAAGCCTGCGAGAAGCACGAAGCCAAGCATGTAGAACGAGCCGGCGCCGGGGCCGAAAAGCCCGTCATACAGCCCGATCAGCGGCACGAAGGTGATGCCGAAAATGAGCGGTGTCACCCGGCGGTGACTGTCGACGTCATTGAGGTTCGGTTTCAGGGCGAAGAACAGCGCGATCGCAATCAGCAGGAAGGGAATGGCCGCGGCAAGAAACTGTGCCGGAACCATCGCGGCGAGGACCGCGCCAGTCGCTCCACCCACCACCGCCATGGCCGCCATCGGCAGCTGCCGTTTCAGGTCGACATGGCCGCGTCTTGCATAGGCGATCGTCGCCGAGGCCGCACCAAACTGAGATTGAAGTTTGTTGGTGCCGAGGGCCTCCAAGGGAGGAATGCCCGCGAGCAGCATTGCCGGGATGGCGATGAGACCGCCGCCGCCGGCGATCGAATCTACAAAGCCGGCAAAGAACGCTGCCGCAAGCAGCAGCAGGATCAGGTGGGGAAGGAGATCAGGCAAGGGAGGAACTCGGCGATGCGGGGTATGCGGGATGGTGCGCGGCGCTTCTCGCACCGAATCGTCGCGTCCGCAACTGCCACGCTGGACGGCCTTACAGCGCGGACCGGGATTGCACTGAATGCGTTTGGCGTTATGGTGCGCGCCTCAAGAGGTCGCATAGGAATAGCACATGCATAAGGTCATTTTCGATACGGATCCGGGCGTCGATGATGCGATGGCACTGCTCTTCCTGCATCGCCACCCGGAGATCGAGCTTCTGGGCGTCACCACCGTCTTCGGCAATGTCGGTGTGGACCTGACGACGCGCAACGCCCAGTTCCTGCATCGCGAGTGGGAGATCACCGCTCCGATCGCCAAGGGCGCTGGCGCAACACTCGATCCGGCGCGCACCGACGACCGCGCCGCTTCGGTGGTCCACGGCGCCGATGGGCTCGGGAATATCGGCGTGCCTGACGTCATCGACTGGCCGCTCGATCCGCGCCCTGCTTACCAGTTCATCATCGACACCGTGCGGGAGAACCCGGGAGAGGTGACCCTGATTGCGGTTGGACGCATGACCAACTTGGCGCTTGCCGTGCAGGCCGATCCGGAAATTGCCGGGCTTGTGAAGGAAGTGATTGTCATGGGTGGCGCCTTCGACGTGAACGGCAACGTCACGCCGGCCGCGGAGGCCAATATTCATGGCGACCCGGAAGCTGCTGACCTGATCTTCATTACGCCGTGGAAGGTCACGATCGTCGGCCTCGACGTGACCATGAAGACGATCATGTCCAGCCAGTACCTCGCCGAGATGGTGGCTGCCGGCGACAAGTCGGTGAAGCTCCTGTCGGACCTCTCGCAATATTACATCGACTTCTACAGGAACCGCGTCGGAATCGACGGCATGGCCGTCCACGACAGCACCGCCTGTGTTTACCTGGTGCGGCCGGATCTCTTCACCATCCGCAGCGGACCTGTTCGCGTGGTTTGCGGCGGACTGGCGGATGGCGAAACGATCCAGGCGCCGGACAGCGGCCGCAAGTTCCTCGGCACGGCCTGGGATGGGCAGCCGAGCCAGTGGGCCTGCACCGGCGTTCAGGCGCAATCCGTGCTTGAGGTGATCCGGGCAGCCATTGTAGAGCAGCGAGCTTCAGCTGCCTGACAGGCAGCCTGGACTGACGGGATTGTTGTGACCGCCTCTGGCGACCTCCATTGCTGAATTAGCAACAGGGGCCATGCAAATCTTGCCGCTTTGGCAGGAGGCCATTGGCATTTGGAAACGATTTCCCTATGTGGAACCTGATTTTCATATTCTAGAGGACATGGGCGTGACTGCTACATTCGACAAAGTTGCCGATATTATCGCTGAAACCAGCGAAATCGATCGCGAGACCATCACGCCGGAGAGCCACACGATCGATGATCTCGGCATCGACAGCCTCGACTTCCTCGACATCGTGTTTGCGATCGACAAGGAATTCGGCATCAAGATCCCGCTCGAGCAGTGGACGCAGGAAGTCAACGAAGGCAAAGTTTCCACAGAGGAATACTTCGTCCTGAAGAACCTGTGCGCCAAGATCGACGAGCTGAGGGCGGCAAAGGCCTGATCGGTTTCGATCGCCTGCCGGCAATCTGATGTTGCTCGAATATTTCCAGATGATCGATCGCATCGAAGCGGTCGATCTGGGAGCAAAGACCTTGAAGGCGCGTTCGGTCGTGCCTTCGAAGAGCCCGGTGTTTGAAGGCCATTTTCCCGGCATGCCTTTGGTACCCGGTGTGCTTCTGATCGAAACCATGGCGCAGGCATCCGGTATGCTGGTGCTGGCTGCTTCCGATTTTGCCGCCATGCCGTTTCTTATGTCGGTCGACAACGCCAAGATGCGCACATTCGTGGAGCCGGACGCCGTACTCGATATCGAGGCCTTCCTGGAGCATGAAGGTTCGGGTTACGCCGTGACCAAGGCCAAGATCACGAGCAACGGGAAAAAGGTCTGCGACGCGCAGTTGAAGCTTCGCACCATGCCTTTCAGTGAAATCCCGCTGGCTCCGGTCGTGCGCAAGCGCGCCGAAGAAGTCGGCCTGATGGACGCCATTGCCGCGAACGCCTAGAACCTATCCGAGATCAGGGTAGGCATAAGAGGACATGATGAAGTCTGACAATGATGTCGTGATCACCGGTGTTGGTATCGTCACCTGCCAAGGCGTCGGCAAGGAGCCGCATGTCGCTCTTCTTTCGGCGGCTGAAGTCGGTGCGCCGAAGGTTGAGACGGAGCGGTTTGCGCCATACCCGGTCCATCCCATGCCGGAGATCGATTGGTCGGCACAAATCCCCAAGCGCGGCGACCAGCGCCAGATGGAAAACTGGCAGCGGCTTGGCGTGTTTTCGGCAGGTCTTGCTCTGGATGATGCCGGCCTGAAGGCGGACGCCGAAGCATGTGCCTCGATGGACATGATCGTTGCCGCCGGTGGTGGCGAGCGCGACATCAAGGTCGACTCGCTCATCGTGGACGAGGCACTGAAGCGCAATGACCGGGAACTGCTGCTGAACGAAAAGCTGACGACCGAACTGCGCCCGACGCTGTTCTTGGCCCAGCTTTCCAACCTGGTCGCTGGTAATATCTCAATCGTGCACAAAGTGACCGGCTCATCTCGTACCTTCATGGGCGAAGAAGCCGCAGGCATTACCGCAGTCGAGACCGCATTCCACCGCATCAAGGCCGGCCAGTCCACGCATAGCCTCGTCGGCGGCGCCTTCGTCGCGGAACGCGCCGACATCATTCTGCTGGTTGAAGGCATTCGTGCCCATGCGACGGGTGAGTGGCATCCGCTCTGGTCCCGTTCCGAGGACAATGGCGGCGGCATGATGATGGGTTCCGTCGGTGCCTTCCTCGTGCTCGAGTCGCGTTCGCATGCCGAAGCGCGTGGTGCACATATCTATGCCGTCATCGAGGCCATCGAAGGCGACCGTGGCAACCGCGACGAGGGCAAGCTCGAAAAGCGCTTGAGCCGCCTGGCTGCCCATGCCGGCGATCTCTCCAAGGCTGATACAGTTGTTTTCTCCGGCGCCAGCGGCGTGCATGACATTACCAAGCGCGAAAAGTCGCTTCTCGCATCGCAGCTTGATGGTGCACCCATTCGCGGTTACGGCGGCATCACCGGCCACGGTATGGAAGCACAGTTCCCGCTCGGCCTGGCGCTGGCGGCCCTGACGCTGGATAGCGGCGCAACCGTCCCGACATTTGATTCCGAAAATGAGAAGCCGATGACGGCGCCGGCGAAACACGCGGTGGTGACGACAGTCGGTTATACGCGCGGCGAGGGGCTTGCCGTCCTGTCGGCCGCGTAAAGGAGATTGCGATGAGCGAGACACGCTTCAAGGATCATCTCGGCCGCCCGATCGTCGCCGTCACCGGCATGGGCGTCATCACCTCGCTCGGTCAGGGCCTGCAGGATAACTGGGCGGCTTTGACCTCCGGCACGTCCGGCATCCACAAGATCACCCGATTCCCGACGGACAAGCTGTCGACGCGCATCAGCGGCACGGTGGACTTCATCAAGGTGCCGGCCGAAAACTCCGTGGAGCGTTCCTTCGCCTTCGCTCGCGAGACAACGATCGAGGCACTGGCGCAGGCTGGTCTGTCCGGTGATTTCGAAGGCCCGCTTTTCCTTGCAGCACCTCCGGTCGAGCCGGAATGGTCGGATCGGTTTGCGCTGGCCGATCGTTCGGGACCGTCCAAGGCAGAAGGTGACGCCTACGACCGCTTCCTCGCCGCAATGCGCGTTCGGCCGGATCCGGTGTTTCTTGAAGCCGTGCAGTTCGGCTCGATCTCCGAGCGGCTGGCCGACACATTCGGCACCCGCGGCCTGCCGGTGACGCTCTCGACCGCATGCGCATCTGGCGCAACCGCTATTCAGCTTGGCGTTGAAGCCATCCGTCAGGGGCGCACGGATCGGGCGCTGACCGTGGCGACCGACGGCTCGGTGAGCGCCGAAGCTCTGATCCGCTTTTCGCTTCTCTCGGCGCTTTCGACACAGAATGATCCGCCGGAAAAGGCTTCCAAGCCCTTCAGCAAGGACCGCGATGGCTTCGTCATTGCCGAGGGCGCTGCAACGCTGGTGCTGGAATCGCTGGAATCGGCGGTGGCGCGCGGCGCGAAGGTTCTCGGCATCATGAAGGGCGTCGGCGAGAAGGCCGATCACTTCCACCGTACCCGTTCTTCGCCGGACGGCGGACCGGCGATCGCGACCATTCGCGCAGCACTGACTGACGCCGGCATGGAAGAAGGTGGCATCGGTTATATCAACGCGCACGGCACCTCCACACCGGAGAACGACAAGATGGAGTATGGCTCCATGCTCGCCGTATTTGGTGACAGGTTGAAGGACATTCCGGTGTCTTCCAACAAGTCGATGATCGGCCACACGCTGACGGCTGCCGGCGCGGTCGAAGCGGTCTTCTCGTTCCAGACCATGCTGACAGGCACGCTTCCGCCGACGATCAACTACCATAATCCCGACCCGACGATCGTGCTTGATGTGGTGCCGAACCAGAAGCGGGACGCGGCGCCGACAGCCGTTCTCTCTAATTCCTTCGGTTTTGGCGGGCAGAACGCCAGCCTTGTCATGACCGTGGAACCGTCTTAGAGACACCGCCATTACGAATAGACGACGATTTGGCGCCCTTGCGGCGAAGGATGAACTATTATGCGCGCTCTGCAACTGATCGACGACCGCAGGCTTGAAGCAGTGGATATTCCTGAGCCCGAGGCTCCGGGTCCGGGTGAGGTGACGCTTCGTGTGAAGGCTGTCGCCCTTAACCACATCGACGTCTGGGGCTGGCGCGGCATGGCATTCGCCAAGCGAAAGATGCCGCTGACGATCGGTGCGGAAGCATCGGGCGTGGTAGAAGCAATCGGTCCGGGCGTGTCGAACGTGCTGCCGGGCCAACTCGTTTCGATTTACGGTGCCCGCACCTGCGGCCTTTGCAAGCCGTGCCGCGAGAAGCGCGACAACCTGTGCGAAAATGTCTCCGGCGTGCATGGCTTCCACCTGGACGGTTTCGCGCAGGAGAAGACTAACCTGCCTGCGCGTCTGCTGGTCGCGGCACCTCCCGGCGTCGATGCGGTCGCTGCGGCACTCGCACCTGTAACGTTCGGCACGGTCGAGCACATGCTGTTCGACAACGCGAAGCTGCAGCCGGGCGAGACAATCCTTGTACATGCCGGCGGATCCGGCATCGGCACGGCGGCAATCCAGCTGGCGAAGAAGATGGGCTGCACCGTCATCACCACCGTGGGGTCCGACGACAAGATCGAGAAGGCCAAGGCCCTCGGCGCTGATCACGTCATTAATTACCGCGCCGACCGCTTCGAAGGCGTCGTGCGCAAGCTGACGAAGAAGAAGGGCGTCGACGTTGTCTTCGAACATGTCGGCAAAGACACCTGGGCGGGTTCCATGCTCTGCCTGAAGCGTGGTGGCCGACTGGTGACATGCGGTTCCACCTCTGGTGTCTCGACCGAAATGAACCTGATGATGCTCTTCCAGCAGCAGTTGAAGCTGCTCGGCTCCTTCGGCTGCCGGATGGAAAACATGGCGGACGCGATGCAGAAGATGGCGCAGGGCATCGTGCGCCCGGTCATTGATACCGAAGTCACATTCGCCGAGATCAACAAGGCGCTGGAGCGCATGGAAGGTCGCCAGATCTTCGGGAAAATCGTGCTTCGCATGGATTGAGGAAACCTCTCGTGAAGATGTTCCTCACCCGGATCGTGCTCAAGCTGCGCAACTTCCAGCAATGGCTGGTTGCGACGCTGGCGTTCGGCTTCCTGAATTTCCTCAAGATCTTCCCCGCTGACCCGGCCATCCGGTTCGCGGACAGGCTGGCGCGCCGGGTCGGGCCAAAGCTCGGGCGGCACAAGCTGATGCGGGTCAACCTGCGTAATGCCTATCCGGAGAAGACGGACGAGGAACTGGAGGAGATCGCGATAGCGAGTTGGGGCCATATGGGACGGCTTGCCGCCGAGTATGTCTTCCTCGACCGGCTGTTCGACTTTGATCCGGAGCGCGCCGAGCCGGGCAGGGTAGAGGTGTCGGGCATCCCGATCTTCATGGATCTGCGCGACAACCCGCGGCCGTTCATCGTCTTTACCGCGCATACTGGTAACTTCGAACTGCTGCCGGTCGCGGGCAAGGCGTTCGGCCTTGAAGTGACGGTGATGTTCCGACCGCCGAACAACCCTTATATCGCCGACAAGGTTTTCGAGTTTCGCGCGAGCCGCATGGGTCAGCTCGTACCCTCGCATGCTGGTTCGTCATTCGCGCTTGCGCGTCGGCTGGACGAGGGCGGCGGCATTGGCGTGCTCGTCGACCAGAAGTTTCGCAAGGGCATCAAGACGACCTTCTTCGGCAATCCCGTCCAGACCAATCCGCTGGTCGCAAAGCTCGTGCGGCAATTCGATGCGGAGGTTTATCCGGCCCGTTGCATCCGCCTGCCGAATAACCGTTACCGGCTGGAGATCGAGCCGAAGATCGAAGTGCCGCGTGACGCGGCCGGCAAGCTCGATCTGCAGGCGATGGGCCAGTTGCTGAACGACAAGGTAGAGGCTTGGGTGCGCGAATATCCGGAGCAGTGGCTGTGGTACCATGACCGCTGGCACATCAAGCGTTACCTATGATTCCGCAAAGCTGCGACCATTGCAGCAATTCATCGACTAGAAATTGCATCTCGACCGAGATGAAGCTTTAATCAGTATAGCTTTTGATTTGCCCAAGCCGCATGAACACACAGCGGTTGTGGCCCCGGATATGGGGAGGGGTTTTTTGGAAGCACTGATAAATCTCTTCTGGGCGAAATACGCTGACCTGCACGGCGCAATCGGGCGGCAGGATCTTGCCACCATTGCCAAGCTTGATGCAGAGCTCGATCCGCTTCTGGAGGCGATCTTCTCGACCCAAGCTCGCGACCAGGCGAGCGTCCTCATCCAGTTCCGCTTTGCGCTCAAGCTCCTGAAGGAAGAAGCTGACGATCGCGGTTGCGTGCGCCGCAATGTCCACCTCATGCAGATGCTCGTGGAACGCTATCTCGCCGGCGGGAAGGCTGACGAGGCACAGGCCTCTGATGCGGAAGGCTCCGAGATTGCCAACATCGAGGATGCGACCGTCGATGGCTTCCTGGATGACGCCGTGCTTAACCGGCTGTCACAGCGGGTCATGGTTGTCACGCCGGGATATCGGATACTCTACACCAACGACACGAATGCAAGCCGCTTTGCCATCTCGCGCGAGCAGTTGATCGGCAAGCATGTCGCCGAGTTCGTTGGTCTCCATTGCTTCCGCAACGAGTTCAAGTCGGCGGTAGACCGATGCCTTGAGGGCAAGAGCCTGCCGTTGACCTATGCGGTGGACCTCGACGGTGAAATCGTCGTCATGCGCTGCCGCATGTCGCCGTTTGCTCTCTCTCCATCGAAGCCGGCTTGCGCACTTGTCGTGATGGAAGAGGAAGCCGACCGCCGCAGGCGCCCGGCCGCTTGAGCGTCAGGCTTTACCCTCAAGAACAGCCTTCAACGCCATCAGATCCTTCTGGACATGGGCGGCATCGGCCTCGAAGACTTCCTCTGTCATCTCCGGACGCTTCAAGAGCGTGAACATGACCTCGGCGCCGTCGACATTGGGTACGACGCGCATGGGATTACCAACCACCGTGCCGTCTTCCATCGCGACTGTATGGTCGAGAATGCCGTATGGGTTGTTGGGTGAAAAGCGCACGCGAATCCTGCCGATCGGTCCGCCATCTCCGATCCATTCGTCGCCGTCACGCCTTAGGCCTTCAGCGAGGCCGGACGCCCAATACTGCATGTTCTCGGGCTTTGACGCATAGGCATAGACCTCCTGCCATGGCCGATCGATGCTGACATGGATGATGCGCGCCTGATAGACTGCCATGGGTCTCCTCCTTGTCGTCTCTCGGATGAACCAGCATAGCAATGCATGAGAACAAAACAAGATCGTGCATGGCCGGGATGATCAGGCGTCGCTGAAATTTAATCGTTTCGCGTCGTCATCGGCTTGCTCACGACCTATATGGGTGTAACAACATCGCGCGAATCTTCAAATGGAGGCACATCCGTGGAACAGGCAGAAATAGGCCTAATCGGGCTCGGCGTCATGGGCTCTAATCTCTCGCTCAACATCGCCGAAAAAGGCAACAGGATTGCCGTGTTCAACCGGACGCCTGAGGCGACGCGCCAATTTTATGCGCAGGCCGGCCACCTCCAGAAGCAGATCATCCCCTGCGAAACGCTGGAAGAGTTCGTTGCAGCCATCCGCCCGCCGCGGCCGATCATCATCATGATCAAGGCTGGCGATCCGGTTGACCAGCAGATGGAGCTCCTGCGTCCATACCTATCGGCTGGCGACATCATGATCGATGCCGGAAACGCCAATTTCCGCGACACGATGCGCCGCTTCGATCACCTCAAGGATTCCGGCCTTACATTTATCGGCATGGGCGTCTCCGGTGGTGAAGAAGGTGCCCGCCACGGTCCTTCGATCATGGTCGGCGGCAAGGAAGAAAGCTGGAAGCGCGTTGAGAACGTACTGACGTCGATCTCCGCGAAGTTCAACGGCGACCCTTGCGTCGCCTGGCTCGGCGAGAATGGCGCAGGCCACTTCGTCAAGACGATCCACAATGGCATCGAATATGCCGACATGCAGATGATTGCCGAGATCTACGGTATCCTGCGCGACGGGCTTGGCATGAGCGCCGCCGAGATAGGCGAGGTCTTCGACAAGTGGAATAATGGTCGCCTCAACTCCTACCTGATCGAGATTTCCGCCACCGTGCTCAAGGCCGCCGACCCGATCTCCGGCAAGCCGATGGTGGACCTGATCGTTGACGCCGCCGGCCAGAAGGGCACCGGCAAGTGGTCGGTCATCGAGGCGCAGAACATGGGCGTTGCCGCGACAGCCATCGAGGCTGCGGTCGCTGGCCGTATCCTGTCGTCGCAGAAGAGCGAGCGCGAAGCAGCCGAAAAGATCTTCGGTCTTCCGAAGATTGCCGACCTGCCGAGCGACAAGGCGGCCTTCATCAACGATCTCGAAAACGCGCTGCTTGCCGGCAAGATCGGCGCTTATGCGCAGGGCTTCGCGGTCATGGCGGCTGCCTCGGCCGAGTACAAGTGGAACCTGCCGATGCCGACGATCGCCAGGATCTGGCGTGCCGGCTGCATCATCCGGTCCCAGTTCCTCGACGAGATCACGTCCGCCTTCACCAAGGATCCGGATGTCGCCAACCTGATCGTCACCCCGGCCTTCGCACAGATGGTCAAGGATACCGATGGCGCATTGCGTCGCGTCGTCTCCTTCGCAGCGCTCTCCGGTCTGCCGGCGCCGGCGCTGGCTTCCGCGCTGTCTTACTTCGACGCCTACCGTCGTGCCCGTGGCACGGCAAACCTCGTCCAGGCACAGCGTGACTTCTTTGGCGCGCATGGCTTCGATCGCATCGACGGCGTCGACAAGCACCATGGCCCGTGGGGCAGCGGCCTCGGGGAGTTTGCCTGAGACACAAGTTCCAGAAGGGCTGCCCGCAAGGCAGCCCTTTGTTTTTTTGCCCATGACATTCGAGGAGGGGACGCGATGAGCTGGCAGCCGGCCGCCATTCGTTATGAGACCATGAAATACAACCGCTGCGGACGCTCCGGCCTGAAGCTGCCGGCGATCTCGCTCGGCTTGTGGCACAATTTCGGGGACGACACGCCGCATGAGCGCAAGGTTGCCATCTGCCGCAAGGCGTTCGACCTCGGCATCACCCATTTCGATCTCGCCAACAACTATGGCCCGAAGCCCGGCAGCGCGGAACTGGCCTTCGGCCAGATCCTGCGCGAAGACTTCAAGGGCTACCGCGATGAACTGATCATCTCGTCAAAGGCGGGCTACAACATGTGGCCCGGTCCTTATGGTGAGTGGGGCAGCCGGAAATACCTCATCGCATCCTGCGACCAAAGCCTGAAGCGCATGGGGCTGGACTATGTCGACATCTTCTATTCGCATCGCTTTGATCCGGACACGCCGCTTGAGGAGACCTGCGGCGCGCTCGATCAAATCGTTCGGTCGGGCAGGGCGCTTTACGTCGGCATTTCATCCTACAATTCGCGACGCACCCGCGAGGCGATGGCGATCCTCAAGGAACTCGGCACGCCGATCCTGATCCACCAGCCCAGCTACTCCATGATCAACCGCTGGGTGGAGGAGGACGGGCTGCTTGATACGCTGGAGGAACTCGGCATCGGCTCGATCGTCTTCTCGCCATTAGCACAGGGCATGCTGACCTCGAAATATCTTGGCGGCATCCCGGAAGACAGCCGCGCCGCCCAGGGCAAGTCGCTGCGGCCAGCGTTCCTGAACGACCAGAACATCGCCAACCTGCAGGCGCTGAACGCCATCGCAGAGCGCCGCGGCCAGACGCTTGCCCAGATGGCGATTGCGTGGGTCTTGCGGGGCGGGCGGGTCACGACGGCGCTGATTGGCGCAAGCCGTCCGGACCAGGTGGAGGATTGCGTAAAGGCGCTTGATCGTCCGGACTTCACGGCAGAAGAACTCGCCGAAATCGACAGATACGCCACGGACGCCAACATCAACATCTGGGCCGCTTCCGCCGAACGTCCCGGCCCGTCGCGTAACAAGTAGAAACCAGGTCGTGCCCGGCGCCTGTGTGCCGGGCATCTTTTTCGCGCAATTCTGAGTTACGTGCCTCAGGAGGAGAGACATGATTCGCAATCCCATCCTGCCCGGGTTCAATCCTGACCCGTCCATCTGCCGCGTTGGTGAGGACTACTATATCGCCACCTCCACATTCGAGTGGTACCCGGGCGTCCAGATCCACCATTCCCGCGACCTCGTGAACTGGACGCTGGTTCGGCGGCCTCTCGAGCGCGCGAGCCAACTGGACATGCGCGGTAATCCGGACAGCTGCGGCGTCTGGGCGCCATGCCTCTCCTATGCCAATGGCCTGTTCTATCTGGTTTATACCGACGTGAAGCGGCTCGACGGCAACTTCAAGGACGCCCACAACTACATCGTCACGTCACCCGCTATTGAGGGTGAGTGGTCGGATCCGGTCTATGTAAACTCCTCCGGCTTCGATCCTTCGCTATTCCACGATGACGATGGGCGGATGTGGTTCCTGAACATGCAGTGGAACCACCGCACCGAGAGTTATGGCGGAGCACCGAAGCACCCGGCCTTTGACGGAATCCTGTTGCAGGAATGGGACCCCCAGGCAAAAGCGCTGAAAGGGCCGATCAAGAACATTTTCGCCGGCAGCCCGCTGGGACTGGTCGAAGGCCCGCACCTCTTCAAGCGCAATGGCTGGTACTACCTGACGACCGCTGAAGGTGGCACCGGCTACAGCCACGCCGTGACGATGGCGCGTTCGCGCACGGTCGACGGCACGTATGAGATGCATCCGAACACCCACCTCATCACCTCCAAAGACGATCCCGATGCCGTGCTGCAGCGGGCAGGGCATGGGCAATATGTCGAGACGCCCGATGGGCAGCCTTACCACACGCATCTCTGCGGCCGGCCGATGCCGCCCAGCAGACGCTGCACCCTGGGACGAGAAACCGCACTTCAGAAGTGCGTCTGGAAGGACGATGACTGGCTGTATCTCGCTCAAGGTGGCGTCGTGCCGGATGTCGATGTTCCGGCGCCAACCGACGTGGAGCCCGTGGAGAAGCCGCGCCGCATCGAGAGGCAGTTCAACGACACAAAGCTGCCGGAAGAGTTCCAATGGCTGCGCACGCCGCACCCGGCACGGATCTTCAGCCTGGATCAGCGGCCGGGCTACCTGAGGCTCATCGGCCGCGAAAGCATCGGGTCCTGGTTCGAACAGTCGCTGGTCGCACGCCGGCAGGAACATCATTCCTTCCGCGCCGAGACAGTCATCGAGTTCGACCCTGAGACATACCAGCAGGCGGCGGGGCTGACCCATTATTACAACCGGCACAAGTTCCATGCGCTCGTCGTGACGCTGCACGAGAAGCTTGGGCGCGTCGTCACCATATTCTCATGCCCGGGAGATTTTCCGCATGCGCGAATGATCTTTCCGGTGGAAAGCGGCGTCGCGGCTCCGCAGGGCGCACTGCATCTTGCCATGGAGATCCGCGAAAACGACCTGCAGTTCTTCTGGCGCGCTACGGGTGAGCAGCAGTGGCAGACACTGGGGTTGGTACTGGATGCCGGCGTTGTGTCCGATGAAGGCGGTCGCGGAGAACATGGCTCCTTCACCGGTGCCTTCGCTGGAATGTTTGCTTTCGATACGTCAGGCCGAGCCAAGCCGGCAGATTTCGAACACTTCGTCTACGAGGTGCTTTAGATGCTCGCAGGGTGCTTGAATAGGTGCCGCTAACATGCGAAGTTCATTACGAAAACGTAATCTGAAATTCAGTTTGCGTTCATCGGCGAAAACCTAGTCTCCTGGTCGTGAAACATCAGGAGACAGTCATGAAAAAGTTCTTTGCCATCCTCATCTCCGCCACCGTTCTTGCCTCGCCGTTTGCGGCGCAGGCCCAGGATTGGCGGAACGGCCCGGATCGCGGTCGCCATGTCGAAAAGCAGATCGACAAGCGCGTCCATGTGAACAAGAAGGTCGTTCAGAAGAACCGCTGGGTGCGTGGCCAGCGCATCAAGGCTGCCGACCGTCGCCGGATGGCTGAGATCCGCGACTACCGTCGCTACCGGCTTTCCGCTCCGCCGCGCGGCCATCACTGGGTCAAGGTGGACAACAACTACCTGCTGGTTGCCATCACCTCCGGCATCATCTCGAGCATCGTTGCCGCTCGGTAGTCCTCTTGAGGACGCGGGGCTCCCGCGTCCTCACCAATTCGCCCGTCACGTTCGCTGTGACAGGCATTCCGTGATCGAGCGCGCCAGGCCACGCATCATCTCGAAATAGAGGTCGGGTCCGGCCTCCAGCGTTGCCGCTTCCGGATCAAGCGTGCCGGAGCGTGCCGATGTTCCTTCAGTCACGACGGCGACCAGCTTGGGTTCAAACTGTGGTTCGGAAAACACGCATGTCGCGCCGAGATCGGCAACCTTCTTCCGGATCTCTTTCAGCCGCTCCGCGCCCGGCATCATTTCCGGGCTGACGGTGATCGAGCCCGCGACCGTGAGGTCGTAACGTTTCTCAAAATACTGGTAGGCGTCATGGAAGACGATGAAGGCCCTGTCCTTCACGGGTGCGACCGTCGTCTTGATCTCGGCGTCCAGGGCATCGATCTGGCGCAGCAACTCGGCCGTGTTGGCCTGGTAGGCACCTTCATTGGCCGGATCGACCTTGATCAGGCTCCTTTCGATCGCCTGCGCCATGGCTTTCGCATTAACCGGGTTCAGCCAGAGATGCGTATCGAATCTGCCCTGGTCATGGTCGTGCTCGTCATGGTTATGTGAATGGTCTTCGCTTGCAGCATTACCGTGGTCGTCATGATCCTCGTCGCCATGGCCATGAGCTTCGAACGGACCGCCTTCGCGAAAGGCAAGCTTTTCGAGTCCCGGCGCATCTTCAAGCGTGACGACTTCAGCCTTGGCGGCGAGGGCGCCTAGGGGCTTTTCCAGGAAGGTTTCCATGCCGTGGCCGACCCATACCACGAGATCTGCGTTTTGAAGTGCCCGTGCATTCGATGGCTTCATGCTGAACGTATGCGGCGAAGCGGCGCCATCCACGATCAGGTGCGGCTCTCCGACGCCTTTCATGATCGCGGCCGTTAGCGAGTGGATCGGCTTCATCGACACGACCACTTCCGGCGAAGCAAAGGCACTCGTGGCGCCGACGAGCGCGGTACCTGCTGCGGCGAAGAACGAGAGAGGCTTCATATACAGCTTCCTATTTCTCAGGCGTAATGTTATTACATTAATTGCGTTATGCTATAACGTGTGCCATGACGCCGGACAACAGGGAAAGAATGAAAAGATGCTGATGAGCAATCGCGTCGCAGCGCAGGCGGTTCGCGACGAGCAGTTGGTTTCGCTGGTGAATGCCGGCGTGTACCGCGACGGGCGCTGGCTTGTGCGCGGCGTGGATTTGAGCATCAAACGCGGCGAAGTCGTGACATTGATCGGCCCGAATGGTGCCGGCAAGTCAACAACGGCCAAGATGGTGACCGGTGTACTCAAGCAGGACGAGGGCTCGGTGACACGCTCGTCCCACATGCGGATCGGCTACGTGCCGCAGAAGCTCGCAATTGACTGGACCATGCCGCTCTCCGTACGGCGATTGATGCGGCTCACCGGCTCGCTCTCCGACGCTGATCTCCTTGATGCGCTGGGGGCCACCGGCATCCGCCATCTGGTGGATTCCGAAGTGCGTCATCTATCCGGCGGCGAATTCCAGCGGGCGCTCTTGGCGCGGGCGATCGCACGCAAGCCGGACCTGATGGTACTCGATGAACCGGTGCAGGGCGTCGATTTTGCGGGCGAGAGCGCGCTGTACGACCTCATTCGTTCAATCCGCACGTCAACAGGCTGCGGCATCCTCATGATTTCACATGATCTTCACATGGTCATGGCTGGCACGGATACGGTGATCTGCCTCAACGGCCATGTCTGCTGCCGTGGCACGCCAGACACCGTCAGCCAGAGCGCCGACTACCTGAAGCTGTTCGGCAATACACGTTCCCTTGCCGTCTACAGCCACCACCACGACCATACACATCTGCCGGATGGCCGGGTGATGCATGGCGACGGCTCGATTACCGACCACTGTCATCCAGACGACGGTCACCACCACGGCCATGACCATGGGCACCATAACGATCATGACCGCGATCACCCGGTGCACGATCATCCGGGTCACGATCATCACGGC
Source organism: Neorhizobium sp. SOG26 (assembly GCF_003491345.1). Lineage (GTDB taxonomy): Bacteria > Pseudomonadota > Alphaproteobacteria > Rhizobiales > Rhizobiaceae > Neorhizobium > Neorhizobium turbinariae. Next base: position 1,313,658 of record NZ_CP025512.1, read on the forward strand.
CACACCCATCACCACGCTGCGACCGAAGACAGGCAGGACAATCATGCTTGACGACTTCTTTGTCCGCGCCCTGATCGCCGGCATCGGCGTGGCCCTGACCGCCGGGCCGCTGGGTTGTTTCGTCGTCTGGCGCCGCATGGCCTATTTCGGTGACACGATGGCCCACTCGGCCTTGCTTGGCGTGGCGCTGTCGCTGTTCTTCGAGGTGAACCTGCTGCTTTCGGTGTTCGGCATCGCCGTGGTGGTCTCATTGCTGCTGCTCGGCCTGCAGCGCAAGCAGTCCCTGTCGGCTGACGCATTGCTTGGCATCCTCTCTCATTCGGCACTGGCGATCGGTCTGGTCCTTGTTGCCTTCATGACCTGGGTGCGCATCGACCTTATCGCCTTTCTGTTTGGTGACATCCTTGCCGTCACCCCGGCAGACATCGCATTGATCTGGGGCGGTGGCGCGCTGGTCGTGACTGCACTTGCCTTCCTCTGGCGGCCGCTGATCGCCTCCACCGTCAGCGAGGATCTGGCTGAAGCGGAAGGCATGAAGCCCGCCCAGGCGCGGCTGTTTTTCATGCTGCTGATGGCGCTGGTGATCGCAATCGCCATGAAGATCGTCGGCATCATGCTCATCACCTCGATGCTGATCATTCCTGCCGCAACGGCGCGTCGCTTCTCCGCAAGCCCGGAGGTGATGGCGGTACTCGCCTCCCTGATTGGCGTCCTTGCTGTCGTGGGCGGCCTGTTCGGCTCGCTGCACTACGACACGCCGTCTGGTCCTTCCATTGTGGTGGCCGCACTCCTACTTTTCATCCTGAGCCTGCTGCCTGCCGCCGGCAGAAAGACGTCCGGCCGCGCCGGCAGCAAGGGAGTATGATCCATGAACGCACCCGTGTCCTCGCCTTCTCTGACGAAGAACCAGACGCTGGTCTTTGACGTGCTGAGCCGCTCGGAAGCGCCCATGAGCGCCTATACGATCCTCGATAAGCTACGCGACCACGGCTTCCGGGCGCCACTGCAGGTCTATCGCGCGCTCGACAAGCTGACCGAGCTTGGCATCGTGCACCGGCTTGAAAGCCTGAACGCTTTCGTGGCTTGCGCTCATCGGGAAAGTACCTGTTGTGGCGCGGGCCATGGTCATGGCACCGTCGCCTTCGCCATCTGCGAAAGCTGCGGCCAAGTATCCGAGTTCCATGACCACGAGGTTGATCATCGCCTGGGCGACTGGGCCAGGGGCAGGGGCTTCAGACCAGCCAAGACCACCATCGAAATACGCGGGCTTTGCCGTGGCTGCGCCGCCTAGAGCGGACGCAGGTCGCGGGCGAAACGCTTCCAGTTCGCGACATACCTCTCGGCAGACTGCCTGAGTTTTTCCACCGCCGCGTCGTCGAGCATCCGGATTGCCTTTGCGGGTGAACCGACGATGAGCGAATTGTCGGGAAATTCCTTACCTTCGGTAACGAGCGCGTTTGCGCCCACCAGGCAGTTCTTGCCGATCTTCGCCCCGTTGAGGATCGTAGCGCCCATGCCGACCAACGAGTTGTCGCCAATCGTGCAGCCATGGATAATCGCGTGGTGGCCGATCGTGCAGTCTTCGCCGATCCAAACGGGGTGGCTCGGATCCGTGTGGATCATCACTCCTTCCTGGATATTGGAGCGCGCGCCGACAACGATCGGTTCATTATCGCCGCGCAGCACCGTGTTGAACCAGATGCCCACGTCCTCGGCGAGCTCAACGCGGCCAATAACGGTGGCGTTCGGTGCGATCCAGTACCGATCGGGCGTCGGCAGGCTCGGCTCGAATTCTCCCAAGGCATAAACGGGCATATTACGTCCTCCCCGAAAATATATTCAGCTGACGGTCAGCGACAGGGTGCCGATGCCGTCGATAGCGCAATCGACCTTGTCGCCGCGCACCACTGGACCAACACCAGCCGGCGTGCCGGTCATGATCACGTCGCCCGGAGCGAGTACGAACAGTTTCGAAAGTTCTGCAATGATTTCCGGCAGTTTCCAGATCATTTGGTTTAGGTCGCCGCTCTGCTTGCGCTCGCCGTTGACCTCAAGCCAGATCGCCCCCATTTCAGGATGACCGAGTTCGGTTGCCGGTACGATGGCAGACACCGGAGCGGACTTCTCGAAGGCCTTTGCAGCCTCCCACGGGCGGCTCATCTTTTTGGCGACGTCCTGGAGGTCACGGCGGGTGAAATCGATGCCGACGGCATAACCATAAACCTTGGATATGGCGTCGCTGACAGGGATATCCGACCCGCCATCGGCCAGTGCGACGACCAGTTCTACCTCGAAATGCACGTTGCTGGAGGCCGACGGGTAGGGGAAGGTGTCGCCGTTAAACAGATTGTCCGCGTTCTTCTGGAAAAAGAAGGGCGGCTCGCGGGATGGATCATGCCCCATTTCAATCGCATGGTCGGCGTAGTTGCGGCCAACGCAATAAACCCGGCGCACCGGAAACTGCTCTGTCCTGTCTTTGACATCGAGCAAGACGGGTTCTGGAGACGGGATGACTGTGGCGCGCATGAATTAGTCCTGATCAACAAATGGGGAGGGACATTCGGTGTCCCCTTTTGAAAGGCTGCCATGGATAGTCCCGTTCGGGCAAGCCGCACAACTGGCAGATCGGGCTGCTTTGAGGTATGGAGCCCCCAAAAAGGATTGAACGCATGTATGCTGAGGCGCTGAAAGACGGCCGCAAGATCTTTGCCGTAGCCCCGATGATCGATTGGACGGATCGGCACTGCCGTTTCCTGCATCGGCAGATGTCGAAGCAGGCCCTTCTTTATACCGAGATGGTGGTCGCCGACGCGATCATCCACGGGCCGCGCGAGCGTCTCCTGTCGTATTCACCGGAAGAACATCCCGTGGCACTCCAGCTCGGTGGCTCGGATGCCGGCAAAATGACGGAAGCCATCCGCATCGCCAGCGATTACGGTTATGACGAGATCAACCTCAACGTTGGCTGCCCATCCGACCGCGTGCAGTCCGGTACGTTCGGCGCCTGCCTGATGCGCGACGGCGCGCATGTCGCAAGCCTCGTCGAGGCCATGAAGAAGGTGTCCCCGGTACCGGTCACGGTGAAGTGCCGGATAGGCGTCGATGACCAGGAACCGTCCGAGGTGCTGCCGGAATTCCTCAGCCGGATGATCAGCGCCGGCGCCGACGCGATCTGGATCCACGCCCGCAAAGCCTGGCTGCAGGGCCTGTCGCCCAAGGAAAACCGCGAAATTCCCCCGCTGGATTATGCGCTGGTGCACCGGACGAAACGCGAAAACCCCAACGTCTTCATCGGCATCAATGGCGGCATCGGCGATCTCACGCAGGCACGCGAACACCTGGCGGTGATGGACGGCGTGATGCTCGGTCGAGCAGCCTACCAGAATGCCGGACTGCTGGCAGGCGTTGATGATCTCCTTGGCTCAGGCGCGGCGGCCGAAGGCTGTAGGCCGGAGGTTGATTGGTGGGCGCTGCGCGACACCATGATGGATTACGCGACAGGCTTAATCGCATCAGGCGGGCGGCTGCATCACGTCACGCGCCACATGGTAGGCCTGTTCCAGGGTTACGCCGGCGCTCGGCGCTTCCGGCAGATCCTCTCAACCGACGCGACACGCCCCGGTGCGGGTGTGGACGTGATTGCAGCCGCCTTCGCTGCCGTGGATATCCCAAGCGGCGTCAAATGGCTCGCAAGCTAGTCATCAGGTCCATCTGATTCGTTACCAGGCGGTTTTGCGCGTGCCCCGTTGTCCACAGGTCCTGGATCTCCAAACGACATGGGAACAAAAAGAGAAGGTGCGACTGATTCCGATTTAGAAACAGCTACATCATCGTCCCTTGCCAAACGAGAACAAAAAGAGTACATGTTGGTCGTCGGCTGCTTCATTGCTTGCACGGCGGCAATAACCTAAAGGTGGACCAAACATGGCACAGAACTCATTGCGGCTCGTAGAGGATAAAGGCGTGGACAAGAGCAAGGCGCTGGAAGCAGCACTTTCGCAGATCGAACGGTCCTTCGGCAAAGGATCGATCATGAAGCTCGGCGCAAACGAAAGCGTCGTCGAGATCGAAACAGTTTCGACGGGCTCGCTGAGCCTTGATATTGCGCTTGGCGTCGGTGGACTGCCCAAGGGGCGCATCATCGAGATCTACGGCCCGGAAAGCTCGGGTAAGACAACGCTTGCATTGCAGACGATCGCGGAAGCCCAGAAGAAGGGTGGCATCTGTGCTTTCGTTGACGCGGAACACGCGCTTGATCCGGTTTATGCGCGCAAACTTGGCGTCGATTTGCAGAACCTCCTGATCTCGCAGCCGGATACCGGTGAACAGGCCCTCGAAATCACCGATACGCTGGTGCGTTCTGGTGCCGTTGATGTCCTGGTGGTCGACTCGGTTGCCGCCCTGACGCCGCGCGCGGAAATCGAAGGCGAAATGGGCGACAGCCTGCCGGGTCTTCAGGCCCGCCTGATGAGCCAGGCGCTGCGCAAGCTGACCGCCTCGATCTCCAAGTCAAAGACGATGGTGATCTTCATCAACCAGATCCGCATGAAGATCGGCGTGATGTTCGGTTCGCCGGAAACCACGACAGGTGGCAACGCCCTGAAGTTCTATGCCTCGGTTCGCCTCGACATCCGCCGTATCGGCCAGGTCAAGGAACGCGAAGAGGTGATCGGCAACCAGACCCGCGTGAAGGTCGTCAAGAACAAGATGGCGCCTCCCTTCAAGCAGGTCGAATTCGACATCATGTATGGCGAAGGCGTCTCCAAGACCGGCGAACTGGTCGATCTGGGTGTTAAGGCTGGCATCGTCGAGAAGTCCGGGGCTTGGTTCTCCTACAACAGCCAGCGTCTTGGGCAGGGCCGCGAGAATGCGAAGACCTTCCTGCGCGACAATCCTGAAGTGGCCCGCGAGATCGAAATGTCGCTGCGCCAGAATGCAGGGCTGATCGCCGACCGGTTCCTCCAGAATGGCGGGCCGGACGCAGACGACGGCGATATGGCTGCCGACCTGTAAGCGGTACCGCCGCACTCGGAGTTTAGTCCACCGCTTACGGTCCAACCGGTCGTGCATGAAAATGCGCGGCCGGTTTCTCGTTTTGTCCGGGGCGGGGCGGCTGGACAGCTAAAGGTGTGGGCGGTACAAGCCTTTGGTTTTTGAACATCAAGACGGCATCCGGCGGTAAAAGGGCGTAGCATGAGCGGCGTGAATGAGATCCGGTCGACATTCCTCGACTACTTCAAGAAGAATGGGCATGAGGCTGTCGCCTCCAGTCCACTGGTGCCTCGCAACGACCCGACCCTGATGTTCACGAACGCCGGCATGGTGCAGTTCAAGAACGTCTTTACGGGCCTTGAAAAGCGGCCATATACGACCGCCGCGACGGCGCAGAAATGCGTGCGCGCAGGCGGCAAGCACAACGACCTCGACAATGTCGGCTATACGGCGCGCCACCACACCTTTTTTGAAATGCTCGGCAACTTCTCGTTCGGCGACTATTTCAAGGAGCGTGCGATCGAGCTTGCCTGGAACCTGATCACCAAGGAATTCGGGCTCGACGCCAGGCGCCTGCTTGTCACTGTCTACCACACCGACGATGAGGCGTTCGACCTCTGGAAGAAGATCGCCGGGCTCACGGACGACCGGATCATCCGGATCCCCACCAGCGACAACTTCTGGGCCATGGGCGATACCGGCCCCTGCGGTCCCTGCTCGGAAATCTTCTACGACCACGGCGACCATATCTGGGGCGGCCCTCCGGGTTCTCCCGATGAAGATGGCGACCGCTTCATCGAGATCTGGAACCTCGTCTTCATGCAATACGAGCAGGTCACGAAGGACGAGCGCATCGACCTGCCGCGTCCGTCGATCGATACGGGGATGGGTCTTGAGCGTGTAGCCGCCGTCCTGCAGGGCAAGCACGACAACTACGACATCGACCTTTTCCGCGCGCTGATCTCCGCCTCGGAAGAAGCAACTGGCGTCAAGGCTGAAGGCGACCGCCGCGCCAGCCATCGCGTCATCGCCGACCACCTGCGATCGTCTGCCTTCCTGATCGCCGACGGCGTCTTGCCGTCCAACGAAGGCCGTGGTTACGTCCTGCGCCGCATCATGCGTCGCGCCATGCGCCACGCCCAGTTGCTCGGCGCGCGCGAGCCGCTACTGTGGAAGCTGCTGCCGGCGCTGGTTCACGAAATGGGTCGCGCCTATCCGGAACTGGTGCGGGCGGAATCGCTGATTTCTGAAACGCTGAAGCTGGAAGAAAACCGCTTCCGCAAGACATTGGAGCGCGGCCTGACGCTGCTGTCCGATGCCACGACGACGCTCGGCAAGGGCGACATGCTGGACGGCGAAACGGCTTTCAAGCTCTATGACACCTACGGCTTCCCGCTCGACCTGACACAGGACGCCCTGCGGGCCCGTGAGATCGGCGTCGATGTGGCAGGTTTCACGGACGCAATGGAACGTCAGAAGGCAGAAGCACGCTCGCATTGGGCCGGCTCCGGCGACAAAGCGACCGAAACGATCTGGTTCGAGCTCAAGGAGAAGCTCGGCGCAACCGAGTTCCTGGGTTACGATACCGAAACTGCCGAGGGTGTGATCCAGGCCATCGTTCGTGAAGGGCAGGCTGTCGAAACAGCGGCTGCCGGTGAGCAGGTGCAGGTCGTGGTCAACCAGACGCCGTTCTATGGCGAATCCGGCGGCCAGATGGGTGACACCGGCGTGATCTCTGCCGATGGCGCCAAGCTGACGGTGTCGGATACCCAGAAGAAGGGCGAAGGTCTCTTCGTTCATACGGCGACTGTCGCCGAAGGCACGCTGAAGGTTGGTGATGCCGTGGCGCTGACGGTTGACCATGCACGCCGTTCGCGGCTGCGTTCCAACCACTCGGCAACTCACCTGTTGCATGAGGCCCTGCGCGAAGTGCTGGGAACGCATGTCGCACAGAAGGGGTCGCTGGTCGCGCCCGAGCGCCTGCGTTTCGACGTGTCGCATCCCAAGCCGATGTCCGCAGAGGAACTGCAAAAGGTCGAGGATATGGCGAACGCCATCATCCTGCAGAACGCACCGGTCACGACCCGCCTGATGAGCGTCGACGATGCGATCGCCGAGGGCGCCATGGCGCTGTTTGGTGAAAAGTACGGCGACGAGGTTCGCGTCGTTTCCATGGGCACCGCGATTGATGGCCCCAAGGCGGGCAAGCCTTACTCGGTCGAGCTTTGCGGCGGCACCCATGTCAATGCTACGGGCGATATCGGCTTGGTTCGTGTTCTTGGTGAAAGCGCCGTTGGTGCCGGCGTTCGTCGCCTCGAGGCCGTTACGGGTGAGGCGGCACGCGCCTATCTTGCGGAGCAGGATGAGCGGGTGAAGGCTCTAGCCGGCGCGCTGAAGGTCCAGCCGGGCGAGGTTCTGTCGCGCGTCGAGGCCCTGCTTGATGAGCGGCGCAAACTCGAAAAGGAACTTGCGGATGCCAAGCGTCGGCTTGCCATGGGCGGCGGCACGGGCGGGTCGGACGGCGATGTACGCGAGATCGCTGGGGTCAAGTTCATGGGCAAGGCACTCACCGGCATCGATGCCAAGGACCTGAAGGGCCTGGCGGATGAAGGCAAGGCGAGCCTGGGTTCCGGCGTCGTGACGCTGATCGGCGTGTCAGAGGACGGCAAGGCAAGCGCCGTGGTCGCGGTGACCGCGGATCTTGTAGGCCGCTTCAGCGCTGTTGATCTGGTGCGTGTCGCTTCGGCTGCGCTCGGTGGCAAGGGCGGCGGTGGTCGTCCCGACATGGCGCAGGCCGGTGGTCCGGATGGCGCCAAGGCTGAAGAAGCCCTCCAGGCAGTCGCAGCAGCGATCGGCGCGTAAGAAAACAGACAGCGGGCTTCAACGGCCCGCTCCTGATGTCGAGGATCAGCAATGGGCATTAATGCGGACATCGGGGATGACCTGGACGAGGTCGTCGACGGGCTCGTTCCGGCGTTGTTCCGCAATGCTCCAAGCTCAGTCTCGTTCAACAAGCTCCGCAAGCGCCTGCTGCGACAGGTCCGCCAGGCGTTCGATGACTTCGGGATGTTGTCGGGCCAGAAGCGTTGGCTGGTTGGACTTTCGGGTGGCAAGGATTCCTATTCGCTTCTCGCGGTCCTGCTGGATCTGCAGTGGCGCGGCCTGCTGCCGGTCGAACTGATCGCCTGCAACCTGGATCAGGGGCAGCCCAACTTTCCGAAGCACATCCTGCCTGAGTTCCTTTCGTCGATCGGGGTCAAGCACCGCATCGAGTATCGCGATACCTTTTCGATCGTGAAGGAAAAGGTGCCTGCCGGCGCCACCTATTGCTCGCTCTGTTCGAGGCTTCGCCGCGGCAACCTTTACCGCGTTGCGCGGGAGGAGGGTTGTGACGCCTTGGTGCTCGGCCACCACCGCGAAGACATCCTCGAAACCTTCTTCATGAATTTCTTCCATGGCGGACGCCTCGCGGGAATGCCGGCGAAGCTGTTGAATGATGACGGCGATCTGATGGTGCTTCGCCCGCTTGCCTATTGCGCCGAAGATGACCTGGCGAAGTTCGCGGCGGCGATGGAATTTCCGATCATCCCCTGTGACCTTTGCGGTTCGCAGGACGGGCTGCAGCGCAATGCCATGAAGCAGATGCTCTCCGATATCGAGACGCGCATGCCTGGCCGCAAGGACACGATGTTGCGCGCACTCGCGCACGTCAATCCGTCCCACCTGCTGGACCCCAGCCTGTTTGATTTCTCCGGCCTCCAGGCCAAAACGTCCGACTAAAGCACCTCCGAAAGATCCCCATGACCATGCCGCTCGACATTGCGAAGCTAGCCGACATCTTGCGCCTTGCTGCCAAGACCGAAATCCTGCCGCGTTTCCGCAGGCTTGGCGGCGGCGACATCCGCTCAAAGAGCGAGCCGAGCGATCTGGTGACAGAGGCCGATGAAGCGGCCGAGCGCCTGATCCGGCGTGAATTGGAAGCGCTTGCGCCCGGCGCCTTGTTCGTCGGTGAAGAATCCGTTGCGGCCGATCCGACACTGCTGGGCAAGCTGGCCGACGCAGAATTCGCGGTGGTGGTGGATCCTGTCGATGGCACCTTCAACTTTGCGTCCGGCATCCCGGCCTTCGGCGTCATGGCGTCGGTGGTCTGGAAGGGCGAGGCGGTTGCCGGCCTCATCTATGACCCGATGGGCGACGATTGGGTGATGGCCGAAAAAGGAGCTGGCGCTTACCTGCGTCGGCCGGATGGCGAGGCGATCAAACTTTCCGTCGCAGAGCCGCGCCCGCTCGAAGCCATGGTCGGCATGGCATCTCCCGGCTACTTCTTTGGTGAACGACGCGAGCAGATCCTGGCCAACCTCGCCAAGGTACGGTTCTTTGCCAACTACCGCTGCTCGGCGCACGAATACCGCACCTTCTCGAGCGGCCATGTTCAGTTCGTGCTTTACAACAAGCTGATGCCCTGGGACCACCTGCCGGGCACGTTGATCGCGGCCGAGGCTGGTGGCCATGTCGCTCGGTTCGATGGTTCGCCTTATCGCCCGCACCATGTGGATGGTGGGCTGCTTGTTGCAACCTGCAGGGACAGCTGGCAGATGCTGCGGCGAGAGATCATCGGCGACTGATCGGAGTGCCGATAAAGCAAAAAGGCCTGCACCACGACTGTGATGCGGGCCTTTTTGTTTGGGTGCCGGAGCCTTGCGCCCCGGCAATACTGTCAGACGCGCGGGTTGTGCGGCTGGAAGACCTTGCCCTTCTCTCCAATCAGCACGAACACGAGCCCGATGATGGAGACGGTGAAGAATCCCGCGACCATGGGAAGCGCTGTGCCATCGAAGGCCTGGCCGATGATGACGCCGATGATCGAGCCGCCAACGGTGCTCATGAAGCCGAGCACCGCGGATGCCGTTCCGGCAACGTGCCCCAATGGTTCCATTGCCAGCGAGTTGAAGTTCGAGCCGATCCAGCCGAACTGGAACATGGCGAGCGCGAAGAAGGTGAGGAATAGCAGGAACGGCATGGGCTGCGGTCCGAAGACCTGCACGAGCATCCAGATGAAGGTCACGGCGATAAAACCGAACAGCGAGCCGTGCGACAGGCGCCGCATCCCGAAGCGACCGACGAAGCGGGCGTTGAGGAAGGATGAGGCGGACATGAAGACCGCCACCGCCGCGAACGCAACTGGAAACCAGGCGCCCAGGTGGTAGATGCCCATGTAGACCTGCTGGGCAGAGTTGATGAACCCGAACAGCGCACCGAAGATGAAGGTGCTGGAGATGGTGTAGCAGAGCGCGATCCGGTTCGTCAGCACGATGCGGAATGCGTCGAGGATGGACGACGGCGTGAACGGCCGTACGTCTTCCGGGTTCAGCGTTTCCGGCAGGCGCTTGTACATCCAGATTCCGATCGCCAGGGAGACGACGGCCATGAACACGAAGATCAGGTGCCAGTTGCCGAGGAACATGATGATCTGGCCCGTGCCCGGCGCAATCACCGGCACCACCATGAACACCATCATGATCAGCGACATGACTTCAGCCATCGCGCGCCCACCGAAGACGTCACGAACGATGGACACGGTGATGACGCGGGTTGCCGCGGCGCCGGCACCCTGGATGAAGCGAAGCACGAGCATCAGGCCGAAGGACGGCACCAGCGCGATCGCCACGCAACAGATGATGTAGAGGATGATGCCGAAGATCATCGGCCGGCGACGGCCGAAGCGGTCAGACAGCGGCCCGAACAGCAGCTGTGCGGCGCCGAGCCCGAACACGTAGGACGAGACGACGTATTGGCGGTGGTTCTCGTTTTCGACACCGAGCGAAGCGCCGATCTCCTGGAGACCGGGCAGCATGATGTCAATGGCCAGCGCATTGAGGGCCATCAGCATGGCCATGAGGGCGATGAATTCCGCCCGGCCCATGCGCCCCAGACCTTGGGGAGTTGCGAGTGAAGGGTTTGTCACAATAGCTTCCTAAAACAATGCCAAAGGCGCCGCTCACGCGGCGCCTTGCAGAAAACGAAATTGAAACCGGAAAAGCTCCGGGAGCTGTTTAGGCCGCGCCGCGGACAGCGACGCCTTGCCCCTGCAGGTGAGTCTGCAACTCACCCGATTGGAACATCTCGCGCACGATATCGCAACCGCCAACGAACTCGCCCTTGACGTAAAGCTGCGGAATGGTCGGCCAGTTCGAGTAATCCTTGATGCCCTGACGGATTTCAGCGTCTGCAAGAACGTTCACGCCCTTGTAGTCTACGCCGAGGTAATCGAGGATCTGCACCACCTGACCCGAGAAACCGCACTGCGGGAACTGGGGCGTGCCCTTCATGAAGAGAACGACGTCGTTCGTCTTCACTTCGTTGTCGATGAATTCGTGAATTCCGCTCATGTTCTTATCCTTTCACATGCGGTTTCAAGGACCGCTGCGCTTCGCGTTCCGCTTAGATAGCAATGCGCTCTGTCAAATTCCAGCGGAATAGTCGAAGCGGGGCGCTCGTGCCGCTGCTGATTTCCCGGGAGTCAGTCCTGTGGTGCGGACGTCTGCAATGCGAGCGCGTGGAGCACACCGCCCATGTTTCCCTTGAGCGCTTCATAGACCATCTGGTGCTGCTGGACGCGCGTCTTACCGCGAAACGCCTCGGCGACCACTTCGGCCGCATAGTGATCCCCATCGCCAGCGAGATCTCGGATGGTGACCTTTGCACCCGGGATTCCGGCTTTGATCATGTCTTCGATGTCGCCGGGTTTCATTGGCATGGTGGGAATCCTTCCTGCAGCATTTAAACGAATTTCTTCGCACACTGCCTCAAACATCGGCGTTGGTCAAAGACCTCCGACACACGATCCCCAGCCACGGGAGAGGAGGCTCATTACCTTGCCGATACCGCCTTTCGCCCGCTCCCCACGGGCGCAGCACCCTGCCGACGCGAAAAGCGGAAGAGCCAGATGGCGCTCATCACCAACACCATGAAACCGTATGATTCCAGAAGCTCCTCGGCAAAGACGACATCGCGTTTCTCCGCGACCTGGCTCATACCAAGCACGACGGCGGTGAAGGCGAGCGGCCAGGACAGGCGAGGGTGGATGGCGCGCAACATGCCCCCGCGATGCCGCAACTCAAACAGCACAGTGGCGATCAGGAGCAGGCTGGCGATGACCGCGATGGTGATTGGCAGCATCATCTTGGACACACAGAAGAACGACGTGTCGGCACGGCAGATCGGCATTTCGCGCATGAAGAAGATGGCGGCGATGCAGGCGGTCGTAATGGCAACGTAGCGGGCGAGGATGCTGAGCCTCAGCGCCGCAATTCCGGCCACGACGGCCGCGACGGCGAGCGACAGCGACTGGAGGTCCTCGACCGGTCCGTCTTCCAGGAAAATTTCATGGACCGAGAAGCCGATGGCCCAGAACAGCAGGAACGCGACGAGATTGATGACAGCGGTGGCCACGAGCGCGTCGAGCCAGATACGACGATAGTGCCAGGTTGGGCCAGACGACCACAACCAGCCCTTGATAGACTTCAGCATATTGATTGCCCGACTCTTGAACGACAGCTGCGATAGTAACCGGCCCGGCGTAGGGTTCAACGGGGACAAGTTCTCGGCAGTGACCTGATCAGGCCATGAAGTTCGGGAACCAGCTCTCGTGTGCGATCGTCAGGTCGGCCACGGATACCGATACGACGTCATCGATCTTCAGCGTATCGCCTCCGACCTTGCCGAGCTTGCGGAACGGCACGGCCGCACCTTCCGCTGTGGCCTGCACGAAGTTCGCAAGATCGGCCTTCACGGCAAGCACGTATCGGGCCTGGTCTTCGCCGAACAGAAGTGCGTGAAGCGGACCCTTCTGCTCAGATAGGCTTGCCGTCATTCCCTTGCCCGAAGCCATTGCCATTTCGGCGAGCGCCAGCGCGAGGCCACCCGAGGAGATGTCGTGGCACGCGGTGACCTGACCCGCCTGGATCAGCGAACGCACGAAATTGCCGTGGCGGCGTTCGGCATCGAGATCGACCTCTGGCGGTGGGCCGTCGAGCGAGTCGAGGATGTCACGAAGGTAGATCGAGGAGCCGAGATGGCTTCCGTCGACACCGATCATGATCAGCACGTCGCCCTCGTTGGCAGAGCCGACCTTCGCCATCTTCTGCCAGTCGGGCAGCAGGCCCACGCCCGCAATCGTCGGGGTGGGCAGGATCGCAACACCGTTCGTCTCGTTGTAGAGCGACACGTTGCCAGAAACGATCGGGAAGCTCAGCGCTTCGCAGGCATCGCCGATGCCCTTGATGGCGCCAACGAGTTGCCCCATGATCTCGGGCTTCTCAGGGTTGCCAAAGTTGAGGTTGTCAGTTGCGGCCAGCGGCTCCGCGCCAGTAGCGACAAGGTTGCGCCAGCATTCCGCCACGGCCTGCTTGCCGCCTTCATAAGGATCCGCCTCGACGTAACGCGGCGTCACGTCCGAGGAGAAAGCCAGCGCCTTGCTGTGATGGTGTTCGATGCGCACGACGCCGGCATCGCCGCCCGGGCGCTGCAGCGAATTGCCCTGGATGAGCGTGTCGTACTGCTCCCACACCCAACGGCGGCTGGACTGGTTCGGCGAACCGACGAGCTTCAGCAGCGTTTCGTTATAGTCGGAAGGTGCGGGTACCTTGGACGCCGGAAGCGGTTCGCGCGGCGTGGAGGCGACCCACGGCCGGTCATATTCCGGAGCCTGATCACCCAGTTCCTTGATCGGCAGGTTCGCGACTTCCTCGCCCTGGTGCAGGATACGGAAGCGCAGATCGTCAGTCGTCTTTCCGACGATGGCGAAATCGAGGCCCCATTTGACGAAGATCGCTTTGGCCTGCTCTTCCTTTTCCGGCTGGAGAACCATGAGCATGCGCTCCTGGCTTTCAGACAGCATCATCTCATAGGCCGACATGCGCTCTTCGCGCACCGGGACCTTGTCGAGGTCCAGTTCGATGCCGAGGTCACCCTTGGCGCCCATTTCGACGGCAGAGCAGGTGAGGCCAGCCGCGCCCATGTCCTGGATCGCGATCACGGCGCCCGTTGCCATCAGTTCGAGGCAGGCTTCGAGCAGGCACTTTTCGGTGAAGGGGTCGCCGACCTGGACGGTCGGACGCTTCTCTTCGATCGACTCGTCGAATTCGGCAGACGCCATGGTCGCGCCGCCAACACCATCACGTCCGGTCTTTGCGCCCAGATAAACGACGGGAAGGCCAACGCCCTTCGCTTCCGACAGGAAGATCGCGTCGGATTTTGCAAGGCCGGCCGCAAATGCGTTGACGAGGATATTGCCGTTGTAGCGTGCATCGAACTCAACTTCGCCGCCGACAGTCGGCACGCCGAAGGAGTTTCCGTATCCGCCAACGCCAGCAACAACACCGGAGACGAGGTGCTTGGTCTTCGGGTGGTCGGGTGCACCGAAGCGCAGCGCGTTCATGGCAGCGATTGGCCGTGCGCCCATGGTGAAGACATCGCGCAGGATGCCGCCGACGCCCGTTGCCGCGCCCTGGTAAGGCTCGATGTAGGACGGATGGTTGTGGCTTTCCATCTTGAAGACGACGCAGTCGCCGTCATCGATGTCAACGACGCCGGCGTTTTCGCCAGGTCCCTGGATGACCCGCGTGCCCTTGGTCGGCAGCGTGCGAAGCCAGCGCTTGGAGGACTTGTAGGAGCAGTGCTCGTTCCACATGGCGGAGAAGATGCCAAGCTCGGTGAAGGTCGGCTCGCGTCCGATCAGGTCGAGGATCCGCTGGTATTCGTCCGGCTTCAACCCATGGGAAGCGACGAGTTCGGGCGTGATCGCGATGCTGTTCGGAATGGTCATGTTCTTCTCTGGATTGAAGGGGGCCAAGCTCTAAGCGGGGTCTTTAGCCTATGTCGCCGGATGGCGCGACAGGAAAATGTTGCTGTGCACCTTCGTCTTTAGGGCCGGAAACGAAAAGCGCCGGACTGAGCCGGCGCTTGGGTATTTGTAAGGTGTTGCTGGCCTCAGAACTTGTAGCCGACAGCCAAGCCTGCATAGCTCAGGCCATCGTTCTCGTCGCAAAGATCTGCGTTGGACGAGTGCTCTATGGTCGCCATCACGCGCCAGTTCTGGTCGATGTTGTAGCCGAGAGCGGCTGCTTCATGGAACTGCAGGCGGCAGCCAACCACCGGACGCTTGTTCGGATCATCGAGGCTGGCGTCTGTTACTGAACCGCCGAAGCTCAGGTCGAGGAAGAACTTTTCGGTGAAGTTCGCGGTCCAGGTGAAGCCGGCAAAAGCCTGGTTTGCGCCGCCGGTCGTGGAGACGATGGCGCCGACATGGAAGCGCGGTCGCAACACGTGGTCAAGAAAGGTGGTCGCACCGCGCTGGTCGAAGGGGTCGAAGAAGACGGTCGCAGACGGGAAGACGCCTGGTTCGAACGTTTCCTTCTCCTGAATGGAGGCCGAAAGTCCGAAGCGGACTTCGTCAAAAATCTGTTCCTGTGCCGATACCGGCGACGACAGCAGCACGGCTGCAGCCACTGCTCCCGCGACCGATCCCCAAAGTGCCCTGCTCATTCCACTGCTCCCCTCGGCGCATGCGCTTGCCCGAACACCGAAACCGGCTCAGGTCACCTGAGTCGATTGGTACAATGGGACATGACAATCGTCCAGACACCGCCGATTCAACCGCTGGTCGGGCGTAACAAAACGACAAAGATTCGGGAAGTAGGTGCAGAGCTGCAACAGCTACGGGAGGTTGCAGGGGCCGGGCGGCCCTCAGCAGGCGCTGTCGCCACCGGCCCAGCGCATGACGTCGCGCTTGATGCGTTCTCCATCCGGGCCGCTCATCAACGGTCCGAAAGCATCGAGACGCGCCGGAGTGCCTTCAGCCTGCACCACCAGCATCGGCCGTGATTCCGGGCTGTTGCGCGGCACTGCGAGGATGCGGGGGCGGCCGGAGAAGGAGTTCAGTTCCGGTGCCAATCGGTAAGGCTTGAACGTCGCATCACCCGACTTGAACCAGCAGGCGTTGGCCGCAAGGGCAACCCGCTCCATCACCGGCAGGGCTCCGCGGTTGGTAGCCACCGGGGCAGGGCGTTCCGGCGTGCATGCCGACAGGGCGAGCACGGTGGAACAGGCGAGCACGGAAACCGGAAGGCGATGGCGCAGCATTTTCTTGTCCTGGGCTTGAAGGCCGGGATGGAGGATGATGACGTAAGGCGAGGGCGGCGTTAAGCGGTTGCCGCCACCACATCAAGCGCGGAAGCGAAGATGCCGCGACCGTCGCTGCCGCCATGGGCAGATTCGATCAGGTTTTCCGGGTGAGGCATCATGCCGAGCACGTTGCCCTGGCGGTTCATGACACCGGCAATGTCGCTCAGGGAACCATTGGGGTTCGTGCCTTCGGCGTAACGGAACACGACTTCGCCGCGGTCTTCCATGCCGGCCAAGGTCTCGGGATCAACGAAGTAGTTGCCGTCGTGGTGGGCGACCGGGCAGCGGATGATCTGGCCCTTGGCATAAGCGCGGGTGAAGTCCGTATCGGCGTTTACCACCTCAAGCTTCACTTCCTTGCAGACGAACTTGAGCGAGGTGTTGCGCATCAGGGCACCGGGCAGCATGCCCGCTTCGACCAGGATCTGGAAGCCGTTGCAGACGCCGAGCACCTTCACGCCCTTGTCAGCCTTCTCCTTGATGGCCTGCATCACCGGCATGCGGGCGGCAATAGCGCCGCAGCGGAGGTAGTCACCGTAGGAAAAACCGCCGGGAATGACGATGAGATCGACGTCATCCGGGATCTCGGTCTCGGTCTGCCAGATGGTGATGGGGGCCTTGCCGGAGATCTTCGTCAACGCCGCGATCATGTCGCGGTCACGGTTGAGGCCGGGGAGTTGGACGACAGCGGACTTCATGGGTGTGGTTCAAACCTTGGCTGTGCCTCGGCCAGCTCGCGCCGCTCAAGGCTATTGTCGATCAGGTCGAGCGCCTCGTGCCCGGCCTGCGTCATGTCGATCCTGTCGCTCCGCTCACGCATCGTGTCGCAGTTTAGGCAGGAGGTCATCCGTGACATCGGCCACCGCTTGCGCGGCAAGCGTCAGTCGATCGCGATAGTGTAGTTCTCGATCACCGTGTTTGCCAGAAGCTTCTCGCACATGGCCTTCAGGTCCGCCTCGGCCTTTGCCTTGTCGGTGCCGTCGAGTTCAAGATCGAAAACCTTGCCCTGGCGAACCTGGCCGACGCCGGAAAAACCAAGGCTGCCGAGTGCGCCTTCGATGGCCTTCCCCTGCGGATCGAGAACGCCGTTCTTCAGCGTGACAGTCACGCGTGCCTTAATCACTGATCTACCCCCAGCTTACTTGACCAGAACCGGGCCGGTGCCACGGATCGGTTCGTTTTCATTGATGATGCCCAAACGGCGTGCAACTTCGGAATATGCTTCCAAGAGGCCGCCCATGTCGCGACGGAAACGGTCCTTGTCCATCTTCTCCTGGGTCGTGATGTCCCACAGGCGGCAGCTATCCGGCGAAATCTCGTCCGCCAGGATGATGCGCATCATGTCGCCTTCGAAGAGGCGGCCGCACTCGATCTTGAAGTCGATCAACTGGATACCGACGCCGAGGAAAAGCCCGGACAGGAAGTCGTTGACGCGGATGGCAAGCGCCATGATGTCGTCTAGTTCGGCGGGGTTTGCCCAGCCGAAGGCCGTGATGTGCTCCTCGGAGACCATCGGGTCTGCGAGCTGGTCCGACTTGTAGTAGAACTCGATGATCGAGCGCGGAAGAACCGTACCTTCCTCGATGCCGAGTCGGGTCGAGAGCGAACCCGCGGCGACGTTGCGCACAACGATCTCGAGCGGAATGATTTCCACTTCCTTGATCAGCTGCTCGCGCATGTTCAACCGACGAATGAAGTGCGTCGGAATGCCGATCTTGTTGAGGTGCGTGAAGAGGTATTCGCTGATGCGGTTGTTCAGCACACCTTTTCCGTCGATGACGTCATGCTTCTTCTTGTTGAAGGCGGTCGCATCATCCTTGAAGAATTGTATCAGCGTCCCTGGCTCCGGTCCTTCATACAGGATCTTGGCCTTGCCCTCGTATATACGGCGGCGACGGTTCATATCAGCTTGTCTCATTGTTGGCGCCGTCAGAGGCGCAAGTGGTAGTTCTGCGGTCCCTTATCGGAAAAGAACGCGTTTCACAATGCGGCGTCCTGCGGCGGTTCCTTGAAACCGGCGGATCAAGAGGTCGCTCGGGCGATTGCCCTGTGGGCAGCATGCGCGGCGCTTTGCCTCGCCTCACTTAAATCCTCATCAGCGCTAATTGAACTTCCATTGTGTTTTGATTATGGGGTCGGGCAGCACCTACATTGGGAGACTTGGCATGACCGGTATCAGCGATCGCGAGAAAGCTTTCGAAAACAAGTTTGCACACGACCAGGAACTAAAGTTCAAGGCACTCGCTCGACGCAACAAGCTGCTGGGCCACTGGGCTGCCGGCATCATGGGCAAGGCTGATGCCGAAGCTTATGCCAAGGAAGTCGTGGCCGCCGATTTCGAGGAAGCTGGCGACGAAGACGTCTTCCGCAAGATCCGCACTGATTTCGATGCTGCCGCCGTCGCCGTCTCCGACCAGGACATCCGCACCAAGATGGTCGAACTCCTGGGCGAAGCGGTAGCCCAGATCGAGAAGCAGTAAATACGTTCCCGGCGCCGCCAGCAGATGCTCGCGGCGCTGGTTCAACACACGCCGGTCAAACTTTCAGGCGGCTCAAGAACTGAGCGAACACCATCGTCCCTTCGGGCCAGGGTCCGTGACCGGATTCCGCATTGATGTGGCCTGATTCTCCGGCATCGATCAGCAGCGATCCCCAGGCAGCAGCAACATCATCCGCGTGTTCGTAGGAACCGAACGGATCATTGCGGCTGGCGATCGTCAGTGACGGAAACGGCAGCGGTTCGCGCGGGTAGGGGCCAAAGGTCATCAAATGCTTTGGCCGGATCTTCGGGTTCTCCACCTCGGGCGGCGCGACGAGGAACGCACCGGCCACCGGCTTGCGAAACTCAGGCACGGCGTGCATGACCGCAGCCACGCCTAGCGAGTGCGCGACGAGAACCACCGGCTTCGTCGCGGCATTCACCTCTTCGATCACCCTTGCGACCCAATCCTCACGGACCGGCTTCGACCATTCCGCCTGCTCCACCCGACGGGCGGTCGTGAGCTTCTGCTGCCAGCGGCTCTGCCAGTGGTCCGGTCCGGAATTGGTATAGCCGGGAACGATCAGTATTTCTGCTTCTGATGCTTTCATGCCGGCTATCTGGGTCCAATCGCGTGCGATATCAAGCTTCGCCGAAGACGCGGCGGAAGATCGTGTCGACGTGCTTGGTGTGGTAGCCGAGATCGAATTTCTCGCGAATGACGTCTTCCGATAGCGCTGCGCGCACTTCCTGGTCGGCCAGAAGCTCCTCCAGGAAGTCCTTGCCTTCTTCCCAGACCTTCATCGCGTTGCGCTGCACGAGGCGGTAGGCATCCTCACGCGACACACCGGCCTGGGTGAGGGCAAGAAGCACACGCTGCGAGTGAACAAGGCCGCGGAACTTGTTCATGTTCTTCATCATGTTCTCGGGGTAGACGAGAAGCTTGTCGATGACGCCCGTCAGGCGCGCCAGCGCGAAGTCCAACGTTACGGTGGCGTCAGGGCCGATCATGCGCTCGACGGACGAGTGGGAGATATCCCGCTCATGCCACAGCGCGACGTTTTCCATCGCCGGCATGGCGAAAGACCGAACCATGCGCGACAGACCGGTGAGGTTCTCGGTGAGGACCGGGTTGCGCTTGTGCGGCATGGCCGACGAGCCCTTCTGGCCCGGCGAGAAATACTCCTCGGCTTCCAGCACTTCCGTGCGCTGCAGGTGGCGGATTTCGGTCGCGAGCCGCTCGATGGACGAAGCGATGACGCCAAGCGTTGCGAAATACATGGCATGGCGATCGCGCGGGATAACCTGGGTGGAAACCGGCTCTGCCTTCAGTCCCATGGCGGCCGCGACATGTTCTTCGACGCGCGGGTCGATATTGGCGAAGGTACCGACAGCGCCGGAGATGGCGCATGTCGCGATCTCGTCGCGCGCAGCCAGCAGGCGCGTCTTGTTGCGATCGAACTCGGCATAGGCCTGCGCCAGCTTCACGCCGAAGGTGGTCGGCTCCGCATGGATGCCGTGGCTGCGGCCGATGGTGACCGTGTTCTTGTGCTCGAAAGCGCGACGCTTGAGCGCTTCCAGGAGCTTGTCCATGTCTGCCAGCAGAAGATCTGTCGCACGAACAAGCTGCACGTTGAAGCAGGTATCGAGCACATCGGACGAGGTCATGCCCTGGTGGATGAAGCGGCTGTCCGGACCGACAAACTCGGCCAGGTGCGTCAGGAAGGCGATGACGTCATGTTTGGTAACGGCTTCGATCTCGTCGATGCGCGCGACGTTGAACTCGGCCTTGCCGCCCTTTTCCCAGATGGTCTCGGCCGCTGACTTGGGGATGACGCCGATGGCGGCGAGTGCATCGCAGGCATGTGCTTCGATTTCAAACCAGATGCGAAACTTGGTTTCCGGAGACCAGATGGCCACCATCTCGGGCCGCGAGTAACGGGGGATCATGAATTATCGTTCCTGTGGATTTCAGCGCCGCTGTAGCAAGAAGCGCCGGTAAGCTCAAGTTTTGAGAATCAACGTGTGGGTGGAGCCGCCGTCTTGATAGGCACCGCGATCCAGCGACCGTCAGGCCCTTCGAAGCCGGCGCTGAGCACCATCACGAGCGCCACCTCGACCGTGCCGCCACCCGTGGTTTGGCCGGCGACAATGCCAGCAAGCCGGTATCCGCTGACGCAGCCGCGGGAATTCGGGATGGGTTCGTCGTCGTACACGACGTCGTTTGCAGCCTCGCCATCCCGCTCGGTGAACCGCAGGCGGAACGATACCTTCTGCTCGATCACGCCTTCGCAGGCCGGATCCGGCGGCTCGGGAATCTCCTCCAGCACCAGGGTGCTCGGCTCCTCGATCGGCGGCAGTACCGAGACATGCCGGTAGCGGATCTTGCGCGCGTCAACATCCGACTCGGTGATCGGATTGAAGGCGAGGAATTCCGCCGGCTGATTGTCTATCTCATGGGTGTCGAGCAGCGTTTCCGCGGCGCTCTGAACCTTCCATCGCGCCTGGGCAAGGCTGGCCCCGTCCTCCTCCAGCCGGGCGCGGAACGGCGTGCCGGGAAGGTAGGTGTCCTTATCGAGGTCAACCGTATAGATGCTGGCATAAGGAAAGCCGGAGCCAT
Source organism: Neorhizobium sp. SOG26 (assembly GCF_003491345.1). Classification (GTDB taxonomy): domain Bacteria; phylum Pseudomonadota; class Alphaproteobacteria; order Rhizobiales; family Rhizobiaceae; genus Neorhizobium; species Neorhizobium turbinariae. Next base: position 1,334,933 of record NZ_CP025512.1, read on the forward strand.
CCTGGATGCCGTATTCCTCGAAGGCGAAGACCGCGCCATCTGGCGAAAAACCGATCGGCCGGATGCTTGCGATATCGCCTGCCTGTGCGGGCGCGGCGGCTAAGGCGACAACTGCGCCGAGAACAGGCAGGCTAAGCAGGTGGCGCTGGCTTCTCATCCTCGACCATCCGCTGCTGCTTGCTTGAGACGCGCTATGTTCTCGCGATAGGCGGTGACGCCATCACCCTTGTAGACGGCGGAGCCCGCCACAAAGACATTCGCGCCGGCAGCCGTGGCAGCCCCAATGGTATCCGCCGTGATCCCACCATCAACCTCCAGCTCGATCGGTCGCGCGCCGATCATCGCCTTGGCAGCACGGATCTTGTCGAACATCGCCGGGATGAATTTTTGGCCCCCGAAGCCTGGATTGACGCTCATGATCAGGATGAGATCCACGTCGTCCAGCACGTTCTCGATGACCGAAAGCGGCGTTGCGGGGTTGAGCGTGACGCCAACCTTCTTGCCGTGGCCACGGATCGTCTGGAGCGAGCGGTGAAGATGCGCACCGGCTTCGGCATGCACCGTGATGCCATCGCAGCCAGCCTTGGCAAAGGCTTCAAGATACGGATCAGCCGGCGAAATCATCAGGTGACAATCGAAGAAGGCAGAGGTGTACGGCCGCAGCGACTTGATGACGTCTGGCCCGAAGGAAATATTGGGCACGAAATGCCCATCCATCACGTCGAGATGTACCCAGTCGGCCCCGGCGTCGACCACATCCTTGACCTCCTGGCCAAGCCTGGAGAAGTCCGCGGCAAGAATGGACGGTGCGATGCGAATGGGCAGGGTCATCAACGTGTTCTCCGGTTGTTGGCGCCCTCTACCATCCAGATGCGAGAGGAACAACGGCTAGTCGGTTGCGGCCGGTGACAGCACGAAGCCCGAGCCGCGCCATTCAAGCAAACGGAACGGGTTGTCGGCAAGCTCGTGGTTCTCATCGAAGCGGATGGGTCCAATGGCGGTGCTGAAGCTCTTGCCCGCAAAAGCCGCGACAGGCTCTTGTCCGGCAGTCACCGCCTGGTGAGCAAGTTCAACCGCTGCGTAAGCCGGCAGCATATAGCCTTCGACCTCAAGCCCTTTCGCGCGAAGTGCAGAGACGGCCGGTGCGGCAGAGGGAAGCGACGCGTAATCAGGAATGGCGATCGCCAAGACGCCATCAGGTAGCGGAACGGGGCGGTTGAGGCCGCGCAACGTGTCACCGCCGAGCAGCGTCAGCGGCACGTTCTCGGCTGCTGCATCGCGCGCAATGATCGCGGCATCGTTCCGGTCCCCGCCGAACAAGGCATGGGTGATGCCGGCCTTGGCCAAACGGCGAACAAGCGCGATCTGCTGTTCCTGCCCGGGGCGGAACGTGTCGGTGAAGGCCGCGGTCATACCCTTGGGTTCGAGTCGGTCGCGGACCGCCCCCACGAGCTCGCGTCCATAGATCGTACCGTCTTCCATGAAGGCGACCGGCTCTGCTTTCCACAGGCGCAGGATCGTTTCGGCAAGCTGCTCTGCTTCCGCTCCTTCGGCTGGCGCCATCCGGAAGAAGGGCCAGTTGTTGCGCAAGGCGTCTTCCATGAGGATTTTCGAGCGCACGGAAACCGTGATGGAGGGGATCTGCGCGGCCTTCAGGGCAGGAAGTGCCGTGGTCAGGGTCTCGACGCAGAGAAAGCCGACTGCAGCGGCAACCTTGGCGTCGGCAAGCGCCTTGGCAACCGACGCTCCGTCTTTCTCTTCGCAGCTCTCTTCGACCTCGACCAGGGTATCACCAACGGCCTTGGCGGCAGCGCGTGCACCCTCGAAGATCTGCGTGCCCAGCAGTGCGTAAGGTCCGGAGCGAGGTGCAACAACGCCGATCACCGCCGCGGCTGCGGGCTGAGAGGTGCCGATCACGGCCAGCAGACCGGCGATGATGAGACGTCTGGCTGTCATGCATTCCCTGCCATTTCACCTGTCTCGACATTTACCCCTCTCGGCCCAGCCGTCAAAGAGATTCCTGTCAGTAGCGGATTTGCGAGCGGCTGCGTAGACTTCATGCCTCCGCCTCACCATATTGCCTGAACACGCCGAAGGTGATCTGTTTCGTTCGCTCTCTCGTTCGCGGGAGATCAAGCTCCGTTCCGGCCAGGAGGAAACGCCGGCGGCGGATCAACAGGTTGCCGTTGAGGGAATATTTCATGCCAGACGACACCATGCGCGCTCTGCCTGCCTCGATCGACGAAACCATCGCCATGCTTGGCGCTGAGGATTATCTCGCCGGGCGAGCTCTCGGCACGGTGGTTTTCCTGGCGCTGAAGATGAAGCGGCCGCTGTTCCTGGAAGGCGAGGCGGGTGTCGGGAAGACGGAGATCGCCAAGAGCATCGCCAAGGCGCTAGACCGGCCGCTGATCCGCCTGCAATGCTACGAGGGGCTCGATGTGTCCTCTGCCGTTTACGAGTGGAATTACCCGGCGCAGATGCTGGACATCCGGCTTTCGGAGGCGGCTGGCGTCAAGGATCGCAACGCTATTGAGGCCAACCTTTTTTCGGAGCGGCACCTGATCCGTCGGCCGGTCCTGCAGGCGCTCGGCGAACCAGGCGGAAAGCCGCCCGTCTTCCTGATCGATGAACTAGACCGCACCGACGAGGCATTCGAAGCCTTCCTCCTGGAAGTGCTATCCGACTTCCAGGTGACGATTCCGGAGTTCGGCACGATCAAGGCCGACGAGCCGCCGATCGTCATCGTGACGACCAACCGCACCCGCGAAATCCATGATGCCCTGAAACGGCGCTGTCTCTACCATTGGGTTGATTATCCCGATGCCGCGCAGGAGCTGGAGATCATCCGGCGCAAGGTGCCGAACTGTCCTGACATGCTGTCGCGGCAGATCGTGGCCTTCGTACAGAAGCTCCGAACGCTTCAACTGTTCAAGAATCCCGGCGTGGCGGAGACCATCGACTGGGCGACGGCGCTGACCGAACTTGATCGGGTGGCGCTCGATCCGGAAACGATCGCCGATACGCTCGGGACGCTTCTTAAATACCAGGAAGACATCGGTCGTGTGCGCGGCGGCGAGGGCGAACGTGTGCTGGCCGAGGTGAAAACCGAACTGCAGGCGGCGGGGTAGGCATGTCGGCGGGGACGGATAAAATAGCTGGAAGCCGTAACGGCCTCATGGTCGGTGACCAAGCCGCAGGTTCTGGCCGCTTTGCCGACAACCTCGTCTATTTCTCCCGCGTCCTGCGCCGCGCAGGTCTGAAGACGGGACCGGCCGCTGCGGCGGACGCAATCGCCGCCGTGGATGCGATCGGGATTGGTTCACGCGAAGAGTTTCATGCCGCGCTATCGGCGGTTTTCGTTAAACGGCACGAGGATCAACCGGTTTTCGACGAGGCGTTCGAGCTGTTCTGGAGGCCGCGTGATCTTGTCGGCAAGATGATCGCACTGATGTCCCCCAAGGCACCGGCCGGGCGCCAGAGGGAAAAGCAGAAGGCAGGATCAACCCGGGCCGGCGAGGCGTTGACCGCCGAGCAGCAGGGCAAGCCTCCGAAACAAGAACCGCAGGTCGAGGTCGATTCCCGCTTCACCGTGTCGGCCAACGAAGTCTTCAAGCATATCGATTTCGCGCAGATGACGGCCGCAGAACTCGCCCAGGCGCGGCAGGAACTGAAGAAGCTCGCCTTGCCGCTCGACAAGGTTGCGACGCGCAGGTTCAAGACGTCACATCGGCCACCAATCATCGATCCACGGGCGACGATGCGTCACGCGATGCGAAGTGGTGGCGATCTCATCCTGCCACGTTTTCGCCAGCGGAAGATGACGCCACCGCCTCTTGTCATCCTCGCCGACATTTCCGGCTCGATGAACCAGTACACGCGAATCTTCCTGCAGTTCGTGCATGCGCTGACAGAGAAGCGGACGCGGGTGCATACCTTCCTGTTCGGTACGCGGCTCACCAACGTAACGCGCGAGATGCGAAGACGCGATCCGGACGAAGCCATTGCGCTTTGCAGCGATGCTGTGCGCGACTGGTCCGGCGGAACCCGGATCGGCTCGACATTGGCCGAGTTCAACCGCCTTTGGTCGCGACGCGTGCTCGGTCAGGGCGCCGTCGTGCTTCTGATCACCGACGGCCTGGAGCGGGAAGGCGTGGAAGAGCTTGAAACCGAAATGGACCGGCTGCACCGGTCGTGCCGCCGGCTCATCTGGCTGAACCCGTTGCTGCGTTTCAACGGTTTCGAAGCCAAGGCGCGAGGCGTGAAGGCGATGCTTCCGCATGTGGACGAGTTCCGCGCGGTGCACAATCTACAGTCTCTTTCTGACCTCGCGTCAGCCTTGTCGGCAAACATGACGAATGCCGCAGATCCGCGGCGTTATCTGGACATGAGGAGGGGCGCATGACCTCGACAGCAACTTTGGACCCACTCACCACTGCGCAAGCCTGGAAGCAGGCGGGACGTGACGTCGCCATCGCAACCGTCGTTGAAACTTGGGGCTCGGCTCCGCGGCCGACTGGTAGTCACCTGGTGATTGACAGTGACGGCAACTTTGAAGGCTCCGTTTCGGGCGGCTGCGTCGAAGGCGCCGTCATTACCGAAGCGCTGGACGTGATCGGCAGCGGCGCGCCGAGGATGCTGGAATTCGGCGTGGCGGACGAGACCGCGTGGCAGGTGGGGCTCTCCTGCGGCGGGCGGATCAAGGTTTATGTGGAAAGGCTCGGCTAATGCAGCTTGGCCTGCTGAAACGGCTGAACGCTGCGCGTGCATCACGGCAGGCGGCGGTGGTGGTGAGCGATCTCGCAAGCGGCGAGGTGCGGCTGATCCTCGAAGGGGAGCCGGTCGCCGGTCCTCTCGGCGATGAAGTGGGAAAGGTCTTCCGCAGCGGCAAGGCCGTAACGGTCGAGGTTGAAGGAAAGAACCTGTTCCTGAACGTCCATCTTCCGCCGCCGCGAATCGTCGTTATAGGAGCGGTGCATATTAGCCAGGCTCTGGCGCGCATGGCGCCCGTTGCGGGATACGAGCTGACGATCATCGACCCGCGGACCGCCTTTGCAACGGAGGAACGCTTCGAAGGCGTTGAACTCATCGCTGACTGGCCGGAGGATGTGCTGAAGGACCGCCCGCTGGACGCCTATACGGCGCTTGCCGCAGTCACCCACGATCCGAAGATCGATGACTTCCCGCTTTCGGAGGCGCTGCGGTCGGGTTGTTTCTACGTTGGAGCACTCGGCAGCCGAAAAACGCATGCCAAGCGCGTCGAGCGACTGAAGGCTTTGGGGCGTTCGGAGGCGGAGATCGCCCGCATTTCTGCACCCATCGGGTTGGATATCGGCGCCGCAAGCCCGGCCGAAATCGCGCTCGCGACGCTGGCGCAGATCGTGCAGGCCTTCCGCCGCCGTGACATTGTCAGTGCTCGGTGACCGCATGAAGTACGGGCATTTTCCTCTCGCTGAAGCAGAGGGCACAATTCTCGCGCACAGCATCCGGCTGTCGTCGGGCCGCCTCTCGAAAGGCGATGTTGTGACGCGTCGGGAAGTCGAACGGCTCGAGGCCGAATTCGTCGAGACGGTGGTCGCAGTGCGGCTTGATCCCGAGGATCTTCTCGAGGATCAGGCGGCCGAGGCCATTGCAGGCGCCATCGCACCGGACGGGTTGCGTTTTTCTGCCGCTACGACGGGGCGCGTCAACGTCTATGCGAAGGAGAATGGCTTGTTCGTTGCGGACAAGGCGGTCGTCGACCGGCTGAACCGCATAGACCCGGCCATTACGCTCGCAACCGTGGCTGATCACGCTGCAGTGCGTGCCGGAGACATGGTCGCGACGGTCAAGATCATTCCTCTGGCTGTTCCGGGCCTGAAGGTCCAGGAGGCTGTTGAACTTCTGCGAAATGCCACGCCCTTCGAGGTCAAGCCGTTCCGTCCTCATGCGGTGACATTGATCGCAACAGAGCTGCCGTCGCTGAAGACCTCGGTCATGGATCGAACGGCCAAATTGCTGGAGCAACGCTTGGCACCCTCGGGTAGCCGCCTGGTTCGCGAGATCCGGATCCCGCACAACGCGGACCGGCTGACGGAGGTGCTTACGGAACTCCACCTCGGTGACTCAAGTGATCCTGCCATGGTCATCATTTTCGGGGCATCGGCCGTCGCCGATCCGCAGGATGTCATTCCCGATGCGATTCGCCGGGCGGGCGGAGAGGTGGAACAGGTTGGCATGCCGGTCGACCCCGGCAACCTGCTTGTGCTGGGATGGATGGGCGATGTTCCGGTTCTCGGGGCACCAGGCTGCGCCCGCTCACCGAAGGAAAACGGTTTCGACTGGGTCTTGAACCGTCTGTTGGCGGGCGAGGTGCCGACGTCGTACGATATCACCGGCATGGGCGTTGGAGGGCTGCTGATGGAGATACCGACGCGGCCCCGACCGCGCGATCTCGCCGAGAAGACGCCGGCAGTTGCCTCGGTTGCTGCGGTCCTGCTGGCGGCCGGCCAGGCGCGGCGGATGGGTAGCGACGGGCAGCACAAACTGCTTGCGGAGTTCGAAGGCGTGCCGCTGGTGCGCCGTTCGGCGCAGACGCTTTTGTCATCGCAGGTCAGCCCGGTTGTCGCTGTGACAGGCCATCGGCAGGAAGAGGTTGAGGCCGCTCTGGCTGGCCTTGACCTCACCACGGCTCATAATCCGGACTTCCCATCGGGCATGGCAAGCTCTCTCGTCACCGGATTTTCACATCCCGCAGTCGCCGAATCGGATGGCGTCCTGGTGATGCTCGCCGATATGCCGGGTGTGACCGCTGAACACATAAGGATGCTCATCTCTGCGTTCCGCGATGCGGAAGGACGGGCGGTGGTTCGCGCGGTGTCGAATGGCAAGCGGGGTAACCCGATCATCCTGCCAAGAGCCACCTACGGCGCTGTCCTGCGGCTGGAGGGCGACGTTGGCGCGCGGGCCATCATAGAGACATCGGGGCTGCCGGTGGTTGATGTGGAGATCGGACCCGCTGCTCATCTCGATGTGGATACCCCGGAGGCCGTGACGGCCGCGGGCGGCGTCCTGGGGGCATAACGATGGCAATGGACAATGCCGCCATAGAAGAAATGTTCGAAGGCCTCGGTCCCGTATCGATACGACGGATGTTCGGCGGCAAGGGCATCTATCACCAGGGCCTGATCGTCGGGGTTGATCTTCACGACGAGATCCTGCTCAAGGCCGATGCCGTCAGCGGACCGGAATTTGCGGCGGCCGGCGCGCGGCAGTGGGTCTACCAGAACAAGAAGGGCACGCCGGTGCCAATGCCTTACTGGACGATACCGGATGAGGCGCTCGATGACCCGGACGAGATGCGAAAGTGGGTCCGCCTCGCATTCGAAGCCGCCGTGCGTTCAAGTGGCTAATCTGGAATACATTGTTCGGGGGAAAGGGGTTGATAAAGATAGTAAGCCACGCTTACTATCTGGGCGTACTGGAGGCAGCCGGGACGGGTTCCCAGAGATGGCTCGCTTTGATCTATCGCTTTTCATGAAGAGTGCCGCTTCGGTCTTCCGGAGCGGCTTTTTCCTCTAACGGCGCGCGAGCTTTTCGAAAGCGACCTGCGCGAAAGCGGAAAGCGGCTGCGGCAGGTTGTCGAGGTCGAACCAGCCGATGTCCGAGAGCTTGTCCGGCTCGGTGAGCTGAGCCTCACCGGTGAAGTCGCTCGTGATATAGATGAGCGAGACCCAGTGCTGCCGGTCCGCTTTGATGATCTGCTCGGTGGGGCAAAGAAACTCAACCCGGCCGATCTTGAGCCCGGTTTCTTCTTCCGCTTCACGGCGTGCGGCGTCCGCAGATGGCTCCATGGGATCCACCTTGCCGCCAACAATGTTCCAGAACCCGGCTTCCGGCGCCTTCAGGCGCTTGCACAGCAGGACCTTGCCATCGTCGCGCTGAAGCACAAGCCCCACACCAACGCCGGGAAAGTCTGTCCCAGGTTTTGCGGACATCTTGATGACTGGATCAGGTGCGGGCGTTTGCGACGATCAGCATGAAAGCCGGGATATCGTCGCCGAAGCCGACCGGAGTCGGGCCGTCGTCGTGGTCGCGATGGTGGCGCGAACGACGATCGCGAGCGTCGTCGTTGGCAGGATAAGGCCGAGCACTGCGGTTGCCGCCGTTGTTCTGCGGCTTCCTGTCTGACTTGCGCTCAGGTCTCACGTTTTCCACTCTCTGTTCTTCGACAGCCTTCTCGGCTTCGATCTGGACTTCCGGATTCTTTGCCTCGACCGGCTCGGCACGCTCGCGGCTGGACGCACCACGGCGACCGCGGCCACGTTCCTTGCTTTCGTCGCGACCCTTGCGCCCACGACCGGTGTCATGGCTTTCCATTGGCGCGGGCAGGGCAGACAGGTCGCCATTCAGCCACTCGATCTTCTCGTTGATGAGCTTTTCGATGGCGTCGAGATATTTAGTGTCCGACTTGGTGACGATCGTGAACGCCGCGCCCGAACGACCCGCACGACCGGTACGACCGATACGATGGACGTAGTCTTCGGCGTGAATCGGTACATCGAAGTTGAAGACGTGGCTGACGTCAGGGATATCGAGACCGCGTGCAGCGACGTCAGATGCTACAAGCAGCGTGATCTTGTTGTCCTTGAAGTTCGCCAGCATGGTGGTGCGCGAACGCTGGTCCATGTCGCCATGCAGCGCCCCGACCGAGAAGCCGTGGCGATCGAGCGACCGGAAGAGGTCGGCGACGTCCTTCTTGCGATTGCAGAAGATGATCGCGTTCTTGAGATCATCTTGCGCCTTGATAAGGTCGCGGAGCACTGCGCGCTTCTCGTAGTCCTTGGAGTGGGACGCCACGAGACGCTGGGTTACGGTCTTCGCCGTGGAAGACGGCTTTGCAACCTCAATTCGTTCCGGGTTCTGCAGGAACCGGTCGGCGAGCTTCTGGATCTCCGGCGGCATGGTGGCCGAGAAGAACAGTGTCTGCCGGGTGAACGGGATCATTTTGGCGATCCGTTCGATGTCCGGAATAAAGCCCATGTCCAGCATGCGGTCGGCTTCGTCAATGACCAGGATCTCGACGCCGGTCATCAAAAGCTTGCCGCGCTCGCAGTGGTCAAGCAGGCGGCCTGGCGTGCAGATCAGCACATCGGCGCCACGCTCAAGCTTGCGATCCTGTTCATCGAAGGACACGCCGCCGATCAAGAGTGCGACGTTGAGCTTGTGATTCTTGCCGTATTTATCAAAGTTCTCGGCTACCTGCGCGGCCAGTTCGCGAGTCGGCTCCAGGATCAGCGTGCGCGGCATGCGCGCACGGGCGCGACCCTTTTCCAGAAGCGTCAGCATCGGCAGAACGAAAGACGCAGTCTTGCCGGTTCCGGTCTGGGCAATACCGCAGATATCGCGGCGCTGCAGCGCAGGCGGGATCGCCCCAGCCTGGATCGGCGTGGGTGTCGAATAACCCGCGTCTGTGACAGCGGACAAGACTTTTTGGCTCAGGCCAAGTTCAGCAAATGTGGTCAAAGGAAGTTCTGTTTCCGTTCCGGTTCTACGCGAACATCTAGACAGGCAAGCCCCGGAAAAGGGGCGCCAACTGGCCGCGACATAGGACCTAAACGCCGGAAAGTCAAGAAAAGTGGGCAATTCCGCTGTGCATTTGGTGAATGAACATCCTAAAGATCGATCCCTCTACCGGTATCGCGCGCATGACGAGAGAAGGCGCCTTGAGGGACTAGTTCAGGTAGCTGCCCAGCTTCATTCCAGCATTGAGGAAATGGACCGGATCAACGGGATTGGAATCACGCCGGACTTCGTAATGGACATGCGGGCCGGTGGAGCGCCCCGTGGACCCTGCGCGTCCAATAACGTCGCCAGTCGCCACCGTGTCTCCTTCGCGAACGAGGATGCGCGACAGATGGCCATAACGGGTGGTGATCCCTTGGCCGTGGTCGACCTCGACGAGGTTTCCGTATCCTGCCGCAGGCCCAGCGATGGTGACCTTGCCGCTGCCGGTGGACTTTACCGGCTGTCCCGTTTCGGCCTTGAAATCAATGCCCGCGTGGAGCGCCAGCCGCCCGAGGAATGGGTCGATTCGGTTGCCATAGCGGCTCGTCACCGGGTGGCCGGGGGCAGGGTTCCCGAACGGCAGGTTGCGGGCGGTCTCGCGCACGCTCTCGAGCCTGCTCAACTGGGCGTCAAGTTCTTCGAGCGACGCATCAAAGCCGCTGATGTTGAGTTGCGGCGCGACATAGGGGCCGCCGACGCCTTCTTCCGCCTTGTCGCGCGTTTCCGCAGTCGCAACGGATACACCGGTCTTGCGCAGGATGGTGGCAATCGCGTCGGCCGTTTCCGCCGCTCCGGCCGCAAGGTTATTGATCCGGGCGAGTTGTTCCTTCTCGATGTTCTTCAACGACAGCGTCACCTTTGAGAAGACACGGTCAGCACGATCGGCCATGTTTTCCCGAAGCGGCGTGTAGCCGAGGGCTGCAACGGAGGCAGCCGGTTTCTCAGCGGAGAGCAGCTTGCGAATCACAAGCGCTGCGTCACGTCCGCCCGACAACGAAGCCTGTTTCTCCTTGGTGTCTGCCTTCGGTTCTACGGTGGAATCGGTAAGGCCCGACTCCTCGGCGCGGTTCAGCAGGGAGCCGAGCTTCCCGTGGCGGGAAAACAGCGCGTCCTGCTGTTCAAGAAGCTTTTCGACCTTCTGCTCGACGACCTGCTGATCGAGCAGCTGGCGCGACGTTATGCGATCGAGCTGCGCGCGGAGCGCGGCAATCCGGTCCTCGTATTCATGCTGCATGCGCGCCTGCCGCGCCATGGTGGCGCCGATCAGGTCGTCGCGGATGACGAGGTAGGAGGTGGCGGCGAGGTAGCCAATTGCAAATACGCCTAGGGAGCCGAAGACGAGACCGGCCATCCAGGGCCGGATCGTCATGTGGCGGATTTTGTCACCGCTGGCGAGGATCAGAACGTGCTGCTGTGCGCGTTTACCAAAAACTCGACTGTCGCTTCCCTTACCCACGCGATTCTCCCGGAGATACGACTCATTCGGTCGCTTTCGCTGTGTTGGAAGTACACATGGATATGGTTAACGTTCGCTTTAGCGAGCACTCGCTCAGGCGTTGCTGGTGGATGTCAGCGACCGGTAGAAGGACGGGGTGAGCCCCGCTTCGGCGCGTGCCACATCGTTGAACGGCGCCTTCAGCGAGCCGCGGAAATTGGCCCGCACCAGTTGCTGGAACGTGGCCGCCGGATCACGTCGCTCGCGGGCGCAAAGGAACCTGAACCACTTCGCGCCGATCGCCACATGGCCCTTCTCGTCGTTGTAAATGACGTCGAGCACCGCGGCCGTTTCCATGTCGCCGGTTTCTCGCATCTTCGCCTGCAGCGACGGCGTGACATCCAGCCCACGCGCCTCAAGGATCAGCGGAACGACGGCGAGCCGCGCCGTCAGATCGTTGCGGGTGGAGTGCGCCGCCTGCCATAGACCGTCGTGCGCGGGCATGTCGCCGTAGTCGGCGCCAAGGTCGTTCAACCGCTCGCGCACCATGCGGAAGTGCTTGGCTTCCTCGAACGCCACCTGCATCCAGCCATCGAAGAAGGAGTTCGGCACCGGTTCTGTGGCAAACCTGGCGACGATGTCCAGGGCCAGGTCGACGGCGTTGAGTTCAATATGAGCGATCGAATGGAGGAGGGCGATTCGCCCCTGCTTTGTATGCAGCGATCGTTTTGCCACGGCCTTCGGCGGCACGAGCTCGGGCTTCTCCGGCCGGCCGGGGCGATCCGGCAGCGGCGGATCGAGTGGCGAGCGCAGCGACAGCCGCCGTTCGAACCAGCGTGTGGCACTTTCCTGCGCCAGTCGCGTCTTTCGGTCGAGGTCGGCTGACATGATTGCCGCGGTTGCTCCGCCGCGCAGGGACGTGATTGCAAACTCTCTGCTCATCGCTGCCTCGCTTAAAGTGCCTTTGCGCTCGCCAGGACTTCTTCGGCATGGCCGGCGACCTTCACCTTCGGCCAAATCCTGGTGATCTTGCCGTCCTTGTCGATCAGGAATGTTGTGCGCTCGATCCCCATGTAGCGGCGTCCATACATGGATTTCTCCTTCCAGACGCCATAGCGCTGTGCAACCTGAGTGTCTTCGTCCGACCCCAGGATGAGGGACAGGCTATACTTCTTGGCGAATTTGTCGTGCTTGGAGACGCTGTCAGGTGAGATGCCGATGACGGCCGCTCCGATCGCCTCGAACTCGGGCGCAAGCTCGGTGAAGGAGATCGCTTCCTTCGTGCATCCGCTCGTGTCGTCCTTCGGATAGAAGTAGAGGACGACCGGCCTCCCCGAGAAGGCGCTGAGGGATATCCTGTCGCCGCCGTCGCGCGGAACGTCGAAGTCCGGAGCTGCGTCGCCAACGGTCAAATCAGCCATGGATTTCCTTTCTTTCGCCTGTATCTTGAGTGATATTCGCCGCAATCGGTATATAGTGGCGGGTGCGTCGTCCAGACCAATTGCGTCCTGATGGGCTGCAGAAGCAGAAAGATGAGTTCTCAACCTGATGGCGGAAATTCGAGGTGAAAGGGTTCGTTTCAGCCGGAAAGAAATCCGCCCCTTGCACGAACTCCCTTCTGCCCAGGTAGAAGATCCACTCATCGTCCATTGCCCGCCGCCGCGGTCGCGGGTCAGGCGCATCGGCAAGACCTGCGTGCTGTTTTTTATGCTTGTCATGCTGGCGATCAGCAGCGCCGTTTTTGCCATCGAAGGCGGCATTGTGGACGGCGCCTTGTCATCGCGCGCGCAGACAGCCCTCAATTCGGCGATCGGGCCACGTTATGTCGCCTCCGTTGGCTCGGCCGCGATCCGGTTTGATTCCCGTTTTCGGCTGGCTCTCGAAGCCCGCAATGTCGACATCGTCGAGCAGGCGACGGGTGAACACTTGAGCCGCGCCGGTGCCATGCGCATGGCGGTTGATCCCATCGCCCTCCTAAGCGGCCGGGTCTCGATCAAGAACATCGAGGCTGAAGACATACGCCTTGATACGGCGCAACTGCCAGACGGCGACCCGCTTCCGTTGTCGGATGTGCGCGTCGACGCCATGCCGGCCTTGCTGGAACAGGCGTTCCAGCGGTTTGATGAGGCGCGTGGTCTTATCGAGCGTACGGGGACCGGCTCCGCCCGCATCTCCGGCATTCAGATTCTTTTGCCCGCCGCGCCCGGGCGTAAGCCTGTCACGCTGATGGTCGAAGATCTACAGGTGGCGCGCAGCGCCGAAGGCGAGGTCGAAGTCGGCGGCGTGATCAGTCTGAATGATCGCAAGGCAAAGTTGACCGCAGCCTCGAGCACCGTAAACGGTGTGACGACCGCACTATCAGCGCGGCTTCAGGGGCTGGAGGTCACGCCATTTCTTCTCCAGCGGACCGATGACGGACGTCCGCGCGAGGGGTTTGAAGGCAATCTTGACCTCGAGCTTGCCGCGACCCGCTCGCGCGAGCAGGTCAAGCCGTCGATCACCGCCAAGCTCCGCCAGTCTCCGGGGCACTTCTACTTCGACGGCATCCAGCAGACCTTCTCGGGCGCTGAGATCAACGTCGCATACAACTTCGCCAAGAACTCCGTCGAGCTTCTGGAGTCGGAAGCTCGCTTCGGGCCGACTATCGTACCCTTCACTGGAGCAGTCATCGACCTCAACCGCCTCGATCCGAACGATACGCGGCTGGGTTTCGGGCTCGACCTGCTGGTGAGCGGCGGCACGGCGGTCGGCGCGACGGAAGACGAGCAGCCGGCGCGTTTCGACCTCAAGGCCAATGGCCGCTATCTTTCGGCAGATCGGGAACTGCAGTTCGATGAAATGGCAGTCTCCAGCCCGCTCGGGCGGATGGCCGGCGCGCTGAAGGTTCGGTTCAGCAATGAGTCGCCGGAAATCAGCTTTGGTGCGCAACTGCCGGAAATGCAGGTCACGGGTGTCAAGCAGCTCTGGCCGTTCTGGATGGCGCGAAAGCCGCGCGACTGGGTGATGGAGAACCTGTTCGGCGGCACGGTCACCAACGGATCGATCGCAGTCTTCATCCCGGCCGGGCGTATGAAGGGCCCGGGGATCCCGATGGAGCTCAACAAGAACGAGCTTCAGATCAGCTTCGATATCGCCGAGGCGCGAATGAACCTTCCGGGCGACGTTCCGCCGCTGCGCAATATCAACGGTCGCTTCGACCTCAAGGGCGAGGTCATGAAGGTCGATGTGGCGCGCGCCGCCTCCTTCTTCCCGTCGGGTCGCTCCGTTGCGGTGGAAGGTGGACGCTTTGCCATTGCTTCAACCTATTCCCAGCCGCTGATGGCGGACCTGACCTTGAAGGTGGCCGGTTCCGCAGACGCCGTGACCGAGCTTGCGAACTTCGAGCCGATCGGCGCATTGAAGGGCACCGGGTTCAAGCCGGATGATTTTTCTGGCCAGGCGCGAGTCGACCTGACAGCGCGGATGGGGCTGATCAAGGCGCACAACCCGCCCAAGCCCACATGGAACGCACACGCCGACCTCGACAAGGTCGACCTCAAGCCGGAATTCTCCGGTCGGAAGATTTCATCTCTCTCTGGAACGCTCGACGTGGACAACAAGGCCGCCCGCCTTGTCGCCAAGGGCAATATCGATGAGGTACCCGCTGATATCACGCTGGTCGAACCCGTCGATTCCTCTTCCTCCGTAAAGCGGGAGCGGGTCGTCAAGGCCGTGCTTAACAATGCGCAGAGGGAGAAGCTTGCTCCTGGCCTTTCCGATGTCATTGACGGCACAATCACCGCCCAGTTCACTCATATCGACGAGAAGCGTCAGGCGGTGTCGCTCGATCTGGGACGCGCCACCCTTTCCGTGCCGTGGATCGGCTGGACCAAAGGCAGCGGCGTCCCGGCCAAAGCGGAATTCGACCTATCGGAGGATGGCGAACAGGTCGATGTGCGTAACTTCAGGCTCGACGGAGAAGGCTTCGGCGCCAAGGGAGAGCTTGCGCTGGCCGGTGGCTCGCTTGTTTCTGCCAACTTTGCGCAAATGCAGTTGTCACCGTCGGACAGCTATGCCGTCTCCCTGAAGCGCACAAAGGGCGGCTTCGACGTCAGCATCAACGGATCGGTTGTCGACATGCGGCCGGTGATCACCGCGCTCCGTTCTGGCAGTGAGGGCAGCGGGTCTGGCAAAGGCGGCAAGAGCGATACGGACAACACCACCATCCGTGCCAAGGTCAACCGGATGATCGGCTTCCACGACCAGAGCCTTTCCGACGTCACCTTGCTGCTTTCGACCCGTGGGGGCGATATCAAGACGGCCGACTTTTCCGGCGTGACCGAAAGCCGGCAGGCGGTCGTCAGCCGCATGAATGGCGGCGACACGATCTCTATCACCAGCGGTGATGCGGGCGCCGTCACCCGCTTCCTGAACCTCTACAGCAACATGCGCGGCGGCCTTCTGAACTTGCGGCTTAGGGAACAGGGCGATGTCTGGACCGGCGCGATTGATCTGCGCAGCTTCTCTCTGATCAACGAGCAGAAACTTCAATCGCTCGTTTCCACCGCCGACCGTGAGGGGCGCACGCTCAGTACCGCTGCAAAGCGGGATATTGACGTGACGTCGGCCAAGTTCCAACGTGGTTATGCGAGCCTGCTTTATCGCAACGGTTCTCTTGCGGTGGAAAACGGCGTCGTTCGCGGGGAGCAGATCGGCGCGACCTTCCAGGGACTGGTCCGGGACGCCAAGGGGCGCATGGAGATGACCGGCACCTTCATGCCTGCCTACGGCCTGAACCGCTTGTTCGGCGAACTTCCGCTGATCGGCGCGATCCTCGGGAATGGGCGCGACCGTGGACTGCTCGGCATCACCTTCAAGCTCGAAGGCCAGTTCGACAAGCCGAAACTGACGGTCAATCCTCTATCGCTGATCGCTCCCGGCATCTTCCGTCAGATCTTCGAGTTCCAATAAAAAAGGCCCGCATGAACGGGCCCTTCAATATGCTCGATGCCTGATGATCAGGCGGGGCGCACGAGGATGTGCTTCTTCTTGCCGAGCGACAGCTTGATGACCTGATCGGCCGTCACTTCGCCGCTGCCGATCATCTTGCGTTCGTCGCTGACCGGCTGGTCGTTGATCCTCACCGCTCCGCCCTGGACGTGACGGCGGGCTTCTCCGTTCGAGGCCGCAAGGCCGGCGCGGACGATCAGCGAGAGCAGGCCGATACCGGCCTCCAGTTCGGCAGCCGGCACTTCGATCGAAGGCAGGTTGTCGGAGAGCGCACCTTCTTCGAAGGTCTTGCGAGCCGTTTCCGCGGCCTCTTCGGCAGCCGCGCGGCCGTGAAGAATCGCTGTCACTTCGGTCGCGAGGATCTTCTTTGCCTCGTTGATTTCGGAACCGCCAAGCTGGGCCAGCTTGTTGATCTCCGACATCGGCAGCGTCGTGAACAGCTTTGCGAAGCGGACGACGTCGGCGTCTTCCGTGTTTCGCCAGTACTGCCAAAAGTCGTAGACCGGCAGCAGATCCTTGTTCAGCCAGACGGCACCGGATGCGGACTTGCCCATCTTCGCACCGGACGAGGTGGTCAGGAGCGGCGAGGTGAGGGCAAACAGCTGCGGCGTCCCCATGCGGTGACCCAGATCGATGCCGTTGATGATGTTGCCCCACTGGTCGGAGCCGCCCATCTGCAGGCGGCAGCCAACGCGCTTGTTGAGCTCCACGAAGTCATAGGCCTGGAGGATCATGTAGTTGAATTCTAGGAATGACAGCGACTGCTCACGATCGAGCCGCGTCTTGACGCTGTCGAAGGACAGCATGCGGTTGACCGAGAAATGCCGGCCGACATCGCGCAGGAACTCGAGGTAGTTCAGCGGGCGCAGCCAGTCGGCATTGTTGATCATCAGGGCCGGATTGCCGGGGCGATCGTAGTCGAGGTAGTTCGCGAAGACGTGCTTCAGCGACACGATGTTGTCCTCGATCATCTCGACGGTCATCAGCTTGCGGGCCTCCTCCTTGAAGGAAGGATCGCCCACCATGCCGGTGCCGCCGCCCATCAGTGAGATCGGCTGGTGCCCGGTCTGCTGCAGCCAATGCAGCATCATGATCTGTGTCAGGTGACCGACATGCAGGCTCGACGCCGTCGGGTCATAGCCGATATAGGCAGTCACTTTTTCCTTCGAGAAAAGATCGTCGAGACCAGCCTCGTCGGAGACCTGGTGGATGAAACCGCGCTCATCGAGCGTGCGAAGGAAATCAGACTTGAACCTGGACATTGTTTATCTCTGGCAGATGTATGGTGGCCGCGCTCTACCATTATTTTCCGCGGCGATCACTGCAAAAAGTGACGCAGTTTTCCATTCACATGAAGTCGCGACGCATGAGCAGCCGGATGAAAAACCGGGTTAAGGACAAACTTCCCGCCGTCTTTAACATTTTCTTTTTGTGTATGCCCCTAGACGGGGAAAGGCGATTTCGTCCGGCACACGTTCCGCGATTGATAGGTTATGTCTTCTGCCGTGCTTTTCCTGGTGGTGAATTTTGTCATCGCCACCTGCTTCAGTGCAGTCTTTGCAGTCATCTCGGTTTATAGCCGGTGGCGCCGGGTCGCCATGTCCTTCGCAATCGGTCTTGGCGTCGCGTCGCTGACGATGCTCTTCGAATTCGGGGTTGCTTACGCGGCCGACGCGCGTCCCTGGTCCGCCGGGGTCTATGGTACGGTGCTGGCCGGCATCGTCTTCCTGTGGGCCGGCATCGAGGAACTCTATCGAAAGCCGGTATCGGTCTGGCACGGCGTGCTGGTGTTTGTGGCCGGTATGGCGATCTATTTCATCACGCAAAACATTCCGCGTGGGACCTGGCTTTACCCCATCCTGTATCAAGGCTCCTACGCTGCGGTCGTCTTCGCCGGCACCTACACGGTGTTTCGTTCGAAGCGGCGCGAGCCGCTGGATCGGGCTTTAGGTTTCGCGCTTCTGGTCGGCGCCCTGCATTTCCTCGCCAAGGCCGGCCTCGCCGTTGCACTTGGCTCCGGAGATTCGCCCAAGGATTACATTTCTACCCATTACGCCATTGCCTCACAGAGCATCACGGCCATCATCATCGTTGCCGTCGGGCTGTTGCTGCTTGCAATCCTGACCGTGGACCTGATGGCTGAAGAGCGTGGCAAGGCGGAGCGCGACAGCCTTTCGGGTCTGCGCAACCGCCGTGGTTTTGAGAAGGACGTGCAGGTCGCGATGCTTGGCCCCGTACGAGGCCCGCATTCAGTCATCCTCTGCGACCTCGACCACTTCAAGTCGATCAACGATACCTATGGCCACCACGCCGGTGATGCTGTGATCATCGCCTTCGGCAGCCTTCTCAATCGTGAGGCACCCGCCGGCGCAATCTTGGGGCGGATCGGTGGTGAGGAGTTTGCGATCTTCCTGCCCAACACGGAGCTCTCTGCAGCCGTCGCGGTCGCCGAACGACTGCGATCCGGGATCCGGGCCATGGACGTTCCGGGCATGCCGCAAGGTTTCGTCGTGAGCGCGAGCTTTGGGGTTTCGACTTTTTCCGGCGACAAAGGCTTTGAGGATGCGGTGCGCAATGCCGACGCCGCGCTTTATGATGCTAAGCGGGCCGGTCGTAACCGCGTCCAGACCTTCCAGCCGGCGCGAGTCGCGGTCGCCGGCAAATGGGGCGGGCTCAGCATCGTCCGCTAACTGTCCGCGGCAGGGCAGATACAAAAATGGCCGCTCACTGGCGGCCACTTTCATTCATCTTTTAAGTGTTTAGCGGATGCGCTTGGCCGCCGGCTCCGGCACCAGTTCGCCGTCGAGGCGACGATCGAGGTAATCCTCGCACTCGGCCATCAGCTTTTCCACGTGTCCGTTGAAGAAGTGGTTCGCGCCTTCAACCGTGCGGTGGGTGATCAGGATGCCCTTCTGCGTCTTCAGCTTTTCCACAAGACCGTTGACGTCCTTCTCCGGCGCCACCTTGTCGCTGTCGCCATTAATGATGAGGCCGGACGAAGGGCAGGGGGCCAGGAACGAGAAGTCATAGATGTTCGGCTGGGGAGCGATCGACATGAAGCCTTCGATCTCCGGTCGGCGCATGAGGAGCTGCATGCCGATCCAGGCGCCGAAGGAATAACCGGCTACCCAGCAGCTCTTGGAATCAGGGTGAAGGCTCTGCACCCAGTCGAGAGCCGACGCTGCATCCGAGAGCTCGCCCGCACCATGGTCGAACTCGCCCTGGCTGCGCCCGATTCCGCGGAAGTTGAACCGAAGGGTCGTGAAGCCACGCTTCTGGAACATGTAGAAGAGCTGGTAGACGATCTGGTTGTTCATCGTGCCGCCGAACTGCGGATGCGGATGAAGGATGATCGCGATCGGTGCGCTCTTTTCCTTGGATGGCTGGTAGCGACCTTCCAGGCGGCCTGCAGGGCCGTTGAAAATGACTTCGGGCATCGGTACTCCGGTCAACGTGCTTGAGGTTCTGGCGGGTTTTTCGCGTCGAGTTTGACTTGACGAAGCCGCTCAG
Organism: Neorhizobium sp. SOG26; assembly: GCF_003491345.1. GTDB lineage: Bacteria > Pseudomonadota > Alphaproteobacteria > Rhizobiales > Rhizobiaceae > Neorhizobium > Neorhizobium turbinariae. The sequence goes on from NZ_CP025512.1 coordinate 1,354,413, forward strand.
CTTTTCTAGAACCCAGTTTAGAACCATTCGAAACTTTGGGCGGTCCCTTCGGACGCCCGATGGGACGTCTCATAAGGCAAGGCTGGCCGAAAATTCAAGGAAAATGCGGCCTTCGGCTTCCCTTAGTTATCGACTTATTTAGATTCGGAACCTGATCAGGCAATGGCGTTGAACCGCATATATCTGGACTGGAACGCGACGGCGCCGTTATCGGCGGCCGCTCGCGCGGCCATGCTGGACGCCTTTGACCTGCCGGGTAACGCATCATCCGTTCATGCCGAGGGTCGCGCAGCGCGGAACATGCTGGATAAGGCGCGCCGCCAAGTCGCAGCACTCGTTGCAGCAAAGCCTGCAAACGTGACCTTTGTCAGCGGCGCGACGGAAGGCGCAAACTTCCTGCTGACGCCAGATTACCGGATGGGCCGGGCACCGATCCGGATTGGCAGGCTCTATGTATCTGCGATCGAGCATCCAGCGATCCGCGAAGGCGGGCGGTTTGAGCCCGTGGATGTGGTCGAAGTTCCTGTGACGCCCGCGGGCGTGCTGGATCTCGTGGCGCTGGAGAGCCTGCTGTCGGCGCATGACAAGACGATTGGCATGCCGATGGTCGCGGTCATGCTCGTCAACAATGAGACGGGGATCATCCAACCTGTCCGGGAAGCTGCAGCACTCGTGCATGCTGCTGGTGGGCTGATGATCGTGGATGCCGTGCAGGCGGTTGGTCGCATGGGGGTTGATATCCAGGCTCTCGATGCAGACTTTATGATCATCTCGTCGCACAAAATCGGCGGTCCGAAGGGTGCCGGTGCAGTTATTTCCCGCGGCGAAGTGCTGATGCCGAAGCCGCTCATCCGCGGTGGCGGACAGGAAAAGGGATACCGCTCCGGCACGGAGAACTTCCATGCCGTTATCGGCTTCGGCGCAGCTGCGGAAGCGGCGGGAACCGATGTCTCGGGACGCAATGCTGCTATCGAAGCGATTCGTGCGCGGTTGGAAGAAGGCATGCGGCGGGCAGCGCCAGACGTCATCATTCATGGTGCGTCGGTTGCAAGAGTGGCAAATACCAGCTTCTTCACCTTGCCTGGGCTGAAGTCGGAGACCGGCCAGATCGCCTTTGATCTCGAGGGCGTCGCTTTATCGGCTGGCTCGGCCTGCTCGTCCGGCAAAGTTGGCGAGAGCCACGTGCTGACGGCGATGGGCCATGATCCGAAGCTTGGCGCGCTGCGCATTTCGCTCGGTCCGGAGACCACGCAAGCCGATGTGGATCGGGCGATCGCTGCCTTCGCGAAAATTGCTGGTCGTCGGAAAACGACCGGAGAGGCAGCCTAGCTGTCGACACTTTGCGGAAACGCAAATTTCCGCTTGCCAAAAGGTGTGAAAACCGCCTTCTGGCGCCTACATGAGGGAGGCTTACGTCCTCCTGAAAGAAAGACAGAATTGCCGGAATTTGACCCGGCAAGATTTGGAGTATGACATGCCTGCTGTCCAGGAAACCATCGATCAGGTCCGCGGGATCGACATCGATCAGTACAAATACGGTTTTGAAACCGTCATCGAAGTGGACAAGGCGCCCAAGGGGCTTTCAGAAGACATCATTCGCTTCATTTCGGCCAAAAAGCAGGAGCCGGAATGGATGCTCGAGTGGCGCCTGGATGCCTACAAGCGTTGGCTCACCATGGAAGAGCCGACCTGGGCGCGCGTCGATTACCCCAAGATCGACTTCAACGACATCTACTATTATGCCGCTCCTAAGAACGTGACGGGACCGACCTCGCTCGATGAAGTCGACCCGGAACTGCTGAAGACCTATGAAAAGCTCGGCATCCCGCTTCGCGAGCAGGAAATTCTGGCTGGCGTCAAGACTTCGAAGGTGGCCGTCGACGCCGTGTTCGACTCGGTCTCTGTTGTCACGACCTTCAAGGAAGAGCTGAAGAAGGCCGGCGTGATTTTCATGTCGATCTCGGAAGCCATCCGCGAACATCCTGACCTGATCAAGAAGTATCTCGGCTCGGTCGTCCCGACCTCCGACAACTATTACGCAACGCTGAACGCTGCCGTGTTCACCGACGGATCCTTTGTTTTCGTCCCCAAGGGTGTTCGCTGCCCAATGGAGCTGTCGACCTATTTCCGTATCAACGAAAAGAACACCGGCCAGTTCGAGCGCACGCTGATCATTGCTGAGGAAGGCGCCTATGTGTCCTACCTCGAAGGCTGCACCGCGCCGCAACGCGATGAAAACCAGCTTCACGCTGCCGTGGTCGAGCTCGTCGCGCTCGATGATGCCGAGATCAAGTACTCGACGGTTCAGAACTGGTTCCCGGGCGACGCCCAGGGCAAGGGCGGTATCTACAACTTCGTCACCAAGCGTGGCGATTGCCGTGGCGCACGCTCGAAGATCTCCTGGACCCAGGTCGAGACCGGTTCGGCCATTACCTGGAAGTACCCGAGCTGCATCCTGCGCGGTGACGACAGCCGTGGCGAGTTCTACTCGATCGCCGTTTCCAACGGCCACCAGCAGATCGATTCCGGCACGAAGATGATCCACCTCGGCAAGAACACGTCGAGCCGTATCATTTCCAAGGGTATTTCGGCTGGCAAGTCGAACAACACCTATCGCGGCCAGGTTTCCATCCATCGCCGGGCCGAAAACGCACGCAACTTCACCAACTGCGATTCCTTGCTGATTGGCGACAAGTGCGGTGCGCACACGGTTCCCTACATCGACGTGAAGAATGCCTCGGCGAAGATCGAGCACGAGGCAACGACGTCGAAGATTTCCGACGACCAGAAGTTCTACGTGATGCAGCGTGGCATTCCCGAAGAGGAAGCGATCGCGCTCATCGTCAACGGCTTCGTCAAGGAAGTCATCCAGGAATTGCCGATGGAATTTGCTGTTGAGGCGCAGAAGCTGATCGGCATTTCGCTCGAAGGCTCCGTGGGCTGATCGCCCTTTCACCGAATTCGCGCCCTGTGCGCCATGAACTATGTCCGGAAAGAAATTAAGATGCTTGAGATCAAGAACCTGCACGCTCGTATCGCTGAAGACGGCACTGAGATCATCCGCGGCCTGAACCTGACGGTTAAGCCGGGTGAGGTCGCCGCCATCATGGGCCCGAACGGCTCCGGCAAGTCGACGCTTTCCTATATCCTCTCGGGTCGCGAAGACTACGAAGTCACCGAAGGGGAGATCCTGTTCAACGGAGAGAACATCCTTGAGCTGGATCCGGCAGAGCGCGCCGCCAAGGGCGTCTTCCTGGCCTTCCAGTATCCCGTGGAGATCCCGGGCGTTGCGACCATGCAGTTCCTCAAGGTAGCGATGAACGAGCAGCGCAAGGCACGCGGTGAAGCCGAACTGACGACGCCGGACTTCATCCGCCGTGTCAAGGAAGCTGCCGACAAGCTGAAGATTGACCAGGCCATGCTGCGCCGTCCGCTCAACGTCGGTTTCTCCGGCGGTGAAAAGAAGCGTGCCGAGATCCTGCAGATGGCGCTGCTCGAGCCGAACCTCTGCATCCTCGACGAAACCGACTCGGGCCTCGACATCGATGCCCTGAAGATCGTTGCCGACGGCGTCAACGCCCTGAAGTCTCCGGATCGCGCCACGATCGTGATTACCCACTACCAGCGCCTGCTCGACTATATCGTGCCGGACACCGTTCACGTCCTCTACAAGGGCCAGATCATCCGCTCCGGCGACAAGTCGCTGGCGCTTCAGCTCGAAGAAAACGGCTATGCCGACATCATCGGGGAAGCTGCGTAAGGCGAAGGAGAAGCGTGATGAACATGCAGACGACACCTCGTCTCACCGCCGCCGAATCAGCCCTGGTTGAAGCCTTCAGCGGCCAGATCGGCCAACTGCCGGGCAACGGCGCCGTTATCGGCAGCCGTGATCGCCTGCTCGACGACCTGAAGAAGTCGGGCCTGCCGACGCGTCGCATCGAGTCCTGGCACTATACGGACCTGAAGACGCTGCTCCGCAGCCTGCCTGCGACCGCACCGGCTTCTGCCATCGACCCTATCGCTCCAGTGCTCGAAGGCTCTACCGTTCTTTCTGTGCTGCAGGGGGCTGCGACTTCCGAGGCCTCGATCGATGGCGTGGAAGTCACGACCTACCACGATCAGTTGGTGGATGGCTCCGCTGCAGCTTCACTGACGGCACTCGACAAGGACGACGCCATCGGTCGCATCAACGGCAGCTTTGTTCGCGATGGTTTTGCCCTCAACGTGCCGGCGAATACCGAAGTGGCGCAGCCGATCGAGTTGCAGGCGCTGCATGCCAGCGGTCAGATCCACACCCGCTTTCCCGCCACCTTTGGCGCGGCATCCAAAGCAACGATCGTCGAGCGTCACCAGTCGGTGACGGAGGGCGATGCTTTCGTTTCGTCGATCAGCGACGTGGTGCTGGAAGACGGCGCGGAAGTCACCTGGATCATCCTGCAGCAGCAGGGTGCCACCGACACGCATCTCGGCCAGATCCGCATCAAGCTCGGCACGGAAGCAAAGCTTTGGCTATTCGTGGTGAACGCCGGCGGCAAGCTGGTTCGCCAGGAACTGCGGATCGAAGTTGAAGGCGAGGGTGCTGAGCTTACGCTGCGTGGCGTCAACCTCCTGGGTGGCGGCAGCCACACGGACGTGACGCTGGTGCTTGGCCACAATGTGCCGAACACGAATTCGACGGAGATCATCCGCAACGTCGTGTTTGACAAGGCAAGCGGCGTATTCCAGGGCATGATCCGGGTCGCGCCGGATGCCCAGAAGACGGACGCGAAGATGGCATGCAACACCTTGCTGCTGTCCGATGACGCGGATTTTTCGGCGAAGCCTGAACTTGAGATCTTCGCTGATGACGTGATCTGCGGCCACGGCGCAACCGTTGCCGATATCGATCGCAACCATCTCTTCTACCTGATGGCGCGTGGCGTGCCGGAGAACAAGGCGCGAGCCATGTTGGTCAATGCCTTCGTGGCCGAGATCGTCGAAGAGCTGGAAGACGAAGCGCTTGTCGAGGCGCTGGAAGCGATCATCTCGACCTGGCTCGAAAAGCACGCCTGACCGGCGTCGCTTTTCGACACGCGCTCAAGGAGAATGACGATGGACCAGAACGTGCAGTCTGGCGTCTATGACGTGGAAGCCATCCGCAGGGATTTCCCGATCCTGTCAACGATGGTGCATGGCAAGCCCCTGGTCTATCTCGACAACGGAGCGTCCGCGCAGAAGCCGCAGGTCGTGATTGATGCCATCAGCCACGCCTATTCAGCCGAATATGCGAACGTTCATCGCGGCCTGCACCACCTGTCGAACGCTGCGACGGAAGCATACGAAGCGGCGCGCGAAAAGGTGCGCCGGTTCCTGAACGCGGGCTCGATCGACGAGATCGTCTTCACCAAGAACTCGACGGAAGCGATCAACACGGTCGCTTACGGTTGGGGCATGCCGAAGATCGGCGAAGGTGACGAGATCGTCATCTCGATCATGGAGCACCACTCCAACATCGTGCCCTGGCATTTCCTGCGGGAGCGTCAGGGCGCAAAGCTTGTCTGGGTGCCGGTGGATGACGAGGGCGCCTTCCACATCGAAGACTTCGAGAAGTCGCTGACGGAAAAGACGAAGCTCGTCGCCATCACGCATATGTCGAATGCACTTGGCACCGTCGTTCCGGTCAAGGAGATCTGCCGCATCGCCCACGAGCGGGGTATCCCAGTGCTCGTTGATGGTAGCCAGGGTGCGGTGCATATGCCGGTCGATGTCCAGGACATCGACTGCGACTGGTATGTGATGACCGGGCACAAGCTCTACGGTCCGTCCGGCATCGGCGTGCTATACGGCAAGGCGAACCGCCTGAAGGAAATGCGCCCCTTCCAGGGTGGCGGCGAAATGATCTTTGACGTTACCGAAGACAACGTCACCTACAACGATCCGCCGCATCGTTTCGAAGCCGGCACGCCTCCGATCGTGCAGGCAATTGGTCTCGGTTATGCACTCGACTACATGGACAAGATCGGTCGTGCCGCGATCGCTCGCCATGAGGCCGATCTTGCGGCCTACGCGGCAGAGCGGCTGCGGACGATCAACTCGCTGCGCATCATTGGCAATGCGCCGGGCAAGGGCGGCATCTTTTCCTTTGAGCTTGCGGGGATCCACGCGCACGACGTGTCCATGGTGATAGATCGCAAGGGCGTGGCAGTTCGCGCCGGTACCCATTGCGCCATGCCGCTCTTGAAACGCTTCGGTGTCACCTCCACATGCCGGGCATCGTTTGGCATGTACAATACGCGCGCGGAAGTAGACGCGCTTGCCGATGCGCTGGAATATGCGCGCAACTTCTTTGCCTGAGGATGATGCCATGGCCGTCGAAGAAACCGAGTTCAAGTGGGATGCCCGCGAAGGCATCATCCAGTCGGCAATTCCAGCAGATGAACTCGCACGCCTGTCCGACGATATCGTCGCGGCCCTGAAAACGGTCTACGACCCGGAAATCCCTGCCGACATCTTCGAACTCGGCCTCGTCTACAAGATCGACATCGAAGATGACCGCATGGTGAAGATCGTCATGACCCTGACCGCGCCTGGTTGCCCGGTTGCCGGCGAAATGCCTGGCTGGGTCGAGAACGCCGTTGGCGCCGTGGAAGGCGTGTCTGGCGTGGAAGTGGAGATGACGTTTGATCCGCCGTGGACGCCCGAGCGTATGTCGGAAGAGGCTCAGGTGGCAGTCGGCTGGTATTGATCCATTTACATCCAGATCTTACATTGATGCCATGAAGCGGCGGGCCTTGAACCCGCTTGCGGAAGGAGAATAGTCCCATGGGTTTTGCAGTGATGACGATGACGGAGGCAGCCTCCGCGCGTGTCAAGCAGATCGTCGCCGGTTCCGGCCCTGATGCAAAAGGCGTTCGTGTCGGCATCAAGAAGGGCGGCTGCGCCGGGATGGAATACACCATCGATCTCGTGACCGAGCCGAACCCGAAGGACGACCTCATCGAGCGGGATGGTGCGCGCGTCTGGATCGAGCCCTCCGCAGTGCTTTATCTGCTTGGCACTGAAATGGATTTCGAAGTGACCAAGATGCGCTCCGGCTTCACCTTCGTGAACCCGAACCAGACATCCGCCTGCGGCTGTGGCGAGTCCGTGGAACTGAAGCCCGCTGATCTGGCAGCACTTGCCAAGCAGCGTGAAGCTGAAGCCCACGCCTGAGCCAAGGCAACATTCTCGATTGTTATAGAGGGCCCATTTCGGCCCTTTTCTTATTCGTGGCGCAGGGCTTCGATCGGATTGAGCTCCGCCGCCCGGCGCGCCGGGAAGTAGCCAAAAATCATGCCGATTGCTGCGGAGAAGGCGAAGGCGAGCATGATGATGGTCGGGCTGACCACGAACGGCACCCCGAGGAAACTGACGACGCCGAAGGCGAGGCCGAGGCCCGCGATAATCCCCGTCACACCGCCAAAGATCGACAACATCACCGCTTCCACAAGGAACTGCGTCAGCACCTGACGTTCCAGGGCGCCGATCGCGAGGCGAATGCCGATCTCACGCGTTCGCTCCGTAACAGATACCAGCATGATGTTCATGATACCGATGCCGCCCACGAGCAGGCTGACGGCGGCCACTGCACCGAGAAGACCGGTAAGCAGCACCGTTGTGCCGGTCATTGCCGCGGCGATCTGGGACATGTCGTTGACCGAGAAGTCATCCTGGCGGCCGATGCCGATCCGCCGACGTTCGCGCAGCAGGTTCTCGACATCCGATTGGACCTTGGCGGTCGAGACTCCATCCTGTGCCGAGAGGATGATGCTGGAAATGGTCGTCGTGCCACCGATGCGGCGCTGGTGCAGCTTGAGCGGCATGATCACCGTGTCATCCTGATCATCGCCCATGCCGGACTGGCCTTTGACCGCCAGCACCCCCACGACTGGGCAGGCGACATTGCTGACCCGGATATTTTGACCTACGGGATTGGCCGACCCGAACAACTCCTTGCGTACCGTCTCGCCGATGATGCACGCCGCCTGGCTGCCGCGGTCCTCGTTCGGCAGGAACTCGCGACCGAGCGCGATCGTCCAGTCCTGGGCGATAAGGTAGTCATTGGTAGTGCCGATGACGCTGGAGGAATGGTTGGCGCCGCCCGCAATGACCGTTGCCGTGCCGCGGTTCACCGGCGCCACTGCGCGCAGGCCGCTGACCTGGTCCTGGATTGCCAGCACATCCTTGTCGCTAAAACGCTTGGCCTCACTGCTGGCACGCCCCGGGCCCCACTGTCCGGGACGCACGAAGAGCGTATTGGTACCGAGCCGCGACAGTTCTGCCTGAACCTTGGCAGTGGTGCCATTGCCGACCGTGACCATGGCAATCACGGCAGCGACGCCGATGACCACGCCGAGCACGGTGAGGAAGGACCGCAGCATATTGCGGCTGATGGCCCGCCAGGCGAGCTTCGCGGTCTCAAAGAACATGCTCGGCCTCCGCGTTCTGGATTTCGTCCGACGCAAGATGCCCGTCCACGAAGCGCAGCAGGCGCTTGCCGTAGGCGGCGATGTCTTCCTCGTGCGTCACCATGATAACCGTGATGCCGTTCTCACGATTGAGCCGGGTGATGAGCTCCATGATCTCGACGCTGGTCTTGGTGTCCAGGTTGCCGGTCGGCTCGTCGGCAAGCAATACGGCCGGATCCGTGACGATGGCGCGGGCGATTGCCACGCGCTGCTGCTGACCGCCGGATAACTCCTGCGTCGTATGGTTCTCACGCCCGGCAAGTCCCACCTGCTCGAGCGCCATCAGCGCACGCCGCCGTCGCTCCCGTTGCTCCATCCCACGATAAACCAGCGGCAACTCCACGTTCTCGACCGCCGAGGTGCGGGCAAGAAGGTTGAAGCCTTGGAAGACGAAACCGAGCATGTGACGGCGCAGCAGCGTCAACTGGGAACGGTCGAAGGCACTTGTCGGGATTCCCTGGAAAAGGTATTCCCCGGATGTGGGCACGTCCAAGCCGCCAATGATGTTCATCGCGGTGGACTTGCCAGAACCCGACGGTCCCATGATCGCGACGAACTCGCCGGAGGTGATGGACAGGTTGATCTTGTCCAGCGCGCGAATGGTGGCTTCACCACGACCGTATGATTTTGAAAGATCCTTGAACGTGATGAGGGGAGGCAGCGTCATCTCGGCCCTCAGTTGTTACGTGCGACGGCGTCCGTCACCAACTGGTCGCCAGACTTGATGTCACCGGAGGTGACAACCGTGAACTCACCGTCTGTCGCACCTGTTTCGACCCGAACCCGCTGCGGTGGCGCACCATCGCGACGGACGTAAACGGCGCGGATGTTTGCCGCGGCATCATCGGCACTGCCGCCGCGGTTTCCACCACGCGGCCGCGGAGGCGAGAAGAGACGGGTCAGGAAGTTGCCGCGAGCGCGTGCGGTCGTTGGCGGAGAGTAGCGAAGCGCCGCATTTGGCACCAGAAGCGCGTCTTCAACGGACTTGACCGTGATGTCTGCCGTTGCCGTCATACCAGGGCGCAGCAGCAGATCACTGTTGTCGACCGTCAGCACCGCCTTGTAGGTGACGACGTTGGAGACGGTTTCGGAGGCGAAGCGGACGGCCTGGATGGTCGCCGGGAACTGCCGCTCCGGATAGGCATCCACCGTGAAAACCGCATTTTGCCCTTCCTGCACCTGGCCGACATCGGCTTCATCGACCGCCACTTGCAACTCCATCTGCTTCAGGTCGCCTGCGATGGTGAAGAGCACCGGCGCATTGAGCGATGAAGCAACTGTCTGGCCCGGATCAACGGCCCGCGTCAGCACGATGCCGTCGATCGGCGACACGATCTTGAGCTTTGCAAGATTGAGCTCGGCCAACCGCAAAGCTGCCTCGGCGGACAGCACGGACGCTTCCGCGACTGATTTGGCGGCGAGCGCCGACTGGTAGGCAAAGCGGGCGGCATCGAGTTCCTGTTGCGTGGAGATGCGGTTCGTCACCAAGCCGATCAGACGGTCGAACGCGTTTTTGGCGGAAGCCGCTTCCGCTTCTGCGCGCAACACGCTCGCCTGCGCCGATGCCAACTGGGCGCGGGCATTCTGCACGTCCGCTTCCTGCTTGCTCGTATCGAGCTCCGCCAGCACCTCGCCCTGCGTTACCGCGCTGTTGAAACTGACATTGACCTTGCGGACGGTGCCGGAAAGCTCGCTGGAGATGTCCACCTGGTCGGTGGGCTGGACGGACCCGGTTGCCGTGACCACCACTGACAAGTCCCCCACTTTGGCGGGGCGCGTTGTATAGTCATAGCGTGGACCGCTGCTGCCCATGTAGAAGTAAGCGACGCCAGCGACCACCAGAATTAGCAGCGTCAGCAGCGGCCAAAGGAATCTGCGTTTCTTCCGTCCACCCTGCGAGCCGGCCAGGATCGCGGCCAGATCAGGCTCGGAACGTTTTGCCGCTGGGTCAGGCGCATTCTGCATGTTCAACCGATACTCCTTGCAATGCGGCTGCATCATGACGGAAAGCAGCCACCGTCTTGCGCCTTCCATGACATAGGTCGCGCCTGCGTCCTACTTAAACATCGGTAAGGTGACATGCGGCACGTAACCGCCAGCTTCTTTGGTGCACCATGCATCCATCGGCATGTTTACGCGTTCCTCACGCGCAACAAAGGAGATCACCATGATCGAAGCAGGACAAATTAAGGAACATGCCGAAGTGATCGGCGCCGATGGTGCGCATGTCGGCACGGTTGATCGTGTCGAAGGCGGTCGCATCAAGTTGACGAAGAAGGATAGCGGGCAGGGCAGGCACGAAGGCCACCACCACTTCATCCCGCTTGATCTTGTCGCTGATATCGAAGGTGACCGTGTGCGCCTTTCTGCGAACGGCGACGTGGCCATCACTTTCGAAGAAGAAGACGGCGGCAAGAGCGTCCAGTAAAAGCGTTCCAAACAAAGAAAACCGGGGACCTAAGATCGCCGGTTTTCTTTTACCGTTACTGCGACAGGGCAGGCACTCCGAAGCGTTCGGGCAAGAATGCTGTTTCGGCCGGCGGACCGCTGAGACGGGCGGATTTCGCTGCGGCCGTTATCGTCGGCGTTTCCGGATGCATCAGAAGTGCTATGACCAGTCCGCCTGCGACGGCTGATCCAAGTGCCAGCATCATGTTCTGTATAGTCATGGCCAACCCTCCTTGTTGCAGGAGAACAACGTCAGGCGCGCCTTGTTCCTCAGTATGTGCGGCAGTTCGAAAAGATGAAAGCTGAAAGTCAGTTCATTGCTGAAAGTTCAGCCGGCGAGGCCAGCAGCGTGCTGTCCCCGATCGACTTGTCCATATACTTGAATACCAGAATACTGAGGACCGAACCGAGCAGGATCACGAATATGATGCGCATGCGTTTCTCCTTCGGCATGGTAACGGCATCACCAATCCAAGGTTCCGCTGCGCGAAACACTGCTTCGTGAAGTCTTCGTGGCCGAGCTACTTTGATATTTGATAGCCGTATTGGCCTGCGTCAAATCAAGATCTGATGAGGATTCCGGCTTCCGCGGCGGCATCCGCAAAAGCCTTGCGCGCGTCTTCCGGCTTGCGTTTGCCGGCATCGACAGCGGCACAGACTGCGAGCGCGCGATCGAGAAGCGTGCCATCCTCGGTCGGCCAATCCTCGATCATCGCCCATGCTGCTGCCTGGGTGGTTTCGATGGTTGTCTCAACCGGCGGCTCGCCGAGCCGCACGAGAACGGGCTTTTTCCAGGGAGTGTTCATGCTGTGTACGTTTTCCGGAATGGTCGAACGCGGAGGATTCGGCGCTGGACTTCCTGATAGAATTCCGCGGCATCTTAATCCAGTATCTTCTGTAGCAAGTCGCGCTGTTCGGCTCGACCAAAACGCTAAGGGCACCGACCGCTGAAGCGGGTGCCCTTTAAGCCTTGAAGATGAATATGTTGGCAGGCCTGCCGCGCATGCACAGCCCGGTTACGGGATCACCCACCTGCCTATTCTAAATTAGCGGAGGCCAAGCAGGCTCAGAACGGCCAAGATAATAACGACTGCGCCGACCAACCAAACGATGCTGTTCATGAGAAACCCCTTTCCGATCAACCATCAGCGAATGCTGACGGAGTGGGAAATGCACAGCCCCGCTTGTTGTTCCCGCCAAGCCGTCAAGGCCTAGTGTTCACGTAGCGGGGCCGAGGCTGATGCGTTTGACGAAATCTTCAGCGCGATCAGGAAGAACACGAACAGCGGCGCGAAATAGATCCGTCCGTCGTGCAGCGGGAAGATCACGTATTTTGCTGCCACGGACAGAAGACAGGTGAACAGCAGGACCTGCAACCTGACGTCAGGCACCGCGTGGCGGAAATAGATCCGCACCCCCAGGGACAGCGCGACGACATAGGCCGCAAGCCAGGTGTTGTGAAAGAGGGACCGGTAGAGGTTGAGGCCGATGGCGGTCACGTAGACCTTCAAGGAGAAGTCTGGCCTGAAATTGGTCATGTCCTCCTGGATCTGGTAGGTCGAGAACCAGAAGTGCGGCCACCAGCCGATGCTGTGCACGCTGTGGTCAGCAATCCGCCAGCACACGAAGCTGATCGCGAAGGTCAGTGCAAAGATCCTGATGTTTCGGTCGCCGAGGTACCAGGCGAGCGCCATCAAGATGCCCGCTACGGCGATCTGGTCGGGACGGGTGAGGATGGCGAGAAACAGCAGGGCTGAGCCTAGCCAGTTTTTTTCTCGATCATAACTGAGAAGCGCGGCGATGAGCAGCGTGTTGCCGAGAAAATCCGGCTGCTGCGTGACAGCAAATCCCTGCAGTTGCAGCACGAACATCAGGGCGACCACCAGCGGTGCGAACCCCGAGAGCCGCGTTGCGCGCAGCCACAGACCGATCGATACGGACAGAATGATGAGCGCCACCGCGTTGATGACATCGAAGGCCGCGAGCGGCCCGACAAAACGCTCCAGCACCTTCAGCAGCGAGATGTACAACCATTTTATCTCGTACATGCCCAACATGGACATCAAGGCGGACGCGTCGGTGAACTGCCGTTGGCGGTAGGCATCCAGTTGCGTCAGTTCGGTGAATTCCTCAACCGACGTGGCCTGTTGAAGGATGGAATAGGCGTGCTGATGGATCTGCTCGGCGGAGCCAAACTGATCCCGCACGCTGGCGGCGATGTACGGCAGGGCGTCCCAATTGTAGATCGGCCGGAGTTGGGCGATTGCCAAAAACGCGATGGTGAAGCCAGCCAGGCTGAGAAAAGCAACGATCCCCGCGTGGCGCCAGTAGAAGGTGCTCGCTTCCCTTGCCACGGACGCAGCAAAGCCTCTCAAAGCACCACGAAAGCCATCATCTTTTCTGGCATCACGCATCTGGTTCAACCGTCGAGTGCCGTGGGCGCAATCAATTGTCGCCACCGTTGAAATTCAGCATCGTCGGAATATTAGGGACAGGCTGCCCTAAACGAGCGTTAATTCGACGCGATCGCGTGGCAGAGGTGCGATCTAGGCTTAACGAAGGGGAAAAGAGGCGACCGAACCCGAATGTTTCGGGCGGACGCACGTGGGGTGCAGGGCAGCACCAATATCGGTTTCGGCTATATGCGGTGTTGCAAGGAAGGTGGTGAGAGCGCAGGGATTCGAACCCTGGACCTACTGATTAAAAGTCAGTTGCTCTACCGACTGAGCTACGCTCTCCCATGGCCGCGGCGAGCGCTTGCCTGAAAGTGCGCGGAACATATGCAGGCGCCCTTGTGGGGTCAACCGCAAAAACAGCAAAAATGTGGGCGGCCTCTCCTTTTTCCACGGGGCCGTCGAAAAGGTGATTGGCAAAGTTCCGCCCGACCCATTACCTGACGCCTGGGTGGGCGCGGTAGCGTCACCAAGTCGGAGCGTGACGTGTCGATTGCCGAAATTTCCCTGTTAAGTGCGCTGATTGCCGGTGCGCTCTCGTTTCTTTCTCCTTGCGTGCTCCCACTCGTGCCGCCGTATCTCTGTTACATGGCGGGCATTTCCGTCGACCAGTTCCGGGGCGGCACGTCAGGCGCGGTCGCCGAATCGTCGGCGCGACGCGCGGTGTTGCCCGCCGCTTTGGCCTTCACGCTCGGTTTTGCTACCGTCTTCGTCGCCCTCGGTGCTGGCGCCTCGACAATCGGTGTCTTGCTGCGACAGCATCTTGATCTCCTGTCGAAGATCGGCGGCATCATCATCATCATCATGGGCCTGAATTTTCTCGGGGCGCTGCGCATCGGCATGCTGTCTCGCGAGGCGCGCTTTCAGGGGGGCGGGCAACCTGCCACGCTATCCGGCGCCTATGTCATGGGACTTGCCTTTGCCTTTGGCTGGACGCCATGCATTGGACCGGTGCTGGGAGCTATTCTTGGCGTCGCCGCGTCGCGGGAGACGGTGGGCGATGGCGCCATCCTGCTCGCGGTCTACTCCCTTGGCCTCGCGGTGCCGTTCTGGATCGCCGCAGGTTTCTCTGGCGCATTCATGCGCTTCCTCGCGAAGTTCCGTCGGCATCTCGGCCTGGTGGAAAAGGCAATGGGCGTGTTCTTGATCCTGACGGGCCTTGCCTTCATCTTCGGTTTTGTCACCTCCGCGGCCATCTGGTTCCAGCAGACCTTCCCAATCCTGATGCAAATCGGCTAACGGGACTGATGGCTGATATCATCGCATTGCTTCTGCCCTTTTTCGGGCTGATCCTCATCGGTTACGTCGCAGCCAAGGTGACGCGGCAGCCGGCAGAGGCGCTCGGCTGGATGAACACCTTCATCATTTACGCGGCCTTGCCAGCGCTGTTCTTCAAGCTCGTGTCCCGTACCCCGGTGGAAGAGTTGACGCGGATCGACTTCATCCTCGGCGAGGTCGGTGCGACCTATCTCGTGTTCTTCACGCTGTTTGCCATCGGATACGTCATCCGCCGCAACTCGCTCGGCGATTGCACGATCCAGTCCTTTGCCGGCGCTTATGGCAATATCGGTTACATGGGGCCCGGGCTGGCGCTGCTTGCGCTCGGCGAATCGGCCGCGGTGCCGGTGGCGCTGATTGTGTGTTTCGAGAACGCCTTCCATTTCATTATGGCGCCCGCGCTGATGGCAATCGCAGGCGGCGACAAGCGTCCCGCAGGAGAGGTCGCGATCGATATTGCCAAGAAGGTCGCGGTGCACCCGTTCATCCTGTCGACGGTCTTCGGCTTTGCCTTTGCGGCCTTTGCCGTGGAGCCGCCGGACGCGTTTAGCACGCTCGTGGATTACCTGGCGCAGGCCGCAGCACCCTGTGCGCTGTTTGCCATGGGTGTGACCCTGGCGCTACGGCCGATCAAGCGCGTGCCGGTCGAGATCGGTTACATTTCGCTCGCCAAGCTCGTCATCCTGCCGGCAACGACCTATGTGGTGCTGTCGCTTGTCGGGAGTTTCGAGCCGGTCTGGGTCTACTCAGCGATCCTGTTGTCGGCGCTGCCAACGGCCACGAACGTCTTCGTGCTCGGCCAACAATATGGCGTGTGGCAGGAGAGGGCGTCCGCCAGCATCCTCATCACGACGATTCTGTCCGTCGCGACACTACCGGTGGTGCTTTACCTCATCCATTCCGGTGCCTTACCGGCGGACCTCTTTCCGTAAGGACTCCATCACCGCCCGCAGCCCACGACCCGGCTCGATACCTTCGCGCATCAGCAGGTTTCGGAGCGGCGGTGCGTTGGTCAGCACATGCAAGCCTGCGGCGCGGACCATCTGGGTCGGCAGGAAATCCGACAACAGCGAACGGTTGAGGAGATCGACCCCCAGAGTGCGGGTCATCACGTCGGCGCGGCGGCGGCTGTTGAAGTGGTCGCCGGCATCGGCACGGATGGCGCGGTCCGCGGCGGCCGTCGCAAACTCGTCGTGCAAGGTAATGATATCGCGCAGCGACAGGTTCAGTCCCTGTGCGCCAATCGGCGGGAAGGCATGCGCTGCCTCCCCGATCAGCGCCAGGCGTCCCTTGCCGAAGCGGTCCGCCATCAGGCTGGAGAGTGGCCACGCCTGCGGCGCGGCTTCCACTGTCACCTTGCCCAGCATCGACTGCATGCGCTCTTCAACGCGGCGCGAAAGCTCCTCGATCGACAACTGGAGAAGCTCTTCGGCCTGTTTCGGCTTCACCACCCAGACCAGGCTAGAGCGGGAACCGGGAAGGGGAACCTGCGTGAACGGACCGCTCTCGGTATGGAACTCGGTGGAGATATTGCCGTGCCCCAGCGAATGGCCGAAGTTCAACACAAGCGCGGTCTGCGGATATGACCAGCGCCGGGTGCCGATGCCGGCAGCCTCGCGCGCCTTGGAATTACGGCCATCGGCAGCCACGACGAACTTGGTTTCGAATACCGAGCCGTCACTGAGCGTCAGCGCCACCTTGCCGGATCCGAAGTCGTAGCTTGCTACCTCGCTGTCGTGCCGCTCGATGTTCGGCTCGGCCGAGACGGCGGCGTCGAGCACATCCAGAAGCGCGTGGTTTGGCATGTTGTAACCGAAGGCATAGAGCCCAACATCCTGCGCCCGGAACTGCGCCGTCGGCGCCCGCAGCAGGCGCTGCGTACCATCGATGATCTGCATAACGGAAAGCGGTGCGGCAGACGGCGCGATGTCCTGCCAGACGCCCAGCCGCTCAAGGAACTGGATGGAATGGTCCATCAACGCGGTGGTCCGTTGGTCCTTCTGGCTCGTCGGGGGCGCAATGGCCAGAACCTTGCGGCCAGCCCGTGCCAGCGCCAGTGCGGCGACCGAGCCTGCCAGCCCTCCACCCACAACTGCGATTTCCAAACCTTGCATACCGGTTGTCCTGCTTTGCATTCCTCAACAGGGCGTTATGTAGAACGCCGCGGCAGCCTTATCCATGGGGTAGCGTGCCGCATTGGTGAAAAGGCTGGGATGGTTGGCGCAGCGCGCCGCAGACGGTTGCAATGTCACCTGTTTGGCCGCATACCTGCCGAACTGTCGAGGAGTGGATGCAGGGCGTGATCAGACGAATCTTCAATTATCGTAAGGTGCCCTACGCGGAAATCCGTGCCTTCTCCGTCCATCTATTGACCGCGTCCGGGTCGTTCCTGGCGTTCCTCGGGGTTGTGGCTGCGGCGGAGCGGCGTTTCGTTGACATGTTCTGGTGGCTTGGGCTCGCGCTTCTGGTTGACGGCATCGATGGCCCGATTGCCCGCAAGGTGAAGGTAAAGGAAGTCCTGCCGAACTGGTCGGGCGACACGCTCGACAACATCATCGACTACGTCACCTATGTGCTGCTGCCGGCCTTTGCGCTCTACCAAAGCGGCATGATCGGCGAGCCATGGTCCTTTGTCGCGGCCGGTGCGATCGTCGTGTCGAGTGCAGTCTATTATGCAGACATGGGCATGAAAACGGACGAATATTTCTTCTCCGGCTTCCCCGTCGTCTGGAACATGGTGATCTTTACGCTCTTCGTGATCGACGCGAGCGCCACAACCTCACTTGCCGTGGTTTCGATCGCCGTGATCCTCACCTTCTTCCCAATCAACTTCCTGCATCCGGTCCGCGTCAAACGGCTGAGGCCGCTCAACCTTGCGGTCGGCTTTATCTGGTGTGCGCTCGGCGGTTACTCGCTCCTCCTGCACTTCCAGTCGCCGGACTGGGTCATCTGGGGCGTGGTCATCAGCGGCATCTACCTCTTCTGCATTGGCGGCATCCTGCAGGCTTTTCCAAACCTTGGAAAATGACGTGTGGTGTTAAGTAAGCCGCACCTTTATTGTTGTGCGAAGCAACAAAAACGGTATCAATATGTCATCGGCCGCTCGGGTCCTGCTTGTGAAGCGGCTGCAAAAAACAATGCGCTGTCATGCCATTAAGCCTCGTTAGAAGGTGGCAAAGTCGGCGACAGGGGGTTCGGTGACTTTATCCGCAGGTCCAACAAGCGTTCCGCTTTTGTCGGTTCGAGGTTTGACCAAGCTGTTCGGGAGCTTTGCGGCCTGCAACGGCGTTGATCTCGATATCGCTCCGGGCGAAATCCACGCATTGCTGGGCGAAAACGGCGCAGGCAAGTCCACGCTGGTCAAGATGCTGTTCGGCGTGCTGCAGCCGAGCGCAGGCGATATCCTCTGGGAGGGTCGTAGCGTCGCCATCAATTCTCCGGGTGAGGCGCGCCAGCTTGGCATCGGGATGGTGTTCCAGCACTTTTCCCTGTTCGAGGCGCTGACGGTTGCCGAAAACATCGCCCTTTCTCTCGACCCGAAGATATCGCTCGCCAAGATTTCTGACGAAGCTGCCGCCTTGTCCAAGGCTTATGGGCTGCCGCTCGACCCGAATGCTCATGTTGCCGACCTTTCCGTGGGCGAACGCCAACGCATCGAGATCGTCCGCGCGCTGCTGCAGAACCCGAAGCTGATCATTCTGGACGAGCCGACTTCGGTGCTGACGCCGCAGGAAGCGGACCGCTTGTTCGAGACACTGTTCAAGCTGCGGTCGGAAGGGCGCTCGGTGCTTTACATCAGTCACCGGCTCGAGGAAGTGCAGAGGATCTGCGACCGTGCAACGGTTCTCCGGCACGGCAAGGTCACCGGTGCGTGTGACCCGAAGCAGGAGACGCCAGGCTCGCTCGCTCGCATGATGGTGGGCTCGGAAGTGGCCCAGGTTCATCGTGATGGCAGTGCCGCGCTTGGTGATGTCGGGCTCGAGGTCAGGAACCTCAGCGTTCCGGCTCGCACACCATTTGCGATGTCCCTGAAGAATATCTCGATGACGGTGCGTGCTGGCGAGGTTCTCGCGGTTGCGGGTGTGGCTGGCAACGGCCAGAGCGAGTTGTTCGACGCGCTATCTGGCGAATTCCCTGTGACCGATGACGCTGCGATCCGTATCCGCGGCAAGGCTGTCGGTCGCCTGGGTATCAACGGTCGGCGCCTGTTGGGTGCCGGGTTCGTGCCGGAAGAGCGTCACGGGCACGCGGCCGTCTCGGCCATGTCGCTATCGGACAACCTTCTGCTCGCCCGCAGTCGTTCGGACAAGCGGGCGTTTTTGTCGGGCGGTGCGGCCTCGATCATTCGCTATGATGCGATCCGTTCCGCCGCCCGCCGCATCTGCGAAAAGATGGACGTGCGCAAGAGCGGCGACGACCCGCTTGCCGGGTCACTGTCCGGTGGCAACCTGCAGAAATTCATCGTCGGTCGTGAGTTGGATCGGCAGCCGACCGTGCTGATCGTGAACCAGCCGACGTGGGGCGTGGATGCCGGGGCCGCAAGCCGCATCCGCCAAGCCCTGATTGACCTGGCCAAGGCCGGCTCGGCTGTGGTCGTCATCAGCCAGGATCTCGACGAGATCTTCGAGGTAGCGACGAACATCGCGGTGATCTCCGAAGGCAGGCTTTCTGCAGCCGAGCCGGCGGGCTCGCTGACGCTGGAGCGTATCGGACTGTTGATGGGGGGCATTCACGAGAGCCATCCTGTGCCGGAGGCTGCGCATGCGCATTGAACTTCAAAAGCGCGCGCGCGTCTCGACGCTCTTCTCGATCGTATCGCCGATACTGGCTCTTGCTTTGACGCTGGTGTTCGGTGGCATCATGTTCTGGTTGCTCGGCAAAAGCCCGCTCGGAGCGCTCCACAGCTTCTTCATCGAACCTTTGCTGGAAGTATGGTCGCTGCACGAGCTTGCGATCAAGGCTGCGCCGCTGATCCTGATCGGCGTCGGCCTTGCCGTCTGCTACCGGTCGAACAACTGGAATATCGGCGCCGAGGGTCAGTTCACGATCGGCGCAATTACGGGCTCGATCCTGCCGGTGCTGAACCCCGACTGGCACTCGCCGCTGATCCTGCCGCTGATGCTGGTCATGGGCATGCTGGGTGGTGCGCTTTACGCCGGAATTCCGGCGCTCCTGAAGACGCGGTTCAACACCAATGAAATCCTGACGAGCCTGATGCTCGTCTATATTGCACAGCTTTTCCTGGACTGGCTGGTGCGTGGACCGTGGCGCGACCCGCAGGGCTATAACTTCCCCCAGACCAAGAGCTTCCAGATCGAAGCCGTCCTGCCGGAAATCCTGGCGTCCGGGCGCGCGCATTGGGCCTTCATCTTCGCCATCGTTGCGGCAATCGCGCTCTGGTTCATGATGCGCTTCATGCTGAAGGGCTTTGAGGTGTCTGTGCTTGGCCAATCGGAGCGGGCAGGGCGTTTCGCCGGTTTTTCGGCGCGCAAGATGGTTTGGTTCTCGATGCTGCTGTCCGGCGCCTTGGCGGGTCTCGCGGGCATCTCTGAAGTGTCGGGCTCCATCGGCCACGTGCAGCCGAGCATCTCGCCGGGCTACGGCTTTACCGCGATCATCGTGGCTTTCCTCGGTCGCCTGAACCCCTTGGGGATCATTGCCTCCGGCCTCGTTCTTGCACTTACTTACCTCGGGGGAGAGGCAGCACAGCTGTCGATCGGCATTTCGGACAAGGTTAGCCGCGTCTTCCAGGGCCTGCTTCTCTTCTTCGTGCTCTCCTGTGACACGCTGATCCACTACCGCATCCGCTTGCACTTCGGGCGCACAAGACCTGCTGAGGTGGCCGGCTGATGTTTGAAGCGATCCTCCTTACTGTCATCACCGCCTCCACTCCGCTGGTCATCGCCGCGCTTGGCGAGCTGGTGACCGAGCGCGCTGGCGTGCTGAACCTCGGCGTCGAAGGCATGATGATCATGGGCGCCGTTTGCGCCTTCGCCACCGCACAACTCACCGGCTCGCCCTACCTTGGCATCCTCGGCGGCATCCTGGGTGGCGGCCTGTTCTCGCTGCTGTTCGGTTTCCTGACGCTGACGTTGGTCGCCAACCAGGTGGCGACGGGCCTCGCCCTGACGATCCTCGGCCTCGGCCTGTCCGGCCAGATCGGTGAAAGCTTCGTCGGCCAGTCAGGCATCAAGCTGCAGCCGATCGCCATTCCGTTCCTGTCGCAGCTGCCGCTTGTCGGTCGGGTGCTCTTCGCGCAGGACCTCACCTTCTACCTGTCGATCGCGCTCGTCATCGGCATCAGCTGGTTCCTGTTCAAGAGCCGTGCAGGGCTGAAGGTTCGGGCGATCGGCGACAACCACGGCTCCGCCCACGCGCTCGGCATCCACGTCATCCGCACGCGTTACCTTGCGGTGCTGTTTGGTGGCGCCTGCGCCGGGCTCGCCGGAGCGCAGCTGTCGCTCGTCTACACCCCGCAATGGGTGGAAAACATGTCAGCCGGCCGCGGCTGGATCGCGCTTGCGCTCGTGGTGTTCGCGTCATGGCGGCCGTGGCGTGTGCTCGCCGGCGGCTACCTTTTCGGCGCCGTCACCATCGGCCAGCTTCACGCGCAGGCCTTCGGGCTTGGCGTGCCCTCGCAACTTCTGTCCGCACTTCCGTATGCGGCCACTATTGTCGTGCTGATTATCATCTCGCATAATCGCCGCACGACCCTCATCAATACGCCGGCGTCGCTCGGGAAGCCTTTTGTGCCCGAACGGTGACCGCGATACCAGATCACGTGCTTCAGCCAGTAGAGGTTAGGAAATGAAGAAACTGATTATCGCACTTGCCGCATCGGCCGCCCTGCTGGGCGGATTCTCGACCGGCGCCCAGGCCCAGGAAAAGAAGAAGGTCTGTTTCATTTACGTCGGCTCCAAGACGGACGGCGGCTGGACGCAGGCCCATGACATTGGTCGCCAGGAGCTGCAGAAGACGCTGGGCGACAAGATCGAGACCCCTTATCTCGAAAACGTCCCGGAAGGTCCGGATGCCGAGCGCGCGATCGAGCGCATGGCGCGTTCCGGCTGCGCGATGATCTTCACGACCTCGTTCGGCTTCATGGACGCCACCGTCAAGGTTGCTGCCAAGTTCCCGGACGTGAAGTTCGAACATGCGACCGGCTTCAAGGCCGCACCTAACCTCGCGACCTACAACTCTCGCTTCTACGAAGGCCGCTACATCCAGGGCCAGATCGCCGCGAAGATGTCGAAGAAGGGTCTTGCCGGCTACATCGCATCCTTCCCGATCCCGGAAGTTGTCATGGGCATCAACGCCTTCGAACTTGGCGCTAAGTCCATCAACCCGAACTTCAAGCTGAAGGTGGTCTGGGCCAACACCTGGTTCGACCCGGGTAAGGAAGCCGACGCAGCCAAGGCCCTGATCGACCAGGGCGTCGACATCCTGACGCAGCACACGGATACGACGGCCCCGATGCAGGTTGCCGCAGAGCGTGGCATCCCGGCATTCGGCCAGGCTTCCGACATGATCGCGGCCGGCCCGAAGACGCAGTTGACGGCAATCGTCGACACCTGGGGCGCTTATTACATCAAGCGCACGCAGGCGCTTCTCGACGGTACCTGGAAGTCCGAGCAGATCTGGGACGGCCTGAAGGACGGCATCCTGACCATGGCGCCCTACACCAATATGCCTGACGACGTGAAGGCGATGGCGGAAGAGACCGAAGCCAAGATCAAGTCCGGTGAACTGCACCCGTTCACGGGCCCGATCAACAAGCAGGACGGTTCGCCGTGGCTGAAGGCTGGCGAGAAGCCGGAAGACGGCGTGCTGCTCGGCATGAACTTCTACGTCGAAGGCGTGGACGACAAGCTGCCGCAGTAAGCGGACCGCAAACACTCAAGGGGCGTCTTCGGGCGCCCTTTTTGTTTCTGGCCTACACACTGCGTTTGTCGCGCAGCATCCAACTCGGTGCTACAACCCGCGCGATCGTAGATAGGGAGATTCGTGTATGAGCCGCTCATGCCTTGCCGTCATCCTGGCCGCCGGTGACAGCACCCGGATGAAGTCATCGAAATCGAAGGTACTTCATGACGTGGCCGGGCGCCCGATGATCGCCCATGTCATGGCGGCGGTGGCTGCGGCCGGTGTGTCAGATGCGGCCCTGGTGGTCGGTCGCGATGCGGACGCAGTCGCCAAAGCGGCGGCACTAGAGGGCTTAAACGTCGAGACTGTTCTACAGACCGAGCGTCGCGGAACGGGGCATGCCGTGCTGACGGCGAAAGATGCCATCGCGCGCGGCTATGACGACGTCATTGTCACCTACGGTGACGTGCCGCTGGTGCAGCCGTCCTCGTTCGCGGCAGCGCGCGAACGACTTGCAGAAGGTGCCGACGTTGTCGTCATCGGCTTCCACACAGACAAGCCCACCGGCTACGGCCGGCTTCTGGTCGAAGGCGGCGAGCTGATTGCCATCCGTGAAGAACGCGACGCAACGGACGAAGAGCGCAAGGTTACCTGGTGCAACAGCGGCCTGATGGCGATCAACGGCCGTAACGCGCTGGCTTTCCTTGAGCGGATCACCAACAACAACGCCAAGGGAGAGTATTACCTGACGGATGTCGTGGAGATCGCACGCTCTGCTGGCGGCAAGGTGGTGGCCGTGGATGCGCCGGAAACCGAGGTGGCGGGCTGCAACAACCGCGCCGAACTCGCCTCTCTCGAAAAGCTGTGGCAGCAGCGCCGGCGCCATGAAGTCATGGTTTCGGGCGTGACGATGATCGCTCCGGAAACGGTGTTCCTGTCGTTCGACACAAAGATTGGTCAGGACGCGATAATCGAGCCGAACGTCGTCTTCGGTCCAGGTGCTGTTATTGAGGAAGGCGCCGTCATCCACGCGTTTTCACACATCGAGGGCGCCCGCGTCGCAAGTGGTGCGACGGTGGGGCCTTTCGCACGGTTGCGCCCGGGTGCGGACCTGATGGAAGGCTCCAAGGTCGGTAACTTCTGCGAGGTGAAGAATGCGACGATCGCCGAAGGCGCGAAGGTAAATCACCTGACCTATATTGGCGACGCGGCGGTGGGCGCCAAATCGAACATCGGGGCCGGGACCATCACCTGCAACTATGACGGCGTGAACAAACACAAGACGACAATCGGCGCGAACGCGTTTATCGGCTCGAATTCCTCGCTCGTTGCGCCAGTGTCGATCGGGGATGGATCCTATGTGGCCTCGGGCAGCGTCATCACCGAAGACGTGCCTGCCAATGCGCTGGCGCTCGGGCGCGCGCGGCAGGAGGTGAAGCCGGAGCGCGCCAGCGTGATCCGTGAGCGGGCACTGGCTTTGAAGGCGGCAAAGAAGGCGTCCAAGTAAACTTAGGCACTGTAGGTCGAAGCTGCATTTCAGTCGTTCATCAAATGTGTGATCGGAGGACTTGCGGCCACAAGGGAAGCCGCTAGGTCTTTGCCGGCTGAGCGGAGCGTGAGGGGTTGATATGTGCGGAATTGTCGGGATCGTTGGGCAGGAGCCGGTTGCCGGTCGTCTGGTGGATGCACTGCGGCGGCTTGAATACCGCGGTTACGATTCTGCAGGCGTCGCCACTATCCATGACGGCCGTCTCGACCGGCGCCGCGCCGGAGGCAAGCTCTTCAACCTCGAAAAGAAGCTCGACGAGGAACCGCTTCCCGGGATCATCGGCATCGCTCATACCCGCTGGGCCACGCATGGTGTGCCGAACGTAACCAATGCCCATCCGCATTTCGTGGATGGCGTGGCCGTCGTCCACAACGGTATCATCGAGAACTTCTCGGAACTAAAGGACGAACTGGTCAGCGACGGCGCGGTCTTCGAGAGCCAGACGGATACGGAGGTCGTGGCTCACCTTCTCGCGAAATATCGTCGGGAAGGGATGAGCCAAAGGCAGGCGATGCTTGCCATGCTCAACCGCGTATCCGGCGCCTATGCTCTGGTGGTGATCTTCCAGGACGACCCGAACACCATCATGGCCGCACGCTTCGGGCCGCCGCTTGCCATCGGCCACGGCCGCGGAGAGATGTTCTTGGGTTCGGACGCCATCGCGCTTGCGCCTTTCACCACCGAGATCACCTATCTCGTTGACGGCGATTGCGCGATCATGACGCGCAACGGCGTCGAGATCATCGACTACGACGGCAAGCCGTTGGTTCGGAAGAGCCAGATTTCGCAGGCCGCTGCCTTCATGGTCGACAAGGGCAACCATCGCCACTTCATGGAGAAGGAGATCTACGAGCAGCCGGAGATCATCTCCCATGCGCTCGGCCACTATATCGATTTCGCCAGCCACACAGTAAAGCCGAACCAAAGCGACATCGACTTCGGTGCTGTCTCCGGTCTCGCCATCTCGGCCTGCGGCACGGCCTATTTGTCCGGCCTCGTCGGCAAATACTGGTTTGAGCGGTATGCGCGCCTGCCGGTCGAGATCGACGTTGCCTCCGAGTTTCGTTACCGCGAACTGCCTCTGTCTCCATCGCAGGCAGCCCTGTTCATCTCACAGTCCGGTGAAACGGCCGACACGCTGGCTTCGCTGCGCTACTGCAAGGAGCAGGGGTTGAAGATCGGTGCGGTGGTGAACGTGAAGGAGTCGACCATCGCACGGGAATCCGATGCGATTTTTCCAATCCTTGCCGGCCCGGAAATCGGTGTTGCCTCGACCAAGGCCTTCACCTGCCAGCTGGCGGTGCTTGCCGCGCTTGCGATCGGGGCGGGGCGCGCCCGTGGCACGGTGACAGCGGCCGATGAAAAAGCGATGGTCAAGCATCTCGCCGAAATGCCGCGCATCATGAGCCGGGTGCTCAACGAGATCCAGCCGCAGATCGAGGCGCTGTCGCGCGAGCTTTCGCGCTTCAAGGACGTGCTGTATCTCGGTCGCGGCACCAGCTATCCGCTGGCGCTCGAAGGTGCGCTGAAGCTCAAGGAAATCTCCTACATCCACGCCGAAGGTTATGCGGCGGGTGAGCTCAAGCATGGACCGATCGCCCTGATCGACGAATATATGCCGGTGATCGTGATTGCGCCCCATGACCGCTTCTTCGAGAAGACGATCTCCAACATGCAGGAAGTCGCCGCGCGCGGCGGCAAGATTATCTTCATTACCGATGAAGCGGGTGCCGCTGCGTCGAAGCTCCCGACCATGGCGACGATCACGTTGCCGAATGTGGACGAGATCATCTCACCGATGATCTACTCACTGCCGATCCAGTTGCTGGCCTATCATACGGCCGTCTTCATGGGTACGGACGTCGACCAGCCGCGCAACCTCGCGAAGTCGGTCACCGTGGAGTGATTACCCATCGCTTTTCCTTGCATCGCAGCATGGCATCCGGCATTGTCGCCACGAATGAGCCGCAATGCGCAGATGATGTAAGGAAACCCGATGAGCGACAGTCCAGAGCGAATCTCGCTGGCCGGCCGCCTCAGGAACAATTTCCTCACCGGCCTGATCATCTGTGCCCCTCTGGCGATCACGATATGGCTGACCTTCACCTTCATTGATTGGGCGGACAGCTGGGTTACGCCCTACATTCCGCAGCGTTACGATCCGCAATATTACCTGGATGTCGCGATCCCTGGTACCGGCCTGCTGATTGCCGTGTTGCTGATCACCATCGTCGGTTTCCTCGGCAAGAACCTGATCGGCCGCTCGATCGTCAACTTTGGCGAGTCGATCCTTCATCGCATGCCACTGGTGCGCACGATCTACCGCAGCGTGAAGCAGATCCTGGAGACGGTGCTGAAAGAGCAGTCGACCTCCTTCAAGAAATGCGGCCTCATCGAGTTCCCGAGCCCCGGGATGTGGGCACTGGTGTTCATCTCGGGTGATGCGCAGGGGGAAATCGCTGCGAAACTCAATGCTGATGGCGAGGAAATGATCGGCGTCTTCCTGCCGCCGACACCGGTGCCGACCGCAGGCTTTCTGATGTTCGTGCCGAGAAGCAAGGTCATCATGCTCGACATGACGCCGGAAGAGGGTGCTCGCCTGCTGATCTCGGGCGGCCTGATCGCCCCGGAATACAAGCCGCAGGGACAACCGGTTCCGGCTCTTGTTGCACCTATCCGGCCCGCAGGAACCTGATCGCCTCGTCACGCCGGTGCAGGTAAAGCAGCGTCCGCAGCGCTTGCCCGCGTTCGCTTGTCAGGTCCGGGTCGCGCTCGAGCAGGTAGGCTGCATCTTTTCGGGCGATCTCGAGAAGATCCGCATGCGCCTCCAGGCTTGCCAGCCGGAAGCCGGGCGTGCCGGACTGGCGTGTACCAAGCAGTTCGCCTTCGCCGCGCAGTTCCAGGTCTTCTTCGGCGATCAGGAAGCCGTCTTCGCTGTCGCGCAGGATCGAAAGTCGCGCGCGGCCGGTTTCGCTGAGCGGCCCCTTGTAAAGCAGGATGCAGGTCGAGGCCTCGCTTCCGCGCCCGACACGGCCCCTCAACTGGTGAAGCTGAGCGAGCCCGAAGCGCTCGGCATGTTCGATGACCATGATGGTCGCATCAGGCACGTCGACACCGACCTCCACCACGGTCGTCGCGACTAGCAGGCGGATCCGACCCTCCTTGAACGCGCTCATTACCGCGTCCTTTTCTGGACCGCCCATCCGCCCGTGAATGAGCCCGACATTCTCCCGCCCAAGTTCCCCGGCAAGCACCGCGAACCGCTCCTCCGCCGACATCAGCTCCGATACGTCGGATTCCTCCACGAGTGGGCAGATCCAGTAGGCTTTCTTGCCTTCAGCAATCGCACTCCTGAGGCGGCCGACGATATCGCCGATCCGCTCGGTGGGGATCGTCACGGTCTGGATTGGCTTGCGTCCGGCTGGCTTCTCGGTGAGTTTCGACACGTCCATGTCGCCGAAGGCCGCAAGCACGAGCGTGCGCGGGATCGGCGTCGCCGTCATCACCAGCATGTGCGGCGAGATGCCCTTTGCGGTCAGGCGCAGTCGCTGGTGCACGCCGAAACGATGCTGTTCATCGACCACCGCGAGAAGCAGGTTCTTGTAGTTGATCGCATCCTGGAACAGTGCATGGGTGCCGATGATGATCTGTGCCTCGCCAGATGCGATCCGCTCGATGATGTTTTCCCGCTCGCGTCCCTTGGTTCGCCCCGTCAGGACCTCCACGGAAATGCCCGCCGCGGCGGCCAGCTTTGAGATCGTCGCATGGTGCTGGCGGGAAAGAATTTCTGTCGGGGCCATCAGCACCGCCTGGCCACCCGCTTCAACGGCGGCCGCCATGGCAAGCAGGGCTACGAGCGTCTTGCCTGCTCCAACATCGCCCTGCAGCAGGCGCAGCATTCGTTCCTCGGCGGCCATGTCGGCAAGGATCTGCTCCACC
The DNA here is from genome assembly GCF_003491345.1 of Neorhizobium sp. SOG26. Classification (GTDB taxonomy): domain Bacteria; phylum Pseudomonadota; class Alphaproteobacteria; order Rhizobiales; family Rhizobiaceae; genus Neorhizobium; species Neorhizobium turbinariae. Next base: position 1,382,429 of record NZ_CP025512.1, read on the forward strand.
GCCGCGGACTGGCTGGGGGTAGGGGTGAACGGCAGTGCCTTCAGGATTTTCGCGGCCAGCGCGCCTTCCACGCGGACTGGCTTACCCGGAACCTTGCGCACCTTCTGGCGCACCAGCGACAACGACACTTGCCCGGCGAGAAATTCGTCATAGGCAAGCCTCCGCCGCGCCGGCGCTTGCGGATCAATATCCTTATCGTCGCGCGGGTCATGAAGCCGTCGGAACGCATCGGCGACGGACGGAAAGCCCTGGCGCTGTACGAGGCTCAGGTCCGCCCACTCCGCCAGTTCCGGGATACGGGCAGTCGCACCTTCAATGGCTTTCCTGAGAGTCTTCGGCGTCAGGCCTGCGGTCAGCGGATAGACGGGCTCCACCAGCGGCATGTCCTGCGCTTCGGACGCTTTCACCATCAGATCAGGGTGCACCATCGAGGCGCGGCCGTTGAACCAGTCGACCTTGCCGCTCACAATGACCTGTTCGTCTAGGGGCAGTGACTTCGCCAGCCAATCGCCCTTTGCGCGGAAGAAGGTGAGCGCCAGTTCGCCCGTTTCGTCGTGCAGGAACACGCGGTAAGGAACATTGGGTTTGCCGCGCGGCGGCGGCTGATGGCGATCAACGCGACCTTCGATGGTGACGATGGCACCCTGCGGCGCAAAGGCAATCCCGGGCTTGTTGCGGCGGTCGATCAGCGAATAAGGTGCGTGGAACAGAAGATCCACCACCCGGGCGTCCTCCTCGTCTGCGCCCGTCACCTTCGCAATCAGGTCCGCAATCTTCGGCCCGACACCGGGCAGGGAAGAAACGGAGGCGAAAAGGGGATCAAGCAGAGCCGGGCGCATGGACGTTAGATGCGATAGATTTTGCACGCTTGGCAAGGTGACGCGGCGAGAAAACAGCCCTATATGATCCGCAAAACAGGGGCTTGCACATGACTGGACTGGCGCGCACAAGCGCGGACCTCGACCCGCGCCGCCGGCGCATTCTTTACCGCTGCTGGCATCGCGGCATCCGGGAAATGGATCTGGTTTTCGGCAGCTTTGCCGAGGCCGAGATTGCCGCACTTTCCGAAACCGAACTTGACGAATTCGAGCAGATCATGGCCGAGGATGACCACGACCTGCACGCCTGGATTACCGGCGCAAGACCACTGCCGGCGGACCGAAACACGCCACTTTTTGCGCGTGTTGCCGCTTACAAGCCGGATTTTGATCCCGTCACCAAAGCTTCGCTTCAGGAAAAGCTGGGACAGCCTGAATGATCTCCGGATTCGATGCAAAGAAGATCGCGGCCTCCTCGGTGCCGATGATCATCGGCGGCGTGCCGACCGGCATGGAGCCGATGGTGCTCGCCGAGCTGGTGCGGGCCGGTCAGTCGGTGGCCTACGTCATGTCGGATGGCCAGAAACTCCTCGACCTGGAGCAGATGCTGTCCTTCGTCGCGCCGGAAATACCGGTGCTGACGCTGCCTGCCTGGGACTGCCTGCCTTACGACCGCGTGTCGCCGAGCGCAGATGTCTCCGCCCGGAGACTTTCTGCCCTTTCGGGGCTGATCTCGCACGCGAAGAAGCCGCACGCGGCGATCGTCCTGATCACCGTCAACGCCATGCTGCAGAAGATCGCGCCGGCGGAGGTGATCGAGAGCCTGGCGTTCTCCGCCAGGCCCGGCAACCAGATCCGGATGGACGATATTGCCGCTCGGCTGGAGCGCAACGGCTTTGAGCGCGTCGCGACGGTTCGGGAGGTCGGTGAGTTCGCCGTTCGCGGTGGTATCCTCGACGTGTTCGTTCCCGGCACAGAGGAGCCGGTGCGGCTCGATTTCTTCGGCGATACGCTCGAGACGATCCGCTCCTTCGATCCGGCGAGCCAGAGGACGACAGGGCAGGCCCGCTCACTCGATCTCAACCCGATGAGCGAAGTTACGTTGACGCCGGATACGATCAGCCGTTTCCGCAAGAACTATCTGTCGCTCTTTGGAGCCGCGACGCGCGACGACGCGCTGTACCAGGCTGTCTCCGAAGGACGCCGTTATGCCGGCATGGAGCACTGGCTGCCGCTGTTCTACGATCGGCTGGAAACTGCATTCGACTACCTCAAGGGCTTTCGCATCGTCACCGATCACAATGCCCGCGAAGCGGCGAGTGAGCGATCGAAGCTGGTGCTCGATTACTTCGAGGCGCGTCGGGATTCTGGCTCGCAGGGCAAGGGCCTGACGGCGCAGGCGACACCCTACAAGCCAGTCTCGCCGGGGCAACTCTACCTCGATGCCAAAGCCTTTGGCGACGCGCTGGATGAGGCGGGCGCGCTGCGGCTCACGCCATTCAACGAGATGGACGCTGAAGCACGCCGCGTCGTGACCGTTGATGCCCATGTTGGTCCGCGTTGGGCCAAGGCCCAGGCCGAGAGGACGGATAGCGACGAGCGCACCAATGTCTTTGACCTGGTGGTGAAGCATATCGCCGACAAACGTGCCGCGGGCAGCAAAGTGCTTGTCACCGGCTGGTCCGCAGGATCGCTCGACCGCCTGCTGCAGGTGCTGGACGAGCGCGGCCTTAAGCGGATCCGCCAGATCGACAAGTTGGCTGACCTCAACAAGCTCGAAAAGGGCGAGGCGGCCGCCGCCGTGCTGAGCCTGGAAGGCGGTTTCGAAACCGGTGACCTCGTTGTCATCGGTGAACAGGACATCCTCGGCGACCGCATGGTGCGCCGTGGCAAGCGCCGCAAGCGCGCGGCGGACTTCCTGACCGAGGTGGCGGGTCTCGACGAAGGCTCGCTTGTCGTGCATGCCGAGCATGGTATCGGCAAGTTCGTCGGCCTGGTCACGATCGAAGCGGCCGGCGCGCCGCGCGCCTGCCTTGAGCTTCATTACGCCGACCAGGCCAAGCTCTTCCTGCCGGTTGAAAACATCGACCTTCTGTCGCGTTATGGCTCCGATGCCGCCGAAGCCCAACTTGACAAGTTGGGCGGTGGTGCTTGGCAGGCCCGCAAGGCAAAGCTGAAGAAGCGCCTGCTCGACATGGCAGGTGACCTCATCCGCATTGCCGCCACCCGAATGGTGCGGCGTGCCCCGGTGCTGTCGACGCCGGAAGGGCTCTATGACGAGTTTGCGGCACGCTTCCCTTATGACGAAACGGAAGATCAGGAAAACGCAATCGAATCGGTCCGCGAAGACTTGGCGGCCGGACGCCCGATGGACCGCCTGGTGTGCGGCGACGTCGGTTTCGGCAAGACCGAGGTGGCGTTGCGTGCTGCCTTCTTCGCGGCCATGAATGGTGCGCAGGTAGCGGTGGTTGTTCCGACGACGCTGCTGGCCCGCCAGCATTTCAAGACCTTCAGCGAACGTTTCCGCGGCCTGCCGATCAAGATCGCCCAGGCATCGCGCCTGGTCTCGGCCAAGGAGCTCGCGCAAACCAAAAAAGATGTCGCCGAAGGTAAGGTAGACATCGTTGTCGGCACGCATGCGCTGCTTGGCGCGGGCATCCAGTTCGCCAATCTAAGCCTGCTGATCATCGACGAAGAACAGCATTTCGGCGTAAAGCACAAGGAACGGCTGAAGGAGCTGAAGAGCGACGTGCATGTGCTGACGCTTTCGGCAACGCCGATCCCGCGCACGCTGCAGCTTGCCATGACAGGGGTGCGGGAGCTCTCCCTCATCACCACGCCACCGGTGGACCGCATGGCGGTGCGCACCTTCATCTCGCCTTTCGACCCGCTGGTGATCCGCGAAACGTTGATGCGTGAGCACTACCGTGGCGGACAGAGTTTCTACGTCTGCCCGCGGCTCGCCGACTTGCCGGAAATCCAGGCCTTCCTTCAATCGGATGTGCCGGAACTGAAGGTTGCCGTCGCACACGGCCAGATGGCCGCTGGCGAACTCGAAGACATCATGAACGCCTTCTACGACGGCAAATATGATGTTCTGCTTTCGACGACGATCGTTGAATCAGGTCTGGATGTACCCACGGCAAATACTCTGATTGTGCACCGTGCCGACATGTTCGGTTTGGCGCAGCTCTACCAGCTGCGTGGCCGCGTCGGCCGTTCGAAGGTGAGGGCGTTTGCCCTCTTCACCCTGCCGGTGAACAAGCAGCTGACTGTCACGGCGGAACGCCGCCTCAAGGTGCTCCAGTCGCTTGACACGTTGGGCGCCGGTTTCCAGCTCGCCAGCCACGACCTCGATATCCGCGGTGCCGGCAACCTGCTTGGCGAAGAGCAGTCCGGTCACATCAAGGAAGTCGGCTTCGAGCTCTATCAGCAGATGCTGGAAGAAGCGGTCGCCGAGGTGAAGGGCGAGAGCGACATCGTCGACACCGGCTGGTCGCCACAGATCTCCGTCGGCATCACGGTAATGATCCCCGAAAACTACGTGCCGGACCTGCATCTGCGCATGGGCCTCTACCGCCGGCTTGGCGAGCTCGAGGACCTGCAGGAAATCGATGGTTTCGGTGCCGAGATGGTCGACCGCTTTGGACCGATGCCGGTCGAAGTCCAGAACCTGCTCAAGGTCGTCTACATCAAGTCATTGTGCCGCACGGCCAATGTCGAAAAGCTGGATGCAGGGCCGAAGGGTGTGGTCGTCACTTTCCGCGACAAGCAGTTCCCGAACCCGGCCGCACTGGTTGGTTACATCGCCAAGCAGGGCGTGATGGCCAAGATTCGCCCGGACCAGAGCGTCTTCCTCAACCGCGATCTTCCGACACCGGAAAAGCGGCTGACGGTTGCCGCCCAGATCATGAAGCAGTTCGCCGAGCTCGCGAAGGCGAGCTAGCCGACTGCAAACAGAACCGCCGCCTCTTGCGACAAGGGCGGCGGTCTAAATGACTTAATATGGATGCCGTGGGCGATCGGCGCCTAGGCATTAGATCATGCTCTTGCGAGCCTCGCCCTTGAGCTTTGCAATCTCGCGCAGGGCGTTCGACAACACGTCCGGCGTCTGTGCCCCGCTCACCGCATACTGGCCGTCGATGATGAAGAAGGGCACGCCGTTGACGCCCATCTTCTGCGCGGCATCGATCTCCGACAGAACCGTGTCCTTGTCTGCATCCGTCTTGAGAAGGTTCTCGATGACCTTGCGGTCGAGACCGCAGGCTTCGGCGATATCGGCCAGTACCGCGTGGTCACCGACATTGCGCCCTTCCTCGAAGTTCGCCTTGAAGAGCGCGCTCGCCACCCGGTCTTGCGCCTCGCGACCTTCCATCAGCGCCCAGTGCAGCAGCCGGTGGGCATCAAGCGTATTGGGCCCAATTTTGATCGCTTCGAAGTTATAGCGGATGCCGACTTCTTCGCCGAGCTCGGTGAGCATGCCATGGGCGCGCTCCATCGCGTCCTTGCCGCCCAGCTTCTCAGCCAGGTGCCTTTGATGGTCGACGCCTTCCGGCGGATGCTCCGGGTTAAGCCGGTAGGGGCGCCAGTTGATGTCGACGCCGATCTCATCCTGCACATCTGCAATCGCGAGCTCCAGGCGAGCCTTACCGAGATAGCACCACGGGCAGACGATGTCCGAGACGATGTCGATGGTGATGCGTTCCATGGCAAGTGTCCTTTGCGAGTGGATGCCGCGCGGCCTTATTGCGCGCGCTTGTCCCACCACGTGTTGAGCTGGTAGCCGTAAAGCGGCAGCTTCTCGGGGTAGCTGATATGGCTCCATCGCGCCACCCATTGATCGGGAATGTGATAGAGCGGCACGAGATAGTGGCCGGAGAGCAGCATCCGGTCGTAAGCTCTCACAGTCGCCTCAAAATCCGGTTGGCTGCGCACCGTCATCATCGACCCGATCAGGCGGTCGAGATCCGGATCGGCCGCGCCGGCGAAGTTGAAGCTGCCCTGCCGATCCTTCGACGCAGAGCCCCATCGGTTCACTTGTTCAATGCCCGGGGACAGCGACGACGGATAGGACTTCACGATCATGTCGTAGTCGAAGTTGCCGGAACGCGCCTGATATTGTGCGTCATCGACGGTGCGGATCGACATATCGACGCCGATCATCCGCAGCGTCCGCTGGTAGGCGATGGCAAGCTTCTCCTGGTCGGCGGTCTGCGTCATCACCTCGAAGGAGAGAGGCTTGCCAGCAGTATTCGACATACGGCCGTTCTTGATCGTGTAGCCGCCGGCCTTCAGCTTCTCCACCGCCTGGCGAAGGACCTTTCGGTCGGCACCCGAACCGTCGGTCCTGGGCTGGCGGTAGCTGCCATCGAGAATGGCCGGCGCCACCTTGTCCTTGGCAGCGCCCAGCAGTTCGAGTTCCCGCAGCTCTGCGGGCTTGCCGAGCGCGCTCAGCGGCGAGTTCTGCCAGTAGCTTTCGGTGCGCATATAAGCGCCGTCAAACAGGTTGCGGTTCACCCACTCGAAGTCGAACGCGAGCGACAGGCCTTCGCGAACGTTGGCATCGGCGAAGATCGAACGGCGGGTGTTGAACACGAAGCCCAGCATGCCGGTCGGCAATTGCGGCTTGAAGGACTCCTTCAATACGTCGCCGCGCTGCACCGCCGGAAAATCATAAGCCCGCGTCCAGTGGGTCGGGCTGCCTTCGAGGTAGATGTCGACAGCGCCCTTCTTGAAGGCCTCGAACAGCGTGTTCTCCTGGAGGAAATATTCCACCGAGATCTGGTCGTAGTTGTCGAACCCGATCTTCGACGGGAGATCTGCGCCCCAGTAATCGGGATTGCGCTCATAGACGATCCGTTCGCCCGGCGAGACAGCTTTGATCCGGTATGGCCCCGAACCGATAGGGTACTTTAGCGTGCTCTGGTCGAAACGCTCGGGGTCGATGGCGTGCTTGGGCAGGATCGGCGTGGCGCTCGCCAGGATCAGGGGGAATTCGCGGTCCGCCTTCTCGTTGAAGGTAAAGCGCACGCTGTGCTCGCCAACCTTTTCCATCTTCTCCACGGCAGCCAGCCGGCCGGAGAAGGGGATGCGCCCCTTGTCGCGCAAGAGCTCCATGGTGAAGATCACGTCGTCAGGCGTCACCGGTTCCCCGTCAGACCATTTCGCCTTGGGATTGAGGTTGAACTGGATGTAGGTGCGGTCGTCGTCCATCTCGACTGTTTCGGCCAGCAGGCCGTAGAGCGAGAATGACTCGTCGCTGGAGCGCGTCATCAGCGATTCGAACACGAGGTTGCCGAAGATCGTGTCCCACAGGCCGCGCGCCGTCGTTCGCATGCTCTTCAGGATGAACGGGTTCAGGTTGTCGAATGTGCCGACAACGCCGTAGCTGATCCGGCCGCCCTTCTTCACGTCCGGGTTCACATACGCAAAGTGCTGGTAGTTAGAGGCCAGTGCCGGCTCACCCCGCATGGCGATGCCGTGAACCGGTTCTGCGGTCGCTTGTGAGCCTATAAGGAGAGCGGCGATGAATGGCAGCAGGTGTCGCATGGTTCTCGAAGATCAGGTTTGATTCGCCTCCAAGGTAACGGAAGCACGCGCGTCGACCAATGGCTGTTCCGCCTGCAGCCTGGCCGTCGTCGTTAACGTTTTATCACAAAATTGGACGAGGGGACTGGATATCGGACCGGTCGCGATGTAACAGGTTGCCGGACGGACGGGTCATTCAATTGCCTCATTTGAACGACAGGTGACGGGCAGTAGGACACCCCGAGGGAGTTTGTTCGGCGATGGCCGGCCCCAACGGTTTTCAGGAGACGGATCTCGTTATGATGCTTAAGGCAACCCAAGTTCTGCGGACGGCAATGTCCGCCCTTGCTCTTTCGGTCGGTGCAAGCGCGCTGCCGGTTGCAGCTTCTGCCCAGGACGCTCCCGCCGCGGCTGCTCCGGGTGCCCCGCCGCTCGGCTGGTTCAAGACCTGCACCAAGCAGGATGACAGCGATCTCTGCGTGGTGCAGAACATCATCGCCGCCCAGAACGGCCAGCTGATCACCGCTGTCGGCCTCATCACGGTTGAAGGCAAGGTGAACCGCAAGATCCTGCAGGTTTCCGTGCCGACCGCGCGCCTCGTGCCCCCGGGCATCGTGATGCAGATCGATGGCGGCAAGGGCCAGAAGCTCGACTACGTGGTCTGCCTACCGGACAAGTGCACCGCCGAAGTGCCGCTCACCGACGCTATGATCACCAGCATGAAGAAGGGTACCGAAGTGGTCTTCACCTCGGTAAACTTCCGTCGTGCGCCGAACCCGATCAAGATCCCGCTGACCGGCTTCACTGGCGCCTTCGATGGCCCGGCCATGCCGCAGGAGCAGATTGCCCAGAGCCAGCGCAGCCTCGAAGAAGGCCTGCAGAAGAAGGCTGAAGAGACCCGCAAGAAGCTTGAGGATGCGCAGAACGCAGCCAAGCAGGGTCAGTAAGATCCTTCACGGACAACTGAACAAGAAAGGCCGGCGAAAACGCCGGCCTTTTTATTTTGTGCTCGAACTTGTGGTTGGTTCAGTGCGCCAGGATGACCTTCGGCTTCAACTGGCCTGAAGGCGCGCGGTCGAAGATCTGGTAGACCTGCGGGTTGCGCAGAGGCATCTCGCTCTCATCATGCTCAAGGTTTTGCTCCGAAACATAAGCGACGTATTCGCTTTCGTCGTTTTCGGCGAGCAGATGGTAGAACGGCTGGTCCTTCGCTGGGCGGATTTCGGCTGGAATAGAATTCCACCATTCGTCTGTATTGGCGAATTCCGGATCCACATCGAACACCACGCCCCTGAACGGAAAGACCTTGTGGCGAACCACTTCACCGATGGTAAATTTGGCGTTTCTCTGTTTCATGGTGCGACGTCCTTTCGGAACCTAATGTGGGAATAATTTTCTCCGACATCAAGAGACTAATGCATGTCGCTGGTCTTCGTTCCACTGCTAAGCATTGCGCAGGCGGGGCCGTTTCATCTTGGCCGTGGCGAGAATTACACCACCGAGCACGAGAATGATTCCAACGGCGTGGTAGGTCTCGAATGTTTCCCCGAGGAAGATCACCGCCATGATGATCGAGACCGGAGGCATCATGTAAAGCGTTGCGCCTGCAGTCGCCGGGCCAAAGACGCGCACCGTGTGCTGGAAGCAGAAAAAGGCGGCAAGGGAGGCAAGGAGGATGATGCCGGCGATCATCGACCAGGCGTTCAGCGTGGAGGGTAGCAGGCCACCATCCCAGTACTCCCAGATCGCGGGCGGCAGGAGCACGAGCGATCCGGAAAAGGACATCAGCCCAAAGAGCGTCAGTGGCGGCACCGCTTGTGCGGCTGGACGGCGCAGAAGGACCGAATACACGGCAAAGGCGATTGCGGCGGTCAGCATGCCGAAGTCGCCGATGTTGAACCGCATATGCGTGAGGGCGGCCAGATCGCCGCGCAACACGATTGCCGCGACGCCGGCAAACGCGACGATCATACCGAAGAGCTCACGCAAGCTGATGCGCCGCCCGGCAAAAGCCCATTCCAGCAGGATGATAAAAAGCGACGACGTGGTGTAGATCAGCGTGGCGTTGGAAGCGGTCGTCAAAGTCAACGCCCAATAGACCAGCCCGCCGCAGATGCCGATGCTCAGAAAGCCGAGCCATAACCATAGCCAGGTGTGGTTCCGGACAAAGCCGCGCGCTACCGGCCAGGTTGCGTACAAGATCGGCACCATGATCAGGCCTGACCCGAACCAGCGAATGAAGGCGGTGATGAACGGTCCGATCTCGCCGATGATGCCGCGCCCGAAAATCAGGTTGCTTGAAAAGAAGACCGGCGCCATCACGAAGAGGAGCCAGTCGCCAGGCCGGGGCGACTTCGGAGTAGGCGAGGGCATCGGCGCACCATGCAGTGACAAGACGACTGAAACGGAAACGGCGGGCCGGAGCCCGCCGCCGAACGCGTGTGACGTGTCGGCCCGATCAGGCCGAGTAGTACATGTCGAACTCGACCGGATGCGGCGTCATTTCGAAGCGCATGACTTCCGTCATCTTGAGCTCGATATAGGCGTCGATCTGGTCGTCATCGAATACACCGCCGGCGGTCAGGAACTTGCGGTCCTTGTCGAGGCTTTCGAGCGCTTCACGCAGCGAACCGCAAACCGTCGGGATCTTCTTCAGCTCCTTCGGCGGCAGGTCGTAGAGATCCTTGTCCATGGCCTTGCCCGGATGGATCTTGTTCTTGATGCCGTCGAGGCCGGCCATCAGCATGGCAGCGAAGCCGAGATAGGGGTTCTGTGCCGGATCGGGGAAGCGAACTTCGACACGTTTTGCCTTCGGGTTGGAGCCGAAAGGAATGCGGCAGGATGCAGAACGGTTGCGGGCGGAATAGGCGAGCAGCACCGGCGCTTCATAACCAGGAACGAGACGCTTGTAGGAGTTCGTTGTCGGGTTGGTGAAGGCGTTGATCGCCTTGGCGTGCTTGATGATGCCGCCGATATAATACAGGCAGCTCTCCGACAGGCCGGCATATTCATCGCCAGCAAAGGTCGGCTTGCCATCCTTCCAGATCGACTGGTGGACGTGCATGCCCGAGCCGTTGTCGCCAAAGACCGGCTTCGGCATGAACGTCGCCGTCTTGCCATAGGCATTGGCAACCTGGTGCACGACGTATTTGTAGATCTGCATCTTGTCGGCGTTGCGCACCAGCGTGTCGAACTTCACGCCGAGCTCGTGCTGGGCGGACGCTACTTCGTGGTGATGCTTTTCGACGACGACGCCCATTTCAGCGAGGACCGTCAGCATTTCGGAGCGCATGTCCTGCAGGCTGTCGACCGGCGGAACCGGGAAGTAACCGCCCTTGACACGCGGACGGTGGCCAAGGTTGCCGGTCTCGTAGTCGGTGTCGTCGTTAGACGGCAGTTCGGACGAGTCGAGCTTGAAGCCGGTGTTATAAGGATCCGCCTTGTACTTGACGTCGTCAAAGACGAAGAACTCGGGCTCAGGCCCAACGAACACGGTGTCGCCGATCCCGGATGCCTTCAGGTAGGCTTCGGCCTTCTTGGCGGTGCCGCGCGGATCGCGGTTATAGGCTTCCCCAGAAACCGGATCCAGGATGTCGCAGATGATGACCATGGTCGACTGCGCGAAGAAGGGGTCCATGTGCACGGTCGCCGGATCCGGCATCAGCACCATGTCGGACTCGTTGATGGCCTTCCATCCGCCGATCGAGGAGCCGTCAAACATGACGCCGTCGGTGAACATGTCCTCGTCGACAGCGGCAACGTCCATGGTGACGTGCTGCAGCTTGCCGCGGGGATCGGTAAAGCGAAGGTCCACGAACTTGACGTCGTTTTCCTTGATTTGTTTCATGATTTCGCTTGCGCTCGTCATATGAACTTCCTCGATGTGCGATGACGATGAAGCCTGCGCTGAGTGCGGCAGGACAATGAATGGTGGGCTTTATATAGCGTCGACGCCGGTTTCGCCGGTCCGGATGCGGATGACCTCTTCGACATTCGAAACGAATATCTTGCCGTCTCCAATCCGTCCAGTTTGGGCGGCATTCCGAATGGCTTCGATGACGGCGTCGGCATTCTCGTCCGCCAGGACGACCTCAACCTTGACCTTCGGAAGGAAGTCAACGACGTACTCGGCGCCTCGGTAAAGCTCGGTATGCCCTTTTTGACGGCCGAAGCCCTTCGCTTCGGTGACGGTAATGCCCTGCAGGCCGACTTCCTGAAGGGCTTCCTTCACCTCGTCGAGCTTGAAAGGCTTGATGATCGCTTCGATCTTTTTCATGAGAAACTATGTCTCCGCTTCTCCCCTGGCGCAGGTCTTTACCTGCGTGCGCCTACAAATGCAGGTATCGTGCCAAAGTCGGAAGAGACATTCAAAAAAATAATGCGGTTTTGCACGAAAACCGGACGACTTTCCCAAACGCTGGCCGTGGCGGGGATAGTGAGGCCGGAGCGGTCGAGAACATCGTTGGTGAAGGACGCGATAGATCAGAAGTGCGAGCGGGCTTTCGAAGCAATAGATGCGCCTTGCGCCTATTCGGTGTGCAAATGCCTGCCATTTCGGCATCAGGCACTCTGGAATTCCGCTTGTTTTCTGACCATGCTGCAGTTCCAATAACCTCATGAAGCAGGAAATCAGCAATCTCATCCTGACACCGACAGAAATGGCCGCCGCAGATGCGTCCAGCGCTCAATCCGGCATTCCCTCGTTGGACCTGATGGAGCGGGCAGGGCGCGCTGTCGCTGCGTCAGCCTTGCGGCACTTTCCAGGGGCACGTCGATTTGCCGTCCTTTGCGGACCCGGAAACAATGGCGGCGATGGCTATGTCACGGCGAGAGCGCTCTCCGAAGCAGGCGCCAAAGTTGTCGTGCATTACCTCTGGGACGTGAACGCGCTGAAGGGAGATGCAAAGCGCGCCCTGGAGCTATGTCCTTTGCCACCCCAAAGATTGGAGCTCTACGAGCCCGCGCGAGGCGATGTGGTTGTCGATGCCTTGTTCGGGGCGGGGCTGGCACGGGAGGTTCCGGAAACCATCGTCAACCTGATCGGGCGTGTCGAGCAAGCCGGTGTTCCAGTTCTCGCGGTCGATCTTCCGTCGGGCGTCTGCGGCAGGCGCGGCACTGTGCTCGGCGCTGCCTTCCGCGCCAGCCATACCGTCACCTTCATGACGCGAAAACCCGGCCACCTCCTGCTTCCCGGGCGTTCTCTGTGCGGTGACATCGAGGTTTTTGACATCGGCATCCCGCACAGGATCATCCACTCTGTTGCTGGCCAGACACGTGAGAACACGCCCAATCTTTGGCGTAACCTGATCCCGACACCGGGCGAGGAAACGCACAAATACCGTCGTGGCCACCTTGCCGTGTTTTCCGGCCCCGCAGGCAAAACCGGCGCCGCCCGCCTCTCCGCGACAGCAGGATTGCACGCCGGCGCTGGCTTGGTGACGGTGGCGGCGCCGCCGGACGCGATGGCGGACAATTCGGCTCACCTCACGGCAGTGATGCTGCACGAGATCAACGACATGGGCGCCCTCCGGGACTGGCTGGAGAGCGCCAAGCTATCAGCCTTCGTGCTCGGGCCAGGCTTTGGCGTCGGGAAAAAGGCGCGTGATTTTGTCCTGGCGCTGGACGGACGCCCGCTCGTGCTCGACGCAGACGGGATCACATCCTTCCGGGACCACCGCGCGCTGCTGTTCGACGCCTATGCGGGAGGAGCGACACAGTTGGTACTCACGCCGCACGAAGGCGAATTCGGGCGGCTGTTTCCAGAACTCGCTGAAGATGCTGAACTTGGCAAGGTGGAGAAAGCCGTCGCGGCGGCAAAACTCGCCAATGCCGCCATCGTCTACAAGGGTGCGGACACCGTCATCGCCACCCCGGACGGGCGGGCCTTTATCAACGGCAACGCGCCGCCATGGCTTGCGACCGCCGGATCCGGCGATGTGCTCGCCGGGATGATTGGGGCTCTCTTGGCTCAGGGCGTGCCTGCCTTCGAGGCGGCGGCGGCAGGCGTCTATCTGCATGGCGAGGCCGCCAGGCGCGCAGGGCCAGGAATGACGGCAGAGGATCTTGCCAAGGCCGCCGGCGCAAAACTGGCGCCGCTCGGCTAGCCGTCGAGCTTTTCCTGCAGGGCCATCGCGCCATAGGGGGCATTGACCTTGCCCTCATGGATAAAGAAGGCGAACACGTCGCGCGGCTGCTGCCTGGGCTTGCGGCTCGGGTCGATCAGTGGCAGGTCAACTGGCACGCCGCCTTCCGACCATATCCGCAGCCGATTTGACCAAGCCCGCAGTTCGTCCTCGGCATAACATGTCTTGATCGCTTCCGATCCCTTCTGAAGTCGGGCATAAGCGAAGTCGGCAGTGACGTCCGCAATCATTGGGTACTCGGCGTGTTCGGCACAGACGGGCGCGACATTATACTTAGCCAGTAGTTCCACGAACTCCGGCACCTTGAAGCTGTCATGCCGCACCTCGACGACGTGCCTGAGCGGCAGCCCCGAAAGCTCGGCAGGAAGAAGCTGGAGGAAGGCTTCGAAATCTTCGGGCTCGAACCTCTTCGTCGGCGCGAACTGCCAAAGCAGCGGACCGAGGTGTTCGCCAAGCTCAGCAAGGCCTTGCGAGAGAAACTTCTCGATCGACGGACCGGCCTCCGCCAGCACCTTCCGGTTCGTAGTGAACCGGCTCGCCTTCAGCGAAAAGATGAAGCCTTCGGGCACTTCCGAAGCCCATTTGGCGAAGGTTTCCGGCTTTTGCGAGCCGTAATAGGTGCCGTTGACCTCGATCACCTTGAGCTTGCTGGCGGCATATTCAAGCTGCCGCTTCTTCGGCAGCTTGTCAGGATAGAACGTGCCTTCCCACGGCTCGAAGGTCCAGCCGCCAATGCCCGTCCGGATCGTACCTGCCTTGCTCATCGCTCCCCCCCAACGCGCGGAAACTTATTCCGCGGCTTCGATTTTCTTGAACGGCCGGCGCTCCAGAAGCTCCTTGAGGAACTGCCCGGTGTAGGACCGCTTCTCCTTGACCACCTGTTCCGGCGTACCGGCGGCAACGACTTCACCGCCTCCGGTACCGCCTTCCGGGCCGATGTCGATGATCCAGTCGGCGGTCTTGATGACCTCGAGATTGTGCTCGATCACCACTACCGAATTGCCCTGGTTGACGAGCTCGTGCAGCATTTCCAGCAGCTTGGCGACGTCATGGAAATGCAGCCCCGTTGTCGGCTCATCGAGGATATAAAGCGTGCGGCCGGTCGACCGCTTCGACAACTCCTTGGCTAGCTTGACGCGCTGCGCCTCACCACCCGAAAGCGTGTTCGCCTGCTGTCCCACCTTGATATAACCAAGACCGACATCAAACAGCGACTGCAGCTTGTCGCGCACGGCCGGAACGGCGGAAAAGAACTCGACGCCCTCTTCGACTGTCATGTCCAGCACGTCGGCGATCGACTTGCCCTTGAAGGTGACATCCAGCGTCTCGCGGTTGTAGCGCTTGCCGTGGCAGACATCGCAGGTGACATAGACGTCTGGCAGGAAGTGCATCTCGATCTTGATGACGCCATCGCCCTGGCAGGCTTCGCAGCGGCCGCCCTTGACGTTGAACGAGAAACGCCCGGGCTGGTAACCGCGCGCCTTTGCTTCCGGCAGGCCGGCAAACCAGTCGCGGATCGGCGTGAAGGCGCCGGTATAGGTCGCCGGGTTGGAGCGCGGCGTGCGACCAATCGGCGACTGGTCGATGTCGATCACCTTGTCGATATGCTCGAACCCATCGATCCGGTCGTGCTCGGCCGGGATTTCGCGCGCGCCCATGACGCGACGTGCGGCCGCCTTGTAAAGCGTCTCGATCAGGAAGGTGGACTTGCCACCGCCAGAAACGCCGGTCACCGCCGTGAAGACACCGAGCGGGATCGCCGCCGTGACATTCTTCAGGTTGTTGCCACGGGCACCAAAGACCTTGATCTCCTTGCCTTTCTTCGGCTTGCGCCGTTCCGCCGGGACAGCGACGCCAAGCTCGCCCGACAGGTACTTGCCTGTCAGAGATTTCGGGTTCGCCATCACCTGCTGCGGCGTTCCTTCGGCAACAATCTGGCCGCCATGGATACCTGCAGCAGGGCCGATATCCACCACATAATCCGCCGTCAGGATCGCGTCCTCGTCGTGCTCCACAACGATCACCGTATTGCCGATGTCGCGCAGGTGCTTGAGCGTTTCGAGCAGGCGGGCATTGTCGCGCTGGTGCAGCCCGATCGACGGCTCGTCAAGAACGTAAAGGACGCCGGTAAGACCTGAGCCGATCTGCGATGCGAGCCGGATACGCTGGCTTTCACCACCCGACAGGGTGCCGGAATTGCGCGACAGGCTGAGGTAATCCAGCCCTACGTCGTTCAGGAAGCGAAGGCGCTCGCGGATCTCTTTCAGGATTCGAACTGCGATCTCATTCTGCTTGGCGTTCAACTGTTCCGGCAGTGCCTCGAACCAGTCGCGCGCCACCTTGATCGACATGTCCGTGACCTGTCCGATATGCAGCTTGTTGATCTTCACCGCCAGCGCCTCTGGCTTTAGACGGAAACCGTTGCAGGCGGGGCAGGGGGCGGCCGACATGTAGCGCTCGATTTCCTCCCGCGCCCAGGCTGAATCCGTTTCCTTCCAGCGCCGTTCGAGGTTCGGAACGATGCCCTCGAAGTTCTTCACCGTCTTGTAGGAGCGGGCGCCATCGGCATAGTGGAACTCGATCTTCTCCTCGGTCCCATGCAGGATCGCCTTCTGGGCGGCTTCCGACAGCTCGTTCCAGCGGCTGGAGAGCTTGAAGCCGAATGACTTGCCGAGCGCCTCGAGCGTCTGGTTGTAATATGGCGAGCTGGACTTTGCCCAAGGCGAAATCGCTCCATCCCGCAGCGTTCGCGCGGGCTCCGGCACGATCAGGTTCTCGTCCACCTTCTGCTGCGAGCCGAGACCATCGCAAGTCGGGCAGGCCCCGAAGGGATTGTTGAAGGAGAACAGGCGCGGTTCGATCTCTGGGATCGTGAAGCCGGACACAGGGCAGGCGAACTTCTCGGAGAACAGCACCCGTTCATGAGTTTCGTTGAGCGACTTGTTGGCCGAACCGCCGGCAGCTGTTTCTGAGGCAGGCAGCGGCTTGTCGGCGAACTCAGCGATCGCCAAGCCGTCCGCGAGCTTCAGTGACGTCTCGAGGCTGTCCGCCAAGCGCGCCGAGATGTCGGAGCGAACCACGAGGCGGTCAACGACGACATCGATGTCGTGCTTGTACTTCTTGTCCAGCGCAGGGACATCGGCAATCTCGTAGAATTGCCCGTCGACCTTTACGCGCTGGAAGCCCTTCTTCATCAGTTCAGCGAGTTCCTTCTTGTACTCGCCTTTGCGGCCGCGGATCATCGGCGCCAGGATGTAGAGGCGCGTGCCTTCCTCGAAGGTGAGGATTCGGTCGACCATCTGGCTGACGGTCTGGCTCTCGATCGGAAGTCCCGTCGCAGGTGAATAAGGAACGCCCACGCGCGCAAACAGCAGGCGCATGTAGTCGTAGATCTCGGTGACGGTGCCGACCGTTGAACGCGGATTGCGCGACGTCGTCTTCTGTTCGATGGAGATCGCCGGGGAAAGACCCTCGATCTGGTCGACATCCGGCTTCTGCATCATTTCCAGGAACTGGCGCGCATAGGCCGAAAGGCTCTCGACGTAACGCCGCTGGCCTTCCGCATAAATGGTGTCGAATGCCAGGGAAGACTTGCCGGAGCCGGACAACCCCGTCATCACGATCAGTGAGTTGCGCGGAAGATCGAGATCGATCCCCTTCAAATTGTGCTCGCGCGCACCACGTATCGAAATGGTCTTTAGTTCACTCATCGTCATGCCTTCGGGGGAGGTTTGAAGGTCCTTATGTAGTGATTGATCGGCGGGTGTCGAGCCGAAACCGGCTCAGGTCACCGGCCAATTCGACTCGGATTGACTCCAGTATAATGACGAACTAGAACAAATAAAGAACAAAATACACTGTGGATTACGATGGTGAACCGCCCCATGCCCGGCAGGCTTGGGGTAAGGTGAGGCGGAAACGAAGAGCCGCTGTGCGGCGGCGGATAAGGTGAGACTATGGCTGGAAGCGTCAACAAGGTTATTCTCATTGGTAATGTTGGGGCAGATCCGGAGATCCGCCGCACCCAGGACGGCCGGCCGATCGCAAATCTGCGTATCGCAACGTCCGAACAGTGGCGGGATCGCAATACCGGCGAGCGCCGCGAAAAGACCGAATGGCACAATGTCGTGGTCTTCAATGAAGGCCTGACGAAGGTCGTGGAGCAATACGTCAAGAAGGGCGCCAAGCTCTACATCGAGGGCCAGCTCCAGACCCGCAAGTGGCAGGACCAGAGCGGCAATGACCGTTACTCGACCGAAATCGTGCTCCAGGGCTTCAACTCCACCCTGACCATGCTGGATGGTCGCGGCGAAGGCGGCGGCGATCGTGGCGGTTACGGCGGTGGTGGTGGCCGCAGCAACGACTTCGGCGGTGGCGGTGATGACTTCGGTGGCGGTGGCGATTACGAGCGCCGTCCGTCCGGTGGCGGTGCAGGCCGCGGCGGCAGCCAGCCCGCGAGTGGCGGAGGTTTCTCCCGCGATCTCGACGACGACATCCCGTTCTGACTAGACACAAAAATGGCGGCCTCGGGCCGCCATTTTCTTTGTTGATGTCTTCGCTAGCTCAGAGGTTGAAGGCAGAGCGGATCCCGTCGAGAACGAACTGCACGGAAAGTGCGGCAAGGATCACACCGAGCAGTCGCGTCAGGATGGCGCGTCCCGTTACCCCGAGGAAACGGTCAAGCTGCTCTGCGATCAACAGGGTCGCGTAAAGCACCGCCATGATCAGCGCTATGATGCCGATCAGCAGCGCCCGGTCTAGCGGGCCGGGGAACGTCCCGGAAAGCAGCACGGTGGCGGAGATCGCGCCTGGCCCGGCGATCAGCGGCAGGGCGAGAGGGAAAACCGAGATATTCTGGATGTGGTCGATGGTGATCGCCGCCTTGGACGTCTTTTCCTTGCGCTCCTGCCGGCGCTCAAACACCATCTCGAACGAGATCCAGAACAGAAGCAGGCCGCCGGCGATGCGGAAGGCGCCGATCGAAATGCCGAGCAGGCCGAGCACGCTTGAGCCGAACAGGGCAAAGACGGCAAGGATCCCGAAAGCAATGATCGAGCCCCGGAAAGCCACCTGGCGGCGCTGCACCGCCGTCATCCCGACGGTGAGACCCAGGAACACCGGGGCAAGCCCGGGCGGGTCGAGGGTCACCAACATCGTTGTCAGGGCATTGACCAGCATATCCGGCGTTGGCATCGGCTCTCCTTCTGGGCTGCAAATCCTTGCAGTTGGGTCGCAAGATTGTTAGGACAAGCCAACCGGGAATGGAAGCCTGCCAAGGCGACGGCTTGTACGTTCCTGGACCTCTGAATACGGCGCATCCAAGCCGCGAAATCTGTTCAAAACCTTGCCCGAAATTGGCGCCTCCCGCTGCTTTCGGCTATAAAAATGCAACTGATTCCGAACAAAGATCGTGATCCGATTTGACTGAACAAAGCACACCCGGCGGCGGAAAGCTGCCTCCAGGCATCGAACCCATTTCCATCATGGAAGAGATGCAGCGGTCCTATCTCGATTACGCCATGAGCGTCATCGTCAGCCGCGCGCTTCCTGACGTTCGTGATGGATTGAAGCCGGTTCACCGGCGCATCCTCTACGGGATGTCCGAACTCGGCATCGACTGGAACAAGAAGTATGTGAAGTGCGCCCGCGTTACCGGGGACGTGATGGGTAAATACCATCCGCACGGCAATGCCGCGATCTATGACGCCTTGGCGCGTATGGCGCAGGATTGGTCGCTCCGCCTGCCGCTGATCGATGGCCAGGGGAACTTCGGTTCCATCGACGGTGACCCGCCAGCAGCCGAACGTTACACCGAATGCCGCCTGCAGAAGGCAGCGCATACCTTGCTCGACGATCTCGACAAGGAAACGGTCGACTTCCGCGACAACTACGACGGCACGCTATCCGAGCCCGTCGTCGTCCCTGCGAAGTTCCCGAACCTGCTGGTAAACGGCGCGGGCGGCATTGCCGTTGGCATGGCGACCAACATCCCGCCGCACAACCTGTCGGAAGTCATCGACGGCTGCATCGCGCTGATCGATAATCCGGCCATCGAACTGTCCGAACTGATGCAGATCATTCCCGGTCCGGACTTCCCGACCGGCGCTCTGATCCTCGGCCGTTCCGGTATCCGCTCCGCTTATGAGACCGGTCGCGGCTCCGTCATCATGCGCGGGCGCGCGTTCATCGAGCCGATGCGCGGTGACCGCGAGCAGATCATCATCACGGAAGTTCCCTACCAGGTGAACAAGGCGACGATGGTCGAGAAGATCGGCGAACTGGTGCGCGAAAAGCGCATCGAGGGCATCTCCGACCTGCGCGACGAGTCCGACCGCCAGGGTTACCGCGTTGTCATCGAGTTGAAGCGCGATGCCAATGCCGAGGTGATCCTCAACCAGCTCTACCGCTACACCCCGCTGCAGACCTCGTTCGGCTGCAACATGGTGGCGCTAAATGGCGGCAAGCCGGAGCAGCTTTCGCTGCTCGACATGCTGCGGGCGTTTGTCTCCTTCCGCGAGGAAGTTGTCAGCCGCCGCACCAAGTACCTGCTGCGCAAGGCGCGTGAACGCGCCCACGTCTTGGTCGGCCTCGCGATTGCGGTTGCCAATATCGACGAGATCATAAGCCTGATCCGCCGTGCGCCTGATCCGGCGACTGCGCGCGAGCAGTTGATGACGCGCCGCTGGCCGGCCCATGACGTCGAGCCGTTGATACGCCTGATCGACGACCCGCGCCACAAGATCAACGAGGACGGCACCTACAACCTCTCGGAAGAGCAGGCCCGTGCGATCCTCGAACTGCGTCTTGCACGACTGACCGCTCTCGGCCGCGATGAAATCGCCGACGAGTTGAACAAGATCGGCGCCGAGATCAGCGACTACCTGGACATCCTGTCGTCGCGCATCCGCATCCTTTCGATCGTCAAGGAAGAGCTCGCCGGCGTTCGTGACGAGTTCGGCACGCCGCGCCGCACCGAGATCATGGAAGGCGGCCCGGACATGGACGATGAGGATCTCATCGCCCGTGAAGACATGGTCGTCACCGTTTCGCACCTCGGTTACATCAAGCGCGTGCCGCTCGGCACCTACCGCGCGCAGCGCCGTGGCGGCAAGGGCCGTTCCGGCATGTCAACGCGCGACGAAGATTTCGTGACGCGGCTGTTCGTGGCAAACACGCATACGCCGGTCCTGTTCTTCTCCTCGCGTGGCATCGTCTACAAGGAAAAGGTCTGGCGCCTGCCGATCGGCACGCCGCAGTCCCGCGGCAAGGCGTTGATCAACATGTTGCCGCTGGAGCCGGGCGAGCGGATCACCACGATCATGCCGCTGCCAGAAGACGAGACGACGTGGGACAACCTCGACGTCATGTTCTCGACGACCCGTGGCACGGTACGCCGTAACAAGCTGTCCGACTTCATCCAGGTAAACCGGAACGGCAAGATCGCCATGAAGCTCGACGACGAGGGCGATGAAATCCTCTCCGTCGAAACATGCACCGAACGTGACGACGTGCTCCTGACGACGGCGCTCGGCCAGTGCATCCGCTTCCCGGTCGATGACGTTCGCGTCTTTGCCGGCCGCAACTCGATCGGCGTCCGCGGCATCTCGCTGGCGCCAGGCGACCGCATCATCTCGATGACCATCGTCGGCCACGTGGATGCTGAGCCTTGGGAACGTGCAGCCTACCTGAAGCGGTCCGCGATCGAGCGTCGTGCCGCCGGTGTCGACGAAGACGACATCGCGCTGGTCGGCGAGGAAGTCACCGAAGAGGGACAGTTGTCCGACGAGCGTTACGAGGAACTGAAGGCACGCGAGCAGTTCGTGCTGACAGTTTCCGAAAAGGGCTTTGGCAAGCGCTCCTCGTCCTACGATTTCCGCACCTCGGGTCGAGGCGGCAAGGGCATCCGCGCCACCGACACCTCGAAGACGGCCGAAATCGGCGAACTCGTGGCTGCCTTCCCGGTCGAGGAGAAGGACCAGATCATGCTCGTCTCTGACGGCGGCGTTCTGATCCGCGTCCCGGTCGACGGCATCCGCATCGCAAGCCGCGCCACCAAGGGCGTCACGATCTTCTCGACGGCCAAGGACGAGAAGGTGGTGTCTGTCGAGCGCATCAGCGAGCCGGAAGGCGACGACGACAACGGTGTTGTCCTGCCTGACGAGATCACCGGCGAGAGTGGTGACCTCGGTGCTGAGGCTGAGACCGCGAACGATGCACCGGCAGCCAATGACGGCTCCGAAAACGGTGACGCGACCGAATAGGTCGCGCCGCCAACACCGAGAGACAAAGAAAAGCCGGAGGATGAAAATCCTCCGGCTTTTCTATTCAGGATCTAAGTCGGGTATCTCGGCGAGGCGGACCTGGCGGCATCCCAGGCGTTGCCACCGGAAGAGCAGGATCGGGGGCAAATCGTCAGAAAGACGGCTGCCCCGCTAAACTCAATAGTAGGAGAACTGCTGGTAGCGGCCGGTCATCTGCGGGTACTCGATGTCACCGACGCTGGACTTCTCCTGGTACAAGGTAACCGTGGCGGTGAGCATCAGCGCGACCATTGCGCTCCATACGAGGTTGATCATCGTGATCTTGTCGGGCATCGCCGTTTTGCGTCTCGCGATCATCATCGTCTTCCTTTTATTTTTCTCCCAGCCACGTCGAGCGCAGCCGAGTCCATCTTATGAGAGCCATTTACACGGCTTGCTCTGAAGCATGCTTGAATGGCCCGTTCATCTGACGTTCAGAAACGGAAGCCGTTTCCGGTTCACCGGCCAAGCACGCCCGATATATCCTCGGAGATAATCACAACGCCGCTGAAGCGACCTTGAATGGCGTATTCATCTGAAGTTCAGGCGAGAGCTTGCGAGAACTTCGCGTCCGTGACAAAAGGCCAGCGACATTTGGGACATGGCCCATCAGGGCCGGGATAGGCTGGCGATGACAACTGCTTTTTATCCGGGGTCTTTCGATCCGATGACGAACGGCCACCTCGATGTGCTGGTGCAGGCACTCAACGTCGCCGACCAGGTCATCGTTGCGATCGGCGTTCATCCCGGCAAGTCGCCGATGTTCTCGTTTCAAGAGCGCGCCGAGCTTATCCGCGCGTCCCTGCAGGAGGTTTTGCCGGCAAAGGCGGAAAAACTGTCGGTCGTCGCATTCGACAACCTGGTGATCGACGCGGCACGCACCGCTGGTGCATCGGTGCTGATCCGCGGGCTGCGCGACGGAACCGATCTGGATTACGAAATGCAGATGGCCGGCATGAACCGCCAGATGGCGCCCGACATCCAGACCGTGTTTCTGCCGGCAGGGGTTGCCACGCGCCCTATTACCGGCACATTGGTCCGGCAGATCGCCGCGATGGGCGGAGACGTGAGCGCCTTCGTGCCAGCATCCGTCCTTCAGGCTCTCAACAGCAAATTGAAACGCTGACGCGTTTTTGAACCGGAGTTCTTTCATGAAACTGCTACGCATTGCTCTGGCTGGCGCTTTTGCCCTTGCTTCCATGGTTCTGCCTGCCGCCGCAGCACCGGATGACTTCCTGACGATCCAGTTGAAGGACGGCCCGGTCGTCGTCCAGTTGATGCCGGAAGTGGCGCCGAAGCATGTGGCGCAGATCAAGGCACTGGCTGCCAAGGGCGAATACGACAACGTGGTTTTCCATCGCGTTATCGACGGCTTCATGGCGCAGACCGGCGACGTGCAGTTCGGCAAAGAGGGCTCCTCGAGATTCAACCCGCAGCGCGCCGGAATGGGTGGATCATCGCTTCCGGATATCCCGGCTGAGTTCTCCAAGGTGCCGTTCGAACGTGGCGTCGTAGGCATGGCCCGTTCGCAGGATCCGAATTCCGCGAATTCGCAGTTCTTCATCATGTTCACGCGCTACCCGAGCCTCGACAACCAGTACACGGTCGTCGGCAAGGTCGTGTCGGGCATGGAGCATGTCGACAAGATCAAGCGCGGGCAGGGTGGCAATGGCGAAGTCACCAACCCCGACAAGATGATCAAGGTATCGGTCGGCAAGCAGTAACCAGCAGATAGCAAAGGCGTCAGATCCGATATCGGGCGACGCCCAACACAGGAGAAGGCATATGGCCGAGATCAAGGATCCGGAAAACACCCTCATCATGGAAACCACCAAGGGCAAGGTCGTGATCTCGCTCATGCCGGATCTGGCACCGGGTCACGTTGCACGGATCAAGGAACTGGCACGCGAAAACGCCTACGACGGCGTTGTCTTCCACCGCGTCATTCCGGACTTCATGGCCCAGACGGGTGACGTGAAGTTCGGCAAGAAGGGGGGCGAAAGCTTCAACCCGGCACGTGCCGGCATGGGCGGTTCGGAGAAGCCGGACCTCAAGGCCGAATTCTCGGCTGTTCCGCACGTCCGCGGCACCTGCTCGATGGCGCGTTCGCAGAGCCCGAATTCCGCCAACTCGCAGTTCTTCATCTGCTTCACGGATGCTCCCTGGCTGAACAAGCAATACACCGTCTGGGGCCAGGTCATCGAAGGCATGGAAAACATCGACCAGATCAAGAAGGGCGAACCCGTTCAGGATCCTGACTCAATCGTTTCCCTGCGCGTCGCCGCAGACGTTTGATCTCACTTTACCAGCAACCCGCTCCGCCGATCGCGGCGGAGCGGGTTTCGCGTTTCTGCACGGTCCCCTCCCATGCGTGTCGATCTGTTCGATTTCGATCTACCTGAAGAAAACATTGCGCTGCGGCCGGTGAGCCCACGCGACAGCGCGCGGCTGCTCGTCGTGAAGCCGGGCGCCGATCCTGCGCTGGCAGATCATCGCGTTTCGGAACTTGCAAGCTTCCTGAAGCCTGGCGACGCGCTGGTATTCAACGACACCAAGGTCATCCCGGCGCAGCTCGAAGGCATCCGCCATCGCGAGGGGGCAGGTGGGCAGCAGGTGTCGGCAACGCTCCACATGCGCATCGCACCGGATGTCTGGAAGGCCTTCGCCAAGCCCGGCAAGCGGATCAAGATCGGCGACCGTATCCAGTTTGGGGAAGATGCCACCGTATGCCTGCTGGGTTCGTTGGTTGCGACCGTTGAGGACAAGGGCGAGGGCGGCGAGGTGACGCTTCGCTTCGAACTGTCCGGACCGGCGCTCGACGAAGCGATCATGACCGTCGGGCATATCCCGCTGCCTCCCTATATTGCCGCCAAACGCCCGGAAGACGAGCAGGACCACAAGGACTACCAGACGATCTACGCGCGCGAAGAAGGCGCCGTGGCGGCCCCGACCGCCGGCCTGCATTTTACACCGGAGCTTTTTGCCAAGCTCGATGCGGCCGGTATCCAGCGCCATTTCGTGACGCTACATGTTGGGGCAGGGACGTTCCTGCCGGTCAAGGCGGATGACACCACAGACCACAAGATGCACCAGGAAATCGGCTATGTAAGCGCCGAGACCGCCGCCAGCCTCAACGCTGTCAGGCGTGCCGGCGGCCGCATTGTCTGCGTCGGCACCACATCGCTGCGGCTGATCGAGAGCGCCGCACAGGACGACGGCACGGTCGCCCCGTGGAGTGGCGCGACCGGCATCTTCATCACCCCTGGCTACCGCTTCAAAGCAGTCGACATGTTGATGACCAATTTCCACCTGCCGAAATCAACGCTGTTCATGCTGGTTTCGGCCTTCTCCGGCCTCGACACCATGCGGGCCGCTTATTCCCACGCCATTTCCTCGGGCTACCGCTTCTACTCCTATGGTGACGCGAGCCTGCTTTTCCGGAACGACCGATGACCGAGACATTTCAGTTCAATCTCAAAACCACCAGTGACGGCGCCCGCTTGGGCGAGATCACCATGCCGCGCGGCACGATCCGCACGCCTGCGTTCATGCCGGTCGGCACCGTTGGCACCGTCAAGGCCATGTATCTTGACCAGGTGCGCGATACCGGCGCCGACATCATCCTGGGCAACACCTACCACCTGATGCTCCGCCCCGGTGCCGAGCGCGTCGCGCGGCTGGGTGGCCTGCACAAGCTGATCCGTTGGGAACACCCGATCCTGACCGATAGCGGCGGTTTCCAGGTGATGTCGCTTTCGGGGCTGCGCAAGCTCGACGAGAAGGGCGTAACCTTCAAGAGCCACGTCGACGGAAGCCTGCACCACATGTCGCCGGAGCGTTCGATTGAGATCCAGGGCCTGCTCGGCTCGGATATCCAGATGCAGCTCGATGAATGCGTGGCGCTGCCGGCAGAGCCAAAGGAAATCGAGCGCGCGATGGAGCTTTCGCTGCGCTGGGCCGAGCGCTGCAGTGTCGCCTTCGGGGACCAGCCGGGCAAGGCCATGTTCGGCATCGTCCAGGGCGGCGACCAGCCTGCACTCCGCATCCGCTCTGCCGAGGGACTGAAGCAACTGGATCTCAAGGGTTATGCCGTAGGTGGTCTCGCTGTCGGCGAGCCGCAGGAGGTGATGCTGCGCATGCTCGAGACGACGCTGCCGGTACTGCCGACAGAAAAGCCACGCTACCTCATGGGCGTCGGCACGCCGGACGACATCCTGAAGTCGGTGGCACGGGGCATCGACATGTTTGACTGCGTCATGCCGACCCGTTCGGGGCGCCATGGGCTTGCCTTCACCCGCCGCGGCCGCGTCAACATCCGCAACGCCCGCCATGCGGAAGACATGCGGCCGCTGGACGAGGAATCGAGTTGCCCAGCCGCGCGAGACTATTCCCGCGCCTACCTTCATCACCTGATCCGCTCGGACGAAGCGCTTGGCGGCATGCTGCTCTCCTGGAACAACTTGCATTATTACCAGGACCTGATGAAGGGCATTCGCCAGTCGATCGCCGAGGGCCGTTTTGCGGACTTCTTCGCCGAGACACAAGACGCCTGGGCCAGGGGTGACATTGATCCGGTATAGGCGCTGGGGTAGGGCGCGCGTCCTGCTTCCCCACTGTCGAACTGATGCTCGGCTCAGATCCCCTGGCTCACGGTATTGCGGATCATCCGCACGCCGTTGACCTTGTAGCTGCCGTCGTCCATCAGCCGGACCTCGTAGATAGCCGTCCAGTCCTTGCCTTCCTTGGCGCTGATCATCACCTCCTGAAGCACAACCTCGCCGCCGCCGATGAGCTTTGATCTGCCGAAGGCATAGGAACTGGCTGCATAGACTGGTTGGTAGCTCTTGCGCACCATCTGCAGGAACTGGTCCTTGTTTGGATAAAGGCTGCGGATGCCGGGCGAGGCATAGGAATAAGCCGTCTCGGCGTCGTTCCCCACCAGGGCCGAGATCTGTGCGGCGATCACCGCCTGGGCATCAGCTACAGGATCCTCAGCTTTGGCTGCCGAAACCGGCAAGAGAAGCAAAGTCAGGATGACGAAAACGAACCGTGCAGACATAGGCTGTTTCTCCTTGGATACGGATAGGCTAGCGCCGTGACGCGCAAGGAGAAGAGGGACGGACGAGAAATTTACGATCGCGACGAATCTCGATAGTTGGGGAGGGAGTGTTGCCGCCCCCAAAATGGCCACAAGCCTTTATATGGGTTGAGCGCATGGTCCTAAGCCGCTACCACAACACAATGATTATGCGAAAGCAGGTGACACTGTGATCGACCCCTACGAACTTCTCGGTGTTTCCCAGGACGCCGATGGCCAGGCCATCAGGAACGCCTACCGCAAGCGCGCCAAGACCGCTCATCCGGATGCCGGAGGAGATGTCGATGCGTTCGCCAAGCTGACGGCGTCCTACGAGCTCCTGTCGGACCCGCTGCGTCGCAAGGTCTATGATGACACGGGATTCGATCCGGAACTCGCCGACAGCAAGGATCTTCAGGGGCTGGTTATCCTGGAGACGCTGGTGAACGACATCATTCTGGATGAGCGGGAGCCGGGGAGTTTTGACCCTGTGGCCGCCATGCGCCGCAAGCTCACCGACAAGATCGTCAACGCCCGCTTCCACATCCTGGAGATGGAACGCCACCGGGCGCGCATCCGCAACCACATGGACCGCATAGGCAAGAAGCCTGAAGCCGATGTCCTCGGCCGGATGCTGAAATCGCGCTGCGAGACGATCAACGAAGCGATCGCAAAGGCCGAGACCGAGATCAGCAATATCGAAAAAGCCTATGGCATGCTCGACGGCTATTCCTACGAAGTGGACGTCGTTGAGGTCAAATCCGCTGCCGAATGAGCGCAGCAGCCCCAGCAGAATGATATATAGATGGAGAAGTCATGCCCTTAGCGATCCGCGCGGCAACGCGAAGTGATACCGCAACCTTGCTGCGCTTCATTCGCGAACTGGCGATTTACGAGAAAGCCGAACACGAAGTTGCCGCGACGCTGGAGACAATCGAGGAATCGATCTTTGGCCCCAGGTCAGTGACACAGGCTCTGATCTGCGAGCGCGACAGTGAGGCGATCGGCATGGCGATCTGGTTCTTCAGCTATTCGACCTGGCAGGCTCGTAACGGACTCTATCTTGAGGACCTCTATGTAACGCCGGCGGCGCGTGGGCTTGGCGCAGGCAAGGCACTCCTGAAGAGGCTCGCCCAGATCGCCATCGAAAACAACTGCGGCCGCTTCGAGTGGAGCGTGCTCGATTGGAACGAACCAGCCATCAAGGTCTACGACGCAATTCGTGCGGATCCGATGAAGGAATGGATCCGGTACCGGCTTGCAGGCGACTCGTTGAAAAGCTTCGCCGAAAGCCCGTGATGAACCCGAGAGGTCAGCAGGAGCCGCCGCATTTTTTCCGGGCGCTTTCGCTGATCCCAGAAGGATATAGCGAAGGACGGTTCGACGGGCGGCGCTGGGGCGTGAGGGTTAAGCGGTCGGAAGACAATCGTTGCGTCTGGCTCTTCGCCGAAGAGCTGGCAGGAACGGACATCATAAGCTTCAATCTCTATGTGCTGAAGACCGGCGCGCGGCTGAAACCGTGCGAGATGTCGTCGGGCAAGGTGATGGAGTTCGTCATTGGCTACAGGGCAGCGCCTGGATCATGGGAGGATAGGGCGACCGGATAACCGTCCACGCATCGAGAGCCATATCCGATGTGACGGCAAGGTTGAAATGTCCGCCAGCCTGCAAAAAAGAAATGTCCGAGAAGTCGCCGCATGGGACGAGGACCAGCCCCGATCTGAGCGGCTGATCCCGGTTGCAAGATCAGATCGGGGCGGGTGAGAACCACCCCTCGGCTTTAGCTTTGAGGCTATTCGAACGAGCATTCACTCTGCGGCTTGCTGCCGCAACAGTGCCTTCTCATGTCGCGCGATGATCGCCGGATCGTTCATGTAATCTGTCCGGGGACCGGGTTTCCGGCCACGCGGTTTATAGCCAATCTTCTCGCTGTTGGTCTTTACGTCCGGCTTCGACTGCTGATCCTGGCGTTCCTTGATATAGGCCAGAACATCACCCAGTCGCTTGTTCTCCGTGATCGCCGCATGCGTCACCCGCTGGTCCTTGTCGAACACCGTGTAGGGCAGGGAATATCCTTTCCAACGCACCTCCAGGCGACCGTCCGCATAGGCATAGGTCTCGACATAGCGACCAACCAGCCCCCGCGTCACATCGGTCTCCTGCAGCATGATCCGCTTGCGCTCGAACGAAAACGCCAGCTGCGCTCCGACATAACGTTGCTCGCGCTTGCACAGGATCTCCGCCAATCGGTCCGGCCCCAGATTGATCGGCCGGTGCAAATCATCGGGCCGGGCAGGGACCACCGCAAACCGCCTGTTGTAATCCTCCATGAAGCCCGGCAAGAACGCATTGCCAGCCTCCATATCGTCGATGCCAGCCAGCCGCAGCTCCTTGACCAGCCGATCCTGCAGCGTCCGATTCATCCGCTCGACGCGGCCCTTGGCCTGGCTCGAATTCGCGCAAAGAATCTCGATGTTTAACTCGCAAAGTGCACGCCCGAACTGGGTCATGCCCTGGCCACCCCTGGCATCCTTCTTCGCCACCCGGAACACCGAATGCTTGTCCGAGTAAAAGGCGATCGGTGCGCCGTGACGCTGGAGATAGAGATCTAGCGCCTCGAAGTAGGTGAAGGCACTTTCCGAGCGCACGAAGCGCAATTGCATCAGCCTGCCAGTCGCATCATCGACAAACACCAACAGCGAGCATGGCGGTCCGCGATCCTCGAACCAGCGATGCTCCGACCCATCGATCTGCACCAGTTCGCCATAAGCTTCGCGGCGCAGACGCGGCTGATGAAACGTCCGACGCTGTTTGCGTGACAACCACAGTCCAGCCTCGGACATCCAACCGCGCACCGTCTCGCGCGACACGCGCAAACCATCGCGTTCAGCAAGCTTCTCCGTCGCCAAGGTCGGACCGAAATCCGCATAACGTTCGCGCACCAGCATCATCGCATAATCCCGAACGCCGTCGCTGATCCGGTTGTTCGATGGCCGGCCGATCGCCTTGTGCCGGATCGACGCCGCGCCGCCAGTCCGTATTCGCTCCAGAAGCCGGCGCACCTGGCGCTCGCTCAGGTCAAGCACATGCGCCGCTGACACCGTCGTCATCCGTCCGCCAGCGACCTTCGATAAAACCTCGATCCGCCGCAGATCGCGCTCGCTCATCGCTATCAATCCCATCTGCAATCTCCCAGGCATCATTCAGACCCGGGGAGTGTGACATTCCAACTTTGCAGAAACAGGACATTCCAACTTTGCGGCTACATCCGAACATCAGATAACATAGATTATGGAACAGAAGGCAACGAGGAGAGCTGGCGCCTAGAGATTCAGTTCGACCTCATAGGTCATGCTATCGAATGCCGGCTCCACATGCGCAGGCGTTTCGGCCATCACCGTGTCGTAGTCCAGCGGAATGTGCATATGCGTCAGCACGGCACGTTTGGGCTTCAACTGCTCGATCCAGTTCAGTGACTGCTCAAGCGACAGATGGCTCGGATGGAACCGGTATTGCAGCGTGTCGATAATCAGCAGATCGAGGCCCTGCAGCTTCGGAATGGTCTCGACGGGAAAATCGCTGACGTCGCTGCAATAAGCCACATCGCCGATCCTGAAGCCGAGCGAATGGATCTCGCCATGCACCTGGTCATGCGGCAGGAATTCGATCGAGCCGCCAGGCCCATCCACCGTGATCGTCGCATCCATGTCCTCGATGAGAAACGGCCGCGCGATTGGCGGATAGTTGCCGCCGGGCGGCGTCTCGAGGCAATAGCCGAATCCCTGGCGGATTCGCTCCATGGTCACCGGATCGGCATAAACCGGGATCCGATGGCGCTGCAGGATGAAATAGGTCCGCAGGTCATCGATGCCGTGCAGGTGGTCCGCATGGGCATGGGTGTAAAGTACCGCGTCGATGCGCCGGACGTTGTTGGCGACCATCTGCTGCCGAAAATCCGGCCCCGTATCGACGATGACCACCGTGCTTTCGCCATCCGGGCCGATCTGCTCGACCATGAATGCCGCGCGCGTTCGCTGGTTCTTCGGGTTTCGCGGGTCGCAGGCACCCCAGTCACCATTGGGGCGCGGGACACCGGGCGACGACGCGCATCCAAGGATCGTGAAACGCCGCAGGTACCGGGCCACGGTTCAGAGCCTCGGCATCTTGGAAAAGCAGCGAAACGCGTTCTCGGTGGTGATCTCCGCCATCTCAGCGTAGCTCAAGCCCTTGCACTCCGCCAGAACCTCCGCCGTATTTACCACATAGGACGGTTCGTTGCGATTACCGCGCCAGCGTTTCGGCGCAAGATATGGCGCATCCGTTTCCACCAGCAGCCGATCCAGCGGCACGTCCTTGGCGATCTCCCGAAGCTCTTGCGACTTCGGGAATGTCAGAATGCCGGAGAAGGAGATGTAGCCGCCCAGTTCCACGCCAACTCGAGCAAGTTCTGCACCTGAGGAGAAGCAGTGCAGGATGAAAGGGAAGGCCCCCTTCCCGCTTTCCGTCTGCAGGATCTCGATCATGTCGTCGTCGGCGCTGCGGCTGTGGATCACAAGCGGCAGCTTGGTTTCACGCGCTGCGGCAATGTGGCGGATCAACCCCGTCTTCTGGTCGCCAGGCTTCTGGGTGTCATAAAAATAGTCCAGCCCCGCCTCGCCGATCGCCACGATTTTCTCATGCGCATTCGCCAGCCGGACAAGATCCTCGGTCTTGATGTCGAGTTCGTCGCCGGCATTGTTGGGATGCGTGCCCACCGAGCAGAAGACCGACGGATAACGCTCCGTGATCGCGAGCAGGCCATCGATCTTGCGAACCCGTGTCGAGATGGTCACCATCTGTTTGACGCCGGCCTCATGAGCGCGCGCGATGATATCGTCGCGCTCGTCGTCGAAGTCGGCAAAGTCGAGGTGGCAATGGGTGTCGATCAACATGACGAAGCCTTACGCTTCCGGAGCCACGTAGCGTGGGAACACGGGGGTCGGCGCCTCCAGCACGATGCCCGGCTTCAGCCGACCGGCTTCGCCGAGCGCCGTGAAGTCGCGCGCATCGGCCGGAGCCTTGACGAGATCCAGCAGCTTGGTCGACGACTGTGGCATGAACGGCTGCAGCAGGATGGCGATCTGCCGAA
This sequence comes from Neorhizobium sp. SOG26, assembly GCF_003491345.1. GTDB lineage: Bacteria > Pseudomonadota > Alphaproteobacteria > Rhizobiales > Rhizobiaceae > Neorhizobium > Neorhizobium turbinariae. Next base: position 1,414,423 of record NZ_CP025512.1, read on the forward strand.
CCACTTCTGCCGTCACGTAAAGCACGGTGCCCATGCGAGCCGGATCCGTCTTTTTCAGCACCCATGGCGCCTGCGCGGCAAAATACCGGTCCGTTTCAGAGACCACGGCGATCACCGCAGCGAGAGCCTTATGGATCGCCTGGCGGTCCATTTCCTCGCGGCAGTTTGCCAGCATCGCGTCGGCCTGTGCCAGTAGTGCCCTATCTTCCTCGGTCAGTTCGCCCGGCTGGGGAACAACGCCGTCGCAGTTCTTGACGATCATCGACAGCGAGCGGCTGGCCAGGTTGCCGATGCCGTTGGCGAGGTCGGCATTCACGCGCGTCGCGATCAGCTGCTCATTGCAGTTGCCGTCCTGGCCGAAGGAGATTTCGCGGCAGAGGTAGTAGCGCACGTAGTCCAGCCCAAACGTCTCGATGATATCGAAGGGATCGACCACGTTGCCGAGAGACTTCGACATCTTCTCGCCGTTGTTCAGCACGAAGCCATGCGCGAAAACGCGCTTCGGGAGCGGCAGGCCTGCCGACATCAGGAAGGCCGGCCAGTAGACCGCGTGGAAGCGGATGATGTCCTTGCCGATGATGTGCACGTCCGCGGGCCAGTATTTGGCGCGTGGTCCGTTCTGGTCGCTGAGGTATCCTGTCGCGGTGATGTAGTTGGTCAGCGCGTCAACCCAGACATACATGACGTGATCCGGATCATCCGGCACCTTGATACCCCAGTCGAAGGTGGTGCGGGAAACCGACAGATCGCGCAGGCCCGACTTCACGAAGGAGATGACTTCGTTGCGGCGCTCATTCGGGCCGACGAAGTCCGGATTTTCCTCGTAGTGTTTCAGCAGCTTGTCGCCATAGGCCGAGAGCTTGAAGAAGTAGCTGGACTCTTCCACCCACTCGACCGGCGTGCCCTGTGGTCCGTAGCGGACGCCGTCGCGGACCTGCGTCTCGTCTTCGGCATAATAAGCTTCGTCGCGAACCGAGTACCAACCAGCGTAGCTGTCCTTGTAGATGTCGCCATTGGCCGCCATGCGCTTCCAGATGGCCTGCGAGGCCTCATGGTGCCGCTGCTCGGTGGTGCGGATAAAGTCGTCGTTGGAAGCGTTGAGCAGCTTGCCCATCGCCAGGAATTCGCCGGAGTTGCGCTCCGCCAGCGCTTCCGGCTTGATGCCTTCGGCGCGCGCCGTCTGCTGCATCTTCTGTCCGTGCTCGTCCGTGCCGGTCAGGAAGAATACGTCTTTCCCGTCGAGGCGCTGGAAGCGCGCCATGGCGTCCGTCGCAATCAGTTCGTAGGCATGACCGATATGCGGCTTGCCGTTCGGATAGGAGATTGCGGTCGTGATGTAATATGGCGTCTTGTTGGACATGTCGCACTCGGTACTTGCAGGGAGGTCTTCCGCACAGAAATGTGCTGTGCGCTCTTAGCGCATGTTTGGAAGATGCGAAACCCAAACTTCCTCGTGATGTTCCCATGGCACCCGCGTGACGACCAAAGTCAGGCGCGCGCAGCTTCCAGGATCGACAGGATCGTCTGCTTCCGGTCGAGGTTATAGGCCTGGGAAACAGTGATCTTCTCGTTGATGTCTGTGACAAGCTTTGCCTGCCTGTCGGCAGTTGCGATATCGCCTGCCAAGGCTGCCGCCCTCGCCCGTGCCACCAGATGGTCGCTCAGGTGTTCCATGAAGAACCCGAAGATGACCTCACTATCCTTGCCGGACAGCACGTCGGCCAGCCGATGCATGGCCTTGCGCGCCTTCGGTCCTTCGGAGGACAGGATTTCGTCGAACGCGGCGATGATCTCGGTGCCGCCGTAGTTCAACAGCTTCAGCGCCTGCGCCACACTGCCCTTCGACATCGACAGGACCATCTCCTCGGTCTTGCCACCGTCAAGCGCGAGCCCGAGTGCTCCCAGCGCTTGCGAAAGGTCCTTGTCATTGAGCGGTGACAAGCGCAGCGGCTGGCAGCGAGAGCGGATCGTCGGCAGCAGCTTGCCCGGCGCATGCGACAACACGAGGAACATTGCCCGTTTCGGCGGCTCTTCCAATATCTTCAGGATCGCATTGGCGGCGTTGCGGTTGAGGTCGTCAGCCGGATCGATGATGACGATGCGCCAGCTTCCCGTGCCGGAGGTCTGCGAGAAGAAATGGCCGGCCCGCCGCACCTCATCCACCGTAATGGCGCTTTTCACCCTGCCCGTCTTGTCATCGACCGGGCGCGAAAGGTGTAGCAGGTTATGGGACGCACCCGAGGCGATTTGCCGGCTCACCGCCGAATCTGGATCCGGTTCCGTCAGGTATGGCGGTGCCGCAGCAGGATCGGGATGCGACAAGACATGGTTGGCGAAGCGGAACGCCAGCGTTGCCTTGCCGATACCCTCAGGACCTTCGATCAGGATTGCATGATGCGCCTTGCCGGAACGGTAGGCGCGCGCCAGGAATTCTTCGGCCGCTTGGTGCCCGAACAGGTTCGTATTGCGTGCCGGCGGCTGTGCGCCGTCGAGCAGTCCTGCGACGTCTTCGCTCATTCGGCATTTTCCGTTTCGGCGGGTTCCGGCGCGCCCGACCGATTGATCAGCGGTTCGATGATCGCATAGACCTCGTCTGCGATCTCGTCTTCGGCGCGTTCGGCATTGACCACTCGGCAGCGCTGCGGCTCTGCCTCGGCAATCTCCAGGTATGCTTCACGACGCTTTTCATGCGTCTCGATTTCTTCGCGCTCGAACCGGTCCGGCGCAGCATCGGCTGCTCTCCGGCGCGCACGCCCGAGGCCCGTCTCCGCAGGCAGATCCAGGATCAGCGTACAGTCAGGCACGACGCCATCGATCGCAACGCGCTGCAGAGCCTCGATGAAATCCGTCTCCAGGTTGCCCGTCACGCCTTGGTAGACCCGCGAGGAATCGATAAACCGGTCGCAGAGCACGATCGCGCCACTTTCCAGTGCCGGGCGAATGACTTCCTCGACATGATCGTTGCGGGCGGCGGCAAACAGCATGGCCTCCATGCGCACGCCAAATTCCTCGGCGGCTCCTGACAGCAGCACATGGCGAACCGCCTCTGCGCCCGGGGATCCGCCTGGCTCCCGCGTCACGAGAACATCATGGCCGGCCCGGCGCAATCGATCCGCAAGACGGCGAATCTGGGTTGATTTGCCTGCCCCCTCGCCCCCTTCGAATGTCACAAACAATCCGGGATGTTCTGCCACGCGTATTTCCGCACTTCCTGTTTTATCGGCTTATAGCGCAGATGGATGCGCTGCGAAACCGCGCATCAGAGCCAGAAGAACATCAGTTCCAGAAGTGCGTCGGTCGCCCGGCTTGCAAGCGTGCCGGTACCGATTGCCTGGTTCGTCACCAGCGGCACTTCCCGAATCACGCGGTCGCCGGCGGAAATTCGCAGCACGCCAACATCCTGCCCCGCCTCCACCGGCGCCCTCAGCGGCCAGCGGTAGACGATCCGCGCCGACAGGCGGTCGGGATTGTTGGTCGGCAGGTAGATGTCGACAGGCTCCTTGGCGACGAGATCCACATAACGCGACGTGCCGCCGTAGACGCTCGCCTGACCGATCACCTCATCCTGCTTGAACAACACCTTGGTCTGGAAGGCAGAAAGCCCCCATTCAAGAACCTTGCGTGCTTCCTCCAGCCGCTCCTTGTCGCTGGCGAGACCGCCCATGGCGAGGAACAGCCGCGTGCCGTTGCGGTCGACGGACGCTGCAAGGGCAAAGCCCGCGCCTTCCGCATAACCGGCGCCCAGGCCATCGACGCCGAGGTTGAGCGACATCAGCGGGTTCTTGTTGCGCTGGAAGATCTTGTTCCACTCGAAATCCGGCTGCGAGTAGATGGGGTAATATTCCGGGTACTCGCGATGGATATGACGCGACAGCTCGACAAGATCGCGCACAGTCGTATGGCTTTCAGCACTCGGCAGGCCTGTGGCGTTACCGAACGTTGAACGACCGAGACCTAAATCCTTTGCGCGTGCCGTCATGCGGGCGGCGAATCCGCTCTCCGAGCCCGATATGCCTTCCGCGAGGATGATGCATGCGTCATTGCCGTTCTGGACGATCACGCCCTTGACCAGGTCCTCGACCCGAACCTGGGAATTCAGCGCCGCAAACATGGTCGTCGTACCGGATGGCGCCCCACCGGTGCGCCAGGCATTCTGGGAGACGGTATAGGTCGTGTCAGGCGTGATCTCGCCACGCTTGAGGGCGCTGAAAACGACCTCCATCGTCATCAGCTTTGCGAGCGACGCCGGTGGCAGATCCTGGTTCTCGTTGATCGCGAGAAGAACGGTACCGGTCTTGGATTCGACCAGATATGCCTGCTTTGCCTTGGTGGCAAAGGGCGGTGGGGTTTCCTGTGCGTTCGCGGTTGCACATGATGCCGACGTTCCAAGGAACGTCAGCAAGAGTAGAAGCAAGACACGCCGCATCATCACCCTCGTGAGCCAGTCACGTCTGGCCTAGCAGTGGCCAGTTGCGCATGCAACCGCAAGTGCGCTTAACGCACGGGCTTTTGACCGGGCGCGGGGTTCTGGAGGATCATGTTGCCGAACATGACGATCGGTTCCTTCGCCCGCGGCTCACCGGCGTAAGCGGTCGCCGACGTCTGAGGCTGGCGCACCACCTGCTCTGCCGGGCGAGCATTGGAGGCGACCTGTACCGGCTGGGGCGCTGGAGCCTGCTTCACCTGCCGCTGCTGCTTTTCGGCTGGATTTGACGCCACCTTCGCCGGCTGGCGAGCTTCGGCGACAAGCGGACGCGGCGCAGGAACGGCGAGAGCTGCAACATCGACCGGAGCCGGTCGCGCTGCGGGCGCCGCCGAACGCTCAACAGGAGCGGCTGTACGACGCTCGGAAGAACCATAACTCTGAAGTTGGTCGCCCAGCGACTGATTGGAGGCAACCATTACGCCAGTCGCAATCTGGCCTTCCGGCTGGATCGACGGCAGGCGGTCACCCTTGCGGGTATAGGATGCCATCAGCATCGGCATGTCGTTGCCGTCCATCTGGGCTCGGCCGACGTATTGCACATTGACGCGGCCGGTGCCGGAGCGCTTGAAATCAAGAAGTTCCGCGGTCTTTTCCGACACATCGAGAATGCGGCCCGGATGGTAGGGGCCGCGATCGTTCACACGAACGATGACTGAGGAGCCGGTATCGACATTGGTCACCCGCGCATAGCTCGGAAGCGGGAATGTCGGGTGGGCCGCAGAAAGGTGGTCGCTGTCGTAGACTTCGCCATTTGCAGTCAGTCGACCGTGGAACGCCGAGCCGTACCAGGACGCAAGCCCTGTCTTGTTATAGTTCGGGTCTTCCTTGGGAACGTAGGTCTTGCCTTTGACCTGATAGGGCTGGCCGACTATGAAACGACCGCCGCCCTTCGGCACGGCCTGCCCCTCGCCCACCACGCGCGGGCTTGCCTTCACGCCATATTCCTTCTCGGAGAAGTATTCCTTGCTCCGAGGTTTCGGTTTGTTCTTCGGTGTCTCGGTCGTTGCGCAGGACGCCATGCCCGCACAAATCAAGGTGATCCCAATCCACTTCGCGCCGCGCGAAAGCTTGCCGCCACTCAAACTCAACGTGTTCGTCCCATGCCGCCGCGGCAGAACAGACCGGCGGCGACGCCGCAAGCTTGCACTGCCATTGAACCAGTTCGGCACATACCCCTATGCACCGAATGTATAGCAGTGAACTTTTGCCGCCAAAGTGGCTAAAATGCGAACACAATTGGATCGATGCGGAGCGTTTTACTTTATATGGTTAATAACTTGCTAACGCACTGGCGCATGATCTGCTCGCCAACATTGGAGGCTTACGCCTTATGGACCTGTCGGCGACGGATCTCCTGCGGACAATTGCTTGTCCGTCAGTTCCCGTTGTGCCTGATGCCAATGGGCGTCATGAGATCCCTCCGGACGGCCCTGCTCTTCCCATATGGCGTAAGCCCTCTCCCGGATATTACTCTCGTCCGCGCCGCCTTGCGTTCCCGCCTCGATGCCTTCGCGAACCGGATCGCCGATCCGAGTTGCAGCTTCGACATTCTCCTTAATCGCCATGATGATCCTCCTTGGTCGTGAGGACCAAACCGGAGGGAACGAGCAAGGTTCCGGTGGGGCTGGATTGGAAATCGCTAGCCGCTCGCGGCCGACGCGACGGGGATCAACATCATCTATTTGTTGGAAAATGGCGGAAGAGGTGGGATTCGAACCCACGGTACGGTTTCCCGCACGCCGGTTTTCAAGACCGGTTCCTTAAACCACTCGGACACTCTTCCACGCGCATCGCTTTAGCGCCTTCAACTGGCAAACGTCAACCGCACGGACATGTCTGTTTTTGGCACATACGGCTGAACCATTTGCTGCTATTGGCGTTCCCTTCGCGACGAAGGGGTGGCGGGCACAAGGCTCAAGCTTTGCGCAAGCATCGCGCCCTAGCGTCGCCTCACCCGGAATGAGTCCGGTCAAGCCTGGGGACAATGACATGTCGAACGAACACAGCAACTTCAACCAGCCATCGGAACAGGCGATCGCACTCTTCCTGCAGGAAAACGACGGCGACAAGCTCACGGATATACTGGTCGAAGCGCTCTACGAAGCCTTCCGCATCATGGAAGATGACCTGAACCCCGGCACGCTGCACTAGGCCGTGCCATCAGTTGCCCTGCGGTCTCCATGGAATTGGCCGTAATAGCCGGCGAGCGCCGGCAAGGCCTCCGCAAGCTCTCTTGAAAGTACTCGTTGGGCGTTCACATCGCCCGCATATTTGGCCGTCAGGAACTGCTGGTGACGCTCGATCACCGCAGTATCCGGCTTCTGGCGAAGCACGGTAAACACCGGCGATTGTTCCGTCTTTCCCTTCACCGTGATCCGATCAAGTTCGAGCACCATGAGAGTTCCAAAGGCAGCGTGCGCCGTCGCCTCGCCAACCAGCAGCGAGACGTTGTAGGGTTTCGACGCCCCCTCCAGGCGCGCCGCGAGATTAACCGCGTCACCGAGCGCCGAATAATCGAACCGGCTGCTGGACCCCATATTGCCCACCACGCATTCGCCGGTATTGATGCCGACGCCGATCCTCAGCGGATAATGGACGCGCCCGGACGCTTGCGCTTCTGCCTTGAGTTCGGCGTTCAGCCCGTCCATCGAATCAAGCATGTCGAGTGCCGCGGAAACCGCATGTCTGGCGTGGTCGGGATCATCCAGCGGCGCATTCCAGAAGGCCATCAGGCAATCGCCGATATACTTGTCGATCGTCCCGCCGTGTGACAGCACGATCTCCGAGAGCGGCGTCAGCAACCGGTTGATCAGCGTCGTTAATTGTTGCGGGTCATCCTTCAACTGCTCGGAAATGGTGGTGAAACCGCGCACGTCGCAGAACAGGATCGACAGTTCCCGCTTTTCGCCGCCAAGTTTCAGTTTGGACGGGTCGCGCGCGAGCTCCTCCACGAGGGCCGGCGCCAGATATTGAGAGAAGGCGCGGGTGATCTGGCGGCGGCTCTTGCGTTCCTGCGCATAATCAAGCCCTGCCTGCGCCACGGCGATGCCGATGAAAGCGAGAGACGGAGCCATGGGCGAGGCAAACACCCGGCCGAACCGCAGCGTCAGATAGCTTCCGGCCAAGAGCATGAAAAGCGCCGCTGCGCCAAGGACGACCGTCTTCCAGCCGGTGCCTCGCCAGACCAGCAAGGCAGCGAAGGCAACGGCGACCAGAAGCACAGCCTGGCGGATCGGCAGGCTCGCCTCCGTCACATATTGGCTAAGCCTCAGATTATCGAGGATCGTCGCCTGGATCTCTGCGCCGGCGGTGAGCTTTCCTGTATGGACGGTAGAGGAGGTTGCAAAGGCATCCGCGCCGCCGGATTCGATCGAGGGGGCATTCTGGAGGCTCAAACCAACGATCACCATGCGATCCTTGAACAACCCGGGCGGCAGGAAGTTTTCGGGATCCAGCGCCTGGTAATAGGAGACCGTCGGATAGGTTCGGGGACCACCAAAGGTCTGGATCAAGCTGCCCCGGGGCGGACTTTCCGCCGCCCCCCCTGCCCCGGCAGCGATCATCGCGGCAAAACCGTCGCTGTAGACCGGCATCTCGCGCAATACGCCGTCCCGGTGAAGCCCGACCGAGGCAATCCCCGTCATCGCGAGCTTGTCGGTGAAGATCTGCAGCGGCGTTACCCGGATGAACTGGTCAGCCTGCGCCGACGTCACCAGCGTCTCGTCGCCTGCCAGCACAACATCCGGGCCAAGGGACGCCGCCAGGCCTTCGTCTTCACCGGGCAGTGACGGTTCGGAAAAAATGATGTCGATGCCGATCATCTTGGCGCCCGCAGCGCGCAGGGCAGAGATCAGGCGCGCATGCAGGCTGCGCGGCCACGGCCACTGGACATTGATCTCGGCGAGCGACGGCTCGTCGATCGCCACGATGATCGGCCCGTCATCCGGCAAAGGATCTGCGCCGATTGTCGAAAGATAATCGAACGCGCGGTAGTCGATGAGCGGCCACGCCGGCAGCCGGGAAACCAGCGCGACCGCGGCAAACATGAACAGGCTCAAGGTCAGGACCTGCACGCGCCGCGAAGCAAACGGGCGCCGCCTTGTAATGGAACTGACTGTCGCCCCGATCATCAGAAGCGGACTTTGAGCGTGCCCTTGAAGGACCGACCCCAGCCGGGCGTGCCGGTATCCACCTCGAAGTCTTCGTCGAGCAGGTTATAGGCCGCCAGGTTCAACTCCATCCGGTCGTCGAATGGCTCCCAGGTGAGCGTTGCATCAAGGGTCCAGTAGTCACCCAGCCGCGTGCTGTCATCGCTGATCCGCTCGCCGACATAATTGGCGGCGAGCGTAGCGCGAATATTGGCCTCGTTCACCCAGGTCAGAGCCACCTGCCCCGCCCATTCCGGGATGAACGGCAGGGGACCGTTGTAACGCGGCGAGGTTGGGTCCTCATCCTCCGAGTCGGTGTAAACGACTGTCGACGAAAGGCCAAAACCATGACCCAGAAGAAGGTTCGCGGTCAGGCTGCCACGGTCGATGCGGCCGCGACCGGTCGAAAATGGCGTGACCGAAAGCGCGATCGGGATCGTCGGGTCGTGGAGCTCCTGGTGCTGGAACTCTGCCGACGTGAAGAAGTCTGGCGTCCATTCCGCATCCCAGCGCAGCGCGTAGGTATCCACGTAACCTTCGGCGCCAACCGATATCTGGTTCGGCTGGAGGCCGACGATCCCCACAGGCGACAGGGTGGGCGTTGAGACGTCAATGCTGCTGCGCATGAAGCCGGCACGGAACAACTGCCCGTTCATCGGCGTCCACGCCAAGCCGATACGTGGCTCCAGACGTGATACGTCGCCGTTGTCGCTGTCGACATAACTTCCAAACAGTGCGTACTCGGTTTTCAAGCTGGGGGAGATCTCATGAAGCAGATCGACATAGGCCCTGCCAACCGTGCTGGTGTCAGAGGTGGTAACGTCGAATGTTGGACCAGACGGCAGGAGGTCGAAGAACGGCGCGAATAGAGTAATCGGCACCCGGTCTTCGTAGCTGATCCCCGTTTCCTCCCGGCTCCAACCACCTTCGACCCCATAACGCCAAGTCAGATCGCCTGAGGCGATCGTGTGGTTCAAGGCGAGGATATAGGTTTCCTGATCCAGTGCCGCGGAGGTTATACCGACAGGAATCGGCAGACCGAGAAAGTCAAACTCAAGGTAGGAGCGTGTACGCGATTCGGTCCTGCTGTAGAGGAACGCTGCGTTGACGTTGTTCTTGTAGCCAATCGTATGGCTCCACCCGAGGCCGCCGTTGACGGCCCTCGTGGATATGTCGCGTTCTCTCAGGAGAGGCACTTCGCCAACGACGGGGAAGGGAAAGAGTGCCGCCGGACTGTCTTCCGTTATCACGTCCTGCGAGAAATCAGCGCTGGCATCGTTGTAGTAGAGGATCAGCCGATCATAGGGGGTAACGTCTGCGCTCAAGAAAACGCTTCCGCCCACGACCTCACTCTCGCTATTGAGGTCGCTCAAGGCGCCGATATCCCGGCTATCCGGCGTCTGCTGCCATTGCAGCGTGCCACTGAAGCTGATCGGGATCGGCAGGTTGGTATAACCCTGAACGCTGGCTTCCGCTTCATACCCCACCTCGCCGCCGGCGGTATTGAAACCACCTTCCAATGATGTCTCGAAAAAGGGCGTGGTAAAGAGGTGGGTGCCAATCGATTGCGACGCGATCAGGTGCGGTTCAAGCAGCAGGCCCTGGAAGAGCGAAGAGAATGCCTGGCTGTTGCCGGTATTGTTGATGACGTCCGTGCCGTAGGTGTAGCTGTTGGCAAACGGGTTCGCGCTGCCCCGGATCGCCTGGTCGATATACGCGGTGCCGGCAAACGGGTCGAACACGGCGTCGCTATAATATTCGGCCCAGGAGTCCAGGCCCTGGAAACGGAAGGCAGAGTTCAGCGTCGAGCCTGCCTGCTGGTTGGCGCCGAGCGTGCTGTAGTCGCCGCCACGCGCCAGTGACCGCTTCACATAATCCTGCGCGTGACGGATCGCGCCTTCGGAATCATAGTCTTCAATGGCAAGCGCGGTGCGCGCGGCGGCGATGACCGGATCATTGTCATCAAGACGATCGGCGTTATCGAGCGCCTGTTCTGCCGCGACACGATCGCCCTTTTCCAGATGCGCGGCCGCAAGCACCGTCTGGCCGGCAGAATAGGCGGGGTTGGCAACCGTGCCCGCCAGCACATCCTCAAGCCCCGCGTCGACCTGTCCCGCCTGGATCTTGTAGCGGCCGCGGAAGATCAGGGCGAGATCAAAGCCTGGATCCAGTTCCAGGGCCTTGTCGATCAGCGCCCTCGCCTCCTCCACCCGGTTCTGGTCCATGTAGATGTTGGCGAGGTTGGCGTAACCGAGTGGATCGAGCGGATCGAGGTCGATCGACTTCTTCAGCGCCGCTTCTGCCGCGCGTTCGTCACCGCGCTCATATTGCAGGTTTCCGAGGGCGTTCCAGATCGTGGTGGAGCCCGGTGCCACCTTCAGCGCGGCCTGCAGGTCCGCGAGCGCGCCATCCAGGTCGCTTTTGAAGTCGGCGCGATAGTTGGCGCGTGCTTCCAAGGCCGTCGGCTCGTTCGGGTCAAGCGCCAGCGACCGCGCAATCGCCTCCTCGATCTGCGGCCGGTCGTTGACCAGGATTGCCAACTGGGCGCGTGCGGCGGGCAGCATCGGATCCTGCGGGAACTTGCGTTCCGCATCGCGTATGACTTCGATGGCCGCAGGGATATCCTTGAGGAAGCCCGTGGCATAAGCTTTGAGGAGAGCGCTGTAAGCGCTGTTGACAGAGGAAGGCGGCTGCACAACCCGGTTCGGGTCGCCGAGCGAGCGGGCATAATAGCTGCCGTATTCCGCAACGTTGCGTCGTTTTGGATCAAGGCCGGGGGTTGCAAGCTTGAACAGCTTGACGGCTTCGTCGTAGCGCCTGTCGCTCGCCGCCGTGATGGCTTTGACGAGGTGCAGCCTGGCCCGCTGTGCCGGTGACAGCTTTCGCGATTCCAGAAGCGCGAGTGTTTCCAGCATCGTCTGCCGGCCCTCAAGCGAAAGCTGGGTTTCCGCCAGGACCAGAAGGTCTTCGGTGCTACGGCTGCCGGGCTGGATAGCGGAGATGCGATCGACCTCGCGGCGCATGTTGGCGACCGGCAGCGGCGAGGCGGCCATGAAGCCGAAGGCGTTGCGGGGAGCCAGGAAATACAGCATCTGCTCGCGGTCGTCGGAGTCGACGATGACGATCTTGCGAGGCGCCTGGCCGATCGATGCGACCGCCCCCTCGCCCTGGCGCACATCAACGCTGCCCTGCGGATTGCTGAACTGCACCAGCCCTTCAAGCACGGTCAGCGAGGTCTGGCTGCCCTTCACGGTCATCGTCCAGTCCGTGCCACGGATGGCGGCGGCAGCGGCCGGCGTCTGCACCTGCACGCCTGGACCACCTCGTTCTGCACGCGCCCAGATCGTTCCAGATTGCAGTTGCAGCACGGTGTCGGCACTGGTGCCTGCAGTAATTTGCTTCACGACAAGCGTCGAATTGCGCCCAAGCCGCACCTGGGTGCGGTCGGAGAACAGGATCGCCAACTGCCCGGTTTCATTGGTGCGCAGCACGTCGCCGGTCAGGAGATCCTGCTTCAGATCCACAAAACGCCAGTTCGAGACGTCAATGAAGCGGACTTCCTCGCCAGCCTTGCGCGCGATGACGGCACCGGCCGCAGGTCCGCTCCGCGCCACTGGCTCCGCGAATGCAGTCACGGAAAGTCCGGCGACGACCGCCGGCAACGCAACGGCCGCAAGTAATAATCGATTGAATGTCCCCAGCATGCGCAACCAGTGGCTACTTACTTGCGAACTGTCAAGATAGCCTAAACCGCCGCTACTTGCTTTCTAAGTAGACTGTATTAACAGAGTTACAGTGAGATAAAGGGGAATATTCACGTGAGTGACTTTGAAACTGCACCGACTGAGATGCTCGAAATGCCGATGGCGACGGGCGAGATAACCGAGGAATATATCAACCATATCCGTAAGATAAACGACATCTATTACGATCAGATCAAGATATCTGACCAGAAGGCAGCCTACATCTTTACTTTCATGCTTGCCTTTCTGGTGTCGTCGTCGGAAGGTCGCGGCGTCTTTAGCTGGATCCGGTACACGCAGGGAGACTGGCCACAGATTTTCGTCTCGGCCGCGCTCGCGCTTGCTTCTGTCGCCTCGATTCTGTGCGCCATCCTCGTGGTCCTGCCGCGCCGCGTCGACAAGTCCACCTCGCTGTTCTGGGGCACCTGGCCGATGCACCGGCCACTGTTCGAGCAGGCCGCGCGGCACAGCGACGTCAGCTATCTGTTCAACCAGTACCTCGACAATGCCGACGTGCTCTCGCTCATCGCGCGGCAGAAATACAAGTTCGTCTCCTATGCCTTCCGTGGCCTGATGTTGACGGTCATGGCTTATGTGCTGCTTTTGATTGTCACGCAGGGGCAGTGAGCGCTAGAGGATCACATCCTGCCCAGTCGGCTGGCGCAGGCATCACAGTCCCTGGGATTATCCGTCATGTCTTTGTCTTCCGTCCCCTTCGTCACGATCGGGCTTCTGATCCTGTCCAACGTCTTCATGACCTTTGCCTGGTATGGGCACCTGAAGTTCGAGAACAAGCCGCTCTACCTGGTGATCCTGGTTAGCTGGGGTATCGCGTTGTTTGAGTATTGTGCGCAGGTTCCGGCGAACCGGATCGGCTACGGGTATTTCAACGCCGCACAACTGAAGACCATCCAGGAAATCATCACCCTTTCGGTCTTCGTCATCTTCTCGGTCTTTTATCTCGGCGAAGCGATCAGCTGGAAGCAGATCATCGGGTTTGCGTTCATCGCGCTTGGGGCCTTCTTCATCTTCACAAAGTAGGCCGACGGAACTTCATCTGCTCCATCCTGTTCACCCGGCAATGGAGGTGCAGGATGAAGCAGCGTATCGGTGATGTCCGCATCGGGATCTCCGGCTGGACCTACAAGCCGTGGCGTGGTGTCTTTTATCCAAAGGGTCTGCCGCAAAGGCAGGAGCTGAGCTTTGCGGCCAACAGCTTCCGCTCCATCGAGATCAACGGCACCTTCTACGGCCTGCAGCGTCCGGAGAGCTTCGCTGCCTGGCATGCCGCTACGCCGGATGATTTTATCTTCGCCATCAAAGGCCCGCGCTTCATCACCCATATGAAGCGCCTCATCGATGTGGAAACCCCGTTGGCGAATTTCCTCGCCTCCGGCGTTCTGCGCCTCGAACAGAAGCTTGGCCCCATCTTGTGGCAGTTTCCGCCGCAGATGAAGTTTGACCCGGCACGGTTTGAAACCTTTCTGCAGTTACTCCCGCGCGACACGGAGCAGGCACTGCAGTTGGCTTCTCAGCACGATGCTCGGCTGAACGGCCGCTCCCACCTCGAGATCGACAGGCAGCGTCCGATGCGTCACGCCTTCGAGATCCGCCATGACAGTTTCCGTTCGCAGGCGTTCATCGACCTTCTGCGCCAGTACCACGTGGGCTTGGTTGTGGCCGATACGGTCGACTGGCCCCTGCTCATGGATATCACCGCCGACTTCATCTACTGCCGCCTGCACGGGTCCGAGCAACTGTATGTCAGCGGCTACGATGATGCCGCCCTCGATCACTGGGCGCAACTGATCGGCGAATGGCGGCGCGGCAAGGATCCACAGTCCGCGCCAAGGGTGGGACCACCGTCGCCGCCGCAGATGCGCGGGCTGGATGTCTATGTGTACTTCGACAACGACGCGAAGGTGCGGGCACCATTCGATGCAGCAGCCCTTGCCGCAAAGCTCGGCGAGATAGCCGAACCGCAGGTCGAACGAGCATAAGCCAGATGTGGACGCGCCCCGGCGGTTTTCATTGCACCCACCTTCATTTCCGCGTCGCTTTGATTTAGAGACAGTGCTCAACCCGCCTCGTTGGGGCGGCTATCGCTGTTTGCAAGGTAATTGAACGATGCTTGATTCCCTCCGAAATGCCGCCCGCTCTTGGGTTGCGAAGGCTCTGCTCCTCCTTCTGGTTGCCTCCTTCGCCATTTGGGGCATTTCAAGCACGGTCTTTACCTCCGGTGGCAACACCGTCATGACGGTTGGCGACCAGCAGGTCTCGCCGGAAGAGTTCCGCCTCGCCTACCAGCGCCAGATCGCGAGCCTCAGCCGCCAGTTCGGCACCCAGCTGACGCCGGACCAGGCCCGTGCCTTCGGCCTGCAGAACCAGGTGTTCGCGCAGCTCGCTGCCGGCGCCGCGCTCGATCAGCTTGCTGACGATATGAACCTCGGTCTCTCGGAAGATCGTCTGGCCAATCTCATCGCAGAAGACCCAGCCTTCAAAGCAACCAACGGCCAGTTTGACCGCAACCTCTTCACCGCGCGCCTGCGAAACGCCGGCATCCGCGAAGACGACTATATCAAGGAACGCAGCAAGGTCGCGGTGCGCAGCCAGATCGTTGAGGCCGTTTCGGATGGCTTCAAACCGCCGCAGGCGCTTGTTGATGCGCTGAAGCAGTACCGCGATGAAGTGCGCAACGTCGACTACGTCCTCCTGACGAACGCGACGATCGATCCGGTCAAGGCGCCGGCTGACGACGTGCTCGCAGCCTGGTTCGAAGGCGTCAAGGGCCGCTACCGCGCACCGGAATACCGCACCTTCGCCTATGTGAAGATGCAGCCTGCCGATATCGCTGATGTATCGTCCGTATCGGATGACGAGGTTCGCGCAGAGTACGAAAAGCGCAAGGACAGCTACAAGACCCACGAGACCCGGACGATCGAACAGCTCCCCTTCCCGAACAAGGAGATGGCAGAGGCTGCGGCGACCCAACTGAAGGAAGGCAATGTGACCTTCGAACAGCTCGTCAAGGATCAGGGCAAGTCGCCGGAAGACGTGCTGCTCGGCGCCTTCACGCGCGAAACTATGCCTGATCCGACTTTTGTCGATCCCGCCTTCAAGGTTGCTGCCGCCGGCGGCACGACGTCGGTCGTGGATGGCACCTTTGGCCCGGTCATCCTCCGTGTGACCAACATTCAGCCGGAAACCACCCGTTCCTTCGAGGACGTGAAGGAAGAGCTGCGCAAGCAGATGTCGCTGGCGTCGGCTTCCCAGGAAGTGCAGGCCGCACATGATCGCTTCGAGGACTTGCGCAGCAGCGGCACGCCGCTCGAAGACGCGGCCAAGGAAATGAACCTCAAGGCCGTGACCGTCACCAGCGACGCTTCAGGCCGCGACCAGCAGGAACAGCGGATCGCAGACCTGCCCGCAGCGACCAATCTGGTTGCCGAAGTCTTCCGGACCGAACCCGGCGCCGACACCCTTCCCGTCAGCCTCGGCAACGATGGTTATGTCTGGTTCGAAGTCCGCAACATCGTCCCGGAACGTGAACGCCCGCTGACGGAAGTGCGCGAAAAGGTCGTTGCCGACTGGACGGCGGACCAGCAGCGCCAGGCACTTGCCGCCAAGGCGACTGAGCTGAAGGGTCGCATCGACGGCGGTGAGGAACTCTCCGCCATCGCAACCGAATTCGGTCTTGCTGTGGAAACGAAGCAGGGCCTGCGCCGTGGCGCCGAAGACGCCATCTTCGGCAACGAAGCGATCACGGCGGCCTTCAGCGGTCCGGTCAACACCACCGCTAGCGCGCTGGGCGCCGATGGCGAAAGCCGGCTTCTCCTGAAGGTCACGGCCGTGGATCAGGCGACCTCCGACGCCCTGTCCAGCGACCAGCAGCTTCAGCAGATGGCGGAATCGGCAGGCGACGACATGCTGGACCAGATGGTCAATAGTCTGAAGGATAGCTACGGCGTGTCGGTCAACCAGAGTGTGGCCGATCAGGTCGTGCTTCAGTAGCGGGAGCGGCGAATGGCAGACCTGAAACCGCTCATAGCAAGGGTCGCGAACGGCGAAAGTCTGTCGCGCGAAGAGGCACAAGCCGCCTTCGATATCCTGATGTCGGGCGAAGCAACGCCATCGCAGATCGGTGGCTTCCTGATGGCCCTGCGGGTACGCGGCGAAACAGTCGCGGAACTGACCGGTGCTGTCGCCACCATGCGCGCGAAGATGTTGCCCGTTGAAGCGCCGGTCGATGCCATCGACATCGTCGGCACCGGCGGCGACGGGCTCGGCACCTACAATATCTCGACGCTCGCTTCGTTGATCGTCGCAGGCTGCAAGGTTCCGGTTGCCAAGCATGGCAACCGGGCGCTGAGCTCCAAATCCGGGACCGCGGACACACTGTCGGTGCTCGGCGTCAACCTGGAGATCGGCCCGCAACTGATCTCGCGCTGCATTCGCGAAGCCGGCATCGGCTTCATGTTTGCCTCAATGCACCATGCCGCCATGCGCCATGTCGGCCCAAGCCGCGTCGAACTCGGCACGCGCACGATCTTTAATCTGCTCGGACCTCTTTCGAACCCGGCCGGCGCTAAGCGACAGTTGCTCGGCGTCTTCTCGCCACGGTGGCTGGAGCCGATCGCCGAGGTATTGCGCGATCTTGGTTCGGAGAACGTCTGGGTCGTCCACGGCGACGGCATGGATGAAATCACCACGACCGGCATCACCCAGGTAACTGCGCTCGAAAATGGCCGCATCCGCTCCTTCGAGCTGACACCGATGGATTTTGGCGTACAGGCCGCGTCGATGGAGGAACTCAAGGGTGGCGACGGAACGGCCAATGCCGCCGCACTGCGGGCCGTCCTTGCTGGTGCCCGCAATGCCTATCGCGACATTTCGCTTTGCAACGCCGCGGCTTCGCTCGTGGTCGCCGGCAAGGCGGAAACCATTATGGACGGAATGACTCTCGCAGCGCAGTCCCTCGACAGCGGCCAGGCGGCCGCTGCGCTGGATCGCCTCGTGGCCGTCTCCAATGACAGGGACTGAGCGGATGGCGGACATCCTCAAGAAGATCGAAGCCTACAAGCGCGAGGAGATCGCAGCCGCCAAGGCGAGTGTGCCGCTTTCAGAACTCAAGGCACGGATTGCCGATCAGCCGGCACCGCGCGGTTTTCGCCGTGCGCTGGAAGGCAGGAAACAGGCCGGCAAGTTTGGCCTGATCGCCGAAATCAAGAAGGCGAGCCCATCCAAGGGCCTGATCCGTCCGGATTTCGATCCGCCGGCGCTGGCCGCGGCTTATGAAGCGGGCGGTGCCGCATGTCTGTCGGTGCTCACCGACACCCCAAGCTTTCAGGGCGCGCCTGAATTCCTGACAGCCGCCCGTACCGCCTGCTCGCTACCGGCGCTACGCAAGGACTTCATGTTCGAGCCGTACCAGGTTTACGAAGCACGCGCCTGGGGCGCTGATTGCATCCTGGTCATCATGGCATCCCTGTCAGACGACGAGGCACTTAGCCTCATCGAGACCACGGCGGAACTCGGCATGGACGCGCTCATCGAAGTCCATGACGAAGAAGAGACTGAACGCGCGTTGAAGCTGCCGGACTCGATGATCGGCATCAACAACCGCAACCTGCGCACCTTCGAACTCAACCTCGAAACCAGCGAACGGCTGGCGCCCATGGTGCCCGCCGGCCGTCTCCTTGTCGGTGAAAGCGGCATCTTCACGCATGCAGACTGCCTGCGGCTGAAGAAGGTCGGCATCGAAACCTTCCTCGTTGGCGAAAGCCTGATGCGCCAGGACGACGTGGCCGCTGCCACCCGCCTGCTGCTGGAAGGTGCTCCCGCGAGCGCGGCGGCGGAATAGATGGCGGAGCTCTCCCATCTCGGCGCCTCGGGTGAGGCGAACATGGTTGATGTCGGCGACAAGGCCGACACCAGTCGTTCGGCAACGGCCGAAGGTTTCGTCCGGATGCGGCCAGAGACGCTCGCGCTGATCCGCGAGGGGAATGCCAAGAAAGGCGACGTGATCGGCACCGCGCGGCTTGCCGGCATCATGGCGGCCAAGAAGACGTCGGATCTCATCCCGCTCTGTCATCCGCTGATGCTGACCAAAGTTGCCGTGGAGATCGCCGAGGATGGGGCGCTTCCGGGTCTGCGTGTGACCGCCATCGCAAAACTCTCAGGCAAGACAGGCGTGGAGATGGAAGCGCTGACCGCCGTCTCCGTCGCCTGCCTGACGATCTACGACATGGCGAAAGCCGCGGACAAGGCCATGGAGATCGGCGGCATCCGCCTGCGTGAAAAGACCGGCGGCAAATCCGGAACCTACCGGCTCGAGGACTGAACCATGGCGCTCCTCCCCGTTCCAGACGCGAAGGCCCGGCTGCTTGATCGGGCACGGCCCCTGGAGCGGACAGAGGTCATCCCTCTCACCGAGGCCAAGGGTCGCGTTCTTGCCGTCGATCTTGCAGCCAGGCTCACCCAGCCGCCGTTTCATGCGTCTGCCATGGATGGTTATGCCTTGCGTGCCACCGATGCCCCGGAGATTGGTTCCGAACTGGCGGTTATCGGCACGGCGTCCGCCGGACACGCCTTTGATGGCGTGGTTGGAGAAAAACAGGCGGTACGGATTTTCACCGGCGCACCGCTGCCGGAGGGCGCGGACTCGATCCTCATCCAGGAAGATGCCGAGGTGCTCGACGGCGGCCGCATCCGCACCAGGTTCGAGGTGACCATTGGGCGCCACGTGCGGCCGCGCGGCCAGGATTTCGCCGAGGGCGACGTCGTCCTGCCGGCGGGAACCGTGATGGACTTTGCGCACATGACGGTTGCCGCCGCCATGAACCACCCGACGCTTTCCGTCTACCGTCGCCCGCGTGTCGCTGTTCTCGCCACTGGCGACGAACTCCTGCCGCCGGGAGCCAACCCCGGCCCGTCGCAGATCATTGCCTCCAACACGTTCGGCATCTCCGCGCTTGTTCGCGACAATGGCGGCGAGATTGTCGACCTTGGCATTGTGAAGGATCGGCAGGAAGACATCGCGGCCGCAATCGACAAGGCGCGTGCCGCCGGCGTTGATGTGCTCGTCACGCTGGGCGGAGCCTCGGTTGGTGACCACGACCTTGTACAGGCAACACTGAAATCCGCCGGCATGGAACTCGATTTCTGGCGCATCGCGATGCGCCCCGGCAAGCCGCTGATGGTTGGTTCCTTAGGCGACATGCATGTGCTGGGCCTGCCTGGCAATCCGGTCGCAAGCCTCGTGACGGGCATGCTGTTCCTGGAACCACTGGTGCGCCAGCTCGCCCGGTGGCCGGAGCGGCAGAGGCTCGTCTCCGGCCTCACTGCCAATCGGCTCTCCGCCAACGACCAGCGGCAGGATTACCTGCGAGCCAAACTTCGGCGCGATGAAGCTGGCGCTCTTGTCGCAGAAGTCTTCAACAAGCAGGATTCCTCGATGATGAAGATCTTTTCGCAGGCTGACGCGTTGATCGTCCGACCGCCGCATGCACCGGAGCTGCCGGCCGGTGCGCCCTGCCAGCTGCTGCTGATTCGGCCCTTCATTCAAACCTGACCGCACCGGACAGCGATCCAGTCGACCAGTGGAGTTGCCGCTTGAACGCCCGTCCCGCAATTCTCTGGTTCCGGAAAGACCTGCGTATTGACGACAATGCTGCGCTTCAGGCCGCGCTGGAGGCCGGCGGGCCGGTGATCCCGGTCTACATTCGCGAGCCGGCGCATGTGAACGTCGGGCCGCTGGGTGCCGCTCAGTCCTGGTGGCTCCATCACTCGCTCATCTCCCTCCGCACCTCACTCAAGTCGCTTGGTAGTGACCTCGTCCTGCGTGCGGGGCCGGCGGAGGATGTACTGCTGGAGCTTGCGCGGCATACGGGCGCCACTACCGTCTTCGTCAACCGCGCCTATGAGCGAAATGATCTCGATCGGGAGATCGCGATTGCCCTGAAGGCCGGCGGCATCGCCATCCAGGCGTTCCACGGACAGTTGCTCCATGAGCCCGGCTCTATCCGCACCGGATCGGGCAGCGCCTTCAAGGTCTTCACGCCCTTCTGGAACGCGATGCAAAAGCGCGGCGAACCCCGCGAACCGGTTCCGGCGCCGAGCGCCATACCGTCGCCAGCCTCGCTCCCCAGGTCGGATAATCTCGAGGACTGGGACCTGCTGCCCAAAGCGCCGAACTGGGCTGCCACCTTCAGCGAACTCTGGACGCCCGGAGAGGCCGGAGCCCGTGCCAAGCTGGAAGAGTTGATCGGGCGCGAGCTGCACGACTACAAAAGAGGCCGCGACTTCCCGGCGGAAACGGTAACTTCTCTCCTGTCAGCACATCTCACTCACGGCGAGATATCCCCGGCGCGGCTCTGGCACGCCACACGCGACCTGCCGCAGAGAGCATCCACGGAGATCACGCACTTCCGCCGCGAGCTTGCCTGGCGCGACTTCTGCTACAGCCTGCTGCGTGATCTCCCGGCGCTCCACGAAGAGAACTGGGACAGCAAGTTCGACCGCTTTCCGTGGCTCTATGATGAGGCTGACTTCACTCGCTGGACGAAGGGCGAGACCGGCTACCCGATCGTTGATGCCGGAATGCGCCAGCTCTGGCGCCACGGCTTCATGCACAACCGCGTGCGGATGATCACCGCGTCTTTCCTGATCAAGGACCTGATGATCGACTGGCGCAGGGGCGAGCGCTGGTTCCGCGACACGCTCGTCGATGCCGATCCGGCCAACAACAGCGCCAACTGGCAGTGGGTCGCCGGTTCTGGCGCCGATGCGTCACCCTTCTTCCGGATCTTCAATCCCGTCCTGCAGGGCGAAAAGTTTGATCCGGATGGCGATTACGTCTGCGCGCATGTGCCCGAACTCGCAAAGCTCGGCCGCAGATATGTCCACAGACCGTTCGAAGCGCCGGAATCGGTCCTGCAAGAAGCCGGCATTGAACTCGGCAAGAACTACCCGAAGCCGATGATCGACCATGGCTTTGCGCGCGACCGGGCGCTCACTGCCTATCGAAGCATCCGCTGACGCTTAGGCCGCGCTCCCATTCCTCGGCTCCGCTTCGATCAGCACCCAGGCATGACCGGCGGGATCAAAGATCGTTGCCACCTGCCGGCCCTGCAGGTCTGTCTGGATGTTGTCGCGCAACATGCCGCCTGCCTCGAAAGCAGCATCCACCACAGCCTCCACATCCGGCACCGTCAACTGAAACATGGCGCTGACAGCCCCGTCCGTTTTTGGGTGGAACGGCCCCTGGTATGACGGCGCGCGTTCGCGTTTCGGGTCGGATCCGCAGACCACGAGACCAATTCGCCCAAGCTGCAGTTCAATCATCATCAGGTGCAGCATCTCGTAGGAATTCGTTTCTTCAGCCCCGAACACCGATTTGTAGAAATTGGCGGTCTGGCGCTCGCGTCCCTGCGCCACGAACAGGCTGAGGCTCAGGCTGAAATTATTTCCGAACATGTGTCTTGTCCATTTTCAACGTGCGGCGGAAGATAGGCGAGAATGGGCCGAAGAGCTACGCCGTGAGCCCACGGTTTCAACATCTTGTTCGTCCGCGCCGGCATATCGGGCTCGCGGCCGGATCAGTTCCCCGCTTTCCACCTGCTCCATGGCATGGGCAAGCCACCCCGTGGTGCGCGCCATCGCAAAAATCACCAGCGGCGCCTCAGGCGGCAGTTCGAAAGCGACCGCAAGGCTCGCCAGCGCGAAATCGATATTGATCGGCTCGCCCAGAAGCTCCTCGCCCGCCTCCGCAAGATCGCGGTAAAGCTTTGGCGCCTCGAACTCCGCCATCAACGCCTTGGCACGGGGATCGCCTTGCGGATAAAGCCGATGCCCGAAGGCACGCAGTAACCCTTCCGATGACAGACCGGTCGAGATTGCCTCACGCACCCCATGGGCCTTCGCCTGCGCCGCCAGCATCGTGACATCACGCCATGCGCCGCCATGGCGGGGGCCCGTCAACGTCGCGAGCCCGGACAGCACTGCGGCCGACAGGGCAGCACCCGAT
Organism: Neorhizobium sp. SOG26; assembly: GCF_003491345.1. Lineage (GTDB taxonomy): Bacteria > Pseudomonadota > Alphaproteobacteria > Rhizobiales > Rhizobiaceae > Neorhizobium > Neorhizobium turbinariae. The sequence continues at coordinate 1,436,824 of NZ_CP025512.1, forward strand.
GACGCCGTCACGCGCGCCGCGAAGGCGGACACATTCAGCTCATGCTCGGCCGTTAGGACCAGTGCCTTGCGAATCGGCTCGGCGGCTTGCGGCTTTTCCCAACCTTCCGCGAGGCGCTGGTGCAACGGATCCCGCCAGTCACCTCCTGGTGCCAGCGCTCCCGCAACAGTTGACAGGATCTTGGCCGCTTCGGATCGAAGCACCGCCGGACGACGCCCGAGCGCCGGCAGATCGGTGGTCGCCCGTTTGGCCAGAGCGACAAGCGCCTCCGTCACGCGCGAGGCGTTTCCGCCTGCCTCTGAAGCGCCCTCTGTCAGTTTTGCTGGCCCCGTGTCCCACAACAGACCCGCCGTCTCTTCCAGTGTCAGATGTTGCGCAAGCTCGAGCGCGTCGCGTCCGCGGTAATAAAGCCGCCCGTTCTCGATGGCGGAGATCGTCGTCGGCAGCAGCGGCTCGCCCCAGCGAATCGTTTCCGTGGCCACGGCAGCCGAAGCGCGCTGGCCGGAATGCCGCTCCGCAAGCCGCACCACGTCTTCCGCCTGATACAGGCTGCGCCGCGAATCCGCCGGATCGGCTTTGGCCCGGATGCGACCGCGGCTGACATTGGCGTAAAGCGTTTGCGGCTTGGTGCCGAGCCGCTTCAAAGCTTCCTCTGCGCTGATCCACCCACTCTTCATATTGATCTATCTCATCAAGATTGACGTCAACATTGATAGCTTTGATCATGTTCCCGGTAAAGGAGAACGTGATGATGAAGAATGGTTTGGATGATGTCGTTGCTGCCGAAACGGTGCTCTCGGATGTTGATGGTGAGGCCGGCAGGCTGATCATCCGCGGCGCCTGGCTGGATGACCTCGCGGGATCTGCGACCTTTGAAGATACGGCCTTGCGCTTATGGGACCGGTTCTTTGAAGAACCAATGTCTGCCGTGACGCTCAAGACGGCACTGGGTCGAGCGCGCGTCGAAGTCTTTGCGCATATTGGCGCTGTGGACGAGGCAATATTGAGCCTGCCACCCGTGGACGCTCTGCGCGCACTCCTTGCAAGGCTGCCGGATGGCGATGATCTGCCAACGGCCGTACGTCTTGCCGCGGCAACAGCGGCGTTCCTCCCTGCACTCTTGAGGCTTCAGCAGGACCTGCTGCCTATCGCACCAGATGCGACGCTTTCACAAGCTGCCGATACGCTGAGGATGCTGACGGGCACCACGCCCTCCCCGGCCCAGGTCGCCGCGCTCGATGCCTATCTCGTGACGATCTGCGACCACGGGCTCAATGCCTCGACCTTCACGTCGCGCGTCGTCGCATCCACCGGAGCCGGGCTTGCTTCGGCCGTATTGGCTGCGCTCAGCGCGCTCAAGGGACCACTTCACGGTGGAGCACCCGGACCTGTACTCGATATGCTGGATGAAATCGGGACGGAGTCGAGTGCCGAAACCTGGCTGCGCGAGACGGTCGGCCGCGGCGAGCGGCTGATGGGATTCGGCCACCGGATCTACAAGGTGCGCGACCCACGCGCCGAAGCGCTGAAAGCCGCGCTGCAGCGACTGGCAGAAGAAGGCACGGTCAATCTTTCGCGGGTGAAGCTGGCAGAGGTCGTGGAACGGATGGCTGTCGTGATCCTCAGGGAGCGCAAGCCGGATCGGCGCCTCGACGTCAATGTCGAGTTCTATACGGCGCTGCTTCTCGATGCGCTCGGCTTCCCGCGCGAAAGCTTCACCGGAGTGTTCGCGCTTGGCCGCACGGTCGGCTGGATTGCGCACGCCCGTGAACAGGCAATGAACGGTCGGCTGATCCGCCCCCGTTCGGTCTATGTCGGCCCGCAGCCCGACCAGCAACACTCGCTCCAGCGAGCGATCTAGAGCCGCCTCGGCCTGGAGCACGAACTGCAGGATAAAAGAAAGGCACGGTTTCCCGTGCCTTGAAACTCATGCCATGCTGGGACGATCACTCGTCCCGGTAAACCTTCTCGCGCCGTTCATGACGCTCCTGCGCCTCGATCGACAGGGTTGCGATCGGACGGGCATCCAGGCGCTTGAGGCCGATGGGTTCGCCCGTTTCTTCGCAGTAACCGTAGGTCCCTTCCTCGATACGCTGTAGCGCGGCATCGATTTTCGAAATCAGTTTCCGCTGTCTGTCGCGGGCGCGAAGTTCGATAGCCCTGTCTGTTTCGGAGGAGGCCCGGTCGGCGAGATCGGGATGGTTAGCGCTTTCTTCAGCCAGATGGTCCAGCGTTTCGCGCGCTTCTCTCAGTATGTCATTCTTCCAAGCAATCAGCTTCGCCCGAAAGTACGCCTTCTGATTTGCATTCATGAACTCTTCGTCTTCCGAGAGCACATAATTGCTAAGATCGATCTTCTCACTCAACGCGATTCTCCTGAAGAACATCTCATGCGGCGCCTCTATATCGCATTCGGCCATCGCGATTCAAGCCGTGCACAAACTATTGAGCGCAATTTAAAACTGTCACAAAAATGGGCTAAATGGTGAATTTTTCAGCTTTATTCTTAACGCCTGAACTATAGCACGGCCTGACGCGCCGATCCGCGTCCACTGCCGGTTGACGCCGGGTGGGGCCATAGCTACCTCTGCCTCAGACATTCCTTCCGACCTGGCGCATCACCTATGACCTCCCCTTCTCCGTCCCGTCTCTACCTGTTGCGCCATGCCAAATCGGGGTGGGCGGAGCCCGGACAGAAGGATTTCGACCGCCAGCTCGACGCCCAGGGTTTTGCCGAAGCCGAGCTTGTTGCGGACAAGGCAGCCGACCTTGGTTACCGGCCAGACCGGGTGCTCTGCTCCACCGCCACCCGCTGCCGCCAGACGGCAGATGCCATCCGCCGCGCAACGGACGAAACGATCGAGCCGACCTTTGTCGATGAACTCTACAACGGCTCGTTGTCCACCTATCTGTCCCTGATCGAAAGCCAGCAGGACGCAGGCTCGGTCATGATCATCGGCCATAACCCGACGATGGAAGAACTGCTCGAGGCGCTTGCGGGTCCAACCCAGATGCTGGCGGCAGTTCCCTCGAGTTATCCGCCCGCGGGACTTGCGGTCCTTGACCGGAATACGCAAACATCAGGCGCCGGCACGGACTGGATCCTCACCGATTTCCTTACCCCTTGAGGCATACGGCGTCTTTGCCTCCGGCTCCGGCGATACCTATATTGCCCCGAACACGGAAACCGGAACCTCACCTTGCCGCCTTCGCTCACCAGCTTCACCGACGACGCGCGAATAGCGCTCGACAACCTCACCGATCGTGCAAGCGGGCTGATCCACCCGACGATCAGGCTCGGCGTGACCGGCCTGTCGCGTGCCGGCAAGACCGTCTTCATCTCCTCCCTCGTCCACAATCTGCTGAACGCCGGGCGCCTGCCGCTGCTCGAAGCTTATCGATCGGGCCGCGTGTCCAACGTGAGGCTGGAGCCGCAGCCGGATGATGCGATCCCGCGCTTCCAGTACGAGGATCACATCAATGCGTTGGTCAACGACCGCATCTGGCCCGATTCCACCCGCGCCATCTCTGAGTTGCGCATCACGCTGGACTACGAAAGCGCCAGCGGCTGGGGCCGGATGTTTTCGCGCGGCAAGCTGTCGATCGACATTGTTGATTATCCCGGAGAGTGGCTGCTCGACCTGCCACTGCTTGCGCAGGATTTTCGCCAGTTCAGTGAAAGCACCGTCTCGCTCGCCCAGACCGGCATCCGACAGGAACTGTCGCGGGATTGGCTGCAACTGGCGCAGAGCATCGACCAGGACGCGCCGGCCGACGAGATGACGGCGCGGCGACTTGCGGAAACTTTCGCCGCCTATCTGAAAGCCTGCAAATCGGACGAGCGCTCGCTCTCCACCCTGCCGCCCGGACGTTTCCTGATGCCAGGGGATCTGGAAGGCTCGCCGGCACTCACTTTCGCGCCGCTGCCGAACATGCCTGAAACCAAGGCGCCAAAGGGATCGTTGCGGGCGATGATGGAGCGCCGCTACGACGCCTACAAGAACATCGTCGTGAAGCCATTCTTCCGCGAGCACTTCGCACGACTGGACCGTCAGATCGTGTTGATCGATGCGCTGCAGGCGATCAACCGAGGCCCGGAAGCGGTGCAGGATCTCGAGCGCGCACTGACGGACGTTCTCGCGTGCTTCCGTCCCGGCAGCAACAGCATCCTGTCCGCACTCCTCGGCCGCCGCATCGACAAGGTGCTGGTCGCCGCAACCAAGGCCGACCATCTTCACCACGAAAGCCATGACCGGCTGGAAAAGCTTGCTGGAAGGCTGGTGGATCGCGCCATCGAACGGATCGGCATGGCCGGAGCCGGTATCGAAATGATGGCGATCGCTTCGGTGCGCGCCACCCGCGAGGCGACGGTGAAGGAGGACGGTCAACTGCTCCCCGTCATCGTCGGCACGCCGATGGCTGGCGAGACGATCAACGGCGAACGCTTCGACGGAGAGAGGAAGACGGCCGTCTTTCCGGGAGACCTGCCGGAAGATCCCGAAACGCTGTTCCGCGGCATGGACGCGGCGAGCAATGACCTGCCGGAGGTCAACATCGTGCGCTTCAGGCCGCCGCTCCTGGAGAGGACGGCGACCGGAGCCAAGCTGTCGATCCCGCATATCCGGCTCGATCGCGCCCTGCAGTTCCTTCTGGGAGACCGGCTTGCATGAGACCTCCTGAGTCGCAGAACAACAGGCGGCGCCCCGCGTCATTCGCCGTCGAGGAAGAAGCAACCGCCACCAGCGCGGTCAATGTCCCGGCACGCCGCAGCCCTCGCAGCTTCGATGACGGCATGGTCGCCGTGACGCCGGACGAAGAGGATCCGTTCCTTTCCCCGCCGGAACTGGATACTGACGCCATACCGGTCGCAGAGACCCGCCGACGCAGGAAGTTTTCCTTCGTCAATCTCGCGCTGGCCGCTTTTGGCACCTTCCTGTCGCTGGCATTCGGCTTGTGGGCGGACAGCGTCATCCGCGACCTCTTCGCGCGAGCGGACTGGCTGGGGTACGCAGCACTCGCAGCGCTTGGAATCGGCTTGGTTGCCGTGTTCGTCCTGGTGGCGCGCGAAGTGCTTGGCATCATGCGGCTTTCCGCCGTGCAGACATTGAAGACGCAGGCTGAAGATGCCTTGCTGTCGCCTCGCCCCGCAGCAGCCCGTTCGGTCGTTTCGAGCCTTTATACGATCCTCAGTCACCGCCCGGAGACAGCTAAGGGACGCGCCACGCTCGACGCAACCAAGGACGACATCATCGACGCCCCGCAACTGATCGATCTGGCAGAGCGGGAACTGCTGTCACCGCTCGACCGCAAGGCACGCGCCCTCATCCTGGCATCCTCCAAGCGCGTCTCCATCGTCACTGCCGTCAGCCCGCGCGCCATCGTGGATCTCGCCTATGTGCTGTTTGAAGTCACGCGGCTGGTTCGCGCCATGGCGGAGCTTTACGGCGGCCGTCCCGGCACGCTCGGCCTGATGCGGCTGCTGCGCGACGTGGTGGCGCATCTGGCGGTGACCGGCTCAATTGCGGTTGGCGACGGGCTTGCCCAGCAGGTGCTCGGCCATGGGCTTGCATCGAAACTTTCGAAGCGACTCGGCGAGGGCGTAATCAATGGATTGCTGACCGCCCGGATCGGGATTGCCGCCATGGATCTTTGCCGTCCGCTGCCGTTCCGCGCTGTAAAAAGGCCCGGCATCGGCGATTTCTTGTCCGATATTGCCTCCGTTGGAGGCCGCTCCGACGAGCGATAATTCACTCCGCATTAACCATTCGCGCGTAAATTTAGCGGCAGTTAAAGTTGCCGCTCGTCTGAGGAAAGTTCATGTTTACGCGCTTCTTTTCGCTTCTCGGCGGTATCGCCGTTCTTACCGCTGCGGCACCTTCGGCCATCACCTCACAGGCTGAGGCCGCACCGCGCGACAAGGCGTTTTTCCAGTCCGTAGCGGGTGTCTGGAAGGGTCCGGGCGAGATCGTCGCCGGCAAATACAAGGGCACGAAATTCAGCTGCAACCTCATCGGTGCTCCGCCGGTCGCTGGCGACGTTGGAATCAAGCTCGACGGCACCTGCCGGGTCGGCGTATTCCAGCAGCCGATGTCGGCCACAATCACCCAGAGCGGCAAGGGTTACACCGGCAAGTTTCTCGATGGCGCCGAAGGGAAGGGTCTCGACATCATCTCCGGCTCCGTCAATGGCGACAAGGTCGTCATGGGCATCAACCGCAAGCAGTTGAACGGCGCCATGGTCGCTAGCCTGCGCGGCGAGAACAAGATGAACATCACCATCTCCGTGAAGGTCGACGAGCAAATGATCCCTGTCATCGGCCTGTCGCTCGACCGCGACATGGACTCGATCGCCGTCGGCTCGATCAAGCCTTAAGCTTGAAGAGGAGCGTCACGCGCTCCTCCACCAGTCGGGATCGTTTTCAGCGACCCTGATTCCCGTCACGTCAACCTCTTGCAGCCAGGCGTCGACCGTCCGGCCGTTCAACACCATCTCCGGCGCGATATCAGCGAGAGGCTTGATCACGAAACCGCGCTCCGTCATCCGCGGATGCGGCAGTTCAAGCGTTTGCGTCTTCTGCTCCCGGTTGCCATAGGTCAGGACATCGATATCGATCGTGCGCGGGCCCCAGCGCTCCACGCGGACACGCTTCATGTTCCTCTCGATGGAAAGGCAAAGCTGCAGCAGCGCCTCCGGCTCCAGCACCGTTTCCACCAACGCGCAGCAATTGAAGAAGTCGGCCTGGTCAAGCTTGCCCCATGGCGGTGTTGAATACAGCTTGGAAACGCTGACCAACCGGCAATCGTCGCTACGGTCGATCTGCCGCAGGGCCTCGGCCATGGCCGTTGGCGGGTCGCCGATATTGCCTCCGAGACCGAGCGCCGCGACTTCCCAAGTCCGGTCAGGCAACGTGCTCAACCCGAACCTCCGCATAATCGAGGATGCCGGCGATCGGCACGCTGGGCTTGCGCACCGCAACTTCGACCCGCCTGATCTGCGGCGACCAGGCACACAGCGCCTTGCCGATGTCCTTCGCCAAAGTCTCGATCAGGTTTCGGCGCGTCCCTGTGACGATCTGCTCAACGATGGCATAAGCCTCGCCATAGTGGACCGTGCTTGCGACGCTGTCATTGGTGAGCGCGTCTTCGGCCTCGACCATCATCACCACATCGACAAAAAAACGCTGGCCGAGCCGGGCCTCTTCGTCCAGCACGCCGTGACGCCCGAAGAAGGCACAGTTCTTGAGGGTGATCGTGTAGGTGCCCATCAGTTGCCATCCCCTTCCCCAGTTCCTGCGCCTGCCGCAAGCACGGCATCGGCCATCCGCAGCGCGTCGCGGCTTGATGCAACGTCATGAACCCGGAAGATCGCAGCACCCGCGAGCCGCAGGATCGCCGTGGTTGCCGCGGTGCCGACATCCCGCTCGTCCGCTTTCTCCCGGCCGGTGACCGCGCCGATGAAGCGCTTCCGCGAAGTCCCGGCCAGCAGCGGGAAACCGAGCTCATGCAATTCGGCAAACCGCGCCATCAGGACCAGGTCGTCATGGCCGTCCTTGGCAAAACCAAAGCCGGGATCGAGAACAATCGCTTCTTCTTCGATGCCGGCGCCCCGCGCGATCTCGAGCGATTGCCGCAGGAAGAAGTGTTGGTCTTCGATGTGATCAGCGAGTTTTTCGCGACCGCGACCGGTATGCATGATGCAGACCCCTGCCCCTGCCTTGGCTGCCACATCAGCAATCTCCGGCTCGCGTTGCAAACCATGGACGTCATTGACGATGTGAGCACCGGCAGCGACCGCAAGCCGCGCGGTCTCGGCACGATAGGTGTCGATCGAGATCAGGGCGTCCGTCTCGGCGACGAGCGTTTCGATTACGGGGAGAACACGGTCTTGCTCCTCGGCAGCCGTAACCTCGACAGCGCCCGGCCGTGTCGATTCACCGCCTATATCCAAAATGGCGGCGCCTTCGCGCGCGCAATAGAGCGCATGCGCGACCGCCGTATCGCGTGCGGCATGGCGTCCGCCATCGGAAAACGAGTCTGGCGTGACGTTGATGATGGCCATGAGATGCCCCACCGGCCCAAGCTCCAGACTGCGCCCGTGCGCGAGCTTCCAGAGCCGCGGATGCCAGGGGCTGTTGCTTCCGGATACCACAGGCAGACCATCTTTCATTAGGTAACGCAAAATTTGACGCCTTCGAGTTGCGCTCCGGCTGGCTATGCCCCAAGGTCATCCCAAGTTCAACGTCGCAGGCATTAGAATGTTCTTCAGCCGTAAGGTTTGCCGGGTTTTCGGCACGGTTCTTTTATCCTGCTTCGTATCCTCAACGGCCCTTGCAGCTCCCGTCATTACCAAGACCTATTCCTACTTCAATGTCGGCGGCCTGACTGCTGACGACTTGGACAAGGAACTGGAAAAGCGCGGGCCTTTGACACGATCGACCGGCCACCGGCATCCCGGCGCCACCGAGATCAAGTTCGGCGGCGATGTCACCTATGTCGAGAAGAACGGACGCTGCACGGTCGGCGGCACACGCGTGACGCTGCGCACTCACATCATCCTGCCGCGCTGGACCAACCGCAAGAAGGCGCCTGCCGATCTCGGCTTCATCTGGGATACGCTGTCGTCCGATATCAAGCGCCATGAAGAACGCCACGCGGAGATAGCCCGCACCTACGCCCGCCGCCTTGAGCGTGAATTGCTCGGCCTCAAGCCGACACGAACCTGCCATGCACTGGAAACTGACGTCGCAGACGTCACGCGCCGTGTTCTCGCCAATCACGACCGCGACCAGCAGCGTTTCGACCAGGTCGAGTCGGCCAACTTCGACGAGCGCATGATGCGGCTGCTGCAATACCGCCTGAAGAGCAAACGTCGCTAACCACCGCCAGCCGGTTTACCGCCAATACGGTCGAAGCTTGCGCCAGGCTGACCTGCAGCCTCGTGAATGATGGATAATATATGGTGATGGGCTAATTCACCGTTTTCAGATACAAGCTGAGGCATGGGAAGCGCCCTGAACCACCGATCTGGCGAAGGCGCGAATGGTGAGTTCGCGCGCGAGCGCTGGAGCTTCCGGACCCTGACGAAATCGGTAGCATAGCATACGCGTAAGAACTTCCGTTTGCCGTGTTCTCCCGGCGTGTCCTTGAACCCCAGGTGCCTCCTCCCTTGGCCTGTGGTGATGCGCCCGACTTGCCTCGCTAGCAGCTTAAGCGCAGCGAGGCTTTTTTTGGACAATCACATCAGACGCAAGAGCCGATCAGGCCTGGCGCTCCGGCACATGCACCACGAGCCCGTCGAGCTCCGGCTTCACCTTGATCTGACAGGAAAGCCGCGACGTCGGCTTCACCTCGAATGCGAAGTCAAGCATGTCTTCTTCCATCGGCGCCGGCGGGCCAACCTGTTCGGTCCAGGCGTCATCGACGTAAACATGACAGGTTGCACAAGCGCAGGCCCCGCCGCATTCGGCTTCGATTCCCGGCACGGAGTTGCGCACGGCATTCTCCATTACGGTGGTGCCAGGCTCTGCCTCGAGTTCGAAGCGCGTTCCGTCGAAGGCAACGATTGTCAGTTTCGTCATGTTTCACATCCGGGATATTGAAGATTGCAACCAGAAAATCCGGCGCTGTCTTCCGATATATGCCCGGTGCAGTCAATCATCGAGGGCGTCTTCTGCTACTCCGCTGACGCCGTTGTTATCGAGCCTAGCGGTAAAGCTTCTTGATGAAGTTTTCGGCCTCCACCACGGCAGCACTTACGGCAGCCCGCCGTGCGGCGTCGGACGCATCGAACTCCACGCCTTGCGCCGCCGCTGAAACGCGAAAGGCACCGACAGCATTCGCGGCACCCTTCAGGCGATGCGCGGCCGCAACGACGGCGTCGGCATCAGGTGTCGCCATGTCGTGCAACGCACGACGCGCCTGGCGCGCAAACATCTGGAGGACCTCTACTTCGAGTGCCCGATCACCCATCGTCTGAGTCGCGAGATGCACAAGATCGATCGGGCGCGTCTGCGAGGGACAGGCGCCTCGCCCGTGCTCGGATGCTGATTGTGATGCTTCGAACGCGATACCTGCGGCTGCCATTGCCATAACCCTCTTCCCCGTTGTTATTGTTGGCGTTGTGCAGATTATGCGCAACGGGGCAGTTATCCCGTTAAATTCCGGCACAACCGGGTCCGCAATCTTTCCATATGGTTAATTTTTGTTAAGTTACGGGGAAGTTACGGCTTTTGTGTCTCAGCTTGGTTTAAATCCTGTTAACAAAGCGCGCGCAGGCCGGGCGCCTTAATGAGTGTTAATTGTACGAGATGGCCGAATGTGCCACTACAGTACGACTACGGTGGCGGCAAATCACGTGCTTCCGTCACCCAGGACAGGCCGGTAAGCTTTCATTATCATCCGTTTGAAAGAACGGCCGTCCGAACTGAAAGTAAATGGAAATCCCAAACCGCCAGTGTCGGCGGCGGATTTCCGGCAGGCAGTTTTCCACCTTCGGTCTGCGGGCGGCAGAGCGTCTCGTGGAGCGGCCGGGCGAGTATGTAGCGAGGCGTAACCGCATGGCGAAGAATCCCAGCAGCGAGTCGATCGACGAAACGGCTTTCCAGGCTCTGGAAGATGCGTTGAAGATCAACTTCAACGACGACCAATCCCGCAACAGCAAGCCATCGCCGCAGCCCTCGGACCAGAGAGCACGCGAAACGGCAAGCTCACGCGCATCCGCCTATCAGGAGGATGCGGCGGAGACCTATCGTCCGTCAGCCCAGGAAACTGCACCGAAAGCACCCGCCTTCCAGCCAGCCAACGACTCCGGCCGCCGCAGCAGCGCCGCCATCATGCGCACGCTTGAAAGCGGCGCAATGCGCTCCTCGGTTCGCAACGCCGTCATCCTGTCTGTCATCTGGGCCGTCGCCGGCTTCGCCCTCGGTTACCTGATCTACGGCAATCAGCTGTGGCAGGTCACTTCCGTTGAAGGCGTGCTGGCAGCGCCGGGCATCGTCGCGCTCGCCATCGGCATCGTCGTGCCGATCATGCTCTTCTTCGCCTTCGCCGTGATGATGGCCCGCGCGCAGGACCTGCGCAACGCCGCCCGTTCCATGGCCGAAGTTGCGCTGCGCCTGTCGGAGCCGGAAACCGTCGCTTCCGACCGCATCATGAGCGTCGGCCAGGCTGTTCGCCGCGAAGTTTCTGCCATGAACGAGGGCATCGAGCGCACCATCGCCCGTGCCGCCGAACTCGAAACGCTCGTCCATTCGGAAGTGAACGCGCTGGAGCGCAGCTTCACCGATAACGAGTTGCGCGTTCGTGGCCTCGTCCATGAACTGGGTGCCGAGCGCGACGCGATCGTCAACCATGCAGAACGCATCCGTTCCTCGATTATTGGTGCCCACGACCAGCTGAAGGAAGAGCTTTCGCTCGCAACCGAAGAGATCTCGATCCGCCTTGCCACCTCCGGCGAGGCTTTTGCTTCGTTGATCGAGACCCGCGGCGCGGCGTTGATGGAGAAATCCGACGCTGCCGGCGACGCGCTTGCGACCCTGCTCACGACCAAGACCGAAAACCTTCTCGAAGCGCTGAACTCCTCTGGCTTTGCGCTGGCCCATGACTTCGACAACCGTATCGAAGAAATCCAGTCGGTTCTGTCGACCCGCGGACAGGCGCTACTGGCCGAATTCGAGACGCGCGCTTCGTCGCTTGATGCCAATACCGAGAAGCTGAATGCGGCGCTCGCCGATCGCACGCGCCAGCTGAACGAGACCCTGCTTGCCCGCACGCGTGAAATTACCGAAGGCCTGAGCGAAGGCGAAAGAAGCATCACGACCTCGCTTGACGCGGTGCTTTCGTCCCTCAACAGCTCGCTTGCCGAAAAGAGTGCCGCCTTCCGCGACACGCTGCAGAACACCGTCGAAGACGTGGTCATGGATCTCGACATGCGCTCCGGCTTCTTCGAGGAGCGCCTGCAGGCGACCGTTGGCCAGCTCAGCACGACTTTCGACGAAAGCGTTGCGCAGTTCACCTCCGCCTTCGACCAGCGCGCTGGCTCGCTTGACAGCAAGCTGATGGACAGCCTCGCCCGCATCAACGAGACGGTATCCTCCGGCTCGGAAGCAATGGAAAACATCCTGAGCTCCAGCATCGAGCGCATCAGCTCGTCGTTGACGGATCAGTCGCTGGCGCTCGCCACCACCCTTGGCACAGGCCAGGAAGTGCTCGACTCGATGCTGGAAGGTCGCGCGAACGATATCGCCGAAGTCATTTCCAGCCGTGGCAGCGCGCTGCAGGACGCACTTGCTGCGCGTACCGGCGAGTTCCAGGACGCCCTCACCGCCCGCACCACCGAATTCCAGGAGGCCTTTGCTGCCCGCAGCGGCGAGATCCAGGAAACGCTCGCGAGCCGCACCTCCGAACTCGAAGGCACGCTGGCCGCTCGCACGACCGAAATTCAGGATGTGCTGGCAACGCGTTCGGCCGAAATTCAGCAGAACCTGTCGTCCGCTCGCGAAGACCTCGACGGCACGCTTTCGTCGCGCAGCATCGAGATCGGCGATCTCCTTGCCTCCCGTGGCGCCGAAATCCGCGGCGGCCTTGCCGATGCTCACCAGCAGCTCTCCGATACGCTGGCCACCGGCAGCAGCACGCTCTTGAGCGGCCTGTCCGAGAACCAGACGCGCTTCGAGCAGGGCCTTGCGATCCGCTCCGGCGCCATCATTGCCGCGCTCTCAAGCAGCCATGACCACCTGACGGACGTCCTGACCCAGAAGACGAGCTCCATCGAGAACCTGATGGCCAGCGCGCCCGAGCGCCTGTCCGGCATGTTCGACGAGAAGGCCGAACACATCGCCCGCACCATGTCGGAAAGCGAGCAGCGCATCAGCGACGACCTCGGCCGCCATGCCACGAGCATGCAGTCCTCCCTCGAGGCTAACCGCGAACGCATCTCCGAGATCCTCGAAGACAAGTCGATGGAAATTGCGACGTCCTTCGCGCTCGGCGAAGATCGCCTCACCGGAATGCTCGACGAGAAGTCGGAGGCGATTGCCAAGGCCCTGTCGGAAACGGAAGCCCGGATGTCGAGCGACCTCGGCCGCCGCACCACCGAGATCCACGAAGCGCTGAGCACCAACCGCGATCGTTTGGCCGGCATCCTCGACGACAAGTCGGTGGAAATCGCCACCTCCTTCGCGCTTGGCGAAGATCGCCTTGCCGGCATGCTCGACGAGCGGACAACGGCGCTTACCACGGTCCTTACCGAGGCAGACACGCGCATCGAGCAGTCTTTCGCCGAACGCGCCGAAGCGATCCGCAATGCTTACCTGACAAGCCAGCTCAACCTCGAAACCACGCTCGACACCCGCACCGAGGAACTGACCCGCGCTCTCGAAAGTGGCAGCGAGCGTGTGGCCCAGGTGGTCGACGGCGTGACGGAGAAGGTCGAAACGACGCTCTCCACCGGCTCGCAGCGCCTGCATGACAGCCTGTCGGAAGGTCTGGACCAGTTCGGCAACCTGCTCGGCTCCAACCAGGAGCGGATCGCGGCTACCATCGGCCTTGGTCACCAGCAGATGGCGGAAACGCTCGGCTCCGGTCAGCAGCAGCTGTCCGAGACCCTGAGCACCAGCCACGAACAGATCGCTGCGACGCTGAGCGACAACCATCTCCAGCTGGCAACCACCTTGTCTTCGAGCCACGACATGATGGCCGATACGCTCGGCTCCAGCCAGCGCCGCATGGCCGAAACCCTCGAAGCCGGTCAGCACGGGATGCGCGACACGCTCGACCAGTCGACCGGTCAGCTGTCCTCTACTCTTACCCAGGCCGAACAGAGCATTGGCGACCTGCTGCGCGATGGCACCACCTCGCTCGGCACCACCGTTGCCGCAAGCGCGGGCATGCTGGAAATGTCGCTCGAAAGCCAGCAGGGTGCGCTCCGCGAAGCGATCGACACCGCAAGCCAGTCGCTTGAAGAGCGCCTGCGCGAGAACGTCGGCACGCTTGCTGTGCGTCTCTCCGACGCCGCCGGCGAAATCGGCCGCTCGGCCGACGCCTTCTCCAACCGCATCCGCCACACGGTTGGCGGCGTGCAGACGGCGCTTGAAGAAACCGGCACCCGGATCGAGACGACCTTCGGGGGTCTGGAAGGCCGTATCCGCGGCGAGATCCTTGAAGCCGCGCAGCTCATGGACGAAGCAGGCAACAACCTGTCTGCAACACTGGTGAACCGCACCGCTGACCTTGAGCGGACTGCATCGGAAGCAACCGATCGCATCACTGAGACCATGGACGGCCGCACGGCACGTATCGAAGAACGCCTCGGCACGATCGACCGTGCCCTCACCGTCGGCCTCGACAACGTTACCAAGACCATCGAAAGCAAGGCTGTTGGTCTCGCTTCGACGCTGCGTGAGGCTGTCAGTGCAGCTGCCCAGAGCATGGACAGCGAAGCCAGCCGTTCGGCGGAAGTGCTTGCTCGTGCCGGCGCCGAGTTCACGGAAGAACTCAATGCTCGCAACGAGGAGTTCACCAAGGCGATCGAAGAGCGCTCGACGCAGATCGTTGGCCGCATTTCCGAGACGCAGAACCGCCTCGCAGGTCAGGCAGCGACCGTTGCCCACGCTTTCTCGGAAGCCGGCAACGCGATCGTCCACAAGGTGGCGGAAGCCGACAACCTGGTGAAGCGCCAGGTGACTGCGATCTCTGAGGCGCTGGACGAGGCCCAGAAGGCACTTGGCGAACGTGGCAGCGATATCCGCTCGACGCTGGCCGAAACCGCAAGCCAGCTCGACGACGCGATGGATGCGGTCGACCGGGCACTTGCCGCGCGCGGCGACGCGATCCGCGACGCGCTCGACAACCGTGCCCGTGACCTCAACTCGATGCTCGCAAGCCGCTCTGCGGAATTGGCTCGCCTCATCGACGAGCGCGCCCGGCCGATGGTCGAGCAGTATGCCGATGCCGGCCGCCTCGCTGCCGAGCAGATTGCCGTTGCGGCAGAACAGAGCGCCGAGCGCCTGACGAACACGGCGGAAGAAACCACCTCGCGTATCCGCACCGAGAACTCGGCGCTGATCGACGCAATCGCCGCGCGCACCAACGACACGCTTTCGGCGATCAGCCAGCGGACGGAAAATGCAGCGGGTACGCTGCGTTACGTCGAGCAGGGCCTGTCCTCGAGCGTCAATGCGCTCATCGACCGCCTCGCGGAAAGCAACTCGAACATCGCGGCAACCGTCGAACAGGCCGGTGCCCAGATCAGCAGCACGGCTGAAAACGTCGCTCAGCAGATGTCGGAAGCTGATCGTCGCCTCGGCTCCACCGCCGGTCGCTTCGCGCAGTCGGCGTCCCAGGTTGCCGAAGTCGTTGCCGGCTCGACCCGCCAGCTCGAAAACAATATCGCGCAGATGACCGAAGCCTTCGGCCAGACGCTCGAGCAGGTTGGCGGCATTGTCGGTCGCTTCGACGAGCATTCCCGCGTCCTGGCGGAGGCGTCCGACCTCCTCAACGCCGCTCAGTCGAGCCTCATGACGACGCTGGAAGATCGCCAGCATGCCCTGCGGACGCTGGCAAGCGGCCTCCTAGCCCGCTCGGAGGAAATCCAGTCGACCATGCAGGGCCTCGCCGGCCTCGTCGACAGCGCCTTCGAACGTGCCGAGGAGCGGTCGCTCCAGGTGGGCACGCATCTGCGCGAAAGCCTGCATGCCTCGTTTGCCGATATCGGACGGACGCTGGGTGAAACCCAGCACCGCGCCGAAGTCACCGCCGATGCGATGCGCCACGCGCTGGTCAATGCCGGCGCGGAAGCCAACCAGGCAATCGAGACGACGCTTTCGGAAGCTGAGAAGCGCACCCGCGAACTCTCTGATCGCATGCGCGGAAGCATGTCGCAGTCGCTCACCGAAGTCGAACGTCTGCTCAGCGATGCCACGACCCGTTCCGGCACTGCAGCCGAGCAGCTGCGCGAGTCGCTGCGTGAGTCGGTCGAAGAAGCGATCTCGCGCTTCTCCGGTGCGACCCAGGAAATCCGCCAGTCGGCGCAGGACATCCGCCGCGAACTCGACACCACCCGCTCGGAACTGAAGCGTGGCGCGTTCGACCTGCCGGAAGAAGCCAAGGAAAGCGCTGCTGCCATGCGTCGCGCCGTTGCCGAACAGATCCGCGCCCTGCAGGACATCTCTGCCTTGGTCGGTCGCTCGACGCAGAACCTTGAAGTTTCCGAGGCACCGTCCAACTCGCGTCCGGCTCCGCAGCCTGCCGCACCGCGCCTGCAGGCTCCGATTGCTGCCGCCATGGCGCCGCAGCAGCCGGCACAGCTTCCGCCGGCTCCTCGCGAAGCCTCTGCAGCCGCAGGCCTTCGCGGCAGCCTGCCGCTTGACCGTCCCGCGCCCGCTCCCCGCGCGCCGGAACCGGCTCGCGGCGGCAATAGCGACGACGGCTGGATCAGCAACCTGCTCCGT
Source organism: Neorhizobium sp. SOG26 (assembly GCF_003491345.1). GTDB lineage: Bacteria > Pseudomonadota > Alphaproteobacteria > Rhizobiales > Rhizobiaceae > Neorhizobium > Neorhizobium turbinariae. The sequence goes on from NZ_CP025512.1 coordinate 1,453,271, forward strand.
GGTGCATCACGTGACGAATATGCCGAGCCTGGGGCGCAGCGCCAGCCGCAACCGGTCCGTCCTGCCGAGCCCGCTCCGGCGCCCCGCGCCGCTGGCGACAACCGCAACCCGCGCCACATGGTCGAATCGCTGAACTCGCTCTCTGTGGATATCGCCCGCGCCATCGACCACGATGCGTCGGTCGAACTCTGGCGCCGTTACCAGCGCGGCGAGCGCGACGTCTTTACCCGTCGCCTCTACACGCTGAAGGGCCAGCAGACCTTTGACGAAATCCAGCGCAAGTACGAACGGGAGCCGGAATTCCGCACCGCCGTCGACCGCTATATCTCGGACTTCGAGAAGTTGCTGGCGGATGTTGCTCGCACGGACCGCGACAAGACGGTGACGCAGAGCTACCTCACCTCCGATACCGGCAAGGTCTATACGATGCTTGCCCATGCGGCGGGACGGTTCAACTAAGCCTCGCTCAAACAACAAAAAGGCCGCCCTCGAGGCGGCTTTTTTTTGTGCCTGGTGTTTGGTGATAGCGTGAACGACGGGCGCAAGCGGCCTCTACGCGCAAGGAGGTCCCCCATATCAAAAGAGGCCCCGTAGGACCTCTTCACAACCTTCCAGAGCAACTTTGGAGGTGACGGCCTGAAGCAGGGCGTCGCACCGGCTACATGGCCTTCAGCGACCACTCGACGATTTCAGAACCGACCTTGGCAAAGGCACGGTCGAGCGCCTCGATGAACTTGCGGTTCTCGGCGCCGGAGATCGGTGACGAGGCCTTGAACACGTTCTGGGCGCGCACCGTACCGTTACGGTCGTTGAGGATCTTCACGGAGATCTCGACCGTCGCGATCCGCGGGCTGCCGGCGCTCACTTCGAAAGCACGGATATCGGTGACGATCTGGTAGTCGATCGCCAGTCCTTGCCCCGGCTTGCCGACGCCGCCAAGCCGCCCGGAGTTCTCGAACGCCTCCACGAGCTTGGACTGCACCAGCACCGGCAGTCGGTCGCTCCAGCGCGAGTCGGCCAGATACTGGATCTCCGACTGCGACACGCGCACGACCACCTGCTCGCTATTGAGCGACTTGATGGCTGTCGGCTCCGGCACGAGGATCTGGCGGCTGCGGGCAGACGCACCATCGCTGGCGGGCGTGATCGAGAGATCGAACGTATCGTTGTTCGCCTTGCTGCCGCAGCCTGCCACAAGGGCTGCGATCATCGGCAGAGCAAGCAGGATCGGGCGGCTGGTTACGCGTCGCATCGTCTCATACGAACCGGTCATTAAATTTCTCATCTCCGCCGCTTATCGCCGTGTCCGGCCGTCATATTCCTTGACCGTCTCGCCGCCGAAAATCAAACGCTGCGGGTTCTGGTCGAAATTGTTGATCGTCTGGTCGAGCGACTGCACGGTGCGCCGCGCGTCGTTGACCAGCACCTGGATGTCCCGCAATCCGGTTGCGGAAAAGCGCGTCAGGTTGTCCGCGATCGGACCCACCCGCGCGTTGATGTTGTCCGCCACATTGCGGATCGAAAGCAGTGTCTTCTGCGCCTCGGCAAACAGCCCATCCGAGTCGGCGCCGGAGACCATTCCGTCCACCTTGGCGAGGATGCCGTCGACCCGGTTCGATGCCTGGTTCAGCTTGCTGGCGAGTTCGGTGAAGTCGCGTACCGCATTGTCGATGTCCTGGCGGCGGTTCGCGAAGCTGTCGACGACACTTCGGGCAGAACTCAGCGTTTGGCGGGCATCTTCCGAGGCCGCGGCGACATTGCCGATGGTGGTACGGATCTGGTCGGGGCTGACCGACGCCATGACGCTGTCGATCCGCCGCAGCACGCTCTGCGCCTGCGTCCCCGCCTGCTCGAAGTTGGCGGCAGCATTGCGCACGTTGACGATGAGGTCGGGGAAGTTATCGGACGCATTGGCGATGTTGCGCGACGCGCGTTCGGTGTTGGCCACTACGGCATTGATGCGGTCGGCGTCGATCGCGCTCACCAGCCGTTCGGCGGCCTGCAGCGTGGAATTGAGCGTGCCGGAAACGCGGTCGATCGTGCCCGAAAGCGTCGAGAGGCTGTTGAGGAACTTGTCGATGCTGTCGGAATTCTGGGCGAGCGCCGAGGTGAAGGTCTCGACGTTGCGGATCGTCTGGGTCAGCGGCCCGCGCGCATCGGCCACGAAGCCCTGGATGTCACCGATCGCCGAGTCGGCGCGATCAAGGATCTTGTCGGCTGTCGCCAAGAGGTTGGTGACGCTCGACTGCTCGGCGATCAGGACCGCCGGACGGTCCTCCTCCATCGCCTTCTGCAGGATGTTCTCTTCGCCCTTGGCGCCGCCGGAAAGTTCGATATAGGCCGCACCCGTGAGGCCCTGCACTTCGAGGGCTGCCTTGGTGGACTGATAAACCGGCGCATCCGCCCGAACTTCCGTCAGTGCAATGGAATAGCGCGGATCATCGGGATCGATCGAGAGCCTGCGGACCGAACCAACCGCGATACCGTTGAAGCGCACGGGAGAGCCCACCGAAAGGCCGTTCGCAGACCCGGGAATTCGGATCGCAAGCTCGGCGGAAGGACCGCCGCGGCCCGATTGCGCCATCCAATAGACGAAGCCGAAGGCAGCCGCGATGACCAACAGCGTGAAGAAGCCAACGAGTGCGTAATTCGCTCTGGTTTCCATGATTTCAGGTCTTCTCTACTTCTGCAGCCAACGGCTCTTCTTGGATTACGACTGACCGTGCCCGCTTGCCGCGGAAATAGGACTGAACCCATGGATCGTCATGCGCAAACATATCTTCCAAGGTACCTTCAACCAATACCCGTTTCTGGCCAAGCACGGCAATACGGTCACAGACCGAAAACAGGCTGTCGAGGTCATGGGTGACCATGTAGACGGTCAGGCCAAGCGTGTCGCGGAGCTTGGCGATCAGGGCGTCAAAGTCGGCAGCACCGATTGGGTCGAGGCCCGAGGTGGGCTCGTCGAGGAACACCAGGTCCGGATCGAGCGCCAGCGCGCGCGCCAGGGCCGCGCGCTTGATCATGCCGCCCGAAAGCTCGGAGGGATATTTGTCGGCCGCATCCGGCGGCAGGCCCACCATCTCGATCTTGAGATAAGCAAGCTCGTCCATCAACTCCTGCGGAAGATCGAGATATTCCCGCATCGGCAACTGGATGTTTTCCTTCACCGTCAGCGCCGAGAACAGCGCTCCATGCTGGAAAAGCACGCCGAGCCGCATGTCGACCGTCATCCGCTCTTCTTCGGACGCGTTGTCATAGTCGACGCCGAGGATCTTGATCGTTCCGGAGCGATGCTGCAGCAGCCCGAGAACGGTTCGCATCAGCACCGACTTGCCGGTACCGGATGCACCGACGAAGCCAAGGATCTCGCCGCGGTAGATGTCGAGGTTCAGCTTGTCGAGGACGATCTTGTTGCCGAAACCGACCGTCACGTCGCGCACGGACAGCACAACCTGCCGGTCGTCCGATTTCGCCGTGGCCATGTCCGCCTGCCTCGTTTCCACATCCCCCTCCATCAGAAATCGATCGCGGAGTAGAAGATGGCAAACAACGCATCCATGAGGATGACGACGAAGATCGCTTTGACCACCGAAGCCGTCACGTGCTGGCCAAGTGACTCGGCGCTTCCGCCGACCTTCATGCCTTCGACTGCCGCGACGATGCCGATGCAGAGCGCCATGAACGGCGCCTTGATCATGCCCGATGCAACAGAGGTGTGATCGACGGCCTCATGCAGGCGCGAAAGGTAGGTGTCGAGTGTTATGCCGGAGTAGGCCCAGGCAACTACGGCCGCACCTGTCAGTGCCGCAAAGTTCGCGACGATCGTCAGCAGGGGAAGAGCCACCGTCAGCGCCACGAGGCGGGGGAAAATCAGCACGCCGACCGGGTTGAGGCCGATGACCGTCAGCGCGTCGATCTCCTCGCGCATCTTCATCGAGCCTATTTCGGCGGTGATCGCACTTCCCGATCGACCGGCGATCATGATTGCCGTCAGGAGCACGCCGATCTCGCGAAGCTGCAGGATGCCGACCAGATCGACCACGAAGATTTCCGCTCCGAAATAACGCAGCTGGAACGCCCCCTGCTGCGCGATGATCGCGCCGATCAGGAAGGACATCAGCACGATGATCGGAACCGCGCGAACACCCATCCGGTCGATGTGCGTCACCACGGACGCCGGTGACACACCCGCTCCTCGGCCGAACTTCATTTGCGCACCGCGCACGGCCGAACCGAGGATATGCATGGCCGCGTAGAAATCCGCCCCCAGTGCGACCATCACCTCGCCAACGGGTTCAAACGTGCGCTGGAACAGGTTGCCTTGTCGGCCTTGGTCGCGCGGTGGTGCTGGTGCCTTCTCAGGCAGAACGCCCACCAGTTCCTGGATTGGGCCTTCGCCACCAACGAGAACCGCCTCGCGCCCCTGCTCCGACTTCGCCGTCAGGAGCCGCCGGATCAGCCAGGCGCCGGCTGTGTCGATTCCTTCCACCCTGGTGAGGTCGATTTCGACCCGACCTTGTCCGCCCTGTTTTTCAAGCCGCTCGAAGTCGCTCAGGACCGAAGAAATCGTCGTGCCGCGCCATTCGCCGGCCAGCACATATCGCTCCCCGCCGCCGCCTGACATATCCTCGGCGTTGATTTGAGCTGCCTTCGACGTCACTGAGTTCTTTCACCAACGATTCAAGGAAACGGATGCGACAGGTTGATCGCATTTTCGGTAGGCGCAATATAGCCGCCTCGCCAGCTTTTACCATAACAGGACGCGTCGAAAACCATGGGCCGTAACCTCGAAGCCACAATCGAAACCTTCCCGATCGCAGGCACGTTCACGATCTCGCGAGGGTCGAAGACTGAAGCCGAAGTTATCGTTTGCACCATCACGGACGGCGCGCACTCCGGGCGCGGCGAATGCGTGCCCTACAAGCGTTATGGCGAAAGCCTTGAGGGTGTGCTTGCCGATATCCAGGCGATAGCTCGGAAGATCGAAGACTGCCTTTCCCGCGAGGACCTTCAGCGTGCGATGAAGCCGGGCGCTGCCCGCAACGCCGTCGACTGTGCGCTCTGGGATCTGGAGGCGAAACGCTCCGGCCTGTCGGTCAGCGAGTCGATTGGCGTGACCGGCGCCAGACCGCTTGCCACCGCCTTCACGCTCTCCCTCGGTGAGCCCGAAACCATGGCGGCGGAAGCGACAAAGAATGCCCATCGCCCGCTCCTGAAGGTCAAGCTCGGCACCGACAATGACGAGGCGCGGCTGCGCGCGATCCGCCACGCGGCGCCCAACGCAAAGCTTATCGTCGATGCCAACGAAGGCTGGACGGAAGAAAACCTCGCGCACCACATGGCCATTGCGGCGGAGCTCGGGGTGTCCCTCATCGAGCAGCCTCTACCCGCGGGCCGGGATCACGCGCTCGCCGGCATTGCCCGCCCCCCCGTCAGCATCTGTGCCGATGAAAGCGTCCACGCAACAAAGGATCTTGCGGCCCTGCGCGACCGTTATGATGCGGTCAACATCAAGCTCGACAAGACCGGCGGACTGACTGAGGCACTAGCGATGAAGGCGGAAGCGAAACGACTCGGCTTCCAGATCATGGTTGGCTGCATGGTCGGCTCATCGCTTGCCATGGCGCCCGCGGTGCTGCTGGCGCATGACGCCGACTACGTCGATCTCGATGGCCCGTTGCTCCTGGCGCGCGATCGCGTGCCCGCCTTGCGCTACGAAGGTTCGCTTATTTACCCGCCGGAGGCTGCGCTCTGGGGCTGAATGCGTGCGGCGAGCGCTATGATGCCCAGTCCGATCAGCGCCAGCAGCGCCATCGCCACATAGCTCGCCGCACCGAACTGGTGGTAGAGCACGCCGGACAGCAAGGTGGAGAGCGCCAGGAACACGCCGTTGTAGAACACATAGGCGCCCTGCACGGACGACTCCTGGTCCTCCCGCACCGAGTCGACCAGCCTGTTCTGCATGCCAATATGAATGAAGGCGAAGGTGAAAGCGTGTAGCGCCTGCAGCGCCGCAAAACCCCAGACGCCGAAATCCAGCGGGAACAGCGTCCAGCGGATCAACGCCACCGCGCAGCCTACCCGCATCAGCGTCCACGACGAGACGCGCCTCACGAGCCATCCGGAGATGAAGAACACCACGATCTCGCAGATCACGGAGATGCTCCACAAGATCCCGATCGTCCCGCTTGAGAAACCCATCGCCTGCCACTGGATGGCGCCGAACGTGTAGAACATGCCATGGCCGGCCTGCGCTACCGAAGCACCGATCATCAACAGGTGCAGGTCCTTGCGTTTCAGCGAGCTTGGTTTCAGCACACCGCTGGCGTCCGGCTGGACGATCGACCGCCCGAGACGCGGCGCCGCGAAGGCAACCAGGATCGTGAACAGGAAGCCGAGGGCCATGATGGCGGGAATGGCGTTAAGGCCCCAAAGCCCGCGCGCCTCCCCGGCAAGCAGCGTTACCGTCACAAAACCGATGGAGCCCCAGACCCGCATCGAGCCATAGTGGAAACCCCACCGGCGCACGCCGGAGACCGCAATCGACTCGACGATCGGCGCATAGGGCGCAAAGACCGTGGCCTGCACTGCAATCACCAGCAGCACGGCGAGGAAGTTATCCGTGAAGAACATGGCGAGCGCGGTAACGAAGGAAAGCCCGCCCGACCACGCAAGCATGGTCGTCTTTTCGTCCAGCCGGTCGGCCAGCAGGCCCGCCACGGGTGCCGCCAGCAGGCGCAGCACAAGCTGCATCGCCAGCACCAGGCCGATCTGGTAGTCGGAGAACGCCAGCCCAGAAAGCCAGACGGGAAGGAAGGGCAATACGACGCCGTTCACTCCCAACGGCGCAGCATAGGCGAGCGAGCAGCGGAGCTGGAAGAACGGCGGCGCGGCAGGCGCCTGTGCTTGGGGAATCACGGGTGACACGCGACAGTTGGAGAGACTTTGCAGGTCGTACCACAGGCCCTGAACGCAGCCTATGCCAAGTTGTGGCAGAGCGGTACGCTCGTGCGTGGCTTCGGCATTCCTACGAGCGCGACGATACGCCCTTTGCAATGTTCCAATTTCCGCCATCACTGCAAATTACCGGCTGTCGTGGCGGGTTGATTGATGTAATGAGGAGGCCTCCCGCCCAATCAGAAAAGACGAACGAAAAGCCCAGGAGCGAACAATGAACGCGCAGGACAAACCGAAGTCACCCGCAACCGCGGTCAGCGGTGATCTCGACGAACAGGCGCTGTTCTTCCACCGCTATCCGCGCCCGGGCAAGCTCGAGATCCACCCGACCAAGCCGCTCGGCAACCAGCGCGACCTCGCGCTTGCCTATTCCCCGGGCGTTGCAGCGCCGTGTCTGGCGATCCGTGACAACCCGGAAATGGCAGCCGATTACACGGCACGCTCCAATCTCGTCGCCGTTATTTCCAACGGCACCGCCGTTCTCGGCCTTGGCAACATCGGCCCGTTGGCCTCCAAGCCGGTGATGGAAGGCAAGGCGGTCCTCTTCAAGAAATTCGCAGGAATCGACGTCTTCGACATCGAGATCGATGCAGCCAGCATCGACTCCATGGTCTCCACCATTTCCGCGCTTGAGCCGACCTTCGGCGGCATCAACCTGGAAGACATCAAGTCTCCGGAATGTTTCGAGGTCGAGCGTCGCCTGCGCGAAAAGATGAACATTCCGGTCTTCCACGACGACCAGCATGGCACGGCCATCATCGTCGCGGCCGCGATCCTCAACGGCCTTGAGCTCGCCGGCAAGAAGATCTCCGACGTCAAGATCGTCACCTCCGGCGCCGGTGCTGCCGCGCTCGCCTGCCTTCACCTCCTCGTTTCGCTCGGCGCCAGGAAGGAGAACATCTGGGTCCACGACATCGAGGGCCTGGTTTATGACGGCCGCAACACGCTCATGGACGAGTGGAAGGAAGTGTACGCCCACAAGTCCGACAAGCGGGTGCTCGCCGAAAGCATCGACGATGCCGACGTTTTCCTCGGCCTGTCTGCCGCCGGTGTTCTGAAGCCGGAACTGCTGGCCCGCATGGCACCCAACCCGCTGATCATGGCGCTCGCCAATCCGACGCCTGAGATCATGCCGGAGCTTGCCCGTGCGGCGCGCCCGGATGCGATGATCTGCACCGGCCGGTCGGACTTCCCGAACCAGGTCAACAACGTCCTCTGTTTCCCGTATATCTTCCGCGGAGCGCTCGATTGCGGCGCAACGACGATCAACGAAGAAATGAAGATGGCGGCCGTGAAGGCGATTGCGGCGCTGGCCCGCGAAGAAGTTTCCGACGTCGCCGCGCGTGCCTATTCCGGCGAAACCCCGATCTTCGGTCCGGATTACCTCATTCCCTCGCCGTTTGACCCGCGCCTCATCCTGCGCATCGCGCCGGCCGTTGCCCGCGCTGCAGCCGAGACCGGCGTTGCATCGCGCCCGATCCAGGATTTCGACGCTTACCTCGACCAGTTGAACCGGTTTGTCTGGCGTTCCGGCTTCGTCATGAAGCCGATCTTTGCGGCAGCCAAGGATGCCGAAAAGAAGCGGGTGATCTTTGCCGAAGGCGAAGACGAGCGCGTTCTACGCGCAGCCCAGGTTCTGCTCGAAGAAAAAACCGCGACGCCGATCCTCATCGGCCGTCCTTCGGTCATCGAGGCGCGGCTGAAGCGCTTCGGCATTCGCATCCGCCCGGAAACCGATTTCGCCGTCGTCAATCCGGAAGACGATCCGCGTTACCGTGAATATGTCGACGAGTATTTCTCGCTCGTCGGCCGCAACGGGATCAACCCGGAGGCTGCGCGCACCATCGTGCGCACCAACACCACCGTCATCGGTGCACTTGCGGTGAAGCGCGGCGATGCCGATGCGCTGATCTGCGGCGTCGAAGGCCGCTACGACAAACATCTCGCCGATGTCCGGCAGATCATCGGCCGGCGCGAAGGTGTCTGCGCCTTCTCGGGCCTCAGCCTTATCATCTCTCAGCGCGGCGCGATCTTCTTCACGGACACCTTCGTGAACTACAACCCGTCCGCCCAGGAGATCGCCGAGATCACGGTTCTTGCGGCCGAAGAAATTCGCCGCTTCGGCATCACGCCAAAGGCAGCACTCATCTGCCATTCCAACTTCGGATCGCGCGATTCGGAAAGCGCCCAGAAGATGCGCGCTGCCCTGAAGCTGGTGCGCCAGCGTGCGCCGGATCTCGAAGTGGACGGTGAAATGCAGGGTGGCTCGGCGCTGTCCGAAACGCTGCGCAAGCGCGCCATGCCGAACAGCACGCTGACGGGCGAAGCGAACCTCCTGGTGTTCCCGAACCTCGACGCTGCCAATATCTCTCTTGGCATCGTTCGCAACATGACGGACGCCCTGCATGTCGGGCCGATCCTGCTCGGTGCAGCCATGCCGGCCCACATCCTGTCGCCGTCGGTCACGTCGCGTGGCGTCGTCAACATGGCAGCACTTGCCGTGGTCGAAGCCTCTCCGCCGATCGGCCGCGTCGTGCCTTAACTCCATCGTATGGCCGCGGCACCAGTGCCGCGGTCGCGCATTAGAGTATTATCAACCGGCGCAGGCCATGCTGCCGGTGCCTTGAACATCCTGCCGGACATCCCAATGCCCGCTCGCGCCATGCTCGCCGCTCTTCTTTTCCTCGCGCCCGTCGCGGCGTCTGCGAGGGACATTGCGACCTGCGCGGCGCTCTACAACCAGTTGAACAACACCCGGCAAGTCATTGGGAATACCGCTGAACGACGCCGCTATGCCCAGGAACTTTCGTTGCTCGGCAGCCAGATCCGCACGCTGCGCATCGAGATGCGACGTGCCCATTGCGCCGGCGGCAGCATCGTCGTGATCGGTGGAAATCGCGCGGCCGACTGCAAGGACAAGGAAGACCAGCTTCGGGCACTGGAAGCGGAACGCCAACGGATCACCACCGAACGGGAAGAGGCGCGGCTGAACCCCCCGTCTGAACGGGAAGCGCTGCTGGTATCGATCCGCGAAAACGCCTGCATTCCATCCGACCTGCAGGCGGTGGAGCGGGAGCGGCGCAAGCTGCAGGGCATCGCGCTTCCGAAGGAAGATGCATATTCGGCGATCACTGATCTCCGCACGACGACGCCGGTCGAAGCCGTCTCGGCTGCCGAGACAGTCAATCTTCCCGGCCCGGAGCGGCCATATGATCCGATCAAGAAGGTTCGCATGGTCGGGCCGATCTTCCTGCCCGAACAACAGATAGACCTCGCTAATCCTCGCCTTGGCGGCCCGCAGCCGCTGCAATAACCCTTGTTGCAGGTCAGACGGGAAAGTAACGGACGTACGCAAACTCGTCGCCAGCCGGTGACCAGTTCGGCGAGTTCATCGTGCCCTGCCCGCCAAACACCTCGAACAGCGTCTCGACATTGGCGCCGTCCATGTCCATCAGCCGGACCTCGATCTGCTGGTCCCGCGGATGGTCGAAGACGTCCGGCTTGTAGGAGATGAAGACCACCTTGTCGCCCTTCGGTGACGGATGCGGAAACCAGTCGCCGCTATTGCTGTTGGTGATCCGCTCGGCGACACCACCTTCTGCCGGAACGCGCCAGATCTGCATCAAGCCCGTCCTGCTCGAGTTGAAATAGATCCACGTGCCGTCCGGCGAATAGTCCGGTCCGTCATTGCGGCCCTCGCCAAAGGTCAGCCGCTTTTCCGCGCCGCCGTTGATGCCGATCGTGTAGATATCGAACTCGTCGTTGCGAATGCCGCAATAAGCGAAGCTTCCGCCATCCGGCGACCAGCCATGCCAGTAGGATGGCAGGTTTCGGGTCACCAGTTTCGGCGCACCACCGATGGACGGCAACACATAGATCGCGGACTTTCCGAACTCGGCCTTGTCGGAGATGGCGATCAGGCTTCCGTCCGGCGAAATGCCATGGTCGTTGTTGCATTGGGTGGCAAAGCCCGTATCGACCTTGACTGGCACCGGATCACCCGAAAGCGCCAAGCGGTAAATCAGCCCCTCGCTGTTCAGCATCAGGTACTGGCCATCCGGCGACCAGTTCGGTGCCTCGAACAGCGCCTGCGTCTGCCAGACCACCCGCTGCTCGCGCGTGCGGATGTTGAAGACCTCGATGGAACTGCGGAGCGCTGCCATGCCTCTACCTGTCGCGGAAGCGGTTGGTGATCGGGTAACGGCGGTCACGCCCGAAGTTCTTGCGGGTGATCTTTACACCCGGCGCCGATTGCCGCCGCTTGTATTCGGCAAGGTAAAGCAGATGCTCGATCCGTTGCACGGTCGCCACGTCGTGCCCGCGTGCCACGATCTCCTCCGTGCTCATCTCGAGCTCCACCAGGCATTCGAGGATGTCGTCGAGCACAGGATATGGCGGCAGCGAATCCTGGTCCGTCTGGTTCGGGCGAAGCTCGGCGGAGGGTGCCTTGCTGAGGATGTTCTTCGGGATCACCTCGCCCGACGGCCCCAGCGCCGTCGGCGGCACGTGCTCGTTGCGCCAGGCCGCCAAGGCATAGACCTGCATCTTGTAGAGGTCCTTGATCGGATTGAAGCCGCCGTTCATGTCGCCATAAAGCGTGGCGTAGCCCACCGACATCTCGGACTTGTTGCCGGTGGTGACCACCATCGAGCCGAACTTGTTCGAGATCGCCATCAGGATGGTGCCGCGGGCGCGGCTCTGGAGGTTCTCCTCGGTAATGCCTTCCTCGGTCCCTTCGAAGAGGTCCGCAAGCGACGAGGAGAAGCCGTCGACCGGCTCGGCGATCTGCACGATGTCATAGCGGCAGCCAAGTGCCTTTGCGCAGTCGGCCGCGTCCTTCAGCGACTCCTGGGAGGTATAGCGATACGGCAGCATCACAGCGCGCACCCGCTCCTCGCCGAGCGCATCGACGGCAATCGCCGCGCAAATGGCGGAATCGATTCCGCCCGAGAGACCGAGCACCACGCTCTTGAAGCCGTTCTTGTTGACATAGTCCCGAAAGCCGAGCAGGCAGGCGCGATAATCCGCCTCTTCCTTTTCCGGGATGCGTGACATCGGACCGCGGGCGCAATACCAGCTGTCGCCGATGCGACACCATTCCGTCACCGTAACGGCAGGTTCGAACTGGCTCATCTGAAAAGCCAGCGTCTTGTCTGCGTTGAAGGCAAAGCTCGCACCATCGAAAACCAGCTCATCCTGGCCGCCGAGCTGCGCCGCATAGATCAGCGGCAGGCCGGTCTCGATCACCTGCTTCAGCACCACCTGATGCCGGATATCGACCTTTCCCCGGTAATAGGGCGAGCCGTTCGGCACCAAGAGGATTTCGGCGCCACTTTCCGAGAGCGTTTCGCACACACCGAGTTCGCCCCAGATGTCCTCGCAGATCGGGATGCCGAGCCGCACGCCGCGGTAGTTCACCGGCCCCGGCATGTTGCCGGCAATGAACACGCGTTTCTCGTCGAACTCGCCATAGTTCGGAAGATCGACCTTGTCGCGGATCGCGATGATCTTGCCACCGTCGAGCACCGCAACAGAATTGAAGCGGCCCTTCTCGTCCTGGCGAGGAAAACCGATGATGACGCCCGGACCGCCATCCGCCGTGTCCGCGGCCAGCACCTGCACCGCGTCAAAGCACCGCTTGATGAAGGCTGGTTTCAGCACCAGGTCTTCCGGCGGATAGCCCGAAATAAACAATTCGGTGAAGAGAACGATATCTGCCCCTTCCCGTGCCGCATCGCGCCGGGCTTCGCGCGCGAGTGCCAGATTGCCGGCGATATCGCCGACCGTCGGGTTGAGTTGAGCAATGGCGATACGGAAGGTCTGGGCGATGTCCTGAGTCATGCTTCCGGTGTAGCGCCCTCATAAAAAACGGGCAATGTGGTCGCGCAGATTCTTCGCATCACCGAGTGGAGACCCCATCAGGAGGCATGAAAAAAAGGCCGGCGTCTCCGCCAGCCTTTGTGTCGTCTTTGATGCGTCGGGGCTTAGCCGTTGACGACCATCCGCTTTTCATCGCGACCGCTCTTCATGCGCTCGGCGAGCAGGAAGGCCAGTTCAAGCGCCTGATCGGCGTTGAGACGCGGGTCGCAATGCGTGTGGTAGCGGTCGTGCAGGTCGTCGGCGCTGACGGCGCGTGCGCCACCGGTGCATTCCGTCACGTCCTTGCCGGTCATCTCGATATGGATGCCGCCCGGATGCGTGCCTTCGGCGCGGTGAATCTGGAAGAAGCTTTCCACTTCCGACAGCACCCGCTCGAACGGACGCGTCTTGTAGCTGTTGAGCGTGATCGTGTTGCCGTGCATCGGGTCGCAGGACCAGACCACCTTCTTGCCCTCGCGCTCGACGGCGCGGATCAGCTTCGGCAGGTTGTCGGCCACCTTGTCGTAACCGAAACGGCAAATCAGCGTCAGGCGCCCGGCTTCGTTGGTCGGGTTCAGCGTATCGATCAACTCGATCAGGTTGTCCGGCTGCAGTGACGGGCCGCACTTCAGGCCGATCGGGTTCTTGATGCCGCGGAAATATTCGACATGCGCGTGATCGAGCTGGCGGGTTCGGTCGCCGATCCAGATCATGTGGCCCGAAGTCGCGTACCAGTCGCCCGAGGTCGAGTCGACGCGGGTCAGCGCTTCTTCATAACCCAGCAGCAGCGCTTCGTGGCTGGTGAAGAAGTCGGTCTCGCGCAGGCTCGGCTGGTTTTCCGCCGTAATGCCGATCGCATGCATGAAGTCCATCGTCTCGCTGATGCGATCAGCGAGCTTACGGTAGCGTTCAGCCTGCGGGCTATCCTTCACGAAGCCGAGCATCCACTTGTGGACGTTCTCGAGGTTCGCATAGCCACCCATGGCGAAGGCGCGCAGCAGGTTGAGCGTTGCCGCAGACTGGCGATACGCCATCATCTGCCGCTCGGGATCCGGAATGCGCGACTCCGGCGTGAAGTCGATGCCGTTGATGATGTCACCACGGTAGGACGGCAGTTCCACGCCGCCCTGCACTTCGACATTCGACGAGCGCGGCTTGGCGAACTGTCCGGCAATGCGGCCGACCTTTACGACAGGAAGCTGCGCACCATAGGTCAGAACGACCGCCATCTGCAGGAAGGAGCGGAAGAAGTCGCGGATATTGTCCGCGCCGTGCTCGGCAAAGCTCTCGGCGCAGTCACCGCCCTGCAGAAGGAAGGCATTGCCTTCCGCGACATTGGCAAGCTGCTTCTTCAGGCGGCGGGCTTCACCGGCAAAAACCAGCGGCGGAAACGTTGCGAGTTGCGCTTCCGTCGCGGCCAGCGCCGCTGCATCCGGATATTCCGGGACCTGCTGGATCGGCTTCTGCCGCCAACTGTTTGGGGTCCAGTTCTGTGCCATCTCACTCACCTAGTTCCGCCACGGCGTAAAGCGCCGAGGTCGCCTTCCTCGAAATTGAGGCGGCTTATAAACCTTAACGACTCGTTTGCCTAGACGCTGCGGACCGTCAGTGCGTGCTGGATAAACGTTAGATGCGCTCGCCGTTCTTCACCCGATAGGACGGGCTATACATGGTGACGAACTCCTCCGCCGCCGTCGGGTGAACGGCCATTGTGCGGTCGAAATCGTCCTTGGTGACGCCGGCCTTCAACGAGATGCCAAGCAACTGCGCCATCTCGCCAGCGTCGTCGCCAAGCACATGGGCGCCGAGTACCTTCCGGCTTGCGGCATCCACGACCAGCTTCATGATCATCTTTTCCGCACGGCCCGAAAGCGTCGCCTTCATCGGCCGGAACTCGGCGCGGTAGATCTCAAGCTCCTCGTAACGCTTGGCAGCCTCTTCCTCGGAAAGCCCAACGGTGCCGATTTCCGGCTGCGAGAAAACCGCTGTTGCGATGAGGTCGTGGTCGGGTGCCGTCGGATTGCCGCGGTACTCGGTCTCGATGAAGCACATTGCCTCATGGATTGCGACCGGCGTCAGTTGTACCCGATCGGTGACGTCGCCGAGCGCGTAGATATGCTGCACGCTGGTGCGGGAGTATTTGTCGACGACGATCGCGCCCCGTTCGTTCACCTCGACCCCTGCCGCCTCAAGGCCCAGCCCTTGCGTGTTCGGATCGCGACCAAGCGCCAGCATCACGACATCGGCATTGATCGTCGCGCCACACAACGTGTGCGCGCTCAACCCGCCTTCAGGCGCCTTGGAAACCTCTTCGATGACATCGGTGAGCACAATCTTGATGCCCTTCTCCACCATCGCCTTATGCAGTCCCTGTCGCATGTCCTGGTCGAAACGCGAGAGGATTTCCTTGCCGCGATAGATCAGCGTCGTGTCGACCCCAAGACCGTGGAAGATATTGGCGAACTCGACGGCGATATAACCGCCGCCGGCGATCAGGATCGAACGCGGCAGTTCCGGCAGATGGAAGGCTTCGTTGGAGGAGATGCAAAGCTCGTGGCCCGGCAGCGCCGCATGCGGATTGGGCGTGCCCCCTGTCGCGATCACGATCCTGTCGGCAGTCACCGTCTGGCCGGTACTGACGATGCGGATGGTATGCGCATCCACGAGTTCGGCGCGGCTCTCGAAGATCTGCGCCTTGTTGTTCTCCAGCCCCTTGCGGTAGAGGCCTTCGAGCCGGGTGATTTCCTTGTCCTTGGCCTCAATCAGCTTCTTCCAGTCGAAGCTGCTCTCGCCCACCTGCCAGCCATAACCGGCGGCATCCTCAAAATGCTCGTGATATTGCGAGGCATAAACGAAAAGCTTCTTGGGCACGCAGCCTCGGATGACGCATGTGCCGCCGAAGCGATATTCTTCGGCGATCGCAACCCGCTTGCCGAGCGAAGCAGCCACGCGGCCTGCCCGCACCCCTCCGGACCCGCCCCCAATCACAAACAGATCGTAGTCATAGGCGGTCATCGGATTCTCCTTCAACGGCGCACGGAACGGCGGAGCCCATATAGCGATCCACCGGCAAAAAGCAAAATGGCTGGTCAGTTGCGGGCGAGTTCGCTCTCGTCGTATCGCTGCCGCGCGGCCTTGACCGAGGCGTGATTTTGTTCAGCCCACAGAAGGACCTGGGCGAGCGGCTGAAACAGCGAATGCCCGAGATCTGTCATCCTGTATTCGACGCTCGGCGGCTTTGTCGGGAACACCTGCCTGTCGATATATCCATCGCGCTGCAGGTCGCGAAGCGTCTGCGTCAGCATGCGCTGGGAAATATCCGGCACGAGACGCCGCAGTTCGCCGAAGCGATAAGGCCGCTGCGCCAGCGCCTCCAGAAGCAGTGTTGACCACTTGCCGGCAATCCGGTCCATCACGTCCCGAACCGGGCAATTGCTCATGTCGGACGCGCTGTTGCCGCACGCCCCACTAGTTTGTGACTCCGCCTGAAGTAGCTTGCTGGACAAGGCAGGTGGTTCCTTTGAGGAAACGATGTGCCGAAAACCTGCCTCCTTTACCGAAGGCGGTCAATCACTATTGTAGTGCTGGTCTCTTTTTGAGAGCATCTTCAAGGTTCAATCCTTCCACCAGAGGAATTCACATGCCCAAGCTTCTCGTCACCGGTGCCGCTGGCCATCTTGGTCGCGCCGTCATTCACCACCTGCTGGAAACGGAACAGGTTGCGCCTGCCGATCTGATTGCCGGCAGCCGCGATCTGTCCAAGCTTTCAGACCTTGCGGCAAAGGGCGTCGAGATCCGCCGGGTGGACTTCAACGACGCCGAGGGTCTGGCCTCGGCTTTTGCCGGCGTGGAGCGCGTGCTGCTGATTTCGACCGATGATCTTGCAACGCCTGGCGGGCGCCTGAAGCAGCACCAGGCCGCAGTATCCGCCGCCACCAGCGCGGGCGTCAGGCACCTTGTCTACACCTCGATGCCGAACCCGGACCGATCGCTCGTCAGTTTCGCACCCGATCATCTTGGCACCGAAAAGGCGATCCAGCAGAGCGGCCTTGCCTATACCATCCTGCGTAACGCCTGGTACCACGACAACTACCTGATGGGCATGCCGCACAACCTCCAGGTTGGAAAGTGGTTCACCGCAATGGGCGACGGCCGCATCACCAACATCTCGCGCGACGACTGCGCCCGTGCTGCGGCCGCAGCGCTCGCCAGACCGGCTGCGGAAAACCGGATCCTCACTCTCACCGGCTCGCGGTCTTTGAATGCTCACGAGATCGCATCGCTTGTGACAGAAGCAACCGGAAAGCCGCTTGAGGTCGTGCCTGTGAGCGATGAACAACTGGCGCAGGGGCTGGCAGGCGCGGGCCTCCCCGACTTCGTCGTGAAGATGCTGGTTTCCGCCGATGCAAATGTCCGTGCCGGCTATTTTGATCTCGTCACCAACGACTTCAACGCCTTGACGGGCAGAGAGCCACAGTCACTCAAGGACTTCCTGGCGGCCCACCGGGATGCGCTGGCCACCGGACAATAGTGGCAGGATTGCTTTTCCAATCAGAAAGCGATAATTAGACAATCATTCTAATTTCGCTTCTGTTTGGAGAACATATGCGTCGCATCGGCTTGATTGGCGGAATGAGCTTTGAAAGCACCGCGGTCTATTATCGCCTGATCAACGAGATGGTGCGGGACCGCCTCGGCGGCCTCGCCTCAGCCGATATCCTGCTGCATTCCGTGAACTTTTCGGAGGTCGTTGAACTGCAGAAGGCGGGTCGATGGGATCTCGCCGCGGCGCATCTTGCAGCGAGCGCCGGTAAGCTTGCCCAGGCCGGCGCCGACTGCGTGCTGATCTGCACCAACACGATGCATTTGATCGCCGATGAGGTCCAGGCGGCCGTCGACGTTCCACTCATCAACATCATCGATGAGACGGCCGAGGCTCTCCAGGCGCGCGAACTGAAGCGACCGCTCCTGCTCGCGACCCGCTACACGATGGAGCACGGCTTCTATGCAGATGGCATGCGCAAGCATGGCATCGAGATCATGGTGCCCGACGAGCACGACCGAGCAGCGATGCACGACATCATTTTCGGGGAACTCTGCGCTGGCACCGTCAGCGATACCTCCCGCGCCAGAGCGCTGGCGATGATCGAGAAGGCGAAGGCGCAAGGCGCCGACAGCGTCATTCTCGGCTGCACGGAAATCTGCCTGCTGCTCGATCCCGAAAGCCTGCCGCTGCCGGGGCTCGACTCAACCGCGGTTCATGCCTGCGCCGCCGTTCGGTTCGCGCTCGCCGACCACGAAGGTGCACGCGTCGCCGCCTGAGACCGTGAGCCCGGCTGAGACGATCAGACGTCCTGGCCGCAGGCGCGCCTGAAACGCCGCACGGTTTCGGCCATCCCGTATTCCAGCGCGTCCGCCGTCAGGCCGTGTCCGATCGACACTTCCGCCAGATAGGGGATACGGCGCACGAGCGCCGGAAGGTTGGCGACCGTCAGGTCGTGCCCGGCATTCACCTCCAGCCCTTCGTCACGCGCGGCATCCGCCGTGGCACCGAGGTCGCGAAGAATGGGTTGCGCCCTCTCCTCGTCATCAAAGCAGCCGCCATAGGGACCCGTGTAAAGCTCGATCCGGTCCGCACCAGTCGCCTTAGCCAGTTTCACCGCTTCAACATCGCCATCCCCATCGGCAAATAGCGAAACCCGCATGCCGCCCCTCTTCAGGCGCGCCACGATCGGCTTCAGCATCTCGCCGCTCGCGCGGAAGTCGAAGCCGTGGTCAGAGGTTGCCTGGCTCGGATCATCCGGCACCAGCGTCACCTGTTCCGGCTCCGTCTTTTCGCAAAGTTGCAGGAAGTCTTCGCTCGGATAACCCTCGATGTTGAACTCGGCCTGCGGAAACTCGTCATCGATCAGTGCACGCAGCACCGGAAGATCGCTGAACCGGATATGCCGCTGGTCCGGTCGCGGATGAACCGTCAGCCCTGACGCGCCGGCCTCTAAAGCAATCCGCCCGATATTCTCCACGCTGGGCCATGGCAGGTCGCGTCGATTGCGCAGCATGGCGATGGCATTGAGATTGACGGAAAGCTTGGTTGGCATCGGGATCACCCTCTTTAGGCGCATTGGGGAGTGTTCTAGATCAAGCTTTGACCCGGCGCCATTCGCCTGCGTGAATTACACTCATAAAGAGTTTTTACAGGCGAGAATTCAGGTTAACGAAGATCTACCAATCGGAACAATTTTCTGTAAGTTGCCAATAACAGAATTCGCGGTTGAAGCCATTGGCGGCGGGACGGCGGATGCGGCGAATTCTGTTGTTTTTCTGCAGCACAAGGCACCGCAGCCCCATTCCCACGGATCTTGCACCACGACAACCTGTGGCTGCACCAGATTCCGCTGCATCCACCCTTTTGGGCCCTCTTCTCATTGTAGAATCAGCGAACCACCGTCAGCGTATCGGCCGCACGGGTGATCGCCGTATAAAGCCAGCGCTCGCGGGTATCGCGGAAAGCCCAGCTTTCATCGAATAGGACCACGTTGTTCCACTGCGAGCCCTGCGCCTTGTGCACCGTCAGCGCATAGCCGTAGTCGAACTCGTCGTAACGCTTGCGCGTTGTCCACGGAATCTCTTCATCGGTCTCGAACGCCTGCTTCAGGAGCTTGATCTTGGCCGCACCACGATCCATGTCGTCGTCTTCCGGGCGGATCATCAGGTTGATGCCGGGCTTCACCGTCTCGCGCGACGAACTCATCACCTGCCACAGCGAGCCGTTCAACAGCCCCTTCACCTGATCGTTGCGCAGGCAGACCAGTTTGTCGCCTGACTGCGGATAATCCGCGGTAAAGCCCTTCAACTCGCGAAGACGCTGGTTGTAGCGCTTGCGGGTCTTGTTGGTGCCCACCAGAACCTGGTCCGCCTCCAGCACCAGTTGCTGCGTCACCTCGTTGCGCGAGATCACCTGGGCCTTGCCGTAGTCGCCATACATGATCTCCTTGCCCTCGCGCACATTCATGGCGAGTTGGATGATCGGGTTGTCGCGGGCCTGGCGATGAATATCAGTGAGAAGGTAGTCCGGCTCCTGCTCGGTAAAGAACCCGCCGCCGGTAACCGGCGGAAGCTGTCCCGGATCGCCAAGCACCAGGATCGGCGTGCCGAAGCTCATCAGGTCCTTGCCCAGCGCCTCGTCCACCATCGAACATTCGTCGATGATGATCAGCGCCGCCTTGGCGAGCGGGCTTTGCCGGTTGATCGAGAACATCGGCGAGATGGACGTCTTGCCGGTTTCCTCGTCCTCGACCGCCTCCTCGCCGCGTGGGCGATAGATCAGCGAGTGGATCGTCTTGGCATTACGGGCGCCACGCGACCGCAGCACCTGCGCCGCCTTGCCGGTAAAGGCCGCGAACAGCACCTCGCCATCCACATGCTCGGCAAAGTGCTTGGCAAGCGTCGTCTTGCCCGTGCCGGCATAACCGAACAAGCGAAAAACCTGGCTGCGGCCATCCTTCAGCCAGCGTGAAACGGCCTTGAGAGCCTCATCCTGTTGGGGAGCAAATTGCATGGCCGGACTTGGCAGGATTCGGACGCGAATCGCAACCAAAAAAGAACGAAAGCGGAATCAAGCTTGTTGAGATGCAAGCAGCGGATCGTTGGCGAGTTCGATCGGCCTGCCATGCGGCGTCGCCTCCGCAGCGCGCTGCCAGCTGTGCTGCAGGGCAAGTATAGTCTCCTCATCCGCCAGCCCCTTGGCAGCCAGAAGACCCGAAAGCGCGGCGATCCAGCAGTCAAAGTAGTCGCTTCCATCCTCGGCGCGGCCCGCTCGGTGCACCTCGGTCGACAGCGCCTCGGCCCATTCACTCCAACTGAACAGGCCCCGTTCGTGCAGGTGCACGGTCATGGCAAAGGCCTCGGCCGCCCATGGTTCGGGAAAGACCGGCGCACCTTCCGGTGACTTCGGCAGCCCGACGGACTGAACAAGCGGTGACGTGGTTTCACAGGTGCTCAAGATAACTCTCCCAGGCATCGATCGACACGGTCAACATCGGGTCGGCGCCCTCGCCCCAGATTTCACCGGCATCGAACACCACGGTATAAACCCATTGCGGGTTTTCGCCCTTCCCATGGGCGTTTTCGTCCGGGAAAACGAAGGAGCCCTGAACCGCCTCGACCACACCGGTCTTGGCGCGCGCGTATCGCGGCAGCCGGGTATGGGTCTCCGGGTTGAAGTTCCTCGTGCGCACCTTGTCGCCCGGCCGGAACAGAGGTTGCGTCTCCACCGGCCGATCACACGGTCCGCCCTTGGCCAATACAGCCGGCACCATGTCCGCCTTCAGGATGCGCTTCGGCGTCGCCGGTTCGGTCAGCTTGACGCTGGCATCAATCTCGGCACGCGTCGCAAAGCCGTGTCGCTCCAGAAGCTCCTCAAGAGCACGCGTCCAGATCTCGTAGTAGCTGGCGGACAGGTATTCGGCCGGTGGGATCTTTTCGCGCGCATGCCGGCTTTCATCAATCGACCAGGCACCGAAGGCGCCGCAGGACAAAGTGATCCCGAGCGCCCTCTTTTCCCACTCGGCGTGGAAATACGGCTCGTTCTTTTCCGGCGCGACAGGTCCAAAGCCCATCTGTCCGCCAAGGTCATGCGGGCCGTTCATCGTGGTGCTCCGGCAACCGCCGTACCGATCATCGAGTCGCGGCTGACGAGTGCGGCCAGTTCCTCTTCGCTCAGCGCCTCGGTGCCGTCCGGGCGCTCCGGAATGACGAGGTAGCGAAGTTCAGCCGTGGAATCCCAGACCCGGATCTTCTTGGTCTCCGGCAGCCTCAGGCCGAACTCCTCAAGCACGCCGCGCGGATCGATGACCGCACGCGACCGATAGGCCGGCGCCTTGTACCACATCGGCGGCAGGCCAAGCACGGACCATGGATAACAGGAACAGAGCGTGCAGACGACGAGATTGTGCGTCTCCGGCGTGTTGAACACGGCGCGCATATGCTCGCCCTGGCGACCGGTATAACCAAGGCTGGCGATCGCGGCTGTCGCGTCTTCCTTCAGCCACTGCGCGAACTTTTCATCCGTCCAGGCCTTGGCGACGACGCGGGCGCCGTTGCGCGGACCGATCTTGGTCTCGTAGGTCTCGACAATGGCGTCGATCGCCGCCGGATCAATCAGACCCTTCTGCACCAGCACCGTTTCCAGTGCCTTCACCCGCGCCTGCATGTCGCTGTAGCGGTTGTCGTGATGGTGGTCGTGCCCGTGGGAGTGACCATGTTCGTGATCATGGTGATGATCATGATCGTGGGAATGATGATGGTCACCCGACATAGGACGTTCCCTCACTTCAGCATGGGCCAGAGGCTCGCAACCAGCAGCACGGCCATGGTGATGTTAAACCATTTCAGGCGTGCCGGAACAGAGAGCCATTCGCGCAAAGCCGAGCCGAACCCGGCCCAGGTAGAAACACTCGGCACGTTGACGAGTGCAAAGGCGACCCCGACCAGCAGCACCGTCATCCAGTAGGCGTCCGGATTGGTATAGGTCGCCATGGCGGTCACGGCCATTACCCATGCCTTCGGGTTGACCCACTGGAACGCGGCAGCCGCAAGGAAGCTCATCGGCTGCGCGCCGGCCTTGCCGTCGGAGAGCGTGCGGGAGCTGCCGATCTTCCAGGCGATCCACAGAAGATAGGCACCGCCAGCGAATTTCAGGATGGTGTACACGATCGGCACCGTCTGCAGCAGGGCGCCGAGCCCGAAGCCCACGCCGATCAGCAGCGTAAAGAACCCGACGCCGATTCCCAGCATATGCGGCACCGTGCGGGCGAAACCGAAATTCACACCGGATGCAAAAAGCATCATGTTGTTCGGCCCTGGCGTGATGGATGTCGTGAAGGCAAACAGGACGAGAGCCAGAAATGTTTCCAGCGGCATGCATACTCCTTCGATGCCAAGGGTCCCGTTGTTACTGCCATCTCGTTTAGCGGATGGCCGTGCTGCGTCATAGGATTGTTGCCGGCGCTGTTCAAGAAGAACTTGGAAGCGCTTGGCAATGCGTTATGTCTTGACCAATGCGCCACCCATAAAAAAACGAGTTCCATCATGGCTGAGATTCCGACTGTTGCACTACCCGGCGGCGCCACCGTTCCCGCCATTGGGCTCGGCACCTGGATGATGGGCGAGGATCCCGCCAAGGCCCAGATCGAGATCGAAAGCCTGCGGCGCGGGCTCGATCTGGGCATGACGCTGATCGACACGGCCGAGATGTATGGCGAAGGCGGCGCCGAAAAGATTACCGGCGCTGCGATCGAGGGCCGCCGCGACGAAGTCTTCCTCGTCAGCAAGGTCTATCCTTGGAACGCCAGCCGCCAGGGCGTGGTCGAAGCCTGCGAACGCAGCCTCAAGCGTCTCAAGACCGATCGTCTTGATCTTTACCTCCTGCATTGGCGCGGCGAGCATCCGCTGGCGGAAACGGTTGCCGGCTTCGAGGCGCTTCGCCAATCCGGCAAGATCGGCGCCTGGGGCGTATCGAACTTCCACCTCGACGACATGCAGGAACTGACGGCCGTGCCCGGCGGCGAGAATTGTGCGGCAAACCAGGTGCTCTTCAACCTGTCGCGGCGCGGCATCGAATACGACCTCCTCCCTTGGTGCCAGGAACGCGGCATCCCGGTCATGGCCTATTCGCCGATCGAACAGGGCCGGCTTGCCAAAAGCCCAGAACTGATCCGCATCGCCAAGGCTTACCAGGCAACGCCGGCGCAGGTGGCGCTTGCCTTCCTGCTCGAGAGAGACGGCGTGATCGCCATTCCGAAGTCGGCCAGTCCACACCGCGTCGAGGAAAATGCAGAGGCGGCAGAGCTTGATCTGAGCGACGATGACTGGTTGGCGCTCGATGCAGCTTTCCCGCCGCCAGA
Organism: Neorhizobium sp. SOG26; assembly: GCF_003491345.1. Taxonomy (GTDB): domain Bacteria; phylum Pseudomonadota; class Alphaproteobacteria; order Rhizobiales; family Rhizobiaceae; genus Neorhizobium; species Neorhizobium turbinariae. The sequence continues at coordinate 1,476,994 of NZ_CP025512.1, forward strand.
GCGCAAGACGCCGCTGGAAATGATCTAGTCGAGGTTCATCTGGCGGCGCTCTGCGGCCAGTGTTTCGATCGCCGTGAACACGTCGATTTCCCGCCAGCCGTTGGTATCGCGGTAGCACGGGTAGAGGCTGAAAGCGGCGGCCACCAATTGGTCGATGGAAGGCCTCGCCCTGCGCCGCCTCGCCACGACCCGTGATTTCCCTTCGAAGTGGTCGTCGGTCAGGCCCCACCCGGCGTAGGATGGCGCCGCATAACACCGCACCGGTGTCCCGCGGATCAACGCATCGAGGCCCATCTGGCTTGAAACCGTCCACACCTCGTCGATCACCTCGAGCATCGACGCAACGGAGACGGGCTCGGCAGTCACCACGACACCCGGCGTCCGGCGCGCCTGTTCCGTCAGGTAACCCTTGCGGAAACCCGCCATCACATCCGGATGGGTGCGCACCACGCATTGCATGTCGCTGGCAACCGCGTCCTGCAGCATGCGCTCGAAACTCGCCGCCGAGCCGCCAGCCATCGGCACGGAAACATCGCCGTAGACCTGGTCCACCAGCAGCACGCGGCGGCGGGTGGTGGCTTCAAGCTTTGGCGAGCGGTGCGGCAGGTTGTTGTATTTGGAAAGCTTCTCGCGGATCAGCGCCGCCCGGATTTCGGAGCCAAGTCCTCCGAAATTCATGCCCGCAGAGGCAGCAATCAACACCTCCAGACGTGACGGCCGCGACGCATCGACAGGCATGCCAAGGTCATCGATCTGGATGGAAATCGGCAAGGTATTTTCCTTGCCGAGCCCGACCGACCGAAGGAACCCGTCCTCCAGGTACCAGGACGGCAACCCGCGCAGCTTCGCAATGGCGCGCGCCGTCTTTGCGGGAATGCGTCCGCCCCATAATACGACCCCGCCGATGCCGGGCGCCAGGGTCGCGTCAAGCCGGTCGATGCCGAAATAGTGGCTCAGCCATGGCTGGGACCGGCGAACATAGAATGTGGCGCCAAGGCGCGTTCCAGGCTGAGGAAGCCAGTCTTTGTCCATCTGCCGTCCTCAGCCTGACGCGCGTTACATTCCCTGTTGCCCGCGGTTCATCGCTGCGATCCCCGTGCGGCAGACTTCGATCAGCCCGAGCGGCTTCAGCACCGCCACGAACTGGTCGATCTTTGACGACTTGCCGGTGATCTCCAGGATGAAGTGCTCCACGGTGGCATCCACCACCTTCGCATGGAAGGCGTCGGCCAGGCGCAGCGTTTCGGCGCGGCGTTCACCGGTGCCGACAACCTTCAGCAATGCCACTTCGCGTTCGATCGGGCGCTCCTGGCCCTGTTCACGCGCGCGCACCGTCAGGTCCACCACCCGGTGAACCGGCACGAGGCGATCGAGTTGGGCCTTGATCTGCTCGAGCACCGAAGGCGTGCCACGGGTGACGATGGTGATGCGCGACAGATGCGCCTCATGCTCCGTTTCCGAAACCGTCAGGCTTTCGATGTTGTAGCCACGGCCGGAAAACAGGCCGATGACGCGGGCAAGTACACCCGGCTCGTTGTTGACGAGAACGGAAAGCGTGTGGCTTTCGGCCTTGGCCGTTTCCGGCGCGATGAAATATGCTGATCCCGTCGGTTGCTGATGCGCATTCATGATGTTGGATCCGGTTCCTCAGTATCTGGTTGAAGAGCGACGGCCCGTCCTTAGACGAGCTGGCGACCCTTGGCATCGATGGCCGTGGCAACGGCTTCATCCGTCGCCTCGTCCGGCAACAGCATTTCGTTATGCGCTTTACCCGATGGGATCATGGGGAAGCAATTGGCAAGGTTCGCGACGCGGCAATCGAAGATCACCGGCTTCTTGACCGCAATCATCTCTTCGATCTTGCCGTCCAGTTCCTTCGGATCATCGCAATACATGCCGACCGCGCCATAGGCTTCCGCCAGCTTCACAAAGTCCGGCATGGCTTCCGTGTAGGAGTTCGACAGGCGGTTGCCGTGCAGCAACTGCTGCCACTGGCGCACCATGCCCATGTACTGGTTGTTCAGGATGAAGATCTTGACTGGCAGGTTGTACTGGATCGCGGTCGACATTTCCTGGATGCACATCTGGATCGAAGCGTCACCGGCAACGTCGATGACCAGCGCATCCGGATGCGCAACCTGCACGCCGAGTGCAGCCGGGAAGCCGTAGCCCATCGTGCCGAGACCGCCCGAGGTCATCCAGCGGTTCGGCTCGTCGAACTCAATGAACTGTGCCGCCCACATCTGGTGCTGGCCGACTTCGGTCGTGATGAAGGTATTGCGTCCGCGCGACAGCGCATTCAGCCGCTCAAGCGCATATTGCGGCATGATGACGTCGGTCGAATGCTTGTAGGAGAAGCTCTTGCGCGCGCGCCAGCGCTCGATGTCGCTGCGCCATTCTTCCGTCTGCGCCTTGGCCGGCTTTGCCGTGCGGGCACGCCATACGCGGACCATGTCTTCCAGAACAGTACCGACATCACCGATGATCGGGATATCGACATGGACGTTCTTGTTGATCGACGACGGGTCGATGTCGATGTGGACCTTGCGGGAGTTGGGCGAGAAGGCATTCAGACGACCGGTGATGCGGTCATCGAAGCGTGCACCGATGCAGACCATGACGTCACAGCTGTGCATCGCCATGTTCGCTTCGTAGGAGCCGTGCATGCCGAGCATGCCGAGCCAGTTGGGACCAGACGCCGGATAGGCGCCGAGACCCATCAGCGTGGAGGTGATCGGGAAGTCGGTCAGCTCAACCAGTTCACGCAGCAGCTTGGAGGCTTCCGGACCGGAGTTGATGACGCCACCGCCGGTGTAGAGGATCGGCCGACGTGCGGTCGCCATCAGTTCAACGGCTGCCTGGATGGCTTCAAGGTCACCCTTGGTTTTCGGCTGATAGCTGATATTGGCCGCCGTTTCCGGCTTCGGCGTATAGGTACCGGTCGCGAACTGGATGTCCTTCGGGATATCGACGACAACCGGGCCCGGGCGACCGGTCTGGGCGATACGGAAGGCCTCGTGGATGATGCCGGCAAGCTCGTTGACGTCCTTGACCAGCCAGTTGTGCTTCGTGCACGGGCGGGTGATGCCAACCGTGTCGCATTCCTGGAAGGCATCCGAGCCAATCAGCGTGGTCGGAACCTGGCCGGTGAGGCAGACGAGCGGGATGCTGTCCATCAACGCGTCCTGCAGCGGCGTAACGGCATTGGTCGCGCCCGGACCGGAGGTAACCAGCATGACGCCGACCTTGCCGGTGGAGCGGGCATAACCTTCGGCAGCATGGCCGGCACCCTGCTCGTGGCGAACAAGGATGTGCTGGATTTCGTCCTGCTGGAAGATCTCGTCGTAGATCGGAAGTACGGCGCCGCCCGGATATCCGAAGATATGCTCGACGCCGTTGTCCTTCAGCGCACGCAATACGATCTCCGCGCCTGTCATCCTGTTGCTGTCATCGGTCATTGTTCTCGTCCATTCGCTGCTGGATTTTTACCGGCGGCTCCCCTGAGCCGGATTAAAGGCATAAAAAAAGGCCCCTTGAGGAGCCTGTCTTTCCGCGCATGGGTGGCTAACGCCGGACGGTTACACCGTCCTGCCCATGCGCGTTCCCACCACAATAAGAGCGATCGAAAATTTCATGGGGCGGAGTGTTAGACAGATTAGGGACATTCGTCAACGCTGCGACGCACGAAAATTTCGCATGATGATGATTTTGCTGCAATTCCGCTCACAAGAGCCGAGATCGCTACACCAGTTATTAAGGGTCACAAGTTACATATCGCCCATACGTCGAGCAAACCCGCCAACCCCGACAAGGGGGAGATGTTGCTGAATAACGACCTACAACGTTCCGCGTCCGCCGGAGAGCAGGACCGCCGCGACATCCAGAGCTCGGGAAACCGCCTCCTCGGACGTGTCGTTGCCTGCAACGGCTCGCATGCCACGATTTCCGCAGTTGCCGAACATGGCGATACCGACCTGACCGAACTCTGGTCGGTCGGCCGACTGATTTCCATCAGCGTCGGACAAAACCGCGTCGTCGCCCTTGCCTTCGGCATGGAAGCCGATGACCGCGCCTGGAACGAGGGCAGCAACACCCAGTTCCGCATCGAATGCGAACTGCTCGGCGAAGTGCGCAAGAATGGCGAGGGACGCGACGAGTTTTCGCGCGGCATTTCGCGTTACCCTTACCTTGGCGCCGTCGCCCACCGCATCCGCGCAGCGGACCTCCTGCGCATCTATGACAGCGGCCTGAACGACACCTGCGTCATCGGAAAGCTGACGCAGGACGAAAACGTCGACGCCGCGATCCATATTCCGTCCATGCTGTCGAAGCATTTTGCGATCGTCGGCTCCACCGGCGTCGGCAAGTCGACGGCCGTCTCGCTGCTGCTGCACAAGGCGGTGGAAGCGGATCCCAAGCTGCGGGTACTGATTCTCGATCCGCACAACGAATTTGCGGCTGCCTTCCCTGATCATGCCGTCGTCATCGATACGGATACGCTCGATCTTCCCTTCTGGCTGATGCGGCTTGAGGAGTTCGCCGAGGTACTGTTTCGCGGTCGCCCGGGCGTGGCCGAAGAGCTGGACATCCTGCGCGACCTCATTCCCGAGGCCAAGCGCGCATTCCGCGGCAGTGATTCAAGCCTGATGCGCCGCGCCACTGAAAAGAGCTCGCTCACTGCCGATACGCCCGTTCCGTATCGCATGGCTGATCTCCTGGCGCTCATCGACGAGCGTATTGGGCGGCTCGAAGGCCGTGGCGAAAAGCCATTCCTGCGCTCGCTCAAGATGCGCATCATGTCGGCGATCAACGATCCGCGCTACCACTTCATGTTCTCCAACAACACGATCAATGACACGATCATGGAGACCATCGCGCATATCTTCCGCATTCCCGGCGGCGATCGCCCGATCTCGACCTTCCAGCTCTCGGGGATCCCGTCGGAAGTCGTCAATTCGGTTGCCTCGATCCTCTGCCGCATGGCCTTTGAGCTTGCGCTTTGGAGCAATGGCGCGATCCACATGCTCGTTGTGTGCGAAGAAGCGCACCGTTACGTGCCGGCGGACCCGAATCTCGGCTTTTTCCCGACACGCCAGGCCATCGCTCGCATCGCCAAGGAAGGCCGCAAATACGGCGTTTCGCTTGGCGTGATCACCCAGCGCCCGGGCGAACTCGACCAGACTATCCTGTCGCAGTGCTCGACAGTGTTTGCGATGCGCCTGTCGAACGATGTCGACCAGGACATCATCAAGTCGGCGATCCCGAATTCCTCGATCTCCACCACCAGCTTCCTGTCGTCCATCGGCAATGGCGAGGCGATTGCCTTCGGCGAAGCAATCTCTGTCCCGATGCGCATGAAATTCGCGCGGGTGGAGAAAAAATACCTTCCCAAGGCGAATGGCGCGCTGGACAAGGGTTCCGACGAAACGCCGGACACGGTGGATCTTCGAACCGTCGTCGCCCGCATGCGCGCAGTAAACGGCCCCGACATCTCATCTTTCCAGCAGAGCTATACTGCTGCGACCGTGGCGCCGCAGGACGGTTCCGCAACGGGCGACGAAGTTGATGACTACGGCCAGGAGAAGGATGCGGAACTGGAGCGTTGGGAGCGGGAGCTTCGCGCGAACGGCCATGTGACGGCCAACCCGGCAGCACCTGCGCCTCCCCGCCAGAGCCAGCCGGAACCCTACCGGCCCGACATGCTGCCGCGGACATCGGCGGAGCCCGCTCCAGCGCCACGCCCCGATCGCTACGCCGATCTGCGCCGCGAGCGCATGCCGGACCCGCAGCCGGTGTTCCAGCGCCCTGCCCAGCCGGAGATCGCGCCGCGCCCGAACCCGCTTCTTCGCCGTGAAGGATCGTTGCGCGAAAGCTTGCTCCGCAAACCCTTGAGCAGCCTCTACGACAAGGATTGAGCGAGCGCCGCCTGCTCGCCTAGTTCACCCGTCGCCAGGTCTGGTCCATCTGGTTGCGGAACCATGTCATCTGGCGCTTGGCATACTGGCGGGTCAGTGCCGAACAGCGCTCCACCACCTCGTCTGGCGTCATCCGCCCCTCGAGCATCTCGGCAATCTCGCGAACGCCGATCGCCTTCATCACGGGCGCATCGGCTGCGGGCTCCTTCGCCAGCAGCGCCCTCACCTCGTCCAGCGCGCCACTCTCCATCATCCGCTGGAAACGCTGATTGATCCGCTCGTGCAGCACCGCCCGGTCGGGAAGCACAACGAGTTTCGTCGCCCGCGCCGGATCAACGATCAACGGCCCGCGACGTTCCTGGAAGGCAAGCAGCGACGTTCCCGTCTCCTCCAGCACCTCGAGCGCACGAACGATCCGCTGGCCGTCGGTGGGCTGCAGTGACCTCGCCGCCTCCGGATCACGTTCGGAAAGCGCGGCATGCAGCGCCGGTGCACCCTGCTCCCTCAGCCGCAGCCGCACGGCACAACGGGTGTCCTGGGAAATTTCCGGCATGTCCGACAGGCCGCCGGTCAGCGCCTTGAAATAGAGCCCGGTGCCGCCGACGATCACCGGCATCCGCCCTTCGCCCTTCAGCGTCTCCAGGAGCGGCGTCACCTCCCGCAGCCACTCGCCAGTGGAATACGTCCTCGTCGCCGGAACATGTCCGTAAAGGAAATGCGGCACCCCCTGCATGTCCTCCTCGGACGGCCGCGCCGTCAGCACTTTCAAGGTGTCGTAAACCTGCATGCTGTCGGCATTGATGACGACGCCGCCGACATGCTTCGCCACCTCGACGGCAAGCGCGGACTTGCCGCTGGCCGTCGGCCCCGTTATCAGAACGGCGTCCGTATCTTCCAAAAGGTCAAACTTCATATGGCTCTCGTTGCCACGCTCATCGCCCATCCGTCAAACCCTGTTCTGACGCCCGCCCTGGGTGAAGCAGCCGCGGCAGCCGTTCAAGCCTCCGGGCTTTACTGGCTGGCAGACGGCGTGGCATGCGACATTGCCCTGCGTGATGGCGCGGATACGGCAGCAGCGGAGGCCGCGCTGCTGTCGGTCATCGGCCAGGCGCCGATCGACCTCGTCATCCAGCAGGCGGAAACCCGGCGCAAGAAATTCGTTATTGCCGATATGGATTCGACCATGATCGGCCAGGAATGCATCGACGAACTCGCCGACCTCGTGGGCCTGAAGGACAAGGTCGCGACCATCACCGCCCGCGCCATGAACGGCGAGATTGCCTTCGAGCCGGCACTGCGGGAACGCGTCGCACTCCTCAAAGGTCTGCCGATCAGCGTCGTTGACGACGTGATTGCCCAACGCATCACGCTTACGTCCGGCGGACCCGAACTTATTGCCACGATGAAGGCCAAGGGCTTTTATTCCGCACTCGTCTCCGGTGGCTTTACGGTCTTCACCAGCAGGATCGCCGCGACGCTCGGCTTCGATGAAAACCGCGCCAACATTCTTCTCGAGAAGGACGGATACCTCACTGGAGAAGTGGCCGAGCCCATTCTTGGCAAGCAGGCGAAGGTCGACGCGCTCACACAGATTTCAGCCAAGCTCGGCATTTCCACAGACGATGTGATGGCCGTGGGTGACGGCGCCAATGACCTTGGTATGTTGGAACTTGCAGGCTCCGGCGTCGCGCTGCACGCCAAGCCCGCCGTTGCGGCGCAGGCGAAGATGCGCATCGACCACGCCGACCTCACCGCATTGCTTTACATCCAGGGCTACCGGAAGACAGACTTCGTGACGCCATGACCGGCGCGCGGGTCGTCCTCCAAACCAAGCGCCTGCTGCTGCGGACATGGGTTTCGAGCGATCGGCACCTGTTTCGCGAGATCAACGCCGATCCGAAGGTGATGGAGTTCTTTCCGTTTCGTCGGAGCCATGACGAGGCAGACGCGCTGCTGCCGAAGCTGAACCAGATGATCGAGGACAACGGCTTCGGGCTCTTTTGCGTGGAGCTTCGTGATGAGGCAGAGCCGATCGGCTTCTGCGGCCTGTCTTATGCGAACATGCCGGACATCTTCCCGAAGGAAGTGGTCGAGATCGGCTGGCGGCTTGCGACCCGATATTGGGGCAATGGTTACTCCACCGAAGCGGCCCGGGCGGTACTGGAGTTTGGCTTCGTGGAAAAAAGCCTCGACGCCGTGCTCGCCTTCGCCGTCGCGGACAACCAACGCTCGACCGCGGTCATAGAACGCATCGGCATGCAGCGTATCAAGGCTATGGATTTCGACCATCCGCGCGTACCGGACACGCATCCTCACCTCAAGCGCCACGTCGTGTACGCGGCGACCAGGGATGCGTGGCAGGCGCAGTCGCGCGCCTGATCTGCCTTGGCTGGCTATTCCAGCGGCATCGCCACGAAACGCAGGTTGCCGGCCGTATCGGACACCATCACATGGGCGTTGCGGCGGCCTTCCGCCTTCAGCGCGTTGATGCGCTTCAGCACGTCTTCGGGCTTTTCGACGAAATCCTGCCCCACCTCGACGATCACCTCGCCAACCTTGACGCCCTTCTGCGCCGCAGGTGAATTCGGCGCCACCGCCGTCACGACCACGCCCTCGACGCTTTCAGCGATGTTGAAGCTCTTGCGCTGCTCCTCATCCAGCACCGCCAGCGTCATGCCGAAGGTCGAAGCGGCGCCCTTGTCAGCCTGGTCAGCCTGTCCGGATTGATCCGGCTGGTCGCCTGGAGGTGTTGCCTGCGGATCATTGTTCTCGCCCTGCTCATCGGGTGCATCGGGCTTGTCGGAATCGTCATCCGCATCGACGCTGTCTTCCAGGCGTCCGAGCGTCACCTTCACGGTCTGCTCCTTGCCGTCCCGCAGGATCACCACGTCGACCTGCTTGTCGACCGGGCTTTCGGCGACGATGCGCGGCAGGTCGCGCATCTCGTTCACCGGCTGGCCGTCAAAGGTGAGCACCACGTCGCCAGCCTTGATCTCACCGTTCTTGATCGGGCCATTGTTGACGACGCCGGAAACAAGCGCACCGCGCGCACGATCGAGGCCGAGGCTTGCGGCGATATCGTCGGTCACCGGCTGGATACGTACGCCGAGCCAGCCACGCCGCGTTTCGCCGAACTCAATCAGCTGGTGGACGATGTTTTCAGCCAGCTCCGTCGGGACTGCGAAGCCGATGCCGATCGATCCGCCGGACGGCGAGATGATCGCGGTGTTGATGCCGATGACTTCGCCGCGCATGTTGAACAGAGGCCCACCGGAATTGCCCTTGTTGATCGCCGCATCCGTCTGGATGAAGTTGTCATAAGGGCCGGCGTTGATGTTGCGCCCGCGCGCCGAGATGATCCCGAGCGTCACCGATCCGCCAAGACCGAACGGGTTGCCGATCGCCATCACCCAGTCGCCGATGCGCATCTGGCGCGAGTTGCCGAACCGCACTGCCTTCAACGGCGCCTTCGGCTCCACCTTCAGCACCGATAGGTCGGTCTTGGTGTCGGTGCCGACAAGCTTCGCCTTCAGCTTGCTGCCGTTCGGGAAGATGACTTCGATGTCGTCGGCGCCCTCGATCACGTGGTTGTTGGTGACGACGTAACCGGACGGGTCGATGACGAAGCCGGAGCCGAGCGAGGAAACCTTCTGGTTGCCGCCCTGGTTGCCCTCGCCGTCAAAGAAGTCGTCAAAGAACTCCTGGAAGGGCGAGCCTTCCTGGATCTGCGGCTGCGGTCCCGCGCCGTCGTCCTTGACGCTCTGCGACGTCGAGATGTTCACAACCGCATCCAGAAGCCCCTCGGCCATGTCGGCAATGGAGGCCGGTCCGGCAGATGCCATGGGCGCCGGCGCCGGAGGCGGATTGATGGACGGCGAGGCCGTCGGCGGAACCGGCAGCATCTGGCCGCCCGGATTGGCCGGCGCCGGATTTGCGTTCGGTGCGGCGGTACCACCTGGTGCAGGTTGCAAGGGTTGTGCAGGGGCCTGAGCCAGGGCCTCCAGCGGTCCACCGAGCAGTGCCAGGACTGCCGCCAGACTGACGGTACGCTTGAAGGTCGACTGAACCGAATGGGCCATCTGGCATCCTCGCTCATGCGTTAGTTGCTTCACCCGGAGGAGCAGGACTCAGCCGGTGGTTGGATAGGAGCCTTTGAATAGGGCGTAGTTTCGGCAGAAGATAGGACGGAACTGCATTGGAGGAAATTACCTTTTCGTGACCCCCTCGGGCAAGGTTCTAGAGCCTGAACCAGCCGATACGAAAAAGGGGCGGCCATGGCCGCCCCCTTGGGATCAGTTCGCCGGAGCCGGCGCCGCTGGCGCGGCCGGTGCCGCAGGCGTTGCGGTCCCTGCTGGCGCCGCCGGTGCCTGTGCACCCGCGGAGTTGAAGAACTTGAAGAACTCCGAGTCGGGCGACAGCACGAGGCTCGTTTCGCTGTCGGCCAGGGCGGCGACATAGGCACGCATCGAGCGGTAGAACTCGAAGAAGGCCGGGTCGCGCTGGAAGGCTTCGCCGAAGATCCGGTTGCGCTCGGCATCACCCTGACCACGCAGGATCTCAGAGTCACGCTGGGCTTCAGACACAAGCTCGACCACCTGGCGGTCTGCGATGGCGCGCCGCCGCTGGCCCTGCTCGTTACCGCGGGCGCGGATGAGCTCGGCTTCGGCAAGACGTTCGGCCTTCATGCGCTGGAAGGTCTGCTGCGAGACTTCCTGCGTCAGGTCGGTGCGCCGGATACGAACGTCACGGATGGTGAGACCAAGCGTCTCTGCCGCAGCGCTGAGATCGGTACGAACCTCCTGCATCATCGACGAACGCTCGTCCGAAAGAGCGGCATCGAAGTTGCGCAGACCGTAAACACGGCGCAGGGCCGCGTCGAGACGGGTGCGAAGGCGCGATTCGGCCGACTCGCGGTCGCCGGAAACCGTTTCACGGAAAATCCGCGGATCGGTGATCGCATAGACCACGAAGGCATCGACTTCATAGAAGGCGCCGCCACGGACCTGCACACGGATGTTGTCGAGGTCGAAACGAAGCGCGCGGTCTTCGACATACTGGACACGGTCGGCGTCCATGAACGCAAACGGCAGCTTGAAGTAGATGCCGGGCTCGCGCTTGACGTCCTGGATCTGACCGAAGCGGACGACGATTGCCTGTTCGCGCTCGTTGACCACGAACACGGACGAGTAGATCAGCACGAAAAGAACGGCCAGTGCGATCAGGAATGCTGGAAGCTTGCTCGAGTTCATCGGTTGCCCCCCTGCGTCGCCTGCGACTGCTTCATCAGTTCATTGATAGGCAGGTACGGAACGACCCCCTCCTTGTTGTCCAGGATGATCTTGTTGGAGTTCTTCAGGACAGCTTCCATGGTTTCGAGGAAGATACGGCGACGCGTCACGTCGGGCGCATTGGCGTATTCGTTGTAGATCGAGACGAAGCGCTGCGCTTCACCCTGTGCCTCGTTGACGACCTTGTCCTTATAGGCGGATGCCTCTTCGCGGATCTGTGCCGCCTGACCACGTGCCTGACCAAGCTTCTGGTTGGCATACTGGTTGGCTTCTTCCACGAAACGATCCTCGTCCTGCTCTGCACGCTGGACTTCTTCGAACGCGTCGGCCACTTCGCGCGGCGGCGCAGCGTCCTCGATCGGCACGGCATTGATGGAGATGCCCGAACCGTAGCTGTCCATCGTGCCCTGGATGATGTTGCGAACTTCCGTCGAGATGCCTTCACGGTTGTCGCGGAAGATATCCTGCGCCGGACGGCGACCGACCACTTCACGCATGGCGCTTTCGGCAACCTGCTGCAGCGTCGCAGCCGGGGTTTCCAGCTGGAAGAGATAGGCCTTTGGATCCGTCACCGTGAACAGCACCGAGAACTGCACGTTGACGATGTTCTGGTCGCCGGTCAGCATCCAGCCTGCGTTGGAGTTGGAACCGCGCGCCGCACCGATATTCTGCTGCTGCTCGGTGACCTTGACGATCTCCACCGATTCCAGCGGCCACAGATGGAAGTGCAGCCCCGGCATCGAGATTTCTTCCTTCGGACGACCGAAGCGCAGTTCTACGCCGCGTTCATCCGGCTGCACCGTATAGATCGACTGGAAGGCAAGGAATGCCAGAACGACCAAGAGAACGATGACGAAGGCGCCGCCGTTGAAGCCGCCGGGCATGACGCCACGCAGCCTGTCCTGGCTTCGCCGAATGATATCCTCCAGGTCGGGTGGGCCGCCATTGTTGCCGCCGCCACCGCCGCGTGGGCGGTTCGGTCCCTGCCCCCAGGGCCCTTGGTTATTGCCGCCACCGCCGCCCCAAGGACCGCCGCCGCCATTCTGATTGCTCCAGGGCATTCAAACCTCTTTGTTGTCTCTCCCGACCCTCGACCCTGCCATGCACAGGCGGAGCCAGCCAATGCCGTTATAGGTATGTGGCAGAGCGCTTTCAACGCGGCTTCAATAACTTCCAGTTCAACGCTAACGAAATGTTCCAGCTAAAGCGGCTCGACGCCTCAAAGGCTTTGAATGAAATTCAACTGCTGCTGCTCGATCTCGCTCTCTTTTCCAGGAGACACACCGTTCACCATCTCGTCCCAGCGCTTCTCGAATATTGGATTGCTCGCCTTGAACTCAGAGATGAAACGCTGCCGATGCTCACGCTTGCGCCGAACGAGATACGAAATCCTGAAATCAAAATCATCGACATCGGACTTGCGGAATTCGCGCTCATAGCGGAAGGACCACTCATTCGGAGGAAATTCGTAGTCAAACTTGGCATCTCCGTTTATCGGCCCAGTAAATACATCGGTCAAGAATATACCGTTGATGTATTTTGAGAATATGCCGTAGATATTCTCACCACCAATTACAAAGAACTGATTTTTGGCCATACAAATGGAATAGTAATCAGCGAGCAGAAGAGCCGTTTCCGGATTACGTGCCCACTTCAAATTTTCAGTGTCCTCAAGCTCTTCCCGAGAAAGAACAATGTTCACACGCCGCGGAAGAGGTTTCCCGATGGACTCGAAGGTTTTTCTTCCCATGATGATCGCGTGATCTTGTGTCAACGCTTTGAAGTTCTTCAGGTCTGTTCCAAGATGCCAAGGCAACTGGTTCTCGATACCAATGATGCGATCCGGGTAGCTTCTCGCCACAACCGTTACGGCTGACGGCATTTTTGCTCTCGGTTTATGGGACACTGCACTTACCTTCGTACTAGCTAGCTGTACCAACGCTTGGATGGCGCCACCTCATTCCACAGTTAATCAGCGGTGACAACCTCACCATTTCGACCACCACACGCGCGCCGCGCCCGACTGACACTGCAAGAAGAGGCGCCACCAGATGGATAAGGTGAGGTAGGGCTTAGGCAATTTGTCTCATTTTCAAGTTGGCAAAACTGCGTATGGGACCATGCGAGTTCTGTCAAAGCATGGCGTGCTCCTTCGCTACCGGGGGTAAGCCAGGGTTGACCAGCCTCACGCAATGGCCAGATGCTGGTTGTGTTGTGGCCTTCAGGGTTAGATAGATTCGGTTGCGGGTTATCCGCTCAAGCAAGAGGTTGAGAACAACCTGGTGTCTTTGTCCATGCCACTTCCCCAATCCGATCCCGCCCACATCCTGGTTGTGGACGACGACGGGCGGATCCGACAGATGCTGACACGCTACTTCGAAGGCGAAGGTTATATCGTCAGCGGCGCCGCCAATGGGGAAGAGATGCAGGCGCAGCTGGCGCAAAAGAACATCGACATCATCCTTCTCGACCTGTCACTGCCTGGTGGCAAGGATGGGCTGGACCTCGCCCGCGAGATCCGCGCCACCTCCGACATCCCGATCATGATGCTGACCGGGCGCGATGACGTCATCGACCGCATCATCGGGATCGAGATCGGCGCCGATGACTACATCGCAAAACCGTTTCACCTGCGCGAAGTGCATGCGCGGCTCAAATCCATCCTGCGCCGTCGCCATCCAATTCAACAGAAGCCCGCGCCCGCCGAAGACCAAATCGTTCGCTTCGACGGCTGGGCACTCGATCTCGTGCGCCGCCAGCTCCGTTCGCCGGCCGGAGCCGATGTCGAACTGACCACCGGCGAGTTCGACATGCTGGCGACCTTTGTGCAGCACGCCGGGCGAGTGCTGACCCGCGACTTCCTGATGGACGCCACGCGCGGCCGGCAGCTCGAAGCCTTCGACCGCACCATCGATGCGCAGATCGTTCGCCTGCGCCGAAAGATCGAGGCGGATGCCACCCAGCCGCAACTCATCAAGGCCGTGCGCGGCGTGGGTTACGTCTTCACCGGCAAGGTGGAGCACTAGGCCCCACCCCGGACACGATCAGACCGCCACCGGCGCTTCGATGGCAGGATAAGGATCGTAACCCGTCACCTCGAAATCCTCGATCCGGTAATCGTCGATCGATGCCGGACGCCGCGTCAGGCGCAGCTTGGGGAATGGTCGCGGCTCGCGCTCCAGCACGGTTTCCGCAAGATGCTGGTGGTCGAGGTAAAGGTGGGTATCGCCACCGACCCAGATCAACTCGCCCGGCACCATGTCGACCTGCTGCGCCACCATCGCCAGCAGTGCTGCCTGCTGACAGATGTTGAAGGGATTGCCGAGCCCGATGTCGCAAGAGCGCTGGTTGACCATCAGCGAAAGCCGCGGCTGGCCCTGGCCATCGAGGTTTGCCGCGTAGAACTGATAGGTCATGTGGCACGGATGCAGCGCCATCTGGCCGAGCTCCGGCACATTCCAGGCGTGGAACAGCATGCGCCGGCTCGACGGGTTCTTGCGCAGCGTCTCGATCACGTCCGCGACCTGGTCGTATTCCTTGCCGTCTGCGCCGAGCCATCGGCGCCACTGCTTGCCGTAGACGGGGCCGAGATCGCCCCACTGCCGCGCGAAATCGTCGTCGGCAAGGATTTTCGCCTCGAACTCTTCTTGCGAAATCTGTGTGCCCGTGGCCTTGCGATAGGCGGCAAGCGGCCAATCGGTCCAGATCCGCACGTTTTCGCGCAGGAGCGACTGGATGTTCGTCTGCCCGGTCAGGAACCAGAGCATCTCCTTGACCGCCGTCTTCCAGAACACCTTCTTCGTCGAATAGACAGGGAAGGTTCCGTCCGACAGGTCGAAGCGCATCATCGCACCGAACATCGAAAGCGTGCCGACACCGGTGCGGTCGATACGCTTGTCTCCCTTTTCCAGGAGATGCCGGATGATATCGAGATACTGGTGTTCAGGATGTCTGAGCATGGGCTCCAGGTCCTTCATTCGCTTGGTCGCGGCGCGGACGGCACGGCATTCGGCCGATTCGACGATCAGCAGTTCATACCGGGTATGGAAGGCGCCACCAATCGCGCACCCGCGATATCCCCACTTCAAAAGAAGTTATCCTGCGCACCCCGCCACCCCTTTTCATGTCGGCGGGGATTGCCTATATCTGTCCTTGCCGGGCGCAAGTCCGGCTATGGCAATAAACGGTCGGTGTAATAAACCTATTGGACCCGGGGGCGGTACCCGGCGCCTCCACCAAAAACCGGTCGGACTGGATGGTTATCTGGACCGGCTTTTGATGGGGGCGAAATAGGATCGACAAGGGCGTAAAGATCGAACTTTTGCTCGGCATGATACCACCGTTATCGGGTCAAAAAGTGTAGTTGCAAACGACAACAACGCTAAGGAATACGCTCTCGCTGCCTAATGGCGGTGCGGGAATTCCGACCTAAGTCCTTGGAGGTAGCACTTTAAGGCGGGGTCCGAAGGCACCTGGCAACAGAAGCCTTCACCTTAACGCGCCACTCGAATATCATCCTGCAAATCGGAGCATCAGGCGGGGCTTTCCTCCCTCGGCTTCCGCATGGCATAAGGCGTTTGATTCGTGAGACGAGATTAGGAAAGACAGGACCTTATGGGGCAGGATCATATCCGTTACGACATTCTGGCACAGGACGCTCTTCGTGGCGTCATTCGCAAGGTTCTGTCGGAAGTAGCGGCGACCGGCCGGCTGCCGGGTGACCACCATTTCTTCATCACCTTCCTGACCGGGGCACCGGGTGTTCGCATCTCGCAGCACCTGAAGGCAAAGTATGCCGAGCAGATGACAATCGTCATCCAGCACCAGTTCTGGGACCTGAAGGTCACCGAAACGCAGTTCGAAGTCGGCCTTTCCTTCTCCGACACGCCGGAACGCCTCGTGATCCCGTTCAACGCGATCCGCGGCTTCTACGACCCGTCGGTCAATTTCGAACTCGAGTTCGAAGTTCCGCTCGCCGAGGAAGACGAGCAGGCTTCCGCAGAGATCACAGCGATCCCGGTTGAGCCGGTCGCGAAGCCCGCCGAAGCAGACGAAGCGCCCAAGGGCGACGAGGAAAAGAAGCCTGCCTCCGTCGTTTCGCTCGATTCGTTCCGCAAGAAGCAGTAGCGGCTGAGCGATGAGTGCCGAGATCGTCAATCTTCGCCAGGCCCGCAAGGGAAAGCTGAGGGCGCAAAAAGAAAAGGCGGCGGAGCAGAACCGTCTTTCCTTCGGACGCAGCAAGGCCGAGAAGACGCTGACCAGGGCGCTCAACGAAAAAGCGTCGAAAACACTCGACCAAGGTCGCTTGGACGCTCCAAAAAGCGACAACTGAAACAGCGTGAAGCCACACGTAAATGCTTGGTTAACTTCTGGCCGAGCGCTTGGCTTGACGCTCCAATGTTCCCGGTATGAATAGCGGCAATTGTTCCGCCCCTCCCGGAGAGCTCCGTGATCCGCAAACATTCCGCGACGTTGCATGGGCATCGCACCAGCTTCTCGCTCGAAGACGAGTTCTGGACTGAACTGAAGGCGATCGCCGCCGAGCGTGGCGTCAGCCTTGCGAACCTCATCGCGGAGGTCGACGACCAGCGGCAGGCCAGCAGCAATCTGTCATCGGCCCTGCGCGTCTATGTGCTGCTGCAGCTAAAGGCGGCAGGCACCCGCTAAGCCAGCACCCGGGACTCGCATCCAACGTTTCGACGGTCCCGGAGAGCCCGGTGTCGCAGGCAGGCCGATGCTGCAGCTTGTCAACATATAAAGGAACCTTTATGTCTTTCGCGACAAAGGAGATCCTATGACGCCGCAGCCCAATCCCCTCTCAGATCTTCTTTCCGAAAAAGGCGTCCTCCTCGCCGATGGCGCGACCGGCACCAACCTCTTCGCCATGGGCCTCGAAGCGGGCGAAGCGCCCGAGCTGTGGAACGAGACCGAACCTGCCAAGATCACCAAGCTGCATCAGGATTTCGTGGATGCCGGTGCTGATATCATCCTCACCAACTCCTTCGGTGGAACACGCCACAGGCTGAAGCTGCACAAGGCTGACGACCGGGTTCACGACCTCAACAAACGCGCCGCCGAAATTGCACGAAATGTGGCTGATGCCGCTGGCCGCAAGGTCATCGTCGCGGGCTCGGTCGGCCCGACCGGTGAATTGCTCATCCCGCTCGGTGCACTTTCCTATGAGGATGCGGTTGCCGCCTTTGCTGAACAGATGGAAGGGCTGAAGGCTGGCGGCGTTGACGTCGCATGGATCGAAACCATGTCTTCGGCCGATGAGATCCGCGCCGCGGCGGAAGCGGCCGCCAAGGTCGGCCTGCCCTATACCTATACGGGCTCCTTTGACACGGCGGGCAAGACGATGATGGGCCTCCACCCGAAGGACATCCACGCCGTCGCAAAAGACGTGGGTGACGGACCTGTCGCCGTTGGCGCGAACTGCGGCGTTGGCGCGTCCGACATTCTTTCAAGCCTCCTCGACATGACGGCCGCCGAGCCGGATGCCATCACCATCGTCAAAGGCAATTGCGGCATTCCCGAATACCGCGGCGCCGAGATCCATTATTCCGGCACGCCGCCGCTGATGGCGGAATATGCCCGCCTCGCCCGCGATGCCGGCGCCCGGATCATCGGCGGCTGCTGCGGCACGTCCTGCGAACATCTGGCGGCCATGCGCAAGGCGCTCGACGATTATACACCGCGACCACGGCCAACGATCGAGGAGATTGTCGACAAGATCGGCCCGCTGCGCAATAAGACGGCCAGTGAATCAGGCGGCGACGCCGGCAGGGAAAGACGCCGGCGCCGCGGCTGAACAAGTCGAGGCAGGTGTCATGGCAAACATATCTCCAATCGGCAGCAGGGAAACCGTTGCAGAAAGTCTGGCCGGGTTTTCGCTCGAAAACCAGAACTGGCTGAAGCTGCTGATGGACGACCCCGCATCTGACGAGATGCTGCTGGAAGGCCTGCACCTCTTCCTCGACCAGGCGTCCGAGGCGAAGTTCCTCAACTCGTTGAAGCTCGGCAAATCCGGCGAGTGGATCGGTGAAAATGCCCCGGCCCGGCTGCAGATCCGGCTGATGGAAGCCGCCCGCTAAAGCCAGCATCCGGCCTATCAGGCGTTCAAGGATGGGCTGACCCGCTCCGGCGGACTGGAGCGCGCCTATCCTAAGGCGAAGATTTAAGAACACAGCCCATCCATGTGAAATCGCAGTTGTGCGGGCGGATAGCGATATTCTGCGCCGACCGGGCACGCATTGCGGGCGACGCAGCCTGATGCGAGGCATGTCGAGCGAGCGGCTTCGGTCCTCAGATAGGCGCGGCAGCTGGCAACGTCGAATCCGTCGGCTCGCACGGCACCGACCGGGCACGAGGTGGTGCAGGGTTTCGTCGAGCAGGATGCACAGGGATGTGGTGACGTTTCCGGAACGGTCTCGGTCGGATGGCGAAATGCCAGCGCGCCGCGATATCCGTGCCAGAGGCCGTAGACTGGATGAATGAGGATCCCGAGCGGCGAGGCCTGCATCGCTTCCGCCTTCATCGCCCATTGCTGGAACGGCTGCCACGGCGGATCGGACGGAAAGAAGGCTTCCGCCCCCATCTGCTCTGCGATGGGCTGGATGATTGCCTTCGACCATTGATCCAGCGGATGTAGCCCATCATAGTTTTCGCGCCACGCGTCAAAGCTCGTCCAGATGGACCCGCCCACGTTCCCTAGCAACACCACCGACCGCGCGGATGCGCCGTCGGCCAACACCGGCCCCTCGCCCGCCGCAAAATTGACGACGCCCCGCAAGTGAATGCCATGCGGGGCGAGTGCGTCTGATAGCTCTTTCAACATTTGGCGTGCCGCTCATCGCGGCCCCTTGTACCGGTAGTGCGGACGCCAGACCCCCTCTTGGATGAAGTCGGCGACCAGCCTCGCGCCGCCTTGCTCCCTGGCGGCATCGGGCTCTCTTCAGGTGAAAGCGTCCGGCATTGAATCCTTGCGGTCCTTGATGAAGGCCAGCAACGCCTCGTCCACAGCCGGGTCGAGCGGCGGCGCCTCGTAGGAGTCCAGCCAGGCGCGGCAAAGCGCATTGGCGCGTTCCTCGACACGCTTCTGCCCTTCGATCTCCCATTGCTCGAAGGAATTGTTGTCGGCAAGCGGCGAGCGGTAAAATGCCGTCTGGAAATGCGCCTGGGTGTGCGAGCAGCCGAGGTAGTGGCTGCCCGGTCCCACTTCACGAATGGCGGAGAGCGCCTGGCCTTCTTCCGAAAGATCCACGCCCTCAGCCATCTTCTGCATCATGCCGAGCTGGTCCTGGTCGATCATGAACTTCTCGTAGGACGACACCAGGCCGCCCTCCAGCCAGCCGGCCGCATGCAGGACGAAGTTCGTGCCGGCCAGGAGTGTCATGTTGAGCGTGTTCGCCGATTCATGCGCCGCCTGGGCATCGGGAACTTTCGAGCCGCAGAGCGAACCGCCGGTACGGAACGGCAGGCCGAGCCGCCGTGCCAGCTGCGCGGCGCCATAAGACACGAGCGACGGCTCCGGCGTCCCGAAGGTCGGGGCACCCGACTGCATGGAGATCGAGGCTGCGAAAGTCCCGAACAGCACCGGCGCGCCCTTGCGGATCAGCTGCGTTGTTGCAGCACCCGCGAGAACTTCCGCCAGGATCTGCGTCAGCGTGCCGGCCACCGTCACGGGGCTCATTGCACCCGACAGGATGAACGGTGAAACGACGCTTGCCTGGTTGTGGCGGGCGTAGACCTTCAGCGCGCCGAGCATCGTGCCGTCGAACACCATCGGCGAATTGGCGTTGATGAGGTTCAGCGTCACGCAGTTGTTTTCAACGAACTCGTCGCCGAACACGAGCTTCGCCATGGCAATCGTGTCCTCGGCGCGCTCCGGAGCCGTCACCGACCCCATGAACGGTTTGTCGGAATATTTGATGTGGCTGTAGACCATGTCGAGGTGGCGCTTGTTGACCGGGATATCGACCGGCTCGCACACCGTACCGCCCGACGAATGCATCGACGGCGCAAGGTAGGACAGCTTCACGAAATTGCGGAAATCCTCGATCGTCGCATAACGACGGTTGCCGTCGAGGTCGCGCACGAAGGGAGGACCGTAGACGGGCGCAAACACCGTCGCATTGCCACCGATATGGACGCTGCGCTCCGGGTTGCGGGCGTGCCAGGTAAATTCCTTCGGCGCTGTCTTCAGGAGTTCGCGGCAGAGCCCCTTCGGAAAGTGAACGCGGCTGCCGCGTACATCCGCACCTGCCTTGGCCCACAGGTCCAGCGCCTCCTCGTCGTCACGGAACTCGATGCCGATCTCCTCGAGGATCGTGTCGGCATTGCGCTCGATGAGCTGCAGCCCTTCCTCGTCAAGCACTTCGTAGACGCCGATCTTGCGGGTGATGAACGGCAGCGACTGGCCCGGACCGCTTCCCGAACGCGCTGCACGCCGCCCGGCTGCCCCTCTCTCGCCCCGGCCTCGCCGACCGCTCCCGCCTGCCGCCGTTTCCGTGTTCTGGGTGATCTCGTCCATGTCTCGTCCTCGCCTCGCGCCGTCCCGCGTCCTTTGTCTTGATGTGCCATGCTAGGGCGAACTGCAAGGCGAACCCTGCCAGTCTGCGCCACGGTTTTGCGCAACACAGACATCGGCGCACCCTCGCCGTCGTTTTTCCGACGTCGCGTTGTCGCAGTTGAAAGAAATCAACGGACATTTTGCGGCTAAAGATAAAGGCAGACGGAGGAGCGTCTGATTTGCCTTTCCCTCGTCATTGGCACTCGAACCCCAAGGGAAGCAGTCCATGTCCGACGACGAAATCATCCTTTCGGAGCTTTCCGACGAGGAACTCGTGCAGCAAATGCACGACGACCTTTACGACGGATTGAAGGAGGAGATCGAGGAAGCGACCAACATCCTCCTCGAGCGCGGCTGGACGCCTTACGACGTCCTGACCCAGGCGCTGGTCGAAGGCATGCGCATCGTCGGCATCGACTTCCGCGACGGCATCCTCTTCGTGCCGGAAGTGCTGCTGTCAGCCAATGCGATGAAGGCGGGCATGAACATCCTGCGCCCGCTCCTGGTCGAGACCGGCGCTCCGAAGCTCGGCAAGATGGTGATCGGCACCGTCAAGGGCGACATCCACGACATCGGCAAGAACCTCGTCGGCATGATGATGGAAGGCGCGGGCTTTGACGTCGTCGACCTCGGTATCAACAACCCCGTCGAAAACTACCTTGAGGCGATCGAGCGCGAGAAGCCGGATATTATCGGCATGTCGGCACTGCTGACGACCACCATGCCCTACATGAAGGTCGTGATCGACACGTTGAAGGAAAAGGGCATGCGCGACGACTATATCGTCCTGGTCGGCGGCGCACCGCTGAACGAGGAGTTCGGCAAGGCTGTCGGCGCGGATGCCTATTGCCGTGATGCCGCGGTCGCCGTGGAAACGGCCAAGGACTATATTCGCCGCAAGCACAACAGCCTAGCGGCCGGCGTCTGAACACAGGACCGGCCGCGGCTGCAGTTGATTGAGGCTTAGCGTGCTGCGCGATCGACCCGGCGGCCGGCATCCTGCGTTGCATCAACGGCATTTGCCGTATCCTGGCCTACGCCGCGGATCGTATTGCCGCAGGAAGAGAGAGAAACCATCGTCGCGAAAAGTGCGGCGATTACCGTGACTGTCTTGGCCGTCATGATGGAATACTCCGATGGATGTGGATCATATGGGTCCGGAAATCCTGCTTCCTGAGGAAGCCGCTTCTCCGGCTAAGGAACGTTCAACTTCTGAAAAAGTTCACGTGATCGCTTGCGGCGCGATTGCACGCGAAGTGCTGGCCGTCTGTCGCCAGAACAATCTCGACCACATCCACCTCAACTGCCTGCCCGGCATCTGGCACGCCTACCCGCAAAAAATCGTGCCCGGACTGGAGCAGGCGATCCGTGAAGCCCGTGATGCCGGCTTTTCGCGGATCTTCCTCGCCTATGCCGATTGCGGCACCGGCGGCGGCATCGATGAGCTCTGCCAGCGCGAAGGCGTCGAGCGCATTGCTGGCCCGCATTGTTATTCCTTCTTCACCGGCAACGAGCGCTTTGCCGAGCGGGACGACGACGTCTTTTCCTTCTTCCTGACGGACTTCCTTGCCCGCCAGTTCGAGGCCTTCGTGGTCGAGCCGCTCGGGCTCGACCGGCATCCGCAGCTGAAGGAGATGTATTTCGGCAATTACCGCAAGCTCGTCTACCTCTCCCAGGAAGAGGACGAGGCCCTGCAGCGCAAGGCCCGCGAAGCAGCCGATTTCCTCGGGCTGGAATATGAGTACCGCTTCACCGGCTACGGCGATTTGCGCCACGCCCTGCACTCCGTTTAACGGTTTTTTCTCTCACTCGCCGCAAAAGTGTCGCCCAGGAACAAGGAGTGGCACATGCGGGAGCAGGATCCCCTGGTCGTTGTGATGACTACTGGTGGAATGAACCCGCAGGTGATGATCAATGCACTGAGCGAGCGCTTCCCCAACCTGCACGTCATCGAGGAACAGCCGGAGACCAAGGGCATGCTCTTGAAGCGGCGTGCCCGTCGCTTCGGATGGATCACCGCGCTCGGCCAGCTCGCAACCATGGTCGCGTCGCGGTTGGGCAAGAGTGTCGCCGCTAGGCGCTCGGCCGAGATCCTTCGTGACTACGGCCGCTCTGCCGAAAAAGACCCGTCCGTGCCCGTCACTCGCGTTGCCTCGCTCAATGACCCCACCTGTCACGCAGCGGTGACAGCCCTGCAGCCGAAGGCCATCTTCACCATTTCCTGCCGCATCCTCTCGGCCCGAACACTTGCCGCCATGCCCTGCCCGGTCATCAACTTCCATGCCGGGATCAACCCCATGTATCGCGGCCAGATGGGCGGCTATTGGGCGCGTGTCGCGGGCGATGAAGAGAACTTCGGTGCCACCGTACATCTGGTCGACAAGGGCATCGATACGGGCGGCTCCCTGTACGAGAAGCGCATCAAGCCTTCTCCCTCCGATAGCCTTGCGACCTACCCGCTCCTGATGACGGCAGCCGCCGTCGACATCAGCATCCAGGCGATCGAGGATGCGCTGAACGGTACGCTGAAGCCTTACCAGCCGAGCGGCCCGTCGCATCTGCGCTATCCGCCACCGGTCTGGACTTGGGCCTATCACGGCTTGACCAGGCGGATCTGGTAGCGACGTCCCTCCACGTCGCTTTTCGCGCCTGCTACGTCGTGGCAAGCGCAGTGTGGCGTCCTCCTCCGGTGCATGCTCGGACTGAACGGAGGAGTTCATGGCAGATCGCATCATCGTCTACTGGCGCGACATCCCGGCTCAGGTGATCATCAAGCAGGGTCGCAAGACCGCAAAGCGCGAGCTGTCGCTCCGGTTCACGGAAGCGATCGACATGTGCGCCATGCGAACCGGCGCAGCCGAGACCGATGATTATCTTGCCGAATGGCGCAAGGCCGATCCGGTGCCGGTCTCGGACGATCTCGAGGCCGAAGCCGACAAGGCGGCCGCCGAACTCGAACAAGCATACGACAAGCAACGCCTCGTCGCGCTGGTGAAGGCCGGCGGTCGCGAATTGCAGCAGACGCAATGAGATTGGCACCCGCCGATACGGCACAGGGATCAGGAGCTATAGACCAGGGATGACCCGCACGATCGTCGCATCCGCCACCCGCGAAGTTGTCATCGGCTTCGACCAGCCCTTCTGCGTCATCGGGGAACGCATCAATCCCACCGGCCGCAAGAAGCTTGCCGCCGAGATGATCGAGGGTAACTTCGACACCGTCATCAAGGATGCGCTTGAGCAGGTTGCGGCCGGCGCCACCATGCTCGATGTCAATGCAGGCGTCACCGCTGTCAATCCGAACGAAACCGAGCCACCGCTGCTCGTGCGCACGCTCGAAATCGTCCAGAACCTCGTGGACGTGCCGCTGTCGATCGATTCCTCCGTCACGGCCGCCATCGAGGCCGCGCTGAAGGTCGCCAAGGGACGCCCGCTCGTCAATTCTGTCACTGGCGAGGAAGAAAAGCTCGAAGCGATCCTGCCACTCTGCAAAAAGTACGACGTGCCGGTCGTGGCGATCTCCAACGACGAAACCGGCATTTCCATGGATCCCGACGTGCGTTTCGCTGTCGCCAGGAAGATCGTCGAACGGGCTGCCGATCATGGCATCAAGAGCCATGACATCGTGGTTGACCCGCTGGTGATGCCGATTGGTGCGCTTGGCTCCGCCGGGCTCCACGTCTTCGCCCTGCTTCGGCGCTTGCGCGAGGAACTGAAGGTCAACACGACCTGCGGCCTTTCCAACATTTCCTTCGGCCTGCCCCACCGCCACGGCATCAATGCAGGCTTCATCCCCATGGTCATCGGCGCCGGCATGACGAGCGCCATCATGAACCCCTGCCGCCCGCAGGAAATGGAAGCGGTGCGCGCCGCCAATGTCTTGAATGGCACGGACCAGAACTGCTCGAACTGGATCATGACCTATCGTGACTACAAGCCCGCCGAAGCCGGAGTTGCCGCGACAATGGCCGCTCCGGCAGCCTCGGCCGGTCGTCGTGGTGGTCGAGCAGCCCGTGCCGGCGCGGCCGCTCGCATGGAATAAGAACTCGGCTCCCGGAGCCGCAGGCAGAAATGAAATGAATGACACGCCCTCGCATCCCCTCGTCCTTTTCATGCCCTCCGGGAAGCGGGGTCGGTTCCCGGTGGGCACTTCCGTGCTCGATGCCGCCCGCCAGCTTGGGGTCTACGTGGAGAGTGTCTGCGGCGGGCGGGCCACCTGCGGCCGATGCCAGGTCTCCGTCCAGGAAGGGCATTTCGCCAAGCACGGCATAAGTTCCGCGCAGGACCATCTTTCGCCGTTCGGCCCAAAGGAAGAGCGTTACGATCGCGTAAGAGGCCTGCCGGAGGGGCGTCGCCTGTCCTGCTCTACCCAGATCCTCGGCGACCTCGTCATCGATGTGCCGCAGGACACGGTGGTGAATGCCCAGGTGGTGCGCAAGGCGGCCGACGAGCGGGTTTTCGAACGCAACCCGGCGGTGCGCATGTGTTATGTCGAGGTCGAGGAACCCGACATGCACAAGCCGCTCGGTGACCTCGATCGCCTGCTGGAGGCCCTGAAGCGAGACTGGCAGTTTGAACGTCTGGACATCGACGTTCACCTCTTGCCCAAGGTGCAGAAGATCCTGCGCCAGGGCGAGTGGAAGGTCACCGCGGCGGTTCACCACGACCGCGCCGCCGACAGTGCGCGGGTCATCGCGCTCTATCCGGGCCTGAAGAACGAGGCTTATGGCATTGCCTGCGACATCGGCTCGACGACGATTGCCATGCATCTGTCCTCGCTCCTGTCCGGGCGCACGGTGGCGTCTGCCGGCACCTCAAACCCGCAGATCCGCTTCGGCGAAGACCTGATGAGCCGCGTGTCCTATGTGATGATGAACCCGGATGGTCGCGAGGCGATGACGGCCGCGGTCAGGGACGCGCTCAACAGCCTGATCGACAAGGTCTGCGAGCAAGGGGGCGTGTCGCGCACCGACATCCTCGATAGCGTCTTTGTCGGCAACCCGATCATGCATCACCTGTTCCTCGGCATTGATCCGACGGAACTCGGCGGTGCGCCCTTTGCGCTCGCCGTATCCGGAGCAGTCGAGCTGAAGTCTTCCGACATCGGCTTGCTCATGAACGAAGGCACGCGGACTTACGTCCTGCCCTGCATCGCCGGCCATGTCGGCGCGGATGCCGCCGCCGCGGCCCTTTCGGAAGGGCCGCATCGACAGGACGAGATGATGCTGCTGGTCGATATCGGTACCAATGCCGAAATCGTGCTCGGCAACGCCGCTCGTGTCGTCGCAGCGTCCTCGCCCACCGGTCCCGCCTTTGAAGGCGCGGAGATCTCCGCCGGGCAACGTGCAGCACCCGGCGCCATCGAACGCGTGCGCATCGATCCCGTGTCGCTCGAACCGCGCTTTCGTATCATCGGCGCCGAGCAATGGTCGGACGAGCCGGGCTTCGCCGAGGCTTCCACGGCAACCGGCATTACCGGCATCTGTGGCTCCGCGATCATCGAGGTCGTGGCGGAAATGTTCCTCGCCGGCATCATATCCGAAGACGGCGTCATCGACGGCGCGCTTGCCGCCCGCAGCCCTCGCATCCTGCAGAACGGCCGCACCTTCTCTTACCTGCTGCACGACGGCGAGCCGCGCATCACCGTCACCCAGAACGACATCCGGGCGATCCAACTTGCCAAGGCCGCGCTTTATGCCGGGGTCAAGCTGCTGATGGACAAGCAGGGCGTCGATCATGTCGACCGCATCGGGCTTGCCGGCGCCTTCGGCACCTTCATCGATCCGAAATATGCGATGGTGCTCGGTCTGATCCCTGACTGCGACCTCGAGAAGGTGAAGGCGGTCGGCAACGCTGCCGGCACGGGTGCGCGCATGTGCCTGCTCAACCGCGACTACCGGCGCGAGATCGAAGACACCGTGCGCCGGATCGAGAAGATCGAGACCGCGCTTGAGCCGAAATTTCAGGAACACTTCGTTGCCGCCATGGCGTTGCCGAACAAGGTCGACCATTTCCCGCAACTGTCACGCGTCGTAACGCTGCCGGAGCGGAAGCAGTCGGCCGATGCGACAGCCGACGGCGGAGCAAGACGCCGCCGTCGCTCGCGCGAAAGCGGCGGTGCTGTTCCGGAAGTTTAAGCCGCAGCCGCCGACATCGAACCGAAGGCTTCGCGGATACTCTGCGCCACGGCCTTGGCGGGCACGGAAAGCTGCGGGCTCGTCAGCAGCCGGATGTCGAAGGTCATCAGTTCCGGCAGGCCCTCCTTCGGCCCGAGGATCTGCATGTCGCTCGTGACATAGGACAGCGGGAACGGTGCGATCGCCAGATCCGACAGAACCGCCGCACGCTGCGCCATCGTATGCGCGCTTGCATACGCGATGCGGTAGTTGCGCTTGTGCTTCTCGAGTTGCGTGATTGCATCCTGGCGCCAGACGCAGCCGTCCTCCCAGACCGAGATCGGCAGCGGATCGCGCAGATGTGCCGTACCGCATTTGACACCCGCCCACACGAGCTTTTCCGTATGGATGATCTCGCCGCTCGTCGGGAATGGCCGCGTCGCGCAGTTGAAGAGCGTCAGGTCCAGCCGCTGCTCCTCGATGCGCTTCCTCAGAGCCAGGCTCATGTCGACGGTCACGTCGACCATGATGCCCGGAAACCGCTCGCCAAAATCCTTGAGCACCTTCGGAAGCAGCCGCTCGGCAATGTCGTCCGGCGCACCAAGCCGCACGACGCCGGAAAGCTCCGGCATCACGAAGCGCGACACGGCCTCATTGGAGAGCGCCAACATCCGGCGCGCGTAGGACAGCAACATCTCGCCGTGCTGGGTGAGCGTCACCGAACGCGCGTCGCGCAGGAACAGCGTCGTGCGCAACTGCTCCTCGAGTTTCTTGATCTGCATGGAAACGGCCGACGGCGTACGTAGCACGGCTTCGGCCGCCGTGGAGAAGTTACCGGTCTCGGCGATCGCCACGAAGGTACGCAGGACGTCGTTGTCGAGCAGCGGCAGCGGCTGGCGGAACGGAACGGTCATGACGCCTCCTGTCAATTTTCTTGAACTTTAACACCATATCATTTCGTTTGATTGAAAGTCAATCGAGGCGCATCTTGAGCATCGTCGAAGGCAGCACCGATTTCCACCATCACGGAAAATCATCAATGACATCTGCGGCATTCGATTGATTGATGGAATGTAGAGATCCATCCTCCCAAAGATCAAGATGAAGAAGGACTAGAAACAATGGCTTTGACCAGCTTCAACGACCTTGGAAGGTCGTCCCTCTCCTCCGCAGGCCTAGGCACCGTGCTGCGGTATCCGTATCAGCTCGCTCTCAAGGGCCGGGAAAACTGGCGGCGCCGGCAAACCCAGAAGATGATCGAGTCGCTCGATCCTGAAATCCGCAAGGACATCGGCTGGCCCACCAGCTTTACACGGGACGGCAAGTAAACGATGCCGCATTTCAACTCCGGGTCCGCCCGTTTTAACATGTGCGGACCCGCTTCCTTCAGGACCAAACCCTGGCGCTGAAGCAACAGCGCAGAAGCGACGCAGCAATGTCGCAAAAATGTTCATGGCCGGTCGCCAAAACCCCTTTCCGGCTTCCAGATTTCGTGTCAGTGTCGCTTTTAAAGCAGAAGCAGGCCACACAATAACAGGGCGCGCCGAAGGGGAAGACACAATGGATTTCATCGGCAAGAGCCAGAGCAAGAAACGCTCGATCGTTTTCTTCCTCGTCCCCAATTTCACCTTGCTTCCCTTCTCCGCCGCCATCGAAACCTTGCGCATCGCCAACCGCATGCTGGGCTACTCCGCTTATACCTGGCGCCTGTGTTCGGCGGATGGTGAGAAGGTGCAGTCCTCGAGCGGCATCTGGCTCGAAGCAGACTCCTCGCTTGCCGACGAGCGGCGCTACCTGTCTGGCGAAAACCGGCCGAACATGGTGCTGGTCTGCTCCGGCGTTTATGTCGAGGAATTCCAGAACAAGTCCGTCAATGCCTGGCTGCGCGAAACCTACAACCGCGGCATCGCTGTCGGCAGCCTTTGCACCGGCGCCCATGTGCTGGCCCAGGCCGGCCTCCTCAACGGCAAGCGCTGCGCAATCCATTGGGAGAACCTTCCGGGTTTTGCCGAAGCCTTCCCGCAGGCGGAAGTGTATGCCGACCTCTACGAGGTCGACTCCAACCTTTACACCTGCGCCGGTGGCACCGCCTCGCTCGACATGATGCTGAACCTCATCGGCCAGGATTTCGGCGACAACCTCGTCAACAAGGTCTGCGAGCAGCAGCTGACGGACCGCGTGCGCAACCCGCATGACCGGCAGCGCCTGCCGCTGCGCGCCCGTCTCGGCGTCCAGAACGCCAAGGTCCTGTCGATCATCGAGGTGATGGAGAACAACCTGTCGGAGCCGCTGTCGCTGGTGGAGATCGCCGATGATGCCGGCCTTTCGCGCCGCCAGATCGAGCGCCTGTTCCGCCAGGAAATGGGCCGCTCGCCCGCCCGGTATTACCTCGAGATCCGGCTTGATCGCGCCCGCCACCTGCTGGTGCAGTCGTCCATGCCGGTGGTTGAAGTCGCGGTTGCCTGCGGCTTCGTCTCGGCTTCGCATTTCTCCAAGTGTTACCGCGAGGTCTATAACCGCTCGCCGCAGCAGGAGCGCGCCGAGCGCAAGCTGAGCGTCACCAACGCCCGCGCCGGCATCGCAGCCTGAGCCAGGATCAGCTTCGCAGCCGGTAGCCTGTCTTGAACATCCAGCCGATCAGCGACAGGCAGGCGACGAGGAACAGGCACACCATGCCCAGGCTCACGATCGGATTGACGTCGGCAATCTCGTAGAAGCTCCAGCGGAACCCGCTGACGAGGTAGAGTACCGGATTGAGGTGGCTTACCGCCTGCCAGAAGGGCGGCAGCATGTCGATCGAATAGAAGCTGCCGCCAAGGAAGGTCAGCGGCGGCACCACCAGCATCGGCACGATGTTGAGCTGCTCGAAATTTTTCGCCCAGATCCCGATGATGAAGCCGAACAGGCTGAAGCTGATCGCCGTCAGCACCATGAACACCAGCATCATGAACGGATGCGCGATCGAGATATCGACAAAGAAGGATGCGGTAAGAAGGATGATGAAGCCGATGATCAGCCCCTTGCTGGCGGCCGCTCCCACGTAACCGATCAGGATCTCGGTCATGGCGATTGGTGCGGACAGGATCTCGTAGATCGTGCCGGTGAATTTCGGGAAATAGATGCCGATCGAGCCGTTGGAGATGCACTGCGTCAGCAGCGTCAGCATGATCAGCCCGGGCGTGATGAAGGAGCCATAGGAGACACCCTCGACGCTCTCGATGCGCGAGCCGATCGCCGTGCCGAACACGATGAAATAAAGCGAGGTGGTGATGACTGGCGAAATCACGCTCTGCAGCAGCGTGCGGCGCATGCGGGCCATCTCGAACGAGTAGATCGACTTGATCGCTTCCGTGTTCATGCCTGTTCTCCCGCCTGCTGGGCCACCAGCGCCACGAAGATGTCCTCGAGCGAGCTTTGCCGGGTGGAAAGATCCTTGAAATGGATGTCTTCGGCCGCGAGCATGGCAAGCAGCGAGGCGATGGATCCTTGGCCCTCATCACCCTGGTATTCGTGAACCAGCGCACTGCCGTCGTCGCTCAGCGCAAGGTCATAGGCGGCGAGGCTCGCCGGCAGCGTCGCCAGGGGTTCGGCCAGTTCCAGGCGCAGCTGCTTGCGGCCGAGCTTGCGCATCAGCGCGTTCTTTTCCTCGATCAGCAGCAGCTTGCCGCCGTTGATCACGCCCACCCGGTCGGCGATCTCCTCCGCCTCCTCGATGTAGTGCGTGGTGAGGATGATGGTGACGCCGTTGGCGCGCAGCTTTTCCACCACCTGCCACATCTCGCGGCGAAGGTTGACGTCAACACCCGCGGTCGGTTCGTCCAGAAACAGGATCTTCGGCTCGTGGGCCAGCGCCTTGGCGATCAGCACACGGCGCTTCATGCCGCCGGAAAGCTCACGCAGCATGTTGTCCTTCTTGGACCATAGCGAAAGATCCCGCAGAACCTGCTCGATCACCTGGGGGTTCGGCTTCTTGCCGTAAACGCCGCGGGAGAAGCTCACCGTGTTCCACACGGTCTCGAACATGTCGGTCGTCAGTTCCTGCGGCACCAGGCCAATGAGCGATCGTGTCTGGCGAAAGTCGCGCACCACGTCATGACCGCTGACCAGCACCTGTCCAGCGCTCGGGTTGACGATCCCGCAGATGATGGAGATCAGCGTGGTCTTGCCGGCACCGTTCGGGCCGAGAAGCGCGAGGATCTCACCCTCGCGGATCTCCAGATCGACGCCCTTCAGCGCCTGGAACCCGTTGCCATAGGTCTTGGTGAGGTTTTGGACGGAAACGATCGGAGCCATGCAGGATGCATCTTCTGAAATGATTTTGCAAAGGAAGCCGGCAATATAGGCGGCGTTTCTCGCCTGACCATCCTTGTTGGGAGAACATAGCGGACGATTTCAGAGGACAATCGTCAGGAAGAACTGGATGGAGATCAACGTCAGGAAGATCCCGAAGCCAGCTTCGAGCTGCCGTTTGGACATCGCATGTGCAATCCTCGCACCGACCGGCGCGAGATAAAGCGTGATCGGTATCAGCAGCAGCACCGCAATCCAGTTGACGTAACCGGTGGAGAACGGCGGCAGGCCAGGCGTTCCCCAGCCGCCAAGGATATAGCCCGCAAGCCCCGGCAGCGAGATCAGCACGCCAACCCCGGATGAGGTGGCGACGCCTTGGTGAATGGTGCGCCCGTACAGGGTCATGAAGGTGTTGTTGAGCACGCCGCCCCCAATCCCCATCAGGCCGGACAGCACCCCGATGCCAGCACCGACGAGAAAGCGGATCGGGTTGCCCGGCAGGTCATCGCCCAGCCGCCAGCTGGCCCGGTTGAAGATCATCCGGAAGGCCAGCACCAGCGCGATGATTGCGAAGATCACCCGCAGTTCCGCGCTGGAAGCCTTGGCCGCAACGGCGGCAGCAACCAGCGTACCGAGCGGCACGGCGATCGTCCAGCTGCGCAACAGCGCCATGTCGACCGCGCCACGCTGCCGATGCGCCATGAAGGAACGCACCGATGTGGGAACGATGATGGCAAGGGAGCTGCCCAGCGCCAGCTGCATTCGGACATCTTCCGGAATGCCAAGCAGTCCAAAGACGTGGAAGAAGATAGGTACGAGTATCGCGCCGCCGCCGATGCCGAACATGCCGGCGAGGATCCCCGCCACGGCCCCCGCGGCGACCAGCGCCAGGATGAAGGGCAGAAGTTCGGTGAGAAATTCCATGTCGGATGCGTGCTCCCGCAGGCTCCGGAATCACTCCCGCTCCGACGCCGTCACTGGGCTTTGATCACGAATATGCGGCGGCACACAAGCGGCTGCACCAACATGGGACGTGGCTGCGCCGGAGGTGAAAGGCAGTGGAGACCCGGAACGCGGGGCATGGGTCAGGTCGTGTACCGGGTCTCCCGCTGCAGGCGGGGTACGTCGGGGGGACGGACTGCAGCACAGGCATAGTTGCTGCGCCGCCGCTTATGGTTCCAGTTCCGTTGCCCAACGTGGTTTACGAAGCATTGATCTCCACAGCCTGGGACAGCGACAGCCGCCGACGCAGCCGCTCGTCAGAGGCTGCAGTGGCGCTTGCCTGACTTCCGCGATCGCAGGTCGAAGTGGAAGTGGTTCCAGTGTTCGGCGTTGCTGCCCGGGCCAAGCACGGTGTTGAAATACTTGCAGCTGTCGCTGCGCACCGATTTCAGCAATCCGCCTTCGCGCAGCGAGAAGAGCCCCTTCTTGCGCACGTCGATTTCATGGCCGTTCTTCAGCACGATCTGGCCGATGTCGATCGCATTGCCCTTGGCGTGTTCCGACATCGAGTTGTTGCGCTGGCGGCTGTTGTTCATCCGACGGCAGGAATAGCCGCCCATCGGCACGATCTTCTTGACGCCGGTGAGGTAACGCATGCGCGCCGATGGCGCGAGTTCGTTCTTCACCCACTTCGCAAAAGCCAGTGTCACCTGGCAGTTGAGCGTCACGGCCGGCTTCACGTCGATATTGCCCGAGAGGCCCGACAGCTTGACTGGATGCGCAATGCCGCAGCTTCCGCCCTGGCTAATCCGCGGCCGGTCCTCAAACGCAACGCCGAGACGACGCAGCTCGGCCCGGCAACTCACCTCGGATTGCGGCATCACTTCCCGCGGCCACGACTGTTCGCGCTGGCTCATCGGCGCATCGCTTCTCGTCGGGTTGTTGGGGCGAAGCATGGCGACCTGCTGCGTTCCCGCTGGCGCATGATTTGGCGCCCTCACCCGCGATCCGTCACCCCAGGTCATCGAACCGGCCGTGGAGGGTTCACGTTTCAAACCCGCGCCCGTCCGCTTCGGCGGTACGTTGACATAATCGCTGCCGATATCCTGGGCGATCGCCTGCCGGCGCGGCTGCAAGGCCACCGGATTGTCCGTACCAATGCCATCCACCACTGGCTGGTCGCCCACGCCTTCGGCGATGTCGCTGTCCTGCTCTTCGGCGAGGCCCGTCACTTCGCTTTCATCGGGACCGAAGCCGAGCTCAGCGTCGATATTGACGCCCTCGTCCGGGATGCTCATAGGCCCGACGGGTGCGGCCGCCCGCGTCGTTCTTTGCGGGCCGAGCGACGCCTGCTGTTGCATCGCCTCCTCGCTGTCGATCATCGGCAGGCGGCTCGCCTGGATCGTTGAACCACTCATCGAGAGTGTGCCGAGATTGGACGGCGGCGCGCCCAGCACCTGCCCTTGGCCCTTGTACGGCTGGTTCTGGTCGGGCGCGCCGAGATACTGCCCCCCAGTGCCGGCCTGGATGTCACCTTGCGGAGACGGTCCGGTGGAATAACCGTAGTCGACGGCGCTCGCCTGGCTCACCGGCGCCTGGTTCAACGGGTAGGCTTGCTGCGAGACTGGCTCGCGCGGCAGGCTGCGCACCGGCGTGATGGCGCCAACCTGCGTGCCGGTATCGATGGACCCGGGCGGAACGAGATCGCCGGAAGAACAGGCCACCAGCATTGTTGATATCATCAACGAGCTGATCGCCCGCCGAAAAAGGGAAGCATACGCCATACAGATTGCCACTCTTCCGGTGCCGAAATGACACAGAACCTCAAATTAGAGGAATCGGGTAAACGAAGCCTTGAGCAACCAAGGCCATTTGGTGACGCGTAGGCGACGAAGAGACGGCGCCCGGTATGGGATTGCTGGTGTGAGGCAGGACAGCGAAAGGCCCACCGGACGTCATCCGGTGGGCCTTCTTGTCGGGTACCCTTCGTGGCTTAGGCCGCGTGCGACTGCCAGCCCTGCGCCTGCTGGGCACGACCATGGTCGAGCTTGAAGGCGGCAAGCAGGTTGCGCAGGTGCACGCTCTGCTCGGCCAACGTCTGGCTTGCAGCCGTGGTTTCTTCCACCATCGCGGCGTTCTGCTGGGTCATCTGGTCCATGTGGTTCACGGACGAGTTGATTTCCTGCAGGCCGGTCGCCTGTTCGCGGGCGGCCGTCGCAATCGTGTCGACATGCGCGTTGACCCGGTCAACGAGCGTCGCGATCTCGACAAGCGCATCACCGGTGGAGCGAACCAGCGCCACGCCACCTTCCACCTCGCGGGCGGAGTTGGAAATCAGCGTCTTGATCTCCTTGGCGGCCCCCGCCGAACGCTGAGCCAGTTCGCGCACTTCCTGCGCCACGACTGCAAAGCCGCGGCCTGCCTCACCCGCACGGGCGGCTTCGACACCGGCATTGAGCGCCAGCAGGTTCGTCTGGAAGGCGATCTCGTCGATCACCGAGATGATCTGGTTGATGCGGTTCGAGCTGTCCTCGATGCGGCCCATGGCGTCGATCGCATTGCGGACGATCTCGCCGGAGCGACCCGCACTTTCCTTCGTCTCGCTCACCATCACGCGAGCCTCGCTGGCCCGCTCGGACGCCGTGCGAACCGTGGCAGTGATCTCGTCGAGCGCCGCTGCGGTTTCTTCCAGGGCCGCCGCCTGCTGTTCGGTGCGCTTGGAGAGATTGCCGGTCGCACCCGAGATGTCGGAGGCGCTGTCACGAACCACGAAGCTCGTCTCGGCGATGTCGGAAATCGCGCGGTGCAGCGAACCGACGGCCGCGTTGAAGTCGTCACGCAGCTTGGCATATTCCGGGCCGATGTCGTCGAGAACGACCGAGAGGTCCCCGGCAGCGAGCTGCTCCAGCGCATGGCCAAGCTCGTTCATGGCGTGGGCATGGCGCTCGGCATTGGCCGACAGCACCCGTTCCTTGCCGGAGCGTTCCTCGGCAAGCGCCCTGCTCTGCTCCGCTTCGCGGGCCTGCAGCTCGGCGCGTTCGGCAACCGATTCCCTCAGAACGTCGAGTGCGCGGGCCATCTCGCCCAGTTCGTTCTTCTGACCCATGCAGGGCACGGCCACGTCCATCTCGTTGTCGGCGATCCGCTGCAGCGCCTTGCGGATGCTGCCGATCGGGCCGGTCACCGAGCGAACCACGAAAGTCGCGCCGCCAACCATGACCAGCGAGCAGACGCCGAAGATCATGGCAAACCGGATGGCATCCGAACGGAACATCGCGTGCAGGTCGTCGACGTAGACGCCCGTGCCGACGATCCAGCCCCAGGGCTCGAAGCCGGCAACGTGGGAATATTTCTCGACCGGCTGGTCGGCGCCCGGCTTCGGCCAGTAGTAGTCCATGAAGCCCTTGGCGGTCGTGCTCGCCTTCACGACGTTGACGAATTCCACGAACAGGAACTTGCCGTTCGGATCCTTGTCGCCGCGGAGATCCTTGCCGTCCATCTCCGGCTTGATCGGATGCATCACCATGCGCGGCAGCATGTCGTTGATCCAGAAATAGCCGGTGCCGTCGCCATACCGCATCACCGAAATGATGTTCTTGGCCTCGGTCTGGGCCTGGTCGCGCGTCATCGCGCCGGATACCTCAAGGTCATGGTATTTCTTCAGAACTGTCAAAGCAGCATCATTCATCTGGGCGAGGCCAGCCTTGCGCTCGCGCTCCGACGAAGAGTAGCTCTGGAAAAGGCTGAAGATCATCGCGCCGCCCAAAATAACGAGCGACAGCATCACAAGGCAGTAGAGCCGCCAGGATATGGTTAGACGTTGCATGGTACCCCCCTTATTCTTAACACCGGTCAATTTGTAACTGACGTTGGTTACCAGGTAGTGAAGCACCGTTTGGCGTCACCGCATGCGCGAGTAAGCGCCCGCTAATCAAGCGCGTAGAGATTCAATCGCCGGCGCATTGCGCCCCTGCGCCCGAGGTCTAAGGTGGCTGGAGGAGGAATCGGAAACGGACTGGCTGAAGGACCTTTGACGAATGACCGATACTGCGAAGCCAACGGGCGAACTGACGCTCAGAACCCTGGCCATGCCGGCCGATGCCAATGCCGCGGGTGATATCTTTGGCGGCTGGGTCATGGCCCAGATGGACCTGGCGAGCGGCATCCGCGCCGCCGAGCGTGCCCGCGGTCGCGTCGTTACCGCCGCCGTCAAGGAAATGGCCTTCGAGCTGCCGGTTAAGATCGGCGACACGCTGAACGTTTACACCGAGATCACCCGCGTTGGCCGCTCCTCGATCACGCTCTCGGTGGAAGCCTGGGCGCATCGTGCCCGCCACCGCATCCTCGAGAAGGTGACGGCGGGGACCTTCATAATGGTGGCGCTCGATGAAGAGGGCCAGCCGACCCCCGTGCCGGCCGAAGAATAGGCCCTACCCCTTCAAGTAGTTCGACGCACCGTCGAGCGTCAGGCCCGGAAACACCTTGGTGGTGAGGTTGGCCGGCGAGACCTCGAACTGCTGCTGCAGCAAGGATGCGGCCACCGCGCGCAGGTCACCTGTCGGCGACAGGTCCTGGCCATCGAGCAACTGGTCGGGCGTCAGGCCCGGCCACTGGCCATGAACCTGCCCGCCGGCCACCGCGCCGCCCGCGAGCAAGGCCACGCTCGCTGTGCCATGCTCCGTCCCGCCTTTGTCGTTTTCGCGCGCAGTGCGGCCAAACTCCGTCACCGCCAGCACGACCGTCTTGTCCCAGGCCTCCGTGCCCAGAGCCTCCTTCAGCGAGATGATTGCCGTCGTCAGGTCGCCGACTGCCTTCGGGAATTGCGTCTTCTGGTCAACATGCGTATCCCAGCCCGCGATGGAGAAGTTGGCGATCCGGTAGTTCTCGCGCAGCAGGCTGCCCGCCATCCGGCCGATCTCCGAGATTTGCGTCGCACGTGTCGCGCCTGCGGGCGGGCTCGGTGGTCCGCCGCCATCGGTGGTCGCTGCCGCGGACCAGACCTTGGCAAACTCCTCGTCGCCGCTGAACAACTCCTCGAAGAACCGTTCCTCGTCGCCTGCCAGCGCCAGGCCATAATGCGCACCGCGCCTCTGTGCGTCGTTCGGCCCATTCAGGATCAACTCGGAGGCACCGCTGACATTGACTGCCTGCCGTGAACCAGAGCGCGGCAGCACGGCGAGCGCCCGGTTCAGCCATCCGGATTTCTCGCCAACTTCGTGGCCACCGTTCTCCAGGATATCCTGGCCTTCGAAGTGGTTGCGCGCGCCGCGATACGGGGTTGCGACGGCATGCACGAAGGCAAGCTCGCGCGCCTGCCAGAGCGGCATCAGGTCGCCGGCGGCGGGATGAAGCCCGAAGAACCCGTCGAGATCGATCAGGCCGGTCTCGGGCTTCAACGCCAGCGACGGCCGCAGTGCTGCAAAGGCAGCGTCGCCATAAGGCTGCACGAGATCCAGCCCATCCATCGCACCGCGCAGGATGATGGTGACGAACCGGCCCTCACCGGACGCCGCGGCAACACTGATCGGCGCCATCATCGGCAAGGCGGCGAGTGCGCCTGCCCCGGCCAGAAGCTTGCGGCGGGACAACAGGAAGGATCGGTCGCGGGTCATCATCTATCTCCTGTTGAACTCGGGCGATGCAAGCACCATGCCGATGCCCTGCAGCCGGCTCGGCGCATGCTCCACCAACCTCTTCGTTTCCGGCCGCACCGCATCGCCTAGCGCCGCCACCACCAGCGCATTCGGCTCGATGCGTTGCGCGAAAATCCCGGCTACCATCCGCGCCCAGGAGATCCGTTCGCGCATCTGGTCCGGCGTCATCCAGACGCCCGCATCATCACCATGGCCTTCGAGGCGCGGAGGATGCCACATCGGCTGCCCCATCCGCTGCAACGCGCCCAGCGTCAGCGCCTCCGCCCGGTCGGCACGCGCCCTGCGATCCTCGACTCGAACGCCCGCCGCCAGTTCGATCGCCTTGCCCACCGGCCCGTCCGCCTCGATCTCCATGTCGCGCTGCAGGCCCGCCAGGCTGCGTTCCGAAAGTTCGATCGCCCTGAAGGTGGACGCAACGAATTCGAACGGCGCCTTGATCTTGCGTCCTGGCTCTGCCCAGGCGCGCGGATGCTCCAGCATCGCCTGGTACACCTGCATGAGGTCACCCTCGCTTTTCCCCCAGGCGTCGGTCATCGCGGAAACCAGCTCTTCCGGTGCCTCGTCGGCAATGAAATGCCGCACCAGCTTGCGACAGATATGCGCTGCAGTCTTGGGATGAACGGCAAGGTCCTCCAGGAACAGCACATGATCCTGGTTGCCGCCCTCTTCGCCACGATAGGTCTTCCCCATCACCACATGCGGACCCGGCGGGCTGAATCGAGGCTCGAACAGGATCGTCAGCGCCCGGTAATCGACCGTCACGCCGCCCAGCACACGGGCCGCGGCCTGCAGGTCATCGGGCGTCTGCCCAGCGTCCGGGCCGAGCGTATAGGCATCCAGCAACTGCCGCGCCAGCCGCTCGTTGCGGAGCGCCGGTGCACTGCCTTCCGCGGCCACCGTGGTGCCATCGCCCTGCACGCTGATCAGCAGCGCCGGATGCAGGACCGCCGACTGCAGCAGGGCTGAAAACTTGCCACCCAGCATGGGCCGGATGGCCTGCACCTCGTGAAGCCCCGCGATCATCCCCATCGGGAGAAAGTCGGCGACGCTCACCGCGAAATGGTTGGCCCAGAAGCTGACCAGCCGCTCGTAAAAGCCGAGGCGCGAATGCACCGCCCGGCCAAGCCGCGCCATGGCGTCCTGCCGGAAGATCTCACGCGCCTCCTTGTCCATCTCCTGGCGGATGCTCTCGTTCGGCTTGCCGCCTTCGGCAGCCTTCGCCTCCGCGGCCTTCACGGAAAGAAGCCGCGTCGCCCTTTCCAGCCGTCCCGCAACGCCGTCGCGCGGGAAGGTCGGCTTCTCCGCCACGCCTGCGGCGACCTGCGCAAGCACGCCTGCCGCATCACCGGGAAAGTCTTCACCGGGGCGCAATCCATAACCGTAGCGGATGGCGGCGAGCGTCGCAGTGGATAGAGCCATAGATCATTCCTCGTTCGCCGAACCACTGCCAGCGACAAAACACATAGACCAGTCAGGAAACGCGGCCATTTCGAGACGTGGAGTTTTCCAGATTATGTCGAACCGACGTTCTTGTGGTGGCGCGACAAGGTCCAACGTGACGATTCGCAGCCGTTCCGCAACATTGGAAATGCGGTGCAGCCGCAACTCTTTGTTACTCTCTGTTTAGGATGTTCCCGACATCATCGCGGCTCATCCCGCGAAGCAAGAATTTCTTATTATTCCTCTGGTTACGACTTCCACAACAACAAAACGAGCGACCGGAACCAGATGGAAGCCCAGCACATGCCCGGCTTGGACGGCCCCGCCCTCGCGCTGGAAATCAAGCGCGCACAAGCGGTGACGATGCGCGAGCGTTTGCGCTCCACGATCATCACCAATGCCTGCATCTCCGCTTCCGCCCTTTGCGTCGTCGCTGCCGGCCGCGGCCCCGTTTTCGAAGCTGTACTCTGGCTCGGCGCTCTCCTGTTGAGCATCGTTGTCCGCGGCATGGTCGGCGTGATCCTGACGAAGTGGGACGTGCTGGAACATTCGCCGCAGGCCGCGCTCGATGCCATGACGGTCGGCGCGCTGATCAGCGGCCTTGTCTGGGCGACGCTTCCGTGGGTGCTTCCAGGTTTCGATGCCACGGGCAAGGACGCCACGCTCTACCTGATGATGATCGGCATCTCCACCGGTGCGGTGCTGATGGGTATCGGGCACAGCCCGATCTCGCTCGCCTTCGCGGTGCCACCGCATCTGTCGGTGATGATCTCGCTTGGCATGAGCGGCGGCGTCGGCGGACCTCTTCTTGCCATCAATGTCTTGGCCCTGACGCTGATCCTCATCCGCAGCAGCCGCATAAGCCAGGCAATCTTCGTCAGCAATGTCTCGGGCAAGCTGCAGGCCACCGCACTTGCAACTTCGCTGTCGTCGGCGAACGGCGACATCATGCGCGCCAACGACCGGCTCGAAGTGCTTGCCAACTGCGATCCGCTGACCGGTCTCGCCAACCGCGCCGCCTTCAACACGGCGCTTCTGACCGGCATAGAAGAGGCCCGCACCGCCGGCCACCAGCTTGCGCTGCTGATCCTCGATCTCGACCGTTTCAAATCAATCAATGACACGCTCGGGCACAGCGCCGGCGACGCCCTGCTGATCGAGGTCGGCGAACGCCTTCGTGCTTCACTGGAGGGTCCCGGCATTGCCGCGCGCCTCGGCGGTGACGAGTTTGCAGTGATCCTCAGCGGGCCCCATGCGCTCGAAGACAGCCGCCGCCTCGCCCAGGCGATCCTCGATCGCGGCCGCCAGGCCATCATGCTCGGCGGCCAGCCCGCCGTGGTCGGCGCCTCGATCGGCATCGCGCTTTATCCGGACCACGCCACCACCGGCGAAGACCTGTTTGTTGCCGCCGACATGGCGCTCTACCGCGCCAAGGATGGTGGCCGCCGCCAGTGGCGCGAATTCGACCCAGCGCTGCGCTCGCAGTTTGACCGACGCCATCAGGTCGAGCAGGATCTTGGCGCCGCCCTCGCCGATGGAGAGGTCGAGGTCTGGTTCCAGCCGCAGGTCTGCCTCAACACCCACCGCGTCGTCGGTTTCGAGGCGCTGGTGCGCTGGTACCATCGCGAGCTTGGCCCCGTCTCGCCACCCGAGATCGTTGCCGCCGCCCAGGCTGCCAACCTTTCCGACCAACTGACGGCCACCGTGGCGGATGCCGCCTGCCGGCTGCTCAAGCGCCTGCCCGATCTTGGCCTGCCGTCAGCGACCGTCGCCGTCAACATCTCCCCGCGCGAGTTCGACTTCTACTGCGTCACCGAAATCCTCGACAGCATCACCGCCGCGCATGGCATCGACCCGGCGCTGTTCGAGATCGAGATCACCGAGGAAGCCATCCTCGACACGCTCGTCGCCGGCGAGCAGCTGAAGATGATCGAGCGCTCCGGCTACAAGCTCGCCGTCGATGATTTCGGCGCCGGGCATTCCTCCCTCGCCTACCTCGTCCAATTGAAGGTGGACCGCCTGAAGCTCGACCGCCGTTTCGTGCAGGGCATCACGGCCAAGGAGAACCAGGAGATCGTCGGGGCCATGGCGGGCCTTGGCCGCTCGCTTTCCATGGAAGTGCTGGTCGAAGGCGTCGAAACCGCCGAGGAAGCCGAGGCGCTGCGGGCGCTTGGCGTCGAGATGGCGCAGGGCTATCATTACGGCCGCCCGATGCCCGTCGAGCGCATCGAATCCTGGCTTGCCGACCGCGTGGTCGTCCCGCAGAAGCAGATCGCCTGAAGGTTTTTCGCAACCGCGCCTGTTTCTCTTCTGTACTCATTTTGCCGGCGCCGCCCCTTCCAATTCGGCCGGACTCCCTCCATATTCGACGCATGGCCAGATCCCCTCGCAAGACATCCGCCTCGAAGCCTGGTTTCGAGGAGGCTCCGCAATCGTCATTTGAAGGCGCGCCCTTCTCCGGCTCCGTCGCCGACTGGGTGAAGCAGTTGGAAGCCGAGGCGGAAGCGTCGTCGGTCGAGACGCAGCGCGAGATCGCCTCGAAGGCCGGCAAGCACCGCAAGAAGATCGAGATCGCTGCCCGCGAAGCCGCCATCAAGGAGGCCGCGAAGGACAAGGCGAAGTCTGCCCAGAAGACGGCTAAAAACACTACCGCCTCAAAGACCGCCCGCGGCGTCTCCATCGGTGCCTCTTCCGACCCGAAGACGCGCGCTCGCGCCGGCCTCAATCCGGTCGCCGGCATGGACATCTCGCTCGAGGACGCCCAGTCGCTGGCGCCCGGCGCCGTGACCGCAACCGTCGACGCGCTCTCGAAGCTCATCGAAAGCGGCAACCCGCTGTTCAAGGATGGCAAGCTGTGGACGCCGCACCGCCCGCACCGGCCGGAAAAGTCCGAAGGCGGCATCCCGATCGAGATGGTCACCGAATACCAGCCCTCCGGCGACCAGCCGACGGCGATCGCCGATCTCGTCGAAGGCATCAATTCCGGCGAGCGCTCCCAGGTCCTGCTCGGCGTCACCGGCTCCGGCAAGACCTTCACCATGGCGCAGGTGATCGCCCGCACCCAGCGCCCGGCCGTGATCCTCGCGCCCAACAAGACGCTCGCCGCGCAGCTTTATTCCGAGTTCAAGAACTTCTTCCCCAACAACGCGGTCGAATATTTCGTCTCCTACTACGACTATTACCAGCCGGAAGCCTACGTTCCCCGCTCCGACACCTTCATCGAGAAGGAATCGTCGATCAACGAACAGATCGACCGGATGCGCCACGCTGCCACCCGCGCCATCCTCGAGCGCGACGACTGCATCAT
This sequence comes from Neorhizobium sp. SOG26, assembly GCF_003491345.1. GTDB lineage: Bacteria > Pseudomonadota > Alphaproteobacteria > Rhizobiales > Rhizobiaceae > Neorhizobium > Neorhizobium turbinariae. The sequence goes on from NZ_CP025512.1 coordinate 1,519,517, forward strand.
CGTCGCCTCCGTCTCCTGCATCTACGGTATCGGCTCGGTGGAAACCTATACCGCGATGACCTTCCAGATGTCGGTCGGCGACCGCCTCGACCAGCGCCAGCTGCTCGCCGACCTCGTCGCCCAGCAATACAAGCGCCAGGACATCAATTTCGTGCGCGGCTCCTTCCGCGTCCGCGGCGATACCATCGAAATCTTCCCCGCCCACCTGGAGGATGCCGCCTGGCGCATCTCCATGTTCGGCGACGAGATCGACGCGATCACCGAGTTCGACCCGCTGACCGGCAGCAAGACCGGCGACCTCAAGTCCGTCAAGATCTACGCCAACTCGCACTATGTCACCCCGCGCCCGACGCTGAATGCCGCCATCAAGCAGATCAAGGAGGAGCTGAAGCACCGCCTCGCCGAACTCGAAGCCGCCGGCCGCCTGCTCGAAGCCCAGCGCCTGGAGCAGCGCACCCGCTACGATGTCGAGATGATGGAGGCCACCGGCTCCTGCGCCGGCATCGAGAACTATTCGCGTTACCTCACCGGTCGCCGCCCCGGCGAGCCGCCACCGACGCTGTTTGAATACATCCCCGACAACGCGCTGATCTTCATCGACGAAAGCCACGTGACGATCCCGCAGATCGGCGGCATGTATCGCGGCGACTTCCGCCGCAAGGCGACGCTGGCCGAATACGGCTTCCGCCTGCCCTCCTGCATGGACAACCGACCGCTGCGTTTCGAGGAATGGGACGCGATGCGCCCTCAGACGATCGCCGTCTCCGCCACCCCCGGCAACTGGGAGATGGAACAGGCGGGCGGCGTGTTTGCCGAACAGGTCATCCGCCCGACCGGCCTCATCGATCCGCCGGTGGAAGTGCGCCCGGCCCGCTCCCAGGTCGACGACGTGCTCGGCGAGATCCGCGAAACCGCGCAGAAGGGTTATCGCACGCTCTGCACCGTGCTCACCAAGCGCATGGCGGAAGACCTCACCGAATACCTGCATGAACAGGGCGTGCGCGTCCGCTACATGCACTCCGACATCGACACGCTGGAGCGCATCGAGATCATCCGCGACCTGCGTCTCGGTGCCTTTGACGTGCTCGTCGGCATCAACCTGCTGCGCGAAGGCCTCGACATTCCCGAATGCGGCTTCGTCGCCATCCTCGATGCCGACAAGGAAGGCTTCCTGCGCTCCGAAACCTCGCTCATCCAGACGATCGGCCGCGCCGCGCGAAACGTCGATGGCAAGGTCATCCTTTACGCCGACAACATCACCGGCTCGATGAAGCGGGCGATGGACGAAACCGCACGCCGCCGCGAAAAGCAGATGGCCTACAATGCCGAGCACGGCATCACGCCGGAATCGGTCAAGGCCCGCATTTCCGATATCCTCGATTCGGTCTACGAGCGGGACCACGTCCGCGCCGATATTTCCGGCGTCTCCGGCAGGGGTTTTGCCGAAGGCGGGCATCTCGTCGGCAACAACCTGCAGGCCCATCTCAACGCGCTCGAAAAATCGATGCGCGATGCCGCCGCCGACCTCGATTTCGAAAAGGCCGCCCGGCTGCGCGACGAGATCAAGCGCCTCAAGGCCGCCGAGCTCTCCGCCATGGACGACCCGATCGCCAAGCAGGAGGCGGCAAGCGCCGAAGGCGCGAGGGGCAACAGAAGAAGCGACGAGGCAAGGGCCGTGGAAGGAAAGCGGTCCCGCGATTCAATCTCCCCCCTTGCGGGGGAGATGTCCGGCAGGACAGAGGGGGGTGATACCCGCTCCGGTGCTGAAGGTTCACCCCCCTCTGTCCCTATCGGGGCATCTCCCCCTCAAGGGGGGAGATCAGGGGAGCCAGCTTCCTACTTCTCCAAACCCGGCCTCGATGACATGGGCCCGGGCACGGACATGCCGACACCGCTGTTCCGGAAAAACACGCTGGATGAAATGACGGTGGGACGCACGGAAAAACCGGTTCCCGGAACTCTTCCGCCCAAACCGTCACGCGACCCGAACAAGCGTTTTTCGCCGCTGCTCGAGGGATTGCCCGAAGTCGATGACGGCGTGCGCCCCGTGGCGCGCGGCAAGGTCGGTGTGGGGTCTTACGAGGATCCTGCGGACCAGAAGCGCAAGAAGGACCGGACGAAGGGCAAGACGGGGCGCCCGGGGCGGTGATCTTCACGTTGGCGTATTCAGGTAGAACCTCTTAAGCCGTTGATTTTCCCGAGCCCCTCAATATCCTCATCGAAAGCGGATATGAACGGCCGAGGAAAGCCCGTTGCCTCCTGCAGATACCGCATCACCTGCATATATACGTAAGAAACCTTTCGATCTCCGAGTACAAGCCTATTTGTATATTTTTCGTACTCTTCAACTACTCCGGATAGAGAGCGCAGCCCCAGTGTTCGTGCTGCAACCGGTACTCGTCTAAGGGAATTCACTGAGGGGATCAAAATTCCGATCAACTTGATGAAGCTGCTCCATGCAGGCAGAGCGAACTCCTCGTCTTCTAGCTGAAGGACTAATTGGCTCATCTTCTTCTTCGCTTGGAAGTTGTTGTAGCCACCCCAAAGATAGTACTTCGTCACTTCCTCAAGATAAGCCTTGTCACTAGAAGCTCCTACCATCCGTATCAGCCGGCTAACGGCAACCTGAAGATGAAGACAAAACGCAGCCACGATTTCCGCCAGCAGGTATCGATGCGCGGGTTTAATAGGGTCTAATTCGCCACTGATTTCGAGAAGTTTCGCCAGAAGTGATCTAATCGCTCGCGCCGAATCGCGCTCTAGGGGGCTTCGTTGCACCGCCCATTCATACGACGCCGAGAATACAGGGTTGGCGCGGATGAAGTCTTGAGCACTATCAAGTGCAACTAAGTCACTCAGATAGGACGTGGTAATTGTCGGTTCGAAGCCATGAAACTTCATGAACTGTTCGAAACCGTCAGCATCAAAAAGGTAGATGTCCTTCTCTTCCGCCGTAACTTTATGCGTAGGAAGAGCTGATCTTTTCAGGATGACATACGCCTCATCCAGGGACGAGTGCTCAACGATACCTGTCGACCAAATTGCTCTATTGATCGGGCTATCCTTCGACGTCTTGCAGTCGAAAAGCGTTCTGTGGATTGTCCCATTCCAGCTAAGCGTCAAACCCAGCACGTCTAAGTCGGTGATATATATCGGAGTGCGTTGAAACTGAACCTCTTCAACGACCGGAACCTCCATGTAAGGGAGTATTCCCTGCTGGATGCAGAACTCCATAGCCATCCGCTTTTGAGCGCGATCCTTGTCCTTCGGCGCCATTAGTCCGACTCCAGTAGCAGGTTGTTGAATATCTTAGTGGCTTCTGGATCGAGCACATGCGTGGACCGTTCGCGGAACTGGGCTGCACTCACCACAGATTCAACGTAGCTTTCATCACTTTCGAGCGCTATGACCGCGTCACGATCGATTTCTATGGATCCGGGATCACCGGTTCGCAACATAGCCAGAGCCATATTTATTGCTTCTATGTTTTCCTGAGTTTGCACAAGCCGAAGCCTATGCCAGCCCGGAGTGGTCTCCTCCAACACGGCCACCTTGAGGCTTACAAGCGTTCCGTACTGAAGATGTGCCTCGGTACTTGGACGTAGGTAACCAGTATCCCGCAGCGAACGGAGAATTGCGTAGGGGCTTCTGATCCTAATGCGAGCGGGAAGCAATTGCCCCTTGCGTACCGCCGAGACAAGGTTCATGGCCCGCTCGTAGATCAGCCGGTTGGTGGCGTTTAAGCGCCCTTGGCCAGGTGCAGGAGTGAAGAGAAACCGAAGATCGCCCGAAGGAGTAGAAAGAGATGGCGGTTTAATTACGTTCTCCTGAACGAGTTTTAGGATCAAATCCCGCTCTTCCCTTGAAACATCCACCCCTGCTAGCTTCGAGTTTGCCAATAGAAGATCCAGCGGCCAGCCTTGCGCCGACTTCAACTTCCTCATTACGGTCTCAAAATCCGAAAGTCCCTTCGATGCTGCCAAATCTGCGAGTGCGTCTAATCCGTCCGCGAAGTAGATTGGACTCAGAATGATGTCCTTGCCTCTAGCTCGATACTTTCGGACGAAGTTCCCTTTCTCGCCAATCGATATCGTCCTGCTTAATGGTGTTGGGTCAATACCAAGCGTCCCACCTAGACTAATCAAGTTTTCCGGCTTGTTCCTGAGGCGAAAAAGGATTTCCAGCGCAACGTTTTCCAGCTCGTTGAACCCCTTGATCGACGAATATTCACCGATCGACAAGTAAACATTATCGAATACAGAAATATTCGGAGTTATCTTGTTTATGGTTGTCCCGGTTCTGTCGATTTTAACCAACTCAACTTCTGCAAGAAGCTCAACGACACCCTTGAGGGCATACGACGGGATATTGAAATAGTGCTCCGAAACTAACCTTAGTTTCTCGTAAGGAATATCCGGAAAGGACTTGATGTGGGCTGCTAGTACAGCTCCCATCCCCACCATTCGTAGCAAGTCATATTCGGGAATGTCAGTCCGCCCAAGTCCGGTTTGGATGTCAAAGACAAGCTCGCCAGTTATCCGATCATCTCGCATAACCCCTCCACAAAATTCGCCACCTCTCCACTTACACTGGTAACCGAATGTAAACTACTATTTCAAGGTGCTAGTCAGATGTGGCGCGGCTTGAGTTTTGCACGAAAACTCACTTAGGAGCGGCTGAAAGCACCGGGCCGGAGGAATTCACCCGCCTCATCCCCGTCCCCCCGACCCCGCGCCTACACTTCCCTTGTCCCGCCGCGATACACCAGGAGGCATCCCGGCTGCCCGAAGGGACGGGCCGGCGCTGGTGGTGAAGGGACGACATGAACCTTTATCATCGGGGTCTGCGGAAAATGGTCTCCCTCCGGCGACACGGCAGCCTTCCGCCATTCCTGTGCTTGTCAGATGAACCGAGCAGTGCCGCGTCTGCAGCGCAGAGACTCTTTCGCCTCATCCTTCCGGCAACGACACCTCCACCCCCGTGGACAATTTCGCCCTTTTCCGCGCCCTCCCCACCAGAATTCAATCGCTTAGCGCCTGTTACGTCCACGCCCTGAAAGCCCGCGCCTACAATGCCCCTGTCCCGCCGCGGATACACCAGGAGGCGTCCTGGCGAGGCGGGGCCGGCGCTGGTGGTGAAGGGACGACGTGAACCTTCATCATCGGGGTCCGCGGAAAATGGTCTCCCTCCGGCGAGACGGGGGAAGCAGGCGGCTAGAAGGACCGGCCATCTGCTTCTGATGCCCGAAAGAGCGCGTCGGACGTCCCTGTGCGGCACACATGGGGGTCGGGGATGATGATGTCGCCGGGCTTTCGGGTCCGTCGGGAAGCCTGGGGTCAAACGCCAGCCTTTCCGCCACCGGCGAGAAGCATCGTCGTCCTGCAACCCTCGCAGAGAGACCCAAGTCGCGGGCAAAAACCGCCGAACGGGGCGCCGAAAGGTGCCACATACTACTAACTACCGAGGCAGCTTCCGGCGCCCCGTCCATTCATCAGATTTTTCAAGATCGCCAAGGGCGGAGTCTGCCTTGCCCTCAAGGTCCGGTTGAACGACCCGCCGCACGACGGGCGACGATCGACGGCGGCGATCGGAGACCAGGCCCATCCCAACCAGTCCGAGGAGTTTCTTCATGACCGACACCCCTGACATACCCGACACCGCCGAAACGGAGCCGCTCGACCTCAAACTCGCGATATGCGTCGTCGAGATGCTCGCCACGCCGCAGCTTGCCTGCCGCCACCGCAAGTGCCGGCGTGGCAACCGCTGCCACTATCACGTCATCGAGGAAGGCGTACCGGCTTGCGTCGGCAATTTCCGGCAGGCTCAGCTGGACGCATTCGTCGCGCTTTACGCCGACGCCTTTTATGTTCGCAACAACTGGCGCGGCCTCAACCTGATCCCGCCCGAAGCCGAGCAGCGTGAACTGCGCGACGCGGCGTTCGAAGTGGTCCGGCGAACCCTGCCCCGCCACGAATGGCCCGCCTTTTCCCGGCGGCTGCGCATTCGCCAGCGAGCGGCTTGCTGATACCCGCCGGGTTCGGGCGCATGGGATGCGCGTAGGGTGGCGGCGGTGCGGGAACATCGCCCGCACCCCGCAGTTCTCCATCACAACCCATGAGGAGCCATCCATGCCAGACCTGTCCAAGACCTTCATCGACGCCCTCGGGCGCCTCGAAACCGACCGCGACGTCGATGCGATCGCCAGCCTGTTTGCCGACAATGCGGAAGTCTCCAACCCGCTGGTGACCTACCAGGATGGCGGCGCCGATGCCGCCAAAATCTTCTGGTCGCAATATCGCGACGCCTTTGACGAGATCCGCTCCGAATTCCGCACCGTGACGGAAAAGGACGGCCTCTCCTTCCTCGAATGGACCAGCAAGGGCTCGATCGACGGCAAGGATTTTGACTACGAAGGCGTCAGCATCCTGGAAGGCGATGGCGACCGCATCACCTCCTTTCGCACCTATTTCGACACCCGCCACCTGCCGACCGCCCGCACCAGGGGTGGCGAAGGCACCGGCCGCGTCGAGGCCTCCGGCGAAGGCAACGGGAAGCCACAAGGCGGCATGGACTCGGGCGGAAAGGACGACATGGTGGAGGCGCAGCGTGACGCGGCCGAACAGCGTGCCGCCGGCGGCTACAGCTGATCGGCCACTGCAGCTGGCGTTAAACGGACATCAACCTCCGCATGGCATGGTTCCGACCGCCAGCAGCATAAGGAGAGTCGGATGGCGCTGATCGGTTTCAAGAACACCCATAACCAGCCGGTTTACGTCAATCCCGCCCAGGTGGCCTATGTCACCACCTTCGAGGAAGGCGTCACGATCATCGCGCTCGCCGTCACCGGTGCCGGCGGCAAGCCGGTGGCGCTCTATGTCCGCGGCGACATCGATTACGTCCAGCACCGGCTGGTCACGCCGCCCGCCCGCCACGCGGCCTGAGCTCAAACGCCGCTAGTCGGCGTCGAGCGTTTCGCGCACCACCACGGCAAGCTGTTTCAGCGAGAACGGCTTCGGCAGGAAGCCGAATTTCGCATCCGCCGGCAGGTTGCGGGCAAAGGCGTCTTCGGCATAACCCGATACGAAGATGAACTTCATGTCCGGATAGGACTTGCGCAACTCGGTCAGCAGCGTCGGCCCGTCCATCTCCGGCATCACCACGTCCGACACGACGATGTCGACCTTGCCGCCCAGCTCTTCCATGATCTCCAGCGCTTCGGCGCCCGATCCCGCCTCGTGCACCGTGTAGCCGCGCGTTTCCAGCATCCGTTTGCCACCGCGCCGCACCGCCTCCTCGTCTTCGACAAGCAGCACCACGGCTGACTTGCCCGTGAGGTCGAGCTCTTCGGCGGCCGGCATCGCCGGTGCCGCGACCGGTGCTGGCGCTGCCGCTTCCCGGGGCTGGCCGGCGATTGCCGGAGCAACAGCCTCCTGCTGGGGCTGCACCACGACCTCCGGGATATGCCGCGGCAGGAAGATCCGGAAGCTCGTGCCCCGGCCCACTTCCGATTCCGGATGGATATAACCGCCGGACTGCTTGACGATGCCGTAGACCATCGACAGCCCAAGCCCGGTGCCCTTGCCCACTTCCTTCGTCGTGAAGAAGGGCTCGAAGATCTTGTCCATGATCTCCGGCGGAATGCCCGTGCCCGTATCCGACACCTCGACCATGACGAAGTCTTCGGCCGGCACGTCGCCCTGCCCGAAGGCGATTGCCTCCGCCGCCGTGACGTTGCGCGTCTTGATCAGGATCGTGCCACCGTTCGGCATCGCGTCTCGGGCATTGACGCACAGGTTGATCAGCACCTGCTCGAACTGCGACAGGTCGGTGCGCACCGGCCAGAGGTCGCGGCCGTAATCCACCTCGAGCTTCACGTTGGTGCCGGAGATCAGCCGGTCGACGAGCATCCGCAGGTCGCCCACGACGTCCGTGAGGTTCAGCACGGCCGGGCGCATCGTCTGCTTGCGCGAGAAGGCGAGCAGCTGGCGCACCAGGACGGCGGCGCGGTTGGCGTTGCGCTTGATCTCCATCAGGTCGGCGAAACTCGGGTCCGACGGCCGTGCCTGCAGCAGCAGATGGTCCGACGACAGCAGGATCGCAGTCAGCACGTTGTTGAAGTCGTGCGCGATACCGCCCGCCAGCGTGCCCACCGCATTCAGCTTCTGCGTCTGCGCCATCTGCGTTTCGAGCGCTTTCTGCTCGGTCGTCTCGACGGCGTAAACGATCGCCGCCTCTTCCGGCGCCTCGTCGCTCTCGTCGATCACGGCATTGACGTAGAAGCGGACATAGCGGTTTTCGTCGCCCGGATGGCGGGAGTCGATCGGCGGAATATCGCCCTGCCGGTCCTTGGCCGCCGCCAGCGCCTGCATCAGGTGGGCGCGGGATGTTTCGTGAACGATCCGCTCCAGTTCGACGCCGGCCTCGACATCGTCGCGGGAGACGACGCCGTGGTAAAGCTTGAGGAACGGCGCGTTGATGCGCAGGATGCGGCCGTCGCCGTTGACGGAGGCGATTGCCATGGGAGTATTGTTGAAGAAGCGGGTGAACCGCATCGCAGACGCCGACTGGTCGCCCTCGCCGCCCTTCGGTCGCGTCAGGACGATCGTGCGGCTTTCGCCCGGAGCGCCATCGCGCGCGGCGCTGACGTTGTGCACGAGGCGCACCGGCAAGCTCTGGCCGTTGGCGCGCCGCAGGTCGAGATCGAGCGTTTCGGTGCGCTTCAGCCCGGGTGCGGCCTGGACCGACTCGATCAGCGCCATGCCCTCGCCCGCAACGATGTCGGAGATCGTCACTGAACGTGGCACGAACTGCGTCAGGTCGAGGCCGAGCCACTCGGCAAGCGTGGCATTGAGGTAGAAAAGCTCGCCGTTCCTGCCGGCCGAGAAGAAGCCGACCGGCGCATGGTCCAGGTAGTCGATCGCGTTCTGCAGTTCGCGGAAGAAGCGCTCCTGGTCTTCCCGTTCGGAGGTGATGTCGGTGATCTGCCAGATATCGAGCGGGCCGCCACGGCCTTCCACCGGCGTCAGGATGCGGGCTTTCAGCCGATACCAGTGCGCGCCTGCATTCTTGCCGACAGCGCGGCCGAGCGGCTGCATCAGGCGAAATTCCTCATGCCCCTCACGGCCCTCGCGCAGCGCCGTGGTCAGGCGGTAGAGCGCTTCGGTGCTCTCGCGGGTCTTGGAAAGCAGCGCTTCAAGGCTTTGCGCGTCGCTCGCCTTCGTCGCACCGGTCATCCGCCCATAAGCGGCGTTGGCGTAAAGGATGCGGCCCTTGGGATCGGTGATCAGGATACCGTCCGGATGGCTCGCCAGAAAGCTGCGCGCCAGTTCGTCGGACCGCGACTGCGGCATCACCTCGACCAGGCCGATGATCGACGACACGAGGAAGAATATGCCGACCATGGCAAGGATGCCGAGAACGCCGAGCACGACCTCGTTGTCCAGCGCATCCTGGAAAAGCACGAATGCCACAGCGACGCCGCAGAGAACCAACGCCAGGAGGACGATCCGGATGATGGTGCCGCCTCGTGCCCCGTGATCCACCAAAGGCGCGTCGTAGTTGCCGCCCTGCTGCAACTTCGTCATCAAGTCCTCGCATCTCGGCCGGTCTCGCGGCCATACAACACCTCGGGAGGCAATCCCGCGATTCTCTCTTAGCAAGTTGGGGGTAAAGCAAAAAGCTCTTGATGGGTATAAAACCCGGGACAGTTTGCGTTCGTGACCTATGTCTGCATTTTTAGCACCTCGTTTTACGCGGGAGCAGTGCCATCGGCAGCTTGCTTCACCCTGTAAAAAGTCGTCTGCTGCAGCGAAATAGAGTCACGGAGTAGGATGAATGATAGAAGAACTGATTGGCGCATATGGCGGTCGCGTGATTGTCGCGATCCTGGGCGTAGGCGTCGGTTTCCTGCTTCTGATCGGCATCCTTTGGATGATCCGCGGGCGTGGTGCCTCCTCGCCCTTCGTGCGGGGCGGCAAAAACCGCCAGCCGCGCCTGCAGGTACTGGATGCAGCAGCGGTCGATACACGGCGTCGGCTTGTCCTTGTCCGGCGCGATGATGTCGAGCACCTGATCATGATCGGCGGTCCAACCGATATCGTGGTCGAAAGCCGCATCATGCCGACGCAGTCTCGCGACACGGTCCAATCTCGCGATCAGTTCGTGTCGCCGGAGGCCTTGGCCCGGCAGGAGCCGGTCGCTTCAAGATCTCAAGCAGTCGAAACGCCGGTCCGGCCACAGCCCACCACGCCCATGCGGCAACCGGTCCCGCCGCGCGTGGCACCAGGAGCACCTGAGGCAAAAGCCGACGCGACCAATCAGGCAGGCGCCGCGCCCACGGCTCGTCCCCAGTTCGCACCGACACCTGCCCCGGCACCCCAGCCTGCCCCGGTTCCGCGCCCGGCTCCCGTTGCAACGCCCCCAGTCAACGCCGTACCGCCACGGGTGGAGCCCCAGCTTCGTGCCGCAACGCCAGACGTGCGCCCGGAACCACCAAAGCCACAGCCGGCTCCTGCACCCGTCATCGCCGAACCAGCCCCAGTTGCAGCCGCGGCGAAGCGTGATGTCGAACCGACGCTGATCGTCCCGGCCAGCGCCCCCGCGATGCCGGAGCCGTTGCAGGTCGCAGCCGAGCGCCCCAAACAACTCGGCACTGATTTCGACAAGCTTCTCCAGCAGGAAATGGAAGCAAACCTCGCCGCCCAGGACGCGCCCCAGGTGCAGGCGCCGGGCACGGAACCGAATGCAGCTTCCACAACCGAAAAACCCAAACCGGCGTCCCTGGAAGACGAAGTGGAAGCCGTCTTCGGAGAAATGTCTGCGACGCGCGACCGGTAGAAACGATCCGGTCCTGCAGGCAATAAAAAACCCGGCCAAGGCCGGGTCTTTTATTTGATCAGACGAGGCGGCTTTGTTCGAGGGCCGCTTCGATGAAGCTTGCAAACAGCGGATGCGGATCCAGCGGTCGGCTCTTCAGTTCCGGGTGGTACTGGACACCGATAAACCACGGATGATCCGGGTATTCGATCGTTTCCGGCAGCAGGCCGTCCGGCGACATGCCCGAGAACACCAGGCCGCAGCTTTCCAGCTTGTCCTTGTATTCGCGGTTCACCTCGTAGCGATGGCGGTGACGCTCGGAGATCTCCGTAGAGCCATAGATCTCGGCGATCTTGGTGCCCTTCTTGAGCGAAGCCTTGTAGGCGCCAAGCCGCATCGTGCCACCGAGGTCGCCCTTGGCCGAACGCTTCTCGAGCTCATTGCCCTTCAACCATTCCGTCATCAGACCGACGACCGGCTCCGGTGCCGGACCGAATTCGCTCGACGAGGCTTCCTCGATGCCTGCAAGGTTACGTGCGGCCTCGATCACAGCCATCTGCATGCCGAAGCAGATGCCGAAATACGGCACCTTGCGTTCCCGTGCGAAACGAGCCGCGTTGATCTTGCCCTGCGCACCACGTTCGCCGAAGCCGCCCGGAACAAGGATGCCATGCACCTTTTCAAGCCAAGGTGCCGGATCTTCCTTCTCGAAGACTTCCGACTCGATCCAGTCGAGCTTCACCTTCACATGGTTGGCGATGCCACCGTGATGCAGGGCTTCGATCAGAGACTTGTAGGCGTCCTTGAGGCCGGTGTACTTGCCGACCACTGCGATCGTGACCTCGCCTTCCGGCGTACGGATCCGATTGCAGACCTCTTCCCAAGCGTTGAGGCGCGGCTTCGGTGCCGGCTCGATCCCGAAGGCTGCCAGAACTTCCGAATCGAGGCCTTCCCTGTGATAGGCCATCGGCACGTCATAGATGTTCGCCACATCGAGCGCCTGGATGACGGCAGATGGACGGACGTTGCAGAACAGCGAAAGCTTGCGGCGTTCCGCTTCCGGGATTTCCCGGTCGGCGCGCACGAGCAGGATGTCGGGCGCAATGCCGAGTGCCTGCAGTTCCTTGACGGAATGCTGCGTCGGCTTGGTCTTCAGTTCGCCGGCAGCCGGAATGAACGGCATCAGGGTGAGGTGGACGTAAATTGCAGCGCCGCGAGGCAGGTCGTTGCCGAGCTGGCGGATCGCTTCCATGAACGGCATCGCTTCAATGTCACCGACCGTGCCGCCGATTTCGCAGATGACGAAGTCGTAATCGTCATTGCCTTCGACCACGAAATCCTTGATCTCGTTGGTGACGTGCGGAATGACCTGGACGGTTGCGCCGAGGTAATCACCGCGCCGTTCCTTGTCGATGATGTTCTTGTAGATCCGACCCGTGGTGATGTTGTCGGTCTTGGTCGCCGAACGGCCCGTGAACCGCTCGTAGTGACCGAGGTCGAGGTCGGTCTCAGCGCCGTCGTCGGTCACAAAGACCTCGCCGTGCTGGGTCGGGCTCATGGTGCCCGGATCGACGTTAAGATAAGGATCGAGCTTTCTCAGCCGAACCCGGTAACCCCGTGCTTGTAACAAAGCTCCGAGTGCCGCGGCCGCAATTCCTTTCCCAAGGGAGGAAACCACGCCGCCAGTGATGAATACATATCGCGCCATGGGAGTCACCGGATACCTTCTCATTGGCGATTCCGCCAGCCCAAATCGTACAATTCCGACATCGGCTGCAGAATCTTCACAAAATAAAACCGGCAGGCTTTTGGCCTGCCGGAGCTTGAATGCTTGACCTTGCCTTACTGGCCGGTCGGTACGCCACCCTCTGGGGCAGCTGGAGCGGCCGGAGCCGAAGGTGCTGCGGGCGCTGGTGCGGCAGGTGCTGCATCCGTTGCCGGAGCGGCTTGCGCCGGGGTGGCCGGAGCGGGTGCTGCAGCACCGGCGCCCGACGGTACGCCATTTTCAGACTGGTTCGGCGTCGCCGGACCAAGCTGGTCCAGAATGCCGGCGCCCGTGCCCTGCTGGCTCTGCGGAATGCGGTTCAGGATGTCGCTTGGACGCGAGTCGTAGCGGGCCATGATGCCGAGCGCGAGCGAGGTGATGAAAAACAGCGTCGCCAGGATGGCCGTCGTGCGCGTCAGGGCATTGGCAGTACCGCGTGCCGACATGAAGCCGGAGCCGCCGCCGACGCCGAGCCCGCCGCCTTCCGAACGCTGGATCAGCACCACGCCAACAAGCGCGAGCACGATCATGAGATGAATAACAATCAGAACGGTCTGCATATCGTAATCCAGGCCTCCGGATGGGAGGCAGCGAATGAGGTTGGCGGCTCTTTACATGAGAGACGCGGCCATTCCAAGCCCTTATGGAAGCTTTGCCGCCATCAGATCTTCATAGACGCCGTAGATGGCGAGGAAGTCGGCCGCTTTCAAGCTGGCGCCACCGATCAATGCACCATCGACATTCTCGATCGCCATCAACTCGGCGGCGTTGCTTGGCTTGACGGAACCGCCGTAAAGGATGCGCATGCGCCGCCCCTCCTCGCCAAACCGCTCAACGAGTTCGGCGCGCATGAAGGCGTGCGCGACGGCAACGTCGGCCGCGGTCGGCGTCAGGCCGGTGCCGATCGCCCAGACCGGCTCATAGGCAACAACCGTATCGTCGGCCGTGGAATCATCCGGCAGCGAGCCGAAGATCTGCCGCTTCAAAACCTCCAGCGTCTCGTAGGCATCCCGCTGGTCGGCCGTTTCACCGACACAGACGATTGCAGCCAGACCCGCCTCGTGGGCAGCCTGCGCCTTGGCGCGCACCACTGCGTCAGTCTCCCTGTGATCCTGACGGCGCTCCGAATGGCCAACGATGACATAGGTCCCGAAACAATCGGCAATCATCTCCGCCGAGATGTCACCCGTATGGGCGCCGCTCTGCTTGGCGTGGCAATCCTGCGCGCCGATCTGCAGCGGGCTGTCGGTCGCAAGCGCGGTTGCGACATAAAGGAGCGTGGCGGGCGGGCAGATCAGCGTCTCCACCCGTTCGGAGAGCGGCTGCAGGACCCCTTGCGCCATCGCCTTGATCTCGGAAAGGCTTTCGCGGGTGCCGTTCATCTTCCAGTTTCCGGCAACAAGCGGGCGCACGTCGGGCGTCATCGGCAACACATTCCTCTTCTCATGGCTCCATTGAAGGAGCTCCTCCACATGGGAAGCAAGCTCGTCGCCTCCTCCACCCACCTTCCTAAGCGAGGAACGGAGAGCACATCAAGGGCTTCGGCTTCAGTTCGACATCGAATATGGCAAGTCGTGCGCCGCAGCCAGATGGCGATCACCGGCTGCGGGACGAGAGGATGAAGTTGAGGAGCTTGCGCCAGTCCACCATGCGGATGGGCGTGCCGTGCCCGCCGGTCTGAAACATGGTGAAGCGGGTCGGATAGCTGGATTTGCGCAGCTGGCGGAAGATGCCGAGCTGGTGGTTCGCCTTGTAGACGCTGTCGGCGCTGCCATGCGCGAAATAAATCGGCAGCTTGTTCTTCACCGCCGGCGTCGTTGCCAGTCCGGGATCCGGAGGTCCGCCGAGCAGCGCCATGCCGCCAAGATACTGCACAGCCTCGCCATTGCGGCTGATATGCTGGCAGATGATGCCGCCCATGGAGGCACAGGCGAGGATAACCGGGCGCCCGGCGCTTTGTTCGAAGGCATGACGGATGAGGTTCGCGACATCGGCCGCGCCCTTTTCATCGAAGGACCGGATGCTTGGCGCGTAATAGACACTGCGGGACGCGACGACGAGGTTCTTGAGCCGGTTGAAATTGCCGCCAAAGCTGTAGTCGTTGGCACCGAGGCGCCGGTCGCCACCGCGCCCGTGGATGAAGATCACCGAGAAGGCCGCATTCGCCTCCTGTCCCACCCTGGTGACATCGAGCTTGCGGCCAGCGAGGTTGAGTGTCTCGTTCGCCTGGTAACGCCGCACCCCGAGCGAAACATAGGCATCCTTGACGCGCCGCTCCGGTTCCCGGTCGCGGCCGTTGATGTCGCGCATTTCCTGGTAGTCGATGAGTTCGTAGGCGCCGGAATCAGCGGTTTCGAGCACGGTCATGCGCGAAAACAGCTCGTCCTTGAACGGGCCGACAGGGCCCTGCTGCGCCGACACCGGAAGCGCCACGAGAAAGGCGAAAACGGCAAAAACAGCGTGACGAACGAAATGAACTGTGGACATGCCCGGCTCCACCTGCTTACTGACCGGCAAACGCCTTGCTAACGCAGGCTGCGCAACGCATTTCTCCAAGACGACCGTTTCCTCGCGGCATCGCGAACTCGCCGCCTTTCTGGCAGAATCGCGAGTGATTCGAAACAGCATGAGATGGGTATGGCTTCCTCTTCCGCGCCCCGACAGGTAGTAACGACGCAATCCATGGATGACAACAACGACCTCTTTGGCGACCTGACCGTGACGCCGAAGGTGGCTGCCAATGAACCGGCTCCTGCGGCGCGGGCTGAACGTGCTGCACCGCGCCCTGCCCCGGCACCGACGGGCGGCGATGACTACGGCGCATCCTCCATCCGCGTCCTTGAGGGGCTTGAGCCGGTGCGCATGCGTCCCGGCATGTATATCGGCGGCACGGACGAAAAGGCGCTCCACCACCTGTTCGCCGAAGTCATCGACAACTCGATGGACGAAGCGGTTGCCGGCCACGCCAACTTCATCGAGGTGCATCTCGACGCTGATGGCTTCCTAACCGTCACCGACAACGGCCGCGGTATTCCGGTGGAAAACCACCCGCAGGTGCCGGGCAAGTCGACGCTCGAAGTCATCATGACCAAGCTGCACGCGGGCGGCAAGTTCGACGGCAAGGCCTATGAGACCTCCGGCGGTCTGCATGGCGTCGGTGTCTCGGTTGTCAATGCGCTTTCGGATGTGCTCGAAGTCGAGGTCGCCCGAAACCGCAAGCTTTACCGGCAGCGCTTCTCGCGCGGTGTGCCGCAGGGTGGGCTCGAGGAACTGGGCGACGTCCACAACCGCCGCGGCACCCGTGTCCGCTTCCATCCCGATCCGCAGATCTTCGGCGATACTGCCAGGTTCGATGCCGGCCGCATCTTCCGCATGGCGCGATCCAAGGCGTACCTGTTTGGCGGTGTCGAGATCCGCTGGAGCTGCGACCCCGTTGTTCTGCCGGCTGGCGGCGAAATCCCTGAAAAGGCGGTCTTCCACTTCCCCGGCGGGCTCAAGGACTATCTGGCCGCAACGCTTGGCAAGGACTTCACCGTCACCCGCGAGATCTTCGCGGGACGGACGGAAAAGACCGGCGGCCACGGCGCCATGGAATGGGCGATCACCTGGTATGGTGGCGACCCGCAGCTTCATTCCTACTGCAACACCATCCCAACGCCCGAAGGTGGCACGCACGAGGCAGGTCTTCGCATCGCCCTGACCAAGGGGCTCAAGAACTACGCCGAACTGACGCAGAACAAACGCGCCGCGCAGATCACCACCGATGACGTGATGATCTCGGCTGTCGGTATGCTGTCCGTGTTCATTCGCGAGCCCGAATTCGTCGGCCAGACGAAGGACAAGCTGGCGACGGTGGAAGCCCAGCGGATTGTGGAAAACACGCTGCGCGACCCGTTCGACCACTACCTCGCCGGCAACCCAGCCGAGGCGGCGAAGCTGCTTGACTGGGTGATCGAGCGGGCCGAGGAGCGCCTGCGCCGCCGCAAGGAAAAGGAAGTCAACCGCAAGACCGCGGTGCGCAAGCTGCGCCTGCCGGGCAAGCTGGCTGACTGTTCGCAGAACACCGCCGAAGGCGCAGAACTTTTCATCGTCGAAGGTGACTCGGCCGGCGGCTCGGCAAAACAGGGCCGCAACCGTGCCAACCAGGCGATCCTTCCGCTACGCGGCAAGATCCTGAACGTCGGCAGCGCAAGCCGTGACAAGCTCTCGGCCAACCAGCAGATCGCCGACCTCATCCAGGCGCTCGGCTGCGGCACGCGCAGCAAGTATCGTGAAGAAGACCTCCGTTACGAGCGCGTCATCATCATGACCGATGCGGACGTCGACGGCGCCCATATCGCGTCGCTGCTGATCACCTTCTTCTACCAGGAAATGCCGGAGCTGATCCGCGGCAACCATCTCTATCTCGCGGTGCCGCCGCTCTATGTGCTGCGCCAAGGCGGCAAGACAGTCTACGCTCGCGACGACGCGCATCGTGCCGAGCTGATGAATACGGTGTTCAAGGGCAAGAAGGTCGAAATCGGCCGCTTCAAAGGCCTGGGCGAAATGATGCCGGCGCAGTTGAAGGAAACGACGATGGACCCGGCGCACCGGACGCTGCTTCGGGTGTCGATCGACGAGGTGGATTTCGAGGGCACCCGCGAAGCCGTCGATAACCTCATGGGCACCAAGGCCGATGCCCGCTTCCGGTTCATCCAGGAGCGCGCCGCCTTCGCCCAGAACCTCGACATCTAGCGTCGAAGCCTACAAAGCCTTCAAGACGACTGGGTGCCGTTCGTACGAGACACCAGCACGTTGGTCACGGCGCTGATCAGCGTCGCAGCCTCATACGGCTTTCGCACCACTGGCGCCGAAAAGCTCGACGGGATGATCGAGCGGTCGCTGTAACCGGTTGCGAAGACAAACGGGATGTCGCGGCGGATCAGTTCCTCCGCGATCGGCAATGACGTGCCCGAGCCGAGATTGACGTCGAGAATTGCAAAATCCGGGGTGTACTCCTTCAGGCGGCGGAAGGCATCGGCCGCCGATGGCGTCGTCGTCACCTTGTTGATGCCGTGATCGGCTAGCATCGCCTCGACATCCGCTGCAATCAGCATCTGGTCTTCGACAAGTAGCAGTTCGAGATCCGCCAGACTTGCTGCGCCATTGGTGGCGGACGGCAAGGCATCCGCTGAGACGACGACGGGCTCGGCTGGATCCGTTTCGACGTGGATGTGCTTGCTTGGGATGAGGAAGCGAGCCCTGACGCCCTCAGGCCGGTAATCCACTGTCGCCTGGCCATCCAGTTCGTACGGAACGCTGCGACCGATCAGCACGCTGCCAAAGCCGCTGCGCTGGGGCGGACGCACGAGAGGCCCACCGTCTTCGACCCAGTTCAGTTCGCAATCGCCGTTCGGCAGATGGCTCCACTCGATATCAAGCCGTCCGCCGTCCTGCGACAGCGCGCCATATTTGGCCGCATTGGTGGACATCTCATGCAGCACCAGGGCCATGACTGAAAATGTCCGGCTATCGAGCCATACCCTGGGGCCCTTCAAGGTCACCGTGCGGCGACCCTCGCTATAGGGCTTGAGCTCGGCCTCAAGAAGATCGCAAAGCAGGCCGCCATCGCTGCCGCGCACGACCTGGTCATGCGCCAGCGCCAGCGCCTGGATGCGGCCCTTCAAGGCGGCGATGTAATCCTGAAGGCTGACCTTGGCATCGACCGAGTGGCCAACCAGCGCCTTGATGATCGACAGGATGTTCTTGACGCGGTGGTTCAGTTCCTCGTTCAGCATCCGCTGGCGGACATCGGCCTTGTCGCGTTCATCGGCCAGGAGTTCGTTGTGATGCAGGACGATCTCCACCAGGACCGCACGGATCGCGTCGGCAATTTCCCGATCGCCGTCCGTCCAGGGCTGCGCCTGGTGATGGACGAGTTCCTTCCAGATCGCAAAGCTCTTGCGCGGCGTCAGACGATCGCCCAGGGGACCAACATTGTAGGACTTGTCGGGATTGCCGGCCCAGTTGAGCGTCTGCACAACCTCGCGGCGGAAGAAGAACAGGTAGTCCCTCGGACGCTGCGACAGCGGGATGGCGATGACGCCGCAGACATTCTCCGGTGACACACGCGAATCCGGCAGGTCCCGCGAGAGGTAGGATGTCGTCCAGACGCGTCCGCCACCGGCAACGCCGATCAGTTCCGTCAGTTCGGCAGCGAGTTCCTGCGACGGTGCGGTGCCGTTGCTCGACCAGATGCCGTCCAGCCACAGCCCGATGCCGTCGCACGGGATCATGGCCGAGAAGTCTCCGAGGGAGGTGCGCAGAAGCTCGCCGATATTGTCGTGATGCGAGGCCGTATGCAGGAAGCGGTCGAGCGACCGGCGGGCGCCGCTGACGGTTTCCATCAACTGCCGCTGCTTCAGCGTGTTGAGGTGCAGAGAGAAGAACTCGCCAAAGGTTTCGGCCGCCACGCGCTGCGGCATCGACAGCGTCTTCGGCGAATACTGGTGACAGGCGATCAGGCCCCACAATTCCTCGTCGACAACGATGGAGATCGACATCGAGGCGGCGACGCCCATGTTGCGAAGGTATTCGCAGTGCACCGGGGATACACTGCGCAGATGCGCAAATGAAAGGTCCAGCGGCTCGCCCGCCTCGTCCAGTTCCGGCACGATCGGCACGCGCTCGCCGCTGGCGTCGGCAATGATGCGAACGGTGTTCTTGAGGTAGAGTGCGCGGGCCTGCTTGGGGATATCGCTGGCCGGGAAGTACTGGCCCTTGAAGCTTTCCAGGTCACGGCGCTTGTATTCGCTGACGACTTTACCGGATCCATCCTCCTCAAACCGGTAGACCATGACGCGGTCATAGCCGAGCATCGCATAAGTGAGCCGCGCCGCAGCGTCGCTGAGCCGGTCGAGGCTGCCGACATTGCGGATGCGGCTGATCAGCATGCGGGCGACTTCAAGCGGCTGGTCGGAATCGGTCGAGGCCGGCTCGAACTCAAGGATCACGGCGGATGCCAGCCGATGGATCGCGATGTCGAAGATGCCACCCGACGGCAGCTTCACCGCGTGCCGCAGCGCCGGTCGTGCCGGGTCATCGGAGGTCGCGAGCGCGTTGCGCAGGCTGTGGGCCGCCTCTCCACCGACAATGTCTTCCAGCCGCTTGCCGTTCAGGCCATCGCCGATGGACAACATCTCTGGTGCATTGGCGGAATAACGCAGGATCTCCGAGCCCGCGGAATCGCAGGCGAGAAGACACCCATGAGGCTGGATGCTGCCGGGAATGTGGATGGGCTCTCGGTCGCAGTTGGTGAGATCGACCGTCTGCATGGGGGGCATGTCAAAGTTCCTGAAAGCCGTCTCCGCCAAACGACATGAGCAGCAAAAGCACTGGTTCCCGCCAAAGACTGAAAACGGTCACCTCATTACGATTAGCATCAACTCCGGCACAAACCGGCACACAGCAACATATTTCTATCGCATCTGCTGTTTAGGGCAAGCAGATGCTTGCCTAATTGGCGTTACAAAGTCTTGCGGCAAGAGGCTCCGTCAGCCATATGATGACGGGGAAACCCCAAGGAATGAAGCTGGTGAATGGAAGTGTAGATCATAAGGCCGCCCCGGAGCCGCGTTGGCTGGGCCCGGCGGCGCCTAGTCGTGTTGCGTTGATCCCTCCCATTTCTGCAGCCCGATGGCTTCTCATCCTCGTTGTTGCGGCAGGCATCTACTTCTTCCACGGCTTCCTCGTGCCGGTGCTGGCAGCCCTCGTCATCGGCTTTGCAAGCTGGCCTCTCTATCGCAGGCTGCTTCGGGCTGTCGGCGGCAGCACCACGATCGGCGCAACGCTTGCCATCATTGCCATCCTCGTCTTCCTGATCGTACCCCTCGCGGTAGCCATCACCTATACGATCGGCGAAGTTCGCCAGTGGATCGTCTGGGCTGCCGAGGTCAACCGGTTCGGTGCGCCCCCACCGGCCTGGATTACCGGCCTGCCATGGGTCGGTGAATGGCTCGGCGTGCAATGGGTTCAGCGGATCGGCTCGCCTGGCGCGATCGGCGAGCTCATCCAGATCGTCAGCGGCGCCAATATCGGCAATATCTATCGTGCGATCCTGGCGGCCGGCGACGGCGCCTTCCACCTTGCGTTGACCCTGATCTTCATGCTGATCGCGCTGTTCTTCGTTTATCGCGACGGCGCTTCCTTCAGCCAGCAGATCGACCTGCTCGGGGAACGCATCCTGCCGTCGCGGTGGGAGCGGATCTCGCGTGTTGTTCCCGCCACCATCAGTTCCACGGTCACGGGCCAGACGCTGATTGCGATTGGGGAAGGCATCGTGCTCGGTATCGCCTACTGGATCGCCGGCGTCCCCTCGCCCGTGACGCTTGGCGTCATCACAGGTTTCATGGCACTTATTCCGGGTGGCGCGCCGCTCTCCTTCACGCTGATCTCCTTCTACCTCGTCGCCAATGGCAACTATGTTGCCGGCCTCGGGCTGCTGACCTGGGGGACGGTAGAGCTCTTCATCGTCGACAAGACGCTGCGACCCCGGCTGGTCGGCGGTCCGATCAAGCTGCCCTTCCTGCCGACCTTCTTCGGGCTGGTCGGTGGCGTCAGCACGATGGGCTTCCTTGGCCTGTTCATCGGTCCGGTGCTGATGGCACTGCTTGTGTCGATCTGGCGGGAATGGATCCGGGAAGTGCGCAACGCCGAGACAGGCGAGATCGAGGCGGCAGACCTCGCGACCGGTCCCGCCGAACATCCGGTGGTCCGGACCGCTGCGTCCATCAAGAACTGATTGGCTAAGGCTCAGGCTGCGATCGAAAGACGGCTTGCGTAAGAGCGGGCATTGAGGCGCTCTTCAACACGGCAGAGCTTTTCGAGCATGTCGAGGACTTCGATCGGCGCGGCGAGCGTATTGCGGTCCTGGCGCAGTCTTTCGAGAAGACGCAGTGAGATGCTGCCGACGGCGAGTTCGGACGCGGCCTGACGCCACAGGAGCACGGCTTCCACGAATACTTCAGCCAGTTCCCGGCCGAGGCCTGCAGCCTCGAACAGCGCGCGCACGGCGTGAACGCGGGCAGTGGCTAAAATGGAGCGGACGCGCCGCTCCTCCAATCCTGACAGGGACACCATGGCTTTGGCAAAGAAATCTACCTTGCCGGTGCAGAGCGCGTGGATGAGGAAGGCAGGCGTCAGGTGACCGCCAGCACGCAGGTGCTCGACGAGCGCCACGACCTCGTTGCCGGCTGCCGTGCCGGCGATGGTGACGGTTGCCGCTTCGCCGGCCTCGCGCATGACGTGTTCGATGCGGCCGGATGCCATGGTCCCGCAGACGAGCGGCGAGCGCAGCAAGGTTTCTGCCACGCTGGTCACCAGCATGTGGCGGGCATCAGCCGGCAGGTCCTCGCGATCAAGCAGCATGTTGCGGATGTCGCAGCGATGGCCGAAGCGCTCAGCGAGGCGCCGCAGCGATGCCCGGGTGATGGATGCCGTCTCGTTTTCGAGCAGGATCAGCGCCTCGCCCTCGTCGCCGATTTCGGCGATTGCGGCTGCCACGCAGCGCGACAGCGACGGACGGGCGGCAATGATGCCTCTCCGGAGGCTGTCACCGCGCCCGGCGAGATCGACGAGGTCGTCATCCGTCAGCACGGGCGAGCGGGTAATGACGGTGCAGGCGATTTCCGGCTGGTCTTCGGCGAGCGAGATGATCACGCCACGCGGGGCGATGTCAGCGTCAGCGAGCGCTTCGGCAAGAGCCAGGCGAACGCGGGGAGACGGATCATCGAGCAGGTAGGTCATGGCGAGCCCTGCGGCGCGCTGGCGCTCCGTGCCTGCAAGACATTGCAGATAGGCGCGCCCCAATGCATTCGCCGCCTTGGCCCGATCACCCGCCTTTGCCGTTTCCGACCAACGAAGAAATGCCTCTACAATCACGCCCCAGCCCCAGAACACATGCCGGAGGAACTCCGGTCGGCTGTCATGAAAGCTAGCGCTTAATAGTTTAAGATTGGTTCACCATGTTCATTAAGGCTGCAAGGCCCGGATATCCGGGCCTTTCGGAGCCGAAATTCAGCCTCGTGCAACGGCCGGGCGCGACATCTGGAACACGTCCGTGCCGCCATCGGCATAGTCCATGTAGCCCATGCGGGCGATGGGCTTGGCAAGCGACATGTCGATTCGCCCGTCGCGCAGAATCGTTTCGCTGATGTGGATGCCGGTCACCTCGCCCAGCACCATGAACGAGCCTGACGCTTCGCCATCGAGCCCCTTGGGGTTGATGATCTCGGTCACGCGGCATTCGAGCACCGTATAAGCTTCCGCCACGAAGGGCGCATCCACCGTCACGGCCATCTTCGCCGTCAGCCTGGAGAGCTCGAATTCGCTGACGCCGTATTCCACGGCCGCAGACGACGCGTTCACCTGCTCGGCAAGATGCCGGCTGGCGAGGCTTGCCGTAAAGGCGCCGGTTTCCTCGGCGTTCTTCAGGCTGTGCTTGCGCCCGCTCGACGAGAACATCACGAGCTTCGGCTGGTCGGAGACGATATTGAAGAAGGAGTAGGGTGAGAGGTTCAGCGAACCATCCCTGCCTTTCGTTCCGATCCAGCCGATCGGCCGCGGCGCAACGATCGCCTTGAACGGATCATGCTTGAGACCATGCTGGTTGGTGTCTGTCGTGTAGAACATCTGGCCTCACGCCTCGCCGGCATAGGTGACGACCTGCGAGAGCTCAGGCCGCGGGCGGTCCGGCGTCGGGAAGTCGCTCGAGCCGATATGCACGAAACCTGCCACCTTCTCGCCGGGCTTGACGCCGAGAACGTCGAGCGCGGCATCATCATAGGCGATCCACTCGGTGCGCCAGTTGGCGACATAGCCATGCGCTTGCGCCGCAAGTACGAGGTTGAAGGCCAGCGCGCCAGCCGAAAGAACCTGTTCCCACTCCGGGATCTTCGGATGTGGAGCCGCCGTGCTGACCACCCCGACGACGAGCGGTGCGCGGGTGAAGCGGTTAAGTTCCGCCTGCCGGGCCGTTTCCGTCATCTCCGGGTCCTTCTCGAGCGCCAGCTTCAGGAATGCCTCCCCGAGTTTCTGCCGCACCTCGCCGCGGTACACAACCAGCCGCCATGGTGCGATCTTGCCATGGTCGGGAACGCGTACGGCAAAGGTCAAGATCTCATCCAGTTCCTCCTGCGTCGGCCCCGGTTCCTTGATCTGGGCAACGGGGGTGGAGTGTCGGTCGCGGAGAAAGTCAATGAGCTTGATATCGTTCTGCATTATGTCATCTTTCGAGCGGGAGAGGATGCATCGGGAAGGCCTTGAAATCGCCCCGACATTAGTCTCAAGTGGCTCGCGGTAAAACAAGAGTCAATTGGTACCGTAATCATGTCAGGCATCATCACTGTGGCACGCACCCTTGTGGCGGGAGCGCTGGTCGTCGGACTGGCGTCGTCCGTGTGGGCTCAGGGAGATGCCTTCAAGAGCTTTCGCCAGCTCGACAGCACGGCCAAGATGCCGAAGATCAATGCCTTTTCGGCCGTCGGCAGCGAAGAAGCGTACACGAATGCGCGCGATGTCACCTTCGATGCCAAGCTGACAGCGGATGGCGAGGTCATGCAGGAAGGCTTGGTCTGGCGCGTGTTCAGCCCAATTGCCGGTGAAGATGGCAAGCTTCCCCTTGTCGCAAGCTCAGAAGGTGGTCCGGCCGCGTTCCAGCTGTCGCCGGGGGAATATTTCGTCAACTGCGCCTTCGGCCGGGCGGGCGTCACGAAGAAGCTGACCGTTCCTGAGAACGGTGACGTGCCAAAGCAGACGCTGGTGCTTGATGCCGGCGGTTTCGTGCTGAACGCCGTGGCCGGAACCGACCAGCGCATTCCGCCGAAGCAGTTGAGCTTCTCCGTTTATGCTGCCGAGCAGAAAGAGAATGGCGACCGGGCGCTGGTGATGGCCGATGTTGCGCCGAACACCGTTGTACGCCTCAACGCCGGCACCTACCACATCGTCTCCGAATATGGCGATGTGAACGCCGTGGTGCGCGCCGACATTCAGGTCGAGGCAGGCAAGCTGACCCAGGCCGTGCTGCAGCATCGTGCGGCGCAGATCACGCTGAAGCTGGTGTCACAACCGGGTGGTGAAGCGATCGCTGATACGGCCTGGTCGGTGCTGACGGCAGCCGGCGACGTCGTCAACGAAAGCGTCAGCGCCTTTTCGACCATGGTGCTGGCGGAAGGCGAATATCTCGCCGTCGCCCGCAACAAGAACAAGATTTACCAGCGCGAGTTCAGCGTCAAATCCGGGCGCAACAGCGATGTCGAGGTGTTGATGCGGGACAGCAAGCAGGTGGCAGGCGCGACGAGCGACGTGAACTGATCCAAGGATCGCAGGTTCCTTAAGGAAAAGGCAGCGCCCGGTAACGAGCGCTGCCTTCCTGTTTTAAGCGGCAGTTTTTGCCTTCTTTGCTTCCTGGCGGCGCAGGACATCCGGCGGCGTTGCCTCGAGCGCAAGCGAAGCGATTGCCTCGTCCAGCGACATGGAGGTCTGCGCCTGAGAGCCGAGGCGGCGGATGTTCACCGAACGGTTCTCCGCTTCCTGACGGCCGCATACGACGATCACCGGTACCTTCGTGACCGAATGCTCGCGGATCTTGTAGTTGATCTTTTCGTTGCGGAAGTCGGTCTCGACGACCATGCCAGCATCGCGCAGCGCTTCTGCGACTTCACGGCCATAGTCATCCGCGTCCGATGTGATCGTTGCGACGACGACCTGCGTCGGCGCGATCCAGAGCGGCATGTGGCCCGCGAAGTTCTCGATCAGGATACCAAGGAAGCGCTCCATCGAGCCGCAGATCGCGCGGTGGATCATCACCGGCTGTGTCTTCTCGGAGTTCTGGTCGATGTAGAAGGCGCCGAACCGCTCCGGCAGGTTGAAGTCAACCTGGGTGGTGCCGCACTGCCATTCGCGGCCGATCGCGTCCTTCAACGTGTATTCGAACTTCGGACCATAGAACGCGCCCTCGCCTGGCAGAATGCCCGTCTTAATGCGACCGCCGGACTGCGCTTCGATCGTCTTCAGCACGTCCATCATGACGGATTCGGCGCGATCCCAAAGCGCATTCGTGCCGACGCGCTTTTCAGGCCGTGTCGACAGCTTCACGACAACTTCCTTGAAGCCGAAGTCTTCGTAGACGGACAGGATCAGGTCGTTGATGCGAAGGCATTCGGCTGCCATCTGCTCGTCGGTGCAGAAGACGTGTGCATCGTCCTGGGTGAAGCCACGAACGCGCATCAGGCCATGCAGGGCGCCGGAGGCTTCGTAACGGTGCACGGTGCCGAATTCAGCAAGTCGAATCGGCAGTTCACGGTAAGACTTCAAGCCATGCTTGAAGATCTGCACGTGACCCGGGCAGTTCATCGGCTTCAACGCGAAGACGCGGTTGTCGGCTTCCTTGTCGTCCGGATGCGTGAACGCATAGGCAGACTTCACGGCGAACATATTCTCCTGGTACCAGCCCCAGTGACCGGAGGTTTCCCAGAGCGAGGCATCCAGCACCTGCGGTGCATTGACCTCTTCATAAGTGCCGGCCAGACGACGGCGCATATACGCTGTCAGGGTCTGGAACATGCGCCAGCCCTTGCCATGCCAGAACACAACGCCCGGGCCCTCTTCCTGGAAGTGGAACAGGTCCATCTCACGGCCGAGCTTCCGGTGGTCGCGCTTTTCGGCCTCAGCCAGCACATGCAGGTACTGGTCGAGCTCTTCCTGCGTGGCCCATGCCGTTGCGTAGATTCGGGTCAGCATCGGGTTGTTGCTGTCACCGCGCCAGTAGGCGCCAGCCACCTTCATCAGCTTGAAGGCCGTGCCGATCTGGCCGGTGGAGGCCATGTGCGGGCCGCGGCAAAGGTCGAACCACTTGCCCTGGCGGTAGATCTTGACGTCATCACCTTCCGGGATCGCGTCAACAAGCTCGACCTTGTAGGTCTCGCCCATGTCGCCGAAGACCTTGCGGGCCTCGTCACGCGACCAGACTTCCTTGGTGAAGGGCTCGTTGCGTTGGATGATCTCCTTCATCTTCTTTTCGATCTTCGGCAGATCGTCAGGTGTGAAGGGCCAGTCTTCGCCCGTCTCCTTGTTGACGCGCTTGAAGTCGTAATAGAAGCCGTTCTCGATCACCGGGCCGATGGTGACCTGGGTTCCCGGCCACAGGGACTGCACCGCCTCGGCCATGACGTGAGCGGCGTCGTGGCGGATGAGCTCAAGCGCACGCGGATCGGTGCGCGTGACGATCTCGATCTTGCCGTCGGTCACGGGGTCGGAAAGGTCGCGCAACTGGCCATCGAGTGCGATCGCCACTGCCTTCTTTGCAAGCGACTTGGAAATGGATTCGGCGACAGCAAGGCCGGTCGTTCCGGCTTCAAAAGCGCGAACGGAGCCATCGGGGAATGTAAGGGAAACGGACATCTGAATTCTCCTGTCCAGTCCCGCCAACGAATGCGGGTGGTCAAAAAGGGCCGCCGACGCAGGCCAGCAGCATGAACGCGTGCGTATTAGTGAAAACAGGCGGACAAGTAAAGGTTTAAGCGGTGTGGCTTGGCCGCCAATAACGCCACGGCATCCACCAATGCTGGCGCCCCGCCAGTGTCTCCGGCACCGGATCAAGCCCGCTGGTGCCGCCCGGTCCGCAACGCGCGACGCGAAACAGCGTTATCCAGCCGCCGGGCCACAAACCATGGCGGGCGACGGCCTCGTAACCGAATTCGGAACAGGTCGGGATATGCCGGCAGCTATTTCCGATGAAGCCGGAAAGCGTGAGTTGATACAGCCGGATCACGCCCATGCCGAGCAGACGGTCCGGGGTCTTGCGGAAGGGACCGCGCCAGTTGCGTCCGGAGGAACGCGCCGGGGCTTCAGGATGTCGACAATCAGGCGCGCCGCACATGCCGGTCAGCCGACCGCCACGCTGGCCTGCGTCTTCGCCTCGATCTGGTCGATCGCATCGACCACGGCGTCGAAGGTCAGCATCGTGGAGGCGTGGCGGGCCTTGTAGTCCTTGACCGGCTTCAGGTAGCGCATTTCCTCGAAGCGACCTTCAGGCCCCTCACCGCCTTCCTTCAGCATCGCAAGCATGTCCTGGCGTGCCTGGCGGATCTCGGCCGCGCTCGCGCCAACGACGTGGCGCGCCATGATAGAGGACGAGGCCTGGCCCAACGCGCAGGCGCGCACCTCATGGGCGAAATCGGTGACGCGATCGCCGCTCATCTTCAAGTGCACCTTGACCTTGGAGCCGCAGAGCTTCGAATGCTTCTCCGAGCTAGCATCAGCATCGGGCAGAGTGCCGGCGCGCGTGATATTGCCCGCAAATTCCAGGATCTTGCTGTTGTAAATGTCGTCCATGGGGCTGTTTTGCCTATTGGCTGGTGAACACTCTGTGCTCGCTGGCGATCTACCAGAATGAATCTCGGACCCTTATATGTGATGGTGCGCAAGGATCATCAAGAACGGATCTTTTCACGAAATCCTATCGAAATGAGGATAGGATGTCTTGTAAAAGAGCCGGGCAGCGGTCAGATAGCGCCCAATTGCCTTACCATTCGTGGCGCTTCGGGGCCCGCTAAGGCGTGAGTGACGAACAGTCGGATGCGGCCTTGAACCGCATCGGGAGACGATAGATGGATGCCATCGTGAAGAATTTCCCGGGCACGCAGGAAAAGCAGGCCCGTCCAACCCAGCAGGAGGCAGAGGAAGCCGTTCGCGTTCTTCTGCGTTGGGCCGGCGATGACCCGAGCCGGGAAGGCCTGCTGGATACGCCCAAGCGCGTTGCTGCGTCCTACCGGGAGCTTTTCTCCGGCTATGACCTGGCCGCCGAAGACGTGCTGGGCCGCACCTTCGAGGAAATGTCCGGCTTTGACGACATCGTGCTGGTGCGCGACATTCCGTTCTTTTCGCATTGCGAGCACCACATGCTGCCGATCAAGGGCAAGGCGACCATCGCCTACCTGCCGTCCGGCCCCGTTCTCGGCCTGTCGAAGATCGCGCGCGTCGTGGAAATCTTCGGTCGCCGCCTGCAGACGCAGGAAAACATGACGGCGCAGATTGCTCAGGCAATCCAGAACACGCTGAAGCCGCGTGGCGTTGCCGTGCTGATCGAGGCGGAGCACATGTGCATGGAAATGCGCGGTGTGCAGAAGCATGGATCGCATACCCTGACCACCACCTTCACCGGTGAGTTCAAGACCAACGCCGCCGAGCAGGCCCGCTTCTTCACGCTTGCCCGCAATCGCTGACCAGAGGCGCCTCATGTCCATCTCGTTCGCAAGTCCTTCTGCCGACAAGGCAGAACTGGAAGCTGCCGGTCCGTTCACGCCGCGGTTCGATGCCAATGGCCTTGTGACAGCCGTCGTGACGGACGTGCGGGACGGTGAACTGCTGATGGTGGCGCATATGAACGCCGAGGCGCTGGCGTTGACGGTGGAAACCGGTGTCGCCCATTATTACAGCCGCTCGCGCGGCAAGATCTGGAAGAAGGGCGAATCCTCCGGGAACCTGCAGACAGTGCATGAACTGCGCACCGATTGTGACCAAGATGCCGTGTGGCTGAAGGTTTCCGTCGCGGGTCATGACGCCACCTGTCACACCGGCCGGCGCTCCTGTTTCTATCGCACGGTCACAAAAGTTGACGGTACGGCGGTTCTTGAAGTCAATGACGATCAGCGTCATTTTGATCCAAGTGTCGTTTATTCGGACGCGGGAACACGTTAGGCGTCTGCCCCGATTTCGGTCGGTTGCTCCCATCTGATGAACGGATTCGAAACCCTTTGAGGCGCTAGATTGGCGCCAAGGGGTATTCAGCTTTTCTTGGGGGTGTTTGCTGATGCTGAACTGGAGCTGGAACCGTCAGGAACCTGACGCCGCCTCTGCCGAAGCAGGCGGCACAGCCGTTGTGCCCCCGACCCCGCCGGAAAACGAAGCACCGCGGAAGGCAAAGCTTGCGCTCGCGCTGGGTGGCGGTGCAGCCCGAGGCTGGGCCCATATCGGCGTCCTGCGTGCACTGGACGAAGCCGGCATCGAGGTCGGCATGATCGCCGGCACCTCGATCGGCGCGCTGGTCGGTGGCTGTTACCTTGCCGGAAAGCTCGACGAACTCGAAAGCTTCGCGCGCTCACTCACCATGCGCCGCATTGCCGGCCTTCTCGACCTGACGATCGGCGGCGGCGGGCTGCTTGGCGGCATGCGGCTGACCAAGCGGATGCAGGAACACCTTGAAGGTCTCTCCATCGAGGATCTCGACCGGCCGTTCGTATCGGTGGCGACCGAGTTGCATACGGGTCATGAAGTCTGGATCTCCAGCGGCTCGCTGATCACGGGCTTGCGCGCTTCCTACGCGCTTCCGGGCATCTTCGAGCCGGTGCGGAGCAACAACCGCACGCTGGTGGATGGCGCGCTCGTCAATCCCGTTCCGACATCGGTGTGCCGGGCCTACGAGCAGCCCCTGGTCGTCGCGGTAAACCTCAACTACGAAATCTTCGGCCGTTCGGCGGTCGTGAAGCTGAACGCCAGTGTCCAGACGCCCGAAGAGCGGAAGAAGCAGGAAGAGACGCGGGTCAGCGTTACCGGGACCATGGTGCAGGCCTTCAACATCATCCAGGAGAGGATTTCGCGGGCGCGTCTTGCCGGCGATCCGCCGGACCTCGCGCTTCATCCGCGGCTGGCCGATATCGGTCTTTCCGAATTCCATCGCGCCGGCGAAGCAATCCAGCGTGGCTATGATGAAACCATCGCCCAGATTTCGGCGCTGAAGCGCATGCAGGAAGTCTTCGCCCGCTAAGGCAGCGGGCGACTTCTCTTCGGCGGCGGCCTCAGCCGGCGATATAGGCCTTGATCTGCTCGGCCTCGAACTCGATCTCGCGAATACGCGATTTCACGACGTCACCGATCGACACGATACCCGCCAGCTTTCCCTCCTGCTCCACAGGCACGTGCCTGAAGCGTCCGGCGCTCATCATGCCCATCAGTTCATCGACGGTCGTGTCTTCCGTGCAGCGCTGCACGGTGGATGTCATCGCCGAGCGTACCGGCTGATCGAGGACCGAAGCGCCGGACCCGGCGACGGCCCGCACGAGGTCGCGTTCAGTAAAGATGCCTGCGACCCTTCCATCGACGCCGGTGATGACGACGGCACCGATCTTGTTGTCATTGAGGACACGGGAGACGTCGAGCAATGTCATGTCGGGTTTTACGGTCACGACATCACGGCCTTTTGCATCCAGCATATTCTTGACGTTGATTGCCACAGGTCTCTCCTCAAACCATTCGGCTTCCGGGTCCCCCTCCCCAGGACGGCACCGGACGCGCTTCTTTGTCCCACGCGCTGGCGAAAGTTTAGGACGGTCTGATATGGAGATCAAGCTTGCGTGAATGCAGTCAGCGTCGTGCAGGCACCGGATCAAACAGGCCAAAGGTAAGGAAGCCGAACAGCAAGCCGCCGATATGGGCATCCCAGGCGATCGGTCCCACATCTGCGCCAAACAGCGTTACCCCAAAGGCAACGAGCAGGTTCCCGAGGAACCACATGGCAGTGAAGATCACTACCGTCCGATTGCGGAAGGCGCCGAGGATCGATTGCCGCGGCAGAAGGTGTCCGTACATGCGGTCATAGCCGCGCTCGCCCGGGAAGGCGAAACGGCAGGCAGCGCCCATCAGCGCGGATACAACGCCGGAAGCGCCGATCAGCAGTGTTTCGTCACCCCAGTTGATCCAGGCATGGAAGAAGGCGGAGGCGACAGCCGATAGCGCCCAAAAGACCAGGTAGCGGACTGTCCCGATGCGACGTACAACAGGCGCGCCGAACGCCATCAGCCACAGGCTGTTGAAAAGGATGTGCTCGATACTGCCGTGGAGCAGCGAATAGGTGACGGGCGTCCAGAGCCATTCATATCCCTGCTCCGCCAGCGGGTAGGCATAACGGAGCGGCGCGAAGGCCAGGTCGATAACAAGGTAGGCCCGTTCCTCAGGGCCGAGCAGATATTCCTGCACGACATAGATGAGGGCGAGCAGCGCGAGCGTGAAAACGAGGCTGTTCGGCAGGTTGAATATGGGCGGCGACGGCTCGATCTCCTGCCCGCTGCCTTCCGGCTCCGCCGGCGTGTCCCGCCCATCAACCATCATAACCTCACCATGCATGTTCCCTTCGAGCCATACAGAAGCGCCCGGCCAAAGGAAAGGCGCAGCAAAGTCTGTTGGCCACGACGCATTGCCGCAACCAATCCTTAACCATGGCGAGCCTGCCATGGCACGCTTTTCGCTGAAGGGAAGCGAACGGTCGCGCATGACGCGCGACTTTGGAATGAAATGTTACAGGTGCAGTGAATGCAAAACCATGCAAGCCGGTCCATTTTCGACTACTGGCTGAACATCAAGGGCGATCGGATCGCGCCGCTACGAACCCAGGTTGATCCATCCGCACTGCGCCATCTCCTGCCGGACCTGTTCATCATCGCAAAGAGCAACACCGGCGCGCCAACGTTCCGCCTGGCGGGGACCCGTCTCTGCGACCTGTTTGATCGAGAGTTGAAGGACCAGTCCTTCGGTTATCTCTTCAGCGGTTCCAACGCGACCGATGGTGCCGATCTGGCACGCAAGGTGCTCGAATACGAGACGCCGGCGCTTCTTGAGCTCGTTCTCACTGAGTTTAGAAAGGATCAGCCATACGAGATGTTGCTGCTGCCGCTCTGGTCGACAGAGTTCGATGGCTGCGACCGGGTACTGGGATCACTGATGCCGGTCATGCCCGGCCAGCCCCGGCCACGCTCGCCTCTCCCGGGCTTCCGGCTGAGGGACTGGACCTTCCTCACCGGCAGCGACGCCCACTTCGGCGTACCACTGACGGCAGACAAGGCCGACCAGCCAAACACGCGGCGGACGCCACAGCCGATGGTGGCGCGTACAACCTGAGGTGCAACAACCATCTGTTAACTCGGCCACGCTATTGTAGACGGGACGCACCAACAGGGCCGCACCCCTAATGTATTCATTCCAGCCGGCACCAACCCAGACGCAGGTTGCTCCCACGCAGCGGGCATTCCAGAGCGTGACGGTCAACGTGCCCGGTCGGCTGATGCTGGCGTCCTACGAAGAATTCCCGTGTGACGCTGTCGACATGTCGCCTGGCGACGTGAGCTTCACCTGCGCCGGCCGCCCGGCCGTCGGCGAGCGCGTCGTCGCCTATCTCGATCACCTGGGTCGCCTCGAGGGCAATGTCACCGCCCTCACCGCTAACGGCTTCGTGATGTCGATCAACGCGACGGACCGCAAGCGCGAGAAGCTGGCCGCCCAGTTGACATGGATCGCCAACAAGCACGAACTCGGCCTTCCGGAAGATCGCCGACATGATCGCCTTGCTCCGCGCAACACCCGCGCCGAGATCACGCTTGATGACGGCCGCCGTTATGCCTGCCGCATCATGGACCTTTCGCTGTCCGGCGCGGCAATCGACATCGATATCCGGCCTGCCCTTGGCACGGCCGTGCGCCTCGGCAGCATGCGGGGCCGCGTGGTTCGCCATTTCATGGAAGGCGTCGCGATCGAGTTCAGCTCGGTCCAGTCGCGCGAAACTCTGACCGAGTTCCTCTAAACCTCATCCACTCACTCTGCGATCAGCCCGTGACGACCTAAAGCGCCTGCGCCATGCGCATGCGCGCGATCACCTGTGTCATTTGTCGACATCACACCTCTGCTGTCCCATTACGACCAGAAAAAAATGTGCCGTTTCGAGATTTTTTTCTTGAGACGTTGCGGCGTAAAACCGGCGTGTGACGTGATTTTTCATGACAGCTTGTATGGATCAGCGCATCTCAGCCAGGCTTCGCGTTAACCTTTCACCGCGGTCTGCCACCATCGACCTGCTTCTTCCCCCTCGAACAAGCCCGAGTTCATTGGCCGACGAGCATTCCGCCGCGGTTACGGACGCTCTTCCGGCGTGCCATCTTCGATAACCCGATCGATCTAATTTTATCTGTATTCGATTGGTAATTTAGCAGAATTGAGTTCAAATAAGCATTTGTTTTTACTACGAGATTTTGCCGTCGCTCAAACCCTGTCTGGCATTGTCCTTCCCATAACGGGGAGACAAGAACATGAGCCACCTCAAGGGAATACGCCTCGCAGCCATCACCGCCGTCATGGCCGTAATCTCGGCCGGATCGGCCTTCTCCATGCCCGCCGGCGCCATGCGCGTCATCGGCCAGGCGAACCCGCCGATCGGGCATTACGAGTTCTGCAAGACCTATACGAGCGAGTGCACGGCTTCCTACAAGGATCGCGGGCCGATGACGCTGACCGAAGAGAAGTGGCGCACCCTTCTCGACGTCAACTACACCGTCAATTCGTCGATCACCCCGATGACGGACCAGGAGATCTACGGCGTCGAAGAGCGCTGGGCCTATCCGCGCACCGTCGGCGACTGTGAAGACTTCGTGCTTCTGAAGCGCAAGATGCTGATGACCAAGGGCTTCTCTCCCTCGGACCTGCTGATCACGGTCGTCCTGCAGCCGAATGGCGAAGGCCATGCCGTGCTGACCGTTCGCACCGATCGCGGCGACTTCGTTCTCGACAACATGCGCAACAAGGTGATGGTGTGGACCGACACGGAATACACCTTCCTCAAGCGACAGGCGAGCGACAACCCTGCGCGCTGGGTCAAGCTCCAGGACGGCCGCGCCATGGCCGTGGGTGCGGTCTCGAAGTGATCGTCAGGCGGATACTTCAGCTCTGCTTAGCGTCCGCCTCCACGCATTTACTCCGCATTAACCAAGACACGCCAGAGTGACCGTCGCTTCGTCTTGCTGCGTTTCGGGTTCATCCCCACCCACGCGCGACGAGCCAACGACGACGGAGCGCATCTGGCAGTGTCTGGCCATCATTCTCAAACAGAAGAGGCACCGCTGATCTCCAACCGGTTCATCTACCGGTTGACGACCGTGGTTGCCCTTCTCGCACTCCTGACTGCCGGAATCAGCCTTGGCGGTCGCTGGTTCGGCGAAAAGATCTCCCTCGCCGGGCATACGGACAGCGAAGAACTGGTTTCGCTGCAGATCGGCCAGGATAAGCTCGAACTGCCGGCCAACATCATCCGCTTCCGCGACCAGCGCCGCTCCGGGACATCCGAGCGGGCCGATCTTTACCTGACATGGCCGGAAATGTCGGGCTTTCGCCCTGAGTTGCGCGCGCGCTTCGATGACGCTGGCCAATCCTCCACCCTGATTTTCCTGCAGCTCTCGCAAAGCACCATGTCGCGCGACATGTCGGGTCGGGTCGATCCCATCTACTCAAAGCTGTTCGACGGACCACCGGAACAGGCGGAGTTCGGCCTCACCCTTCATCGACTCGATCCCGAGGCCGGCTATGGCCCGGAAGTGCTGCTGACCGCGTCACGTCCTGGCGAAGATGACTATGCCGTTCGCTGCCTCCTGCCTGCTGCGGGAGAGAGGTCGACGGGTGGTGACTGCCAGCGTGACATCCACGTCGGACAGGATCTTTCTGTGCTTTATCGCTTCTCCAGCGACCTTTTGGAGGACTGGCAACATATTGATGCCGCAGTTCGATCCTTTGTCGAAGCCCGGCTCTCCACCAGGTGAAATGCCCGCTGCTCCGCAAGGTTCGGATGCAGCAAACCGGGGCAACGGATTGTTCATCATAAACCTCTTGGTAACGCTATTCCCCTAGATTGCTGGATAACGGCTGCGATCGGGGGAGCGGCCGGATGTAATAACGTGAATGCAAGCGATGAGTGCGGCAGTGTCAAAAACAGTGTTTTCCGCATCCCCTAAGAAGGATGCTGCGGCCATCCCGGGGTGGTTCCTCGGTTATCTTCTCACCCTCGTGATAACCCTGACGGCGTTTGCGGCTCCCGCGGCTGCGGCTCCCAAATATGCCGGCATCGTTGTCGACGCCAAGACCGGCAAGGTGCTCTATTCGGAAGATCCGGATGGCCTGCGTTATCCGGCGTCGCTCACGAAGATGATGACCCTCTACCTCACCTTCGAAGCGCTTGAGGCCGGCCGCATCCGCCTCGACAGCACCGTTCCCGTTTCCGCCAATGCCGCCAAGGAGCCTCCGTCCAAGCTCGGCGTCCGCGCCGGTGGCTCGGTCACGGTTGACCAGGCGATCCGCGCCCTTGTCACCCGTTCGGCAAACGACATCGCAACGGCTCTCGGCGAATTCGTTGGCGGATCCGAATCCCGCTTCGCGCAGATGATGACCAGCAAGGCCCGTGCGCTCGGCATGACCCGCACCACCTACCGCAACGCGCATGGCCTGCCGAACACGGCGCAGATGACGACGGCACGCGATCAGGCTCGCCTTGGCATCGCGCTTCGCCAGCACTTTCCGCAGTACTACCACTATTTCAGCATCCGCAGCTTCAACTTCGGCAAGCAGGTCATCGGCAACCACAATCGCCTGGTTGGCTCGGTGAAGGGTGTCGACGGCATCAAGACCGGCTATACCCGCGCCGCCGGCAGCAACCTCGCAACCTCCGCGGAACTTGACGGCCGCTCCATCGTCGCCGTTGTACTTGGTGGTCGCTCCAGCGCCGCACGTGATGCCACCATGCGCAAGCTGGTCGCCGAATATCTGCCGAAGGCATCGCGCGGCGGCACATCGAACCTGATCGCCCAGGCTGCACCGACCGCACCGGTTGCCGTCCCGACCGCGCCAGTTCGCTCCGAGCCGAAGGTTTCCGAAGCCCGCCAAATGGCAGCGCTTGACCTGCCGCCGGATGGTCCGCGTCCGGAATCCCGTTACAGCGAACAGCCCGCTGCATCGATCGCTCCCGCTGCTACCGCCTATGCCGGCGAATCGTCGCAGAAGAAGGTGATCAACCAGGTCATGGACAAGGCGATGGCGAATGTCTCCGCCGTCCCGACGCCTGCGCCGGAATTCATCCCCGAGCGCCGCGAAGAAGTCGCTGCCGTTCGCACCAACAAGCCGGCGCTCGACCAGGTCACCACAGCGTCGACCAAGGCTTCCAAGGCTGCAGCCCTTCCGCAGGGCTGGGTCATCCAGATCGGTGCGTCGCCTGACGAGAAGATGGCGCAGGGCCTGCTTCAGAATGCGCAGGACAAGGGTGGCAAGGTGCTGCGTTCCGCAACGCCGTTCACGGTTGCCTTCACCAACAATGGCGAACAGATGTACCGCGCCCGTTTCGGTGGCTTCGGCGACCAGAAGAAGGCGGTCGAGGCCTGCAACATGCTCAAGAAGAAGGGCATCAGCTGCTGGGCTGCCCAGCAGTAGGCGAGGGTCTCGCATGACGTAATGCCCGCGCCGGCTGTCGGCGCGGAGAAATCTCGAGAGTATAGCGTAAGCGGGGTTTCCTATGGGACTGAACGAAAACAGCGCGGATCTTGCATTCCGCAGTCCGTCTAAGAACCGGGCACGGGGCATTGCCCTCAATCCGCTTCACGAGGCGGCGATGCGTCTGGCCGGCATCGGGATCGGCCGCTCCAAGGAGAAGACGCGCGATCTCGTGGCACTGCTGCTCAGCCATGGTGCCCGGGCATGGCGCCACACGCAGCCGGAAGCGCAGATCCATCTGCACGTCGCCGGCCGCTCCGGGCGGGCCCCGGTTCGTCTGAAAATCCGCTAAGAGATTACAGCAAGCCAAGCTCGGCGAGTTCGCGCCGAAGCTCTTCAGGAAGCGCCGTCAGGTCCTCGCCGAGATTTCCGAGGTCACGCGGCGCTTCTTCATGTTTCAGGTACCGCCAGCCCTGGAACGGCCGCTTCGGCTGAGGCGCCGTCTCGATCACTTCCGTGCCGAGGAATAGCTGGCAACGCTGGATACCGTCGCCGCCGGTCACCGTCTCGATCTTGAGCAGCTTCTGCCGCGCCATCACCTGGCCCTTGATCACCCAATAGAGCGAGCCATTTTCAAGCAGCTCGTCGATGCGCTTGGGAACCATGCGCGTGGTGTGCACGCTGTGCGGCTCGAGGCCGGCAGCGATCGCATTGAGGGCGCGTTCGGCAACCCAGTCCCGCAGATCCTGAATGGAATCGGCCCCGACGCAAAGCTTGATCAGATGTAGCGACATCCCCTTCTTCAAGACCCATTCGCCGTGGAGGTCAAGGCGCATGACCTCCCCTCCACAGCGACGAAACGACTCAGCACTCCACCACGTTGACGGCGAGGCCGCCGGTCGAGGTTTCCTTGTATTTCTCGCTCATGTCGTTGCCGGTCTGGCGCATGGTCTCGATGCAGGCATCAAGCGGCACGAAATGGGCGCCGTCACCCTTCAGCGCCAGCGATGCTGCGGTGACTGCCTTCACGGCTCCGAGCGCATTGCGTTCGATGCAAGGCACCTGGACGAGCCCGGCCACCGGGTCGCAGGTCATGCCAAGATGGTGCTCAAGCGCGATCTCGGCGGCGTTCTCGATCTGCTCCGGCGAACCACCCATCACGGCGGCAAGCCCTGCCGCGGCCATGGCGGCAGCAGAACCGACCTCACCCTGGCAGCCGACCTCGGCACCGGAGATGGAGGCGTTGTGCTTGATGATTCCGCCGATGGCGGCCGCGGTCAGCAGGAAGTTGCGGATATCCTCCTGCGTCGCATCCTCATGAAAATGCAGGTAATAGCGAACCGTTGCCGGTATGACGCCGGCCGCGCCATTGGTCGGTGCCGTCACAACGCGGCCACCGCCGGCATTCTCCTCGTTCACCGCCATGGCGTAGACGGAGAGCCAGTCATTGGCGAGCAGCGGATTGAGCCGATTGCTGCGCCATTCCTCATTCAGCTTGTCATGGATCGCGCGGGCCCGGCGCCGAACCTTCAGCCCACCCGGCATGATGCCGTCGACCTTGAGACCGCGGTCGATACAGCTCTTCATCGCTTCCCAGATTTCGTCGAGCCCCGCATCGAGATCTGCGCGGCTCATCCTGGTCTCTTCGTTGGCACGCTTCATCTGCGCGATGGTGAGCCCGGAGCCTTGCGCCATCTCGAGCATCTGCTTGGCAGTGGAGAAGGGATACGGCACCCGCGCATCGCTGCTGGACTTCTTCGAATCCCGCATGGCCTCAAGCTCGGTATCGGTAACGACGAAACCGCCGCCGATCGAATAATAGATCCGCTTCAGGAGAAGCCGGCCATCGCGATCGAAGGCGGAGAAGCTCATGCCGTTCGCGTGGCCCGGAAGAGGCTGCTTCTTGTCGAAGATCAGGTCGGTCTTCGGCTGGAACTCGTAAATCGGATGGCCGGGAGGCGAAACCCGTCCGGTCCGCTCTACCTCTGCGATGATCTCGTCCATGCGGTCGGGATCGACCTTTGCCGGCGCCTCGCCCATCAGGCCCAGGATGACCGCCCTGCCCGTTCCATGGCCGATGCCGGTAAAGGCAAGCGAGCCATGCAGGCTCACCTTCAGCGCTGCGACATGCGTGCCCGCCGGGCGCGGCCAATCATTGGAAAGTATCAGCTCGAGGAAGCGATTGGCAGCCGACATGGGTCCCATCGTGTGGGAGCTTGAAGGGCCTACACCAATCTTGAAAACGTCGAAGACGGAAAGAAACATCTGTATCCCGCTGACTAACCCGATGATGAAGTCTAGGTCGTCAGTTCCTATAGTTCAGGTGGTGATCCGACATCCACTTGGATGGCCGCGACACTGTTCTGAAATAGGAACGGCGCGGTAGCAATACCACGCCGCCAGGATCTTTTTAGGCTGATCAGAATGCGCCGAAGAGGTAGGCGAGCGCGAGAGCTCCTGCAAATCCTGCAAGCGCCTTGAAGGTTACGCTCCAGCAGGATGTCTGTGCAGTCTCTTCCATATCGTCTCCAAGGTCTCTAGACATTTTTCTACGTCCTTGCGCGGCCGTATGGCTAACCGTCTATTAAATTACCGCCGGCTCCGCAATCACTAAGATGGCGGAAAGAAGGCGGCAGCCACAGCTTTGTCATGTTTCAATGCTGCTGGGGCGTCCAAGTTCCCTCCTGCCCTCTGACTCTTGCGAGACTCTGAGAAACCTCTCATGAGAGAAGCACGACCACCGTCCTTCAAGGTTGCCCCATGACGACGCTCGACTATGCCGCACTAGCCCTCTTCCTCGTGCTCTGGTGGGTCTATTCGTGGATAACTGCCGGGTCCGGTGCGCGGCTGCTTCCGCGTGCGAGCCTCAACCGCGCCATGGCGGAACGACGCAAGCTGTGGATCTACAATTCCCTGCGGCGGGACCTGAAGATGATCGACACGCAGATCATGGCCGGCCTGCAAAACGGCACGGCCTTTTTCGCCTCCACCTCGATCTTCGCCATGGGCGGCTGTTTTGCGCTGCTCGGCGCCACCGACCAGGTCGATGCCGTGTTTCGCGACCTTGCCTTCGTCGCCTATAGCGGCCGCACGACCTTCGAGCTGAAGGTAGCTGGCCTTACCGTGCTGTTCGGCTATGCGTTCTTCAAATTCGGCTGGTCCTACCGGCTCTTCAACTACTGCACGATCCTGTTTGGGGCGTTGCCGATGATGCACGAGACCAATGTCGACCGCGCAGCTGCGGAAAAGGCGGCGGACCAGGTGGTGGAGATGAACATCATCGCGGCGCGGAACTTCAATGCCGGGCTGCGAGCGATTTTTCTGTCGATCGGTTATCTCGGCTGGTTCGCCGGGCCTTATATGTTCATGGCGACGACGGTGGTTGTGATCGCCGTCCTGACGCGCCGCCAGTTTTTCTCCGAGGCACGGCTCGCCTTGATGGATCCCGACGCCAATTAAGACGCCAGGTAAAAAACGAAAGATCCCCGTGACAGTCGCCGACGCTTCCCACACCTCCACGAAATTCCCACGTATCCCACTGATCGACACGCTGCGCGGCGTCGCGCTGGTGGCGATGGCAACCTACCACTTCACGTGGGACCTGGAGTTCTTCGGATACCTGGAGCCCGGAACGGCAACCCAAGGCTTCTTTCGCATCTACGCGCGCTGCATCGCCAGCAGCTTCCTTTTCCTGGCCGGTGTGAGCCTCGTGCTTGCCCACTACCCGGTGATCCGCTGGTCTTCCTTCTGGAAGCGTTTTGCGGTGGTGGCGGGTGCAGCGCTGTTGATCAGCATTGCGACACTCATCGCCGTTGCGAACGAGTGGATCTATTTCGGCATCCTGCACAACATCGCCCTGTCCAGCGTCGTGGGATTAGCGTTCCTGCGCGCGCCCGTTGCACTCACGGCGGCCTGCGTTCTTCTGGTGATCATCCTGATGGTTGCCGACAGCAGTTTCGCACCAGGCTTCCTCCACGCGCCTCTGTTCGACACGCGATGGCTGAGCTGGCTCGGTTTTGCAGTCACCCCGCCCCGGTCGAATGATTACGTGCCGCTGTTTCCATGGGTTGCCGCTTTGCTGGCTGGCATTGCCGTCATACGGCTGGCGCTGTCACGCAACTGGCTACCCCAGCTTGTAGCCGTTCAGCAACGGACAAATATCCTGTCGAAGGCCGGCCGCCACAGCCTGGCGATCTACCTGTTGCACCAGCCGGTGCTGATTGCATTTGTTTATCTGTTCTCGCTGGTGTCGCCTGCCCAAGTGCCGGATCCACGCACGACCTATAACCGCAGCTGCGAGGCCGGCTGCCTACAACAGGGCAATGATGCGAAAATATGCGAGAACTTCTGCGGATGCACCGCAGACCAGCTGGCATCACAATCGCTGCTCACTCCACTTCTCCAGGGAAGCATCAAGCTGGAGGACGACCGCGTGCAGATGATCGCGCAGGAGTGCTCGGCGATCGCCCAGCCGCAGGAATAACTCTACAGATTGGTGGAGATCAGGTACCGACGCCGATTTCCGCGAGGCGCGTGAGGCAGGCTTCTTCGGCCGTGTCCAGCTCGCTCAGCGTCTCGTCAATGTCGCGACGCTTCTGGCGCAGCTCGTCGCGCTTCTCATCGATGCGCTTCATCATCAGCTTCAGCTGGCCCAACTCGCCCGGTGGCTCCTTGTAGACCTGGATGATCTCGCGGATCTCGGCGATGGTGAAGCCGATACGGCGGCCCCGCAAAATTTCCTGCAAGAGACGGCGGTCAGCAGCGCGAAACAGCCGTGTGCGGCCACGCCTTTCCGGATGGATGAGGCCCTCATCCTCGTAGAAACGAAGAGTCCGAGTGGAGACCCCGAATTCCCGTGTCAGCTCCGTAATGGTATAATACTTGTTCACGTTCTCGCCCTGCTTACGAGCAGAAGCCTAAGTGACTTTTACGTTCAAGTCAATTTTCAGGGCGTCATGGCAAAAGCCAGATCGTGGCCAGCCCGAGAAACGCGAAGAATCCTGTGGTGTCGGTAATGGCGGTCACGAAGACAGCAGACGACACGGCCGGATCCGCGCCGGCCCGATCCAGCAGCAGCGGAATCATGATGCCTGCCATGGCCGCCGCAAACATGTTGATGAGCATGGCGGTCGCGATCAGCCCGCCGATATGGGGATCCTGAAACCATAGGCCTGCCACGGTGCCGACAAGAACCCCGATCACGACGCCGTTGATAAGCCCGACCCCTGCTTCGCGCCGGGCCACGCGCCAGGCGTTGTGGATGTCGAGATTGCGTGTCGCAAGCGCCCGCACGGTCACAGTCATCGTCTGCGAGCCGGCATTGCCGCCCATGCCGGCGACGATCGGCATCAGAATCGCCAGTGCGACGACTTCCTCGATCGTTGCCTCGAAAAGCGAGATGACCGAGGCGGAAATGAAGGCAGTGAACAGGTTGACGAGCAGCCAGGGAATGCGTGACCGCGATGTCTGTTTCACGGAGTCGGACAGTTCTTCGTCACCCACGCCGGAGAGGCGCATGATGTCCTCTTCCGCCTCTTCCTGGATGACGTCCACGACATCGTCGATCGTCAGCACGCCGACGAGGCGGCCGTTGTTGTCAACGACGGCGGCGGAGAGAAGGTCGTATTGCTCGAAAAGCTGCGCGGCCTCTTCCTGGTCCATGTCGGCGGGAACCGGATAGTTGGTTTCCCGCATGATCGCCTCGATCTTCACCCCGCGCTTGGTGCGCAGGATCTTGTCGAGATAGACCACGCCAAGCAGCTTGAAGGTCGGGTCGACGACAAAGATCTGCGTAAAGCTTTCCGGCAGGTCCGCTTCTTCGCGCATGTAGTCAATCGTCTGCCCCACCGTCCAGAACGGCGGCACGGCGACAAACTCCGTCTGCATGCGGCGCCCGGCTGACTGCTCGGGATAATCCAGCGCCCGGCGCAGCCGCACCCGCTCGGTAAACGGCAGTTGCGCGAGGATCTCTTCGCGATCCTCCTGGTCGAGGTCTTCCAGAATGTAGACGGCGTCATCCGAATCAAGATCGCCGATCGCCGCTGCGATCTGCGCATTCGGCATCTGGTCGACGATTTCCATGCGGATCGCTTCATCGACCTCGGTCAGCGCCGTCAGGTCGAAATCGTCGCCAAGCAGCCGAACAAGCGCCAGACGCTGTTCGGGCGGAATCGATTCCAGCAGGTCGCCAAGCTCGGACTCATGCAGGCGCGCCACATGCTTGCGCAGGAAAGAGGTATCGGCATCGGCGATGGCCGCACCAACGGCGGCAAGGAAATCGCCCCGGATCGAGCCGTTTTCGGCGTAGATGTCGGCAGTTGCCTCATCAAGCTTGGTGCGGGGGCGAATGTCTTCACCGGTATCGCTCATCTGCCGCCCTCGCCGTTTGACGTTCACTGGAACACCTGGGACAGGACCGGCCACGACGCAAACGACTCTGCCGGACCCACCCTATCAACCGTCTGCTAAAACAATCGGTTGGAGGCGTCCAGCCAAGAACCTAATTCCGCAGCTTGAGCCGCCAAGCCCCCGCCGGCTAAGTGTCTGGCGAAAAGATTTAAAAGAGGCTGCCATGACCGTGCTTCCGCTGGTGAAATATCCCGATCCACGCCTTTCACAACCCTGTGACGCCGTGACGACCTTCGATGACGAACTATCAAGATTCGCGCATGACCTGCTGGACACGATGCGGGCTGCCCCCGGCGTCGGCATTACGGCGGCGCATGTCGGCGTGTTGCAGCGCCTCGTCGTGCTTGAGCTGTCTGCGGAAATCGGACCGCGCTTCTACGTTAATCCCGAACTTCTCGATGCCTCTGCGCAGACCATGCGCCACATGGAAGGCAGTGTCTCGATGCCGGGCGCGACCGAAGAAGTGGAGCGTCCGCGGCGGATCCGCTTTCGCTATCAGGATCTGAAGGGCGAGACGCACGAGGAGGAGGCACAGGACTTCTACGCCATCTGCATGCAGCACGAGATCGACCAACTGAACGGTATCTTCTGGCTGAAGCGCCTCTCGCGGTTGAAACGCGACCGCGTCATCCGCAAGTGGGAAAAGGGAAAATCGTGAGCCGCGCCAGAACCAAAACCCGCTTCGTCCGTTGTTTGTCCACAGACGCGTCAGGCGTGCCCTGACCGGTAACGCGGTGCCTACTCCAGCCAGTTGAAACGCTCGGGGACGCACCGGACACACGACAGGAGACAGACATGCCAGCCAAGCGCAACGTCGACGAGATCAACAGGGAAGAAGACTTCCGCGACTACGACACTCGCAACATT
Organism: Neorhizobium sp. SOG26; assembly: GCF_003491345.1. Lineage (GTDB taxonomy): Bacteria > Pseudomonadota > Alphaproteobacteria > Rhizobiales > Rhizobiaceae > Neorhizobium > Neorhizobium turbinariae. The sequence continues at coordinate 1,563,636 of NZ_CP025512.1, forward strand.
GATCAGGGCTGGCCATACGACGACGCCAGCGGCGCCGGCGCCAAGCCGATCGAAAACGCGGCCTATGGTGACCCCAACGCCAATTTCGATGATGAGCGCAACCGCGGCTTCACCGTCGACAAGACAGAGGCCGACGGCCAGGAAGAGCGCCTTGTCGACAGCGACCGGCCGGGTACCGAGGGCCTGGAAGAATCGGACGATCTCGAAGAGCGCATCACTGACGCGATTGAGAACCTTGACCTCGTCGACATGGCGCTGATCGACATCGATGTCGAAGACGGGGTCGTGACGATCGACGGCGGAGTCGACGATGCGCAGACGTCCCGCACGATCGGCCGCCACATCCAGGCCCTGCGAGGCGTCAGAAGCGTCGTCAACAACCTGCGTATCGAGGGCGTCGACGCCCGCATACCTGACGACGACTAGGAGGTTGTCACCTCGAAAGAAGGAGAGCCCTTGAGCGTATTGCTGACGGTGCAGATCTCTTCCGCAAGGTGGATGATCTGCATCTTCTCGTTGGCGCCAAAGTCCCCATCGATCGCGAAGTCGATGGTGAACTGCTCGATCCGGGTTGGCTCGCCTTCAGCCTTTTCACCCGTCACATGCACCCTCACCTCGACAAGCCGATCCAGAAGCTGGAGGCGGCTTGCCGCGATGCGCGCGCTCAGCACAAGGCAGGCGGCAAGTGAGGAGAACATCAGGTCGAGCGGGTTGAAGCCCGGCTCCGACGCGCCGGTGACAATGGCCAGTCCACCGCCGGTCTCGCTTGTCACCTGCGGGTGACCATGGCGGCCGACTGTGGCGGTTGCGCCGATCGGGCGCGGCTTTACCTTGATGTCGACCACCTCAGCGCGGCCCCTCGTTTACAGTCGGGCCAAAGATGTCTTCGAATGCTTCGCGCAGGCGCATGTCGACATCGGCCATCATCACCGGCAGCCCGAGGTCAACAAGGCTGGTGACGCCATAGGCGCTGATTCCGCAGGGCACGATCCCGCTGAAATGCGAAAGATCCGGATCGACATTCAACGACAGTCCGTGGAAGCTCACCCAGCGCCGCAACCGGATGCCGAGGGCGGCAATCTTGTCCTCCGCCATCGAACCATCGGCAAGCAGCGGCTTTTCCGGCCGGCGCACCCATACGCCCACCCGGTCCTCGCGCCTCTCACCTTTGACGTTCATCATGTCGAGGGTGCGGATCACCAGCTCCTCCAGTGCCGCAACATAAGCCCGCACATCCTGGCGGCGGCGCTTCAGGTCAAGCATGACATAGGCCACACGCTGGCCGGGGCCATGATAGGTATATTCGCCGCCACGGCCGGTGGCATAAACGGGAAATCGATCCGGCTCGATGAGGTCACCCGCATCGGCGCTCGTACCGGCGGTGTAAAGCGGTGGATGCTCGAGAAGCCAGACAAGCTCGTCCGCCCGCCCCTCGGCGATTGCTGCAACTTCCGCCTCCATCTCTGCCACCGCCTGCTCATAAGGCACAAGGCTGTCGGAGATTCTCCAGCGCACGGGCGGCGAACCTTCCTTGGGAAACATGGTGGCGTTGAGTTCGGTGCGCGTCAGCATGGAAAATCTTCTTCTAAGGGCTGTTCAAGGGTCGAGACAGGGCGCGAATATGCCCGGTTCATATAGGGATGAAGAACCAAAAATTTTATCCCTGAAAAATCTGTCGCAGTGCACTTGTGCCCGCCAAATCCTTTTGCTACATGCTCCCCCGCCGGCGCAAGTCGGACCTACCACGATGCGGTCGTGGCGGAATTGGTAGACGCGCAGCGTTGAGGTCGCTGTGTCGCAAGACGTGGAAGTTCGAGTCTTCTCGACCGCACCAAATCAACCCGGCTTCGGCCGGGTTTTTTGTTGTTTTAGCCACCGCTGATCAACTCTGGTGCATGGGCTGTGCAAAAGGGCGGATTTTAACCTCTCGTTAATCTTGCCGTCGCCATGTTCCCCTTCGCTATCACTTGTGCGGAGTACGATATGCGCGCGTCCAATACCGGCTTGCTTCTGCTTGTCCCCCTCATAGCTCTCCTCCTGTTCGGCGTCTCGGTTGCTTGGGATCGCCTCGAAACCATTGATCCGACTGTGACTGGTTCGATCGGCGTCTTCGAGACCCGACCGCCCGCTCCGGTGCCCTGAGCGTCAGCCGATTTCCCGCGGGAACAAAGGGCGATGCTTCAGGTTGGTCAGCCAGACTTCTATGGAGGCGACCCCGATGAAACTGACGATCCTTGCGGCATCTGCTGTGCTTTCCATCTCGTCCACGCTGGCACTCGCGCAGGCACCGACTGACGCGCCCGCCACGCCTCCGGCCTCGCCGGCTGACGCGGAGCGACGGCCTGAAGCACCACCCGCGCCATCTGAAGGCGACCGCGACGAAGCCGACACCGCGACCTCCCGTTCCTGGCGCGAGCGCGCCGCTCGTTTTCGCATCGAGGCAGGCGGAACGGTGATCGATTTCCGGTGTGCGGAAGGCGAGCCGACCAAGGAATGTGCCGACCTGCTCATCCAGGTCCTCGATCGCCTGCGCGTCGAGCCTGGAGCCGATAATGAACGGCGCAGCTACGACCGCGATTCCGGCCGTGATCGGAATGATTTCCGGCCGAGATCACGGGACGACTTTCGCTAGAAATCCGCCAACTCTGGGCGACACAAATTTTTCTGCGCAAAGCATGGAACGATCGGCGAAGAAGATCATTATGTGCATGTCGCGAGGGCAGTCCCCCCGTCCCCCCGGTAAGAGATTCCCCCCATCTCGCGCCCTCGCGACGCCCCCTCTCAAGGTTTAATGATGCTGCAGAACGTAACCATCATCGGCGTGGCCATTGCCGCGATCTTCGTGACGGCGAATCTGGCCCAGAGCGTCCTGTTCTTCCTGCTCTAGAGCTTGAAGAAGCCGTTTGGCTGTGGTTGAACCGCTGCTCATCGAAAGCGGCTCGCCATGAATCATTCCACCCCTGAAAATCCGATCAAGGGCATGGCCCTCATGGCAAGCTGCATGGTGGTCCTTCCCGTCATGGATGCGATTGCCAAATACATGGCGACATTCGAGGCGATGTCGCCCGGCCAGGTCACCTTCTACCGGTTCTTTTTCCAGCTCGTCTGCCTGCTGCCCCTGGCGGTGGTGACGGGTTCGGCGCTCATCCACTCGCGACGGCCATGGATGAACCTGCTGCGGGGCGTGTTGCACGCGGCGGCCAGCCTGATGTTCTTCACGGCGGTCAAATACATGCCGCTTGCGGATGTCTTCGCCATTTATTTCGTTGAACCCTTCATGTTGACGATGATGTCGGCGATTTTCCTCGGCGACCGGGTGGGCTGGCGGCGCTGGCTCGCCATCATCGTCGGGTTTGCCGGGGCGATGATCGTCATCCAGCCGAGTTACGCGATCTTTGGCTGGACGGCGCTGCTGCCGGTGGTCTGCGCCTTCCTGTTCACGCTCTATCTCTTCCTCAACCGCGCGATTGGTGATGGCGATTCGCCGCTCGTGATGCAGACCATGGCCGGCGTTGGCGGCACTGTGTTCATGGCTGCAGCCTTGCTGGTGGGGGATGCGCAGGGGATTGTCGATTTCGAGCCCTCTCTTCCGGCGACATGGCCTGGCCTGATCCTGCTGGTCGTGCTCGGCTCGCTCTCCGGCTACGTCCACCTGCTGGTGGTCCGCGCTTTCCGGCTGGCGCCTTTGTCGCTGCTGGCGCCATTCCAGTATTTCGAGATCATCTCGGCAACCGTGCTTGGTTATGCGCTCTTCGGTGATTTCCCGACCGCCTCGAAGTGGGTTGGCATCGCCATCATCGTCGGGTCGGGCCTCTTCATCATCTGGCGAGAGCGTGCAAGGGAGGCACAGGCGGCCTCTGCCTGACGCGGCGGTAAACCAGCGTTAAGCATGTCTCCGCACCGCGCCTCAACTTCTCGAGGCAGCGCTCCACATCTTGTGCTGGATGAAAATGGAGATGGAAGATGAGCGCGTCCCGCTTCTCGTTTCCGGCCTGTGTCATCGCCGGCGCAAACCGTATCTCGACCGATGAAATCCTGCTGCTGCGTAAATACACCTTTCCGGACGGTGTTCGCACGCTGGAAGACGCTCGCACGCTTCTTGCACTTGCACATTGCTGCCCGGAAGCGTCTCCGGAATGGGAGGTCTTCTTCATTGAAAGCCTGACGCGTTTCCTTGTCCAAGAGACGCCGCCGAGAGGTGCGATTAGTGAAGCGGGCGCTCGGTGGCTGATGCGAAACATTTCCGATGACGGCGTGGTCACGTCCGTGCTGGAACTAGAACTGCTTCTGCATGTGATGGAGGTATCCGCCGAGGTGCCGGACAGCCTCTCCGCCTTCGCGCTGGACCAGATGCGGCACGCGATCGTCTCGCGTACAGGAGGCTATGCGGTGAGCCGCCCGGACTCGCGCGGCGTCTGCATCCACGATCTTCATTATCTCTGGCGGGTCTTGAGAGGCGCGCTTGTGCGCGGCCGGCTGATGTTGTCATCCCGCGAGGGGGCCATCCTCAAGGCAATCGACCGTGCCGCTCCCACATCGGAGCATCATCCGGCATGGCGAGAAATGATGGTTCTGGTCGTGACACTCGATCGGCCGGCCGACGACTTGCGAAGCGACGATGGCTGGAGATGGATAATCTGCCGCCTTTGGACGATGACATCGCTGCCTGAACGTCGATGGCTGCAATCCCATTGACATGATCGTCGGAACGAGTTCCAAAACGTTCCATGATCGAAGAACATCCCGCTCTTTCCACCGGCTACCACGCCTTGCCTCCGGGCAAGATCGCGACCATCGTAACCTTCCTCCAAATGCACGCCAGACCCGCCGTCAGGCCGGTGCGCGACCCTGGCGCTTTTGCCTGGACACGCTGGCACCCGGCGTCGCTGGATGAGTACCGGGCGCTGTTTCGCAAGGTCGGTGAATACTGGCTGTGGGAATCGCGCGTTGTCATGCCCGATGAGAAGCTCAACGCGATCCTCACCCATCCGCAGATCGAGCTTTATACGCTGCAGGATCAGGGGCGGCCGGTAGGCCTCGTGGAACTGGACTTTCGCGAGGAAGCGGAGTGTGAACTTGTGTTTTTTGGCCTGGTGGGTGATGCGATCGGCAAGGGCGCCGGGCGTTTCATGATGAACCAGGCCATCGAAACGGCGTGGTCGAGGCCGATCAAGCGATTCTGGGTGCATACCTGCCACCTGGATTCGCCCGAAGCACTGTCGTTCTACCAGCGCTCCGGCTTCACACCTTATGCGCTGAAGGTCGAGGTCTTGAACGACCCGCGACTGACGGGGCTCCTTCCCCGCAGCGCCGCGCCCAACGTTCCGGTGATCGACCCTTAAGCAAGCAAGTCGTTGTGACTGCGCAATCGTCGGTTCCCGCTTGAGCCGACGCATCGGCACGTGGCAAAGTCCGGCCGAAACAAAAACAGATTCTAGAACCCTCAAGGGAGAGACACCATGGATGTCCGCGCCGCCGTCGCCGTTCAGGCTGGAAAACCGCTCGAAGTGATGACCGTGCAGCTCGAAGGGCCGCGCGCCGGCGAAGTGCTGATCGAAGTGAAGGCGACCGGCATCTGCCATACCGACGACTTCACGCTCTCGGGCGCCGACCCGGAAGGTATCTTCCCCGCCATCCTTGGCCACGAAGGCGCAGGCATCGTCGTGGACGTCGGCCCGGGCGTCACCTCGGTGAAGAAAGGCGATCACGTCATCCCGCTCTACACGCCTGAGTGTCGCGAGTGTTATTCCTGCCTGTCGCGCAAGACCAACCTCTGCACCGCGATCCGCGCGACGCAGGGCCAGGGCCTGATGCCGGACGGCACGAGCCGCTTCTCGATCGGCAAGGACAAGATCCACCACTACATGGGCTGCTCGACCTTCGCCAACTACACGGTGCTGCCGGAGATCGCGGTGGCAAAGATCAACCCCGACGCGCCTTTCGACAAGGTCTGTTACATCGGCTGCGGCGTCACCACCGGCATCGGCGCCGTCATCAACACGGCCAAGGTCGAGATCGGATCGACGGCAATCGTGTTCGGCCTCGGCGGCATTGGCCTCAACGTGCTGCAGGGCCTGCGGCTCGCCGGTGCGGACATGATCATCGGCGTCGACATCAACCCGGACCGCAAGGCCTGGGGCGAAAAGTTCGGCATGACGCATTTCGTCAATCCGAAGGACGTCGGTGATGACATCGTGCCCTTCCTCGTCAACATGACGAAGCGCAACGGCGACACGATCGGCGGCGCCGACTACACCTTCGACTGCACCGGCAACACGAAGGTAATGCGCCAGGCGCTCGAATCGGCGCACCGCGGCTGGGGCAAGTCTGTCATCATCGGCGTTGCCGGCGCCGGGCAGGAGATCTCGACGCGACCGTTCCAGCTGGTCACCGGCCGGCAGTGGATGGGCACAGCCTTCGGTGGCGCCCGTGGCCGCACCGACGTACCGAAGATCGTCGACTGGTACATGCAGGGGAAGATCCAGATCGACCCGATGATCACCCACACCATGCCGCTCGAGGACATCAACAAGGGCTTCGACCTGATGCACCGGGGTGAAAGCATCCGGGGCGTCGTCGTCTATTGATGACGGCGCAGCCCTACAAGGTCGACGTGCGGAGCCTGGACGCATTCTCCGCGCGTGACCTCTACGCCATGCTGAAGCTGCGGGTGGATGTGTTTGTGGTGGAGCAGGAATGCCCTTATCCTGAACTCGACGGAAACGACCCGCAGTGCCTGCACCTGCGCCTGCTCGATGGAACCGACCTGCTGGCCTGCGCCAGGATCTGGCGCCCGGACCCGCAGCGCCCTCCCCGCATCGGCCGCGTTGCCGTCTCCCCGGTCCATCGCGGAAAGCGGCTGGGCGAAGCGCTGATGCGCGAGGCGATCGCCGAATGCGAAAAGCTTCACCCTCATGAGCCGATCGAACTGTCTGCCCAAAGCCACCTCGTGAAGTTCTACGGATCCTTAGGCTTTGAGCCCGTATCGGAGGAATATCTCGAGGACGGCATCCCGCACACCGACATGCGCAGGCCCGCCTCATGATCTATGTCGACGCCGATGCCTGCCCGGTGAAGCCGGAAGTGCTTAAAGTGGCCGAACGGCACGGGCTTGAAGTGACCTTCGTCGCCAACTCAGGCTTGCGCCCATCGCGCGATCCGATGGTCCACAACGTGATCGTCTCCGGCGCATTCGACGCGGCGGACGACTGGATCGCCGAACGGGCCACGACGGGCGACATCGTCATCACGGCGGATGTGCCGCTTGCGGGGCGATGCGTGGCCAAGGGAGCGCTCGTTACTGGTCCCACCGGCCGTGTGTTCGACGAGGGCAATATCGGCATGGCGACCGCCATGCGCGACCTCGGCGCTCATCTGCGCGAAACCGGCGAGAGCAAGGGTTACAACGCCGCGTTCTCTGCGCGCGACCGCTCCAAATTCCTCGAAACCCTCGACAGGCTTTGCCGCCGCGCCAAGAACACCCAATCCTAGGAAGAACTCCATGAAAGTCATCTCCCAGAACACCGCCTTTGGTGGCATGCAAGGCGTCTTTCAGCACGAATCCGAAACGTGTCACTGCGAGATGACATTCGCAGTCTTCGTTCCGCCCCAGGCGGTCCACGAGCCGCGCCCGGTGCTCTGGTACCTGTCCGGCCTCACCTGCACCCATGCCAACGTGATGGAAAAGGGCGAGTATCGTCGACTGGCAGCGGAGCTCGGCCTGATCATCGTCTGCCCGGATACGAGCCCGCGCGGCAGCGATGTCGCGGATGAATTGACGAACTGGCAGATGGGCAAGGGCGCCGGCTTTTACCTCGACGCCACCGAGGCACCTTGGGCAGAGCATTACCAGATGTACTCCTACATCACACAGGAACTGCCTGCCCTGATCGGCCAGCAGTTCCGCGCCGACATGAGCCGCCAAGGCATCTTTGGCCATTCCATGGGTGGCCACGGCGCCATGACGATCGCGCTGAAGAACCCCAGTCGTTTCAAGAGCTGCTCGGCCTTCGCACCGATCGTCCAGCCTTCAACGGCCGACTGGTCTGCACCTGCGCTCGAAAAATACCTCGGCGCTGACCGGGCTGCATGGCGCGCCTACGACGCTTGCGCACTCGTGGAAGATGGGGCGCGTTTCCCGGAGTTCCTCATCGACCAGGGCAAGGCGGATAGCTTCCTGGAGAATGGGCTTCGACCGTGGCTGTTCGAGGAGGCGATCAAGGACACTGAGATCGGGCTGACGCTGCGCATGCACGAGCGTTACGACCACTCCTACTACTTCATCTCGACCTTCATGGACGACCACCTGCGCTGGCATGCCGAGCGCCTGGGGTAGCTTGATTTGCTTCAAGCTTGGATACATATTCAATATGCATGGACATTCACTGGCCTGAAGAGAAGGCGCTGCTGCTCAAGCAGAAATTCGGCTTTGGCTTCGAGCGGATCATCGTGGCGTTGGCCGACGGCAAGCTTCTGGATGACCGGCGTCATGTGAACACGGAACGCTATCCGCACCAGCGACAACTGGTTGTCGACGTCGAAGGATATGCGTTCATTGTGCCGTATGTTGAAAATGAAGACGGCGTCTTCTTCAAGACGTTCTTTCCGAGCCGGAAAGCCACGCGAGATTATCTGGGAAAGGAGAAATCGTGAAGGATCAGAAACAGCTTTCAGATCCGACCGAGGACGATGTCATCGCTCTTTCTGAGACCGGGGACTGGGTTCCCGTTGGCGATCTTTCTGAACGGAAGGCTTTATGGAAAGACAGGGCTGGCCGGATGATCGACGGCAAGCGACAACGCATTTCGATTTCGATCCCCGAACGTGATCTGGCAAGGTTGAAGGCCAAGGCACTTGAAGAGGGCATGCCCTACCAGACGCTGATCAACTCAATCCTGCATAAATATGTGTCCTGACGTCACGGAAACAGCGCATTGACGATGGCGGGCCGTCCGGGACCATCCAGGCGAAACTCGGTGGTGATCCGGTCTGCGATCCGCTGGGCCAGCGCTCGGTCGGCGCCGGCATTGTCGAGCAGGAAGACGGATGTCTTGAATGACCCTTCGGCGATAGGGTCGCCGCTTGCGACGGCAATCACCTTGACCGTCACCTTCGCCTCGTGACGGCTGCCGATCATCAGCGGCAACCTGGAGATCTGGTCGATCCGCACCGAGATAATCGTCCGCGGCAGCATAGTCTTGCGCACCGTTGCGCGAACCGCCTCGTCCACCAGCATGTCCGTGGCGATGACCAGCTCTTGTGGTACGGTCGGGCGCGCTGTCACAAACACGCCGCGAACGTCGTAAAGTAGGCTTTCGAGTGATTCACTGGCTGCCGGCATCCGGAATGCCATCAATGGCAGGACGGTCAGGGCAACCAGAACGGGACGCGATACACAACGGAACATGGAGGAACCCGAAAACGACGGTTCCTCATGTTGTTCCAAACACGGTTAGAGAAGCTTTAAGCCCGACGCCCCAGCGCGTAAAAAACCGCGGCGGCTGCCTGCAGTTCTTCGTGCCGCTTCTCGCGCCGATGCTGGGCCTCGGCATCCGTGCCCCAATGCTCGTTGGTCCAGTCTTCGTCGAGATGGGCAAGATCCCAGACCTCTTCAGCAGACAGGCGCCCTTCTGCAAAGGCAAGAGCAAGGATGGCCGACCCCGTCAGCGTTGTGACCGTATGGAGCGCCGCAAGCTCGACGGGGCTCTGGTACTTCCGCAGCGTCACCGAAAAGGCCGCTGTCGCATCCCGCGGCTGTTCCTGAGGCATGATGCCTTCGATCAGGATGAATCGCGCGCCGAGATCATTGGCCGCCCAGTCGATGATCGGATCCCAGCGCTCGGTCTGGCGGGCAACGAGGTTGTCCGGTCCGTCGGCGCGGTAGCAGAGCATGTCGCTGGAGGAAAACCGCAGTATGTCCTCGAAGACCGGCTGCGGGTCGGGCGCGATCCCGTCAAGCGCCGTGTTCATGAGCCGAGTGATCGGCATGATCCGCGGGTCGATGACCTCGACCTGATTCGCCCATTCATCACGAATGAGTTCGGCAAGCTCGGACGTCGATGCTGTCAGGGCCTGCCGCGCGGGCGTCTTCACCGGCTTTCCATCGAGGTGAATGGCATACCCCCCATCCACTTCGGCAACCGAGACCTCCTTGTAGAAGCGCTTCGGAAGCGGCTTCTGCATCTGGATCTGGGCGCGTCGGGTGGGGTCCTCGTGGCTGAGGATTTCGGACGGATCGGGAAAAATGTCACGCATGCGTATAAACCTGCCAATGAACCAATGTGCGCCGGATTTAACCGATCAGCGCAAGAAGCTCTCGCGGATGATGGACGATGGCGTCGGCACCGGCCTGCCTGAGATCGTCAATGGAGGCATAACCCCAAGCCACGCCGATGGCAGTCGCGCCGGCTGCCTTTGCCATCTGCATATCGTAGATGGCGTCGCCGATAACAAGGGTTTGGGCTGGATCGACGCCGGTTTCGCTGCAACATTCCGTCACCATGGCCGGATGCGGTTTTGACGGACAATCATCAGCCGTGCGACCGACGATGAAGTACTTGTCGAAGGCGTGCGTCTCCATCACCAGGTTCAGGCCGCGCCGCGACTTGCCGGTGACGGCGCCGATCAACAGGTCGTCCCGCGGACCGATCGTATCGATGACCTCCCGAATACCGTCGAAAAGCGGCTCGCGGAAACCAAGATCCTGGCGCACCACCGAAAACAGTGACTTGTAGTAGGCCATCATCTCGACGGCCTCGTCGTCTGCATGCGGCTTACCCTGCATGCGCGCAATCGCGATATCGAGAGTGAGGCCGATGATCGACTTCGTTGCTGCGATCTCGGGCTCCGGCTTGCCGAACTGGACAAAGGTTCGGCGCATGGTTTCGTGGATCAGCGCCGCGCTGTCGACCAGCGTGCCGTCGCAATCGAAAAGAACAAGTTTCATCAGTCGTCGTCCCGCGCACCATTTTCCATGTCGAAGCCGAGCAGGTTCCAGCTCTGGACCATGTGCGGCGGCAGCGGGGCCGTGACGCGCAGGCGCCCGCCGCTCGGATGCGGGATGTCGATATGGCGCGCGTGCAGGTGAAGCTTCTTCTGGATGCCACCCGGGAACGCCCAATTCGGATCATCGTCGAAATATTTCGGATCCCCGATGATCGGATGGCCAATGTGGAGGGCATGAACGCGAAGTTGGTGCGTGCGGCCCGTGTAGGGCTCCATTTCCAGCCATGCGAGCGTCTGCGCTGCCGTCTCGAGCACGCGATAATAGGAGATGGCGTGGTCCGCCCCCTCCTCGCCGTGCCTGGCAATACGCATGCGGTCGCCGTCCGGCGTCTGCTCCTTGACGAGCCAGGTGGACAGCTTGTCCTCGTGCTTGCGCGGTACGCCCTTCACCAGTGACCAATAGGTCTTCTTCGTGTCGCGTTCGCGGAATGCGGTCGTCAGCTTCTGCGCAGCGCCACGTGTGCGGGCAATGACAAGGACGCCGGACGTATCGCGGTCGAGCCGGTGCACGAGGCGCGGCTTTTCGCCCTTCGGGCTGACGAAGGCGTCGAGCATCTGGTCGATATGGCGGGTGACGCCGGATCCACCCTGGACTGCAAGGCCGGCAGGCTTGTTCAGCACGATCACCTTGTCGTCTTCATGAAGGATCATGCGTGACAAGAGTTCGAAGTCGCTCGAATGCTTGAGGTCCTTGCCGGCGATCGGCCCGGACTTCTTGGCATCCACGTCCATGGGCGGAACGCGGACCGTCTGGCCAGGCTGCAACCGCGCATCGGTCTTCACCCTGCCGCCATCGACGCGCACCTGACCCGAGCGAAGCAGCTTCTGCAACGCTCCGAAGCCTAGGCCCGGATAGTGGATCTTGAACCAGCGGTCGAGACGCATCCCTGCCTCGTCCGCCTCAACGCGAACATGCTCGATGCCTGCCATCAAAGCTCTTTCTATTCTTGGATCGGCCCTGCCCTTTAGAGCATTGCCCGTCCTAAAGCCAGCCCGCCGAATACGGCTGCAAGCGAGATCACGACACTGAGGGCCAGATAACCGGCTCCCGCGAAGCCCGATCCCCGTTCAAGCAGCGCTACGAAGTCCAGCGAGAAGGCCGAGAAGGTGGTGAAGCCGCCGAGCATGCCGGTGATCAGCAGGAGCCGCATCTCGCTCGACGCCCCAAGACGCCGGATGATCCATTCGCTCAGGAAGCCGATCAGGAAGGAGCCAAGGATGTTGACGGACAGCGTTCCCCAAGGGAAGCCCGGCCCGAACTGCCGGAGCGTCCAGGCGCCGACGAGATAACGGCAAACGGAACCGAAGGCGCCGCCAACTGCGACAAGGAGCACATTGATCATGATGTTTGGTGTAATTCGCTACAGGAAAACGTCAATTCGTTAAAATGCGAACGTCGCTGTTAATCACTGGCCAGTTGCTTTGCCCTTAGGCTCCTGCGATCGATGAACGGTGAGACCAATGACCCTCGTAGCAAGCATATCGGCGAACACGGCTGCAGTCGCCATAGAAGCGATCAAGCACCCGCGCCGGCTGGCGAAGAAGGATCAGGTCGCTGACGTGAAGGCGGATGCCGAACGCAACGCACAGCGCGTCGCCAACGGCGGCGCCCCCAACGGCATCCACACGGCCCCGCCTCCAACAACCATATCGCTTGATCTGTTGGGCGCAGAGCGCCAGGCCCATCAGCAGGCGACCCTGCACCAGGCACGTGCGGCGTATCGCGATCTCGACGTCTGACCTGTCGTAGAGCTAGTTGTGCTGGTGCCCAGCGGGGCCGGCAGCACCCACGGGGAGCACAAGGTCAATGGACCCCGCCTTCTCGAAGGTCAATGTCAGCGGAACGCTTCCGCCAGCCTTGAACGGCTCCTTGACCTTCATGAACATGAGATGCAGCCCGCCGGGCTTCAGTTCCACGGTCGCGCCTGCCGGAACGGGTATGCCATCGTTCAGTTTGCGCATGCGCATGACCTCGCCCTGCATCGCCATCTCATGCAGTTCGACCATGTCAGCGATCGGGGAAGATGCGGAGACGAGTCTATCGTTGCTCGCGCCCTTGTTGTGGATGGTCAGGTAACCGCCACCGACCGGCTGGCCCGGCAGCATGGCCTTGGTGAAAGCGCCGGAAAGCTCAAGGTCACCCACCCTCACCGATGCTGGAGCCTCGGCAGAATGCGCCGCATGGCTAGCGCCATGTGCATGCTGGGCGGACGCCGCACCTGGCCCCGCAACAGCAATCAATCCGGCAAGAGCAATCAGGCCAAGCGTTTCCATGGATCTTCCCTTCCCGAGCCGCGGCTCAAATCTGAGGCCGACATACCCCAAAACATGGGCTGCCGCAAAAGGCGTTCTGTCGCGTTCAGCCGGCGTGGTTCTGCTGCGACATAAATGATGTTGGTGGCGACAGGGGGGACTTGCCAAATTGCCGCACCAGCCGATAATACCAACGCACTCGCTGGGAGAAGCCGCTTCAATGCGGTGCCGAAGGAGCAACCGCCCCGGAAACTCTCAGGCAAAAGGACCAGTGGGTAACCGACAGGACTCTGGAGAGAGGCCTTCCCGAAAGGGAGGCTCGCCGAAGGGATAACAATCTCAGGCGACAAGGACAGAGGGGGCTCAAACACTGGCGCGTCACTGTGCCCGAATCTGAGCCGGCGGAATCCGCCAAACCTGGAGGTGTCCCCATTGGGTGACCAAACCAACGACCAGACCGTTCTCAAGCAAACGCCGCTGCATGCGCTGCATCTGTCGCTCAATGCGAAGATGGTGCCGTTTGCAGGTTATGATATGCCGGTGCAGTATCCGCTCGGCGTCATGAAGGAGCACCTTCATACCCGCGCCGCTGCCGGGCTTTTCGATGTCTCCCACATGGGCCAGGTCATCGTCCGCGCCAGGTCGGGGTCCTATGCCGATGCCGCACTGGCACTGGAGAAGCTTGTCCCCGTCGACATCCTTGGCCTGAAGGAAGGCCGGCAGCGCTACGGCTTCTTCACCAACGAGAACGGCGGCATCCTCGACGACCTAATGATCACCAACCGCGGTGACCACCTGCTCGTCGTCGTCAACGCCGCCTGCAAGGATGACGACGTCGCCTACATGAAGGCGAACCTCGCCGACTGCGACGTCACGCTGCTCGAAGAGCGTGCACTGGTGGCACTCCAGGGCCCGCGTGCGGAAGCCGTGCTGGCCGAGTTCTGGCCGGACGTGACCGGGATGAAGTTCATGGACGTCCGCGATGTCACCATTCATGACGTCTCCTGCATCGTCTCCCGCTCTGGTTATTCCGGCGAGGATGGATTCGAGATCTCCATTCCGGCCGACAAGGCCGAGCACGTTGCCAAGGCATTGCTCGAAGATCCGCATTGTGAAGCGATCGGCCTCGGCGCGCGCGATTCCCTGCGGCTTGAAGCCGGTCTTTGCCTCTACGGCAACGATATCGACACGAACACCTCTCCGATCGAAGCCTCGCTCGAATGGGCAATCCAGAAGGTTCGCCGTCCGGGTGGCGCCCGCGCCGGCGGATATCCGGGTGCTGAGCGCATCGAGGAAGACCTTGCGAACGGCCCGGTGCGCCGCCGCGTCGGCCTGAAACCGGAAGGCAAGGCACCAGTGCGCGCCCATGCCGGCTTGTTTGCCGAAGATTCCCCTGAGTCACCGATCGGTGAAGTCACCTCCGGCACGTTCGGACCTAGCATCGAAGGTCCTGTTGCCATGGGTTATGTGCCCGCCTCGCTCGCAGAACCGGGAAGCCGGGTCTTCGCGGAAGTACGCGGCAAGTACCTGCCCCTGACCGTAACCGCCCTTCCTTTCATCACCCCCACCTACAAGCGATAGTCTCCGGAGAGAACCATGCTGAAATTCACCGCTGAACACGAATGGCTGAAGCTCGAAGGCGATGTCGCCACTGTGGGCATCACCACGCATGCTGCCGAACAGCTCGGCGACCTCGTTTTTGTTGAACTGCCGGAAGTCGGCACCGAACTGACGAAGGATGGCAATGCCGCGACCGTCGAGTCGGTGAAAGCCGCGTCTGATGTCTACGCGCCACTCGATGGCGAGGTGACCGAGGTCAACCAGGCGATCGTTGACGACCCATCGCTCGTCAACTCGGACCCGCAAGGCGCCGCCTGGTTCTTCAAGCTGAAGCTTAAGAACCCCGCCGATGCCGATGCTCTGCTGGATGAATCTGCCTACAAGGACCTGATCGGATGAGCGACAGCACCGATTTCCACTTTACCGACTACCAGCCTTACGACTTTGCCAATCGCCGCCATATCGGGCCCTCGCCGTCCGAGATGGAGGAGATGCTCAAGGTCATCGGCTACAAGTCGCTCGACGCGCTGATCGATGCCACCGTGCCCTCCTCCATTCGCCAGCAGACGCCGCTGGCCTGGGGCCCGGCGCTCACCGAACGCGAAGCGCTCGAAAAGCTGCGCGAGACGGCCAACAAGAACCAGGTCCTGACGTCGCTGATTGGCCAGGGATACTACGGCACGATTACCCCGCCGGTCATCCAGCGCAACATCCTGGAGAACCCGGCCTGGTACACAGCCTACACACCTTACCAGCCTGAAATCTCGCAGGGCCGCCTTGAAGCGCTTCTCAATTTCCAGACCATGGTCTGCGACCTGACCGGCCTCGACGTCGCAAACGCTTCCCTGCTCGACGAAGCGACCGCCGCGGCGGAAGCCATGGCGCTTTGCCAGCGCCAGGCAAAGTCGAAGGCGACGGCCTTCTTCGTCGACAAGGAATGTCATCCGCAGACGATTGCGCTGATCGAGACGCGCGCAGCACCGCTCGGCTGGACGGTGATCGTTGGCGATCCGATGACCGAGCTCGACCCCGTCGACGTGTTCGGCGCGATCTTCCAGTATCCGGGCACGCACGGCCATGTCCGTGACTTCACCGGCCTCATTTCCCGCCTGCACCAAACGGGCGCCGTCGCCGCTGTCGCAGCCGATCTCCTGGCGCTGACGCTCCTGAAGTCACCCGGCGAAATGGGTGCGGACATCGCGATCGGCTCCTCGCAGCGCTTCGGCGTGCCGGTCGGTTACGGCGGTCCGCATGCGGCCTACATGGCCGTCAAGGACGCGCACAAGCGCGCGATGCCCGGCCGCCTCGTCGGCGTTTCCGTCGATGCCCGCGGCAACCGCGCCTATCGGCTTTCGCTGCAGACACGCGAACAGCATATCCGCCGCGAAAAGGCGACGTCGAACATCTGCACCGCGCAGGTGCTGCTCGCCGTGATGGCGTCGATGTACGGCGTCTTCCATGGCCCGCAAGGACTGAAGGCGATTGCCCAGCAGGTGCACAAGAAGGCCGTGCTGATGGCCAAGGGTCTCGAAAAGCTCGGCTACACGATCGACCCGGACACCTTCTTCGACACCTTCACCGTTGAAGTCGGCCACATGCAGGGCCTGATCCTGCGGGCCGCGGTCGCAGAAGGCGTCAACTTGCGCAAGGTCGGCGAGACGCGGATCGGCATGTCGCTTGACGAACGCACCCGGCCGGTGACGCTCGAAGCGGTCTGGCGAGCCTTTGGTGGCAACTTCAAGGTCTCGGACTTCGAGGTCGAGTACCGCCTGCCGAACGCGCTTCTGCGGAGGTCGGATTACATGACGCATCCGATCTTCCACATGAACCGCGCCGAAAGCGAGATGACCCGCTACATCCGCCGCCTGTCGGACCGCGACCTGGCGCTCGACCGGGCGATGATCCCGCTCGGCTCCTGCACCATGAAGCTGAATGCGACAGCCGAAATGCTGCCGATCACCTGGCCGGAGTTCTCCGACATCCATCCCTTCGTGCCGGCCGACCAGGCGCTAGGCTACAAGGAGATGATCGACGACCTCTCGGCGAAGCTCTGCCAGGTCACCGGCTACGACGCCTTCTCCATGCAGCCGAATTCCGGTGCGCAAGGCGAATATGCCGGCCTGCTGACCATCCGCAACTACCACATTGCCAACGGCGACAGCCATCGCGACGTCTGCCTCATCCCAACCTCGGCGCATGGCACCAACCCGGCCTCCGCGCAGATGGCCGGGATGAAGGTCGTGCCGGTGAAAGCCAGGGAAAACGGCGATGTGGATCTTGAGGATTTCCGTGCCAAGGCTGAGCAGCATGCAGCGAACCTCTCCTGCTGCATGATCACCTACCCCTCGACGCATGGTGTGTTCGAGGAAACGGTGAAGCAGATCTGCGAGATCACCCACAAGCATGGCGGCCAGGTTTACCTCGACGGCGCGAACATGAACGCCATGGTCGGCCTGTCACGTCCCGGCGACATCGGCTCCGACGTCAGCCACCTCAACCTGCACAAGACCTTCTGCATCCCGCATGGCGGCGGTGGCCCGGGCATGGGTCCGATCGGCGTCAAGGCGCACCTGGCAGCCCACCTTCCGGGTCACCCGCAGTGGGCCGATGGAGGCATGGGCCGCCAAGGTGCAGTTTCGGCTGCTCCGTTCGGCTCGCCGTCGATCCTGCCGATCTCCTGGTCCTACTGCCTGATGATGGGCGGCGAAGGCCTGACGCAGGCGACAAAGGTGGCGATCCTCAACGCCAACTACATCGCGGCCCGCCTGAAGGGTGCTTATGACGTGCTCTACAAGTCGGAAGCCGGTCGTGTCGCGCATGAATGCATCATCGACACGCGCCCGCTGAACGCCTCCGCAGGCGTTACCGTCGATGACGTAGCCAAGCGCCTGATCGACTGCGGTTTCCACGCGCCCACCATGAGTTGGCCAGTTGCCGGCACGCTGATGATCGAGCCGACCGAGTCGGAGACCAAGGCGGAACTCGACCGCTTCTGCGATGCGATGCTGGCGATCCGCGAGGAAGCCCGCGACATCGAGGAGGGTCGGATGGACAAGTCCAACAACCCGCTGAAGAACGCGCCGCACACGGTAGAAGACCTCGTCGGCGAGTGGGATCGTCCCTACAGCCGCGAGCAGGCCTGCTATCCGCCGGGTGCCTTCCGGGTGGACAAGTACTGGTCACCGGTCAACCGCGTCGACAACGTCTACGGCGACCGCAACCTAGTCTGCACCTGCCCGCCAATGGAAGCCTACGCGGAAGCAGCCGAATAAAGGAATGGGGGATCGTGGGACGCCGGCAACCGGCGTCCCATGCCTGTGACAACGGGCGCGGCGTATGCGTTTCGGGCGTCTAAAGACTAAAAAAGAAGGCCCTGAGTTCTCGCTCAGGGCCTTCTTCTTGATAGCAGATGAACTGAAAAGACGTTTCAGCCGACGAAGGCGCGTTCGATGACGAACTCGCTCGGCTTGTTGTTGGCGCCTTCGGTCAGGCCCGCCTTTTCGAGCAGGTCCTTGGTGTCCTTCAACATGGCAGCCGAACCGCAGATCATGCCGCGGTCAACTTCCGGGTTCAGCGGCGGCACGCCGAGGTCGGTGAAGAGCTTGCCGCTTTCCATCAGGTCTGTGATCCGACCCTGGAACGGATAGTCTTCGCGGGTGACCGTCGGATAATGCTTCAACTTGTCACCAACCACTTCCGCAAGGAACTCGTGGTTGCGGATCTCTTCCATGAGGTCGAAGCCATATTTCAGCTCCGCCACTTCGCGGCAGGTATGGGTGAGAATGACCTCTTCGAACTTCTCATAGGTCTCCGGATCGCGGATCAGGCTCGCAAACGGCGCGATGCCCGTACCGGTCGAGAACATGTAGAGGCGCTTGCCGGGTGTCAGCGCGTCAAGCACCAGCGTGCCCGTCGGCTTCTTGCGCATCAGCACGGTGTCGCCCGGCTTGATCGCCTGCAGGTGCGAGGTCAGTGGGCCTTCCGGCACCTTGATCGAGAAGAATTCCAGTTCCTCGTCCCAGGATGGGCTTGCGATCGAATAGGCGCGGTAGATCGGCTTGTCGCCGACCATCAGGCCGATCATGGCGAACTCGCCGGAACGGAAGCGGAAGCCGGCCGGCCGCGTCATGCGGAAGCGGAACAGGCGGTCCGTGTAGTGCTCGACGGAAAGCACGGTCTCAGCATAAACGCCATCGGGAATCTTCACCGCTGCGTTCTGGACCGCAAACTCGTCTGTCTTCGCTGGAGCATTCATGCCAATCGTCTTTCAGTCTCGTGTCTCACGAGGCGAAATATACCATCTGCCTCAAGTTTTAAAGCGCGTGCGTCAAGCGGTCGCTCGCCGGCGCCAGCTATAGCCGCCGGACTTCTCAGCCGGACGCGCCGTCGGCTGGTAATGTACCGCAATGCCGGGCAGTCGGCCCTCTTCCAGCCGCTTCAGCGCCGTCGCGTTCTTCACGGCAAAACTGTCGATGCCACACCGCAGCATCAGCGGAATCTGGTCGATCAGCACATCGCCGACCGCTCGGATTTCGTTCCGGAACGCCAGCCGTTCGCGCAACAGCGAAGCGTGGGAGAAGGCTCGGCCGTCGTTGAAGGCCGGGAACTCAACCGCAACGATCTCCAGGCGGTAAAGATAGGGCTCGAGCTTGCGGACGTCATCCCCCGGCTTGATCAACACGCCGAGGCCAACGTCGTTGCTCGATTCCGCCTTCTCGATCAGGTCCGCGAGCGGCAGAAGCGCCTTCTGCTCTTCGCTCGCCGTCACCTCGTCGCTTTCGATCACCCAGGGGTCGTTCTCGACGAACCCCGTTTCTCTCCAGATCCGTGCGTCCGTCATCACGCTGCCTCCGCCTTGGCGTCACCATAGAGCGCTTCCTTGAACGGCTGCGGCCCGACACGGCGATAGGCTTCGAGGAAGGTTTCTTCCCTGGAGGTTCGCAGACCCAGATAGGTATTGACGATCGTCTCGATCGCATCCGTCACCTTGCTCGGTTCGAAACCGCGACCGATGATTTCGCCGACCGAGGTGTGTTCGTCGGCCGAACCGCCTAGCGTGATCTGGTAGAGTTCGGCGCCCTTCTTCTCCACACCCAGCAGGCCGATATGGCCGACATGGTGGTGGCCGCAGGCGTTGATGCAGCCGGAGATCTTTATCTTCAGCTCGCCAATTTCCGCCTGGCGCTCGGGCGAACCGAAACGGGTGGAAATCTCCTGTGCCACCGGGATCGAGCGGGCATTGGCCAGCGCGCAGTAGTCCAGCCCCGGACAGGCGATGATGTCGGTGATCAGACCGGCATTGGCGGTGGCAAGGTTCTGCGCCGCCAGAGCGCGATAAAGCGGCTCGAGATCGGCAAGCGCGACATGTGGGAAGATCACGTTCTGCTCGTGGCTGATGCGGATCTCGTCATGGGCGAACTCTTCCGCCAGATCCGCCAGCGCATCCATCTGTTCATGCGAGGCATCGCCCGGGATGCCGCCGATCGGCTTCAGCGAGATGGTCACCATGCCGTAGTCGGGATGCTTGTGAGGCTGCACGTTCTGGCTCACCCAGCGCGCAAACGCTTCATCCTGCTTCTTCCAGCTTGCAAGCTGCGCCCAGCCTTCGCTCCGCTCAGGCAACGCCGGCGGTGCGAAGTAGGCGGCGATCGCTGCCACATCGGCCTCCGGCAGCTTCAGCTCGCTGCCTTGGAGATGTGCAAATTCTTCTTCCACCTGACGCGACAGTTCCTCAATGCCGGTCTCGTGTACGAGGATCTTGATGCGCGCCTTGTATTTGTTGTCGCGGCGGCCGTGCAGGTTGTACACGCGCATGATCGCGGTCGTGTAGGACAACAGATCCTCTTCCGGCAGGAAGTCGCGGATCTTCTTGGCGATCAGCGGCGTGCGGCCCTGCCCGCCACCGACGTAAACCGCAAAGCCAAGCTCTCCGGCCTCATTCTTCTTCAGATGCAGGCCGATGTCATGCACCTGGATTGCGGCGCGGTCGCGCTCGGCACCGGTGACCGCAATCTTGAACTTGCGCGGCAGGAAGGAAAACTCCGGATGCACGGAGGACCACTGGCGCAGGATTTCCGCGTAAGGACGCGGATCGGCAACTTCGTCCGCCGCGGCGCCTGCGAAATGGTCGGCCGTGACGTTTCGAATGCAGTTTCCCGAGGTCTGCAGGGCGTGCATCTCGACC
This sequence comes from Neorhizobium sp. SOG26, assembly GCF_003491345.1. Lineage (GTDB taxonomy): Bacteria > Pseudomonadota > Alphaproteobacteria > Rhizobiales > Rhizobiaceae > Neorhizobium > Neorhizobium turbinariae. The sequence continues at coordinate 1,584,637 of NZ_CP025512.1, forward strand.
GTCGCAAGCTCGGCCAGGATGTCCGGCGTGTCAGACAGCTTCGGCCAGTTGTACTGGATGTTCTGGCGGGTGGTGAAATGCCCGTAACCGCGGTCATATTTGCGCGCGATATGCGCGAGCATCCGCATCTGCCTGGAGTTCAGCGTACCGTAAGGGATTGCGACGCGCAGCATGTAGGCGTGTAACTGAAGGTACACGCCATTCATCAACCGCAGCGGCTTGAACGCATCCTCGGCGAGTTCGCCGGAAAGCCGGCGCGCGACCTGATCGCGGAACTGCTCCACGCGACCCTGGACAAAAGCGTGGTCGAATTCGTCGTAACGATACATGACTTTCCAGATCTTTCGGTATCAGACTGCGATGAATGCCGGATCGGCAGGACGATAACCGGCAGCATATTCCATGGTCGGCCCCTGGGCACGGATGCGCTCGCGCAAGCGGATGGGCCAAAGCTTTCCGTCCTGCTCCTGCACGTCAATAACTGCAACGTCAACGACCTTGTTCGCGCTGAAATCGCGTTTGCCGATCAGTTCGAGGGAGGCGACGGCTTCAGCGTGACGCGCAACAAGCGCGTCCTGCAGGTTTTCAACCCACTGGCCATTGGCGTCCAGCCACACGGCGATGCCATCGGTAAGGCGGTTGGCGGTCAAAACCTTGTCGGTCATTTTCTTATTGTCCCATGTCTTCGCGAACAGCGACTTTCCCATAAGCGGAAAGCGGTTCGGACTTTTCAAAATTGGCACCGGCGACAGCCTCGCCGATGATCACCATGACCGGGCCTGCCAGATCGTCCCGGTGCTCCAGGTCTGAGAGTTCGCCAAGCACCCCGTGCAACAGCTTGCGATCGCTGCGGCTGGCGTTCTCGACCACAGCCACGGTGGTGTCGCGGCTCAGGCCCGCGTCGATCAGACGGCCGGCCACCGAGGCGGCCACAGAGCGCCCCATGTAGACGGCGATGGTCGCACCCGATACCGCAAGGCTTGCCCAATCCGGCAGCACGTCCCCGGCAAGGTCATGGCCGGTCGTGAAGATCAGCGAGGAGGCGACGCCACGCAAGGTGAGCGGCAAATCGAAATCGGCAGCCGCGGCAAAGGCAGAGGTGATACCCGGCACAATCTCATAGGCGATGCCGGCCTCACGCAGTGCCGCCATTTCCTCGCCGGCACGACCATAAACCAGCGGATCGCCGGATTTCAGGCGCACGACTCGCTTGCCCTGCCGACCGAGGTCCACCAGCAGGCGGTTGATCTCACCCTGCGACTTCGAATGGCAATTCTTGCGTTTGCCAACAGACAGGCGTTCGGCGTCGCGGCGCCCCATATCGACAATCGACTGCGGCACCAGCGCATCATAAACGATCGCATCGGCTTCCATCAGAACCCTTTGGGCACGAAGGGTCAGCAGATCCTCGGCACCCGGTCCGGCACCCACAAGCCAGATCTTGCCCTCCGCCCGACCGCTCGTCGACAGAAGAACGTTGGCCGCACGGCGGGCAGCCGCGTCATCGCTGGCGGCCACGGCATCCGCAACATCGGCGGAAAAGAACCGGCGCCAGAAAATCCGGCGCGAAACACCCCGCGGCACAAGCCGCTCGGCAGCGTCGCGATAATCGGCGGCAAGCTTTGCAAGCCGCCCGAGCGACGGCGGCAGCATCTGGTCGATACGGGCACGGATCATCTGCGCGAGTACCGGCCCAGCGCCTTCCGTGCCGATCGCCACCGCCACGGGCGCACGATTAACGAGCGCCGGCGTATAGAAGTCGCAGAGATCCGGCTGATCCACCGCATTGGCGGGAATGCGCTTGGCGCGAGCCGCAAGAACAATTTCCCGGTCCTGCGCGCCATCACCCGTTGCAGCAAAAACAAGCGCGGCACCGTCAAGCTGATCCGGCGAAAATGGCTCGGGAAGAGCAGGAATTCCCTGGTCAACCAGCCAAGCGGCGTAATCCGCCTCAGGCTCGACGGCGTAAGCGACGATCTCGGCTTGCGTATTCCGCAGCAGGCGCGCCTTTGCATAGGCCTCGTCGCCGGAGCCGAACACGGCAACCCGCCTTCCGCTCACGCGAAAGAACGCCGGAAAGACCGACAGACGGTTCGTGCTGGACGACATGGAGGCTTCCTGACTCATACCTGCCCAATATCGTCGATTGCGTGGGGAAGGTGAAGGAATGGATATCCCGCCTTTTCGCGATACCCGTATTTCTGTTCCTCCGATCGTCGGATTACGAGCAAAACCACCCGCGCCGCTTTCCCCAGCTTTTCCCAAAGCTTAACGGAAACACCTTCCGCAACTGCGCACCAGGCAATAAAGTCGCGGAGAACACCAGCAGAAGTGACATCATGACCATAGCAGCCCGCCTCCTCGACGTCATCGAAAACGACATCCTCCCCCTGACTGAACGCGGCGTTGCCGCAGGCAACAAGGTCTTCGGTGCGGCCATCCTGAAGAAATCGGACCTTTCGCTGGTCATTGCCGAAACCAACAACGAGCTGGAAAATCCGCTCTGGCATGGCGAGGTCCATACGCTGAAGCGCTTCTACGAAAGAAGTTCAGCTCTCAACACCAAGGACTTGATATTCCTGTCGACTCACGAGCCCTGCACGATGTGCATGTCGGCGATCACCTGGGCCGGTTTTGACAATTTCTACTCCTTCTTCAGCCATGAAGACTCGCGCGATGCCTTTGCCATTCCGCATGACCTGAAGATCCTGAAGGAGGTGTTCGGCCTGGAGCCTGGCAGCTACCGCCGCAGCAACGCCTTCTGGAATTCCTTCTTCATCGAAGAACTTGTGGAAACGGAGGAGGAGCCGCTACGGGCCGAACTGAAGGCGCAGGTTGCGCGCATCAAGGCTCGCTACGCAGCGCTCTCTGATAGGTATCAATCCGGCAAGACAAACAACAACATCCCGCTAGCCTGAGCGGCAACGCCTTCCAAGGGACGGATCATGGAAGCCTCCAAAGACATATCGCGCCTGCTCGAGATCATGGCTGCTCTGCGTACCCCCGTGACCGGCTGCCCTTGGGACCTTCAGCAGGATTTTGCGACCATCAAACCGTACACGATCGAAGAAGCCTATGAGGTGGCGGACGCGATCGAGCGGAACGACATGGACGACCTTCGCGAGGAACTGGGCGACCTGCTTCTGCAGGTAGTCTTCCACGCCCGCATGGCCGAGGAAGCGGGCGAATTCTCATTTGGTGACGTGGTGGAAGCCATCACGCGCAAGATGATCCGCCGCCACCCGCATGTGTTCGATCGCTCGGATGCGGATACACCCGATGCCGTCAAGCTGCAGTGGGACGAGATCAAGGCAGAGGAAAAGCGCGAGCGGGCGGAACGGCGCGCACAACGTGGCATCACCGAAGACTTCAAGCAGGGTTACCTCGGCGCGGTGCACCGGGCGCAACCCGCGCTGACCGAGGCGCTGAAACTGCAACAGCGCGCCGCCAAGGTCGGCTTCGACTGGTCGGAGGCTGAACCCATACTCGACAAGATCGAGGAGGAAGTCGGCGAACTGCGCGAAGCGCTGCGCAGCGGCCGCAAGGAAAAGGTCTTGGACGAGCTCGGTGACCTGATCTTTGCGATGGTCAATATCGGCAGGCATGTCGGGGCCGATCCCGAAGATGCGCTACGCGGCACGAACACAAAATTTCGTCGCCGCTTTCGCCACATTGAAACCGAGCTTCAAAAAGCAGGTGAGAGCCTGGAGGAAGCCTCACTCGAGCGGATGGAAGACCTTTGGCAGGCCGCGAAGGGCGTGACGGACTAAGGGCGCGCCGTTACCGTTTAGCGCTCCCAGTCCTCGCGCTCCGGCTTGGTGCCGTTGCCGAGCTTGCGTTCAAGCTCCGCCGCCTGCGCCTCGGACAGGCGCACATCCAGCGTCACCGAACCGTCGTCGTTGTCGCTGCGTTCGTCGACCATGGCGTTGTCATAGATCCACGACACCAGCGCAAGCTTTTCCGGCGGCAACGCGATCGTCGTCTCGACCAGAACGCCGGACAAGCGCTTGGAGATCTCGTCCATCAGCCGGTCGATGCCCTCGCCAGTGATCGCCGACACGGCCATGACGTTATCGCGTCCTGCGGCACGCTCGGCCATGGCATCATGCGCTTCCGGTTCAAGCTGGTCGATCTTGTTCCAGACCTCGATGAGCCGCGCGGCACTTTCCTTCTCGTCGATCCCGAGATCACCAAGGATGCGCATCACGTCAGCGGACTGGGCCGCATTATCCGGATCCGACATGTCGCGCACGTGCAGGATGAGGTCGGCTTCCAGAACCTCTTCAAGCGTTGCACGGAAGGCGGCAACCAGATGCGTCGGCAGGTCGGAGATGAACCCGACGGTATCCGACAGGATCACGGTGCGACCATGCGGCAGCTTCATGCGGCGCAGTGTCGGATCTAGCGTCGCGAAGAGCATGTCTTCAGCCAACACGCCGGCACCGGTAATGCGATTGAATAGCGTCGACTTGCCAGCGTTGGTGTAACCGACAAGCGCGACGATCGGGTGCGGAACCTTGCGGCGCTTGGCGCGATGCAGCTGACGGGTTCGCACCACCTGCTCCAGTTCACGCTCCAGCCGAACAATTCGCTCCTGCAGCAAGCGACGGTCGGCTTCGATCTGGGTTTCGCCTGGACCACCCATGAAGCCCGCGCCGCCGCGCTGGCGTTCCAAGTGGGTCCAACTGCGGACAAGGCGGCCCTTCTGATAATTGAGATGCGCAAGGTCGACCTGCAGCGTGCCTTCCTTGGTGGAGGCACGACGGCCGAAGATTTCCAGGATCAGGCCGGTCCGGTCGATGACCTTCGCGTTCCATTCCTTCTCGAGATTGCGCTGCTGGACAGGTGTGAGCGGATGGTCAACGATGACAAGACCGGCGTCATGCTCATCGAGCAACGCCTTGATCTCCTCGATCTTGCCCGTACCCATGAGCGTCGCCGGACGCGGCTGCGCCACCGGCACGATCAACCCTTGGACAATTTCGAGATCAATGGCCTTGGCAAGACCAACGGCTTCTTCAAGACGCGCTTCATTGGAGCGCTGCGGCACGGGGACGCCGCCGTCCACCTGCCCTGCCCTAGGCTTTGCCTGCTTGAGCACCGGCACGATGACGGCCGCGCGCATATCGTCCCGGCGCTTTTCAGCTTCCGGGACAAGGGATTCGTTCGAGGTATCGCGATTTGAAATACTGTCTGTCCTTAAGCCGCGTTTTCTTCCGTCTCGAACATCTGCATGGGCTGGCCCGGCATGATCGTCGAGATCGCGTGCTTATACACGAGTTGGGAATGTCCGTCACGGCGGAGAAGGACGCAGAAGTTGTCAAAGGACGTAACAACGCCCGTCAACTTCACGCCATTGATGAGGAATATCGTCAGCGAAATCTTTTGTTTGCGGACAGTATTAAGAAATAAATCCTGAAGGTTTTGAGAACGTTCCGCCATGGCGCCGCTTCTTTCTTATTTGCCGGATACACCGGATTCTGATCAAAAATGAAAGGAAAAACAGGGAAACGCCCTCGTGTTTCCCTTCCCCTGTGTCTGGTTATCAAATCGCTGTCTTTTCCGCAACGTCGAAAAAGCCATCACGTATAGCCGACGATGCTGTGCCGGGATGGCCGTTGGCAACAGGTTTTCCGTCGATTTCCACAATTGGCACGCAAATGCCGGTTGCAGACGTGAGAAATACCTCGCGCGCAGCCATCATCTCATCGACCTTGAACTCCCGCTCCACCACGGTCAAGCCAAGCTTGGCTGTCACGTCGAGGACAGTTGTTCGGGTGATACCTCTCAGGATGCCGTGCTCTGCCGGTCTGGTAATCAGTTCGCCATCCGCCGTCACCACCCACACATTCGAAGACGCGCCTTCCAGAACAATGCCGTTGCGGTCGACGAAGATGGCGTCCTGCGCCCCGGCTTCCTTCGCCTGCTGCTTGGCCAGTACATTCGGAAGCAGGCCCACCGTCTTGATGTCGACACGGTCCCAGCGGTTCTCAGACACGGTGATGACCTTGACGCCGTTGGCATACTTCCTGGTCATGATAGACGGATCGGTGCTCTTTGCGGTTATCGTCACCGTCAGCGGCGTATCCTGCGACGGGAAATAATGGTCCCGCCTGGCAACACCGCGGGTGATCTGCAGGTAGAAGAGGCCGTTGCGGACGCGATTGCGTCGTAGCACTTCGCGGATCACCGTGGTCAGTGCTGCGCGGCTCATCGGCGACGACATCCTCAACTCGCTCAGCGAGCGATCAAGCCGCGTCAGGTGCCGGGTGAGATCGACAATCATGCCCTGGCGGACCTCGCAAACCTCGTAGACGCCATCGGCAAACTGAAAGCCGCGATCCTCGATATGCACGGCTGCGTCCGAATGCGGGAGATACCGACCGTTGACATAAGCGATACGGGACATCTTGGACCTCGACTAGAAATATTGGATGGAGACGCGGAAAAGCTGTTCGACGTCACGCACCGCGTCGGCCGTGGCGAATAGGACGACGCGATCGCGCGCCTTGATTCTTGTCGCCCCATCGGGGTGGATCACGACACCGTCGCGGAAGATCGCACCAACGCGGATGCCGTCCGGCAGGTGAAGCTCGCGGAAGGACTTGCCGACCAGGGGCGATGTTTCCAGCGCCTCGGCCTCGATGATTTCGGCCGCGCCATGCTGCACCGCATAAACCGAGCGGATGCGGCCCTTGCGGACGTGCTGCAACACGCGTGAGATCGTTACGGCCCGGGGGTTGATCTGCGCATCGATGCCTACGGATTGCGTGATCTGGTTGAACGAGGTGGAGTTGATCAGCACCAGGTTCGACTTGCAACCCAGCGACTTGGCCAGGAGGCCGCCCAGGATGTTGATCTGGTCGTTGTTGGTCAACATCACGATCAGGTCGGTTTCCTGGATATCCGCCTGAGACAGGATGTTCTGGTCGAGCGCCGATCCATGAAGCACGATCGTGTTGCGCAGCGTCTCGGAGATGGTGATTGCCTTGTCGCGATCGCTCTCGATGATCTTGAGCCGCGTCCGCGGCTGGTGTTCCTCGATCGTGCGCGCAACGAAATGGCCGATATTGCCGCCACCGGCGATGATGATGCGGCGCGCCTCCGGCTCCTCGTGGCCGAACAGGCCAAGCGTGCGGCGAACATGGTCACGCTGGCAGATGACGTAAGCTAGGTCACCCACTTCCAACTGATCGGCGGAGCGAGCGACCTTCAACGAGCCCTCGCGGTAGATCCCGACCACGGTCGCCATCAGATCCGGAAAGAGGTCGGAGAGCTGGTGCAAAGGCGTCGAGACGACCGGGCAATCTTCCATGCACTCGATCGCGACCATGGCGATCTGGTCGTCCGCAAAACGCATGACGTCCGTCGCGCCGGGGAAGGAGATGCGTCGCAGCACCATCTTGCCCACTTCGACCTCCGGAGAGATCGTCACGTCGATCGACATGTTCTGCCGGCTGAAGAGATCGGCATATTCCGGCTGCAGGTAGCTCTGGGCGCGAATGCGGGCGATCTTCGTCGGCACCGAAAAGAGCGCATGCGCCACCTCGCAGGCGACGATATTGACCTCGTCAAAGAGCGTGACGGCGATGATCATGTCGGCGTCTTCGGCGCCGGCCTTTTCCAGCACGTCCGGATGGGCGCCGTGCCCGACATACCCCTTCACATCGAGCGCTTCGGTGATCGCCGCAATCAGCGTCTGCGATGTGTCGATGACGGAGACGTCATTGTCCTCCTGCGAAAGCCTTTCGGCGATGCCGTAGCCGACCTGCCCCGCGCCGCAAATGATCACCTTCATCGACAGAAACTTTCGCGGTCAGACGCCCAGGGATTTCAGCTTGCGATGCAGCGCCGACCGCTCCATGCCGACGAATTCGGCGGTGCGGGAGATATTGCCGCCAAACCGGTTGATCTGCGCAATGAGATAGTCACGCTCGAACATTTCGCGTGCCTCGCGCAAGGGCAGCGTCATGATGTGATAGTCGCCCTTGGTGGACACCTTTGGCAGCATGTCGCCAAGATCGGTCGGCAGCATGTCGGCGGAAATCGGGGTATCCGGACCATCGGTGCGGGCGAGAATCATCAGCCGCTCGATATTGTTGCGCAACTGGCGGATGTTGCCAGGCCAATCATGAGCCTGGAGGACCGCCATAGCATCTTCACCGATGCGGCGCGGGCGAATGCCGGCCTGCTCCGAGATCTGCCGCATGAACATGTCCACCAGAAACGGGATATCCTCGCGCCGTTCTGCAAGTGCTGGAACCTTCACCGGAACCACCGCAAGGCGGTGATAAAGGTCTTCGCGGAACGAGCCTTCGGAGATCAGGTTCTCGAGGTTATAGGCCGTCGACGAGATGATGCGGACGTCGACCTTCACCCGCTTTGATCCACCCACGCGCTCGAACTGCTGGTCCACCAGCACGCGCAGGATCTTGTTCTGCGTCTCGCGCGGCATTTCACCGACCTCGTCGAGGTAAAGGATGCCGCGATGCGCTTCTTCCAGCGCGCCGATCTTGCGCGGCTGCCCGGGTGCGCCTTCCGTGCCGAACAAGGCCACTTCCATCCGGTCCGGCGTGATCGTCGCGGCATTGAGCGCCACGAAGGGCCCGCCCGAACGGGCCGATCGCTTGTGGATCATCCGCGCGACCAGTTCCTTGCCCGACCCCGATGGCCCGAGGATCATGATGCGGCTGTTGGTCGGCGACACCTTGTCGATCGTCTGTCGAAGCTGGGAGACGGCAACCGACGTGCCGACGAGTTCGGCCGCATCGCCGGTGCGTTTCTTGAGTTCGGTCACCTCACGCTTCAGCTTCGAGTTCTCGAGCGCCCGCTCGGCAATCAGGATCAGCCGGTCTGCCTTGAACGGCTTCTCGATGAAATCGAACGCACCACGCTTGATGGCCGACACGGCAGTCTCGACATTGCCGTGACCGGAAATCATCACCACCGGCAACTCGGGATGGCGGCTCTTGATCTCATCCAGCAGCGCCAGCCCGTCGAGCTTGGAGCCCTGCATCCAGATATCGAGGAAGACGAGGCGCGGCACGCGATCGGAAATCGCCGCCAGCGCGCTATCGCTGTCGTGGGCCGTGCGGGTTTCATGCCCTTCGTCAGAAAGAATGCCGGATACAATATCGCGAATATCGGCTTCGTCATCCACGACCAGAATATCAGACGCCATATGCCAGTTCCTTGTTATTATCGTCCGTACCCGGGACGGCCGCCTTGTTGAGACGCGGCAGCACGACCCTGATCATGGCGCCTTTGCCATGATCGAAATCGGCGGGAGCATCGTGCAATTCCAACTGCCCGCCATGTTCTTCGATGATCTTCTTGACGATCGCCAGTCCGAGGCCGGTACCCTTCTCCCGCATCGTCATATAGGGCTCCAGAATCCGGTGCCGGTTCTCCGTAGGCAGGCCGCTGCCATTGTCGATGATGTCGACAACGTAGGCGTCGCGGTTCGCGTCAAGATAAGAGCGGACCTTGACCTTGCGCCCATCCCGCTCTTGATCACTCGGCACTGCCTCGATGGCTTCCACCGCGTTCTTGACGAGATTGCCGAAGGCTTGGCCAAGCATGCGCGCGTCGAACATGCCGCGCAGCGGCTCGTCGCCAAGTTCACGGATGAAGTCGACGTGGGTCGTCCCCATTTCGCGCAGGAAGACGGCGTCGCGGACAACATCCCGCAGGTCAGCCTCTTCCTTGGAAGGCTTCGGCATCCGCGCAAACGAGGAGAACTCGTCGACCATGCGCCCGATGTCGCCCACCTGCCGAACGATCGTGTCGGTGCATTGGTCGAACACCGCCCGATCGTCTTCCGCAATATGCTTGCCATAGCGGCGCTTCAGGCGCTCTGCCGACAGTTGGATCGGCGTCAGCGGGTTCTTGATTTCATGCGCAATACGCCGCGCGACATCCGCCCAGGCCGTCGAGCGCTGTGCGATCACCAGATCGGTGATGTCGTCGAGCGTGATGACGTAGGAATCTTGTGACGAGCGTTGCTCCTCGCGCGTGACCTGCACCGAAAGCGTCCGCTCCTTGCCGCCGCGCATCAGGTTCACCTGCTTGCGGAACTCGCCGCGGGCACGGGCCCGCGCTTCGGTGAGCACCTGCTCGATCTCCGGCGCCACGTCCTGCAACTTCTCGCCGATAAGCTCCTCTGCCGGTACACCCAGGAAGGCTTCGGCGGTCGGATTGACGATGGTGATGCGCCGGTCTTCCTCGACGCCAATGACGGCCGCAGTGACGCCGGACAACACGGCCTCGATGAAGCGGCGACGGTCATCCACCTCGTCCTTGGCCTCAAGGATTTCGTCGCGCTGGCCGCGAATCTCGGAAATCATCTTGTTGAAGGTGCGCGATAGGTTGCCGACGTCGCCATCGGCTGCCCTCACCGGTACGACGACGTTGAGATTGCCGGTCGCAACGCTGTCCGCCGCGCTGATGAGGAGGCGGATCGGCCGCACGATGCGGTCAGCGACCGCGATGGCCGTCCAGATGGCCGCAAGCAGAACGATCAGTGCAAAGCCGAGGTAGAGCACGGCAAAGGCGATCTGCAGCGAGGTCCGGCCCGCCTCCATCGCCTGATACTCGGCGGTGTTTTCTTCCATCATCCGCATTGCGGCGATGACCTTCGGGTCGACGGCGCGGATCGTGTAAAGGAAGGCGCCGGGCACCGCATCCATTTTGATGACGGCACCAACAAGGTTGGTGACACCCGGGGGGATCAGTGTCGGCTGCCCGGCAGCGGCAGATTGCAGCGCATCCTGCGGGATGGCAGGAAGCGGCTTCTCCGTCTTGATGTCAGCCTGGACGATCGCCTGGCCGTCCTCGCGCACCAGGAAGGCGCCGAGCATGCCGCGACCTCGGGCCTGGCGCGTCATCAGTTCGATGAAGCCGGTTCGATCGAGATAGAACATCGCACGGTTGCGTTCGAGGTCGTTCGACATCGAAACCGTCTGGCCCTGCAAATAGCTGGCGTTCTCCAGCATATAGGCCCGCGCCACGTCCTGCGACGACTGGACGATCGACTGCGTGCGCAGCGAAAACCAGCGATCAAGCCCGACATTCAAGGTCAGGCTTGCGAAGATCGCGACCAGCACTGCCGGGGTGATCGCCACGATCGAGAACAGCACGACGATGCGCACATGCAGCCGGGCCGCTGCCCGGCCACGATTGCGGGCTCGCACCAGCCGTGCCACCTCACGACCGATAAGGTACATCAACCCGAGAATGAACAGGGAATTCACCGCCGCGGACGCAATGACCACGTTGGTCGTCGGCGCGATCGGCGTCAGGCCAAGCAGAACAAAAAGCGTGAGCGAGGCACAGATGAGCGCGCCGCCAGCCAGCAGCAGCCCCGGAAGCGCAAACGACGCCCGGCGGTCCTGCCCGCCTGCCTCGCCGCCCGACACGTCATCTTCGGTCGCCGGCGCTGTCACACCCTGCATCATCGAAATCACTCCGATCCCCAAGCCCTCGCGGGAGATCGTTTTCAACCCGCCCGGCGGGAAAACGACAGCCACCTCAGCGATCTGTCAGTGCACTTGAAGCACTGTCGCGAACCGCCACTCCACCACCGGCACTGCGTTGCCTTTAAGCAACGCAATGTGGCGAAAATGCAACGATCGGCGAGTCCTGTCAAGAAGGCTGGAACATTCCTCAGCTCACGCTGTGCGTGAACTGCGGTACACGGAGACGCCCAGTTCGCGGATCTTCTTGCGCAGAGTATTGCGATTGAGACCCAGGAGATCAGCCGCCTTGATCTGGTTGCCGCGCGTGGCCGTAAGTGCGGCGAGGATCAGCGGATACTCCATCTCGGTGAGCACCCGGTCGTAAAGACCTGGCGGCGGCAGGCTGTCGCCGAAGCTCGCAAAATAGCTGCGCATGTTTTCTTCGACTGCCTGGGCAATGGTGAGCGATCCACTGCGGGCGCTGACCTTGTCGATCGGGCTGTCCGGCACATCCGAGCGCAGCTCCGCCTCGATGATCTCGCGGGTGATGACATCCTGCGGATAAAGCGCGGTCAGACGGCGGATCAGGTTTTCCAGTTCGCGCACGTTGCCCGGCCAGGCGTAGGCCTTCATCAGGTCCAGCGCCTCGTTGTCGAACCGCTTGTGGTCGAGCCCTTCCTTTTCCGCCATCTGCATGAAGTGACGGACGAGATCCGGGATGTCTTCGGCCCGGTCGCGCAGCGGCGGCAGGCGCAGCGGCACGACGTTCAGGCGGTAATAGAGGTCTTCGCGGAAGAGGCCCTGGTTGATGAGGTGCTTCAGGTCCTTGTTGGTTGCGGCAACGATGCGAACATCGGTGCGGATCGGGGTGCGACCACCAACGGTGGTGTATTCGCCCTGCTGCAGCACACGCAGCAGGCGCGTCTGGGCGTCCATCGGCATGTCGCCGATCTCGTCCAGGAACAGGGTACCGCCCTCGGCCTGCTCGAAGCGACCGGTGGAACGGCTTTGCGCGCCGGTGAAGGCGCCCTTCTCGTGGCCGAAGAGTTCGGATTCGATCAGGTCGCGCGGGATTGCGGCCATGTTGATCGCCACGAAGGGCCCGTTGCGGCGCTTGCCGTAGTCGTGCAGCGCACGAGCGACCAGTTCCTTGCCCGTACCCGACTCGCCGGTAATCATCAGCGTCAGGTCCGTCTGCATCAGGCGCGCCAGGACGCGGTAGATTTCCTGCATGGCAGCAGAACGACCGACAAGCGGCATGCCGTCCTGTGTGTCGTCATCCAGCCGCGCCGGCTTGCGCTTCGGCTCAGCCAGGGCGCGTCCGATGATCGCGATGAGTTCAGTCAGGTCGAACGGCTTCGGCAGGTAGTCGTAGGCGCCCTTCTCGGATGCCTTGATTGCGGTCATGAAGGTGTTCTGCGCGCTCATGACGAGCACCGGGAGTTCGGGCCGGGCCTTCTTGATCCGCGGCAGCAGATCAAAGGCGTTCTCGTCCGGCATCACGACGTCGGTCACCACCAGATCGCCCTCGCCCGCCGAAACCCAGCGCCAGAGCGTGGCAGCATTGGACGTGATGCGCACCTCGTATCCGGCACGCGTCAGGGCCTGGTTTAGAACGGTGCGGATCGCCGCGTCGTCATCGGCGACAAGGATCGTGGCAGTCATTTCAAGCTTCCTGTGGAATGCGAGGCGCGATCGTCAGCCGCCTCTTCCTTGTGCATGGGCATCAACACCCGGAATGTCGTGCGGCGGGCCTGGCTGTCGCATTCGACGATGCCACCGTGGGCGCCGATGATCTTGGCAACCAGCGCAAGCCCGAGACCGGAACCGTTCGTCTTGGTGGTGATGAAGGGATCAAAGAGATGCGGCAGCAGATCCGCCGGCACGCCCGGACCGTTGTCGATGACGCAGAATTCGAGCGGCAGCGAAATTTTCTCGCGTGTACCGGAGACCGAGAGCTTGATCCCCGGACGATAGGCCGTCGTCAGCATGATCTCCGCATCCGGCTGGTCGCCCACTGCTTCCGCTGCATTCTTCACCAGGTTCAGGAAGACCTGAACCAACTGGTCGCGGTTGGCAAAAACCGGCGGCAGTGACGGGTCGTACATCTCCGAGATCTTGATGTTGCGACCGAAGCCTGCCTTCGCAACCGCCTTCACATGATCGAGCACCGAATGGATATTGAGCGGCGTTCGCTGCACCGGGCGCTCGTCGGAGAACACTTCCATACGGTCGACCAGCGAGACGATACGGTCCGTTTCATCGCAAATGAGACGGGTCAGGGCGCGGTCCTCGTCTGGCACCGACGTTTCGAGAAGCTGGGCGGCACCGCGAATGCCGGAAAGCGGGTTCTTGATCTCATGCGCCAGCATGGAGGCAAGACCGGTGACAGAACGGGCTGCCGCACGATGCGTCAACTGCCGGTCGATCTTGTCTGCCATGGAGCGTTCCTGGAAGACCACGACAACCGAGCCAGGTTCGCTCACCACCGGCGCGACATAAAGGTCAACGAGCTTGTCCTGGCCAAGACGGGGAGACGATAGATCGACCCGGTATTCATTGACCGGCGCCTTGCGCTCACGCACCTGGTCGATCAGTGCGAGAAGCGGGCTGCCGAAGGGAATGAAGGTGGAGATCTCGTTTTTGGCGAGATAGGTTGCGCTCGCGCCGAAGAAGGACTCCGCTTCCCAATTGGCGAAGGCAACCTTGCCGGCCGAATCGACCAGGATCACAGGATTCTGGACGGAGTTCAGAACCGCCATGGCAAGCGTATTGCCGACCGCGGCACCCAAAGCTCCGTTGGCTCCTTCGGCCTTGCTCATGCAGCCTTCCTTTGCTTCTCGCCATCCTCACCGGCAAAGGCCAACCTCATTCGAGACATGACGTCCTGCGGGTCCTTCGAGATCATGATCGCTGCCTTTTCCTCCATGGCAAGTGACGGCGCATAGCGGTCAAGATACCAGCCAAGATGCTTGCGGGCATGCCGCAGCCCCGGCTCGCGGCCGTAAAGCTCCAGCATCGCCTCGTAGTGCTCGCAAACGAGGTCCGGGATCTCGTTGGTAGCCGGACCCCGCTCGCCTGCAAGTTGGCCGACATGCCATGGCCGGCCCTGCGCGCCGCGGCCAAGCATGACGGCGTCGGCGCCGGAGCGACGGACGATCTCCGCCGCATCCTCGGGCGTCTCGACGTCCCCGTTGGCAATCAGGGGAACTGATATGACCTCACGCACAGCACGAATGGCGTCCCAGTCCGCCCTGCCCTCATAGAACTGCATCCGGGTGCGGCCATGGATGGTAATCAACTGAACGCCGGCGTCTTCAGCACGCTTGGCGATCTCCGGCGCGTTGATCGAGTTCTCATCCCAGCCGAGCCGCATCTTCAGCGTGACCGGCACCGAAACGGCCTTGACCGTTGCCTCGATCAGCGTAAGCGCGTGGTCTGGGTCCCGCATCAGGGCGGAGCCCGAATAACCGCCGGTCACCTTCTTGGCGGGACAGCCCATGTTGATGTCGATGATGTCGGCGCCGTTGTCGGCCGAGATTTTGGCAGCCTCGCCCATCCAGTGGGCTTCACGGCCAGCCAGCTGAACCATATGGGGGTTGATGCCGGTGCTCTTCAGCCGCGCCCAGGATTCACCGCGGTTCATCACCAGTTCACGGCTGGCGACCATCTCCGTCACCACCAGGCCGGCGCCGAACCGCCAGGCGATCTGCCTGAACGGCAGGTCGGTGACCCCCGACATGGGCGCCAGGACAACACGGTTCCTGATGTCGACAGACCCGGTCCGAAAAGGCGTGGAGAGATCCTGAAGCGGCAAATGATGATCTTTCGGGCACATGATGCTACTGCACTATTTTTATTCACCTCAACTGCATTTGCCAAGAGCAAATCAGGAGATGCGCAATATTTAGCTTGCTGGCTGGATTACCCGCCTTTCATTCTATAGTTCTGCGCCTGTCAATCCTCCAGTATCGAGAAACAGGTGCGGCGCATGGGCGACAACGCCATGACAAACAAAGCCATGACGAATGACCACATGCTCATCGGGATCGTCATTGTTGCGGCCGGGCGTGGCGAACGTGCCGGATCCGCCGAGGAAGGGCCGAAACAGTACCGCCCGATTGGTGGCAAGCCCGTGCTGGCGCACACCCTGCAGCAGTTCGTGACCTGGCCCCGCAGCGGGCCAATCGTCGTCGTGATCCACCCGGACGATCGATCACTTTATGATGATGCAACGGCCGGGCTGCACGATCCGCAGCGGATCATTGTCACCTTCGGCGGCGCGACGCGCCAGCAGTCAGTCTTGGCAGGGCTGCAGGCACTGTCGGGAACGAGCGCAACGCACGTGATGATCCATGACGCCGCGCGTCCCTTCATCGATCATAGTGTTCTCGACCGGGTCGCGACGGTGCTGGACCGCGGTGCCCCCGCGGTGCTTCCTGTCATTCCCGTCACCGACACCCTAAAGCGCGGCGGAAATGATGGTCTGGTACAGGAGACGGTCTCGCGAGCCGGGCTGTATGCGGCGCAGACGCCGCAGAGCTTCCGGTTTTCCGATATCCTTGACGTTCACGCGAAAGCCGCCGCAAGCGGCCGCCATGATTTCACCGACGATGCATCCATCGCCGAATGGGCAGGGCTTCCTGTTACTCTGGCGGAAGGGTCCGTCGACAACATCAAACTGACAGTAAAGCGTGACATGGCCATGGCCGATGAAAAACTCTCGCGATTTGTCGTTCCGGACGTGCGCACCGGCAACGGCTATGATGTGCACCAACTGGAGCCGGGTGACGGTGTCACGCTCTGCGGCGTCTTCATTCCACACCATCTGAAGCTCAGCGGCCATTCGGATGCCGACGTGGCACTCCACGCGCTGACTGACGCCCTGCTTGCGACCTGCGGCGCCGGCGACATCGGCGACCACTTCCCGCCAACGGACATGCGGTGGCGAGGCGCGGCCTCGACCATCTTCCTTGAGCATGCGGCAAAGCTCGTTCGCGACCGCGGCGGCGTCATCACCAACGCCGATGTCTCGCTCATCGCCGAAGCACCCAAGATCGCGCCGCACCGCGACCAGATGCGCAAGAATCTCGCCGATACCCTGGACATCACGATCGACCGCTGTTCGGTAAAAGCAACCACTAACGAAAAGATGGGCTTTGTGGGTCGCAATGAGGGCATCGCCGCCATTGCCACCGCAACCGTCGTTTACCGGGGGAGTATCGAATGAGCATCTTTCCGCCGGAGATCATCCGCAAGGCCGAACAGATCATCGCCGACTTCTCCAGCCGCGGCATGATGGCTGCCACCGCTGAATCCTGCACCGGCGGGCTGATTGCCGGCGTACTAACCGAGGTTCCGGGCTCCTCTGCCGTCGTTGATCGCGGTTTCGTCACCTATACCAATGAAGCCAAGGCCGACATGCTCGGCGTCAGCCCCGCCACGCTTGAGGCTCATGGCGCGGTGTCAAAGGAGACGGCGCTGCAGATGGTCCACGGCGCGCTCTTCCGCTCGCGTGCGACGGTCGCCGTCGCTGTCACGGGTGTTGCCGGGCCTGGTGGCGGTTCGGCAGGAAAGCCGGTCGGCCTCGTGCACCTGGCTGCCAAAAACCGCTCAGGAACCATCCTGCATCGCGAGATGCGCTACGGCGATATTGGCCGCGACAAAGTGCGTCTCGCGACCGTTGAGACGGCACTGGACATGCTGGTGGAAGCTGCAGTCTAAGCGTAGATCTTGTCGGCTCTCGCCTCGAATGCTTCGGCAAACATCCGAAAAGCGCGATCAAACATCGATCCCATGAGCGCACCAAGAATCATGCTCTTGAACTCATAATCGATATAAAAATGCACGACGCATGCGTCTGACGACCCATCCGCCGCCGGCTCGAACCGCCACCGGTTGTCGAGATACTTGAACGGCCCCTCGATATATTTGACGTCGATCGCCTGTTCCGCCGGATTGAGCAGCACCTGGGTCGTGAACGTCTCGCGGATCGCCTTGTAACCAACCGTCATGTCCGCCAGCAAAAGCGTCTTGCCGTCCCGCTCCTTGCGTGAGCGGACCGAAAGGGCGTCGCACAGCGGCAGGAATTGCGGGTAGCGTTCAATATCGGCAACCAGCGCATACATCTTCTCTGCACTGTGCTTCACGGGGCGGCGGATCTCAAACTTTGGCATGCCCGTGAGTTAAGCCCGCTTCCACACAATATCAAGCTGTTGAGCGGAGCCGCGACAGAATATCCACGTGAGCGCTCGGACCTCTGCCTACGAAATTCTAGGCATGGAACGCCGGACGATCGGACATGGATTTCCTTCGCAGCCAGACAATATTATACGGGTTGTCGAAGACCATGCTGCGGCGCCTTCCCGCACCGCAGGTAGAATACGTCATGGTGTTCCGGGACTGTAACGATGAGGATGGGTGCGGCGCGCCGGGCTTGCTGGACGACGGGTTCTGGGCCGAGTGACCGCCTCCCTCCTAGCGGAAAGACGTGCAGATGGATGATTTCGCCCAGATGATCAAGTTGCTGGAATCCGCCAAGCAGCTTGCTGACATGAACCAGCTACCCATGCTCGCATACCTGATCGAAATGGCAAAGGGAGAGGCTCGCGGCCACCGTTATACGCTGCGTGAGCGCCGGCGCGGGCAGGCAAAACGCCAGAAGGACGAAGCTGCGGAATAAAGAGAGAAGGATCGCCGCTTATTCAGCGGCGACCATCAGCTTCTGCTCGCGGGCTGCGCGAAGGCGCGCGAAATCGTCGCCCGCATGGTGCGACGAACGGGTGAGCGGGCTCGAGGACACCATCAGGAAGCCTTTGGAGTAAGCCACGGTCTCGTAGGACTTGAACTCCTCGGGCGTCACGAACTTCTCGACCTTGTGGTGCTTGCGGGTCGGCTGCAGGTACTGGCCGATCGTCAGGAAGTCGACGTCCGCCGTGCGCAGGTCGTCCATCAGTTGCAGCACTTCGTTCCGCTCTTCGCCGAGGCCTACCATGATGCCGGACTTGGTGAACATGGTGGGGTCGAGTTCCTTCACCCGCTGCAGCAGGCGAATGGAGTGGAAATAACGGGCGCCCGGGCGAACGGTCAGGTAGTTGCCCGCGACCGTTTCCATGTTGTGGTTGAAGACGTCCGGCTTGGCGGCCACGACGCGCTCCAGTGCACCCGGCTTCTTCAGGAAGTCAGGCGTGAGGATCTCGATCGTCGTGTTTGGCGAGGCGGCGCGGATTGCCCAGATCACCTTTTCGAAGTGCTCGGCGCCCCCATCTTCCAGGTCGTCGCGGTCGACGGAGGTGATGACGACGTGCTCGAGGCCCATCTGCTTGACGGCCTTGGCGACATTTTCCGGCTCATCGAGATCGAGTGCATTCGGGCGACCGGTCGAGACATTGCAGAATGCGCAGGCGCGGGTGCAAATCTCGCCCATGATCATGAAGGTGGCGTGCTTCTTGTCCCAGCACTCGCCGATATTTGGGCAGCCGGCTTCCTCGCAGACCGTGACGAGCTTGTGCTCCTTCACGATCGACCGAGTTTCCATGTAGCCCTTGGAGACGGGTGCCTTGACGCGAATCCACTCCGGCTTGCGCATCACTTCCGTGTCGGGGCGGTGTGCCTTCTCCGGATGGCGGACACGCTTCTCATCACTCAGAGCAGTCCTGTCGAGAATAGTGACCATCGAAAACCTGCTTTCAACCGCATGCCTGCGGTTCCTTCGTCAACGCCTGACGAGCTTGGCAACAAATAACAAAATGCAGGAGCCGACGAAACCCTGCACGAGGTAACCCAGCCATCCGCTGGCGACATGGATGTCGGCGCTTTCGAAGATGGCATTGGCAATAACGGCACCCACGATGCCGATCACGATGTTCATGAAGATGCCGAAGCGGATGTCCATCAGCTTGCCGGCGAGCCATCCCGCCAAACCGCCGATGATGATTGCCGCAAACCAGCCCACTTCCATGCGTGTCGTCCTTCCGCTTGTCCGAGAGATATGGGCAGTCGCCTGCCCATCTGCAAACTGTCGAGGATCAGGCGTTCAGGACCTTGCCATAGGCGTCGAGAACGCTCTCCTTCATCGACTCCGAAATCGTCGGGTGCGGGAAGATCGTGTGCATCAGGTCTTCTTCCGTCGTCTCAAGGTTCATGGCGACGACGAAGCCCTGGATGAGTTCGGTGACTTCAGCACCGACCATATGCGCACCGAGGAGTTCGCCGGTCTTCTTGTCGAAGATCGTCTTCACCATGCCCTGGTCCTCGCCAAGCGCTACGGCCTTACCGTTGGCGGCAAAGGAGAAGCGGCCGACGCGGATCTCGCGACCCTGTTCTTTGGCCTTGGCTTCGGTTAGGCCCACCGAAGCGACCTGCGGGTTGCAATAAGTGCAGCCCGGGATCTTCAGCTTGTCCATTGGGTGGACGTTCGGGACGTCGGCGATCTTTTCGACGCAGATGACCGCCTCATGCTCGGCCTTGTGGGCGAGCAGCGGCGGGCCGGCAACGTCGCCGATGGCGTAGATGCCGTCCACGCTCGTCTTGCCATAACCATCGATGACGATGAAGCC
This sequence comes from Neorhizobium sp. SOG26, assembly GCF_003491345.1. Lineage (GTDB taxonomy): Bacteria > Pseudomonadota > Alphaproteobacteria > Rhizobiales > Rhizobiaceae > Neorhizobium > Neorhizobium turbinariae. The sequence goes on from NZ_CP025512.1 coordinate 1,604,651, forward strand.
GCGATCGGTCTTGACGCCGACGGCCTCGAGCCCGATGCCTTCGATATTGGCCTGGACACCGACGGCCGAGATCATCCGGTCGGCGGTGATCTTTTCGGTCGTGCCATCTTTCTTCTCGATGGTGGCAGTCACGGAATTGGCGCCCTTCTCCACCTTGGTCACCTTGGTTTCCAAGTGGATCTTGATGCCCTGCCGGTCAAACTGCTTCTTGGCGAAGGCCGAAATCTCGGCATCTTCCACAGGCATGACCTGGCTCATGATTTCCACCACGGTCACATCGACGCCCATGGTGCGATAGAAGCTGGCAAACTCGATGCCGATCGCGCCGGAGCCCATGACGAGCAACGACTTCGGCATTTCTTCCGGCTTCATCGCCTCGAAATAGGTCCAGATCAGCTTGCCATCCGGTTCGATCCCGGGAAGCGCACGTGGACGAGCGCCGGTTGCGACGATGATATGCTTGGCGGTGTAGGTGCCCTCACCGAGCGTGTTCTTCGGCACGGGGCCCTGCGGCTGGACGATCGGCTTCGAGATCTTGCCGACAACGATCTCGCCGGGCTTGGTGATCTTCGCCTCGCCCCAGATGATGTCGATCTTGTTCTTCTTGAACAGGAAGCCGACGCCGTTGTTCATGCGCGCCGCAATACCGCGCGAGCGTGTAACGATCGCCTTGATGTCCGGCTTGATCGAACCTTCGAGCGTCAGGCCGTAGTCCTTGGCATGGCTGGCCGTGTGCATCACATCGGCGGACCGAAGCAGCGCCTTGGTCGGGATGCAGCCCCAGTTGGAGCAGATGCCGGCCAGGTGCTCACGCTCGACGACAGCGACCTTCATGCCGAGCTGGGCTGCACGGATTGCGGCAATATAGCCGCCCGGACCGGCACCGATAACGATCAAGTCGTAGGATTGAGCCATAGCTTGCGCCTTTTCTCTGGGAGCCAGCCGTCGTCGCGGCTCGCCTCTCAACTATTAAAGTCCGAGCATCATCCGGACGATCGGCTCGAGGCCGCGCCCGATGGCTCGCGTATTGTCTGCCGTCAGATGCACGCCATCGATCGGCGTGGTCTTTGCGACCGATCCGGCATCAAAGAAACCGCAGCCCATGTCGTCCGCCAGGTCCCGGTAGAGCGAAGCCAGCATCGCTGACTCTTCCACGCCGCCACGGAACATGGCGGAGAACACAGGATCTGCCGTCTCGCAAAGCGGCGGAGGCGAGACGATCAGCACGTCGGGCGCATCATAGTCGAAGGAGTATTCGTGATGCCGTATCAGCCCGACAAGCCGTTGCATGCCGGAACGCGCCGCGTGCGCGGTACCGGCAATGACCGGCTTCATGTCGTTCGACCCCAGCATGATGATGACGAGGTCGAGCGGCATGTGGGTGTGAAGAACCGTCGGCATCGTCCTCACGCCGTTGCGATCGCAATCGGCCAGATGGTCGTCATAGCCGGTGGTGCGACCGTTCAGGCCTTCGGCGATCACCGTGACCTCGCTGCCGAGGGCCGCGCCAAGCACGCTTGGCCAGCGATCCTCATAGGCATGGCGACCGGGGCCATCCGGATTGTAGCCCCAGGTCAGCGAGTCGCCGAAGCAGAGAACGGTTTTCACAAGCCGGCCCTCCGTATTTAGACGAGCATCGCCATCGGATTTTCGATGTAGCGCTTGAAGGCAGAAGCCAGTTCCGCGCCGAGCGCACCATCAATAACGCGGTGGTCGAAGGCGAAGGTGGCCGTCATGACAGTTCCGACCTCGATCTTGCCGTTGCGAACAACCGGCTTCTCCACGCCTGCACCGATCGAAACGATCGAGGCCTGCGGCAGGTTGATGATCGAGGTGAAGTTCGACACGCCGAACATGCCAAGGTTCGACACGGATGTCGTACCGCCCTGATACTCTTCCGGCTTCAGCTTCTTGTCACGCGCACGCTTGGCAAGGTCCTTGACCTCATTGGAGATCGCAGACAGCGTCTTCGTTTCGGCCTTGCGGACGATGGGCGTGATCAGCCCGTCGGCGATGGCAACTGCCACGCCGACATCGGCATGCTTGTGCATGACCCGTGCAGTCGACGTCCAGGAGGCGTTCGCCATCGGAACGTCACGCAGCGCAAGCGCCATCGCCTTGATGATGAAGTCGTTGACCGAAAGCTTGAAGGCCGGAACCTCGCCCTTCTCGGTCTTTTTCACGGGAGCCGACGCGTTGATCTCGCCACGCAGCTTCAACAGCGTGTCGATTTCGCAATCCATGGAAACGAAGTAGGACGGAACCGTCTGACTCGACTCGGTAAGGCGCGAGGCGATCGTCTTGCGCATACCGTCATGCGGCAGAAGTTCGTAGGAACCCTGTTCGAAGAGCTTCAGCACGGCATCATCCGACTGGCCCTTGGCCGGTGCAGCAGGTGCCGCGGCGCCTGCTTCGGCTGACGCAGCAGCAGACTTCGTGCCACCGGAGGCGACTGCCTTCTCGATATCCGCCTTGACGACGCGACCATGCGGACCGGAGCCTGCAACGGACGACAGGTCGATGCCGGCTTCCTTGGCGAGACGGCGTGCAAGCGGCGAAGAGAACACGCGCTTGCCATCGGCAACCGGCGCAGGGGTCGACGGAGCAGGCTTGGCATCCGCGACAGGCGTCGAGGCCTGCTGCGCGGGCTCAGCAGCCTTCGGAGCCGGTGCGGCCTCCGCCTTTGCAGGCTCGGCCTTCGATGCCTCTGCCTGCGCAGGCGCACCACCACCGGAAGAGGCGGCTGCCGCGACATCTTCGCCTTCGGCAGCAAGGATGGCGATCAAGGCATTTACCTTCACCGCTTCCGTACCGGCCGGCACGACGATCTTCGCCACGGTACCCTCATCGACGGCTTCCACTTCCATGGTCGCCTTGTCGGTCTCGATCTCGGCGATGACATCGCCGGACTTGACCTGGTCGCCTTCCTTCACAAGCCACTTGGCGAGGTTGCCCTCTTCCATGGTGGGAGACAGGGCCGGCATGGTAATGTTGATCGGCATCGAACGCCCTCCCCGTTACTTGTAGCAGACGGTCTTCACCGCCTGGACGACTTCACCGACATTCGGCAGCGCGAGCTTTTCGAGGTTCGCAGCGTAAGGCATCGGCACGTCCTTGCCGGCGATCGTGAGGATCGGCGCATCGAGATAATCGAAGGCCTGCTGCATGACGCGCGTCGCGATTTCGGTGCCAACGGACGACTGCGGGAAACCTTCCTCAACCGTGACGAGGCGACCGGTCTTCTTGACCGATTCAATCACTGTCGGCAGGTCCATCGGACGGATGGTGCGAAGGTCGATGAGCTCGACGTCGATGCCTTCCTTCTCCAGTTCAGCCACAGCCTTGACCGCATAGGTCATGCCGATGCCGAAGGAGACGATGGTGGCGTCCTTGCCGGCCTTGTGGATACGAGCCTTGCCGATCGGCAGCACGAAATCATCCAGCTTCGGCACCTCGAAGGAGTGGCCGTAGAGGATTTCATTTTCAAGGAAGATGACCGGGTTCGGGTCGCGGATCGCGGCCTTCAGCAGGCCCTTGGCGTCAGCTGCCGTGTAAGGCTGCACGACCTTGAGGCCCGGAATATGGCTGTACCAGGCAGCGTAATCCTGGCTGTGCTGGGCCGCAACGCGAGCGGCCGCACCGTTCGGACCGCGGAACACGATCGGCGCGCCCATCTGGCCGCCGGACATGTAAAGCGTCTTGGCAGCGGAGTTGATGATCTGGTCGATCGCCTGCATGGCGAAGTTGAAGGTCATGAACTCGACGATCGGCTTCAGGCCCGCCATCGCGGCACCAACGCCGACGCCGGCAAAACCGTGTTCGGTGATCGGCGTATCAACGACGCGACGCGCCCCGAATTCCTGCAGCAGGCCCTGAGTGATCTTGTAGGCGCCCTGATATTCGGCGACTTCCTCACCCATGATGAAGACGCTCTCGTCGCGGCGCATTTCCTCAGCCATGGCGTCGCGAAGCGCTTCGCGAACGGTGATCGTTACCATCTCCGTGCCTTCCGGAATATCCGGGTCGGAGGCAACATCGATCTTCGGCTGGGCCGGGACCTTGCTGTCAGCCTTGGACGAAGGCTCTTCGTCGGACTGACGCGCCTTGCCGCCTGCTGCGTCAGAGGTTGCAGCCGGAGTATCGGCATCTGCCTTCGGCGCGTCTGCCTGGGCAGGCTTGGCTTCCGAGATCGCGTCGGCGCTTTCGCCTTCGGCCAGCAGGATCGCGATCTTGGTGTTGACCTTGACGTTCTCGGTACCGGCTTCCACCAGCAGCTTGCCGATCACGCCCTCATCCACGGCTTCCACTTCCATGGTCGCCTTGTCGGTCTCGATTTCGGCGATAACATCACCGGAGGTGACTTTGTCGCCCTCTTTCTTGAGCCACTTGCTCAGCGTGCCTTCCTCCATGGTCGGAGAAAGCGCGGGCATCAAAATGTCGATTGGCATGAAGTTCTCTCCCGCGATCAGAGCAGAATATCGGTGTAGAGCTCGGACGGATCCGGCTCAGGATCGGCCTGCGCGAAGTCGGCGCTATCCGAAACAACGTCACGGATGTCCTTGTCGATCGCCTTCAGTTCGTCCTCGCTCGCCCAGGACTTTTCCAGAAGACGCTGACGCACCTGCTCGATCGGGTCCTGCTCGGAACGCATCTTCTGCACTTCTTCCTTGGACCGGTACTTGGCCGGGTCGGACATCGAGTGACCGCGGTAACGGTAGGTGAGCATCTCCAAGATGATCGGGCCAGCGCCACAGCGGCAGTGAGCCAATGCTTCGTCGCCCGCAGCCTTCACGGCGCGAACATCCATGCCATCGACCTGGATGCCGGGAATGCCGAAGCCGGAACCACGCAGCGAGTAGTTCGACTGCGCGGTGGCGCGGGACGTCGAGGTGCCCATCGCATAACGGTTGTTTTCGACGATGTAGACAATCGGCAGCTTCCAGAGAGCCGCCATGTTGAAGCTCTCGTAGACCTGGCCCTGGTTGGCAGCACCATCACCGAAATACGCAACGGCAACATTGTCATTGCCGCGGTACTTGTTGGCGAAGGCCAAGCCCGTGCCGAGCGACACCTGCGCACCAACGATTCCGTGGCCGCCGTAAAAATTCTTTTCCTTGGAGAACATGTGCATGGAGCCGCCCTTCCCCTTGGAATAGCCGCCCCGACGCCCGGTCAACTCGGCCATGACGCCACGGGCGTTCATGCCGGTTGCCAGCATATGGCCGTGGTCGCGATAGGCCGTGATAACCTGGTCACCTTCCTTCTGGGCCATCTGCATGCCGACAACGACAGCTTCCTGGCCGATATAAAGGTGACAGAAGCCGCCGATGAAGCCCATGCCGTAAAGCTGGCCCGCCTTTTCTTCAAACCGACGGATCAGAAGCATCTCGCGGTAGGCGTGGAGATCCTGTTCCTTGGTGAAGTCCGGCGAATTCTGGCCGGTAAATTCCTTGGAGGAGGATTTGGAAGCAGACTTTGCCGCTGCTTTGCGGCCGGATACAGACGCGGTATTGGGTTGCGCCATCGATCCCTCCCTTTGAGTTCTGCGTTATGCGAAATTGGCACACCCGCTAAGGATGCTGGAACTCCAATCCCATTTCGAGGCGTAACATAGGCAAGAAGTGGGGCCCCAGCAATGCCATAATTGCATGGCACACATTCCGGCTAAAGCCCTGTCATAATTACCAAAAACTGAAGTTAACCAGATTCTGGTTAATTCAGTAGTAGCTTTTGAAGATGACGATTTCGTCGCTCCGAGAGACGTTCAGCTGGTAACGCGCAATCTCGTCCAGCATATCCTTTTCGAGCGTCCCATCGCTCATCAGCCGCACCTGCCGCTCAAGGGCTTCACGCTTGGCCGTGAGCTTTGCAAGCTCGTCCGCACGCGCCGCGCGCTGACGTTCGAACTCCTCCGTTGCAATCAGGCCAAGGTCACCATGCACGGAATGATAGCCGAAATATGAAAGGAACGCGACGGTGATGAGGGGAAGAACAAGGCGGCCAAACTTCCGCTTCTTATGATGTTTGGTCCACATGCCGTTCTTGATGCCCTGCTACGCTTCAACGGATCTGGAGATTCGATCCGGACAGGATCCAGATTCCCATAACTTGCTTAACCATTCGTTGATCGAAGCAAATGGAAAAGCCCGCGCCCTGCGCGGGCTTGGTATTGCATCACATCGTTCTACGGGCTGACCCGAAAAGGCCTCAGCCCTTCAGGATGCTGCGACCAGCATAAGCAGCCTGCGGGCCCAGCATTTCCTCGATGCGGATCAACTGGTTGTACTTGGCAAGACGGTCGGAGCGCGACAGCGAACCGGTCTTGATCTGACCGCAGTTGGTCGCGACCGCGAGATCGGCGATCGTGGAGTCTTCCGTTTCGCCGGAGCGGTGCGACATGACGGCCGTGTAGCGAGCCTTGTGCGCAGTCTCGACCGCATCGAGCGTTTCCGACAGCGAACCGATCTGGTTGACCTTGACGAGGATCGAGTTGGCGACGCCCATCTTGATACCGTCGCGCAGGCGAGCCGAGTTGGTGACGAAGAGGTCGTCGCCGACGAGTTGTACCTTCGAGCCGATCTTGTCGGTCAGGTACTTCCAGCCGTCCCAGTCGTCTTCGGCCATGCCGTCTTCGATCGAGATGATCGGGTACTTGCCGGCGAGTTCCGCCAGGTAGTCTGCCATGGCTTCCGGCTCCAGGCTGCGGCCCTCGCCTTCCATCTCGTACTTGCCGTTCTTGAAGAACTCCGTGGAGGCGCAATCGAGCGCCAGGAACACGTCGTCTCCCGGCTTGTAGCCAGCCTTCTCGACCGAGCGCATGATGAAATCGAGCGCCTCTGGCGCGCTCTTCAGGCCCGGCGCAAAGCCACCTTCGTCGCCGACATTGGTGTTGTGACCCTGGGCAGCAAGCTCCTTCTTCAACACGTGGAATATTTCCGCGCCCATGCGGACGGCATCCTTCAGCGTGTCGGCGCCGACCGGCATGATCATGAATTCCTGGAAGTCGATCGGGTTGTCAGCATGCGCGCCGCCATTGATGATGTTCATCATCGGCACCGGCAGGAGATGCGCGCTGGCACCACCAACATAACGATAGAGCGGAAGGCCGGACGACTCGGCCGCAGCCTTGGCAACGGCGAGCGAGACGCCGAGGATGGCATTGGCGCCGAGACGTGACTTGTTCGGCGTGCCGTCGAGCGCGATCATCGTCTTGTCGATGTGGATCTGGCTTTCGGCATCGAAACCGCCGATCGCATCGAAGATCTCGGTATTGACCGCTTCGACAGCCTTCTCGACACCCTTGCCGTTGTAGCGCTTGCCACCGTCGCGCAGTTCCACCGCCTCATGTGCGCCGGTCGAGGCGCCAGACGGAACGGCTGCACGGCCCATCGAGCCGTCTTCAAGATAGACGTCCACTTCCACGGTGGGATTGCCGCGGCTGTCGAGGATTTCGCGGGCAATGATATCGGTGATGGCGGTCAAGGGTCTCTCCTTGGTTGGACTTTTGAATGTCGTAGAAGTTTGTCTCGCGTCGGTGACACGAGACCGTGCTCAATTGGCCTTGGCAATCGCGTCGAAGGCGAGCAGTTTTTCGAGAAGGCGGCGCATATCTCTCAGGTGCACCATGTTCGGGCCGTCGGATGGCGCATTGTCTGGATCTTCATGCGTTTCAATGAATACGCCGGCAACGCCCACGGCAACGGCTGCCCGCGCCAGCGTTTCGACAAACTCACGCTGGCCGCCGGACGAGCCACCCTGGCCGCCTGGCTGCTGCACCGAATGGGTCGCATCGAACACCACCGGCGCACCAAGCGAGGCCATGATCGGCAAGGAGCGCATGTCGGACACAAGCGTGTTGTAACCGAAGGAGGCACCGCGTTCGCAGAGCAGTACATTCGGATTGCCGCTTTGCGTGAACTTCGCAAGCACGTTCTTCATGTCCCAAGGCGCGAGGAACTGCCCCTTCTTGACGTTGATGACGCGGCCCGTCTTTGCCGCCGCGACCAAAAGGTCCGTCTGGCGGCTGAGAAACGCGGGAATCTGCAAGATGTCGACGGTCTTAGCGACGAGGCCGCACTGCTCTTCGGTGTGGATGTCCGTCAGAACCGGAAATCCGAACTCCTTCTTGAGATCTTCGAAGATCTCCATGGCAGGCTCAAGCCCGATGCCGCGCTTGCCGGAGATGGAGGTGCGGTTCGCCTTGTCGAAGGACGACTTGTAGACCAGCCCGATGCCAAGCTCGCCGCAAAGCTCCTTCAGCGTGCCGGCAATGTCGAAGGCGTGCTCGCGTGTTTCCATCTGGCAGGGGCCGGCGATCAGCGAGAGCCTTGCATCCTGTGCGAAGACAACCTGGCCCGCGCCTTCGCCAACGAGCACACGAGAATTGGCCGCAACTTCCATGATCTATTCCTCAAATCCGAACAGAACGCCCTGACCGGGCGCTGCCGAAACAAGCACCCGGCCCTCTCGGCGGATGAATGCGACGTCATTAGCAGCAAGGGTAATCTCTGTCACGGCAAGATCGGCAGTCTTGAAGATCACGGCGCAGCCCTGCAGCCCTTCCCCGCCGGCTTGAGGCGGAAGAAGGAAATGCAGCCCCAGGTCATCGTCGGACATCACCCGTGTCCGAACGCCGTTCGCTGCCACGAAACCGGCGCCCAACTCATCCTGCTCATGCTCGAACACCTGCGCCAGCAGCGGCACGGCAGCATCGGGCTGAGATGCACCCAGGATGATCTCACTGATGCCGATCACCGCGTTCGCATGGCTCAGCAGTTCCTCCCGCCCCGAAGGCAGTGGGTTCAATCTTTGGCAGGAGAACAGAAAGAAATCGGGTGACTGCGAATCGGCCGCAAAGGCGAGTCGGAAGCGTGCCTCCGATTCCGTGCCATCCGGTAGCTTCATCGGCCGGGCGAACTCCAGCATCTCGCCGCCGGATATGCCCTGCGCCGTGAAAGCGGCATGATCCGCCTCCGCATCATCGGTGGCGAGCACGATGGCTGAAAGTCCCTCCCGATGCCTCGTGCGACAGAAGGCAAGATTGCGCGCGGTAAACACATTGCCACGCTTCGCAGCCGCTGCGGCCTGACGACGATTGGCGAATGCGAGCGGCTCCAGATAGCTCCCATCCCGCAGGAAAACGCAGGCGTTGGCGGTGCCAAACGGGTGCAGCGCATCGGGTGCAACCGTGAACCCAAGGTCACCAAGCCGAGCCCGCGTCGCTGCCAGATCCTTCACCGGTAGGACCAGATGATCGATTGCTCTTGCGTTCACGTCATACCCCCGAGCCAGAACCGCCCCTTAAATTGGCAACCGCGACGCCAGCAGCAAGTGCTCTCACGGCCAGATCACCGGCTCCTGATCAACAAAAATGCATATGACTTCACGGATATTTAGCCACTTGCGGAACACATACTGAACAGATAGTGTCTGTTCTGGATTTGTTTCCGACTCTTGGGGTGCTGACATGCTGACGCGCAAACAACAGGAATTGCTGCTTTTCATTCACGAACGAATGAAGGAGTCAGGCGTACCGCCATCTTTCGACGAGATGAAGGACGCGCTTGATCTTGCGTCGAAGTCTGGCATCCACCGGTTGATCACAGCGCTTGAGGAACGGGGCTTCATTCGCCGGCTTCCAAACCGCGCCCGGGCCTTGGAAGTCATCAAGCTCCCTGAGGCCTACTCCCCCAGCATGCAGCCCCGCCGCGGTTTCTCCCCAAGCGTGATCGAAGGCAGCCTTGGCAAATCGCCAGCGTCTACCGCGTCCGCCAAACCTGCACCCGCCGCGGCCGACAATTCCAATTCGGCGACTGTCCCCGTCATGGGACGTATCGCAGCCGGCGTGCCGATCTCGGCGATCCAGAACAACACCCACGATATCACCGTACCAGCCGAGATGCTTGGCGCGGGCGAGCACTATGCGCTCGAGGTCAAGGGCGACTCGATGATCGAGGCTGGCATTCTCGATGGCGATACGGTGGTGATCCGCAACGGCAGCACCGCAAATCCGGGCGACATTATCGTGGCGCTTGTTGATGATGAAGAAGCAACGTTGAAGCGCTTCCGTCGTCGCGGCGGCTCGATCGCGCTGGAGGCCGCCAACCCGGCGTACGAAACCCGCATCTTCCCGCCGGACCGGGTCAAGATCCAGGGCAAGCTGGTCGGCCTTATTCGCCGCTACCACTGAGAATTGCCCGAAGCGGCGCCGGCAGCTCCGCGCTGAAACTTTTGCTCCGCCAGTCGTAATGGCGGTGCCGGTTCCAAGAGCGACTGAGCCCGACCATGGCAGCACTTGCTGTCCAAAGATCGCGTTGCTTCGCGCGGTTGAAGTTGATCTCAAGCGTCCCTGCCTTTCGAAGCGTTTGCCCGCTGATCATCAGCGCGCCGGAGCGACACTCGTGGAAGCGGGCGCTTGGAGCTATGACGATGTCGGCGGCATCACACGCTGCGCCTGCGAAACGTCCATCCTCGACCACCGCGACAGTCACGCTCCCATTGGTTTTGGCCGCACACCACGCCTTCGAGACACAGCTGAACCCGCCTTCCGGCGCTGATCGCATCGCAGAGCGGACCGCCTCCACTTCCTGTTCAGTCAGCGCCCGCCGCTCACGAGACGGTTGAGTAGGCTTATTATTGTCGCCGCCCGGAAACAGGCTGGGCTTCACATCCGGCTTCAAAGGCTGCGGCAGCGTCAGCGCTCTCGTCCACTGGCCATAGATAAAGTCGGGTGGACGGGCACGATTCGTCGCTACATGCTGGCCACGGGTTAGCGCCACGAGCGTCCCATCCTCGGAGATCAGAAGATCCGGCAGCGGTTTTGCCCGTTCCTGCCAGGAAAGGATTACCGCCAGCATAAGAAGCGGCAGGCCGAGAAGCCGCAGCCGCGTGCGCAGGAGCACGAGCAACAACAATCCGGCGGTAGCGACAGCAAGAAACCACGGATGCTGCCGTCCGAGAGGAACATCGCCGCCCCAGTCGGCAACATGTTTGGCAACGGCGATGACCGCTTCAAGACCATAACCCATCACCGTCAGGAAGGGCCATTCAAGCCCGAACGGCATCAGCAGCATGCCGATCAGGCCTGCCGGCATTACCACGAAGGAAATGATCGGCATCGCCGCGAGGTTGGCCGCGAGACCATAGGTCGCGAGACGATGAAAGTGTTCAATGGAATAGATCGAGGTGGACAACCCGCCGATGAGAGACGTCACGAAGATGCCGGAGAGGAAGGTCACCCCCGCAAGGAAAGGCGTCACCAGCGGGTGACGCAGCAGAAAGTGCTCGCCATCCTTGCCCTCGCGGCGCCGCTTCCAGAGCGCGTAACCGGCAACCAGCGCCGCCGTCGCGGCAAACGACATCTGGAAGCTCGGCCCCAGAATCTCGGACGGCGTGAGTGCCATGATGACCAGTGCGGAGATCGCAACATTGCGCATGCTGATGGCCGGCCGGTCCAGGAGCGCGGCGACCAGCATCACCGCCATCATGATGTAGGCTCGTTGCGCCGACACCCCAAAGCCGGAGATCAGGTAGTAGGCGGTCGCCATGGCGAGAGCGCCGACGGCTGCGATCTTCTTGATGGCGTGACGCTGGGCAAATCCGGTGAATACGGAGAGCACGCTGCGCACGCCGATAAAGAAGATGCCGGCGGCAAGCGCCATGTTGAGGCCCGAGATCGCCACGATATGCGCCAGCCCCGAAAGACGTAACGCCTCGACGGTTTCGGCGGATATGGCGCGCCGTTCGTCGGTGACGATGGCGGCGGCGAACGCACCGGAATCTCCGGGTACAGCCGTGCGGATGCGTTCGGCGATCGCGCCACGCAGGCCAAACAGGAAGCGCCTCGTATCGAAACTCCATCCGGCTTCGGCGGGCGCGACCTGCTCGACCTTTTTCGGCGCACCATAAAAGAAGCCGACGGCGCCGATGCCATCGAAGTAGGACGTAAAAGCGAAGTCATGCAGCCCCGGAAGCGCCGGGCCAGAGGGCGGCGAAAGTCGCGCGCGCCCATTGATGACGTCACCCGGGAGAAATGCCGGATGCTTCGACCTCGCCAGAAGCGAAACCTGTTCGGGCGGCCGACCGACCGTCGGCTCCGCCGTCTTCGATACCTTCACGATGTATCGCCAGCGCCCGGAGGCATCGACCTCACGGCGCTCCACGACCCCGGTTACAAAGGTGGTGACGGGCGAGTCGAGGAGCACCGTACTGCGCCGCCATGCTTCCCATTCGGCAAGCATCATGCCCGCAAGGAACAGTGCCACCGCCGTCAGCGAGAGGGTCATCATGCCACCGCGGTTGCGCATGGCAATCGCTGCCAACGAGCTCGCGATGAGAACTACCACGAGAGGCCAAAATGGTGGGTCGCGCGCAAGGCTGAACCAGAAGGCCGCGCCGCCGCCCACAGCAACCGGGACGAACAGGAAGCCATGCCCGAAGGCTCTCTCCTCCTCGACAGCCAGCGTCATGGCGCGAGGCAACCGTCGCAGCTTGCGACCGGCCGCCTGCTGGAGACGAGCGAGCGGTACGGCAGGCTTGCCGGTAGGCAAACGCGTCAGCGTCCTGAGCAATTGTCCGTGATGACCGACTGCCGGCGGGTCGTGTCTGGCGAGCCCCGTACCCTCCACGAGCGACAGGTTCAGCGTGCGCGCTTCAAGAGATGCCGTTTCATCCGTCACCGCAACCCCTCAACCGCGGCCACACAAGGCATATCGCTGCAACCCTAACGTTTCCCGCTACGCCGTCAACTGGTGTAATCAGCACCTGCTTTCACCGCCTGATTGCCGGATGCACCATCAGATTGCTCAATGAGTTAACCTGCTCTTTGGCATGCTGATTTCGCGGTGCACAAAATGCCTTTCGTATACCTTGGCATCGGCGGTCGGATCATATAGCAAAGCACGGGACGCTTAATTCTTGTGGCGCTTTTCAGGCGCCATGCCGCCGAACGGTTGGAGGATCAGAATGACGGAACAAAGCGCAAATGTGGTATTGGGCGACAAGAAAGTCGACCTGAAGGTCAAGTCGGGGACCATTGGTCCGGACGTGATCGACATCGGCTCTCTTTACAAGCAGACCGGTGCCTTCACCTATGACCCAGGCTTTACGTCGACGGCCTCCTGCGAGTCCAAGATCACCTATATCGATGGTGACAACGGTATCCTGCTACATCGCGGATATCCGATCGAACAGCTCGCCGAACACGGCGACTTCCTGGAAACCTGCTACCTGCTTCTTTACGGGGAATTGCCGACTGCAGCCCAGAAGAAGGACTTCGACTACCGCGTGACCCATCACACGATGGTGCACGAGCAGATGAGCCGCTTCTTCACCGGCTTCCGCCGCGACGCCCATCCGATGGCCGTCATGGTTGGCACCGTTGGTGCTCTCTCGGCCTTCTACCATGACTCGACGGACATCACCGATCCGCACCAGCGCATGGTTGCATCGCTGCGCATGATCGCCAAGATGCCGACGATCGCGGCAACGGCCTACAAGTACCACATCGGCCAGCCCTTCGTGTATCCGCAGAACAATCTCGACTACGCGTCGAACTTCCTGCGCATGTGCTTTGCGGTGCCGTGCGAAGAATATGTGGTGAACCCGGTTCTGGCTCGCGCCATGGACCGCATCTTCATCCTGCATGCCGACCACGAGCAGAACGCATCGACCTCGACCGTTCGTCTCGCCGGCTCTTCGGGTGCAAATCCGTTTGCCTGCATCGCGGCCGGCATCGCCTGCCTCTGGGGCCCGGCACACGGCGGCGCCAACGAAGCAGCGCTCAACATGCTGCAGGAAATCGGCACCGTTGACCGCATTCCGGAATACATCGCCCGTGCAAAGGACAAGAACGACCCGTTCCGCCTGATGGGCTTTGGTCACCGCGTCTACAAGAACTATGACCCGCGCGCCAAGATCATGCAGAAGACCACGCATGAAGTTCTTGGCGAACTTGGCCACAAGGATGACCCGCTCCTGCAGGTTGCCATGGAGCTCGAGCGCATCGCGCTGACGGACGAGTACTTCATCGAGAAGAAGCTCTACCCGAACATCGACTTCTATTCCGGCATCACGCTGAAGGCGATGGGCTTCCCCACCACCATGTTCACCGTTCTCTTCGCGCTGGCTCGCACCGTCGGCTGGATCGCACAGTGGGCGGAAATGATCGAAGATCCGCAGCAGCGGATTGGTCGTCCGCGTCAGTTGTATACGGGCGAACCGCAGCGCGACTACCTGCCGATCTCGAAGCGCTAATCGCTTCATTGACACGAAACGAAAACCCCGGAGTTGGCGACAACCCCGGGGTTTTCTTTTGGCGTATTTGAGAATGCTTCAACCGACGCGGGTCGTAGTCGGCACCTGAAAACGAATGATCCGCCTCTAAGGGCGGATCATTGAGTTACCCAAGGCTTGATCAGGGCTTCGGCGCCGGTGTCGGGGCAGGCTTGGCCGGAGCCGCCGGCTTTGCCGGGGCTGGCTTGGCGGCAGGCTTAGCCGGTGCAGCCGCGCTGGTGTCGACCGTCGGTGCCTCGATCGGCGTTGCGTCGATCACGCCACGCAGCTTTTCGGTGCTCTGGTTGGTGAGGTCACGCGAAATGCCGTTTGCCCAGATTTCCGCGGCGCGAACGAGTTCGCGGTTCACGAGTGGCTGGTTGGTGAGCAGCTTCTTGCCGGCCTCGGTATTGAAGAAGGTCGAGATCACCTTCAGTTCATCGATCGAGAAGCTCTTGGCATAGATCGTCGCAGCTTCCTTTTCGAGATCAGCGCGGCGCGGTGCAAGAGCAAGCGCTGCTTCGTCAACCACGTCGGAAATCTGCGACTGGAAGTTCGGCGATGCCTGGATGAACTGAGCCTTCAGGCGCTCAGCCAGGTTCGGCAGGATGTTGTCGTAGCGGTCCGTCACATTCAGCGAAGCAATGGCGTCACGCGCAGCAGCGAGTTGTGCTTCCGACACGTCCTGCGCATGAGCCGGCAGCATGGAAGCGCCGGAGAAGAGGATCGCCAGGGCGGCGGCACGGCCGATAACCGCGAATCTGATCATGAGTTCGTTGCTCCTAGTTTATTTCGCCTCAAGCGTTCGCGCTCCTGCCGGACCGGCAATGATCGCGATGGACGCCATTTGAATGAACAGCCCGTGTTCAACGACACCGGGTATGGAAAACAGTTCCGCCGACAGAGCCTCTGCATCAGGAATACGGCCAAAAGATGCGTCGACAATATGGTGGCCGCCGTCGGTCGTGAAGACACCATCGTCTGAACGGCGCAGCTTCAATTCGCCGGTGAGATTGAGCTTGGAAGCCGCACGCTCGATGGCAATGACGGTTGCAGCTTCACCGAACGGATTGATCTCGATCGGCAACGCAAAAGCGCCCAGCGTCTCCACCAGCTTGCTTTCATCGGCGATCACGATCATCCGGCTTGAGGCCGCTGCGACGATCTTTTCGCGCAGAAGCGCGCCACCGCCACCCTTGATGAGGTTCAGCTTCGGATCAACTTCGTCGGCACCGTCGATGGTAAGGTCCAGTTCCGGCATCTCGTCGAGCGATTTCAACGGCACGCCAAGTTCGAGGCAAAGCCGCGCGGTGCGTTCGGAGGTGGGAACGCCTTCGATCCGCAGCCCGCCATGCACCTTTTCAGCCAGAAGGCGGACAAACTCCTCTGCGGTGGAGCCAGTCCCGATCCCGAGCTTCATCCCGTCTTCGACATACGAAAGGGCGACCTGCGCCGCCTTGACCTTCATTTCCCTGGCGTCCATCCGCCAAAAGCTCCCCGCTATCTCGTTGCCCGCTGTTTACACGCCTCCTTCGGCAAACGAAAGTCCCCCTCGCCTGGCTTTCGCCCGCAAGACTGCCGGTGATTTGCTTTTTGACCCTGCTTTTCGTAAGCGAAAGACTGTCCCAACGCCTCGTGAGGATTCCTTGTCAGCACCCCTCGTCGTCTTTGATCTTGATGGCACGCTCATCGATACCGCGCCGGACCTGATCGACAGCCTGAACTATACGATCGAGGCCGTCGGTCTTGCGCCCGTCACTTTCGATGACCTGACGCATCTCGTGGGCCAGGGCGTCAAGGTGATGATCCAGCGTGCCTTCGAGCTGCGGCGCGAGCCCCTGGACGAGGTGACGGCGGCAAAACTATTCGATCGATATATGGAGCACTACCAGGAGAACATGCCGGGCAAGAGCCTTCCCTATACGGGTCTCGTGCCGTGTCTCGACCGGCTCGAGGCGGCCGGCATGCGCTTTGCCATCTGCACAAACAAGGGCAGCCAGCTTGCGACGCTGCTGATGGACAAGCTTGAGCTCTCCCATCGTTTCGCCGCCATGACCTGCGGTGACACCTTCGCGTTTCGCAAGCCCGACGGCCGTCACGTCCTCCAGACCGTGGAACTCGCTGGCGGTGATCCGCTGAACGCCATCATGGTCGGCGACAGCATCAATGACATCCTGGCCGCCCAGAACGCCGGCGTTCCCGCCGTGGCGGTGACGTTCGGTTACTCTGATGTTGCGGTTGACCAGTTGAACCCCGACCGGATCATCGAAAGCTACGCCGATCTCACGCCGGACATGGTCCTCGAACTGCTGGACCGGGGAGCAGAGCGTTCCCGGCTGGCGCGGTAAACCAGACGCAAAAAAGGCGGCTCAAGGCCGCCTTTTTTTGTTTTGCCCTAAAGCTTGATCAGACCTTCGTCGCCCGCGCCTTTGTGGTCGCATGGAAGGCCTTGGCGACCGCATCGTCACGGCCGTAGACATCGTCGAAGAATTCGACCACGCCATCCTTGTTCGGCCATGCTGTGAAGTAGGAGATGTAGACGGGGATCTTCACCGGCACCTTCACTGCCACGTTCTGCCCGCCGGCAATGCGCGCATTGACGTCCTCGATGGTCGTTCCCAGCACGGCAGCGGCCATCTTTCGCGGCTCCGCCAGGCGCACGCAGCCGTGGCTCAGTGCACGCATGTCACGCTGGAAGAAGCTCTTCGAAGGCGTGTCATGCATGTAGATCGCATGGCTGTTCGGGAACAGGATCTTGAGGTCGCCGAGCGCATTGTCGCTGGAAGGCGGCTGGCGGACCGAAATCTTGTCCGTCGAGCCGTACCAGTTGACGCTGGTCGAGGACACCGTCTTGCCGCCCACGGAAACCTCATAGCCCAAGCGGTCGAGATAGCTCGGATCCTGACGCAGACGCGGCAGCATCTCGTTGATGATGATCGACTGCGGCACGCCCCAATACGGGTTGAACTCGACGGTCTCGATCTCGTCCTGGAAGAAATAGGTCTGGTTCGCCTTGGAACCGACGACGGTGCGCATCGAGAACTGCTCGACCCCGTTGTCGTGATAATAGACCCGGAACGCCGGCTGGTTGATGAAAACATACCGGTTGCCAAGCTCATCCGGCAGCCAGCGGGCCTGCTCCATGGCGACCACGATCTTCTTGATCTTGTCCTCGGCGGTGTGGCCGGTGAGCTTGCGGATCGTGGCTGCCCCGACGACACCGTCAGGCTTCAAGCCTGCTTCCGTCTGGAACGACTTCACCACGTCCACGAGTTCCGGCGTGTAATCCGGCGTCTGCTGGTAGGAGGCGAGCACGTCCGCATGCTTGGTCTTCAAGGCCTCGGAGGACTTCTGCTGGATCGCAGCAATGATGTTGCCAAGGTCCGCGCTGCTCTTGCCAGGCTTCAGGAGGATCTGTGTCGGCAGCTCGATCTGCGGCCCGGCGGCGTTGTCCTCGGCGCGCAGCTTCGCGAGTTCGGCCTTCAGCGCCTGATAATGCGCGCTCTTCGGCTCAAGCCCTTCCAGATACGCAGCCGCATCGGTGGAGGTCTTGGCGAACGGCAGCACGACGGCGAGCTTCATGTCCTTGCGCTTGATGTCATGGTAGCCGGAGATGCGGTTGGCATCGATGCGGCCACGCAGCATGTCCTGCGCGAACATCAGGACCTTACCGGATAGCGCGAGTTCAAACTGCATCAAGGCCCGCTGATGGCCTTCAACCGGATCGGTCGCGCCAGCATCGGTCGCAACGCTTTCGTCGGTCGCCACATTGACGACCTCGGCCGCCGCATCCAGCGGTGCTGCAACGCTCGCGGTGACCAGTGCCGGAACCGTCAGACGGTAGTCGGCCGGATCGAAACCGAACTCTTCGGCGCGATCGAACAGCGCAAGTACGCCCCTCGCCTTTTCGTTGATGTCGCCGTCTGCCACCCAAAGCGGCTCGGCATTCTTGGCATAATAAGCTTCAAGTGCGGCTGCGATATCGGCAGGTGCCGTGACTTTCGCTTCCGCGATGAGCTGCGTGCCGTCGGCGGCAGATGCTGCGGCAAAGCCCGCTGTCTTCACCGCGCGCTGGGCATCAGCCTTATAGGTATAATAGCGCGGCCCGGTGACCTTCGGCAGCGGCTCGGGATCTGCAAGCGCCTTTTCGCTCGGCATCGCAGCACGACCGGTTGCCACACCCGGCACGACCTGATGCGGTTCGACCTGGCGGTTCTTGCCGGGGCCACCACGCAGGATATCCATCAGTGTGATCGCATTTGCCGGCGCAACGGCACCGGCATAGACGGAGACGCTCGACACAAGCGCTAACGCGAGCGAAATTTTTCGAGATGAATGCTGCAAGGTCTTCCCCGTCTCTGGTCCGCACCGCACTGATGCGGCCTGGAATAAGTGTGACGCCATTTACCCGATCGGGTTCCCGATGAAAAGAATCGCGTGCCGGCGTCAAGGGTTCCATGAACACGGCAACTGGGGCGTGGCGCAGGCGGAACGTTAAGAAAATATTGGTTAATATTTCCTTCATGCGGCGCTGACTGACGGACTTGAGGCGCGACCATTAACGCCACTTTTTACCACCTCGTGTCATAAAAGGCACGCCGCAAACCGCGCCAGACAGGCCGCTTCCGGCTTGCAGCCGCAGATCAATCGTATAGTAATGCCGCAGCAAAATTCAGCGCTGGCGCCTGACCAAAGCGCCGCGACATCTACGAAGAGACAGAGGCAGCGAAAATGGCATCAACCCGCACCGAAACCGATACATTCGGCCCGATCGAAGTCGCAAGTGACCGGTACTGGGGTGCCCAGGCCCAGCGTTCGCTTGGCAACTTCAAGATCGGCTGGGAAAAGCAGCCGCTCGCCGTTGTGCGTGCGCTTGGCATCGTCAAGCAGGCTGCCGCCCGCGCCAACATGGAACTCGCCGGTCTCGACCCGACGATCGGCAAGGCGATCATCGACGCCGCCCAGGAAGTGATCGACGGCAAGCTCAACGACCATTTCCCGCTGGTTGTCTGGCAGACCGGTTCCGGCACCCAGTCGAACATGAATGCCAACGAAGTCATTTCCAATCGCGCGATCGAGATGCTCGGCGGCGTGATGGGTTCCAAGAAGCCGGTTCACCCGAACGACCACGTCAACATGAGCCAGTCGTCGAACGACACCTATCCGACGGCCATGCACATCGCCTGCGTCGAAACGATCGTTCGCCACCTGATCCCGGCCCTGAAGCACCTGCACGAGGCGCTGGAAGCCAAGGTCAAGGCCTTCTCCCACATCATCAAGATCGGCCGCACCCATACGCAGGATGCTACGCCGCTGACGCTTGGCCAGGAATTTTCCGGTTACGCGGCTCAGGTCGCTTCCGCGATTGCCAATATCGAACTGACGCTGCCGGCGCTTTCCAAGCTCGCCCAGGGCGGTACTGCCGTCGGCACGGGTCTCAACGCACCGGTCGGATTTGCTGAAAAGGTCGCCGAAGAAATCTCGAAGATCACCGGCCTGCCCTTCGTGACGGCACCGAACAAGTTCGAAGCACTTGCTTCGCACGACTCGATGGTGTTCTCGCACGGCGCGATCAATGCCGCTGCAGCCGCGCTCTTCAAGATCGCCAACGACATCCGCTTCCTCGGCTCCGGCCCGCGCGCCGGTCTTGGCGAACTGTCCCTGCCGGAAAACGAACCGGGCTCGTCGATCATGCCGGGCAAGGTCAACCCGACCCAGTCGGAAGCACTGACCCAGGTCTGCGCCCACATCTTCGGCAACCACGCTGCGCTCACCTTCGCCGGCAGCCAGGGTCACTTCGAGCTCAACGTCTACAACCCGATGATGGCTTACAACTTCCTGCAGTCGGTGCAGTTGCTGGGCGATGCCGCCGTGTCCTTCACCGACAACTGCGTCGTTGGCATCGAAGCGCGCGAAGACAACATCAAGCGCGGCGTTGAAAACTCGCTGATGCTGGTAACGGCGCTCAACACCAAGCTCGGCTACGACACCTGCGCCAAGATTGCCAAGACGGCCCACAAGAACGGCACGACGCTGCGTGAAGAAGCTGTCGGCGGCGGCTACCTCACGAACGAAGAGTTCGACCAGTACGTCCGTCCGGAAAACATGATCGGACCGAAGTAAGACTGGAAATCATTGGATTTTCGAGAACCCCGCCTGCCTCAGGCGGGGTTTTTGCTGCTTTCTATCGCTTGAGCCGGCAATTCTACTTCCGACGCCACTTGCCTCGATACGACACGATCAAGCACTCGCACATCAACAGGAGACCTACACCTCTGCGTTGCGATGGCCGGCGTTAATTTGCGCCTCTTAATTCTTTTCCAATATTTTTCGCATACCAATTCTCCTAGATAAAACTGGGTGGGAAAAGTGGGGACGTCGATGACGACGGCAACGGCGCAAAAGGCGCAATCCAGCGATCTGGTGAGCCAGATCATTTACGCAGTGCGATCGATGGGACTTGCGCCAATCCCGCGCAATTATCAGCTGTTTTACGAAGCCTATATCGGTTCCAACCCTGACCTGACGCGGGACCTTGCAGCGCTTGGAAGCCGCGCCACCCAGGAAGAACTGGACGAACTTTCGCACCGGCATCTCGGCACGGGACAGGCCGCGGTCATCGAAGACGCCCATTCCAAGCTCCTGGTGGAGCTCGACTCTCTTCTGAAGCTCCTCCGGCAGGAACAGAATTCGCTGGAAAGCTACAGCAAGCTGCTGGGCGAAACCGCGCAACGCATCAACTCCAAGAGCCATTTCTCGACCGATCTCCTCAGCAACGCCATCACGCTCCTGAGCGAAGCCACGGGCACGACGATCGCGCACGGCGAAAAGACCGTCGGCGGTGTCGAGCAGCGTTCGCAGGAGATGGACCAGGTTCGCCGCGAGCTCGATGAATACAAGCGCATTGCGAATACCGACTCACTGACGCGGATTGCCAACCGCCGCGCCTTCGATGAACGTCTTGCGGCGACCTACAACAACTCGACGCTGCTTCCGGTCACCGCCCTTGTGCTGGCTGACATCGACAATTTCAAGAAGATCAACGACAGCTACGGCCACCCCGTAGGTGACAAGATCCTGGCGACCGTCGCCTCGGTCATCCGCGCCAACGTCCGCAAGGATGTCTTCGTTGCACGTTCAGGCGGAGAGGAATTTGCGCTGATCGTCGAAGGCAATACTGCCGATGAAGTGATGATCATCTGCGAACGCGTTCGCCGGGCGTTGGAAACCCGCACCTTCCGCAATTCACGTTCAGGCGTAGACTACGGCCCGGTCACCATATCCATCGGCTTTGCCATGGGCTCGCAGGCGAGCGATCCGGGCGAGCTTTACGCCAGCGCCGACACTGCGCTCTATTACGCCAAGAACGGCGGCCGCAACCGGACCGTCTTCTTCGAGGAGCGGATGCGCAAGGACTACGTCGGCAAGAGCTGGCTGATCTACAAGAAGTAACCTGCCGCGCACCGACGTTCATGCCGCCGAGCCTGGAGCTGGCGGCCGTTTTTGCGTGCGGCATCACCACATGGTCTTGGCAGCGCGACTGGCCCATTCCCGGTCGTAGGTCTCCTGGTCGAAGTCGCTCTTCGCAGCCTTCAGCAGCTTGCCCGGCGTCGGCAGCGTCGCCGGATCGACAAAATGTTGTGGGTTCCAGAGTTCGGCACGCATCACCGCGCGGGCACACTGGAAATAGACTTCCATGATGGTGATCACGACCACCGTGCGTGGATTGCGACCATCCATCTCGAAGCTGGAGAGTAGATCCGGATCCGCAGACACAGCCGCGCGGCCGTTCACTCGCATTGTCGTGTTCGAGCCTGGGATCAGAAACATCAGGGCGACGCGCGGATCACGCACGATATTGACGAGCGAATCGACTCGGTTGTTGCCGCGCCAGTCGGGAAGCAGAAGCGTCGACTCGTCTTGTACCCGAACCACGCCGCCGAGGTCTCCGCGCGGAGAGCAGTCCAGGCCTTCCGGTCCAACTGTGGCAAGCGCCATGAAGGGCGAGGCCTCGATCATCTGTCGGTATTCGAGCGTCAGCGTCTTCGTCACCTTCGCCAGCGAGGCTTCCGGAACGTCGCTGTAGATCGCCTTCAGTTCCTCGACCGATCTGATGATGTTCATCCCGCCTCCCGCTCGCTTCGCCTCGGCGCAAGACTAGGACGGCGGCAACGTGGCATCAAGCGGCAGCGTCCTTGCCTTCTGCCCGCGATGCGGCAGTCTCTGCCGTCAGGAACTGCGCGATCGTGCTGATCACGCCGGCGTCGCTAACAATTCGACGATGCCCGAGCCCATTGGCCCAATGCACCTTGGCAGTATCGACCTCTCCGAAACGACGCGCGTGTTCCGCCGCCACTTCCTTGTCATCCTCGGCATGGATCACCAGCAGCGGAGTGCTGGAGCGCCTGGCTGCGGCAATGGTGTCGAAATCATCGAGCGGTGCGCCGGCGATTTTCTCCGCGTATTGGATCATCAGTTCCCTGACCGTGGGCGACAGCCCGACCATCCGCGCGAAACCGTCAAAGATCCACTGGATATGGCTCGGCGAGCCGATAACGACCGCCTTCGCCGGCGAGATCGTGCCAACGCCCTTGAATACTTTGCCAAGCGTCAGCAACAGGGACGCACCACCGAAGGAATGCCCTACAACGGCATCAAATGGCCCAAACTGCCTGTCCGCCTCGACAATGACTTCGGCCGCCTGCTTCATGTTGAGGCTGCGACCGCTGGACAATCCATGTCCGGGAAGGTCAAGAGCCACCACATGCGCTCCGGCCTCCGAAAGGCCAACCGGCAGCGAAGCGACATAGGCGGCGTTCGAGCCCCAGCCATGCACCACGAGCCAACGCGGCTTCTTGGCATCCGTCTCGGTGTTCAGATGATATGACATCACCGTCGACCGACCAACTCGAAATGGGATCTTCCGCGCCGAAGCAAGCTTGCGGAGACCTTCCGCCTGCATCGCTGCTGCCTTGTGCCCTTTCGGTCGTCGCGATGGTGTGAGACAGAAGAGCTTGAACGCCAGCGACGCGGCGAGCCGCGGAGAAAGAGGTCCGAGAATTGCGAACCCGAAACGGATGACCTTCAGCCCAAACTTTGCCATAGTGAGACACCTAAGAAAGTTCAATGCTGAACAATAAAGTACAACAATGAACAAAAAGCAATCCCTCCCTTGGGACCATCCGCGCTTTCGCAGCTGGATTGCCGTCGCAAGAGCCTGCCAGATGATGCAGAGCGTACTGGCGCGGGAACTGGCGGCGCTCGACATCAAGCCGCCGCATCTCGACATCCTGATCAATCTCTATCGCTTCGAAGGGATTTCGCAGCAGGAACTCGCCCGCAAGCTTCTCGTCGGCCGCTCCAACATGAGCATGGCGCTTCCGCAGATGGAAAAGCGCGGCCTGATCGAACGCCGCGGCGACGAGAAGGACAAGCGCGTCTGGCGCCTTTACCTGACGAAAGCCGGTCGCATCGTGACCGAACAGGCGATGGAGGTGCAGACCTCGCTGATCGAACGGACGCTTGCCAATGAACCGCTCGACCAGTGCATGGCGATGGCCGACACCATGGAACGACTCGTCCACCGCCTCCAGACCGGCCTATTGGAAGAGCCCGCGGCGGAGAAGGCCATTGAGGAGTAAGGTTGCGGTTCAGGATCGCTTGGGATCGCGGCTCAGGCCCTTCTCGGCAAGCTCCGCTTCATAGACGGCAAACAGGTCGGCACCGCGTTCACCGAGTTCACGCAGATATGACCAGGTGAAGATCCCGCTGTCGTGACCATCATCGAACGCGATCCGCGCGGCATAATTGCCGGTCGGCACGATGGCGCGGATACCGACATGGCGTTTGCCGGGAACTGTCACCTTCTGGCCCGGCCCATGGCCCTGCACTTCGGCCGATGGCGACAGGACCCGCATCATTTCCGCCGGCAGGGCAAACATCTGGCCATCGTCGAATGTCACTGTCAGTGTCTGCCGGTCCTTCGATACCTTCAATTCGGTGGGCCAGTTGTCGTTCATGCGGTTCTCCATCCATGCTTTGCCTGCTGACTTATGGGCTCGGCGCCACCGCGGCAAGCAGTATGCGCGTCAACCGGGCAGAGAGCGCATGCCGCACTTGACGCCTCCCGCCAAAGTGCCCACCTTTGGTGACGAGGGAGAACCGCCACGTGAACAGTTTTGCAGGACCTTTCCAGGGAGCCTCGCCATTGGTGTCTGACAAGGCACCGATGATCGATCCTTTCGGCCGCGCCGTGACTTACCTTCGGGTCTCCGTCACGGACCGCTGCGATTTCCGCTGCACATATTGCATGGCGGAAAACATGACCTTCCTCCCGAAGAAGGACCTGCTTACGCTGGAGGAACTGGAGCGGCTCTGTTCCGCCTTCATCGCCAAGGGCGTGCGCAAGCTTCGCCTGACCGGCGGCGAACCGCTGGTGCGCAAGAACATCATGTACCTCATCCGCCAGCTGGGAGAGCACATCAAGGCTGGCGCTCTCGATGAACTGACGCTGACGACGAACGGCTCGCAGCTCGCGCGTTACGCCCACGAGCTCTACGACTGCGGCGTCCGTCGCATAAATGTCTCCCTCGATACCCTCGACGCTGCCAAGTTCAAGTCGATTACCCGCTGGGGTGACCTGAACAAGGTCATGGAAGGCATCCAGGCAGCTCAGGATGCTGGCTTGAAGATCAAGCTCAATGCCGTCGCGCTCAAGGGCTTCAACGAGTTCGAGATCCCGGAGATGATCCGCTTCGCGCATGGCCGCGGCATGGACCTCACCGTCATCGAAACCATGCCGATGGGGGAGATCGACGAGGACCGCACCGACCAGTATCTCCCGCTCTCGAAACTGCGGGCTGATCTGGAAGAGCAGTTCACGCTGGTCGACATTCCCTACCAGACCGGCGGGCCAGCCCGTTATGTGGAGGTGAAGGAAACCGGCGGACGGCTCGGCTTCATCACGCCGATGACGCATAACTTCTGCGAAAGCTGCAACCGCGTCCGCCTCACCTGCACCGGCACGCTCTACATGTGCCTCGGCCAGAACGATGCGGCGGACCTGCGCACCGCGCTGCGCGCCTCCGACAGCGACGATTATCTCTCCGCAGCCATCGATGAAGCGATTGGCCGCAAGCCGAAAGGCCACGATTTCATCATCGACCGCACACACAACAGGCCGGCTGTCGCGCGGCACATGAGTGTCACCGGCGGGTGACGGCCCCGCCCTGACCTAAATTTCTTCGGCAGGTCGGCTTCGCCGGAATCTGTACTGGCGAGCCTTATGCCATTGCTCTAAGACACTTCGCACAGAGGAGTCGTCGTTTATGCAGTGGTCGGAGAATTCGCGGGGAGCGCTGTTCATGGCGCTGGCAATGGCCTCATTCACCTGCAACGACGCGCTGACGAAATCCGTCACATCAGAGCTTACGACAGCGCAGATCATGTCGGTCCGCGGCGTGCTCACCGTGGCGATCGTGTACGGCGTCGCCCGATATTCCGGCATTCGCCTTTCGCTCGGCTCCATGCTGCAGCCGCTCGTGCTCTTGCGCACGGGCGCTGAGATCGGCGCGACGCTGACCTTCCTTTATGCGCTGGCGCATATCGAGTTCGCCGCGCTGTCGTCGATCATGCAGTCGCTGCCGCTTGTCGTTACCCTGGGTGCTGCGCTCTTCCTGGGCGAGCCGGTCGGCTGGCGTCGCTGGGCCGCGATCAGTGTGGGCCTCGTCGGCGTGCTCTTGATCATCCGGCCCGGTCCGGAAGGTTTCTCGTCCGCCGCGTTGGTCGGCATTGCCGCGATGCTGTTCACCGCCTCGCGCGATCTCATCACCCGGCGCATCAAGGCCAACATCCCGACGCTCACAGTGACGCTTTTCACCTGTCTCGCCAACACGGTGATCGGCACGCTGCTGATTGTGCCGATGGGGGGATGGCAGCCGATGAGCCTGACAGCCTTCAGCCATCTGGCGCTCGCATCCGTCCTGGTGTTCGCCGGTTACCAGTCTATCGTGAAGGCGATGCGCGAAGGCGAAATCTCTTTCGTTGCGCAGTTCCGCTACACGAGCCTCATCTGGGCGCTGCTCATCGGCATGTTCATTTTCGGCGAGCACCCGAACAGCTACATGCTGATGGGCGCCGCCATCGTTATCTGTTCCGGCCTCTACACCCTATATCGTGAGCGCAAGCGGAGGATTGACCTCGCAGACAAGGCAAGCGCCGCTCCCCCCGCGTGACATCCGGGCGAGAAGAAGGAAGACGACGTGCAGCAAACCCGGTTTCTGGATAGACAAAGCCCGCCTCACATCCTCACCCTCGTGATCTGCGCCGGCCTTGGCGCCCTTTCGCTCAACGTCTTCCTCCCGTCGCTGGCTGCCATGGCAGTGCATTTCGGCACCGAATACCATGTCATGCAGTTTGCGGTGTCCGGCTACATCGCCGGCACCGCCCTCCTCCAGCTGGTGATCGGGCCGCTTTCCGACATCTTTGGCCGGCGCCGGGTGATGATCGGCGCGCTGCTGGTGATGCTGGTCGGCACGGTGGTCTGCCTCGCCGCGCCGAGCGTCGAAATCTTCATGTTCGGACGGCTGCTGCAGACGACCGTCGTCGCCGGTTTCGTGCTGCCGCGCGCCATCATCCGCGACACGGTGCCGATGGAAAGCGCGGCGTCCATGATCGCCTATGTCACCATGGGCATGTCCTTGATCCCGATGGTAGCGCCGACGGTCGGCGGAACGCTCAACGACCTCTTCGGCTGGGAAGCCAATTTCGTGCTGATGCTATTTCTCGGCGTGCTGACGCTGCTTCTGGTATCCGCGGACCTCGGCGAAACCAACAAGACGCCGGCGGCCAGTTTTGCCGCACAGTTCAAGAGCTGGCCCGATCTGTTCCGCTCACGGCGTTTCTGGGGTTATGCCCTCACCTCCACCTTCTCGTCCGGCGTGTTCTTTGCCTTCCTCGGCGGTGCGCCCTTCATTGGAACGGCGATCTACAACCTGACGCCGACGATGCTTGGCGTGCAGTTCTTCCTGATTGCCGCGGGCTACATGGTGGGCAACTTCATCGCCGGTCGCTACACGAAGCGCTTCGGCACCATGACCATGATGATTTCGGGCAGCGTCGTCAGCCTCGTTGGCATAGTGGTTACAGCACTGGCGCTCCTGACCGGCATAGACTCAGCGACCGCCTTCTTCGCACCGCTGGCGCTGACCGGCGTCGGCAACGGCCTGACCTTGCCAAGCTCCAATGCTGGGGTCGTCAGTGTCCGTCCCAAGCTCGCGGGTTCTGCTTCCGGCCTGGGCGGCGCGATCACCGTCGGCGGAGGGGCCGCGTTCTCGATGATTGCAGGCGCCGTGCTCACCCCCGGCAGTGGTGGCTGGCCGCTTCTCGCAATCATGGCGGTTTCGACCGTGCTCGCCATCGCGGCATCGGTCTATGTGCGGCAGGTCGAGCGCAATGAAGAGGCTGCCGGCGCGCAGGCAAATCCGTGAAATCACTCCCACCTGCCTGGATCCTCGCGGGCGGCAAGTCCAGCCGGATGGGCGAGGAGAAGACGCTGCTGACCATCGGCAGCGACACGATCCTCCGCCACATCGTCCGGCGGCTGATGCCACAGGTCTCGTCGGTCTACCTCAATGCTCCCACTACTTTCACGGAACTGCCCGAGCTTCCGCGCGTCCCGGATACGTTGAATGGACAGATCGGGCCGCTCGCCGGCGTGTTGGCAGGGTTCAGACATGCGAAGGGTTCGCATCCCGACCAGACTCACCTGCTGACGGTCCCGTCCGACAGCCCATTCCTGCCGACGGACCTCGTCAGCCAGCTATCAGCAGCGGTCAGAGAGAACAACGACGTGGTGATCGCCAGTTCCGGCGGGCGCGACCACCCCGTCTTCGGCCTGTGGCCGGTCAGCCTCGCCGATGATCTCGAGGCATGGCTTGCCGACCCGGACAACCGTCGCATTCATGCGTTCTTGCGACGTCACCCGACGGTGCCGGTGGATTTCCCATTCAAGGAGACGCCGCAGGGCCCACTCGATCCCTTCCTCAATATTAATACGCCGGACGATCTCGAACTGGCGCGACGGTTTGCGGGCGAACTGGCATGAACGGTCATCGCGTCTTCGGCATTTCCGGCTGGAAGAACTCCGGCAAGACCGGGCTGACGGAGCGGCTTGTCGCAGAGCTGACGGCGCGCGGCTACCGCGTCTCCACCGTCAAGCATGCGCATCATGAGTTCGATATCGACAAGCCGGGCGCCGACTCCTTTCGCCACCGGCAGGCAGGCGCGACTGAAGTCGCGATCGTCTCGGGCAAACGCTTCGCGATCATGCACGAGCTACGTGACGAGACCGAACCCACACTTGATGAAATCCTGGCCCGCCTCGCTCCCTGCGATCTCGTCCTTGTCGAAGGTTACAAGCGTGAGCCTATCCCGAAGATCGAGGCACGGCGCCGGGAGGCCCGCAGTCGCGAGCCGCTTTATCCGAACGATCCGCATGTCGTGGCCATCGCCGCCGATCACGCGGTAGAGGCCGGTCATCTACCTGTCTTTGATCTCAATGATGCCCCGGCAATCACCACCTTCATCCTCGACAGTCTCGGTATAATTCGGACATGAAAAAGCCGCCGGGTTACCGGCGGCTTCACGAGTTCTGTTCCTGCCCCCTACTGCCGGGCAGCGACCGGCTTTACGAGCGGCGTGATACGCCGAACGGTCACGCGCCGGTTTTCCTGGTTCGCCGCTTCCGTGCGAACCTTCAGGTAGCGCTCGCCATAACCCTGCGTTGCCAGGTTTTCCGGCGGGATGCCGAATGCGTCCGTCAGAACCTGGGCCACGCTTTCCGCACGCCGGTCGGAAAGCACAAGGTTGCTTTCATCCGAGCCCACGGCGTCGGTGTGCCCTTCGATCAGGAAGGTCTCCGACGGGTCCTTCTCGAGAACCTTGTTGATCGCATCCGCTACCTTACGCAGCGACGTTGCCTGGTTCATCGGGATCTCGGCGCTGCCGGTCGCGAAGGTGATGGTATCGAGGTCGATACGACGCACCTTGTCACGAATACGGGCTGAATAGCGCACTTCGTCCAGCGAGTAGACGCGCTCGACACGTTCCACCGGCGGCTGTTCGAGGAACTCGTAGTAGTCGCGATCCGGCTCCGACGAGGTGTCGATGATGTACTCCTCGAGCGGAACGGTGAGACGCATGGGCGGCAGGTCGTCGCCGGGATCACGCCACACATAGTCGTCGCCGCGGCGGTTATCGATGAGATCAGGTGCGTAATAGAGCACGTACTCCTCGCCACCACGAACCTCGCGCGTCCGGCGAACCACTTCGCCATAGCGGTTGCGGATCGTCACGATGCGGGTGCCGTCATCGCGGACGATGATTTCGCGCACGCGTCCATCATCCAGGCGCTCGTATTCCGGCTCGCGGCCATCGCGCCAGAAACGACGGCTGTCGTCGTGGCGAACGATCGTCTGGTTGTCGATGGTGATGATCACGCGGTCATCGTCACGGTCGCGGCGGTTGCCGCCGTCACGGTTGCCACCACGAACTTCCCAGCCACGCGGGCGGTCGAAGTCCGGACGACGGTCCAGTCGCTCGCCACGCTGTTCGGCAAGCGCACGGAAGTTTTCCTCCTGCTCACGCGTCAGGCGGGTCGAACCCTGCGCTTCTGCATCGGAGGTCGGAGGTGCGGAAGGCTGCTGCTCGGCCTGCTGACCCTGCGGGCGCCGTGGCCGGTCATTGCCGGAGCGGTCCCGTGCCCGAGGGGTTTCCTTGGCGCTGTCGAGCACAGCGGCACCGTTTTCAACCGGCAACACGACCTGCTCGCCGTCTTGTGCGGAAGCGGGATCACGTGCCAGTTCCTTGGCGCGCTCCACCTGTTCCGGCGTCTGCGCGGTCGTCGCTTCGCCGGGCTGTCCCTGTGCCGGAGCTGCCTGTTCGGTTCCCGGCGCTCCCGGAGCGGCAGGAGCCTCAGGTGCTGGCTGCCCTTCGGTCGTCTCGCGCTGCGGCGCCTGACCATCGGTCGTCACGCCGGGGCGTGCCTGTGCAGGGGCATTGCGGCCGGGTGCTGCGTCGGCTGGCTTCGCGTCACCGGGTTTGGCGTTGCGGGGCGAGGCCTGATCCTGCGCAGCGTCAGTGCCGGTCTCTGCGTCCTTGCGCTCCGTGTTGCGGCGGGCGGGCTTCTCCGGCTGCTTTTCGGGCGTCGCTGCAGTGTCGCTGCCGCGGGGACGCTCAGCCGGTGTTTCAGCCTGGTCCGCCTCTGGCGCTGCCTTGCGATCGCGCGCATTGCGACGCTCCTGGCGGTCACTACCCTCCGGCGCGGCCTCACGCGGCTGCTGAGCCTCCTGCGTGCTAGGCTTTTCGGCTTCCGGTGCAGCCTGCTGTCGCTCGCGACGCGGCCGCTCGGTGCCACCATCATCCTGTCCGGCTTCCTGGCGCTGACGGCGTGGCTGCTCGCTGCCACCTTCGCTGCCTTCCGCCTGCTGTCGGCGTGGACGTTCACGTGCCGGAGCTTCTGCGGCGGGCGCTTCCGCAGCCGGTGCCTCGGCCTCTGCAGGGCGCTGGCGACGAGGCTTCGCGGGCTCCTCTTCGGCCGGCGCCTGCTCACGCTGGGCGCGGCGACCCTGGTCCTGGCCCTCACCGGCGCCCTCGCCCTCACCTGCACTCTCGCGGCGACGCGGGCGTTCGCGCTCGCCGCCACCTTCGTCGCCACCCTCAGGAACGATGATTTTCTCCTGGACATGGATGACATCCGACGCTGTCTCGGTATTCATTACCGGCTTCAGCGGCACGGCAGCCGCCGGCTGGATCATCAGCGGCAGCGCGACGATCGGCGCCGCGACACTGGCGAACAGTTTGGCTTTAAGTGACATCGACAATTCCTTTTCCTGGGGTGTCATCCCTTCGAGGCGCGTCCTTTGGTGCCGGCTTGGGCAGACTTGCGCGCCCACCAATGCGTCTCGCACCATCTTTGTTCCAACACATCTTCGTGCCGTGGCGTGAACCACGGCTGAACATGCCGTTCATGGTGAGGTGGCGCGACGTGCACGTAAAATGCGTTGCAATTTCAGCGAGGCATGTATCTATAGGCGTGGCTGGCGTTACTACGCGCTCGCCTCCTCCGGCGAAGAAGATCAAGACGCCGTGAGGCCGCCAACAGAGAGGATCATCATGAACATCTCCCATCGCTTCCTTGCCGCCGCTTCCATCGCGGCGCTTTCGCTTTTTGCCGGCTCCGCCATGGCTCAGGAAAAGCTCGTTATCGGCACCGAAGGCGCATACCCGCCCTTCAACAATCTTGAGGCGAACGGCGAACTGACCGGCTTCGACATCGACATGGCCAAGGCGCTTTGCGAGGAGATGAAGGTAACCTGCACGTTCGTCACCAACGACTGGGACGGCATCATTCCTGCCCTGCAGTCGAAGAAGTTTGACGCCATCATCGCTTCGATGTCGATCACTCCGGAGCGCAAGGAGCAGGTGACCTTCTCCAAGAAGTACTACAACACCCCGCCAGCCATCGCCGTACCGAAGGACTCGCCGCTGACCGAAGCCACGGCGGAATCGCTGAAGGGCAAGGCCATCGGCGCGCAGGGTTCGACAAGCCACTCGAACTATGTCGAAAAGCACTTCCCCGATTCCGAGCCGAAGCTTTACCCGACGGCTGACGAATACAAGCTCGACCTCTCCAACGGCCGCGTTGACGCCGTGGTCGACGACATCGTCGTACTGACGGAATGGGTGAAGTCGGACGCTGGCAGCTGCTGCAAGATCCTCGCTCCCCTGCCGCTCGATCCGGAGATCAACGGCGAAGGCGCCGGCGTTGCCGTCCGCAAGGGCGAACAGGCTCTGGCCGACAAGTTCACCGCGGCCATCGCTGCCATCCGCGAAAACGGCAAGTACAAGCAGGTGCAGGACAAGTACTTCGATTTCGACGTATACGGCGACAAGTAAGTCACAGCTTTGATCGCACAATTCGGCGGAAGGGTTGCCCTTCCGCCGTTTTTCTTTTTAATGGCGGGCACACAAGATTAAGCGGCAGCAAAGCCGCAGGGAAACTTATTGCATGAGCGGAATCTTCTCCGCCCTTTTTGGCGCGCTTGATCCGCTTTGCGGGCCGATCGGGATCTTCTCCCTGTTCGGCTCCAACAGCCTCATTGCCTGCGGTGATGCGGGCTGGGGCGACGAGATCGCCTTCGGGGTCCTCGTCACGATCACGCTGGCGGTCGCGACCGTGCCGGTCGGCTTGTTCATCGGCTTCCTCATCGCACTTGCGGCCCAGTCCAAGGACAAGACGCTGCGGCTTGCGGCCGGCATCTATACGACGATCTTCCGTGGCCTGCCGGAACTGCTGACCCTCTTCATCATCTACTACGGGATGCAGATTGGCCTGCAGGCAGTACTCGCCTGGTTCAACTACGAAGGCCGCGTGGAGATCAACGCCTTCTTGGCCGGCATGATCGCGCTCGCGGTGGTCTTCTCTTCCTATTCGTCCGAGGTGCTGCTGTCGGCCTTCCGGGCGATTCCGCATGGCCAGTACGAGGCTGGCGAAGCACTTGGCTTGAGCCGCTGGCGCACTCTGCGGCTGATCGTCCTGCCGCAACTCATCCGCATTGCACTGCCCGGCCTTACCAATCTGTGGCTGATCCTTCTCAAGGATACGTCCTATGTCTCGGTTATCGGCCTTGCCGACATCGTCCGACAGACGGGCATTGCCGCGCGCGTAAGCAAGGAAGCGTTCTTCTTCTATTTCATCGCCTGCCTCCTGTATCTGGCGCTCGCGGTCATCTCCTCCTTTGGCCTGCGTTATGTCGAGCGCTGGGCACGACGTTCGGAGGTGCGCCGATGAGCTTCGTCACCGAACTCATACCGCCCCGCCCGGCTCCCGCGGCGACGAAACAAGGCCTCACGGTCGCGCGCATCGCTGGCATCTCTGTTCTCGCGCTATGGGCGCTGCTGGCCGCCGGCCTGGTGCTGACGGTCATCAACGGCTGGAACCAGGACAAATTCCTCCGCTACGGCCCGCGCTATCTCCACGGGCTTTGGACGACGATCTCGCTTGTCGGCATCTCGGTGGTCCTGGGCGCAGCCCTTTCAGTACCGATCGCCTTCGCACGGATGTCGAAGAACCGGGTGGCGGGCGCCATCGCCTACGCCTATGTCTATGTCTTCCGTAGCACGCCGCTGCTCGCACAGCTCTTCCTGATCTACTACGGCCTCGGCAGCTTCAAGCCACAGCTGGAATCGGTCGGTCTATGGTGGTTCTTCCGTGACGCCTGGTACTGCGGGCTTTTGTCCTTCGTTCTCAACACCGCCGCCTATCAGGCCGAAATCCTGCGCGGCGCGATTGAAAGCGTTCCGCGCGGCCAACATGAAGGTGCTGCCGCCCTTGGCATTTCGAAAAGCATTGCCTTCCGCAAGATCATCCTGCCGCAGGCGTTGATCGTCGCGTTGCGCCCTTACGGCAACGAGATCATCCTGATGATCAAGGGCTCGGCGGTCGTCGCCATCGTCACCGTCTATGACCTGATGGGCGAAACGCGCTACGCCTTCTCACGTACCTTCGACTACCAGACCTACCTCTGGGCAGCGATCTTCTACCTGGCGATCGTGGAAGTGCTGCGCCATGTCTGGGCGTTCCTTGAAGCGCGGCTGACCCGTCACCTGAAGCGCTAGCAGCAGCCGGCGCATCCGGCTGCTAAACACCTGAAATAATTCACGTTTCTGCACATAAAGATGAATTGTAAGGCCCGTGCTAAACGTGGCATGCTCCCATTCGGGTGGCGCAACGACGTCCACTCGAGCGACAATATGGGAACCGCTGATGTCTGACATGGAAATGATGCTGAAGGGCTATGGCCTGACCACGGCACAGATTTTTTACCGCCTTCCCGACCACCCGTCCGTCCTGCAAAGTTACGTCTGGCAGAACTACGATCTCGCGCCGGACTTTCCGGAAATGAACGGCTTCCTGAAGTTCTGGCAGGAAAAGCTCGACGGGCCCCTCCACTCCGTCCGCTACGTGCACCGCAAGCTGATCTCGGCAAGCGAGTGGCGCTCGGTCAAGGGCGAGATCATGCTCCACTAGGCACAGCGCCGCGGCTTCACACATGCACCTCGCCATGCGCGAACTCGCCGTCGTCGGGCTCGCGATGCAGGGCTGCGAAGATGATGCAGATATAGAGCGCTGCGACGATCACCACCACGATCCAGCCTGGCAGCGGGCCGAGTGCTGCATTGTTGATGGCTTCGGCAACGGAAAACACCTTGTCCGTCTTCGGCTCGTCGGGAAGCAGCTTCGGCGTGGTGATCTTGAGAAGCCAGGCGCAGAGCAGGATCAGGTACATCCAGACGTAGTTGCGCCGGATGCGCCGGAACAAGGCTTCGCGGTAGCTGATGAGGAAGCATGGGTTGCGCAGGCTGGTCGCAATCGCCTGCGCCCAGTCAGGCTTCAGGTCGGCCTGCGGGTAAAGCGCTTGTGCGAAGTAATGGCGCTCCAGCTTTCGCACCCGCGCCCGGTAAACGTCGAAGAAGCGGTAGCGTCGCGCCTCGATCAGCAGCAGCAGCGACACCAGCAGCATCGCGAACAGAACCACGCCATGGTGAGATGTGGAGGTAGACAAAGACACCGACAGCAGCGCCGCGACCATGGTGATTGCCCAGTTCGACGTCCGATCGATCCGGTCGCGCCAGCTCGTCATCCTGCCCATCTCGCCACGATAATAGTGGATGATCATATTGGCTTTTTCGGACGAGGTGATCGGCAGCGATGGCGCACGCCGCTCTACATTCTGCTCCAGAACCGTCTGAGACTGGTCCGCTGCCATGGCTTGAGAACTCCGGGAGGATTGCCTTTCGGATGAACGATGAAGGCGGTCCGGCCGTTCCACTGCATGGACAAACACGGACGGTGGGCTTAAACGCCTCCCAAACGAAGGACGAGCCGATGAAGAAAATCGACGAAGATGCACTGGCCGAGGCCTATAACCGCGCGCTCGCGCTGGAGAAGGCGGGCGATTTCGATGCAGCGGCCAAGGCCTATGAAGAAGTCCTCAAGATAGATCCAGAGGACCACGGCGGCGCGGCCGTGCGGCTTGCCTCCATGGGACGCGGTGAAACACCACCCAAGGCTCCCGACGCTTATGTTGAAACGCTGTTCGATCAGCATGCCGAAAGCTTCGAGGATATCCTCGTTGAGCAACTGAACTATGCCGTCCCCGTCATGGTGCGCCAGCGCCTCCAGGACCTTAAGCTCGGCCCGTTCAAGCGCATGCTCGACCTCGGTTGCGGCACCGGCCTCACCGGCGGCACGCTGCGCGACATGGTGGAAGACATCACCGGCATCGACATCTCCGAGAACATGGTCGAGATCGCCCACGAGAAAGACCTCTACGAGACGCTTTACGTGGCAGAGGTCGAAGATTTTCTGGAAGACAACGACGACGAGCCGTTTGACCTCGTCACAGCGACCGATGTGTTGCCATATCTCGGCGCGCTGGAGCCGCTGTTCTTCGGCGCTGCCGAAAACATGGTGCCAGGCGGGCTCTTCATCTTCTCATCCGAAACGCTGCCTGCCGATGACGGCCGCCCCTATATCGTCGGTCCGCATCAACGCTTCCTGCATTCCGAAAGCTATATCCGCGAGCGCCTCGCCGATACCGGCTTCGAGATCATCGACCTCAGCGAGATCAACGTGCGCATGCAGGACGGCCAGCCGAGCCCTGGCCATCTGGTAATCTCGCAACTCACCAGAGCTCACGACTAGCACGTCAAAGCAACCATCGCGTGTCTACGATTGGTAGACTCGCGACGGATACATTGTAATCTCTCGATGCAACCATCGGGGGAAGGTCGTGCTGCAGCAACTTGCACAATGGGCAGAAGCCGACCTAACGACCGCTGCCAACGCTATCTTCACCGCGGACGATCCCTTCCGCTGGATCGCATTGGCGATCGCGATACTCGTTCCGATCATCCTCATCTTTGCCCGCAACGAGATCCGCGCCCATCGCCTGCGAGTGATCGCCGATTTTATCGTCTCCTATCCGGCCACAAAACCTGAAGAAAAGGGATCGGACGACACAACGGGCACATCCACCAGCTACAACCCATCGCTTGAATTCGTCACGTCGAAGTATGTGTCGGACCTGCAGCCGGAGCCGGACGTCTA
Source organism: Neorhizobium sp. SOG26 (assembly GCF_003491345.1). GTDB lineage: Bacteria > Pseudomonadota > Alphaproteobacteria > Rhizobiales > Rhizobiaceae > Neorhizobium > Neorhizobium turbinariae. Next base: position 1,641,093 of record NZ_CP025512.1, read on the forward strand.
CGTGCGACGCAGCGCCGACGAGACGGCCAGGGACATCCAGAAGCTCGTTCGCCGCTCTCGCATGTTCGGCAATCTTGGCGACTACAAGCTGCTGATCTCATCGATCGGTTTTAGTGCTCTGACCTTCGCCGGCTTTCGGCACCTGTTTCAGGTCATCGATGGCGGCCTGCACGTCGAAAGGGCGCCAGACATGTGCACAGGCGGCGCTGCGGCCACCTGCTGCTCGCCTGAAACTCTCTATGGCGAGATCCGCATCGTCGGCGCACTCGCTTTCGCCGGAGCCTTCATCGCAGCAGTGCGCATCTTCATGCGCAGCCTGGCAGTCTTCGATCTCTCCGCCTATACCTTCCTGCGGCAGTCCGTGGAGATTTTCGCCTCCGTCCTGATCGTCATCTTTCTCTACACCGCCTTCCCCGACCCCTTGGCGAGCATCGGGAACTCGTCCCAGTTGACCCTCAACCGAGACCATGCGGCGCCGTTCCATGGCTCTGGATCGCGCTTGCGCCGCTGCTCGGCCTCCTGCCGCAAAGTTCGACCAAGTTCCTGCTGACGCGCCTTCAGTCGCTTGTCGCCTGGGTGAAGCTGGACGATGACCGCTTCAACAAGCTGACGCGTTCCACGCCGCTCGACGTCATCGACGGGATCGACTACTTCACCCGGTTTCGGCTGGAGGAATGCGGCATCTTCGATATCCAGAACCTGGCGGTCTACAACCCGATCATGCTCTACGTGGAGTCACCCTATGGCATCTACCAGACTGTGGATTGGGTGGCGCAGGCGCAGCTATGCCATATTGTCGGGCTGGAGCGTTTCCTGCTGCTACGGGAAATGCACGTGCGCACGATCTTCGATCTGGAGCGCGCCATCGACTTCAAGAGCCGCTTGGGCGACGAGGCTGGTGGCGGCAAGACAGATCCGGCTCAAGGCGACCAAGCCCAAACACCACCAGATCCCGATAAACCCGAACCCTCCACCATCATCGACGGGCCCGACGAGTTTGACAGGATCTATGCCGGCATCCTGTTTGCCTGCACCGACACGATGCGCGAGGCGGCAGGCTTGAGCAAGATCATGCCGCTGATCCCCGACACCGACAGAACAATCAAAGCGGTAAGCGTCGATGACTATTGCAAATGGGCGTGGGAGCATGTCAGTCGAGACGAGAAGCGGCTGAAGATCTGCGTCGAGCATCTGATGGCCTGGATCGCCGACGACCTGCATGTTCGCCGTCTGCGTCGCATCTGGCAGGAAATCTCCGACAGCCTCGGCACCCGCTCCGAACGCCTGGACAAGAGATTGCACTAACCGGCTTCGAGCCGGAGGTCAGGCGGCACAATTCGTCTTCTCATCCGGGGGCTTCACCGATAGGTTGCCAGCATCGGAGGGAGTCGCATGACACCGGAGCGCTATCTTCTTGCTCAGGCTTATAACAATGCCTGGGCCAACCACCGGCTGTTGAAGGCATGCGGACAGCTCTCTGCGCAAGAACTGGCCGCACCGCGACTGAGCTTCTTCCCTTCGATCATCCACACGCTGAACCACAACCTGACGGTCGACTGGCTGTATATCAGTGCGCTTGAGGGCGACTGCATTGGCGCAGCTGCCTTCGATCCGGAAATCCCCTTTCCCACCTTCACCGATCTCGACCGCGAACAGCGCACCGCAGACCGCCGTCTCATCGACCACTGTCGGCTCATGGATGGGAAGGCCCTGGCGGACGAAGTTCGCATTCCCCGGGCAGACCATGTCCAGGTGGAGCGTCGGGATCGCATCCTGCTACATTTGTTCCAGCACCAGATTCACCACCGCGGCCAGATCCATTCCATGCTATCGGGCACGTCGGTCAAGCCGCCGCAGTTGGACGAGTTCTTCCCAGCAGACGAAGAACGGCTGCGCGCACAAGATTTTGCTGAACTTGGCTTCACCGAAGCCGCTATTTGGAGTTGATGTTCTATGATGTATTTCGTGATCAAGTACCTGCACGTCCTGTCGGACTTCCTGCTCGTCGCCGGCATGTTGATCAATGCCTTCGTGATTTCCATGGTGCCGCCCACCATCCGTGTCGGCGTGATTGCCGCTCTTCGCAAATACGACCGCACGGTCACCACCGCAGCTCTTGCCGGTGCCTGGATCTTCGGCATCTGGCTGATTGTCGCCTATGTCGGCTTCTCGGACGGCTGGCTGCATGCCAAGCTGCTGTTCGTCATCCTGCTCTCCGCACTTCACGGCATGCAGCAGGGCTGGATGCGCCGCATGCAGGCCGATCCGAAGCTTGATCCGCCTGCCTTTGTTCGCCTCGGCATGCCGATCATCCTCGTTTCGGCGGTCATCATCATCGCACTGGCGATCATCAAGCCGTTCTGATCCGCAGGCAACCGAACGCGAACAGTTTTCGGCTGGAGCCGGCTTTCGCAAGCCGGCTCCATGTTCTAATCCTCGATCACACGATGCAGGAGGTACAAGCATGGCCAAGGTGGCATTCATCGGTCTCGGTGTGATGGGTTTCCCGATGGCGGGGCACCTGAAGGAAAAGGCCGGCCACGACGTGACCGTCTATAACCGCACCGCCTCGAAAGCCGATGACTGGGTGAAGAAGTACGGTGGCAAGTCGGCGGCAACGCCAGCCGAGGCTGCCAGGGATGCGGATTTTGTTTTCACCTGCGTCGGCAATGATGACGACCTTCGTTCCGTCACGGTCACCGAAACGGGGGTCCTTGCCGGCATGAAGTCCGGCGCGGTCTTGATCGACAACACGACCGCCAGCGCCGAGGTCGCGCGCGAATTGGAAGCCGCCGCCAAGGAAAAGGGCATCGGCTTCATCGATGCGCCGGTCTCGGGCGGCCAGGCAGGCGCGGAAAACGGTGTGCTGACTGTCATGTGCGGCGGCGACGAGGCCACCTTCGACAAGGCGAAGCCTGTCATCGATGCTTATGCGCGCATGGTCGGCCTCATGGGTCCGGTCGGAAGCGGCCAGTTGACGAAGATGATGAACCAGATCTGCATCGCCGGCGTGGTTCAGGGCCTTGCGGAAGCCATCCATTTTGGCAAGCAGTCAGGCCTCGATATCGAGAAGGTGATCGAAGTCATCTCCAAGGGTGCCGCCGGCTCCTGGCAGATGGAGAACCGCTACAAGACGATGAACGCGGGGAAATACGATTTCGGCTTCGCGGTGGACTGGATGCGCAAGGATCTCGACATCGTGCTTACCGAAGCGCGCCGCAATGGCGCCAAGCTGCCGCTGACGGCGCTCGTCGACCAGTTTTATGGTGACGTCCAGGCCATGGGCGGCAAGCGGTGGGACACCTCGTCACTGCTCGCGCGCCTTGAGAAGAGATAAGACCAGGAGGGCCGCTGAACCGGCGGCCCGCTCCTCGAGCCTAGTGGCTCAGTCCTCGCCGGCCTTCTGGTTGTCGAGGATCATGTAATCCAGCGGCAGTTCAGTCGTGTACTTGATCTGCTCCATGGCAAACGCCGACGACACATCGCGGATTTCGATCTTGGCGATCAGGCGCTTGTAGAAGGCGTCATAGGCGCCGATGTCCGGCACGACCACGCGTAGCAGGTAATCGACGTCGCCGCTCATGCGGTAGAACTCGACCACTTCCGGAAAATCCACCACCACTTCGGAGAAGCGTTTCAGCCATTCAATCGAGTGGCTGGCGGTGCGGATCGACACGAACACGGTGACCTTGGTGTTGACCTTCACCGGGTCGAGCAGCGCCACGCGGCGGCGGATGACGCCATCTTCTTCCATCTTCTGGATACGGCGCCAGCACGGCGTAGTCGACAGGCCAACCTTCTTCGCGAGGTCCGCGACAGCGAGTGTGGAGTCTTCCTGCAGTATGCGCAGGATCTTGCGATCAAGGCGGTCCATTATATCCCCTTCGAAATGATTTTTCGTTATACACCAGATTCTCCGGAATTAATCGAATTTTCTTCCCCTGATCAAGCTATCCACATGCTCGCGCAGCACCGGAAGCACCTCCAGCTCGAACCACGGGTTCTTGCGCAGCCACCCCGTATTGCGCCAGCTTGGATGAGGCAGCGGCAACACGCGCGGCGCCTGGTTGGCGAAGAAATACTCGCGCCAGTTCGCAACCGTCTCCGTCATTCCCTTCTTCCGTCGTGGTCCGAGATGCCAACCTTGAGCGTACTGGCCGATTGCGATGACGAAATCGACCTGCGGCATGGACTTGAACGCCCGCGTCCGCCAGAGCGGTGCGCATTCACGTCTCGGCGGAAGATCGCTCCCCTTGTTGTCGTATCCCGGGAAGCAGAAGCCCATCGGCAGGATCGCGAAGTTGGCCGGATCGTAGAACTCCTCGCGGCTGACGCCCAGCCAGTCGCGCAGCCGGTTGCCGGATGCATCGTTGAACGGCAGTCCGCTTTCGTGAACACGCAGCCCCGGCGCCTGCCCCGCAATCAGGATCTTCGCCGTCTGCGATAATACCGCCACCGGCCTTGGCTCGTGTGGCAGTCGGAAGGCATCACCCTTGGCCGGCGCGTCACGACAGATGCGGCAGGCTGCGATCGCGGCAGACAGGGCTTCAACATTTTCTTCAGCCATGCTCGCCCTCGCTGACCTCTCGCCCCAAGGCATTCGAGATCCAACCACCGATCATCTCGATGATCCCCGGCGCCTCCATCGAGCCGCGCGCCTGCCGCCAGGCCCGTGGCTCATCGAACGTCCCGCCCCAGAGACCTAATCCATCGCTGCGCGCCGCGACCTGTTCGCGTTCATAACCGCCGGAAGCGACCGCCAGGCCCTGCCGCACCATCTGAGCATTGATGTCGAACTCGCCCGACCGGCAACGCACCAGCAGGCGCCGGTAGCGGTCGCGGTCTCTTCCAACACACTCCACACCGTCCTCGCGCACGAACTCACCAAGGAATTTCTTAGCCTCACGGCCGCATGCCCACTGCCCGCCGTCGGCGTCTTCGCAGATCTGGTCCAGTTCCGGCGCATCGATGCCCTGAAGCCGCAGCCGCTCTTCGCCCACCGCCAGCGTATCCCCGTCCACCACATGAAAGGGGCCGCTCATCCGGGTGTCGTCGCTGCCGTTCAGCTTGGCGGCGATCAGCATCATCAGGAACAGAAAGGCGGCAGCCATGCCGCCATCCCGGATTAACCTCGACAGTCGAGCCACATTTGAGCCTTAATCGAAAACGGAAGCTTCAGAGGAATGGCAAACAAATCCTTTCCCGGCAGTACTCTCTTAAGGTTTTGACCATAGTCTCACAACCACCCGCGCAAGCAGTTCAGTGGCTATGAGTACCGGCGTCAGCACCTCAACCGACAAGATCATCGTCGATCGTTCGCGAAGCCACCGCAACAAGGCTGTGTCGAAGGCTGTCCGCGCGACGCGGGAACGTCTCCAATCCAGCACCAAGGGCAATCAGGTCTTCGACCGCGACATGCTCGGCATGCACGTAACCTCCGTGTTGCAGGGCGCCTCAGTGGTGCCGCTGTTCGTCGTGCTCGTTACAGCAGTTGGCCTTTACCTCGACTCCGACCCGCAGTTCCTGGCCTGGGCGCTTCTCATGCTCAGCGTCCACGCACTCAACGTGTTCGTGTCGCGCCGGGCGAACCGCAAGGAAATCAGCGCCACCGAGGTTCAGGTCTGGCGACGGCGGCTGATGGCCGCACAGCTTCTCGTGGGCGTCGGCTGGGCAGCCTTTGCGCTGCAAAGCTGTGATGGCTGCTCCGGCGATACCTATTATTTCTACAAGGGCGCGGTGCTGCTACTGGCGGTGTCGATCACCGCGATGAGCAGCTTCATGCTACGGCTCGGGATGCTGATCGGCTTCCTGCCCACGGTCGCGACCTTGGTCGGCATCGCCGTCTTTTCCCGCAGTGCGCTCGACATCGGCATGGCGGCCATGTGCGCTGTCGCGGTCGTCTTCTTTCACTATATCGGCGACCGGCTCTACCGCTCGAACCTCACCCTGATGTCCTATCAGTCGGAGAAGGACGACCTGATCGCCGAGCTCGAGGTGGCAAAGTCCATGTCCGACGAGGCGCGGCGACGGGCGGAGGAAGCAAACCTTGCGAAGTCCCGCTTCCTTGCCTCCATGTCCCATGAGCTGCGGACGCCGCTCAATGCGATCCTCGGCTTTTCCGAGGTGATGAGCTCGGAAGTGCTCGGCCCGCTCAACAACCCGACCTACAAGGAATACTCCGGCGACATCCACCGTTCGGGTCAGCATCTCCTCAACCTCATCAACGAGATCCTCGACCTGTCGCGCATCGAAGCCGGCCGTTACGATCTTGCCGAAGAAGCCCTTTCGCTGCTGGAAATCGCCGAAGATTGCATCGGCATGGTTCAACTCCGTGCACGCGGCAAGTCGATCACCATCCGCCAGCAGTTCGAGCCGGAACTGCCACTCGTCTGGGCTGATGAAAAGTCCATGCGCCAGGTGCTGCTCAATCTCCTGTCCAACGCGGTGAAATTCACGCCTCAAGGCGGCGAGGTCACGGTAAAGGTCGGCTGGACGGCCGGTGGCGGGCAATACGTCGCGATCAAGGACAATGGGCCAGGCATCCCCGAGGAAGAAATCCCGGTGGTGCTTTCTGCGTTCGGCCAGGGCTCGATCGCCATCAAGAGCGCCGAGCAGGGCACAGGCCTCGGCCTGCCGATCGTCCAGGCCATCCTCGCCAAGCACGACGGCCAGTTCATCCTGCGCTCAAAGCTGCGCGAGGGCACCGAGGCGATCGCAATCTTGCCGGCAACTCGCGTGCTGCAAAGCGTCCCGGCGGTCGCCGACGCACCGGCGGTCGAACGCCGCCGCAAGTCCTTCGCTTAAAGCTAGACAGCCAATCTCATTATTATTGCTGGATGCCGGGAAGATCCGGACCCGGTCCCGATGGGCTCAGCGCCGGCGGCGGTGAGAGTATCTCGCTCTCCGGTGGAATGATGAAGGGAGCCGGGGCCGCCTGCTTCTCGCGCTCCTCTTCCGCCGCCCGCGCGGCGGCGGCTTCCGCGGCCTGCCTTTGTCGCTCTGCCTCTTCCTCCTGAAGGCGCGCCCGCTCCTCGGCTTCCGCCTTTATCCGAGCGGCCTCGCGTTCTGCTGCCTTGAAATTGTAGAGCGCCACCTCACGACGCAGGCGCTGCTTTTCCAGCACACTCGCCTGCAGGGCTTCCACCCGCCGCCGCTCCTGTTCATAGGCGCGCTGCGACAGGAAATTCGCCATCGGGCCGATCTCGATCCGTTGCTCCGGGCTGCTCAGGTTCCCGCGATACTGCAGTCGAACGGTCGGGTCGCCTCCCGCAAGCGCTTCTTCACCGGCGTCGTAGGTCAAGGCCAATTCGGCGCTCATTTTGTCATCCACCACATCAAAGCGGCCGACGCCGACGAGCCTCGTGTTGCCGGTTGTCACAGTTACGGGCTGTGCCCGCGCCTCGCCCGCTGTGATGGTCACGGGCACCATGACATCGCCAATCTCCGTCATTCCCTGATTGACGAGCGCGGCAACCAGCGGCCGGACACGATCTTCGTTCACCTCGCCACCGAGCTTGTCCACCTGCGCCATCAGCGGACCGATCGTAGCACTGTTGATACCAGCGATGCTCACGCCCTTCATGCGCAGTTCCGCCGAGCCGCTTGCCGCGCCGATCAGTTCGGCGACGCTCTTGCCGGTAGATTCCGCCGACATGGAAAAGTCGAGCCTGCCGGCCGCCACCGGCTTTTCGTCCATTTGCCAGACAAGCGCAGACAGATCGGTATCGGTGCCGGACAGGCGTGCCTGCAACAACCCGGTGCCATCCGCGTTCGACATCATCAACCGGCCGGCAACTTCGCCGCCGCGCCACTTGCCCTTGCCGTCTTCGATGGTGATGCCGCCGCTGCGGTGGGCGACATTGGCACTGAAGTCCCCGATCGTGCCCATGGCGCCCGCCCGCAGACTCTTGGCCTTCAGATCAAGGGTGACATCGAGGTCGGAAAACAAGGGATTCTGGAGAGGATTAGAGGAGAGCTTGCCTTCACCTGGATCGGTGATTGGCCCGAACACCACCTCGCCAAGCCATGCTAGATCCACGTTGTCCACGGTAAGCGCACCGGTCGCCGGCCGACCCGGCGCCTTCCGGTCGACCGTCAGGTTGCCGGCAAAACTATTGCCCGCCGCGGCGCCCATAAGATCCGTCAGCTGAATCTGCTCCGGCTGCACCGCTAGATCAGCTTCAAGGTCCGTAGGGAGACCAATACCGAACTGCGGCAGCGTCCAACCCGTCATCAGCAGATAAGGCTCGAGATTGTCGCTCTTCAGCGCTAGGTGCCCTTGGCCCTCGCCAAAACCCTGCTCCTGCAGGTTCAGGTCACCTTCGAACGTCAGCGAGGTGCGGTCGGTGCGAAAGCTCAACTCTGTGCGCGCTGTTCCAGCCTCGACTTGCTGCAAGGTCAGCTCCAGCCGACCGGCACCATCTCGATCCTGCAGCAACGGGTCGAGGCCCGCCTGCCCGAGCAGGATCGAAGGGTCGGGATTGGCAAGCGATGCGGTGAGTGTGACCCGGTCACTGCCTGTGAGGTCAAACAGCCCAGGTAGCTTGAGGTTAGCGTCCACCGCGCTGCCGTTCGACTGGCCTTTTACAGTAACTTCCATCCCGCCGATGGCGCCACCGACGGTGAGGTCCGCTGATAGATCCGTATCAGCAAACCAGCTTGCGCTGGCGGCCAGTCGTTGCAGCAACGGATGCGGCGGCAGGCGATCACGCAACATGGCGAAGAAGGCCGACGGATCTCGCGATCGGAGGGTGAGATTGCCGCTGCCAGCGTAGGACAGCAGGGAGCCCTCGACGCGGCCCTTAGCGGCAATTGCCGCACCCGAAACGTCGCCGACCGTCAGGCGCTCCAGCGAGAGGACGCCGCCGGCCGTTGTGAAGGCGGTATCGACCTTGCTCGCCGTCACCCCGAAGGCGTTGAACTTGTCCGCCTTCAGCGTTGCCGCAATCCGGTGATCCAGCACATCCTCGCCCGCATCGTTGCCGGTCAGAAGGCCGGCCAGCGCCTGCATCGCATCAATGTCGATCTCGTTGCCCGCCAGTGTCACCGAAAGGTTCGGCACCTCGCTTTGTGGCGACTGGCGCTCCAGCCTTCCCTTAAGGATTGCGGGACCGATGGCCAGTTCCAGGTTGTCGAAGCGCTGCAACTCCGGCGTCAGGTTGACCCGCGCCGAAAAGCCTGCCGAACGCAGCTGCCGGATGGCCGGATCCACCCGCCCCGCAAGCCAATCCGCCAGACCCGACGGCTGGCTCGATGCCACCAGCATGTCGCCTGCGAAGGAGATCCGGTCACGCAGCGTCAGCGCACCCTTGGCTTCCAGCTGGGTGCGTCCGGGAAGCGTCGCCACCACATTATCAACCGTCCAGCCGTTGCCCGCGGGCCGGACATCAAGGCGGATGTCGCGAATGGTCGTGTCGTTGGCCACGATCGCCGGCAGGCGCAGGCTCGCCCGGCCCGGCACCTGCGGAATGGGGATCGAGGCCGCCATGCGGATGAAGTTGTTGATCCGCCGCTGCGCGGAGGCGGCCGCATCACGGCTGGTTTTCGCCTGTGCCGCCCCCTCACCCAAGCGGTTGACATCGATCTGCTGGCCCTCGGCAGTCAGCAGGAACTCGGGCTGCGTCCCGGTGTCCAGCGTCGCTTCGCCCGTGATGACGTAAGGGTTGTCGAGCGCGCCAAGCTCAAGCCGGTATTCCGGAATTCGGATGCGCTCGTTGGTCAGTTCGAAGCCACCCTTTGCACGCGGCCCCGGTGGCGGCGGCGTGACCGGCTCCGTTTCGTCTTCCTCTTCCAGGAAGGTAAGGGTGAATGCGCCGTTATAGGCCGGCTTGTTTTCGGCGATGCTGAGCTCGCCGTCGAGGTTCACCTCGACCGGCTGGGCATCCGGCCAGAACCGCAGCCGCAGCGGAATGTGCCTCGCCTGCGCATCGGCCGTACCGGTGGTGATGCTGAAGCGCGCTTCATTGTCATCCAGCGTCGCGTTGCCCTCGCCGCGCCATGGACCGAGCAGCGAGCCCGCCGAAAGGTCCGCCGAAACGCCACGCAAATGGCGTGACTGGCCCGACTGCTCGTCGATCAGGTCGATCTCGCCGCCGGTGATATGCACATCCTCAAGCACGACGCTGCGAGCCGGAATGGAAGCCTTGCCGCCCCGCATCCAGTCCAGCGTTCCGTCCTTCAGGATGCGGATGCGCGCCTTCGGGCGATCGATGCGCATGTCGAAGATGCGCGCTTCGCCGGAGAGGAAGGGCGCAAGCTCCATATCCATGGAAAACTGCGCGACCTGCACCAACGGCTGGCCATCGGCATCCGTGCCCACCCGCACATCGTGCAGTGTTACCGAGGGAAACGGCAGGATGCGCGCATCGACGTTGCCGTGCACGGCGACCTTCTTGCCAAGGATTCGGCTTGCCTGATCCTCGAACGCGACGCGGAAGCTCGACCAGTCCAGGAAGAAGGGAGCCAGCAGTGCCGCGAACAGCACCACCACGACCAGTCCACCCAATGCCAATAGGATGCGCCCGAGCAAATCGCGTTCCCTGTGTTCAGAAGTTCTAAACTAGTTCCACCGCGCCCATGGCCAAGTCAAGCACATGCAGGCCACACTCACGCCCGATCAGGAGGTGGGGTGGAAGATCTTGCCCGGATTGAAGATATTGTCCGGATCGAGGCTCTTCTTGATCGTCCGCATCACGTCGACGGCGCTGCCAAGCTCGTCTTCGAGAAAAGACATCTTCCCCTGCCCGATGCCGTGTTCGCCGGTGCATGTCCCGTCCATGGAAAGCGCCCGCTTGGTGAGCCGCGCCGTAAAGGCCTCGACCTTCTCGACGGAAGCCGTATCCTTGCCGTCGAACAGAACGAGCACGTGGAAATTGCCGTCGCCTGCATGGCCGACGATGGGCGCCAGCAAGCCCTCCGCCGCGATGTCCGCCTGCGTTTCGACCACGCATTCGGCGAGCCGGGAGATCGGTACGCAGACATCCGTCGACAACCCATCCAGTTCCGGAGCAAGTGCGCGGCCTGCCCAATAGGCGTTGTGGCGGGCCTGCCAGAGCTTCGCGCGCTCGTCGGCATTCGCGGTCCACTGGAACTCGTCGCTACCGCATTCCGCAGCAATTTCCGCAAACTGCGCAGATTGCAGCGCCACCGTTTCTTCCGTGCCGTGGAATTCCAGGAAAAGCGTCGGCTTCTCTGGATAGCTGAGCTTGGAATAAGCGTTGACGGCGCGCATCTGTACGTCGTCAAGAAGCTCGATGCGGGCGACCGGAATACCCATCTGGATCGTCATGATGACGGCGTCACAGGCTGCCTTGACTGTGGGGAAGGCACAGACACCCCCGCCGATCTTCTCGGGGATGCCCTGCAGGCGCAGGGTGATCGAAGTGATGACGCCAAGCGTCCCTTCCGAACCGACGAACAGCCGCGTGAGGTCATAACCGGCAGACGTTTTTTTGGCCCGCCGTGCGGTGCGGATCTCCTCACCATTCGCTGTCACGACGGTAAGCGACAGGACGTTGTCTTTCATGGTCCCGTAGCGGACCGCATTGGTGCCGGAGGCGCGGGTCGCCGTCATGCCCCCCAGCGTCGCATTGGCACCGGGATCGATGGGGAAGAACAGGCCCGTTGCGCGCAATTCCCGATTCAGCTCTTCCCGCGTCACGCCGGGCTCCACGGTCACGTCCAGATCTTCCGGGCTGACCCGCAGCACCTTGTTCATGCGGCTGAAATCGATCGAGATGCCGCCGGACGGCGCATTCACCTGGCCTTCAAGCGAGGTGCCGACACCGAAGGGGACGACCGGAACCTTGTGCTCGGTGCAGGCCTTGACCACCGCCTTCACGTCATCGGCGCTTTCGACAAAAACGACGCCGTCCGGAAGCTGGGAGGTGAGATAACTCGTGGTGTGGGCATGCTGCTCGCGAAAAGCCTGCCCGGTCTGGAAGCGCTCGCCGAAGGATTGTTTCAGGATGCCGAGCACCGTTGCGATGCCCTCTTCGTTGCGGATGCCCGCTCTCACGTCCTTCAGCGCCATGACCAATCTCCCAAAGCTTTCAATGCTTTGTTAGGCGACGTGCGCGTGTTTGTCCACTCGCTTGGTGGCGGGCACTCGACCCCGCCACCCTCTGGCAACCCGTGCTGCGCCTATTCGGCAGCGAGCAGCGGCGGTTCCTTGTTGTCCTGGTTTTCCTCGTCGTTACCATCATCAGCCGGCTTGCGCTTGATGTGCTTGCCCGATGCGGCATCCACGAGCTCCTGGTGGAAGCGCGCTTCCTCATGCACATGCGGCTTCGCGAAACGGGCGATCAGAAGATAGGCGACCGGCGTGATGAACAGCGTCACGCTGACGGCGAGACCAAGCCCGCCGACGATAACCCAGCCTAGCGCGGCACGGGCTTCGGCACCCGCACCTTCCGCCAGCACCAGCGGCACGCCGCCGATGATCGTGGCAATCATCGTCATCATTACCGGGCGCAGGCGTACCGAGCAGGCCTGTTCGATCGCCTCACGAACCCCTGCGCCTTTGTCGCGAAGCTGGTTTGCGAACTCCACAATCAGGATGCCGTTCTTCGCCATGACACCAACCAGAAGAACAAGGCCGATCTGGCTATAGACGTTGAGGCTCGATCCCGTCAGCACCAGCGCGATGGCAGCGCAGGCAAGCCCCAGCGGCACCGTCGACATGATGATGATCGACGACAGCACGCTTTCAAACTGCGCCGCCAGAACCAGGAAGATGATGGCGATCGCAAAGCCGAAGGTCATCAGCATCGCGTTGGAGTTTTCTCCCAGCGTCTTCGCTTCCGCCATCGGCATCAGGCGCACACCTTCGGGCAGCAGCGGATCGGCAAGCGCCGTCATCTCGCGGACCGCGTCGCCCAGCGCGACATTGTTCGGCAGGTTGGCAGAGATTGACACCGACGCCAGCTGCTGTTCGCGGTTGAGCTGCGGCGCCACCGCACCTTCGTTCAACGTCGCAATGGTCGACATTGGCACGATCTTGCCGTCGCCGGTCTTGAGGAAGATGTTCTCAAGATCAGTCGGATCGTCGAGTGGACGCGTCGTTGACGTCAGCTTCACCGACAATGCTTCGCCGGCCACGAAGACATCCACAACCGAGCGCCCCTCGAGAAGTGACTGCACGGCGGTCGAAAGGCCGGTGATGTCGATGCCAAGGTCGGACGCCCGTTCGCGATCGATCGCCACGGAAAGCTGCGCCTGGGTCGGCTCGTTGGTGAGGCGCGGCGTATCGAAGAGATCGCGACGCTGCTCCATTTGCGTCACGAGCTTCTGGGCCGTGTCCGTCAGGAGATCATAGTCGTTGCCGACGAGCGCCATCTGCATGCCGTTGCCGGCGCCTCGGATCTTCAGGCTGTTTGCCTGTATTGCGAAGCCGCGCAAAGCCGGCACCTTGGCGACTGCCGCGTTCACATCGGCGGCAATCTGGTCCTGGCTGCGTTCACGCTCACCCCACGGTGCCAGCGTGAGAACCATGAAACCGCTATTCTTGTTGCTGCCGAAACCGGAGATGGAGAAGATGTTGGTGACTTCACCGGCTTCGCGCAGCGGCTCGAGATATTCCTCGACGCGCTGCATCTGGTCGCGCGTGTAATCGAGGCTAACGCCCTGCGGCGCCGTCAGCCGCAGCATCACCGAAGCGCGGTCCTCTCGCGGCGTGAGCTCATTGGTGACCTGTCCGAAGACCATGTAGGAGGCGAAGGCGAAGATCGCCGAAAACACGATCACGACAAGCGGCGCATTCAGGCAGAAGCGCAGCGCGCGCATGTAGATACGGGCGAAGCCGTTGCCGATTGCGCCCAGGAAACCGTGATCTTCGGACATCGGCTTGGTCAGCATGCGCGAGGCAAGCATCGGGCAAAGCGTCAGGGCGGTGATCGAGGACAGCCCGACCGCGAGCGCCAGAACGAAACCGAATTCCTTGAACAGTCCGCCAATCTGGCCGGGAAGGAAGGAGAGCGGAATGAACACGGCAGCAAGTGTCGCTGTCGTCGCCAGAACCGCGAAGAACACTTCCTGCGTGCCGAGCACCGCCGCAGCCCTTGGCCCCATGCCTTCGGACCGCCGTCGCACGATATTCTCGAGCACGACGATACCGTCGTCGACCACGAGGCCCGTGGCCAGAACGATGGCGAGCAGCGTCAGGATGTTGATCGAAAAGCCGATGAGATAGATCGCCACGAGCGTGCCGATCAGCGCCACCGGCATGGTGAGCGCCGGGATCAGCGTCGCGCGCCAGTCACGCAGGAAGAGCCAGATGACGAGGAGAACGACACTCGCCGAGAGGGCAAGCGCGATCTCCACCTCATGCAACGCTCCCTGGATGAAGATCGCGTCGTCGCTGGTGACGATGAGGCGCGTGCCTTCAGGCAGGATGTTGGCCATGTCGGCCACCGCCTTCTTCACGCCTTCCGAAATGTCGAGCGTGTTCGACTGCGCCTGGCGGATGATACCAAGACCAACGCCTTGGACCGCGTTCGAACGCAGCACCGTGTTGCCGTCATCGGGACCCAGTTCCACCGTCGCGACATCGCGCAGTCGTACATTCGGGGCGACGAGGACGTTTTCGAAATCCTGCGGCTTCGTCAGGTTGGCCGTGGCACGCACCACGATGTCCTGGGTGCGGCTCTGCAGCGAGCCGGCCGGCACGTCCAGCGCAGCACTGGCCAGCGCCCGCGACACATCGGCAACCGTCAGCCCGCGGCCGGCGAGGGCTTCCTGGTTGACATCAACGCGGAAGATCTTCTCCTGGTCGCCATAAAGCTCGACGTCTGCCACGCCTTCGACGGCGGCAAGCCTGTCGATGATCTCATTGTTGACGAGCTGCGTGAGGTCATCCATCGACAGCGTCGACGAAGTGACGGCAAGGCGCATGATCGCCTCGGAATTGGCATCCGCCTTGACGATACGCGGCTCATCGACCTCGTCCGGAAGCCGGTTGCGAACGCGGCCGACGGCATCGCGCACATCGTTTGCAGCTTCCGACAGGTCCACCGTGTCGGAAAATTCCATGGTGACGCGGCTGGAGCCGAACTGCGACTGGGACGACAGTGCCTTCAGGCCAGAAACGCGTGCGACCGCGCCTTCGATGACCTGCGTGACCTCCTGGTCCATGGTCTGCGGCGACGCGCCGTCGTAATTGGTGCGAACGGTAATGACCGGCTGGTCGACATCCGGCAGTTCGCGCACTTCGATACCGGCAAGCGCTGCAAGGCCTGCAACGACCAGAAGAGTATTGAGCACGGCGGCAAGCACCGGCCGGCGGATGAACAGCGCGGTAAAGCTCTGGCCGGTCCGCGCGACGTCGACCTGTTCTTCTTCGGGCTGCTCGATCACGGGCGTGTCGGACTTCATTGGCTAGCGACCTCCGCCGTTTCCTGAGCACCGCCGATGCGCACCGGCGCGCCGTCACGCACCCGCTGCAGGCCTTCCGTGGCAACGCGGTCGCCTTCCTTCAGCTCGGCTTCGACAAGAACCGCATCCGGGTTGCGCTGCACGACGCGAACCCGCGTCTTGTAGGACTTGTTGTCCTTGATCTGCCAGACGTATGAACCTTCGCTGTCCCACTGGATCGAGAGAGGATCAACGGCCGGGAACTGTTCGCCCTTGAAGCGCATGGTGACGCTGAAGGACATGCCTGCGCGCAGCTCGTCCTTCGGGTTTTCAATCCGGGCGCGTACGCGCATGGTCCGGCTCGCCGGATCGACGCGGTTGTCGATCGCATCGACCGTGCCAGCAAAAACCTGGCCGGGCCGTGCGATAGCGCTTGCCTCCACCGCCTGGCCGGGCTCGATCGCCACGGCAAAACGCTCCGGTGCCCAGAAGTCGACGAGGATCGCTGACCTGTCGTCAATCGTCACGATGCTGGTCTGGGTGGTGACATTGTCGCCGACATTGACCGGGACGATGCCGGCAATACCCTCGATGGGCGCCACGATATCGCGACGCTTCAGGTTGAGCTCGGCCGTGGCAAGCGCCAGCTTGGCTGATTGTTCGGCGATCTGGGCATCAAGAACGTCAAGCCGCGCGACCGACTGGAGGTTCTTGTAGGAGGCTGACTTCTCCTGGGCGCTCTTCAGCGCGACCTGCGCCTTGTCGCGCTCGATGATCTGCTCGTCATCGTCGAGACGTGCCAGCACCTGGCCCTTCTCGACCTTCTGGCCGGCGGTGACCATGATCTCGTTGATGGTGCCCGATGCCTGCGGCATGACCACGACGGTCTGCACCGCCTGGCCGCTGCCGATTGCCGACAACTGGTCATTGACAACACCGATCTTCACCGGCTGGACCGAAACGAGCGTGGCGCGGTTTGCCCCGCCCGGACCACCGGGTCCGTCCTGGCCGCGTCCTGGCTCCGGACCGTTCGCAGCAGCCTGCCCGCCATTGCGCGGCCCACCGGCTGCAGGCTCCTTAGCGGCAGATACATCCTCGGATGGAGAGGTGATGGCCGCCAGCACCGGTTGCGGAACGCCCCAGCCTGCCAGCGTCTGGCCTGCGGATGGAACCATGTAAATCCAGAGTCCAAGTGCTGCCGCAAGCAGCACAAGACAGAGGAATAGTTGTTTCCAAATCCGCATTCAAAACTCCAGAGGTTGCATGTCGCGCATGATATTCTAAGGCCTGCCAAATATCGCCGATTCAGAGCCGTAAGCAATGCCTCCAGGGGCTTTCTTACGAAATTGTAATATCACGGAAAATTCAGTTTCATCTGCCTTTCCCATGCCCGAAGAACATGCAGCCGACGCTCCCGCCATGTGCGGGATGCATGCTCCCGACACACTTTAGCCGCCTCTTGCGGAAAGACTGGGAATAAAAGAAGAACGCTTCCTAGCCTTTCGGGCCCGAATCATTACATTGGCCGCATGACTAACAGTTTCGACGACATTCCGTTCTTCGGTGACGAAGACGAACCGGCAGCGCGCAAGCCGCAAGCGCCGGGAGAACGGCCTCAGGCTGCCGCAGGCGGTTTGGGTATCGCTGCCCGCGCCATGGCCGCACGCGGTGGCCAACGCGAGGCGCCCGATTATCTTTCGGGCCTTAATCCGGAGCAACGGGAAGCCGTTGAAACGACGGATGGCCCCGTGCTCGTGCTCGCAGGCGCCGGCACCGGCAAGACGCGCGTGCTCACCACCCGCATCGCCCACATCCTTGCAACCGGGAAAGCCTTCCCGAGCCAGATCCTGGCGGTGACCTTCACCAACAAGGCTGCCCGCGAGATGAAGGAGCGCATCGGCATGCTGGTCGGTGGTGCCGTGGAAGGCATGCCGTGGCTTGGCACCTTCCACTCGATCGGCGTCAAGCTATTGCGCCGCCACGCGGAATTGGCAGGGCTGCGCTCCAACTTCACCATTCTCGACACCGATGACGTGGTGCGGCTGATCAAGCAATTGATCCAGGCGGAAGGGCTCGATGACAAGCGCTGGCCGGCCAAGCAGTTCGCCGGCATGATCGACACCTGGAAGAACAAGGGCCTGTTGCCTGCCGACATTCCTGAGGGTGACGCTCGCGCCTTCGCCAATGGCAAAGGTCGCGAACTTTACGCCGCCTACCAGGCGCGCCTTCGCACCTTGAATGCCTGCGATTTCGGCGACCTGCTGCTCCACCCGATCGCGATCTTCCGCAAGACGCCGGACCTCCTGAAGGAATATCACCAGCGGTTCCGATACATCCTCGTCGACGAGTACCAGGACACCAACACGGCGCAATACATGTGGCTGCGGCTTCTGGCGCAACGACCGCAGGGCGTGCCGCAGAACGTCTGCTGCGTGGGTGACGACGACCAGTCGATCTATGGCTGGCGCGGCGCGGAAGTGGATAATATCCTGCGCTTCGAAAAGGATTTCCACGGCGCCAAGGTTATCAAGCTGGAGCGCAACTACCGCTCGACCGAACATATCCTCGGCACGGCCGGCCACCTGATTGCCCATAACGAAGGCCGGCTCGGCAAGACGCTTTTCACGGATCGGGTAAACCCTGATGACGAAAAGGTGATGGTGCACGCGGCCTGGGACTCGGAAGAAGAGGCCCGTGCAATCGGCGAAGAGATCGAGCGGCTGCAGCGTGGCGACGGCATTCCGGGAAGCGAGGGCAAGAAGCATGCGTTGAACGACATGGCGATCCTGGTGCGCGCCTCCTTCCAGATGCGCGAGTTCGAAGACCGCTTCGTCACACTTGGCCTCAACTACCGCGTCATCGGCGGTCCGCGCTTCTATGAGCGGCTCGAGATCCGCGACGCCATGGCCTATTTCCGCCTGGTCTGCCAGCCCGCCGACGACCTCGCCTTCGAGCGCATCGTCAACACGCCAAAGCGTGGGCTGGGCGATACCACGATCCGTTACCTCCATGACTACGCCCGTGCCCGTGACATCCCGATGCTGCAGGCCGCTGCCGATATCGTCGAGACCGACGAGTTGAAGCCCAAGCCACGCAAGGCGCTGTTCGATGTCGTGCAAAGCTTCAGGAACTGGAGTCAACGGCTTGAATCGACTCCGCATCTCGACCTGGCGGAACAGATCCTGGAAGAAAGCGGCTATACCGACATGTGGAAGGCCGACAAA
This sequence comes from Neorhizobium sp. SOG26, assembly GCF_003491345.1. GTDB lineage: Bacteria > Pseudomonadota > Alphaproteobacteria > Rhizobiales > Rhizobiaceae > Neorhizobium > Neorhizobium turbinariae. Next base: position 1,659,665 of record NZ_CP025512.1, read on the forward strand.
TCGGCAGAAGCACCGGGCCGGCTGGAAAACCTGAAGGAACTCATCCGCTCGATGGAAGCATTCGAGAGCATGCGCGGCTTCCTGGAGCACGTGTCGCTTGTCATGGACGCCGAGCAGAACGAAAACCTCGACGCCGTCTCGATCATGACGCTGCATTCCGCCAAGGGGCTGGAATTCGACACCGTCTTCCTGCCCGGTTGGGAGGAAGGCCTCTTCCCGCACCAGCGGGCGCTCGATGAAGGCGGACGTTCCGGGCTCGAAGAAGAACGCCGCCTCGCCTATGTCGGCATCACCCGCGCCAAGCGCCGCTGCCATATCTGGTTTGTGTCCAACCGGCGCATCCATGGCCTCTGGCAGTCGACCATGCCGTCACGTTTCTTGGATGAGTTGCCGCAGGCGCACGTGGATGTCGCAGCCTCCGAAACCAACTACGGCGGATACGGCGGTCGCGGCGGTTATGGCCAGTCGCGCTTCGACAAGGCAGATCCCTTCGCCAACAGTTATTCGACGCCCGGCTGGAAACGCGCCCAGGCCAACAAAACCGACGCGACCCGCGACAACTGGGGCAGCCGCTCCGGCCATTCGATCGAGCGGATCGGTTACGGCGAAAGCGGACCTCGTGGCCGCACCATCGACGGCGAACTGGTCGCAAAATCGGTGGCGGACGTGCCGTCGCAGTTCTCCGTCGGCGACCGGGTCTTCCACATCAAGTTCGGCAACGGCAATATCTCGGCCATCGAAGGCAACAAGCTGACGATCGATTTCGACCGCGCCGGACAAAAGCGGGTGCTGGAGGGATTTGTGGAGCGGGCATAGCGCCCACCCCACTTTGCTTGCAGAAACAGGCCACCCCGGTTACCTCTGAAACCAGAGGATCCATTCGTGCGGAGGCGGCCATGTATCTCACCAACCAAGACATGATCGAGCTGACGGCCTGGCGGCGCAAGCTGCACTCCATGCCGGAAGTCTCTCGTGAGGAAGTGGCGACCGCCGCCGAAGTCCAGGCTTTCCTGGCGCCGACCAACCCGGACCAGGTGATTTCCGGCCTCGGCGGCACCGGTGTCGCCGCCGTATACGACAGCGGCAAGCCCGGCCCCACCGTGCTCTTCCGCTCCGAACTCGACGCGTTGCCTATCGAGGAGATCAGCGACCTCCCACACCGCTCCAAGATCGCCGGCAAGAGCCATATGTGCGGCCATGATGGGCACACGGCGATACTTGCCTCGCTCGGTCGCCAGTTCGGGCGCGAGCGGCCGAAGAGCGGACGCGTCGTGCTCATGTTCCAGCCGGCGGAGGAGGATGGTTCGGGCGCTGCCGCCGTTCTGGCGGACGAGCGTTTTTCCAAGGTGAAGCCGGACTACAGCTTTTCGCTGCACAACTTTCCGGGCCTGCCGCTCGGGCATGTCTGGCTGAAGGAAGGCGTGGTCAACTGCGCCTCGCGCGGCCTGAAGATCAAGCTGTCGGGCCGCACCGCGCATGCCTCCATGCCGGAAACAGGCATCTCGCCTGCCCCTGCCGTGGCGCAGTTGATGACCGCCCTGACAAGCCTTAGCCGCGGCACGGTCGCGGGCGAGGATCTGGTGCTTGCGACCGTGACGCATGCGGTGATCGGCGAACCTGCTTTCGGCATCGCGCCCGGTTACGCCGAAGTCTGGGTAACGCTGCGCACCATCACTGACGACGAGATGGCGACCCTGACGAACACGGCGGAAACGCTGGTTCGGAAGGTGGCGGGCGATGGCGAGCTGGAATTCCAGCTGGAATATCACGACATCTTCGACCACTCGGAAAACAGCCCGGAAGCAACGAGGATCCTGCGTGCGGCGCTGGAGGCCGAGGGCATAAGCCACGAGCCGGGGCTGGCTTTGCGGGCATCGGAGGATTTCGGGCGCTTTGCGGCGGTCTCGAAATCCGCCATGTTCTTCCTCGGGGCCGGCGAAAATCTCGCAGCCCTGCACAACCCGAACTACGATTTTCCGGACGATCTCATCCCGATCGGCACACGGATCTTCATGCGCGCCGCACGCGACCTTCTCGGGTAACCGGATTGGGACAAGTGGTTGAAGCCGCTGGCAAGCCAGCGGCTTTCTTCAAGGTCAGGCGTCGCTGCCGCTGAAAAGCTTGGCAAGGAAGTTGCCGTTGGAGCCGCCGCCCGGGCGCTTGCCGTCCCACTTGGGCACAATCACCATGTGCGTGATCTCGCCGCGCTGGAAAGCCTTCAGGAACTTGTCGTACTGGGCAAAGGCAACGCAGCCATGCGAGTCACCCTTCACGCGCAGCAGGTAGCTGTGAGCGAGAAGACCTGTACGGTTCTGCGGATGTTTGCCATCAACGGAAGTCAGGCGGATTGCGGCAACGCCGTGGAATAGCTTCTCGCGCATGGAAAGCTTGTAGGTGCCGGGCGGGGTCGGCCCACGCATCTTTACATGGGTATATTTCGGGTTGTCACGCATGCTGCCGATGCCGGAATGCGCCTCGAGCTTCGTGCCGTTCGGCATGTGAACAACACCGTTGGTGATGTCGTAGATGGCGACCTTCGAACCGATGCCGGGCCAGCTCGGCGCAGACGGCGCCGGACGCGACGGCTCCTGGCGCATCGGGTTGTCGGGCTTGGCAAAGGCAAGCGCAGTCGGCTTGTCGTCATCGTTGCCACGCGGCTTTTGCGGCGCAACAGCGGCGATGGCAGCCAGCGCATTTGGCTTCGCCGGCTTTTCAGCCTGTGCGAGCGATGTCGACGGACGGATTACCGGCAGCGGGCCAGACTTCGGCAGAGAGTGGGTTTCCACCGGAGCAGGCTCGGGCAGCGAGGCGACGACGGTTTCTTCCGTCTCCTCCTCAAGAGAAGTATCTTCCAACGCGGCCATTTCGACCGGCTTCATGTCCTTGAGCTCGGCAACCGAGGTGGCCGGCGCCGCATCCTGGATCAGGTCTGGCAGGCTGCTGTCGCCGCGCGGTGCCACGACCACGAGGCTCGCCATCGCGGAACCCAGGATGGAGCGGACCTGGTCCGCGCCCGGGCGGCTTTTCTCGAGCGCTGCGAACTGCTGGTCCATTGCGCGGTTGCGGGCGGCGCTCGCAAGAGCCGCCTGCAGCGCAACCTGAACATCGGCAGGTTCCGGGCGCCGCGCGGCGAGTGCTGCGGCCGCGGCACCTTCAAGGCGACCAGCCTTCGGCTCGGCCGGACTGCTGCCCGGAAGCCGCGAGAACTTATTCACGTCTATGTCGATGGGGCCGCGGCTCAGGTGGCCAGCGGCAAGCGCGACCTTGCCGAGCGATGCCATCGTGGCGGCCGGCTTCGGCATCGCCACATTGATCTTTACTTCGGAGGCTGGTTTGACCGCTGTCGCCATCGTGGCCATGGAGGCGCAGACGAGCGCGCCCACCGTCATACCCACGCCAAGTGCGACATTTGTCAGAAGGGAGCGGGATTTCTTCCGGCGTGCAGTCGTCTTGCGAACCTGCTTGCCATGGACTGCTTTCGGAACCGAACCCGCCATCACTCGTTACCCAAACCGTTACTCACACAGGCGGCCCATGCTTGCGCAAGGCTGCCGACACAAAGGCTGTGACCCGGTCGGGCTGAAGGATTACGTCCCTCACCCAAGCCATCAGCTCGAATGTGAGAATGAACGGATATGGTAACCAATGTCTTTACGCCGCCCCGATTCTGAACTTCAGTCGAATGGTTAAAAGAGCATGCGGCCGGAAGTTTAGCCGAAATGCGGCAATGGCATGACCATCGCGTGCAGATTAAGGCGTCCACGTCCCTCAACTGTTGTTTCTTAGCCACAAGAACCTGCAACTTCAACTGAAATCGAGTCACGTTCTTCTGGGCTGAACCACCCGCAGAGACTTGAATATGGTTGCCTGGGAGCCGCCCCCTTGGCATGGTATTTCCAAGCGAAGGAGGAATGGCTGATGAAGGCGCTGCTGCTCGTCGATATCCAGAACGGTTTTTGTCCGGGTGGAAACCTGCCGGTTCCCCACGGCGACGAAGTCGTGCCGGTCGCAAACCGCCTCATCGAGGATGGCGGTTACGATGTCATCGTCGCCTCGCAGGACTGGCATCCGGAAAACCACGGCAGCTTTGCCTCCCAGCATGAAGGAAAAAAGCCTTTCGAGATGGGCGAACTCTGCGGCACCCCGCAGGTCATGTGGCCGGATCACTGCGTTCAGGGTACACCCGATGCCGAGTTTCACCCCGATCTCAATATCGATGCAGTGGACTACATCCAGCAGAAGGGCGAGAACCCTGCCGTCGACAGCTACTCTGCCTTCCGGGACAATGACCAGGCGGCGGTCACCGGCCTCGCCGGTTACCTCAGGGCGCAGCAGGTGACGGAACTCGACATCTGTGGCCTCGCCACCGATTATTGCGTCAAGTTCTCCGCGCTCGACGCAATCGAGATGCTACCGAACGTCAAGGTGCGCTTCATTGAGGACGCCAGCCGCGGCATAGATCCGCAGGCCGTGCGGGCCGCAATCGAGGAAATGCAGTCGCGCGGCATCGCCATCTGCAACAGCAGCGACATCCTTTCCGACTGACTTGCTGATGCAATAGTTCAGCGGAATCGATTGTCCTATCAGCCCAATTGAATTGCACCGGAGAACCCGTGGCCCTAAAGCCGGGGCGAAGGGAACTCCATAATGAATCGTAATGAACTGAGCGAGGGGCTGAAGGGCGGCATGATCATCGCCCTTTCCTCTGCGCCATTCGCGGTGCTGTTTGGCGCCGTCGCCGCCGACAATGGCCTCTCGGTCGCCGAAGCCGGCCTGATGAGCGCCATCGTTTATGCGGGCGCCAGCCAGTTGGTGGGCATCGAACTGTTCGGCCACCATGTTGCACCCTGGCTCGTGGTGCTATCGGTCTTCGCCGTCAACTTCCGCCACATTCTCTACTCGGCGGCGCTTGCCCGCTTCATCACCCATTTCACGCCGTTGCAGAAGTTCTTCGCCTTCTTCCTGCTCACCGACCCGCAGTTTGCCGAAGGCGTCAACCGGGGCGAAAGCGGGCGGGGCGTCAGCTTCGCCTGGTATATCGGCTTTGGTGGCACGATCTATTTCCCATGGCTGTTCTTCAGCATGGTCGGCGCCTTCTTCGGGCGAATGATGGGCGACCCACGTGTTTTCGCAATCGACGCGCTTCTGCCGATCTACTTCCTCGGCCTTGTTGTAGGCTTCCGCCGCAAGCCCGGTTTCTACCCGACCGTCATCGCCAGTGCGGCAGGCTCAGTGCTCGGTTACCATTTCGTCGGCTCGCCTTGGCATGTCAGCATCGGGGCAGCCGTTGGCGTCATTGTTGCCGCAGCCTTGCCGCTACAGCAGGAGGTGGTTGGCGAGGTACCGGCAGCAGCAACCGAGGCGGAGACGTAAGATGGATTTCCAGGTCTCCCTCGAAATGTCGCTCCTCATTCTTGCGGCTGCAGTCGCGACCTTCCTCACGCGCATCGGCGGCTACATCCTGATCACGCGGATGAACACGATCCCGCCGCGTGTCGAGCAGGCGCTGAATGCGGTGCCTGCGGCCGTCCTGACGACGCTTGTGGCGCCCGCCTTCTTCAACGGCGGCTGGGACTTCAAGATCGCCATGTTCGTCGCAATGGTCGTCAGCCTGCGTTACCCGGGCCTCTTGATGCTCGGCGCCGGATGGGCGGCGGCCATGGTCTGCCGCCACCTCTTCGGGCTCTGATCAGGCGAGCGGTTCGGTCGCCTTCACCAACCAGTCCTTGACCGCCGCGTCATCCAGAAGCGGCAGCAATTTTTCACGCACGTCCGCATGATAGGCATTCAGCCAGTCGAGTTCCTCGACCGTCAGCATCGACGTCACGACAAGCCGCCGATCGATCGGGCACCATGTCAGCGTTTCGAACGACAGCATCGGCTGGTCGCCCCCAGCGATATCTTCCGGCGCCTTCACGAAGACCAGGTTCTCGATGCGGATCCCGAAGGAACCGGGACGATAATAGCCCGGCTCGTTGGACAGGATCATGCCGGGCAGAAGTTCCTGCGTTGCAAGCCGCGAAATCCGCTGCGGCCCTTCGTGGACCGAAAGATATGAGCCCACGCCGTGGCCAGTGCCATGTGCATAGTCCGCACCCGCCTTCCAGAGCGCAATCCGCGCCAGAGGATCGAGGTCGCACCCTCGCGTTCCTTTCGGGAAACGGGCGGTGCTGATCGCAATCATGCCTTTCAGCACCAGCGTGAAGAAACGCTTCTGCTCGTCCGGCACCTCGCCGATCGCAACCGTGCGGGTGATATCCGTGGTGCCGTTGACATATTGGGCGCCTGAATCAACGAGGAAAAGCTCTCCCGCATTGAGCTTGCGGTCGGTTTCCGTGCTGACCCGGTAGTGGATCACCGCGCCATGTTCGCCGGCACCGGAAATCGTTTCGAAGGAAATGTCCTTGAGCGGGTTCTGCATGTTCTGGCCGACGCGAGCACGCGCAGCTTCCAGCGCCTTCACCGCATCGATTTCTGTCAGCGTACCCGACGTTTGGCTGTCGAGCCAGTACAGGTACTCCACCATGGCCGCGCCATCCTGCAGATGCGCTTTCGCCGAACCTTCCAGTTCCGCCTGGTTCTTGCAGGCGCGCGGCAGCTTGGCAGGGTCGGTTGCTTCCAGCACTTCGCCACCGGCAGCGGCGATCGCCTCGGTCACGGCGAGAGGTGCAAGATCCGGATCAACGAGCAGCTTTCCGCCATTGGCGGCATGAGCCGAAAGGCGGTCGAGAAATTCTGCAGGCGCACACTGGTCCGCCATCTGCGCAAGGTATGCGGTCTGCTCAATCCCAGTCTTTGCTTTGTCGAGAAAGATCTCGGCCTTGCCGTCGGCCGAGATGATCGCCCGCGAAAGCGGGTGCGGCGTGTGCGGTACGTCCTCGCCACGGATATTGAAGATCCAAGCAACGGAGGACGGATCGGTGATGACGACAGCCGCCGCCCCCTTGTCCTTCACCTGAGCGGCAATCTTCGCGATCTTTTCCGTAGCCAGAATCCCCGCATGCTCATGTTTCTGGATGGCGACGGCGCCGAGAGGTTCCGCCGGGCGATCCGTCCAGAGCGCATCGAGCGGATTTATGGGGAGCAGCACCAGCTGCCCACCGATTTCGGCCAACGCTTTTTCGAGGCGGCGCACTTCCGCACCGGCATGCAGCCACGGGTCGATGCCCAGGCGAAAGCCTTTCTGCGCATTTCGCGGCAGCCAGACATGCGGCGGCTCGTTGACGAGATCACCGCCGGTAAACACCTCCTGGTCAACCTGCTCCGCAAGCTGGGTGACATAACGGCCATCCACAAAGACCACCGCCTCGCGCTGCGTGATCAGCGCCATGCCAGCGGAGCCCGTAAAACCCGTCAACCACGACAAGCGCTCGGCGCATGGCGGCACATATTCGCCCTGGTATTCATCGGCACGCGGCACCAGGAAACCATCGATTCCGAGCTCAACGAACTTCGCGCGCAAGGACTGGACGCGGCCTCGCCCGAACTGTGGGGTGGATTTGACTTCAAAGGATTGGAACATGAACAGGACCCGCGTCTGATTCTTGCGATATGCCATATGTTAGCTGAAGTCGGGCGTGCTCTGCCAGCACCCACGATGCCGTCATCTTGAGCAGCAGCTGCCGCATCAGGTGGCAGCTCAGCCGACACCCATGCAGATGATGCATGGCACCATTGTAACAGCCCCTCTGACTGTGCGCTGCAGCATTAGCTATATACGGATCATCAGACGGGCGCCGAACAAGGCCCGCCTCCAAAGGATCATCATCATGGCAAGCTCCTTCTTCCGCAATGCTTTGAACCGTGTCGTCGAAGCCCGCGAACGTCAGGTTGCCCGTTATGTTAATGGCGCCCTGCTCGGCCTCGACGACGAGACCCTGAAGGGCCTCGGCACCAGCCGCGAAGAACTCCGCCGCAAGGGTGCACAAAGCTACGTATTCTGATCCAAGGCACGGGCGGAGATCTCCTCCCTCATCCGCCTGCGCTTTCAGAATACGAGGTCCGCTCGAGCAGTTCCTCCCACAGCTCGCGGACATGATCGGCCTCACAGCTGATCTGAAGCGGCACCTCCAAGTGCCGCTTTTTCTTTGCTTTCAACTATCAAACTTGTTCGCGCCGGGCTCAGTCCTTGCGCAGGTGGATAGTCACCCAGCCGTTGCGCCAGATCGTGCGGATATGGCTGAGGCGAACGCCGCTATAGGCCGCCAGAACCTTCCAGCGCTGCTCCGCCAAGATCCCCGATAGGATAACCGAGCCGCCGGGCGCCAGATGCGCCACCAGCTGCGGCGCCATCTTGATCAAGGGGCGAGCCAGGATATTGGCGATGATGAGATCGAAGGGGCCGTGGCGATCAAACGCTGGCGAATGGAAGCCGGGCGCCGTTTCCAGGCTGATCCCGCTCGCAATGCCGTTGCTGCGCACATTTTCCTTCGCCACCCGCACGGCGACGGGATCGATATCGGTTGCGAGCACAGGCACCGGCTTCAGCTTGTGCACGGCGATCGCCAACACGCCGCTGCCGGTGCCGAGATCCAAGGCGTTGCGAACGGGACGCGCCCGCACCACCTGTTCGATCATCTCCAGGCAGCCGGCCGTGGTACCGTGGTGACCGGTGCCAAACGCCTGGCCGGCTTCGATCTCGATCGCGAGATCGTTCACCCTCACCTTGTCGCGATCGTGGGAACCGTGCACCAGAAACCGCCCTGCCCTGACAGGCTTCAGACCCTCCAGTGACTTGGCAATCCAATCTACATCGGGGATGACTTCGCGTTCGATGACAGCATCCGGGAAGGCATGACGAAGACCTTCGGCCACGCGCTCGCGCACCATGTCCTCGTCCTCGGCCATCATGTAAACGGAGGCTTCCCAGATGTCCCGCTTCTCGTCCACCTCGGTGGTGGCGATGGCGAAATCTTCCTCACCGAAGACCTCGCTCAAGATATCGAGAATCTCGGCCGCACCCTTTTCGGTGGACGTGACGTAAAGGCGGATTTCGCTCAAGGGTGGGTCTCACTGCAAATATTTGGATGCCGGAGGATTGCCACACAATCGGCCCCGGCTTCAAGGCGTCAGCCGTTGATGAGGTTCTCAAGCTTCTTGATCGCCGTGTCCGGATTCTCGCCATAAGCGATCGTGCCGGCAAACCGGCCGCCGTTATCGAGCAGGAAAACGGATGCCGTGTGGTCCATGGTGTAGTCGCCGTCCGGGTCCTTCTCATCAACAGGCACCTTCTTGGCATAAACCTTGAAGCCCTTCACCATCTCGTTCACCTTCGCAGGCGGGCCCGAAATGCCCTTCACCCGGTCGGTGACGTTGGACACGTACTGGCCAAGCAATTCCGGTGTGTCGCGTTCGGGGTCAACGCTGACAAAGAAGCCGTTGAGCTTGGTGCCGTCCGGATCGACCTTATGCATCCAGCCGTTCAACTCGAACAGCGTCGTCGGGCAGACTTCGGGGCAATGGGTAAAGCCGAAGAACAGCGCCGTTGGCTTCTCCTGGAACGCCTTCTCGGTAATCGGCTGGCCATCCTGCGCAACGAGCTGGAACGGTACGCCGAACGGTCCTTCGGCCAACTGCTGCTTGGACTGCGTGATGGTAAGCGTCAGGAAGACCAGCACCCCAGCCAGCGCCACCACTGCGATCCAAAGAACAATGCGAAAGGTCTTCATCAGTAACTCGTCGGTTTCAGCGCGTGAGGGAGCATCCGTTGATGCGTGGCCTAAACCCCAAGTCTGCGCCGCGCAACTCAACAAACTGTTTGAAGGTCAAAAGCGCTGATTTGTCCCACCCGCCGGTGGCATCAGAAGCACCAGGACATCCCGGTTTCCGCAAGCGACAGCAGGATGGAGGAGCCATGCTGCATCCAGCCATAGAAGGCCGCGCCACCAATCCCGAGAAGGAGGAGGCCGAAACCCATCATGATCGGAAGGTGGCTCGTGCTCATCACCCAATTCTACAACGCTTGCCGCCCTTGAGGAAGAGGACGCAACCGTCAAACAAGATTAGCCGTGCATTAACGTCTAGCTGATAAACCAATCCCAACGACGGAAATGGGAATTCTGACATGACGAACGCCATCAAGCAGTCCGGTGCCTATCTCGAGATTGTCTCGTTCCACCTTGGTGACCAGGAATTCTGCATCGATATCATGGCGATCCGCGAAATTCGCGGCTGGGCTCCGGTGACGCCGATGCCCCACACGCCACCATACGTACTGGGCCTCATCAACCTGCGTGGCGCCGTGATTCCCGTAATCGACATGGCCTGCCGCCTCGGCATGAAGATGACCGAACCTTCGGAACGTTCGGCCATCATCGTCACCGACATCCGCGGAAAGCTGGTGGGCCTCCTGGTCGAGCAGGTCTCCGACATGATGACGATCAAGGGTGAAGACCTGCAGCCGGCGCCGGAAATCATTCCGGAAACGCAGCGCGCTTTCTGCCGCGGCATCGTGGCGCTGGAAAAGACCATGGTCTGCTTCCTCAATCTCGATACCGTCATCGCTGACGAACTGTCGCGCGAAGCAGCCTAAGCCGAGAAACCACTCGACGACGACGCGGCGCCTGCCGTGTCACCTCATGGCTTGCCGTTTTTCCAGGTCACTTCCTGGCCGTAGAGCGGAATGGTGGAAATCGCCATCTTGGCCGAGCCGTCCACGACCTGGCGCGAATGTGCCAGGTAGATCAGCGTGTCATTCGTCTTGTCGTAGATGCGCTTGACGAGCAGATCCTTCCAGATCAGCGAACGGCCCTGCCGGAACACCTCCTCGCCGCCCTTGCCAAGGTTGATCTTGTCGATCTCGATCGGGCCCGTCTGGCGGCACGAAATCGAGTTGTTCGACGGATCCTCGAACCAGTTGCCGTTTTTCAGTCGGTCAATGATCCCACGCTCGAAATAGGTGACGTGGCAGGTGACGCCCTTGATCTGCGGATCGGGCACCGCTTCGATGATGATGTCATTGCCGATCCAGTCGACACCCACCTCGCCCACCACCTGCGCAGACGCCGGCAGCGTCAAAGCACCTGCCGCGACTATGAGGGTGGATAGAAATCTGCTGAGGCGGTTCATGCGGGCTATCTCCGGTAAACGATACGTGATCAGAGATAGGATTAGCCGGCCGCGAAACAAGCAGCCTTGAGCTACTTCAACCGAATGGTGCAGGGAGCATAGCCGCCCGCGAAAAGCTGGCCGATCTTCATGCCGATCATCGAGGGCACATCGCGCACATGCGCGACCCCTAGCGAACGGGTAATCGCGATTGCCGCCTTGGCGCAGACCGCGGCGTCTTCAGCCGCATTGTGATGCGCGAAACGCAAGCCAAGATGCTGAGCAAGGACGTTCAGCTTGTGCGATCCAAGGTGCGGCCAGACCTTTTGCGCCATCTTGACGCTGCAGAGGTAGGAAAGCTCCGGATAATGCTGCCGGTAGAGATCGAGGCAGGCGCGCCAGACGCTGAAGTCAAACGCAGCGTTATGCGCGATCATCGTCGCACCGCGAAAGTCATCGGCGAATTCGTCCATCACCTCAGGAAACTCGCCGGCATCCTCGACATGCTCCGGCCTGATGCCATGGACGGCTATGTTGAAGGACGAGAACCGCATGTCCTTTGGGCGGATCAGCCGCTCCTCGACCCGAACCACCTCGCCGTCCTCGATCCAGGCAAGCCCGACCGAACAGGCGCTGCCACGCTGTTCATTGGCGGTTTCGAAATCGATGGCGATGGTTTTCAATGGTCGGCCCCGTGTAGTCCCGCCCATTGCTTACAGACGCCGGAGCGATTCGGCAAAGATCAGCGGCCGCTCAGCCGCCGATGAAGGCTAGCCACTCATCCTCGTCCATCACCGCAACGCCGAGCTCTCGCGCCTTGTCCAGCTTGGAGCCGGCTCCCGGCCCCGCCACCACATAGTCGGTCTTCTTCGACACTGACCCTGCCACCTTGGCGCCGAGGCTTTCCGCACGAGCCTTCGCTTCATCACGGGTGAACTTTTCGAGCGAACCAGTGAAGACCACTGTCTTGCCGGCGACGGGGCTGGAGCTCGCGGCCAACTGTTCGGCAGCCTGCGGGGTAACTTCGGCGAGCAGCCGGTCGATCACCTCGATATTGCGCGGCTCCTTGAAGAACTCTATGATCGCGCGGGCAACGACTTCACCGATGCCTTCGATGGCGTTGAGGTCGTGCCATGCCTCGCCGGAGAAATCAGCCGCACTCTTCATGGCTGATTCAAAGCTCTCATAGGTGCCGTAGGCCCGCGCCAGAAGCTTAGCCGTCGTCTCCCCCACATGGCGGATGCCGAGCGCATAGATCAGCCGATGGAGCGCGATCGAGCGGCGCTCATCGATCGCGTCAAACAGCTTGCGGACACTCACCCTGCCGAAACCTTCGATATTCTCGAGCTTCGTCAGCGGAGATGCCTCCTGACGCTTTTTCAGCGTGAAGATGTCGGCTGCGGTGCGCACCTGCAGAGCCGGATCGTCGCTCTCAAAGAAAAAGTCGATCTGCTTGGCGCCGAGCCCCTCGATATCGAAGGCGGCGCGCGAGACGAAATGTTTCAGGTGCTCCACCGCCTGCGCCCGGCACACGAAGCCGCCCGTGCAGCGGGTGACGGAATCGAGCTTGCCCGTCTTCTCGTTTCTTTCGCGCACCGCATGGCTGCCGCAGACCGGGCATTTCTTCGGAAACTCATACGGGACGGCATCGGCCGGCCGCTTTTCCATGACGACATCCAGCACCTGCGGGATCACATCCCCTGCCCGCTGCACGATGACGGTATCGCCGACACGGATATCGTGCTCCTCCTCACGGATCCGTTCGCCCGAATTGCCGATGCCCTTGATGTAGTCTTCATTGTGCAACGTCGCATTGGTGACGACCACGCCACCCACCGTGACCGGCGTCAGGCGCGCGACAGGCGTCAGCGCCCCTGTGCGGCCAACCTGGATATCGATCTTCTCCACATGCGTGAATGCCTGTTCGGCCGGGAATTTATGGGCGGTCGCCCAGCGCGGCGAGCGCGAGCGGAAGCCCAGACGCGCCTGCAGATCGAGCTGGTCTACCTTGTAGACCACACCGTCGATCTCGTAGTCGAGATCAGGGCGCTTGAGGCCGATATCCTTATAGTGGGCAATAATATCTTCCACCGCGTTCAACCGCTTCATCAGCGGATTGACCGGAAAACCCCATTCCTTGAACTTCTCGACCATGCCCATCTGGGTGTCGGCCGGCATTTCCGACATCTCGCCCCAGGCATAGGCGAAAAATTTCAGGTTGCGGCTTGCCGTCACCTTCGGGTCAAGCTGGCGCAGCGACCCTGCCGCCGTGTTGCGCGGATTCACATAGGTCTGCTTGCTCTCCGCAGCCATCTTCTCGTTCAAGGCCAGGAAGTCGCTCTTGGTCATGTAGACTTCGCCGCGAACCTCCACGACATCCGGTACGCCGTCCGGCAGGCGGTTCGGGATCTGCTTGATCGTCTTGATGTTCTCGGTGACGTTCTCACCGGTGGTGCCATCGCCGCGGGTTGCGGCATTCACCAGCCGCCCCAGCTCGTAGCGGATCGACATGGAAAGGCCGTCGATCTTTGGCTCGGCAGTAAAGGCGATCGAGCCGTCCGGCAGGCGACCGAGGAAGCGATAAACGGAGTTCACGAAATCGCGCACGTCTTCATCCGAAAACGTGTTGTCGAGCGACAGCATCGGCCGCGAATGGGTAATCGGCGCGAAGGTCGGCAGAGGCGCTGCCCCCACCCTGATCGATGGGCTGTCAGCGCGCACCAGTTGCGGAAAACGCTTCTCGATCGCGTCGTTGCGGCGCTTCAGCGCGTCATATTCGGCATCCGAAATTTCAGGCGCATCATGTCCGTGATAAAGCTCGTCATTGCGCGCAATCTCTGCCGCGAGAAAGGCTAGCTCCGCTGCCGCCTCTTCTTCGCTGAGGTTTTCCACGGGTGTCTTTTCGGCAGACATGATGCGCACTCCTCGAACTTGAGGAGTCGTTTTGTAGAGCAATTTTCAGCGATGGAAAGAGACGCCTCAGCCGTTTCCAGCAAGCAATCGCTTGGCAGCAGCCCGCGCCTCGTCGGTCACCGAAGCGCCGGCGAGCATGCGGGCAATCTCTTCGGTGCGATGCTCCGGCTCCATGGTGGCGACGCGGGTTGCAATCTTGTCGGAGCCTTCGCCGGCGGGTCCCTTTGAGATCAACAGATGCGTCGCGGCACGTGCGGCAACCTGCGGCGCATGCGTGACGGACAGCACCTGCACCTTGTCGGAAAGCCGCTTCAGGCGTTGACCAATCGCATCCGCGACCGCACCACCCACACCGGTGTCGATTTCGTCGAAGACAAGCGTCGGTGCCGAGCCGCGGTCGGCAAGCGCCACCTTCAACGCCAGGAGGAAACGGGAGAGCTCGCCGCCCGAAGCGACCTTCATGATCGGCCCCGGCCGCGTGCCGGGGTTTGTCTGGACGTGGAACTCGACCGTGTCGATCCCTTCGGCCGACGCCGCATCCGGATCGCTCGTCACCTCCACCATGAACCGGGCGCGTTCCAGCTTGAGCGCGGGAAGTTCAGCCATTACCGCGGATGCGAGCCCTTCCGCGGCATGACGGCGCTTCTGCGACAGTGCAACGGCCGCCTCGTCGAATTCGGTCTTCGCTGCCGCAGCCACCCTCTCCAGCTCGGCAAGCTTTTCCTCGCCGGCATCGAGATCGGCGAGATCGGCAACCATCTTTTCGGCAAGCGCCGGCAGGTCGACAACCGCGACAGAATATTTCCGGCCGGCAGCACGCAGCGCGAACAAGCGCTCCTCGACGCGTTCGAGTTCCCGCGGGTCGAACTCGGTCCGCCGCAGCGCCGCCTCGACCTCCATCTGCGCATTCGACAGATGGTTGAGGGCCTGGTCGAGCAATTCGACCGTTTCCTCCAGCAGGCCCGGCGCCTCGTGGCTCTTGCGCTCGAGACGACGCACAAGGGAGGCGATCAGCGGGACTGGCGAACCGTTGCCGTTCAGGAATTCGGACGCCTCGGAAATGTCGCCAGCGATGCGTTCGACCTTCTGCATCCGCGAGCGCTGCTCGGCGAGCTCTTCTTCTTCGCCGTCACGCGGAGAAAGCGCTTCCAGCTCCTCGACAGAGGCGCGGATGTAATCGGCCTCGCGCGCGGCGGCCTCTACCTTGGCACGGTGGGTCTTCAGAGCGCGGTCGGCATCGCGCCATGCGCGGTAGAGGCTCGAGACCTGCTGCACGTCGTCGCCAAGACCGGCGAATGCATCAAGAAGATTGCGATGCGCATCTGTATCGATCAGCGCTCGGTCGTCGTGCTGGCCGTGGATCTCAACCAGCATCTGGCCCGCCTGGCGCATCAATTGCACGCTGACCGGCTGATCGTTGATCGAGGCGCGGGTACGCCCATCGGCAGACTGGATGCGCCGGAAGATCAGGTCCCCGTCATCATCGATGCCGTTGTCGCGAAGAAGCGTACGGAGCGCATGATTGGCGGGAACGTCGAAAACGGCCGTGACCTGGCCCTTGTCTTCGCCATGCCGAACGAGGCCACCGTCACCACGGCCACCAAGAGCAAGCGAAAGGCTGTCGAGAAGGATGGACTTGCCGGCGCCGGTCTCGCCGGTCAGCACGGACAGTCCGGCTTCGAAGGCGAGATCCAGCCGCTCGATCAGAACGATATCCCGGATCGACAACTGGATCAGCATGTTTCCTCAATCACGCGGTGCTTTGCCTCAAGCTCCGATGAGCTTTGCCCCGGCCCTGGAAATCCAGGAGCCGCGATTTTCGCGAGGCTGGACGCCTCCCGTCTGCAGCAGCTTGTAAGAGTCCGCGTACCACTGGCTGTCGGGGTAGTTGCGGCCAAGCACGGCGGCTGCGGTCTGCGCCTCTTCCACGATGCCCATCGCAAAATAGGTTTCGACCAGACGCGCCAGCGCTTCTTCCACCTGGTTGGTGTTGGAATACTGCTCAACCACGACACGGAAGCGCTGGATCGCGGCAAGGTATTCCTTGCGCTCCAGGTAGTAGCGGCCGATCTGCATTTCCTTGCCGGCAAGCTGGTCACGCGCAAAGCGAATCTTCGCCTGCGCGTCTTCAACATATTCGGAATCCGGATAGTTGTTCACGACCTTGGTCATCGCCTCGATCGTGCTTCTGGCGGCGCGCTGATCCTGCGTCACGTCAGCGATCTGCTTGGAGTAAGCCAGGCCGACGAGATATTGAACATAGCCCGAATCCTGCGACTGCGGATACTGGTTCATGTAGCGGTTGCCGGTGGTGATCGCGTCGTCATTGCGGCCGAGGCGATACTTCGTGAAGGTGCTCATCACGAGCGCCTTGCGGCCCCACTCGGTGAACGGGTTCTGCCGCTCGATGGCGTCGAACTTGCGGCTCGCTTCCGAAAGGTTGCCCGCCTTCATGTTGGCGAGGCCTTGATTGTACAGCACTTCCGGCGGTTCGGTCTGCAGGCCGAGCTTGGTGATGTCGATGTCCGGGTCCGATTGGCAGGCGGTCACGCCAAAGCCGGCGCCAGCGAGCACCATCGACACGAACGCGATTCTCGCGGCCTTATGCATTCCAACAGACCTTACATGGTTCATTCGACAGTTCCCGATCGTCCCGCGCGTCAAAACCCGCTGCCTAGGCAGGCGTTCTAGCCATAAAAGCAAAGGGAGAGCAACGCAATGCTGCTGCATTCATACATTTTTGTGGCACGCGGCGAGGTTATCGCCATGGGCGCAAAGAAAAGGCCGCTTCGGGTAGGAAGCGGCCAAGCAATTCGGCGAAGCCGACTGGAGATGGATTGGTTAGGCAAACGATGGCGTCTGTTCCGGCATCTTCACCGGAACAAATTCGCTGGCGCGAACACGTGCCGAACGCGAAGACGGAGCCTCGACAATTTCGTAAGCCGTCGGATCGCTCATCAGCGCCTGCAGCGCCTGAGCGTTCATCTTGTGACCGCCACGATAGGAGCGGTAGCAACCGATGAACTGCGCACCAGCCAGTGCCAGGTCGCCCACGGCGTCCAGCGTCTTGTGACGGACGAACTCGTCCTTGTAGCGCAGGCCTTCGACGTTCACGACCGTATCGTCGTCAGAGATGACAACCGAGTTTTCAAGCGACGAACCCAGCGCGTAGCCGGCGGCCCACAGGCGCTCGACATCGCGCATGAAGCCGAAGGTGCGTGCCCGCGACAGTTCCTGCTTGAAGGCGGCAGCCGTCAGTTCGCCCTTCCAGCTCTGGCGGCCGATCAGCGGCGAGGTAAAGTCGATCTCGACCTCGAAGCGGGTGCCTTCATGCGGACGGAATTCCGACCAGGACGAGCCTGAGTCAATGCGAACCGGCTTCAGCACGCGGATGTAGCGGCGCTTTGCGCTGAGGTTGACGATGCCGACCTGTTCGATCGCATCGATGAACGGAGCCGAGCTGCCGTCCATGATCGGCATTTCGGCGCCTTCGACCTCAACCACCACGTTGTCGATGCCAAGCGCATAAAGGGCAGCCATGACGTGCTCGATCGTCGCTACCCATTTTGCGGGCGAAGTGCCGAGAACCGTGCAAAGGTCGGTCGGACCGACATGCGCCGAAAGGGCCCGATATTCAACGGAGCTGCCGTCTTCGAGCGTGCGGCTGAACACGACGCCAGTTCCGGCCTCGGCAGGCTGAAAGGTGATTCCGACAGTGGCTCCAGAATGCACGCCGGTGCCCTTGAGGCTAACCGGTGCGGCGATGGTGGTCTGGAAACCGAGCAATCCAATAGTCATTCTACTTGCCTTCTGTCGCGGACGCCCGCTCAGCGGAAGCCCGTTATTTCTGCGCCTCGCAGGCGGCCAAGCTTGATTCGACCGTTTGATTCAGGCGTCTTTTCATCCTCTATCTACGCACCCGCCCCGCCCATTCCAAATCACTGTTCGTTTCGGAATGTTACGATCCTAAGTGCATGTGGCTGTTGATGAAATGCACAAGGGCCCGATGCGTTCACACGGGCCCTCGTCACGTTTGATAACGGTCGTTAACTCAGTTCGACTGGCGGCGCAGGAAAGCCGGAATTTCGAGCTGGTCGTCTTCCTGGTGGCTCTGCGGAACCGCGCGGCCATGGTCGTCGAGATTGCCGCGGCGCGGCGCATACATGCTGGCTTCGGCCGAGAGCGGACGACGCTGCGCCACAGGTGCAGCCGGTGCCGCAGGCTCGACATGAGCCGGCTCTTCTTCCTCGCGGCGACCGAGCGAGCTCGTGATCCGCTTCAGAAGACCCATCGGGCCACGCTCTTCCTGGACATGCTGTACCGGCTGCGAACGCTGGTCCATCTCGGCCTTCACGATCGGCGGAAAGTCCTCAACCTTCGGCATGCGGACCGGCTCGACAGTGGCCGAAACGGTCGGAGCGGCCGGCTCGCGGAAAACCGGAGCGGCAGGACGCGGTGCGGCGGGCTGCTGCATGACCGGGGCCGGCTGCGGCTGGACAGGAGCCTGAACCGGAGCAGGACGCGTCATGACCGGAGCCTGCGGTTCTGCCGGAGCGGCAAACAGGCGGCTTGCCGGGCGGAACTCTTCCTGCTGCTGCGCGACAGGCTGCGGGGCCGGTGCGACGCGCTGAGGCTCGTTGATGGCCAGTTCGCGTTCCATTTCGGCTTCTGCGAGACGGATCTGCTCGGCGATCGGATCGACGGCCGGCTGCTGCTGGGCAACGGGCTGTGCGACCGGTGCCGGAGCGGCCTGCATGACAGGCGCAGGCTGCGGAGCCGGCTGAGTCGGTGCAGATGCAGCCGGGATGGCAGCCGACGGGCGGATGATCGGCTTCGACGCAGCGCGCATCTCTGCGGCACGCAGGTCAACCGATTGCACGCCACGGTCGATACCGGTTGCAACGACCGACACGCGGATGAGGCCTTCGAGCGCTTCGTCGAAGGTTGCGCCGAGGATGATGTTGGCATCCGGATCGACTTCTTCGCGAATACGCGTCGCTGCTTCATCGACTTCGAACAGGGTGAGGTCGCGACCGCCGGTGATGGAGATCAAGAGACCCTGGGCGCCCTTCATCGAGGTTTCGTCGAGGAGCGGGTTGGCGATCGCAGCTTCCGCGGCCTGCATTGCGCGGCCCGGGCCGGATGCTTCGCCGGTACCCATCATTGCACGGCCCATTTCACGCATGACAGAGCGAACGTCGGCGAAGTCGAGGTTGATCAGGCCTTCCTTGACCATCAGGTCGGTGATGCAGGCGACGCCGGAGTAGAGAACCTGGTCGGCCATTGCGAAGGCATCGGCGAAGGTCGTCTTGTCGTTGGCGATGCGGAACAGGTTCTGGTTCGGGATGACGATGAGCGTGTCGACCGACTTCTGCAGTTCCTGGATACCCGATTCGGCAAGGCGCATGCGGCGCTGGCCTTCGAAGTGGAACGGCTTGGTGACGACGCCGACGGTCAGGATGCCCTTGGAGCGGGCGGCTTCGGCAACAACCGGCGCTGCGCCCGTGCCCGTACCACCGCCCATGCCGGCGGTGACAAAGCACATGTGCGTGCCATGCAGGTGATCAACGATTTCCCCAATGCATTCTTCAGCGGCGGCGCGACCGACTTCAGGCTGTGAACCTGCACCCAGGCCCTCGGTAACCTGCACGCCCATCTGAATGACCTTGTCGGCCTTCGTCATGGTGAGTGCCTGAGCGTCCGTGTTGGCGACAACGAAGTCGACGCCTTCCAGGCCAGCGGTGATCATGTTGTTAACGGCGTTGCCACCGCCACCACCGACGCCGAATACGGTAATCCGAGGCTTCAGCTCAGTGATGTCTGGCTTCTGCAGCTTGATGGTCATTGCACCAGTTCCTTCTCTCTCAGGCCGCATCGCCGCCGGCCAATTCATGTCATGTCTTGCTGATGGTCGGGATTACCCGGCCGTCAAAAACTTTCCTTCAGCCACTGCCCCATGCGAGCGAGCCGGCCGTTGCCATTGCCGAGAGAGGCCATGAGACCGCTCTGCGACGCATGCGTTTCCAGGTCAGCGACCTGCGGGTAGATCATCAGACCAACGGCCGTCGAAAAGGCTGGCCCCTTGGCCGCCTGCGGCAGGCCGGAGACGCCCATCGGGCGACCGATCCGAACATTGCGCGCCAGGATACGGCGTGCCGTTTCCGAAAGGCCTGTCAACTGGCTTGCGCCGCCGGTCAGAACGACGCGCTTGCCGACGATCGGGCTGAAGCCCGACTTCTGGATGCGGTCGCGAATGAGTTCGAGCGTTTCCTCGATGCGGGCGCTCACGATGCGCGTCACGAGCGAACGTGGCACCTGGGTTGGCTGGTCGCGGTCGTCCTCGCCGATCGGCGGGACAGAGATGACGTCGCGTTCATCGGCGCCATTGGCCAGTGCCGAACCGTGGACCACCTTCATGCGCTCGGCGTCTTCGATGCGGGTCGACAGGCCGCGTGCGAGGTCGGTCGTCACATGGTGACCACCAAGGCTGATCGCATCCGTATGAACGAGCTTGCCTTCCGCAAAGACGGAAATCGTCGTCGTGCCACCGCCCATGTCGATGGCGGCGCAGCCGAGTTCGACTTCGTCGTCAACGAGAGCCGCAAGGCCGCTGGCGTAAGGCGTCGCAACGATGCCTTCGACCGACAGATGCGCTCGGTTGATGCACAGTTCGAGGTTCTTCAGCGTCGCGCGTTCGGCGGTCACGACATGCATGTCGACGCCGAGGTTGTCACCGTACATCGCCAGCGGGTCGCGGATGCCACGTTCGCCGTCGAGCGAAAAGCCGGTCGGCAGCGAGTGAAGGATGGCGCGATCCTGGCGCAGCGAACGCTGGCTGGCAGCAACCAGAACCTTCTTGAGGTCAGCGGCTTCGACTTCCTGGCCACCGAGGTCAATGCTCGCGGTGTAGACATCGCTTGCAAGGCGGCCGGCAGATACGTTGACAATCAGGCTGTCGACGGTGAGGCCTGCCATGCGCTCCGCCGCATCAACGGCGAGGCGTACGACACTTTCTGCTGCGTCGAGATCAGCAACCACGCCGGACTTCACGCCCCGCGAACGCTGATGGCCGATGCCGATGATTTCGATGTTATGGGTGCGGCCCGGCAGGACCTGGCTTTCCGCCCGCGGCGTCAGCCGGGCGATCATGCACACGACCTTTGTCGAGCCGATATCCAGTACAGACACGACATGGCTGCGCTTGGAAGAGAGCGGCTTCATGCGGGGCAGACCGAAATGAGACGATCCGAAAACACTCACGACTGCTCTCCCGCCTTCTTCAGCGCCTTGGCGCGCGCATCCACTGCTTCCTTGCGACGCTCAGCGGCAGCAGCCGTCAGCTGAACCGTCGCACGATCCTCCAGCCGCAAGTCGACCGAAGCGATGTCCCGCTGAAGGATCCCCTCTTCCTGCTCCAGCCGACCGAGAACGGCGAGAGCCCGCTCAACATTGTTTTCCGGCAGCTTCAGCACGACGCCGTTGTCGAGATGCAGGTCCCAGCGACGACCGGCGACCCGGACGTAAGCCTTCACCCGCGACTTCAGCTCCGGCCAGGCAGCCATCGCTTCCTCGAAGGAGGCTGCAGCGCGCTCGGCGTCACGGCCAACGAAAAGCGGCAGGGAGGCGAACTTGTTGTCGCGAAGCGGCGCGATCACGCTGCCGTCCTTCTCGATCAGCGAAAGTTCCGAACCATGCTGCCAGATCCCGAAAGCCTGGCGCTCCTTCAGCATGACTTCGATCGTGCGCGGATAGACCTTGCGCACCTCGGCATACTGGACCCAGGGAAGCTCGGAAAGCTTGCGGCGCGCAGCATCGACATCGAGCGCGACCAGCGAGGTCGTGCCATCGAGGCCGAGAAGCTGGAGGATGTCGATCTCGGACGTCTGCTCGTTGCCGGATACGCGAACGTCTTCAATGGCAAAGCCGAGGGCAGCCGTGGTCGCCTGCGCGACTTCATGGCCATGGCCGCCAATCGACATGCCGTAGAGGCCGACAGCTGCCATGAAACCGAATGCGGAGAACGTGCCGACATGCTCTGGAATGTAGATGCGGCCTGTGGCGAGGCTGACGCAGAAGCGCACGACGCGACGCAGAGGGCGCGGCAGCACGCGGCGCTCATCGGCGCCGAGGTAAAGAGCCTGGGAACGGCCACGCGGAGAAGCCGCCTTCTTGCCGATCAACGCAAACACGTAGCGTCCTCCACCATCCAACGGACGAGCTCACCAAAGGAATGACCTGCGTGTGCGGCCATTTCGGGCACAAGCGACGTTGGCGTCATGCCTGGCTGAGTGTTGATTTCGAGCCAGATCAGCTCGCCATTCTCGGAGAAGCGGTCGTCATAGCGGAAGTCCGAACGACTGACGCCACGGCAGCCCATCGCCTGATGCGCCTTGAGGGCCAGTGTTTGTATCTTTTGGTAAATATTCGGTGAAATCTGCGCCGGAATGACGTGCTTGGAGCCACCGGCTGCATATTTAGCATCGTAGTCGTAGAAGGCGTTGCCGGTCGGCACGACCTCGGTCACACCGAGCGCCACGTCGCCCATGACACCACAAGTCAGCTCGCGGCCATAGATGTAACGCTCAACGAGAACGCGATCACCATAACGCCAATCTGACGAACCGATGACCTGCGGCGGATGAGATTGATTCTCCTGGACGATGACGACGCCGAAGGACGAACCTTCGCGCACCGGCTTCACCACGTAAGGCGGCTTCAGCGGATGCACGTTGCCAATATCGAAGCGGTTCATCGCCTTGGCTTCAGCAACCGGAATACCGGCAGCCTTGGCCACATGCCGAGCCTGATGCTTATCCATGGCAAGCGCCGAGGCGAGCACACCGGAATGCGTGTAAGGGATCTCGAGATATTCCAGAATGCCCTGGATGGTGCCGTCTTCGCCATAGGGACCATGGAGCGCATTGAAAGCCACGTCGGGCTTCAACTCAGAAAGAACAGCCGCGACATTGCGATCAACGTCGACACGTGTGACCCGGTAACCCTCACCTTCGAGAGCGTCCGCGCAAGCATTGCCCGACGACAGACTGACAGGCCGCTCGGAGGAAAATCCCCCCATCAAAACAGCGACGTGCTTGTCGGTCATCGGTCACTCCTACAAAGGACTTCAGGCTAAAGCTCTGCGCTTGCGCCAAACTTGTTTCGGCTGACGATTCTGGCGGCTCATCAACGTGCCCCTATTGGTGCAGCAAAATGGTTAACAAATCGTTTACCTTGATTAATCAGGGACACTAAGGTGCTGACTTCCTTGGTATTATCAGGGAATGGAAAAGTTAACGCGAGATGGCGTGAGAGGCCTCCGAAGCCGCCGCCGCGAGAATCATGAGCTCGCTCGCTGACCCCGTTTCCAGGGTTCAGCAGACACCGGAAAGCGGAATCAAAATAATAAAAAAGCCCGCTAAGGTTCTGACTTGGCGGGCCTTTCAACAAATGATGGTCTGGGCGTTTTACTCGGTGGTAACGCCCTGGAACGGACGAACTTCCCGTCCCGGCATAAACACACCGAGGCGCTTGATCTCCCATTCAAGCTTGACGCCGGAGTGTTCGAAGACACGCTGGCGCACCATCTCGCCGAGATATTCGAGATCGTAGCCCGTCGCGTGGCCGATATTGATCATGAAGTTGCAGTGGAGAGACGACATCTGCGCCCCGCCGTTCATCAGGCCACGACCACCCGCATCGTCGATCAGCTTCCACGCCGAATGACCTTCCGGGTTCTTGAAGGTCGAGCCCCCGGTCTTCTCCTTCACCGGCTGCACCGTCTCGCGGTGCTGGCGCACGGCATCCATCTCCGCGCGGATCTTGCCGCGTTCTTCCGGGTACCCTTCGAACACCGCGTGCGTGAAGATCAGATCCGCCGGGGCCGCAGAATGACGATAGGTGTAGCCCATGTCGGCGTTCGACAACACGTGCTTGTTTCCCTGCCGGTCGAGCGCGTGGACTTCCACCACCCTCTCCCGCGTCTCGGTACCGTTGGCACCCGCGTTCATGCGCAAGGCTCCGCCGATCGAGCCTGGAATGCCGTAGTAGAAGGCAAAGCCGCCGATGCCGTTGTCCATGGCCATCGCGGCGATATGCTTGTCCGGGCAGATGGCACCGGCCTTGATGCGGTTCTCCCCGACAAGCTCGACCTGGCCGAATCCCTTGGCAGACAAACGCAGGACGACACCCGGAATGCCGCCGTCGCGGACGAGCAGGTTCGAACCGACGCCGACCACCGTCAGCGGTACATCGGCCGGCAGTATCTGCAGGAAGGTCGCGAGGTCCTCCACGTCGTGCGGCTGGAACATCAGCTCCGCCAGACCGCCCGCCTGGAACCACGTTACCCGGTCCATGGGGGCATCCGGCGTCAACCGGCCACGCAATTTTTCTACGCCGCTTCCCAGCGACGCCAGCAGCTTTTCCCCATTTACCTGTTTCATTCTCACTGTCCCGAAACGCTTTCCAGTTCCTTGGGCAGCGCTGCCGCCCATTGGGTGATGTTACCTGCTCCCAGAAGAACCACGAAATCACCCGGTTTCGCAATGCTGGATACGATGGACGCAAGTTCCGTTGAAAGTTCCATATAGCGCGCGTCGCGGTGGCCTCCAGAGCGGATGCGCGATACCAGCGCTTCCGAATTGGCGCCTTCGATCGGCTCCTCGCCGGCGGCATAGACTGGTGCCAGGATGATGCTGTCGGCATCGTTGAAGCAGGTGGCGAAGTCCTCGAACAGGCTCGACAGGCGCGTGTAGCGATGCGGCTGGTGCACCGCGATGATCCGGCCCTTGCAGGCTTCACGCGCGGCCTTCAGTACAGCCTTGATTTCAACCGGATGGTGTCCGTAGTCATCAAAGATCGAGACACCGTTCCAGGTGCCCGTCAGCGTGAACCGACGCTTCACCCCACTGAAGTTCGCAAGCCCCTTGCGAATATTGTCTTCCGAGATCCCGAGCCGGTTCGCGACGGCTATCGCCGCCGTGGCGTTCGAGATATTGTGGCGGCCCGGCATCGGCAGGGCGAGGTCCTTGAAATTGAAGACCTTGCCGGTACGACGGCGCCGAATCTCCACGTCGAAGATGGCGCGGGTGCCTTCCATGCGAACGTTGGAGAATCGCGCATCAGCCTGCGGGTTCTCGCCATAGGTGACGATCTTGCGATCCTCGATGCGCGCCACCAGAGCCTGCACTTCCGGATGGTCGATGCACAACACGCCAAAGCCATAGAATGGCACGTTCTCGACGAACTGCCGGAAAGCATTCCGCACGGCGTCGAAGCTACCGTAGTGGTCCAGATGTTCCGGATCGATATTGGTGACGATCGCGACATCGGCCGGAAGTTTCAGGAAGGTGCCGTCCGATTCGTCGGCCTCGACCACCATCCACTCGCCCTCGCCCATGCGGGCATTGGTGCCATAGGCATTGATGATCCCGCCATTGATGACAGTCGGGTCGAGCCCACCCGCTTCGAGCAGCGTCGCGACCATCGAGGTCGTCGTCGTCTTGCCGTGCGTGCCACCGATGGCGATCGCATTGCGGAAGCGCATCAGTTCGGCCAGCATTTCCGCGCGACGCACGATCGGCAGCGACTTTTCACGCGCGGCGACAAGCTCCGGATTGTCCTTCTTGATCGCGGTGGAAACAACGATCACTTCGGCATCGCCCAGGTTGTTCGCCTGATGGCCAACGAAGACCGGTATGCCCTTGTCACGCAGGCGCTGGACGTTGGCGCCATCCGACTGGTCCGATCCCTGCACCTTGTGGCCGAGGTTATGCAGCACTTCGGCGATGCCGCTCATGCCGATCCCGCCGATGCCGATGAAATGGACGAGCCCGATGGCCTTCGGCATCTTCATGCGTGTACTCCCGCGTTTTGCGTCGCTTTGCCCAGCGACGCCTTAAATTCCGTAACTGACTTACGCTCTGCGATAACCGCGACCATGTCCGCAAGCAAGTCCGTCGCACTCGGATGCCCGGCAGACTTGGCCGCCGCCGCCATTCTTTCCAACTTGTCCGGATCCTTCATGGCACCGGAGATGATGGAGGCAAGTTTCTCCGGTGAAAGATCAGATTGCTTCACCACCTTGGCGCCACCGGTTGCGACCAGCGCTTCGGCATTGGCCGCTTGGTCGTGATCGAGGGCGTGCGGATAGGGCACGAGAACGGACGGCCGCCCGATCACCGCGATCTCGGAAACGGTTGAAGCCCCAGAGCGGCAGATGACGAGATGCGCCATCGCAAGCCGCTCCGCCATGTCGGAAAAGAACGACGAGATATCAGCCGGCGACTTGAGCTTGGCGAAGCAGGAGGTCACCCGGTCCTTGTCCTCCGGGCGCGCCTGCTGCGTCACCACGAGGCGGTCGCGCTCGGCGTCACTGAGCAGACTCAGCGCCGTCGGGATGGCTGAAGAGAAGAACTGTGCGCCTTGGCTGCCGCCGAAGACAACCAGCCGGAATGGATCGGTACCGCGGGAGGCGACATAAGGCGTCTTGGCCGCTTCCAGCACCGCCGGACGCACCGGGTTGCCCGTTGTCACGGTCTTCCCGGCATAAGCACCCTTGTCCTCGGGCAGGAACCCGCCGGCGATCGCCTGAACCTTCGACGCCAACATCTTGTTGGCGCGCCCCATGACCGCATTCTGCTCGTGGATCATCGAGGGAACGCCAAGCGAGGTCGCAGCCAGCAGCGGCGGCACGGTCGGGTAGCCACCGAAGCCGACGACGGCGAGCGGCTTCAGCCGATTGATCAGGCGGCGGGCGGCGCGAAGTCCCGTCCACAGCTTCCAGCCAGTGCGCAACATTGCGACCGGATTCTTCGACGCAAAAGTGGCCGAGGGAACGACATGGATCTCGTCTGCGGGAAACTTGCCCGCAAAACGCTCTGCGCGGCTGTCGGTCACAAGGTGAACCGCGTAGCTACGCGCCTTCAACTCGTGCGCCAGGGCCTCCGCAGGAAACAAATGGCCGCCGGTTCCCCCGGCGGCTAGCAGGATGATACCCTTGCTCATCTAAAACTCACTCCGCCGGCACACTATGGCTGACCCGGAACAGGCTGCGTTCTTGCGCCCGCTTCTCCGGTCGATGGCGCGTCAATGCCAGGATGAAGCCCGCGGTCACACCGATCGCAATCATCGATGAGCCACCGTAGGAAATCAGCGGCAGGGTCATGCCCTTGGCCGGCATGAGTTCAAGGTTGACCCCGATATTGATCATCGACTGCATGCCGATCTGGAGAACGAGGCCGGCGACGGCAAAGCGGTTGAAGTCATTGCCCTCCTTGAAGGCATGGTTCAGTCCGCGAAGCACGACGAAGGCGAAGATCGCGACAAGCGCCATGCAAAAGATAATACCGAATTCTTCCGCGGCAACCGAGAAGATGAAGTCCGTGTGGCTGTCGGGCAGGATGCGCTTCACGACGCCTTCGCCGGGACCCTGGCCGAACCAGCCGCCCTGCAGGATCGCCTCATGCGCCGTCTCGATCTGGAAGCGGTCGCCCTCGCCGGTCAGGAACTTGTCGAAACGCGCCGTGACGTGCGGCAGGAGATAATAGGCGGCAACCATACCGCCGACACCACACCCGCCCAGCAGGAAGATCCAGAGCCACGGCATGCCGGCCATGAAGAACATGCCGCCCCAGACGACGCTGGTCAGAATCGTCTGGCCAAGGTCGGGCTGCGCCACGAGCAAGGCTGCGACGATGCCGAACAGGATAATTGCAAAAAGATTGCCCGGAATTTCCGGCTGGCGGGCGTGCTCGGCGAACAGCCATGCGCAGACAACGACGAAGGCCGGCTTCATGAATTCAGAAGGCTGGATGGAGAAGGCGCCGATGCCGATCCAACGGCGCGAACCCTTAACCTCGACCCCGACGAAGAGCGCCAGCACCATCATCGCAAGCGAGATAAGCAGCAGGATGATGGCCGTGCGCCGCACCTGGCGCGGAGTGAGGAACGAGAGGCCGATCATCACCGCCAGAGACGGGATGATGAAGAATGCGTGGCGCTCCACGAAGTGGAAGCTGTCCAAGCCGATACGCTCGGCAACTGCGGGTGACGCGGCAAACGACAGCATAAAGCCGATGCCCATCAAAAGGATGAACGCGACGAGGAAGAAACGGTCGATCGTCCAGAACCAGTCTGCGAGCGGCCCACGATCTGCGCGGCTTACCATCGGTTTTCCTTTCCGTCCCTGATCGACCCGAGTGGTCAGGTCGGTTCAATGAGCATGGTGACATCCTTTAGCCCGGCAACGAGACCAACGAAGGCATCGCCGCGAACCTCGAAATTCTTGAACTGGTCGAAGCTTGCACAGGCTGGCGACAGCATCACGGCGGATGCAAGGCCATCCTCACCGGCATCTGTCGCAGCGTGGGCCACCGCTTTCTCCAGCGTGCCCGAAATCTCGTAAGGCACCGCCTCGCCAAGCGTCGCAGCAAATGCCGGAGCTGCTTCTCCAATCAAGTATGCTTTGACGATACGCGGGAAGAGTGGAGCGAGGCTGACTATGCCGCCCTCCTTCGGAAGACCGCCCGCGATCCAGTAGATCCGTTCATAGCTCGACAAGGCCGGCGCCGCGGCGTCAGCATTGGTGGCCTTGGAATCGTTGACGAAGACCACCTGCCCGCGCTTGGCCACCGGCTGCATGCGGTGCTTCAGACCCGGAAAGGATTTGAGCCCAGAGCGGATTTCGTCCGCGGAGACGCCCACGGCAAGGCAGGCGGCGATCGCGGCGGCTGCATTCTGGCCGTTGTGGCTTCCGCGCAGGGTCTGGATGCCGTCGAGATCCACGAGAGCGGAGGATGCACCGGCATGCGCCTCGATGATACGGCTCCCTTCGGCATAGAGACCTTCGGCGACCACGTTGCGCTTCGAGATCCGTTTCACGGCAACGCCAGCGCGCTCCACCCGGTCGGCGATGAGCGCACAGAAGGTGTCGTCGACGCCGATCACCGCCGTCTTGCTGCCGGCGACCAGGCGCTCCTTCACCGCGGCGTAATGCTGCATCGTCCCGTGCCGATCGAGGTGATCCGGCGTCAGGTTGAGCAGGATGCCGGCGGTCGGGTTCAGCGTCGGCGCCAGGTCGATCTGATATGACGAGCATTCCACGACATAGAAGCGTCGGTCCTTCGGCGGATCAAGCGTCAGGATCGCCGTTCCGATATTGCCGCCAAGCTGCGTGTCGCGGCCGCTGGACTTCAGGATGTGGGCGATGAGCGCCGTCGTCGTGGACTTGCCGTTGGTGCCTGTAATGGCAATCAGCGGGCAGTCCGGCGCATGCGCCCGGCGTTCCCGGACGAAAAGCTCCACGTCGCCGATGATCTCGACGCCTGCGGCGCGCGCCAGGTCGACGCTCCAATGCGGCTTCGGATGCGTCAGCGGCACGCCGGGAGACAGGACAAAGGC
This sequence comes from Neorhizobium sp. SOG26, assembly GCF_003491345.1. GTDB lineage: Bacteria > Pseudomonadota > Alphaproteobacteria > Rhizobiales > Rhizobiaceae > Neorhizobium > Neorhizobium turbinariae. The sequence goes on from NZ_CP025512.1 coordinate 1,689,020, forward strand.
AGCCTGCGCCCCCCAGTAAATGCCCCGCAGGTCGGCAGTCGTGAGCCCTTCCGCCACCGCCTTTGCAACGCTGTCGGGATTGTCGTCCCAGGCCGTGACGTCCGCACCGCCGGCAACAAGCGCCTTCGCCGTCGCAAGGCCAGAGCCTCCGAGACCAAAAAGCGCGACCTTCTTGCCCTTGAATGTCGTGACCGGAATCATGGGCCTTTACCGCAGCTTCAGCGTGGAGAGGCCAAGGAGCGCGAGGCCAACGGCAATGATCCAGAAGCGGATCACGACCTGGCTTTCCGTCCAGCCCAGTTTCTCGAAGTGGTGGTGGATCGGCGCCATCAGGAAAACGCGCTTGCCGGTCATCTTGAAGAAGCCGACCTGGATGATGACCGACAGCGTTTCCATGACGAAGAGGCCGCCGATGATCGCCATGACGATCTCGTGCTTGGTGGCAACGGCTACCGAACCAATCAGGCCGCCGAGCGCCAGCGACCCCGTATCACCCATGAAGATGGCAGCCGGCGGCGCATTGAACCACAGGAAGCCAAGTCCGGCGCCAATCACGGCGCCAAGGATCACCGCCAGTTCGCCCGTGCCGGGCACGAAGTTGATCTGCAGGTAACCGGCGAAAACGGCATTACCGACGAGGTAGGCAATGACGCCGAAGGAGGCAGCGGCAATCATCACCGGAACAATCGCAAGGCCGTCGAGGCCGTCGGTCAGGTTCACGGCGTTGCCGGCTGCGACGATCACGAAGCCGCCGAAGATGACGAAGAAGATGCCAAGGTTGAGGAACAAGTCCTTGAAGAAGGGAAAGGCGACCGAGGTCCCGAGGTTGGGATTGGCCGTCTGGCCGGTGGTCATCGCCATGCGCATCATGAAGAAGGTCGCGATTCCTGCGATGACGAACTCGATCCCGAGGCGGGCCTTGCCGGAAAAGCCCTTGTCGGTCTGCTTCGTCACCTTCAAGTAATCGTCATAGAAGCCGATCGCACCGAAGCCGAGCGTCACGAGAAGCGTGGCGACAACATAGATGTTGGAAAGATCTGCCCAGAGCAACGATCCGCCAAGGATGCCGGCGAGGATCATCAGGCCGCCCATGGTCGGGGTGCCAGCCTTCTTGAAATGCGTCTGCGGTCCATCAGCGCGAATCGGCTGGCCCTTGCCCTGCCGCACGCGCAAGGAGGCGATCATCTGCGGACCGAACATGAAGACGATGAAGGCGGAGGTGAAGAGCGCGGCGCCTGTACGAAAGGTGATGTACCGGAACAGGTTGAAGAATTGAATCTTGTCCGCCAGTTCCACAAGCCAGATCAGCATTCAGCGCCCTTTCTTAAGCCGCTTCGAATTCACGAGAGGCGCTCCGTGTCGGAGAATGCCGGATAGTTGTCAAGCAGCGCCGCCACAATCTTGCCGAAGCCAATCCCAAGCGAAGACTTCACCATCACCACGTCGCCGGGCCGCATCGATCGAACGACAAAATCGGCAAGCGCTTCCGTCTGGAGCTCATGATGCACATCGACGCTCGGCGGCAGTGCCTCCTTGAGCGCCGCCATCTCCTTGCCTGCCAGCCACACATGTTCGATGCCGGCCGCGAGAATCGGACCGGCGAGCTCTTCATGCACTTGAGCCGAGAATTCGCCCATCTCGAGCATGTCGCCTAGGACGGCGATCCGGCGTCCGCCAGCATCGGGCTCTGCCGAGGCCAAAAGTGCGACGGCGGCGCGAACCGAGGCCGGGTTGGCGTTGTAACTTTCGTCGATCAGGGTCAGGCGCCCGTCGCCGATCCGCAACTGGTGGCGTTCGCCCCTGCCCTTGACCGGCTTTAACCCGGCAAGCGCATTCCTTGCACCGGCCATGTCGGCCCCGAGCAGGAAGCAGGCGCCCAGAACCGCCATGCCGTTTTCAGCGATATGGCGGCCGGGCGCGCCGATATGCACTTCCGTCGTCTCGCCGTTCACCACAGCCCAGATCGTCGACGTTTCTGCGTTGCCCTCGAAGTCGACGAGGCGGAAATCAGCCTTGGCGTGCTGGCCGAAGCTGTAGATATGCGAAACGCCGACCGCCTGCGCCTGCTCGTCGAGGAAACCGAACTGCTGGTTGTCGCGGTTGAGGATCACGGCGCCGCCAGGCTCCACGCCTTCGAAGATCTCGGCCTTCGCCGCCGCAATCTCTTCGAGGTTCTTGAAGTGGCCAAGATGCGCAGCGGCAATGGTCGTGATGATGGCGACATGCGGGCGCACCATCTTCACGAGAGGCCGGATCTCGTCGGGGTGGTTCATGCCGATCTCGAACACGCCGAAGGCGGTATCCGACGGCATGCGGGCGAGCGTCAGCGGCACGCCCCAATGGTTGTTGAAGGAGGCAACGGCGGCATGAACCTTGCCGGACGCCGCCAAGGCGTGGCGCAGCATTTCCTTTGTCGTCGTCTTGCCGACGGATCCCGTGACGGCAACGATACGTGCGGCGCTACGGGCGCGCGATGCAACCGCCAGCCGCCCAAGCGCCGCCAGCACGTCGTCCACGACGATCATCGGGATGGTCAGCTTGCCCAGCGCCGGAAGTTTGCCTTCCGACACGACGATCAGCGCCGCCCCATTAGCCACCGCCATGCTGGCATAGTCATGCCCATCAACGCGATCACCCTTGATGGCGAAGAAGGCCTCGCCCTCGCCGATCGACCGGCTGTCAATGGAAATGCCGGTAATCCCGGCCGGCAGGCTGCCGATCGGGCGGCCTTCCATCGCGGAAACGAGGTCTGCGGAGGTCCAGAGAAAATTCAAGATGCAACCTCCTCCAAGGCTTTGCGGACTTCAACGTGATCGGAGAACGGCAGCACCGTCGTCCCGACCGTCTGGCCTTCCTCGTGCCCCTTGCCGGCAACAATTAGCGTATCACCGGACCGGAGCATGCCGACGGCTTCGCGGATCGCCCCGGCGCGGTCGCCGATCTCGATGGCGCCCGGCGCAGCGGCCATGATTTCCGAACGAATGACTTCAGGCACTTCGGAACGCGGGTTGTCGTCAGTGACGATCACCACGTCGGCCAGTCGTGTGGCGACCTCGCCCATGATCGGGCGCTTTCCCTTGTCGCGATCGCCGCCGCAACCGAACACGACGATGACTCGGCCAGTGGTGAACGGACGAACCGAGGTCAGCACGTTTTCCAGCGCGTCAGGCTTATGGGCATAGTCGACATAGGCGAGCGCCCCGTCCTTCGTCTGGCCGACGAGTTCGAGCCGTCCGGATGCGCCGACCAATTTCTCAAGCGCCGCCATGGCGGTAGCAGCAGGAACACCGGTGGACATGGCAAGCCCGGCCGAAACGAGAGCATTGGCGACCTGAAAATCGCCGGCAAGCGGAATGTCGACTTCGAAAATTTCCGTGCCGACATGGATCTCGGCCATCTGCTTGTGGCGGAAGTGCTCAACGCGCTTGAGGCAGAGATAGTCGCCGGCCCGTCCGACGGTGCGGACATCGAGGCCGGCTGCGGTCGCGGCACGGATTGCTTCCTTTGACCAGGCATCGTCCGAGAAGATCACGGCCGGTCCACCCTTCGGCATCAGCGTGTCGAACAGCCGCATCTTGGCGGCCATGTAGTCCTCGATCGTCGGATGGTAGTCCATGTGGTCACGGCCGAGATTGGTAAAGCCCGCCGCGGCCAGCTTCACGCCATCGAGTCGGCTCTGGTCGAGACCATGGCTGGAGGCTTCCATCGCAGCATGCGTAACGCCTTCGGCAGCAAGTTCCCCCAGCAGCTTCTGCAATTCCACCGGATCGGGCGTCGTCAGCGAACCGTAGTCGTTGCGGGTCGGAGACACGACACCGGTTGTGCCTATCTGTGCCGCAGCGTGACCAGCGAAAGCCCAGACCTGGCGTGTAAAGGACGCGACCGAGGTCTTGCCCGCCGTGCCCGTCACGGCAACCATGGTTTGCGGCTGCGCGCCGTAGAAACGAGCGGCCGCCAGCGCCAGCAAGCGACGCGGATTGGAAACGGCAAGCACAGGGATACCGGCATCTGCCGGCTTCGATGCAATGGCGGCGACTGCGCCGCGCGCAGCCGCATCGCCGATAAAGGCCGAGCCGTCAGCCTTCGCCCCGGCAAGGGCGGCAAACAAAGTGCCTGGCACGGCCTTGCGGCTGTCGGAGGTCAGGCCGGTGATCTCCAGGTCGCCCGCGGGCCCAGCAAGGAGCTCCGCGAGTTCCGGCAAATCCTGACCTGCGAGGTCTCTGAGCTTCTTCGGCTGTGTAGTCATCTGAAAACGGTCCCCACGAATCGTGTGCCGATTTGTAGTACTCAATAAGACACAAGCAGGGCAGAACCGTCTTTGCCGAATTTTGGTTTAACCCCGAGAATGGCTGCAGAGCGGCTGATGATGTCCTTCACCATCGGCGCCGCACTGGTGCCGGCAAGCGCTGCACCATTGCCCTTGTCGGTTTTCGGCTCATCGATGAAGGTCAACACCACGTAACGCGGGTTGTCCATCGGGAAGCCCGCCAGGAAGGCGTTGAAGTTCTTGTCATGCGCATAGCGGCCGTTGACGACCTTGTCGGCCGTGCCGGTCTTGCCCCCGACGTTGAAGCCGGGCACGCGGGCATTGCGGCCCGAACCATTGACGCCGTTCCACTCAAACAGGAAGCGCATGTCCCGGCTGGTCGTCGGCTTCAGCACCTGCGTCGCGATCTGGTCGGCTTCTTCGCGGCTGCGCGGCAGGAATGTCGGCGGAATGTACTTGCCGCCATTGAGAAGTGCAGCACCCGCAACTGCCGTCTGCAACGGCGTCGTCGAGACACCGTGGCCGAAGGAAATGGTGATCGAATTGATCTTCTTCCACGTCCGCGGCTGGCTCGGCTGTGCCACTTCCGGCAGTTCGGTTTTCATCTTGGTGAGCAGACCAAGCTTTTCGAGGAACGCCTTGTGGCCCTCGATCCCGACGGCGTCGGCAATCTTCGCCGTGCCGATGTTGGAAGAATACTGGAAGATCTCGGGCACGCTCAGCACGCGGCCCTTGCCGTGGAAGTCCTTGATCGTGAAGCCGCCGATTCGGATCGGGAAGCGCGCGTCAAAGGTGCTCTGGAGGTTCATCTTCCCGTCGTCGAGGCCCATTGCCACGGTGAAAGACTTGAAGGTCGAGCCCATTTCGAACGTGCCGTTCGACATGCGGTTGAGCCAGCCTTCCTCGCCGCCTTCGGCAGGATTGTTCGGGTCGAAATCCGGAACCGAGACCATGGCAAGGATTTCGCCGGTATGAGCATCCATGACCACGCCACCGGCGCCAAGCGCCTGGAACTTCTGGATCGCGGTGGTGACGACCTCGCGAACAATCGCCTGCACACGCACATCGATAGACAGCTTCACCGGCTCAAGCGGCTGGCTGGAGGTCATGCCGACGGCAGCGAGATCCGCCAGGCCCTGGTTGTCGACGTAACGCTCCATGCCGGCAACGCCACGGTTGTCGATATTGACGTAACCGACAACGTGGGCGGCGGTCGGCCCACCGGGATAGAACCGGCGCTTCTCTGGACGAAAGCCGATGCCCGGGATGCCGAGTGCCAGAATCTGGCTCTGCTGCTTCGGCGTCAGCTGACGGCGCAGCCACTGGAAGCGGGAGTTTGACTTGAGCTTGGAATAGGTGCCCTTCACGTCGAGGTCGTGCAGCACTGTCGAAAGCTTCTCGATCACTTCGTCCGCATCGACAATCTTGTGCGGTTCGGCAAACAGCGAGACCGTGCGGATGTCGGTCGCAAGAACCTCTCCATTGCGGTCCACCAGATCGGGACGCGACGCGAGCAGCCGGTCGGGCGGCAGGATGCTCGATGTCGTGAGAGGCTCGGCCATGCCGTATTGCACGAGGCGCCCGCCGATCACGCAGTAGAACACCGTGAAGCCTGCAATCAGCAGCCCGACGCGGTTCTTGGCCTGGGCCGACTTCTTCTTGCGCGTGCCCTGGAAAGAGGCGCCAGCCGAGGGAGCACTGCCGCGACCGCCAGTGTTGAAATGGGCGCGGCTCTTCAGGACCATGATGCGGGAAAGGAAAGACATTAGCGTTTCACCGATCCAGTAGAAATTGCTTCAACGTTCGGACGGCGCGCAATCGGCACCGGAATCTTCGACGCGGGATTGGCCTTGGCGGCAGCTACGCCCTTGAGGGCCTTGGCAACTTCGCTGTTCTTGCCGGCAATGATGTCTTCGATCGTCGTTTCCGGCTGCGGCAGGGCCGCGCGCATCATCGGAAGCTCCTGCGGCATCGCCAGCTGCGTCGGCTCGGTCGGAACCAGCTCGAGTTCGGCACTGTAGGTATTGATCAGCCGATGCAGCCGGTTCGGCTGGGTCAGCAGCGCCCAGTCTGCCTTCAAAAGGTCGATCGTGTCCTTCTCGAGCCTGATTTCCTGCTCCAGCCGGCGCACCTCGGCAAGCTTCTCATCAGCACGATGCTTGATGGTGTAGGTCACCACCGCGGTTGCGGTCATGATGCCGATCAGCACGAGATCAAAGCTACGCAGCATGTCTCAGGCTCCCATCTTGGCTAGGCTTGCGAGATCAGGAAGATCGAAAATCGACAGGTCGGCGGTACGCGCTGCTACCTCGGTACGGACGCCGGCGCGAAGCTTGGCGGAGCGGGCCCGCGGGTTGGCTTCCGCCTCCTCGTCGCTTGCCGCAATCATCGACTTGCCAAGTGTTTCGAAAATGGCGGGCTTGGCTTCGACCATCGGCAGGTGCCGCGAACCGGATGCCTTGCCGGAACGGTCGGAGAAGAACTGCTTGACGATGCGATCTTCCAGCGAATGGAATGTCACCACCACGAGACGACCGCCGGGCTTCAGGGCACGCTCGGCGGCAAACAGCGCCTGCGCAAGTTCGCCCAGCTCGTCGTTGACGAAGATCCGCAGCGCCTGGAAGACGCGGGTCGCCGGGTGGATCTTGTCCTTCGCCTTGCGTGGATTGACGCTCTCGATGAAGTTGGCGAGATCACGGGTCGTCGTGAACAATTCGGAAGCGCGGCGCTTTTCGATGGCGCGGGCGATACGGCCTGCCTGCTTTTCCTCGCCCAGGAAACCGAAGATCCGGATCAGGTCGCCGACCTTGGCGCGGTTGACGACATCAGCGGCAGAAACGCCCTGCCCCGACATGCGCATGTCGAGCGGGCCGTTCTTCTGGAACGAGAAGCCGCGCTCGGCCTCGTCGATCTGCATGGAAGACACGCCGATATCGAGCACGACACCATCGAGCCCCGCAGCCGGCGCATGATCGGCCAACCGTGAAAACTCCGACTGGATGAGCTGAAGATGACCACCACTCTGGGCCACCAGCGCCTGCCCGGCAGCAATCGCCGTCGGATCGCGATCAAGCGCGATCACATCGGCACCGGCGGCAAGCAGGGCGGACGTGTAACCGCCCGCCCCGAATGTGCCGTCGAGGATGATCTTGCCGGGTTGAGGCTCGAGCGCCTCGATGACTTCCCTCAGGAGAACCGGAATGTGACGAACCGGTCCGCCACCGGCCTCGGTTATTCCGCCGCCAGAATTCGCCGCCATTCCGCACTCCCGTCCTAGCCTGGACGCGAACTCGAGCGCCCCTCTCTTGCCGCCGCCTGCGCCTCGTGGAACGCCTGCGGCTGCCAAAGCTGAAAATGATCCGAGCGCCCGACAAAGGTGACTTCCGTGCTGATTCCCGTGAAGTCGCGGATGAAATCCGTGACCATCAGCCGGCCCTCCGCATCGAGCCTCATGAAGACGCCGCCACCGTGAATAAGCAGCGACATCCGGTTCGCTTCCACCGAAAACGGATCGACCGAGGCGATCTGCCGCTCGTAGCGATCGAGCAGATCTGGACCTCCGACGCTCACGGCCGGAAAGATGAAATCCTGGAGACAATACAACTCCTGAATCCCACGCTGCGAAAGAACCGCACGGAAACCCGCCGGGACGGAGACCCGTCCCTTCGCATCGATTCTGTTCGTCGCGTTCGACAGGAAGCGGCTCATCACGCCAAACATCCGCCCCGTTGCATCGATGGGCGAAAATCCGCCCCTCCAGCACTTCCAACCAAGACAAAGCTTCGCCACGCGCAGGGCCGATAACTCGCCCGGCGATGAAGCCGAAACTCTGGGATTGGCGGGCGCTTATTCGCCCCTTTGAAGTGCGATTTTGGGATACCATGGGACCATATGGGCGTCAATGGGAATGGCCCCGCTAGCCGCTCCCAAGCCTGATTTATTTATAAGCTGTTAAGTTTAACAAAGGGTTATCAGGCATGATGCACAAACTGCCTCTGCAGTCCCCGCCAAACCTACTTCAGGCATGTGATAAGCCAATGATCCGGCACGCTTATTAGCGATGGTGTGAATAATTTCAACCGACCGCCGGACAGCCTCTGCGGTACACCGTTGTGCGGTCTTTGGAGGAGGAGAGGTAAACGCCAGTTGGCCTGTAAGCCGGGTTCTGTATGGCCTCGGCGCGAACACCGAAACGTGGCAGCCATTCATCTGGGACGACATTTGCATGCCGCCTCACGCAACCCACCCGGATGACTGGCCCGGAAACCGGCTGTAGCCCAGGCCGAGGCCTGGACCCACGTCATCCCTATTCGGTCTTGCTCCCGGTGGGGTTTACCTTGCCGCCGCTGTTACCAGAAGCGCGGTGGGCTCTTACCCCACCCTTTCACCCTTACCCCGCTAGCTCTGCCGCTTCTCAACAAGAGCGGTACAGCAAGCGGGGCGGTTTCCTTTCTGTGGCACTTTCCCTGGGGTCGCCCCCGCCGGACGTTATCCGGCACCGTGATTCCGTGGAGCCCGGACTTTCCTCACCCTACCGCCTTTCGGCATTGGTAAAGCGCGGCTGCCCGGCCAACTGGCAGCCGGTCAATAACGGAGGCAGCTCGAGATTACCAGAGGCTAGAGGTAATCGGCGCGGAAATCCGTTTCGGCCGCATAGGCGTCGTCGATGATACGTCCATGGTGAACCAGTTCGGCGCCCAGCCGTCCAATCTCGTCGGAACTCTTGGCCGCCGCGCCGCAGCCGCCGCTGAGAACGCCGATGCGGTCCGCCTCGGTCATGGCAATGGCCGGGTAGCCCGTCGGCGTGAAGGAGGTGACGCAGGCCGCCATGGAAGACCGCGACAGGTCGAGCTCCGGCATCAGCGTCCGCATGACTTCGGTTAGATGCCGTTTGGTGCTTTCGCGCCCGCCGCTCTTGAACCAAGCACGGATCTCCGGCTCCGTGGGCAGGAGCACATCATCCGGATCGCCGCCAATCTTGATGTAGAGCTTGCCGTCCGGGTAACGGACCGGCGGAAGGAGATAAATCCCCTCGTCGGCTTCGCTCCATTTCCAGATAAGCGACGGGACCGAGCCCCAGGCGTCTAAAGTCTGCTGGTCGATCTCGAAGAAGGCCACCGTGCGGGCATAAACCTTCAGATCAAGACGTCGCGGCAAGAGATTCTCGTTAATAGAAAAACCACCGGCGGCCACCAGCACCTTGTCGGCCTGATACGTCTTGCCCTCGACCGTCGAGACCGTAGCGAAATCCCCCTCCTGGCGGACGCTCGAAACAGTCTCCGGAATGATGGCTGCGCCCTGCCGCTCGGCAAGCAGGACCTGCGCGTTCACAAGCCTTCGCGGATTGATGTTGCCTGCCCGCTTTGCTTCCCACACCCCCTGGCTGCCAGCCGGAAAAGAGAAGTATGGAAATTTCGCTGCAAGCGCATCGTCCAAAACCGTTCCCGTCACCACGTCGAGCCGCCGCGCGGCGTCGAGGATCCTGGTGACATAGGCCGCATCATTTTCCGGCTGCGGGCCAACGAGAAGGCATCCGGTTTCGGAATAGAAGTCGATGCCGCTTGTCGCGGCAATCTCTGCGTAGCGATCGATGGAGCGATTGGCGAGGCGCGCCCAGACCGGATCGGGGTCGATCGTCCTGGTAATGCGCGCCTCGTCGTAGTGGCTGGCGAAGACGCCGTCATGACGTCGGTAGTCCGCCGGCTCACCGGGACCGATCAACGCAACGCCATCGGTCCACTTCGACAGGTAACGGGCGGCGGCGGTGCCCATCATTCCCCTGCCGATTACGATATACCGGTATCGCGTCGCCATCTTTCAACCCTCTGCAGCATGACATTCATGCTGTCTTTCTAGAGGGTTCCGGCGACAACCGGAATCAAAATATCATCGGCGTCGAGGTCGGATATTTCAGCGGCCGCACATCAAACGCGAGTGACGAACCGGAGGCCGGCGCCGTTTGCTTTTCCTTTTCCAGGATCGCCTGCACCTTGGCGCAGTAGCGCTTGGAAACCGGGTTCATCTTCTTGGCGGCGTGACCTGCATTGTACTTGAGGATCGTGCCACAGACCTTGCCGTCGCCGCGATCATGCGCGCCGGCGAGATACTTCATGCCGTAGCGAATGTTGGTTTCCGGGTCGAAGAGCCCGTGGTCAGGACCTTCGTAACCCATCTGGCGCGCCGTGGCCGGCTTGATCTGCATCAGGCCGATCTCGCCGGCGCTGCCCTTCACCGTCGGTCGGAAATTGCTCTCCACCTGAACGACGGCATGCGCGATGCCAACCGGAACGCCATAAAGCTCAGCATACTGGGTGATCAGTTTGGTATAGTGGACGCGGCGCACCAGACGGCGGTCAACAGCCGTGGGAGCAGCAAACCCGGTTTCGCGTGTTTCCCACGGAATGATCAGAGGCTTGGTATAAACACGGGCTTCGCCGCTGTCTTCAGCGCGCACAACTTCCCCTCCCGCGATCAGCATGGCAAGGCCAGCCGCGGCAGCAACAAACATGGTCTTCATTGAGTACAACTGTCTCCGGTACAACAGGCTCGCGGATGTCGATACGCAGACATCCTCTCACCGCGTCACCGGTAGACGGCGCGGGGCTTCACGAAACCTGAACGTTTATCTTTGCAACCCCGTCCTACTGTGGTGGCCGCACGAACGGTCTCTTTTAGAACCAGCTAATGCGGTCAGGATGTGGCAACGGGGATTTTTCGGCTTTAGGCCACGGAACCAAACCGCGCGCTGCTCGTTCACACTAGTTGAATTTCGGCAGCGCCTTTAGCAGCCGATGCAGCGTGTCGATCGTCGAGAAATCGGCGATCCCATCCACCAGTTGCGGACGGAAATGGCGCTGGAAGGCTTCCACGACGCCCTTGGTCCGTTCACAAAAAGTACCAGAAACTTCAATGGCGTAGCCGTACACCGACAGCATCGATTGCAGCGCCTCGATCGGCTGCCCGCTCTCGCCATACTGGAAAAACCGCCCGCCGGTGATTTGGGTCGGAGCGATCCAGTGGCCAATCCCGTCAAGGTGCAATTTCTCCCAGGGGAAATTTTCGCCGGGGTCAACCTTGCGGATGGGTGCCACATCCGAGTGCCCGAGCACCCGTTCAGGGGCGATCTTCCACCGCGCGCCGCAATCACGACACAATTCAATCACCGCCTGGATCTGCGCATCCGGAAACGGCGGCAGGCCTCCGGGATGGCCCGGATTGGCAATCTCGATCCCGATCGAGCACGAGTTGATATCCGTCTCACCGGCCCATTCGCTCTTGCCCGCGTGCCAGGCGCGGCGCGCCTCGGGCACGAGTTGGTCGACGCGTCCGTCTTCATGGATGAAGTAGTGACTGGAGACCTGGCTCTCGCCGTTGCAGAGCCAGGCGAGCGCCTGCCCCGCCGTTGGCATGCCCGTGTAGTGCAGGATGATCATATCCGGCTGCCGGCCGCCGGCACGTTCGCCGTGGTTGGGAGAAGGACAGACCGTCGCGCCGGAAAAATCGGCGGAAAATGCCGTCATGCTGCGCGGCGCTCTTTCTCGATAGCCTCATAGGCAGCATTGAGTGCAGCCATCCGCTCATTGGCGGCAGCATGCAGGGAAACCGGCACGCCACGCGCAATCAACCGGTCCGGATGATGCTCGGAGACCAGCAGCCGGTACTGCTTGCGGATCTTCGGGAAGTCATCTTCCGGCGACACACCGAGGATGAGATAAGGGTCCGCACCGTCAAGATGGACGTGCCGCGCCATGATCCTGCGGAAATGCGCTTCGTCGATCCTGAAGATCTCGGCAATGCGACCAAGGAAGACGAGTTCCTTCTCGTGCACGAGACCATCGGCCTTGGCGATGTGGAACAGCCCATCGATGACGTTTTCCAGCATCGGGCAGTTATCGACCTTGCCAGCACCCGGGCTGCAGAGCCCCGCGAGCTTCGTCGCGTAGGCCTCGTAGCCCGCAACGTCCTGGCGCGCGAGATTGTAGAGTCGCGCGACGTTGCGTGCTTCTTCATCCGGGAAATCGAAGATCTGCTGGAAAGCCTTCACTTCCGCCTCGGTCACGATGCCGTCCGCCTTCGCCATCTTGGCCGAGAGCGCGATGATGGCGACAGAGAACGAAACCTGCCGACGCGTTTCCGGGTCGCCCTCAAAGACAGTCCGGATCGCCTCGACCACGCGGCCGAGCACGCCGCCGGCGGCGTCGCCAACGGCGCCGAGAAGACGTTCCCAGAGGGAGGAAAATTGGAGGCATGCAAAATCGAAAATCATATGCGCAGTGGACCAGAGATTCTTTACCGTTGCAAGACGCCCAAAGGCGCGTTTCAGATTAAACTCTGTTCATGTTTTCCGAATAATCAGCGGCCTTCCCACAGGCGTTTCCGCCGCCTGCAGGACCCGATCATGAACGTGTTCTTGTCCGGAAGAACCACGGGGATTCGCTCCGGTTCCCGCTGACGATGTCATGGACGTCGCAGCTGGGCGCTTCACTTGGCACCCGCTACCGAAGAGTCCGCATTCAAACGATTAAGTCGCAGCGTCCAGTCATCAACATCTGCTCGATACCGCGAAATACCGGTTTTCGTTGAGAAATCCGCTTTACAGACGCCGCCTGGTATCGCATCCATTTGGCTTGGAACGTATCATGCGCGATGGCGTCAAGGAGGAACGATGGCGAAGCAGAAAGTTGCAATGTTGACCGCTGGGGGCCTTGCCCCGTGCCTGTCTTCAGCCGTCGGCGGCTTGATCGAACGGTATTCGGACGTCGCGCCTGAGATCGAGCTGATCGCCTATAGATCCGGTTACCAGGGGGTGCTCCTCGGCGACAAGATCGAGATCTCGCAGGACATGCGCGAGAAAGCCTACCTCCTGCACCGCTATGGCGGCTCGCCGATCGGCAACAGCCGCGTCAAGCTCACCAACACGGCCGACTGCGTCAAGCGCGGCCTCGTGAAGGAAGGCGACAACCCGCTTCAGGTGGCAGCCGATCGCCTGGCCGCCGATGGCGTCACCATTCTCCACACGATCGGCGGTGACGATACCAACACCACGGCGGCCGATCTCGCCGCCTATCTCGGCGCCAATGGTTACGACCTGACGGTCGTCGGGCTCCCGAAGACGGTCGATAACGACGTCGTGCCGATCCGCCAGTCTCTCGGCGCCTGGACGGCTGCCGAGGTCGGCGCACACTTCTTCGACCACGTTTCCAACGAGCAGAGTGCCGCACCTCGCACATTCGTGATCCACGAAGTGATGGGTCGTCACTGCGGCTGGCTGACAGCGGCGACTGCGCGTGCCTATATCCAGAAGACCAAGGACAATGAATATGTCGAGGGCTTCATGATGAACACGTCGATGAAGAACATCGACGGGATCTATTTGCCGGAAATGGCGTTCGACCTGGAACAGGAGGCGGCACGCCTCAAGGACGTCATGGACAAGCGCGGCTTCGTGACCCTGTTCGTCTCGGAAGGCGCAGGGCTGGAAACCATCGTCGCCGAGCGCGAGGCTGCCGGTGAAGCGGTGCCGCGCGACGCGTTTGGCCATGTGAAGCTCGACACGATCAATGTCGGCGGCTGGTTCCAGAAGCAATTTGCGGCCCTCATCGGCGCGGATCGCTCCATGGTTCAGAAATCAGGTTACTTCGCTCGCTCGGCGCCCGCCAATGCAGACGACCTGCGTCTCATCCAGGGCATGGTCGACCTCGCGGTCGAAAGCGCACTGAACAAGGTGTCGGGCGTCACGGGCCACGACGAAGACCAGAACGGCAAGCTTCGGACGATCGAATTCCCACGAATTAAAGGTGGCAAACACTTCGATCTAAATGCAAAATGGTTTGCGGAAGTGATGGACCATATCGGCCAACCCTTCCAGGCAGCGTAATCAATGGCATAGCGGACGGCATGGCGGCAGTCCGGGAGGTATGAGATGACGATAGAAACCTTGCTCGCTTTCGCCGCGACGACCATCGCGCTCGTCCTCCTGCCGAACCCGACCGCCTGTGAAGCCGCCCTTTTTGCCACCCAGAAAGGTCGCAAGACCGCGATCCTGACTGTGCCAGCCTGCGCCGTCGGCCTTTCGACAGCACTTGTTCTGGCTATGGTTCCGATGGCGCTCGTCGCGCTTTTTGCCCCGGGCCTTCTTGCCGCCCTCGCCTGGGGCGGCGTCGGCTATCTCATGCTTTACGTGCTCTGGTCGCTTCAGGACCCGCGCGTCTGCGGCCTCGCCGCCGACAACGACAACCTGCCGCAATATGGCAGCACCCGAATCTTTAGCAATCTTGTCCAGCGCACGGCGATCGCTCCACGCTACATCGTCGTCCTTGCTGCCGTGCTGGCGACGGTCATCGAGCCTCGCCTCCCGCTCCTTCCCCAGCTGCTCGAACTGCAGTCCGTCTTCCTCGTCTGCGCCGTCATCGCGATGAGCGTGCACATCGCCTTCCCCCGTCGCCTTCTCGGCCGCAAGCGTCGCCTCGGGTCGCTCAGTCCCGCCCTTGGCAAGCCGCGCGCCCAGTTCATTTCGCGACGTGCTGTCTCCGCGGGCTACCGCCGGATCGCCGCCTGACCCCCCCCTCTGCCGATCAGCAGGGCGATCGGTCTTGCCGGACGCCGCCCAATAGGTTAATGAAACTTCGCTTTTTGTTAAGGCGTGGGCGGACGGTGGTAACCAATTCCATGAAAGTGACCTGATGGCGAAGATCCGGATCCTCGGTCAAGGAACTGTGCTCGCATGCGCGGTAACCTCCCTCCTGGCTGGTTGCTCGAGCGTCGAACGGGAAACCAAGCTGGCGACAAATGCGCCGGCAGCAGGAGCCCAGAATACGGCGTCGGGCCAGCAGCTTGCACAGATGCAGACGACCGGAACGGGCGCCCAGACGACAGTCGCTCTTTCCAAGACAGTCCGCCTCCCGATCGCCGTTCCGACCGAGGCCGAAGTCGCCACCGCCCAGGATCAGGCAATCGCCACCCCCGAAATGGCTGCCCAGGTTGCTCTTGCCGACCCGGCAGCGGATGCAAACACCCAGCAGTTGGCCCAGGCTCCAGCCGCCGCACCGGCGACCCCGACACTTGTTGCCTCTGCCCAGGCTGCACCGGTCGCAGACTGGCATGCACCGGCAACCTCCACCATTCTCGCAGCCTCGCGCCAGCAGCCGTCGTCCACCGCAAAGGTTGGCCGTCTCGTCTCGACAGAGGTCGCCCCGGGCGTTGCCGAGGGCAAGATCCAGCCGGCAGCCGCCGCGGCCATTGCGCTCGATGAACCAGAACTGACCCCGGACATGGTGGCGCTGCAGCGCGTGGTGCCGACGCCGCGCCCGGATCGCCCGACCATCACGGCAGCTTCCGCGCGCCCACCTTCTTCGGCGACGCTTGCTTATGCGTCTGCTCCGCATGCGGTCGCATCGCTGAAGGCCATGGAATTTCCGCCCGCACCCGACCCGCTGCCGGCAAGCGCGGCCAATGCCACGCCGGAGCTGATGAAGCTCATCAAGCGTTATTCCGGCCTTTACGGCGTGCCGGAATCGCTGGTGCACCGCGTCGTGCATCGCGAAAGCAAATATGATCCGTCGGCCTACAACAAGAACGGCTATTGGGGCCTGATGCAGATCAGCTACCCTACAGCCAAGTCGATGGGGTACGAAGGCCCGGCATCCGGTCTTCTTGATGCTGAAACCAACCTCAAATACGCGATCAAGTATCTGCGTGGCGCTTGGCTCGTCGCAGACAACAAGAACGACCACGCCATCAAGCTTTATGCGCGCGGCTATTACCATGACGCCAAGCGCAAGGACATGCTGCACGTCCTCGAGAAATAGCAGCAACCTCTCTCAGCAGTTAGAACGGCGCCTCAGGGCGCCGTTCCCGCTTTCGCGGCAGCCTCTATGAGCCCTGCCAGCTTGTAGCCGAGCGTCCTTGGCGTCAGGCCAAGCCGCACCACGACCACATCCAGCGACGGAATCACGACGACGCTTTGCCCGTCATGTCCGTCGAGCACGAAGGTGTCCGGCGGAATGCCATCGCCGCCTCCGGGAAGCCATGTCTGCATTTTCGAATAGCGGCCGTTGGAAGACCCATTCGGCTCATGCATCAGCCGGACGAAATTCTCCGGCAGGATCCTGTTGCCGTTCCAGACGCCATCGCGGGCCAGGAACAGGCCGAACTTCGCCCAGTCGCGCGCGGTGGCATACATGTAGGAGCTTCCGGTAAAGGTCCCGGCCGCATCCGTTTCCATCACCGCACTCGTCATGCCGAGGGGCCCGAACAGGGCAAGGTGCGGATAAGCGAGCGCTGAGACGCGATTTCCGATCCGGTCCATCCAGATCTTCGAGAGCAGCACGGCGGTGCCCGAGGAGTAGTTGAAGCGCGTGCCCGGGTCGGCCTCCAGCGGCTGGTCGGCGGCATAGGCCGCCATGTCCGGCTCGAGGAAGAGCATCCGCGTCACATCGGCAACCGAGCCGTAACCTTCGTTGAAGACAAGTCCGCTTTCCATCGCCAGGAGATTGGCGACCGTGATCTCGGCGCGCTGGTCATTGCGCCACTGCGGAAACAGGCTCGTATCCTCAAGCGACATCCGGCCATCACGCACCAGCGTGCCGATGATCGACGCCGTTACCGTCTTCGTCATCGACCAGCCGAGCAGCGGCGTGTCCTTGCTGAAGCCCGGCGCATAGGCTTCCGCAATGATCCTGCCGCCCTTGACGACAACCACCGCCCGCATGCCGGGCCCGACAAGTGCCGGATCTGCCAGTTGCTCAGTCAACCGAGCGTCAGGCTCGATGGCGGCCCCCTCCGGCCACAACGTATTGCCGTCCACCGCCACTTCGTCATTCACCGCCAGATGCGGTAGCGCCGTCGTCCTCTCGTCGGGGGTGACCGAGCAGCCCAGCCCCTCCCGGTAAACCGCGTCATTGCCGCCGATAACGCCGAGGATCGCGGCATGCACCGTCTTCTCGTCCTCGTCGACCGATACGCGCATCAGCCGCAGGAGCGGATGACCCGGCGCCTGGACATCCACTTCCAGCACCTCCTGGCTGTCGCGATTGGCAAGGAACACATTGGAGCAGACGATCTTGGCGGCATAACCGCTGCCGACACGCAGGAGTTCGGGCGGCGCCACATAAAGCCATGTCACGCCCGCAACCAGCGCCACGGCGGCAACACCGGCAGCGAGCTTCAAGATGCGCTTCATCGACCTCATCAACATCCCCCCGTTAAGCTCGCATGCAATCAGGATTCTCCCTCATGCGGAAGTGCCTAACGCTCAAGGACATCCGTTGCTCCCCAAACCTTGTTCGGCCATGGCCTTGCCCTCGACTGCATTTTCAGACGTTATGGCGCTCGCGAGCCACACGCATGCTTCGTCTGGCAATGTCGTGTTCCCTGCGGCCACCAATTCAGGATCTTCATGCCTCGATTTCTTATCGCCCTTCTTGCGACGACAATGATCGGGCTGACCGGCTGCACGTCCACCAGCTATGACTTCGGGCAGACCACATCGCTCAAGAAGATGCGCTACGGCGACCGCGATCCGCAGGATTTTGGCAGCAACCATCCGGGCAAGCACGAGGTCCATGGCATCGACCTTTCCAAATGGAACGGCACCGACATCGATTGGGCAGCTCTGAAGAAGGCCGGTGTCTCCTTCGTCTTCATCAAGGGCACCGAAGGCAAGGACCGCATCGATTCCGCCTTCCGCACCCATTGGCGCAATGCGGCTGCCGCAGGCATCCCGCACGCGGCCTACCACTTCTATTATTTCTGCTCGACGCCGGAGGAACAGGCCGACTGGTTCATTGCCAATGTGCCCAGGGAAGCAAACATGCTGCCGCCGGTGCTCGACATGGAATGGAACCACGCTTCCCCCACCTGCAAGCTGAGACCCGATCCTGAAACCGTGCGCGACGTCATGCGCCGTTTCATGAACCGGGTGGAAGCCCATGATGGGCGAAAGCCGATCATCTACACGTCGGTTGATTTCCACCGCGACAACCTCGTCGGCGCTTTCAACGACTATCACTTCTGGCTGCGTTCGGTGGCAGCCCATCCGAGCGCCATCTATCCAGGTCGCCGCTGGACCTTCTGGCAATATACATCGACGGGCTTGATCCCGGGCGTGAAGGGCGAGCTCGACATCAACGTCTTCTCCGGTTCTGCAAAACACTGGAATTCCTGGGTCGCCGCCGCCAACAGATAAGCCAGATGCCCCAACTGCATCTGGCGCTTGGTCCGTGCTTGCGATAAAACGCCGCGATTGCCGGCCGCCCATGTTTTTGTCACGAATGTTTTGGAGATGAGGCGGTGCCAAACCTAGTTCAGGAACGCCTCATGTACGCTGCTTTTGCTCGTCGTCTCGCCATAACTTCCCTTGTTTCCGCTTGCCTTGCCTCGACGGCGCTCGCCCAGGCACCCGCCCCTGCCTGTGGCGGTGATCTTTCGAACTTCCTGGAGGGTGTGAAGGCCGAAGCCATCAGCATGGGCATTCCCGCCAGCGCAGCCGATGAAGCTCTGGCCGGTGCGCAGATCGACCAGAAGGTCCTTTCCCGCGACCGCGCCCAGGGCGTCTTCCGCCAGACCTTCCTTGAATTCTCCCAGCGCACGGTGAGCCAGGCCCGGCTCGATATCGGCCGCCAGAAGATGAAGCAGTTCGCCGATGTTTTCGCACGCGCAGAGAAGGAATTCGGCGTACCTGCGGGCGTGATCGCCGCATTCTGGGCCATGGAAACTGATTTTGGCGCGGTGCAGGGCGACTTCAACACGCGCAACGCACTTGTCACGCTGGCGCATGACTGCCGCCGGCCGGAGCTCTTCCGCCCGCAACTGCTGGCGCTGATCGAGATGGTCCAGCACGGTGACCTCAACCCGGCTACCAACACCGGCGCATGGGCTGGCGAGATCGGCCAGGTCCAGATGCTGCCGAAGGACATCATCGCCTTTGGCGTCGATGGTGACGGCGATGGCCATATCAACGTGAAGGCGAGCGCACCCGATGCCATCCTGACGGCTGCCAGGTTCATCCAGAGCCTCGGCTTCAAGGCTGGCCAGCCATGGATCCAGGAAGTGACGCTGCCCGAGACCCTGCCATGGGACAAGAGCGGCCTTGGCAATGAGATGCCGGCGGCGGAGTGGTTCAAGCTTGGCGTGACACCGCGCGACGCCAACACCAGCTTCGGTGACCTTCCCGCTGCGCTCATCCTGCCGCAGGGCCGTAAGGGACCGGCCTTCCTCACCTACCCGAACTTCGCGATCTACCTCGAGTGGAACAAGTCGTTCATCTACACGACCTCGGCCGCCTATTTCGCAACCCGCCTCTCAGGTGCCCCGCCCTACCAAAAAGGCACCCCGGATGCGGGCCTCGATGACGCGGGCATGAAGGCGCTGCAAACCAAGCTCCAGACGCTCGGCCATGATGTCGGCAAGATCGACGGTATTCTTGGATCCGGCACCCGCGTTGCCGTGCAGAAGGAACAGGCGCGCCTGGGACTGCCGGCCGACGGATGGCCGACCGCGGATCTGCTTTCCGCCCTGTAAGGCAAGTACATGGGTAAGCGCCGCCCGGTGCAAATCGGGTGGCGCTCCATAGGTTCTGCGTTATTGCCCACCTCGAACGGAGGGACACCGCATGACATCGACCGCCATCACCAAGCCGAGCACCGGCACCTGGGCGCTCATCTTCCTGCTCGGATTGATCTGGGGCGGCTCATTCTTCTTTGCGCGCGTGGCTGTCATGGAGATCCCGCCCTTCACGCTGGTCTTCCTGCGCTTGGGGCTCGCGGCACTCGCCCTTCACCTCTACCTCCACGGCGGCCATGGCCTTTATGGCGTGCTACGCACCCATTGGCGATCCTTTGTCGTCATGGGCCTCCTGAACAACGTGCTGCCGCACACGATGATCTTCTTCGGCCAGACCGAGATTGGCGCAGGGCTCGCCGCCATCCTGAATGCCAGCACGCCGATGTGGACCGTGCTCATCGCCAACCGCCTCACGTCGGATGAAAAGCTGACACCGCTGAAGCTCGCCGGCTGCGTTGCGGGCATGGCAGGCACGGTCGTGATGCTCGGTCCAAGCGTCACCTCAGCCACCTCCGCGCCGCTCTGGGCTCTGGCGCTGCCCGTCCTTGCCGCGATCTCCTATGGCTTTGCCGGGACCTATGGGAAACGCTTCCGCGGCCTTCCACCGCCGGTCACCGCCGCCGGACAGCTCACCGCCTCGACGCTGATGATTCTGCCCGTATCGCTCATCATCGACCAGCCATGGACGCTGCCCCTGCCCTCGACCAGCGCGATTCTCGCAGTCCTTGGTCTTTCGCTGGTCTCAACAGCCTTTGCTTATTTCCTGTTCTTCCGGATCCTCGCCACCGCCGGCGCCACGAACACCTCGCTTGTGACGCTGCTCGTGCCGCCAAGTGCAATCATCCTTGGCGTCGCCTTTCTTGGAGAACACCTGCAACCCACCGACCTTATCGGCATGCTGATGATCGGATTCGGGCTGATCCTGCTTGATGGAAGGCTGCTGTCGCGGCTTCGAAACACCGCGTGACCTGTACGAAACGGCACAAAAAGCTCACGCATTGTGTCTGCAGGTTACATTCGAACAGATTTTATTTACCGCCGCACCACGTCCGTTAAGAAAGAATTACGACCGCAGAACAGCACCTTAGCGGGCAACGTCAGGATTTTCCGCCGCCATCGCGCTGCACTGCAGCACAGTTTCCGCTTCCCCCATGACACAAAAGCGACATACACTTTAACAGTCAACGCAAGGAGGCAGACATGGGACGTACATACTCTCTCAATGTCTTGGTAGTCGGTGCAGCGTTTGTGTTCGTGGCATCCATGCTCTTCATTTGAGCGCCACGCGAGCAACTACCCGGTCACGACTTGCATCCATGACCGTTTGATAATCAGCACTTCCAGTGAAAGCGCATGCTCCTTCCATAGGGCATGCGTTTTTTAGTTCTCAGGCAGCGACTGTGCGCGGCGCCCGTGCCTTGCCGCGTCCGAGGCGATCCATCACGGCAGAGATGAGCGGCACCCGGTTCATTGTGTAGATATGGAACTCGTGGATGCCGCGCCGGCGCAGGTCTTCGATCTGTTCGGCGGCAATATCGGCCGCCACCTCCGCCCGCTCTTCCGGCTTTTCGTCCAGCCCTTCCAGACGTTCATCAAGAAAGGCCGGGACGGAAGAACCGCAACGCCGGGCAAAGCGCTTCAGCTGCGCGAGGTTCTGGATCGGCATGATGCCGGGCACGATCGGAATGTTGATGCCGGCAGCGCGCACCTTTTCCAGGTAGCGTTCAAAAACGTCGTTGTCGAAGAAGAACTGCGTCAGCGCACGGTTGGCGCCCGCATCCGCCTTGCTCTTCAAGGTCGCGATGTCTTCGGCCAGATCCCGGCTTTCCGGGTGCTTTTCGGGATAAGCCGACACGGAAATATCGAAGTCGCCGTATTCGACCAGCGCCCGCACGAGGTCAGCCGTCGTGGAATAACCGTCGGGATGCGGCGCATAGGCCGTGCCGATACCCGTTGCCGGGTCGCCACGAAGCGCCACGATCCGGCGTACACCGGCCGCCCGCAGGTCCTCGATCACGGCACGGGTTTCCTCGCGCGAGGCGTCGACGCAGGTCAGGTGTGCCGCGGTCGGCAGGTGCATCTCGCCCACCATGCGGGAAACCGCCGCCAGCGTCGGCTCCTTGGTAGAACCGCCAGCACCATAGGTCATGGTCACAAAATCCGGCTCCCAGACCGACAGGGCTTCCACTGCCTGCCAGAGCTGCCGCTCCATCTCGTCCGATTTGGGCGGGAAATATTCAAAGGATACGCTGAAGTCTTCGCGGGATGCGTTCATGGGTTCAGCTCCTCAAACGGTTTCGGATTCGGCAGGCGGATTGGTGGCGATCAGCAGCCGGCGATCGCGGGCAAGCCACACGGTGGCTGTCAGGCCACCCTCGCGTTCGGAAGCGAGATCCACGGCCTTCTCGACCTCAAGACCGTATTTCTCCAGCCACTCGGCCATCGCCTGGTGCGAAAAGCCAAGCCGCACATGGGCATGCTCGTCGCGCAGGTATTCAAGATCATGCGGCGCCAGATCAACGATCAGCAGCCGCCCGCCCGGGCGCAGCACCCGCGCAGCTTCGGCAATCGCCAGTTCCGGCTGGTCGAGGTAATGCAGCACCTGGTGAATGGTGATGAGATCAAAATCCTGCCCTTCCAGCGGCAGGTTCAGGATGTCGCCGTGGCGCACGGATGCCTTGACGACCCCTTCCTTGTCGAGGTTCGAGCGGGCAACCGCCAGCATGTCGCGGCTGGCATCGACGCCGACGGCACGGCGATAGAACGGCGCCAGCAGTTGAAGGATGCGGCCCGTGCCGGTGCCAAGGTCAAGCAGGGAATCGACCGGCGTGGTGCCGATCAGCTTCAGGAGTGCGGCTTCAACCGCCTCGTCGCTCACCTGCAGCTTGCGCAGTTCGTCCCAGGCAGACGCGTTGCGGCTGAAATAGGCCTGCGCCCGCTCTGCCCGCAGCCGCTTGACGCTGGCAAGCCGCTCACTATCACGGCTCAAGACCGGATCGTCTTCCGAAGCCGCCGCAAGCAGCGTGCGCACCAGCGCAGCCGCCTTGCCTTCCTGGCGGATGCGGAAATACGCCCACGCCCCTTCCTGATAGCGATCGATCAGCGCCTCTTCGGCCAGAAGCTTCAGGTGACGTGAGATGCGTGGCTGCGACTGCCCCAGGATTTCGGTGAGGTCGGTGACGGTGAGGTCGCCGGCAGACAGGAGCGCCAGAAGCCGGAAGCGTGTCGGCTCCCCAGACGTCTTCAGCACATCCACCAAACTATCCAGCGACAGACCCACGGGCACACCTCATGCAATCAACATATAAAGATATGTTTATATGAATGTCGCGGTCAGCGCAACATGCTTTCTGTCGGCGGCGCTAAAACAGGAAAGGCGGCCCGAAGGTCGCCTTTCTAAGAAGCAGGGGACTAAGGTTCTCTTAGAACTCTTCCCACTCGTCCACCGACTGGGCGACCGCGACATTGCCGCGAGCGACCGGTGCACGGCTGACAGCCGGGCGCGACGGTGCTGGCGCATAGACCGGTGCGGCCGGTTCTGCCGCGGCACGCATGCGGGCTGCCGTCTGGCGCAGTTCGCTGACGGCGCTGCCCAACTGGAACTGCGACAGCAAGCCGCTGAGCCGGCTGCTTTCCTGCGCAAGGCCTGCCCCGGCAGCGTTCATTTCCTCGACCATTGCGGCGTTCTGCTGCGTCGCCTGGTCCATGTGGTTGACGGCAGTGTTGACCTGGGCAAGACCAGCGGACTGCTCCTGCGCAGCAGTCGCAATCGCATCCATATGGGCGTTGATCGTCTGAACCAGCTGCTCGATTGCGCTCAGCCCCTCACCCGTGTCGCTCACGAGCTTGACACCTTCGCCAACGGCAACCGCGGAGTTCGAGATCAGAGCCTTGATCTCCTTGGCGGCGTTCGCCGAACGCTGTGCCAGTTCACGTACTTCCTGTGCAACGACGGCAAAGCCCTTGCCGGCATCACCAGCGCGTGCGGCTTCAACGCCGGCGTTGAGCGCCAGCAGGTTCGTCTGGAAAGCAATCTCGTCGATGACGCCGATGATCTGGCCGATCTGCTGCGACGACTTCTCGATCCGCTCCATGGCGGCAACGGCGTTGCGAACAACCTGGCCGGACTGGTCGGCATGAGCGCGAGCATCCCGCACGACATTGCGTGCTTCGGCGGTACGCTTGGAGGTCGCAACCACGTTCGACGTGATCTGCTCCAGGGCTGCAGCGGTTTCTTCGAGCGAAGCTGCCTGCTGTTCGGTGCGCTTCGACAGGTTGTCGGAGGCGTCCGAGATTTCCTTCGAGCCGCTGGTGACGGTCGAAACGGAGTTGCCGACGCTGAGGAGTGCTTCACGCAACTGACGAACGGAGGTGTTGAAGTCGTGGCGCAGACCTTCGAACTGCGGAGCCAGCGGCTCGGTCACTTCGCAAAGCATGTCCCCACTTGCCAGGCGGCGAAGGCTTGCAGCCAGCGCACCGGTCGCCTGGTTGAGGCGAGCTTCGGCGTCGGCCTCGGACTGGCGCTGCATTTCGGCACGCTCGGCTTCCGAACGACGGCGGGAATCGGCGGCTTCGGCTTCCAGCTGTGCATTGCGGATCGCAGCTTCGCGGAAGACTTCGACCGAGCGGGCCATGTCGCCGATCTCGTCCTTGCGGGTGACGAAGGGGATCGCGCTGTCGGCATCGCCGGCGGCCAGGGACGTCATGCGCTCACCGATCGTGCGGATCGCACGGGACAGGATGCGGTTGATGCCGACTGCCAGGCCAACGGCGACGATGACGAACCCACCGAGCGCGCCGAGGAACAGCAGCAGCGACGAGTAAGCGGCATCCAGCTTGTCATTGGCAAGCTTGGTCACAGCATTGGCGTTTTCGGACAGCAGATCAGCGACGAAGTCACGGCGTTCCGCCATGGCCTTCACCCAGTTACCGAAATCGGCAGGCGCAGGCATGTAGCCGGCATTCTTCGACATGTCGGCGACCGTCTTCTGGATCAGCGTGCCGGTCGGCGACTGCATGAAAGCGTCGAACTTGGCAACGGTTGCCGGATCAACGAATTCGCGAACGCCGCGCTCGTAAACCTTGACCTGCATCAGGCCGGAGGCGAAGCGGAAGAACTCGTCACCGTTGAGGCTGCCGTTCTTCGTGTACTGCTGGCCGATACGGTTGAAGATGAGGTAGCCTTCGTTGAACTGAAGGAAGGCGTGGTAGCCCTGCAGCGCATGCATGAGCTCGCGGTCTTCCATCAGGTTACCGGCGCGCGACGTGACGCCGATTGCAGCGGTCGACAGCGGCTGCATGTAGATCAGCGACATCATCGTGTCGACCGGGCCGGAGTCCACCGCAGTACGGAACTCGGCGAGCTTCGAATAACGGTCGTCGACCTGCTTCTTGATGTCGGCCAGGAACGTATCGTTCACGCCGTTTGCAACGAGGGCGGCATAGGCGTCCGAGATTGCCTTGTAGGCATCATCGGTTCTCTTGCGTGCGGGAAGGCGCGCTTCGGGTGCGGCAGCGCTTTCAACCGGCAGAGCCATCATGAGTTCGCCGCCAGCGTTACCCAGCCGTTCGAGCAGCGCAGCGCGCGAAAGCTTGTCGTATTCGCGATAGCTATTGACCGTCGCCGTCACACCAAGCACGCCAACCGCGACAAGCGGCACTGCCGCCAGCATGAACAGCAGCACCCTGAAAGAAAGAGAGCCGAAAAATCTAGACATTATCCCACCTTATCATTTCCACGGCAGCGGAGGGGCTCCGCCGCCGTACCCGGGCAGGAACCTAGACCTAAGATGATAATGAAATGCTTTAAGCTTCTAGGAGTTTTGCAGGGTAAGATCTTGTAGTGCCACGGCGACACCGTCCGGCCAGCGAGGCAAGAAAAAAGGCCCCGCCGTGCAGCGGAGCCTTCGATTATTTTAGCCGTTCCGAGCCTTAGCGGGTCAGGCGCTTGTAGGCCTGGCTGCCCGGGTTCAGCGCATCGGGACCGAGGCGACGGATCTTGTCCTGCTCGTAATCCTCGAAGTTGCCTTCGAACCATTCCACGTGACCGTCACCTTCGAATGCCAGGATGTGCGTGGCGAGACGGTCAAGGAACATGCGATCGTGGCTGATGATGATGGCGCAGCCGGCGAAGGCTTCGAGCGCACTTTCCAGCGCACCCAGCGTTTCCGTATCAAGGTCGTTGGTCGGTTCGTCGAGCAGCAGCACGTTGCCGCCGGCTTTCAGCATCTTGGCAAGGTGCACGCGGTTGCGCTGGCCACCCGAAAGGTTGCCGACCTTCTGCTGCTGGTCGCCGCCCTTGAAGTTGAAGGCGCCGCAATAAGCGCGCGAGTTCATGTCGAACTTGCCGAGCTTGATGACTTCGGCACCGCCGGAGATTTCTTCCCAGACAGTCTTGTCCGGATCGAGCGAGTCACGGCTCTGGTCGACATAACCGAGATGCACGGTGTCACCGATGCGGATCGTACCGGCATCCGGCTTTTCCTGGCCCGTGATCATCTTGAACAGCGTCGACTTGCCGGCGCCGTTCGGGCCGATGATGCCGACGATCCCACCCGGCGGCAGCTTGATCGACAGGTCGTTGATCAAAGTGCGGCCTTCGAAGCCCTTGGTGATGTTTTCAAGCTCGATGACGACGTTGCCGAGGCGCTCGGAGACCGGAATGATGATCTGCGCGTCGCCCGGCCGGATGTTTTCAGCCGCATCGACCAGCTGTTCGTAGGCCTTGATACGAGCCTTGGACTTTGCCTGGCGCGCCTTCGGGCTGGATGCGATCCACTCCTGTTCGCGAGACAGGGTCTTCTGGCGACCGGCTTCTTCGCGCGCTTCCTGCAGCATGCGCTTTGCCTTGGCCTGCAGGTAGGCGGAGTAGTTGCCTTCGTACGGAAT
Source organism: Neorhizobium sp. SOG26 (assembly GCF_003491345.1). Taxonomy (GTDB): domain Bacteria; phylum Pseudomonadota; class Alphaproteobacteria; order Rhizobiales; family Rhizobiaceae; genus Neorhizobium; species Neorhizobium turbinariae. Next base: position 1,715,736 of record NZ_CP025512.1, read on the forward strand.
GCCACGGCCACGGTCGAGCTCAAGGATCCAGCCGGTGACGTTGTCGAGGAAGTAGCGGTCGTGGGTAATCATCATCACGGCGCCCGGGTAATCGCGCAGGTGCTTTTCGAGCCAGGCGATCGTCTCGGCATCGAGATGGTTGGTCGGTTCGTCGAGCAGCAGCAGGTCCGGCTGCGACAGAAGCAGGCGGCAGAGCGCGATACGGCGACGTTCACCACCGGAAAGGTTGGTGACGTCCGCATCCTTCGGCGGGCAGCGCAGCGCTTCCATCGCCATCTCGACCTGCTGTTCGAGGTCCCAGAGGTTCTGGCTGTCGATGATGTCCTGGAGCTTGGCACCCTCTTCCGCCGTCTCGTCGGAATAGTTCATCATCAGTTCGTTATAGCGGTCGAGCACGGCCTGCTTTTCGGCGACGCCTTCCATGACGTTCTCGAAGGCGGTCTTGTTCGGGTCGAGCTGCGGCTCCTGCTCAAGGTAGCCAACGGTCGCGCCTTCGGCGAGCCAGGCTTCGCCCGTGAACTCCTTGTCCTTGCCGGCGATGATGCGCAGCACGGTCGACTTACCGGCACCGTTCGGGCCGAGGATACCGATCTTGGCATCAGGGTAGAAAGACAGGTTGACGTTTTCGAGGATTTTCTTGGCGCCGTAAGACTTGTTCAGTCCCGACATATGATAAATGAACTGGCGTGCCATCGATAAAAACTGCTCCGGGGGATTTGGGTTTGCCGCTATGTAGGCGATCTGACGCCCGGGAGCAATGCGCCAGCCGGGGAAGGATGACGGATGTTCAATGAAACGCGGTGGTTTGATAGCCCGACCGGCGCGAAACTCGCTTATCACCACCAGCCTGCCACCATTGAGCCCCGAGGCATCCTGATCATCTGCCACGGACTGGCCGAACATTCGAAGCGATACGTCAACTTCGCGACCGCCATGGCAGCGGCAGGCTTCCATGCCTATGCCTTCGATCATCGTGGCCACGGCGAAACCACCGCACCCGACGCCCCGACCGGCCGCTTTGCCAGGCGCAATGGCACCGACCTTGTCCTGCAGGACGCCAAGGCCGTGCGTGAACTCGCAGCCGGCGACCACCCCGGCCTCCCTGTCCTCCTCTTCGGCCACTCCATGGGCGGCCTCATCGCACTCAACGCCGCCGCCACCTATCCGGAAAGCTTCGACGCGCTCGCAGTCTGGAACTCCAACTTCAATCCTGGCCTTCCCGGTCGGGCCGCGCAAGCGATCCTGCGGATCGAGCAGGCGCTGAAAGGTTCAGACGTACCGAGCGGTTTGCTCCCCAAGCTCACGTTCGGCGCCTGGGCCAAGGCGATCCCGAACCGCCGCACGGACTTCGACTGGCTCAGCCATGATCCGCAGATCGTTGACGCCTATATCGCCGACCCACTCTGCGGCTTCGATGGCAGCGTGTCCCTGTGGCGGGACCTGTTCGAACTCACCTTCCGCGGCCCAACGATGATCGACCGGCTGCCGAAGCACCTGCCCGTGCACCTCATCGGCGGCGCCCAGGACCCCGCCACCAATGGCGGGCGCGAAATCCTCTGGCTCGCCGGGAAAATGAAGGCCGCCGGTCTCAGTAACGTCACCGCCAAGGTCTGGCCGGCAACGCGGCACGAAACGCTGAACGACACGGTGCGCGGGCGCGCAACCGCGGAGTTTGCAGCCTGGGCGCAATCGGCCCTTTCGCCTGCAAGATCCCGGGTGCCGCAAACCCAACCGGAATAAGATCATGACATTTATTCAAGTGCCTCTGGCACGGGCTGCGGTTATACAAAAGCACGCCAGATCCCAATCAAGCGAATAGCGCCGAAGCATAGAGCGAATGACACCGACATCAGCAAAGAAGCCGCCGCTTGCCGGCATCCGCGTCATTGAGCTTGCCCGCGTACTCGCCGGTCCATGGGCAGGCCAGATGCTGGCCGACATGGGCGCCGACGTGATCAAGGTCGAGAACCCGGTTGGCGGCGATGACACGCGCGCCTGGGGCCCACCCTTCGTGGAAGGCGTCGACGGAACCAACCTTTCCGCCGCCTACTACCACGCCACCAACCGTGGCAAGCGCTCGATCGCGGTCGACCTGAAGACCGCTGAAGGCCAGGAGATCGTCCGGCAGCTCGTCAAGACGGCCGACGTGCTGATCGAGAACTTCAAGCTCGGCGGCCTGGTCAAGTACGGCCTCGATTACGAGAGCCTGCGCAAGATCAACCCGAAGCTCGTTTATTGCTCCATCACCGGTTTCGGCCAGGATGGTCCCTACGCTGAGCTCGCCGGCTACGACTATATCGTCCAGGGCATGTCGGGTTTCATGTCGATTACCGGCGAGCCGGACGGCGAGCCGATGAAGGCAGGCGTCGCAATCGCCGACATCTTCACCGGCGTCTACGCCGTCACCGCCATACAGGGTGCCCTCATCCACGCGATGAAGAGCGGCGAAGGCCAGCATGTCGACATGGCGCTCCTGGATGTCATGTCGGCGGTGCTTGCCAACCAGAACATGAACTACCTGGTGTCCGGCAAGGCGCCCACCAAGCTCGGCAACGCGCACCCGAACATCTCCCCTTACGAGGTGATCCCCACCGAGGACGGCTACCTCATCCTGGCGGTCGGCAATGACGGCCAGTTCCGCCGCTTCTGCAAGATCCTCGGTGTCGAGGAACTGGCAGATGACGAACGGTTCGCCACCAACAAGGCGCGCGTTGCCAACCGCGGCGAAGTGCGCCGCCTGGTGGTGGCACAGACCGCCAAGTGGAAGAAGACCGATCTTCTCGCGGCTTGTGGCCAGAACGCGGTCCCTGCCGGTCCGATCAACTCGATTGCCGAGATGTTCGATGACCCGCAGGTGAAGGCGCGCGACCTGAAGATCGACCTTACGGCAGACGACGGCACCGTGATCCCGAGCGTGCGCACACCGATCGTACTGTCTGAGACACCGCTTGCCTACAACAAGCCGAGCCCGGCTTTGGGCGAACACACGGCCGAGATCCTGGCCGAGCTTAAATTTGGCGAAAAGAAAGAGGACCAGGAATGAAGACCGGTGGCCAGTTGATCGTCGAGGCGCTCAAGGCAAACAACGTCAAGCGAGTGTCCTGCGTGCCGGGCGAGAGCTATCTCGCAGTTCTCGATGCCCTTTATGAAAGCGGCATCGATGTGCTGGTGTGCCGCCAGGAAGGTGGCGCAGCGATGATGGCCGACAGCTGGGGTCGCCTCACCGGCGAGCCCGGCATCTGCATGGTCACCCGCGGACCGGGCGCCACCAATGCCTCGGCCGGCTTGCATATCGCCAAGCAGGACTCCATCCCGATGATCCTGTTCGTCGGGCAGATCGGTCGCGAGATGAAGGAGCGCGAAGCCTTCCAGGAAGTGGAATACCGCCGCGCCTTCACCGAGTTTGCCAAATGGGTGGGCGAGATCGATGACGCCCGCCGCATCCCCGAGTTCGTCACCCGTGCATTTGCGGTCGCAACCTCTGGCCGCCCCGGCCCGGTCGTGCTGACGCTGCCGGAAGACATGCTGGTGGAAGAGGTCGAAGCGCCGGCCGCCCAGGCCTATACGCGGGTCGAGAGCCACCCCGGCCAGAACCAGATTGCCGCCTTCGAAGCCATGCTCAAGGAAGCGACGAAGCCGATGTTCATCCTCGGCGGCACCCGCTGGAGCGAACAGGCGGTTGCCGACTTCCAGGCATTTGCCAGCCGCTTCAAGGTGCCGGTCGGCTGTTCCTTCCGCCGCCAGATGTTGTTTGATCACCTGCACCCGTCCTATGCGGGCGATGTCGGCATCGGCATCAATCCGGCGCTTGCCAAGGAGATCAAGGAGTCGGACCTGCTGGTCCTCATCGGCAGCCGCATGTCCGAAATCCCCTCGTCCGGTTATAGCCTGCTCGACATCCCCTACCCCAAGCAGAAGCTGATCCACGTTTATCCGGATCCGGAGGAACTCGGCCGCATCTACCGCCCTGATCTCGCCATCTGTGCAGCACCGGCAGAGTTCGTGGCAGCCATCGGCAAGCTCGAGCCGCCTGCCCTGCCGCTTTGGGCCGAACGCAAGTCGGCCATGCATGATGCTTATCTCAAGTGGTCGACGCCGCCAGAAACCGGACCCGGCGAAGTCCACATGGGCCCGATCATGAACTGGATCGAAGCCAACGTGCCGGAAGACGCGATCTTCACCAATGGCGCCGGCAACTACGCGACCTGGGTGCACCGCTTCCACCGCTTCCGGAAATACAACACCCAGTCGGCACCGACCTCTGGCTCCATGGGCTATGGCCTTCCGGCCGCCGTTGCAGCCAAGAAGCTCTTCCCCGAACGCGAAGTCGTCTGCTTTGCCGGCGATGGCTGCTTCATGATGCACGGCCAGGAGTTCATCACCGCCGTGCGCTACGGCCTGCCGATCATCACCGTGCTCGTCAACAACGGCACCTACGGCACGATCCGCATGCACCAGGAGCGGGAATATCCCGGCCGCGTCAGCGCCACCGATCTCGTCAACCCGGACTTCGTGGCTTACGCGAAGGCCTTCGGCGGCCATGGCGCACTGGTGGAGAAGACCGAGGACTTCGGTGAAGCCTACCTTCGCGCCCGCGCCAGCGGCAAGCCGTCGATCATCGAGGTGAAGCTCGACCCCGAGGCGATCACGCCAACCCGGACGCTGACGCAGATCCGGAACAAGGCATAAAAAAAGCCGGCGCAAGCCGGCTTTTTTATGCTCTCTGGCCGAAGGATCAGATAGCGGCGGTTACGGTGAACTCGACCTTGTACTTCGGTGCAGCAAGCTTTGCTTCGCTCGTGGCGCGAGCCGGCGTGTTGGCCGGATCGACCCATGCTTCCCAGACAGCGTTCATCTCTGCGAAGTAGGACATGTCGGAAAGGTAGATCAGCGTCTGCAGGATCTTGGACTTGTCGGAGCCGACGGCTGCGAGCAGGCGGTCAACTTCGCGCAGAGCATATTCGCACTGTTCCTTGACGGTCTCGCCTTCGCCGACCTGGCCGGAGAGATAGACGGTGTTGCCGTGGACGACGGCACCGCTCATGCGGGCGCCGGTTTCGATGCGCTTGATGCTCATGGATATGCTCCTGAAATGTTGAGCTGCGGATGGACACGCTAAGGGCGAAGCCCAAGCGTGCAGGGAAAGGTCAGCCGCGGATATGCTGGCTCTTTTCGTAGATGGCGGTGGAGCGGGCACCCGAGCGGCAGAAGCCCAGCATCGGCCGCGGGAATTCATCGAGCGCGTCCACCATGGCCTGCACGCCCTGGGCATCAACACCCATGCGGCCGACCGGAATGTGGCGGATGTCGAGCCCGAGTTCCTTGGCGCGCGCTTCGATCTCGGCGAAGTGCGGCTGGCCGGGCTCCTCGTCGTCGGGACGATGGCAGACTACCGATTTGAATCCCATGGCCTTGATCTGATCGAGGTCTTCGACCGAGATCTGGCCAGTGACCGAATACTCGTCGTTGATCTGGCGGATATCCATGGCTGATGCTCCTTTATGGAAGAGGCGCAAGCTTTACGACGGTGGGACTGGAGCGTCAATTGCTCTTGGACGCGGACCTAGACGAAGGAAAAACGCAGGCCGTACTCTGCACTTTCGCCTGGCTTCAGCCATTGGATCTCGCGGCCCTTGACAAGCTCGGCGCGGCTTGCCAGGCGATGTGAAACAGGCTCGATCCCAAGCACGTGGGCAGGCGCCTTCTGGTTTCGCCACATCTGCAGATAAGGCAGGGTATCGGTACGGAACTTCACCTTGAGCGTCAGCCCACCGATGGACGCGATGGGACCGAGCGAGACCTCCGCCCATTCGCTCCCCTCCTGCCGTGCCGGCACGCAGAAGACGCTGCCGGGATCCTCGCCGAAATTCCAGGGCAACCCGCCACCTTCGAACATCGCGCCCGACAGTCGCACCTTGTCGTCAAACAACCAGGCGCCGAGGTTCATGTGGAACATGTGAACTTTCGCGAGGGGCTTGCTGCCGGTGTTCGTCAGCTTATCGGAAAGGCATACCTCGCCGCTTTCGCCATCGATGCGCCAGTGACGTTCCAGAAGCGCCGTCTCCCCCGTTGCCAGCGTCAGCGGCACCCGCGCCTGGCACTCCGCGTCCCCGCCTTGTGCATCCCAGAATAGGATTTCGGCCGGATGTGACGAATACGAGCCGTGCAGCGGATAGGTCTTGCCGTCGTCTCGACCTTCGATCGGCTCGGGATGCCGGATATGATCCGGCCCGCATGTAAAAAGGAAGCCTTCCAGTGAATGGTCGATGCGCGGATCCCCATCATCTGGAATCGCGCGTCCCGGAGCCACATCTATGTCACCGATGAAGCACCCGCCAATGTCGAGAACCGACGTCTCGTCGAGGAAAAGCTTCGGGCCTCGGGCAGCGGAAAACGCCTTCATGATCATCCTCTTCAAGCCAATTTGAAAACTTCTAAACGATTGTGATCCCGAATTAAGATCATGTTCATGACGAATTCACTTTTTCCACACTACCGTCAAATTTCCCTTGTCAGTGCCGACACGCGCACGCGGGGGAACCAATGTTGTATTTCCCGGATTACGTGGATGGATAACAAGGAAATCGGTGACACCGTGAAGCGACTTTTGATGACAAGCGTTTGCCTCGCTGTGGGGGTTGCCATCGGTGGCGTGGCGCCGGCGGAGGCCCAGACGCGCTACCAGCGCTATCCCGCGGAAACGATTCTTGTCGCCCCTGACGGCGCCATACTCGACTATATCCCCAACAATGGTGACGTCGTGATCAGCCGCGACGGCATGGGCCGACGTGTGTTCTTTGACCGCTACGGAAATGTCGTTGCGACCGAGGTCCGCCAGGATGCCCGCCGCCAGCCGCGCCGTGATGAATTCCCTCCGGCACCCGGCGGCTACCGCGCCTTGCGTGACCGCGAAAGTTACCAGCAGGGCGCCGGTATTCGGGACTACCGCCAGTACAAGCCGGGCGACCCGTACCAGTTGGGCGAAGCTGCGCCGCAAGACGATTTCTACGATTCGGAGCCGGGCGCCATCACTGGCACGATCCCGGGCGCTGTCAGCCGCCTGCCACTCGATGACCAGGCGCTTCCAGGCGTGGATGATGGCTTCTCGCAGGAAGCCTCTATCGATCCGGACCTGCAGCAGCAACAGCCCGACGTGGTGCATCCGACGAAGCCGATCATCACGGTGACGAAGAAGCCGCAGGCGCAGATCGCTGCCCTTCAGGTCTTCCTTGATCGCGAAGGCATCTCGCCGGGCGTGATCGATGGCCACCTCGGGGACAACGTCAACAAGGCGATCGCCGCATGGCAGGAAATGACGGGCGAGACGCTTGACCCCAACAATTCCGAGGAGATCATGCAGCGCCTGAGCTATTCAGGCGGCCTGCCGATCGTCGACTACACGATCACCGCGGCGGATGCCGCAGGTCCGTATGTCGCCTCCATCCCGGACGACTACGCCCACAAGGCGCAGTTGCCGGCAATGTCGTACACCTCCGTATCGGAAAAGCTCGCCGAGCAGTTCCACATGGACGAAGGGTACCTCAAGGCGCTGAACCCGGGCGTCGACTTCACGATCCCCGGCACGACCATCAAGGTGATCAACCCCGGCACGCCGAAGACTGGCGAAGTCACCCGCATCCTCGCTGACAAGGCCCGCAAGCAGGTCTTCGCCTATGGCGCCGACGGCAAGCTCATCGCTGCCTATCCGGCGACCATTGGCTCCAGCGACACGCCGTCGCCGACCGGCACGCACACGGTGCAGCGTATCGCCCTTGATCCGGGATACACCTACAACCCGAAGATCAACTTCAAGCAGGGCAACAACGACCAGATCCTGCAGATCCCGCCGGGACCGAACGGCCCTGTCGGAACCGTATGGATTGCGCTCTCCAAGCCCACATACGGCATCCACGGAACGCCGGAGCCCTCCAAGATCGGCAAGACGAACAGCCACGGCTGTATCCGTCTCACCAACTGGGATGCGACCGAACTCGCCAAGATGGTGAAGCCCGGCACGACGGTCGAATTCGTCGACTGACGTATCCGAACACCGAACATGAAAAAGCCCCTCCTGCAGATGCCGTGAGGGGCTTTTTGTTTCTTGGCCGTATGCCTTGATGTCAGGCAGCGTGCCGGCCCATGCCGAAGATGCGCGAGATCGGCGAACGGGTGATCTTGGTCGGCATCAGCCGCAGCACTTCCTTGGCGAAAGCGCCGGCATTGTCCTTGGCCTTGTCGACGTTGCTGACCTTCTGCGGATCAAGCGTATGCAGCGTGCCGCCGGTCTCGAACAGTTCCTTGAAGGCAATCCGCTCGCCGATCGGCGTATCGAGCACGTTGACGCCGCGGGCTGCCAGCAGGCCCTTGATGGTCAGCAGCGCCTTCGTCGTCACCATCGAGGTCACCCGCGTCAGGACCACGGAATGGGCGATGTGGAGGTTTGCCTTTTCCTTCATCGTGGCCAGCAGGTCGAGGATCTGTGCCGCACCCTTGGCATCCATGGCCGAACCCTGCACCGGGATCATCACGTGGTCGGAAAGCCCGATCGCGGTCGTCACCAGCGCATCACGCGCGCCGGCAAGATCGATGATGAAGTAGTCCGTCACACCCGCCATTTCCCGCAAGTGGCATGCGAGCGATGCGACCGTGACTTCGGAAATGACCTCGATGTTGCGAACCTTGCCGGAAACCTCCGCCCACTGGCTGATCCACCGCTGCGGATCACCATCGATGACGGTGACGCGGAAGCCCTGGTGGGCAAGCTCGGTTGCGAGCAGAAGGGCTGCGGTGGTTTTTCCGGCTCCACCCTTGGCGTTGGCAAAAGAAATTACGGGCATGCTAGTCCTCGAAAAACACGTGAGCCGCATCGCTCAGGGCGACACCGGATGCATGGTGTCTTGAAGGTCATCCTTCCCAAAACGTGGTTAACGAGGGGTTAATTTAGCAACAGTTGAATTTACTTGGTAGTTCTCGTTCAAGCCCCTAAACGGCCAAAACCCAGGCATTTGCGCCTGGGTTTTGGTTAACGTGGATCGCGATCGACGCGATCAGAAGCAGTCGAGGAAGAGTGCCTTGGTGTTCTCCAGCGTCATCGGCACAGGATTGCCGCCGCAGCTCGGGTCCTCCATCGCCATCGCCGTCAGTTCATCGATTCGGTCCTGCGCGATTCCCATCGCGGTGAGGTTCTCGGGCACGCCGAGTTCAGCGCGCAGCGACAGGACATACTGGTAGAAGCCGTCGAAGCCGCCCTCGATGCCGAGATAGGCCGCCGCACGGGCGATCTTGTCTTCGATCGCCGGACGGTTGAAACGCAGCACCATCGGCATCACGACGCCGTTCGTCATGCCGTGATGGGTGTTGTAGACGGCCCCGATCGGATGCGACAGCGAGTGGATCGCGCCAAGCCCCTTCTGGAAGGCAACGGCGCCCATGGCAGCCGCGGCCATCATGTTGGTGCGTGCCTCGATATCCTGGCCGTGCTTGAAGGCGCGCGGCAGGAATTCCTTCACCAGGCGCATGCCTTCCAGCGCAATGCCGCCCGACATCGGATGGTAGAAGGGCGAGCAATAGGCTTCCAGGCAGTGGGCGAACGCGTCCATGCCGGTGCCGGCGGTAATCGCCTTCGGCATGCCCACGGTCAGTTCCGGATCGCAGATTACGACGCCCGGCAGGAGCTTCGGATGAAAGATGATCTTCTTTACATGCGTTTCGGAGTTGGTGAGAACCCCTGCCCGGCCGACTTCCGACCCCGTGCCAGCCGTGGTCGGCACCGCAACGATCGGCGCGATCTTGGCGGCATCAGCGCGGGTCCACCAGTCGCCGATGTCTTCAAAATCCCAGACCGGACGGGTCTGGCCCGCCATGAAGGCGATCAGCTTGCCGAGGTCGAGGCCGGAACCGCCGCCGAAGGCAACGACGCCGTCGTGGCCGCCATCCTTGAAAGCCTTGATACCCGCTTCGAGGTTCTTCTCGTTCGGGTTCGGATCAACCTCGGAGAAAATCGCCCGGCCAAGCCCTGCCTCTTCCAGCACGTCCAGCGCATGTCCGGTGATGGCCATGGACGCCAGTCCCCGGTCGGTGACCAGCAGCGGCTTCGTCAGCCCGAGCGTCTTGCAGGCATCCGCCAGTTCCTTGATGCGGCCTCGGCCGAGCTTGACGGCGGTCGGATAGCTCCAGTTCGCGACGATATTCATTTCGTGACTTTCTTGAGATGGTAGGATTTTGGCCGGGTCAGGTTGTGGAAGCCGAGGACAGACAGCGAGCCGCCGCGGCCCGTTTCCTTCACGCCGGTCCAGACAAGCGCCGGATCGAGGTAATCGGCACGGTTCATGAAGACGGTGCCGGTTTCGAGCTGCTCGCCGATGCGGTTGGCGCGCTCGACGTCCGGCGTCCAGAGCGAAACCGTCAGGCCATAACGGCTGTCGTTCATCAGCGAGATCGCTTCGTCGTCGCTCTTGACCTTCATGATGCCGACGGCCGGGCCGAAGGTTTCTTCGCGCATGAACGCCATGGAGTGGTCGACATCGACCAGGATCTGCGGCGCAAGATAAGCGCCACCGTCATCGGCCGGGAAGAGCTTCGGGTCCACCAGCGCCTTGGCACCCTTGGAAACCGCGTCGCCGATCTGCTCGCGCACGACCTTGGCAAAACGCTTGTGCGCCATCGGGCCCAACGTGGTTTCCTTGTCGAGCGGGTTGCCGAGCTTGTAGTTCGAAACCCATGCGACCGACTTCTCGACGAACTGGTCGTAGAGCGACTCGTGCACATAGATGCGCTCGATACCGCAGCAGCACTGCCCGGAGTTGAAGGTCGCACCGTCCATCAGCGTGTCGACGGCGGCGTCAAGATCGGCGTCCTCCATCACATAGCCAGGGTCCTTGCCGCCGAGCTCCAGCCCGAGGCCGGTGAAGGTGCCGGCTGCTGCACGCTCGATCGAGCGGCCGCCTTCCACCGATCCGGTGAAGTTGATGAAGTTGAACGAGCCTTCCGCGATGAGCTTCGCCGTCGTGTCATGGTCCAGGAAGATATTCTGGAATACGTCTTCGGGAACGCCAGCCTCGATAAAGGCGCGCACCAGCCGCTCGCCGACCAGCAGCGTCTGCGAGGCATGCTTGATCATCACGGCATTGCCGGCCATCAGCGCCGGGGCAACCGTGTTGATCGCCGTCATGTACGGATAGTTCCAGGGCGCGATCACGAAGACGACGCCATGCGGCTCGCGCTCAATGCGGCGCTCGAAGCTTGCGCTGTCTTCGATGCGAAGCGGCGCAAGAGCATCAGCGGCAATCGAAGCGACGTAGTTGGAGCGTTCGTTGAAGCCCTTGAACTCGCCGCCGTAACGCACCGGGCGGCCCATCATCCAGGCGAGTTCCGGCACCACTTCGTCGGCCATTTCGTTGAGGTGGGCGACACCCTTCAGCACGAGCTGGACACGCTCCTCGAGCGGCCGTTTCGCCCAGGCCTTCTGCGCCTTGCGTGCCCGTCCCACGGCCTCGGCCGCCGCCTCGAACGAGGCTGCCGGGCGCTCGGCGTAAACCGAGCCGTCGACCGGCGATATGCATTGGATCATTGTCATGATCTCTATTCCTGTTGCTTGCTGGAAATGCGTGGTCTCTACACTCTCTCGAAGCCGCGTGCCACTTCCCAATCCGTCACACGGCGATCGTATTCTTCCTGTTCCCACTGGCCGGCGCGCACGTAGTGGTCAACCACGTCGTCGCCGAAGGCTGAGCGCAGCAGCGACGAGTTGTTGAGCAGCTCAACCGCGTCGCGCAGCGTCTTGGGGATCTCGCGGATGCCCTTCACGCCATAGGCGTCGCCGACGAACTCGTCCTCGAGCTCCATCTTCTTCTCGATGCCGTCGATGCCGGCTGCCAGCAGTGCCGCCATGGCAAGATAGGGATTGAGGTCCGAGCCGCCGACGCGGCATTCGACGCGAATGCCCTTGGTGCCTTCGCCGCAAAGCCGATAACCGGCGGTGCGGTTGTCCTTCGACCAGATCGCCTTCGTCGGCGCAAACGTGCCGGCCATGTAGCGCTTGTAGGAGTTGATGTAGGGCGCCAGGAAATAGGTGATCTCGTCGGCATGGCTCAACAGCCCGGCCATGTAGTTCCGCATCAGGTCCGACATGCCGTGCTTGCCGGCCTTGTCGAAGAACAGCGGCGTCTTGCCGTCGGCGCTCCAGAGCGACTGGTGGATATGCGACGAGCTGCCGGCAGCGCTGGCATTCCACTTGGCGAGGAAGGTGATGGCCTTGCCCTTCGACCAGGCGATTTCCTTGGCCGCCGTCTTGATGACGGCATGCCGGTCGGCCATCGTCAGCGCATCGGCATAACGAACATTGATCTCCTCCTGGCCGGCAGACGCCTCGCCCTTGGAGCATTCCACCGGGATGCCGGCACCCTGCAACCCGTTGCGGATGGCGCGCATCACATCCTCTTCCTTGGTGGTCTGGAAGATGTGGTAGTCCTCGTTGTAGCCGCTTGCGAGCTTCAGGTTGCGATAGCCTGCCTCGCGCGCCTGGTCATAGGTCTGGTCGAACAGGAAGAACTCGAGTTCGCTTGCCATGAACGCCTTCATGTTCATGGCCTCAAGCCGGGCGATCTGCTTCTTCAGCACGGCGCGCGGTGAATGCGGCACTTCCTCATGCGTATGATGGTCGAGCACATCGCAAAGCACGAGCGCCGTTCCCTCCACCCACGGCAGCTTGCGAAGGGTCGAAAGGTCCGGCTTCATGATATAGTCGCCGTAACCGAGCTCCCAGCTCGTCGCCTTGTATCCGGAGACGGTTTCCATCTCCATGTCGGTCGCCAGCAGATAATTGCAGCTATGCGTTTCTGCGAAGGCGCTTTCGACGAAATATTCGGCATGGAACCGCTTGCCCATCAGCCGGCCCTGCATATCCACCAGGGCTGCAACCACGGTGTCGATGCGTCCCTCGGCAACATCCTTTTTCAGTTCGTCGAAAGTGTAGTGGGCGCTCATGCGTCGCTTCCGTCCCTTGCTGATACATGGAAACGCGGCCCGCCGAATGCGGTCCGCGCCATTGGTTCTATCGATGCGGCCTGTTTGTTTTTCGTCGTTGACCGCAGCTTGCTGTTCCCCGCGAGGTCTTATCCGTGGATCTTCGTTAGGCTCTCCCGCAATAGCCCGCTGAGGAAATCTGCCGCAACGTCCTGGCCGTTGTCATCAGCGATAAGGTCATTCCTGATCTCGATCATGACGTTCAGCAACCCAGCCGGCAGGGCATGGAGTTCAAGCGTATGCGTAACCCCATCTGCTGGTCCATAGGGTTCATTGCGCATGACGCGATATAAGCTCGTATCGGCGGCCGCTTCCAGCATCCCGTCGGCGAGACGCGCATCCGTATCGTGCAGGATGCCGATCTCGACCTCTCGCTGCTTGCCGAAGTAGACCGGCGTGAAGCTGTGGACCGTCACCAGCACCGTCTGCCGCCCGGCGTCGCGGCGTGCAGCAATCTCGTCGCGGATGCGCCCCTGGAAAGGCAGGTAAAGCCCCGTCGTGCGCCGAGAGCGCTCGGCTTCGGTTAGGTTCTCGTTGCCGGGAATGCGGAAGACTTCCGAAACATCGCGAATGGCTGCGGGCGATTCCGGCGGCCTGTTGCAGTCATAGAGCAGCCGCGAAAAGCGCTGATGGATCAGCGTCGCATCAAGGCTTTTCGACATGCGGCGCGCTACATCCAGTGCGCCTGGGTCCCAGGCGATGTGCGAGGTGAGCGCGTCTTGTGAGAGCCCCAGATCGCCATATCGCTCGGGCAGCCGCAGCGACGCATGTTCACAGACGAGCAGCACGTCGCTTTTGCCGGATGGATTATCCACCGCGACGGGTTCGCCGTCCGCTTCCGTGAACATGTCCGATTCGATCGACATCCGCGCATCCAATGAAGGTGAAGGAAATTGAGTGAAGAAGAGAATTCTTCACTTTCCGGCCCTCGTCAATGTCGGTCTGAAAATTTCTCTTCATCAACACCGTTGACACCTGTTGTAAAACTTCTTTTAACTCTCGTCACAAACCGGCGAAGACCGGAGGGAACAGCTTTCGTGCCAGCCACTGCGCGCACCGTGTCGGATGTTATTCGTGTTCGTTACGACAGCTTGACGCGCGCAGAAAAACAACTGGCCGACAGCCTATTGGAGAACTATCCAGTGTCGGGCCTCGGCAGCATCACAGTGATCGCGGAGAACGCGGGTGTCTCGACACCCACCGTCGCGCGCATGGTGCAGAAGCTCGGCTACCGTGGCTACCCGGAATTCCAGTCGCACCTGCACCAGGAACTGGAAGCCACCATTTCCGGCCCGATCGCCAAGCATGACCGCTGGGCGACCAACGCGCCGGGCACGCATATCCTCAACCGTTTTGCCGACGCGATCACCGCCAACCTGCGCGGAACCCTCTCGGACCTTGATACGAGCACGTTCGAGCAGGCGGCAGCGCTTCTGCAGGACCGGGAGCGGAGCATCTATTTCGTCGGCGGGCGCATTACCGGCGCGCTTGCCGAATACTTCTTCACCCACATGCAGGTGATTCGGCCCAAGACGACGCTGATCTCCAACAATTCCAGTTCCTGGCCGCAGCATGTGCTCAACATGAAGCGCGGCGATGTCTTGGTGATCTTCGACATCCGCCGCTACGAGCAGGAGATGGCAACCCTTGCCGAGGTCGCCAAGGCGGCCGGGGTCGTGATCATCCTCTTCACGGATGTCTGGGCGTCGCCGGTTGCCAAGAATGCCCAGCATACGTTCAAGGTCCGCATCGAGGCGCCATCCGCCTGGGATAGTTCCGTCATCACGCTGTTTGTCGTGGAGGCGCTGATCGAAGCGGTGCAGAGCGCCTCCTGGGAGGAGACCCGCGAACGCATGAATTCTCTCGAAGGCTTGTTTGAACAGAGCCGGCTCTTCCGTCGCCCAAATCGTCAAACACGTCTCGACTAAGATATGGAGCTGTGTGAAAAGTCGTTACACTGGAGTGGTTTATCAGCGATAGCTCACGTTCCGCACTGTCACATAGCTTACATGAACTGGCTCTACGAGTCGCGCCGAACCAACACCCAAGGCTTTGCCTGAAACCTAGGAGGATACCGTGCCCAACAAGATCCAACGCCTTCTCTCTCTGACGACGGCCATGGTCGTCGCCTCGTCGGCGATCGCTGCCGCCGAGCCGAGCGCCGAGCTTATCGAAGCCGCCAAGAAGGAAGGATCGCTGACGACGATCGCGCTTCCGCACAGCTGGTGCGGCTATGGCGATATCATCGCAGGCTTCAAGGCCAAGTACGGCATCGAGATCAACGAACTCAACCCGGATGCAAGCTCCGGCGATGAAATCGAAGCCATCAAGGCGAACAAGGGCAACAAGGGCCCGCAGGCTCCGGACGTGATCGACGTCGGTCTTTCCTTTGGCCCCTCCTCCAAGGCTGAAGGCCTGATCCAGCCCTACAAGGTCTCGACCTGGGATACGATCCCGGACGACGCCAAGGATGCTGAAGGCTACTGGTACGGCGACTACTACGGCGTTCTGGCCTTCATCGCCAACACCGACATCGTCAAGGATCTTCCGAAGGACTGGAAGGACCTCACCAAGCCTGAATACGCCAACGCCGTTGCACTCGCCGGTGACCCGCGTGGCTCGAACCAGGCCGTGCAGGCTGTTTACGCCGCCGGCCTCGCTGCTGGCGAAACCGACCCGGCCAAGGCTGGCGAAGCAGGCCTGAACCTGTTTGCGGAGATCAACAAGGCCGGCAACTTCGTGCCCGTCATCGGCAAGTCCGCATCGCTCGCACAGGGCTCGACCCCGATCGTCATCGCCTGGGACTACAACGGTCTATCCTGGCGCGACACGCTGAACGGCAACCCGCCGCTTGAAGTCGTGGTTCCGGAAAACGGCGTTGTCGCCGGCGTTTACGTCCAGGCGATCTCCGCTTACGCGCCGCACCCGAACGCTGCCAAGCTCTGGATGGAATACATCTACTCGGACGAAGGCCAGCTCGGCTTCCTGAAGGGCTATTGCCACCCGATCCGCTTCAACGATCTTGCCAAGAACAACAAGATCCCGAAGGAAATGCTGGACGCCCTGCCGCCGGCAGCGTCTTATGAAAAGGCAAAGTTCCCGACCCTCGAAGAGCAGGACAAGGGCAAGACCGCCATCACCACCAAGTGGGATAGCGTCGTCGGCGCCAACGTGCAGTAATAAGAATCGGCCTCTCCGCTTTGGCGGAGAGGCTTCCTTTCCTCCGACCGTGACGCCGGATACATGAACGCAGCTTCCTCGCCCATCATCGACCGCCGAACAGTGATCGACTGGCTCGGCATCGTGCCGTTCATGATCTTTGCGCTGATGTTCCTGATCGTCCCGACGCTCTACCTCGTCGTGGGCGCGTTCTTCACGCCCGACGGGCACCTGACGTTGGAGAATATCGCCGGCCTCTTCACGCCGACCATCCTCAGCGCCTACTGGATCAGTATCAAGGTTTCGCTTGCCTCCTCGCTGGGTGGCGCGCTGATCGGCTTCTTCCTGGCCTGGGCGGTGGTGCTGGGCGGCCTGCCCTCCTGGATCCGCTCGAGCCTCCTGACCTTCTCGGGCGTCGCTTCGAACTTCGCCGGCGTGCCGCTTGCCTTCGCCTTCATCGCGACGCTTGGTCGAACGGGCCTCGTCACCGTCTTCCTGCGCGAATCGTTCGGCTTCAACCTCTATTCGACCGGCTTCAACCTGCTGTCATTCTTCGGGTTGACCATCACCTACATGTTCTTCCAGATCCCGCTGATGGTGCTGATCCTGACACCGGCGCTCGACGGGCTGAAGAAGGAATGGCGCGAAGCCTCCGAAATCCTTGGCGCCTCGACCTGGCAATACTGGCGCATGGTGGCGCTGCCGATCCTGTGGCCGAGCCTGCTTGGCACCAGCCTTCTGCTGTTTGCCAATGCCTTCGGCGCCATCGCCACGGCCTATGCCCTGACCGGCTCGTCGCTCAACATCGTGCCGATCCTGCTTTACGCGCAGATCCGCGGCGACGTGCTGCACAACCCGAACCTCGGTTACGCGCTGGCGCTTGGCATGATCGTCATTACCGGCCTCTCCAACATCCTATACATCTGGCTGCGGATGCGCGCAGAACGGTGGCCGAAATGAAGCCCGCAAAGATCCTCGCCTGGGTCGCGATCGCCGTCGGCATCATCTACTTCTTCGTGCCGCTGCTCGGCACGTTCGAGTTCTCGCTGCGCATGCGGCGCGGCGAATATTCCTTCGATGCCTATGGATCGGTTTTCTCCGATGCCGCCTTCCGGGCGACCTTCGGTTACTCGATGCTGATGGCGCTGTTCACCATCATCTTCGGCATGCTGCTCGTGGTCCCGACAGCCTACTGGGTGCGGTTGCGCCTGCCGCAGATGCGGCCCGTGGTTGAGTTCCTGACGCTGATGCCGCTCGTCATCCCGGCAATCGTCGTCGTCTTCGGTTACCTGCGCCTCTACAATTCCTCGTCCTACATCCCCTTCACCGGCTCGATCATGGGGACGAATATCCTGCTCGTGATGTCGTATATCACGCTTGCGCTGCCCTACATGTACCGCTCGGTTGATACCGCGATGCGCACGATTGACGTGCGCACCCTGACGGAAGCGGCCGAAATTCTGGGCGCGAAGTGGCCGACGATCATGTTCCGCTGCATCTTTCCCAATGTCATGTCCGGCGTCCTGTCAGGCGCCTTCATCACCTTCGCCATCGTCATGGGCGAGTTCACCATGGCCGCGCTGCTCAACCGGCCGGCCTTTGGTCCGTATCTGCAGTTGGTGGGCGCCAACAAGGCCTATGAGCCTTCCGCGCTTGCCGTCATCGCGTTTGCAATCACCTGGCTTTCGATGGGGCTGATCCAGCTCGTGACCCGTTTCAGCAAATTGGCGCCGTCGCGCGCCTAAGGAATATTGATGTCGTTCCTCGTACTCGAAAACTTAAGGAAGAGCTTCGGCCAGATCCAGGTCGTCAAAGACTTCAACATGTCCATCAACAAGGGCGAGTTCGTGTCTTTCCTTGGACCATCAGGCTGCGGCAAGACCACCGTCCTGCGCATGATCGCCGGCTTCGAGACGCCGAGCGATGGCACGATCACGATCAACGGCACGAACCAGACCAGGCTCAAGACCAACCAGCGCAATATCGGCATGGTCTTCCAGGCCTATGCGCTGTTCCCGAACATGAACGTGTTCGACAACGTCGCCTTCGGGCTGAAGGTCGCCGGCAAGCCGAAGGCCGAGATCGAAAGCCGCGTGCGCGAGATGCTGAAGCTGATCTCGCTTGACCACCTTGCCGACCGCTACCCCTACCAGATGTCCGGCGGCCAGCAGCAGCGCGTGGCGCTTGCCCGTGCGCTGGCACCGAAGCCGCAGGTGCTGCTGCTCGACGAGCCGCTTTCGGCACTCGATGCCAAGATCCGCGTGTCGCTGCGCGAAGAAATTCGGCAGATCCAGAAACAGCTCGGCATCACCACCGTCTTCGTGACCCACGACCAGGAGGAGGCGCTGTCGATCTCCGACCGGATCGTGGTGATGAACGCCGGACGCGCCGACCAGATCGGCACGCCGTCGGAAATCTACAACCGCCCGGCGACGCGCTTCGTCGCCTCCTTCGTCGGCACGCTCAACATCATCGAGGCGACGGTGATCGATCCCGCCGCCAACACGGTGAAGGTTGGCGACAACACGATCATCCTGCGCGAGTCGATCGGTGCGCTGAAGGGCGGCGACAAGCTGTCGATCGCGCTGCGCCCGGAGGCCGGCTCCCTGTCGGAAAGCGCCCGGGGCGACACGGCGCTCAGCGGCAAGGTGATTTCCTCGCATTTCCTCGGTTCGGTCATCCGCACCAAGGTGGATGTCGGCGGCAACCAGATCTCCTTCGACATGTTCAACTCGCCGGATGCGGTGATGCCGCGCGAAGGCGAGATGCTGACGTTGCGCTTCAATGCCAGCGATTTCCTGATCGTGCGGGAGTAAGTCACCTACCTGCCCGCCAGCAGTTCGCGTCCCCGCGCAGTCTCCTGCCGTGGCTTTGTCGTTTCTGTTGCTGCAGCGTCCCGAAAACCGGTTCCCGCTTTTCGCGGGCGCTGCACGATCGGAGAGCCCACGCGAATGCGAAACCTCTCTATTGTTTAGTTTTGTGGCTCCGCATTCGCGTGGCCCTCGGCGTTTTTTTCGGGACTTCCGGTCCCTACAGGTGATTGCCTCGCCTCGCTGCATGGTTTCTTTCGTATGATCTTGTCCGAAAACCGCTTCACACTTTTCGGGATCATGCGCTGCCCATCCACTTGCACGGCTCAACCGAACCTGGCCTGGCGACCAGGGGGAGGCTTGATAGGGCGCGGCAATGAAAAACACATCCGCTCCCATGGCTTTCACCTCTCATCCCCTCCCCGCACGTTACGGTTTGAAGGATGAGCGCCGGCTCCCGCCTGCCCGCGAACGTCTCGCGAAACACTCCGGCGACGGAAGCAGGCACAGAATAGCGGGTGCCGGAAAGGCGGGGATGAAAATTATGCTAAGTGCTTGAACAGGCTCAAGCGACCTGCGTAATTGTCCACGTTCAGGCCGCGTCGTCGACCACCTGCTCGGCCCGCGCCGGCACGTAGTTCAGCACCGGACCGAGCCAGCGCTCGACTTCCGCGATCTCCATGCCCTTGCGTGCGGCATAGTCCTCCACCTGGTCGCGCTCCACCTTGGCGACGCCAAAGTAATAGGATGCGGGGTGGCCGATATAGAGGCCTGAGACGGAGGAGCCGGGCCACATGGCGTAGCTTTCCGTCAGTTCCACGCCGGTCGTGGCGGTCGCATCAAGCAGGCGGAACAGCGTCGCCTTTTCCGTGTGGTCGGGCTGCGCCGGGTAACCAGGCGCCGGACGAATGCCGCCATAAGCTTCGTTGACCAGTTCATCGGCCGAGAAGGCCTCGTCCGGGGCGTAACCCCAGAACTCCTTGCGCACCCGCTCGTGCATGCATTCCGCAAATGCTTCGGCGAACCGGTCCGCCAAAGCCTTCACCAGGATTGACGAATAATCATCGTTGGCGCGCTCGAAGCGTTCTGCAATCGCCACTTCCTCGATGCCGGCGGTCACCACGAAGCCGCCGACATAGTCGCGCACGCCGGACGCGGCCGGGGCGACGAAATCCGACAACGCCACGTTCGGGCGGCCATCCCGCTTCGAAAGCTGCTGGCGCAACGTGAAGAAGGTCGCAAGATCCTTGTCGCGCTTGTCATCGGCATAAAGACGGATGTCATCACCGACCGTATTGGCCGGCCAGAAGCCGATGACCGCACGCGGACGGAACCACTTCTCCTCGATGATCTTCGCAAGCATGGCCTGCGCATCGGCATAAAGCTGCCGCGCAGCCTCGCCCTGCTTTTCGTCTTCGAGGATGGCGGGGAAACGGCCCTTCAGCTCCCAGGTCTGGAAGAACGGCGTCCAGTCGATGTATTTCGCCAGTTCCGCAAGGTCGTAGGTTTCAAACACTCGGGTGCCAAGGAACTGCGGCTTGGTCGGCTGGTAGGTTGCCCAGTCGAGCTTTTCGGCGTTGTCGCGAGCGCGTGCGATGGGAAGACGCGTCTTCTCCGCTTCCGAGCGGGCATGGGCGGCCGCCACCTTGGCGTATTCCGCCTGGATGCCGCTGACATAAGCGGGCTTCTGCTCCGGCGAAAGCAAGGCAGAGACGACACCCACGGCGCGGCTCGCATCGTTGACATAGATCGCCTGGCCGCGATCGTAACGCGGATGGATCTTCACGGCCGTATGGACGCGGCTCGTTGTCGCCCCGCCGATCAGGAGCGGAATGTCGAAACCCTGGCGTTCCATTTCCGAGGCGACATGCACCATCTCGTCGAGCGACGGCGTGATGAGGCCGGACAGGCCGATGATGTCGACCTTTTCCGCGATCGCCGTTTCCAGGATCTTGGTCGAGGGCACCATGACGCCGAGATCGATGATCTCATAGTTGTTGCAGGCAAGCACGACGCCGACGATGTTCTTGCCGATGTCGTGGACATCGCCCTTCACTGTCGCCATCAGCACCTTGCCGGCCGCCTTCTTCTGGTCGCCGCCATTGAGGCGCTTTTCCTCTTCCATGTAAGGCAGGAGCACGGCGACCGCCTGCTTCATGACGCGGGCCGACTTCACCACCTGCGGCAGGAACATCTTGCCCGAGCCGAACAGGTCGCCGACGACATTCATGCCGGCCATCAGCGGGCCTTCGATGACGTGGAGCGGGCGCTCCGCAGCCTGGCGGGCTTCTTCCGTATCGGCCTCGATGAACTCGGTGATGCCGTTGACCAATGCATGCGACAGGCGCTTTTCGACCGGCCATTCGCGCCATGCGAGATCCTGGGCCTTGGCTTCCTTGCTGCCCGAACCGCGGAAACGCTCGGCGATTTCCAGCATGCGCTCGGTGGCATCGTCGCGACGGTTGAGGACGACATCCTCGCAGGCCTCGCGCAGTTCCGGCTCGATGTTTTCGTAGATCGCGAGCTGGCCCGCGTTGACGATGCCCATGTCCATGCCGGCCTGGATGGCATGATACAGGAAGACGGCGTGCATGGCTTCGCGCACCGGCTCATTGCCGCGGAACGAGAAGGACAGGTTGGAGACGCCGCCCGACACATGCACGAGCGGCATGCGCTCGCGGATCGTCCGGGTCGCCTCGATGAAGGCGACGCCATAGTTGTTGTGTTCCTCGATGCCGGTGGCGACAGCGAAGATGTTCGGGTCGAAGATGATGTCTTCTGGCGGGAAGCCCGCCTCTTCCGTCAGGAGCTTGTAGGCGCGTTCGCAGATTGCGACCTTGCGCTCATAGGTATCCGCCTGGCCCTGCTCGTCGAAGGCCATGACGACGACGGCGGCGCCATAATTGCGCAGCAGCTTTGCCTGGGCGATGAATTTTTCCTCGCCCTCCTTCATGGAGATGGAGTTCACCACCGGCTTGCCCTGCACGCATTTGAGCCCGGCTTCCATGATCTCGAACTTGGAGGAATCGAGCATCAGCGGGACGCGGGCGATGTCCGGCTCGGCAGCAATGAGGTTGACGAAGTCGACCATCGCCTTCTCGGAATCGATCAGCCCTTCATCCATGTTGATGTCGATGATGGAGGCGCCGTTCTCGACCTGGTCGCGGGCGATTGCCAGTGCGGCGGTGAGGTCGCCGGCGGTGATGAGCTTGCGGAATTTTGCCGAGCCGGTGACGTTGGTGCGTTCGCCAACATTCACGAAGGGCACGTCCTTGGTGAAGACGAAGGGTTCAAGGCCCGACAGCGCCATGAACGGCTTGTGCTCCGGCACTTCGCGCGGCTTGAAGGAGGCAACGGCATCGGCGATCGCCTTGATGTGCTCGGGCGTCGAGCCGCAGCAGCCGCCAACGACGTTGACGAGGCCTTCTTCGACGAAACCGCGGATCTGGCGGGCCATGTCGTCCGGCGTTTCGTCGTAGCGGCCAAATTCGTTCGGCAGGCCCGCATTCGGATAGGCAGAGATGAAGGTATCGGCAACGCCCGACAGTTCCTGCAGGTGCGGCCGCATGGCGTCCGCGCCGAGCGCACAGTTGAGACCGATCGTGAAAGGATTGGCGTGGCGCACCGAATACCAGAAGGCGGACGGAGTCTGCCCCGACAACGTACGGCCGGACAGGTCGGTGATCGTGCCGGAAATCATCACCGGCAGGTGCAGGCCCTTGGCTTCGAAACGTTCGGCGCAGGCGAAGATCGCCGCCTTGGCGTTCAGCGTGTCGAAGATGGTTTCGATGAGGATGACGTCGGCGCCGCCATCAATCAGACCGTCGATCTGTTCGGCATACGCAAGGCGCAGGTCATCGAATGTCACCGCCCGGTAACCGGGATTGTTGACGTCCGGGGAGATCGAGGCCGTGCGGTTGGTCGGGCCGATGGCGCCGGCGACGAAACGGCGGCGGCCGTCTTCCTTCTGCGCCCGGATGGCGGCGCGGCGGGCGAGCCGCGCACCGTCGCGGTTGAGGTCGTAGACGGCGTTCTCCATCTGGTAATCGGCCTGGGCGATGCGGGTCGACGAGAAGGTGTTGGTCTCGATGATATCCGCGCCGGCCCTGGCGTAACGATAATGGATGTCTTCGATCGCCTGCGGCTGCGACAGAATGAGCAGGTCGTTGTTGCCCTGCTGATGGCAAGCGCAGCCGGCAAAACGCTCGCCGCGAAAATGGTCTTCGCCAAAGCCGAGCTGCTGGATCTCGGTGCCCATGGCGCCGTCGATCACCAGGATCCGCTCACGCGCCGCAGCCTGCAACGCTGCCAATATCTCGTTTCCGTCGCGTTGTGCCGCTTCCGGGCCGAATAATTGATCAAACATTGGGAAGTCCTCATCGATTCAATTAGGCGATAAGGACATAAACATATCTTTATGTCAATGCAAACGGCGCGTGCCTGTGGCTGGACATGGATTTGCCATGACAGGTGACGGGCCGATGGGTATAGGCTTTGTGAAGACGTGAGAGCATGAGCGACGGAGAGGTTTTTGCATGAGCGACAACAGCCAGACGACATCCAATTGGGCGAGCCTCCCCTACCATCGGCGCTGGCTCCTGGATCAGGCGGACGGCCTCTTCGATTTCTTCCAGTACAAGGCGGTAAACCCCAAGGGTGGCTTCTTCGACCTCGATGAAAGCGGCGCGCCGATCGGCGGCGTCAACCCCACGCGCGGCATCCATTCATCAACCCGCATGGTGCATTGCTTCTCGATTGCCTACCTGCTCGGACGCCCCGGCGCCGGCGAGATGATCGACCACGGCATGCGCCATCTTTGGGAGCACCACCGCGACAGCCAGCATGGCGGCTATTTCTGGCAGGTGAACGACGACGGCCCGGTCGATGCCAACAAGCAGGGATACGGCCACGCCTTCGTGCTGCTTGCCGCCTCCTCGGCAAAGGTTGCCGGTCATCCGCTGGCGGACAAGATGCTCTCCGATATCACCGAGGTGCTGGAAACGCGCTTCTGGGAAGCGCAGCATGGCGCGATTGCGGAGGAATTCGCCCGCGACTGGTCGCCCATCGATGGCGGCAGCTACCGCGGCCAGAATTCCAACATGCACCTCACCGAAGCGCTGATGGCAGCCTACGAGGCGACCGGCGAAAAGAGCTATCTGGAGAAGGCGGAAAGCGTCGCCGATCTCGTCATTCGCCGTTGCGCCGGAAGCGTCGGTTTCCGCGTGGCCGAGCATTTCGACCGCAACTGGGTGATCGACAAGAATTATTACCACCCCGACGAGATGTTCCGGCCGGCGGGTACGACGCCCGGCCACTCGCTGGAATGGTCACGCCTCCTGCTGCAACTGTGGGCGCTCGGCGGCAAGACGCAGGCCTGGATGCCGGATGCCGCGAAATCGCTGTTCGTGCAGGCCATGTCACTGGGCTGGGACAAGGCCAAGGGCGGCTTCTTCTATACGCTCGATTGGGACGACAAGCCGGCCAAGACCAACAAGCTGTGGTGGCCGATGTGCGAGGCGGCGGGTGCCGCTCACTTCCTCAACGAACACCTGCCGACCGACAGCTTCTACGAGGACAGCTACCGGCTGATCTGGGGCACGATCGCCAACCGCTTCATCGACCACAGACATGGCGGCTGGCATGAGGAACTGACGGAGGACCTGGTTCCGGCACACACGCTGTTCCCCGGCAAGGGCGACCTCTACCATGCGCTGCAGGCCTGCCTGATCCCGCTGTTTCCGGCAACCGGCAGCCTCACCAATGTGATCGTCGGCGCCGAAGGCCGGATCTGAGACGAACATGCGGAGCCTGATCCGGGCGGATCAGGCTCTTGCGGCGGCGACCATGGAACGGATGCGGCTTTCCAGCTGGCTGTAGTCATAGGGTTTGATGAGCAGTTCCATCGCCTGGACGTTTTCCGCGCCCGGAACATTGCGGTCGCCGGTGGCGAAGATCACCGGGAGCGCCGGATAGGTTTCCCGCAGCTTCAGCGCCAGATCGAGCCCGCTCATCTCGGGCAGGTGGACATCCGTCACCAGGATATCGACCGGCTGGTCGCCGCAGGCGCCGATTGCCTCGTTGGCCGAACCGGCATCCACCACCACCATGCCGACATCCTGCAGGAAATCGGCCGTCGAGATGCGGATCAGCGCCTCGTCCTCGACAAGCAGGACGCGGATTGGCCGTGCCGCCTGAGCGGCTGGAGCTCCTGATGCGGCCGCTGCCGGCCCACCCTCTTTCTTCCAGCTCCAGATGCTCGCCTCGCGCGTCTGCTCGAGCACCTGACGGATCTTCCGGGCCAAAGTCTCCCGGGTGTAGGGCTTGCTCAACAGGTTGACGCCGGCATCAAGCCGCCCGCCATGGACGATCGAGTTTTCCGTATAGCCGGAGGTGAAGAGGACCGCGAGACGCGGCAGCCGTTCCTTGGCCTTGCGCGCCAAGTCGCTGCTCTTCAGGCGGCCGGGCATGACAACATCGGTGAACAGGAGGTCGATCGGCACGCCGCTTTCGACGATGGCAAGGCCGCTATCGGCGTCCCTCGCCTTCAAGACGCGGTAACCGAGTTCGGTGAGCAGGCTGACGGTGATATCGCGCACGGCATCGTCATCCTCGACGACCAGAACGGTTTCGCTGCCGCCGGTGGCGGGCGCATTGCTGTTTTCGACGGTGACGTCTTCTTCCTCCATGGCGCGCGGCAGGTAGATCCGCACCGTCGTGCCATTGCCGGGTTCGCTGTAGATCTTGATGTGGCCGCCGGACTGCTTGACAAAACCATAGACCATGGAAAGGCCGAGGCCGGTCCCCTTGCCTTCCGGTTTGGTGGTGAAGAAGGGATCAAAAACCTTGGCGAGGATATCCGGCGTCATGCCCGTGCCGGTGTCGGAAACGGCGAGCATGACATATTGCCCGGCTTCGACATCGAAGGTGCGGCGGGCATATTCGTCATCGAGATAAGCGTTACCGAGTTCGATGGTGAGCTTGCCCTGCCCGTTCATCGCGTCACGGGCATTGATGGCGAGGTTGAGCAGCGCGTTCTCGACATTGCTCGTGTCCACCAGCGTGTTCCACAAGCCGCCAGCGACAATCGTGTCGATCTCGATCGCCTCGCCGAGGCTGCGCCGCAGCAGATGATCCATGTCGCGGATGAGCCGGCTGAGGTTGACGACCTTGGGTGACAGCGGCTGCCGCCGACCGAAGGACAGGAGTTGCGAGGCAAGCCGAGCACCGCGGGACGCTCCGGCAAGCGCGCTGTTGATGCGCCGCTCCGCGGTCGCGTTGCCTGCGAGCTCGCGGCTGAGCAGCTGAAGGTTGCCCGTCACCACCTGCAGCAGGTTGTTGAAGTCGTGGGCGATGCCGCCGGCCAGGTTGCCGATCGCTTCCATCTTCTGGCTCTGGCGCAGGACCTCCTGCGTCCTTTCGAGCTCGATCGTCCGCTCCTCGACGCGATGCCCCAGCGTTTCGGCGAGATTGGTGAGGTGGGTTTCGGTGTTCTTCTGGTCCTCGATATCCGTGTTGGTGGCGACCCAGAACTCTATCTCACCCTGGGCATTCGATACCGGGACTGCGCGGCTGAGGAACCAGCGGTAAACACCATCGTGACGCCGCACGCGAAGTTCGGTCTCGAAGGTCTTGCCGGTGCGCAGGGCCTCGTTCCAGCGCATCTCGACATTCGGGTTATCATCTGGATGCACGATGCCGGAGCGGACTTCGGCGTCGAAATAGAAGGAGGTGAGCCCGCTATAGGCTAGGATCTGGTCGTTGCACCACTGAACCCGTCCATCCGGCGACGCGGTCCAGACATGGTTCGGCAAGGATTGCGCCAGCGTCCGGAAGCGGTATTCGTTCTTCCTCGCCGCCTCCTGCGCCCGGCGAAGCTCGGTGACGTCATGCCCCTGCACGAAGATGCCGGTGACATTGCCATCCTGGTTGCGGATCGGCTGGTAGACGAAGTCGACGAAGTGCTCCTCCGGCATATGATCCGGTTTCGGCCGGAGCAGGACGCGCGCCGCATGGGCACTGTAGGGCACGCCAGACCTGTAGACCTGGTCGAGAAGCTCGTAGAAGCCCTGGCCGACAAGATCCGGCAGGGCCTCGCGAACGGTGCGGCCGATAAGGTCCTCGCGGCCGACCAACTGCCGGTAGGTGCTGTTGGCAATCTGGAAGCGGTGATCCGGCTCCCGCAACACCGCCATGAAGCCCGGCGCCTGCTCAAACAACGTCCGGAGATATTCCCGCTCGGCTTCGAGCGCAGCATTCTGCCCCACCACGGCATCGACGCGACGCAGGACATCCGTTTCGGCCTGAAGCGAACCACCGTCCACAAGCCGGCTGCGCAGGCGGTGGATGTCGGTCACGTCGACGGTATGCTGCAGGATGAAGACGATCTCGCCCGCCGAGTTCTTCATCGGGCTATGGGTGGCGCTCCAGAAACGCTCCTGCATCTGCCCGTCGGCACCGGCGATCGGATAAGGGATGAGCGGCAGATGGTCGACCTCGCCGGTCGCCAGCACCTTGGCGAAGGACTGGCGCAGCATGCGGTTCGAGGCAGAGGCCGGATCGCTCGGAAACGCGTCGAACA
Organism: Neorhizobium sp. SOG26; assembly: GCF_003491345.1. GTDB lineage: Bacteria > Pseudomonadota > Alphaproteobacteria > Rhizobiales > Rhizobiaceae > Neorhizobium > Neorhizobium turbinariae. The sequence continues at coordinate 1,743,306 of NZ_CP025512.1, forward strand.
TGTTGCGGCCGACCAGCTCTTGGCGCGTCCTGTTGGTCACCGCGAGGTAGGCGTCGTTCATGCCCACGATGCGAAGCTCCGGGTCCATGATCACATATGGATTTGGAGAAACGTTGAACAGCTGATGCAGATCGAGGTCGGTGAACTCCGTGAGTCGGAACATGCTGTATTCCTGATGCGCGTACAGTGAGCTTATAGGTGTTGCCAGCGCATTGACAACGGAAAACCATTGGATGCAAGCGGCGGAACAACCGAGTACCCTGGCGTGTTTCCCTGCGTTACCACACGGAGGAGACCATCATGGCAATCGAGCAGGCACCAAGTGAAAAGGGCCGCGAATCCGCGCGCGGGCTGAAGCAGGAATCGCGCCGGGAAGAAAAGAAGGTCGAAGCACAGAAAGGCTCCGACCTTGCCAAGGGTGCAGACCGTTTCGAGGAACGCGCCACGAGCTCCGACGGCAAGAGCGCAGGCGACAAGCAGCACTAGCCTCGCGAACACGCAAGAATGAGCGGCCCTGCCGGGACAAGGCCGCTCCAAGTGCGTGCGCCGCTTTGTCAGACCTTCCGGGTACGCCAGCTTTCGGCGTAGTTTTCGCGTGCCTCGCGGGCATAAGGCGTCGGCGAGACGCGCACGCGGATTTCCGCCTGCTTGTGGCCCTTCTCGATCGACGTCTTGTCCGTGCCGCCGTTCGGCTCGCCCCAGATCAGCGTCAGCACATCACCTTCCTTGATGTCCGGATCAACGACGCCGAGCGACAGCATGCAACGCTCGTTGTAGCTGTAGCCGTTGAACATCGACATGCCGACGAGACGGTCACCGAGCATGATGCGATCGGCGCTGGAGGAGGCATAGTTCGGCTGCGGAAGGTCGATCCACTTGTAGGGCTGCTCGCCCGGCACGAAATTGGACGCGATCACCTTCATCACGTCTTCCGCATTCCACTCAAACGTCACCTTCTTGCGGTGCGGCTTGCCCTTCATGGCTTCCAGCGCAGCGCGACCGACAAAGTCGTGGTCGAACTTGATATAGATGCCGTAACCGAGCTCGTACGGGGTGACGTAGTAGTCCTCGATATTGTCCGAGACGAGGCTGCCGCCGATGGAGCCGGTGGCCTCATAGCTGTCTTCCGTCAGCCAGTCGCGGTAACCCTGCAACTCGTCACCGGTATAGATGGCCGGCAACGGCGACGGGATCCAGCCGGATTCGAGCGTGTTGGTGGAATAGGCGCGGGCGCCGACGAGGTATAGATCGACGCCGGCATCCTTGGCGGCCTTGACGATGATGTCGCGAACCTCGTCCTTTTCGGCATAGGGACCCCAGACTTCCAGCCCCGGAGCGCCGGCCATGCCGTGGCGCAGCGCCTGCACCTTCTTGGAGCCGATATTGATCCAGTCGACATGGAAGAACTTGATGTCCGGGATCGGCCCGCCATTCATCTGCTCGAAGATCTTCGGAGCATCAGGCCCCTGGATCTGGAAGCGGTAATGCACGCGGTTGACTTCCTTGCCATCCGGGCGCGAGGGCGAACGGGGGTCATGCGTCAGCTTCACATCGTGCTTGCCGAGCGAAGCGTTGTAGCGCAGCCAGTTGGCAGTCGGCGCGCGACCGACAAGCACGAACTTGTCCTGCCGCTCGCGGAAGATGATCATGTCGCCGATGACATGGCCGGCGGGCGTGACCGGCACGTAATGCTTCGCGCGGTTGGTGTCGAAATTGGCGAAGCTGTTGATCGCCAGGCCTTCCAGGAATTTTTCGGCGTCCGGACCCTCGACGATCAGTTCGTCCATGTGGTGCGACTGGTCGAAGAGTACGGCCGAATGGCGCCATGCCTGCTGCTCGGAGCGCCAGTTGGAAAATTCCGGCGCCACCACCGGGTAGATATACATGCCGATGCGCGAGTTGCGCAGCATCTCGACGGTGTTGCCCTTCTCCTTCAGGATCTGGGTCAAATTCTTAGCCATTGGTGGTTCCTCCCAAGCCGATGATGAGCCCGGCGCTTCCTCCAGCCAGGCGTTAAGCGGCAGCATCCATGCATACATGACGAACGTCAAGAGCGAAGAATACTGCTGCAAACGCGGCTGGAGCACGTTGATGTGTACACATTGCAGTCGATCGCAGTGCCGGAGTGCAGTTTAGCGATTTCAATTGGAAGGCCGGCTGAGGTGAAAAATGTTCCCAAAGCTGCTGTTGTGAAATTTCCTGCCTGTGCGACACCGCGTTTCGCTGTCAGTATCTCGTCACGAACGAGATCAGACAGGATCAGGAGAGACCCATGACGATCGCCACCCTTTCCCGACGCACGCTTTTGCAGGCGGGCTCTGCCCTGCTGGCATCGACCGCGCTGCCGACCTTCGCCTTCGCCCAGGATGCAGCGAGCGGTGGCCGGCTGGTGGTCGCGGCCGATTCGGAGCCGAAGAACCTCAATCCCGCGATCGTTGCCTCGAACGGCGTGTTCTTCGTGGCGAGCAAGGTGATCGAACCGCTCGCCGAAGCCTCGTTCGAGGGCAAGGATGGTCTTGCGCCTCGGCTGGCCACCTCCTGGGAAGGATCGGAGGACGGCAAGTCGGTGACCTTCAAGCTGCGCGAAGGCGTGACGTGGCATGACGGCAAGCCGTTTACCTCCGCCGATGTCGCCTTCTCGGCCCTCAACATCTGGAAGCCGCTGCAGAACCTCGGCCGCCTGGTTTTCGCCAGCCTCGAAGCCGTCGATACGCCGGATGACACGACGGCGATCTTCCGCTTCTCCAGACCGACACCGCTGCAGCTGATCCGCAACGCATTGCCGGTCGTCTCCAGCGTCGTGCCGAAGCATCTTTACGAAGGCACAGACATTGCCACCAACCCGGCGAATGTGAAGCTGGTCGGCACCGGGCCTTTCAAGTTTGCCGAGTACAAGCCGGGCGAATATTACCGCCTGGCGAAGAACGAGAACTACTGGAACAAGGGCGAGCCGAAGCTCGACGAGGTGATCTTCCGCGTGCTGCCGGACCGCGCCGGTGCGGGGGCTGCACTGGAAGCCGAGGAGATCCAGCTTGCCGCCTTTTCCGCCGTGCCGCTGACCGACCTCGACCGTATTTCCAAGGTGCCGGGCATCAAGGTGATCTCCAAGGGCTACGAGGCGCTGACGTACCAGCTCGTGGTGGAGATCAACCATCGCCGCAAGGAACTGGCCGACCTGAAGGTTCGCCAGGCGATCGCCCACGCAATCGACAGGAAGTTCGTTGTCGACACGATCTTCCTCGGCTACGCCGCGGCGTCCACAGGGCCGGTGCCAAAGAATGCGCCGGAGTTTTATGACGCAAGCGTGCCGACCTACGACTTCGATGTCGACAAGGCGAACGCGCTGCTCGACGAGGCCGGCTACAAGAAGGACGCGAACGGCACGCGCTTTTCACTGAAGCTGCGACCTGCCCCTTACTTCAACGAAACCAAGCAATTCGGCGCCTATCTGCGCCAGGCGCTGGCGGCGGTCGGCATTGATGCGCAACTGGTGAATGCGGATTCGGCCGCGCACCAGAAAGCGGTCTATACCGACCATGACTTCGACCTCGCGGTTGCGCCGCCGGTGTTCCGTGGCGATCCGGCGATTTCAACGACCATCCTCGTGAAATCCGGGACGCCGGCCGGCGTGCCCTTCTCCAACCAGGGCGGTTATGCCAATCCGCAGCTGGACGAGATCATCGCCAAAGCGGCGGAAACCGTGGATACCGCCGCGCGCACCGAGCTTTACAAGGAGTTCCAGAAGCTCGTCGCGACGGACCTGCCACTGATCAATGTTGCCGAATGGGGCTTCATCACGGTGGCGCGCGACACGGTTGACAACGTCTCCAACAATCCGCGCTGGGCGGTCTCGAACTGGGCGGATACAGCGCTGCAATCGTGATAGCCTGCGGGACCGAGACCTGAGTCCTTGAGGCTTTCCGCAGCGTGAACCGTGCTATTCGATTGATCAGACGACGTGCGATCAGCAGCATTCCGGTGCTGCTGATCGTCGTGATCCTGACGTTCGGGCTGCTGGAAAGCGCTTCGGGCGATGCCGTCGATGCCTATCTGCTGTCGATCGGCGGCGGGGACGCGACGGTGGCGCAGGCGCTGCGGCAGGCTTATGGCCTCGACCAGTCGATGATGGCGCGGCTCTGGGTCTATGTCTCATCGCTCGCGACATTCGATCTCGGCTGGTCGATCGCCTTCGACCGGCCGGTGCTCGACCTCATCCTGGAACGGTTGCCGAACACCCTGCTTTTGATGGGAAGTGCCACGGCGATCTCCTTCGGCCTTGGATCCGCCCTTGGGATCGTCGCGGGCGCAAAGCCGGAAAGTGCAGTGGATCGAACACTTTCGACGGTTTCCCTGATTCTCTACGCGATCCCGAGCTTCTGGCTGGGGCTGGTGCTTTCGATCGTCTTTGCCGTGCAGCTTCGCTGGCTCCCGACGTCAGGCATCGAGACGATCGCCTCCGGCAAGGAGGGACTTGCCCGCGCGCTCGACATCGCCCGCCATCTCGTCTTGCCGGTGGGGGCGCTGGCGCTGATCTACATGGCGCTGTTCCTGCGCGTCATGCGTTCCGGCATGGCGGAAGCCTGGCAGCTGGATTTCGTGCTGTTTGCCCGATCCAAGGGCCTGTCGCGCTCGCGCATCGTGCTGCGCCATGTGGCGCGCAACGCGCTGCTGCCGCTCGTCACCATGCTCGGCCTGCAGTCCGCCGCGATGCTCGGCGGCAGCGTGGTGATCGAGAGCATCTTTGCGATTCCGGGGTTCGGGCGCCTCGCACAGGAAGCGGTCGGCGGCCGAGACGCGCCGCTGCTGATGGGCATCATCGTCGTCAGCGCCGTGCTGGTGATCTGCGTCAACCTCATCGTCGATCTCGTTTATGCCGCACTCGACCCGCGCGTCGGTGCATCGGAGAGCGCCGGATGAGGCTTGTCCGTAACCTCATCGGCACGCCCGAAGGCGCGATCGGGCTCGGCATCCTGGTTCTGCTGGCGCTGGTCGCGCTGTTTGCGCCGGTGCTGTCGCCGGGTGATCCGTTGCGGATTGCCGCGCGGCCGCTGCTTGCCCCATTCACCGACCCATCCTTTCCGCTCGGCACCGACCGGCTCGGTCGCGATGTGCTGGCCGGCATCATCCATGGCACGCGCACCTCGCTTGCGGTCGGGATTGCGGCTGCGCTGGCGGCGATTGCAATCGGCCTCTGCGTGGGTTTAACGGCGGGTTTTGCCGGCGGGCTGGTGGACGAGGCGCTGATGCGGGTGGTGGACGCCTTCCAGATCGTGCCGAGTTTCCTGCTGGCGCTCGCCTTCGTCAGCGTCATCGGCGCCTCGGTACCGGTGGTGGTGATTGCGATTGCGCTCGGCGCCTGGGCCGATCCGGCGCGGCTGACGCGGGCGCAAGTGCTGTCGATCCGCGAACGGGACTATGTGGCCTCGGCGCGCGTCATCGGCACGCACCCGGTCGAGATCGCGCTGCGGGAAATCCTGCCCAATGCCCTGCCGCCGGTGCTGGCGCTTTCGGCAATCATCGTCGCGGCAGCGATCCTCACCGAAGCCGCCCTCTCCTTCCTCGGGCTCGGCGACCCGAACGTGGTCACCTGGGGCTCGATGATCGCCGAAGGGCGCAACGTGCTGCGCTCCTCGCCTTCACTCTCCATCTTCCCCGGCATCGCGCTGGTGGTGACGGTCGTCGCCGTCTATCTCTTCAGCGAAGGGCTGACGAAGACGATTGGCCGCGGGAGGCGCATTGCATGAGCACGCTTTGCGAGATCCGCGACCTCAGCGTCACCTATCACGATCAGCCGAACCCTGCAGTGGGTCACGTCACCCTCGATATCGAGGCCGGTGGACGGCTGGCGATCATCGGTGAAAGCGGCTCCGGCAAAAGCACGCTGGCCCGGACACTGGCCGGGCTTCTGCCGCCCCGCACCCGCGTGACCGGCGAGATACAATGGACAGGCGGAACGCCGCCCCGTCCCGGTCGCGATCTGGGCTTCGTTTTCCAGGACCCGTCCTCCAGCCTCAATCCCGTGCTGACGATCGGCGAACAGGTAGCGGAGGGTGCGAGGCAGCACCTCGGACTTGGCTGGAAGCAGGCCTTGGCGCGGACGCAGGAGATGCTGGAGCGGGTCCGCATTGCGCAGGCGGACCGGATGTTGCGGGCCTTTCCGCACCAGCTGTCCGGCGGACAACGCCAGCGGGTGGCGATCGCGGCCGCGCTTGCCGCCAAACCGAAGATCCTGATTGCCGACGAAGCCACGAGCGCGCTCGATGTCGTGGTGCAGGCGGAGATCGTTGCCCTGCTCGACGACCTGGTGCGCGACGCGCAAATGACGCTCATCTTCATCACCCATGACATCGCGCTGGCCTCAGGCTTTGCGGACCGGGTGGCGATCTTCAAGGATGGACGGCTGGTGGAGGCCGGACCAACGGCAAGCGTGCTTGCCGCGCCTGCGCAGGGCTACACAAGAACGCTTCTTCAGAGCCATCTCGATCTCACCTCGCCACCGCTGGTCGAAGAGGCCGCGACGTGACGCTGCTGGAGATCAACAACCTGTCGAAGCATTTCCGGTCCGGCGGCCGCGATGTCACGGCACTGGATGACGTCTCGCTCACCCTGGATCCGGGACAGACGCTAGGGCTCGCTGGCGCGTCTGGCAGCGGCAAGTCGACGCTTGCCCGCATCGTGATGCGGCTGTTGCCGCCGGATGGCGGCTCTATCCGGTTTGCGGGTGAGGATTGGCTGGCGTTATCCGGCAAAGACCTTCGCCGCCGCCGTGCCAAAATCCAGATGGTGTTCCAGGACGTGCTCGGCGCCTTCAATCCGCGCGCGACGGTCGCATCGGTGCTCGATGATCCCCTCCGGATCCACGAGATCGTTCCAAAGAGCGACCGCCCGCGAAAGATCGCCGAACTGCTCGATCGGGTCGGCTTGCAGGCCAACCTGGCGGATCGCTCTATCCGGGATGTCTCGGGTGGTCAGCGCCAGCGGATCGCGATTGCACGCGCCATCGCCACTGATCCGGCGCTGATCGTGCTTGATGAGGCCGTCTCGGCGCTCGATGTCTCGATCCGTGGCAAGGTGCTCGAACTTCTGGTGGAGTTGCAGCGCGAACGCGATATCGCATATCTCTTCGTGTCGCACGACCTTGCCGTGCTTCGGGCCGTTTCCCACCGGATCACCGTGATGGACGGTGGGCGGCTGGTTGAGACGGGTCCGGCGCGGCAGGTGATCGACAACCCGCAATCGACCGCGGCAAGGGCGCTGGTTTCCGCCGTACCCCGACTGAGAATACAAACACCCCAAGGACATTCGTATGAGCCCTGAGCTTTGGCACCCCCTGCACGACACGCCCGCCTTTCCGCCTGCACGGTTCGGGGCCGTCGCGGATAGGATCGCGAGGATCCTCAACACCCGCAACGACGTGTTGCTGATCCAGGCTGAAGCCGTGGTGGCGCTGGAGGCGGTCGCCGCGAGCCTCGGCCGGCCGGGAATGAAGGTGATCAACGTCGTGACGAGCCTCTATGGCGGCTGGTTCGGCAACTGGATGCGACGTACCGGCGCCGAGGTGGTCGACGTGACCGCCGAGCCTGCCAGGCCGATCACGGCGGAAGCCGTCGAGGCGGCACTGGATGCCAATCCGGATACCAAGGTGCTGGCGCTGGTGCATGCGGAATCGGCGAGCGGCATCCGCAACCCGCTGGAGGAGATCGTCGCGCTGGCTCGCGCCCGCGGCGTCGTGACGGTGGTGGACGCCGTTGCCTCCGTTGGAGGTCACTCGCTCGACGTGGACCAGCTCGGCATCGACATTGCCGTGATCGGCCCGCAGAAGGCGCTCGCCGGCCCAGCCGGCCTTTCCGCCCTCTCGGTGAGCCCGGCCGCATGGAAACTGATTTCTGACGAAGGCCCCCTAAGGGATTCCATTCTCTCGCTTATCGACCAGAAGGCCTGGCTCGACACTGGTCGGGGCGCGCTCGCCGGCACGACGGCACCACTGGAGCTCTTTGCACTCGAAGCAGCGCTCGATCGCGTCGAAGCTGAAGGCGTGCCGCAGATGATTTCCCGGCATGTGCGCGCGGCGCGGGCAACCCGCGCGGCGCTTGCCGCCATGGGTGCCGAGCTCTGGGTGGAACTGACGAAATGCTCCAACCTCGTGACCGCGGTAAAGCTTCCAGAAGGCGTGCGGGCGGAAGCGCTGCTAGGCGTGGCGCCGCGGGTGATGGAACTCTCCGCCGGTGTCGGGCCCGGTGCAGACCAACTGATCCGGCTGAACCATACCGGCCGGCGTGCCCGCTTTGACAGCGTGCTCGGCAATGTCACGGCCTTCGGAATGGGGCTGCGACGCTCCGGCGTGAAGGCCGATATTGCCGCAGCCGTGGATGCCGTGGCGCTACACTTCGGCGACTGATCCGAGGCCTTTCTCGACCAGCCAGGCGCGGGTGATGTCTTCGTCCTCCGGCCCGATGCCATGGTTGGCGTCGAGCTTGCGGGTGGTAAGATCCGCACCGGCGTCTTGCAGCCGCTCCTCCAGCTCCGGCGCCAACGCCGCATAGAAATCATCGGTAGCGGTGAGCGAAAGGACGGCGACGCCGGAGAGATCGACCGCCGGCCTGTCTTCCAGCACGTTCATGGAACGGAGCAGCACGGCCTTGCGGATGAGCTTCGGGTAGAGCTGCATCACCGCGCCGATCATGTTGCCGCCATTGGAATAACCGACGAAGGCAAGACGCTCCGGGTCGACGCCATAGGCCGGACCGAGCTCCTCCACGAAGGCGACAAAGGCTTCCGCTTCGGACCTGATTTCCTTCTGGTCGAAGGTGGTCTGGGTGAAGCGACGGAAGAAGCGCGGATAACCTTCATCCGTGGCGCGCCCGCGGATGCCGATCAACATGGCGTTCGGCGCTGCCGTGCGGCCGAAGGGCAGCATCGCCGTTTCGTTGGCACCCGTCCCGTGCAGCAGGACAAGCGTCGAGCCATCCCACTTTTCCGGCATGTGGATGCGATGCACGAAAGGCAGGTCGCGGTAGGTCACCCGCTCCTCGCCCGGCAGGCCGAATTGCGGCAGCATCACGCGCAGCGCGTCGTGGTCGGCCTTGAAGTGTTTCGGGATGAACAACTGCGTGCCAAGCGTCTCGATCGACTCGTCGGTCGCAAAACCGGGTCCGTCGCTGGCAAGCTCGATCAGCGTGCCGCCCGGCTCGCGCACATAGAGTGAATAGAAATACTGCCGGTCGTGCATGTTCATCTCGCCGGCATTGTCTGCCACAAGCGCTTTATGTACCGCCTCGACCTGCGCCCGGTCCGGTGCGCGAAGCGCGACATGGTCGATGGTGCCGGTGCCCGGTGCAGCGGTCCAGAAGCCGCTCGCATTGCGGACGTCGATGATGTCGCCGGCATCAGAGACGAGCCGCTGGATCGACCCTTCGGTGCCGCTTGCCTGCAGGGCCATGTGCCGCGTGAGGAAATCAGCGGTCTCCTCCGGCTTCTCCGACAGGATCGTCGCGCCCCGCAGGCGGCGGATGGCATCTGCTTCCGCAATGCCGCCGTCCGGCCACCAGACCCACGGGCTGTCGTCGTCCTCGACGCCGACCAGCTTGACGATGACGCCGTCCGGATCCGTCAGCCGCAGCACCGGTTCGCCAAACTCCTGTGCCGGCCCGGCGAGCTTGATGTTGAACTTCAGTGCCCGCGTCAGCCAGAAACCGACGGCATCAGGCGCGATCGCAAAGCTGATCTCGCTCGGCGCGCCGTGTCCGACGCGCCCGAGCGACCCGTCTTCCCAGGCGAGGAAGGTGACAAGCGATCCGGGCGAGGCAGCGCCGTCGCCGTAGAAGAGATGAAGCTGCTGCGCATCCTCGAAACCGGCGGTGCGCTTGACGAGCCGCAGGCCAAGAAAGCCGACGTAGAAATCCACGTTGGCCTGGATCTTCCGGGTGATGGCGGTGATGTGATGGATGCCGCTGGTCATGGGGCCCTGCCTCAACGTGGAACTCAGCCATCCATGTGAAAGAAAAGCCGGCGGGGCGCAACCGCGACACAGCGTCAACAAAATCGCGAGTTCCTTCGAAAGGCTGCTCTGCTCGATCAAAAATCGCTGGCCGGCACTCGTTGTTACGTGGCCAAAGAAAAAGCCCGGAGGCGAAACACACCCGGGCTTTCCTATTCGAGAGGCTGGGGGCGTATCAGCGGCGCTGGTTGTAGACGTCCACGCAGACGGCGCCGAGAAGCACGAGCCCCTTGATGACCTGCTGGTAGTCGATGCCGATGCCGAGGATCGACATGCCGTTGTTCATCACGCCCATGAGGAAGGCGCCGATGACGGCACCGGTGACCTTGCCAACGCCGCCGTAGGCGGAGGCGCCGCCGATGAAGCAGGCCGCGATGACATCAAGCTCGAAGCCGGCGCCGGCCTTCGGCGTGGCGCTGTTGAGGCGTGCCGCGACCACAAGACCGCCGAGCGCTGCCAGGAAGCCCATGTTGACGAAGGTGAAGAACACCAGCCGGTTCGCCTTGATGCCGGAGAGTTCGGCAGCGCGGATATTGCCGCCGACGGCATAGATCTGGCGGCCGACGACGGTGCGGGTCGTGAGGAAGCCATAGGCCGCGATCAGGGCTGCCATGATGATCAGCACGTTCGGCAGGCCGCGATGCGAGGAGATCAGGTAGGCGATGTAACCGACGGCCGCGAGAACGACGAGGTTCTTGGCGACGAAGAAACCGAAGGGCTCGGTCTCGACGCCGTGCGACACCCGGCGCTTGCGGCTTGCGAAGTTCTGGATGATCAGGATCACCGCCAGGACGAGGCCGATCAGGAAGGACGTGATGTAGAGCCCGCCCGACGACGAGATGAGCTCAAGCACATAACCGGACGACAGCTTCTGGAAGATCGGCGGGAACGGGCCGATCGCCTGGCTGCCGAGGATCGCGATCATCAAGCCGCGGAAGACGAGCATGCCGGCGAGCGTGACGATGAAGGACGGTATCTTGAAATAGGCGACAAAATAGCCCTGGATGCCGCCGATCACCGCGCCAACGGCAAGGCAGATGACGATGGCGAGGGCGAGGTTGATGCCGTAGCTGACCATCAGTAGACCCGCGAGGCCGCCGATGAAACCGGCCACCGAACCGACCGACAGGTCGATATGGCCGGTGACGATCACCATCAGCATGCCGAGCGCCATGATGACGATGTAGGAGTTCTGCAGCACGATATTCGTGACGTTCAGCGGCTTCAGAAGAACGCCGTCCGTGGCGATCTGGAAGAACACCACGATCACGGCCAACGAGATCAGCATGCCGAAATCGCGCAGGTTGTCCTTCAGAAAACCAGTCGCCTTGGGCGGCGCTGTGATTGCTTCCTGGGGCGTGCTCATTGGTCTCTCCCTTTGCGCCGCATGATGGCGCGCATGATATTTTCTTGCGTGGCTTCCTCGCCGGCGACTTCACCGACGAATGCACCTTCGTGCATCACCACGATACGGTCGCAGATGCCGATCAGCTCCGGCATTTCCGACGAGATGACGATCACCGCCTTGCCGGCATTGGCCAGTTCGTTGATGATCGAGTAAATTTCGTATTTCGCGCCGACATCGATACCGCGCGTCGGCTCATCGAGGATCAGCACTTCCGGGTTGGTGAACAACCACTTCGACAATACCACCTTCTGCTGGTTGCCGCCCGAGAGCTTGCCGGTTTCCTGGTAGACGTTGTGGCTGCGGATGCGCATGCGCCCGCGGAACTCCTGCGCCACCTTCATCTCGGCGATGTCGTCGATGACGCCGCGTGAGGAGACGCCGCCAAGATGCGCGAGCGACACGTTCTTGCGGATATCTTCCGGCAGGATCAGCCCGAGTTGCTTGCGGTCTTCGGTGACATAGGCAAGGCCGGCCTTGATCGCCTTGTGGACGTCCGACAGGTCGAGCTCCTTGCCATGCAGCTTGGCGACACCGGTGACGTGGCGGCCCCAGGACTTGCCGAACAGGCTCATGGCGAACTCGGTGCGCCCTGCGCCCATCAGGCCGGATATGCCGACGATCTCGCCCGCCCTCACCTTCATCGAGACATTCTTGACGACCTGGCGGTCCGAATGCTGCGGGTGGTAGGCCGACCAGTTCTCCACTTCGAAGATGACGTCGCCGATCTTCGGCACGCGCTTCGGGTAACGGCTTTCAAGATCGCGGTCGACCATGCGCCGGACAATCTCGTCCTCGTCCACCGGGCCTGCATGGCAGTCCATCGTGCCGACGGTGCGCCCGTCGCGCAGCACGGTGATCTGGTCGGCGACCTCGGTGATCTCGTTCAGCTTGTGGCTGATCATGATCGAGGTGATGCCGTTGCGGCGGAACTCCTTGAGAAGCTCGAGCAAGGCGGCACTGTCGGTCTCGTTAAGGGACGCGGTCGGCTCATCGAGGATCAGCAGGCGCACGTCCTTAGACAGCGCCTTGGCGATCTCGACCAACTGCTGCTTGCCCACGCCGATATTGGTGATCAGCGTGTCGGGCTGCTCGGTCAAGCCGACCTTGGCGAGCAGTTCCTGCGTGCGCTTGTGCCGTTCGCTGCGGTCGATGATGCCGCGTCGCGCCGGGGGATTGGTCAAGAAGATGTTTTCCGCGATCGACATCAGCGGAATGAGTGCAAGTTCCTGGTGGATGATGATGACGCCGAGCTTTTCGGAATCATTGATGTCGCGGAAATGGCGCTCCTGCCCGTCGAACAGGATGGAGCCCTCATAGGTGCCGTGCGGGTAAACGCCCGAAAGGACCTTCATCAACGTCGACTTGCCGGCGCCGTTTTCGCCGACGAGCGCGTGGATCTCGCCTTCCTTCACGGTAAAGCTGACATCAGAAAGCGCCTTCACGGCGCCGAAACTCTTGGATATGCCCCGCATTTCGAGGATGGGCGGCTTTTCCGCCAGTGGCTGCGGGTGCGGGACTGGATCGGCCATGATCACTCCGAATGATAAAGATCCGCGCGGCGCAGGAGGCCGCGCGGATTCAGATGACTTACTTGAGCTGGTCTTCCTTGTAGTAGCCGCTGCCGACCAGGACTTCGTTCACGTTGTCCTTTTCGACCACAACCGGCTTCAGCAGGTAGGACGGAACGACCTTCTTGCCGTTGTCATAGGTCTTGGTGTCGTTGACGGTCGGCTCCTTGCCGCTCATCACGGCGTCAACCATGTCGACAGTGACCTTGGCAAGTTCGCGGGTGTCCTTGAAGATCGTCGAATACTGCTCGCCGGCAATGATCGACTTGACCGACGGGATTTCCGCGTCCTGGCCGGTCACGACAGGCATCGGCATGTCGCCGCTGCCGTAGCCAACGCCCTTGAGCGACGACAGGATACCGATCGAGATGCCGTCGTAAGGCGAAAGCACGCCGTGCAGTTTCTTGTCGGAATAGGTCGAAGACAGGATGGCGTCCATACGGGACTGGGCGGTTGCCGGATCCCAGCGAAGGGTCGCGACCTTGTCCATGCCAACCTGGCCGGAGCCAACCTTCAGCGTGCCCTTGTCGATGAGCGGCTGGAGAACGCTCATCGCGCCATTGTAGAAGAAGAAGGCGTTGTTGTCGTCCGGCGAACCACCGAAGAGTTCGATGTTGAACGGACCGGCTTCGGTGTCGGCCTTGAGGCCCTTCACGAGCGAGGTCGCCTGCTGCACGCCCACCTGGAAGTTGTCGAAGGTGGCGTAGTAGTCGACGTTCGGCGTGTCGCGGATCAGGCGGTCGTAAGCGATGACCTTGATCTGCTGGTCAGCAGCCTGCTGCAAGACGTCCGACAGGGTCGTGCCGTCGATCGACGCGATCACGAGCACCTTGGCGCCCTTGGTGATCATGTTTTCGATCTGCGCGAGCTGGTTCGGGATATCGTCTTCAGCGTACTGAAGGTCGGTCGTGTAGCCACGCTCCTTCAGGACGTTGACCATGTTGTCGCCGTCGGCGATCCAGCGGGCAGAAGACTTGGTCGGCATGGCAACGCCGACGAGGCCCTTGTCCTGGGCGCCGGCGGGTGCCGCAATCGACAGCCCGGCCATGATGGCGGCGGTTGCAAGATATTTGAACATGCGCATGGATTGCTCCTCCTTAGAGGCGGCTCCCTTCGAGCCGCCATAGTTCACGTGCTGCAACCGACCCCCTGTCGGCTGCAGGATCCGTATTAGTGGTTGTCGCGCGGAAGGCCGGCAGTCTGGGCGATCCGCTGATACTTCACGGCCGGTTCCAGCACCGCGCCGGTTTCCATCTGGCCGACGATGCCGCGCTGGATTTCCTGCCACGGTGTCTGGTGCTTCGGATACTGGTAGCCGCCGTTGGCCTCGAGCGCCTTGCGGCGTTCGGCAATTTCCTCGTCCGAGATCAGGATATTGGCTTCGCCGCGACCAAGGTCGATGCGGACGCGGTCGCCGGTCCTCAGGATCGCAAGACCACCGCCGGCAGCCGCTTCCGGCGAAGCGTTGAGGATCGACGGGCTTCCCGACGTGCCGGACTGGCGGCCGTCGCCGATGCAGGCGAGCGAGGAAATGCCGCGCTTCAGGAGGTAGTCCGGCGCGCGCATGTTGACCACTTCGGCAGCACCCGGATAACCGATCGGTCCGGCACCGCGCATGAAGAGAATGGTGTGCTCATCGATTTCCAGCGACGGGTCATCGATGCGGTGGTGGTAATCCTCCGGACCATCGAACACCACGGCCTTGCCTTCGAAGGCTTCCGGATCGTTCGGGTTCGACAGGTAACGCTCGCGGAATTCCGGCGAGATGACGCTGGTCTTCATGATCGCCGACGAGAAGAGATTGCCGCGCAGCACGCGGAAGCCGGCGGCAGGCTTCAGCGGCTCCTCGTAACGACGGATGACCTTCTCGTCCTCGATGATGGCGCCGCGGCAGTTTTCGCCGATCGTCTTGCCGTTCACCGTCATGGCGTCTTCGTTGATGAGGCCATGGTTCATCAGCTGGTTGACGACGGCCGGAACACCACCGGCGTGGTAATAGTCCTCGCCGAGATATTCGCCGGCCGGCTGCAGGTTGACGAGCAGCGGAACGTCCTCGCCATAGGTCTGCCAGTCATCGACGCTGAGCTCGACGCCGATGTGACGGGCAAGCGCGTTGAGGTGGATCGGGGCGTTGGTCGAACCGCCAATCGCCGAGTTGACGCGGATCGCGTTGATGAAGGCTTCCTTGGTCAGGATGTCGGAAGGCTTCAGGTCTTCCTTGACCATCTCGACGATGCGAAGGCCCGTAAGGTAGGCGACTTCCTGGCGGTCGCGGTACGGTGCCGGGATGGCGGCCGAACCCGGAAGCTGCATGCCGAGGGCTTCGGCGAGCGAGTTCATCGTGGTTGCCGTGCCCATGGTGTTGCAGTAGCCGGTCGACGGCGCGGACGATGCAACGAGCTTGACGAAGCCAGCGTAGTCGATTTCGCCCTTTGCCAGCAGTTCGCGGGCCTTCCAGACGATGGTGCCCGAACCCGTGCGCTCGCCGCGGAACCAGCCGTTCAGCATCGGGCCGACCGACAGGGCAATCGACGGGATGTTGACGGTCGCGGCCGCCATCAGACAGGCAGGCGTGGTCTTGTCGCATCCGATCGTCAGCACCACGCCATCGAGCGGGTAACCGTAAAGAACTTCCACGAGACCGAGATAGGCGAGGTTGCGGTCAAGGCCCGCCGTCGGGCGCTTGCCGGTCTCCTGGATCGGGTGCACCGGGAATTCGATCGCGATGCCGCCCGCTTCGCGGATACCTTCGCGCAGGCGGTTGGCCAGCTCGAGGTGGTGGCGGTTGCACGGCGAAAGATCCGATCCGGTCTGGGCGATGCCGATGATCGGACGGTCGGACTGAAGCTCTGCCTGGCTGAGGCCGAAGTTCATGTAGCGCTCAAGGTAAAGCGCCGTCATGTCCACGTTGTCGGGGTTGTCGAACCAGGCCCGCGAGCGGAGCTTGCGCATTTCCTGACGCCGGTGGTCGGTTTCTGCGATTTCGTTGGAGGGTGCGTTTTCAGAATTGCTCATGATCAGTCCTCGAATTCTTCCGTCTGGATGCGCCGGCCCAGCATAAAGGCGTCTGCCACATGCACCAGTGGCGAAAAATCAGTGTCGCTGGTGCCGGAGCGGACAAGGCTGACGAAGTCGCGATAAAGATTGCGGTATTCGCGATCCTCTTCGACGATCTGCGGCTCGCCATCAACGATCAACCGGCTGCCGCCATGGGTGAGGACGACAGGGCCCTCTTCCGTCTCGACCCGGATGTCCCAGGTCTGCGGGCCCGTCTGGCGCCAGTCGAACTCTGCCGATACCGGCGTGCCGCTCACCATCTCGAATGCGAGCGATGCGGCGATCGGGGCCGCGCGGTTTGCCGGGAAGGTCAGGTCCGAGCGAACAAGATGGAATGGCTCGGGAAGGATGCGGGTGACGATGGACAGCGCGTTGATGCCGGGATCGAAGACGCCGAGCCCGCCCGGCTCCCAGATCCAGGCTTGGCCCGGATGCCAGTGGCGGACGTCTTCCTTCCACTCGACGGAAACGGTTTTGATCTTCCGCTTGGCAAGCAATGCGCGTGCCGGCTCGACGGCCGCGGCAGCGCGCGAATGCCAGGTGGAAAACAGGGTGAGGCCCTTCGCCTTGGCCAGAGCTTCGAGTGCATAGACCTCGGAGAGGCTGGCGCCCGGCGGCTTTTCCAGCATCACATGCTTGCCGGCGTCCAAGGCCGCCTTCGCCTGGGCAAAGCGCCCCTGCGGCGGGGTGCACAGCGAAACCGCATCGATCTCGACGTCGGATGCCAGGAGGTCGGCGATGTCGTGGAAACAGTGCACGCCCTCAAGCTGCGCGTTGCGGCTCGCGACCGCAACGAGGTTCACGCCATCGGTTGCTTCGATGGCGCCGAGATGCTGATCCCGGGCGATCTTTCCAAGACCGACGATGGCAAGACGGATAGGAGCCATATCAGTCTCTCAGAGTGGCTTGACCGTGACCGGCACGTCGGCCGCGACCGCAAGCCGGTTGACCAGCGGAAGCTTGAACGGGGCGGCCGAGATCTCGAACACGTCGCCCGACTCGGTCTTGATGCCTTCCGAGAAGGACAAGGTTGCCGTGCCGAAGAAATGCACATGCAGGTCGCCCGGCTGGCGGAAGATGTCATATTTGAAGTTGTGGTGCTCCAGGTTGGCGATGGTGTGCGACATGTTCGCCTCGCCAGACAGGAACGGCTTTTCGAAGATGGGCTTGTCGCCGCGCAGCACGCGCGACGTGCCTTCGACATGATCCGGAAGGTCGCCGACAAGGAGTTCCGGACCAAGGGCAGCCTGGCGCAGCTTGGAATGCGCGAGCCAGAGATAATTGCCCTTCTCGGTCACGTGGTCGGAAAACTCGTTGGCGAGGCAGAAGCCGAGGCGGAACGGCGTGCCGTCCGGTCCGATCATATAGATGCCGGCCAGTTCCGGCTCCTCGCCACCGTCCAGCGCGAATGCCGGGGAAACCAGATCCTCGCCCGTGGCGCGCAGCTGCGAGCCGTTGCCCTTGTAGAACCATTCCGGCTGCACGCCCGCCTGGCCTGGCTGCGGCTTGCCGCCCTCGACGCCCATCAGGAACATGCGCATGGAATCGGTCGGCTTTTCTTCCGCCTGGGCTGCCTTGTGCATCTTGTCGCGGCCATCGGCAGAACCAAGATGCGTCAGGCCGGTGCCGGCGACGATGAAATGTGCAGGATCTGGATGCGTGATCGGCAGGGCGATCTTGTTGCTTGCAGCCGCCTGATCGAGGTCGACCACCGCACCGAGGCCCAGGCTGTCGATCTGCTGCGAAAGCGTGCGCGAGGCTGCAACTGCCTGCGTGGCGAGATCATACGTGGAAGACACGCCATTGACGACACGCGCCTGCCCTTCCCCATCCCAAGCCACAACCTTGATGGCTCCGGCATCGTCCCGAACCTGAAGAATACGCAACATCGATCAACCACCTAACGCTTGTCCGATAATGCGATGCCGCATCGCGAGGGCATTCGCATCTCCCCCACCGGAACATGGCGTCCCGATGCATTCGAAAAATACGACTATTGGAAGCGTGCGAGGCTTGTCAAGCGCGCTTCCCCGCCGGTTAACCAACGCGCCAAATTATCCAGCGCGGATTTTAGCGCGATAAATCAGCATCTTGTGAAGGATAAAATTGCACTCCTGAAAAACAGGTTGTGCAGATTCTTCATTTTCCCGCTTGAAAAAGTAATATTATATGTGAATGCTCCATTCGTCAGTTCGCTTTCTCATCACTGGGAGGATTTCAGATGAAAAGAGCACTCGCGACGGCTGCGGCCGTCCTTACGCTATCGCTAGCGTCCACCGTTTCCGCTGCATCGTTGACCGTCGGCTTTTCGCAGATCGGCTCCGAATCCGGCTGGCGCGCGGCAGAAACCACCGTCACCAAGCAGGAAGCTGAAAAGCGCGGCGTGAACCTCAAGTTCGCGGACGCACAGCAGAAGCAGGAAAACCAGATCAAGGCGATCCGCGGCTTTATTGCCCAGGGCGTTGACGCGATCTTCATCGCACCGGTCGTTGCTACCGGCTGGGACGCCGTCCTGAAGGAAGCCAAGGAAGAAAACATCCCGGTTATCCTGCTCGACCGCGAAATCGACGCGCCGAAGGACCTCTACCTGACGGCTGTCACCTCCGACACGGTCTACGAAGGCAAGGTTGCCGGCGAATGGCTGGTGAACGAAGTGGCCGGCAAGGACTGCAAGGTGGTCGAACTTCAAGGCACCACCGGTTCGTCACCGGCGATCAACCGCAAGAAGGGCTTCGAAGAAGCGATTGCCGGCAAGGACAACATCAAGATCGTTCGTTCGCAGACCGGTGACTTCACCCGTACCAAGGGCAAGGAAGTCATGGAAAGCTTCATCAAGGCCGAAGGCGGCGGCAAGGACATCTGCGCTGTCTACGCTCATAACGACGACATGGCTGTCGGCGCCATCCAGGCCATCAAGGAAGCCGGCCTGAAGCCGGGCTCCGACATCAAGGTGCTGTCGATCGACGCTGTTCCGGATATCTTCCAGGCCATGGCGAAGGGCGAGGCCAACGCAACGGTTGAGCTGACCCCGAACATGGCAGGCCCGGCCTTCGACGCTCTTGAAGCCTACCTGAAGGACAAGAAGGAGCCGCCGAAGTGGATCCAGACCGAGTCGAAGCTCTACACGGCTGCCGACGACCCGATGAAGGTCTACGAAGCCAAGAAGAACCTCGGCTACTGACCGTCAGGCACTCTGGCCGACCTCTCGTCGGTTCAGTTGCGTCCAAGGACCGGAGCGGCGCCCGCCGCTGCTCCGGCCCAGCGTATCGATGACCCGCAAGCCTGGGACCGATACGTCACACGAACAGCAAGAGCGCATCATTTCGCGTGGCAATACGCGGCGCCATGGTCTGCGGGTCACATATAATGACGGATACCAATACGCTTCTGGAAGCACGCGGAATCGGCAAATCCTTCCTTGGGATTACCGCGCTGGATGGAGTGGACTTCACGCTGGAAGCCGGCGAGATCCATGCCCTGCTCGGCGAAAACGGCGCCGGGAAATCAACGCTGATCAAGATCCTGACGGGCGTCTACACGCGTGACCGCGGAACCATGCGCATGCATGGCCAGGAGGTGACGCCGGCGAATGTGGGCGAAGCGCAGGCGCTCGGCATCGGGACCGTCTACCAGGAAGTGAACCTGCTCGAAAACCTGACGGTTGCCGAAAACCTGTTCCTCGGCCGCCAACCGCGACGCTTCGGCCTGATCGACCGGCGCGAGATGCGCCGCCGCTCCAAGGCGCTGCTCGAGCGCTACGGTCTCGACATCGACGTCGATGCGCTGCTTTCATCTTATTCGGTCGCGGTCCGGCAGATCGTGGCGATCGCCCGTGCCGTTGATCTTTCCGGCAAGGTGCTGGTTCTCGATGAACCGACGGCCAGCCTCGATGCGCATGAAGTCGAGATGTTGTTCTCGGTACTGCGCAAGCTGCGCGAGGATGGGCTCGGCATCATCATCATCACCCACTTCCTCAACCAGGTTTATGCCGTGGCCGACCGCGTGACGGTGCTGCGCAACGGTCGCCTCGTCGGCACCAAGAAACTGTCCGACCTGCCGCGCCTTGAGCTCATTTCCATGATGCTCGGCCGCGAACTGCAGCACATTACCCGCGACCACCAGGCAGAAGATGCGACCGTCGCTGCGACGGCCGAAGCGCCGATCCAGTTCCTGGGATACGGCAAGCGCGGCAGCGTCGCGCCATTCGATCTCCAGGTGAGGCCGGGTGAAGTGGTTGGCGTTGCCGGGCTTCTCGGATCGGGGCGTTCGGAAACGGCCTTCCTGTTGTTCGGCATCGATCGCGCCGACAGCGGGACGGCAATGGTCGACGGCAAGGAGGTCACACTCTCCTCCCCGGAAGCGGCGATCGCAAACGGCTTCGGCTTCTGCCCGGAGGAACGCAAGACCGACGGGATCATCGGTGACTTCTCGGTCGCCGATAACATCGCGCTCGCGCTCCAGGCGCGACAGGGCTGGGCGAAACCCATCACATCCGCCGAGAAGACGGCGCTTGCCGACAATTTCATCAAGTCGCTGGACATTCGCCCGGCCGACCCGGAGCGGCCGATCAAGTTCCTGTCCGGCGGCAACCAGCAGAAGGCGATCCTCGCCCGTTGGCTGGCGACAGACCCGCGCCTGCTGATCCTCGATGAGCCGACCCGCGGCATCGATATCGGGGCGCATGCCGAAATCCTGAAGATGATCGAGAAACTTTGCGCCGAGGGCATGTCGCTGGTGGTCATTTCGTCGGAACTCGAGGAACTCACCGCCGTCGCGCATCGCGTCATCGTCCTGTCCGACCGCAAGCATGTGGCGGAACTGGCCGGCAGCGAAATGACGGCCGACAACATCATGCAGGCGATCGCCTCCTCGGCCAGAACGGAGGCCGCGTGATGAACCGCGTTTCCCGTCGTCTGAAGCGGCTTGCACCGCAGATCATCGCGCTGGCGATCATCCTCGCGCTGATCACGGTCATCACCCCGGGCTTCCTCACGGTGTCGGTCCAGAACGGCCGGCTTTACGGCAGCCTCATTGACATCCTCGTGCGTGCAGCACCCGTCGCACTCCTGACGATCGGCATGACGCTGGTGATCGCCACCCGCGGCATCGACTTGTCGATCGGCGCGGTGATCGCCATCTGCGGCGCGGTCGCGGCAACGCTGATTACCCAGGATTATCCGCTGCCGGTGGTGATCGTCGTCTCGCTCGCGGTCGGCCTCGCCTGCGGACTGTGGAACGGCGTGCTGGTCGCGCTCCTCGACATCCAGCCGATCATCGCGACGCTGATTCTCATGGTGGCAGGGCGCGGCATCGCCCAGCTCGTGACCGAAGGGGCGATCCTCACCTTCAACAATGATTCCTTTTCGGCACTCGGGTCTGGCTCGCTTGGCGGCATCCCCATTCCGGTGCTGATCTGGATTGCAGCCGCGATCCTGATCGGGCTTCTGGTGCGCCGCTCGGCACTCGGTTTCCTGATCGAGGCGACCGGCATCAACCGCCGCGCGGCAACGCTTGCCGGGGTGAAGGCACGCTTCCTCCTTTTCTTCGTCTATGCCGTCTCCGGCCTCTGCGCGGCAATCGCTGGCCTGATCGTCACCGCCGACATCCGCGGCGCGGACGCAAACAATGCCG
This sequence comes from Neorhizobium sp. SOG26, assembly GCF_003491345.1. Classification (GTDB taxonomy): domain Bacteria; phylum Pseudomonadota; class Alphaproteobacteria; order Rhizobiales; family Rhizobiaceae; genus Neorhizobium; species Neorhizobium turbinariae. Next base: position 1,764,967 of record NZ_CP025512.1, read on the forward strand.
GTCTCTGGCTGGAACTGGACGCCATTCTCGCCGTCGTCATCGGCGGCACGTCGCTCAACGGCGGGCGCTTCTCGATCGCGGCATCGCTGATCGGCGCGCTGATCATCCAGTCGATCAACACCGGCATCCTAGTTTCGGGCTTCCCGCCGGAATTCAACCTGATCATCAAGGCCGTCATCATCGTGATCGTTCTGACGCTGCAGTCTTCGGCCGTCATATCGCTGCTGAACTTCGTGAAGCCCGCCAAACGCGGCCCGGAAACCCGCAATGTGAAGCCCCTTGATGAGGCAGAAGGGACCGCACGATGATCCACGCGCGCAACCTCCCGTTCGTGACGACGCTCGGCATCTTCGTGATCGCCTATGCGCTCTGCGTCGCGCAGTTCCCGAACATGCTGTCGACCCGGGTGATCGGCAACCTGCTGACCGACAACGCTTTCCTCGGCATCGCGGCGGTCGGCATGACCTTCGTCATCCTGTCCGGCGGCATCGACCTTTCGATCGGCTCGGTGATTGCCTTCACGAGCGTCTTCGTCGCCGTCATGGTCGGGTCGCTCGGCGTCCACCCGCTGGTTGCGTTTGCGGCGGTGCTCGTCATTTCCACGATCTTCGGCAGCCTGATGGGCGCGATGATCCGCTACCTCGACATTCCGCCCTTTGTGGTGACGCTTGCGGGCATGTTCCTGGCGCGCGGCGCGGCCTATCTCATTTCGACCGAGTCCGTGCCGATCTCGCATGAGATCATCGACACCATCCAGGGCTTCTATTTCCGCTTCCCCGGCGGCGGACGGCTGACCGCGCTTGCCATGCTGATGCTGGCAGTGTTCATCGCCGCTTCCTTCATCGCGGGGCGCACGCGCTTCGGAGCCAATGTCTATGCCATCGGCGGCAACCAGCAGTCCGCGGAACTGATGGGCGTGCCGGTCGGCTCGACCACAATCGGCATCTATGCGCTCTCCGGCTTCCTCTCCGGCCTCGCGGGTATCGCCTATACGCTCTACACCTCCTCCGGTTATTCGCTGGCGACGGTTGGCGTTGAGCTCGATGCCATCGCGGCGGTGGTGATTGGTGGTACGCTGCTGACGGGCGGCGTCGGCCTCGTCGCCGGCACCTTTGTCGGGATCCTGATCCAGGGCCTGATCCAGACCTACATCGTCTTCGATGGCTCGCTTTCTTCCTGGTGGACCAAAATCGTCATCGGCATCCTGCTTTTCGTGTTCATCGTGTTGCAGCGCGGAATCATCTGGTATTCAAACAGGAAATTGGCGGAGAGCCGGCTTAAGGAAGTGTGATGGGTCTTCTGGAAACGACGATCAGCGGGCGAAAGCGCCGCAGCAACCACGCGCATGTGGTGGCGGAGCTCGGTCGAGGCATCGTTTCCGGCAAGATCGCGGAAGGATCGCTGCTGCCTGGCGATTCGGAGCTTTCCGCCCGCTTCGGGGTCTCACGCACGGTGCTCCGCGAAGCCATGAAGACGCTCGCGGCCAAGCGGCTGGTGGAGGCGAAGGCGAAGGTCGGCACCCGGGTGCTGGACAAGGCGAGCTGGAATTTCTTTGATTCGGACGTGCTCGGCTGGCGGTTCGAGTCCGGCCTCGACTACGAGTTCATCGAACATCTGGCGGAAATGCGCATGGCGCTGGAGCCGGCGGCGGCGGCAGCAGCGGCGGTGCGCGCATCGAGCGACGATATCGTTGCGCTTTACGCCATTGCCGCGAAATTCGACGACCTGTCGCATACGCCAGAAACGATCGCGCAGGTGGACCTCGACTTCCACCTCGCCATTGCCCGCATGTCCGGCAACCCCTTCATGCGCTCGGCGAGCGCATTGATCGAGGCAGCGCTTGCCATTTCCTTCCAGCTGTCGTCGCCGGCGGCCTCGCCGGAAAAGATCGACGAGGTGGCCGCAAACCACCTGCGGATCACGCATGCGATCGCCTCGCGGGACCCGCAAAAGGCGATCGCCGCGATGCGCCACGTCATCGAGGTCGGCAAGGGCCGCATCCTTAGCACCTTCGACGTGACGCTGCCGGCCTGAACCTTACCGCGGCTCGAGCGTCATCATCAGGTTGGCGAGCAAGGCCGTGCGTGGCGCAACGCTGCTGACAAAAATATGCTCGTGGAAGGTATGCGGCCCTGCCCCGTCGGCACCAAGACCATCCAGCGTCGGCACGCCCATGGCCGCCGTGAAGTTACCGTCGGAGCCGCCACCGGTCGCCATGCCTTCGAGCGTGATGCCGAGGCCGCTCGCGATCTCGGCCGCCTTGTCGAACAGGCGCTTGCCCTCGACCGTCTGCGCAAACGGAGGGCGGTTCATCTTTCCGGAAATTTCGAAACTGATGTCAGGATCGACCGGCTTCATCGCTTCGATCTTCGCCGTCACCTCGCGGGCGCTCTCGTCGTCGGGAACCCGGACATCCACCTGCATGCGGCACTCCGCCGGCACGGTGTTGCGGCCGGTGCCGCCGTGGATCGTCCCGACGGTCACGGTAATGCCGCGCCCGGTGTCGTTCAGCGCTTCAAGTTCCAGCACCAGCCGGGCCGCCGCACGAACGGCACTGCGGCCATCCTGCGGCCGTGCGCCCGCGTGGGCGGCGCGACCTTTTACCGTGATGTCGTACATGGCCACACCCTTGCGCGCGACGACGACCTTGCCGCCGTCGCGGGCGGGCTCCACGACCAGGGCGTAACCTGCGGTCTTGGCTGCCTCTTCCATGAAGGCGCGCGATGAGAGGCTGCCCATCTCCTCGTCCGGCACGAACAGAAGGTCGATCGGCATCCTGGATCCGCGCTGCACGGCAAGCGTCATCGCCTCGAGCGCCATCAGCGCTCCGGATTTCATGTCATAGATGCCCGGGCCATAGAGGCTGTCACCTTCCTGGCGCAGCGGAAGTTCGTTTTCAATGACGCCGACGGCATGCACCGTGTCGAGATGCGCCAGCACCAGCACCGTTTTTTCGTTGCTGCCGGCCGGACGCGGCGAACGCACCGCCAGGATATCACCATAGCCAAGTGTACCGGGCAAACGCTCGACCTCCAGACCGGATGCCCTGGCGCGTGCTTCGACGCGATCAGCCAACCGGTTGACCGCTGCCGCATCCCGCGTCGGGGTCTCGATCTCCACCCAGGCCTTCAACTCCTCGATCAGGGCTTTGGCATCGATGTCTTCTGCGGAAACGGCAAGCATCATGAAAAGTCCTCGGTTTCAAAATTTGTAATGGGTGGGCACGGTCGATGTCACCGGCCGTTGACGAGCGCCAGGATGAGTTGATGGACATTGCCGCCGTCGCTCATCTCGACGCGGTCGAAATCTGAACTCTTCTGGCGTTGCGCGCGCGAAATCTCCCCGAGCTTCGCCTGCAGTGCCGCCCGCACCTTGGTGCATTTCGGGTCGTTCGGCGCGCTCAGGCCAATGCTGACACGCTCGATCTCCTTGACCATGTCCTTGATCATCACGCCATGCACGGCCTCGTGGCGGCGCACGCCGGTGATGAACGCATCCCACATGCGCTTCAGGTCCGGCGCGAGCGGAGAGGACGGTTTGGGCAGGGTGTAGGTGATGATGAGTCTGGGGCGCGCGGTTGTCAGCGTGCAGGAGCCGTCCGGCTGCGGCACGTATTTCCGTGTCCAGGTGAGCTTGAAGTTGGTGAGCGCAATCGTGCGCACTTCCTGCCCGATCTTCGGGCCGCGTTCGCCGATCGAGGCATAGAGCTCGACGCCGGAGGTGCCGGAGATGGCGTATGTCTTCCACTCCTCGACCGGCTGCCATGGCTCCTGCGCCATCACCGCCTCGGCGAGGAGAAAAGCCACAGCCGTCAGCCAGAAAGACCTCATCCAGTCACGCGGCTCCCTCGATATCCGTTGGATGAGAACTAGAGGCAGTCACCGATCGATGCAATAGGATGAAGCCGCGGGCAAATCTTGCGGGGCTGCGGCCTCAGTCCTCGGGAAAGATCGGATCTTCCACGAATTTGCCGCCCTGGTAGACAGCCATCGCCGAGGTGGGCGCTGGCCGCTCCTGCGTTGCATCAAGCTCGGCCCGAAACCGCTCGGCGTTGTCCTTCGGGCGCCATCCGAGATAGGAGGCGTGCGAGTTATCCCACCACTTGCTGTCATTGTCGGAAATGCCCCAGATGATCGGGCAGCCAAGCATCGGCGCGCGGAAGACGCAGCCGATCAGCGACACGAAGTCGTCATAGGACATCCAGCCTGACAGCATCCGGTGGTTCAGCGGCTTTTCGAAACAGCTGCCGATCCGCACGATCGCGGTTTCCTGCCCGAACTTGTCGAAATACATGCTCGCCAGCGCTTCGCCGAAGCATTTTGAGACGCCGTAAAGGCCGTCCGGCTTCATCTGCGCCTTGACGTCGATATGCTGGTCCTGCCGATAGAAGCCGACAACGTGATTGGAGCTTGCAAAGATGATGCGCGGATGCCCATGGGCGCGCGCTGCCTCATAGAGGTTGAAGAGCCCCAGAAGGTTGGCGTTGAGAATCTTGGAGAACTTGTCCTCCACCGATACGCCGCCAAGATGCAGGATGCCGTCGCAGCCTTCGACAAGCTTCATTACCGCCTCGGCGTCACCGAGATCGCAGGTGACGACTTCCTCGTTCGGCCCGGCAGCACCGACGTCCACGATGTCGGACAGCCGAAGGATCTCCGCCTGCCCCGACAAGCGGGCGCGCATCGCGCTTCCCAGGCCGCCGGCCGCACCTGTGATCAGAAGTCTCTTCAACACGTCATCCTCCCAAAGCGGCCAAGCGACCGCTCTCTGCCATTCACGCCAACTTGTTCGAGACAAGCACTACGACTTATCATACATCTTGACTTGCACTGGTCAACAAGCCACCGCACCGCTAAACAAGCTGGAATACCTGGCATACGAGTTGCCGCCCCAAGAGCAACTCCTGTCGGCAAGGAGGGCACTGTGAGCGTAGATGTGAAAGTCGATACCGGCAGGGGATCGAGGACACTGGTGTCTCGGCTGGCCGAGTCGCTGCGCGAGGCCATCAAGGCAGGAGAATTTGCTCCAGGTTCGCGGCTGCCAAGCGAAGCGCAACTGACCGAAGCGCACGGGGTGAGCCGCACCGTGGTTCGCGAAGCGATCGCAGCCTTGCGCGCCGACCGCCTGGTCGAGGCGCGGCAAGGCGCTGGCGTCTTCGTGCTGGATACGCCTGCCGAACCGCAGCCGGTGCCGTTGTCCTTGCAGGACATAGACCTGGCGCGGGTTTCATCGATGATCGAACTGCTCGAACTGCGCACGGCCGTGGAGGTCGAGGCGGCAGGGCTCGCCGCGGTGCGCCGGTCGCCGGCCCAGGAAGAAGTCATCCTCGAAAAACATTACGCGGTGCGCGCCTGCCTTGAGGCCTCCAAGCCTACCAGCGAGGCTGACTTTGCGCTGCACCTGGCGATCGCCGAGGCCACCAACAACCCGCGCTTTCGCGAGTTCCTGACGATGATCGGCCGCAGCGTGATCCCGCGCGCCGCCCTTCGTCCCGACGAGTCCGAAAAGGACCAGGCGGCCTACATCAAGCTCCTGGACGAGGAGCATAACGCCATCGTGGTTGCCATCTCGGATGGCAATGAGGAAGCAGCCCGGGAGGCAATGCGCAGCCACCTGCGCGGCAGCCAGCTTCGCTACCGCACACTGCTGCGGACGGTCCGTGAATCTGTAAGATGAGCTGTTGACACAGATCAACGCCACCTGTACGACAACTCAAGTCTGGAGGAGACGCTTACAGAGGAATTCATATGATGACGCCAGAAGAGATCAAGGCGGCACTCGGTGCCGGCCTTCTGTCCTTTCCCGTGACGCATTTTGATGCGGAAGGTCAGTTCCAGCCGGAAAGCTACCAGCGCCACATCGAATGGCTGTCAGGTTTCGAAGCGCCCGTCCTGTTTGCTGCGGGCGGCACCGGCGAGTTCTTCTCGCTCTCCCCCAACGAAATTCCCGGCATCGTCAAATCCGCCAAGGAAGCATCCGGCAAGACCGCGATCGTCTCTGGCTGCGGTTTCGGCTCGCATGTTGGCGTCCAGCTTGCCAAGGATGTCGAGAAGGCCGGTGCCGAGGGCATCCTTCTTCTGCCCCACTACCTGATCGATGCGCCGCAGGAAGGCCTTTACCAGCACGTCAAGCGCATCTGCCAGTCGGTCGGCATCGGGGTCATGGTTTATAACCGCGACAACTCCGTGCTGCAGGTCGATACCCTGAAGCGCCTTTGCGACGAATGCCCGAACCTCATCGGTTTCAAGGACGGCACCGGCGATATCGGCCTCGTGCGCCAGATCACCGCGACGATGGGCGATCGCCTGATGTATCTCGGCGGCATGCCGACGGCGGAGCTTTTCGCCGAAGCGTATCTCGGCGCCGGCTTCACCACCTACTCATCAGCCGTCTTCAACTTCGTGCCGGGGCTTGCGGTCGAGTTCTACAAGGCGCTGCGCGCCGGCAACCGCACCCGCTGCGAAGAAATCCTGCGCGACTTCTTCTATCCGTTCATGGCGATCCGCAACCGCCGCAAGGGTTATGCCGTGGCCGCCATCAAGGCCGGCGTTCGCCTGCAGGGCTTTGATGCCGGCAAGGTTCGCCCGCCGCTGGACGACCTGACGGCAGAAGAAGAGCAGATGCTTTCCAAGCTCATTGGCAGCCACAAGCGGTAACACCCGATGAAGATCGTCGCCGTTCGCACCCACCTTCTCGAGCACAAGCTCGACGTCGCCTTCGAAAGCGCCTCGATGCGCTTCGATCGCCGGGCGCATGTCCTCGTCGAGATCGAATGTGATGACGGCACGACCGGCTGGGGTGAGTGCCTTGGGCCGGCAAGACCGAATGCGGCAGTCGTCGCGACCTATGCGAACTGGCTGATCGGTGCCGATCCGCTGGAAAACGAAAAGCTCTGGGCAGTGCTCTACAACGCACTGCGCGACCAGGGCCAGCGCGGGCTCGCCGTAACGGCCCTGTCCGGCATCGACGTCGCGCTCTGGGACATCAAGGGCAAGCACTTCGGCGTTCCCGTCTCCACCCTGCTCGGTGGCCGGTTCCGCGAGAGCGTGCGGGCCTATGCGACGGGCAGCTTCAAGCGCGATGGCGTCGACCGGGTCGAAGACAATGCAGCCGATGTCGCGCGCTACCGTGCGGAGGGCTTCCACGCCACCAAGATCAAGATCGGCTTCGGCGTTGACGAGGACCTGCGGGTGATCCGCGGGGTGCGCGATGCGGCCGGTAGCGACATGCGTCTGATGATTGACGCCAACCACGGATATGATGTCGTGGAAGCGATCCGGCTGGGCAATGCCGCCGCTGACTACGGCATCGACTGGTTCGAAGAGCCGGTGGTGCCGGAGCAACTGGCTGCTTATCGGGAAGTGCGCGCAAAACAGCCTATCCCTGTTGCCGGTGGGGAAACCTGGCACAGCCGCTGGGGCATGCGCGAGCCGATCGAGAGCCGTGCGGTCGACATCCTGCAGCCTGACCTCGCCGGCGTTGGCGGCTTCACTGAAGCCAAGCGCGTCGCCGACCTTGCCGCGCTCCATGGCATTCGGGTTGTACCGCATGTCTGGGGTACCGCCGTTCATATCGCCGCAGCGCTGCAGTTCATGGCCGCGATGATCCCGAGCCCCGTCCGGGTCAATCCGATCGAGCCGATCCTGGAATTCGACCGCACCAACAATCCGTTCCGTCAGGCGGTGATCAAAACGCCGATCGAACACGAGCGCGGCGTGGTTCAGATCCCGAACGGCCCCGGCCTTGGGATCGAGATCAACCGCGATGCGCTCTCCGAATATCGCATGGGAGACATCTGATGCTCGTCCGCCCCCTTTCCGGCAATCCTCCCAAGACAAAGCTGCCCAAGGGCGCGGTCGACACTCAGATGCATGCTTACCTGCCGGGATATCCTTCCCTGCCCGGCGGCCCCGGCCTTCCCGCGGGCGACCTGCCTACCCCGGCTCAATATCGCGAACTGATGCGCTGGCTCGGCATCGACCGCGTGATCGTCACGCAGGGCAATGCGCAACAGCGCGACAATTCCAACCTCAACGCCTGCCTTGCCGAATTCGGCCCGATTGCCCGCGGCGTATGCGTCATCGACTCCGCCACCTCGGACGAGGAATTGGAAAGGCTTGCTGCGGCCGGCAATGTCGGCGCCCGCATCATGGACTTGCCCGGTGGCGCGGTGGACCTGTCCGAGCTTGAGGCGGTCGACGCCAAGGCTGCCTCCCGCAACTGGATGGTGGCGGTTCAGTTCGACGGCAGCAACATCCTGGACCATGAAGCCCGGCTGAAGGCCATGAAGTCGCGGTGGGTCTTCGACCATCACGGCAAGTTCTTCGCAAGCGTCACGCCAGACAGCCCGCAGGTCGATGCCGTGAAGCGCCTGATCGATGGCGGCAAGTGCTGGTTCAAATTTGCCGGCGTTTATGAATCATCGAAAGCTGGCGGCCCCGATTATGCCGACGTGGCAGCCGTCGCACGCGAGATCGCCCGCTATGCCCCCGAACGCATCGTCTGGGGCACAAACTGGCCGCACAACCTTGCCCGCGAACAGAAGGACTATCCGGACGACGTGGCTCTGACGGACACGGTGCTTGGATGGTTCCCGGACGAGGCGGGCCGCGATCTGGCGCTCGTGAAAAACCCCGAAGAGCTTTACGGCCTGCCCGCCTGGGCAGACGGCAGAGACTGAATTTCCAGACAACCGGGGCGTGGAGGCCCTGACGTTAATCCAAGAGGAGGACATCATGAAACTGACCAAAATGCTCGGCCTGGCATTCGGCATCGCGCTTGGCGCGACGGCCGCCCATGCCCAGGTGACACTACGCTCCGCCGACATCCACCCGGATGGCTATCCGACCGTCGATGCCGTCAAATACATGGGCGAGCTGCTCGAAAAGAGCACCGACGGCCGCATCAAGATCCAGGTCATGAACAACGCTGTTCTTGGCCAGGAAAAGGACACGATCGAACAGACCCGCTTCGGCGTCATCGACATGAACCGCGTCAACGCCGCGCCGTTCAACAACCTCGTGCCGGAAACGACCGTTCTCGGCCTGCCCTTCCTGTTCCGCTCGACCGAGCACATGCACAAGGTCGTCGACGGTCCGATCGGCGAGGAAATCCTCAAGGCCTTCGAACCGCACGGCCTGATCGGCCTTGCCTATTATGACTCGGGCGCGCGCTCCTTCTACACCACGAAGAAGCCGATCGAGAAGCTCGCCGACCTCAAGGGCATGAAGATCCGCGTCCAGCAGTCCGACCTGTGGATCGCCATGATGCAGGCCTTTGGCGCCAACCCGACGCCGATGCCGATGGGCGAAGTTTACTCCTCGCTCGAGACCGGCGTGGTCGACGGCGCGGAAAACAACTGGCCGTCCTACGAGTCTGCCCGTCACTACGAAGTGGCCAAGAACTACACCCTCACGCAGCACTCGCTGAACCCGGAAATTCTGGTCATGTCCAAGATCTCCTGGGACAAGCTGACGCCGGAGGACCAGAAGGCCGTGCGTGAAGCCGCCAAGGAATCCGTCAAGAAGATGCGTGAACTCTGGACGGCTCGCGAAAAGAGCTCGGAAGAGAAGGTTCGCGCCGGCGGCGCCAAGGTCATCGAAGTGGACAAGGAAGAATTCTCGGCCGCGATGAAGCCTGTCTACGACAAGTTCGTGACCGATCCGAAGCAGAAGGCTCTGCTCGAGCAGATCCAGGCCGTCAAGTAATCCGCAGGCAATGTCCGGCCCTCCCCGCGAGGGCCGGTTTTATTTTCGGCGCAGGACACGCGCGCGCCGGATCGTGGAGGACAGGTTCGTGAGAAACTTCATGTTGGCCATCAGGCCGATCTTGGGCGGGCTCAGCCGCCTGATGCTTTATATTGCCGGGATCGGCATGATCGGGATGACGCTCATCGTCGGCTGGCAGGTGTTCGGCCGTTACGTGCTGAACGACTCGCCCAGTTGGTCCGAGCCGCTGTCGCTTTACCTCATGTCCTGGTTCATCATGCTCGGCGCCGCCGTCGGCGTGCGCGAAAGCGTGCATCTGGGGCTCGACATCGTCCGCCACGTGGTGCCGCCAGTCATTCAGAAGGCGATGGACATCACCAGCCTCGTCCTGATCGTGCTCTTCGGGCTCGCCATGACCTATTACTCAACGCTGCTCGCCCAGGGCACCTGGTCCGCGACCATTCCGGTTCTCGGCTGGCCGGGCGGCACCGACTTCTTCCCGATGATCTTCGGCGGCACGATGATCGCCGTCTTCGCCCTGGAGCGCCTTGCCGACATCATCATCGGTGTCGACGTGGCGGCCGACGTCCTCGTGCAGGAGGCTGCATAATGGCTTATGCCATCCTTTTCGGTTCATTCACGGCGCTGATGATCATCGGCATGCCGATTGCCTTCTGCCTCGGCATCGCGTCCTTCGCGACCGTGCTTTACATTGGCCTGCCGCCGATCGTCATCTTCCAGCAGCTGAACTCCGGCATGAACGTCTTCGCGATGATGGCGATCCCGTTCTTCATCTTCGCCGGCGACCTGATGGTGCGCGGCGGGATCGCAACGCGGCTGATCCGCTTTGCGGCCGGCCTTGTTGGACACCTGCGTGGTGGCCTCGGCCAGGTCAACGTCGTTGCCTCCACCCTGTTCGGTGGCATTTCGGGCTCCGCTGTTGCGGATGCCTCCGCTGTCGGTGGCCTGATGATCCCGCAGATGGCGGCGCGCGGATATGACCGGGACTATGCAGTCAACGTGACCGCCAATGCCGCAATCATCGCGCTGATGATCCCGCCATCGCACAACATGATCCTTTATTCGATCGCAGCGGGCGGCAATGTTTCGGTGGCCGACCTCTTCACCGCCGGCATCCTGCCCGGGATCCTGCTTGCCGGGGCCCTGATGCTCACCGCCTGGTGGGTTGCGGTGAAGCGAGGTTATCCGGCCGATGCCTTCCCGGGTATTGCGCGCGTCGGTTATTATTTCCTGGCCTCGCTGCCCGGCATCCTCCTCATCGCCATCATCTTCGGCGGCGTTCGTTCGGGCGTGTTTACGGCGACGGAAAGCTCCTGCATTGCCGTGCTCTACGCCTTCCTCGTCGCGATGCTGGTCTATCGCGAACTGAACTGGGAAGGTTTCGTCGAAGCCGTGATGGGTGCAGTGCGCACCACTGCCATGGTGCTCCTGGTCATCGGCACCGCCGCCTCCTTCGGCTGGCTCATGGCCTTCCTCCAGGTCCAGACCCTGATCATCACGGCGATCAGCGCAATCTCGGACAACCCGATCATCGTGCTCTTGATGATCAACGTCATCCTGCTGGTGCTCGGTACCTTCATGGACATGGCGCCGATGGTCATCATCGCAACGCCGATCCTGCTGCCGGTCGTCAAGGCCTTCGGCATCGACCCGGTCCACTTCGGCGTGGTGATGATCCTCAACGCCGGCATCGGGTTGAATACCCCGCCGGTCGGCACCGTTCTTTTCGTCAGTTGCGCGGTGGGCGGCATCTCGATCCGTGAGGCGATGCGAACGATCTGGCCGTTCTTTGGCGCCAGCGTCGCGGTGCTGCTGCTCGTGACATACATTCCCGCGCTATCTCTGTGGCTGCCAAGCCTTTTCAAATAGCCAGCAGACGCTTAACAGTTTTCCTCCGGTCCCGCTCTCCAAGGCGGGACCTTCCACATAAGGGAGAGGCCCATGACCATCTATCAGAACCTCATTGCCGGCGAATGGGTCGGCACGGACGCGTCCAAGAACATCAGCCCCTCGGACACGAATGATGTCGTGGGCATGTATGCGCAGGGCAGCGCCGAAGACGCCAAGCAGGCGATTGCCGCGGCCAAGGCCGCCTTCCCGGCCTGGTCGCGCTCCGGGATTCTGGAGCGCCACGCGATCCTGAAGAAGACCTCCGACGAAATCCTCACCCGCAAGGACGAGCTTGGCGCGCTTCTCGCGCGTGAGGAAGGCAAGATCCTTTCCGAAGCCACCGGCGAAGTTATTCGTGCCGCGCAGATTTTCGATTTCTTTGCAGGCGAAACGCTGCGCCTTACCGGCGAAGTCGTGCCCTCGGCCCGCCCTAACATCGGCGTCGAGATCACCCGCGAGCCGCTCGGCGTCATCGGCATCATCACGCCGTGGAACTTCCCGATTGCCATCCCGGCCTGGAAGATCGCGCCAGCGCTTGCCTACGGCAACACCGTTGTCTTCAAGCCCGCGGACCTCGTTCCCGGTTGCGCCTGGGCGATCGTTGACATCATGCACCGCGCCGGTCTGCCGAAGGGCGTGCTGAACCTCGTGATGGGCCGCGGCTCGGTCGTCGGCCAGGCCATGCTCGACAGCCCGGATCTCGCCGGCATCACCTTCACCGGCTCCACCGGTACGGGCAAGCGCGTGGCGCTCGCTTCCATCGAGCATAACCGCAAGTTCCAGCTGGAAATGGGCGGCAAGAACCCGATGGTCGTCCTGGATGACGCCGACCTCAACGTCGCCGTCGAAGCGGCCGCCAATTCCGGCTTCTTCTCCACCGGCCAGCGCTGCACGGCCTCCTCGCGCATCATCGTGACGGAAGGCATCCACGACAAGTTCGTCGCAGCGCTGACCGAGAAGCTGAAGACCCTCAACGTCGACAACGCCATGAAGGCCGGTACCCATATCGGCCCGGTGGTGGACGAAAAGCAGCTGAAGACGGATACGGACTATATCGAGATCGGCAAGCAGGAAGGCGCAAAGCTCGCCTTCGGCGGCGACCTCGTGAAGCGCGAGACGCCCGGCTTCTACTTGGCACCGACGCTGTTTACCGAAGCCACCAACCAGATGCGGATCTCTCGCGAGGAAATCTTCGGACCGGTCGCATCGGTCATCCGCGTGAAGGATTACGAGGAAGCGCTCGCTGTTGCCAATGACACGCCGTTCGGCCTTTCAGCCGGCATCGCCACGACGAGCCTGAAATACGCCACCCACTTCAAGCGCAATTCGGAAGCGGGCATGGTGATGGTCAACCTGCCGACCGCCGGCGTCGACTTCCACGTGCCGTTCGGTGGCCGCAAGGCTTCGTCGTTCGGTCCGCGCGAGCAGGGCAAGTATGCCGCCGAGTTCTTCACGGTCGTAAAGACGGCTTACACGCTGGCCTGATTGGAAATCACACGCATGAAAAAGGCCCTGCCGTTTGCCGCGGCAGGGCCTTTTTCGTTCGATGATTGATTACTCGGCAGCTGCCACACTTGAGCGCTTGGGCAACCTCCAGTTCGGCCGTGGGAAATGGCAGGTATAGCCGTTCGGGTAACGCACCAGGTAATCCTGGTGCTCCGGCTCGGCCTCCCAGAAATCACCAACCGGCTCGACTTCCGTCACCACCTTGCCGGGCCACAGGCCGGACGCATCGACATCGGCAATGGTTTCTTCGGCGATGCGCTTTTGCTCCTCGTTCTCGTAGTAGATCGCGGAGCGGTAGCTCATGCCGATATCATTGCCCTGGCGGTTCTTGGTGCTCGGGTCGTGGATCTGGAAAAAGAACTCCAGGATATCGCGGTAGCTGGTCTTGGTGCGATCGAAGATGATCTCGATCGCTTCCGCATGCGTTCCGTGGTTGCGATAGGTCGCATTTGGCACGTCACCGCCGCTATAGCCCACGCGGGTGGAGATGACGCCAGGCAGGCGTCGGATCAGGTCTTGCATGCCCCAGAAGCAGCCGCCGGCCAGAACGGCCCGTTCGGTAGACGTCGTCATGCTTTCCTCCTTGGAATTGGTTTCCCGCCTAAAATGGCGATCCGGGCGCTGATATTCAATGTCGAATACCTAGAGGCGACGGCGCCGCGTTGTCCGCCCCTCGACAGAGGAACGCCGCACAGGTTATCGAGGGGCGCAGACGCTGCGGAGGATTCCTTATGACGCCGAAACCGACCTCGATCATTCTCGATTGGGGCACAAGCTCGCTGCGTGCCATGCTCGTTTCCGGGAGCGGCGAGACGATCGACACCAAGGAGACGAGCAGCGGCGGCATCCAGTTCGTCAAGGACGGTGCGTTCGAGGCAGCACTGATGGAGGCGGTGGGCGCGTGGTTCACCGCTCATGGCCCCCTGCCCGTCATCGCCAGCGGCATGATCACCAGCCGCAACGGCTGGCTTGAAGTTCCTTATGTCGATACGCCCGGCGGCGTGGGAGAACTGGCGCGCGGCACCCGAACCCAGACGCTCGCGAACGGCGCGGTCGTCACTTTCCTGCCGGGCATGCGCAACCCGGCCGCCAAACCGTTCCCGGATGTGATGCGCGGCGAGGAAACCCAGATCGTCGGCTTTGGCCTGGAGAAGGATCGGACGCTCGTTCTGCCCGGGACGCACAGCAAATGGGCGCGCATCAAGAATGGCCGCATTGATGGCTTCCAGACCTACGCGACGGGCGAAGTTTTTGCGCTGCTGACGAAACATTCATTCATCGCCAAGGCGGAGGAGCCTGCCCCTGGCTCGGAGCCGAACTGGGCGGCCTTCGATCGTGGCGCCGAGTTTGCCGCCAGCAATGAGGCTGCCGCGGATGCCTTCCTGTCGGCGATCTTCAGCGCCCGCACCGGCGTGCTCGACGGCAAGCTGAAGCCGCAGGACATCATGGATTATGTTTCCGGGCTCGTCATCGGCTCCGAGTTCCGCCAGGCTCGGGCCGCGGGCTGGTTCAAGGACGGTGATGCCATCGGCATTGTCGGAAACAACATCCTGAACAGCCGCTACAGCCGCATCGCGCCACTCTTCCGCCTGAGCGTCGACATCGGCCCGGCGGACGCGGCAAAACGCGGCATCATGCTGATCGCGGCCGAAGCCGCACGATAGTTGATCAAGGAGTTCGACATGAACCTGGAACAGGCCCTGGCCTCCTGTAATCTCGTCGCCATATTGCGCGGCATCCGCCCGGATGAGGTGGAAGCGGTGGGCGAGGTTCTCATTGAAGCCGGCTGGCGCATCATCGAGGTGCCGCTCAACTCACCCGACCCGCTGAAGAGCATCGAGACACTGGTGAAGCGGTTCGGCGATCAGGCACTGATTGGAGCCGGTACCGTCCTCTCGCCAGCGCAGGTTGCCGATGTTGCGGCGACCGGCGCCAAGGTGATCATTTCGCCGAACGCCAATCCGGCAGTCATCAAGGCCTCGCGACAGGCGGACATGGTGAGCCTGCCGGGGGTCGCAACACCGACGGAGGCCTTTGCGGCCATCGAGGCCGGTGCAACCGGCATTAAGGCATTCCCCGCCGAGGCGATCCCGCCACACGTGATCAAGGCGTGGAAGGCGGTCCTGCCGAAGGACATTCCGGTTCTCGCCGTCGGTGGCGTGACGCCGGACAACATGGCAGACTTCGTGAAGGCGGGCGCGGCCGGATTCGGCATCGGTTCGTCGCTCTACAAGCCGGGCGCCGACGTCGCATCCATAAAGGCGCAGGCCATCCGGTTCATCGAGGCAATGAAGGCGGCGCGGGGTTAATCGCAGCTATCGCGGCGAACGGGAACCAAATCCGGCGTCCGTGGGTTGCCGCAGCACCATCACAAGGGGCAGTCATGGCAAAGATCAACCACAGCATCGAACATCAGCAGAAGGTCTACCAGAAGTGGGCGCCGATCTATGATCGCGTCTACCGGGGTTTCCTTGGTGATGCGCATCGCACGGTTGCCAAGCTCGCCGCGGACGCTGGTGACGATATCCTGGAGGTGGGCGTCGGAACGGGCCTCATCCTGCCGCACTATCCCGCCCGCTGCCGCGTGACCGGCGTCGATCTCTCCGAACACATGATCGCCAAGGCGCGCGAAAAGGTGGAGCGACAGGGGCTCGGTCACGTCAAGGCGCTGCATGTGATGAACGCGCACCACCTCGACTTCGCCGACCGTTCGTTCAACGCCGTATGCCTGCCCTTCGTCATCACGCTGATCCCGGATCCGGAACGGGCGCTCGACGAATGTGCCCGCGTTCTCAAGCCCGGCAGCGAGATCATCATCGCCAGCAAGCTCGGGCATGGCCGCGGCCTGCAGGGTGCGATCGAGGAAGTCGTGGCGCCGCTTGCGCACCGCGTCGGCTGGAGCTCCGCCTTCCGTATTTCGCGAATTGCCGATTGGGCCGCCCGTCGTGGTGATTTCGAGGTGGCCGAGATCCGCCCGGTGTTTCCGAACGGATTCTTCAAGGTGATGCGGCTCAAGCACCGGCTGTCGGCCTGAGGCGGCTAGCTACCTTGTCTTGAGCACCGAGACTGCCTGCTCGCTTTTCTGAACATATTCGTTCGCATCGCTTTGCCGCTGCACAAGCAGGATGAACAGCAGGTCTGTCAGCATCAACTGTGCATCACGGGCGGTGATCGCGGAGGACCGAACGCGTTCTTCATCGGCCACCGTATGAAGCCGGATGTCCGCCACCTGCGCCAGCGGGCCACCGCTCAGGCCGCTCACCGCAATCACGGTCGCGCCACGATCGCGCGCCAATTCGGCGATCCGCAAGGTCTCGATGCTGCTGCCGGAATAGGACAGCGCAAACAACACGTCGCCGCTGCGCAGCGTCGAGACATTGGCCATCTGCACGTGGCTGTCGCTGTCATGCAGGACGTTACGGCCGAGTTTCATCAGCTTGTAGGAAAAGTCGCGGGCCACGAGCGACGAAGCGCCGACGCCGGCCATGTGGATCCGGCGCGCTTCATCGAGCGCCGCGAGCGCCCGGCCGATGTCCTGCTCGCTGTTGACGGAGAGCGTCTGCTGCATGGCAAGCATCTTGCTGCCGATCAGCTTCTGCAAGATCGTCAGGTAGCTGTCACCCACCTCGATGCTGCCGTGGATCATGCCCGGCGCCGTGTGGCGCTCCTGCGCCTTGGCTTCGCTGACGGCGAGCTTCAGCTCCTGATAACCGGCAAAACCGAGCTTCTGGCTGAACTTCACGACGCTGGACTGGCTGCGCCCAGTCTCCGCGGCGAGCCCGCCCGACGAGAGCCGCAGCATCTGATCCGGGTTGTCGAGGATAAACTGGCCGATCTCGCGATCAGCCGGGGCCATGATCTCAAGCTGTGCGTTGATCTTCTTCAGGACTGACATGCGTTCATCCGCAACTGGCGCTGTTCGATCGACTTAAATGACCTGCACCCTATCACCCAGCCGGCGTGAGGTCATGGGATATTATACCGGAGACCGCGCCTTGGAATAAAATATTCCGCGTGATTGACAGCCGCACCATTCGGTTTAGGGTTCGTCAGAACAGCGACGGCGCGCTCTTCTTGGACGGATTTCTTCATGGACAGACTTCGAATTGTCGGCGGCCAGCGGCTTCAAGGCGCCGTCACTATTTCGGGGGCCAAGAACGCGGCCCTGCCCCAGATCGCGGCGGCGCTCCTGAGCCCCTACCCGCTCGAGCTGACCAACCTGCCCCAGGTGAGCGACGTCGAGAACATGCTGAATGTTGTGGCGCTGCATGGGGCCGAAGTCTCCCGCGCCGCGCACTCCACGACGATCGATGCCAGGGCGATCCTTTCCAAGGAAACCTCGTACGACACCGTGCGCCGGATGCGCGCGACCGTGCTTGTGCTTGCGCCACTGCTGGCGCGCTTTGGAGAAGCACGCGTGTCGCTTCCCGGCGGCTGCGCCATCGGCGCACGTCCAGTCGACATGCATATCAAGGCGCTTGCTGCGCTCGGCGCGGAGATCGACATCGAGAATGGCCTGATCGTCGCCTCGACCAATGGTGGTTTGACGGGTGCGCGTGTCGTCCTGCCCTCCCCCTCCGTTGGCGCGACGGAAACCGCGATGATGGCCGCGACCACGGCCAAGGGCGAGACCGAAATCCTGAACGCCGCCCGCGAACCCGAAGTCGCGGATCTCGCCGCCTGTCTGACCGCCATGGGCGCCAGGATCGAGGGCGCCGGCACGCACCGCATCCTGGTGGAAGGCTCCACCACCTGGCAGCCGGCAAAACATCACGGCATCCCCGACCGCATCGAAGCCGGCACTTATGCGGTGGCGGCGGCCATCACCGGCGGCATGCTGGAGCTCACCAATGCGCGGCTTGAGAACATGGCGTCTGTCGTGCAGGCGCTGGAAGCGATGGGCGTCAGCGTCTGGCCGAGCGACCGCGGTCTCGTTGTTTCCCGCGACGGACCACTCAAGGGCGCGGACCTAACCACCGAGCCCTATCCCGGCTTCCCGACGGATCTGCAGGCGCAATTCATGGCGCTTGCTGCCTGCGCCGAAGGCGCGTCGCTGATCCGCGAAACCGTCTTCGAAAGCCGGTTCATGCATGTGCCGGAACTGATGCGGCTTGGTGTGAACGTCTCGCTCCAAGGTACGACGGCCTTGGTTCGCGGCGGGGCAAAGCTCAAGGGCGCGCAGGTCATGGCAACCGACCTCCGGGCCTCGGTGTCGCTCGTGCTGGCTGGGCTGGTGTCGGAGGGCGAGACGATCGTCAACCGCCTCTACCATCTCGACCGCGGTTATGAGCAGCTCGACCGCAAGCTGAAGCTCTGCGGCGCAGACATCGAGCGGCTGAGCGCATGAGCAAGGGCAGCCAGCGCTATTTTCTCGGCGTCGACGGCGGGGGCACCGGTTGCCGAGCGCGCATCGAAGATGAAGCCGGAAACCTTCTCGGCCAGGGCCTCTCCGGCCCTGCCACCACACGCCTCGGCATCGAGGAAGCCTGGGCGTCCATCGCCCGCGCCTTCAATGCAGCGATCGAGGAGGCCGAACTATCAGAGGACGATCTTGGTCGCGTCCATGTTGGGATCGGGCTTGCCGGCATCGGCCGGATCGGCGCGCTGGAGGCGCTTTCCGCCATCCCGACACCGTTTGCCAGCGTCGACTTCGTCAGCGACGGGATGGGCGCGTGCCTTGGCGCACATTCCGGCCGCGATGGCGCGATCGTCATTGCCGGCACCGGCTCGATCGGCCTTGGATTTGTCGAAGGCCGTGACCTTCGCATCGGTGGGTACGGATTTCCAATTTCGGATGAAGGAAGCGGCGCCGATCTGGGCCTGAAAGCGATCCAGATGGCGCTACGCGCCAATGACGGGCGGATCGAAAAGACCGCACTGTTGTCAGAGGTGATGCAGCGCTTCCACGGCGACCCGATGGAGGCTGTCGCCTGGATGGATCGCTCTTCCGCGACGGACTACGCTACCCTTGCCCCGATGGTGATGCGCCACGCGGACCA
This sequence comes from Neorhizobium sp. SOG26, assembly GCF_003491345.1. Classification (GTDB taxonomy): domain Bacteria; phylum Pseudomonadota; class Alphaproteobacteria; order Rhizobiales; family Rhizobiaceae; genus Neorhizobium; species Neorhizobium turbinariae. The sequence goes on from NZ_CP025512.1 coordinate 1,784,090, forward strand.
GGGCGATGCCGCGGGCCGCCGCATCGTCCAGTCGGCTGCCGAGCATATCGATACGCTGGTGCGCACGCTGTTCGACCAGGGCGCACCGCGCGTGACGCTTCTTGGCGGCTTGGCGAGCCCGCTGCAGGCCTGGCTTTCGCCGGATGTGCGACGCCGCCTGAAGCCAGCCGACGGCGATGCCGTATCCGGCGCCATTATCCTCGCCCGCCGGTCCGCAGGCGAAGACGCAAGCCGTGCGCCACCGCCTGTTGACGCGGAATAATCTATTCCTTTCTTCGTTGACAGAAGGAATGGATGAACCTAATCCTTGCCTTCAGGTGGAGGGAGCAGTGCTGGCTGGTCGTTGTCCACGTGACGCATTGAAGGTGGACCCATGAGCGATGCAAGGCTGATTTCCGAACTGGAAAACCTGGTCTCCGAGAATCGCAATCCAAGCTCGATGGATATCGACCTTCTGCCGACGATCGACGTCCTGCAGCGCATCAACGGCGAGGACCAGACGGTCGCCACCGCCGTACAGCGTGTCATTCCGCAAATCGCCGAAGCCGTCGATGAAACGGTCAAGGCGTTCAACAAGGGCGCGCGGCTGATCTATATCGGCGCCGGCACGAGCGGCCGGCTCGGCGTCCTCGATGCGTCCGAATGCCCGCCCACCTTCAGCGTACCGGAAGACATGGTGATCGGCCTGATTGCCGGTGGCGACCATGCGCTGCGCCATGCCGTCGAGGGCGCCGAAGACGATCTCGAGCAAGGCAAGCTGGACCTGCAGTCGGTCAATGTGACGGTAGACGATGTTGTGGTCGGCATCGCCGTCAGCGGCCGCACGCCTTATGTCATCGGCGCACTGACCTACGCGAAGTCACTTGGCGCCAAGACCGTCGCCCTGTCCTGCAATCCGGATTCTGTCATCGCCGCGATCGCCGATATCGCCATCTCGCCGGTGGTCGGGCCGGAGATCCTGACCGGCTCAACGCGCCTGAAGTCCGGCACCGCACAGAAGCTGGTCTTGAACATGCTGACCACGGCGAGCATGATCCGGATCGGCAAAAGCTACCAGAACCTGATGGTCGACCTGAACGCCAGCAACCAGAAGCTGGTGGCGCGCGCCGCGCGCATCGTCATGCAGGCGACCGGCTGCGATCTGGAGGAGGCCAGGCGCGTCCTCGACCAGACAGGGAACAACGTGAAGCTTGCGATCCTGATCGTGCTCACGGGGATGGATGTCGAAACGGCGCGCACCGCACTTGCTAACGCTGGCGGCTTCCTTCGCGCTGCAATCAATGACAAGACAGGATAAAGCCGCGCCGGAAGCGCGGTGAAACAACACAAACACTGGGAGAAGAACATGGGACAACATTTCACGACCAAAGCCCTTACAGGCCTTGCGCTCGGTGTAGCGCTTGGTGCAGCGGCCATCGCCGCGCCGGCATCGGCAGCAACGCTGAAGATGGCCTGGAAGCAGGACGCAACAGGGCTTGATCCGCACAAGCAGACGGCTTTCTCATCCATCCGTCTTCTTGAACTGATCTACGAACCGCTGGTGCGTTTCGACAAGGACCTGCAGATCGTCCCGGCGCTCGCGACCTCCTGGGAGTTCGCAGCCGACGCAAAGCAGTTGACCTTCAAGCTCGACCCGAACGCCAAGTTCCAGGACGGCAAGCCGGTCACCGCAGCAGACGTGAAGGCATCCTTCGAGCGCCTGCTTGACGAAAAGACCGCCGCGGCCGCCCGCGCCAACTTCCTGTCGATCGAAACGATCGAGACGCCGGACGACAAGACGGTTGTCTTCAAGCTGTCGCAGCCGGACGTTCCGCTGCTGACGGCGATGGCGAGCATCAATGCCGCGATCGTTCCGGCCGCCGAGATTGCTGCCGGCACGATCGGCACGAAGGCGCTTGGCTCCGGTCCGTTCAAGCTGGACAACTGGGTGCCGAACTCCAAGGAAACGCTGTCCGCCAACAAGGACTGGGCCGGCGGCAAGGTCGCGATCGATGGCATCGACATCAGCGTCCTGCCGGATGAAACGGCAATCCTCGCGGCCCTGCGCACAAAGCAGGTCGATTTCGCCCTCATCAACGACCCGCTGGTCGCAACGCTTGTTCCGGACGAGCCGAACCTGGTGCTGAACCGCACCCCGGTGCTCGCCTACCATGTCCTGCAGCTGAACGCCTCGCGCAAGCCGATGGACAACCTCGCTGTCCGCCAGGCGATCTCCTGCGCAGTTGATCGCCAGGACGTGCTGGACACGGCCTCCGTCGGCGAAGGCAAGGTGACCGGCCCGTTGACGATGCCGGGCTACACCAGCGATCCGAGCAGCCTGTTCTGCTACAAGAAGGACATCGACAAGGCGAAGAAGCTGATGGCCGACGCCGGCTTTGCCGATGGCTTCACCGCCACTGTCATTGCCGCCAATGGCGAACCGGCAACCGCTGCCGCCGAAGCCCAGGTCATCCAGTCGCAGCTCGCCGAAATCGGCGTCAAGCTCGACATCAAGATGATGGAGCTCAACGTTTACGTCGACGCCTGGCTGAAGGGTGACTTCGACATGGCGGTGGCGCTGAACGGTGGCCGCGCCGACCCCTACTCCATGTACAACCGCTACTGGACGAAGAACGGCAACCTCCAGAAGGTCGCGAACTACATCGATGACACGCTCGACAGCCTGATGCAGAAGGGCCGCGAAGAAACCGATCCGGCCAAGCGCAAGGAAATCTTCGCCGAATTCGAGAAGCACATCGCCGAAATGGCGCCGTGGGTCTGGCTCTACACCTCCTTCAGCTACACCGCGCAGCAGAAGAACGTGTCCGGCTTCGAAACGACGCCTGAAGGTTCGCTCTTCGGCCTCACCAAGGTGACGCTCCAGTAAGGAGCGTCCTGCCAACAATACGGGGCTTGGAGATCTCATGAACTACCTGACGCGACGGCTCTTGACCTTTCCGCTCGTCATGCTCGGGGTCTCCATCCTCGTCTTCTTTGCGATCCGCATGATCCCGGGCGACGCCATCACCGCGATGCTCGGGACGGAAGCCGGCCTGCTGACGCCCGCGCAACGGGCGGCGCTCTCTGAATATTTCGGCATCGACCAGCCGATCCTCATCCAGTACTGGAAGTGGCTGCTAGGCGTTTTCCAGAGCGACCTCGGTATTTCGGTGACGCACGGCAAGCCGGTGCTCTCCATCATCCTGGAGCGCTTTCCACTGACCCTCCAGCTCGCCATCATGGCGATGGTCGTGGCGCTTGCCGTGGGCTTGCCTGCCGGTGTGTTTGCAGCCACACGCAAAGAGCGCCCGTCCGACCTTGGCGTGCGCATCTTCGCAATGATCGGACAGTCGACGCCGAACTTCGTGGTGGGCCTGCTTCTCATCTACGCGCTGTCGGCGGGCTTCGGCATCCTGCCGACCATGGGCGAGTTCACGCCGTTCTCAGTGGATCCGCTGCGCAACCTCAGCCAGATGATCCTGCCGGCGGTGACGCTCGGTTTCGCCTTTGCCGCCTCCGTCACCCGCATCTCCCGCTCTGCCATGCTGGATGTCCTCTCCGACGACTATGTCCGCACGGCTCGCTCCAAGGGCGTTCCGAAGCGGCGGGTAATCTGGCGCCATGCGCTTCCCAATGCGCTGATCCCGGTCGTGACGCTTTCGGGCGTCGAGTTCGGCTACCTTCTCGGCGGAGCGGTGCTTGTCGAGCAGATCTACGCCCTGCCCGGCCTCGGACGCCTCGTTCTCGAAGCCATCCTCCAGCGCGACTACGCGCTCGTCCAGGGCTGCGTCCTGTTCATTGCCTTCAACTTCCTGGTGGTCAATCTGCTCGTTGATCTTCTTTATGTGGCGCTCGATCCGCGCATCCGTCTTGGCGAGGGCGGCTGATGCTTCGTGCGATTTTTTCCCACCCCAGCGGCCGGATCGGCGGCGCGATCGTCCTTCTCTACGTGGTGATCGCCCTGCTCGGCCTGTTTGACCTGACGCCGCACGACCCGCTGCAGCAATACCGCATCGATCGGCTGAAGGCGCCGAGTGCCGTCTATTGGATGGGTACCGACCTCTTCGGGCGTGATGTCGCAAGCCGCCTGATGAAGGGCGTCGGACAGTCCTTCCTTGTCGGCATCTCCGCAGTTGCCATCGCAAGCGTCGCAGGCACCGTGCTCGGCCTGACCGCCGCATGGTTCGGCAAGCTGTGGGACGGCCTTGTGATGCGCGTGATGGATGTGCTGCTCGCGTTTCCCGCAATCCTGCTTGCGCTCCTCATCATCGCGATTGCAGGCCCCGGTACCTGGACGAGCGTCGCAGCGATTGCCATCGTCTACACGCCGATCTTCACACGCGTGGTGCGCGGCCCGGCGCTATCGATCAAGTCGCGCGAGTTCGTGGATGCGGCACGCACCTTCGGGTCGAGCAAGACCTATATCCTGACCCGCCATCTGCTGCTCAACCTCGTAGCACCCCTCACCGTCCAGGTGACGCTGGCGCTTGCCTGGTCGTTGCTGACCGAAGCCGGCCTTTCCTTCCTCGGGCTCGGCACCCAGCCGCCGGCCTCCTCGCTAGGCCTGATGCTGGCCGACAGCCGCAACCTGATGGAAAAGGCGCCCTGGCTGCTGATCTTCCCGGCGATTGCCATCATGATCAGCATTTTGGGCTTCAACCTGCTTGGTGACGCGCTGCGCGATATCCTGGACCCCAAGACGAGGAGCCGCACCGCATGACGCTTCTGTCCGTCAAAGACCTGCGCGTCGGATTTGGCCAAGATCCCGCGAAGAACGAGATCGTCAAAGGCGTCAGCTTCGATCTCGAGGCTGGCGAAACGCTCGCGATTGTCGGCGAAAGCGGCTCCGGCAAATCGGTCACCGCGCTGTCGATCAACCGCCTCGTCGATTTCGGCGGTGGCCGCATCATCGGCGGCTCGATCCACCTGACCCGCGCTGATGGCAGTGTCTTGGACGTTACCCAAGCCTCCGAACCGGTGCTGGAAAAGATCCGCGGCGCGGAGATCGGCATGATCTTCCAGGAGCCGATGACCTCCCTCAATCCCGTGCTGTCGATCGGCACGCAGATCGAGGAGAGTTTTCGTCTGCACCGCGGCCTGACCGGCAGGCAGGCAACCGCCGCCGCCAAGGATGCGCTTGACCGCGTGCGCATTCCCGATGCGGCGCGGCGGCTTAGATATGCGCCGAACCAGCTGTCTGGCGGCATGCTCCAGCGCGTGATGATCGCGACAGCGCTTGCCTGCAATCCGCGCCTGCTGATCGCCGACGAACCCACGACGGCACTCGACGTGACGGTGCAGGCGCAGATCATGGCCCTGCTTGCCGAACTGAAACGCGAGACCGGCATGGGGATGATCTTCATCACCCACGATATCGGTCTGGTCGCCGGCATTGCCGACAGGGTGATGGTGATGCAGGCGGGCCAGGCGGTGGAGCAAGGCGCACTCGACGCGGTTCTAGACCGGCCGCAGCATTCCTATACAAAACATCTTTTGAGCGCCGTGCCGCATTTTGAATCCGGCCGCGCCGCCCGCACCGACTTCAAGCGCAAGCAGGGCGAAGCGCCCGCCCTGAGCGTCGATGGCCTGACGGTTCGGTTCAAGGTGAAGAACGGCCTGTTCAGCCGGGCTCAAGGCGCGGTTCATGCGGTGGAGAATGTGGGTTTCGACCTGATGCCCGGCGAAACCCTGGCAATCGTCGGCGAAAGTGGCTCGGGCAAATCCACCACCGCGCGCGCCATCCTGGGGCTGGTGAAGCCCACCCGCGGGCGTTTTGTGACCCACAAGGGCAGCATTTCGGACGCCACCGATCCGGCGACGCAGATGGTGTTCCAGAACCCCTACGCCTCGCTTAATCCGCGGCTGCGCATCGACAGCATCCTGGCCGAGCCGGTGATCGCCGCCGGAGGAAAGGTGACGAACGAGACGCGCGAGAAGATGAAGGCGCTGCTGCAGCGCGTCGGACTGCCGGAAGACAGCCTGGAGCGTTACCCGCACCAGTTTTCCGGTGGCCAGCGGCAGCGGCTCTGCATCGCCCGCGCGCTGATGCTCAACCCGTCGATCGTGGTGCTGGACGAGGCCGTTTCTGCGCTCGATGTTTCCGTTCAGGCGAAGGTGCTGGAACTGCTCGTCGACCTGCAGAAGGAATTTGGCCTCGCCTACCTTTTCGTCAGCCATGACATGGCCGTGGTCGAGCGGATTGCCCACCGCATTGCCGTGGTCTATGCGGGCGAAATTGTGGAGATCGGTGAAGCGGCATCCGTGCTGTCCAACCCGCAGCATTCCTATACCAAGCGGCTGATCTCCGCGGTGCCGAGCATCGACCGCCGCAACCAGCGCTTCGAGATCGACACGCGCCAGGTGGCGTCGCTTGTTCGTCCGCCGGCTTATGAACCACCGGAGGCCCGGTGGCGGGACTATGGTGCCGATCACCGTGCAAGGGCAGAGGCTTGAGCCATGGCTGAACATCTTGGCACAGCGGATGCGGGTTTGGCGGCAGTCTTTGAACGCGCGTTTGCGCCTCTTGAACAGGCTGTCGAAGCAAAACGCATACCCGGGGGCGTACTGGGTATTATCGACCTGAAGCACGGGCGCATGACGCGGGCGCTTGGCTCGGCGCAAATCATGCCTGACCAGCGACCGATGACGCTCGACACCTGGTTCGACCTTGCCTCGCTGACAAAGGTCATCTTCACCACGACGCGCATCCTGAAGCTCGTTGATGACGGCGTGGTCGACCTCGACGCACCGGTGGCAACGCTCCTGCCGGATTTCCGGCAGTATCATGCCGACGCCTGGGAGCGGAAGATCACATTCCGCCAGTGCCTTGGCCACCAGACGCCCTTTCCCGGTGTCGAACCGATCTACACCTATGACCGCGACCCGGACCTGTTGCGCGCCTTCATCCTGCAGCGGGAGTGGCGTGCTGGTCCGCCCGTCTATTCCGACATCAATTTCATCCTGCTCGGCTTCGTACTGGAACGTCTGGCCAAGGTTCGAACGGTGCGGGAGCTCGATCCGGGCGCGGGTTTTGCCTGGTCCTCCGACCCACAGGTTACCGTCGCGACCGAGGACTGTGCCTTCCGCCACCGGGTGATCTGCGGCGACGTGCATGACGAGAACTGTTATGCATTGCAGGGCTCCGGCCATGCCGGCCTGTTCGGGACCGTGGCCTCGGTGCTGGACTTCGCCCAAGGCCTGCTCGACGGCACCGGAGCTTCCGAGCAGGCGATCCGGCTGATGCGGACGCCGCTCTCCAACAAGCGCACGCACGGCTGGGAACATCCCTTCGACGGATGGTGGGGCGGAAGCCTCTGCAGCGGTGACACGATTGGCCATACCGGCTTTACCGGCACGAGCCTGCTGATCGACTTCGAACGCGGTCGCGCGGTGACGCTGCTTACCAACCGCGTCCATCCAACCCGCCATTTCGACAGCGGCATTCTTACGCTTCGGCAGACCGTCTGCGACCTGTTCAACCAGCCTTGAGGACTTCGACCATGCAGCCAATCTGGGCCGTCGGCCTGATGACCGGAACCGTGCTTGACGGCAATATCGACGTTGCGCTGCTGAAGACGGATGGTGAAACGGTCGAGACCTTCGGCGCCTACACGCTCCACCCCTATCCGCCGGAAATCCGCTCGCTGCTGGAAGAAACGCTGAGCCAGGCCCGCGCTTGGAACTTCGAAGGCCCGGATCCCGCCATTTTTGCGCAAGCCGAGGAAGCACTCACACGCGCACAATCCCAGGCGGTGAAGGAGTTGGTGGCGAGCGCCGGGCTTTCCATGGGCGATATCGGCATTGTCGGTTTCCATGGCCAGAGCGTGCTGCACCGCGCCCCGACGAAAGAGCGCATCGGCGCCACCCGCCAGCTTGGCAATGGCGAATTGATGGCTTCCATCCTCGGCTGCAAGGTCGCCTATGATTTCCGCTCGGCTGACGTTCGTGCTGGTGGACAGGGCGCGCCGCTTGCCCCCACTTATCATGCTGCACTCTTGCGCAGCCTCGATACGACGGGCGACAGCGCGGTTTTGAACCTTGGTGGCGTCGCCAATGTCAGCTGGTGGGACGGCAAGGACCTGATCATCGGCTTCGACACCGGGCCGGCCAATGCGCCGCTCAATGATTTCGTGAAAGCCCGTGGGCTTGGCGACATGGACCGCGGCGGCGTGCTTGGCGCCTCCGGCAAGGTCGATGAGGAGCGTCTGGCAAAGCTTCTCGAACATCCTTACCTCACCGCGCCTTATCCGAAATCGCTCGACCGCTTCGACTTCACCGCCGCGATGGCGGACGGGCTGGATGATGCAACGGGAGCCGCCACCCTTTCCGCCTTCACCGCTGCGGCTGTCGGCAAGGGGCTCGATCTCCTGCCGCGCCGCCCGAAGCGGCTGATCGTCTCCGGCGGCGGCCGGCATAACCCGACGATCATGTCGATGCTGGAAAGCCGTGCCGGCGTCACCGCCGTGTCCGCTGACGAATTCGGCTGGCGCGGCGATGCGGTGGAGGCGGAATGTTTCGCTTATCTGGCGGTGCGCGTGCTGCGCGGCCTGCCGATCAGCTTTCCCACCACAACCGGTGCACCAAAGCCCTTGCAAGGTGGGCGACTCGCAGGCTAAGTCGCGGCGTATCACAGCAGCGTCAGGAGCGCTTGAACATCATGAACAAGCGTACGGCTTACGCGGTTGGCGGCAACGCCGTCGTGATTGGCGTGCTGTTGATGCTTCTCGGCGACTTCATGTTCGCGCTGAACGACGCGATGGGCAAATGGCTGGTGGCGAGCTTCTCGGTCGGCCAGGTCCTGCTGATCCGCTCCGTCGGCGCCTTCGCCGTTCTCGGCCCCATGCTGTCGCGCCAGCCGCTGTCGGCCCTCTACCGTGTCGAGCAGCCTTCGCTCCACCTGCTGCGCATCGTGCTTGCCACCGCAGACACCGGCCTGTTCTACGCGGCCGTCGCCTATCTGCCGCTCGCGGACGTGATGACCTTCTACATGGCCGGCCCGATCTATGTGGCGGCGCTGTCGCACTTCCTGCTTGGCGAGCGGATCGGCTGGCGGCGTTGGCTTGCGGTTCTCATCGGCTTCATCGGTGTCGTGATCGCGCTGCGGCCCTCTGAGGAAATGCTGGCATGGCCATCGATCTTCGGCCTTGTCGGCAGCGTGTCCTTCGCGCTGACGATTGTGCTCAGCCGCATGTTGCGCTCCACATCAGACGCAACGCTCGTGACATGGCAGACGCTGGCCTGCCTCGTGGCCGGCGCCTTCCTGACGGTCGGCAACTGGAGCCCGTTCACCTTTGGTGAACTTCTGGCGCTGCTGCTTCTCGGCATTGTGGCCTGCACCGCCCACCTGCTGATCACCCGCTCGCTGAAACTCGCGCCTGCCTCCCTGCTGGCGCCGCTGCAATATACGCTCCTGCTGTGGGCGGTGGTGTTTGGCTGGGCCTTCTTTGGTGACTTCCCGGATGCGCAGACGCTGTTTGGCGCAGCGATCATTGTGCTCGCGGGTCTCTTCATCTTCCACCGCGGAAACCTGAAGCAGGATGTGGAGCCGATCGTGCCGACGGAGTCGAGCCACGGTTGACCGCTCTAGCGCAGGCCAAGCCTGCGGCTCAGCATGGCTTCCAGCGCAGACAGGGCATCATAGATCAGCACAGCAAGCGCGCCGACCACCAGCCCTCCCTGCAGCACGAAGGCCAGGTTGTTGGACTGCAAGCCGGCGATGATGACCTCGCCGAGCGTCTTCGCCGCCACCGTTGAGCCGATGGTGGCCGTGGCGAGGTTGATCGTGACCGACAGCCGTATGCCCGCGATGATGACCGGCAGAGACAGCGGCAGTTCGACCTTCAGCAAACGCTGCATCGCCGTCATGCCGGATCCGCGCGCCGCCTCCGTGACCGAACGGGGCAAGTTTTGAAGCGCCGTCAGCGTGTTTTCGAAGATCGGCAGCAGCCCGTAGAGGAAGAGCGCAATCAAAGTCGGTTTCGCCCCGAAGCCAACCGCCGGCACGGCGAGCGCCAACACGGCAACGGGCGGAAAGGTCTGGCCGATATTGACGAGGCTGCGCGACAACGGCAGGAACTCGGCCCCGAACGGCCGCGTGACGAGGATCGCCAGCAGGATCGCCAGGATTGCCGCGGCGAGCGTCGCCGCAAAAACGATCTCCAGATGCTGCAGCGTCAGTGAAAGCAGGCTTCCCTGGTTGTAGATCGCTGGCGTACCGCCATCCACCAGCGGCCTGAGCAACGGCTCGAACGTGTCGGGAGACACGAGGAAGCTGACCAGCACGGCAAAAAGAAGCAGGCGCAACAGGAGCGGAACAAACCTCATTGAGGCCTTGCCGCATGCTTCACGAGGTTGTCGAGCGTGACCCGGCCCATCGGCAGACCCGAGGCGGAGATGACAGGAAGCGCCCTGCGTCCGGACCATAACATGGCCGATAGCGCGTCCTGCTGCGAACTCGTCTCCGAGATCGGCTCGCCATCAGCCTCGCCCGGCTCCACGATCGCGCCCGTCGCACCGATCGCCAGAAGCCGGAAAGGCCGGTCACCATCTCCTACCAGCGCACCGACAAACGGCTCCGCCGGCGCACTGATGAGTTCAGCAGGCGGGCCGTATTGAAGCACCCTGCCCTTGTCCATCACCGCAATCTTGTCAGCCAGATGGAACGCTTCATTCATGTCGTGAGTCACGAGGACAATAGTCGTTTCCAGGTGCTTCTGGATGGCTTTCAGATCCTCCTGCGCCTTGGCCCGGATGATCGGGTCGAGCGCCCCGAACGGCTCGTCCATGAGGAGCACGTTGGGTTCGGCCGCGAGCGCCCGCGCGACACCCACCCGCTGCTGCTGGCCACCCGACAGTTCATGGGGATAACGCGCGGCGAAGACGGCGGGATCGAGCTGGAACAGGGTCAGCAACTCCTCCACCTTGGTGTCGATCCGCCGTTTCTCCCAGCCAAGCAGGCCCGGCACCGTGGCGATGTTCTGCGCCACCGTGCGATGCGGAAACAGCCCATGCCCCTGGATCGCATAACCGATGCGGCGGCGCAGGTCGTAGCCCGGGATCGAGCGATTATCCTCGCCATCAAGCCGGATCACGCCTTCGGTGGGCTCCACCAACCGGTTGATCATGCGCAGAAGCGTGGTCTTGCCCGAACCGGAGGTGCCGACGATCACGGTGATCGTGCGCGGCTCGATCACCATCGAGACATTGTCCACCACGGCAAGGCCACCATACCGCTTGGTTATCGCGTCGATCTCGATCATGCGGCGCGCCCTCCCTTGGCGACACGGGAATTCATTTCGATCAGCGCATCGAGCACGACGGCCGCCGCGAAGGCGAGCGCCACCGTCGGCACGGCGCCGAGAAGCACGAGGTCCATGGCAGTCTGCCCGATCCCCTGGAACACGAAGACGCCAAAACCGCCGCCGCCAATCAGCGCGGCGATCGTTGCCATGCCGATGTTCTGGACGAGCACGATGCGGATCGCGGTGAGGATGACCGGTAGCGCCAGCGGAATTTCGACCTGGAACAGGCGCTGCCGGTTCGTCATGCCGATGCCGCGCGCCGCTTCGTTCGTTTCGCGCGGGACGCCGGCGAGACCGACGACGGTGTTGGCGACGATCGGCAGCAGCGAATACAAGAACAGCGCCACGAAGGCCGGCGCCGTGCCGATGCCACGGATCCCGGCTTCGGAGGCGCCCGGAACATTGGCAGCAATCCAGGCAAGCGGCGCGATCAGGATGCCGAAAAGCGCGATCGACGGAATAGTCTGGATGAGGTTGAGCAGGTTCAGCACGCTTGCCCGCAGCCACCGGACCCGGTGACACAGGACGCCGAGCGGCAGCCCGACGATCGAGGCCGCGACAAGCGAGCCGAGCGCCAGCTTCACATGATTGCCTGCCTCGCTCCAGAAGACATCCGCCCGGCCGGCATACTCCTTCATGATCGACAGCCCGTTCCAGCTACCGGAGACGAACAGCAGGCCAATCGCCACCGCCGCGACGCCGAGAAACAGCACGCGCAACCAAGGTGGCGGCTGAAGCCGGGTAATGGCATCCGCCGTCAGCAATGCGAAGGCAAACAACAGGATCCAGAAACCGGAGGCGGGCGAGACGCGGGCGTAAGTATTGCCGTCCGGGGTGAGGAAGCCAGCCGCCTGCCCCATGGCAAGCACGAGACCGGCGAGTGCGCCCACCGCCGCGATTAGTCTCAAGGTCGCGGGCGCGCGCAGCAGCGCAATGACGATGGCGAGCGCCAGTCCGGCGAGAAGCACCCCACCCGCCAGCGGCGGTAGAGCCTCGAGCACGGTCTTCGCCTGCCCTTGCAGGATGCGGTTCGGCTTCAGCACGGCGAACGGGCTTGCCAGCAGCCCGTAAACGGCAAGCACGGCGATCACGATCCCGAGTTTGTCGAACCTGAACCTCAATCCGCCTCCTGCGCGCTAAGCACTTCGCGGGTTGGCAATGGCATCCGTCTTCATATCGCCAGTGCGAAGAGACGGGACGCCGGCCGGACCTTATTTCAGGAAGCCGTTCTTCTTCAGGAAGTCTTCGGCAACCGCCTTGGCCGGCTCGCCGCCCACCTGCACGCGGCCGTTCAACTCCTGCAGCGTCACGAGATCAAGCTTCTCGAAGACGGGCTTCAGGATCTCCTCGATCTTCGGGTTCTTCTTCAGCACCTCTTCGCGGATGATCGGCGCGGGCTGGTAGACCGGCTGCACGCCCTTGTCATCCTCGAGCACAACGAGCCCGGACGGCGCAATGCCGCCATCGGTGCCGTAAACCATCGCCGCATTTGCGCCGTTCGTCTGGTTGGCGGCAGCCGCGATCGTCGCGGCCGTGTCACCGCCCGAGAGCGTGATCAACTGGTCCGGCTTCAGTGTGAAACCATAGGTGGTCTGGAAGGCAGGCAGCGCCGCAGCCGAGTTGACGAATTCCGACGATGCCGCCAGCACCACCTTGCCGCCTTCCGACACGAACTTGCCGAAATCGGTCAGCGTCTTCAGCTTGTTTTCGTCCGCAACATCCTGCCGCAACGCGATCGCCCAGGTGTTGTTGGCGGACGACGGCGACAACCAGACGATCTTGTTCGCCTCGTAATCCAGCTTCTTCACCGTCTCGTAAGCCTTCGCCGCATCGTTCCAGGTCGCCTCATCGGCCTTGTTTTCAAAGAAGAAGGCGCCATTGCCGGTATATTCCGGATAGATGTCGATCTCGCCGGCGGTGATCGCCTTGCGCATCACCGGGGTGGCGCCAAGCTGGATGCGGTCGGTCGTCTGGATATCATTGGCGTTGAGCATGGCGAGGATCACATTGCCGAGCACGCCGCCTTCCGTATCGATCTTGGAGGAAACGACGACCTGGGCCTGCGCCACCGTGGCGGCGAGGCTGGCTGCAAGTGCAATTCCGACGAACTTCGCTTTGAACGACATGGCCAAGATTCCTTCGCATCGCGCGCCGATCACGCGCCTTGGTTTTAAACAAGAGCAACAACAGGACGTTTATCTAGGGCACTCGTGCGAGCCTACGAGTTCTCCGGCCAAACCGCGAGAAGAAATTTTCCACGGCATTTCTCGCCACCGCCATATGAGCGGCTCCGCCGTCGCTTGAGACACCAGATGAAGCACAGACAAAAATGCCTCGCACGCGTGAAACCCACGCGGGCGAGGCATAGCGATCTTTGATCTTGAAGGGCTTAGTCGTCCTTGCGCAGGCTACCGGCCAGGAAGAAGCCAAGAAGCGTGCCGGCGGCGAGCGCCCCGAGCGCGACGCCTGTCGCAGTGCTGTTGCGCTGTGCCGTGCGCGTCAGGTCAAGCCCATGCTGGCGCAGGTGGCTCGCCGCATGGCGGGCGAGCGGGCCAAGCGTCGCCGAGGCGTCACCGGCACTCGAGGATGCCTGCCGGGTCAAGCTCCGGCTCAGGTCGGCGAGTTGGTCCTGAAGGATGGATATCTGGTGAGCGATGTCGCGAGCCATTTGAGAGGGTCCCCATTGTTGGATTCGATCTTCAACGTCGGGTTCCCGGCAATGTTCCCGCGCCATCACCGGATGATGGGTCAAGCCGCGATGCGGCGAGCGGCCTTGTGGACGGCCTTGGCGTCATCGCCGTACTGCTCCAGGATCGCAGCGGCGTCCTCGACGGCAATGCGATATTTCTTCGCGACGACAACGGGTGTGAGAGGCGCAGCAGCGCCTTTTTCATGGCTCATGATTTTTCTCCGGAAGTTTCTGGCCGCAAATCGCGGCCGGGGCCATTGCCCCGTGATGCTTATATGGGGAGGGTGGAGGCGTTTTGCGAGTGTTGTCGGAGCGGATGATCAAAAAGATAAGGTGGCAATAGTCCACTGTCTTGGACAGCCGATCAGAACATGGGTAACCGGCGTGGCTAAATTGCGCCGTCTCTGCGCACTCAAATCAAAAAAAGATCGGACCACATGAGCCTCTTTCAGCCGCGCGCAAACTGCTCGTGTTGAATGACTAGAGCCCGCTCCTCCAACGAGAGGGGTTCAAATCTCTCGCGCCGCCGGCCCCACACAACAATAACGCAAACACGGGAAACACAGCGCGCGCAAACGCATGAAAACGTTACGTTTTTTGCCTGCCGTTCAATGTACCACGATCCCGAATTAGCTCGCTTTCTCGTTCACTCAACTGTTCTGGGGTACAGTTCTCGAGAATCGTGAGCTTGATCGCTCGGCCTTCCAAGTGTGCGGCACAAAGTTCTCTGTGGATACGGCGGAACGCGGCCGGCTTCTGCGGCCTGTACGGCCGACCCACGAGGATCTTGATCACGTTCCTCTCATATTCCAGGAACGGGCGAGAGCGGCGAGTGTACTTCCCGATATAAACGCCGGCGCCCTCAATCTCCCATTGGTAGATGCCAGGTCGGTCTGGATCTACGCCGTCCGCAATGTACAACAAGTACCATCCCTTAGGCAGCATGCGGTGTCCTTGCTGACCTTTCCCAGGCCCGGAATGTGAACGGCGGTGCGTATATCAATGCGTACGACAGATCATCGGGTGCCTAACAATGATGAAATTCATTGACTTAGGATGCTGGTGGGCCCTACTGGATCAAAGAAATGAACAATTTCAATGAGTTAGGCTTGCCTATTTTCCCGATACCGTCTGTAATGCCGTCACTTTTTCCAATTCAAAAGCCAGATGAAGGGCTGGCTTCAGGAGGTAGTGCCTCCTGTCGTGACGTAGGTTCGAGTGTGCTAACGGGCCTCCAATTGCGCGATGAGCTTCTTGAGTTCTATAACTGGCGTAGGGTCGGGGCGTTTGTCAAACACGCGCTCCATCCAATCCCCAGTGGTCTCGCAGAACTGCACCTTCGCTTTGTAGTCGGAAAGCGTCTGAGGCGGGAAGAAGGGCATGAGAGCCTGTGTCGCCGTGATGGACACCTGAACGAGTTCCTGAATACAGCCTTCGAGCAAACTCGGGACGAGCATTGGTCCCATGTGCGCGTCGGCGTTCATCTCTGGCCTGAGCATGGCGAAGCCAGCGAAGGTTGGATGACCGCATAGGACGCACAGTCGCTTGTAATGAGCGGCCCGCTTCTTTTCGGTAAATCCGTCGCGCTTATCCAACTCATCCCTGATGAATCCGGGACCGAAGGCTCTCTGGCGCTTGTCTTCAGGCGTGACCTTCCACTCTTGGACAAGTTTTGGATCGGTCCTCAAATAATCGAGGAGCCAACCGCTCTCCATGATGTATCGAATCTGCAAGCCCGACGACTGGTAGTATCCGCCGAGCAGCAGCTTGATGGCTGAAGCCATTGAGTTGAACACGCTGGCACCGATGAGAGCCACGATCACTTGGTCTTCGGTCATGTCCTCCGTGTTCACACGAACGTAATGGTGCATGTCCATGCACCTTTCGATCATCGAGACGTGAAACGACATCTCATCGTTCGCCTCGATGATCTCGATAGACTTTGCGCGAAGGTCCTCTTCACCCCCGTGCAATAAGGTCAGATTTTCAGGGATAGCAGTTATGGGTATCTCCTATGAAATCTCGGCAGCGCTGGCGACTTGCGACGTTTCGGACATGCGCAGCCAATGTTTGCCGATTGGCTCCTGCGTCAGACGCCCAAGTTGTACCATTTCAGAAAGCTGGGTGCGCATCTCGTGGGGTATATCACGTACCTTCAGTGTCACAGGACCACGCAGACGAATCTGTTCAAGCAAATTATAAAGATACTCGCCTTCAGTGCAGTTAAAACGCTTCTGGAAGCTAAGTTTACGCATAGTAGACTCCTCTGACGAATCTAGGTTTATTTTCCTATACTATCTACTCTGTCAGCAGCGCAGTCAACATTTAGTTGAGAGTATTGGGCCCCGGTTGGTGTGGTTGCACGTGGTTTCGTGTTTAGGACCCACACCCGCAACCAAGGCGAAAATGCCGCCTCCCAAAACGCCCCGATTCGAGGAGTTGGTGTATTCGCCTAAGTATATGATAGTTAACGTGATTTTTGGATTTAGACCGACGCGGCTTTACTGGCGCAAAAACGGCCTGACGGTATCCGAGCCTCAAAACATGACGGTATTTTGGGTGTCAGGATACCGTAAAACGGCTTCGCTGGACCATTTTCCGAAAGTTAGGCTATTGATTTTATTGGAGAATATTTGTCCAGATGGTCAAAAAGTGCATGTAGGCCGCCACAAACGTCTGAACTGAGGCCCACCAATAATCAATAACTTAGCGCCGAGACCGCCGCAACCGATTGATCTCGCCGCCGCATACCTCTGATCCGAACTGTGTCTGCCGCCACATACCTCTGATCATTGAGACATATAATTGATTTTCTTAGGCAAGTCGGAGGCGACTTAACGTCGTAGAAATTGCGCGAAGCTGGCGAACGCAATGGAATTAGGGGAAGTTGGCTGAATCAAAATATATGCAGTCAACTGTAGATGATGCTCAAGGTCTCGTGCTGGTGATGGCCCGATGTATCTGGCCGGTTGTTGCGAACTTCTAAGCTTGCATGCAAAACTTGGCTCATCGCTCCCGATTTGACCGAAACCGAGTTTCCATGTCGATAACTGAAACGCACTTCCGCAAGTCCGTCTCAAACCTCAAGCCCCCCTCTTCAGGTCAGTATATCCAGGCAGACTGGGATTTGGCTTACGGGAAGATTTCCCCAACAGATGACGATACTCGGCTCTATGAAGCCGCCAAATGGATAGCTTCGGAATACGCCGAGTTGTCAAAAAAATATCCGTCGCCTGCCTTTGGCTCCCTAGATTCAGAATGGGCCACAATCCTGGCGGTAGCTATATTGAACCGGGATCACCGCATCGCCGAGAAGTTGCGCGACGAGGTCGCCAAAGAACGTCGAGATGATCCAATATATTCAATGGATGCCTTTTCTGGTCTCCGGATCGAGGGCAACAACGGGCAACATTTCACGACAACGGATTTCGCCGAGAGCAGCACAGACCTTACCGAAAACTGGCTTTTCGATGCTCTTAAAGTATCTGGATCGAGCGCTCCGCCCGAAGACCTCACTACATTCGGCGTGGCGGCCGGCAAGTTCTATAGCTTCCGAAAACTTTTGAGCACGCTTTGGAACCAGGCATGGTTCGATGCCTGGTATTTTGACCTCGACAAAGATGGTGCAACGATATGGATGCCTAGCGACCCAGATGCCATGATCCTAGATCAGAGTTGGCTACAGCGCCAACAAACGAATTTGATGAACTACCCGTATATCGATATCTCTATTTGGCCGTCACTTTCGCCGAGTCAGCGAAGGAAGCGCTCCAGATTGAGGGCCGTGACGTCAGTTAGGAGGACCGAAAATTCGGTGCTGGCCCGAGTGTCTTCTGCGCAGTATCTCTCTTCAAGACCACCTGTATATACGATCGAGAGAAGCGGGCTGGAAGGCTCCTTTATCGCAGATTTTCTTGACGTTGATATGCCGAATGCAAAAGGCGTGACGGTGGCGCACCTTTTATCGGCATGGCATCTGATCCTTGACATCGCACACGGGCTGAGCCGGGTTACGAAGCTTCCCCAAACAATATCGCCCAAAGACGCACGAGAAATAGCACTGACTGTACCAGAAGGTACGCTGGTTCAAGCTATCGCTGAGGGGATACCTATCGACGCAGTGACGGCAAAAAAAATCGTCGAGTTTTTGACGTTCGAAATCAAAACGTCGAAAAATCAGAAGGGAAATCGAGGTCTTTGGTCCGCTCCCTTGGTTAAGATTCCCAACTGTAATGATTATCTTTTGCCACTTCCCGCCCTGGAAACGAGTAACCCTTTGCGCAAGGCAGAGGCTTGGATGGAAAAGGGAGGTATTGATGACTCTAACCCGATTGCTGCTCGGGGTGAAAAATACGAAGTAATATACCGTGCCAGAATACGGCAGGCAGTTATCGACAATCGATATTTCAAAACCGCTTCAGTTGCGGAACATGGAGTTAAAAAGACAAAAGACTTCGGTGAGCAGATCGATCTTCTCGTGGCCTTCGGTGGTATCTGCCTAGTTGGAGAAGTTAAGCTGCTGTTGATGCCGGCCGATCCTTTCGAGAAAGCTCGGTACGACGGGAAATTGAAATCTGCCGCTACCCAAGCGAAACGAAAAACGCAGCTTTTGCAGACTCGACCTGACGTTGCCGCAAAGGCGCTAGGAATAGCCGTGGAGTCTGCCAAGAGCCTCCGATATATCCCGATTGTAATTCCAGCACAGGACTACGGCTTTTCGACAAAGGTGGATGATGTCCTGATCGTTGAGGCATCTTTTTTGAAGCTTTATCTCAGTGGCGGCGACCTTGTGGTTGGTCGAGCGATTCAGAAAGGGAGCTCTAGGGCAATAGACAGGACGATCCAATACTATCAAACGGAAGCCCAGGCAGGACAGAATGTTGATTTGCACTGAGAGCTGACCCGGGATTTGCGCCGAGAAGTGACCCGCCTTAGGTATCGTCCGTCGTGGTTGGGGTGGTCAAGTTCCTGCGTTTCTCCTTCGTAGTTTTGGGCTCATGGGCTGAACTGTTTTTGAAGCGGAAGCTGTCGTTTCCGGTTTCGAGGATGTGGCAATGATGTGTGAGCCGGTCGAGCAACGCGGTGGTCATCTTGGCATCGCCAAAAACGCTGGCCCATTCGCTGAAGCTCAGGTTGGTGGTGATGATGACGCTCGTGTGCTCGTAGAGTTTACTCAGTAAATGGAAGAGCAGCGCACCGCCTGAAGCACTGAACGGCAGGTAACCGAGTTCGTCCAGGATGACGAGATCGGAGTGTGCCAGGCGGTTGGCGATCTGCCCTGGTCGGCCTTGGGACTTCTCTTGCTCGAGCGCGTTGACCAGTTCCACGGTCGAGAAGAACCGAACTCGCTTGTGATGATGTTCGATAGCCTGGACACCAATTGCCGTGGCGATATGCGTTTTGCCCGTGCCGGGGCCGCCGACCAGGACGATGTTGTTGGCGTCGTCGAGGAAGTCGCAGCGATGAAGCTGACGCACCAGCGCCTCATTGATCTCACTGCTGGCGAAGTCGAAGCCGTTCAGATCACGATAGGCTGGAAAGCGTGCCGTCTTGAGCTGGTAGGCGGTCGATCGAACTTCGCGTTCCGCAGTCTCGGCCTTGAGAAGCTGCGACAGGATCGGGATTGCCGCCTCGAACGCCGGCGATCCTTGCTCCGTGAGCTCGCCGACGGCCTGGGCCATGCCGTGCATCTTCAGTTGCCGCAACATGATGACGATAGCGCCGCTTGCCGGATTATGACGCATGGCGAGCCTCCGTCTTTCTCAGCGCATCGTAGCGTTCGACATTGGCCTTGGGCTCGTTGATGAGCGTCAGGGCCTGAGGGGCGTCAATGGTGGGCGGTGTGAAGGATTTGCCGTCGACGAGGCGATGCAGCAGGTTCAGCACGTGGGTCTTCGTGGGGACGCCGGACTTCAGTGCCATGTCCACGGCCGACAGGATGGCCTGTTCGTCGTGCTGGAGGACCAGCGCCAGGATATCGACCATCTCGCGGTCGCCACCCGGCTTCTTCAGGAGGTATTGCTGCAAGGCTCGGAATGCGTCCGGTAGCTCAACGAACGGTGCACCATTGCGAAGAGCGCCCGGCTTGCGTTGCACGACCGCCAGATAATGCCGCCAGTCGTAGATCGTCTGTCCCGGTCGATCATGAGAGCGATCGATGACACGGCGGTGCTCACAGACGATCTGGCCCTCCGCGGCGACAACGATACGGTCCGGATAGACCCGGAGGCTCACCGGCCGATTGGCGAAGGATGCCGGGACACTGTAGCGATTGCGCTCCAGATGGACGAGGCAGGTCGGCGTGACCCGCTTGGTATACTCGACGAAGCCGTCGAACGGCCGGGAAACCGGCATCAATACCAAAGCTTCCTCAGCCCAGATGTCAGCGATGGTGCCGCGCATCTGGCCGTGTGGCGTCTGCGCCCACAATTCCTTGCAGCGCTGCTCCAGCCAGTCGTTCAACGCTTCCAGCGACGGAAAGCGCGGCGTGGGCTGCCAGAGACGATGACGGGCATCCTGAACGTTCTTCTCGACCTGTCCTTTCTCCCAGCCGGAGGCAGGATTGCAGAACTCGGGTTCGAACACATAGTGGCTGGCCATTGCCAGGAAGCGGATGTTGACGTCACGCTCTTTGCCACGGCCGACCTTGTCGATTGCCGTGCGCATGTTGTCGTAGATGCCGCGACCGGGGATGCCGCCGAAGACCCGGAATGCATGGTTGTGGGCGTCGAACAGCATCTCGTGCGTCTGCAAGAGATAGGCACGGACGATGAAGGCGCGGCTGTAACTCAGCTTCGTATGCGCCACCTGCAGCTTGGTGCGCTCATTGCCAATGATGGCCCAGTCCTCCGACCAATCGAATTGGAACGCTTCGCCCGGCTCGAAGGCCAGAGGCACGAACGTTCCGCGCCCCGTCGTCTGGAATTCCCTCTGCCGGTCTGCCTTCCATTCCCGGGCAAAGGCTGCAACACGGCAGTAGGAACCGTCATAGCCGAGGCTCACCAGGTCGGCGTGGAGCTGCTTCAGGGTGCGCTTCTGTTTGCGGCCCTTCTTGGATTCCGTCTTCAGCCAGGCCGACAGCCGATCTGCGAAAGGGTCGAGCTTGCTCGGTCGCTCCGGGACCTTGAACTTCGGCTCGACGCCGTCCAACCGCAGGTATTTGCGGACAGTGTTCCGGGACAGGCCGGTCCTGCGGCAAATCTCCCGAATCGAAAGATGCTCTCGAAAATGCCAGCGTCGGATTACGCTCAGTAACGCCATGTCGATCACTCCAAAGCCCCCGCTGAAACCTCGCGAGGGATGATTGAAACATGGGTCAAATCTCAGTGATAATTTCCCGCAATCCCGGGTCAGCTCTCAGTGCAAATCAACAGTCATTGAGGGCGGAGCTGCGATGGAGAAGCCGCCAGAACAAACGCGGTTGCAGGTCCCAGAGGACATACCAGAGGCAATGCACGGCGAGTGGTTGGCCATCGTCGCTGACCTGAAGAGCCGACACAATTTCACGGAAGCGATGTTCGGCGTCATCGGTGCCTATGTGACAGCCTTGTGGAACATGCGGCAGGCGCAAAAAGCGCTCGACGATTATGGGCAGGTCTTCACGAGTCCAAAGGGCGTCCTCATGAAGAACCCCGCAGTGACCCTCCACGGCAAAGCTCAGGCAACGGTCATGCGGCTGTCGGCCGAGCTTGGGCTGACACCGGCAGCGCGTTCTCGGCCGCGCATGAAAGACGATCCAGAGGGCGCTCAAAAGGACATGTTTGATGGAACCCCTCTCCTGGATTTTTGACGATAGCCCGATCGATGATCCCTTCGGGTATGGGGAAAGAGCAGTTCAGTTCCTGCGCGTTCTGAAGCATCCGAAATCCAGCCTGCCGGGTCGTGCTTTCCAGCTTGATCCCTGGCAGGAGCGCATTGTCCGCAAGATCTATGGCCCGTGTCACCCCGAAAACCAGTGGGATGAGAACGGTCTGGTCATTGCTCGCAAAGGTGAGCGAATAGCGAAAACCGTGGCAGTGATGCTCCCTAGAGGGAACAGGAAAACTGCTCTGGGGGCGGCCCTTGCCCTGCTTCACACGATTGGTCCTGAGGCGATAGCTGGCGGACAGAACAAGGTTGCGGCTGCAGATAGGAAGCAGGCGCGCATTGCTTATGATGAAGCGCTGGACATCATCAATGCCACAGTTGAGCAAACGAGCCGCAAGCGCTTGGAACTCATCGACTCTGAGAACCACATCGGGAACCGGCTGAAACGCGCAAGCTTCCAAGCAATGTCATCTGACGGCAGGGTCGCTCACGGATATACGCCCTACTTTGCCCTGCTCGACGAGATTCATGCTTGGCCGAAGCGCGATCTCTATGAGGCGATCAAGAGCGGCCTGGTCAAAATTCCGAACTCACTTCTCATGGTGATTAGCACGGCCGGTCGTGGTCAGCAGAACCTTGCTTGGGAGTTTTTCGATTATGCGAGGAAGGTGCAGCGCGGGGAGGTTGAAGACCCTTCAACGCTCCCGATACTGTTCGAGACGCCTGTTGATGCGGACTGGCAGGATGAGTCGGTTTGGCTGAAGGTCAATCCGGGCCTTCGTTATGGTTATCCCGACATCATTGGGATGCGAAAGAACGCTCGAGAAGCTCGTGAGCAACCTTCGGAAAGGGCGACCTTCCAGCAGCTGAACTTGAATATGTGGCTCAATGCGTCGGCAAATCCTTTCGTTGATATGCCGATCTATGACGAGGGAGCCTTCCCTGTTGAGCTTCAGGAGTTGGAACACAAGCCTTGCTGGTTAGGTGTAGACCTATCTTCAAACAACGATCTGACCTGCGTGGTTGCTGCCTGGAAAGACGGTGATGGATACATAGTCTATCCATGGTTCTTCTGCCCAGAAGATAACCTCGAGGCGCGTGAGCAAAGGGATAAGGTCCCTTACGTACAGTGGGCCAAAGATGAATACATCATCCCAACCCCTGGGAACGTCGTCGACTTTCGTCATGTAGAAGATCACATCCGCGAGCTCTGTGCGACCTATGATGTTCGAGAGATCGCGTTCGATCCTCACCTCGCGCGCAACATGCTCAACAACCTCTTAGACGAAGGCTTCCCCGCTGTTGAGATGCGGCAAGGCTGGATCACGATGGCGCCGGCAGTGAAGGAGCTAGAGCGCGCTATTCTCGGCCGACGCTTCCGTCACGGTGGTCATCCAGTGTTGCGATGGAACTTCGAAAACATTCTCGTCGAGACAGACAAGGCCGGCAACAAAGCCTTCCATAAAGGCAAAAGCCGAGAGCGCATTGATGGTGCCGTGGCAGCTGCGATGGCGGTGGCGCGCGCTGCGGCGGGAGAAAGCAACGTCTCCAGCTACGACACTTTTGACGGGAACATAGAGGAGTGGGCCTTTGCCTGACGACACAGAACGTCTCCTGGTCTCTCTTGAGGCGAGGATCACTGATTTCGAGCGCAATATGCGCAAGGCGGAGCGAACCGGTACCGGATCGTTCAACAAGCTGCGTTCGAGCTCGGCAAGCGCGACCCGCAACATGGAGCAGGACATGATCCGCAGCACGACGCGGATCAACCAGGCGCTGGCTAGCGTCAGCACCAAGATTGGTGAATTCGGAAAAGCTGGAATTGGCGGCGTGATCGGTGGCATCGCGGCCGGCGGGATTGCTGGCATTGTTTCCCAATTCCGCGACGTCGCGAATTCAGTCGCGGAAGTAGGCGACCAGGCAAAGATCGCGGGCGTCAGTCTCAAGTCTTTTCAGGAACTGAAATTTGTTGCCGAGCAGAATCGGATCGGGGTTGATGCCCTGGTCGATGGCTTGAAGGAGCTTAACCTCCGAGCTGATGAATTCATTGTCACGGGAGGCGGCTCCGCTGCTGAGGCTTTCCAGCGGCTCGGCCTCAATGCCGATACGCTGAAGGCGAAGCTGAGCGACCCGTCGGCGCTTTTCACTGAGATCATCGGGAAACTTTCGCAACTCGACCGCGCGGCGCAAATCCGCATTGCCGACGAGGTCTTCGGCGGAAGCGGTGGCGAGGTCTTCGTGAAGCTGATCGAACAAGGCGAGAAAGGGATCCGCGATACGATCAAGGCCGCCAACGACCTCGGCGCGGTCATGGATGATGATCTCATCAAGAAGGCTGCGGAGGTGGACAAGAAGTTCGCCGCGATCGCCACCAATGTCGGGACGCAGTTAAAGGGCGCGATCATTGAGGCCGCGAACGCATTCCAGAGCTTCATCGACAAGTACAATGCGTTCCAACTGAACCGCCGCGCGCTCGAAGTCGGTGAGGCAATGGGCGGGCTTTACGGCAAAGCAAGCCCTAATCCGCCTGTCGCTCCGACCAGCAAGGCAGCTCCCAAAGGGTCGCGCGTACCGTCCGCGACGGATATCTTGCGCCAGAAGCTGCTCGAGCAGCGCATTGCAGGCGCCTTCGACACCTTGCCTGAAGCGCAGGCTTCGTCCTCCAGTGGTTCGAAATCCTCGTCTATCTCGCAAGCCGAGCGCGAGCGGAAGGCGGTCCAGGAGCTCATCACCGAACTCGAGGAAGAGCTTCGGCTGGTCAATGCCACTGATGCCGCCAAGCGCGCAGCGGCGGCCTCCAGACAGGCAGGAGCGTCCGCTACGGACGACGAGCGCAAGAAGATCATCGGACTGACGGAGGCGATCTATCAGGAGGAGGAAGCCCGTCGACGTGCTGAAGAAGCCACGTTGCTCTATCGCGACCTTACCCGTTCGGCGCTCGATGACGTCTGGTCCGGCATCGAGCAGAACAAGAGCAGCTTCGAGATTATGGCCGACGTGGCTGTCAACAGCCTGAAGCGTATCGCGGACACTCTTATCGATGACGTCTTGGATAGCCTGTTTCAGGTCAATAAGGCGGCTGGCGGAAGCGGCGGCGGTGGCTTGTTGGGTTCCATATTGGGTGGTCTGTTCGGAGGCGGAAAGAGCGCCTTCCCCGCGGCCCCAGCGTTTCCCTCCAAACCCGGGATTGGTCTGTTCGCCAAAGGCGGGATTGCCGATCGGCCGTCGATCTTCGCAGAAGCAGGACCAGAGGCGGCAGTGCCTCTGCCCGACGGCCGTCGCATCCCGGTAGACCTTCGGATGCAGTCGCAGCCCACGGCCGCCGCTTCCGGCAAGTCTGTGATCGAACTTCGGCTGTCGGCCGACCTTGAGGCCCGCATCCTTGAGAAAGCTGGAAATCAAACTGTGTCAGTTATCCGTCAGGCCGATGCAGAACGTAGAAACCTCTACGCGAATGGGGAGCCCCGCTGATGGCTGATCCAATACTCATGCCGGAAATCAACTGGTCATCATGCCAGTTCGACCCGGTAAGCCCCTCGGACACAAGCATGATGGAGGGCCGTCGCTCTGAGGTCGTCGCGAGCATGACGCCTTTTTGGAAAGCCGCTTTCCAAACTGCCTGGCTCGAGGAGATCGACTACGGGCTGTTCGATGCCTTCGTGATGAAGGCCAGTTCTCGCGGCGCTCCGTTCCTCGCATATGACCCGTCCCGCCCTCGACCAATCGCAATGGATACGGGCGCGCCATTGTCGGGCACGAAATCAGGTGGTGGCGCCTTTAACGGTCAGGCCGTTCTCCAGACGATCACCAACAGCCGGCAGCAGGTCATCGCTGGCCTTCCGGCAGGGTTCAAACTCTCGCCCGGGGATTACATCGAATATCGGATGACGCCTCTCAAGCGTTCGCTGCATCGGATCATGGAGTCTGCTACCGCTAACAATTTCGGCGTCGTCACGCTCTCGGTCATGTTTGGGTTGGACACGCAGAACTTCAGCACGGCGGCCACGGTGCACTTCGAACGCGCGTCGTCCGTGATGATGATCGATCCCGGTAGCGTATCAGCGCCGAAGTCCTGGGGCGGCCGCGAGGCTTCCTTCTCAGCAACGGAGATCTTCCTATGAGCGTTCTTGATCCTAATGTAGAAGCCCTGGTTGACGCTGGCTCGCTGGTTCGGCTGGACCTTGTGCGAATAGACCTTCCCGGTAAATCCGTCGGATATCACAGAGGGGGAAGGTCGTTTATTTTCAACGGCCTCGAATACGTCCCAAACCGCTTTCTGCAGATGGGCAATATGTCGAGCGCCCTTGGCGTCGCGGTAACAACGCGCACCATCAGTTTCTCGAACATTCCGGTTGCCGACCCGGACGACGCCTTAGCCAAGATCGAGGAATACAACTACCAGAACGCGCCGGTCATCATCTCGCACCTTGCAGGCAATCCGGATACCGATGAGGTGGTGGGCATTCTCGCATCGTCGATCTACGAGATTGACCAGGTACGGTACAGCACGAGTGCCCTGAATGGCTCCGAGAGGTCGTTGACCATCTCGATTGACCTCCAGCCGCCCGGCCGGTCTGCCCGTGGCTCGACTGGCGTCAAGCGGAGCTCGGCCGAGCACCAGTTCGACAACCTCGCGACTGATACCTTCTTCGAATACGCCGCGACGGTCAGCACAATTCCCGAGGAATGGGGCCAGGTCACTCGATGAATCTGCAGAAGCTCTTATGCGCTGAACTGAAGCGTCAGCTTGAGGCGAAAGGTAAGATCACGACGGCGATACCTGCCGGCGGCGATTTGCTGTGGCAGTGGTTCCTCGATCTAAGCCGGTCCCGCACCTATGGCGCGGCAGGTCCAAACCCGATCAGCTTTGCTGAAATCCTGACCTACGGGCAGGCAATGCGGTGGCCGATGGAGCCGCGCCACGTCGAGATCCTGCGGGCGATGGATGCAGTCTGGATCGAGCGCGCCTTCGAAAAGAAGGATGCTCAGGAGGATCCAAAACCGCACATGGTCCAAGGGCGGACCATGACCCCTGCGAAGTTTGATGCGATGTTCAGCGGGGGGCGGTGATGGCCTATCTCGACCACTACCTCAAAGCCAGAAGCGAGCGACTGAAGCGCCAGAAGGTGAAGAAGCCACGGGACATCATCAAAGGGCAGCGGCGGGAGCACGTGATCAACAAGGTCATGGACACCCTCAAGGACTGGAGATCATCCCCGTTCGAAAACCAGGGCTCTGCTCATGCGGGACTACGGTCCGCGCTCTGCATGCAGGGACATAGTTGGTTGAGATCGGATTTTGAAGCAGGCACGATCGTGGGGCAGTGCCTTCAGCTTATGGGCGCAAAGTATCCCACCTGGGAGCAAGGGCAGCCGGAATACACCGTCCCTCGCGAGAACTGCGCACGGTGTGGTGGTGAGATGCCAGCAGAAGCGCTTGAAGGGACGCGCAAGAATAGGTTCTGCTCAACAGAATGCGCGAAAGCTGCATGGGTATTTCTCAGCGCTGACTCAACTTGGCGAAACAACAGCGTGGCGTGGTCTGCCTATCACCTCGTCCTAAAAAGTCGCACGACACCGAGGATCTGCGTTGGCTGCCAAGAAACGTTCGGCGTTCTCAGCGAGAATTCTAGTGTGCAATACTGTTCGCAAAAATGCGCCGCAGCCGCCAGAGTTAGGCTTCCCGATATCGTATGTGCCGCTTGCAAGAAGACGTTCCACCCACGAAAAAACTATACGAAGTTCTGCTCAGTCGCATGCAGTCACGCCGGCAACTCGCTCCGTGAATATCAAAGGACGTGCACTTATTGCGACGAAGGCTTCACTGCTGCGAATCCTCATGCGCTCTTCTGCTCTGACAGGTGTCGTCAGAAGGAAAGCTATTGGCGGAAGAAAGCCGCGAGCGCGCCGCAGGTCATCTATCTCATGCCAGCACGTGAGATCACACCGACGGTGTTCGACGGCTGGTTCAAGCGCGCCGCATAGGAGGCTCAGAAGTCAATTCTGTTGTCCTGGCTTCCGATAACGGAGCTTATCGGTAGCCAGAATCAATCCTTCTTGCGGTCGAAAACGTTCTGCATGGGGATGAAATCATCCGCGTCGATCGGAGCGTCTATGTCGGCCGCTTGCTGACGCTCGTCCGCCTTTGCGAGCAAAGATTGAGCGCCGTCCATCAGCTTCCGGATTGCCTCGGCTTCAAGCCTCTTCGCTGAGAGATAGAGATCGTTGAATTTTTCGGTTTGGCCGGGGACATAAGAACCGGTTGCGAAGCGCGTCAGGAAGCGGTGCGCGATTTCGTCGAGCGTGCTTGCCTGCCCGAGACCCTGAAGGCTTGATTGCAGGCGGTGGATGATTTCGGCGTTCAACGATCGGCCATTCTCTTCCGCCTTCTCTTTGATGGAGTCTCGCAACCCCGGCGGAAAGCGCAAGAGCAGCTTGTCAACTTCATCGCTTGGGTATGATGGTCTGGCCATGTCGCCTCGATATCAAAATAATTCGGAGTGTGCAAAATCTTCTTGACTACGTATCGTCTCGATATCAAGGTGTCTCCGTATCATAGTGAAACGGAGTTGCTGAATGGTTAACAAATTCCCTTGTGAAAAGCTGGATAAGTTCATGGTGCGGATGCCGGATGGGCTAAGGACCGCGATCAAACTCGCCGCCATAGAGAATGGCCGGACGATGAACGCTGAGGTGGTCTACCACTTAAAGCGGATTTACGAACCCCGCCAAAGCGAAAAGCCCGCTGCGCAGTCCTGAGAAAACGAGCAGCGGGCTTTTAGTAATTAATCCATCAACAAGGACAGATCAGATGCAGACGCAACATATAACGGATGGAACTGTAGTTGCAAGCGCAAAGCCGCTCTATTTGGATGACGCCGTCGGCGACCTTTACCAGTCCGCCGCAGTGATCCGACTTTCCGCAAGCGCTCTGCGCGCTCATGCGCCTGACGGTGATGTGGAGCAGGACGTCGTGACGGCTCTCGGTTTGGTCGATGGTAGACTTTGCCAGATCCGCGAGATGTTCAACGCAGGGTGCGAGGCGGACTATAAGCTGTTCGACCTCATTGACCGATACCGGAAGGCAAAGGCCGCATGGGACGCCGTGCTCAACCTAAATCAATCCCTCAATCATACCCCTGAAGAAGATGCTCATGATGCGGCGCTGATGGAGCTTGTTGCATATCAGTGTCAGACTCTTGGTGGCGTTCACCATAAGGCGCGCGTTTTCTTGCAAGACGAGAGCCTATTGGACACGCTGCGGACCGCACGAAACGGGCCGGATCTGGAAGCGTTTCTCGCATCGCTCATGATGGGGGCGGCGCAATGATCCTCGTGGCCGCAGTTCACGATGCCATTCAGGCCGAGAACCTATTGAAAGCGTCGATCGATGCTCTCGAGGTCCTGCACAAGCAGCTTAGCGGGAGTGACGCGGCGAGCGCTACGCGCATCCGGAAAGGTCTTCGCATTGCCCTCGATCGCGTTGGCGATGTTCTCGACCAACTCGATCCCAACGGGACGGTACCACGGGGGAAATGATGATGCTCGACACGAGGCCGAAACCTGAGCCAAGGGAATCGGTGAGCAGCGACCGCCTCATCGGAGTCAAAGAGATCGCGAGGATCCTCGGCGTTTGCGAGGAAACCGTGCGGCGGTACCATGCTCGCGGGCTGCTCCCTACCCACCAGATCGGGGGGAAATATTCTCCGATCACCTCGACCCGCACGGACCTGCGAAAGTTCGTGCGAGCCAAGCTGAGGAAGAAGTGATGGCCGGATCTAGTTTACGCGAAATGACAATTCCGCGCTTTGCGATGAGGCGAGACGAGGCTGCGGCCTCTCTCGCTATTTCGCCATCGCTCTTCGATAACTGGATTGAGGAAGGGCGAATGCCGCGCGGCCGCAAAATTGGTGGTGTCATGCTGTGGGACACTGAAGAGGTGCGCAGTGCCTGGTACCGCATCGTTGACCGTGACGCCTCCTCCGCCGAGGATGGGGAAAACCCCTTCGATAGGGCAATCGCGTGATCGCTACCCGACTTAAGTACTGCGTCTATGATCCCGATCCGCGCGGGAACGTGCGATATTACCTGCGCAAAAAGGGTTACCCGAAGATCCGCATCGATGAGACGTTCGATGACGGAAACGGAAACATCACCGAAGCCTTCATGAAGGCCTATCTGGCTGCGATCGCGTCCCTGAGCGAGGCCGCGCCGAAGAAGCCGCCTCCGAAGGAGGATACATTTGATTGGCTTGTGGATCAGTACATCCGCTCGGAAAAGTTTCAGAAGTTTGATGCTGCCACTCAGCGTGACAAGCGCAGCGTCCTCAAACGGTTTTGTGAGACCGCCGGCCCTTTGCCCTACAAGAAGTATCGACGGCAGGATATGGAGGCGAGCCAGCTGAAGCGCCGCGACACTCCTGGCGCGGCCGACAAGCTCGTGAAAGTGATTCGGGCGCTCTTCAATTGGGCGATCTCGAAAGGATACGCCACGATCAACCCTGCCACGGGCATCGAGAAAATAAACAAGGGCTCCCAGGGCTTCCACACGTGGACGGCTGAAGAGGTTGAGCAATACAAGGCGTTTCATAAGATCGGGACCAAGCCTCGGCTTGCCTTGGAAATTATGTTGAATGTCGGCGCTCGAATATCCGATACCGCTGTTCTAGGTCGTCAAAACGAAAGCGGCGGCTGGCTGAAGTTCACCGCCAAAAAGAACAGAAACAAGAGCCCGGTCACGATCGAAGTGCCTATCAGGCCGGATCTAAGGGCCGCCTTAGCGGCGACGAAAACCGGCGACATGACCTACCTAGTGACTGACTATGGGCAGGCCTTCACAGTCGACGGCCTCGGCAATCGAATGCGGGAGTGGTGCGATGACGCTGGCTTGCCTCACTGCACCTCTCACGGGTTACGAAAAGCCTCTGCCGTGACGCTGGCGGAGAACGGGGCCTCAGCTTCCGAACTATGTGCGATCTTCGGTTGGACCAAGCTTGAGACTGCTGAAATCTACATCAGGCGAGCTCAAAAGAAGAAGATGGCGGGCAACGCTTTTGCCCGTCTCGATGACTACAGGGACCGGAAAAGTGTCTCATCCAACGGTCCCAAAACGCCACATGAGACAAAATGAGGAAAAAACCGTGCAAAAACAACGGCGAAAAATGGGGGTGGTGGGCCCGGAGGGACTCGAACCCCCAACCAAGCGGTTATGAGCCGCCGGCTCTAACCATTGAGCTACAGGCCCGCCGATCGAGACGAGGATGAGCGCAATGGTCCGCCCAGCCTTAAGGCTCGCTCTAGCGCAATTCCCTTTCCTGAACAAGCCGTCGCCGCAATAGGTTCACAATCGCCCGCCACCAATGTTCCCAGGCAGTGAGTCCGGCGGCTATAAGTCCTGCTCTTTGCCGTTATTCAACATCCGGCGCGGTGGGAGAAACCCACGATGCGCCTTTAGACCGGGAGAACACCATGCGCCCTGCGCCCACACAGTCACGTCTTGCGCTTGCCGCGATCCTGAGCCTTGCTGCGGCAAGCTCATGGACATCAGGCGCGGCGGCCCAGGAACCGCGCCCGCGCGAGCCGCTGATCCGGGTGTCCGGCGAAGGCGAAGCCTCGGTCGTTCCGGACATGGCGGTCGTCAGCCTGTCGGTGGTGCGCAATGGCGAGACGGCCGATGCCGCGCTCTCGGCCAACAGTGCGGCGATGAAAGAGGTGCTGGCGGCGCTGAAGGCCGAAGGCATTGCTGATCGCGACATCCAGACCAGCAACTTCTCGATCTATCCGCAATACCGCCATACCGAGCCGAAGGATGGCGTGGTCGAGCCGCCGAAGATCATCGGCTACGAGGTCTCGAACGGCGTAACGCTGAAGATCCGCGACCTCGAAAAGCTCGGCGGCATTATCGACAAGTCGGTGAAGCTCGGCGTCAACCAGGGCGGCCAGATCGAGTTCACCAATGACAATCCGAAGGACGCCATGAAGGATGCCCGCAAGGCGGCCGTTGCCGAAG
Source organism: Neorhizobium sp. SOG26 (assembly GCF_003491345.1). Classification (GTDB taxonomy): domain Bacteria; phylum Pseudomonadota; class Alphaproteobacteria; order Rhizobiales; family Rhizobiaceae; genus Neorhizobium; species Neorhizobium turbinariae. The sequence goes on from NZ_CP025512.1 coordinate 1,815,871, forward strand.
CGCTGGACAAGGCCAAGACCTTGACGGAGGCGGCCGGCGTCAAGCTTGGCCGGGTGATCGAGATCAGCGAGAACACCGCCCGCCCGCCGCAGCCGATGATGCGCATGGCGATGGCCAAGGACATGGCGGCGGAATCCGTTCCGGTCGCCGCCGGTGAGAACACCTATCGTGTGACGGTCAACGTCACCTTCCAGCTCGACCAGTAACAACCGTCGTTCCTCTCGCCACATCGGCGGCGGGAGGTTTTCACCTTGAACCATATAAAAAGCCCGCCGATCGGGAGATGATCGGCGGGCTTTTTCTGTTGTTGGCGGCCGCGCGTTAGCGGCGGATCAGCGGGCAGCCGCGGACGTTGGCGAAAACCACCCGGTCGCGACCACGGCGGTCGAACCCGACCACGGTCACGGTGCGACGCGACACGTCCACGACACGGACGCGGCGCAGGCCCATGCGGGCGGCCTTTTCTTCGGCAAGCCACGGTGCGCAGCCGGGGCGACGGTCCGGGCGGCGGTCAGGACGCCAGTGGCGGTCGCGGTGCTGAACCGAGATGACCAGGTCGCCATTGGCGGCTGATGCCGTCGGCGCAACGGCGGATAGTCCGGCGAGCGCGACGAGAGCAGCGATTCCAGCTTTGGTGAAGATGTTCCTCATGGCGTGTCTCCAGAATTGGGGCGTTCTGCCCGAAACCTCTCTCGCCTTGCTGGCGATTGTGTGGAAGCTAGCGCGCCGGGGCTGAACAAACCCGCAATCGGCCATTCAGTTGCGGTTCATCCAGCATTCACCGAAAGATGCAGCACCACCTCGCGCCTATGCGGGTGGTCGCGGTGTTCGAAGAGGTACAACCCCTGCCAGGTGCCGAGCATCAACCGCCCGGAACTGACCGGGATGCCGAGCGAAACAGCGGTCAATGCCGCCTTGATATGCGCCGGCATGTCGTCCGGACCTTCGGTCGTGTGGGTCACCCAGCGCATCTGCGGGTCGCTGGTCGGCGGTACGAGGCGCGAGAAGAAGGTCTTCAGGTCGCGCCGCACATCCGGATCGGCATTCTCCTGGATGAGGAGCGAGCAGGACGTGTGGCGCACGAAGACCGTCAGCAGGCCTTCGCCACTTGCCTGTCCAGCCACGAATTTCTGGGCCGCCTCGGTGAATTCATAAAGCCCCTGCCCGCGCGTTTGGATCGATATGACGGTCTGGGGCATGAGGCGGCGCTCCGTGTTTCAGATCGCCGGATTTATAGGGACATGAAGCTCTGGAAGCCACCGTAAATCATGCGTTTGGCATCAAACACGCCCTTCCACTGCTCGCCTGCGAGCCGCGGATCCTTCATCACCTTGTCGTTGATCGCGTCGCGCTGCTCGCGGCTTTCATAGGTGATCCAGGAGAACACGACCGTCTCGTCCTCCTTCGCCTGCACCGCTCGCGGGAATGATGTCAGCTCGCCATAGGGCACGTCGTCGCCGATGCATTCGACATAGCTGACGGCGCCATATTCCTTCCAGATATCGCCAGCGAACCGGGCAATCTCCTTGTAGCGCTCCAGGTTGGCCGTCGGTAAGGCAAGAACAAAACCATCAACATAAGGCATAGGTCTTCCTCCTCTTGAGTTGCAACTTAACAAGGACGTGAAACGGCAGGCCGATCCGACAAGCTGGCGGAGATTTTCCCGATCGGCAAGATCGGGCCGGATCAGAACCGGTCCGGGATCGTTATGCGGTCTCGATCATCGGGAGAATGGCATGACCGCAGGAGATGCAACGGACACCAGGAAGCAGGCCCGCACATCGCGTCTCGGCTTTCCGGTCAAGGTCATGGCGCGCGATGACCTGAAGAGCAACGACAGCCGCCGCTCAGCCAACAATCCACATCTGCAGGTGTCGCTCGAATATGTCGACCAGATCCTCGACCATCTCGACCGGCACGACATCCGCATGTACCGCATGTCCTCCGATATTGCCCCATACGTCACGCATCCGGACATGCCGCAGTTCCACGGAATGATCGGCGAGAGCGTCAGCGAGCTTCGCGCGCTGGGTGAAAAGTCAAAGCGTCTCGACATCCGCCTGTCGTTCCACCCTTCACAGTTCGTGGTGTTGAACAGCCCCGATCCCGAGCTCGTCAAGAAGAGCATCTGGGACCTCTCGACCCAGGCGGAGATGCTGGATCTGATGGAACTCGGGCCGGAGGCCGTACTCGTCATTCATGTCGGCGGCACCTATGGCGACATTCCCGCCAGCCGCGCCCGCTGGGTTGAGACCTGGAAGATGCTTCCCGAGCATGTGCGCCGTCGGCTGGTGCTCGAACACGATGATCTGCGCTTTTCCGCTGCCGACGTCCTTTGGATCCACGAGCATACCGGCGTGCGGCTGATCTTCGACTACCAGCATTTCTGGTGCCTCAACCCGGAGCGGGCGGACCTGCGCGAGACGCTGGCCGCCATTCTCGCCACCTGGCCGGAGGGACAGCAGCCGAAGATCCACTTCTCTTCGCCGCGCACGGAACTGCGCGAACAGGTGCGGATCGACCCGAAGACGCGCAAGAAGACGACAAGATACGTCGCACCGGTCTTCACCGGCCATGCCGATTTCTGCAACCCGTTTGAGTTTGCCACCTTCATGCGCACGGCCGAAGGCCTGGATTTCGACGTGATGCTGGAGGCGAAGTCCAAGGACCTGGCGCTGTTGCGGCTGCGGCCAGATTTGCTGCGTTATGCGCCAGACGTTGCGCTGCGCTTTGGTCTGGAAGCCACCAAAGCAGAAGAGCTCGAAGAGGAAGCCGATGCGGTGCTCGTGGAGGAGAAGGTCGCCGGCGGCGCCTGACCCGGATCAGTCCGGGAAGCCCCGCGCCCGCCACTGACTGCGCGGCACAGCAGCGCCAACGTCGAATGCGAACGAAACGACCTTCATCGCATCCTCGTCCACCTCGCAGCGAAACCTGATGTTATACCACTGGGCGCTGGCGCGAAACGCCGCCTGCTTGACCTCGAGTACCGTACCGGAAGGCAGCTTGTAGGCGGGCAGGATGTCCGGCCGGTAGGCTGCCGGCGCATGGCGCAACTGCTCGCGCAGTTCCGTGGCGCAAAGCTGCCCGGCGCGGATCTCGCGCGGGATATCGCCCATGGCCGCCATTGCCACGTCGCTTTCGGTGACGCTGCGGGAAAACAGCTTGGTCGCCTTCGTCAGGTTGCTGGGCGCGTCCTTGGCCGGGGCCTCGGTCGGTTTTGGTGTCGGTGCAGGCACGACCTGCGGGATAAGCGCTGTCATCTCGCCGGCAGGTGCGGCACCGGTCTCCGGCCCTTCGACATGCGAACTCGCCGCCGTATCGACCTCCGGCACGTTGACATCATCGGGCACGGCACTTGCGGGTGGCGCATCTTCTGCGGCTTCCGTCTCCTCGGCCGCTTTGCTTGTTTCCTCCGTCTCTGTTGGAGCGGTTTCCGGCTCTCTGCCTGCCGGCTCTTCAGGCGCGTCGCCGTCTTCGCTCACGCGCGGGCCTTCATCCTTCTCGCCAAACTGCTGCACGGGTCGCATTACCGGCATGGGTTGCCCTGCCCGCTCCTCGCCCTGCGGCGGTTCGGGTGCGGGTGGAGGTGGCGGCGACGGTTCGGGCGGCGGAGGCGGTTCTTCCTGTTTCGCTTCCTCTTGCGGCGGCGGTGGCGGTGGGGGCGGTGGCGGCTCCTCCTGTTTGGCCTCTTCCTCCTGCTCCGGCGGAGGTGGCTCTTCGGCCTTCTCCGCCTCTTCTTCCGGCTCTTCAGGTGGGGGAACCAGTTCCACCGTCACGCTCTCTTCCTTGGGCGGTTCCGGGAACTCCAATGGGAAGTGGAAAAAGAAGGCGAAGGCCAGGACGACATGCAGCAACACGGAGGCAGCGATGCCGCCTCCGAACGCTCTGGTCCGTTTCGGACGATGATCCTGCCTGGTTTCCCGGGCGTCCTCGGCTTTAATGCCTTCCATGGCTGCGATGTACGATGGAATGCAGGCCGGATCGAGTCCCGGCGGATCAAAACCTGCGCCGGCAACATCTTTGTGGCTTGAGAAGAAACCGACCGCGCGGTATGTTTCACTATGTCCCAAGCCCACAGACGCGAAAAGCAGCCCGAGCAGGTGCGGCGTTCCATCCTTGACCAAGCGGCACGGTCTGCCGCAGAGGCTGGCTTGTCGGCGATCACCTTGCAGTCCGTCGCAGCTTCGGCCACCGTGACCAAGGGCGGACTGCTACATCATTTTTCCAGCAAGCAAGCGCTGGTCGAGGCGGTGTTCGCCGATCTCCTGGCAAAGCTCGATGACGAGATCGACCGGTTGATTGAGAACGACACCGCCTCCCCTGGTCGCTTCACGCGCGCTTATATCGAAGCCTTCTTTCAGGTTACGCGCGAAGGTGCCGGAAGCCCTTGGGCCGCGCTGTCGGTCTCCTGCATGAACGACCCGAAGCTGCGCGCACTCTGGTCGGACTGGATGCGCGGCCGGATCGAACGCCATGCAGACACGGACAATCACCCGGTGCTGCAGATTGCGCGCTACGCCGCCGACGGCATATGGCTTGCCAATCTCATGGAAAACAATGGTGTCGAGCCGCAAGATCTCGAGCGCCTCAGGATGGAACTCAGGAAGATGACGGAAATCGAGGCGCCCAGATGAACACGGCTCTGGTGACATATGTTTCGCTTGGCACAGCGATTGCGCTCGAAGTGATCGGCACGACCTTCCTGCAGCAAAGCCAGCAGTTCACGCGCCTGGTGCCGACCATGCTGATGGCGCTGTGTTACGGCGCGGCCTTCTATCTCCTGTCGATTGCGCTCCGCGTCATGCCGATGGGCACCGTCTACGCCATCTGGAGCGGGCTTGGCATCGTGCTGATCTCGGGCGTCGGCCTCGTGGTGTTCCGGCAGAAGCTCGATCTTGCGGCCATGATTGGCCTTGGCCTGATCATCGCCGGCGTTGTCGTGGTCAACGTGTTCTCGAAAACCGTCGGGCATTGAAGAGGCCCGACGACCAAAAGAAAAAGGCCCGGCTCGCACTGCGAACCGGGCCTTTTGATAGAGTGTCGACCGGAGCTTAGCTGTCCAAGAAGCTGCGGAGCTTGCGGCTGCGGCTCGGGTGTTTCAGCTTGCGAAGCGCCTTCGCCTCGATCTGGCGGATACGTTCGCGCGTCACCGAGAACTGCTGGCCGACTTCTTCCAGCGTATGGTCGGTGTTCATGCCGATGCCGAAGCGCATGCGCAGCACGCGTTCTTCGCGCGGCGTCAGCGACGCCAGTACGCGGGTCGTCGTTTCGCGCAGGTTCGCCTGGATGGCCGCATCGATCGGCAGAAGCGCGTTCTTGTCCTCGATGAAGTCACCGAGATGGCTGTCTTCTTCGTCACCCACCGGGGTTTCGAGCGAGATTGGCTCCTTGGCGATCTTCAGGACCTTGCGAACCTTTTCGAGCGGCATGGCGAGCTTTTCAGCGAGTTCTTCCGGCGTCGGCTCGCGGCCGATCTCGTGCAGCATCTGGCGCGACGTGCGAACGATCTTGTTGATCGTTTCGATCATGTGCACCGGAATACGGATCGTGCGGGCCTGGTCGGCGATCGAACGCGTGATTGCCTGCCGGATCCACCACGTCGCATAGGTCGAGAACTTGTAACCGCGACGGTATTCGAACTTGTCGACCGCCTTCATCAGGCCGATATTGCCTTCCTGGATGAGGTCGAGGAACTGTAGGCCGCGGTTCGTGTACTTCTTGGCGATGGAAATCACGAGGCGAAGGTTCGCCTCGACCATTTCCTTCTTGGCGATCCGCGCTTCGCGTTCCCCCTTCTGGACCATCGACACGATGCGACGGAATTCGGCGATCGAGATGCCGGTTTCGGTCGCGAGATTCTGGATCTCCTGGCGGATATCGCGGATCGTCGTGTTCTCGGCGCGCGCAAACTCCTTCCAGCCACGGGCGGAAAGGTTGGCGATCGACTTCATCCAGTTCGGATCAAGTTCGGCACCCTGGTACTGCTCGAGGAAGGACTCGCGCTTGACGCCGTAGGATTCGGCGAGGCGCAGCAGACGTCCCTCGTTCTGCATCAGGCGCTTGGAGATGTCGTAGAGCTGCTCGACAAGAGAGTCGACGCGGTTCTGGTTGAGCGACAGAGACTTGACCGCCGTCACCAGTTCGTCCTTGAGCTCCTTGTAGCGGCGCTCTTGAGCAGACGACAGGGTGCCCGTTGCGGAAAGGCGCTGCTCGACCTGCTGATCCTGAAGCTTGCGCAGCTTCTTGTAGGTGTCAGCGATGAGGTCGAGGGTTTCCATGACCTGCGGACGCAGTTCCGCTTCCATGGCGGCGAGCGAAAGGCTCGACTCGTCGTCGTCCTCTTCTTCTTCCTCAAGCGGAAGGCCTTCGCCACCAACGGCCGTGATGTCGTCGTCATTGGCAGCCGAGAAGCGCGCCTTGCGGCTCTTTTCCTTCTCTTCGGCCGCCTTGCGGTCAGCCTCGATCTTTTCCGGGCTCTGGAACTGCGGCGCAGCCTTTGCCTCAGGACCCGAATAGGTGGTTTCCAGGTCGATGATTTCGCGAAGCAGCGTCGTGCCTTCGTTCAGCTCGTCGCGCCAGATGATGAGGGCCTGGAAGGTCAGCGGGCTCTCGCAGAGGCCACCGATCATCGTCTCGCGGCCGGCCTCGATGCGCTTGGCAATCGCAATTTCGCCTTCACGCGACAGAAGCTCGACGGAACCCATTTCGCGCAGATACATGCGCACCGGGTCGTCAGTACGGTCGGTCGGCTCTTTCTTCTTGGCGGTCGCGAGCGCAGTGCCGGTCGTGGTAGCGATTTCGCCGCCTTCGCTCTCGCTCTCCTCGCCATCACCGTCGCTGTCGTCTTCACGCGCGGACGCGTCGTCAGCATCCTCGTCTTCAACGACATTGATGCCCATATCGGAGAGCATGGACATGGTGTCCTCGATCTGCTCGGAGGTGACTTCCTCCGACGGCAGGACCGAATTCAACTCATCCATGGTCACGTAGCCGCGCTTCTTGGCGGCCTTGATCATCTTTTTGACCGCGTCGTCAGAGAGGTCGAGAAGCGGACCGTCGTGCGAGCCTTCGCGTTCGTTCTCTGCTTCTTCGTTTTCTTTGACTTTTGTTGCCATTTATTTCGTCGCTTTCCCTGAACGCCACTTCCGCCGCGCTGTCGCAATCGGCTGAAGACTATCGCCGCCGCCTTCGCCGCGAATCACTTGTCCAACACGTAACGGATTGACCTTTAATTCCCGATTACCATTTGGCGGCCGCATCAACGCAAGGCCGTCCCGTGAGAGGATCATCGGTCATCTTCGGTGCTATTGACCCACTCCGCCTATTCTGCCTTGAGATGGTGATTCCCATAAATTAACGTTCCGTCAAGCTTTTCCCGACCTCAGTCCCCGGAAAAGTCGAAAACTGCTTGCAGCAGCTTCAACAGGGTACGCTCACCAAATTTAACCGCTATGTAGGTACGTCACCCGGAAAGACAAGCCTTTTGACCCAGATATCGCCACCCGGTGACAATTTCTTCCGTATAAAGTGAGTGCTAATTAGGGCGAGATTGCCCCTCTTCGCCTGGCCCACAAAAACCGCGCTCGAATCAGCCATGGCTGACCGCCGCACCCTTGATCCGGCCGGACAAAACTCCGAAGCCATCAATGATCGCTTCCTGGTTCTCCATCCGCACGATCTCAAGCTGGACCTCTGACAGGGCGCGTAAAAGCAGCTCGATCTCCTCGGAGTTATCAGCCTCGGTCGCCTCCGCAATGGCGCGCTCCAACTCCATCTTCTGGATGCGCAGCGCCTTGGTGCGCTTGTGAAGCGACAGCGCCTGGCGGTAGCCTTCGCGTGCGTCCTCCATCGCTGCCCCTTCCGTTGCGGTCCAGAGGCGCGCGTTGCGCACCTGCTGGTCAAGCGACTTCAAAAGCCCCTCGAACCCGTCGGCGGTGAGCCGCTGGATCAGGTATTCGCGCGAAAGATTGGCGCCCGCTGTGGCTGCCGCCGGCAGCATGGAGGACCAGAAGCGCTGCAGGTCGCGGTTCTCGAAGTCGATCGCGGCGATTTCGTCGTATTCTTCTAGCAGCAATTCCGGATGGTTGACGATCGTCAGCGCAAGAACGCTTTCGCGCAGCGCCGGCAGGTCGCGATAGCCGCTGACGAGCCCCGACCGCGTCAGCCGGTCCGATACGGTAACGGGGCCCGCTGCCACGCCGCGCTGGTTCTGGAAGCCGCCACCTTGCCCCGGCCGACCGCCGCCACGCTGGAAAGGCGGGCGATTGCCACTGCCGCGCCGGGTCATTGGCGAAAAGAAGCTGTTCAACCGGTCGCGGATTTCCTGCTGGTAATGCCGGCGCACGCTTTCGTCGCCGATCACGGAGACGATCTGCTTCAGCCGCGCTTCGAGCTCGGCCCGCTGTTCCGGCGTTTTATATTGTCCGGCGGCAGCTTCCCGCTGCCAGATCATGTCGACCAGAGGCTTGGCTTCGGACAAAACCTTGTCGAAGGGTGCGCGCCCTTCCTGCTTGACGAGGTCGTCCGGGTCCTTTCCCTCGGGAAGGAGCGCGAACTGCACCGACTTGCCGGGTTTCAGGAACGGAAGGGCAAGGTCAGCCGCGCGGCTTGCGGCGCGAAGGCCGGCACCGTCGCCATCAAAACACAGCACAGGCTGCGGCGACATCTTCCAGAGCAGGTCGAGCTGGTTTTCCGTCAGCGCCGTGCCGAGCGGTGCCACCGCATTCTCGATCCCCGCCTGATGCAGCGCGATCACGTCCATATAACCTTCGACGGCAATGACCGTACCCGGTTCGCTGCGGTTCGCCTGCGACGCGCGACGGGCGCGGGCAAAATTGTAAAGCACCTGCCCCTTGTGGAAGAGCTCGGTGTCGGGCGAGTTCATGTATTTGGCAAGCGCGTCCTGCGCCATCGCCCGACCGCCAAACCCGATCACCTTTTCCCGCGATGACAGGATCGGAAACATGATGCGGTCGCGGAAATAGTCATAGGAGACGGCGATGCCCTCGCCGTGGCGCACCAGCCCGCAGGCCTCGATCTGCTCCTTCGGCACACCCTTGCTGGCCAGGAACTCCTTCAGCGCATTGCGGCTTTCCGGCGCATAACCCAACCGGAAAGTCTCGATAGTCCGGGCGCTGAGGCCACGATCGCGCAGATAGGCGCGTGCCTTCACGCCGGCGGCGCTCTGCAACTGGTCCTGGAAGAACGCGGTCGCCAGTTCCATGACATCGATAAGGGAGGTGCGCTCCTTTTCCCGCTTTTCCGCCTGTGGATCCATTTGTGGCATCGGAACGCCGGCCATGTCGGCGACGGTCTGCACGGCTTCGGGAAAACTCTGCCCTTCAAGCTCGGTCAGGAAACGGAAATGATCACCGGAAACGCCGCACCCAAAGCAGTGGTAGCGGCCCTTGCGGTCTTCGCAATGGAAGCTCGGGCTCTTTTCGCCATGGAACGGACAGCAGGCCCAGTAGTCTCCACGCGAGACATTGGTCTTCTTGCGATCCCAGGTTACGCGCCGGCCAACCACGGCCGATATCGCCACTCGGTCGCGAATTTCGTCCAGGAAACTGTTGGAGAAGCGCATGTCAACCTCTTGGCCAATTCCCATATAAGCACGCCGGCCAGGGAAAGCCACTGCGGGACGAAAACATGCCCGCTATTCACACCTCGCTGCCGCATGCAGCGAAAACAAAAAGGCTGGAAGCCGAAACGGCTACCAGCCTCCTGCTTTTATCGGCTTTCAAGGAATCTTATTTCAGCAGTTCCTTGACCACGCCGGAGGCCTTGGCGAAATCCATCTGCCCCGGATACTTTTCCTTGAGTATGGCCATCACCTTGCCCATGTCGCGAAGACCTTGCGCGCCGGACTCGGCAACCGCAGCCTTGATGAGCTCAGCCGCCTGCTCGTCCGAGATCTGCTCGGGCATGAAGCTCTTGATGACGGTGACTTCCTCGCGCTCCTGCGCGGCAAGTTCGCCACGGCCGGCATCCTCATAGATCTTCGCCGATTCCTCGCGCTGCTTTACCATCTTCTGCAGGATCTGCAGGATATCGTCGTCGCTGACCGGATCCTTGCCGGCGCCGCGATTGGCGATATCACGATCCTTGATGGCCGTTTGCACCAGCCGGACCGTGGAAAGCCGCCGGGTATCCTTAGCCTTCATTGCTTCCTTGAGCGCCTCGGAAAGCTTGTCGCGCATCATATTGTGTACTCCTTGGGAAGGCCCGCCGCCGGGCGGCAATTATGGCTTTTCCTTGTCTTGGTGGCGCTGTCATAGACGAGGCCCGGTGCAGTATCAATTGGCTGGCTGCCGCTCTTGCGCCAGGCGACCGAAATACCCAATGTTTATTGAGTTCGTGAGATTGACCGTGCTGCCTGCTTTGTCTATTTTCCCGCACCTGCACGAGATATAGATGTATGGGCTTTCGCCGGCACTGCCTGCGCGCCCGTTTCTGCGACCATAGATGGCCTTCGCACCCTGCCTCTTCAAGAGACGGGACGGCAAGGCAGAAGGATAGAGATGACCGCCACTGCCCCCTGGACAACGAAAAAACCAACCGCTGTGCTCGTCCTGGCAGACGGCACGGTGATCGAAGGAACCGGGATCGGCGCGACGGGCAAGGTACCGGCCGAGGTGGTCTTCAACACGGCGCTCACCGGTTACCAGGAAATCCTGACCGACCCGTCCTATATCGGCCAGATCGTCACCTTCACCTTCCCCCATATCGGCAACGTCGGAACCAACGAAGAAGATATCGAAGACCTGACGCCGGCTGCACGCCGCGGCGCGGTCGGCACGATCTTCAAGGCCGACATCACCGATCCTTCCAATTATCGCGCTGCCAAGGATCTCGACGGCTGGCTGAAGTCGCGCGGGATCATCGGCCTTTCCGGCATCGACACCCGTGCGCTGACCGCCTGGATCCGCAGCAACGGCGCACCGAACGCCGTCATCGCGCATGATCCGAACGGCGTTTTCGACATCGAGGCCCTGAAGGCTGAAGCCAAGGCCTGGAGCGGTCTGGAAGGTCTCGATCTCGCCAAGGAAGCCACGTCTGGCCAGTCGTCGCAGTGGACGCAGAAGCCCTGGGTCTGGAACGAGGGCTTCGATGACCTCAACCCGGAAGACGCCAAGTACCACATCGTTTGCGTTGACTACGGCGTAAAGCGCAACATCCTGCGCCTCTTCACCGGCCTTGATTGCAAGGTGACCGTCGTTCCGGCACAGACCTCGGCGGAAGACATCCTGGCGCTGAAGCCGGATGGCATTTTCCTGTCTAACGGCCCGGGGGACCCGGCGGCAACTGGCGAATATGCCGTTCCGGTGATCCAGAACCTCATAAAGACCGACATCCCGACCTTCGGCATCTGCCTCGGCCACCAGATCCTCGGCCTGGCGCTCGGCGCCAAGACGGAGAAGATGCACCAGGGTCACCACGGCGCGAACCACCCGGTGAAGGACCACACCACCGGCAAGGTGGAGATCGTCTCCATGAACCACGGCTTCGCGATCAACTCGAGCACTTTGCCGGAAGGCGTTGAAGAGACTCACATCTCGCTCTTCGACAACACCAATTGCGGCCTGAGACTGGCGGGCAAGCCGGTGTTCTCGGTCCAGCACCATCCGGAAGCTTCGCCCGGCCCGCAGGACAGCCACTATCTCTTCCGCCGCTTCATCAACCTGGTGCGCGAGAAGAAGGGCGAACCGGCACTTGCCGAACGCTGAGAAATCTCAAGAGAAGCTAAAAAAGCCCGCCATTTCGGCGGGCTTTTTGTTTAGCGGCGAACCAGCATCCAGAACCGGCCGCAAAGCAGCGCCGCCGCAGCAGCAAGCCCCATCACGAAGCCGAACCAGACCCCCTCGCCCTTGAAGCCGAGCGGGAAGGCAAAGATCCAGGCAAACACGAAGCCGATCGGCCAATAGGCAATCAGCGCCAGGAGCATCGGCACCTTGGTATCCTTCAAGCCGCGCAGCAGACCAGCCGCCACAGCCTGCAAGCCATCCACGAGCTGGAAGGCACCGGCGATGATGATCAGCGGCACGGCAAGCGCCAGCACCTCGGCGGCATCCGGCTGCCGCGTATCGAGAAAGAGGCCGCCGAAGAAGGCCGGCGCCACCGCATAAAGCACGCCGCCAACCGCGGTGAACAGGATGCTGATCGCAAGCACTGCAACACCCGCACGACGCACGCCAACCATGTCATCTCGACCGTTCGCCAAGCCGACGCGCACCGTTGCCACCTGTGCGAGCCCGAGCGGGATCATGAAGGCGATGGACGCCAGTTGCAGGGCAATGCCGTGAGCCGCAAGCTGCAGCTTGCCGATCATCCCCATGAGCAGTGACGCAGCCGAAAACAGGCTCGTCTCCGCCAGGATCGTGAAGCTGATCGGCAGGCCCAGCATGAAGATCTCCCACAGCATCGACCAGTCCGGCCGCCAGAACCGGACGAAGATCTCGAAGCTGCGCATCCGCGGCTGGCTCCCGACATAAAGGAGCGCGATGAGGAAGCCGGTGAGGTTTGCCGAAACGGCCGCGATTGCCGCCCCGTGCAGCCCAAGCGCCGGTGCGCCGAAATGGCCAAAGATCAGCGTGTAGGCGACAAGCAGGTTCATGAAGAACATGCCGATCGTCACGTAAAGCACGATGCCGCCCTTCTCGAGCCCGGTGACAAAGCTTCTGAGCGCCATCAGTCCGAGCGCCGGGAACAGGCCCCAAAGCGCAATGCGCAGGTAGCTTTGTGCGTTCGCGGCGACATCCGGCTCCTGGCCGAGACGCAGCAGGATCGGTTCGGCGAACCACAACAGCGGCGCGGTGAGCACGCCGTAAGCCAGCACGATCCATAGCCCCATGCGCACTGAACGCCGCACGCCAACCGGATCATTGTGGCCGATCGCCTGGGCAACCAGCGGCACGACGGCGCTGGTGAAGCCTGTGCCGAAGATGAAGACCAGGAAGAACATCTGCGTTGCAAGCACGACAGACGCGAGTTCCGTGGTGCCGAGCCAGCCGACCAGGATGACGTCCGTTGTGTGGATAGCCATCTGCGCCAGCTGCGCCCCCACCAGCGGCACGCCGAGCGCAACCGTTGCGCGGGCATGCGTGGACCACGAATTGTTATGGCTCCGGTCAACGATGGCTGACTGGGTCGACATGGCACTCTCCAAAGACGAAAACGCCGCAACCCATTTGGGCAGCGGCGGCTGCCAATGCCTATAGATCAGGCACCTGAAGGCAGCAACCTTGGCGGTTCATCCAACAGAATTTGTGGACGTTACTTCACGGAACTTGATGTGAAAGTTCCGGCTGCGCGGCCACCGCCGCCTCATCCTTGCGCGAGATGCGCAAGAGGAAGACAGTGATGGCCAACGCCATGAAGATGGCCGCCATGAAATAAGGCGCACCGGCAAATTCCACTGCAGCCCCCTCGCCCGTAAACGCGCTGAAGAGCTGGGTGAAGATCGCCGGGCCGATGATGGTCGTCAGGCTGGTCAGGCTGGTGATCGCGCCCTGCAACTCACCTTGCGCCGACGCAGGCACCTTGGCCGAAGCAATGCTTCGCAGCGCCGGATCTCCGACATTTTCAATCGTCGTCAGCAGGATGACAGCGTAAACGACCCAGCCCTGCCAGGCGAAGGCATAGCCCAACAGCCCGAGGCACGAGAAGCTCAAGCCGAGGACCGCGGTGCGCCATTCGCCCAGAACCGGCACCAGTTTCGGCAGCACGAAACCCATGACGATTGCCGCGCAGATGCCAAACATTCCGAGCGACAGCCCGATCTGCCCTTCGCTCCAGTTATAGCGATAGGCCGACACGAAGGACCATACGGACGGATAAACGGCATGCGCCAGCCAATACAGGAACATCACCAGCATGACCCAGCCGATACCGGGGTAATGACGCATCTGCTTCAACGCGCCGAACGGGTTGGCGCGCTTCAGTTCAAAGGTCCGACGGTTCGCCTTCTCCAGCGTTTCCGGCAGCAGGAACCAAGCCGCGATGAAGTTCGCGAGCGACAACAGGCCCGCCGCCAGGAACGGCGCACGCGGACCAAGTTCGCCGAGCAAACCGCCTATCACCGGCCCGACTGTAAAACCGACGCCGAAGGCAATGCCGATGAGGCCGAAGTTCTTGGCACGCGTCTCGTCGGTGCTGATGTCGGCGATATAGGCGGAACAGGTCGCAAAGCTTCCACCGGAGATACCAGCCAGCGTGCGGCCGACGAACAGCATCCAGAAACTCGTGGCGGCCGCGCAGATCAGGTTGTCGACCGCAAAGGTCAGCACCGAAGCGAGCAGGATCGGCCGGCGGCCGAAACGGTCCGACAGGTTGCCGAGCAGCGGCGCAAACAGGAACTGCATCGCCGAATAGATCAGCAGCAGCCAGCCGCCATCGACGGCAGCGCCGCTGACATCGTCGCCTGTGAGCTCACGCAGGAATGTCGGCAGCACCGGCATGATGATCGCGATCCCGATGATATCGAGAAACAGGATCATGAAGACCAGGAACAGGCCGCGACGCACGAATTTCGGGTCAAGCATTGGGAGGTCACTCCAGCAAAAACATGTTCTGGAAGTGCGACCTAGTCGCCGACGCTACTTAGCGGCGAACGTCCACGTAAACAATACGTGAACATTTCAAAAGTTTTGATGATATTCATCAACGGCGAAAGACGCCGGGTGCTCAACACCCGGCGTCTTTAGAAGTCAGCGTTGTTCAGACAGCGCCGGAAAAGGTGTCGCATGCCCGCATGTCGCCGCTGTCGAAGCCGCGCTTGAACCAGGTCATGCGCTGCGCGGACGTGCCATGGTTGAAGCTTTCCGGCACCACGTAACCCTGGCTGCGCTTCTGCAGCGTGTCGTCACCAATCTGCTGGGCCGCATTCAGCGCCTCCTCCAGATCGCCTTCGCTCAGGACGCCCTTCTGGTCGGTGAACTTGCCCCAGACACCTGCATAGCAATCGGCCTGGAGCTCGACGCGGATCGACATCTGGTTCGCTTCAACCTCGCTCATCCGCTGGCGTGCCTGGTTGAATTTCGGCAGGACGCCGGTGAGGTTCTGCACATGGTGCCCGACTTCGTGGGCGATGACATAGGCTTGCGCAAAATCACCGGCAGCTTCGAAACGCTGCTCAAGCTCGCGGAAGAAGTCGGTGTCGAGGTAAAGCTTCTTGTCGACGGGGCAGTAGAACGGGCCGGTCGCGGACGATGCGAAGCCGCATGCTGAGTTGACCTGACCGGAAAACAGCACCAGCGTCGGCTCCTCGTAGCGTGCGCCGCCCGCCTCGAAAATGCCCTTCCAGGTGTCTTCCGTCTCTGCCAGTACAGTGCGGACGAACTGCGTCGTCTCGTCGTTGGCCGTCTTGCCCGGTGCCGACTGCTGGTAGCTCGAGCCTCCCATGTCGATATCACCGCCGGACAGCAGCGTCAGCGGGTTGATGCCGGTGATCCAGCAGATGATCAGGATCATCACGATCCCGCCGATGCTGAGCCCTCCGCCGCCACGCCGGCCGCCGACCGGGATGCGAAAACCGCCTCGCCCCAGGGGACTGCCCATGGAGGCGCCACGGCGATCCTCAACGTTGTTCGACTGACGACGACCTCTCCATTCCATCTCTCGGACTCCTCTCGGGCAAAGCGCGGCCTTGCGCGGCATAACGCTGGCGGACGGAAAGTGATCCGTCCAGCGTGATTTGCGGGAGCCTGCGACTCACGCGACGCGCAAATCCTTCTTGCCCGGCAGGAACACTGTCAGCAAGCCGAGTGCCGGGAGGAAGGCACAGACATTATAGACGAAGACGATGCCGTAGTGGTCGGCAAACAGGCCAAGCGCCGCCGCGGCAATGCCGCCGATGCCAAAGGCAATGCCAAAGAAAATGCCGGCAACCATGCCGACGCGGCCCGGGACAAGCTCCTGCGCCATGACGACGATGGCCGGGAAGGACGAGGCCATGATGAAGCCGATGATCGCCGACAGCGCGATCGTCACCGGCAGGTTGGCAAACGGCATCGCCAGCGTGAACGGAAGCACGCCGAGGATGGAGAACCAGATCACCACCTTCGAGCCGAACTTGTCGCCGATCAGTCCTCCAATCACTGTGCCGAGCGCCACAGCGCCGAGGAAGATGAAGAGCATGATCTGCGACTGCTGCACGCTTACCTGGAAACGCTCGATGACAAAGAACGTGTAATAGCTGTTGATCGACGCCATGTAGGCGTTCTTCGAGAAGGTCAGGATGGTGAGCACGACGAGCGAGATCACCACCGTCCGCCTCGACAGATTGTGCGTGTTCACGGCACGCTTGCGGCCCTTATTGGCCGCCATGTGCCCCTTGTACCAGCGCGCAACGCGAGACAGGATGATGATGCCGAGGAGCGCGCCAACGGAGAACCAGATGACGCTCTTCTGACCATTCGGCACGATGATGAAGGCTGCAAGCAGCGGTCCGATCGACTGGCCGAAATTGCCACCAACCTGAAATACGGATTGCGCAAAACCGAACCGGCCGCCGGATGCAAGGCGCGCGACGCGCGACGATTCGGGATGGAAGACCGCCGAACCAATGCCGATCAGGGAAGCGGCGACAACCAGCATGGCGTAGGAATGCGCCGTCGCCAGCATGACGAGACCGATCAGCGTCGAGGTCATCCCGACCGGCAGCGAATATGGGAACGGCTTCTTGTCGGTGACGATGCCGATCACCGGCTGCAGCAGCGAGGCCGTGCACTGAAAGGCAAGCGTCAGCATGCCGATCTGCCAGAAGTCCAGCGCATAGTCGGTCTTCAGCATCGGATAGATCGACGAGATCATCGACTGCATGATGTCGTTGATCATGTGACAGAAGCTGACCGCCAGGATGACCGGGAGTACCGTCACATCCATGGAGACGGCCGGCTTGACCTCGCTGACGGAGATGGAAACGGGTTTCGAGGTTGCGTCTGCCATCTGATCTCCTCCGCGCAAGCGGTCTTCGTCTGGGATGGCCGTTGCTGCAATGCTGTGACAGCGGTTACTTATTCTTCTTGCAACCTACTGTCCATGTCAGCTTTGCCACTTCCGGTACGGTTGATGATGCCTGCAGCGCGTGCGCTGTCGATTCCTGTCGATTAGCGGATTTATGGGGTTCCGCTTCGGACAACATTTGCCTATAAGCCGCGTCTAGCCTGAAAAGAACAGACGCGCCCGCCCGACCGGTGAACCCATCACCGTGCCGGCTTTTCGCGCAGGAAAAAAGCGGAAGAAGACCATGCCCAAGCGCCAAGACATTAAATCGATCCTCATCATCGGCGCGGGTCCGATCGTCATCGGGCAGGCATGCGAATTCGACTATTCCGGAACCCAGGCCTGCAAGGCGCTGCGCGAAGAAGGGTACCGGGTCATCCTGGTCAACTCCAACCCGGCCACGATCATGACCGATCCGGGGCTCGCCGATGCGACCTATGTCGAGCCGATTACGCCGGAAGTGGTGGCCAAGATCATTGCCAAGGAGCGGCCCGACGCGCTCCTGCCGACCATGGGCGGCCAGACCGCGCTCAACACCGCGCTTTCGCTCAAGCGCATGGGCGTGCTCGATCGCTACAATGTCGAGATGATCGGCGCCAAGCCCGCCGCAATCGACAAGGCCGAGGACCGCGCGCTGTTCCGCGAAGCCATGGCCAAGATCGGTCTTGAAACGCCGAAGTCGATGCTGGCCAATGCCACCGACATCAAGGATGCCGACCGCAAGACCCATGAAGCCGAGCGCGCGAAGCTGCGCGAAAGCCTCTCCGGCGCCGAACTCGACAAGGCGCTTGATGAGCTGGAAAATCAGTGGAACCTCGGCGAAAGCGACCGCAAGCAGCGCTACATGAGCCATGCCATGGCGATCGCCGCCCAGGCGATCGATGTCGTCGGCCTGCCGGCGATCATCCGCCCGTCGTTCACGCTCGGCGGCACCGGCGGCGGCATCGCCTACAACCGCTCGGAGTTCTTCGAAATCGTCAGTTCCGGCCTCGACGCCTCCCCCACCACCGAGGTGCTGATCGAAGAATCGGTACTCGGCTGGAAGGAGTATGAGATGGAGGTAATCCGCGACAAGGCGGACAACTGCATCATCATCTGCTCGATCGAAAATATCGACCCGATGGGCGTCCATACCGGCGACTCCATCACCGTCGCACCGGCGCTGACGCTGACCGACAAAGAATACCAGATCATGCGTAACGCCTCGATTGCGGTGCTGCGCGAGATCGGCGTCGAAACCGGCGGCTCAAACGTTCAGTTCGCTGTCAACCCGAAGGACGGCCGCCTCGTCGTCATCGAGATGAACCCGCGCGTGTCGCGCTCCTCGGCGCTGGCTTCCAAGGCAACCGGCTTCCCGATTGCCAAGGTCGCCGCCAAGCTTGCAGTGGGCTATACGCTCGACGAACTGGAAAACGATATCACCGGTGGCGCAACGCCCGCTTCGTTCGAACCATCGATCGACTATGTCGTCACCAAGATCCCGCGTTTCGCCTTCGAGAAATTCCCGGGCGCCGAGCCGATCCTCACCACGGCCATGAAGTCGGTCGGTGAAGTCATGGCGATCGGCCGCACCTTTGCAGAGTCGCTGCAGAAGGCACTCCGTGGCCTAGAAACCGGCCTCACCGGCCTCGACGAGATTGAGATCCCGGGCCTGGACGACGGCGACAACAGCAAGAACGCCATCCGCGCCGCAATTGGCACCCCTACCCCGAACCGCCTGCGCATGGTCGCCCAGGCGCTGCGCCTCGGCATGTCCGAAGCTGAGGTTCACGAAGGCTGCAAGATTGATCCGTGGTTCATCGCCCAGTTGAAGGCGATCGTCGACATGGAAGCGCGCATCCGCGAGCACGGCCTGCCGACGGACACTGAAAACCTGCGCATGCTGAAGGCGATGGGCTTCTCCGACGCCCGCCTCGCCTCGCTCACGGGCAAGCGTCCGAAGGAAGTGGCGGAACTGCGCAACTCACTCAACGTCCGTCCGGTCTTCAAGCGCATCGACACTTGCGCTGCCGAATTCGCGTCGCCGACGGCCTACATGTACTCGACCTACGAGACGCCGTTTGTCGGGGCCCTTCGTTCGGAAGCCGAAGTGTCGACCGCCAAGAAGGTTGTCATCCTCGGCGGCGGCCCGAACCGCATCGGCCAGGGCATCGAGTTCGATTATTGCTGCTGCCACGCGGCCTTCGCGCTGAAGGATGCCGGCTATGAAGCGATCATGATCAACTGCAACCCGGAAACCGTGTCGACCGACTACGACACCTCCGACCGCCTGTATTTCGAGCCGCTCACGGCAGAGGACGTGATCGAGATCCTACGCGCGGAACAGGAAAAGGGTGAAGTCGTCGGCGTGATCGTCCAGTTCGGAGGCCAGACCCCGCTGAAGCTCGCCGAAGCGCTGGAAAAGAACGGCATCCCGATCCTCGGCACCGCGCCGGACATGATCGACCTCGCCGAAGACCGCGACCGGTTCCAGAAGCTTCTCATGAAGCTCGACCTCAACCAGCCGAACAACGGCATTGCCTATTCCGTTGAACAGGCGCGCCTTGTTGCTTCCGAAATCGGCTTCCCGCTCGTCGTGCGCCCGTCTTACGTTCTCGGCGGCCGCGCAATGCAGATCATCCACTCAGAATCGATGCTGCAGACCTACCTGCTCGACACGGTCCCGGGCCTTGTTCCAGAAGACATCAAGCAGCGTTACCCGAACGACAAGACGGGCCAGATCAACACGCTGCTCGGCAAGAACCCACTTCTGTTCGACAGCTACCTGACCAACGCAATCGAAGTCGACGTGGATGCCCTGAGCGACGGTACCGATGTCTATGTCGCTGGGATCATGGAGCATATCGAAGAAGCCGGCATCCATTCCGGTGACTCTGCCTGCTCGCTGCCGCCGCGCACGCTGTCCAAGGAAACGATCGACGAACTGGAGCGCCAGGCAACCGCCATGGCCAAGGCTCTCAATGTTGGCGGCCTGATGAACGTCCAGTTCGCCATCAAGGACGGCGTAATCTACGTGCTCGAAGTCAATCCGCGCGCGTCGCGTACCGTGCCATTCGTAGCCAAGACGATCGGCGCTCCGATCGCCAAGATCGCAGCCCGCATCATGGCCGGCGAGAAGCTCGATGCCACCTTTGCCGCCTACGGCAAGAAGCCTGATCCGCGCAACCTGAAGCACATTGCGGTCAAGGAAGCCGTCTTCCCGTTCGCCAAGTTCGCCGGCGTCGATACGCTGCTTGGCCCGGAAATGCGCTCCACCGGTGAGGTCATCGGCCTCGACACGGACTTTGCACTGGCATTCGCCAAGTCGCAGCTGGGCGCCGGGGTCGAGCTGCCGCGCAATGGCACCGTCTTCGTGTCGGTTCGCGACGAGGACAAGATCCGCGTCCTGCCGGCAATCCGCATCCTGGTTGAAATCGGCTTCAAGGTGATGGCATCCGGCGGCACGGCACGGTTCCTGGGCGAAAACGGCATCGAAGCCACCAAGATCAACAAGGTGCTCGAAGGCCGTCCGCATATCGAGGACGCTATCCGCAACCGTCAGGTCCAGCTCGTCATCAACACGACGGACGGTAACAAGGCGATCTCGGATTCGAAATCGCTGCGCCGCGCGACCCTGATGCAGAAGGTGCCCTACTACACCACCATGGCAGGCGCTGAAGCGGCAGCCTTGGCGATCAAGGCTCTCAAGGCCGGCAACCTCGAAGTTCGCCCGCTGCAGAGCTACTTCTAAGCCGACAACCTTCAGCCGGTCAGGGAGACTTGACCGGCTTTTCCGTCGATGTTATTTAGCCTTTAAGTTAATTAACCAGATGGCTAACTTATGCAGGTTGATCCGCTCTCCAGCACGCTCTCTGCCCTTGCCGATCCCACACGGCGGGCCATCATCGCGCGGCTTGCAACCGGGGAAGCGACCGTGAACGAGCTTGCCGAGCCGTTCGACATGAGCCTGCCGGCGATCTCCAAGCATCTGAAGGTTCTCGAGAGGGCCAAGCTCATCTCGCGCGGACGCAACGCCCAATGGCGCCCTTGCCGCCTGGAGCCCGAGCCGCTGAAGGCGCTCGACAACTGGCTGGAGGAATACCGGCAGCTTTGGGACCGGCGCCTTGATCGGCTCGAAGATTACCTGGCGACCCTGCAGGCAAAGGACGAAACCAAGGAGGACGAGTGATGACCGACAAGATGGAGATCCTCAACGAACGGCTCTTCGCCATCGACGCGCACACACTTTTCGGCGCCTTCTCCAATCCGGATCATCTGGAGCAATGGTGGGGACCGCATGGCTTTACCAACAGGATCCATGAGTTCGATTTCCGCCCCGGCGGCACCTGGCGCATCACCATGACCGCCTCGAACGGCACCGACTTCGACAACCGGCTGACCTTCGGGGAGATCATCCCCGGTGAACGCCTCGCCTTCCTCCATCATGAGCCGATGCATGTCTACACGATGGAAATCCGCTTCGAGCCTGAGACGGACGGCACCCGGATGCACTGGCGGATGCTGTTCGACGCGACGGAAGAGAACCTGCAGCTCAAGAAATTCATTGCCGCCGCCAATGAACAGAATTTCGACCGCCTCGAGGACCTCCTCCAACAGCTGAACAAAGGAAGCTGACATGACGACAGTAGACCACAGCGACAGGATGATCCAAGTCGACCGCCTGATTGCCGCCCCGCGCGATCTTGTCTTCCAGATGCTGACAGAGGCGAGGCACCTTGACCAATGGTGGGGCCCGGATGGCTTCATCACCGAAACGCACGAGATGGACTTCTCTGTCGGCGGCCTCTGGCTCTACACGATGCACGGGCCGGACAAGGACTGGCCGAACTGGATCCGCTACACGGAAATCTCGCCGCCCGAGCGGATCACTTACGACCACGGCGCCGAGATCGGCGAACCCGCCTGGTTTGAAGGCTCGATCACGCTAAAGACCGAAGGCACGGGCACCCGGATCACCATCACGCTTGTTTTCCCCACACCGGAAGCCAAGGAAGGATCGCTGAAGTACGGCGCGGTCGATGGCGGCAAACAGACGCTGGCGCGCCTCGACGCCTATGTCACGTCATCGGTTGCAGAGCGCTGAACCGGCCTCCCCGAGCAGGATCATGCTGCCAGGCGGCTGATCTTGCTCATGTCTTCCCTGAAGCGGATCAGTTCCTCCGCCTTTCGCCCCTCATCCGGGATGCGCAGCAGATATGACGGGTGCACGGTAACAAACAGCACCCGTCCATCCTCCATGGCGATTGGTTCCCCGCGCACATCCTCCAGCCGCTGCCGCATGTCGGTGAGCGCAAACAGCGCCGTGGCGCCCATGGCGACGACGAGCTTCGGCTTCACAAGTTCCAGTTCCTGCGTTAGCCACCAGCGACACTGGCGCACCTCGCCCAAGTTCGGCTTCTGATGGATGCGCCGCTTGCCGCGCGGCTCGTATTTGAAGTGCTTGACGGCGTTGGTGATATAAAGCGACTGCCGATCGATGCCGACCAGAGCGAGGGTGTCGTTGAAGAGCTTGCCCGCTGGACCGACGAAGGGCTTGCCGGCCAGATCCTCCTGGTCGCCCGGCTGCTCGCCCACGAACATCACCTTGGCATCCGGCGGCCCTTCCCCGAAGACGGTTTGCGTCGCGCGGCAATAGATGTCGCAGCGCGTGCAACTGCGCGCCTCTTCCTTCAGGGCCGGCAGTGTTCCCGCGGGAGGCTTTGACGGCACCGGCGCATTCGCCGCCGCCTCCTGCAGCCGGTGATGGAAGGGAAGCGGTTCGCTGGCCGCCTTGCGCGCCATCTCCATCACGCTCGCCTCGGCATTGGCGATCAGGCTCGGGATCAGCTCCGCCTCGGGCAGGTTCTTCCAATATCTCTTGGGCATCTCCTTCGTCATCATCTTCACCTTCAGCCGCGCCGGATTGAAGATGGAGGCGTAGTAGGTGCGCCAAAGCTCGTCAGTCTCGTCGCGCAGGTCCGGCTTCTCCGCCGGATCGTCGCTGGTGCGCAGCCTCTCGCCATCCCACGACGCGGATCCCTTCGGCGTCATGATCAGCCAGTCCATGTCGGTGAAGCGGTGCTGAAAGAAAGGCGCCACCCGATCGACAATGAAGTGGTCCGGTTCGAACCAGGAAATGAAGCGCCGACGCCCCGCGACGCCCTCCGGCAGCGGCATCTCCTTGAAGCGAACGAAGGCTGTCATCTTGTGGTAGTCGCGCCCGACGTATTTCGCCATCCGCTGCGCCATCACCACATCAGCATCAGACGACATCTGCAAAAGCCGCCGGTCATGCGCCAGCCGAAACAGCATGCGATACAGCAGCGCGAACCGGCTGGGGTCGGAATGGCAGATCACGGCACCCGCGAGCTTGATGAAGGCCGGCGGCACATGGAGCGGCGGCTGGTTGGGCAATGGGTCCGGCAATCGATTGTCGTCAAAGCCGAACAGGCCGTCGGCATCATCCATGCTACGCCAGTCGATCATCTCCGGCGGGATGCCGGCACTCAGGTAAGCGCGGGCGGCGTCACGCCACTCCGTCAGGTCCCCCCTGCCCCTCAGCGCATAGCGATAGATCATAACAGTGAAAGCTGCTCCGGCTTCGGCTCGAACATGGCGCGAAGGTCCGGCCGGTCGACGAGCCGGTGTGGCATCCAGCCTTCGGCCGTGACGAAGGGCTGTATCTTGCGCAGAGATACCCCAAGCCGCTTCAGGTCATCGAGCCGCAGACGCCGGAAGCGGCGCGCGGACAGGATGCTCTTCACGGTCTTCGTGCCAAGCCCCGGCACGCGCAGCAGCTTCTCCTTGTCGGCGCGGTTGACGTCCACCGGAAACTGTTCGCGATGCGCGAGTGCCCAGGCGAGCTTCGGGTCGAGATCGAGATCCAGCATGCCGTCCGCCCGCGTCGAGGTGATCTCGCCGATGTCGAAGCCGTAGAAGCGGTACAGCCAATCCGCCTGGTAAAGTCGGTGCTCGCGCATCAAAGGCGGCTTGATCAGCGGCAGGTTCTTCGATGAATCAGGAATGGGGCTGAAGGCCGAATAATAAACGCGTTTCAGGCCATAGCTGCCGTAGAGCCGCGCGCTGGTGCCGAGGATGGTGGCGTCATTGGCGCCATCCGCCCCCACGATCATCTGCGTGCTCTGGCCCGCCGGCGCAAACTTCTTGCGCCGCTTCGTCTGTAGCGTCGGCTCGGCCATTTCCTCCATCTTGAGCCGCAGGTTGCCCATCGACTGACGGATGTTGTCCGGCCGCTTTTCCGGTGCGAACTTGCCGATGCCCGCGTCCGTTGGCAGCTCGATGTTGATCGACAGGCGGTCGGCATAAAGCCCCGCCTCCTCGATCAGGTGCGCGGAGGCTTCGGGAATCGTTTTCAGGTGGATATAGCCGCGGAAGTTATGGACCGTACGCAGTTCGCGCGCGATTCTCACCATCTCCTCCATGGTGTGGTCGGAGGAACGAATGATGCCGGAGGAAAGGAAAAGACCTTCGATATAGTTGCGCCGATAGAATTCGAGCGTCAGCCAAATCACCTCTTCCGGCGTAAACCGGGCGCGCTCCACGTTGCTGGACGAGCGGTTGATGCAATAGGCGCAGTCATAGATGCAGAAGTTGGTGAGCAGGATCTTCAGCAGCGAGATGCACCGCCCATCCGGCGCATAGGCATGGCAGATGCCCGAACCTTCCGTCGAGCCAAGACCGCCGGAGCCGAGGGAATCGCGTTTCGACGTCCCGCTCGATGCGCAGGAAGCATCATATTTGGCGGCATCGGAGAGGATAGCCAGACGTTCTTTCAGCGACTTCTTCATTAGCTCGTTCTCTAAATGTTCTCCTCGCGGACGTCAAGACATTGACAAATGCAGCGGCATGGATTCTGATTGAGAAGGTTAGGGATTGGGCTCGGCAGTCACGCAAAAATTCTGGCGATGATTGTCGAATTTCTGTTATAGTGCCCTAAATTCTGGGTTTGCGAATGGTTCCGAAGTTTTACTCCGGAACCTGTTTCTTTTTGTGTCCGCCGCATCCGCGGGCACCGCCTGAAGGACAAGGAAATGGTTGATAAGGTACCGATGACGCAGAATGGCTTTGCACAGCTTCAGGAGGAGTTGCGCTGGCGCCAGCAGGAAGAGCGTCCCCGTATCATTGAGGCTATTGCGGAAGCGCGCGCCCATGGCGACCTTTCGGAAAATGCTGAATATCATGCCGCCAAGGAAGCCCAGAGCCACAACGAAGGCCGCATCACCGAACTGGAAGATCTGACCGCCCGTGCCGAGGTGATCGATCTGTCCAAGATGTCGGGTTCGAAGATCAAGTTCGGTGCGACGGTGAAGCTCGTCGACGAAGATACCGAAGAAGAAAAGGTCTACCAGATTGTCGGCGATCAGGAAGCTGACGTGAAGGCTGGCCGCATTTCCATCTCCTCGCCCATCGCCCGTGCGATGATCGGCAAGGAGAAGGGGGATTCCATCGAAGTCGTCGCACCGGGCGGCTCCAAGGCCTACGAGATCCTCTCCGTATCCTGGGGCTGATTCCGTGCCTTCCAGCGGGGCAAGAAACGACAATCCCGCCATTGTCGATATCCGTGACGCCGAAATCATCGCGCCGAACTTCAAGAAGCGGCTTTCCGGCGTCACCTCGACGATCATCCAACTGATACCGATCCAGCGCGCACTCGGCCAGAAGGTCGCGGCGCTTGGTCCCGGCTTGCCGGATACCCTGCCCCATGTCCGTTTTCGCGATCTGCCAGCGCTGTGGAAGGCGCCGCGTGGCAAGCGCTTCCGGATCTGGCATGCCCGCCGCAACATCGAGATGTTGCCGGCAATCCTCATGCGCGATGTCCTGCGCATGCCGTTGAAGGTCGTCTTCACCTCGGCCTCGCAACGCAAGCATACCGGCTGGACCAAGTGGCTGATCTCGCGCATGGATGGCGTGATAGCCGTCTGCGGCAAGACTTCCGCCTATCTGGAGGTGCCAAACACGGTCATATTGCACGGCATCGACACCGAGCGCTTTTCGCCACCGGCGGACAAGGCTGAAGCCAAGCACCAGTGCGGACTTGATCCGAAGGCCAACATCATCGGCTGCTTTGGCCGCGTGCGCCACCAGAAGGGCACCGACCTTTTCGTGGACGCGATGATCCGCCTCCTGCCGTCGCGGCCAAACTGGACTGCGGTGGTTGCCGGGCGCGCGACAAGCAAGCATGTCAGGTTTGAGGATGAACTGAAGGCACGGGTGAATGCTGCCGGCCTTGCAGACCGCATCCGCTTTGTCGGTGAGCACACCAACATCAACGATTGGTATCGCGCGCTCGACCTCTTCATCGCCCCGCAGCGCTGGGAAGGGTTTGGCCTGACGCCGCTTGAGGCCATGGCGACCGGCGTGCCGGTTGTCGCGACCAATGTCGGCGCCTTCCCGGAACTCATCGCAACCGGCGTCGAAGAAACCGGCGTCATCATTGCGCGTGACGACCTGGACGCCATGGTCATTGCCGCAGCCACCTGGATGGACGACGCGACACGCCGCGCTGTCGCCGCAAAACGCGCCCACGTCCACGCCACGGAAAACTTTGCGATCGAAGGTGAAGCGAAGCGGATTGGCAACTTCTACGCCGGCATCCGCTAGCGCTCGAAACCTACCGCTGCGGCTTGCGCTTGAAGAGGTCGATATAGGCGTCGCAGACGGCGTCTTCCGAGAACTGCCCCACGAGCGTCGCCCGACCGCCCTCGCCCAGGCTCTTTGCCAGCGCCTTGTCGGCAATCAACTGGTTGATGGCGCGGCTGAAGCCGGCGACATCATCAATATCGACCAGCAGGCCGTTCTCGCCGTCGCGCATGAACCAGGACGGACCTTCGGACCGGGAAGAAACAACTGGCTTGCCTTGCGCCCAGGCCTCGAAAATCACATTGCCCAGCGGCTCGTGGCTGGACGGCATGATGAACATGTCGGCCGCGGCAACATAGGGCCGCGCATCCTTCTGCCAGCCGAGGAAGCGCACGCGCTCCTCGAGCTTGTGTTCCTTCACCACGGCATGCAGCGCCTCGTTCTCCTCCCCCTCGCCGGCGATCCAGAGATAGGCGCCCGGCACCGCAGCCATCGCCTCGATCAGCAGGTGGATGCGCTTGCGCTTGACGAAACGGGCCATCGTCATCACCAGCGGCACGCCATCGGGTGTATTGGCGACAGAGCGCGAAATCGGCGCAACGATGCTGGTGTCGGTGAAGTTCGAGATCACCTCGACGCCGCGATTCCAGCCGAGGTTGTTGCGCACGTGATCAGCAATACCAGGGGTATTGCAGACGAGGATGTCGGAGTTCTTGAAGTAGCCGAGATGCGTGGGGTAATCACCAAGACGCGAAAGCTTGATGCCACCCTTGTAGTCCGGCATCAGCCGCGCGCCGCGGGTCGACCACGAGATGATGGCGTCGGCCTTGTCCTTCTTGGCAAGCTGCAGCACCTTGATCGGCAGCAGGATGCGGTCGATGGACAGATTGCGGAAGTTGCTTTCGATGACGCGCGAATGTTTCTCGACATCGGGCTTCCAGCGACGGTTCCAGCGCATCACCGTCGTCTGCTCCACGCCCCTGCGGTGAAGCGCGCCGACCAGGTGCACGAAGAATTTTTCCGCACCGCCGTCCTTGCCGAAAATGTACTGGTGAACCCGAAACGTCATGTCTGCCCTCGTCTCTGCCATGCTGCTTGACCATCAGCGGCCATCCGGGCAGCGCCGCCTATATCTTATGGTTGGCCAAGCTCTGCAAGAGCAAAGCTCTGAAGCGCCAAAAGATCAGGCACAGAACGCGGCAGGGCTCTTCCATCGGCGAGCCAAAGAAACTATCGCAATGACATCAGCCGCGCACTAGATGCGCAGACAAACATCGTCCTGCCGGAAGATTTCATGTCCTTGCTCAAAACCTATGTGATCAACCTGGACGGAAGCACCGACCGCCTTGCCGCGATCACCGAGCGGCTTGCCGGCTTCGGCAT
This sequence comes from Neorhizobium sp. SOG26, assembly GCF_003491345.1. GTDB lineage: Bacteria > Pseudomonadota > Alphaproteobacteria > Rhizobiales > Rhizobiaceae > Neorhizobium > Neorhizobium turbinariae. Next base: position 1,843,834 of record NZ_CP025512.1, read on the forward strand.
CGACTTCGAGCGCGTGGCGGCCGTCGATGGACGGAAGATGGACCTCTCGACGCTGCCCGAATACGATGCTGAGCGTGCCGAACGGTACATGGGCCGCAGCCTCGTTGGCGGCGAAATTGGCTGCTACCTGAGCCATCTCAAAGTTGCCGAGGCGTTCCTCCAGTCAGATGCGCCTTATGCGCTGGTTCTCGAAGATGATGCGTTGCCGCTCTGCAATCCGGTCGAGCTGCTCATGCAGGCACTGGCGGATCTGAACAGCGTCGACCCCGATTGGCTGCTCATCAATACCGGCAACAACAAGCTGAAGATCGCCACGCCGCTGAAGCGCTACACGATCGGCAGCCACCAATGCGAGCTGGTCGCGGCCCACTATTTCCCGATGACGACGAGCGCGATCGTCTGGTCACGCGAAGGTGCACGTCGCTTTGTTGACGAACATGCGAAGATCTTCGCACCGGTCGACAACTACTTCCGCTACTGGCTGACCCGCACGGGCCACGGTTATTCCTTCTGGCCGGCCCCCGTGACGACGACCGAAGCCGCAAGCCAGATTCTGTCCGGCGCCGGCACCGCCCGCAAGACGAACAAGCGGAAATGGTACTACGGCGCGGCGAAACAGTTCCGGCTGTTTCAGGATAAGTGGATTGCCGCCCGGAAGAAGCGGGTGTTCAAGTTAAAGCTCGATGCCTTGGGCGGCTGAATCAAATCTCCACCAGCCCCAGTTGCTTGACCTGGCGAATGGTCAACATGGTGCGGACGGTGTCGACGTGCTCGTCGGCGGTCAAGACCTCGATCACGAAGTCCTGGAAGACGGTGAGGTTCTGGGCCGCGCAGCGAAGCAGGAAGTCGCTGTCGCCATTCACCATCCAAGCCTCCCGCACCAGCGGCCATTGCTGCACCTTGGAGGCAAAGCTCTTGAGATCCGCGTCCGACTGACGCTTGAGGCCGACCATGCAGAAGGCAACAAGATCGAACCCCAGCTTCGGCCCGTTGAGGAGCGCGTGGTAGCCTTCGATGATGCCGGCTTCCTCAAGTTTGCGCACCCGGCGCAGGCATGGCGGCGCGGAAATACCGACTCGCTCGGCGAGGTCCACATTGGTCATGCGACCATCGCGCTGCAACTCCCTCAAGATTTTGATGTCGATGGCATCCAGATCAGCGCGAAACACATCTTTCCCCTTGGCTCGCAGGAGCTTTTAGACGAAACAGCAACTAACGCAAGAAGATGCTTTTTCATGCCAACTGTCCTGTTGTTAACGCAAGGCTGCCCTTGCAAAGCTGCATGGATCACCCTTAGATGACGCTTTAAAGCGGCAGACCGAATGGCGGCTTCCTATATGGGAGGTGGAAAAAGCTGCGATCGGTTTTTGAAAGGAATCACAACATGTCCGCCCGTCATACCGAGGTCCTGATCATCGGTTCTGGCCCTGCCGGTTATACCGCTGCCATTTATGCTGCTCGCGCAATGCTGAAGCCTGTGCTGATTGCCGGCATGGAACAGGGCGGCCAGCTGATGATCACCACCGACGTGGAGAACTATCCCGGCTTCGGCGACCCGATCCAGGGCCCATGGCTGATGGAGCAGATGCTGAAGCAGGCGACCCATGTCGGTGCGGAAATCGTCAACGACCTCGTGACCGACGTCGACATGAGCCGACGCCCGTTCACCGTCTCGACCGACTCGGGACAGGTCTGGACGGCTGATACGCTGATCATTGCCACCGGCGCCAAGGCCAAGTGGCTTGGGCTGGAAAGCGAAGCGCAGTTCCAGGGCTTCGGCGTCTCCGCATGCGCCACCTGCGACGGTTTCTTCTACCGCAACAAGGACGTCATCGTGGTTGGCGGCGGCAACTCCGCCGTCGAGGAAGCGCTTTATCTGTCGAACATTGCCAAATCGGTTACGGTCGTGCATCGGCGCGACAGCTTCCGCTCGGAGAAGATCCTCGCCGAACGTCTTTTCCAGCGCCCGAACGTGAACGTGCTCTGGAACACGGAGATTGCCGAAATCACAGGCAAACCGGCCAAGGCGCCGCTGCCGCCGTCGGTGGAAGGCGTCAAGCTGCGCAACACGCAGACCGGCGAGATCACCGACTTCCCCATCCACGGCGTGTTCGTGGCGATCGGCCATGCTCCGGCGACCGAGCTCTTCATGGGCAAGCTGAAGATGAAGCCGAACGGCTACCTCTGGACGGCGCCCGATTCCACCGCGACGGACGTTCCTGGCGTCTTTGCCGCCGGTGACGTCACCGACGATACCTTCCGGCAGGCGATTACGGCCGCAGGCATGGGCTGCATGGCAGCACTCGAAGCCGAACGTTATCTTGCAGGCATCCAGCCGACGGTCGCGAGCCAGCTCGCCGACACGATGGCTGACGCCGTTCAAGCCGCAGAATAAGGATCTTTGGGGGATGGGTGTTCCGCTCGACTGGGATAAACTGCGCATTTTTCATGCAGCTGCGGAGGCGGGCTCCTTTACCCACGCTGCGGATAAGCTGCACCTTTCCCAGTCGGCGATCAGCCGCCAGGTCAGCGCTCTCGAGCAGGATGTCGGGGTCAAGCTTTTCCACCGGCATGCGCGTGGCCTGATCCTCACCGAACAGGGCGAGCTTCTGTACCGCACGGCACATGACGTGCTGCTGAAGCTTGAAACCGTCAAGGTCCAGCTGACGGAGACGACGGAAAAGCCGTCCGGAAAGCTGCGCGTCACCACCACCGTCGGACTTGGCCAGGGCTGGCTGACGGACAAGGTGCAGGAGTTCCTGCAGCTTTATCCGGAAATGTCGATCCAGCTCATCCTCGACAACGAGGAACTGGACGTCAACATGCGTCACGCCGACTGCGCGATCCGGCTTCGCCAGCCCCAGCAGTCGGACCTCATCCAGCGCAAGCTGTTTACGGTGCACATGCACGTCTATGCCGCGCCATCCTACATCAACCGTTATGGTGAGCCGCAGTCGATCGAGGATCTCGACAACCATCGGATCATCACTTTCGGCGAGCCGGCACCCAACTACCTGCTCGACGTCAACTGGCTGGAATATGCCGGCCGTTCCTCGGACAACATCCGCGTCCCGCATCTGCAGATCAACAGCCAGACGTCGATCAAGCGCGCCTGCCTCCTCGGCATCGGCATCGCCTGCCTGCCCGACTACATCGTCGGCCGCGACCCGGGCCTCATCCAGCTCGCCATCAATGCCGATATCCCCTCCTTCGACACTTATTTCTGCTATCCGGACGAGATGAAGAATGCGGCCAAGTTGAAGGTCTTCCGCGATTTCATCGTCGGCAAGGCACGCAACTGGAATTTCTAGTCGCCAGTTGAGCGGCCACCTGCCGCATATGACGCATTAGCGATAAGCAATGCAGGCGATGCATGGCAGTCCTGCACAAAAAGAGGTTGTCGACTGCGCATAAAGTCACCATATCGCACGCAGCTGATGCACATGGCGGCTTTCCTCCCAGTTCCGCCGCAGCAGCTGTTCCCCTCTGGAGGTTAAATTCGACCTTCATACCTATAAAGGGCCCTGGAGCGATCCGGCGGCCCTCTTTTTTTGCCCGGGATTTTGTGGGTGCGCTTTAGCGGCTTCAGGTGTGCATTCACGGCTTTTGAACCCTTGTCTGCACCAAAGGAACGCCCCATATGCAGGTTAGCTGACGCACCGGACGACCTCCTGTCGTCGCGCCAGCTGTTCCCCTCTGGAGGTTCATTGACCTTCCAACTGTAAGGGCCGCGGAGCGATCCGGCGGCCCATTTTTTTGCTTCACACCTTTAAATCGAGTTTGGACGATCTACATATCGGTCAGAAACGATTTGGCTGACGTCATGGACAGAATGGAAGTACTGAAGGCGCTCGCGCATCCAGTCCGGGTGGAATTCCTGGAGTGGATGAAGGAGCCTGAGCGCCACTTCGCAGACCAGGCGCATCCGCTCTCGATGGGCGTCTGCGCCAACCAGTTCGAGAAGCGCTGCGGTCTCTCGCAGTCCACGGTCTCGGCCCATCTTGCAACGCTCGAAAAGGCAGGCCTGGTCAGGATCAACCGCGTCGGCCAATGGGCGTTCTACCACCGCGATGAAGACAAGATCACCGCCTTCCTCGAAGAACTCCGGTCAACCCTTTGACGAAATCCCCTCCCCAACCGAAGGATGATATTTGATGCCCAATCTTTTTGAGCCCACCAAATTTGGAGATATCGAACTTGCCAACCGTGTCGTGATGGCGCCGCTGACGCGCAACCGCTCGCCGAAGGCAATTCCGAACGATCTCAATGTAACTTATTACGAGCAGCGCGCCAGCGCCGGCCTCCTCATCACCGAAGGCACGCCGGTCACCCAGCAGGGCCAGGGTTACGCTGATGTACCGGGCCTTTACCTGCCGCAGGCGGTTGAAGGCTGGAAGAAGGTCACCGACGCCGTCCACAGCAAGGGCGGCAAGATCGTCACGCAGATCTGGCACGTGGGCCGGGTATCGCACACCTCCCTGCAGCCAAATGGCGCGGCACCGGTTGGCCCTTCGGATCTTCCTGCCAACAGCAAGACCTACATCATCAACGATGACGGAAGCGGCGCCTTTGCCGATACCTCCGCGCCGCGTGCGCTTGAGCTTTCCGAAATTCCGGGCGTTGTTGCAGATTTTGCCAAGGGTGCACGCGCCGCGATCGACGCAGGCTTCGACGGTGTGGAAATCCACGGCGCCAACGGCTACCTCATCGACCAGTTCCTGAAAAGCGGCGCCAACAACCGCACCGACGCATACGGCGGCTCGATCGAAAACCGCGCGCGTTTCCTGCTGGAAGTCGTTGATGCGGTCGCCGCCGAGATCGGCGCCGGCAAGGTCGGCATCCGCCTTTCCCCCGTCACGCCGGCAAACGGCATCAACGAAGAAGACCCGCAGCCGCTCTTCAACTATGTCGTCGAGCAGCTTGGCTCGCGGGGCCTTTCCTTCATCCATGTCATCGAAGGCGCAACAGGCGGCGATCGCAACTTCAAGCAGGGCGAAAAGCCGTTCGACTACCACGAACTGAAGAACATCTACCGCAAGGCCGGCGGCACCGGCGGCTGGCTGGTCAACAACGGCTACGATCGTGAGAGCGCGTCGGAAGCAGTCGGAAGCGGTTATGCCGATGCTGTCGCATTCGGCCGTCTCTTTATCGCCAACCCGGACCTCGTGGAGCGGTTCAAGGACAATGCGCCGCTGAACCAGCCGGACAAGAACACCTTCTACGGTGGCGGCGCCAAAGGCTACACCGACTATCCGGTGCTTGAGGCTGTTGCCTGAGGATACAGAAGGGGCTGCCGTGGCGGCCCCTTCGTTTTTCACGGCATCGGATTTCGCCTCGGCATGAGAACTGGAACAGGCGCGAGCTTGCGACCGCCGCTTTCCAGCGATCCGAGATCCAAGAGGGTCGCCCGCACCGCCTCGTCGATGGAGGTGGACGGCTCCTCGCCGAGGAATGTCACGAGCCGATGGTTGCGCATCCGCACCGGCTGCTTCCAGAGATATCGCATCTCCATCAATTCCCGGAACAACGGGACGAACGGTGACGCAAGCCGCAGCAGCCACCATGGGAAGGCTTTTCTCTTTACCTTCTGTCCAACCACCCGCTCGATAGCATCCGCCATCTGGCTTCCGTCGGAATCCCAGAAGCCATTCATGTGGAAGCGGGCAAAGGTTGGCAGTTCGTCCTGCCGATCAATGAGCCTGAGCATGGTTTCGGCCACGTCCGGCAGATACGCCCATTGGTGCCCGACGCCCCGGCGGTTCGGGATGGTGACCGACCTCACCGGCTTGCCCGGCTTCACGAGCCCCTGGCTGAACCAGCTGTTGGCGGCGCGCGGACCAAAAAAGTCCCCAGCCCGCACGATCAGCACCGGCACGCCCTCACCTGCAGCGAGCTCCAGTTTCCGCTCCAGTTCCACCCTGATTTTGCCCTTGCGGGTCACCGGGTTTTGCGGACTGTTTTCATCCAGTTCCGGGAATGCATCCGGGCCGAAGTTGTAGACCGTACCCGGCAGAAGAATGCGCGCGCCGGTCGCGCGGGCCGCTGCAATGGTGTTGTCCAGCATCGGCAGAACCAGCTTTTCCCAGTCCTTGTAACCTGGCGGGTTTACCGCATGAACAATGAGCGAAACGCCTTCCGCGCCGCGCGCCACGTCCGCGGCAGACATTGCGTCGCCCTGTATCCACTCAAAACGCGGCTCCCGCCTCGCCGCATCCCCGGCCCTCCGGTTGAGGGCGCGAACCTTCCACCCACGGGAGATCAGTCCCGCCGCCACATGTCCGCCGATGCCGCCTGTGGCGCCCAACACCAGGGCGACCTGTCTTCCCGCTTGATAAGCCACTTTGATATCCTTCCATCTTGATTGGATGGATGGATAATGGGGTGACGCCGCGCTATACAAAATTGCCGAAACTCGTTTAGCCTCCATACGAAAATGAACAACATCGACTGGGACATCTACCGCTCATTCCTGGCCGTGCTGAACCTCGGTTCGCTGTCTGCTGCCGCGCGCGAACTGGGCCTAACGCAGCCAACGGTCGGCCGGCATGTCGACGCCCTGGAAAAGGCGGTCGGCTACCAGTTGTTCACACGATCGCAACAGGGGCTGCTGCCGACCGAGCCGGCGCTGGCAATGAAACCCTACGCCGAGACGATGGCCGCAACGGCGGCGGCCATGCAGCGCGTCGCATCCGGTGAAACGGACGCCGTCCATGGCACGGTGCGGATCAGCGCCAGTGAGGTGATCGGGGTTGAAGTGCTTCCGGTCATCCTCGGAAGATTGCAGGATGCTTATCCGGATCTTGAGGTCGAGGTTTCGCTCTCCGACTCGCTTGAAGATCTCCTGAAGCGGGAGGCCGATATCGCGGTGCGGATGACGACACCATCACAGGATGCCCTGCTGGTCCGACGGATTGGCAACATCCCGCTCGGTCTGTTCGCCCACCGGCGTTACCTCGAGCGGCACGGCACGCCGGCAAAACCACAGGACCTGACCGACCACCGGTTCATCGGTTATGACAGGCGCACTGCCTTTGTCCGGCAGGCACTGGAAGAAATCCGGAAAAGCGCACCAACCTTCCCGATCGAAGGCATCCGCTGGAAGCATCGCGCCGACAGCAACTTGGCACAACTCGCGGCAATTCGCGCCGGCGTGGGGATCGGCATCTGTCAGGTGGCGATCGCGCGTCGTGATCCGGACCTCGTCCAGCTTTTCCGCCAGGAATTCGACCTGCCGCTGCCGACCTGGGTCGCGATGCACGAGAACCTGAAGACCGCGCGGCGCTGGCGCGTCACCTTCGATGCGCTTGTGGAAGGCCTGACGGAATACGTCCGCTCGGCCTAGCTCACTCGGCAGCGACGCCTTCTTCTCCGTCTTCCACGTCAGCTTCCGGCCGGTCACCGCCATCGCTGTACTCGGTGTGCCAGATGCCCTTGTCATCCTGCCAGCTGATCTCTTCCGGTTCGCCGCCCACCTGCTGTTCGGCAGCCACGATGCGCGCCGCCTGAAGCGCGTCGGCGCGGGTCGGGAAGGTTTCGGAATAGACGTCGCCAAGGCGATAGGCCCAGCCACCGTCATGCGGGACAACTTTATAGACGACCTTTGTCAATGCTTCCTCCTAAGCCGCTGGAAGCCATCGAGGCTCTTCATGGAGCTCCGTTCACGTAGCGGCGTCAGGACTAGAACGTAAAACAGGCGCCGCCCGCTTCCAGTTCAACGCCCCTGAGTATGCCATCAATGCCAATGCGCCGCAAATGCAGGCGCTGTGGCCGTGCCCGGCTTGATGCGTGAGCCACCTGCCATAGATGCCGCAGGAACGGCGACAGCATCCGCAGTCGGCGCCAGGGTGAAAGGAAGCCACGTGAACATGCTGCGTCTGCTGAAACAGGAACGACTTCTGGTCCTGGCCTTTGCCGTCTGCCTTGTCGCCTACGTGACCGAACACGCGGTGCTCGAAGGTGGCCAGCTTGTTTCTGCAATCGCAGCCGCGGCCCTGGTGGTTGTCATCATCTTGGCCTCGACGCGCGTCGCCTACCATGCGGAGGTGCTCGCCCACAAAGTCGGTGATCCTTACGGCACGATGATCCTGACATTGTCGGCCGTCGCGGTGGAAGTGCTGATCCTGGCGATCATGATGAGCAGCACGTCTTCACCGACGCTTGTGAGGGACACGATCTACTCGGCCGTGATGCTCGACATCAACGGGATCCTTGGCCTTGCCGCGCTCCTCGGCGGTCTCCGGCACGGCGAGCAGGATTACAACGATGATTCCAGCCGCACCTACAGCGTGATGATCCTGACCGCCATGGGCATCTCGATGCTCGTGCCGGAATTCATCCCGGCGGCAAAGTGGCACTATTATTCCGCCTTCACCATCTGCGCCATGATCGCGCTCTACGCCGTCTTCCTGAAGATGCAGGTCGGTCCGCACAGCTACTTCTTCAGCTACACCTATCCCCGGACGCGTCCAGCCGTCGGCGGTGGCCCTCCGCCTGAAAAGGAGGCCGAGCAGGAGCCGGCAGCGGTCTCGATCGGTGTCATCCTCGTCGGCGTGTTGATCATCGGTTTCCTCGCCGAATTCATGTCCGCCTTTCTCAACACGGGGCTCGAAGGCACCGGCGCGCCGCCCGCACTCATGGCCGTCGTGGTGGCGGCAATTTCCGCCGCACCCGAGATCATGACCGCGCTACGGGCTGCGCTTCGCAACCGCATGCAGTCGGTCGTCAACATCGCGCTGGGTGCGTCCCTTTCCACCGTCATCCTGACCGTGCCGATCATGGAGGCGATCGCGCTCTACAGCGGCCAGCCCTTCATCATGGCCATGAGCCCGGTGCAGACGGTGATGGTGGCGATCACCCTGGTCGTGGCGGCGATCAACCTCAATGACGGCCAGACGAACGCGATCGAGGGCATGACGCACTTCGTTCTCTTCGCCACCTTCGTGATGTTGACGATGCTTGGCCTCTGACGCTTTGCGATTCACGATCAAGCACTTACTGCGCGGAACGGAATCAAAAAGAGAAGACGTTGAATCATCACCTGAACTGTGCATGTTACCGCCAGGCTTGAGGTTGCCTTGCGAACACTGCAACCTCCCCCGAATCGCCGAATGGAAAGAATGGAGGAACCAGTGTCCACACCCCCCTACAGAGCCGATCACGTTGGATCGCTGTTGCGCCCTGCTGCGGTCAAGGAAGCACGCAAGAAGTTCTACGAAGAAAAGAGCATCTCGGCGGACGAACTGAAGGCCGTTGAAGACGAAGGCATTCGCGAGCTCGTGAAGCTGCAGGAAAGCGTTGGCCTGAAGGTCGTCACCGACGGCGAAGCGCGCCGCCACTTCTGGCACTACGACTTCCTCGGCCTGCTGGACGGCATGGAATTCGTGACCCGCGAAGCCCACAAGGGCGTTACCTTCCATGGCGTCAAGCTGCCGCCGACCTTCCCGACCATCAACGGCAAGCTCGACTTCCCGGACAACCATCCGCATCTGGAGCACTTCAAGTTCCTGGCAGCGAACACCAACGTCACCCCGAAAATCTCGATCCCCGGCCCGAGCGTTGCGCATTACCGCACCGCCAAGGAGGACATCCACGTTCCGGAATACCAGGACGTCGAGGTGCTGTTTGCCGATCTGGCCAAGACCTACGCCAAGGCTGTCCAGAAGTTCTACGAAGCCGGCTGCCGCTACCTGCAGATGGACGACATTTATTTCGCCTATCTCGGCGACGAAAAGCAGCGCGCGATGAAGCGTGAGGAAGGTTTTGATCCGGACTGGCTGATCCAGAAATATGCCTGGATGATGCACGAAGCGATCAAGGACCGCCCGAAGGACATGCTGATCGGCATGCATATGTGCCGCGGCAACTTCCGCTCCACCTGGGCGGCAGAAGGCGGTTACGATGCAGCTGCAGACGCGATCTTCAACCACACTGGCGTCGACATGTTCTTCATGGAATACGACACCGAACGCGCCGGTGGCCTGCAGCCGCTCAGCCTGCTCCAGAAGGGCTCCAAGCAGCGCGTCTACCCCGGCTTCATCACCACCAAGACCGGTGAACTGGAAAGCCTGGATTCGCTGCGCCGTCATTTTGATGAAGCATCGAAATATGTCGATCTCGACCAGCTCGGCATCGCGCCGCAGTGCGGTTTTGCCTCCACCGAGGAAGGCAACTCGATCACCGAGGACGACCAGAAGCGCAAGCTGGAGCTCGTCGTGAAGACCGCCGAAGCCATCTGGGGTTCGGTCTGATCCATTCCCTGCCGCCGGTTTCGCACCGGCGGCAGTCTCCCTCTCCCATCCTGACTTATTGTTGATCGGCACGTGTGCTGCAGTCGGGACGGATCGCCCTAGATGACGATCATCGCCTGCTCCCCTTCCCCTTTGGGCGAGCACCGGGTCATCCAAGGGAGGATCACGATGAAACGCCTCAACAGACTTTTCACCGGCTCTGCCATCGCCGCTGTACTCTTCGTGACAGCTGTTTTCGCGCAAACGCAGGGCACTGCGCCCGCGGCGGGCGCGCAAACCTCCCAGGCAGGCAAACCCGCCGAAACGAAACAGCCGAACGCGCGCAACCAGAAACCGGCCTTTGCCGGCCAGACGCGTGCGCCGCAGCCGCCGGACATGGTGAAGATCAGCCACGAGGTCGTGGCTGACAACCTGCCGCATCTGTGGTCGATGGAATTCCTACCTGACGGGCGCATGCTGGTGACCGCCAAGGCGGGGGCCATGCATATCATCGGAAAGGACGGCAAGGCCGGTCCGGACATCGAAGGCGTACCGAAGGTTCTGGCACGAGGCCAGGCTGGCCTTCTCGACGTCGCGCTTGCCCCAGATTTCGAAACCAGCGGGATGATCTTCTTTTCCTTCTCGGAGGATCGGGAAGACGGTAACGGCACCTCGGTGGCGTCCGCCAAGCTCGTGCCGGACGAGGCTGGCGGCGGCAAATTGGAGGACGTGAAGGTCATCTTCCGGCAGATGCCGAGTTATGACGGCAACAACCATTTTGGCTCTCGCCTCGTCTTCGGCCCGCAGAACGAGCTTTACGTGACGGTCGGCGAGCGGTCGGACCCTGAGCCGCGTGTCCAGGCGCAGGATCTGGCAAGCGGGCTTGGCAAGGTCTTCCGCGTCGACATGGATGGCAAGGCATTGCCCGACAATCCGTTCGTTGGTCAGGACGACGCGCTGCCGGAGATCTGGTCGCTCGGCCATCGCAACATGCAGGCCGCAACGCTTGATGGCCAGGGACGGCTGTGGACGGTGGAGCACGGCCCTCGCGGCGGTGACGAACTGAACCGCCCCGAGCCGGGCAAGAATTATGGCTGGCCGGAAGTCACCTACGGTCTGGAGTATAGCGGCAAGCCGGTCGGAAAGGGCATCACCCAGAACGCGCATACCGAGCAGCCGGTCTATTACTGGGATCCGGTCATCGCACCATCTGGCATGGCCTATTATGATGCCGACGCCGTTCCCGAATGGAAAGGCGCGTTCCTTGTTGGCGGCCTCGTCAGCCAGGGTGTGGTGGTGATCCACATGGATGGCGAGAAGGTGAAATACGAGGAGCGCGTGCCGCTCGAGGCGCGCATACGGGACGTGAAGGTTGGTCCGGATGGTGCAGTGTATGCCGTTACCGAACAGCGCGGCGGCGGCAAATCGACCATCCTGCGCCTGACGAAGGCGTCGTAGACCTCAAACGCAAAAGCCCGCCGCTCGGCGGGCTTTTGTCTTCTTGATGAAGTGTGTCGGTTACTTGCAGCTGGCGCAGAAGCGCTGGATGCGCTTGCAGGCCTCTTCAAGCAGATCCTCCGAGGTGGCGTAGGAGATGCGGAAGTTCGGGCCAAGGCCGAACGCCGATCCATGCACCACGGCGACGCCTTCGGTTTCGAGCAGTTCGGATACGAAGTCCTCGTCGGTCTCGATCACCTTGCCCGACGGCGCGGTCTTGCCGATCAGGCCTGCGCAGGACGGGTAGACGTAGAAGGCACCTTCCGGCGACGGGCAGACAATGCCCTTTGCCTGGTTCAGCATCGACACGACAAGGTCGCGGCGACCTTCGAAGATCTTCTTGTTTTCCGGAATGAAGTCCTGCGGACCGTTCAGCGCCTCGACGGCAGCCCACTGGGCAATCGAGGTCGCACCAGAGGTCTGCTGGCCCTGGATCATGTCCATGGCCTTGATCAGCGTCAGCGGGCCAGCCGCGTAACCGATACGCCAGCCGGTCATCGCGTAAGCCTTGGAGACGCCGTTCATGGTGAGCGTGCGGTCGTAGAGCTTCGGTTCGACTTCGACCGGTGTCACGAACTTGAAGTCACCATAGGTCAGGTGCTCGTACATGTCGTCGGTCAGCACCCAGACATGTTCGTGCTTCAGGAGCACGTCGGTCAGCGCCTTCAATTCGGCATGGCTGTAGGCAGCACCCGAGGGGTTGGACGGCGAGTTGAAGATGAACCACTTGGTCTTCGGCGTGATCGCCTTTTCAAGATCGGCAGCCTGGAGCTTGAAGTTGTTTTCCTGCGTTGCCGACACGAAAACCGGGGTACCGCCGCAAAGCGAAACCATCTCCGGGTAGGACACCCAGTACGGTGCTGGAATGACGACTTCATCGCCCGGGTTCAGCGTCGCCATGAAGGCGTTGAACAGGATCTGCTTGCCGCCGGTGCCAACGATCGTCTGCTCCGGCTTGTAGTCCAGGCCGTTCTCGCGCTTAAACTTGTCGGCGATCGCCTTGCGCAATTCAGGAATGCCGGCAACCGGCGTGTATTTCGTTTCACCACGATTGATGGCGTCGATGGCAGCCTTCTTGATGTTTTCGGGAGTATCGAAATCCGGCTCGCCAGCGCCAAGACCGATCACATCGCGTCCCTTTGCTTTAAGCTCACGGGCTTTTTGAGAAACTGCGATGGTGGCGGATGGCTTTACGCGGGAAAGAGCATCGGCAAGAAAGGCCATAATCTTCGTCCTGAAGAGCTGTTGAACAAGGCTACATCGCGGGCGCGACACTGCCGGTAAGCTCTATGTCTAAACTGGCCATGGGATTCAAGCACAAAGCTTGAATGGCTGCCATCAATCGGCCTGATGTGATGAGCAGCGAGCGCTGGAGACGGTTGCCTTCAGGCCCCCCGTGTATCCTGGGAGTGGGGCAGGAAGCATCCTGGCCGGACGCTTTCGCGGATCGGCGTCCGGATCATCATGGTCTTAACAGAGCGTTACCAGACACGCCTGCTGCGCCGGCAAGGCGCAACCAGAAGGGCAGATTGCGCTTCTCCTGCCCTTGAAAGCATTAGATTTTCCGAGCCTAATTGGCATCAGAAAACTTTTTCTTGCCAATTTTTAATAAACACAGCACTCTGTGCAAGTTCGGGCAATTTACGAGCATGGGAAGACCTATAATGACGCGCTCCGAAGGCGCCAAGACTTCGGGCGGGAAACCGGGGGGCGGAGATTTCCAAGCAGTCCTACGGGTGACCGCGGTAAAGACAGGGACCCTTTCTTAAAGCTGCCTGCCGCCGCCCCTAGGGGCACACTGTGATGCTGTCCGCCGCTGAACACGGACAGAGAGAAAAGGACCTGCTGCATGGCCGAAACTGGCACTGTAAAATTCTTCAATACCGACAAGGGCTTTGGCTTCATCAAGCCTGATAACGGTGGCGCCGATATCTTCGTTCACATCTCTGCCGTACAGGCTTCCGGTCTGTCCGGTCTGTCTGAAAACCAGAAAGTGAGCTTCGACACGGAACCGGATCGTCGTGGCAAAGGCCCCAAGGCCGTAAACCTGCAGATCGCTGGTTAAGCCCACCAAGGCTTTCTATTCGAGTTGAAGCCCGGCAGCGATGCCGGGTTTTTTCGCTCAGGTGGTAAGTTCAAAGCCCGCGAAGGAACGGGTTCTCACGGCGCTCATCGCCGATCCGGCTCCCTGGCCCGTGGCCACAGATGAAGCCGACGTCGTCGCCGAGTGGCAGGACCTTGTCGCGGATCGACGCCAACAATGTCTGGTGATCGCCGCCCGGAAGATCCGTTCGGCCAATCGAGCCATTGAACAGCACGTCGCCAAGGTGGGCGAAGTTCTGCGCGCGGTTAAAGAATATGACATGCCCGGGTGCATGGCCGGGGCAATGGAAGACTTCGAACTCGTGCTCGCCAAAGGAGACCTTGTCTCCCTCGTTCAGCCACCGATCCGGCACGAGGTTCCGAACGCTCATGCTGACGCCGAACTTCTCGGCCTGCATTTCGAGCCGCTCCAGCAAAGGCAGGTCTGCTTCGTGCGGGCCGACAACGCTGAGACCTAGCACCTCCCGCAGTTCGTCTGCTCCTCCCGCGTGATCGATATGACCATGGGTCAGCCATATCTCCTTCAGGGTAATCCCGTTCTGCCGCACCGTTTCCACGATCGTAGGCACATCTCCGCCTGGATCAATGACAACACCTTCCTCGGTCTCGTCATCGAACAGGATCGTGCAGTTCTGTTGGAATGGCGTTACGGGAATGATTCCGGCTTGGAGCTTGCCCATGATACCTCGGTTAACTGAAGGACTGTCCGAGGGTATAACGCTAAACAGCGGGCGTTACAGCCGAAATAATCAGTCGACGATGGCAGCGGTCATGTAGCTTGCTTCGGCATTCACCGGCGGCGCCAGCGAGACGGTCGCGAGCAGGAATGCGGCAACTGCGATCTTTACGGTGAACACGGTAATCAGGACACCCTTCAAAGGATGAGCCGCGTTCGCCTTTTCAGCACCGATCGGGGGCATGGCAGCGAAGGTCGGGCCGTTCATCGTTGAGGTGGTCATTGTCATTCTCCAGTGTCGTTCGGCTGATTTAATGGCCGGACGGGCCAAAGGTTCCGCAATCCATCTTGTTCTTTGGTAGCGGCTTCTGCTTCCGGTTCTTGTGCGATTCCAAAATGATGTTGATTGTTCTTGTCGTTCGGGTTTTATGGCGGACGACGGGTTCGGCATGCGAGAGCCCGGCACAATGAACCTCGGCTCTTGGTCGGGGCGGACAGTCGAAAGGGAATGCGAGTGGCGCGCGCAACGGCGGTCAAACCCGTCAAGAAGGTCCTGCCGCCAATGCCGGTGGTTGACGAGGCACGCATCGACTTCGAGACGATCGAGCTTCTGTTTTTCGCCTACCGGGATTTCGTTTCCGATCCGGATGCGATCCTGTCGAGGATCGGCATGGGCCGCGCCCATCACCGCGTCGTGTATTTCGTCTGCCGCCAGCCGGGTATGATGGTGACAGATCTTCTGGATATACTGCAGATCACCAAGCAGAGCCTTGCACGCGTGCTGAAGCAGTTGATCGAGCTGGGCTACATCCGGCAGATGGCTGGTGCCAAGGATCGACGGCAACGCCGGCTCTATCCCACGCTTGCAGGCCGCGAACTGGCACTTGCCCTTTCGGAACCGCAATCGCGGCGTATAGCCAATGCGATGGAATCGATGACCCCGGAAGGCGTTGCTGCGGTCAAGGAATTCCTGAGACGCATGCGCGGACGCGACGAGGCTCTGGGACCCATCGACGCTGATATGGATTGATAAGTTGGAGTCGGGATCATGACGAAAGCACCACCCTCCGATGACGCCCCCCATCTTCTGATCGTCGACGACGACACCCGCATTCGCGACCTGTTGAACCGCTACCTGATGGAACAGGGTTTTCGTGTGACGGTCGCCGGTGACGCGGCGGAAGCACGACGAAAGCTTGCGGGCCTCAACTTCGACCTCCTGATCCTCGACGTGATGATGCCTGGTGAATCCGGCCTGTCGCTCACCCAGTCCCTGTACCAGGACAAGACGGTGCCGGTCATCCTGCTCACCGCCCGCGCCGAGGCCGACTCGCGCATAGCAGGCCTGGAAGCCGGTGCCGATGACTACCTGTCGAAACCCTTCGACCCGCGAGAACTGGTGCTGCGCATCAACAACATCCTGCGTCGCAGCGCGTCCGCCGATGCGCCGAAGATCGAGCAGGTCATGTTCGGTCCCTTCACCTTCTCCATTCCGCGCAAGGAGCTGCGCAAGGCAGCCGAGACGATCCGGCTCACCGACCGCGAGCAGGAGATCATGCTGCTCTTTGCGCTGCGTGCCGGCGACACGATCCCGCGCCACGAGCTGATTGGTGACGATGCAGAAGTCGGAGAGCGCACCATCGACGTGCAGATCAATCGTCTGCGCCGCAAGATCGAGGAGGATCCGGCCAACCCGCTCTACCTCCAGACGGTACGCGGCATCGGTTATCGCCTGAGCATAGATTGATCGGGCTCAGCATGAGAGAGCGACTTCCAGGATGGCACTGTTCGACGGACTGAAGCGAGACATGGAGCGCCTGACGCTTCCCGGCTGGCGCCCGTTCATCCGCTGGCTCCGTCACTATCTGCCGACCGGTCTCTACACCCGATCGCTGCTCATCGTCATCCTTCCGATGCTGTTGTTGCAGGCGGTCGTCGCCGCCGTTTTCATGGAGCGGCACTGGCGTATTGTTACCGAGCGCCTGTCTGAAGGCACGGTCCGCGATATCGCGGCGATCATCGACATCATCCGCGACTACCCGCAGGATGCCAACTACAGCGCCATCCGGCGCATCGCCAACCAGTCGCTGAACCTGTCGCTCATGGTGGAGCCACAGGGCGAGCTGCCGCAGCCGCGACCCCGCCCCTATTTCTCCATCCTGGATGACATCCTCGCTGAACAGATCAGGCGCCAGATCAAGCTGCCGTTCTGGATCGACACGGTTGGTGACATTCGCCTGGTCGAGATCCGCATCAAGCTTGACGAGCGGGTGCTGCGCGTCTTTGTCCGGCGCGGCTCCACCTATGCGTCGAACACGCATATCTTCCTTGTTTGGATGGTGGGCGCGGCTTGCGTCCTTGCTGCCATCTCCGTTCTTTTCCTGCGCGGCCAGATCCGCCCGATCCTTTCCCTGGCGCGTGCCGCCGAAAGCTTCGGCAAGGGCCAGAAGACGGAAGGTTTCTCGCCGCGTGGCGCCGTCGAAATCCGGCGCGCCGGCCTTGCCTTCATCCTCATGCGCGAACGCATAGAGCGGCAGATGGAGCAGCGCACGGCGATGCTTGCCGGCATCAGCCATGACCTGAGGACCGTGCTCACGCGCCTCAAGCTGCAACTTGCCCTCGCCGGCGACAAGCCGGAGCTTTCCGGCATGGCGCAGGATGTCGACGACATGCAGTCGATGCTGGAAGGTTACCTTGCCTTCGCCAAGGGCGAGTCGGAAGAGGATGTCGGCCAACTGCGCCTCAGCGAGCTTCTCGCCAAGCTGCAGTCGGATTTCGCAATCCACGGCAAGGTCATGACCTATGAGATCGAAGGCGAGGACGAGATCGCCGTGAGGCCGAACGCCTTTACCCGCCTAGTCTCCAACCTCGTCACGAATGCCGAACGTTATGCCCAGACCTTGCACATTGATGCCAAGCACAGCGCACGCTGGCTGACCCTGACGCTGGACGATGACGGCCCGGGCATCCCGCCTGAATCGCGCGAGGACGTATTCAAGCCATTCCACCGGCTGGACGAGGCACGCAACCTCAACGCATCCGGAACGGGGTTGGGCTTGTCCATCGCACGCGATATTGCGGCGGCACATGGGGGCAATGTGACGCTTGCCACGAGCCCCAAGGGCGGGCTGCGGGCAGTGATCCGCATCCCGGCCTGATCGGCGGCTACATCAGCTTCTTGCCGTTCGGCACCGGCCGTTCGACGGCCGCAAGCACGATCGCGCCCTGCTCATCCTCGAAGCCGAGCGTCAGCACTTCGGAGCGCACGGGGCCGATCTGTCGGGGCGGAAAATTCACCACCGCCAGTACCTGCCGGCCAACAAGCGTCTCCGGCGTATAATGCACGGTGATCTGCGCCGATGACTTCTTGATGCCGATCTCGGCGCCGAAGTCGATCTTCAGCTTGTAGGCAGGCTTGCGCGCTTCCGGAAAGGGTTCGGCCTCGATGATCGTCCCGACACGGATGTCGACCTTCTCGAAGTCGGCATAGGTAATCTCTTCAGACATGGAGCGGCTCAGCTTCCAAGCTCTTCGGCGCGCTTGCGCGCGGCTTCGATCGCCCTGTCGAACAGCGGCTGCATGCCATCGTCCGCCATCAGCACGCCAAGTGCGGCAGCGGTCGTGCCGTTGGGCGAGGTCACGTTCTGGCGAAGCTTGGATGCTTCCTCCGGCGACTGGTGAAGAAGTTCACCAGCGCCTGCAACCGTCTCGCGCGCAAGGCGCATGGCGAGGTCTGCAGGCAGGCCGGCCTTGCGTCCCGCTTCCGCCATGCATTCGACGAGGTAGAACACATAGGCCGGGCCGCTGCCCGACACTGCGGTGACTGCATTGATATCGGCTTCGCGCGCCACCCATTCGACCGGGCCGCTGACCTTCAGGAGCGACTGGACGGCTTCCCGTTGTGCATCACTGACCTTGGGGTTCGCATAGGCGCCGGTCACGCCGCGACCGATCATCGCCGGGGTATTCGGCATGGCGCGGACCATGGCCGCCTCGCCCAGATGCGTCTGGAGGTAACCGAGCGTCTTGCCCGCAGCGACCGACACGACAACCGTATTTTGCCCAACCACCCGCTTCAGCGGCGGCAGCACGGCGTCCATCAGTTGCGGCTTGACCGCCAGGAACAGGATGTCTGCCTGAATATCATCCGGCAGCGCTTCGAAGTGGCGAGCACCAGCGTCGGCAATCACCTGCTGCATCGCGTCGGAAGGCTTCGGGTCGATGACGGTAACGGATGCACCCGGCACGCCCTTCTTCAGCCAGCCTGACAACATCGCGCCGCCCATATTGCCGGCGCCGATGAGAACGATCGATCCAAGCTTTGAGAGAGCCATCAGCACTCGCCCACGGTTTCGAACAGTACGGCTTCCATGGCGGCCTTCGCCTCCATGCCCGACCATACGACGAACTGGAATGCCTGGTAATAGGCTTCGCAGGCTTCAAGCGCGCTTGAAAGCAGCACCTCGACCTGCTGGTTGTTGGGCTCGGCGCCGCCCGCAAGCAGGAGCGACTGGCGGAAGATCACCACGTCTTCCTGGCGCCACAGGTCGAAATGGCCCATCAGCACCTGTCCGTTGACATGCGACAGGAGGCGGATGACCTCGTTGACGCGGGTGTCGGGCACCTTGATGTCGAAGGCGCAGGCGAGATGCAGTGCTTCGAACTCTTCCATCCAGGAAAAGGACACATGGTAGTCCGTCCAGCGGCCTTCCACGGTCATGGCGATCTCGTCTTCTCCCGACCGTTCGAAAGTCCAGTCGTTGGAGGCTGCAACGAACTCGATCATATCGACCGGGTTCGACTGACGTCCGATTTCCAATTCCATTAGGCTCATGCGGCACCTTCTTAACCGGAATGAAAGCGAATTCGTGCTAACGCCAAAACACGCGAACAATGACCGGGAACAAATACTTCAGACGATTCCGACGCCTCCCAGATAACGCAGCCACCCTGTCTGGAGCTTACGAGGTCGTTTCGAATCATCCTTTAAAATCAGTGTACCTAGACAGAGTCCGGCTGCCAGCCCCTCACCCGTCATTTTGCCAAATGAGCTTTGGATAGAGCTTGCGGCAGGAGATCAGAACGGAGTCATAACTGACTCTGCGGGCTTGCTTTTTCGCACCTTTCCACAGGGCCGAAATAATCGCGCGGCGCACTCCGAACGGAAGCCGCGAAGACCGCAGCGGGAGGTCTCGGCTTCACGCGCAAGCGGAAGCTGGATCGTTATGAGACATTCCAGATCATTTCAGCGCCACAGATGCATGCAGCCGGAAACGGATCGACCCGCGGCACGATGCACCACGGGTCGATTCGAAACATAGATTTGGTGGGCTGGCGCCCAATCCTCAGAGCGCGCCGCTTGCGGTCTGTGCTGATAGCTTGGCCTCAAGCGCTTCGATGCGCGCCTTCAGCGCCTCGTTTTCATCGCGGGCGCGGGCGGCCATCTCACGCACGGCCTCGAACTCCTCGCGCTTGACGACATCCATGTTGTTCAAAAACCGCTCGGCCTGAGCATGGAAAGCCGTCTCGACCTCCTTGCGAACACCCTGGGCTGCCCCAGCGGCATCGGTCATCAGCCGTGCGAAATCGTCCAGAATGCGGTTGGTACCGGTTGCCATGGTTCAAACTCCCGTTTCTCTTCCGCTTCCGTAGCGGCAAACTTTGTCCATGAATCTCAAGTAGGGCCTGCCAAAGTCGCTTGCAAGCGCCATCCACTGTCAGGTTAAGACGACAAGGAGAATCGCCTTGACCGCCGGTGGCCTCAACGCCATGTTCCGCAATAACACAGTTTATGAAGAGCCAGTAACGTGTATCAAGCGCTCCATCATGTCGCCCTGCTGCCGTTCCCGAACATCGATCCCGTGGCGTTTTCCCTGGGACCGCTGTCTGTTCATTGGTACGGCCTTGCTTATGTGGCCGGCATCCTTGTCGGCTGGCTCTATGCCCGCAAGCTGATCGGCAACGGCGAACTGTGGCAGAACGGCGTTTCCCCGATCACCCGCCCGCAATTGGACGATTTCCTCGTCTGGGTCGCCGTCGGCATCGTGCTTGGCGGGCGCATCGGCTACATCCTTTTCTATGACTTCCCGGCCGTCGCGGCCAATCCGCTGCGCGCGATCGAGATCTGGAACGGCGGCATGTCCTTCCATGGCGGCTTCCTCGGCGCGACGATCGCGATGATCCTGTTTTCCCGCAAGAACGGCATCCCGACCTGGAGCCTGTTCGACATGGTGGCGGCGGTGGTGCCGATCGGCCTCTTCTTCGGCCGCCTTGCAAACTTCATCAACGGAGAACTGTGGGGGCGGCTGAGCTCGATGCCCTGGGCGGTCGTCTTCCCGACCGGTGGCCCGTTCGCTCGCCATCCGAGCCAGCTTTACGAGGCTGGACTGGAAGGCATCGTGCTTCTCCTGGTGCTCGCCCTTCTGGTCTACCGGTTCAAAGTGCTGAAGCGCCCGGGCGTGCTCGCCGGCAGCTTCGTGATTGGATACGCCCTGAGCCGCATCTTCGTCGAATTCTTCCGCGAGCCGGATGCGCAGCTTGGCTACCTGCTCGGCACGGGTTGGCTTACCATGGGCATGGTTCTCTCGCTTCCGATGATCGCAGTCGGCATCTGGGCAATCGTCCGCGCAAGAGCGGCAACCGCCGCCTCGGCGGCTCGATAAGGGGAGCGCCATGACAACGTCGTCGAACGCCCCCTCCAGCACCACCCCGCTTGCAGAAAAGATAAAGGCGATCATCCGCGCCAGCGGCCCGATCAGCGTCACCGACTACTTCGCCCTTTGCCTCGCCGATCCGGAATACGGCTACTACAAGACGCGCGAGCCCTTCGGGCGGCACGGCGACTTCATCACGGCACCCGAGATCAGCCAGCTTTTCGGCGAGATGATCGGCGTCTTCATGGTGCACGCCTGGCAAAGGCACCGCATGCCGGAAGGGGTGCGGCTGGTCGAAATCGGCCCCGGCCGCGGCACGATGATGGCCGACATGCTTCGCGTCATGAAACGCATCGCGCCGCAGCTGTTCGACAGCATGAACGTGCACCTGGTGGAAACCAGCGAGCGGCTGCGTGGCGTCCAGCGCGTCACGCTCGAGGCTTATTCTACCAAGATCTCCTGGCATGACAGCTTTGACGAGGTGCCGGACGGCTTTGTGCTGATTGCCGCCAACGAGTTGTTCGATGCGATCCCGATCCGCCAGTTCATCAAGACTCCGACCGGTTTCCGCGAACGCCTGATCGGCCTTGATGCCGAGGATCAACTCGCGTTTGCAGCGGGCGTTGCAACGCTTGATCCGGAGCTCCTGCCCTCGCCGCAGGCCTCCATTCCGCAAGGCACGATCTTCGAGCTCGCCCCTGCCCGGCAGGCTGTCATGCAGACGCTATGCGAGCGGCTGAAGCGTTCGAACGGCACGGCGCTGATCATCGACTACGGCAGCCTCGTCACCGGCTTCGGCGACACGCTCCAGGCCGTGCGCAACCATGAC
This sequence comes from Neorhizobium sp. SOG26, assembly GCF_003491345.1. GTDB lineage: Bacteria > Pseudomonadota > Alphaproteobacteria > Rhizobiales > Rhizobiaceae > Neorhizobium > Neorhizobium turbinariae. Next base: position 1,865,818 of record NZ_CP025512.1, read on the forward strand.
TTCGACCCGCCGCTGGCCAATCCCGGCGAAGCGGATCTGACGAGCCATGTCGACTTCGAGGACCTTGCCAAGGTCGCGGTCGCAACCGGTGTCCATCTCAACGGCGGCAAGCACCAGGGCGACTTCCTCTACGGGCTGGGCCTGGCCGAACGCGCCAAGGCCTTGGCCAAGGACAAGGACCCAGCCGAACAGCGATTGATTGCGGCAGCCGTCGATCGGCTGGCAGGCGCCGGCGCCGGCAAGATGGGCGAGCTTTTCAAGGTGATCGCGGTTTCAAGCCCAGCGCTCAACCTGATGCCGTTCCGGGCGGTGGATTGACATCCACCCTACGCTTGCGCCACTCTTGCCGCCGATCGAAGCAGCGGACGCCCGTTTCACGCTTGCATAAAACCTCATGAAATCAGCAGGATACCGAACGCCGATGCAGGACAGACCCTTGCCGACGCCGATCGAGAGCCCCGTGTTGAACAACCCGGCCGGCTGCCGCATCCGACATGGTTTCTTCACCCGCCAGGGCGGCGTGTCCAAGGGCATCTATGCCGGGCTGAATGTGGGCGTCGGCTCGAACGACGAGCCCGAAAAGGTGGCAGAGAACCGAGCACGCGTCGCGCAGTGGTTCGGCCAACCGGTCGAGAAACTTGCGACGGTTCATCAGGTCCACTCGCCGGATGTTGTCGTGGTCGATGGCAGCTACGGCGGCGAACGCCCGAAGGTCGATGCCATGGTGACGACGGTTCCGGGCGTCATCCTCGGCGTCCTGTCCGCCGACTGCGGCCCGATCCTGTTTGCAGACGGAACGGCGGGCGTCATCGGTGCCGCCCATGCGGGATGGAAAGGGGCGCTGACAGGCGTGCTCGAGAATACAATAGAAGCCATGGTCTCGCTCGGCGCCGCGCGGGAAAACATCACTGCAGTGCTCGGTCCTTCGATCGGTCCAGCGAGCTATGAAGTGGGGCCGGAATTCGTCGAACGCTTCCTGGGCTTCGATGCGGCCTACAAGGCCTTCTTCAAGCCATCGAACAAGCCGGGCCACGCGATGTTCGACTTGCCATCGCTGACCATCAAGCGATTGAAGGACGCCGGCGTGCAGGCGCACAGCCTCGACCTCGACACCTATCCGGATGCTGAACGGTTCTTTTCCTATCGCCGAACGACCCATGCCGGAGAGCCGGATTATGGTCGGCAGATTTCAGCCATTTCCATAACAGAATAAGGGAGGACGCCGATGGCCCTGCATTTCGAGAGGAGCGAATACGCCGATCGTCTCGCACGCCTGACGGAGAAGATGAAGGCGGAAAAGCTGGATGCCTTGCTGCTGTTTGCGCAGGAAAGCATGTACTGGCTGACCGGCTACGACACCTTCGGCTACTGCTTCTTCCAGACGCTGGTGGTGAAGGTGGACGGCTCCATGACGCTGCTGACCCGTTCGGCCGATCTGCGCCAGGCGCGCCAGACCTCCATCATAGAGAACATCGTCATCTGGGTCGATCGCCTCAACGCCGACCCGACGATGGACCTCAAGAACCTGCTGAGCGACATGGACCTGCTCGGCGCCAAGATCGGCGTTGAATACGATACGCATGGAATGACCGGCCGCGTGGCGCGACTCCTGGACAACCAGCTGTCGAGCTTCGGCCAGATCGTTGACGCCTCCTACCTCATCAGCCGGCTTCGACTGATCAAGAGCCCGGCGGAGATTGCCCATGCCAAGCGCGCGGCTGAACTCGCCGACGAGGCGCTGGATGCTGCCCTGCCGCTGATCAAGGCCGGTGGCGACGAGGCGGATATCCTGGCTGCCATGCAGGGCGCAGTCTTCCTCGGCGGCGGCGACTACCCCGCCAACGAATTCATCATCGGCTCGGGCGAAGATGCCTTGCTCTGCCGCTACAAGGCTGGCCGGCGCAAGCTTGACGCAAATGACCAGTTGACGCTGGAATGGGCAGGCGCCTCGGCGCACTACCATGCGGCGATGATGCGCACGATCGTGATCGGCGAGACGACGCCGCGGCACCGCGAACTCTACAAGGCGTGCCTTGAAACGATCCAGGCAATCGAGGAAGTCCTGCGTCCAGGGCACACATTTGGCGACGTCTTCGACACCCACGCTCGTATCCTCGACGAGCGCGGCCTGTCCCGTCACCGGTTGAACGCCTGCGGCTATTCGCTCGGCGCCCGCTTCTCCCCATCCTGGATGGAGCACCAGATGTTCCACTTCGGCAATACCCAGGAGATCCTGCCCGAAATGACGCTCTTCGTGCACATGATCATCATGGACTCCGAAAGCGGCATCGCGATGACGCTCGGCCACACCTACCTGACCACGGATGGTGACCCGCAGCCGATGTCGCGCCATGGACTGGACCTCATCCAGCGCTGAGGGTTCAAAACCTGCAATTGACAGGCCGAGCAGGCCAAACTTAAGGTCATCGCGACGAGTTTGGCGCAGGAGGCGGGCATGAGGCATATCGGAAGATGGTTATCAGCACCTCTTCTGGCTCTCTCGCTCGCCGCCTGCAACACGACCGAGGTGATGACCCCGCAGGCCGATATTGGCGGCTCCGGAGGAAGAAGCTCGGCGCCCGTCACGCAGGCCGACACCGAGCGCATGGCGCGCTCGTCGCAATCGACCGGCGCGCAGACGCCGCGGGATGGCTACCGCACTAACCCGCAGAACACGCTCGAGGCGCAGGCCCGCGCGCTCGAAAGCGGCAACAGTTCGCCCGCAGCGTCCGGTCCCGCTCCGCAGGGACAGGGACAAGGACAGGCGGATCCGGCACAGCAAGCTCCTCAATTAACTGCGGCAGCCTCCCCTGCCGCGGGCGGTCAGACAGGTGGCCAGGCGAGCGCCCAGACAAGCAGCGGCTCTATCCGCTTCCTGCCGATCATCGGCGCGCCGGTGCAGGCGGTGACGCCGCTTTCCCGTCAGCTCGGCGCCCAGGCGCGCGCCAGCGGGCTCACCATCCGCCCATCGAGCGATGGCAGCACCGAGCACATCCTGAAAGGTTATTTCTCCGCCTTCGTTGATGGCGGCAATGTCACCATCATCTATGTCTGGGACATCCTTGACGGTACCGGCTCGCGCTTGCACCGCATGCAGGGCCAGGAGAAGGTTCCTGCCAACGGATCGGACCCCTGGGCCGCTGTGCCGGCCGCGACAATGGAGACCATTGCCGGCAAAACCATCCAGGATTATGTGCAGTGGCGGCAATCCCGAGCGGGATGAGATGGAGTGACACTTGAAAGACACTGGTGACCGTTTCTTCATAAAAAACCGTGGCCAGCCATGAAACAGACTTGCAATCGAGGCCTGCGGCGGTAAAAGGCCCGCATCCAGCTTCAATACAGGCGGACCGCAATGAAGGTTTTCGCAGGCAATTCGAACCGGCATCTTGCCGACGCGATCTGCAGCTATCTCAATGTACCAGTCGGAAAAGCCAGCGTAAGGCGATTTGCAGACCAGGAAATCTTCGTTGAAATCCAGGAAAATGTGCGCGGCGAGGATGTCTTCATCATCCAGTCCACGTCTTTCCCGACCAACGACCACCTGATGGAACTGCTGATCATGATCGACGCTTTCCGCCGGTCGTCGGCCAAGCGCATCACGGCAGTCATTCCCTATTTCGGCTACGCCCGCCAGGACCGCAAGGCCGGCCCGCGCACCCCGATTTCGGCAAAGCTCGTCGCCAACCTCATCACCGAGGCCGGCGCGGACCGTGTCCTGACGCTCGACTTGCATGCAGGCCAGATCCAGGGTTTCTTCGACATTCCGACGGACAACCTGTTTGCAGTTCCGATCCTCGCCCGCGACGTGAAGGAACACTATGACCTGAACAACGTCATGGTCGTTTCTCCAGACGTTGGTGGCGTGGTGCGCGCTCGGGCGCTTGCAAAGCGCATCAACTCGCAGCTCGCCATCGTCGACAAGCGTCGCGAACGCGCCGGGGAGTCCGAGGTCATGAACGTCATCGGTGAAGTGGACGGCAAGGACTGTCTGCTGATCGACGACATCGTCGACTCCGGGGGCACGCTCTGCAACGCTGCCGAAGCGCTTCTGAACAAGGGCGCCACCAGCGTCACTGCCTACATCACACACGGCGTCCTGTCCGGTGGTGCGGTCACCCGTATCGGCGCTTCCAAGCTGCGCGAGCTGGTGATCACCGACTCCATCCAGCCGACCACGGCTGTACAGTCGGCCCACAACATCCGCGTCATCACCACCGCGAACCTCCTGGGCGAAGCGATCAACCGCACGGCGATGGAATCGTCCGTCTCCAGCCTGTTCGACTGATCCTCCCTTTCTGACCACAACATTCCGACGCCGGGCTTCATCTCCCGGCGTTTTGCATTCTATGAGTTCGTCGCCTATCTAGGCTCGACACCAAGGAGTCTTGCATGGCAGCCCGCGACCGATATTCCCGCAAGCTTGAATGTTCCCAGTGCGGCAACACAGGTTTTGCGGAGGTATCCGAAACAGACGACAAGCGGGCACCGAGCCGCGATTTCCGCATCGACGAGATGCCGCGCGGTTTCTTCACGGAGTTCGCATCCACCGATCCGAAGAAGTACATGATGCGCTGTGGCCAGTGCAGCCACAAGTTCCGCTTCGAGCAGAAGTCGGTCTATGCCCCGGGCGGCGAGCCGAGGCGCTAGACCTTGCGTCGGCTCGCCTCAGGCGGCGAGCCCAACCGATTTCTCAACCGTTGGCCCGGGACGCCCGAGAAGGTAACCCTGGGCCTCGTGGCACCCTTCCGAGCGCAGGATGTCGAGCTGCTCGCTGGTTTCCACGCCTTCTGCCAGTACCGGGATGCGCAAGCCCTGCCCCAGCGCGAGGATCGCCCGCACCATCGCTTTCGCCTCGTCGCTCTCGTTGAGCTCGGTCATGAAGCTGCGGTCCAGCTTGATCTTGTCGAACGGGAAGGAACGTAGCGTCTCCAGCGACGAATAGCCCGTGCCGAAGTCGTCGATGGCGATGGAGACACCAAGAGCCTTGATTGCCTGAAGTGCCGCCATGGCGCGGTTCTTGTCGACGATGATCGAGCTTTCAGTGATTTCCAGTTCCAGCCGGCTCGGATCAAGCTTGGTTTCCTGCAGCACCTGGTCGACCAGCGCGCCGATGTCGGCGTGCGCGATCTGTACCGGCGACAGGTTGACCGCCACCTTCAGGTGCGGCTCCCAGGTTGCAGCCTCGCGGCAGGCTTCACGGAGCACCCATTCGCCGATCGGCAGGATCGCGCCACACTCTTCCGCCACCTCGATGAAGTCGACCGGTGGGACATTGCCTCGCTCCGGATGCACCCAGCGCAACAGCACCTCGTAACCCGTCGTTTCGCTGGTCGCGATCGACTTCTGCACCTGGTAGTTCAGCTTGAACTGGCCTTCCTCGATCGCCTGCCAAAGATCCTTGGCCATGCGTGCGCGGTCGCGGGCAACATCATCCATCTCGCCGTCGTAGAAGCAGACGTTCTGGCTGATGGACTGCTTTGCGCGATACATCGCAAGGTCGGCATTGGCGAGCAGCGCCTGCGGTGTCTTCCCGTCCTTCGGATAAACTGAGATGCCGATGCTGGCGCCGCAGCTCAGCTTATGGTCACGGATTTCCACCGTCGAGTTCAGCGCGTCGGACAGACGCGTGACGAAGTCATTAAGTTCGCTGACATCGTTATAGCGCTTCAGCGCTGCGAATTCGTCGCCACCAAAGCGCGCAACGATTTCGCCGGAGCCCAGCACCGCAGACATGCGGCTCGCCAGTTCGACCAACACCTGGTCGCCCACGGCATGGCCCATCTGGTCATTGACCAGCTTGAACTTGTTGAGATCGATGCCGAGCACCGCCATGCGGCCTGACGTGTGGTCGGCAAAAGCGACTTCATGCGCAAGGAAATCGGTGAAGGCCGAACGGTTCGGCAGCTTCGTCAGCCCGTCATGCTTGGCCAGGAAGGCGATCTGTTCCTCGCTACGCGTGCGGTCGGTGATGTCCTCGAACGTCGCAACCCAGCCACCCTCGGAAAGGGTGCTGAAGTTCGCCAGGATGGTGCGATCTTCGCTGATCTTGTGGATGAGGCTCTTCTGTCCCGACCGCACGGCGCTGATCTGGCGGTCGTAGTGGGCCCGGGCCCGCTGAAGCGCCTCCTCCGGATCGGCAAGTGCCAGTTCATAACCGCGCTTGACGATCTCCCAGTAGGTGATGCCCGGCTCAAGGAAGCCATCGGTCAAGCGGAAGATGTCGCGGTACCGCTGGTTGGAAAGTACCAGGCGCTCATCCTTGTCGAACAGGCAGATGCCCTGGATCATGTTCTCCAGCGCAAGATCGAGGTTGCGCGAGACTTCCTGGATGCGGTCAGCCGCCGCCTTCTGCTCGGAAATGTCGCGGGTGATCTTTGCAAAGCCGACATGCTCGCCAGCTTCGCCATAAACAGGCTGGATGACGATGTTGGCGAAAAAGGCGCTGCCGTCCTTGCGGTACCGCCAGCCATTGGCTTCAAAGCGTCCTTCGTTCTTTGCCTGTTGAAGGGCGGCCAGCGGCACGCCCGCCGCCTGGTCTTCCTTCGACATGAACCGCGAGAAATGCTTACCGATGACTTCGCTCGCCGAATAGCCCTTGAAGCGCTCGGCACCCGTGTTCCAGCTGCTGATATTGCCTTGCGGGTCGAGCATGTAGATGGCGTAGTCGGTGACGCCGTTCACCAGCAGCTCGAAGTTCTCGTTCGCCTTGCGGGTCGAGCGTTCTGCGCGGGCGGTAACGGCCACCGCTATCAGGCCGGAGAGGATCATCGAGACGGCTGCAACGAGGATCGTCGTCACCATCCATGGCTTCGAAAGGTGTGGCGTGTCGGAAACGACCGTCGCATCCGGAATAAGCTCTGCGGCACCCATCGCGGTGAAGTGCATGCCGACGATGCCGGCGGCAAGAAGCCCGGCGCCCATCCACAGCCCTACCCGGCTCGAACCCGATGCCTTCCAGAAGCCGAAGGGCGAGACGAGCGCGCACAACAGGATGGCCGTGATGACGAGATCGCTACGCCACTGGATATGGCCGCCGAACTCCACGGCCGACATGCCGATGAAGTGCATGCTGGACACGCCGACACCGAAGACGAGGCCGGCCGCGATGGCTGCCTCGGCACCGCGCATCTTGATGGTCGCGATGCCTGCAACCGTGGTGGCAACGACCGCAACGGCGAGCGAGAACAGCGTCGGACCGAACTGGTAGGTCACCGGCAGGCCGGCATCATAAGCCAGCATCGCGATGAAATGCGTCGCCCATATGCCGAAGCCACCCGTGACGGCAGCAAAGGCACACCAGCTCCACCGCGCGGCAGGCTTGGACAGGCCCCTGGCGCGGGCCAGGAAGACAACAGTGCCGAGATTGGTCAGATAACATAAGATGCCGGCCACAGCGACCAGAGCAAGGTCATGTTCGTATGCCAGACACGTAAGTACGTTATACATTTCAGCCCCTAAAAATCTTGGGGGCATCTAGCGCCAGATTGGATTAAAGAATTTCCTTAATCAGGCCGCTGGGCGGAGCGGCCTTAATGCTTTCATCTCGGTTTGCTTAATGAACGGCTAAAGGCGGCTGGACGGCGCGGCGCCACTCGAAATTGGCACATGCGCCGCCCAGCCTCTTTCACTGCAGCACCTGGCCGTTGACGGTGAGCGACTTGCCATCCGCGGACCGCACATCCCACCTCAGGCGGCCATCCGGCTCGGTCTTCGCAATACCCTTCGCCATCATCATCAAAAGCGAGGTCTGGTTAAGGTCCGGGTCGTCTTTCGCCATCTCCTGGACGTGCTTGATCAGCTTGTCGAAATCGCCCGCGAGGATCGTCGCCTCCAGCGAATAGCGATCCTTCTGGTCCGGGTAGCCCTTGACCTTGCCTGAGGCTTCGACATCGTAGATCGAAGACTTGGCGAGGATCTTCGGGAAGTCGATCGTCAGTTGCCCGTCGTTGAGGACGGCTTGCGTCAGCTCGTCGTCCTTGGGGTCCTTGGCATTGGCGGGACGCGGGGCATCTTGCTCCATCAACACATCAATGAAACGCGAGATGTTGAGGTCGGCAAGACCGATCTCGATCTCGGCCAGATCGGGAACGAGCTGCTCGTAGGCTTCCGGGAGGATGCCGGACGGCGCCGAGACGTTCTCGATGCGAGCACCAATGCCGATGCGGGCTGACGCGTTCGGCTCCGTCATCGTCAGCATGTAGTCGAGCTTGCCGAGACCGAAGTCACCAAACGGGCTCACGACCTTGAACTCATTGAAGGTAAGCTTTTCGGACAGCGACGTGAAGAACGGCATCGCATCCCGGAAGAGTTCCTTGAGACGGGCGATCTCTTCGGGCGAAGGCTTGTCCTTCTTGATGAGCGGCAGGATGAACGACATCAGGTCCCGTATCCGTGTCGCCGTCACGCCTTCGACGCCCACGTCGAAGTCCAGGCTTTCCGAGCGAACCTCAAATTCCGGCGTTTCCGGCGCCACGATACGCTCGTAGAAGTTCTTGAACGATCCCTTGCCGCTGAAATCGACCGCCCCTGCCGTCTTACTGTCGACCGAGGCGAGCGTGTAGTTCATGCCTGCAAAGCTGGCCTCGAGTTCCTCTTCTCCGCTTTTGGAGACCATCCGGATCGGGCCGGACGTTGCCTCTGCCGACCGCATGAAGGCGATTGCCGGATCGAAGATGCCCGAGAACACCATGTCGGTGACGGAATAGGTCACGTCCGTCTCTTTGCCGTCCGGCAGCTTGCCGCTGACGGAGAAATTGACGTCGCTGTCGCTGTTGAGCTTCCACTGGCCGTTGTCCAGCGGCGAGGCCGCCATGATGAACGGGGTCAGGCCGGCCACCGTGAAGTCTTTCAGGCCAAGGGTGCCGATCAATTTGCCGAAGTCATAGGAGATCTCGTAGCGGTCGCCCGCCGGCGTCACCGTCAGGAAATCGCTCTTCTTGACCTGCTCGGGCAGGAAGCCAGTGAGGCTCTCCTGCAGTGCTGCGGCACCCTGCGCATTGATATCGGCTGCCGTTGCCGGATTGACCGCAAGCGCTATAAGCACGCTGCCGGCAATGATCTTCGTTCTCATGGGAACATGCCCCCTTCCCTCATTTTTCGCGCCTGAATGTGTGGGATACGGTATCAGAGTCAAGCGGGCGAATGCCCCGCATGTCTAAGCTTGCGCTCAAAGCCCTGATGGAGTATAGCCCGCGCGTCCGCGCAGACACCCTTGGAGGCAAACGCGGATGAAGCGCATCGGATGATGCCCTTCAGTTTGATACGGCACGTGTCGTTGAAAAACTCTCCAAACAACCTCGAAAGGACATGCCATGAGCCAGGAAACTTACGAGCTCAAGGCCGAGGCGCGCGAACGGGTAGGTAAGGGGTCCTCCCGTGAACTTCGCCGCAACGGTATGATTCCCGCTGTCATCTACGGTGACAAGCAGGCCCCGCTTTCCATCGCACTCTCGACCAACGAAGTGACCAAGCGCATCCACGCTGGCGGCTTCATGACGACGATCGCAACGATCGACGTCGGTGGCCAGAAGATCCAGGTTCTCCCGAAGGATTACCAGCTGGATCCGGTACGCGACTTCACCATGCACGTCGATTTCCTCCGCGTTTCGGGCAACACCGAAGTTACGGTTGATGTTCCGGTTCACTTCGAAAACGAAGACAAGTCGGCCATCAAGCAGGGCGGCGTTCTCAACGTTGTTCGCCACACGGTCGAGTTCATCTGCCCGGCCAACCAGATCCCGGAATTCATCACGGTTGATCTGTCCGGCGCCAAGGTCGGCGACAGCATCCACATCTCGGCCGTCAAGCTGCCGAAGGGTGTTCGCCCGGTCATCACCGATCGCGACTTCACCATTGCCACCATCGTTGCTCCGGCAGCCGGCGTTGAAGAAGAAGTGACCGAAGAAGCACCGGCTTCCGAAGCCGAATAATCAGCTTCACATCTTCTTGAAGTTGAACCCGCCCTCTCCGGAAGGCGGGTTTTTTCGTGCATTTTCCGTGACTTCTCGACGAGATTGATCGGCGATTTGTGGCTTTTACCGCATCCGTTTCAATGAAGCTTAATCAATCCGTGGAAGATTGACCGATGACTTGAAGCCTGGGGTAAAGAGCCGGCAAGGCCGGAGAAAATGCGGGGAAAAGGGTGACTCGGTCCGTTGAAAGTCGATTTATCGCGATCATTTCCGGCGCCCTGCTGGTGGTGGTCGCGCCCCTGTTCACGCTTTTCCTGACACTGTCCTCCCAGCAGGCTGCCAAGAACCTCAGCGAACGCGCAGACGCGGTTCTCGCCACCAACTCCCAGGCCCTCGGCAAGCCGTTGTGGGAGATGGACACCACCAGCATCCGCCAGATCGCGACCCTCCTGGTGTCCGACTCTGCCATCAGCGCAGTTCAGATCACCGACGATGCCGGCGTCGTCGACATCTCCGAAGTCAAAGGCAACCCATCCGACTTCCGCGGCCTCGACGCGATCTCGCGGCCGATCCTCTACAAGACGACCCAGAACACCCAGCAGGTCGGCACGATCACCGCCTATGTTCCGCGGCTTGGCTGGTTCGCAGCCCTGCACCAGGTGGAGATGGCCTTCATCTCAATCTTTGTTATCGCCATCCTTACCGTGTTCGGGGCAGCCGTCCTCGGCAACCGCGTGATGGTCATCAAGCCGCTCCTGCGCCTGACGGCAGCTATCGAGGCAACCCGGCGTCTCGGCTCGCGCCACCACGTTGACTGGCGCTCCAACGACGAGATGGGCCGGCTGGCCCGCAGCTTCAACGAGATGCAGACGCTGCTTGAACGCGAGGAGCGCGAGCTGAAGCGCGCCCACCAGCAGACGATCGAGATCTACAACCTGACGCCGGCAATGCTGTTTTCGCTGACGGTGGACGACCATATCTCGGCCGTGAGCGACTATTGGCTGCTGGCAACTGGCTACAACCGCGCCGACGTCATCGGCCGACCATTCCTGGATCTTATCGCACCGGCAGACCACGCCCTGTTTGCCGACCGCAAGAACCAGGCCAAGCCGGACTCGCCGGCAATCGAAGCCACCCTCCGCTTCATCCGCGCCGATGGCAGCATGATCGACGTGCTGATCGTCGAGACCAGCCTTAGCGCGGCCGGCAAGCCTCCGGGATCGCTCAGCGTCATGACGGACGTGACAGAACTGAAGCAGTCCGAACTGCGCAACCACCAGCAGGCGATCACCGACCACCTCACCGGGCTCCTCAACCGGCAGGGGTTCGAAGGCGCGCTGGATGAGAAGATCGCCGAAGCCGATGAAGCTGGCACCGAAGTCGCCTGCCTTTTTGTCGACCTCGACCGCTTCAAGTCCATCAACGACAATCTCGGCCATGCCGCCGGCGATGCCGTGTTGCGCGAGTTCGTGGAACGCGCCCAGCCGCTTCTCCGGGAAGGTGATTGCGCATCCCGTCTCGGCGGCGACGAGTTCGCACTCCTGATCACCGGCGAAGGTGCCGAGCGCCGCGCCTCCGAACTCGCGCAGAAGATCGTCGACCAGTTCGACGCGCCTTTCCGCGTCAGCGGCACCGCCGTGCGCCTCAGCGCCTCCATCGGCCTTGCCTTCTATCCGAGCCATGCCGCCACGGCCGCCGAACTCCTGCACAAGTCGGACCTTGCCATGTATGCGCGCAAGCGGGACGGCAAGAACGGCGCGCAGGTCTACGATCGCGTCATTCTCGATGAGACGCGCGAGCGCGCCGAGATGGAAAGCGACATCGAAGTCGCGATCGCGGCAAGCTGGTTCGAGGCACATTTCCAGCCGATCGTAGACATCAAGACCGGGACGCCGGCGGGCTTTGAGGCGCTGATGCGCATGCGCCATCCGCGCAAGGGTCTGTTGTCGCCGGCCGGCATCGTCAGCGTTGCGGAAGAAACCGGAACGATCGCGCAGATTGGCACGCTTATTCTGGAAGACGCACTCGCAAACCTCGCGCGCGTCTCCCGCCTCCCCGGCATGGGTGATGCATATGTCGCGGTCAACTTCTCGCCGTTGCAGTTCGAGCCCGGCCTGCCGATGCGGCTTGCCGCCCTGCTTGCCCGCTACGACATCCAGCCACAACGCCTGGTGGTCGAGATCACCGAGGCGGTGCTGCTGCATGACAACCCGGAGATCCGCAATGTCCTCAACGAGATCCAGCAGTTCGGCTGCCGCATCGCGCTCGATGACTTCGGCACCGGCTATTCCTCGCTGAGCTACATGAGCCGCTTCCCGGTCGACATCGTCAAGATCGATCAGTCCTTCGTGCGCTCGCTCACTGAACAAACCGACGAGATCGGCCGCAAGAACCGCATGCTCGTCGAAGGCATTAGCGCCATCTCGCACAAGATGAACTGCAAGGTCGTGGCCGAAGGTGTGGAGACGGAAGAGCAGCGGCTCCTTCTCCAGCGGATCGGCGTGGACTTTGCCCAGGGTTATTTCTTCTCCAGGCCACGCGGGATCTCTGACATCCTGGACATGTTTTCGGTCGATGAGCCCATTGCCAGATCACTGGCAAGCTGAGCGACTTAACCTGACCTTGGGCTGAAACCCGGTTGACATCGGCGGCGTTTCGCGGTGGTGAAGGCCGTCAGCGCTACAGGAAATTCGCCATGTTCATCATCGCAGGTCTCGGCAATCCCGGTTCGCAATATGCCGGCAACCGGCACAATATCGGTTTCATGGCCGTGGATGCCATCCAGCGCCGCCCGGGCTTCGCACCATGGTCGAAGAAGTTCAAGGCGCTGATCTCGGAAGGCGAACTCGCCGGCGAGAAGGTGCTGCTGATGAAGCCGCAGACCTTCATGAACCTGTCCGGCGAAGCCGTGGGCGAAGCCATGCGCTTCTACAAGCTCGGGCCGCAGAACATCCTGGTCATTTATGACGAACTGGACCTTGTCCCGGGCAAGAGCCGGATCAAGACAGGCGGCGGCCATGGCGGCCACAATGGCGTCAAGTCTCTCGACGCCCACTGCGGCAAGGACTATCGCCGCCTGCGGCTTGGGATCGGCCATCCCGGCGCAAAGGAACTCGTGCACAATCACGTGCTGGGTGACTTTGCGAAAGCGGATCAAGCCTGGCTGTCGCCGCTGCTCGATGCCATTGCCGACAATGCCGAAATGCTGGTGCGCGGCGAAGACTCGCAGCTCATGAACAAGCTCGCACTGGCGGTGGGTGCCCAGCCTGACGAGGACAAGCCGAAGCGCGAAAAGCCGCCGCAGCCGAAGCCTGCCGCCAAGTCGCACATCCACCAGGCGCGCGGCGGAGCAAAGCCAAACCTGCCGACATCAGGCCCGATGGCCGAAATGCTCAAGAAGATGTTCGGCAGCAAGGATAGTTAGGCAAAGCGGTAGCATCCGGCTCCGCGAACGGTTATGCGGACGCACGAGCAAACGGACTTCAGAAGAATGACAGACATCACAGCAGAACTCGTAACGTTGCGCGACTACTGGCGCTATGCCATCTCGCGGTTCAACGCGGCCAACCTGAGCTTTGGCCACGGCACGACGACCGCAGGTGATGATGCCGCCTTCCTCATCCTCGACTCGCTCGACCTTCCGATCGACGCACTCGATCCATTCCTGGATGCCAAGCTGCTTCCGGCCGAACGCCGACTGCTGGCCGACCGGATCGAGACCCGCGTGACGACCCGCAAGCCGTCGGCCTACATCACCGGTCGCTCCTATATCCAGGGTGTGCGCTTCCATGTCGATGAACGTGTCATCGTGCCCCGCTCTCATATCGGCGAGATCCTGTTTTCGGAATACCTTAATGCCCAGGGTTCGTCCTTCCTGCCCGACCCGATGAATGTCGAAAGCGTGGTGGACATCTGCACCGGCTCCGGCTGCCTCGCCGTCCTTGCTGCCAAATTCTTCCCGAATGCGCAGGTCGATGCCGTCGATCTCTCCGCCGACGCACTTGAAGTAGCAAAGATCAACATTGCCGAGCATGAGGTCGAAAACCAGGTGACGCTCCACCAGGGCGACCTCTTCGGCCCCCTCGCCGGCAACCGCTACGACCTCATCATCACCAATCCGCCTTATGTCGATCACGAGGCGATGGACGGCTTCCCGGAAGAGTTCCGTGCCGAGCCGGCAATGGCCTTTGATGGCGGCGTCGATGGACTTGATCTGGTGCGGCGCCTTCTCGACGAAGCCGCGGACTATCTCAGTCCCGAAGGCGGCATGATCTGCGAGATCGGCTCCGGCCGCGAGATCCTGGAGGAAGAATATCCGGACCTCGATTTCTTCTGGGTGGAAACCGCCGAGTCGCAGGATGCGGTCTTCTGGATCTCCGCCGAAGCACTGGCTGCCCGATCGGCAGGCTGAAGGCTGACGCCTGAGGCCGAAGCTATTCTTCGGGCTCGGTGATGAACATCAGCGGATAACCCGCTTCCTTGGCGAGATCGACAGCCTCCTTGGCCTTGGTCTCGGCAATATCCTTGGTGCAGACAACGACGACGGCGGTGCCCATCTTGTGCGCCGTCAGCATCACGCGGTAGCCGGTCTCCTCGCTCATGCGGAAAACCGCCTTCAGCACCATGGTGACGAACTCCCGCGGCGTGTAGTCGTCGTTGACGAGGATCACCTTGTAGAGCTTCGGCCGCTCAAGCTTCGGCTTGGTGATCGTCTTCGGTTTGAGGGTGGTGTCTTCGGCCATCGGCCTCTCCTGGCGATAGGGATTATCGGGAGATTTCTGGGCTATATCGCACCGCAGCCACGACATTTCAAGCATGAGCGACCGGTCAGGTACCCGCCCCCTCTCCGGCTCAAGCCTTGACCGCCAAGGCAGTTTCCCCCATAGCCACACCAACGCTAATCTTACATCGACAGGTTCGAACCCATGGGTTTCAAATGCGGTATCGTGGGCCTGCCCAACGTCGGCAAATCCACGCTCTTCAATGCGCTCACCAAGACAGCTGCGGCGCAGGCAGCCAACTACCCGTTCTGCACGATCGAGCCGAATACCGGCGAAGTCGCGGTGCCCGACCCGCGCATGCAACAGCTTGCATCGATTGCGGGCTCCAAGGAAATCATCCCGACCCGCATCTCCTTCGTTGACATCGCTGGCCTCGTGCGCGGTGCATCGAAGGGTGAAGGCCTTGGCAACAAGTTCCTCG
The DNA here is from genome assembly GCF_003491345.1 of Neorhizobium sp. SOG26. Classification (GTDB taxonomy): domain Bacteria; phylum Pseudomonadota; class Alphaproteobacteria; order Rhizobiales; family Rhizobiaceae; genus Neorhizobium; species Neorhizobium turbinariae. The sequence continues at coordinate 1,880,934 of NZ_CP025512.1, forward strand.
CCAACATCCGCGAAGTCGACGCCGTGGTGCATGTGCTGCGCTGCTTCGAAGACGACGACATTACCCATGTCGAAGGCCGCATCAACCCGGTCGGCGATGCCGAGACGATCGAGACCGAACTGATGCTCGCCGACCTCGAGAGCCTGGAGCGCCGCGTCGAGCAGACCCGCAAGCGCGCCACCGGCAAGGACAAGGAGTCGATGGCGCAGCTCCCGGTCATGGAAGCTGTCATCAAGCTCCTGAACGAGGGAAAGCCCGCCCGCCTGCTCCTCAAGACACTGGCACCGGAAGAGATCGAGATCCTCAAGGGCCTCAACCTCCTCACCTCGCATCCGGTCCTCTACGTCTGCAACGTCGCCGAAGCCGATGCCGCGACCGGCAACAAGCATACCGAGGCTGTTGCTGCAATGGCCAAGGCACAAGGTGCAGAATGCGTCATCATCTCGGCCGCCATCGAAGCCGAGGTGGCACAGCTGCCTGAAGAAGAAGCCACCGAGTTCCTGTCGGCGCTCGGCCTTGAGGAAGCCGGCCTCGACCGGTTGATCCGCGCCGGTTACCACCTGCTCGACCTGATCACCTATTTCACGGTCGGCCCCAAGGAAACCCGCGCCTGGACCATCCGCCGCGGCACCAAGGCGCCGCAGGCCGCCGGCGTCATCCACACGGATTTCGAACGCGGCTTCATCCGCGCCTTCACCATCTCCTATGACGACTACATCACCTACAAGGGTGAAGTGGGCGCCAAGGAAGCCGGCAAGGGTCGCGATGAAGGCAAGGAATATGTCGTCAACGACGGCGACGTCATCCACTTCCGCTTCAACACGTAACCTCTAGAGGGGAAGGAGCCATGACGGACGTCGAATTTTACTTCGAGGACTTCACGCCGGGCAGGTCCTTCCCGCTGGCGCAGAAGCACGTCTCCGCTGACGAGGTGATCGAATTCGCGTCCGAGTTCGACCCGCAGCCCATGCACCTGTCCGAGGAAGCCGGCAAAGCCAGCATACTCGGCGGGCTGTCCGCCTCCGGCTGGCACACGGCGAGCATGTTCATGCGCATGATGTTCGACGGCTGGCTTTCACGCTCCTCCTCCGAAGGCTCTCCCGGCATCGAGTTCATGGAATGGAAGAGGCCGGTTCTCGCTGGCGATACGTTGTCCGGCCGCTCGACCGTCGTGGAGTCTCGGGTGCTCCGTTCGCGCCCGGGCATTGGCCTCGTCAAGTTCCTGCATGAGGTCGAGAACCAACGCGGCGAGCTCGTCATGCGCGGTGAAAACCCGATCATGATGCGGCTGAAGAACAGCGAGGCCGGCGCAGCATGAGACTGATCGAACTGTCCCCTCCAGGCCGCAAGGTCATCACCGGCACGCTTCTGTTCACCGCCGAAGACATCGTGCGGTTTGCCAGGAAGTTCGATCCGCAGCCGTTCCATGTCGATGCAGAAGCCGCCAAGGACTATGTCTTCGGCGCTCTCTGCGCCTCCGGCTGGCATACCTGCGCCGGTTGGATGAAGACCTATATCGCCTACTGGACGAAGGAAGTCGCGCGGCTGGAGAGCGAGGGGCTGGTTGCACCCAAGCTTGGCCCATCCGCTGGTTTCAAGAAGTTGCAGTGGCTGAAGCCGGTTTATGCCGGCGACAGCATCACCTATTCCGTAACCCTGGTGGAAAGCCGTCCGCTGGTGTCACGTCCCGGGACCTGGATCAACATGACCGTCTGTGACGGCGAGAACCAGCGCAGCGAGACGGTGATGCGCTACGAAGGCACCGTGCTCGAGTTCGAGTGACCGCGTGCCACTGGTTCAGTGGCCCGCAAATTCCACCAGTGTTTGCACCTCGACGCCCAGCGCCTCGAGCTTCTTGCGCCCGCCGATCTCCGGCAGGTCAATCACGAAGCAGGCGGATACGATTTCCGCGCCAAGCTGACGGATCAGCTTCACCGCCCCTTCCGCCGTGCCGCCCGTGGCGATCAGGTCGTCCGTCAGGATCACCTTCTCGCCCGGCTTCAACGCGTCGACATGGATCTCCATCTCGTCGGTGCCGTATTCCAGGCTATAGGCCATCCGGACCGTCTGGTGCGGCAGCTTGCCCTTCTTGCGGATCGGCACGAAACCCGCGCCCAGTTGGTGCGCCAACGCCCCGCCGAGGATAAAGCCGCGTGCTTCGATACCAGCCACCTTGTCGATCCCGAGCCCCTTGTACGGCGCGACCAGTTCATCGACTGCCTGGCGGAACGCTACGGCGTCGCCAAGCAAGGTGGTGATGTCGCGGAAGATGATGCCCGGCTTCGGATAATCCGGAATGGAGCGGATGGCGGTGGTAAGGTCAATGCTGGCTGACATGGTGCCCTGGAACGTGATGGTTTTGGCGAGACCCTAGCAAGTCGGGCCTCGGTCAGAAACAGAAAAGGCGGCACAGAGGCCGCCTTCCTTGAAGGTGAACGGGAGATTTAGTGTTCCCGGTTTGCGTAGACCGACTTCTTGGTCAGGTAGATCAGTCCCGTGAAGATCAGCAGGAAAATCATGACCATGAAGCCCGTGCGCTTGCGCTCTTCGAGGTGCGGCTCTGCAGCCCACATCAGGAAGGCAGCGACGTCCTGCGAATACTGCTCGACGGTCTGCGGAGCGCCGTCGTCGTAGGTCACCTGATCGTTGCTGATCGGCGGTGCCATGGCGAGCGCCGCAGCGCTTGCGAAGTACGGGTTGTAATGCGTGCCCGGAGCGACTTCGACGCCAGCCGGCGGCTCTTCATAACCGGTCAGCAGCGAGTAGATGTAATCCGGGCCACCTTCCTGGTACTGCGTGAAGATGTCGAAGATGAAAGTCGGGAAGCCACGGGTAATGCCGCGTGCCTTGGCGAGCAGCGACATGTCCGGCGGTGCAGCGCCGTTATTGGCGGCAGCAGCAGCCTGGTTGTTCGGGTACGGCGACGGGAAATAATCCGAAGGCACGGCCTTGCGGGTAAACATCTCGCCATCGTCGTTCGGGCCGTCCTCAACTTCATAGTTGGCGGCGAAGGCCTTCACCTGGGCTTCCGAGTAGCCAAGGCCTTCCAGGGTGCGGAAGGACACGAGCTTCATGGAATGGCAGGCCGAGCAGACTTCCGTGTAGACCTTCAGGCCGCGCTGGAGCTGGCCCTTGTCGTAGTGCCCGAAGGGACCGGCAAAGCTCCAGTCCACGTTCTTCGGATGCTTGATCGGATAGTGCGGCGTGCCGCCTTCGGCATGTTCTTCACCGCCGGCCGGAGCAGCAGCATGGTCCTGCGCCAGCGCGGTGGTAACGCCCAGGCCTGCTACGAAGGCCAGCGAAAAGAAGCTTGCAACGAGCTTTTTCATATTCTTTTTCCCTCTCGCCCGCGAGCTTCAGACGGTGACTTTGGACTTGCCGTGCTGCTCCAGGACGGCTTCCGTGATCGAGTTCGGGATCCGCCGTGGCGTCTCGAACAGGCCGAGAAGAGGCATGATCACGAGGAAGAAACCGAAGTAGTAGAGCGTGCCGAGCTGCGACAGGATGACGTAGATGCCTTCAGCAGGCATGGCGCCGAGCCAGCCGAGCATGATGGCATTGGCCACGAAGAGCCAGAAGAACAGCTTGTACCACGGACGGTAGACGGCCGAGCGGACCTTCGACGTGTCGAGCCACGGGAGGAAGAACAGGATGATGATCGAGCCGAACATCACCAGAACGCCACCGAGCTTGGAGTCGATCGGGCCGATGTTGAAGGTGATCGCACGCAGCATGGCGTAGAACGGCAGGTAGTACCATTCCGGAACGATGTGCGCCGGGGTCTTCAGCGGGTCAGCCGGAATGTAGTTGTCCGGATGGCCGAGGTAGTTCGGCATGTAGAAGATGAACCAGGCGAAGACGATCAGGAAGACCGATACGCCGAGCGCGTCCTTGAGCGTTGCGTAAGGCGTGAAGGCAACGGTGTCCGTCTTGGTCTTCACTTCGATGCCGGTCGGGTTCGTCTGGCCGGTCACGTGCAGGGCCCAGATGTGCAGGACGACAACGCCGGCAATCATGAAGGGCAGCAGGTAGTGAAGCGAGAAGAAGCGGTTCAGCGTCGGCTGGTCAACGGCAAAGCCGCCGAGCAGGAACTGCTGGATCCACTCACCCACCAACGGGAAGGCCGAGAAGAAGCCGGTGATAACGGTTGCACCCCAGAAGGACATCTGGCCCCAGGGGAGCACATAGCCCATGAAGCCGGTTGCCATCATCAGGAGGTAGATGACGACGCCGAGAATCCAGAGGATTTCGCGCGGTGCCTTGTACGAGCCGTAGTAGAGGCCACGTGCAATGTGCAGATAGACTGCGATGAAGAAGAAGGATGCGCCGTTGGCGTGCATGTAGCGCAGCAGCCAGCCGTGGTTCACGTCGCGCATGATCTTTTCGACCGAGTCGAATGCGACGCCGGTCGATGCCGCGTAGTGCATGGCAAGCACGACGCCCGTCAGGATCTGAACAAGCAGCATGACCGACAGCATGGCGCCGAAGGTGTAGGCATAGTTCAGGTTACGGGGAACGGGGTAAGCAACGAAGCTGTCATGGAGCATACGCGGCAGCGGAAGCCGCGAATCGATCCATTTTTCAATGCCGGTCGACGGCTGGTATTCGGAATGACCGCTCATCTATGTGTATCCCCTCACCCGATCCTGATGACTGTGTCGGACGTAAACGTAAAAGTCGGAATGGCGAGGTTCTGCGGTGCCGGGCCCTTACGGATACGGCCGGCCGTATCATAGTGCGAGCCATGGCAAGGACAGAACCATCCGCCGAAATCGCCGGCCTGGCCCAGCGGAACGCAACCGAGGTGGGTGCAGGAACCGATCATGACGATCCAGTTTTCCTTGCCTTCGCCACCGGAGCGATCAACGCCGGTTGCTTCGGCTTCCGCCGGCAGGTTTGCGTTACGGGCAACCGGATCCTTGAGGTCGGCAAGCGCAACAGCGTTGGCCTCTTCGATTTCCTTTTGCGTGCGGTTGCGGATGAACACCGGCTTGCCGCGCCACTTGACGGTCAGCGACATGCCCGGCTCGAGAGCCGCAACATTCACTTCGATCGAAGCAAGAGCCAGCGTCGAAGCATCCGGGCGCATCTGGTCGATGAAGGGCCAGGCGACGGATGCCGCACCGACCGCACCGGCCATGCCGGTCGCCAGGTAAAGGAAATCACGGCGAGTGGGCTCGCCCAAAGCTTCGCTGTGTGTATCGTGCTCGCTCACGGATAAATCTTCCTTCTCACGCAATTTGCGGAAACCCCAGTCCCCCTTCCGTAAGAATCTCGAGCGGACATAATCCGACCATAGATTCCCCGGCAATTTGGCGCGTTCTATGCTTGATCGCAAAATATGTCCAGCCTTGCCACATATCGGCATCCACATTGTCCGGCGAAAAAATCGACATGGGAATCGCAGCTTGCGAGGCAGTGACCAGAGCTTGAGGCGAGTTACCGGACAGGCAGAAAGATTCGTGGTTGCAGATAGAAGCGCGAAGTCCTTGAGAAGCCGCAGCAAGCGGTTGTGCTGCTGCGTTGCAACAATGGCGGACGCGTGCTACGTCAGCGTCAACCCAAAAGGCAGCCGCTTCGGATAAAGCTGAATGAGACTCGTCCTGTCGGTGGCCATCTGCGTCATCGTGTCGCTTGTGCTCGGTGCGATCGGGACACGCTACATCCATCCCCACTGGATCCTTGCCACCCTCTACAGCCTGCATCTTCATGCGGCCGTGGCGTGCCTGCTTGCGATGATCGTCGCGCTTTTCATCCAGCGCCATTTCCTGATCTGGCTGCTGTTTGCCGCGACCATTTTCTTCGTTGGTCATGCCCTGCTGATGAGCCGTGAATTCGCCGCACCGGCGACCGCGCAGGAAGCGTCCGGCCCCAGCTTCCGCGTGCTTTCCTTCAACATTCTCAACGACAACTACGCGAATGCTGAATCGATCGTTGAAGCGATCGCCGGTTCAGGGGCCGAGATCGTCAACATCATGGAAGCGGCACCGCTGCGGGTGCATATCGATGAACTGGCGCTCACTTACCCCTATCGCGTCGGCTGCGGCGTTCTCATCGAGGACTGCGACCAGCTGATGCTGTCCAAGGTGCCGATCGACAGCCCTGTTGCCCGCACGCTGAGCGACATCTTTCCGGACCGCTTCATCCTCGGCAAGGTGACGATCGCCGGACGCGAGATCAACGTCGCCAGCATCCACACGACCAAACCATATTTCGACAACTTCCATTCGCTCGAACTCATCCGCGCCGGGTTAGCCCTGATGGAGGTCCCCGGGCCGCTGCTGGTCACCGGTGATTTCAACGCCTCGAGCCTCGGGCCAAACATGCGCCGCTTCCTGCGCATCACCGACTTGAAAACTGGAGGATGGGAGCCCGCAAGCTGGCCGGTCCGTGCTGGCGTCTTTGGCGTGCCGATCGACCATGTCTATGCGCGCGCGCCGCTGAAGATCAAATCGGTGACACGACTGCCCGATGCGCTTGGCTCGAACCACGCCGGCCTTCTTGCAGAGATCGTCATTCTTCCCTGAGGATTACTGAGCGGCGTCTGCCGCGAGGAAACCGCCGGACTGCCGCGCCCAGAGCTCCGAATAAAGTCCGCCCCGGGTGATGAGTTCATTATGCGTGCCCTGCTCGATGATGCGGCCGCGATCCATCACCACCAGACGATCGAGTGCGGCGATGGTCGACAGCCGATGCGCAATCGCCAGCACCGTCTTTCCTTGCATCAGTTTCTGCAGGTTGGACTGGATAACCGCCTCGACCTCCGAGTCGAGCGCTGAGGTCGCCTCGTCGAGCACCAGGATCGGCGCGTCCTTCAGCATCACGCGCGCAATCGCGATGCGCTGCCGCTGGCCGCCGGAAAGCTTCACGCCGCGCTCGCCCACATGCGCGTCAAAACCCTTGCGCCCCCGCTGGTCTTCGAGGTTGGCGATGAATGTTTCCGCTTCGGCGCGCCGCGTTGCCTCGAGCAACTGCTCTTCGGTCGCATCCGGCCGCCCGAACATGATGTTGTCGCGGATCGAGCGGTGCAGCAGGGACGTATCCTGCGTGACCATGCCGATTTGGGCGCGCAGTGATTCCTGCGTCACCTTGGAGATGTCCTGCCCGTCGATCAGGATGCGCCCGCCCTCGAGATCGTAGAAACGCAGGAGAATGTTGACGAGCGTCGACTTGCCGGCACCGGACCGTCCGACAATGCCGATCTTCTCTCCCGGCCGGATCGTCAGCGACAGGTCGTCGATGACGCCCCTGCTCTTGCCGTAATGGAAGCTGACATTCTCGAAGCGGATCTCCGGCCGCGTGACGGTGAGTTCGCCGGCCGCTGGCGTGTCGGTGAGCCCGATCGGCTTGGAGATGAGTTCCGCCGAGTTCTGGATCGTGCCGATATTGCGCATGATGCTGTTGAGCTGCGTCATCAGCCGTCCGAGCAGGAAGTTGAGCCGCAGCATCAGCGCCAGCGTGAAGGCGACCGCGCCGGAGGTGATGAGGCCCGACAACCACAGATGCACGCTCATGCCCGCCATGATGACGATCATCGTACCCGACAGGAATGCCATCGAAGCGCGCACCCGCGTCAACATGCGGGTGAAGCCGATGATCGTGTCCTGGAAGGTCTCGAAGCCCGACAGCATGTAGCGGTCGTTCGCCTCGTCGCGACCGAAAAGCTTCAGCGTCTGGATATTGGAATAGGCATCCACCATGCGGCCGCTGATCATCGAGCCGGCTTCCGCCGAGGCCTTGGCGTGGTGGCGGATGCGCGGCACGTAATGACGAGCGAGCACGGCAAACAGACCGAGCCACACCACGACGACGACCGCCATCCGCCAATCAAGGCCCGCCACAAGCGCGATGGTCGAGACCGAATAGATCCCGACGAACCAGACGCTTTCCATGAAGGAGGTCAGCACGTCGCCGGTTGCCTGGCCGGCGGACCAGACCTTGGTGACGATGCGCCCGGAAAAATCGTTCTGGAAGAAGGAGAGCGACTGGCGCGAGACGTGAATGTAGGACTGCCACCGTACGAGATTGTAGAAGCCGGGCGTAATCACCTGCTGGTCGATGAGGGCGGTAAAAAGCGCCACCAGAAAGCGGCCGACGCCAACGACCAGCGCCATCACCACAAGCTCGGTACCGTGTGCTGCAAGCAGGCCGGACCAGCCGTCCGCCGGTTGCGTCTGGTCGAGGATGTCGACAAGCCGCCCCACATACCAGAACATCGCTGCTTCTACGCCCGCCGCTACGCCGCCGAGCACGAGCATGATGAAGAAGGGCAACTTTGCCTGGCTGATATAAAACCAGATGAAACCGAAAAGCCCTTCCGGGGGCTTCAGGTCATCCCGCCTCGCGAACGGCTTGATCCAGTTTTCGAAGAAGCGGAAGATGGGGTTCAGCATGCAGCCGATATAGGCCTGTTGGGCCGGGTGGCAAATGACAAAAAGCGGGCCGCCCCACCCGGAGCGGCCCGTTTCTTATTCCGCTGCCGCTTCCTCAACCGGTTCACCGCCGAGGAATCCGCCAGACTGGCGTGTCCAGAGATCGGCATAGATACCGCCCGAAGCAACAAGCTCCGAATGGGTGCCGGTTTCAACGATGCGGCCGCGATCAAGCACGATCAGCCGGTCCATCTCGGTTAGCGTCGAGAGCCGGTGTGCGATGGCGATCACCGTCTTGCCTTCCATCAAGGCGAAGAGGTTTTCCTGGATCGCCGCCTCGACTTCGGAATCGAGTGCCGAGGTCGCCTCGTCGAGGATCAGGATCGGCGCATCCTTGAGGAAGACCCGGGCGATTGCGATCCGCTGGCGCTGGCCGCCGGAGAGCTTCACGCCGCGCTCGCCGACATGTGCATCAAGACCTTTGCGTCCCTGCAGGTCGGAAAGCCCTTCGATGAAGTCCCAAGCGTTCGCGCGCCTGGCCGCCTCGATGATCTCCTCGTCCGTCGCCTCCGGTTTGCCATAGGCGATGTTGTCGCGGATTGACCGGTGCAGCAGCGACGTGTCCTGCGTCACGACGCCAATCATCGCCCGCAGGCTGTCCTGCGTCACCGTCGAGATGTCCTGCCCATCAATCGTGATGCGCCCGCCCTCAAGATCGTAGAAGCGCAACAGCAGGTTCATCAGCGTCGTCTTGCCTGCGCCCGAACGCCCGACAAGCCCCACCTTCTCGCCGGCTGGAATGTCGAGGGTCAGCAGATCGATCACGCCCTTCTTCTTGCCGTAGTGGAAGCGGACATTCTCGTAGCGGATGTGCCCCTTTTTCGCGGTGAGCTTGGGAGCCTGATTGGGATCCACGACGTCGTGCGACTTCGTCATCATCGACATGCCGTCATAGACCGTGCCGATGTTTTCAAAGAGCGCCGAAACCTCCCACATCACCCATTGCGACATGCCGTTGATGCGCATCGCCAGCCCGATGGCAATGGAGATGGCGCCGATCGAGATCGCGCCGTCGAGCCAGAACCAGACCGACAGGCCGCCGACGACGAAGAGCGCCGCGCAGTTGTAGAAATAGACGAGCACCTGGAAGCCGGTGACCTTGCGCATCTGCCGGTGCACGGTCTCGAGGAAGATATCCATGGCATCGCGCGCATAAGCTTCCTCCCGCCCTGCATGCGAGAACAGCTTCACTGTCGCGATATTGGTGTAGCTGTCGACGACGCGGCCGGTCATCATCGAGCGCGCATCCGCCTGCTCGGCGGAAATCTTTCGCAGCCGCGGCACGTAGTAGGCAACGGTCGTGCCGTACGCGACGATCCACAACACCAGCGGCACCGCCAACCGCCAATCGGCAGACGCCACGACCACGATCATCGAGATGAAATAGGTCACGACATAAACGAAGACGTCGAGCACCTTCATCACCGTCTCGCGGATCGCCAGCGATGTCTGCATCACCTTGGTCGAGACACGGCCCGCAAACTCGTTGGCAAAGAAGGTCATCGAGTGACGCAGCAGGAAGCGGTGCATCTGCCAGCGCGCAATCATCGGGAAATTGCCCATCAGGATCTGGTGCATGATGAGCGAATTCAGCGTCGCAACCGCCGGTAGGCCGATCAGCACGACGAAAGCCATCAGCAGCAGGCGGCCGCCTTCGTTCTGCAGGAACGTCTCCCGGTCCGCATTCGACAGCCAATCGACGATGTCGCCGAGGAACCGGAACAGCCAGACTTCGCCGAGCGCGATCAGCATCGTGCAGGTCGACATGATGAGGACCCACGGCCAAACCGGCCTGGTGTAATGCCACAGGAACGGCACGAGCCCCTGCGGCGGCAGCGTCGGCGCCTCATCCGGATAGGGATCAACGCGTTTTTCGAACCAGGAAAACATCAAGAAGCTCCAGAAGACCGCTAACGCTGACACCGATCGGTGGGGGTGCGCGAAAGCGGCAGAATCGTATTTGGCGTGACCGTGACGGCCGCGTAACGGATCAGGAATAGAAAAGTTTGCGAGAAACCGCGAAACGCCTAAGCCAGTGAGATGATTGTCTGGCGGAGGCGGGTAGACACGGTCATATCCATGGAGGCCTCCTGAGTTGGCGTTGATCTATCGCGCCTTCTACCCGTTCAGGCCAAAATTGAAAAGAGCAATTGTGCTGATGGATGCCATCAAGGAGCGTGATCTCGGGCTCTCGCGATCTCCTTCCAATGACGCACCTTGAGATGGTGCAGCGCTTTCGCCTATGGATCGATGTATGACCACACCCGCTTCCCGCCTGCATATCGCGCTTTACCAGCCAGACATTCCGGGCAATACCGGCACGGTCCTGCGCCTTGCCGCCTGTCTTGGCTTATCGGTCGACATCATCGAGCCAGCCGGCTTCGACATCTCTGACCGTAATCTCAAACGCTCCGGCATGGATTATCTCGCTTCCGTCGCGCTCACCCGCCACGTGAACTGGGAGCAGTTCGATGGCTGGCGCCGCGGAGAAGGACGTCGCTTAGTGCTGGCCTCGACCAAAGCCGCCCTGCCCTACACGCAGCTTCAGTTCGGCGCCGATGACATCCTGCTGTTCGGCCGTGAAAGCGCCGGCGTGCCGGACCATGTGCACGAAATCGCGGACACTCGCGTCCTGATCCCGATGGTCAAAGGCCAACGTTCGATCAACCTTGCCATGTCGGTTGCGATGATCAGCGGAGAGGCGCTGCGCCAGACAATTTGGAACGGATTATAGAGGATTCCGTTCTATTCTGTCGCTAATGGCCTATGCACTCCTGTGCACGCTGCCTATATTTAATTAGCCGGCAATCCAAATTGCTGCAGATATTCTTCCCTACGGAAAGTGCCGCATGCAATCGACCATCGTCATCATCAATCTCCTGGGAGCAGTTGCGCTGCTGCTCTTCGGCCTTTCCCAGGTGAAGGACGGTGTGACGAGAGCTTTCGGCGCCCGGCTGCGGACGGGGCTTGCCACCGGCACGCGTAGTAGCTTGCGCTCCTTCTTCTCCGGGCTGGTCGCAACTGTTGCGCTGCAAAGTTCAACGGCGACGGCGTTGACCGTTGCCTCCTTTGCCGAACGCGAACTGATCCGGCCGCGCATGGCCCAGGTCGTGCTGCTTGGCGCCAATGTCGGCACCGCAATCACCGCCTGGATCGTCGCTACCGGCATCGAGTGGCTGTCGCCGCTCATCATCCTGGTCGGCGTCGGTATGCTGCGGTCGCGCGCCTCCACCCGCCAGGCTGGCGGCACCGCGCTTGTTGGCATTGGCCTGATGCTGCTGTCGCTGCATCTGTTGGGGCTCGCCACCGAACCGATGCGCCAGTCCCCGGCGCTCGCCACCTTCATCGGCTTGCTGGACAACGCCTGGCCGGTGGCGCTGATCTTTTCTGCCGCGCTTGCCTTCGTCTCCTCGTCCAGCCTCGCGGTCGTGGTTCTCATCCTGTCGCTTGCCTCGACCGGCATGGTCTCAGCGGGGCTGATCATCGCGCTTATCCTCGGCGCCAACCTTGGCGGCGCAATCCCGCCGGTCGTGGCGACCCTCTCCGGCCCCGCTGCCGCCAAGCGCATCACCATCGGCAACCTCATCGTCCGGGCCGCGGGCTGCGCCATTGCGCTACCGCTGGCAGGCATCGCGTCCGGGGTGCTCGCCTCGCTTCCGCTTTCGCCGTCCAAGCTGCCCGTTGATGCCCACCTCGCCTTCAACGTGCTGCTCGCCATTGTCGCCTGGCCGCTCGCCGGCACGGTCTCGAAGCTCACCACGCATCTCGTTCCCGATGATCCCCAGATGGATGGCGGCCCGCGCTTCCTTGATCCGCAGGCGCTGAGCAACCCGGTCATGGCGCTTGCCAATGCCACGCGTGAGGTCCTGGGCCTTGGCGATGCCATCGAGCGCATGCTGATCCGCGCTGAAAACGCCTTCAAGCACAACGACCTGACGCCGCTCGCCGAGATCGCGACGCTGGAAAAACGCGTCGACAATCTCCAGCAGGAGGTGAAGATCTACCTGTCGAAGCTTGGCCGGGTCGGGCTGGACGGCGACAACGCCCGACGCTCCATCGCCATCATCGACTATGCGATCAACCTCGAACATATCGGCGACATCATCGACAAGGGCATCTGCGACCAGGTGCGCAAGAAGATCGCCAACGGCCTGAAATTCTCCGACGACGGTTTCGAGGAGTTGAAGACCTTCTTCGATATCACCATCGACAACCTGCGCACGGCGCAGACGATCTTCCAGACCGGCGACTTCAATCTCGCCCGGCACCTGATGGAGATAAAGGTCGATGTCCGTCGCATGGAAAAGGAGTCGGCGGAGCGGCATCTGCAGCGCCTGCGCGACGGCCGGATGGAAAGCATGCAGACGAGTTCGCTTCATCTCGACATGCTGCGCGACCTGAAGCGCATCAATGCCCATATCGTCTCGGTCGCCCATCCCATTCTGTCGGACGGCGGGGTGCTGAGCGAAAGCCGCCTGCGGCGCGCCGAACCGGGCGCTTAAAGGCGTATCAGCTAGAAAAGGGATCAGTCTGCGGTGGGCAGGCGCCGCATGGTGAACTCGATCTGGTCCCCATCGAGCTGCCGCCAGCTTTCGACTTCGGTCCAGTAGGCCGCCTTTGGGAACTCCGCGAACCACTCGCGCGCCTTCTGCCGGGCTTCTTCCCGCGAAAGCTGGAAGGTCTGCCGAACATAGATCCCGCCCGCGCCCTTGGCACTCTCCTGCCGGTTGCGGTCGATCCTTCGTTTCAGTCCGTCGAGTGGCGGGGGTGGAAACTTCGCCATGCAAGCCTCTGATCGGCACCTTTACAAGAAGTGAAGATAATATGCCGTTGCACGCTTTGCGAGTCTGAATTTCCTGTCTAGGAAGCGACGGCACGGTTCGCGAAAGGATGCTCCTTTAGCTGCGGGCACGGTGGAGACGACGAAGCGCCAGGCGGATGGCGAGAGGGAATGACATCATGGAACGGCCGCAACTGCCAAAGGGACTTCCCGAGGACATCGAAGACAAGAAGGCCACCGCGAAAGCCTGGTTCGAAAGCCTTCGCGACACGATCTGTGCCTCCTTCGAAGCCCTCGAAGACGAGCTGACCGGGCCACTCTCCGACCAAGAGGCCGGCCGCTTCAAGCAGAAGGACTGGCTGCGCCAGGGCGGCGAAGGTGGCGGCGGCAAGATGTCGATGATGGATGGCCGCGTCTTTGAAAAGGTTGGCGTCCACACCTCGACCGTCTTTGGCGAGTTCTCGCCGGATTTCCGCAGCCAGATTCCGGGCGCCGAAGAAGATCCGCGCTTCTGGGCCTCCGGCATTTCGCTCATCGCCCACCCGGTCAATCCGAACGTGCCGGCCGTCCACATGAACACGCGCATGGTCGTCACCTCCAGCCACTGGTTCGGCGGCGGCGCAGACCTCACGCCCGTGCTCGACGCGCGCCGGACGCAGACGGACCAGGACAGCGTTCTGTTTCACCGCGTCATGGAGATCACCTGCAAGCGCCACGAAGCGGTTGCCGACTATGATCGCTACAAGGCCTGGTGCGACGACTATTTCTTCCTGAAGCACCGCAACGAGGCCCGCGGCATCGGCGGCATTTTCTTCGACTGGCTGCATTCCGAGGAGGAAAAAGGCGGCTGGGATGCCGACTTCGCCTTCGTCCAGGATGTTGGCCGCGCATTTGCTCTCGTTTACCCGAAGATCGTCCGGGCAAACTTCAACAAGCCTTGGACGGAAGAAGACCGCGACGAGCAGTTGGTCCGCCGCGGCCGTTACGTGGAGTTCAATCTGCTCTATGACCGCGGCACGATCTTCGGGCTGAAGACGGGCGGCAATGTCGAGTCGATCCTGTCCTCGCTGCCGCCGGTTGTCCGCTGGCCATGAGCTTCAACAGGCCCTGCTAAAGTTTGTGGATTTGCAGGGCCTGCAGGAACTCATCACTGAGAAAAGCCGATAGGAAATTATCCCGGCCGGTGCTAGCTTCATCTTCGGTTGCACGGAGGATGATCACCATGACCACGCCGAACAGCATGCCAACGTCCGACGCGTCCTCGAACGCGTCCCGTCTGATCGAAACTCCCGAAATGATCGACCGTCTTGCGACGGAAATGCGTGCCCGGAGCGGCGGTGAACTGCCGCATTCCTTCTATGTCGAGCAGGTCAGGCGACAGCTTGCCGGCAAGACGGTGGAAGCCACCGCCGCCAACGATGAACCGGCCCAGGACAAGCGTGACGACCAGCCGTCTGTTTTCCACGCCTGGGCCATGCCCGACTGACAAGGGAACGGCACCGAGCCTTTTCGAGTTATCGTTTGAGTACCCCGGCACCGGGGGGACACTCCCGGCCGGAAACGTCGATAGGAGGAAATGCGATGCGCTTGTTCGAATGCGGCACGCTGGTGCCAGGCTGCCAATGGCATACCCGGGCCAACGAGGATGCCGAGGTCGTGCGCCGCGCAGTAGACCATCTGCGTTCTGTGCATGGCGAAGAGATCATCCGCGAGAACATGGTGGAAAACATCAAGACGCGGATCCGCGACGAAGGCAGCACCGAAGCCGCCTGATCCACATACCCAGGATGCAGGCTGGTTGCGGGTCCTATTCCTTGACCAGGGCATCGAGCCGGGCGGAAAGCTCCGTCCGGCCGAGCGTGAAGTTGCGCTCCACCCAGAAATCCTCCAGCATCTTCAGGATCTCGCCGACCCGCCTGCCTGCCGGCACGCCGGCCGCGACGACATCGGCGCCGCTCAAGGGAAAGACCGGCTTCTGGTAGTCTTTCGCCCGGTCGAGCAGCACAGAAAGCCGTGCCGACTTGCGCATGGCAACGGGATCACCTTCCGCATTGGAGCGCGCTGACGCCAGCGCCAGCCGCAGCCGCGTCGACAAGCCCTCGTTGCCGTGCCGGTAAAGCAGCCGGTTGAAGCCGACATCCGTTACCTCATCCGGCACGACAGGAGCATTCGCCCAAGACTGGAGGCGCGCCGCGTCGGCGTTCGACAACCTCAGCCGTTTTGCCAGAGCTTCGAGCCGCTCGGCCTGCGGCGGCACGATCGCGGCAAGGCGCAAGATGTGATCTGGCGCCCAACCCAAGGCCTGCTCCGTCGCCGCCAGTGCGTGGATCGCGTCGATGCCCCACTTTTCTGTCTCCGGCAGGATTTCCGTCAGGACCCCTACCTGCCGCATCCAGAGAAGCGCGCGGGAGGGATCGGGTGCTGCAAGAAGCTTCTTCGTTTCCGCCCAAACCCGCTCGGCCGACAGCGTCTTGAGCTTGTCCTTGGCGCGGGCCGAGGCGCGCAAACCGTCGGCATCTGGCCGCCCGGAGCCGTAATAGGCAAAGAAGCGGAAGAAGCGCAGGATGCGCAGGTAATCCTCGGCGATCCGCTGGCTGGCATCGCCGATAAAGCGAATGGTGCGGCTTTCGATGTCCGGCAGTCCGTTCACCAGATCCACCACCTCGCCAGACTGATCGGCATAAAGTGCATTGACCGTCAGGTCGCGGCGCTCGGCATCCGCCTGCCAGTCCGTGCCGAAGGCTACCTTGGCGTGGCGCCCGTCCGTTTCGATATCGCGCCGAAGCGTGGTCACCTCGAAGCCCCGACCTTCAACCACGAGCGTCACCGTCCCGTGCTCGATGCCCGTCGGTACAGCCTTCAGGCCCGCCGCGTTCGCGCGCTCGACCACCACCTCGGGCAGAAGTGTCGTTGCGACATCGACATCAGCGACCGGCACGCCCATCAGCGCATTGCGCACCGCGCCACCGGCGACCCTCGCCTCCCCGCCATCGGCGTTGAGCAGCGCGAGGATCTTCTGCAGCGCCGGATCCTGGAACCAGTCCGCCTGGGCAACCGAGGTCATCTGTAAAGCCTTTCATACAATGTCCGGATGATCCCGGCGGTAATGCCCCAGATATGCCAATCGCCGTAAGGCATCATGTAGAAGTGGCGCTCCGTGCCATCCCATGTGCGGCTGCCACGCTGGTGGTTCGCCTCGTCCATCAGGAACGATAGCGGAACCTCAAAGACAGCGGCGACCTCTGTCGGGTTAAGCTTCAGCTCGAAGCCACGCTTCACCACCGAAAGCACCGGCGTGATGCGAAAGCCGGTCGCGGCATAATAATCTGGCAGGCGAGACAGGGTTTCGACATAAGCGGGGTCAAGCCCGATCTCCTCCTGCGCTTCCCGTACGGCGGCAACTTCCGGCGAATGGTCGTCAGGATCGATGCCCCCACCCGGGAAGGCGATCTGCCCGGAATGCTTGCGCAGGTTGGAGGTGCGCTGCGTCAGGATCACCTTTGCCTCGTCACCGTCATCTACGACCGGCACCAAGACCGCCGCATCCTTGAGCCTCAGCCCGACTGCGATATCGACAAGCGTCGGGTTGAGCAGATGGTCGCCATGCTCGCGCGACGCTTTCGCTACCGGCCCACCATTCTGGTTCAGCGCACGCCGGCGAAATTCGGGTGCGGAGAAAAGCGGATGGCGGCGGGTCTGGTCATGCAATGTCATTGGGATAGCACGTCCAGTTCCGCTTCCGGCATGACCGGGAAAACCTGCCCGCCGGAGCGCAGGCAGAACATCGGCACACCGTTGACATCGACCACTTCCCCAAGCTCGACGAGATCGTACATCACCGCCCGCGACACCAGTGCCTCAAGCCGGCCGCGCACCAGGAGGTAAGGCTTCAACTCGTTGTTCTCGCCAGCGATCTCAAAACGCAGCGGATGCTCGGCCCCGGCCTCCACCACGTCACCGACATTCGTGCGGAAGGTCAGCACCTGCCCCTTTTCGCCCTGCGTCACCTGCATTTCCACGGCAAGGAACGGCGCATCCTCGACCCGGATCCCGACCTTTTCCACCGGCGTCACCAGATATGTGCGCCCATCCTCGTCCTTGCGCAGCACGGTCGAGAACAACCGCACCAGCGGTGCTCGGCCGATTGGCGTGCCCATGTAGAACCAGGTGCCGTCGGCACGAATCTCCATGTCGAGATCGCCGCAGAACGGCGGATTCCATCTCTCCACCGGAGGCAGGCCGCGCGCGCCCTCACCCGTCTGTTCGGAGGCACGCGAGATCATCGCCGCCAGCCCTGCAGCATCCGGTGCCGATTTTATCATTTCCGCCGCCATCTTGTGGTCCCGGTTCGGCCGTAAGCAACTTGAACGGCAAATTGTTCTCACGAGATAGTCATTCAGTTCGCGCTTGTCAGCCACATTTCGGGGAATAAGTTTGATCGGATGAGGCATGTGCTGCAGCGCAGCGATTCGACTTGCTCTATGAAGGGGCAGGCTTGATAAGCCCGCAGGTTCTGGATGATGGAGAGCGACATGGGCATGATGAATTCGACCGATACCGTTCTCGATGAGAAAGCCATCATCGCTTCGGCCGAACAGGCACTTGCCGATATTGCCTCCGTTCGCACGGAAGTCGCAAAGGTCATCTTCGGTCAGGAAAAGGTGGTCGAAAACACTCTACTCGCGGTTCTGTCCGGCGGCCACGCCCTGCTCGTTGGCGTCCCGGGTCTTGCCAAGACAAAGCTGGTGACGACGCTCGGCACGGTTCTCGGCCTCGACTCAAATCGCATCCAGTTCACGCCCGATCTGATGCCGTCCGATATCCTGGGCTCCGAAGTCATGGACACGGATGACACCGGTCGCCGCTCCTTCCGCTTTGTCAAAGGTCCGGTCTTTGCCCAGCTTCTGATGGCCGACGAAATCAACCGCGCCTCGCCGCGCACCCAGTCGGCGCTGCTGCAGTCCATGCAGGAATATCACATCACGGTTGCGGGCCAGCGCTACGACCTGCCGGCGCCATTCCATGTGCTGGCGACGCAAAACCCGCTGGAACAGGAAGGGACCTATCCGCTTCCCGAAGCCCAGCTCGACCGCTTCCTGCTGCAGGTTGACGTGCTCTATCCGGATCTCGCGGCCGAGCGGCAGATCCTCCTCGACACGACCGGCGTCGCCGAAGCCAAGGCCCGCAGCGTCATCGATGCCGCCCGCCTCCAGGAAATACAGGTGCTGATCCGTCAGATGCCGGTGAGTGACAAGGTGGTGGACGCGATCCTGACGCTGGTGCGCTCCGCCCGCCCCGGCCACGGCAATGCCACGACCGACAAGCATGTTGCCTGGGGTCCCGGCCCGCGCGCCGGGCAGTCACTGATGCTGACCGCCCGCGCCCGCGCGCTTTACGAGGGCCGCTTGGCGCCATCCCTTGATGATGTCTATGCGCTGGCCGAGCCGGTGCTCGAACACCGCATGGCGCTGACCTTCGCCGCGCGTGCCGAAGGCATGTCGGTGCGCGACGTCATTGCCAGCCTGGTGAAGCAGGCCAAGGGCTGAGCAGCCGAAAACCGGCGAGAAAGGAACCTGCGTGGCATCCATCGGCCAGATCGTCGAACAGACCCCCAGCAGTGAAGTCCTCTCCCGCGCCCAGGCGCGCGCAGCCCTGGTGCCCGATTGCATGGTCGAGGCCAAACGCATTGCCAACACCGTCATCTCCGGCTGGCACGGCCGCCGCAAACGCGGCATGGGCGAGAATTTCTGGCAGTTCCGGCCGTATGCCGAAGGCGAAAGCCTGTCGCGCATCGACTGGCGCCGTTCGGCCCGCGACGACCATACCTATGTCCGCGACCGGGAATGGGAAGCCGCCCACACCGTCTGGCTCTGGGCCGACCTTTCTCCATCGATGATGTACAAGTCGACCTTCGCGCACGTCTCGAAGGAAAGTCGCGCCCTGGTGCTGATGCTGGCGCTCGCGGAAATCCTCGCACGTTCCGGCGAGCGCATCGGCTGCCCCGGCGTCATGGAGCCCGTGTCCGCACGCAATGCCGCCGAACGGCTGGCCACCGCCATCATCCATGCGCCCATCACTAGCGGCCTGCCCGAAACCGCGATGATCCGAGGCCAGAGCGACATCGTCCTCATTGGCGATTTTCTCGATGATGCCGACCGGGTGATGGAACGGATTGCGCCGCTCGGTCGACGTGGCCTGCGGGGTCATGTGGTGGAAGTTGCCGATCCCGCCGAAGAAACCTTCCCTTACGTTGGCCGCACCGAGTTCACCGATCCTGAAACGGGCGAAAAGCTGGTGTCCGGCCGCGCGGAAACCATTCGCGAAGATTACCAGCGCGCTTACCTCGCGCGGCGGGAGACGCTGGGCAACGAGTTGCGACGCCTCGGCTGGAGCTTCGTCTTCCACCGCACCGACCATCTCGCCTCGGAAGCGCTTGCCGCCGTCCATGGTCACCTGTCCGGCCTGCCTGCCCAAAGACCCGGAGGCCGGGCATGAGTGCGCTTGCCTTTGCCAATCCCGCCATCCTCTTCGGACTGATCGCGCTTCCCATCATCTGGTGGTTGCTGAGGCTGACGCCGCCACGGCCGAAGACCGAGGTTTTCCCGCCGCTGCGGATCCTCGCAACCGTGCTGAAACGAGAGGAAACACCGTCCCAAAGCCCTTGGTGGCTGACGCTTCTGCGCATGCTTCTGGCCGCCGCGGTGATCTTCGCAATCGCCGACCCGGTGATCAACCC
The DNA here is from genome assembly GCF_003491345.1 of Neorhizobium sp. SOG26. Classification (GTDB taxonomy): domain Bacteria; phylum Pseudomonadota; class Alphaproteobacteria; order Rhizobiales; family Rhizobiaceae; genus Neorhizobium; species Neorhizobium turbinariae. The sequence goes on from NZ_CP025512.1 coordinate 1,900,882, forward strand.
GCGCACGAGCTCGCTCAATTCTGACGGTCCGCTGGTGCTGATGGTCGACAATGGCTGGTCCACGGCAGTTGATTGGGAACGGCGCGTGCAGACCGCCGACCTCTTGATCGATGATGCGGAGAGCGCCGATCTGCCCGTGGCAATCGCCTTCACGGCGGAGCAGAGCCACGATGCCCTACCGGGTTCTGCCATCGCCGCCCGCGAAAAGCTTGCCGCTGCCCAGCCAAGGCCATTGGTTCCCGATCGCGCCCGCGCCGCCGCGGCGCTCGCGCAGGCACTGACTGGAACTCGCCCCGGCACGCTTGCCATCCTTTCCGATGGTGTTGTCGCCGCGCGGGATGATGACGCTTTGTCGGCGCTCGCGGCACTGTCGCCTGCCGATATCCGCCTCATAGAAGGGGACGGCGCCAGTGCCGTCGCCATCACCGACGCGGTCAACAATGCCGGCACGATGTCGGTTACCGCGAGCCGTCTCGCTACTGGCGCGCCGCGGCGCCTGGAGGTCAATGCGCTTGACGCGCAAGGCCGCTCCCTCGCCTCCGGAACGCTCGACTTTGCCGCAGGCTCCGGAACGGCAACCGCCCAGATCGACGCGCCCTTCGAACTGCGCAACGATTTCGCGCGCCTCGCGGTCGAGGGTGTGTCGACGGCCGGTGCAGCGCATCTTCTTGACGACGGCTTCAAGCGTCGCCGTGTCGCACTGATCGCCGGCGAAAGCGGCAGCGATTTCCAGCCGCTGCTGCAGCCGCTTTATTACATTAGCCGCGCGCTTTCGCCTTACGCGGATATCACGCAGCCGAATACGGCCGATTTGTCCGTCTCGATCCCGCAGGTCCTCGAAGGCAACCCGTCAGCGATCATCATGGCCGATGTCGGCCGCTTGCCGCCAGAGACCGCCGCTCCCCTGCAGCAATGGATTGCGCGCGGCGGTACGCTGATCCGCTTTGCTGGACCGCGCCTTGCGGCAGCACCCGCCGATGACCCGCTTGTCCCGGTGATCCTTCGCCAGGGCGAACGCGCGCTCGGTGGCGCCATGTCCTGGTCGGAGCCGCAGCCGCTCGCAGACTTCCCGAGCTTCGGCCCCTTTGCCGGTATGCCCCGCGCAACCGACCTTACTGTCACCCGCCAGGTGCTCGCCGAACCGACCCCGGATCTTGCCGAGCGCACCTGGGCAAGTCTTGCAGACGGCACGCCGCTCGTCACCCAGAAGGAGGTCGAGGCAGGTCGCATCGTGCTGTTTCATACGAGTGCAGAAGCCACGTGGTCGAACCTGCCGCTTTCGGGCAATTTCGTCGAAATGCTGCGCCGCCTCGTGCAACTCGCGCGCGCCGGTGGCGCCGCTTCTTCAGGCACCGGCGGTGACGGTGCCGCCACCACACTGGCGCCCTACCGTCTGCTGACGGCTGACGGCATCCTTACCACCGAAACAGGCACGGCCCGCCCGATCGCGATCGCAGCCAATGAGACGCCAGTCGCAAGCTTTGACCATCCGCCCGGCTTCTACGGTACCGAAGACGGTTTCTCCGCCGTGAACCTTCTGGCCCCGAACACGGTGATCGCACCGTTCGAGCCGACGGTCGCTGGCCGGCCGATTGCACGTGAGGGCCTCGCTGGTGGCGAGGCCGTCTCGCTTCGCCCTGCCCTCTTTGCTGCCGCCTTTGCCCTCCTCATCCTCGACAGTCTCGTGGTGCTCTTCATGAATGGCGCATTTTCGCGCAGGCCCGGTGGACGCCGCACGGGTGCAGGCGCAACGACTGCGGTGGCCGCTCTCGCCATCGCGTTGTTCGCGTTCATGCCCGGCCATTCCCAGGCGCAGGAAAATGCACCCGGTTCCGCAGCCAAGCCCGGCGATGAGGAGATCCTTGAGCGGCTGGACACCACCCATCTCGCTTATGTCATCACCGGCGAAAGCGATGTTGATCGGATCTCGGAACAGGGGCTGGAGGGCTTGAGCCAGTTCCTCAGCTACCGCACCACGCTTGAGCCCGGGGCCCCGGTTGGCCTCGACCTGACAAAGGACGAACTCGGCTTCTATCCGATCATCTATTGGCCGGTTTCGGCCACCGCACCCATGCCGTCGGCCGCCGCGATCTCGCGCATCGACGCCTATATGCGCAATGGCGGAACCGTGCTGTTCGACACGCGCGACCAATATTCGGCGCTTGATGGCGGCGGCGCCAGCGCGAACGGCCAGCGGCTGCAGGCAATCCTTGCCAATATCGACATTCCGCCGCTCGAGCCGACGCCCGAAGACCACGTTCTGACGCGCTCCTTCTACCTGCTTTCGAATTTCCCCGGCCGCTACACCGGCAGCCCGCTCTGGGTCGAGGCACGCCAGGAAGCGCAGGCTTCGGGCGCAAAGCTGTCGTCCTCCGGCGATGGCGTGACACCGCTCCTCATCACCGGCAATGACTTTGCTGGCGCCTGGGCAGTGGACCAGCAGGGCGCGCCCGTCCTGCCCACTGTGCCGCCGGATGAGATGCAGCGCGAATATGCCTATCGCTCCGGCGTCAACATCATGATGTACATGCTCACCGGCAACTACAAGGCCGACCAGGTGCATGTGCCCGCGCTCCTCGAACGGCTTGGCCAGTAGAGGGTAACACCATGACCATTGAATTTGCGCCCTTCTTTTCATGGCCGATCTTGGCGGTCCTTGCGGTGCTGGCCGTTATCCTGGCGGCGCTCGCCTTCTGGCGTGGCGTGCGCGGTGCGACCTTGCGGACGCTGGCGCTTGCAGCGCTTCTCCTGGCACTCGCGAACCCGACGCTGATGCAGGAAGATCGCGAACAGTTGTCGACGATCGTGCCGGTCATCGTCGACCGGTCGCAGAGCCAGGAGACCGCGCAGCGTCAGCAGCAGACGGACGAGGCGCTCGCGAGCCTCAACGACCGCTTCTCGCGTTACCCCCGGATCGAAACGCGGGTGGTCGAGGTCGCTGACGACGGTGACACTGATACCCCGTCCACCAAGCTGTTCACCGCCCTGCGCTCCGCCATTTCGGATGTGCCACCGGCGCGCATCGGCGGTGCAGTCTTCCTCACCGACGGCCAGATCCACGACCTGCCCAACATCAACCAGGACCTCGGCTTCAACGCTCCGGTCCACGGCCTGATCACCGGTCGACCGGATGAATTTGACCGCCGCGTCGAAGTGGTGAAGGCGCCGCGTTTCGGCATCGTCGGCGAAGAGCAGGAACTCAAACTGCGCGTCTTCGACGACGGGCGCCAGGGCGGCGGTAACGCCCAGGTAACGGTGCGCATGAACGGCCAGCAGATTGCCACGCTGCAGATGCGCCCGGGCCTCGAGACGCCCTTCGCCTTCACCGTGCCGCGCGGGGGCAACAATGTCATGGAATTTTCTGTCGCCGAGCTTCCCGGCGAAGTGACGACAGCCAATAACCGCGCCGTCCATGTCATCGATGGCATCCGGCAGAACCTGCGCGTCCTGCTCGTTTCAGGCGAGCCGCATGCCGGCGAACGCGCCTGGCGTAACCTGTTGAAATCCGACGCCTCGGTCGATCTCGTCCACTTCACGATTTTGCGGCCGCCGGAGAAGCAGGACGGCACGCCGATCAATGAACTGTCGCTGATCGCATTCCCGACCCGCGAGTTGTTCGTCGAGAAGATCAAGGATTTCGACCTGATCATCTTCGACCGCTACAAGCATCGCGGCGTGCTGCCTATCCTGTATTATGATTACATCGCGCAATACGTGAACAGCGGCGGCGCGCTGCTGATCGCAGCCGGACCCGAACATGCCGGCGAGGATTCCATCGCCTCGACGCCGCTCGAACAGGTCCTGCCGGCAACGCCCACCGGCGACATCCACAACGCGGCCTTCTATCCGCATCTGTCGGAAGCCGGCCAGAAGCACCCGGTCACGCGCGGCCTCGACGGATCGAGCCAGACACCTCCCGGATGGGGCCGCTGGTTCCGCACGGTCGAAGTCGCACCGCCGCAGGGCCAGACCGTCATGGAAGCCGATGGAGATCGTCCGCTGCTCGTGCTGAACCGCCAGGGCGAAGGCCGCGTCGCCATGCTGCTTTCCGACCAGGGCTGGCTCTGGGCCCGCGGTTATGAGGGCGGCGGACCGCATGTGTCGCTTTACCGCCGCATCGCCCATTGGCTGATGAAGGAGCCGGAACTCGAGGAAGAGGCACTCACTGCCCGGGCGGTCGGCCGCACGCTGGAGGCAACCCGCCAGACGATCGGCGACAACCCCGGTTCCGCCACCATTCGTTACCCCTCCGGTCGTACCGAAACGCTTGCCATGCAGGAGGCCGGTCCCGGCCAGTACCGCGTCGAGCGGCGGATGGAAGAAACCGGCCTGTTCGAGGTGACGAATGGCGAGTTCTCCACCCTCGTCCATGTCGGGGCGGTCGACGCACCGGAATTCAAGGCGATGATCTCGACGGAAGACACGCTGAGACCCTTCGCCGACAAGACGCGCGGGCTCGTGACACGTGTCGCATCGGGCGACAGCGTCTCCCTGCCTGACATCCTTCCCGTCCGCGGCGAGGTGCGCGTGACGGACAACGAGCGCATGGTGATCCGCCTCACCGATGAATCCGTCTTGCGCGGCATCAATACACTTCCGCTGTTTGCTGGCTTCGCTGGGTTGTCTGCCCTGCTGTTTGCGGTCGCCGCCATGTGGTGGCGGGAAGGTCGCTGAGAATGGCCGAACTTGAACTGACCGACAGCCCCTCGCCCGAGGACCTCGCGGTGATCTCCGAAGGCTTGACGGCCTTCAACGAACTCGAGGTCGGCCCTTCCGGGCGCCTGCCGCTCGCCGTGCTGATCCGGGATGATTCGGACGGTTCGCCGGGCAGGATCGTCGGCGGGCTTTCCGGTTACACATCCTGGGGCTGGCTCTTCACGCAGTTGATCTTCATTCCCGACAACCTGCGCGGCCAGGGCATGGCGAGCCGCTTGCTGATCGCCGCGGAAAACGAAGCGCGCGCCCGCGGCTGCGGCGGTGCCTGGATCGATACGTTCAATCCTATGGCGCTCAAGGCGTACCAGCGCCAGGGATACGAGATATTTGGCGAACTGCCCGCCTTTGTCGGCGACCGCACGCGGACATTCCTCAAGAAGGCGCTCTAGGTTATCCTGGCTCAAGTGTCAGACCAGGCTAGGCATCCCATGAACGAGCAGTTGCAGGTCAGGGAAGGTATCGGCGAGGAAGACGAGGCAAAGCTCCTCGATCTCCTGAAAAGCTACAATGTCGCTACTTTTGGCGAGAGTGATCGGCGGGAGCTCGCGGTCCCGCTTTACGACGACGGGGGCCGGCTGATCGGCGGACTCACCGGCTATACCGGCCGCGGCTGGCTTTATATCGCGATGCTTTTTGTGCCAGAGCATCTGCGCGGGCGTGGCCTTGCCGCCCGCATGCTGGAACTGGCCGAAGCGGAGGCCCGGTCGCGCGGCTGCATCGGCGCCTATATCGACACCATGAATCCGGCGGCGCGCAAGCTCTACATCAAATGCGGCTACAGCCCAATCGGCACGCTTGAAGGCCTAGCCGGCGGCCACGCCATCACCTGGCTGCAGAAGCCCCTATCTCCCTCTCCCTAAGCAAGTGAGGCTTGGCGCGTTTCCGCGTTGATCAGGAAGGCCGCAACAGCCGCCGCCAGCAGCAGGCCGGCAAAAATGCCGATCGTCAGGCCCAGGCCATGCGCCACGACATAACCCACGATCGACGGCGCCAGCAGCCCGCCGAGCCGCGCCATCGCGCCTGCCGCACCCATGCCGGTCGCACGCGACGTCGTCGGGTAAAGCTCAGGCGTGTAGGCGTAGAGCGCGCCCCAGGTTCCGAGCAGCGCAAAGCTCATCAGGAGCAGGGCGACCGCAATCAGAACCGCGCTCGGCGCGAGCACAAAGAGCAGGCAGCCCAGCGATGACAGCAGGCAGAAACCGATCAGCGTCGGCTTGCGTCCCCATTTCTCGACGCCATAGGCCGCCAGCGCATAACCGGGAAGCTGGGCGATCGCCACCAGCACCAGGAAACCGTACCCACGCACGAAGCCAAAGCCTTCGCCGGCAAGCCGCGCCGGCATCCAGGTAAAGACGCCGTAATAGGACACGGAAACCAGGAACCAGATCGCCAGGATCATCATGCTGCGCTGACGCAATTCGCCCGAAAAAATGCCGCTTGAACGCACCGGCGGCGGCGAAACAAGCGCCGTCTCGGGCTCGAGTGCCGGATGGCCGTTGACCACCAGCATCCGGTCCACCACCGCCTTCGCCTCCTCCTCCCTGCCTGTCCGCAGAAGATAGAGCGGTGATTCCGGCACGAGAAACCGCAGTCCAATACCGGCTACGGCCGGAATGGCGGTAACCGCGAAAATGTAGCGCCAGGCATCTTCAACGCCGGCAAGGCTTGCGACCCAGGCGGTGACCGCCACGATCAGCGTCCCGACAGCCCAGAAGCCCTCGAGCATGACGAGCCAGCGACCGCGGTTTCGCGCCGGCAGGAACTCCGCCATCATCGCATAGTCGACCGGCAAGGTGCCGCCGACAGCCGCCCCCGTCAGGAACCGCAGCAGAAGCAGGACGGTGAAGTCAGACGCAAAAACGGACATCGCGCCAAACAGCGCATCGCAGGCGACGGTGATGATCAGCACCTTTCGGCGTCCGATCCGGTCCGCAAGCCGGCCAAAGCCCATGGCACCGAGCAGCATGCCGAGGAAGAACAGCGTTCCCGTCTGCAGCGCCTGCGGCACAGTCAGCCCGAATGTCGCGGCAATCGATGCGGCGGTGAAACCGACGGCAAGCACCTGCATGGCATCCGCCGTCCACACCAGTCCGAAGATGCCCATCAGCCTGCGCTGGTAGGTTCCCGCACCGGCGCGATCCAGCGCCTCATCCATGGTGATTGCCGACATGCACGCCCCCCGGAGCACTGGCCAATCAGCCCCACGCTGATGCCTGAAGGGGTTCTAGAGCAATTGTTCTATCCGCGCCAGCAGATGACGCCCTTAAGCCGTGGATGCACGTCCTTGCCGATCGGGACGACAAGAACCCGGCCCGGATCGACAGGACCCGGGAAGTCCAGCGCGTTGTAGGCGACCTTCTCGAAGCCGAGCGGCATGTAGTACGGTGGATCGCCCACCAGGATCACGGCCTCGGAGCCCTGCCGCCTTGCGGCATCGATCGCGATCCGGACCAGTTCGCGGCCGATGCCCCGATTCTTGTGAGATGGCCGGACGGCGAGCGGACCGAGCAGGTGCCCCTTAACGTCGCCAGCGAATACCGGCGTCATCCGCACCGAAGCGATCGTCTCGCCGTCATCCGCACAAACGAAGGAAAGCGACCGGTCGTGCGGCCCCTGCTCCCGGATCCGGGCTGCAGCACGCGTGTGGCGACCGGGGCCGAATGCTTCGGCGTTGATCACTTCGATGATCTCGTCATGCGACGCATCTTCGGTGAGGTAGACAAGGTCGTGCTTAGTGAGAAGTTTCGAAGCCATGGACATGCTGAAGCCGTAGAACAGGAGCGGACAGGACAAGTGATATCGAGAACGCGTGATGCGTCCGTTTCGAAAATCAGCGTCGTCGCAGTGCCCGTGCTTCAGTCATGAGAAAGGGAGCTCTCAAAAATTTGGTGACACGCGACGTAGCAGGATTTTTTTGCGCCGTCCAATGCAAAAACGCAGCGTTCACCATTTCCCGCCTCGCAATATGGCGGCCCTGCCGTATCTTCCTCGGCAAGGGAAACAGCGGAGGCACCCATGGGCATGCTCGTTGATGGAAAATGGCACGACGTCTGGTACGACACGAAGGAGACGAAGGGCCACTTCAAGCGCTCCGAAGCACAATTCCGCAACTGGCTGACGGCAGACGGCGCCCCCGGTCCCTCCGGCAAGGGCGGCTTCAAGACCGAAGCGGGACGATACCATCTTTATGTGTCCTATGCCTGCCCCTGGGCGCATCGCACGCTGATCTACCGCAAGCTGAAGAAGCTAGAGGACCTCATCTCCGTATCCGTCGTTGACTACCTGATGGCGGAGAATGGCTGGGAGTTAAAAAAGCGCGAGGGCGCCACCGGCGACCACCTGTTCGGCTCCGACTATCTCTACCAGGTCTACCTGAAGGCCGATCCGCATTATTCCGGGCGGGTGACTGTGCCAGTTCTATGGGACAAACAGCAGAACACGATCGTCTCGAACGAAAGCGCCGAGATCATTCGGATGATGAACACCGCCTTCGACGGGATCACCGGGTCGACCCTGGATCTTTACCCGCAGGCGCACCGGCAGGGGATCGATGAACTCAACGCGCTGATCTACGACACCGTCAACAACGGCGTCTACAAGGCGGGGTTTGCCACCACGCAGGAAGCCTACGAGCAGGCGGTGACGAAACTGTTCGAGACTTTGGACATGCTGGAAAGTCGCCTGTCTGCCAGCCGCTACCTCTTCGGCGACCAGCCGACGGAAGCCGATTGGCGGCTGTTCACCACGCTGTTGCGGTTCGACCCGGTCTATGTCGGGCACTTCAAGTGCAACATCCGGCGCATCGCCGATTACCCGAACCTGTCAGGCTATCTCGCTGATCTCTATCAGCAACCCGGCATTGCCGAGACCTGCAACCTGTTCCACATCAAGCACCACTATTACGAGAGCCACAAAACCATCAACCCGACAGGCATCGTGCCCGTCGGGCCGGTGATCGATCTCGACGCGCCGCATGGGCGCGAGAAGGTCGCCAAGGCAGCGGGCTGACGCCGATTAGTATCCGAAGCGCTTCAGCGAGAACGGCCTGAGGTCGACACGGCTTTGGCCCTCGACATGCTGCTCGGCCATTGCCTCGCCGATCGCTGCCGAATGCTTGAAGCCGTGGCCGGAGCAGGCGCTTACGACCGTGACATTCTCCATTGCAGGATGGCGGTCAATGATGAAGCCGAAGTCGGGGGTGACGGTGTAGGTGCACACGCTCGCCTTCACCAGTTCCGGCGTGACCCCGTCGATCTTGCCGGCAACCTGGGTGCGGAACATCTCCTCCACCTCCTCCGGTGCAATCTCCCGGGAAAGATCCGCTGGATCGATCGCCACCGTAAACTGCTCGTCGGCCACCTTCATGCTGCCCTCCCCCGGGATCGGCGGGAAGCCGTAGCAGAGGTCCTTGTCGGTCGGGCCGTGCGACAGGATGAAGGTTGGCGAGCGCTCCGGGAAGATCGACGGCTCGGCGAGCTTGAACCAGAAGAGCTTCTGGCGGCAGACACGGAGAAGCTGATTGAACGGATTGCCAAGAAGTTCGGCGCTCCACATGCCGGCGCAGACGATTACCTTTTTCGCCGCGACCTCGCCGTCGGCAAACGAGATCACGCAGTTTTGTCCGTCGGGTCGAAGTTCGGTCACCACCTTCCCGGTGATGGTTTCCGCGCCATGCCGCTTGGCGAGCGTCAGTTGCGCATCGATGCAAGGCTCCGGCCGCACATAGCCGCCGCCCGGCTCGAAATAACCGATCGCACTGTCCAGCACCGGCGCGAACTGCGGAAAGCGGGAGCGGATTTCCGGTGCGCCCAGCACCTCATGCTCGATCCCATACTCCTGGGCGAGACGAATGGTGTTCTTGGTGAAGTTCGGCATGCCGTGATGCGAGGTCGCAGGGCTCTCGCTGGAGGTCATGATCAGCACGCCGCATTGCTCGAACAGCGAAACGCCGAGTTCCGCTTCGATCTCGCGCCAGATGCGGTGCGAGTTGGCCACCAGCGGCACATAGGCTGCACCCTCGCCGACAGCCTGGCGGGTGATCCTGGTATCGCCGTGGCTGGAGCCCTGGTCATGCGGTGGTGCAAACCGGTCTATGCCGACAACGTCCACGCCACGCTTGGCAAGCTGGTAGAGCGTCGCCGCTCCCATCGCTCCCAGCCCGACGACCGCAACATCATGGATCTTCACGTTATTCCCCCAAAAGTCTCTGGTTACCAGTAATCCGCCTTTGCCGCTTTTCCATCGATCTCCGCAAGGCGGCGCAGCGTCGCGGATGTCACATCGTCCGGCAGCGCATCAAGCTCGAAGAAGCCGCTTTCGGCAATCTCCATGTCCGGGGCACGTTCGGTCGTCTGCTCCACCTCGACCTTGTAGAACAGCACATGGTCCCGCTTGCTGACCTTGCGGTTGTAGTAGACGTGGAAAAGCTCCGGCTCACCGCGGATCTCGAGGTTTCCTTCCTCGCGCAACTCCTTGCGGAGCGCGTCCGCCGCCGTCTCATGCCGCTCCATCCCGCCGCCCGGCATGTACCAGCCCGGCACATAGGTATGCCGCACCAGGAAGACCCTGCCCTGCCTGTCGAAGCAGGCGGCCCGCACGCCGAGCGTCATGCCGCGGCTGAAGAAAAAGAAGCGATGCAGGAGCCAGGTGACGATGCGCGTGGGAAACCCGCGGATTTCCTCAATTCCCTGCTTTGCCATGCGCAACTCCAACGTCCCATAAAATCGATAACGATTTTAATGTTCATGCGTTATGTCTGCGCCATGTTCAAATTCGCGCATATTTCCGACATCCACCTGGGCCCGCTTCCGAAACTGACCGTCCGTGAGCTTTTCTCCAAGCGGATCACCGGCTTTGTGAACTGGCATCGAAATCGCCGCAAGCATCTTTTCGTCAACACGCTTGATCTGCTGCTGAGTGACTTGAAACGACAGGCGCCGGACCACTTGGTGATCACCGGAGATCTGGTCAATCTTGCGACCAAGATTGAAACGCGCCTTGCAGGTGAGTGGCTGCGCACGATCGGCGAGCCGCATGACACCACGGTGGTTCCGGGAAATCACGACGCCTATGTGCCGGGCGCGCACGACAAATCGGTCAACGAGTGGTACCCCTTCATCAAGAGCGATGACGATCCACCGGAATGGCCGGAAGACGACCACATCTTCCCAACCATGCGACGGCGCGGCCCGATCGCCATCATCGGCTGCTCCACGTCCAACGCGACGCTGCCTTTTTCTGCCTCGGGTTATTACGGGTCACGCCAGGCACGTGAAACGGTGAACCTGCTGAAGACGACCGGAGAAGAAGGCCTCTTCCGCGTTGTCCTCATCCACCATCCACCGATCCGCGGCGCCGCCTCCTCGCACAAGCGAATGATCGGCATTCGCCGGTTCGCCGCAGCGATTTCGACCGGTGGGGCCGAGCTCGTGCTGCACGGGCATACTCATCTCAACACGCTGTATTGGCTGCGCAATCCGGATCATCAGGTGCCGGTTGTGGGCATCGCTTCGGCCTCCCAAGGTCCGGGTGGTCATAAGCCGCGCGCCGCCTACAACCTCTTCACCCTGTCGGGCGAGCCCGGCGCCTGGAACCTGCTCTGCGAACGGCATAGCCTCACGGAAGCCGGTGACGGCGTCGAGCTCGATGCAAGCCGCGTTCTCTACGGCAGGCTGCCGGCGACGGCTTCCATTCCGGAAGCGGCCAGAATGTTGTAGAAATCTCTTTGCCATTGTTGCGATATCGCCACATTCGGGCCATAGCTGTTCATTCATTCCGAACTGCTTCGCGACGACGGTAAAGCCACCTGTACTCATGAATCAAACCAGCCCCATGAACGACATTCGGCGTGACCTCGTCGCGCTTCTGCCGCGTCTGCGACGGTTTGCTTTGACCCTGACGTCAACCGCGGTTGAGGCCGACGAACTGGTGCGCCAGGCAACCGCACAGGCGATTGGCAAGAGTTACCTCTGGAAGGGTGAAGGACGTATCGAGAACTGGCTGTTCAGCCTCATCCGCACGACGCACGCGGACGAGTTGAAAAAGCGGCTGCGGCGTGGTGAACCGGTTGCGGCGCGTGACACGACCCGCGGCAATATCGGTGCGCGCAACGTTCTTGATCTCGACGAAGACTGGAGCAGCGCGCTGCTGCTCGTTGATGTCGAAGGCTTCAGCTATTCCGAAGCGGCCGCCATCATGGGCGTTTCCTCTGAAACCATTGCAAGCTGTCTCTGCGCCGCACGCCTGAACCTGTCGGTCATGGGTTCTGAAACCAGCGAGCGGAGAGCCTGAACGCCATGACCACGGCACAGCCCACACCGCTTGAGCTTCGGCTTTCGGCCTTCATCGACGGTGAGGCAGGCGAGCAGGAGCGGCACGAGGTGGAGGCCCTGCTGGTCAACGATCCGCAGGTCCGGGCCCTGCATGACGAGATCAAGCGCGGATCAGACGCCGCGCGCCGCGCCTTCGATGACCTCCTGAAAGAACCCGTGCCGCTCGATCTGGTGCGCGGCATCCGCAATGCGGACCTGCCCCGCAAGGCGATCCGCCTGCCGGATGCACCCAGTGTGATGCGTCAGTTCAAGCCTTCGGGCTGGCAGGCGTTCGTGGGCTGCGTTGCCCTTTTCGCCGTCGGCTCGGGTGTCGGTTACCTCCTCGGCAGCAATCCGGCCATGCCGCAGCTTTCAGCCATTTCCGCCCACGGCAGCATCAACCGTGACTGGTTGGATGACGTGATTGCCCATTACCGGCTTTATGCCCGCCAGACCACGCATCTGGCTGAAATTCCCGCCGATCGGCCGGCCGACATCCTGGAATGGCTGACGACGAACACCGGCGTCAGCTTCCGTATCCCGGATCTCGCGAGCAGCGGGCTCACCTTCCAGGGTGCGCGTCTGTTTGCGGCCGAAGGCATTCCGGTCGGCCAGCTTCTTTACCGCCGCACCAGCGGCGACGGCGATCCCGACGTGATCGTGCTGTCCTTCACCAAGTCGCGCCCGGAAGGCAACCGCTCGGTGGAAGAGATCCGCAATGATACCGGCCTCGTATCCTGGGTCACGCCTTTGGCAACTTATGTCGCCATCGGCCCCTCCTCGGCCGCCGATCTCGAAGACATCGCGGCCAAGGCTGCCGGGCTTATCTGAACAAACAAAAAAGGCCGCAGATGATGCGGCCTTCTTGTTGAGCTGGGCTCAGCCGCGGGTTTCGAGCACCCGGTTTGCGGCCGAGATGATCGCTTCGAGCGACGCAGCGACGATGTTCTTGTTCACGCCTGCACCGAAGAGCTTGCCGTCCGGATGCTGCACCTCGACATAGGCGATGGCCGAGGCATTGGAGCCCTGCTGCAGCGAGTGCTCGGAGTAATCGACAACCGACAGTTCGATGCCGAGATAGATCGACAGGGCGTTGATGAAGCCGTCGATCGGACCCGTTCCCTTGCCTTCGATGCGCTTCAGTTCGCCATTGTCGGTGATTTCGGCCGCCACCACACGCACGCCCTTCTGGTCGGAGCCGGCCGGATAGGTGTGGTGATCGACGAACTTCAGGCGCGCGCTTGACTGTTCGACGTAACGCTCCATGAAGCGTTCGTAGATGCGCTTGGAGGGAAGCTCCTTGCCCTCTTCGTCGGTGATGCGCTGGATGTCCTCGCGGAATTCCACCTGCAGGTTGCGCGGCAGGTTCAGGCCGTAATCCTCCTGCAGGATATAGGCGATGCCGCCCTTGCCGGACTGGGAGTTGATGCGGATGATCGCCTCGTAGGAACGCCCCACGTCGCGCGGGTCGATCGGCAGGTAAGGCACTTCCCAGACCGGATGGTTGGCGACCTTGATCGCCTTCATGCCCTTGTTGATTGCATCCTGGTGCGAGCCGGAGAAGGCGGTATAGACCAGTTCGCCAACGTAAGGATGACGTTCGGGGATCACCATCTCGTTGGAATATTCGTAGACGGCCTTGATGCGTTCGATGTCGGAGCAATCCAGTTCCGGATCAACGCCTTGGGTATACATGTTGAGCGCCAGGGTGACGACGTCGACATTGCCGGTGCGCTCGCCATTGCCAAACAGCGTGCCCTCGACGCGGTCGGCACCGGCCATCAGGCCCAGTTCCGTCGCGGCGATGCCGGTGCCGCGGTCATTATGCGGATGCAGCGAGATGATGATGTTCTCGCGGTTGTCGATCTGCCGGCACATCCACTCGATCTGGTCGGCATAGATGTTCGGCGTCGCCATCTCCACGGTCGATGGCAGGTTGATGATCAGCTTGTTGTCCGCCGTCGGCTTCACTTCGGCGATCACCGCGTTGCAGATCTCCAGCGCGACTTCCAGCTCGGTGCCGGTGAAGCTTTCCGGAGAATACTCGAAGCGATAGCCACCGCCGGCTTTCGCCGCCATGTCGGTAATCATCTTGGCCGCATCGACGGCGATCTGCTTGATGCCGGCCACGTCCTTGGCGAACACCACGCGGCGCTGCAGCTCCGAGGTGGAGTTATAGAAGTGGATGATCGGCTTGACCGCACCTTCCAGCGACTCGAAGGTCCGGGTGATCAGTTCCGGCCGGCACTGCACCAGCACCTGCAGCGAAACATCGTCCGGCACGCCGCCCTCTTCCACGCACCAGCGGGCAAAATCGAAGTCCGTCTGCGAGGCGGACGGGAAGCCGATCTCGATTTCCTTGAAGCCCATGTCCAGCAGCAGCTTGAACATGCGCGCCTTGCGATCGTGGCCCATCGGGTTGACCAGCGACTGGTTGCCGTCGCGCAGGTCGACCGAACACCAGATCGGCGCCTTGTCGATGGTCTTCGACGGCCAGGTGCGATCGGGAATGTTGATCGTCGGGTACGGGCGATACTTCGTTGCCGCTTCCGGCATGCCGATCTTGGCGGAGTGGGTTTTCGCGTCCATTGTCGTCTCTTCTCGCTTCACGCGCCGGCTGGCTGCCTTCGTGGGCATGGCCATGACCGAAGCGGACCTTGGATTGGTCTATTGCCTAAAAATCTGGAAATTTCGAGAGGAGCTCTTACGCCGGCAGGCTTTTCGGCCGCCGGGCGCTCCTCAACGGACCCGGCAACCGCGCGTAAGGTCGAGGCTAAGAAGCGAGAGAGGCGCAAGAACCGTCGCCCCGGCCGCGGTGCGGCAGGTGATCGCTCGGTCAGACATGATTGCGCCTGTCATGGTCATGGGCAGGATGTATAGCGACGGTGAAAAACGCTGGCAAGCCCATTTATCCCTGTCGGACACGCATGGCGCGGTTGAACGCCATCACCGCACCGCCGGCGACCAGACCCCAGAAAGCCCCGGAAATGCCGGCAAACGAAAGGCCGGACGCCGTCACCAGGAAGGTGATGGCTGCTGCTTCGCGGGTTTCTGGCTCTCGGTAGGCGGCAAAGGCTGCGTTCGAGAACGCTCCGATCAGGCCCAGCCCCGCGACCGCCTGCAGGAGAATCGGTGGCGCCAGCGAAACGAAGGCGATGATCCCACCGGCCAGCAGCCCAAGAGCGATATATCCGACGCCGCCCATGATCGCGGCCCAGTAGCGTCTTGCGGGATCGGGATTGGAGTCTTCGCTGGCGCACATCGCCGCCGTGATCGCCGCCATGTTCACCGGAACGCCGCCGAACAACCCGCCGAAGATCGAGAAGGCCCCCGTTCCTGCAAACAGAACGCCCGGCGGCGGCTCGTAGTGATGAACCTTCAGGATCGCGATCCCCGGGATGTTCTGAGACGCCATGGTGACGATGAAGAGCGGCACGGCGATCGAGATCGCGGCGTGCCAGGTGAAGACGGGCGTCACGAAGGTGAGGTCCGGATGGATGGCGGCACCGATCCGCCCCATCGTATCGGCCGGCACGTCGACGCCGAGAACCAGCACCAGCACCATCGCGGCAAGCGATGCGGGCACCGCCCAAAGGCGCCAGCGCGACACAACCACCATCCAGGTCAGGACGATCGGCAGGCCGAGGGCCGCATTGAACGCGACCGCCTTCACCGGAGCCAGGCAGAGGCTGAGCAGGATGCCGGCCAACATCGCGTTGGCCAGCGGCGCCGGGATAAGCCGGATCGCCCGGCCGAGCGGCTGGAACAGGCCAGACAAGATGATGAGCGCGCCGCAGATCACGAAGGCCCCGACAGCCTCGGCAAACCCGCCACCGGCCGTACCGATGCCGGCAAGCAGTGCGGCCCCCGGCGTCGACCAGGCGATGCTGATCGGCATGCGGTAAAAGCAGGAGAACACGATCGCAAGCACGCCCATGGAGATCGACTGCGCCAGGAGGCCGGAAGCGATTTCCGCCGGATTGGCTCCCATCGCCTGGAGCCCCTGCATGATCACGGCAAACGAACTGATGAAGCCAACGAAGGCCGTCAGCAGCCCCATCATCAGGGCCGAAACAGAGAAATCCTTGAGCATGAATCGTCACCTGCGAAGTCGAGACCGGTCATCGAACACGGTGTCAGCTTCGAATCAAGGCATGTCCCCTCCGAAATAGTTCGGCTTGGACGACGAGATGCTGAAGCAAATCAGAGATTATTAAAGCCTGCGTGGCATGGTGCCGGTATAGCAGGAAGCTCCGATGATTTCTTCCCTACGTCCGCTACGAGCAAAACCATCCCGGGCACAAATCCTGGGGCTGAGTTACTTCCTCCCGGCGATCCTCGCTGTCACGGCGGTGGTCATCGGCGTCGTCAAGGCAGACATCGACAAGCGCGAGCAGTTCCATGTCTCGCAGCAGGTCAAGGCCGCCGAGCAATTGGCGCGGGTTGCTTCCAACCTTGAGACGAATATCCACGGCAACGTCAATCTCATCTATGGTCTGGTCGCGGCAATCGCCGTCGATCCGAACATGAACCAGGCGCAGTTCGCCTCGCTTGTGGAGCGCATCTTCGGCGTCCCGTCCCAACTGCGCAACGTCGCGGCGGCGAAGGATCTCGTCATCAACCTGGTTTATCCGGAAGAACCCAACCGCAAGAGCCTAGGCCTCGACTACACCAAGAACGAACTCCAGAAGGAGGCGGTGATGCAGGCGGTCCAGCGCCGCGCGCTGGTCATCACCGGCCCGGTGGACCTCGTGCAGGGCGGCCGCGGACTGATCGCCCGTTATCCGGTATTCGGGCGCGGCAGCGGTCAGTTCTGGGGCGTCGTCTCTGCTGTCATCGACCTCGATCGCCTTTACCGGGACAGCAATGTCAACACCGCGCGGCAGGACCTCGATATCGCGATCGCGCGACGTCCCATCCCGACCGCTAAGGACCTCTTCCTCGGAAAGCTGGATATATTCCATCAGGATCCGGTGAGAACGCGCATCGAACTCGGCTATGACACCTGGTATCTCGCCGCCGTCCCAAAAAAGGGCTGGCAGGCCCTGCCGCCGGATATCATGCTCTTTCGGGCGATGGCGCTGATGATCGCCATCTGCATCGTCGCGCCACTGATCTGGGCCGGCGCACTGATGAAGCAGCGCCACCGCAACATCCATATGCTGCAGGAGCGCGAGGAACAGCTCGAAGCGCAAAACGCGGAACTGCGGGCGACCCGTTTGACGCTGGAGCACCAGTCGCTGCATGACGCCCTGACCGGGCTGGCAAACCGCCGCTTCCTCGACCAGTTCATGACGGCCGCCACGGCAACGCCTTCAGCGGACCGCCTGGCCTTCATCCATATCGACCTCGACCGCTTCAAGGAAGTCAACGATACGCTCGGCCATGCCGCTGGCGATGCCGTGCTGAAGGACTGCACGGCGCGGCTTCTGAGGCATATCGGCCCCGAAGAGTTTGCCTGCCGCATCGGCGGCGACGAATTCGTGGTTGTGGTGAGCGGCGCAGATCCGCTGCCACGTTCGAAGGTTGTCGCGAAGTCTATCGTCCAGGCGCTGGCAAAACCGATGCAGATCGACGGCCAGGAAATCCGGATCGGCTGCAGCGCCGGCATTGCCTGCCAGGCGACACCGGCCGATGACGTCGGCGAACTGCTGATCAACGCGGATATTGCGCTTTATGAAGCCAAGAAGCGTGGCCGCGGTCGCGTGGAATGTTTCACCGAAGAACTTCGCGCCGCCGCCGTCCATACCAAGCGGCTGTCGGACGAACTGCTCACTGCCCTCGAGCACGACCAGATCATCCCCTATTTCCAGCCGCAGTTCGATGCCCGCACCATGGCGATCGCCGGCGTCGAGGTGCTCGCGCGCTGGAACCACCCGACCCGTGGCATCCTGCCGCCCGACCGCTTCCTGCCGGTCGCCGAAAGCCTCCACCGCTCCGCCGAGATCGACGCGATCATTCTCGACAAGGCGCTGTTTGAGGCAACTCGCTGGCGCGCGCACGGCATCGACATCCCGCATCTGTCGGTCAACATCTCGGCCCAGCGCCTGGCGGACGAAAGGCTCTTCAAGCGGCTGTCGGAAATCTCCTTCGAGCCCGGCTCGCTTGCCGTCGAACTCCTGGAATCGATTTCCTTCGAAGGCCAGGGCGAGGAACTGAAATCGGCTATTCACCGCCTCAAGGCGCTCGGCATCGACATCGAGATCGATGACTTCGGCACGGGCCATGCCTCGATCGTCAGCCTGCTGGAGCTCGGACCAAAGCGGTTGAAGATCGACCGCAAGCTCATCGCGCCGCTTGAGGCCGAAGGTGCGCAGCTTAAGCTCGTCGCCTCGATCATCGAGATCGGCCGCTCGCTCGGCATCGAGATCGTTGCCGAAGGCGTGGAAACGGACACCCATGTCGAGATCCTGCGCAGCCTCGGCTGCCAGACACTCCAGGGTTATGCATTCGCCAAACCGATGTCGGCTTCGGACTTCATCACCTTTGCCCAGGAGTGGCAGGCCGAAAACAGCAAGCCGCACCTGGTGCGCATCGCCTGAATGCGAAAAACCCGCCAGCTTTGGCAGGCGGGTTCTTGATCTACAAGCAGAAGCGGATCAGATTTCGCTCTGCGACGTCACGATGCGCGACACAAGGCCGTAGCCCACGGCGTCTTCGGCCGACAGCCAGTAGTCGCGGTCGATGTCCTTGGCGATCTTTTCTTCCGCCTGGCCGGTAGCCTTGGAGAAGATCTTGATCAGGCGCTCGTTCATCTTGATGATCTCGCGGGCCTGGATCTCGATGTCGGATGCCATGCCGCGGGTACCACCGGACGGTTGGTGAAGAAGGAAGCGGGTGTTCGGCAGGGCGATACGGCGTTCCTTCGGGGCTGCGACGTAGATCAGGGCGCCGGCCGAGGCGACCCAGCCAGTGCCGATCATCCAGACCTTCGGCTTGATGAACTTGATCATGTCGTGAATCGAGTCACCCGATTCCACGTGACCGCCCGGCGAATTGACGTAGACGCGGATGTCATCGTCGCTTGCTGCGGCAAGCGCCACCAGCTGCGTGTTGACCTTCTGCGCCAGTTCCTGGGTGATAGGCCCATAGATGAAGATCGAACGCGACTTGAAAAGATTCGCCTCCGTTTCCTTGCCGAGCGGCAGTTCCTTCGTCTTGTCGTCGTTGTCGTCTTCGTCGTTCAGCACGGTCAAAGTCTCCTGCATGGATTTCATATACGGGACATAATGTGTTCGCCGCCGTAAAACAATGGACAGCAGGCCCGAGAACTCGCCTACCCAGTGCTAAGGTGAATGACGTAGTCACACCTTGGAGGCGCCAGCCGATTGCGGATGGACAGGCCTTGCACCTCTCCCCTAATCTGTGTGTCATTCCGGAAGACTGATAATTTAGGGGACGACATGCTGAAACGTTTTTCACTTGCTGCGACCACGCTCGCCGCCGCCGCAACACCCGCCTTGGCTCATCTGAATCCGCTTGAGCACGGCTCCTTCATGGCGGGCGTCTCCCACCCGCTATTCGGGCTCGACCATATTTTGGCCATGGCGGCGGTCGGCCTCTGGGCGGCGCAGCTGTCTTCCGCTGGTGATCGAAAGGCGCTCTGGGCCGTGCCCGCAGGTTTCGTCGTTGCCATGGCGGCAGGTTTTGGTCTCGCACTTGCGGGTGTGGCGCTTCCGGTCGTCGAGCCGGCAATTCTCGCATCGGTTGTTGCGCTCGGGCTCGTGGTTGCCCTTGCCGTGCGCCTGCCCGCTGCAGCCGGCGCCGCGGCCGTCGGGCTTTTCGCCCTCTTTCACGGCCATGCCCATGGCGGCGAACTGGGCGCCGCCACCGCGCTGCAATACGGGATCGGTTTCGTCGCCTCGACGGCTGCGCTGCACCTTGGCGGCATGGGCCTCGGGCTCACCATTTCTCGCCTCCACCCGCAGATTGCACGCCTGCTGGGCGGCCTGACGACCGTCGCCGGCCTGTCTCTGGCGTTCGGCTAAGAATTATTCGGATCCGTCCGGCGCTGTCCGCGAACGGACCCGCCCCCCAATCAGCCGCGGCCGCGATAGGTCGCAACCCCCTGCTCCGGCAACCAGACACCTGCCGGAGCTTCGCCTGTCTGCCAAAAGACGTCGATCGGGATGCCGCCGCGCGGATACCAGTAGGCGCCGATCCGCAACCATTTCGGCTCCAGCAGGTCGACGATCCGCTTGGCGATATAGATCGAGCAGTCCTCGTGGAAAGCGCCGTGATTGCGGAAGGAATGCAGGAACAGCTTCAGCGACTTTGACTCCACCAGAAAGCCATTCGGGATATAGTCGATCACGATATGCGCGAAGTCCGGCTGCCCCGTCATCGGGCAGAGCGACGTGAACTCTGGTGCTGTGAACCGCACCACGAAATCTGTACCCTGGTTGCCGTTCGGCACCTTTTCCAGTACCGCCTCTTCGGGCGTCTTGGGCGCCTCGACCTGTGCGCCGAGCTGCGACAGCCCGCTTACATCCGTCATCGTCATTTTCCTGCTCCTTCAACATCGATCTTGCGACCGTGTGGGTTTTCGCTGTCCGGCTCCACGTGGATGCCCAGCGTCGCGCCCGGAATGATGGCCTTGACCGCCTCTTCCATCCGGTCGCAGATGGCATGGGCATCCTCGACGCTCATTTCCGACGGCACGACGAGATGGAAGTCGATGAAGGCCGCCGTCCCGGCGCGGCGTGCCTTGAAATCATGAACCCCAAGCGCGCCGACGGAATGGGTGGCGATTGCCTCGCGCACCGCTGCCTCTTCGGCAGGCTCGAGCGCCCGATCCATCAAACCGCCGAGGGAATGGCTGATCACCCTATAGCCCTGCCAGATGATGTTTACCGCCACCAGGATCGCCAGAACCGGATCGAGGATCGGGTTGCCGGTGGCGATCGCAAGGATCAGCCCGACGAACACGCCCGCCGAGGTCACCACATCCGACATGATGTGCCGGCCATCGGCTTCAAGCGCCGGCGAGCGATGCTTTTTGCCGGCGACGATCAGTTGCCGCGCCCAGACGAGGTTCACCACGCTGGCGAGCGCATTGATGCCGAGACCGATCACCGGTGCATCCGGAAGCTTGGGCGACACAAGCCCTTGCCACGCCTCGTTGATGATGAGCATCGCCGCCACCACGATCAGCATGCCTTCAACGACTGCCGCGATATATTCGGCCTTGTGGTGGCCGAACTGGTGGTCGTGGTCGGCCGGTCGCTGCGCGTAACGGATCACGAAATAGGCGATGATCGCGGTCGCCACGTTGACGATCGACTCAAGCCCGTCCGAGAGAAGGGCAACCGATCCGGTCACCCACCAGGCGAGCATTTTCAGCCCGATCACCGCCACCGAGATCGGGATGCTCCAGAATGCGAGCCTCTCGACCAGATTGCTTTCCCTCACCACCGACTTTGTCCTTCTTGCGCGTGCGAATGATTTGCAGAACCGAAGCTCCAAAACGCCGAAACCGCCGCAGCGAGTTTGACTCGTTGCGGCGGTTTCGGAATGGCGGCTCTATGACTCAACTGCCGCCTGTTGTCAAAGACTACGAAAGACCTAATTGCAGATGTGATTAATTTGTTATATAACTCGTTATATAAACGGAGGAGCAGGCTGTGTCACGCGATATCGTACGGGATTTCGGATACCTCACGCTCGGCACGCGCCTCAGGCGGCTGGGAGAACTTCTTCAGGCAAACACGCAAGCGGTGATGACCGAGTTCGGCGTCACCATTCCTGCGGCACAATACCCCTTCCTGGCGGCGATTGATCGCGACGGCCCGCTTACCGTCGGAGAGCTCGCCGAAGCGGTCGGCATCACCCAGCCGGGTGCCACGCGCACGATCAATCAGCTCGTGCAGGCGGGCTTGGTCGAAGCCTCCGTCAGCGACGAGGACCAGCGGCGCCGCAGCATCACCTTGACGCCAGCCGGCCAGGAACTGGTGGCGCTGTCGAAACAGGCCGTCTGGCCGAAGGTCGAGGCAGCCGTGCGGGAAGCCTGCGCCGATCTTGATGGCCCGCTGCTCGACCAGATCGCCGCGCTGGAGGCGAGCCTCGCCGCCGCTCCCCTCCTTCAACGGATCCACAAGCAGAGGGAACGCCAATGATGCATGTGCTTGATCGCCCTGTCTGGAATGCGCTCGCCACCGTCCATGCGGGTTTTGCTCAAGGATCGGAGTTGGCCAAGCGTTACGACCCGACCATCGTGCCGTTCGCCGCGCCGGCCGATTTGACGCAGGCGAGCCTCGATGCGCTGGCGTCGCTGCCGGCACCGTCCGAAGTGATGGTGATCGTCGAGTCACAACCGGTGGAAACGCCGCCGTCGCTGGAAACGGTGATGGATGCCGTACTCGTCCAGATGGTTGCTGAAAAACCGTTCGAACCGATCGAAGATCCGCGCATCAAACCGCTAGGTGAAGCGGATGCCGAAGAAATGCTTGAACTGGCGAACCTCACGAAGCCCGGCCCTTTCACGCTGCGGGCCCAGGCGCTCGGCACCTTCTGGGGTATCCGCGAGAGCGGACGCCTCGTCGCCATGGCTGGGCAACGGATGCGCCAACCGGGGTATGCAGAACTCAGCGGCCTCTGCACCCGTCCAGAGTTCCAGGGCCAGGGGCTCGGCAAGACGATGATGCGTTTCGTGGCCGGCGAGATCTCCGCCCGCGGCGACGCAGTCTTCCTGCATGCCTACCGCAGCAATGTCGGAGCGATCGCCATGTACGAGAAGATGGGATTCTCGCTGCGCCGCGAGATGCACATGCGGGTCGCCAAGCGGCCGAACTGATCTCGGCCGCTTGGAGTTAAGGGAGGAACGCTGCGCGCCTCAGGCAGCCTTGGTCGCCCTCTTGCGCGACAGATGCGCCACGACATTCTCGATCATCCGCATGCCGGCATCTCCGCCGAGCGTCATGATCGATTCCGGGTGGAACTGCACCGCCGCGATCGGCTCCTTGGCGTGCTCGATGCCCATGATCGTGCCGTCCTCGCTTTCGGCGGTGATGATGAAGTCCGCCGGCAGCGTCTTCGGATCAGCAAAGATCGAGTGGTAGCGACCGACTGTCACCTCTTTCGCAAGGCCCGAGAACACAACGCCCGGCTCGAGCACGCGGATGCGCGACGGCTTGCCATGCATCGGCACCGCGAGGTGGCGAAGTTCGCCTCCATAGGCTTCCGCCAGCGCCTGCAGGCCAAGGCAGACGCCGAAGATTGGCAGGTTTTTCGCCCGCGCCGCCTTGATCGTCCGCTTGCAGTCGAAATCCTTCGGGCTGCCTGGTCCCGGGGAAAGTACGACCAGATCCGAATCGAAGCGGTCGAACACTTCCTCGGGTACCGGAGAGCGCACGGTTGAGACGGTCGCGCCCGTCTGGCGGAAATAGTTCGCCAGCGTATGGACGAAGCTGTCCTCGTGGTCGACGAGCAGGATCTTCACGCCATGTCCGACGGCTGCCACGTCGCGGCCCGCCTTCGCGGCATTGCCGGATCGTGCGTCACGGATGGCGGCAATCATGGCAGAAGCCTTCAGCTCGGTTTCGGCTTCTTCCTCGTGCGGATCACTGTCGTTCAATAGTGTTGCTCCTGCCCTCACCTCGGCAATGCCATCCTTGATCCGGATGGTGCGCAGCGTCAGCCCGGTATTCATGTCACCGTTGAAGCCGACCATGCCGATTGCCCCACCATACCATGCACGCGGGCTCTTTTCATGGCT
Source organism: Neorhizobium sp. SOG26 (assembly GCF_003491345.1). Lineage (GTDB taxonomy): Bacteria > Pseudomonadota > Alphaproteobacteria > Rhizobiales > Rhizobiaceae > Neorhizobium > Neorhizobium turbinariae. The sequence continues at coordinate 1,924,621 of NZ_CP025512.1, forward strand.
CTCGATGAACCGCATCGCCCAGAGTTTTGGCGCACCCGTTACGGTCACCGCCCAGGCGTGGCTGAGGAAACCGTCGAAGGCGTCCATGTCGGGCCTGAGCCGCCCTTCGATATGATCCACCGTGTGGATGAGGCGCGAATACATCTCGATCTGGCGACGGCCGATCACCTTCACCGACCCGGGCTCGCAGACCCGGCTCTTGTCGTTGCGGTCGACGTCAGAGCACATGGTGAGCTCGGACTCGTCCTTCTTGGAGTTCAGCAGCTTGAGGATCTGTTCGGAGTCGGAGATCGCATCCTCGCCGCGGCGGATGGTTCCCGAAATCGGGCAGGTTTCGATCCGTCGCCCGGATACCCGCACGAACATCTCCGGCGAGGCGCCGACAAGGTATTCCTGTTCTCCCAGGTTGATGAAGAAGGAATAGGGAGACGGATTGATCGCCTTCAGCCGGTTGGAGATCTGCGACGGATTGCTGTCGCAGCGCTCCATGAACTTCTGGCCGGGCACGACCTCAAAGAGGTCGCCGCGCCGAAAACTTTCCTTCGCCTTTGTAACGAGCTCGGCATATTCGCCTGGCTTGTGGTCGCCCCGCGGCGGAATGACGTCGGTACGCTGGAACGGATCGGGCGCAATCTCGTCGGACTTGCCTTCCGTGGTAAGGCCGCCCTTGGAAAAGTCATAGCGGTCGATCCAGGCCTTTGCCGCGTGGTGATCAACCACCAGGATCTCGTCCGGCAGGTAGAGGACCATGTCGCGCTGGTCTTCCGGGCGCTCCATCGACAACTTGATGGCATCGAACTGGAAGGCAATGTCGTAGCCGAAGGCACCGAACAGCCCGATTGCAGAATCCGCATCGGAATAGAAAAGATCGACCACGGCGCGCAGCACCGTGAACACGGTCGGCATCTTGGAGCGTTCTTCTTCCGTAAAAACGCGGCTTGGTTCATCGACAGTGAGGTCGAGGCGGCGCGCGCTGCGGGCACCGAGCGTCAGGTCCGCAACCGTTGCCAGCTTCTGCGCAACCAGTTCGAGAAGCACTTCCCCGCGACCGTTATAGGCCTCGATCCAGACCTTGCGACCGCGCGAGGAGAAGCCAATTGGCGGATCGGCGATCGCCGTATCCCAGCGCGTGTAGCGGCCGGGATATTCGTAGTTCGACGAAAACACCGCCCCGCGCCGCTCGTCCAGCCGATCCACATAAGACGAGATGGCGGTGGCATAATCTGCGGCGCGCCGCTTCCGGCTCACCGTCACGCCGCCCTTCGTCTCGTAGGTTTCCGAACCGTCGTCCCGGATGATGGTCACCATTGTCCTGCCTCTCCGATCTTGAAGCCCGATCCGAGTACAGCCCAACAAAAAAGCCGCCTCGGATTTCGGGCGGCTTGTTGTCGTCTTGTCGATTGAACATGACTGGTCAAGGCCGCGTGAAGCGTGCCCACCACCAGTTACCAATGTTCATCGAGTTCAGCATGCGCGGGATGGTAGCGCTAGTTTAGCAATCAGGCAAGTGGCTTCTGCAACCCCTTCCCGCCCCTCCTTCATCTCCCACCCATCAGGCAACCTCTGCCGATGCTGGCGCGTTCATCTGTGCCTGTTGAGGCGACCGGGAGGGTAAAGGTGAAGCGACACATCGTGCTGATCTTGTCTGCAGCCGTTTCTCTGGGAGCGGCTCTGCCACGCACCGGTCCCGTTCCCGCCACCAAGCCGGAACCTCCCGCACAGGCCACGGAACAACCGAAACCTCAGGAGGAGGCACCCGCCTCGGACGCATTAGCTCCACCAGCCGAGACGCCCGCCGAAGGCGAGGCCGCAAAAGATCGGGAGAGCGGGTCGATCCCCACGCCGGCACCAAAACCCGACCAGCCACCAAAGCCATCGGGACCCGCAGCCGAAGAGGCTCCCAAATCGGACGATGCAGCTAAGGAACAGGAGAAAGAGCAGGAAACCGCCGAACCTCCCCCGCCGCCTCTCGTCAAGGAGGACCCGGAGGAACTGAAGGCCTGCATGGCGGAGCTCGCGACGCTTGGCACGAAATATGAGAGCAAGCCGCGGATCGACGAAGGGGAAGGCTGCGGCATCGAGAGCCCGATCGCCGTAACCGAAGTGCTACCAGGCATCGATGTCGGCGGCGCGACGATGCGCTGCAAGACGGCCGTCACCATGGCCCATTGGTTGAAGGATACGGTCCAGCCGGCGCTGAGCATCGCCATGCCCGGCCGCAAGATCACCGGGCTGGTTGCCGGATCGACCTATGCCTGCCGCCTGCGCAACAGCGCCTCCACCGGCAAGATTTCCGAACACGCCCGCGGCAATGCCTTTGACGTCGCGTCCTTCAAGCTCGACAACGGCGAAACGATTTCGATGAAGCCGCGCGACGAGGACTCGACTCTGGAAGGCGCCTTCCAGCGCACCGCCACCGCCGGTGCCTGTCTGCACTTCACCACCGTCCTGTCACCAGGCAGTGACGAAGCGCATGAGGACCACCTGCACCTCGATATCCTCGAACGCACCAATGGCTACCGGTACTGCCGGTAGGGCCGTATACGCCAGCGATGCCTCAGAACAGGCCTTCGACCTCGCCCGTCTCGTTCAGGCGGATACGCTCGGCCGATGGCGAGCGCGGCAGGCCCGGCATGGTCATGATCTCGCCGGTGATCGCCACCACAAATCCGGCGCCGGCCGAAAGCCGCACCTCGCGCACATGCACCACATGGCCTTCCGGCGCGCCGCGCAGGTTCGGGTCGGTTGAGAAGGAATATTGCGTCTTCGCCATGCAGACCGGCAGGTCGCCGTAACCCTGCTCTTCCCAAGCCTTCAGTTGGTCGCGAACACCCTTGTCGGCGGTGACTTCGGCCGCGTGATAGATCTTGGACGCGACGATCTCGATCTTGTCCATCAGTGGCAGGTTGTCCGGGTAAAGCGGCTGGAACTTCGCCTGTCCGCTTTCCGCCAGTTCGACCACCTTCTCGGCGAGTTCCGCAGCCCCCGCGGAGCCGTCTGCCCAATGCCGGCAGACGATCGCATCAGCGCCGTGGCGTGCCGCATAATCCTTCAGTGCCTCGATCTCGGCATCGGTATCACTGGTGAAGTGGTTGATGGCGACCACCACAGGCACGCCGAACTTGCGCACATTGGCGATATGGCGGCCGAGGTTTGCAGCACCGCGAACCAGTGCCTGGACGTTTTCCGCCGACAGATCTTCCTTCTTGATCCCGCCGTTCATCTTGAGCGCCCGAACGGTCGCCACGATTACTGCCGCATCCGGTATCAGCCCTGCCTTGCGACACTTGATGTCGAAGAACTTTTCCGCCCCGAGATCGGCCCCGAAGCCGGCTTCGGTCACCACGTAGTCGCCAAGCTTCAGCGCCGTCTTCGTGGCGATCACGGAGTTGCAGCCATGGGCAATATTGGCGAATGGCCCGCCATGCACGAAGGCCGGGTTGTTTTCGAGCGTCTGCACCAGGTTCGGCTGCATCGCATTCTTCAGCAGCACCGTCATTGCCTGGTGCGCCTTCAAGTCGCGCGCAAAGACCGGCGAGCGGTCGACGCGGTAGCCGATGACGATCTCGCCCAGCCGGCGCTCCAGGTCGGCCAGATCCTCCGCAAGGCAAAGGATCGCCATCACCTCGGAGGCGACGGTGATATCGAAGCCGCTTTCGCGCGGGAAGCCGTTGGAGGGACCGCCGAGCGACGTCACCACCTGGCGAAGCGCACGGTCATTCATGTCCATCACCCGCCGCCAGGTGATCCGGCGCGTGTCGATGTTCTGTTCATTGCCCCAGTAGATGTGGTTGTCGATCATCGCGGCGAGCAGGTTGTGCGCCGAGGTGATGGCGTGGAAGTCGCCCGTGAAATGGAGGTTGATATCCTCCATCGGGATCACCTGCGCATACCCGCCACCGGCTGCCCCGCCCTTCACGCCGAAGCAGGGTCCAAGCGATGGCTCGCGCACGCAAACGATCGCCTTCTTGCCGATGCGGTTCAGCCCGTCGCCAAGGCCGACGGTGGTCGTCGTCTTGCCCTCGCCCGCGGGCGTCGGGCTGATCGCTGTCACAAGGATCAGCTTGCCGTTCGGCCGGTCGGCCAACAAGGCGATGAAGTCGGCGCTGACCTTCGCCTTGTCATGGCCGTAAGGCGCGAGTTCTTCGGCCGGAATGCCGAGCTTGGCGCCGATCTCTATGATCGGCTTCTTGGTTGCCGCGCGTGCAATCTCGATATCCGACTGGACTGCTGACATGCATCTTCCCCTGGTTGGAACCTGATCCCCCACCTTCATGCTTAGCGAAGCAGAGGGAGCCTGTGAACCAAGCCATCGACGTTGCGAACCGGAAATCGCAGATGTTATAAGCTAAAACGTGACAGATAATCGGAAAAATTAACCTCAAGCGGAACGGGAGGGAGAATCCGCTGGCTCTTCGGTCGGATTGGTATATTCCTGCTTGTGAAGCTAAACCGTTGTCAGATTTTTAACCATGATCACTCTTGAGCGGCAGTCGATCCTGAGCAGCGAGATTTCCGCTGTCGATTGCCCGGAGGATATTGGCCCCGCTTTTGCACGCATCACGCAGGCCTTCGGCTTCCGTTATTACCTCCTGCTCAATGCCTTGAGCCGCCCGCAGGAGGCCTCGCTTGCGCGACTGGTGATTGAGGGTGATCTTCCGGAAGAATACATCCAGGAATACGACCGCCAGCGGCTTCTTTCGGCCTGCCCGATCGCAGCGATCGTCGCCAAATCACCCACACCGGTCTCTTGGTCGATCGACGAGCCCGATGACCTGCGTGGTTTCAGTTTTCCGGATGCGATCATCGAGTTGCAGCGTTCGCACGCCATCGGGAGCGGCGTTGCCATGGCCTTCCGTTCTCTCGCCGGCCCCACCTACACGACCTTCATCTTTGGATCGCGCCCGCGGCTCACGCAAGACGAGCTCAACGAGATGGGCATGATCCTGCTGCACGCCTTCGGCGCCTTCGAGCGGCTCAACCATCCACAAGCGCCGGCCGCGCCCGCATCGCTGACGACCCGCGAACTGGAAGTCGTTCGCTGGACGGCGCAAGGCAAGACCTCCGCCGAGATCGGCCGCATCCTGTCGCTCTCCGACCACACGGTGAATGCCTACATGAGCAACGCCATAAAGAAACTGGATTGCGTCAACCGAACCCAATTGGTAGCTAAAGCTTTAAGGCTCAGGCTGATAAACTGACGCCGTTGCTGCGCGGGCAGCGGGAGGAAAAGCGTGCCGCCCTGGGTTCAATATTCAACGAAGCCGTCCAACCCTCAATATCCCTCGATACCCCTGACCGCAGAGGAAGTTGTCGACCTCGCCTCTGCCTTCGAGCTCTTTGGTTACTGGCGCCTCGATATCGATAGCGGACACCTGTTCGCCACTGAAGATATCTGCCGCATCTTCGGCCTTCCGCCGACTGAAGGGCCGCTCAATCTGGTCACCTTCACCTCCCGCATCCATCCCGATGACATGCCGGTGTTGATGGAGATCTACGAGCGCATCAGCCAGGAGCGACTGGTCTACCAGAATGTCTATCGCGTGAAGACGGATGGCGAAGGCTACAAATACGTCCGCTCCGTCGGCAGGTTCCGCGACAAGCCGGGCACGGGTGGCGAGATCGTCGGCTTCACCGAGGAATGCTGTCCGCAAACCCCGGCAGTCACTTTCTCAGAGCCCACGGCCGCTGAATAAGGCGGTTCACGGTCGCGACGAACCTTAACGGTCCAGCACCGCGCGCGCCTCGACGAGGTTCGAACGCACGTTCAGGATATGGAAGCCCATCACCGCAAGATGGCTTGGCATGATCATGCCGTCTTCGCTGCCGTTCGACACAATCGTTGGCTGGACGTTGAGGGCCGAGCGGAAGCGGCTCAGCGTGTCGTTCCAGATCTGGCCAAGATTGCGCTCGCGGATCACCTGCGAGAAGTCCGCCCCTGCGCCGGAAAGAATGGCGTAATAACCGTAGAGCTGTCCGTAGGCGAACCAGAAGCGGTCGTCGGCACGCGTGTCGAACCAGCCGGCACTGTGGTTTTCGGATCGGTCGCGCAGGATGGCCGCCGTGCCGCCAAGGTCGTTGGCGATGCGGTCGATGAACTGCACCAGGTTGTCGGCACGGCTGTCGAAGGTCGCAGCACAGATCGTAAGGTCGCGGTTGAACGCCCGCAGCTTCTCGATCGCCGTGCGGTAATAGGATGGCGTCGGGGTTTTAAACCCGAAAGGATCAAGCCCGAAATACCAGGAATATTCATCGAACTGCAGGTTGCCGCGCGCGTCCTGGAGATTGTTGTTGATGCCCGATGTGCCGCGCACGCGACCGAGCGTATCGACAAGTTCCGTCGAGGTGCGGCGCACTGCCTGGTTCACGCCACGCTGGAACGAGGCCTTGTTGTCAAGGAACGGCGTGTGGTCCCAATCAATGCCGAAGAAGCCGAGCCGATAGAGAAGCATCGACGATATCCAGGCATTCTGGTTGACGTTGAAGTCCGTGAGGTCGGCTGCGGCATCGACGATCGCCGAAGACTGGCACTGGCGCGCAGCCGGATTGGCAGCCGTCGCGGCCGGCGTCGCATCGCTGCCCGCTAGTGCGGTCGATGGCGGCAATTCCTGGCCCGCCGGCACCGTGCGTTCCGACCAGCGGTAGGTATCGATGAAGTTCGGGTTGAAGCCGCTCCAGACCTGCGTCTGGATAAAGAAGTAGCCGTAAAGCCCGATCAGCACCGCGAGCACGGCAAGGATCGGCCCCTTCACCATCCAGTGGCGACGGCCATACCAGCCATGCGCAGCCATGAACGGCCAGACGAGCCATGCGAACAGCAGGCCGATCCCCCTTCCGATGGCCTGGCCGGCGTTCTGGAAGAAGGCAGTGATCCGTTCAAGCATCGAGGTCTCCGTCAGGCGCTAGTTGGCTCAACACATATGTGTTCGCCGGGCATGACACAACGGCCTTGCGACGATCAGGACCGCGCCGGCCGCAACCGTGGCAGGCCCCATCGGCGCTTGGCCGGTTGCACGGTTGGCACCGGCGGTTCTGCCGGCACTACGCCCGGAAAATGGGCGGCAAAAACCGCATCGGCGCGTTCGCGCCTGCCGTTCAACCCGTGGATCGTCAGCATGCCGCGCATGAAACGGTCCGTCTCCTGCTGGAGCGACGGAAACCGCTCCACCGCAAGCGGCTCACTGCCATCGCGACGCGAGGCTTCGAACACCACCTGATAGAGGATCAGGACATCCTCCATGTCTGCGGAAATCTTGTGCAGGAGCACATTACAGGTGCCGATGCGGTGGTTGATCTCGCCGACAAAGCCTTCGAACGTCGCAAGGATCCGCTGCAACCGCCGCGTCGCTTCCAGTGTTGTCATCGCTTCGCCGGTCTCGCCCTTCAAAGCCTGGATCATCTCTGGCCGATGGTCGATGAAGGTGACAAGGCAGCTTTCGGTCCGGCGCCGCTCCATCACAAGCAGTTCGCGCTCTTCGCGGATCATGCCGGCCAGCAGATCGCCGCGCCTCAGTAGTTCCTCGAGATGAAGAAGCAGGGACGGACTGGAGGCACGCGCTTCCAGCCGGCGCTGCATCATCGAGCGGGAAAACAAGCCGATCAGCCTGTCAGAGCGGCTCGGCTCCTCGCGTTCCTCGAACTCCGTCTTCCGGCGCGCGATCTGCCGCGACATTTCGTAGGCTAGTCGCGCTAGCGTCGTTTCCGCCTTGCGCCGCTCTACGATCTCCGCCTCAAGCCGCGCCTCTTCGCGCTGCAGGGTTTCGTCATCGGGCAGCACCGCATCTTCGGCCGCCACATGCAGCATCTGCATGACCGGCTGCAGCGCCTCGCGCATCTGCGCAAACACACCGCGGATGCGATCTACCTCACCGTCGAACCTCTTGACCTTGGCCACGTCCTGCCTCCCTGCCCGCTCAGGCAGAAGATAGCGCCGCGGCAAGAAATTTCCACGGCGGCGGGGAAGGCGTGGCGGCGCGCGTCAGAGCCCCAGCGCGGTGATCTCGGCGGCAAGCCGTTCCTTGGCGAGCTTCGGCATCTTGGCATCCTTGACCGGCGCAAGATCGACCGGCTGGTCACCGACAACAACCACGGCAACCATGCCCATGCCGAAATGTGGCGTGCACTTGAAGACATAGGCGCCGGCCTGGTCGACGGTGACCGAAAGCTCCTGGTTCATCTTGCCCTTGATGGCGGGAACACCTTCCGGCGTCAGGCCGACGATCGAGACCACGTCATGCCCCTTGTCGGCCGGCACGAACTTGATCGTGTCACCAAGCTGCGCCTTCACGGCAGCCGGCTCGAAGACCATCGCCTGCCCGTCGGCGCCCTTGTTGAGCATCTTGATCTCGATTTCCGCACCAAAGGCCGGCGCTGCAAAAAGTGCGGCGAGTGCGGCAAAGGCGAAAGTGGTTTGGCGAGCGTTGCGCATGGGGTATCTCCTGCTAGGCAATTTGGTTGCCGCCGTTTTAGGAGACGCTCAAACACCTGGCGTTGACACACCTCAACCGCCGGTGGGCAATGGACAATCTGCCGCAGCCGCGAACTTCTAGGCGCCCTCGCAGCGCATCTTTTCTTCCCAGTGCCGGCGGCAGAGCGAAACGTATTTTTCGTTCCCGCCAACCTCCACCTGCGCGCCCTCGCGAACGAGGTTGCCTTCGGCATCGAGCCGCACGACCATGGTTGCCTTGCGGCCGCAAAAGCAGATGGTGCGCACCTCGCGCAACTCGTCGGCAATCGCCAGCAGCTCCAGCGATCCGGGAAACAGCTTGCCCTGGAAGTCGGTCCGCAACCCATAGGCCATCACCGGAATGCCGACATGGTCGGACACGCGCGCCAGCTGCCAGACCTGCTCCGATGTCAGGAACTGCGCCTCATCTACGAAGACACAGGCGAGCGGCTCGCGCATGTGCATCTCCTTGATCGTCTCGAACAGGTCGTCGGAGCTACTGAAGGGGATGGCGTCGGAAGACAGGCCGATTCGCGAGGCCACCTTGCCCTGCCCTGCGCGATCATCCAGCGCGGCCGTGAAGATTGCCGTGCGCATGCCCCTTTCCTGGTAGTTATAGGAGGCTTGCAGCAGCATGGTGGACTTGCCAGCATTCATCGTGGCGTAGTGGAAATAGAGCTTGGCCATGCCCGGTTTCTGATCGCATTTCAGCGCCGGGAAAAGTCGCCGCGGGCGCAACCCACAGAAAACTGGGATCCCCTATGCGGCAGTCGGTGCAGCACGCTGTACCCCCGATGTCGCAAAGACACCGGGAATGCGCGCGGATGCGCGCGCTTGCGCCATTCCTCAGGATATTGATAATGGCGGGAACGCAGAAAAATCAGAGGGAGCATACAGCATGCGCGTCGACACCTTCCTGAAAACGGCCGTGGCCGCCGCCTCGCTTCTTGCGATCGCCGGCACGGCGAATGCAGCAGAACCAGAGGCTTGCCAGACCGTCCGCATCTCCGACGTCGGCTGGACCGATCTCGCCTCGACCAACGGCAGCTTCGTAACGATCCTCAAGGCTCTGGGTTACAAGCCAGACGTCAAGACGCTCGGCGTGCCGGTGACCTATTCTTCCATGAAGAACAAGGACATCGATGTCTTCCTCGGCAACTGGATGCCAGCCCAGGCGGGCGCCATCAAGGCTTACCTGGACGACAAGTCCATCGAAACCATTACCGTGAACCTCGAAGGCGCCAAGTACACGCTCGCCACCAATGCTGCCGGCGCCAAGCTGGGCATCAAGGACTTCAAGGATATCGCCCAGCACAAGGATGCCCTCGAAGGCAAGATCTACGGGATCGAGCCGGGCAACGAAGGCAACGGCATGATCGTTGACCTGATCGACAAGGACACCTTTGGGCTCAAGGGCTTCCAGGTGGTGGAGTCGTCCGAGCAGGGCATGCTGACGCAGGTTTCGCGCGCCGACAAGGAAGACAAGCCGGTGATCTTCCTCGCCTGGGCGCCGCATCCGATGAACGTCGCGCACGAGATCACCTATCTCGCCGGTGGCGACGACACCGTTTTCGGCCCCGATTTCGGCGGCGCGACCGTCTACACGGTTGCCCGCGGCGGTTATGTCAACGAGTGCCCGAACGTCGGCACGCTTCTCAAGAACATGAAGTTCTCGCTCGACATGGAAAACGCCATCATGGGCAGCATCCTCAACGATGGCGAGGACAACGAGAAGGCTGCGAAGGCGTGGCTGAAGGCCAATGGCAGCGTCGTCGAGCCGTGGCTTGCCGGCGTCACCACCTTCGACGGCCAGGACGGTCTTGCGGCCGTCAAGAAGGAGCTTGGCCTCTAAGCCAGATCCATGAGCCGGAGCAGCCCGTCGCTGCTCCGGCACCCGCCCTTTCTTTCTCTCAAAATGGCAGGTCTGCGTGGATTGGATCGAAGAGCACCGTATTCCCATAGGCGCCTGGGCGAAGTCAGTCGTTGATTGGCTGACGACCAATGGCTACTGGTTTTTCAGGTGGCTGTCGTCCACCTTGTCGTCGGTTATCGACGGCCTTTTATGGCTTCTGCAGGCCCCTCACCCGCTGGTGGTGATGGCGATCTTCGCAGGCCTTTCTTACGCGCTACGGCGCTCCATCCCGCTCGCGCTCTTCACCTTTGCCGGCTTCCTGTTCATCTTCAACCAGGGCTATTGGGAAGAAACGACGCAGACGCTCGCGCTCGTAAGTGCAGCAACGGCCGTCAGCATGCTGATCGGTGTACCGCTCGGCATCGCCGCGGCCCGACGCGAATGGCTCTACAGCGCCATGCGTCCCGTGCTTGACCTGATGCAGACGCTGCCAAGCTTCGTGTACCTCATCCCGGCGCTCATCCTGTTTGGCCTCGGCATGGTCCCCGGCCTCATCGCCACGGTCATCTTCGCCATCCCCTCGCCGATCCGCCTCACCCGTCTCGGCATCATCTCGACGCCGACGGCTCTTACGGAAGCCGCCGTCGCTTTCGGCGCGACACCCGGCCAGGTGCTGCGCAAGGTTGAACTGCCCTATGCGACGCCGCAGATCATGGCGGGTCTGACGCAGACCATCATGTTGTCATTGTCGATGGTCGTCATCGCGGCCCTCGTCGGCGCGAACGGCCTTGGCGTTCCGGTACTTCGCGCGCTGAACACGGTGAACGTAGCCCGCGGCTTCGACTCCGGCCTCTGCATCGTCATTCTCGCGATCATCCTCGACCGCATGTTCCGCACGTCGGGAGGCAGCGCATCATGAGCCACCAGAACAGCGCCGCCACCATGTCCGCCTCCCCGGCAGAACAGGCAAAGGACTGCGTCGTCTTCGATCGCGTCGACATCATCTTCGGGGCTAAGCCGGAGCGCGCCCTGCCTCTCGTCGACCAGGGCAAGACGCGTGACGAAATCAGCGCCAAGACCGGGATCGTGCTCGGCGTCGCTAATGCCTCGCTATCGATCCGCGAGGGCGAGATCGTCGTCCTCATGGGCCTATCCGGCTCGGGCAAGTCGACCCTGCTGCGCGCCGTCAACGGGCTTGCCCCGGTGGTCCGCGGAAGCGTTAGCGTGCAGACGCCGTCCGGCCCCGTCGATCCCTATACGGCAAGCCCCAAGACGCTGCGTGACCTTCGCATGCACAGCGTCTCGATGGTGTTCCAGCAGTTCGGCCTCCTGCCCTGGCGCACGGTGGCTGAAAATGTCGGCTTCGGCCTCGAACTTGCCGGCATCGGTGAAGCCGAGCGCAAGAAGCGTGTCGATGAGCAACTCGAGCTCGTCAACCTCGACACCTGGGCAGACCGCAAGGTCGGCGAACTCTCTGGCGGCATGCAGCAGCGCGTCGGCCTGGCGCGCGCCTTTGCCACCGGCGCGCCGATCCTGCTGATGGACGAACCCTTCTCGGCGCTCGACCCGCTGATCCGAACCCGGCTTCAGGACGAGTTGCTGGAATTCCAGCGGCGCCTCAAGAAGACGATCCTTTTCGTCAGCCACGACCTCGACGAGGCCTTCCGCATCGGCAACCGCATCGCCATCATGGAAGGCGGCCGGATCATCCAGTGCGGCACGCCGCAGGAGATCGTCCGCGCCCCGGCCGACCAGTATGTGGCCGATTTCGTGCAGCACATGAACCCGATCACCATGCTGAGCGCCAGCGACGTCATGCGGCCCGGCATCAACGAGACGTCCGGCGCGGCACCCTTTTCGGCGACCGCAACGCCAACGACACCGCTCGTCGATGTGCTCGATGCCCTCGCCCGCCAGCCCGGAGCGATCGGCGTCGTGGACAACGGCGTCATCATCGGCACGATCGACGCGGATGACATCATTGCCGGGCTGACGCGCCACCGCCGCCGGCACGAATGACACCGGACGGATGACCAGCGAGAACGACATCAAAGCCGAGGGCGACAAGCCCAAGGTGATCCGTGACACCGATGACGAGGCGCGCCGTCTGGCGCGCACCCTCCTGCGCGGCGCCCGCTACATGGCGCTTGCCGTGCTTGATCCGGAAACCGGTTTCCCCTCCGTCAGCCGTGTGCTCACCGGAACGGATATCGATGGCGTGCCTGTGATCCTCGTCTCCGCCCTTGCCAGTCACACGAAGGCGCTGCGCGCCGATCCTCGCTGCTCGCTGCTGGCCGGCGAACCCGGCAAGGGCGATCCGCTCGCCCATCCGCGCATCACCGTGCAGTGCATCGCAGAACCGGTGCGCCGGGAAACGCCGCAGCACGAACGCCGCCGGTCGCGATTCCTCAACCGCCACCCGAAGGCGGCGCTCTACCTAGATTTTGGCGATTTTCAGTTTTTGCGAATCACGCCGCAGACTGCCGCGCTCAATGCCGGCTTCGGCCGTGCATACATATTGCCCGGATCGGACCTTGTCATCGCTGAACCGGCAGACGGGGAAGAGTGGCGGCAGCTGGAAGAAAAGCTCTCCACCATGACCGCCGAGGCTGCCGCTGTTGCGGCCCATCTGGGGCGCCACGAGAGCCCTAACTGGCGCTTTGGAGGCCTGGATCGCAGCGGTTTTGAGCTGATTTGCGGCGATATCCTCCTCCGGCACGAGTTCGATGAACCGGCCGTATCGCCCGAGGCCGTGCTTAACCATATTTCGGCATTCGCTAATGCGCGGTGACGCCCTACCTAAATTTTAGGTATATACAATCGTCTAAGACACTTGTTATTTCTTACCCATCATTAAGGATGTTTTTGAGCGGGGGGCCGCTATGAAAACGAGGGGACACAGCTGATGAACACGATGGAACTATCCGAGCACTCAACCGCAGCCGCAGGCCTGCTCTCTGCCATGGCAAACCCGAAGCGGCTGATGATCCTTTGCTGCCTCGTAAAGGGCGAAGTGGCCGTCGGCGCCTTGGCAAACCAGGTTGGGCTGAGCCAGTCGGCTCTTTCGCAGCACCTGTCGAAGCTGCGTGCGCAGAAGCTCGTGAAGACGCGTCGTGACGCACAGACCATCTATTACTCCAGTTCCTCCGAGCAGGTCATGAAGGTGCTCGAGACGCTCGAAGACATCTACTGCACGGTAGAACAGAAGACGTCCGTCGCCGCCTGAAACAAGGCCGCAACCTGATTTGGTGAATACATGAGATGTTGAGGGGCAGCAGGAATGCGGGCCCTCAAACCTTTTGGGCGGCAGGTATAGCTGCCGCAACCGGGCCTCACGGGCATGATCTCGAAACCCGTTGACGCTTTCGTTCCCCTTGATAATTTGACCATCTAGTCAAAAGACGGCGACAGCCGCCGAGGGGAATAGGCCACCCGAAATCGATGGCCACGGAGATCTTTATGTCCAATCGTCTTAACACCACGCCGAACGATCTTCGTGCGTTCTGGATGCCGTTCACAGCCAACCGCCAGTTCAAGCAGGAACCGCGGATGTTCGTCGGCGCCAAGGACATGCACTATACCACGTATGACGGGCGCCAGGTGCTCGATGCGACGGCTGGCCTCTGGTGCGTGAACGCCGGTCACTGCCGCCCGAAGATCACCGAAGCGATCCGCGAACAGGCAGGAGAACTGGACTATGCGCCGGCCTTCCAGCTCGGCCACCCGAAGGCCTTCGAGCTTGCCAACCAGCTGGTGGACATCGCGCCGGAAGGCATGAACCACGTGCTTTACACCAATTCCGGCTCCGAGTCGGTGGAGACGGCGCTCAAGGTGGCACTCGCCTACCATCGCGTGAAGGGCAACGGCTCGCGCTTCCGCCTCATCGGCCGCGAGCGCGGTTACCACGGCGTCAACTTCGGCGGCATCTCGGTGGGCGGCATCGTCGCCAACCGAAAGATGTTCGGCACGCTCCTGACCGGCGTCGATCACATGCCGCACACCCACCTTCCGGGTCAGAATGCCTTTACCCGCGGCCAGCCCGAACATGGCGGCGATCTCGCGACCGAACTCGAACGCATCGTTACCCTGCATGATGCCTCGACCGTCGCGGCCGTCATCGTTGAGCCGGTTGCCGGCTCCACCGGCGTGCTCATTCCGCCGAAGGGCTACCTCCAGAAGCTGCGCGAGATCTGCACCAGGCACGGCATCCTGCTGATCTTCGACGAAGTCATCACCGGTTTCGGCCGCCTCGGTGCGCCGTTTGCCGCCCAGTATTTCGACGTGAAGCCGGACATCATCACCACCGCCAAGGGCCTGACCAACGGCGTCATCCCGATGGGGGCCGTCTTCGTCACCTCCGAGATCCATGACGCGTTCATGAACGGTCCGGAGCACATGATCGAGTTCATGCACGGCTACACCTATTCGGGTAACCCGATCGCATCCGCCGCTGGCCTCGCAACGCTCGAGACCTACAAGGAAGAAGGCCTCTTCGAGCGCGCCCGCGACATCGCGCCTTACTGGGAAGACGGCCTGCATTCGCTGAAAGACCTGCCGAATGTCATCGACATCCGCAACCTCGGCCTGATCGGCGGCATTGAGCTTGATCCAATTGCGGGCGAGCCCACCAAGCGTGCCTTCACCGCCTTCCTGAAGGCTTACGAGAAGGGCCTGCTGATCCGCACCACCGGCGATATCATCGCCATGTCGCCGCCGCTCATTGTCGAGAAGCACCATATCGACGAGATCTTCGGCAAGCTGCGCGAGATCCTCTCAAACAGTATCTGAGCCTCGACTTCGAGAGCCGGCGGGGCATCCCCCGCCTGCCCTCCCTGCTTCACTGCATGCTTCATCGCCAAGAGACGCGGATGCGGATTGCCTCGCGCGCCGCCCCACTCGACGGCCTGCGAAAGAGCCTCTACAGAAGGCGCTCGCATCTGCCAGTGTCAGCCGTGTCCGGCACAGCCTGGCCTAACCCTCTTCCGATTGTTTGAGCCCGCCCCCGGAGGGTCGCATGCTTCGTCGTTTCTTTTCCTATTACGCGCCATACAAGTCGCTGTTCTTCCTCGATTTCGGCTGCGCCGTGCTGGCCGGCCTGCTGGAGCTCGGCTTCCCGCTCGCGGTCAAATATTTCGTCGATGACCTTCTGCCGGCGCAGGAATGGGGCTGGATTGCCGCAGCCTCTGCCCTGCTGCTCGTCGTTTATGTCGTCAACACCGGGCTGATGGCGGTCGTCAACTACTGGGGCCACGCGCTCGGCATCTCGATCGAGACCGACATGCGGCGCCAGGCCTTCGACCATATCCAGAAGCTCTCCTTCCGTTATTTCGACAACAACCGCACCGGCCAGCTGATCACCCACGTCACGAAGGACCTGGAAGAGGTTGGCGAAGTCGCGCACCACGGCCCGGAAGACCTGTTCATCGCGATCATGACCTTCATCGGCGCCTTCATCCTGATGTTCACGGTCAACTGGAAGCTGGCGCTGCTCACCACCGCCATCGTGCCGTTCATGACCTGGCTCGTCAGCAAATACGGTGCACGCATGACCACGAACTGGCGCAACCTCTTCCGCCAGGTGGGCGACTTCAACACCCGGGTGCAGGAAAGCGTCGGCGGCATTCGCGTCGTCAAGGCATTTGCCAACGAGGAATACGAAAAGCAGCTGTTTGCCGCCAACAACGAAAGCTACAAGACCACCAAGCTCAACGCCTATGCCTATATGACGGCGAGCATCACCATGAGCTACCTCAGCACGCGCCTCGTGCAACTGATGGTCATGCTGGCCGGCACCTATCTCGTCATCTCCGGTGAACTCAGCTATGGCGGTTTTGTCGGCTTCCTGCTGCTCGTCAACGTCTTCTTCCGGCCGATCGACAAGATCACCTCGGTGATCGAGACCTATCCGAAGGGCATTGCCGGCTTCACCCGCTTTGCCAATCTCATCGACACCGCACCCGACATCGCCGACCGTCCGAATGCGAAGGTCGTGGATCACCTGACCGGTGCCATCGAATATCGTGACGTCAGCTTCAGCTATGATGGCAAGGGCAAGGTCTTCGACCACCTGAACCTCAAGATCTCGCCCGGCGAAACCGTCGCCTTCGTTGGTGCCTCGGGTGCGGGCAAGACGACCCTCTGTTCGCTGCTGCCGCGGTTCTACGAGGTCGACAGCGGCTCGATCCTGATCGACGGCATCGACATCCGCGACATGACGCAGGCGTCGCTGCGCAGCCAGATCGGCATCGTCCAGCAGGACGTCTTCATGTTCGGCTCGACGATCCGTGAAAACATCGCCTATGGCCGGCTTGGCGCGAGCGAGGCGGAAGTCATTGCGGCGCTGCGGCGCGCCTCACTGGAAGAGTTCGTGCTGTCGCTGCCGCAGGGCCTCGACACCCCAACCGGCGAGCGCGGTGTGAAACTCTCCGGTGGCCAGAAGCAGCGGCTTGCGATCGCCCGCATCTTCCTCAAGAACCCGCCAATCCTGATCCTCGACGAAGCCACCTCTGCGCTGGACTCGGCCACGGAGCTCAGCATCCAGCAGGCGCTTGGTGAACTTTCCAAAGGGCGCACCACGCTGGTCGTGGCGCACCGCCTCGCCACCATCCGCAATGCCGACCGGATTGTCGTCATGGGCCCGCAGGGCATTCTGGAGGAAGGCAGCCACAGCCAGCTGTTGCGGATGAACGGTGCCTACGCCCGCCTGCACGAGGCCCAGTTCGGCGCGGTAGCCTGATGCGGACAATGAAAAAGGAGGCGACTACGTCAGCCGCCTCCTTTGCTTCTTCCCTCAGTCTGCTCAGGCCTTGAAGAAGGCCAGCAGGTCGGCGTTGATCACATCGGCGTGGGTCGTAGCCATGCCATGCGGGAAGCCTTCATAGACCTTCAGCGTACCGTTTTTCAAAAGCTTGACGGCCAGCAGGGCGGAGTCTTCAATCGGAACGATCTGGTCGTCGTCCCCATGCATGACGAGGACCGGGACTTCGATCGCCTTCAGGTCTTCGGTGAAGTCGGTCTCCGAGAAGGCTGCGATACAATCGTAATGGGCTTTCGCGCCGCCCATCATGCCCTGCCGCCACCAGTTCTGGATGGCGCCTTCTGAAACCTGGGCGCCCGGGCGGTTGAAGCCGTAGAACGGGCCGGCCGGCACATCGCGGAAGAACTGTGCCCGGTTGGCTGCAAGGGATGCCCGGAAGCCGTCAAACACTTCCATCGGCAGGCCGCCCGGATTGTTTTCCGTCTTCAGCATGATCGGCGGAACTGCACCGAGCAGCACGGCCTTGGCCACGCGTCCATCGCCACCATACTGCGCCACGTAGCGTGCAACCTCGCCGCCGCCCGTCGAGTGGCCGACATGGATGGCATTCTTGAGGTCGAGTTTGGCGACGAGTTCGGCGACATCGGCCGCATAGGTGTTCATCTCGTTGCCGGTGTCGCTCTGGGTCGAACGGCCGTGTCCGCGCCGGTCATGGGCGATGACGCGATAGCCTTGGTGCAGGAAGAAAAGCATCTGCGCGTCCCAATCGTCGGCAGACAGCGGCCATCCGTGATGGAAAACGATTGGCTGCGCGTCCTTCGAACCCCAATCCTTGTAGAAGATCTGCGTGCCGTCCTTGGTGGTGATGAAATTGCTGCTCATGGTCCTATCCTTTCAGAGTAAATCTTCGAAGGTAATGCCGTGATGCAAGAGGGGCTTGGGAGCGCCCCTCCTCCATCTTCATATGGCTCCACGGCCTCGTCTAGAGGCTGAAACCGCGTTTAACAGTTCGCGATATTTGTTATCGCGATAATGAAAAGGTAGCGAGGGCGACGGATAATGTCTACAAAAAACTTTATCGCGATATCAATTTTATGATAGAGGTTTGAAAACACAGGAATTCCGGAGCCCGCCATGCCTGCCACCAAGACGCAAGATGCGCCCTATCCGCTCGATGAGCAGCTTTGCTTCACGCTTTACGAGGTGAACATGGCCATCAATCGCGCCTACAAGCCGATGCTGGACGAGATGGGCATTACCTACCCGCAATATCTCGTGCTGAATGCACTCGCTGAAAAGGACGGCATGACGATCGGCGCCATTGCCAGCCGCCTGTCGCTGGAGTCAAGCACGGTCACGCCGCCGGTCAAGCGCATGGAGCAGGCGGGACTGGTCGAGCGCCGCCGCAGCAAGGAAGACGAGCGACAGGTTCATGTCTGGTTGACGCCCGCCGGCCGCGAGCTCCTCATGCAAAGTCGCTGCCTTGGAGACACGCTGCTGCGCCGTTCGGGCATGAACCAGCAGGAGTTTGCAAGCTTCAACCGCCAGGTCCAGGGGCTCTTGGCAGCACTTGGCCGCAATGCATGAGCCGAGCCCGGCAAGGCTTCGAAATGTTGGGTTTGGAAGCTTTGTTCACCTTCATCTTTTCGTGAAACGACAAAAGCTGCGGCCGCTTTGTTATGTTCTTGCGAAAAGCCTCATGAAATCTTAAGCGTTGTTGCCGCCAGCCGAAAGCCAAACATGGCTCGGCACGGCTTCGACCGCATCGCCCTCCTGTGGGTTGGCTCGGCACACGCAAGACTGACCTCAAGCGAAACCGGAGACAGACAGGGCTGACTGTGGCGTTACGCCAGGCCAAGAATGGCCGATCCAAGGAGACTGAAAATGAACCTCAAGACCTTCCTCGGGGCAACTGCCCTCGCTTCGCTTCTCTCCGCACAACTCGCTCACGCTGAAATCGTCATCGGACTGATCGCGCCGCTGACCGGCCCCGTCGCCGCTTACGGCGACCAGGTCAAGAACGGCGCCGAAACCGCCATTGCCGAGATCAACAAGAACGGCGGCATCCTTGGCGAGCAGGTGGTCCTGAAGACCGCAGACGACGCTGCCGAACCGAAGCAGGGTGTATCCGCTGCAAACCAGATCGTTGGCGAAGGCATTCGCTTTGTCATCGGCCCGGTCACTTCGGGTGTTGCCATGCCGGCCTCCGACGTTCTTGCCGAAAACGGCGTCCTGATGGTCACGCCGACGGCGACCACCCCTGACCTCACCACTCGTGGCCTCACGAATGTCCTGCGCACCTGCGGCCGTGACGACCAGCAGGCCGTTGTTGCCGCTGATTACGTGCTGAAGAACCTCAAGGACAAGAAGGTCGCCATCATCAACGACAAGGGCGCCTACGGTAAGGGCCTGGCCGACGCCTTCAAGGCTGCCATCAATGAAGGCGGCATGAAGGAAGTCGTCGATGAAGCCGTAACCGCCGGCGAAAAGGACTTCAGCGCGCTCACCACCCGCCTCAAGTCGGCTGGCGTCGAAGTCATCTATTTCGGCGGTTACCACCCGGAAGGCGGCCTGCTCGCCCGCCAGCTGAACGATCTTGGCGTCAAGGCGACGATCATCGGCGGTGACGGCCTGTCGAACAGCGAATACTGGAACATCGGCACCGAAGCTGCAGCCGGCACGCTCTTCACCAACGCGTCTGACGCGACGAAGAACCCTGACTCGAAGGCTGCTGCCGATGCGCTCGCTGCTCGCAACATCCCGGCCGAGGCCTTCACGCTGAACGCCTATGCAGCTGTTGAAGTACTGAAGGCCGGCATCGAAAAGGCCAAGACGGCCGAAGATGCGGAAGCCGTTGCTGCTGCGCTGAAGACCGGCGAACCGATCCCGACCGCCATCGGCAAGCTCACCTATGGCGAGACGGGTGACCTCACCTCGCAGAGCTTCTCCGTCTTCAAGTGGGAAAACGGCAAGATCGTTGCCGCCGAATAAGGCTTCTTATAATCTGACAACATGAGGGGGCGCCTACGGGCGCCCTCTTCATCTCTGCGTTGGCGGCAAGCTGCATTCTGCGAAGAATACGGCCGGCAAAACCGTCGCGGATGTTCGAGTTCGTCTTTCGCCCAAGGTGACCGCGTGACCCAGAACCAGCCCAATCCTTCCGCTGAAGGCATCCTCGCCGCTTCCAGCCGCATCGATCCGGTCTTCACCAACAGCCCGCTGATCTCGCAGGAAAC
Organism: Neorhizobium sp. SOG26; assembly: GCF_003491345.1. Lineage (GTDB taxonomy): Bacteria > Pseudomonadota > Alphaproteobacteria > Rhizobiales > Rhizobiaceae > Neorhizobium > Neorhizobium turbinariae. The sequence goes on from NZ_CP025512.1 coordinate 1,944,912, forward strand.
CGCCAACACGGCGCTGGGCCTGCGCCTTCTTGCCAAGGTTGAGACGCTGAACCCGATCCGCTCCTTCAAGGGTCGCGGCACCGACTGGTGGATGCAGAACGAACCGGCAGGCGATCATGCCGTCGTTTCCGCCTCGGCCGGCAATTTCGGACAGGGGCTTGCGTATGCAGGGCGGGCGCGCGGCCGCAAGGTAGTGATTTTCTCTGCCACGACGGCCAACCCCGGCAAGGTTGAGGCCATGCGCCGGCTGGGCGCCGAGGTGCGCCTGGAAGGTGCGGATTTCGATGCCGCAAAGGCTGCCGCGCGCGCTTATGCCGAGGCTCACAACTGCCCCTTTGTCGAGGATGGCAACCTGAAGACCATCGCCGAGGGTGCCGGCACCATTGCGCTCGAGATCACTGAGCGCCTGGAGCGCGACGGGGCTCAACTCGACGCCATCATCGTGCCGCTCGGCAACGGAGCGCTGCTTACCGGCATCGGCGCCTGGATCCGCGCCAAGGCGCCCGGCTGCAAGGTGATCGGTGTTGTCGCATCCAACGCACCTGCCATGAAGCAGTCATGGGAAACCGGCCGGCTCATCTCCACCGAAACCGCTGCCACCGCCGCCGATGGCATCGCGGTACGCGAATGCGTGCCTTACGCGCTCGATTGCATGCGCGACACGGTGGACGAAGTCTGGGAGGCAAGCGAGGCCGCCATCCGCAACGCCCGTGGTTTCTGCCTCACCCACTATGGGCTCGTGGTCGAGGAAGCAGGGGCCGCCGGCATCGCCGGTCTTCTGGAGAATGGCGGGAGCCTGAAGGGCAAAACCGTTGCCACCATCCTTTGCGGCGGCAATGTCCGCAGCGAAAACGCCTGACGGCACCGGGCTTCCGAAACGCCTCTCCCCGTTTGCCGCGCGACCCGCTAGGTTAGGCGACTGAATCAGCGTGAGGAGCCTGCCCATGACCACCCGCCTCGAAACACTCATCGACCAGGGCACCGGCCGTGAACCTGCCGACATCGTGCTGAAGGGCGGGCGCTTCTTCGATCTCGTCACCGGCGAACTGGTGGCCTCGGACATCGCGATCTGCGGCGACCGCATCGTCGGCACCTGCGGCAGTTATGCCGGCAAGACGGAGATCGACATCACCGGCAAGATCGTCGTGCCCGGCTTCATTGACACGCATCTGCACATCGAAAGCTCGCTGGTTACGCCGCATGAATTCGATCGCTGCGTCCTGCCCTACGGCGTCACCACCGCCATCTGCGATCCGCACGAGATCGCCAATGTCATCGGCACCGAGGGCATCCAGTTCTTCCTGGATTCGGCCGAACAGACGATCATGGATATCCGCGTGCAGCTGTCGTCCTGCGTGCCGGCAACACATCTGGAAACGGCGGGCGCCGACCTGCCAATCGAAAAGCTCCTGCCGTTCCGCGACCACTCGAAGGTGATCGGGCTCGCCGAGTTCATGAACTTCCCCGGCGTCATCCACAAGGATCCGATCTGCCTTGCCAAGCTTAACGCCTTCTACGACGATCATATCGATGGCCACGCGCCGCTCCTGCGGGGCAATGACCTGAACGGCTATCTCGCCGCAGGCATCCGCACCGAACACGAATGCACCACCGCCGAGGAAGCGCTCGAAAAGATCCGCAAGGGCATGCACATCCTGGTGCGCGAAGGTTCGGTTTCGAAGGACCTGCACGCGCTGATGCCGATCATCACCGAGCGTCTGTCGCCTTACCTCGCGCTCTGCACAGACGACCGCAACCCGCTCGACATCGCCGAGCAGGGCCATCTGGACTACATGATCCGTACCGCGATCGCTCATGGCGTCGAGCCGCTCGCTGTCTATCGCGCAGCCTCGATCTCCGCTGCGCGCGCCTTTGGCCTTCGCGATCGCGGCCTTGTCGCGCCCGGCTGGCGCGCTGACCTCGTGGTGATCGATAGCCTGGAAAACTGCAAGGCGGACATGGTCTTTTCCGCCGGCCGCAAGGTCACCGACGAACTTTTCGCCACCCGCACGCCGGTCGCACCGGTCGGGCTCGACAGCGTCAAGGCGCGGCCGGTACAGGCCATGCATTTCGGCGTACCGGCAACGCAAGGCGAAACGCCGGTGATCGGCGTCATGCCCGGCAAGATCATCACCGAACACCGCCGCTACCGCCTGCCCGCCTCCGGCAACCAGACTGGCGTCGATCTCGACCGCGACATCATCAAGGTTGCCGTCATCGAGCGGCACGGCAAGAATGGCAACCATGCCAACGGCTTCGTCCAGGGCTTCGGCTTGAAGAAGGGTGCGATCGCCTCCACCGTCGGCCATGACAGCCACAATATCTGCGTCGTCGGCGTCAACGAGGACGACATGGCGCTCGCCGCCAACCGCCTTGGGGAGATTCAAGGCGGTTTCGTCGTGGTGGAGGACGGCAAGGTGACCGGCGAGATCGCGCTTCCGGTCGCCGGCCTCATGAGCCTTGAGCCTTACGAAGCGGTTCGCGACACGCTGCACGGCTTGAGGAAAGCCGCCTATGCCCTTGGAACGACTCTCGAAGAGCCGTTCCTGCAGGTTGCCTTCCTGCCCCTGCCCGTCATCCCGCACTTGAAGATTTCGGACAAGGGCATGGTCGATGTCGACAAGTTCGCGCTGATCTAGCTCAGCCTGCCGGGGGGAAACATCCAGCAAGCCGGTTCGATGATCTACTTCCGCCGCAGCACCATGCCGGCGTGGTAGAGCACGTCGTCACGGAAGTCGCCGTCGGCGGTAAAGCCCGTGTCGTCCTTGTAGTCGATATGGTCGCCATTCACCCAATACTGGCCCTCGTGTGCCCGTTCGCGTGTGCCGCGGGCTTCGACATAACGTCCGTTGGGCAAGAGTTCATGGCGGATGTTGTTGTCGTCGGTCACCCACATGCCGACGTAAGGGTGGTTGGTCATGCGCTTTTCCTCTTCCTCGATGTCGTGCGCCAGCACGGTGATTGCGGAAATGAAGCCGAAGGCAGCCACCACGGCTGCCAGTGCAAGCGTCCTGCGAATGGGGAGGCTAACCATCGAGATAGTCCCTCCTCAGCCTGCGTTCGCGCCGTGCATTTGCCTTTGCGGACGTCCATCCGAAGTAAGCGTGCAGCAAGCGGGCGACGTGTCGTTCGAACCAGCGGGCAACCCACCGGAAAGGGCTTTCGAGCAGGCATTGAAACTGTGCCATCACCGTCTCCTCTACGTTCAGGTTCGTATTCGGACGAGACGGAATATGAGGGAGAAGCTGCAGCAGACGGTAGACCAGTTCTCCGACATGATTGCACGATCCTACAGACAGCATTTGTAACGGGCACGGCTACCACCTATCTCCCCACCAACAGGGATGGCGATCGCGATCCTCTACCCGCACCCGAAAGGAAGGGATCATGCAGGACAAGCTTGCCCAACTCGCAAAGCTGGTTGCACAAAACACCACGGCCGATGGCGTCTTTCCAACCGCCGTTCCGCGCCTGTCGGTGATCCGCATGTCGAGCCCGACCGATCCGCTGCACACGCTTCACCAGCCGGCGGTCTGCGTCATCGTCCAGGGCGCCAAGCAGGTCATGGTGGCGGAGGAGGTTTATCGTTACGAGCCGGGGCAATATCTCGTCGTGTCGGTGGACATGCCGGTGACCGGCCAGATCATCGAAGCCACCCGCGACGAACCTTACCTCTGCCTGCGGCTCGATCTCGACCTGAAGCTCCTGGGTGACATGCTGGTCGAGATGCCGGATGCCTTCGGCACCTCCTCGGGCCGCTGCAAATGCGTCGGCGTCAGCCGCACCACGCCCGACTTCCTGGATGCGGCGCTGCGGCTCGCGCAACTCGTCGACCGCCCGCACGAGATCGCCTTCCTCGCACCGCTCATCGAAAGGGAGCTGATGTTCCGCCTCCTCCAGGGCGGCCAGGGGCAGATGCTGCGCCAGATCCTGGCGCCGGAAAGCCGGCTGCAGCAGGTCACCCGCGCCATCAACTGGATCCGCGAAAACTACGCCGCGCCGTTCTCCATCGAACAGGTGGCAAGTGCCGCACGCATGAGTTCGTCCGCGCTGCACCAGCATTTCCGCGAGGTGACCTCCATGAGCCCCCTCCAATACCAGAAGCAACTGCGTCTCCAGGAAGCCCGCCGGCTCATCCTCGCCAAATCCATGGATGCCGCCACCGCCGCCCACCGCGTAGGTTATGACAGTCCCTCGCAGTTCAGCCGCGAATACCGGCGCCTGTTCGGTGCACCGCCGATCCAGGACATTTCCCGCCTGCGCAGCCACCCGGCGGCCTACGCCCAGGCCTGATCCAAAAATATTCAACCATTCGGTTGACAATAAAATCCTGCGGCCGCATATTCAACCACATGGTTGAATCACATACGTCGCAGATCGACAACGTCTTCCACGCATTGAGCGACGCAACGCGGCGGCGCATGCTGCGGGAACTGGCCAGTGGCGAGCGCACCGTGAGCCAGCTTGCCGAGCCGCACGAGATGTCGCTTGCAGCCGCTTCCAAGCACATCAAGGTGCTGGAGAGCGCCGGCCTGATCCGCCGCGAGGTGAATGGCCGCACCCATATCTGCCGGTTGGAACCCGGGCCGCTGGCGAGCGCCCATGAATGGCTGGGCTTCTACGAGCGCTTCTGGACGAGCCGCCTCGATGCGCTGGAGCGTCTTCTTCGCGACGGCGATGCCCGAGCCGCTGCCGGGCAAGCCAAGCAAACCTCATCCGACAAACCGAAAGCCAAAAAGGGAGAAGAGCAATGAACGACATGACGCATGCCAGCCCATACGGCACCATCACAGAGCCACTCGCGCTCACCATCCAGCGCAAGCTGCCCGGCCCCATCGATCGCATCTGGGCTTACCTGACGGAGAGCGACCTGCGCCGCCAGTGGCTCGCGTCGGGCACCATGCCGGGAGAGGCCGGCGCCCCGTTCCAGCTCACCTGGCGCAACGACGAACTGGCGACCTCGCCCGAAGGCCGCCCGGAAGGTTTTCCCGAAGAGCACAGCATGGAGAGCGAAGTCCTAGTGTTCGAGCCGCCGCACCGCCTCGTCTTCGCCTGGCCGCCGCAGGGCGAGGTCAGCTTCGAACTCCAGGCCGTCGGCAATGACGTGCTGCTCACCCTCACCCACAAGCGCATCTCCGACCGCCGCAACATGGTGATGATCGGCGCCGGCTGGCACATGCATCTCGATATCCTTGTGGCCCGCGCCAGTGGCGCCGAGCCCCCCTCCTTCTGGCAGGGTTGGAGCCGCCTCAGGGACGAATATGAAGGCCGCATCCCGGCCTGATACCGCCGGCTCCGGACCGCCGCCAAGCTAGACCCGAACCAGATGGAGGAGATCATGAGCAGGTCCTATGCGGGCGGCTGCGCCTGCGGCGCTGTCCGCTACACATGCGAGGGAGAACCGGTGGCGATGGTGGACTGCCAGTGCCGCCAGTGCCAACGCCAGACCGGCGGCGGCCATGGCTCCTACCTGACCTTCGCCGGCACGCCATGGGATGTGCAAGGGACCCCAAACACCTGGAGCGTGGCGGGCGATAGCGGCACGACCAAGAACGCCGCCTTCTGCGCCACCTGCGGCTCGCCGCTGTTCATCACCTTTCCAGATGTGCCTGGGGTCGTCGCCATCCGCGCCGGGAGCCTCGACGAGCCGGAGCGCTACCAGCCGCAACTGGTAACCTGGACCGAAGCCGCGCAGCCGTGGGATCACGTTGATCCCGCGGCCACCAAATTCGCGCGGATGCCGCCCACGGCCTGACGCCCAGAGCTTGGCGCTCAGAGCCTGGCGCAGAACACGTCGAGCGCGTCGAGCTTCGCCACGCCCGCTTCGATACGGGAGGTAAAGCCGGGCAGGTCCACCGGCAGCACGTCGCCGAGCCGTGTCGGCAGCGTGAAATCCTGCGGCTGGCGGGTCAGGTTGAAGACAAACAGCAGTTTTTCGCCGCGCTTTTCCCGCACGAAGGCGAGGAGGTCCTGGTTGGTGTCGAGGAAGGTCATGTCGCCATCGATCAGCGCCGCATGCGCCTTGCGGAACGCCAACGTCGCCCGATAGTGATTGAGCACCGAATCCGGCATCGCCTCGTGCGCATCCACGGCGCGGCTTGCATGGTCCGTCGGCACCGGAAGCCAGGTCTTCGAGCCGGTCGTGAAGCCGGCATGCGGCGCCTGCGCCTCCCACACCATCGGCGTGCGGCATCCGTCACGACCCTTGAAGGCCGGCCAGAAGCGGATGCCATACGGATCGCGCAGATCCTCGAACTCCAGTTCCGCCTCGGTCAGCCCCAGTTCCTCGCCTTGGTAAAGGCAGATCGAGCCGCGCAGCACCGAAAGCAGCGTGATCGAAAGCTTGGCCACCCGATCCTGCTCTTCCGGCGCCTCGATGAAACGCGTCACGTGGCGAATGACGTCGTGGTTGGAAAAGGCCCAGCAGACCCATCCGTTACTCACGGTATCGGCCACCGTCGTCATCACGTTGCGGATGTAGCTCGCATCGAAGGCCGGCCCCAGGAAGTCGAAGGTGTAGCACATGTGGAGCTTGTCGTTGCCGGTCGTGTAAAGCGCCAGCGTGTTCAGCGACCGTGGTCCATCGCCGACCTCGCCCACCGTCGCGCGCGCCTCGTAGCTGTCGAGCAGCGAGCGCAGCCGCTTCAGGAACTCGATGTTTTCCGGCTGCGTCTTGTCGTAGAGGTGGTTCTGCATCGAATACGGATTGGTATCCGTTTCCATGCCCGCGCCCTCGGTGTCGTAGACCATCGGCGGGTTGTTGCGCAGTTGCTTGTCGTGGAAATAGTAGTTCACAGTATCGAGCCGGAAGCCGTCCACCCCGCGGTCGAGCCAGAAGCGAACCGTATCAAGCATCGCATCCTGCACTTCCGGATTGTGGAAGTTGAGGTCCGGCTGCGAGATCAGGAAGTTGTGCATGTAATATTGCTTGCGCACGCCATCCCATTCCCAGCCCGGCCCACCGAAGATCGACAGCCAGTTGGTCGGCGCCGTGCCGTCCGGCTTGGGGTCGGCCCAGACATACCAGTCCGCCTTCGGGTTGGTGCGGCTCGAGCGGCTTTCGATGAACCACGGGTGCCGGTCGGAAGTGTGGGAAATCACCTGGTCGATGATGACCTTCAGCCCCAGCCGATGCGCCTCCTCCATCATCTCGTCGAAGTCGGCGAGCGTGCCGAACATCGGGTCGACATTGCAGTAGTCGGAAACGTCGTAGCCCATGTCGGCCATCGGCGACGTGAAGAACGGCGACAGCCAGATCGCATCGACGCCAAGCGAGGCGACATGCGGCAGGCGCTCGGTAATGCCCCTGATGTCGCCAAGGCCATCGCCGGTCGTATCCTGGAAGGATCGTGGATAGATCTGGTAGATGACTGCGCCGCGCCACCAGTTGGCATCGACCGTCGTCGCCATTTCGCTTGCCATGTTCCGTCTCTCCGGGCTTGTCAATGATCCGAACCCAACCTAGAGCCGGCATGGCAAAAGACAACGCAAAAACAAGGCGTCGATGCCATCTTGCAAGAGGCTCGCCAGAAGCCTATGCGACTGACAGGGCTTATGGAGGACCGGCATGGGCGGCAAGCTTCTTTCGATCGGCGAATGCATGGTGGAACTGTCGCAAGCGGGCGAAGGCCTGCTGCGTAAGGGCTTTGCCGGTGATACCTTCAACACTGCCTGGTACGCCCGCGCATGCCTGCCGGCGGAATGGCTGGTGGACTATTACACCGCCGTCGGCGATGATCCGCTGTCGACCGAAATGCTGACGATGATGAAGGCCGCCGGCATCGGCACGACCGCCATCCGCCGCATCGAAGGCAAGACGCCCGGTCTTTACCTCATCACGCTCAAGAACGGCGAGCGCACCTTCAGCTACTGGCGCGACACGGCCGCCGCCAAGAAGCTCGCCGATGATCCGGATCATCTGCGCGCCGCGATCGAGGGATCGGACGTCGTCTATTTCTCCGGCATCACGCTCGGCATCCTGGCTCCTGAGGCCGTCGATACGCTGCTGGCCGAACTGCGCCGCGCCAAGGCGTCGGGCAAGACGGTCGCCTTCGATCCGAACATCCGCCCGCGGCTTTGGCCGAACAAGGACTACATGCTGAAGACGATCGAGGACGGCGCCCGCGCCGCGACCCTCGTGCTGCCGAGCTTCGATGACGAAACCACCCATTTTGGCGACAAGACCGTCGCTGACACGGTCGCCCGCTACAAGGCGCTCGGCGTCGAGAATGTCGTGGTGAAGAACGGCGCGGAAGGTGCCACGATCAGCTTCGGCACATCGGAGCAAATCTACGTCCCGGCCGTCACCGCGACCAATGTCGTGGATACGACGAGCGCCGGCGACAGCTTCAACGGCGCCTTCCTGTCGCGCCTTGTCTGCGGCGTTGCGCCCGCAGAGGCCGCCGCTTACGGCGCATCGGTGGCGTCGGTCGTCATCGGCCACCACGGCGCACTGATCAGCCCCGGCCTTCTGCCGGGGTGATCCCTCGCCTCTGCTCTTCTTGAAAGCCTGACTGGAATTACTGCCGCTTCATCAAGCGGCATCCGGTCTCAGCCGATCTTGCTGTCGCGCCAGAGGAAATACCCGATGCCGCTGAAACCCAGGCATACGGACGCAATAAGACCGGCAATGATCATGTAGTTCTCCTCCAGAAACGGTGCGACACCCTCCTGCGTCGCAAACCATTGTGCGGAAGAGAACACGGAAGCGCTGCGCTGACAAGGTGTCACCGCAGCAAGCCCCGTCTCAGCGCTTCTTTTTGCGCCCTTCAAACGGGTTGTCGCCCGCCTTGAAGTGGATGCGGATCGGCACGCCCGGCATGTTGAAGTCGGCGCGCAGCCCGTTCACGAGGTAGCGGACATAACTTTCCGGCAGCGCGTCAGGCCGCGTGCAGGACACCATGAATGCCGGCGGGCGAGCCTTCACCTGCGTCATGTACTTGAGCTTCAGGCGGCGACCGGAAACCGCCGGTGGCGGATGCTGGATCTGCGTGCCTTCGAGCCAGCGATTGAGACGGGCCGTCGAGATGCGCTTGTTCCAAACCTTGTCGGTCTCGATGATGTTCTGCATCAGCTTGTCGAGACCGTATCCGGTCTGGCCGGAGATCGGCACGGCACGGATGCCGCGCGCCTGCGGCAGCAGCCGCTCGGTCTTTTCGCGCAGGTCTGCAAGCACGGCCTGCGGATCCTCGACCAGGTCCCACTTGTTGAAAGCGAGCACGGCGGCGCGCCCTTCGCGGATCACCAGGTCGACAAGTTGCAGGTCCTGCTTTTCAAACGGGATCGTCGCGTCGAACACGATGACGACCGTTTCGGCAAAGCGGATCGAGCGCAGCGAATCCGCCACCGAAAGCTTTTCAAGCTTCTCCTGCACGCGCGCCTTGCGGCGCATGCCGGCGGTGTCGAACATCTTGATGGTGCGGCCGCGCCAGTCCCATTCCACCGAGATGGAATCGCGGGTAATGCCGGCCTCTGGGCCGGTCAGCAGGCGGTCTTCGCCGAGGAAGCGGTTGATCAGCGTCGACTTGCCGGCATTCGGGCGGCCGATGATGGCAACGCGCAGCGGCTTTGTATCGTCATATTCCGGCTCGGCTTCGTCCTCGGCCTCGTCGCCCAGCACGGAATCGCGCACGTCGACGTCGGTTTCGGCTTCGTCCTCGTCGTCCTTCGGGAAGGCGCGCTCCTCGCCGATTGCCTCGACGATCGCGTCACGCAGGTCGATCATGCCCTGGCCATGCTCTGCGGAAATCGGAACGGGCTCGCCAAGGCCAAGCGTAAAGGCATCGTAGAAACCGCCGTCGGAGCCGCGCGCTTCCGACTTGTTGGCCACCAGCACCACCGGCTTGCCGCTGCGGCGCAGCAGTTCGCCGAAGGTCTTGTCGAGCGGGGTGAGACCCGATTTGGCGTCGACAACGAACAGCGTCACATCCGCTTCGTCGATCGCTGCCTCGGTCTGGGCGCGCATGCGGCCTTCGAGTGTCTCCGGTCCCGCTTCTTCGAGGCCTGCGGTATCGATGATGGTGAAGCGCAGGTCCACGAGCTTGGCGGCGCCCGGCCGGCGGTCGCGGGTGACGCCCGGCGTGTCATCGACAAGCGCCAGCTTCTTTCCGACGAGGCGGTTGAAAAGCGTGGACTTGCCGACATTCGGACGTCCGACGATGGCGACTGTGAAGCTCATGGTGTTCCTTGAAGGCCTTTGACAGCCAGTAGTTAGGGTGCCTTGCCCGAAGAGGCGATGTTGTCGAGCATGATCTGGGCGCGGTTGGCGATGTTGCGCGGCGTGGCCGCATCATTGGCGATCTGCTGGTACCACTCCTTGGCCTTCTTGAAGTCGCCGGCCTTGTAAGCGGAAAGCCCAAGCGCCTCGCGAGCCGAAGCGGCCAGCGGATTGCCAGGATTGGCCATGGCCTGCACCTGCGCGGCAACCTCGTCATAGCTGCCGGTATCGATCAGCAGCCATGCAGCACGCATCTTGGCCAGCTCGCGCATTGCCTGCGGCGCCTTTGCGTCATTGCCCACTTCCGTGAAAGCGGCAATCGCGGCGGCGTTGTCGCCCTTGGCCTGGTGAACCGTCGCAGCGCGCAGCTTCGCGAGCACCGGATAAGCGCCCGTGCCATCCTTGGCCAGCGCTTCGAAGGCGGCGAGCGCCTCGTCCGGCTTGTTTTCGTTCGCCAGCGTCAGCGCCGCCAGGAACCGGTCACCGGACTGGGAGGAGTTATGCGTCTGCCAGTACTGGTAGCCTTCCTTGGCGATGGCACCACCGACGACAAGCGCGACAACGGCAATCACGACGGGCCTGAATCGCCTCCAGGCGTATTTCATCTGGTCGGAACGAAGTTCCTCATTCACTTCGCGAATAAAACTGTCGTCGCTATTTGCCATCAAGAACTCCGGCCCCAACTGGTCTGCACGCGGCCCATCACGTGGAAAAGCGCCTTCTAGCTTATTTTCCCTGAGATGTAAGGCCCTTCTGGCAAATCTGGCAAAGCTTGTTAACCGGCATGAGGCTAGGAGGCGCCTTTTTTCGTTCCATTCAAAGCTTCGCCTTATTCCGTCACCAGAAGAAGGCAGCCTTCGCGTATCAATCAGGTGCCTCCCATGCGTTCCCCCCTCGCCGCCCTTGCCCTCTGTCTTGCCGCCATCTCCACCCAGGCGATCGCGCAGGACAAGCCCAAGCAACTGGTGATGATTTCGTTTGATGGCGCCGGCGACAACAAGCTCTGGCAGCGCAGCCGCGACCTCGGTGCAAAAACCAATGCCCGCTTCACCTATTTCCTCTCCTGCACGCTGGTGATCGCCCGCGCTGACGCCAAGCAATACCGCGCGCCGCATGGCAAGCTTGGCCGCTCCAATATCGGCTTTGCCGTGGACAAGGCGGAAGCACGCGCGCGCCTCACCCATGTCTGGCAGGCGCGCGGCGAAGGCCATGAGATCGCCAGCCATACCTGCGGCCACTTCGACGGCAAGAACTGGTCGGTTGCAGACTGGGCGACGGAGATGGCCACCTTTCGCAGCGTGCTGAAGGACGCGTGGAAGGCAAACGAAGCAGCGAATGAAGAGCCCGACGGCTGGCAGGACTTCATCGACAACGAGATTCGCGGCTTCCGCGCACCTTATTTCTCCACCAGCGCCGGGCTGGTCGCGGCCGAAAAGCGCGCCGGCTTCACCTATGACGCGAGCCTCGTCACCAAGGGCCCTGCCATGCCGAAGAAAAAGGAGGGCATCATCCGCTTCGGCCTGCCGCTCATTCCCGAGGGGCCATCGGCCCGTCCACTGATCGGCATGGACTACAATCTGTTCGTCCGCCATTCCGGCGGCTTCGACGACCTGAGCAAATCCGCGGAGTTTGAATCCCGCGCCTATTCCGCCTTCCGCGCCGCATTCGACAAGCAATATGCCGGCGACCGGATCCCGCTGCAACTCGGCTTCCACTTCGTCGAGATGAACGGCGGCGCCTATTGGCGGGCGATGGAGCGGCTGGTGACGGAGGTCTGTGGAATGGCCGATGTTGCCTGCGTCACCTATAGCGAGGCTGTCAGTCTCATCGGCGATCGCGCTAAACCGGCTGCCGGTTCCGGCCTCTGACCTCGGAAACGAAACGGAGGGGGCGTGGACAATTTCGCCCTCCGCAAAAGAACCTTCGTCGCTGCATCAAGCACTTAACCATCGCATCATCTGCTGGTTTTCCACGCCCCTCGGCGGACGCGCATAATTGCTCTCGTCATCGGATGGGAAACCGGGTTCGCGAACCGGCAGACTGTTCGGGTCGAAAGGCTCGGTTCCGGTGATGGTTGTTTGAAGCGGTCGACGAGGGCTCGGAAATCCTCCGAAAACCGCCAGAACAGCCGGGGCAGGCAAAACCTGATACCCCCAATACCCGAATACCCGCCTGCCCCATTCCCAAGGCCAACATTCCGGTGCTCAGACACTCCGGAACAGAGGCCACAAACGCAAAACCGCGCCGGGGTGACGATCCGGCGCGGCCAAAACTGCTGTCTTGATTTTCCTCGATCAGGTCGGCCGGTCGGCTTCCAGTTCCCCACCCACCGCTTCGCGCTCCAGGTAATGCTGGTCGATATCCGGCAGCGGCTCGTCGTAGATGGCCGCTTCAAACGCCCGAAGGCGCTTGTGGACGGAGATCAACTCGACGATCGTCGACCAGGAATTGACGAGGAACTGGAACGAGCTCGACACCTGCCCGAAGGCGGAACTGATCTGGTTGAAGGCGCCGAGCGAAACGCTGCCGGCAACCATGGACGGCCCAAGGATCAGCAGCGAGAAGATGCCGTTTGCCTGCAGGTAGGAATAGCGCACCACGTTGAAGTAGACGTAGTGGAAGTAGAGCGTGAAGTAGTTCGTCCGCACCCGGTCGAACAGCTCACGCACTGTCGCCGGCTGGGCGCGGTCGGCATGGTCTTCGCCGTAAACGAGTTCCTTGCGGTAGGCCGCCTCGACGCGCTGGTTGCGGAACTGCAGGCCCGGCAGGCGGTAACCGGCGATGATGAGGCAGACCGTTCCGAAGATCGACCAGAAGATCGCCGCCGAAACGAGCGGATGCGGAATGGCGCCGACGATCGGCAGTTCGGTGATGTTGGCCGATAGCCTCACGAGCACCGGCATGAAGGCGATCAGCGTCATGATGGAGTCGATGAAGGCGACGCCTAGCCCTTCCATGATCTGCGAGAAGCGCATCGTGTCTTCCTGCACACGCTGCGAGGCACCTTCGATATGCCGCAGCTTCGGCCAGTGCTCCATGTAGTAGTCGTTCATCGCGTTGCGCCAGCGGAAGATCCAGTGGCTGACGAAGAAGGCGTTGAGCACCGACACGTTCATGCCGAGAAGAGCAAGCCAGGCGAAGCTGCCGACCTGTTCATAGAAGTTTTCGACGGTGCTCGTCGTCTGCTTCGACATGATCCCCTGCACATAGTCCCAGAACGGGCCGTACCAGTTGTTGACGGCGACCGAGACCTGCACCTGGAAGTATACGATGAAGAGGATCAACGCCGAGCCCAGGATGGACCAGCGCTGCCAGGGATGCGGCGAATAGAAGTTCCAGAACGCGTAGAACAGCGCCACCGCAATCGTGAAGTAGATGTAGAACCACAGGAACGGCGGCGAGAGAAAGACTGTGAAGCCGATGATCGGTTCGGCACCTGGCGCATCCGGCGGCAGCCCGATCAGGCTGCCGAGGTTATAACCGCCCGCATACCAGACGGCGACCACGATGGCCGCCCAGATCGCCGCAGTTGTGAAGAAGAGTTTGGGACGAGGAAAGAAAGAGTGGAACACGGAGCGTCGGCTTTCCTGAGGTTCGAACGCGCGAACCATTGCGCATGAAGTCGCAGGAAACTATGGCAGATCATAATGCCGGGCAATAACTGCCGCAAAATGTTACACAATTGTAACCCCGGGTTATTCCCGTGAAACCACGTGCTATTCCCGCGTGAGCCGCGCCACCGGAACGGAAAGCAGGACAGCGACCACAAGGGTCACCGCCGCCATCACCGTCGGCAGGGTGAAACTGCCGCTCGCCTGCCCCACCCAGCCGGCCACCAGCGGCCCGATGATCTGGCCGGTCCCGAAGGCCGCGGTCATGATCGCAAGTGCCCGGCGCGGGCTGTCGGGCGACAGCCGCCGGCCAAGTTGCAGGCCATAGGACGTGATGATCATGAAGGTCGCGCCAAGCAGTAGCCCGCCGACAAGTGCGCCGGCAATCGGCGGCAGCATCACTGAACCGAGCACGCCGATCGCCTCAAGCCCCATCGCCACGACGTAGGTCCAGGCAAACCCCATGCGCGTTGCCGCCGGCCGCCAGACGACCAGCGATGCGGCTGCCGCGATGCCGGTCACGAACCAGGCGAGGAACTCGATCAACGGCCCGGCGCTGGCCATCCGCACGATCGTGACGAGGAAGGTCGCGGTGATCACATAGCCGAAGCCGAAGAAGGTGTAGGAGAGCGTCAGCAGCGCAAGCGGCAGCCGCCAAACGAGTTGCGGCTCGGGTCGGCTTGCGGCGCCGGTCGGCTGCCGGGGCAAAAGCCATGCCGCCAAGGCCAGCGCGAGGAGCACAACCAGACCACTGGCGATCCATTCGGTGCGCCAGCCATGCGCGCCGTCACCGGCCATCATGTTGATGCCGAACACAAGGGCGGAGGACAAGGCAATGCCGACCCCCACCCCGCCGAAATGCAACATGTTCACCTCTTCCCGCTCGGCCGCGTAAGGCAGCACCAGCGATGACGCAAACACCATGGACAGGGCGCTCGCCATGCCGGCGAGGAAACGGATGGCGATGAAGGCCGCGACCGATGTCGTCGCGGCCATGGCAAACAGCAGAAGCGCGCTTGCAAGCAGCCCCCAAAGCGCCACCTTGCGCTCCCGCCCCGCTGCCCAGCCATAAGCCGAGAGGATGGCGCCTGCGAGATATCCGCCAAAGTTGCCGGCCGCGATCAACCCGGCATTGGCGGCACTGATCGGGATACCGACCATCATGCCGGGCAGGATCGGCGTATAGACAAAGCGTCCAAAACCCATGGCGCTCGCCATGACGATGGTGCCGGAAAGGCCGATCAGCAGCGGGCGATGGTTTCGGCAGGTCTGTTGAAGCATCCCGGCATAATGCAAGCCTGCGTCGTGAAGGGCAAATCAGCAAATCTCATCGCTGGTTGAACGACGCTGATAGGATCGTCGGATTACCATCGCTCGAAGGAGTCGCGCTGCGGAAACGAATTGATGCGCCGCAATGCGACTTTCGTCTTGTTCCTGACATGAATGAAGCGCACTCTACGCCTGTCGTCATGGTGATGGCGGAGGATTGCCCATGGAACGTGACCTATCGATCAGCGAAGTCCTGAACGATCCATTGATCGCCCAGCTTCTCAAAGCTGATGCGATTGGCCATGCGGCATTTGCCCAGTTGATGGAGAGCGCAGCGCGCGTCCATATGCGCCAACTCCTCAACCAGCTCAATGAAGAACGCGTCGACGCCTTCTACCGGAGTGCAGAGATCGCCGCGCAGAAGAACAAGCTGAGCTAAGCCTCAGCCCGCTCCCACCTTCACCTTAAGCAGCCAATGTCAGGATCAGCGGCCCGTTGCGGGTCGCAACCACCGTGTGTTCGTATTGCACGGTGAGCGCGCGAGGATCGCTGTAAAGTGTCCAGACGTCGCCGTTGCCACCGTCCTCTGCCCATTCCGCGCCAAGCGACAGGAACGGCTCGACAGTGAACACCAGCCCCTCCTCCATCACCCGCCGCTCGCTGCGGTCCGGCCATGTCGGAATCTCCTTCGGCTCGTCATGCAGCGTCAGGCCGATGCCGTGGCTCGAAAGGTTGGTGATCAACGTATAGCGGTTCTTCTTGGCGAACGCGCCGATCGCATTGCCGATGCCGGCGATCGGTTTTCCGGTCTTCACCTGCTGCAAGCCGGTCCAGAGCGCGCGGCGGCCGTCGCGGCAAAGTTTTTCGACCTCGCGCGTCACCGGCGGGACCGCGTAGGAGGCGCCGGTATCACCGTAGAAGCCGTCCTTCACCGCAGAAACATCGATATTGACGAGGTCACCTGCCTGGATCACCCGGTCGCCCGGAATGCCATGCGCCACTTCCTCATTGACGCTGATGCAGGTCGCGCCCGGAAACTGATAGCAGGTCTCGGGCGCCGACTGCGCACCATTGTCTTCGAGAAGCTTGCGGCCGATGTCATCGAGTTCACGGGTGGTGATGCCCGGCTCCAGCGCCTTGGCCATGGTTTCCACGGCCTGTGCGCAAAGGCGGCCGATTTCCTTCAGCTTCGCCAGTTCGTTTTCGGTGGTGATAACCATGACATGCCTTGCAATTCTTAGTTCGTCAGCGCGGCCGGTTTCGCGCCATCGGCCGAGCCCGTCAATTCTTTTCTGACGATTGGCGCGACTTTCGTGCCGTAGAGCTCGATCCCGCGCATGATCTGGTCATGCGGCATGGGCCCGATCGCCATCTGCAACAGGAAGCGATCCATGCCGAACACCTTGTGCGCGGCGATGATCTTTTCCGCCACCAGTTCCGGCTCGCCGACGAAGAGATTGCCGAGCGGCGAGCGCGCCTGGTCAAAATGCGCCCGGTTCGTGGGACCCCAGCCGCGCTCGCGGCCGATCCGGTTCATCACCTCCGCCTGCGGGCCGTAGAATGTGTCGGCAGCGGCCTCGGTCGTATCGGCGATGAAGCCATGCACGTTGATGCTGGTCTTCAGCGTCGCCGGGTCATGCCCTGCCCTGCGTGCCGCCTCGCGGTAGAGATTGAAGAACGGTGCAAAGCGCGGATATTCGCCGCCGATGATGGCGACCGCGAGCGGCAGCCCCATGGCGCCGGCACGGGCAACCGATTGCGGTGTGCCACCAACGGCGATCCAGACCGGAAGCGGATCCTGGAGCGGCCGCGGATAAACACCGCGCCCGTTGATCGGCGCGCGGGTCTGGCCGGACCAGGTGACGACCTCCTGTTCCCGCAGCGCCAGCAGCAGGTCAAGCTTTTCGGTGAACAGCTGATCATAGTCGCCGAGGTCGTAACCGAACAGCGGATAGGACTCGATGAAGGAGCCCCGGCCTGCCATGATCTCCGCCCGGCCGTTCGAGATGAGGTCAAGCGTCGCAAACTCCTGGAAGACGCGCACCGGATCATCCGAAGACAAGACCGTCACCGCGCTCGTGAGGCGGATGTTCTTGGTCCGGGCGGCAGCGGCGGCCAGCACGGTGGCAGGCGAGGAGATCACGTAATCCGGCCGGTGGTGCTCGCCGAGCCCGAAGACATCGAGCCCCACCTGGTCGGCGAGTTCGATCTCCTCGAGCAGGTTCTTGATGCGGCGAGCGCCTTCCGCGCCCTTGTTGGCGGCAGCGGCATCGACATCACCGAAAGTATGCAGTCCGAGTTCCATGGCATAGATCCGTTTCGTGGGGTGCCCCTCAGATAGGGACGACCCGCTTTATGCACAAACCGCATTCTCTCGAACCGGCAGATCGAAATATTCGATAGGTCCGGCCACTACGCGCGCGGCAGAGGAAGGCTGTCGATCACTGTCTTCAGGTCTTCCATCATGAACGGCTTGGTAACCACCGGGCAATGGGAATAGCCATTCTCCAGCCCACTTGCGCCATAACCGGTGGCAAACACGAACGGGATGCCGCGCGCGGAAAGGATATCGGCCACGGGGAAGGACTTGCGCCCATCGAGGTTGACGTCGAGCAAGGCGAGGTCGAAGGCGGCTTGGCGCGCCAGTTCCTCGGCCCGCGGCAGGCGCATGGCCAGCTCGACCACCTCATGCCCGAGCTGGATCAGCATGTCCTCGATCATCAAAGCGATTGTCATCTCGTCTTCGACGACGAGGATGCGGAGTGGCATGCGCTACCGCTCCGCATAAAGGTTTTCGGGTGCCTCCACCGTGCAGACCAGGCCGGTGGGCAGGTATTCCATCGTCACGGTGCCGCCCATCTCGCGGGCAAGGCCGCGCTCGATCAGCACCGAACCGAAACCCCGGCGCGCCGGCGGCTGCACCTCCGGCCCACCGCTTTCGCGCCATTCGATCCGCAGGCGTCGCTTGCCTTCGGCGTCGTTCCCTGTCGACCAGCGGACATCGACCCGGCCCTCGCCGTTCGACCACGCGCCGTATTTCAGCGCATTCGTCGCAAGCTCATGCATGGCAAGCGTCAGGGCAAGCGCGGTTTTTGGCGACAGCTTGACGTCCTCGTCGCCTTCGACGGTGCAGCGTCCGTCATCCGGCGCATGCGGCTTGATCGCCTGTTCGATCGCACCGCCCAGCGAGGCACCGACCCAGCGCTCTCCGGTCAGGAGGTCGTTCGCCTGGCCCAGCGCCACCATGCGCGAGGCGAAGCGGTTCTGTGCTTCCTTGAGGTCGATATCGCCGCGGAAGGTCTGCGCCGCGATGGCCTGGGTCATCGCCAGGTTGTTCTTGACCCGGTGGTTGAGCTCATGGACCACCAAGCGGAGATGCTCTTCGTACTGCCGCCTCTCGGTCGTATCGGTCGCCGCCCCGAACCATTCGACGATCTCTCCTTTCTCGTCCATGATCGGCACGGCGCGGGACAACATCCAGCCGAGACCACCATCGGCCTGCCGGACGCGATGCTCGAGCTGGAAGACGCTCTTGGTGCGGATCGCTTCCTCGACCTTCGCCAGGACCGCCGGCCGGTCTTCCGGCAGTAGGTAGGTTTCCTGCCAGTTGATCGTCGGGCGCTCGGTGTCGCTCAAAAGCCCGCGACCATCGAGCGCGCGCATTTCCTTCCAGTCGGCGCTGAACTGGTAGATGATGTCGGACGTGGCACTGGTCAGCGCGCGGAACCGTTCCTCGCTTTCGCGCAGCTGCCGCTGCGCCAGGACCTGCTTGGTGGTTTCCACCACGATGGCGATCACGCCGGCCGGCTTGCCGCTTTCGTCCATGACCGGCGAATAATCGAGGTTCATCCAAACCGGTGCCGGCTTGCCGTGGCGGATCAGCGTCAGCTCCTGGTTTTCGTAGGCAAGCGTGCGCCCCGACAGCCCGACCCGCATGACATTGTCGTTAAAGTCGGCAATCTCCGCCCAGCCTTCGCGCACCTTGGAGCCGAGGAGCTGCGGATGGCGACCGCCGGCAAAACCGGAATAGGCGTCATTGTAGATCATGATGCCGTCTTCGCCCCACAGGAGCACGATCGGCACCGGTGACTGCAACAGCATGTTGGTGACAGTCTTCAGGCTTTCCGGCCAACTGGAGATCGGCCCGAGCGGCGTCTTCGACCAGTCGAAGGACCGGATGAGTTCGCCGGTATGGCCTCCACCATTCGGGAACTGCGATGTCTGGTTCTGCGGTGTGTCGGCTGCCAAACGATGCTCCAGCTCTGGACGAAACTGGCGAGCAATGTAGGACGCGCTTCTTCCAAGTCCATTGCCCGAAACCAAGAACCGAAGGAATTCAGCCGGTTCATGGCTCCGGCTGAATCAAAGTCGCAGGTCGTGCAGATTTCGGTTGAGCTCAGAAGGTCTTGGCGATCTCTTCGAGTTGGCCCGCCACAATGCCCCAACCTTCGTGGAAGCCCATCTCCTCATGGGCCCTCATGTCCTCTTCCGTCCAGTGGAGCGCGGTCGCGACATAACGCGTGCGGCCGTTGCCGAGGTCTTCGAACTCCACCACGGCGGTCATGAAGGGTTTCTCCGACGGAACCCAGGCGCTGGTATAGGCGTCGGTCATCACGAGCTTCCGGTTCGGCACGACCTCGAGATACACGCCATAGTTCGGCGCCTTCTCGCCATCCGGGCCTTCCATCAGGATATAGTTCGAGCCGCCCGGACGAACATCGAGGCGGGCCTCGGTCACCTTCCAGGGCTTCGGGCAGAACCATTCGCCCATGCGCTCCGGTGTTGTCCAGGCCTTGAACAGCTTCTCGGGCGATACGTCCATCTCGCGCACGATCTGCAGCGAATATCTTGGATTTGATGCGGTCATGTTCCGTCTCCCTTCGCATTGATGCTGGTGGTGATTACGAACCTGAGGACGCGTGACGCAGGCGACGTCCGACAACCGCCGGCAGTTTTCTTCGCAGCAAGCGGTCAGAGCGGTTCGGCGACGCTCAACTTGTCGATCTGCTGGCGGATATGGGCGCATTCGGCCGGCGAATTGGCAAGCGCGATCGCCCGGTCGAAAGCGTCGCGCGCCTCGCGGTTCCGCCCCGCCTGCATCAGCAAGCCGCCCTTCACGCCATGGAAATAGAAATAGCTTTGCAGCCGTTCGGCAAGCGGTTCCAGCAGTTCAAGCCCGGCATCCGGGCCCTTCAGCTTGGAAACCGCCACAGCCTTGTTGAGAGATACGACCGGGGACGGCTGGATGCGTTCCAGCAGGTCGTAGAGCAGGACGATCTCCTGCCAATCGGTCTCTTGCGCGCTCGGAGCGCGGGCATGCAGCGCGGTGATCGCCGCCTGCACCTGGTATGGCCCCGGCTGCCGGTGACGGATCGCCTTGTCGAGAAGCGCCAGTGCTTCGTTGATCAGCTTGCGGTCCCAGCGCGTCCGGTCCTGGTCTTCGAGAAGCACGATCTGGCCGGCCGCATCAAAGCGCGCGGCGGCCCGCGAATGCTGCAGCAGCATCAGCGCAAGCAGACCCATCAGTTCTGGGTCGCCGGGGAAGATCCGCAGCAGCAGGCGGGCGAGCCGGATCGCTTCGTCGCAGAAGGCAGCACTATCCGGATTGACGATGCCGGCGGAATACCCTTCGTTGAACACGAGGTAGATCATCGAGGAGACGACCCCGAGCCGTTCCACCCGCTCGGCAGCTCCCGGAGTCTCGAAGGGTATGCCGGCCTTGGCGACACGCGCCTTCGCGCGCGTGATGCGCTGCTCCATCGCGCTTTCGCCGACAAGGAAGGCGCGGGCGATCTGCGGTACCGTCAGGCCGGACACGATGCGCAGCGCCAGCGCGATCTGCTGCGTGTTGGGAAGGTCCGGATGGCAGCAGATGAACATCAGCCGCAGGATGTCGTCGCGGTAATGCGAACTATCCAGCCGGTCGGCCATGTCGCCCTCGGCGTCGGAGAGATCCGAAAAGGCTTCTTCCTCCGGCAGCGGCTCGTTCCTGGCGCGCTTGCGGATCGCATCAACGCCGCTGTTGCGGCCAACGAAGATCAACCATGCCGCCGGGTCGCGCGGCGGGCCCTTTTCGGGCCATGTCCGGATCGCCCGCAGGCAGGCCTCCTGGAAGGCCTCTTCCGCGGTATCGAGATCGCGAAAGTAGCGCAGGAGCGCGCCGACGGCCTGCGGGCGGGCCGCCGTCAAGGCAAGTTCGATCCAGGCAATGTCGGTCATGTCGAAGTCTCGCGTTTGCCCAGCTCGTTCGGGTGGAACACATAGAAGGGCCGGATTTCATAAGACGAGGAGCCGGGATTGACCTCCGAGAGCTTCTTGGAGAAAGCGACGACCTCGTCGAGCGTGTCTGCTTCCATCGTGTAGAAGCCGAGCAGCACTTCCTTCGTCTCCGCAAAGGGCCCGTCGAGCACGAGCGGCTCTTCCTTGCCCTTGCGCACCGTGGTCGCCGCCGTGGTCGGCATGAGCCGGCCGACGGGACCGAGCTTGCCGGCCTTCATCAACGGCTCCTGGACTTCCATGAGCTTGCCCATGACCGCCTCTTCCTCCTCCTTGGACCAGGCAAAGACGGTTTCCTCATGGGCATAACACAGGATCGCATAAAGCATTGTCGCCTCCTCTTGAGTGGAAGACGAAAGCCTAGCGGCTCACCCGACAGGCTGCATCAATAAATTCTCGGAGGGCCGCTGGCGGGTGCGCCGGGCATGCTTATATGTTCCGGGAACATTTCCGCTCGAAGGACAAACGATGGCCGATCTTTCCGCTTTCCACATTACTTCCAAGTGGCCGGCGCAGGACCCGAATGTCCTGCAGCTTTATTCGACGCCGACACCGAACGGCGTCAAAGTCTCGATCATGCTGGAAGAGATCGGCCTGCCCTACGAGCCGCATTTCATCAATATCGGCGAGAACGAGACCTGGGGGCCGGAATACCTGTCCCTCAACCCGAACGGCAAGATCCCCGCGATCCTCGACCCGAACGGCCCGGGCGGAAAGCCACTGGCGCTGTTCGAATCCGGCGCGATCCTGATCTACCTCGCCGAGAAGACCGGCAAGCTGCTGCCGACCGACCCCGCCCGCCGCTATGAGACCATCCAGTGGGTGATGTTCCAGATGGGCGGCCTGGGTCCCATGTTCGGGCAGCTCGGCTTCTTCCATAAGTTTGCCGGCCGCGAATACGAGGACAAGCGCCCGCGCGACCGCTACGCTAAGGAATCCCACCGCATCATCCGCGTGCTCGAAACGCGGCTTGAAGGCCGCGACTGGATCATGGGCGACGAATACACGATCGCCGACATCTCCATGCTGGGCTGGGTTCGCAACCTGATCGGCTTTTATGGCGCCGGTGAACTGGTGGAATACGACCAGTTGAAGAACGTGCCGAAGTGGCTGGAACGCGGCCTTGCCCGCCCTGCTGTGCAGCGTGGCCTGGAAATTCCCAAACGCCCGGCCTGACGGCATCGTGAGAATGACGTGTTGGCGCCAGGCCATAGCGTCAACACATTCTTAACCAACGGAAGGCCATGTCCGATCCGGAGCCGGCGATGCAAGCCGGCCTGCAACTGCGACGGATCGATGAAGAGCCTTTCTGTATTTGCGTCTGCGCTTGTCGCGCTCACCCTCCTTGCCAACCCACTGGCGGCCAAATCCGACGAGCACAAGAAGCCTGCCTTCAACGCCTCATGGCCGAAGGGCCGCGTCACGGGCTTCCCCATTCCACGTTTTGTGTCGTTGAGGTCGGAGCGAGCCAACATGCGGGTCGGCCCCTCCACCGACTATCCGACGAAATGGGTCTATTCCGCGCGCGGCCTGCCGATGGAGATCACCGAGGAATACGGCAACTGGCGGCGCGTGCGCGACCAGGACGGCGCGACGGGATGGATGCTCGCGCCGCTCCTGTCCAGCAAGCGCACGGCCGTCGTCGGACCGTGGCTTGACCAGCCGGCGGCCCTGAACGAGCGTCCAAGACCCAAAGCACGGATGATCGCCAGGCTGTCGCCGAAGGTCCGCCTCGACATTCTCGATTGCGACGGGAACTGGTGCCGCGTCAGCCTGCGCGACAGGCACCTGTGGGGCTTCATCGACCAGACGCTGCTCTGGGGCGTCTATCCCGGCGAACTGATCGACTAGCGAACCACGAAACAGTTCATCGATTTTGCCTGCAGCACGCTGCAGGCGCGGGTTGCCGTCTCACGATCGGCAAAACCTGCAAGGCGGGCGTTATAGGCCTGCTTGCCGTTATAGGTGGCCGCCTCGATCAGCGGAGAAACGCTGTTGAAGCCGGAAAGCAGGCTGATCGCCTTGTCGATCATGTTGACGGCCGAGGCCTTGGTGATGCCGGCCGCGATCTGGACCCGCCAGAGCGATTCCTGCGCCTGGGGTGCAATGGGCGTGACGGCCGCTACCTGCGGGTTCTGCGGCGGAAGGTTCTTCGGCGGCACGCCCTGGCTCGGCGCTGCATAAAGATTGGCGATTGATGCACGGGCCGGCTGTCCGGCGGCGGAACCCGGGTTCATCGTGATCTGCTTGCGTGGCGCTGTCGCAAAGGCGAGAGGCGCCGGCTGCTCGGCCGTCTGCTTCTGCTCCTGTGCCGCGACAAGCGCGCCATCCACCGAAAGGCGGTTGCTCGGAACATACTGGTCGAGAAGAGCCGCCATGCGGTCGTCGCGGGCACGGGCCGTCTTGCCGCCCATCACCACGCCGATGACCCGGCGCCCGTCGATCGTCACCGCGCTTGCGATGTTGAAGCCGGAAGCCTTGATATAGCCGGTCTTGACCCCATCCATGCCGGGATAGCGATACATCAGGTTGTTGTGGCCGCGCAGGCGCTTGCCGCGGAACTCCATGTTGCGCATGGAAAACAGCTGGTATTCGCGAGGGAAATCGCGGATCAGCGCGAGCGCCAGGACCGCCATGTCGCGGGCTGTCGTCACCTGGGCATCATCCGGCAGGCCCGAAGCATTGCGAAACACCGTGCGGCTCATGCCGAGCTGGCGCGCCCTGCGGGTCATCATCTGGCCGAACTGTTCTTCCGTGCCGCCGAGGAAATCGCCCATGGCAGCGGCCGCATCATTGGCGGAGCGCACGATCATCGCCTCCACCGCCTCGCGCACGGTAATCGTACGGCCGGCGGGAACGCCGAGCTTCGACGGGATCTTCGACGCAGCGTTCGGTGTGATGAGGATGTCCTGGTCCCAGGCGATGCGGCGTGCCTTGAGCGCCTCGAAGGTCATGTAGAGCGTCATCATCTTGGTGAGAGACGCCGGATGGTTCAGCTCATTGGCATTTTCGGAGGCCAGGACCTGGTTCGTCTTCACGTCGTAGATGAAATGGGCGTAGCCGGCTTGAGCGGCCCGCCCGAAGGCCAGGGTTGCACTCAGCACGAGCAAACATGCGACGATCTTCGAAATCCGAAACATCATGAACCCTTTGTGAAGTCGAGCGCACAATAGGGCATCGAAGGTGGTGCGAAAATGGCGCCACCCGTTTTTCACTTGATTTTCTTGAGCTTGGATCGCTCTAGCGTGCTGTCAGCGTCCGCTTCACGGCATCCTTCCAGCCGCGGATCTTCGCTGCCCGGGTCTTCTCGTCCATCTGCGGTTCGAAGCGCCGCTGGCGCGCCCAGCTCTTGGCAAAGGCCTTGCGGTCCGGCCAGACACCGGCCTTCGAGCCGGCAAGCCAGGCGGCGCCGAGTGCCGTGGTTTCGAGGATCGTCGGCCGGTCGACCAGTGCGTCGAGGAGGTCGGAGAGCCGCTGCATCGTCCAGTCGGAAGCGACCATGCCGCCATCGACGCGCAACACGGTATCACCGTCATAGGAGCGCCAGTCCTTCTGCATCGCATCGAGCAGGTCGCGGGTCTGGTAGCAGACAGCCTCAAGCGCGGCGCGCGACAGTTCGGCGGGGCCCGTCGAGCGCGTCAGGCCATAGATCGCGCCGCGCGCCTCGGCATCCCAATGCGGTGCGCCGAGACCCGTGAAGGCCGGCACGAGGTAAACTTCCTGTTGAGGATCGGCGTCTTCCGCCAAGTCACCGGACTGACTCGCCCTTTCGATGATGCCGAGCCCATCGCGCAGCCATTGCACCGCGGCGCCGGCAATGAAGATCGAGCCTTCGAGCGCATAGGTCGTTTCGCCGTCCAGGCGATAGGCGATTGTCGTCAGCAGGCGGTTCTTCGAGCGCACCATGTCGACGCCGGTGTTCAACACCGCAAAGCAGCCGGTGCCGTAGGTGGATTTCATCATGCCCGGTTCGAAGCAGGCCTGGCCGATCGTGGCCGCCTGCTGGTCGCCGGCGACACCTAGGATCGGGATCGCTGCGCCGAACAGGCTCTCGTCGGTAACGCCGAAGTCGTCAGCGCAATCCTTTACCTCCGGCAGCATGGCGGCGGGGATGCGCAGGATTTCCAGCAGGTCCTCGTCCCATTCGTTGCTGCCGATATTGTAGATCAGCGTACGCGACGCGTTCGTCGCATCGGTGACGAAGCTCTTGCCGCCGGTCAGACGCCAGATGAGGAAGGTGTCGATGGTGCCGAAGCAAAGTTCGCCCTTGGCCGCCCTCGCCCGCGCGCCTTTGACGTTGGCGAGCATCCAGGAAAGCTTGGTGCCTGAGAAATATGGGTCGAGCAGCAGGCCGGTGCGGCGGGTGAAGAGCTTTTCGAGGTCCTGGCGCTTCAGCTTCTCGCAATAACTTGCGGTGCGACGGTCCTGCCAGACGATGGCATTGTGGATCGGCTTGCCGCTGTCGCGCTCCCATACCACCACGGTTTCGCGCTGGTTGGTAATGCCGATGGCAGCGATATCGGTGGCCTTAAGCTTGGCCTCCTTCAAGGCCTGCTTGACGGTCCAAAGCACCGTGTCCCAGATCTCTTCGGGGTCATGCTCCACCCAGCCGGAACGCGGAAAGATCTGGGTGAATTCCTTCTGGCCGATGCCGACGATCTTCATCTCGCCGTCGAAGACGATCGCCCTGGTCGAGGTCGTCCCCTGATCGATTGCCAGAACATAACCCGCCATGCCGTTCCTCCCATGATCGTCAGCGTTTTGCGTCGTTTGAGCAGATGGAAACAACAGGGTCAAACGAAATTGCGAGCAGGGGCACAACCACCGATCGCCGACGGGCGGATTGCCAGCCCGCCCGGTTTGGGCATAACCTGCACGCCGAGGTGCGGCGCAACAGAACACCGCCCGCAGGGAGATTTTCAGAATGGCGAGAACGGTCGTCGTTACCGGCTCAACCTCAGGCATCGGGCTTGGAATCGCGAAAGCCTTCGCCACTGACGGCGCAAATGTCGTCATCAACGGCTTCGGCGATGCTGACGCGATCGAAGCCGCGCGCAAGGACCTCGACAGCCTCGGCTCTGGCACAGTGCTCTACCACGCGGCGGACATGACCAAGCCGGCCGAGATCGAGGACCTGATCAAGACGACGGCCGACCGCTTCGGCACGATCGACGTGCTCGTCAACAATGCCGGCATCCAGCATGTGGCGCGGATCGAAGAATTTCCTCCGGAGAAGTGGGATCAGCTGATCGCCATTCTTTTGTCATCGGCATTCCATACGATGCGCCACACGATCCCGCTCATGAAGGCAAGCGGCAAGGGACGCATCATCAATGTCGCTTCGGCCCACGGGCTTGTCGCCTCGCCGTTCAAATCGGCTTACGTGGCGGCCAAGCACGGCATCATGGGCCTCACAAAGACCGCGGCCCTCGAGCTTGCCGCAACCGGGATCACCGTCAACGCCATCTGCCCCGGCTACGTGCTGACCCCGCTGGTGGAAAAGCAGATCCCGGACCAGGCCCGCGAAAAGGGCATCAGCGAAGCCCAGGTGAAGGACGAAGTCATGCTGCGGTTGCAGGCCACCAAGGAGTTCGTCGCCATTGAGGAAGTGGCTGCCGCGGCCATTTATCTTGCCAGCGATGCTGCCAGGAGCGTGACGGGCACACATATCTCCATAGACGGCGGCTGGACCGCGCAGTAATGTCAGCGGTTGATAGTTTGTAGCCGGCAACGGCAGACGAAGGAGACAAATGAGCGAAGCCATCCGCTTCATCCTGAACGCAGAAGAAGTGACACTGGGCGATTTCGGCCCCACGGAGACTCTTCTGGATTATCTGCGCCTGAAGCGGCGGCTGACGGGAACGAAGGAAGGCTGCGCCGAAGGCGATTGCGGCGCCTGCACCGTTCTCGTCGGGCGTCTGACGGAGCACGGCCTGCGCTACGAAAGCGTCAATGCCTGCATCCGTTTCCTCGGCTCCCTGCACGGCACCCATGTGGTGACGGTCGAGCACCTGGCCGGCCGCGACGGCGCGCTGCACCCCGTGCAGCAGGCCATGCTGGATTGCCATGGCTCGCAATGCGGCTTCTGCACCCCGGGCTTCGTGATGTCGCTGTACGGCTTGTGGCTCTCCAACGACGCGCCGACCCGCGCCGAGATTGAAAGCGCGCTGCAGGGCAATCTCTGTCGCTGCACCGGTTACGAGCCGATCGTCAAGGCGGCCGAGCAGGTCGCCGCCAACCGCCCAAGCTCGCTGTTCGACCCGCTGGAGCGCGACCGCATCCAGATCATGGCAAAGCTCTGGTCGATCCAGTCCGAGAACGGCACCATCGTCGTCACCAAGGAGGGCGCGCGCTCGATCATCCCGGCCTCCGTGGCCGCCTTTGCCGAAGTGCTTGCCGAAGAACCCAGGGCCACCATCGTGGCCGGCGCGACGGATGTCGGCCTGTGGGTGACAAAGCAGATGCGCCAGCTCGACCCGGTGATCTTCATCAACCACCTCACCGAGTTGCAGTCCGTCGAAGTCGACGAAAATGGCATCACCATCGGCGCCGGTGTCAGCTACAGCCAGGCGCTCGACAAGATCGCCGACGAAATCCCCGCGTTCGGGAGATTGATTGACCGGATCGGCGGCCAGCAGGTCCGCAACATGGGCACCATCGGCGGCAACATCGCCAACGGCTCGCCGATCGGCGACACGCCGCCGCCTCTCATCGCGCTCGGTGCGGAACTGACGCTGCGGACCCATTCGGGCCGCCGCACCATTCCGCTGGAAGATTTCTTCCTGAGCTACGGCAAGCAGGATCGTCTCGCCGGCGAGTTCGTCGAAAAGGTCTTCGTGCCGCGCCCGCGCGACAACAGCCACTTCGCGGTCTACAAGATCTCCAAGCGTCGCGACGAGGATATCTCGGCGCTTTGCGGTGCCTTCGACCTGCGCCTTGATGACGAAGGCAAGGTAGCGAGCATCCGCATCGCCTTTGGCGGAATGGCGGGAACGCCCAAGCGCGCCAGCCGTGTGGAGCAGGCGCTGCTGGGCCAGGCCTGGAGCTGGGGCGTGATCTCGGCGGTGCGCGATGCCTTCGACCAGGATTACCAGCCGCTGAGCGACTGGCGCGCATCGGCCGAATACCGCAGCCTCACGGCGAAGAACCTGCTTACCCGCTTCTTCCTGGAGACCGCCGGCCAAAGCCACGAACTGCGCCGCTTTGAGCTGGAGGAAGCGTGATGGACAAGTCCACCTTCACCACCAAGCCAATCATCAATGGCCCGATGCATGCGCCGCTGCGGCATGACTCGGCGCACAAGCATGTCACCGGCACTGCCGATTATATCGACGACATTCCGGAGCCGATCGGCACGCTGCATATGGGGCTTGGCCTCTCCGATCGTGCCCATGCCGAGATCGTCTCAATCGACCTCTCCGCCGTGGAAACCGCACCCGGTGTTGTCTGCGTTCTGACCGGAGAAGATATTCCCGGCTTCAACGACGTCGCCTCGACCGGCCGACATGACGAGCCGTTGCTGGCCACCAAGGACGTGCAGTTCCACGGCCAGCCGATCTTTGCCGTGGTTGCCGAAACCCGCGACCAGGCCCGCCGGGCGGCACGGCTGGCGCGCATCGAATACCGCGACCTGCCGCACTGGACCGACATCGACGGCGCCCGCGACAATGGCGCACCGCTGGTGGTGGAGCCTATGGTGCTGAAGCGCGGCGAGCCGCAAACCGAGATCGAAAAGGCGCCGCTGCGCATCCAGGGCTCGATGTCGATCGGTGGCCAGGAGCATTTTTATCTCGAAGGCCAGATCGCGCTCGCTATTCCCGGCGAAGACGAAGACATCATCGTCTGGTCGTCAACGCAGCATCCGAGCGAAGTGCAGCATATGGTGGCGCATGTGCTCGGCATCGCCAACAATGCCGTTGAAGTCCGGACGCGCCGCATGGGCGGCGGTTTTGGTGGCAAGGAAACCCAGGGCAATCATTTTGCAGCCCTTGCGGCGGTTGCCGCCAAGAAGCTGAAGCGTGCCGTCAAGTTCCGCCCGGACCGCGATGAGGACATGACGGTCACCGGCAAGCGCCACGACTTCCGGGTCGATTACGACGTTGCCTTCGACGAGGACGGTCGCATCCACGCGGTCGACGCGACCTATGCGGCGCGTTGCGGTTTTTCCGCCGACCTCTCCGGCCCGGTAACCGACCGCGCGCTGTTCCACGCCGACTCCAGCTATTTCTACCCGCATGTCCACCTGACATCGCAGCCGCTCAAGACCCATACGGTTTCCAACACCGCGTTTCGCGGTTTCGGCGGACCGCAGGGCGTGCTGGGCGCCGAGCGGATGATCGAGGAGATCGCCTACGCGCTGGGCAAGGATCCGCTCGAGATCCGCAAGCTGAATTTCTACGGGCAGCAAGGTTCGGATCGCACCGCGACGCCTTACCACCAGGAGGTGGAGGACAATGTCATCGCTCGGATCGTCGAGGAGCTGGAAAGCTCCTGCGACTACCAGGCGCGGCGCCAGGCGATCATCGATTTCAACGCCAACAGCCCGGTAATCCGCAAGGGCATCGCGCTGACGCCGGTGAAGTTCGGCATCTCCTTCACCATGACCGCCTATAACCAGGCGGGCGCGCTGGTGCATATCTACCAGGACGGCTCGATCCACCTGAACCACGGCGGCACCGAGATGGGTCAGGGCCTCTACACCAAGGTGGCGCAGGTCGTGGCCGATACCTTCCAGGTCGATATCGACCGGGTGAAGATCACCGCCACCACCACCGGCAAGGTGCCGAATACATCCGCCACTGCCGCCTCCTCCGGCTCGGACCTGAACGGCATGGCCGCTTATGATGCAGCCCGCCAGATCAAGGAACGGCTGATCGACTTTGCCTGCCGGCAATGGGAGGTCGACCGCAGCGAGGTGGAATTCCTGCCGAACCGGCTGCGGATCGGCGGCGAAATCGTGCCGTTCGATACCTTCGTGCGCGCCGCCTATTACGGCCGCGTCCACCTGTCGGCCGCAGGCTTCTACAAGACGCCCAAGATCCACTGGGACCGCGAGGCGGGCCGCGGGCGGCCATTCTATTATTTCTCCTATGGCGCTGCCTGCTCGGAAGTATCGATCGATACGCTCACGGGCGAGTACCTGGTGGACCGGACCGACATCCTTCACGATGTTGGCCGGTCGCTGAACCCGGCGCTCGACATCGGCCAGATCGAAGGCGGCTTCGTGCAGGGCATGGGTTGGCTGACGACCGAAGAGCTCTGGTGGGATGCCAAGGGGCGGCTGCGCACCCACGCACCCTCCACCTACAAGATCCCGCTCGCCTCCGACCGGCCGAAAGAGTTCAACGTCAAGCTGGCGGAATGGTCCGAGAACGCCGAACCGACGATTGGCCGCTCCAAGGCGGTGGGTGAACCACCTTTCGTGCTGGCGATCTCGGTGTTCGAGGCAATTTCCATGGCAGTCGCAAGCGTGGCGGACTACACGGTCTGCCCGCGGCTTGATGCTCCGGCCACGCCCGAGCGGGTGCTGATGGCGGTGGAACGCCTGAAGCAGATGGGGTGAGGCCTAGTAGCCGGCTCTGCGCCAGCCGGCCTGCCGCGCTTCCAGTTCCGAGCAGAACCACCGCTCGCCGTGCTGCGGGCTGATCTTCGTCGCCGCGTAATAATGCTGGCCGGGCACATGGTAGATCTTCTCGCCCGTGCCAATCGAGATGTTGCCCTTGATGTTGCAACTCGGATCGAAAAGCGACTTCGGCAGCAGCGTGTATCCACCCGTTGCAGTGAAGACGGCCGCAGAAATGAGGACGGTGGCAAGCGTAAAGTTGCTCATGCTCGCGAGCATGGCATGAAGAACTTTACCTGAGGTTGCATCAAAAGTTAAAATTGCACTGCTGGGACCGGGCCGGTCACGGCACGCCGTCCTGATGCGGCACCGGAATCTGGCTGATCTTCGGCCGCTGCCAGGGAAACAGGCCGAGCACCAGCGCGCAGCCGAGGATGATGACAGCCGCGCCGACGAACTGCACCGGCGCCAGCGGCTCCTGCAGGAAAACGGCACCGACAAAAACAGCCACCACCGTCACCACGAATTCAACGCTGATCGCCTTCGTCGCGCCGATCGAACCGACCAGCGTGAAATACAGCACATAGGTCGTCGCGCTCATCACGCAGCCGGCGATCAGCAGGTAGACGATGTCCATGAACCCCGGCAGCGCCGGCACCGGCACCAGTGCGACGAAGGGCGATGCGATGAGGCCGCCGAACAGGAAGGAGCCCATCGTCACCTCCCAGGAGCCGACGTTCTTCAGCCGGTGGCTGGCGTAATTACTGCCGAAGGCGGCGGAAAAACAGGCGCCCAGCGTCGCGGCACATCCGAGCAGGAATTCACCCGTCAGCGGCACGGCGGGGAACCCGACCAGCAGCACCATGCCGGCGGCCCCAAGCACGAGACCCAGCAAGCCGCTCGGGCGCATCCGCTCCAGACCCCATACCTGGCTGATGACCATGGAAAACAGCGGGATGGAGGCAACGATGATTGCGGCCATCGCAGTCCCGATAAGGGGCGTCGCATAGGAAAGGCCGAGCAACTGCCCGGCAACCGTCGTCGCACCGACCACGAAGAAGGGCCACCAACCGGCGCTGAAATCGAGCCGTCGCCCGGTCAGCTTCGCCAGAAGATACAGCGTGACACAGGCGACGAAGGCGCGGATCGACACCGCGGCCACCCAGCCGAACGCCGCCACCACCTTCAAAACGATGAGGAAGGAAAGGCCCCAGGCCGTTGCAAGGAAAATGTAGATGGCAAGGTCGCGAGGCTTCATGGTGGATGAAAGCGCTAGCGAGTTTTGTAGGGAAAGCAAGACTGCCCGGAGCCGAAACAGATCGCCTTGCCAGAAATAGAAGTTCGCTGTCATATCGGATGAGTGCGATCGGATAAAACGTCATGCCGCATTATGATGTTCGCGATGCCAATCGAGCCCATGCACGACGGATGCGGCGGACGCTTACGCCCGCTGAACTCAAGTTCTGGAATGCGGTCCGCGCGCATCGGCTGATGGGCCTGTCCTTCAGGCGGCAGATGCCGATCGCAGGGTACATCGTCGATTTCGCCTGCCCGGATCACAAGCTGATCATCGAGATCGATGGCGTTGGCCACTCATTTGACAGACGGATCAGAAGCGATGGCGAAAGGGATCGCCGGTTGGGTTCACTCGGCTGGCGCGTGGTGCGGTATAGTAATGACGAGATCTACAACCGGCTTGATGATGTGTGTATGCACTTGTTGCGCACGATAGGAATTCATGAGTTTGATTGATCGCTGTTACCCCCCTCTGCCCTGCCGGGCATCTCCCCCTCAAGGGGGGAGATCACCAAGCTGCGCCGGCCCTTTTGCAAGTCGGCGCAGAGCCCGCGGCAGTTGCGGCGGCGATTGGGTCGGGACAGTGCAACGATCAATCTCCCCCCTTGAGGGGGAGATGCCCGGCAGGGCAGAGGGGGGTGTATGACACAAACACAATCCCTCACCGCTTTTATCGCCGCTCATCCCGCAAGCGTGCTGGTCGAGATCGTCCAGGCGAAGGGGTCGACGCCGCGGGAGGCAGGTACCTTCATGCTGGTCGCGAACGCAGCGATCTGGGGCACGATCGGTGGCGGGCAGTTCGAGTTCATGGCGATCGACAACGCCCGCGCCATGCTTTCGGGCGCCGGCGAGCCGGTGATGGACATTCCGCTTGGGCCGGAGATCGGCCAGTGCTGCGGCGGCCGGACGCGGATCAGCTTCACGCCGGTCACCGGACCGGTGGCCGAGCAGTTGACGCGGCGGCTGGCGGACGAGGCCGAGGAACGGCCGGCTGTGTTCCTGTTCGGCGCCGGGCATGTCGGGCAGGCGCTGGCCGAGGCGCTGGCACCCCTGCCCTTTGCCGTCACGGTCGTGGAAACGCGCGCCGAGGCGCTGGACGACTTGCCCGACGGCACGGCAAAACAGCTGACGCCTATGCCGGAAGCGGTGGTTTCAAAGATCCCGACCAATGGCGCTGTCATCATCCTCACTCACGACCATGCGCTGGATTTCATGATCGCAAGGCAAGCCCTGGCGCGACCCGACCTCGCTTATGTCGGGATGATCGGTTCCCAGACCAAGCGCGCCACTTTCGCCAACTGGCTGAAGCGCGACGGTGATGGAGAGGCCGAGATGTTGTCGCGGCTGGTGCTGCCGATCGGCGGCAAGGTGGTCAGGGACAAGCGGCCGGCAGTGATCGCCGCGCTGGTGGCGGCAGAGCTTTTGACGGTCTACGCGCTACGCGAGACGAAAACGTCAGAACGGCAGGTTCCGCATCGCTGAACCGCGCCGGGCGCTGCAGAACGCGTCCATCCGCCCCGCCGGAAGCTCCTCGCCAAGTCCGACATCCCCATGCAGGTCCTTCGGGAGATTCGGGACAGACCAGACATGGCGCAGGAGGAGCCGGTTGACGAAGCTTCGTGCCTGCCGCCACAGGCTCTGCGGCAGGAATGGCAGGGACGGGAAATGATAGGCCTTTGCGGCACGCATGGTTGTCTCACGTCGATAAGCTGAATTGCTTGTCTCACCGCATCCATGCGCCTGATTGGCTTGTTCTTCCAATTCAATTATCATAAGTATCGATCAAGAGAGCTTATGATGAAACTGTCCCGCCGTTTCCCGCTCAATGCCCTGCGCGTCTTTGAAGCCGTGGCCCGGCTGGAGAACTTCACGCGGGCTGCCGAAGAGCTCGGCATGACGCAAACGGCGGTGAGCTACCAGATCAAGATCCTCGAGGATTACCTCGGCGACCGGCTGTTCATCCGCAAGCCACGCGCCCTGCAACTGACCGAATGCGGCCAGAACCTGCTGCCAAAGGTGGCCGACGCCTTCCAGCTGCTGTCGGAAGCCGTGCAGTCGGCCCGCGGCACGGCGGACGAATTGCTGGAGATCCACTCCACGCCCACCTTCGCCTCCCATTGGCTTGCCCGGCATCTCGGCGATTTCCAGTTGCAGCACCCGAATATTGCGGTGCGGCTGGTGCGCCATACCGGTCATGACAGCATGGACCCGCCACCAACGGACGTGGCGATCCGCATCGCGGCAAAACCCTGGGACGATCTCGTCTGTCATCCGCTCATTCGCCTCACCTACACGCCGATGCTGACGCCGAGCCTTGCCGAGCGGATCGGCGGCGTGCGCGAGCCGGACGACCTGATGAAGCTGCCGTGGATTTCGAACGGCAAGGGTTTCTGGCAGGACTGGTTCAAGGCGGCCGGCCTCGACAAGCTGCCGATCCGGGAAATGCATCTCGATGCATCCGGCGCGCTTGACCTTGAAGCCAATGCCGCGATCGCCGGGCATGGCGTGGCGATGCTGAGCCCCTTCCTGTTCAGCGGCGAACTGGCTTCCGGGCGGTTGATCCAGCCCTTCGATATCTGCCTCGGCGATGCCAAGACCTACTGGCTCTGTTACCAACCCGGACGCCGCAACACTGCGAAGATCCGCGCCTTTTCCAACTGGATCCAGGCAGCGCTTGCCCGCGAGATGGAAACCATTCCCGGCCACGTGGCCTTGCCTTCCACAAACGCTTAGAGGCCGCGCGGCAGCGAGATCATGCGTGACGCCTGCGCGGCCCCGTGGTGGACATCGCCGCGCGGACCACGTCCATCAAGAAGCCCGAGATCACGTTGCCAGCTTTCCGGCATCTCTGCGGGGTCGACTGCATTTTGATGCATCGCCTGGCTTGTGCGCCAAAGATCCGCGACCTTGATCTGCGGCAACAGCCGGCCGAAATTCATGCTCAGTGTCGGAAACATTGTGCACCTCCAACGGGATGAACCCGTTTTCACTGGTTTGATATGGAGGTAGTGTGCGCGCGAGGCGGGGGATGATCCAATCGAAATCCCGTCTCCATGGATCAAGAGACCTCATTCATGAAGATGTCCAAGCAGTTTCCCCTGAATGCGCTGCGCGTGTTCGAATCCGCCGCGCGGCAGATGAGCTTCACAAAGGCCGGAGAAGAGCTGGGGCTGACGCAGACCGCGGTGAGCTACCAGATCAAGCTGCTGGAAGACACGCTCGGCGAACAGCTTTTCCTGCGTCGGCCCCGGCAGGTAACGTTGACGGAAGCGGGCAACCGGCTGGCGCCGCGCATCAGCGAAGCCTTCGCGATCATGAACGATGCGGTGGCGAGCCTCAGCAATACGTCGGAGGGGACGTTGATCATCCACACGACTGCGACCTTCGCGTCGCGCTGGCTGAGCCGTTACCTTGGCACGTTCCAGCTGCAAAACCCGGGGATCGCGGTGCTGCTTGAGACATCGCAGGAAACGATCGACTTCACGCGCACCCAAGGCGACGTCGCCATCCGCAGCGGCAGCGGCACGTGGCCGGGGCTCAAGTCGCATTTCCTGATGAAGAGCCATTTCACGCCGATGCTGAGCCCGCAACTGGCGGAAACCATCGGCGGGGTGAAGACGCCGGAAGACATCCTGAAGCTGAGGATCATCGACCCCGGCGATATCTGGTGGCCGATCTGGTTTGCCGCGGCCGGCCTGCCGGATGTGGACCTGAAGAGCCGGCCGATCAGCCGGTTCGGCGCCCAGTCATTCGAGGCGGCGGCGGCCGTGGCGGGCCAGGGCGTGGCGATCCTGAAACCCGAATTCTACACCGACGACGTCGCGCTCGGGCGGCTGATCCAACCCTTCGACATTCTTGCCAGCGACGGCAGCGACTACTGGCTCGTTTACCCCGAAGCGAAGCGCAATCAACGCAAGATCCGGCTGTTCCGCGACTTCATCCTGAAGATCATGGCGGACGAACCCGACCAACTGCCTGGTTGAGTCACGGTCAGAAGCTCATGTCCGGCGCATAGAAGCAACGCAGGTTATCTTCCGTCGGATAAAGGCAGATGTGGTATTCCTCGTCCTGGCTGCGCCGGGCCTGGCTCTGCTTCATGGTGAAGCGGTGCGGGCGCGTGATCATCCGATGGTCGCCGGGCTTCAGCTGGATCTCGTAGCCGTTCTCCGTCACCTTGACGTTGCGGGTGGAGATCATCTGGCAATCACCGGTGTGGTTGTCGCCATTGCAGCAGAAGCCATCATATTTCCACGCCATGCCACCCGCGCTGTGGGCCTCGTGGGCAAGTGCGGCAGTCGAAAAAAGGCACGCGAACGCAACCATCGATCCTGTCAGAACAAGACGCATAAGCTTAGTCTCCGTTGATGAACCAATCATCCCCGGCGAGCCTGTCACGCATTACCCGGCGCCCGCCGGTGCATCTGCATTGCATGTGAAGAATGTCATCGCCGGCCCGGCCACGTTTGGGAGGGGAAGCGGCGGTGTGAAAATCTGCGGCATTCGGTATCAAAAGCGCGCTATGAGGCTTTGAACTCAAAGCCAATGTTCCAGGTTCCCACGCCCGCGCAAAATGTTCCCGCAGAGAGGCACTTTCTTCTTGAGCGGTTTTTCCGCAAAGTGGCCCCGAGTCAGGGGATCATGTGACGGACGAAGGGGTGCCTGAATGTATGAATATGCCGTAGCCTGGGAGTGGCTGAGTTTTGCCGCTCGCTGGTTTCATGTGATCACTGCGATCGCCTGGATCGGTTCGTCCTTCTATTTCATTGCCCTCGATCTTGGCCTCGTGAAGCGGCCGCACCTGCCGGTCGGCGCCTATGGCGAGGAATGGCAGGTGCATGGCGGCGGCTTCTACCACATCCAGAAATACCTCGTGGCGCCGGCGCAGATGCCCGAGCACCTGACCTGGTTCAAATACGAGAGCTATTTCACCTGGCTCTCCGGCTTCCTGATGCTGTGCATCGTCTATTACGGCGGCGCCGACCTCTTCCTGATCGACCGCTCGGTGATGGACCTTCCGGCATGGCAGGCGGTGCTCATCTCGGTTGCGTCCCTCGCCGTCGGCTGGGTGTTTTACGACCAGCTTTGCAAGTCGCCGATCGGCAAGAACACCTGGGGTCTGATGGGCGTGCTCTACCTGGCGCTGATCGCCATGGCCTGGGGTTACACGCAGGTGTTTTCCGGCCGCGCGGCCTTCCTGCATCTTGGCGCCTTCACCGCAACGATCATGTCGGCGAACGTCTTCTTCATCATCATCCCGAACCAGAAGATCGTCGTGGCGGACCTGATTGCCGGTCGCACCCCGGACCCGAAATATGGCGTCATCGCCAAGCAGCGCTCGCTCCACAACAACTACCTGACGCTGCCCGTCATCTTCTTCATGTTGTCGAACCATTATCCGCTGGCGTTTGCGACCGAGTTCAACTGGGTGATCGCGGCGCTGGTCTTCCTGATGGGTGTCACGATCCGGCACTGGTTCAACACGACGCATGCGCGCAAGGGCAAGCCGACCTGGACCTGGCTGGTCACGGTACTGCTGTTCATCGCCATCATGTGGCTCTCGACGGTG
This sequence comes from Neorhizobium sp. SOG26, assembly GCF_003491345.1. GTDB lineage: Bacteria > Pseudomonadota > Alphaproteobacteria > Rhizobiales > Rhizobiaceae > Neorhizobium > Neorhizobium turbinariae. Next base: position 1,982,708 of record NZ_CP025512.1, read on the forward strand.
CCGAAGGTGCTTTCCGGCGAAACCGAGACCTCCATGTCGCCCGTCGCGCAAAAGTTCGCCGCAAACGACCATTTCGGCGCCGCCCGCGATGTCGTCCAGGCGCGTTGTTCCATGTGCCACGCCGCCGAGCCCGTCTGGGAGGGCATCAACTTCACGCCAAAATCTGTGAAGCTGGAGACGGACGCGGAGATTGCCGCGCATGCGCGGGAAATCTATATCCAGGCAGCCCGCAGCCATGCCATGCCACCCGGCAATGTCACGGCCATCACCCCGGAAGAACGCCGGCTCCTCACCGCCTGGTATGAAAGCAGCATTTCGCAATGACCACCAAACTCATCCGTGGACGCCTGCTGTCCTTCAAGCGCGCGCCGCTCTCCATGACCGACAGCGCCAGCTACGTATACGAACACGACGGCGCGCTGCTGGTTGCGGACGGCAAGATCGCTGCCGCCGGCGACTACGCCAAGGTCAAGGGTGAAGCCGCGACAGACGTGGAGGAGATCGACCACCGCCCGCACCTGATCATGCCGGGCTTCATCGACTGCCACATGCATTTCCCGCAGATGCAGGTCATCGCCTCCTATGCCGGCAGCCTGCTGGAATGGCTGAACACCTATACCTTCCATGAGGAATGCCGCTTCGTCGAGACCGACCATGCGGCCCGCATCGCCACCCACTTCTATGACGAACTGCTGCGCCACGGCACGACGACGGCCGCGGCCTATTGCTCCGTCCATAAGGCCTCTGCCGACGCCTATTTCGCCGAAGCCATGAAGCGCGGCATGTGCATGGTGGGCGGCAAGGTGATGATGGACCGCAACGCACCGCAGGGCCTGCTTGACACGCCAGAGATGGGTTATGACGAGACACGCCAGGTGATTGGCGACTGGCACGGCAAGGGCCGCAACCACGTAGCGATCACGCCGCGCTTCGCCATCACCTCGACGCCGGCGCAGATGAAGGCGGCACAGACGCTTGCGGAAGAATTTCCGGACCTCTTCATCCAGACGCATCTTTCCGAAAACCACGAGGAAATCCGCTACACCTGCGAGCTATTTCCCGAGGCAACCGACTACACCGACATCTATGATCGTTACGGGCTGCTCGGTCGCAAAACCCTGCTCGGCCATGCCATCCATCTCTCCGAACGGGAGGCGGATGCGCTGTCCGAAGCCGGCAGCGTGGCGGTGCATTGCCCGACTTCGAACCTGTTCCTCGGCTCCGGCCTTTTCCCGATGAAATCGCTGATGCGCCGCGACAAGCCGGTGCGCGTGGCGATCGCCACAGATATCGGCGGCGGTTCGAGTTACTCCATGCTGCGGACGCTGGACGAGGCTTACAAGATCCAGCAGTTGCTGGGCGAGCGGCTGAACCCGTTTGAAAGCTTCTACCTGATGACCAGGGGCAACGCCGAGGCGCTGTCGATGGAGAACGATATCGGCACCCTGGATGTGGGCTCGACTGCCGACCTGGTGGTGCTGGATGCGGCGCCGACGCCCGCGATGAAGCTTCGGATGGAAACGATCCAGAGCCTGCCGGAAGAACTTTTCCTGCTGCAGACGATGGGCGACGACCGCGCCGTGGTGGAAACCTATGTCGCCGGCGAGGCGATGAAGAGCGTATTGGCGTGAGGCTGGGAGGCATCGCCACCTCGCCCGCCAAGGGCGCTATCGCTTCCTGGCCGTGTCGTAAACTTCCGAGCGCTCCCGCTTGCCGACCGCCACGACGACAACCGTGATCCGCTCGTCTTCCACCCGGTAGACGAGCCGGTAGCCGGCGGCGCGCAGCTTGATCTTGTAGTGGTTCGGCATGCCTCGCAGCGCATCGGCCGACACCTGCGGTTGCTTCAGCCTTTCGCCGAGTTTCTTCTTGAACTGATGCTTCAGCGTTGCGCCGAGGCGGTCCCACTCCTTGCGGGCGGACGGCAGGAACTCGAGCTTATAGCTCATCAAGGTCGACCGGCACGCCCTTCTCATCGGCACGCGCCTTGGCGAGTTCGACCAGCGCCTGGTCGTCAAGAGCGTCCACCATGGCCTCATAGGTCGTAGCCGGCACCATGTAGGCCATGACGCGGTTGTGGTTCAGGATCGCGATGGGAGAGCCGGTCGCCCCTTCCACCAACGCCGAGGGGTTCTTCTTCAGTTCGGAGACACTGACGGCTATCGGGGCTTCCACGCGCTGCATCCTGATCTCCTGCATGATCAATTCTCGGTACTATATTTAATACCATTTGATCTGCAGATGTCGACTCGTCTGCGTTACACGCGACGGCAGTTGGCGTAGAACGGGCTACATGCACAACCCTGCATAAACGGGGACATTTCGGCTGGCAGCACAGCCGGAATATGGTAGGTCTCCGGGATCAACTTCCAAGGAAAATGATGAAATGTCCAAGCCGCTGACCATTGCCGATTTGAAGAAACTTGCCCGCCGCCGTGTGCCGCGGATGTTCTTCGACTACGCAGACAGCGGCGCCTGGACGGAAGGTACCTACCGGGCCAACGAAGAGGATTACAGCAAGATCAAGCTGCGCCAGCGCGTGCTGGTGGACATGACCGATCGCTCGCTGGAAAGCACCATGGTGGGCCAGAAGGTGTCGATGCCCGTCGCGCTGGCGCCGACCGGGCTGACCGGCATGCAGCATGCCGATGGCGAGATGCTGGCAGCGAAGGCGGCCGAAGAATTCGGCGTTCCCTTCACCCTCTCGACCATGAGCATCTGCTCGATCGAGGACGTCGCCTCGGTCACCTCCAAGCCCTTCTGGTTCCAGCTTTACGTGATGAAGGATCGCGGCTTCATCGAGCGGCTGATCGGGCGGGCAAAGGCGGCGAACTGCTCGGCGCTTGTTGTTACTGCCGACCTGCAAATCCTCGGGCAGCGCCACAAGGATATTCGCAACGGCCTGTCGGCACCGCCGAAGCCGACGCTGGATGCGGCCCTCCAGCTCGTCACCCGGCCACGCTGGTGCCTGGAGATGCTGGGCACCAAGCGCCGCTCCTTCGGCAATATCGTCGGCCATGCGAGCAATGTTTCCGACCTGTCCTCGCTCGGCGCCTGGACCGCAGAACAGTTCGACCCGCGGCTCTCCTGGAGCGACATCCGCTGGATCAAGGATCTGTGGGGCGGCAAGCTGATCATCAAGGGTATCCTTGACGAGGAGGATGCGCGTGCCGCGGCCGATACCGGTGCCGACGCGATCATCGTTTCCAACCATGGTGGTCGCCAGCTGGATGGTGCGCCGTCCTCGATCAGCATGCTGCCGAAGATCGTCGAGGCCGTGGGTGACCAGATTGAGGTTCATGTCGATGGCGGCATCCGCTCCGGCCAGGACGTGCTCAAGGCCGTGGCGCTTGGCGCCCGCGGCACCTATATCGGCCGGCCGTTCCTTTATGGGCTGGGTGCCATGGGCAAGGCTGGCGTGACGACGGCGCTCGAGATCATCCGCAACGAGCTCGACATCACCATGGCCCTTTGCGGCAAGCGTGACATCCAGACGATCGATCGCAGCATCCTGGCGAACACCTCCTTCTAGGCTGGTCCTTCTGGGTCGGCCGCCGCCAGCCTTCCGATCACTGTTGAACCCATCGAGCAGGCGCACCGCGCGTGCTTGTCTTTGCTGCGCTGCACATAAGCGAGACCGAGCGAGGAACTTCGTCGCCTCCTCCCTGTTGGGGGCCCGACAACCTCAACCAATCTCACTTGAGTGGAGCATTACATGACCCTTGCAGGGAAGAAGATCGCCATCCTCATCGCACCCCGCGGCACCGAGGAGCCCGAGTTCAAGAAGCCCAAGGAAGCTGTGGAAGCCGCTGGCGCAACGGTGACAGTGATCGGTCTTGAAGCCGGCGAGGCACAGACCAACAACAACGACCTAGACCCAGGCAGCAGCTACACCGTCGACAAGACCGTCGGCGAAGTCTCCGCCTCCGACTTCGATGGGCTTGTCATTCCCGGCGGCTGCGTCGGTGCGGACAAGCTGCGCGCCGATGCCGCAACCGTTTCCTTCGTGCATTCCTTCTTCGAGCAGGCAAAGCCGGTCGGCGTGATCTGCCATGGCCCGTGGCTGCTGGTGGAAGCCGGCGTGGTGAAGGGCCGCACGGTGACCTCCTACCCGACGCTGAAGACCGACATCACCAATGCCGGCGGCAACTGGGTCGACAAGGAAGTGGCGGTCGACAAGGGGCTGGTGACGAGCCGCAATCCGGACGACCTGCCGGCCTTCTGCGCCAAGATCGTCGAGGAGTTCGAGGAAGGCAAACATCCGGCACAGGCCCGCAGCGCCTGAGGCAGGCTCGACCCGATCGTCGGGCACAGGAGACATACATGGACAACAAGGTTCAGGTGACGCGCCGCGCCATGGCGGGCGCGGGCGGGATGATGCTCGCCGCGGCGGCCGCCGTGGGGCCGGGCTCATCGGCGGCATCCGCCCAGGAAATGGACACCAAGATGGACGACCCGCGCACGAAATATCCGCAGCCGCCGTTCCCCTCACAGTCGCAGCCCTTCCCCGGGCTTGCGGACAGGATGGATCCGCGGCCCGACCGTGGCGAGGAAGTTGCAAGGGCTCCGGGTGGCTTGCCGGGCGCAGGGCGCTGACCACCGGCGGCGATTCCGGCACGGGACGGGCGGCGGCGATTGGGCTATGCCCGTGAAGGCGCCGACGTTGCGATCAACTACCTGCGGGACGAAGACTACGGCCAGGTTGATGGTGCGGCCAGCGGCATCGGCCAGCCTTGAACGATGCGGAAAAGGCGCCGGAAGCTCCGGCGCCTTTTGTCTTTACATGCCGACCTTGACGTTTTCACCCATGTCAGGCCGGGTATTGCTGACCGCGGCAGCCGCCATCTTCACATAGCTGATCACGGTGCCGGGGCTATCCCAATATTCCGCTGAGGTCGGCCTGACCTTGAGGATGCGGATCGACGGGTCATCCGGATTGTCCCACCAGGCCTTGGCCGGTGTTGCCCAGAGATCGCGGATCTTTTCGCGGTCGTTCTGGATTTCGGCGGTGCCCGAAACTGACAGATATGTCTGTCCCTTCGGGTCGGCAAAGGCGAGGCAGACGGCCGGGTAACGGGCGATTTCTTCATCCTTGTGACTCGCCACGTCGGTCAGGAAATAGAAGGCGTTATCGCTGCGCTCTGCATAGGCAGACATCGGGCGCGAACGAAGGTCGCCGCCCGACTGCGTGGTGAGCATGCAGAACCCGATCTTCTCGGCGAGTGCCCAAACCTTGCTCTGGTCGTCTTCGGCATGTGCCATTGGTCTCTCCTTCTTGTGACGGGAGAGAACGACCAGCTTTGGCTCTTGTTCCTGGCTCTCGTGACGGGATCAACCGATCGTCATCAGGCTCGCATTTCCCCCGGCGGCTGCCGTGTTGATCGAGGTCGAGACCTCCTCCACCAGCCAGTTGAGGCAGTAGGCTTCGACATCGGATTCCAGCTGGGCCGTCGTCGCCGCCTGGACAAGAACCAGCGGGCCATCGAGCGCGGCGATGCGCTGGTTGATCTCAACGATACGCGATCCGTCACCTTCCACCAGTGCGGCGGCGAACGGTCCGTCTGCGTTCCAGTCAGCCGTCCAGGACAGGCGCGCCGCAACGCTCGGCGGGACGTTGCTCAATGCCTGGCGAAGCGCGGGGCGATCATCCACAACAAGGTGGTTGCCCGTGGCAAGTGCTGCCGCCATTTGGCGATAGAGCCCCTGTTCGGTTTCCGGCGCCAGCAGCACGCGACCGCGCGGATGCAGCGCATAAAGGTTGCGCTCGCCGACCGGGCCCACAAGCTCCTGCACCAACCCGACCGCCGACTGGCTGCCGAGTTCACGCGCGGCATCGGCATCGGCGGTCCTGCCCGCGGCCGCGAGCCAGGTGGCAAAGTCACGCAGCGCTGGGTCCATGTGCACCGAGCTGTACTGCGGCGGTACCGGCGGCTTCTGCACGAGCCGGCCGAGGTAAAGCGGGCCGCCAGCCTTGGGACCCGTACCCGAGAGCCCGCGCCCGCCGAACGGCTGCACGCCGACAACCGCGCCGATGATGTTGCGGTTGACATAAAGGTTGCCGGCTTTCACGCGGCTCGTGACATGCGCGATCGTCTCATCAAGCCGCGTATGGAGGCCGAAGGTCAGGCCGTAACCCGAACCGTTGATGTCATCGATCAGGCGATCGAGGTTCTCGCGGCGGTAGCGGATGACATGCAGCACCGGCCCGAAGATTTCCTTCTTGAGGTCGGAAAGGTTCTTCAGCTCGATGATGGTCGGCGGCACGAAGGTGCCGCGACGGGTAGCTTCCGGCAGCGGCAGTTGGTCGACCTTGCAGCCGAGCCGACGCATTTCCTCGATATGCCGTTCGATGCCGGCCTTGGCATCCGCGGTGATGACCGGGCCGATGTCGATGCTGAGCTTGTCGGTGCGGCCGATGGAAAGCTCCTGCAGCGCGCCCTTCAGCATGTTGAGCGTGCGATCAGCGATATCCTCCTGCAGGCAGAGAACCCGAAGCGCCGAGCAGCGCTGGCCGGCGCTGTCGAAGGCCGAGGCAATGACGTCGCCCACCACCTGTTCGGCAAGGGCGGAAGAATCAACGATCATGCCGTTCTGCCCTCCGGTTTCGGCAATCAGCGGGATCGGCTTTCCGGCGGCCGAAAGGCGGTTCGCAAGCTGGGACTGGATCATCCGGGCAACGCCGGTGGAGCCAGTGAACATGACGCCCGCCGTCTGCGGCGCATCTATCAATGCGGCACCGAGGCTGCCGCCGCCGGGCACGAACTGCAGGGCGCCACGCGGCACGCCGGCCTCATGCAGGATCTTGACGCTTTCATGCGCAATGATCGGCGTGACGCCGGCGGGCTTGGCCATGACGGCATTGCCCGCGACAAGCGCTGCCGCGACCTGGCCGGTGAAGATGGCAAGCGGGAAGTTCCAGGGGCTGATGCAGACGACGGCACCGAGCGGGGCATGCGACGGTCCGAGCGTGCGGCGCGCCTGCTCCGCGTAGTAGCGCAGGAAATCAACCGCTTCGCGCACCTCGCCGATCGCATTCGGCGCGGACTTGCCGGCTTCGCGGATGACGATGCCCATCAGGCTGGTGATCCGCTCTTCCATGATGTCGGCGGCCCGGTCGAGGCAGGCGGCCCGTTCCGCGGGCGGCACCTTCGCCCATTCGGCAGCGGCTTCCCCTGCCATCGCTGCGATGCGGGCGGCATCCTGCGGTTCGACCTCGGTCACCTCACCGACGATGTCTTCGTGGTCTGCCGGATTGCGGATGATATTCGTCGTGCCGTTTTCCGAACCGTCGGCCAGCAGGGGCTTGGCCTGCCAGTGCACTTCAGCCGTTGCGGCAAGATCGGCGCCAAGTCGCGCAAGTTCCGTTTCATTGGCAAGGTCGATGCCGGCGGAATTCGCGCGCGCGGCGCCGTAGAGATCGCGCGGGTTGGCAATCAGGTCATGCGGACGCCCGACCGGCGACATTGCCTCCACAACGTCGACGGGATCGGCAATGAGTTCATCTACCGAGATCTTCGGGTCCGAGATACGGTTCACGAAGGAGGAATTGGCGCCGTTTTCGAGGAGGCGACGCACGAGATAGGCCAGCAGCGTTTCATGCGTTCCGACCGGCGCGTAGATGCGGCAGGGACGGTTGAGTTTCCCCTCGCCCACCACCTCGTCGTAGAGCGGCTCGCCCATGCCATGCAGGCACTGGAATTCGTAGCGCCCGGTTTCGAACTCCGGCCCGGCGAGATGATAGATGGTCGCCAGCGTCTGTGCATTATGGGTTGCAAACTGCGGGAAGACGGCGTCACCCGCCGAAAGCAGCTTCCGGGCGCAAGCGACATAAGCAACGTCTGTATGGACCTTGCGGGTGTAGACGGGGAAGTCCGGGAGGCCTTCCAACTGGGCGCGCTTGATCTCCGCATCCCAATATGCGCCCTTCACCAGCCGTACCATGATGCGACGCCCGGCGCGGCGCGCGAGATCGATGATGTAGTCGAGCACGAAGGGGCAGCGCTTGCCATAAGCCTGCACCACGAAGCCGAGGCCATTCCAGCCCTTCAGCGCCTCGTCGAGGCTTAGTTCCTCGAGGAGATCGAGCGACAGTTCCAGGCGATCGGCTTCCTCGGCATCGATGTTGAGGCCGATGTCGTAGCGTTTGGCGAGAAGCGCCAGATCGCGCACCCGCGGCAGGAGCTCGCTCATCACCCGTCCTGCCTGGGCACGGGTGTAACGCGGGTGGAGCGCCGACAGCTTGATCGAGATGCCCGGCCCTTCATAGATGCCACGGCCAGCAGACGCCTTGCCGATCGCATGGATGGCGTTCTCATAGTCGCGATAGTAGCGGGCAGCATCCGCCGCCGTCGTCGCGGCCTCACCGAGCATGTCATAGGAATAACGGAAACCGCGTGCCTCAAGCGGACGTGCCCGCTTCAGGGCCTCGTCGATCGTCTCGCCGGTCACGAACTGCTCGCCCATCATCCGCATCGCCATGTCGACGCCACGACGGATGACCGGTTCACCGCAGCGGGCAATGAGGCGTGTCAGCGCCGCGGCAAGGCTGCGGTCGTTGACGGTGGAGGTGAGCTTGCCTGTGACGACCAGCCCCCAGGTCGCGGCATTGACGAAAAGCGAGCGGCCGCCGCCGACATGCGACTTCCAGTCGCCTTCGGAGATCTTGTCGCGGATCAAAGCGTCGCGGGTGGCCGTATCGGGGATGCGCAGCAGCGCTTCCGCCAAACACATCAGGGCGACGCCCTCCTGGCTGGAGAGCGAATATTCCTGCACCAGGCCTTCGACGCCGGTACCCTTCTGCTTGGCGCGCAGCGCCTCGATGAGCTTGCGGGCCGTGGCGCGCACCGGCTGCTTCAGGTCCGAGGGAAGCCTGGCCGTTTCGATGAGGGGCGGCAGACATTCCGTTTCCGGCCGCCGATAAGCGGCGGTGATCGCCTGGCGCAAGCTGCTCTGGGGGCGGATGGGCGGCGCGAAATCCGCAAAGGGCGCATCGGAACGGGACGGAGCAGCTTCAACGGCAGACTTCGGCATGGACAACCTATCGAGGGCAAGAGATCAATGCCTCCTTCATAACATGAAGGTGCGAGGCAATCCGACTTGAAGAGCGCATGTTAAGGCTGATAGGGACTTCTTTCGTCTCATCGAGGAAACCAAAATGCCTACAGAAGCCGGCGTCTTTAGTGAACTTGACCAGTTCGATCGCAAGATCCTCGAGATCCTTGCGCAGGACGGCCGCATCTCGATCACCGACCTTGCCGCCAAGGTTGGGTTGTCAAAGACGCCGTGCCAGCTTCGCTTCCGGCGGCTGGTGAACGACGGCTATATCGAAGGTTTTCGTGCGGTGCTCAATCCATCGAAGATGCAGCTCGACCACATTGCCTTCGTGGAGGTGAAACTCTCCAATACGAGCGAGGATGTGCTGAAAAGCTTCAACGCTGCGGTGAAGAAGATCCGCGAGGTCGAAGAGTGCCACATGATCGCCGGCCGCTTCGACTACCTGCTGAAGATCCGCACCCGCGACATCGGCCGTTATCGCCGGGTTTTGGGCGAACGCATCTCCACCTTGCCGCATGTGGCAAGCACGTCAACAAACGTGGCGATGGAGACGGTCAAGGAAGGCTGGCACTAGGTGGCGTCAGCCGCGACCAGTTGGTCAGCACCAGCCCTTGCCGCTTCCGGGGCGCTTGGCGAGCCCCTCGCGCACCAGGATATCCGAGAGCGCCATGCCGTTGCGCTTGATTTCCCGCAGCTGGTGGCCATCAACCTCCGCATCATTGCCGGCCCACGTGACAAGCTCGAACGGACCGGAATCAAGAAAGGCACGAACCCGCAGCTCTGCATCGCTCGCCTTGATCCGCTCGGTTTCGCAACGCGGCTTCTTGATATCCGGCACTTCGATGCCGACAAGGCGGATCTTCTGGCCGTGGATGACGAAGCGATCGGCCGATACGACGCAATCATCCTGCTTGGCGGTGCCGCACAGGAAGAACTTGCCCTGGTAGGCGCCGGCGATCTTCGGATCAGCCTTTGCCATCTGCGGCTTGCTGGTCTCATCCATGCCCGGCCTGCCGATCGGCGCGGGCGGAATGAGCGCTGCATTGCGACGAACCTCGGGCGCTGTCGCGGGCTTAGGCGCCTTGTCGCGCGATACGCTGGCGGAAAGCGGCGCTGGCGGAACCGGGTTGGCAGGCACGGGAATGGGCCTGGACGCAACAGCGGTTGGCTTGCTGCTCGTCAGGTGGCTGGAGACAAAACGCTTGGCCGCTGCGGAATTTTCATAAAGCGCAAGACCGCCACCGACCACCACGAGGGCTGCGAGCCACGGCCAAAGCCCGGATCCGGTCGTCTTGGCAGGCCGTCTGGTGCTTTTGCGTCTCGAACCGGATTTGCTGCGCGCCATGAGCGAATCTCCTTCATTGTCGAGGAGGAGTATTCCGGGCAAGCATTGCTGAATGGTTTCCGTATGAGCCTCAGCTTGACAATGTGTATCGATGTGTACAGATTTCGATGATGAAGAGCGCCGAGGTCATCGCACTGCTGCGCAAGGATGGCTGGGTTGAAGTTGCTCAACGCGGCAGCCACATCCAGTTCAAACATCCTGTGAAACCGGGCCGAGCAACGGTCCCACATCCGAAGCGGGACATCCCGCTCGGCACGCTGCGCAGCATCGAGAAGCAGGCAGGCATCAAGCTGAGGTAAAGCCTATGAGCAACTACATCGGTCTCATCCACAAGGAACCGGACAGTGACTACGGCGTGTCCTTTCCGGACTTCCCGGGGCTTATAACGGCTGCACCCACGCTGGACGAGGCGCGGCAGATGGCCGAAGAAGCGTTGGCTTTTCATGTCGAAGGAATGATCGGGGACGGTGACGCCATTCCAGAGCCATCAACCCTGGAAAGCATCATGACTGACCCGTCAAACAAGGACGGCGTGGCGGTACTCGTGAGCCTGAAGACCGCCGCTGCCAAGGCCGTGCGCATCAACATCACGCTACCGGAAGACGTGCTGCAAACGGTCGATGCTTATGCCGAAGCACGGGGCCTATCGCGCTCCGGATTCCTCGCACGCGCAGCGATCCACGAGATTGAACGAGAGACCGCCGGCTAATCAGGGTGAGCGTCAACTGCCGCGATAGGTCGAATAACCGTAGGGCGAGAGCAGAAGCGGCACGTGGTAGTGCGCCGTCACATCCGAGATGCCGAAGCGGATCGGGATGACATCAAGGAAGGCCGGTTCGGTGAGCGTCACGCCGCCTGCGCGCAGGTAGTCTCCCGCGTGGAAGACAAGCTCGTATTCTCCGGCGATAAAGGTCTCGTCAGCGAGGATCGGTCCGCCATCGACGCGCCCGTCGGCATTGGTGACCACCGTCTTCACCTTAACTCGCCCCTCGCCTTCCAGGCGGTAGAGGTCGATCTTCAGCCCCTGCGCAGGCGTACCCTTGGCAGTATCAAGAACGTGGGTGGTCAGTCCGGTCACAGGCGGGGCTCCATGATCATGTAGGGTGCATCGAAGGTTTTTTCTTGGAGATTGGCGGCTGGGTTATCGCGATCAACGACGAGGAAGTCGCTGACTTCGCCGAGCGCCATCAGCGGATGGTGCCAGACGTTCGGGAAATAGTTCACGCCCTGGCCGGCTTGTGCCAGGAAGACCTGCGGCACGCCCGGGCGTCCATCTTCGTCAGCGGAGACGGCAACCAGGAACGGGCGGCCGGAGAGCGGCATGAAGCTCTGGCTGCCGTAGGGGTGCCGCTCCATCATGTCGATCGTGTACGGAAACTGCCGCGGCCTGCCGCGAAAAATACTGAAGATCAGCCGCTCGGGTGCTCCGACCACAACCGGTTCGGCCAGCGCATGATAGCGTTCGGTGGTGCCGCCATTGATAAGGCGCATCGTGCCTGGATCGGCTTCAATGACATCACCGAAGGGAGCGAAGGCCTGCTTGGTCAGCGGCTTGATGTTGAGATAGGTACTCACTACTCCCCCTGGGGACGCCAGTGATGAAGGGCGTCGAGTTTTTGCAGAAGATCCGGCAAGGCAATCCTGACCGTATCGAAGACGATCGGAAGCTCCAGCTGATAATAATCGTGTACTGCCAGATTGCGCATGCCGCGCATCTTGGTCCATGGGATGTCAGGATGTTCCACCGGAAAATCCGGATTCCGCGCGACGATCCGGGACGCACCTTCACCGATGAGCACGAGCGACATGGCCACGGCCATTTGCGTGCGTCTGTCGCCGAGGAACTGCTCGATCGTCATCTCACCGACAAACTCGCGGGCCTCCATCGCCGCAGCCCGCATCTGGTCCAGATCCTCCTTCAGGCGATCCAGCTTCATATCGTGGTGGCTTCCGAAAGGATGCGTTGGCGCATCGAGGGCCGCAGGCCTCCGTCGGTCACCAGATCGACCTTCCTCTGGAGGATCTTTTCCAGTTCGTTCTGCAGGCCGCCGAGATCAAACAGGGTCAATCCCGGAAGCGCGTCCACCAGAATATCGATGTCACTGTCAGGGCCATCTTCACCGCGCGCAACGGAGCCGAAGACGCGCGGGTTTGCAGCGTTGAAGCGTTTCGTGGCTTCGCGAATCGCGTCCCGGTTTTTCTCCAAAGCTTCAGATGGCCTCATGACGGCATCACTCCTGATGCCGGCAATATAGGTGAGAGACAGGCTTTCGGGAAGCGTCACGCCTTGGTGCCGAAGAGCCTCAACCGCATCGTGCCGCCATCCGGATGCATGGCATAGCGCACATGCGTGACCGGACCGATATCGGCCACGACATCGGCGCCGTATTCGTGCTGGTGGTCCATCTGCAGCTTCTGGCGCGGCAGGATCGGCTTCCAGGTTTCCGATGCTGCGATCTCGGCCTCCGAGAGCTCATCACCAAGCTCCGGCAGGTATGCGCCCAGAAGTTCGCAGGTATCGGGGAAATTGCCCTTGAAGAAGGCGGTGTCGACGGTGACGCGCTTGATCGTGCCCGGATGGCCGAGCCGGATCACCGCCCAGTCGTGGCCAGGCCCGCGGCGACGCTTGGTTTCCCAGCCATCGCCCATGTTGATGCCGCGCCCCGGTCCCAGCATCTTGTCCGGGTGGCCGTAATGGGCATCCGACCAGGCGAGCGACTTTGCGCCATGGAAGATATAGGCAAGGTCAATCTCTTCGTCTGCGCCGACCTTCGACCAGTCGAAATGCGCCGAACCATAAACGCGAAGACGCGCGATTCCGCCATCGGGGTAGATGTGGAGCCGCAGATGCGTCCAGACCTTGTCCTTGTCTGCGTTGTCGAAGAAGTGGTGGGCACTGGGCCCGAGCGGCGACTTGTCGAGGATCTCGGTCCACTCAATGGATTCGATCGCGTCACCCTCTTCGATGAAGGCAGCCTCGATCGAGCAATGCGGCGGATAGTTGCCGGTGAAGTAGCTGGTGTCGACGTCGAAACCGAAGATGCGGCCCGGCATGGCGAGCTTGACGATCGCCCAGTCGTGGCCGGCGACGCGCTTGCGGCGGCTTTCCCAGCCGTCCATGTACTTGCCGTTGTCGTCGTAGAGATCCGGATCGAAGCTTGCCGGCGCATCGGCCAGCATGCGCTCGAGCGGCGCAAAGAACTCGTCGGTCGCATACAGGCCCTTCGCGCCGAGGCGCGCGGATGCAAGGTTGATCGAGCCCTTCGCGAAATGGGGCAGGCTGTTGTCGCTGGTCTCGGTCATTTTGATGTCTCCGGTAGCAATGCGATGAGGCGCAGAAGCGCAATCTTTTCAACCTGGGCGGCGGCCGTTGCGAACTCGTCTTCCACGCTGTTGTGGATGCGTTTTTCGAAGGCCGCCAGGATATCGTTCTTGTTCAGCCCCTTCACGGCGATGATGAAGGGAAAGCCGAACTTCGCCATGTAATGGGTATTGAGCTCGGTGAAGCGAGCGTGCTCGTCCGGGCTCAGGCGATCCAGCCCGGCACCAGCCTGTTCCTTACGGCTTTCTTCGGTGAGCTCGCCGGCGATCGCCAGCTTGCCGGCAAGATCCGGATGGGCGCGAAGCACGCCAAGCCGCTCCGCATAACTCGCCCGGCGGAAGATGGAGGTCAGCGCGTCGTGCACGCCCTTTGCCGTCAGCGGCACGAAGATCAGGCCGGCGTCATAGGCGCGCTCGGCAATGAAGGGCGAGTGCTCGAAGACGCCACCGAACCGCTCTATGAAGTCTGCGCGCGCAGTCATGGTGCACCTGCCGGGCGATGATGCTGGTGCCAATGGCGGGCAATCTCGATGCGTTGCGGGATCCAGACCTTGTCGTGCGACAGCACGTATTCGATGAAGCGGCGCAGCGCGGCGGCACGACCGGGACGACCGACGAGGCGGCAATGCAAGCCGACCGACATCATCTTCGGCGCGCCTTCCTGGCCTTCCCGGTAAAGCGTGTCGAACGTGTCCTTCAGGTAGGTGAAGAACTGGTCGCCGGCATTGAAGCCCTGGGGCGTCGCGAACCGCATGTCATTGGCTTCCAGCGTGTAGGGAATGATGAGGAAGGGTTTTCCGTCCAGTCCGGGCACCCAGTAGGGAAGATCGTCGGCATAGCTGTCGGAGGAATAAAGGAACCCACCCTCTTCCATGACGAGCTTCAGCGTGTTGGTCGATGGCTTGCCCTGGTACATGCCATAGGGTCGCTCGCCGACAAGCTCGGTGTGAAGGCGCACGGCCTCCAGGATGTGCTCGCGCTCCCGCTCTTCCGGGAAATCCTTGTATTCGAGCCAGCGGTAACCGTGGCTGGCGATCTCCCAGCCGGCTTCCTTCATGGCAGCTACGGCTTCCGGGTTGCGCGCCATGGCGAGCGTCACGCCATAGACTGTCGTCTGCACCTTGAGTTCGGTAAACATCCGCCAGAGCCGCCAGAAGCCGGCGCGCGAGCCGTATTCGTAGATCGACTCCATGTTGAGGTTTCGCTGGCCAGGCCATGGCGCGGCCCCAACGATCTCCGACAACAGCGATTCGGAGGCCGGATCACCATCGAGGATCGAGCTTTCGCCGCCTTCCTCGTAGTTGATCACGAACTGGATCGCGATATTGGCACCATTAGGCCATTGGGGACTGGGAGGGTTGCGGCCGTAGCCGACAAGATCGCGCGGATAGTCTTTTGCCTGCATCACTCACCTTCAACACGTCGACGGACGGTAGCGCACCCGTTCCGGCACTGTCGAGATGGAAAGATCAGCTCACGAGGCCACAGCTTCGGTTTTGCACCGGCATGAACGTCTAAGCCTCAGGCCTGTTTTGTCGTGCGGGCAGCCGGGCGCGAGGCGGCAAGGAGATGGCTGGCGAGTGTGAAGGGGGCAGGAAGCCTCGGATCACGTGACATAACGGTGGCGAGCGCCGCATCCGCAAGCCGGTGGGCAAGCCCAAAACTTACCTTGAACCCGCCGGTAAGCGCGATGACACGCGGATGGTCCGGATGCGGTCCGACCATCGGGTCGCGATCCACTGCCTTCGGACGCAAGCCCGCCCAGCGTTCCACCACGGGTGCGGAGCCAAGTTCCGGCACCAGCGCGCGGGCTCGAGCGATCAAGGCCTCAAGCTGGGCATCGGTCGAAAACGCGTCCTCGAAACTGTCCTCGCTGGTGCTGCCGATGGCGACATGGCCGTCTTCATGCGGCACGACATAAAGCCCGTTGAGGAAGATCACCGGCAGCGTGGGATCCATCTCAGCCTTCAGAAGCGCCGCCTGCCCTTTGACCGGCGTGCCGACCGGCTGTCGCAACGGCGCCGAGACCGCCTGGAGGAGCGGAAACGAACGCCATCCGGCCGCGATGATGCAGTGGCCAAAAGCAGTGCGGTCGCCGTTGGCGAAGACCACGCGGTTGTCGTCCGGTTCGATGCGCTCCGCCTCGATATTCTCGACCACCGTCACATGCCGGGCGGTACGCAGGAAAGCCGCGAGTGCAGCGCAAAGTGCACGCGGCGAAACGCGCGCTGCGAGCGTATCGTGAACGACGCCTGCCTCGGCAAAGGATGATGCTGGCCAGCCGGTGCGGTACGGCCGCTCCAGCACATGCCAGTGGAAGCGGCGGCCGCGCTGGTTCCAGCAGGTTTCGGCATCCTTGGAGTGGCGATCCGCGATCATCCGCAGATGCGGCTTCGGGAGCGGGATGAGGCGCCCCGAGCGGCGATAACCGCAGGAAAGGCCTGTGGCCGCCTCGATCTCGGCGATCTCCTCCTCGAGTGACAACAGCGCGTCGAACTGGAACTGCTTCTTGTCGTTCCACTTGTCCGGCATGTGCGGCATGAGCGCGCCCAACAGGCCGCCGCTTGCTCCCTGCCCGAGTTCACCAGCATCGACCAGCAGGGTGTCGAGCCCAAGCATCTCGGCCTTCACAGCGGCCCACAGGCCCATGATGCCGCCACCGAGGATGACGAGATCGGCAGAAGCCGGCAGCGCAGCGGATTGCCGGCCATGAATTGATTGACCCGCACCACCGGCAGGATTATCCGCGTGTGACATGAACGATCGTCATCCTGAGAATGCCGCGACAAGCGGCCAAATGCCTGAAAGCCAGACGCTGGATTGGAATGATGGCGATATGCCGTATTCGCGCGAGTTTGGCGATCATTTTTATTGCCAGACCGACGGGCGGCTCGAATGTGAGCATACCTTTCTCGCCGGCAATGGCCTGCCTGACCGCTGGTCACCGGGTGGAGACTTCAGGATCGGTGAACTCGGTTTCGGCACCGGGCTGAATTTCTGCGAGACATGGCGGCAGTGGAAGATCCACCGGAAGCCCGGCGCACATCTGCATTTCACGTCCTTCGAGCTTTACCCGATGCAACGCGGCGAGATCGACCGGGCGCTCGCCCGCTGGCCTCAGATCGATGCGGAGCGTCAGGCGCTCACAGCCGCCTGGCCGGATGATCCCAAGGGCCATGTCGTGATCGACCTGGACGCCCAGACGCGCCTTACCGTCGTTTGCGGACCGGCGCTCGAGGGCGTCTCGGCTGCAGAGCCAGGCTTTGACGCGTGGTTCCTCGATGGCTTTGCGCCCTCGCGCAATCCGGCGATGTGGTCGCAGGAATTGATGCAGGCAGTTTTCGAGAAGACCGCGCCACAAGGTACCTTTGGCACCTATGCAGCCGCGGGCTTCGTGCGCCGCAACCTGCAGGCAGCAGGTTTCACCGTCGAGCGCCGCCCGGGCTTTGCCGGCAAACGCGAGATGCTGTGCGGCCGCAAGGAAGCGACCACACAGCAAGACTAGGCCGGAAGGCTACGGCTGAGGGGTTACTGCGTACAGTTCGGGTTGCCGTGCATCTCGTGAGAGTTGCTCGCGTCGCCTTGCGTGTTCGCGCTCATGTGCGACGAGCAGTCTGCCGACGGGTTGGCAGTGCCGGACGTGCTGCCGGTGGAATTCGGATCGAGCTTGCCCGGCGTACCGGGTGCCGCAGCCGTGGGATCGCTCGGTCCGTTCATGACCGGATTGCTGGACGCAGCCGCACCGCCATCATTGCCGGCCTGGGCCAGGGCGCCTCCGGCCATCATCAGAGACAGGATCGTCGTTGCAATGAGCTTCTTCATCGGGGCCTCGCTCCTCGTTGGTTGGCAACGATCGAACTGGCAACCACTCCCGATGTTCCTGCATCTTGAAACTTGGCGATCTAGGCCATCTTCTGGAGCAGGATCTGGATTTCCGGTGACTTCGGAAGGTCCTCGTCGGGCGTCGGCTTCAGCCGCTTCCCGAACTTCGGATCCAGCCGGTACCAGTCGATCAGGGCCGATGCGACATCGGCCGCGGCTTCGTCCCGACGGTCGACGCCATTTTCTTCGCACCAGGCGACCAGAAACTTTTCCAGCAACTCGAGATCGTCGGGAGCGAGCGGTGCTTGTGCCGGAGCCTCACCCTGCTGAATCATGTTGTCCTCACTATGCAGGCGACTGTCCCAGCTCCCGCCTCTGCCGTTACTCGATGTTAGACATCGAAGCTTGTGCAGAACTTTCTAATATAATGAGGTCGACCGCAAAACACTAAAACCTCTTCCGCATCCAACGCTTCTAACGTTTTGTTGTTCCAGCAGAAGTTACGAAAAACCGGCAGATCACTGCGCCGAAGACACGACCGCGCCATCGACCCATTCGCGGATCTTGCTTTCAAGCGCCTCGGGGCTGATCGGCTTTGACAGGTAATCATCCATCCCGACCTGCAGGCAAAGCTCGCGATCGCTTTCCAGCGCATGGGCAGTGACGCCGATGATCGGCGTATGTGTGCCGGTCTGGCGCTCGATCTCGCGGATCTTCTGCGTCGCCTGGTGGCCGTTCATCACCGGCATGGACACATCCATAATGATGACCGCCGGATCATGCTTCTGCCACGCCTCGACGGCCTCGGCACCGTTCTGGACGATCTGGAACAGCCAGCCGGTCGTCTGCAGGATCTGCGTGAAGACGATCTGGTTCACCTCGTTGTCTTCTGCAACGAGCACGTCAAGACCGGGGGTTGCCTGCATCGCAGGTGTCGAAGACCGCACCGGCTCGACCGGAGAAGCGGAGGCGACCACCTGCAGGGCAGGCGTTCCGGAAGCAACCGACGCGGGTCCCGGAGCCTGGACGCTTGGTGCAATGCCCCCTGCCCGCTGCAACTGGGTCAAGAGGTTCTGGTTCTCGTTCGCCCTGCGCTTGGTGCGGATCGCGCGCACCACGTCGATGATCGTGCTGCGCAGCAGGTTGGCGCGCGCGGGCTTCATCAGGTGCGCCTGGATGTTCAGCGACGCGAACATGCTGTCATCGCCGGCCATGTCCATGGAGGTGAGGAAGATCACGCCGCAGCCGTCAAAGCGCGGATCGCGCCGAAGGTGGCGGGCGAAATCGAGCCCGTTCATTTCCGGCATGTGGTAGTCGAGCACGATCGCGTCCACCGCGACATCGATGCGGGCGCATTCCTGCATGATGGCGAGGCCTTCCGCACCGCCTTCTGCCGCGACGCAGTCAAAGCCCCACATGGATAGCTGCTCGGTGAGGATGCGGCGGTTGACCGGGTTGTCGTCCACCACAAGGATCCGCGCGCCGCTGGTGTTGATCGGCAACGCCCGCTGGCTGTTGCGTTCGCTGACGATCTGGAACGGCAGATGCACGGTGAAGACGGAGCCACGGCCAAGCTCGCTTTCCACCTCGATGCGGCCGCCGAACAGTTCGGTAAGGCCGGAGGTGATCGCGAGGCCAAGGCCGGTGCCTTCGTGTCGGCGCGTTGACGAGGTATCGACCTGCGAGAACTTCTCGAACACCGCCTTCAGCTTCTCGTCCGGGATGCCAAGGCCGGTATCCTCGATGCGCACCGTCAGCATCATCTCGCCTTCACCGATCGACTTCGACATCAGGTCGATGAAGACATAGCCCTTTTCGGTGAACTTGACGGCATTGCCAACGAGGTTGGTGATGATCTGGCGGAAGCGGCCGGCATCACCCATCACGGTCTCGCGCACCGATGCGTCACCGCGAACGATGAGCTCGATATCCTTTTCCGAGGCGGACGACGACAGGAGCGTCGCCACATCCTCGATCGCCTCAACGGGATCGAACGGCGCCTTGCGCAGCTTCATCTGGCCGGCATCGATCTTGGAGAAGTCGAGGATGTCGTTGATGATGGTGAGCAGCGCGTTGCCAGACTTCACGATGATATCGATGAAGGTCTTCTGGCGGGTATCGAGGTTGGATTTTGCCAGCAGTTCGGCCATGCCCAGCACGCCGTTCATCGGGGTGCGGATCTCGTGGCTCATGTTGGCCAGGAACTCGGACTTGGCGCGATCGGCGGCTTCGGCCCGCTGCAGGAGGCGGGTCAGTTCCTCCTCGCGGTTCTTCATCTCGGTGACGTCGGTGAAGATCGCCAGCCAATGGTCGCTGCCGGTGATGTTCGCCTCGACCTGGATCCACTTGTCGGTGCCGATCCGGAAGGAAGCATGCACCGGCTTGCCGCCCAGGACGCTTTCTTCCCAGGTCCTAAGGGTGGCGACCGCTTCCTCCGGCGTGCCGAAGTCGCCGCGCTTGGCGGAAAAACGGAAGATGTCGCGCCACTGCGCGCCGATCGTCACCATCTCCTGCGGGATTTCCAGCATGCCCGCGAGCGCGTCGTTGGAGAAGATGATCTCGCCATCGTGCAGGATGAGCAGGCCCTGCGACATCGCGCTCGTCGCGTCGCGCATCAGCGCGCCATGCTGCTCGAGCGCCACCCGCGCCTCATGGACCTGTTGTTCACCGCGCCGTAGCGCCGTGACATCCATGTAGCTCAGCAGGATCTTTCCGCCGGAGAGCTTGGTGCCGGAGATCAGGATATTGCGGCCGTTGCGGCTCTTGACCTCGATCGGCTCGTGGGCGTTGTCATCGGTGAGCGCGGCGATGCGCCGGTTGTAGATCTCGTCGAAGCTCTGCTCCGTGTCCGAATAGATCCCGTGGTCGAAGTTGACCTTCAGGAAGTCGCGGTAGGCACGTCCGGGCAGGTCGAACTGCTCGCCCGCATCCCAGAAACCGTAGAAGGACGGATTGGCGTATTCGAAGTTGAAGTCGGCATCGAGGATGGCCGTGCCGACCGGCAGCGCATGCAGGATCGTCTGCAGGTCCTGGCTGATCTTCTCCGCCTTGTTCTGGGCCTCCTTGATGAGCGAGACGTCCATGCGCGAGCCAACCATGTGGTGGCTGCCGTCATTAACGGTGACGCGGCGCAGACGCGAGATGACCGGCACGACGGTGCCGTCCGGGAAGGTGATGTCCTCCGACTTGTCGATCGCCTCACCCTGGAAAACGCGGTCGTTTTCAGCGCGGTAGCGCTCGGCCGCATCCGGGAACATTTCCGTCTCGGTCTTGCCGAGGAACTGATTGCGCGGGCTACCGAGCATCGCTTCATAAGCGGCGTTGGCGTAGGTCAGCCGATGCTCGCTGTCGCGCACGAAGACCGGCACCGGCAGGTCCTCCAGCACGGCGCGGTAGAGGTTGGTTTCATCGATCTGCGTGCGGAGATGGATCTCCTGCTCCTTGAAATCCGTCACGTCGTGGCGGATCGCGATCAGCAGGCCGTTTTCAAGACGTTTGTTGAGGCTGCGCATCCAGCGCCCGTCTGCCACCTGGTTGACGCTTTCCGAATATGGAACGCGGAAAGGCCTCATCCGCTCTTCGAGCCAGACGTCCTTTGGCGGCAGGTCGACATCCGGTCGTTCGCGCTTGCGGCGGTCATAGGCATGTCCGAGGAGCTCCGGCAGTGTCGCGCCCGGCGCGATGTCCACCGAGATCGCATTGAAATAGTCTATAAGCTGCGAGTTGGAGTAGATCAGCGTGTCGTTCTTGTCATAGATGCCGATGCCCATCTCGAGCATGTCCAGCGCATCATCAAGAAGAACCTTCTGCACCTGCGAGGTGACCGACATCGCAGGTCCGGACTGCGGCTCGACATCTTCGAGCGAAGGGAGGATCTCCCCGCCACTGAAGCCGGTCGATGGCGCGCAGAAGCCGAACAGATAGGTATGGTCGTCTTCCGTCAGGAAGCGTTCGATCCGGATTTCCTGGGCGATGGCGCCGGAGCGATCAAAACAGCAGGCGGTCTCCTCACCGCCGAAGACGATCGCGCGACACTCCTTCTCCTTGCGGTCCGCATCCTCTGACGAACCGTAGAGACCGCGGCTGACCTTGCCGATGAGTTCGGAAGGCTCAACACCGAAGAGACGTGCATAGGCGTCGTTGACGGCGACATAGGAGAGCGCGCTGTCCTTGATGAAGGCCGGCTCGTCCAGGTCGCTGATGCGCGCGCACGCTTTCCTCAACAGTTCGCTATCGGTCTCCACGTGCCCGCTCCCTCATACGGCCATCGCGCTTCAGCACGACAAGCGATAAAAACACCAGTAAGGTTAACAAGGCGTTGCGCGCATGGCCTGAATACTTGCAATCCCGGCCTTGCCTGGGTCAAAAAGAGACACTTGGTCGCCTTCGACACCCGCCGCAAAGTTGCCAGCCGCCTGCTACATTTCAGCCATAATGTGGAACAGCGCGGGGGGATGGACGCGGATACTGCGATTTCGCGCTCAATTAGCTGAACAGCTGTTCAGACTACTCCTGTTTTTCTTCCATGAAACTGCCGCGTTTCAAGAGCGTTATTCCGGTTACCCTTTGAACGTCAGGGGAAAGGAAAAGATCATGTCCCGCTTCAAGAAGACGATAACGTCCGGTCTGGTAGCTCTGTCCGTTGCGGGCGCCCTTGCCGCAACCGCCCCGGCTGCCCAGGCTCGCGACCGCCACCACCATCACAACAATATCCTGCCCGGCGTTGCCGCGGGGCTCGCCGGTGGCCTAATCGGCGGCGCCATCATCGCCGGATCGCAGCGGCCGGTCTATGTCGAGCCGGAATATGAATACGCGCCGCCACCGCCGCCGCGCGTCTATTACCGCGCCGAATATGCGCCGCGCTGCCACTACGAGTGGGTGGAGAACGAGTGGGGTGAAGCCTACCGCGCCCGCGTTTGCGCCCGATACTGAGCAGACGACCAACAGCATCTGGAGAGCCCGCAGCGCGACCGCCCTGCGGGCTCTTTTGCGTCCAAAACAGGGGCGACCGGCCGCCCGCCGCACCGGCTGCGACAAAACAATCGCTTGACATTTGCCCGCATTGACACCAAATGCCGATCAGCTTTCACCTTCCGGCCGCCGCGTGAGCTGCCCCGCGTCCAGAGTATTATCGCGAAGAAGGAACAAGGCGCACAGATAGATCGCCCTCAACGCGAGGGTTTACGCGCTGGAAAGTTTTTCCAACTTGCAAGTTCCCATTTCACGCGGGGTTCTTGACGCCAGAGACGTCCAAGACGCTGGGACAAGCATGTCCGGCGTGTCGTCTCATGGCGCCCCGAAAGGTATTTGACTTGACGAATTTCGAATCGCTTGGCGTTTCCAAGCAGATTGTCGCCACGCTGACCGCGCTTGGCATCGAAACACCGACCCCTATCCAGGCACAGGCCATTCCGCTGCTGCTCGAAGGCCGCGACCTGATCGGCCTCGCCCAGACCGGCACCGGCAAGACCGCCGCATTCGGCCTGCCTCTGGTTGAGCGCCTGCTCGCCGACAACATCCGCCCCGACAACCGCACGACCCGCTCGCTGATCCTGGCGCCGACGCGCGAACTGGTGAACCAGATCGCTGCGAACCTCAAGAACTACATCAAGGGCCGCCCGCTGAAGGTGAACCTCGTTGTCGGCGGCGTATCGATCAACAAGCAGCAGCTGCAGCTGGAAAAGGGTACCGACATCCTGGTTGCCACGCCCGGCCGCCTGCTTGACCTGATCAGCCGCCGCGCCATCGGCCTCACGACCGTGCGTTACCTCGTGCTCGACGAAGCCGACCAGATGCTCGACCTCGGGTTCGTGCATGACCTGCGCAAGATCGCCAAGATCGTGCCGAAGCGCCGCCAGACCATGCTGTTTTCGGCCACCATGCCGAAGGCGATTGCCGATCTGGCCTCTGAATTCCTCACCGATCCGGTGAAGATCGAAGTGACGCCTCCGGGCAAGGCTGCCGACAAGATCGAGCAGTATGTCCACTTCGTTGCCGGCAAGAACGACAAGACGCAACTGCTCAAGGATACGCTTAAGGCCAATCCGGATGGCCGCGCCATCGTCTTCCTGCGCACCAAGCACACCGCCGAAAAGCTTTACAAGCATCTCGAGCAGGTCGAGTTCAAGGTTGCCTCCATCCACGGCAACAAGAGCCAGGGCCAGCGCGAACGCGCCCTCAAGGCCTTCCGTGATGGCGACATCCGCGTTCTCGTGGCAACCGACGTTGCCGCCCGCGGCATCGACATTCCCGGCGTGACGCATGTCTTCAACTACGACCTGCCGGAAGTGCCGGACGCCTACGTCCACCGGATCGGGCGCACCGCGCGTGCGGGTCGTGAAGGTGTTGCGATCGCCTTCTGCGCACCGGATGAAACGCTGCTGCTGCGCGACATCGAAAAGCTGATGGGCATCGAAGTGACGACCGCCTCTGGCGAGCGTCCGGAAGCCCTGAGCCGTCCGGTTCGCGGCAACAACAATCGCGGTGGCAACAAGGCTCGCGGCGGAAACCGTGGCGGCGGAAACGCGCGCCAGGGTGCCGGCCGTGGTGAAGGCGAGGGCCGTCCGCAGCGTCGCGAACGTCCGGCCCGCAAGCCGTTCTTTGCGGCAGAGGGCGCGGAAGGTGCATCGGCAGAAGCCGGTGCCCGCCCGCAGCGCCAGGAAAACCGCAATGGCGGTCGTCCGCAAGGTGATCGTCCGCAGCGCGACCAGCGCCGCAACGAGGATTTCCGCGGCCAGCGCCGTGGCGAAGATGCACCACGTGCCGAAGCAGATAGCGATCTCGCCAGCACCTCGGACTTCCGTGGCGGCAAGAAGCAGTTCGGTCCGCGCGACGGTGCACCGAATGGCGAAGGCCGTCCGGCCCGTAGCGAACACCGCAAGCCGGCCGGCCAGGCTCGTACTGCTGCGAAGCAAGGCGAGAACCGCGGCCCGGTCCGTTTTGGCAACGACAACCGCGCCGAAAATCGCACCGACAACCGGGGTGGCGGCTACCAGGGTCGCAAGCGCAGCCGCGCATAACCTCTTCTGAAAAAAAGGCCGCTTCCGAGCGGCCTTTTTTGTTGCCACGTTATTTCACGGCGGCATTGCCGCCATCGGCATAAAGCGCCGAGCCGGCGACGAAACTTGCCATGGGGCTCGCGAGAAACAGCGCCGCGGCAGCGATCTCCTCGGGCTTGGCGATACGCTTCATCGCATGCAGGCCTGCCGCCCACTCCTTCTGCGCCGCATCCCCTGCGGCCGGTGTGTCCGTGCCGCCGGGCAGCAGCGCATTGGCCCGGATACCTTGCGCGCCATAATCCGCCGTGATGGCTTTCACCAAACCCATCAGCCCCGCCTTAGCCGCCGCGTAGGCGCCCATTCCGGGAATACCGACACTCGTTCCAACGAAGGTCGAGGTGAAGATCAAGGATCCGGAGCCGCGTTGCAACATGGCAGGTATCTGCACTGCGGCGCCGAGAAAGGCACCGGTCAGGTTTGTGGTGATGGTCTGTTGCCATTCGGGAAGCGTCACTTCCGCCAGCGGCTTCTAGGGTCCGACGGCACCCGCATTGTTGAAGGCGAGGTCGAGGCCGCCGAATTGGTTGATCGCCGCATCGACCATGCGCTTGTGAGTGTCTTCATTCCCGACATCGCCGGCGACCGCGACGACCTTGCCACGATTGGCCTCGATCTCTGCGGCAAGCGAATTTAGCGCTTCTTCACCGCGCGCATTGACCACGACGGCAGCACCTTCACGCGCGAACAACAAGGCCGTAGCGCGGCCAATCCCGCTCGAGGCGCCGGTGACGATTGCGACTTTTCCTTCCAACATGGGGGATCTCCTCCAAGAGTTGCCCGTGCTGGTTAAGTCCTCACCTCTCGTGCCGACACCCGTTTCGTGACCCGAAACTTGCCGGCCGCCCGGGCCCCGCCTCAGCCGACCGTCTCGGCTCTCGCCTTGCGGTTGACCATGTAGACACCCGTCACCACGATCACCGTGCCGATGATCATCGGCCAGGTCAGTGGCTCGCCGAAGAGGATGACGGCCTCGATCGCCACGACGGGCGGCATGAGGTAGATGAGCGAGGCTGCGCGCGACACCTGTCCGCGACGGATGAGCCGCAAGAGGAGTGCCACCGCCCCCATCGACAACCCGAACACCGACCAGGCCATGGCGAGGACCGCTTCCTGCGTCCAGTCGAAGCGCAGGTCTTCAAGCAGCAGAGCCAGCGGGATGGTGACGATGAGCGCGCCCACGAATTGCAGCGACGCGATCGACAGGAGGTCGCCCTCCTGCAGATAACGCTTCTGGTAGAGCGTGCCGTAGGTGACTGACCCCATCGAGATCAGGTTGATGATGACGGGAAAGCCGAGGCCGCTCAGGCCGACGTCGAAGAGATCGAGGATCTGCGGCGAAATGGCGATGAGGATGCCGGCAAAGCCGAGCGCAAGCCCGGCTTTCTGCAGCAGCGTCAACCGCTCGGTGATGAAGAAAGGCGCGACCATGGCGGTGAGCAGTGGCTGCATTCCGGCGATGATGCCGGAAAGACCGGCGGGCACCCCCTGCCCGATCGCATACCATACGCCGGCGAGGTAAAGCCCGTGCAGGAAGACGCCGGAGATCAGGGCATGCGCATATTGGCCGATGCTTTTCGGCCACTTCGCCCGGGCGACGACTGCGACGGCAAAAAAGGCAATGGCAGCCAGCCCATGTCGGCCCGCGAGGAATGTCAGCGGATCGGCATGTTGCGCGGCGAACTTTGCGACAATCCAGCCGGTCGACCAGAGAAGAACGAAAACGGCCGGAGCCAGACGGTCAAGCATTACGGTCTTTCGGCACCTGCCAAATTCGCACGAAGCCGCTTCCTATTCCTCGATGCCTTCATGGTCAAAACAGAAAAACTGATGGTTGCGGTGAATTTCGCTTGAACAGCAACTGGCGCGCGTTTGTGCAGTTGATGCTTTCGAAAGCAGAAGGAAGGTTTGATGGCAGCACCGCCAATATCTGCACAGCGGAAGATCCTGATTTTTGCCGCCGCGTGAAAACCTCGCGGCCAACTGTGCATGCTTCTTGCATTAAAAAGGGTGTTGTACTCAAATGGCAGAAAAACGAGGGAACCCGCCATTGGCATTCGATGAAATGTTAACTCCGGAAGGTCTTCCGAGAGATCCCTACAAGCAATACCACCAGTGGTATAGCAGCCAGGATGCCGCCCACCTCATTCGCAAGACCCAGGACGCCGAAAACATCTTCCGCAAGACCGGCATTACCTTTGCGGTCTATGGGCATGCGGACAGTTCCGAAAAGCTGATCCCCTTCGACATCATCCCGCGCATCATCTCCGGTCGCGAATGGCGCAAGCTGGCGCAGGGCATCGAGCAGCGGGTTCTGGCGCTCAACGCCTTCCTCGACGACATTTACCACAAGCAGGAAATCATCAAGGCGGGACGTATTCCCCGCGAGCTGATCGAGAAGAACACAGCGTTCCTTCCGGAGATGATCGGCTTCAAACCGCCCGGCGGCGTCTACACCCATATTGTCGGCACCGATATCGTGCGCACCGGTGAAGACCAGTTCTTCGTGCTGGAAGACAATGCCCGCACGCCATCCGGCGTCTCCTACATGCTGGAGAACCGGGAAACCATGATGCAGATGTTCCCGGAGCTCTTCACGCTGAACAAGGTCCAGCGCGTCGAAGACTACCCGCGCCTGCTGCGCCAGTCGCTCGCGTCTTTGGCGCCGCCCGGCTGCAGGGGCCGCCCTCGTGTGGCGGTACTCACGCCCGGCATCTACAATTCCGCCTATTACGAGCATTCCTTCCTGGCCGACCAGATGGGCGTCGAACTGGTGGAAGGCTCGGATCTGCGCGTCATCGACGGGCGCGTGAAGATGCGCACCACGCAGGGCTATGAGGCGATCGACGTGCTCTACCGCCGCGTCGATGACGACTTCCTCGACCCCCTCACCTTCCGGCCGGATTCCGCGCTTGGAATCCCTGGCATCATGGATGTCTACCGCGCCGGCAACATCACCATCGCCAATGCACCGGGCACGGGTATCTCCGACGACAAGGCGATCTATTCCTACATGCCGGAGATCGTCGAGTTCTACACTGGCCGCAAGCCTCTGCTGGAAAACGTGCCGACCTGGCGCTGCTCGGAGCCGGACAGCCTCAGATATGTGCTCGATCATATCGGGGAACTGGTCATCAAGGAGGTGCACGGCTCGGGCGGCTACGGCATGCTGGTTGGCCCGACGGCGAGCAAGAAGGAGCGAACCGAGTTCGCCGAGAAGCTTGCCGCCAAGCCCGCCAACTACATTGCCCAGCCGACGCTGGCACTCTCCACCGTGCCGATCTTCGTCAACAAGGGGATCGCGCCGCGCCACGTCGACCTGCGGCCTTATGTGCTTGTTTCCGACAAGGTGAAGATCATCCCCGGCGGCTTGACCCGGGTGGCGCTGAAGGAAGGCTCGCTGGTGGTCAATTCCAGCCAGGGCGGCGGCACCAAGGACACCTGGGTTCTGGAAGATTGAGGCTGGGGACGTAGAATGCTCGGAAGAACTGCAAACGGCCTCTACTGGATGTTCCGCTATATCGAGCGGGCCGAAAATATCGCCCGCCTGGTGGACGCGGGCCTGCGGGTTTCGCTGACGCGCGCCGGCTCCTCCGACGAGGACTGGCATGGCGTGCTCGAAAGTGCCGGCGTGCGCGAGGCCTATGCCACGGTGCATCCGCAACTGACGGCGGCAGACGCGATCGACTACCTGCTGCGCGACACCACCAATCCGTCGAGCGTGATGTCCTGCATCGAATGGGGCCGCAACAATGCCCGCATGGTGCGCACGGCACTCACCCGCGAAACCTGGGAAGCCACCAACGAAGCCTGGATCGACCTCAAGGCACGGCTGGCGAACCGCCTGAAGGCGGCCGACCTGCCGGAATTGATCGACGTCATCAAGCATCGCTGTGGACTGATCCGTGGCGCCTTCCACGGCTCCATGCTGCGCAACGACCTCTACAACTTCTCGCGGATCGGCACCTTCATCGAGCGTGCCGACAACACCAGCCGCATCCTGGACGTCAAGTATTATGTGCTGCTGCCATCGGTGAGCCAGGTCGGCTCGGCACTCGACAACATGCAGTGGGAACAGATCC
Organism: Neorhizobium sp. SOG26; assembly: GCF_003491345.1. Taxonomy (GTDB): domain Bacteria; phylum Pseudomonadota; class Alphaproteobacteria; order Rhizobiales; family Rhizobiaceae; genus Neorhizobium; species Neorhizobium turbinariae. The sequence goes on from NZ_CP025512.1 coordinate 2,011,387, forward strand.
TGCGCTCTGTTTCGGCGCACCGCTCCTATGGCTGGGTTTATGACGGCGACCTGCAATCGGCCAATATCGCCGACTTCCTGATCCTGAAGATCCAGATGCCGCGTTCGCTTGCCTACTGTTACGAGAAGATCGTCAGCAATCTCGACTACCTGGCCGACACCTATGGCGAACGGTTGAAGGCGCATGAGACAGCGGCGGCGATCCGCTCCTCACTGAAGCGCGGCTCGATTGCCGAGATCATGGACATCGGCCTCCACGAATTCCTCGAAGACTTCGTGACGCGCAATAACCAGCTCAGCGCCGAGATCACAACCGGCTACCGCTTCTACGAGTAGGATGATGCCGATGCGGCTGAAGATTTCCCATACGACCGAATATCTATATGACGCGCCGGTGCCTTATTCCCTGCAGCGGCTGCGACTGACACCCTTGAGCGGCCCGACGCAGAAGGTGCTGAACTGGGCGGTTTCCGTGGATGGCGCCAAGGTGGAAGCAGGTTACGCCGACCAGTACGGCAACCGTGTCGAACTTGTTTCGATCGAAGGCACCGAACATACGATCCGGATCACCGCTTTCGGCGAGATCGAGACGGAAGATCGCGCCGGCGTTTTCGGACCGCACCAGGGTTTCTGCCCGCTCTGGCTTTTCCTGCGCGAAACGCCGCTCACTACGCCCGGACCGCTGGTCGAGGCATTGGCGAAGAGCGTCCACGGCGACAGCGAACTTGCCCAGATGCATGCGCTGATGGAGGCGATCCACGACGGCGTCGCCTACACCCCCGGCACGACCACGACCGAAACGACCGCGGAAGAGGCACTGGCGACAAAATCCGGCGTCTGCCAGGACCATGCGCACATCTTCATCGCGGCAGCCAGGGTGCTGGGCATCTCGGCACGCTATATTTCCGGTTACCTGATGATGGAGGACCGGGAGGACCAGGTCGCCACACATGCCTGGGCGGAAGTGCATCTGCCGGGCCTGGGCTGGGTGGGTTTTGATGCGGCCAACAAGATCTGCCCGGACGACCGTTACGTGCGGATCGCGTCGGGCCTCTGCTACCGCGATTGCGCACCGGTTTCCGGATTGCGGATTGGCCGAGCGGAGGAAGGCTTGAAGGTGTCGCTGACGGTGGCCGCGACACAGACGCAATCGCAGAGCCAGAACGGGCAAAGCCAGAGCCAGGGGTAACTCAGGCAAGCTCGGCGCCACCTCGGCATGGTTATGTGTTACCATGTGAGCGAGGTGACCATGCTGTTGGGCCAATCGATCTTTCAGTCCGTGTTGACGCGGCTGGACCAGGAAAATCCTGGGGATGAGGCGGAAGACACCGGCGTCGAGTTCCGGATCAGGAGCCTCGGCATGGGCTTTGTCGCGGCAACGGTCGAGACCGATGTAGAGCCGGCCAGCAGAACGGACGCCTACCTCGCCTTCGAGCCAGACCCGGAGATGGCGGAACTTGAAGTGGAGCCGGAACCTGAAGCGCCGGCGCCTGTCCCTGCGCATCTCCTGCGCTTGAGCGAAAGGGAAATCGCCGAGGATCTGGGATTGAGCGATGCGGACACGGAAACAAGTCTGGGCGAAAAGCGCCGACAGTTCGCCAAGGCAAACCATCCTGATCGCGTGGCCCCGGAATATCGCGAGATGGCGACGGTCCGCATGACGACCGCGAACCTGCTGATCGACCGGGCGATCAAGAACAGCTTCTGGCGCTAGACTAGTCTTCCTGCGTGTCGAGCGGACGCTGCTGCGGTGGATCCCGTTTTTCGATGAAGAGCTTGTAGGTCGCATAGGCGCCGATGGCGCCGACGATGACGGCCCAGAATGCCTCGCCTGCCACCAGTTCGAAGATCACCCAGACAAGGCATACCGCCGGAATGAGCACGCGGCGCCACAGCGGTCGATAAAACGGGTGGTCTGGATCGATCATCGGCTCTTGTCCTGCGGTTTCATGCGGCGTGCCAAGCAGCATATCCCCATCCACCGGCAAAATAGCAAGAGGCGGCAAACGCGCCGGTTAATCTCGGGCGGCGTTGGAACAATCGCGGCGGCTGCGGCTTTGCCCCCGGAAACGGAGGAAACGATGTCCAGCGAATGGCCAATGTTCATCATGCAGGCGGCAGTTCTTTTTCTGATGGCAGGCTGCCTGTTCATCAAGGCCTGATGCGACGCCCTAGCGGGTGAGCGGAACGCAATGGCCGTCAGGTCGTTGGTTAGGCAGCCAGCTTGATGAGGTTTTTCATGTCGAACGCTACCCAGGACAACAGCCGTAACGCCGCCAACAATGGTGTGAGCCAGAACCGCTTCGGCGCCTCGCTGGAAAGCAAGGCGCAGATCGAGGATGCCGCCATCCTTGCCTCTGGCAGTGAGGAAGGCGAGTTGCTGAACGTCTACCGGCTCGTGCCGGTGGCGCCGCCGAATGATGCGCGCTGGGAAAAGGCGCCGTCGATGGGCGAAGTTGTGGTAGCCGCACGCACGGCGGGCGACGCGCGCATTGTCGCCGCAGGCCGTGAACTCGACTTCCTCGATATCGACGCACTGCCCGGCGAGGACATGACGACGGCCCATGCCAGCGCATTCCGCGACGAGAAGGCCTACACCGTGATCGAGATCGAGCACGGCCGGTCGGGACTGCAGCGCGGCGTTCTCGAAGGCATGGTGCGGGTCGATACAATCAAGCCCAGCCAGCTCTGACCCACAAGTCGTCACAGACGGATGAAGCGGAACCTTGCCCCATGCGCAGGGTTCGGCCACCAAAGGAGTTTCAATATGAATCACAAGATTTCCGCCGCCTTGCTTCTCGGCCTCGTGTTTGCGTCACCAAGCGTCGCCCAGCAGGGCGGGACTTTCACGCCTGACACGACCACCTCGCAGGGTACCAACTCCGGCGGCCCGGTGGGGAGCCAGGCGGTGGATCGCCCAAAGACGGCAACCCCGAACGATGTCGGCAAGCGCGGCAATGATTGCGAGCAGATGTCCGGCACTGTTTCGGCGCAGCGTCCGGCCACTGCCGGCCAGCAGACACCACAGCCACAAGCCAAGTGCTGACACACAGGGGGCGGCACCTGGATGGCGCCGCCCTCGTCTTTTATCTCGACGTTCGCCTCTAATGCATCTGCTGGTCGGGCGCCAAAGCCGTTCGAATGATTTGTAGCGAGCGCGTGCCCACCCCCGGCAGGTCCAGCACTTCCTTGTCGCTCATCTGCTGCAGGCGGCTCAGCCGCTTGACGCCACTCTCGCGTAGCGCCTTGATCAACCAACCGGGAAGATTGCTCCGGATCACAAGATCGCTGCGCTTGGTGGGCTGTCGGCTGTGCATATCGGCTCCCGCATCTCTCTGGATGGGCCGAACTAGGTTTTGTGCCGCCGGTTCCTCGAAAAAATGAAAGCTTTTCGCGGCCGGCCGCCTATAGTCACCGGGATACCCTCAGCCTGGGCAGACGTATTTCATGACGATCCTTTTTCAACGTGAGCTCGAGCGCACCCTGGACGCGCTTGTTTCCCGGTTTTCCTCCAGCAACTCGAAGCGGATTGAAGCCTGGACCTTCGACGACGAGCCGAGCCGCCGGCGGGCGGAAGCGCGTTTGCGTGATCTCGGCGTGAACGCCAGAATCCGCAGTGCCTATAAGCCGCTGCTGCACTTCTTCCTGGAAGAGGTCGACTGGACCGCGCTTGAGGCCGCGCATGTGATCTACCCCGTTCACTCGGCGGCACCCGCAAATCGTTTCCTGCTCGAGGCATACCCGCTTTCAGCACTGGCGAAGGACCTCGCAGTAACCTTCGAGGCAAGTACAGGAGACGCGCTGTCCTACGAGGTGAACTTGACCTTCAAGGATGGTGGGACGGCGATTCACAAGGTCTTCGCACCCAACCACCTCCATCAGGACATGATCGGCGAGACATCGCTGTCCCCCACCGGTTGGGTCGCAGTCGACGGGGATGCCGGGTCGCGGGTGGAGACGGACTACGAGATCCTGTTCCATCCGGCGATGAAGGCGATCGCGGCGCATGACTGGGGAGTGGTCGAGCCGTATTTCGAGGAGTTGTCCATCGCGGTCACGCTGCCGATCGAAGATCGTGCGCTGCCTTATGGCGACGAAGTGATCAGCCTGCGCGAGGGCCTGCACGAAGACTTCTATTTCTCGCTGCTGGAGTTCTTCCAGAAACATTCCGGCAAGCCCGTCGGCGACCGGACCTTGAGGCCCGGCCAGATCGTGCCGGACATCCGCTACGGCGAGAGGCCAAGCGTGCGTGTCGAACTGCGGCCGCTTTCGAGCCGTGAACGTGAAGATCAGCACCAGCCGCTGGACACCGCGGTCGCGCCGCTGCCGACGAGCCAGATCAAGGCCGAACTTCAAGAGATCGGCGGCCATGCCTTCACCGCCGCGACGCGGGCCGGCCGCAGCGTCAACGCGCGCTACCGCAGGGGCACGGATCGGCCGGTCATCATCAGCGGCGGCCAGCATGCCAATGAAACGACGGGCGTGGTTGGCGCCTTGCGTGCCGCCCGGCAACTGGCGGCGATGCCCGACGCGCATTTCGTCATCTCGCCGCTCGAGAACCCGGACGGCTACCAGATCCACTGGAGGCTGCGCGAAAACAATCCGCGCCACATGCACCATGCGGCACGCTACACGGCCCACGGTGATGACCTCGAATATCGCTCGGCAGGAGACCCCGGTGAAAAGGCCATCCGCCACGAGGCCGAGCGGCTGACTGGCGCCCGGCTGCACGTCAACCTGCATGGTTATCCGTCACACGAGTGGACGCGGCCGCTTTCCGGCTACATCCCGCGTGGCTTTGCGATGTGGACGATCCCGCGGGGGTTCTTCCTGATCATGCGCCACCATGCAGCCTGGGCAAAACAGGCCGAGCAGGTGCTGGACCATGTGACGCGCCGCCTGATGCAGAACACGGCTGTGGTGGAGATGAACCGCCGGCAGAAGGAACTGTTCGAACTCTACGCCGGCGATCCCGGCTTCCGGATGATCAACGGTTTCCCCTGCCTCGTCTCGGTGGTCGAGCACCAGACCGTGCCGCTGACGATGATAACCGAATATCCGGACGAGACCATTTACGGCGAGGCCTTCATCGCCGGGCATACGGCGCAGATGCAGACCGTGCTGGCGGCTTATGACGCGGCGCAGGTGATCACGGAGCCCGAAATACTCGTCGCCTAGAGCAGGCTCATGATGGTGCCGGCGATGGCGGTGAGCAAAACGACGCTCCATGGCGGCGCCTTCCAGACCGTGAACAGCACGAAGCCGGTGGCGGCGATGGCAAAATCGTAGGCATTGAGGACGGCGCCGGTCCAGACCGGGCTGTAAAGCGCAGCCGCCAGGATGCCGACCACGGCGGCATTGGCGCCGCGCATAGCCGCTTGCGCCAGCGGCCGGCGCCGCAACGCATTCCAGAAAGGCAGCGCGCCGGCCAGGAGCAGGAAGCCGGGCAGGAAAATCGCAACGAGCGCGATGGCAGCGCCCAGGAAACCATTGGGCTCCGGCTCCATCACCGTTCCCAGATAAGCGGCAAAGGTGAAGAGAGGCCCGGGGATCGCCTGCGCCGCACCGTAACCGGCGAGAAACGCGCCTTCGCTCACCCAGCCCGGCGCCACCGTTTCCGCCTGCAGCAGAGGCAGGACGACATGCCCGCCACCGAACACCAGCGAGCCGGATCGGTAGAAGGCATCGATCAGCAGGAGCGCCTGCCACCCGGTGACAGCCGACACGATCGGCAGGAGCACGAGCAGCCCGAAAAACAAGACGAGGCAGAGAGCGCCGGTCCTGCGGCTGACCTGGAAGGCAAGGTGTCCGGTCGCAATGGATGCTCCGTCGCGGCACAGGAGGAGTCCGGCAAGGCAACCCATGGCAATCGCTGCGATCTGGCCAAAAGCCCCGCCGAGAAACACGACCACGAGAATGGCCGCAACCGCGATGCTCGCTCTTGGCCTATCGGGCGCCAGGCTGCGTGCCATGCCCCAGACGGCTTGCGCGACAACGGCCGCGGCAACCAGTTTCAGGCCATGCAGGAGGCCGGCACCTGCCGGACCATCAAAGGCTGCGGCAGCACTGGCGAAGGCAACGAGGAGGAAAGCCGAAGGCAGCGTGAAAGCCGCCCAGGCCGCGAGGGCACCGAGCGGGCCTGCGCGCAGCAGGCCAAGCGCAAAGCCGACCTTGCTGGAGGCCGGTCCCGGCAGGAACTGGCAGAGCGCCACGAGATCGGCATAACCCGCCTCGTCCACCCACTTTCGACGCACCACGAGTTCGTTGCGGAAATATCCGAGATGGGCGATCGGCCCGCCAAACGAGGTGAGACCAAGCTTGAGGAACGCTCCCAATACCTCGCGGGCCGTGCCGGCCGGACGATGTGCGGCCTTCTCGGGCACTGACGTTTTCGATGCAGTCAAGGGTACCCCTCGTGTCTGGCGGTGACGAACAACCCGGCAGCTATCACCTGCCCTCATGACATCTACATGAAAGACTTGTCGCTTCCACACGAGAAGTTGACGAATGCAAACGTCCATCGGTGGATATCCACCTGGCGGAGTTAACCACCGGTTAACCATCGCGCTTCACCATTCGCTAATGGACAGGGCAAAGCTTCAGAAACTGGGGATGATCGCCGCGCTTGTCGCCAGCCTCATCGGTTCGGGTGACGCGGAAGCGGGCAAGCGCAAGCCCTGGAAGGACCCCGGCAAGCCGCTCGTCATCGACGCCTACGAACTCAACATCATCGACTGGCAGAAGCTACTTACCGACAAGCGCATCGCCGGTTTCATCCACAAAGCGTCCGATGGGCTGCCGGAAAGCTTTAGCTGCACCGGTGACCACGGCGGCGACACCGTGGCGCACTGCAAGACCATGTGGCGCAAATATGCGGTCAGCAAGGAGCTCTACCAGACACGCCGGCTCGTTGCCCGCGCGGCCGGCCTGCTCTGGGGCGCCTACCACCTGGCGCGGCCGGGCAACCCGATCGACCAGGCGAACCATTTTCTCGATTATGCCGAACCCGATGACAAAGAGCTGATGGTGCTCGATCTCGAGGATCTCAGCGACAAGTTCATGTCTCTGGAGGATGCGGAGATCTTCGTGCGCCATATCAAGACGCGGACGGGCCGTTACCCGATCCTCTACACCAACCACAATGTTTCCCGCTATATCGCCGCGCGGCGCAAGGACTACCGGCTGCTGTCGCGCCTGCCGATCTGGTACGCACGATACAAACCCGAGATTTCCACCGCCTTCCCGGCCGGCAACTGGTCGAACTACTTCCTCTGGCAGTTTTCTTCCGCCAGCAACTGCTCCAAGCGGCACTGCCCTTATCGGGTGCCCGGCACGCTGACCGACATCGACGTCAATGTCGCATCCGTCGATCTGGAGGAGTTGAAACGGATATGGGCCAAAGGCGAACTCCTGCCGTCCGTCGATCCGGAACCGTCACTGGTAGCCGAGGCCTTCCTGCCCTACGAACCGTTCTGAGGCCCTCGCCCGGCGTGGAACCCGTCCATCAGGCGAAGCGTTGCACCAGCAAGAAACGAAAGATGCTGGAGGCAAGGATGTCTGAAGACAAGCGGGCGCAGGATGCGGTGGAAAACGTGGAGAAGCCGGCCAAGGAAGGAAACTACCCAAAGGCTGGCCCGCACGCGAAGCCAGAGCTGACGGATAACGAAAAGACCCCCGGCACCGGCGCGCTGCCGAACAGCACCGATACCGAAGCGGATGCCGGGTCGGAGTGACGCTGCACCCTACCCTGCCTGATGCGACGCCGTGACGCTTGTTCTCGAAGCGCTGGCGTCTTAACTAGCCCGCCAAGAGATCCGGAGATCCTCCATGGCGGGCGAAACCATCACACTATACGAAGCGATCGGCGGCGACGCGACGATCCGCGCCCTCGTGAAGCGCTTCTACCATCTGATGGACACGCTGCCGGAAGCAGCGCGCTGCCGCGCCATTCATCCTGCAAGCCTCGAAGGCAGCGAGGCCAAGCTCTACGACTACCTCACCGGTTATCTTGGTGGACCGCCGGTTTATGTCGAGAAGTACGGCCACCCGCGCCTGCGCTCGCGTCACTTCGGTGCCGAGATCGGCCCGCTGGAGCGGGACGAATGGATCCTGTGTTTCCGTCGCGCCATGGAAGAGACCATCGAGAACCCGAAGCTGCGCGAAATCATCTGGCCGCCGATCGAGCGGCTGGCATTCCACATGCAGAACAAGGAATAGACGCGGTGGAACGACTGGATCGCCTGCGCCCCCTGATCCTTTTCGTCAGCGGCCTGATGGGCGCCTGCGGCGTCGCACTCGCTGCCGCGGCAAGCCATGGCGGCGATACGTTGTTTCTCGGCTCGGCCTCCACGATGTGCCTGGCGCATGCGCCGGTGCTGCTGGCGCTTTTCCTCGGCTACCGGCAGTTTCGCACGGCAACGCTTGCGGGATTGGTCCTGGGTCTCGGCACCGTTCTGTTTGCCGGTGACCTCGTCTCACGCCACTATCTCGGCAGCCGCCTGTTTCCCATGGCGGCGCCGGCCGGTGGCACATTGATGATGCTGGGTTGGCTGCTGGTGGCGCTCGGCGCCTTCTTCAGGCGTGCCGATCTTCCGAAGTAATCAGCGACGGCGAAACGCCAGCACGCGCCCTGGTTCATCCTGGGATACTGCAGCTTCCGCAGCAAGCTGCGGCCGTACTGGCATCGCAACCACATTCGTCATGTCAGCCGGCGCATCCCGCTGGCCCGCCAGCAGCGCATGAAGCTCCGGCACCAGGCCATCGCCCTTGTGGTGGGCAAGCGCGTGCAGGCCGAGCAACAGGCTGGCATCACGACGTTCTTCGTTCATCATTCCGTTCCTTGATCGTCTGGAGTGCACGCTCCAGGCTGGACTTCGAGCCATTGCGCAGCGGCACGAAGGCGACCCCGAACTTCTTGCAGCCGGTCTTCACCCGCAGGCACGCATCGTGGCTGATACAGTCGATGGGGCAGAACACGCAGTCGACGGATGGAAGCACCGTATCGATGCGCGACACCGCTTCCCGCAAACCGCCATCATGATGGATGAGTTCCGCGCCGTGCTTGCTGGCGATCTCGCGCAGATGCGCTACCTGGCAGTCGCGACCGCCAACGTAAAGGAAGCTGCGCAGGTCGATCGCGCCTGCATCCTTGCGGGCATTGGCCTTGGCTGCATCCTCATTGGCGTTGGCGTTCTTCCGCTTCTGTTTCTTCGCCATGGCGCTCCCCGTCTGGCAGAATCTCCTCGGGGCGGACCCCTTCGACGGCGGCACCATATTTAACCTGATTATCTCAGTAAAGATTAAAGTTGATGCGCGCGCTCATGTTTGTTTGAGGCCTCTGGCAGTCAAAATTTTACCGTTTGATAAATTTTTGGCCTGTGGTAGCCTTTCCCCAATAGTTGTCCATGAATCCATAAAAGAGGGAACATAAGATGGAACGACTGGGAAGCGGCCATCTGGCCGGGATTGCTGCTGGGCGTCTTCCGGATGCGCAGTACGAGGTAAACTTCGCGGACCTTCACCCGCGCCTCGACAAGCACGAGGCGCTTGTTGCCGCCGACCGCTGTTATTTCTGTTATGACGCGCCGTGCATGACGGCCTGTCCCACCGCCATCGATATCCCGCTGTTCATCCGGCAGATATCGACAGGCAACCCGCTCGGCTCCGCCAAGACCATCTTCGACCAGAACATTCTTGGCGGCATGTGCGCCCGGGTCTGTCCCACCGAAACGCTGTGCGAGCAGGCCTGTGTGCGCAACACGGCTGAAGACCGGCCGGTCGAGATCGGCAAGCTGCAGCGCTATGCAACCGACATTGCCATGGAAGCAGACCGGCAGTTCTATTCACGGGCCAACCCGACCGGCAAGACGGTTGCTGTGGTGGGCGCAGGTCCGGCAGGGCTCGCCGCCGCGCACCGCCTTGCCATGCATGGCCACGAAGTAACGATCCTCGAGGCGCGGGAGAAATCTGGCGGCCTCAATGAATATGGCATCGCCACCTATAAGGCCGTCGATGACTTTGCCCAGCGCGAGGTGGATTACGTCACCGCGATCGGTGGCATCACCATCCAGCACGGCCAGGCCCTCGGCCGCGAGCTTACACTGGCGGATCTCACAGCGCGCTTCGACGCCGTTTTCCTCGGCATGGGCCTGCAGGGTGTCAACGCTCTCGGCATCGAGGGCGAAGACCTGACGGGCGTTGAGGATGCGGTTGATTTCATCGCATCCCTTCGCCAGGCCAAGGACAAGAGCGTGCTGCCGATCGGCCGGCGCGTGGTCGTTCTCGGCGGCGGCATGACGGCGATCGACGCCGCGATCCAGGCAAAGCTCCTTGGTGCGGAGGAAGTGACGATCTGCTACCGCCGCGGCAAGGAAAATATGAACGCGTCCGGTTACGAGCAGGATCTGGCGGCCGCCAATGGCGTCATCATCCGCCACTGGCTTGCGCCGAAAAGGATCATCGGCAAGGACGGAGCGGTCGCGGGTATCGAGGTCGAATATACCGCAATGACCGACGGCAGGCTCGCCGGCACCGGCGAGACCGGCATCCTCGCCGCCGACCAGATCTTCAAGGCGATCGGCCAGAGTTTCTCGGCGTCGGGCCTTGGCGCCCTGCATTTCGAAAAGGGCAAGATCGTCGTGGATGGCGAGGGCCGCACCTCGATGAATGGTGTCTGGGCTGGTGGCGACTGCGTCTGCGTTGGCGAAGATCTCACCGTCTCTGCCGTGGCGCAGGGACGTGATGCCGCCGAATCCATCAACCGTGTTCTGGCCGCTCAAACGCAGCCAGCTTTTGCTGTCGCCTGAGGACCTCGATCATGGCTGATATTCGCAACAACTTCATCGGCATCAAGTCTCCGAACCCGTTCTGGCTCGCTTCAGCGCCGCCAACCGACAAGGCCTATAACGTCGAGCGTGCCTTCAAGGCGGGCTGGGGTGGCGTGGTCTGGAAAACGCTTGGCGAGGAAGGCCCGCCGGTCGTCAACGTCAATGGCCCGCGCTATGGCGCAATCTGGGGCGCCGACCGCCGGCTGCTCGGCCTCAACAATATCGAGCTGATCACCGACCGTGACCTCTACACCAACCTCACCGAAATGAAGCAGGTGAAGAAGAACTGGCCGGATCGCGCCGTGATTGCCTCCATCATGGTGCCCTGCGAGGAGAACGCCTGGAAATCAATCCTGCCGCTGGTGGAAGCGACCGAAGTCGACGGCATCGAACTGAACTTCGGTTGTCCGCACGGCATGTCGGAACGCGGCATGGGCGCCGCCGTCGGCCAGGTGCCGGAATATATCGAGATGGTGGTGCGCTGGTGCAAGCAGTACTCCCGCATGCCGGTGATCACCAAGCTCACCCCCAACATCACCGATATCCGCTATCCGGCACGCGCCGCAAAACGCGGCGGCACGGATGCGGTGTCGCTGATCAACACCATCTCCTCGATCGTCTCGGTCGACCTCGACAATTTCGCCCCGATGCCGACGGTGGGCGGCAAGGGTTCGCATGGGGGGTATTGCGGCCCGGCCGTGAAGCCGATCGCGCTCAACATGGTGGCCGAGATCGCCCGTGACGCGGAAACCCATGGGCTGCCGATCTCCGGCATCGGCGGCGTCACCACCTGGCGGGATGCGGCCGAATTCCTAGCGCTCGGCGCCGGAAACGTGCAGGTCTGTACCGCGGCCATGACCTATGGCTTCAAGATCGTGCAGGAGATGATCACCGGCCTGAGCGACTGGATGGACGCCAAGGGCCACCGGACGCTCGATGACATCATCTCGCGCGCGGTGCCGAACGTCACCGACTGGCAGTATCTCAACCTCAACTATGTCGCCAAGGCGCATATCGACCAGGATCTCTGTATCAAGTGTGGGCGCTGCCACATCGCCTGCGAGGACACCTCCCACCAAGCGATCACCAACTTTGTCGATGGCGTGCGTCATTTCGAGGTGATGGAAGAGGAATGCGTCGGCTGCAATCTCTGCGTCAACGTCTGTCCGGTCGAGAACTGCATCACGATGGAGCCGCTCGCTGCCGGCAGCCTCGACAAGCGCACCGGCCGGATCGTTGACCCGACCTATGCCAACTGGACGACGCACCCGAACAACCCGATGGCCCGCCAGGCCGCGGAGTAGAGCTGGAATCAACAGGTGTAAAGGATGACTTTACACCTGTTGCCGCGCATTCTACATTCTCTCCATGAGGATCAGGAATGTCCTGCACAAGGGACTTCGCCGCTTCATTCTGGATGATGACCCATCCGGCTTGCAGCCGGCAGTGGTCCCGAAGCTGCGCCGGATGATCTCCTTCCTGCAGGACATGCAAAAAGAAGAGGAGTTGCGGCATGTGCCGAGTTGGAAAGCACATAGGCTAACCGGCGACAGGAAGGACACCTGGAGCCTGTTCGTGACGAAGAACTGGCGGCTGACCTTCCGTATTGATGCGAACGAAATCGAGATCCTCGATCTGGACTATGCGGATTATCACTGATGACCGAGGCCAACGGTATCCGATTTAAGCGTCCCGCGCATCCGGGAGATTTTTTGAAGCACGAGGTGCTCGAGGATCTCGAATTGTCCGTTACTGAAGCGGCGCGCGTGCTCGGCGTCACCCGCCCTGCCCTCTCCGCGCTACTCAACGCACGCTCATCGCTATCTCCTCAAATGGCATTGAGGTTCGAAAAAGCCTTCGGCCTTTCGATGGAGACGTTGATGCGCATGCAAAACAGCTACGACATTGCCGAAGCACGAAGACACGAAGACGCGATCGACGTGAAGCCCTACCGGGTCCGCACCGCTTAGAGCGTTCCGCTCACCCTGCCTTGCCGGTAAGAAGATCCAGCATCGCGCGGAGGGCACGGGTTACATGCCGTTCTGCATGGTGAAGGACCCAGAACTGCCGCGCCGGCATCGGGAAATCGGCGATGTGCAGGTTGCCCGCGTGTGAGTGCGACGCGGCGGCGCGGCTCGACAAGACTGTTGCTGCTGTCCCGGCCTCGACGGCGGCAATCGCCGCTTCGTTCGACGGAAGTTCGAGCACGACCGACAGCGACTCCGGTTCGAGCCCCAACCTCGTCAGATGCGCCTCGAAGGCTGAGCGCGTCCCCGAACCCTCCTCGCGCATGATCCAGTTGGTCTCCAGAAGCTCGTTCGGCGTCAGCCTTCGCCCGTCCGCCCAGGCGTGACGCTTGCCCACCACGAGGACGAGGTGATCCTCAGCAACCCGGATGCGCTGAAGACCCGCCAGGGCCACCGTACCCTCCACCACCGCGAGTTCGGCGGCACCGGAAAGCACCGCCTGCGCAGCGCTCTGCGTATTTCCGACCGTCAGGCGCAGGTCCACCCGTGGATAAAGCTCGTGGTAGCTGACCAGCCGCGACGGGAGCCAATAGCTTGCAACCGTTTGGCTGGCATGAACCCGCAAGACGCCAGATGCGGCACCGGCAAGATCGGCGAGCAGATGTTCGGCTGAACGTGCCCTCTCAAGCACCGCGCGCGCCTCCGGGACAAACAGCCGCCCCGCCTCCGTCAGCTCGATGCGACGGCCCACCCGGTTGAACAGGATCACCGCGTGCCGCGCCTCCAGCGCCGAGATAGCGCCACTTACCGCAGACTGCGTCAGGTGCAGTGCTTCTGCGGCCCGCGTGACGTGTTCGCGCTCCGCGACTTCAAGAAAAATCCGCAGTTGATCGAGTGTCATCGGCGATCGTTCGGCTCCATCGATTGGAATGACAACATCAATCAATTGGAACTGTCATTCAAGAGAAAGGAGAATGGTGTTCGACAAATGAGCGAATCTGAAGAAAAAACATGAAGGCTGCCACCTCCGTGACAGAACAACAAACCAGCTTTGCGTCTCGCCAGCTTTCGCTCCCGCCGGTCCTTCCCGGCATTTTGCTGACGGCAGCCATTGCGCTTGCTGCGCTGACGATCCGCAGCCTGACGGGGCTGGCCGCGCTCAGCCCGCTGATCGTCTCCATCATCCTCGGCATGGCGGTACGAAACCTTGTTTCGCTGCCGACGGCGGTGGATGCGGGCATCACCTTTTCTCTGAAGCGCATCCTGCGCGTCGGCATCGTGCTGCTCGGCCTGCAGGTCACCGCCATGCAGATCCTGTCGCTCGGCGGCGCCGGACTGGTGATGGTGGCGCTGACGCTGGTCTCCACATTTGTCGCCATCCGCATCGTCGGCCGCTTGATGGGAGTCGATCGGTCTCTGACCGACCTGATCGCCGCCGGCACCTCGGTCTGCGGCGCGTCAGCGATCATTGCCGCCAATACGGTGGTTCGTGGCCGCGAAGAGCATGTAGCCTATGCCGTCGCTTGCGTAACGCTGTTCGGCTCTCTTGCGATGCTCACCTACCCTCTGCTCGCTGCACCACTCGGGCTCGATGCCCGCGGCTACGGCCTGTGGTCCGGCGTCACCATCCACGAAGTTGCACAGGTGGTGGCCGCATCCTTCCAGGGCGGTGACGTTTCCGGTCAGTTTGGCACGATTTCGAAGCTCGCCCGCGTGGTGATGCTGGCACCACTGATCATGACGCTGGCGCTTGCCATGCGTTCCGGCTCAGGTGAAGGGGCCAGGGCGTCGGCGCCAATGCCGTGGTTCGTATTCGGCTTCATCGGGATGATGCTGCTCAACAGCGCGATCACCATTCCAGCCGACGTGACGGCAAAGATCGTCGTCCTGACGAACTTCCTCCTTGCCATGGCGCTCGCCGCCATGGGTCTTCAGGCCAATATCGGGAAGTTGCGGGCGGAAGGTTGGCGGCCACTGGCGCTCGGCGCCTTCGGCTGGCTGTTCATCGCCACGTTTGGCTTGGTGATGCTGAGGCTCTTCGGCTTCTAGGAAACAAGACGCATCCGGACGCGCGCCGGCCCAGACGGCGCCGCGCGACCGCTAAAGGCGATCAGCAGGGTTTTGGACGTTCCGACTTCGAAGTGTCGGCCTGCACGGCCTCTTCGTGATACCAGCATCCGATATCGACGATTGCAGGCGCGGCCTCGTAAAGGGCCGGCGCCGTCATTCCGTTTTCCAGCCGGCGGCGCGGCCGCAGCGGAAAACTCAAGATCTTGGCTGTTTCACGATGGATGTGGGTGGTCATCCTATCGGCTCCTCACCGTCAAAATGCTTTTTGCGTTACCAGATCAGCGCGAATGCACATTTTTTGTGCTGATTGCACTATTTTACATCATTTACGAAGGAAAACCAGAAACAAATTTCGGCCCGTTTGCCGAAATTGCTTCAGCTTTGCCTATTTTCGGAACGTGCTGGCGAAGATTGAGTTCCGGCACCCGTCTGATTAGCCGCAGAAAGGCAGATGAACCCGCAGCGCGCTTGCAATCGAGTGGCTGGTCCGGCTGAAACTTCCACACCTCATCGGGCGAATTTTCGTGGCGTTTTCGAATCTGGCACGGGATATGCAAGGTACGTGTCATGCCGGGGATGGCGCGCTTGAAAAAGCGTGATGTTGCCCGGGATGCTCAACCATGACACACGGCGTGAGAGACCAAACATGACCAAGTATAAGCTCGAGTACATCTGGCTCGATGGCTACACCCCAGTTCCGAACCTGCGCGGCAAGACCCAGATCAAGGAATTCGACAGCTTCCCGACGCTCGAGCAGCTTCCACTGTGGGGCTTTGACGGCTCGTCCACGATGCAGGCCGAAGGCCGCTCTTCCGACTGCGTCCTGAAGCCGGTCGCCGTTTATCCTGACCCGGCCCGCACCAACGGCGTTCTCGTCATGTGCGAAGTAATGATGCCGGATGGCGTCACCCCGCATCCGTCGAACGCACGCGCCACCATCCTCGACGACGAAGATGCATGGTTCGGCTTCGAGCAGGAATACTTCTTCTACGAAAACGGCCGCCCGCTCGGCTTCCCGGAAACCGGCTACCCGGCTCCGCAGGGTCCGTACTACACCGGCGTTGGCTACAAGAACGTTGGTTCGGTTGCCCGCGAAATCGTTGAAGAGCACCTCGATCTTTGCCTGGCTGCCGGCATCAACCACGAAGGCATCAATGCCGAAGTGGCCAAGGGCCAGTGGGAATTCCAGATTTTCGGCAAGGGCTCCAAGAAGGCTGCCGACCAGATCTGGATGGCGCGTTACCTGCTTCTCCGCCTCTGCGAAAAGTATGGCATCGACATCGAGTTCCACTGCAAACCGCTCGGCGACACCGACTGGAACGGTTCGGGCATGCACTGCAACTTCTCCACCAAGTTCATGCGCGAAGTGGGCGGCAAGGAATATTTCGAGGCGCTGATGGCGCAGTTCGAAAAGAACCTGCTGGACCACATCAACGTTTACGGCCCGGACAACCACCTGCGCCTGACCGGCAAGCACGAAACGGCACCTTGGGACAAGTTCTCCTACGGTGTTGCTGACCGTGGCGCTTCGATCCGCGTACCGCACTCCTTCGTGAAGAACGGCTACAAGGGTTACCTGGAAGACCGCCGCCCGAACTCGCAGGGCTGCCCTTACCAGATCGCTTCCCAGGTCCTGAAGACCATCTCGGAAGTGCCGACCGAAGGCTACGCTTCGGCTGCTGCCTGATCTCGATCCTCCCAAGGATTGGAAACGCCGGCCTTGTGCCGGCGTTTTCGTTCGTGGCGTTCGATGAAGACCCGCCGTCTCTAGCTGGTGGCAGTCACCCGCAACCCGTCCATGAAAAGCTTTTCGAGGAAACGCGCGGCATCTTCGAAACGACCCTCGCCCGACAGGTTATGGCCGAGCACCGCGCGCACCTGCACGTCAAAGTCGGCATAATGCTGCGTCGTCGACCAAATCGAGAAGATCAGATGGTAGGGATCGCATTTGGCGATCTTGCCGGCGCGCGCCCAGGTGCGGATCACTTCCGCCTTCTCGTCGACGAGGTCCTTGAGCGGGCCTTTCAACTCATCCTCGATATGCGGTGCACCCTGCAGGATCTCGTTGGCAAACAGCCGGCTTTCGCGCGGGAAGTCGCGCGCCATCTCCAGCTTGCGGCGAATATAGGAGCGGATCTCGGCTTCCGGGTTTCCCTCAGCGTTGAACGCCCGCAACGGCTCCAGCCAGGTATCGAGAACGCGGTCGATGAGCTGCCGGTGGATCGCCTCCTTGGTGCGGAAATAATAAAGGAGATTGGGCTTTGACATGCCGGCCGCCTCGGCGATCTGGTCAATGGTCGTGCCGCGGAAGCCGCTGACTGAAAATACGTCGAGCGCGGCTTCAAGGATTCGCTCCTCCTTCTCCTCCTGGATGCGCGTTCGTCTCTGGGTTTTCGCCGCACGCGGGATGGCCATGCTTTTCTTACGCCCCCTTCCCGCCCGTTCCCCCAAGAAGTTCGGCCACCAGATTTTCCTCTGGGATTTTCCCGAAATAGAGCTTGAGTGAAGCCGCGGAAATTGTAATGTTTTACCAATCGGTCAAATTATCGGCGACAAGCATAACAAACGCAACGCCGAAACTTCAGGTGTCGAAACGCGGCACCGAGGCGACCACGGGAACAGCAGCAGACCGCTTTCTTTGGCGGGTATAACAGGTGAGGACAGATCACATGGTGGCAGCACCAGGCGAGAACTTGCGCGTCAATGGCGACCGTCTCTGGGACATGCTGATGGAGATGGCCAAGATTGGCCCCGGGGTCGCCGGCGGCAACAATCGCCAGACCCTGACCGACGCCGACAGCGAAGGCCGTAAGCTGTTCCAGACCTGGTGCGAAGCCGAAGGTATGACGATCGGCGTTGACAAGATGGGCACAATGTTTGCCACCCGCGCCGGCACTGACCCGGAAGCGCTTCCCGTCTACATCGGCAGCCATCTCGACACCCAGCCGACGGGCGGCAAGTTCGATGGCGTGCTTGGCGTGCTCGGCGGCCTTGAAGTGGTTCGCAGCATGAACGACCTCGGCATCAAGACCAAGCATCCGATCGTCGTGACAAACTGGACGAACGAGGAAGGCGCGCGATTTGCGCCCGCCATGCTGGCCTCGGGTGTTTTTGCGGGCGTCCATTCCATCGACTACGCCTATGCCCGCAAGGATCCGGAAGGAAAGACGTTCGGCGACGAGTTGCAACGGATCGGCTGGGTGGGCGACGAGGAGGTCGGCGCCCGCAAGATGCACGCCTATTTCGAATACCATATCGAGCAAGGGCCGATCCTGGAGGCCGAGAACAAGCAGATCGGCGTGGTCACGCACTGCCAGGGCTTGTGGTGGCTCGAATTCACCCTGACCGGCCGCGAGGCCCATACCGGCTCCACGCCGATGAACATGCGCGTCAATGCCGGGCTTGCCATGGCCCGCATCCTGGAAATGGTGCAGGAAGTGGCAATGTCCGAACAGCCGGGCGCCGTTGGTGGCGTTGGCCAGATGTTCTTCACTCCGAACTCCCGCAACGTGCTGCCGGGCAAGGTCGTCTTCACCGTCGATATCCGTACCCCGAGCCAGGACAAGCTGGACCGCATGCGCGCCGCGATCGAAAAACGAGCGTCAGAGATCTGCGATGGCCTGGGGGTCGGCTGTTCGGTCGAGGCGGTCGGGCATTTCGACCCGGTGACCTTCGACCCCACCCTGGTCGGTCGTGTCCGCGGTGCTGCCGAACGGCTCGGCTACAGCCACATGGACGTGATTTCAGGTGCCGGTCACGACGCCTGCTGGGCCGCCAAGGTGGCACCGGCGACGATGATCATGTGCCCCTGCGTCGGCGGCCTCAGCCACAACGAGGCCGAGGACATCTCCAGGGAATGGGCCTCTGCCGGCTGCGACGTGCTTTTCCACGCGGTTCTGGAGACCGCGGAGATTGTGGAGTAGGCGATGCTGGTCTTGGCCAAGGCCCCCTCATCCGGCCCTTCGGGCCACCTTCTCCCCGCTGGGGAGAAGTGAGGTGCACAGGATCTGTCCGCCCCCTTCAACCTGTCAGCGCCGCCCGATCTTTTGGGCGATGGCGGGTCATGCGCGAGGGAAGTTCTTCTCCCCAACGGGGAGAAGGTGGCCCGAAGGGCCGGATGAGGGGGAAATTGTCATGCGACACGACGATGTCACCAAACGACGTCCTGGCAAGACCTCCCAGGCGAGACGGCTCCGGCGCAACGAGACGGAGGAGGAGTATCGCCTCTGGAGCGAACTGCGCAACCGCCTGCTGGATGGCTACAAGTTTTCAAGACAGGTCCCGCTCGGACCGTACGTCGTCGATTTTCTCTGCCGCGAAGAGCGCCTGGTGGTCGAGATCGACGGTTTCCACCACGCGCAAAGCGCCTCTGACGACATCCGAACGCGGTGGCTGAACCTGAACGGCTACCGCGTTCTCCGTTTCTGGAACCACGAAATCACCCAGGAGCGTCGTGCCGTACTCGACACCGTTCTTGCTGCGCTGAAGGGCCAACTAAGCAGGAACAGCGACAACCGGCGCTTCTATCCTTCAATTGAAAAGCCAGGGGAACAACAATGACCACAGTCATCAAGGGTGGAACCATCGTCACGGCCGACCTGACCTACAAGGCGGATGTGAAGATCGACGGCGGCAAGATCATCGAGATCGGGCCGAACCTGTCCGGCGACACCACCCTGGACGCGGCAGGCTGTTACGTCATGCCGGGCGGCATCGACCCGCATGTGCATCTCGAAATGCCATTCATGGGCACCTATTCCGCTGACGACTTCGAAAGCGGCACGCGGGCGGCGCTGGCCGGCGGCACGACGATGGTCGTTGATTTCTGCCTGCCCGACCCCGGCCAGTCGCTGCTTGATGCGCTGAAGCGCTGGGACAACAAGGCGACCCGCGCCAATTGTGACTATTCCTTCCACATGTCGGTCACCTGGTGGGGCGAGCAGGTGTTCAACGAGATGAAGGCGGTGGTCGCGCATCACGGCATCAACACCTTCAAGCACTTCATGGCCTACAAGGGCGCGCTGATGGTGAACGACGACGAGATGTTCGCCTCCTTCCAGCGTTGCGCGGAACTCGGCGCCCTGCCGCTCGTCCATGCCGAAAACGGCGATGTCGTTGCCGCCATGCAGCAGAAGCTGATGGACGAAGGCAATGACGGGCCGGAAGGCCACGCCTATTCCCGCCCGCCGTCGGTGGAAGGCGAGGCTACCAACCGCGCCATCATCATTGCCGACATGGCGGGCGTGCCGCTTTATGTCGTCCACACATCCTGTGAGCAGTCGCACGAAGCGATCCGGCGCGCGCGCCAGAACGGCATGCGCGTTTATGGCGAGCCGCTGATCCAGCACCTGACGCTCGATGAAAGCGAATACTTCAACAAGGATTGGGACCACTCCGCCCGCCGCGTGATGTCGCCGCCGTTCCGCAACAAGCAGCACCAGGATTCCCTCTGGGCAGGCCTCGCATCCGGTTCGCTGCAGGTGGTGGCGACTGACCACTGCGCCTTCACGACAGACCAGAAGCGCACCGGGCTTGGCGACTTCCGCAAGATCCCGAACGGCACAGGCGGGTTGGAAGACCGCATGCCGATGCTCTGGACCTATGGGGTGGCGACCGGGCGCATCACCATGAACGAGTTTGTCGCCGTGACCTCCACCAACATCGCCAAGATCCTCAACATCTATCCGCGCAAGGGTGCCATCCTTGTCGGCGCCGATGCTGACCTCGTGGTCTGGGATCCGAAGCGCTCCAAGACGATCAGCGCCAAGAGCCAGCAGTCGTCAATTGACTACAACGTCTTCGAGGGCAAGGAAGTGACCGGCCTGCCGCGCTACACGCTGACGCGCGGCGTGGTGGCGGTCGAGGAAAGCCTGATGAAGACACAGGAAGGCCACGGCCAGTTCGTCAAGCGCGAGCCCTTCCAGGCGGTCAACAAGGCGCTTTCCACCTGGAAGGAGCTGACGGCGCCGCGCAAGGTGGAGCGGACGGGCATCCCGGCTTCGGGCGTGTGAGCGGTGGAAGAGCCGATGGCGCCGCTATTCGCTCACCAGGCTTTCGAGTTCCGGCAGCAGGACGACGCTTTCCTGCTCGTTGGGATCGGTGCGGGCGATAACTGCGGTACACGGCTCTGTCCCGAGGTTGATTGGCAGATGCGGCATGCCGGCCGGAATATAGAACATGTCGCCGGCCCGCGTGACGACACGGTGCTGCAGCCGGTCGCCATAATAGGTCACCGCCTCGCCGGCCATGATGTAGATCGCCGTTTCGTGCGCGGCATGCATATGCGCCTTCGCCCGGCCGCCCGGCGGGATCGTCACAAGCATCATGGCGATGCCGGTGGCGCCGCTGCTCTGGGCGGAAATGCCCTCGAGGTAGGAAAAGCCCTGCTTTCCGGCATAGCCGCCGCTCGGCCGGATCAGCTTGCAATCAAGGTCTGGAATGGATGACATTGCACGACCTCCTAGAAAAACAGGACATCAAGTCCGGGGAACATGATCAGGTAAACTGGGTCACTATGACAGAAAATCAGTCATCCGTCGTTTCAGCCAAGAAGCTGGGCCTTACATTTCAAACAAGCGACGGTCCGGTGCATGCGCTGTCGAACGTGGATCTGGAGGTCGGCAAAGGCGACTTCGTGTCCTTCATCGGACCATCCGGATGCGGTAAGACGACCTTTCTCCGAGTCATCGCCGATCTGGAGCAGCCGACATCGGGAAGCATCACCGTCAACGGCATGAGCCCGGAAGAGGCGCGAAAGTCGCGCTCCTACGGCTATGTCTTTCAGGCGCCGGCGCTTTATCCGTGGCGCACGATCGAAAAGAACATCGCCCTGCCGCTGGAGATCATGGGCCATTCCGCTGCCGAGCGGGCAAAACGCATCGAGCGGACGCTGGACCTCGTGAATCTTTCGGGCTTCGGCAAGAAATATCCCTGGCAGCTGTCGGGCGGCATGCAGCAGCGCGCTTCGATTGCCCGCGCACTCGCCTTCGATGCCGATCTTCTGCTGATGGACGAACCGTTCGGCGCGCTCGACGAGATCGTTCGCGACCATCTGAACGAGCAACTGCTGAAACTTTGGGCGCGCACGCAGAAGACAATCTGTTTCGTGACCCATTCGATCCCTGAAGCCGTCTATCTCTCCACCAGGATCGTTGTCATGTCACCGCGCCCCGGGCGCGTGACCGACGTGATCGAGTCGACCCTTCCGCGGGAGCGGCCGCTGGAGATCCGCGAGACGCCGGAATTCCTGGAGATCGCTCACCGGGTGCGTGAAGGCCTGCGAGCGGGGCACAGCTATGAAGAATAGCAGTCCTGACGGCTTTCGCAGCCACCTCATCCCCGTCTCGGTCATCCTGATCGCCATCGTGGCGATCTGGTACGTTGCCGCCTTCTTCATGAACGCGCCGTTCCAGCGCGACCTCGACCGGCGCGGCAATGTAACCTCAACGACGATCGAACTGATCGGCAAAACCATGGTGCAGCCGAAGCCGGTCCTGCCGGCGCCGCACCAGGTGGCGGTCAATGTCTTCGAGAACACGGTGATGCGCAGCGTCACCTCGAGCCGCAGCCTGATCTACCATGGCTGGGTGACGCTCTCGTCGACTGTTGTCGGCTTTGCCTTCGGTACGCTGCTCGGCATCCTGATCGCGGTCGGGATCGTGCATGTCAAGGCGCTCGATCGCAGCCTCATGCCCTGGATCATCGCGTCTCAAACGGTGCCGATCCTGGCGATCGCACCGATGGTGGTGGTGGTGCTTGGCGCGATCAACATCACCGGCCTTGTTCCAAAGGCGCTGATCTCGACCTACCTGTCCTTCTTCCCGGTCGCGGTCGGCATGGTGAAGGGGCTGCGTTCACCCGAACTGATCCAGCTCGACCTGATGCGCACCTACAACGCCAGCGCCTCGCAGACATTCTGGAAACTGCGCGTTCCAGCCTCCATCCCCTACCTCTTCACCTCGATGAAGGTAGCGATTGCCGCAAGCCTTGTCGGCGCCATCGTCGGCGAACTGCCGACCGGTGCTGTGGCCGGCATCGGCTCCAAACTTCTGGCCGGCTCCTATTACAGCCAGACAATCGAGATCTGGGCGGCGCTCATCGTCGGCTCGCTGCTTGCTGCGGCTCTTGTCGCCATCATCGGCCTCATTGGCAGGCTTGTCGATCGCTCGATGGGCGGGAGGCCGGCATGATGCGGTTGAAGCGCAACTGGCAGGCATTCCTAGCCGCCCTCCTGGTGATCCTTTCGCTCGCTTACCTTCCCCTCACCTCGGCGCAAGCGACGGGGCCGCAGGGCAGCGGCATGCTGGTGGTCGCGGTGCTGGCGGTCGCCATCATCGCCGTGGTCGCACTTGATGGCGCGGATCACTATCTGCGCGCCGCGGTGCTTTTTGTCGGGGCACACCTGCCGGCCTTCCTGCTGCTTGGCACCGTCACCGGCAATGAAGGGCAGATGTCGACGGCCTTCTTCCTGCTGATCGGTGCGAGCTGGCTGCTGGCCTGGGCCTCTGTCTCCGAACTCTCCTACCTCACGCCTCGCTCCAACGGAGCCCAATGGCTGCTGCGGCTTCTGATCCCCGGCATTTTCGGCGCCTGGATCCTGATCCTCTGGGAAGCGGCGGCGCGCGGTTTCGGCGTCCCCTTCGTGCTCCTGCCGCCACCGTCGGCGATCGGCGCCCGCATCGCCGCTTCGCTTCCCGTCCTCTGGTCGGATGTGCAGCAGACGATCTTCAAGGCGGTGCTGATCGGCTACATCCTCGGCTGCGCCAGTGGCTTCGTGGTAGCGATCCTTGCCGACCGCGTTGGTTTCCTGCGGCGCGGCTTGCTGCCGATTGGCAACATGATGTCGGCGCTGCCGATCATCGGCGTGGCGCCGATCATGGTCATGTGGTTCGGCTTCGACTGGCAGTCGAAGGCCGCCGTCGTCACGATCATGACCTTCTTCCCGATGCTGGTGAACACCGTGGCCGGGCTTGCCGCGGCTGGGAACATGGAGCGCGACCTGATGCGTTCCTATGCCTCGAGCTACGGCCAGACGCTGGTGAAGCTGCGCCTGCCGGCCGCCATGCCCTTCATCTTCAACGCCTTGAAGATCAACTCGACGCTGGCTCTGATCGGTGCCATCGTGGCGGAATTCTTCGGGACGCCGATCGTCGGCATGGGCTTTCGCATCTCCACCGAGATCGGCCGCATGAACGTCGACATGGTCTGGGCCGAAATCGCGGTCGCGGCGGTCATCGGCTCAGCATTTTATGGCATCGTCGCGCTTGGCGAGCGGGCGACGACATTCTGGCATCCGTCTAACCGCAGGGGTTAGACGAGAATATCCGGCACTGCCCCACGGTGCCGGCAACAAAAGAGGGAACCGCAATGAAAAAGATGATGATGGCATTGATGGCCGGGGCGGTGTCGCTGATGGCCGCGCAGGCGCTGGCGGCCGACAAGGTGACGCTGCAGCTGAAATGGGTCGCCCAGGGCCAGTTCGGCGGTTATTTCGTCGCCAAGGACAAGGGCTTCTATGAAGAAGAAGGCCTGGACGTGACGATCAAGCCGGGCGGGCCGGACATCGCTCCGGAACAGGTGATCGCCGGCGGCGGTGCCGACGTGATCGTCGCCTGGATGGGTGGCGCGCTCGTGGCGCGCGAAAAGGGCGTGCCACTCGTCAACATCGCCCAGCCCTACCAGAAGTCCGGCCTGCAGCTGATCTGCCCCAAGGATGGCCCGGTAAAAACCGAAGCCGACTTCAAGGGCCGCACGCTCGGCGTCTGGTTCTTCGGCAATGAATATCCGTTCTTCGCCTGGATGACCAAGCTTGGACTGAGCACCGATGGCGGCCCGGACGGCGTGACCGTGCTCAAGCAGAGCTTCGACGTGCAGCCGCTCGTGCAGAAGCAGGCGGATTGCATCTCGGTGATGACCTATAACGAATACTGGCAGGCGATCGATGCTGGCTTTAAGCCGGAAGACCTGACGGTGTTTAACTACACCGAACTTGGGAACGACCTGCTCGAGGACGGCCTTTATGCCAGCGAAGAAAAGTTGAAGGACCCGGCGTTCAAGGAAACCATGGTGAAGTTCGTCCGCGCCTCGATGAAGGGCTGGCACTACGCGCTGGAAAATCCGGATGAAGCGGCTGAAATCGTCATGGACAACGGCGGCCAGGACGAAAATCACCAGAAGCGCATGATGGGCGAAGTTGCAAAGCTGATCGGTACCGGCAAGCTCGACATGGCGACCTATGACCGCACGGTAAAGGCGCTGATGGACCAGAAGATCATTAGCAAGATGCCGGAAAACGCTTACACAACAGAGATTACCGACGCAGCATTGAAGTAGTACATCTGCAACGGAACGATCTTGGCGGATGCGGGTTACATCACCCGCGTCCGCTCATTGACGTAAATCATAACCAAAAGTCATGTTTCATATAACAATGTCCGATTGATTTGTGCAGCGCAAACCCGTAAAACGACGGGCATTGAGGAATCTTTCGCAGCCAGTCTTGTAACCCCTTTGGGTGGTTACCACCTGAACTGGAAAAAGCACGCACTGAGGGGGGTGCGGCGAAACGGGTTTTGCCCGAGCGAAAAATTCTCCCCTAACTTCAGGTTGGAATTATTCGCATGTTTCGTACGTTCCCGAAGTCCGCCGGTATCACGGCTTTGGTCGCTTTGCTTGCGACCAGCGCAGCTTATGCGCAAGAGCCTGCGGCACCCGCACAGGCGGAAATCAAGCTACCTTCGATTGTCGTCACCGAAACGGTGAAGAAGCCGCTGGTCGACCGTGTCATCTCCACCGGCACGATCAAGCCGGTTGAAGAGGTTTATGTCCAGCCGCTCGTCGAAGGCCTGTCCATCAAGGGCCTCAATGCCGATGTCGGCGACGAGGTGCAGGCCGACAGCGTGCTCGCCACGCTGAACGACGACGCGCTTCTTCTGCAGAAGAGCCAGCTCGAGGCGAACCGCGCCAAGGCAGAGGCCGGTGTTGCGCAGTACCAGGCGCAGGTCATCGAGGCCGAAGCGAACCTGGCAGACGCGACCCGGCAACGAGACCGCACCAAGCGGCTGAGCACGAGCGGCACCAGCACTGTTTCCCAGCTCGAACAGGCCGAGGCACTGGTCGAGGTCGCCCAGGCGCGGCTCAACGCTGCCAAGCAGGCCGTTGCCGTGGGCCAGTCGGACATCAAGGTCGTGGACGCACAGATCGCCGACATCGACCTGAAGCTCCAGCGCACCGGGGTGAAGACGCCGGTCGCCGGTATCGTGTCGGCGCGCACCGCCAAGATCGGCGCCATCGCCAGCGGCCAGGGCAATCCGCTCTTCACGGTCATCAAGGACGGCGAGATCGAACTCGTCGCCGATCTGTCCGAATCCGACATCCGCAAGATCAAGGTCGGACAGAAGGCCATGGTGACCGTTGCCGGTGGTCGCAACAAGATCAAAGGCAAGGTAAGGCTCGTTTCCCCAACCGTCGATCCGACGACACGCCTCGGTGCGGTTCATGTCGTGATCAGCGACGATGAAACCGGCGCCCGTGCCGGCATGTATGCCAGTGCAGAAATCATCATTGCGGAAGAAGAAGGGCTCGCCCTGCCGCTTTCCGCCGTCACGACTGGCCGCGAGGGTTCCACCGCGCGCAAGGTCGAAGACAATGTCGTCAAGCAGGTGAAGATCGAAACCGGAATCCAGGATGGTGGCTTCATTCAGGTCGTCAGCGGCCTTGAGGCCGGCGACCTGGTCGTGGCCAAGGCAGGTGCCTTCGTCCGTGACGGTGACAAGATCGCGCCAGTTCCGGCTGAGCCGGCTGCTGTTGGGAACTGAGGTCCTCCATCATGAACTTCTCCGCCTGGTCGATCCGTAACCCCATTGCGCCGCTGCTCGGCTTTGCCTTGCTGCTTGTCGTCGGCATGCAATCCTTCTTCGGGCTGCCGATCACCCGCTTCCCGAACATCGACGTTCCGGTCGTGTCGATCACCGTCGTGCAGAGCGGCGCCGCACCCGCCGAGCTCGAAATGCAGGTGACGAAGGAGATCGAAGACGCGGTCGCCTCTATCAGCGGCATTGATGAAATCCAATCGACCGTGACCGACGGGCAGTCGCAAACGGTTGTCGTCTTCCGTATCGAAAAACCGACGGAAGAGGCTGTTCAGGACACCAAGGACGCGATCGACAAGATCCGCAGCGACCTGCCGGCCGGCATCGAAGAGCCGGTCGTCACCAAGGTCGATGTCGAAGGCCAGGCGATCCAGACCTTTGCCGTCACCTCGCCCAACATGACGCTCGAAGAGCTGTCCTGGTTCGTGGACGACACGATCAAGCGCAGCCTGCAGGGCCAGCCGGGCGTCGGCAAGATCGACCGCTACGGCGGCGCCGACCGCGAAGTGCGTGTTTCGCTCAACCCCGCCAAGCTGGATGCCTATGGCATCACGGCAGCGGACGTGAGCAACCAGTTGCGCGGCACCAACGTCGATCTCGGCTCCGGCCGTGGCCAGGTGGCGGGCAACGAGCAGACGATCCGCACGCTCGGCGACGCCCGCAGCGTGCCGCAGCTCGCCAACACGACGATGACGCTGCCGAACGGCCAGTTCGTGAAGCTGTCCGAGCTTGGCGCGATCACCGACACCTATGAGGAGCCGAAGTCGTTCTCGCGCTTCAATGGCAGTCCGTCGGTCACCTTTGCCGTGTTCCGCGCCAAGGGCGCCAGCGAAGTCTCTGTGTCAGAGACCGTGGCGGAAAGCCTGGACGAGGTGCGCAAGGCGCATCCGGACGTCTCGATCGAGATGGTCGATGACTCGGTCTACTTCACCTATGGCAATTACGAAGCCGCGCTCCACACCCTGATGGAAGGCGCGCTGCTTGCCGTTATCGTCGTGTTCCTGTTCCTGCGGAACTGGCGCGCCACGCTGATTGCCGCCGTTGCCTTACCGCTTTCGGCGATCCCGACCTTCTGGATCATGGACGTCATGGGGTTCTCGCTGAACCTCGTGAGCTTCCTGGCGCTGACGCTCGCGACCGGTATCCTGGTCGATGACGCGATCGTCGAGATCGAGAACATCGCGCGCCATATCAAGATGGGCAAGACGCCCTACAAGGCGGCGCTGGAGGCAGCGGACGAGATCGGCCTCGCCGTTATCGCGACGAGCTTCACGATTATCGCGGTCTTCGTGCCGGTCTCCTTCATGCCGGGCATCCCGGGCCAATACTTCATCCAGTTCGGCCTGACAGTCGCCTTCTCCGTCTTCTTCTCGCTGATGGTGGCGCGTCTCATCACCCCGCTGATGGCCGCCTACCTGATGAGCCCTGAAGACGGGATGGACGAGCACCACGACAAGGACGGCTGGATCATGCGCGGCTATACGCGCCTCGTCACCGGCACGACCCGCAAGTGGTACTGGCGCTACACGACGCTGATGGCGGCAATTGCCTTCCTCATCGGCTCAATGATGCTTCTTGCACAGGTTCCGGGCAGCTTCCTGCCGCCGGACGACAGCTCGCGCGTCGTGCTTTCGGTGGAACTGCCGCCGAACGCCACCCTGGACGAGACGGCCGCCTCGACCGATACCATCTACGATGCCGTGCGCGATATCGACGGCGTCCAGAGCGTCTTCGTGTTGGGTGGGGCCTCCCCGAAGGGCGACCTCGAGCTTCGCCGCGCCACGGTGCGCGTGATCTTGAAGAACATCGACCATTCGTTGCTCAAGACCATCGTCAACAAGGGCCTCGGGGGTCTGCCGGTGGTGGGCGACCTGATCCCGAAGATCAAGGATAAAGGCCGCACGCGTCCGCAATGGGATGTCGAGAAGGAAATCTTCGCGGCCGTCAGCTCTATCCCCGATGTTCGCATTTCCAAGGTCAATGACCGCGCCGAGCGTGAGTTGTCGTTCAACTTCCTGTCCACCAACGAGGAGGACCTGAACGAGGCGGTCAGCATCCTGGAATCGAAGCTGCGCGCCTCGCCGATCCTGGCGAACGTGTCTTCGGAAGGCGCCCTGCCCCGTCCGGAACTGCAGATCCGTCCGCGGATGGACCAGGCATCGCGCCTGGGCATCACGCCGCAGCAGATCTCGCAGACGGTGCGCGTCGCCACCATCGGTGACGTGGATGCACAGCTTGCCAAGATCTCGCTCGACGACCGCCAGATCCCGATCCGGGTGCAGGCATCGCTCGACGTGCGTCGCGATCTCGCAGCGATCCGCTCGCTGAAGATCAAGACGGCCACCGGTGCGACGGTGCCGCTCTACAGTGTCGCCGACATCGACTACGCGGAAGGTCCGAGCTCGATCAAGCGCAACGACCGCAACCGAGTCGTGTCCATCGGCTCCGACGTGCCCTTCGGCACCGCGCTCGATACGGCAACGGACGAGTTCAAGCGCATCGTGGACTCCACCGAGTTCCCGAAGACCGTGCGTCTCGCCGAAAGCGGTGACGCAAAGGTCCAGGCCGAAATGACGCAGAGCTTCGGCAATGCGATGCTGCTCGGCCTGATGCTCGTGCTCGTGGTGCTGATCCTGCTCTTCAAGGATGTGATCCAGCCGTTCACCATCCTGTTCTCGCTGCCGCTCGCAATCGGCGGCGTGGCGGTGGCGCTGATCATCACCCAGAACTCGCTCTCCATGCCTGTTCTGATCGGCATCCTGATGCTGATGGGCATCGTGACGAAGAACGCCATCCTGCTTGTCGATTTCGCGATCGAGATGAAGCGGCACGGGCTGGAGCGCGTGCATGCCATGGTGGAAGCCGGACGCAAGCGTGCCCGCCCGATCATCATGACCTCGATCGCAATGTCGGCCGGCATGCTGCCGTCCGCGCTTGGCGTTGGCGAAGGCGGTTCGTTCCGTGCCCCGATGGCAATTGCGGTGATTGGCGGCATTATTGTCTCGACCGTGCTGTCGCTGGTCGTGGTTCCATCCTTCTTCCTCATCATGGACGACCTGTCGCGCCTGCTCGGCCGCATCTTCGGCCGCCTCGTCGGCAAGAAGGAAGAGGAAGACCTGGGCCTGACGACGGAAGAACTCAGCAAGGAAGCTCGCAAGAACGCCGAGGCGATCCAGACCCTTGAGGAGCGGCTGGCGCATATCGAGCGCCAGACCAGCGCCAACGACGACCGGTCGCCGGGCACGCATGCCAGCAGCAAGGTGCTTCGCCTGCCGCCGATGGCTGCCGAATAACCGCTGCATTCAAGCTAAGACATCAAGCGCCGGGCTCTCAGGGTTCGGCGTTTTTCGTTACTAGACTTGATTTTCGAGCCGGCTCTGCTGCAGTTTGATCAATGTCAAAACGCGATGTTCCCGAGACGCTATCGTGCGCGGCGATCAAGCAGCTCAATCGGACATCGGGGACGATGAATACCAATCTAAAGCTCAGCAGTCGTGACCACGCGATGCTCATGAAGACACCGTTCATGTCGAACCTGAGCAGCGCATCGGCTGCGCGTTTGATGGCAGCGATGACGGTCACCAGCCTGCCCGCCCGGCACCTGATCTTTCGCGACGGCGAGACGGCAAGCTCCTTCTTCTGCGTCCTGAGCGGCTATGTGCGCCTCTACCGCCTGAACCGTGAAGGCCGCGAAGCGGATCTCAGGATCTGCGGTCCGGGCGATACCTTCGCCGAATGCCTGTTGTTTGGCAACAGAAGGTACCGCTACCACGCGCAGACGGCAGAATCCGCCACCGTAGCCGCATTCGACCTCAAGGCTGTCCGCGCACTTGCCGAGCAGGAACGGGATGTGGCGGCCGCCCTCCTTACAATGCTCTCTCAACACCTGCTGACGACGCTGGACTGCGTTGCCAATGACCGGCTGCATACGGCGCCGCAGCGGGTCGCGAACTATATCCTTGCCCATTGTCCCGTAGATGGCGGCCCGGCGGCCGTGCGCCTGCCCTTCCAGAAGAGCCTGCTCGCGGGCCAGCTTGGCCTGGCGCCGGAAGCCCTGTCACGTGCCTTCTCCAAGCTTCGCGAGATCGGCGTCACGGTTCGCGGACGCATCATCCAGGTGGGCGACGTGCAGGCGCTGCGGGACGTCCTGCGGACTTGATGGAGGGGGCACCGCCCTCAGAGCACTATGTCCTCGAAACCGATCGCGGGGCTGCGCTTCTGCCACTCGAAGGGCGTGATCAGCATCTTCTTGCCGATGTCGCCGCTCCAGGTGGCACGAAGCCCCTTCTTGGCGAGCGTCTCGATGATCTGCTCCGCGATCACCGGCGTGTTTTCCATCCGGTTCTGGAACGCGCCGAAGGTGAGGTAAAGGGATTCGCCCGCCAGGGCCGCGGTGATGTCCTCCTCGCCGTAGAAAACGAAGCCCTCGGACCCGACATCGACTTCCTTGCGCATCTGATATTCGGCGGCGACCTCGGCAAAGGCATCTGCCTGGGTAACGCCGGCATCATGAAGCGCGATGACGCCATTCGCCCGCAGCACCACAAAGGCTGAATCCAGCCGATCCCAATCGGTCCTCGTCGGCCAATCCGTCTCCTCGCGAAGCTTCTGGGCAAACTGCCGCGCGATCTCGTCGGCCAGCCATTGGCGGTCCGCCTCGCTCAGGAGGCTGGGCTCCGGATAACCTTCGAGCACGATGTCGAGGATCGCGTCCTGCGCCTCAAAGCCGCTCCAGACGAGCCGCCGGATCTCGGCCGCCGCATCCGCCTGGTCGACGGCAAGGGTCGCGACCTCATCGGCGGTCTCTTCGTCTGGCTTGGGTGGAAACCACCGCGCCAGGAGGAGTTTGATAAGTTCTAGCATCCGACCACGGCTTCAAAGCCCGCCCTGCTGTTTCAGGAAGCGCACGACGTGGTCGACGCCCTCTCCGCGCTTGAGGTCGGTAAACACATGCGGCTTCATTTCGCGCATCCGCGCCGCGTCACGATCCATGACATCGATATCGACGCCCACGTAAGGCGCGAGATCCTTCTTGTTGATGACCAGAAGGTCGGAGCGGGTGATTCCTGGCCCGCCCTTTCGCGGGATTTCCTCCCCCTGGCAGGTGGAGATGACATAGATGGTAATGTCGGCAAGGTCGGGCGAGAAGGTCGCGGCGAGATTATCGCCACCTGACTCGATGAAGATCACGTCGAGATCCGGGATGCGTTCATTGAGCCCGGCAATGGCCTGCAGGTTGATCGTTGCATCCTCGCGGATCGCCGTATGCGGGCAGCCGCCGGTTTCCACGCCGACGATGCGGTCGGAGGAAAGGGCCTGCATGCGCACCAGCGCCTCGGCATCTTCGCGGGTGTAGATGTCGTTGGTGACGACGGCGACCGAATAGTCCTCGCGCATGGCCTTGCAGAGCTTCTCCGTCAACGCCGTCTTGCCGGAGCCGACCGGGCCGCCGATGCCGACCCGCAGAGGACCATTTGCCGATTTCATGTGCCGTCCTTTCAATCCGTCCGAATTCTAGCCCGCACCTCAGCTCCGGAACAGGCGCGAATGCTGTGTCTCATGCCGAAGTGAAGCGATCTCCGCCTGCACCGTTGCCGTGCCGAGATCATCAAGCGTCAGGGCCGCTGCCCGGCTCGTCAGCGCTTCGATCGGCTCCTCGAGCTTGGCGAGGATGCCGACGCCTTCCGTTTGACCGCAACAGCCGAGCCTGATGCCGGCCGACACCGCCTGCGAGACCGCCGCATGCAGGTAAGCCGCAAGCGCCTGCTCCACCGGGACGCCGTGGGCGGCCGCGACAGCCCCGACCGCAACCGGATAAGGAACGTCCTTTGGCACGCGATGCAGAACCTCGTCCGGCCATGCGGCTGCGGCCGCGATGAAGGCCTTGCCGAGCGAAAGAGTTTCGGTGAAGCGCTCCGCCGATCCGGCCAGCGCCAAGCCCAGCTCAGAGAGTTCCTGCAGCCGGGCCCGGTCGTCCGCGCTGCGCCATGCATCAATGAGCAGTACCGCGTCTGTCCACAGAGCTCCGTGATACATCACCGTTTGCAGCCAAGCGCCGAGGTCTTCCCCGCTCTTCACCAGCCCATCGGCAACGGCCCGCTCCAACCCGCCGGACCAGGCAAAGCCGCCGATCGGGAAGGCCGGCGACAGCCAAGCCATCAGTCGTAGCAGGGCCCGCGTCTGGGAATTCTCGTTCACAACCGGTCAGTGTCCGTGGTGATCGTGAGAATGATTGTGGCCGTGCGAGTGATAGGCGCCGCGCGCCGGCTGGAAACCTTCCTCCACCTCGCTGACGGTGGCGCCAAGCCCCTCCAGCATCGCGCGGATCACATGGTCGCGCAGGATCAGGATGCGGCCTTCCTCAATCTGCGCCGACAGGTGCCGGTTGCCCAGATGCCAGGCGAGCTCGATGAGGTGCAGCGTGTCGCGCCCCTTCACCTCGAACAACTTCTCTGGCGCCGCCCTCACCTCGATCGTATCGCCATCTTCGAGCACCAGCCGGTCGCCGTGGTGGAACAGCACCGCCTCCTTGAGGTCCAGCATCACCATGTCGCCGTTCGAGAGGTGGAGCAGCTTGCGGCGCAGGTGGCGAAGATCGTGCGGCAGCGTCACGACGTCGATCGGCGGATCGCTGACTTCACCGGCCGGGCGGTAGGAATGGATATGTTGCATGCAGGTGTCCTTAGAACAGGAAGTAGCGCTGCGCCATGGGCAGCACGGTCGCCGGCTGGCAGGTCAACAGTTCGCCATCGGCGCGCACTTCATAGGTTTCCGGATCGACCTCCACATGCGGGGTGGCCGAATTATGGATCATCGATGCCTTGCCGATGCCGCCGCGCACATTCTTCACAGCGACCAGTTTCTTGGCAACGCCAAGCCGCTGCGCAAGCCCGCCATCCAGCGCCGCCTGGGAAACGAAGGTAACGGAGGAGTTGGTGCGCAGCTTGCCGTAAGCAGCAAACATCGGCCGGTAATGCATCGGCTGCGGCGTCGGGATCGACGCGTTCGGATCGCCCATTGGGGCGGCGGCAATCGACCCGCCCAGCAGCACCATCTCCGGCTTCACCCCAAAGAAGGCCGGGCTCCAGAGCACGAGGTCGGCGCGCTTGCCGACTTCGACGGAGCCGATCTCGTGGCTGACGCCATGGGCGATGGCCGGGTTGATCGTATATTTGGCGATGTAGCGCCTGACGCGGAAATTGTCGTTGTCGCCGGTCTCTTCCTTCAGTTGGCCGCGCTGGCGCTTCATCTTGTCGGCGGTCTGCCAGGTGCGGATCGCGACCTCGCCGACGCGGCCCATGGCCTGGCTGTCCGAAGAGATGATCGAAAAGGCGCCGATGTCGTGCAGGATGTCTTCGGCCGCGATCGTCTCCTTGCGGATGCGGCTTTCGGCAAAAGCGATGTCTTCCGGGATCGATGGTGACAGGTGATGGCAGACCATCAGCATGTCGAGGTGTTCAGCGAGCGTATTGACCGTATAGGGCCGGGTCGGATTGGTCGATGACGGGATGACGTTGGGGTTGCCGCACACCTTGATGATGTCGGGTGCGTGCCCGCCGCCCGCGCCCTCGGTGTGGAACGCATGGATGGTGCGGCCCTTGATGGCGGAGATCGTGTCCTCCACGAAGCCGCTTTCGTTCAGCGTGTCGGTGTGGATCATAACCTGCACGTCGTATTGGTCGGCGACGGTGAGGCAGTTGTCGATCGCCGCCGGCGTCGTGCCCCAGTCCTCGTGCAGCTTCAGCGACGATGCGCCCGCAAGGATCATTTCCTCCAGCGGCGCCGGCAGCGAGGCATTGCCCTTGCCGGCAAGCGCGAGGTTCATCGGGAAGGCATCGAAGCTCTCGATCATCCGCTCGATGTGCCAGGCGCCGGTGCAGGTGGTGGCAAGCGTGCCGTGCGCCGGGCCGGTGCCGCCGCCGAGCATGCAGGTGACGCCGCTCATCAGCGCCTCCTCGATCTGCTGCGGGCAGATGTAGTGAATATGCGCGTCCATGCCGCCGGCCGTCAGGATCTTGCCTTCGCCGGCAATCGCTTCCGTGGATGGGCCGACGATGATTGTCACGCCCGGCTGGGTATCCGGATTGCCGGCCTTGCCGATGGCATGGATGCGGCCATCCTTGAGGCCCACATCGGCCTTGTAGATGCCGCTATGGTCAACGATCAGCGCATTCGTGATGACGGTATCCACCGCCCCCTCGGCCCGTGTCGCCTGGCTCTGGCCCATGCCATCGCGGATCACCTTGCCGCCGCCGAACTTCACCTCCTCACCATAGGTGGTGAAGTCCTTCTCCACCTCGATGAAAAGCTCGGTATCGGCGAGACGCACCTTGTCTCCGGTGGTGGGGCCGAACATGGAGGCATAAGCCGCGCGGGACATCTTGTGGGGCATGGGCGGTCTACCTTGTCAAAGCGGGTCGGGTCATCGTCTGCAACGACCGTTCTAGAGATTGTCGGCGAGAGCCTTGAGTTCGTCGGTGCGCTTGCGCGTCAGCTCAGCCTGGCATTCGGCATTGAGTTGCGGCTCCATGGTGCCGCCATGCGCCTGATAAGCGAAGGCCTCGCACCAGGAATCCCGATAGGCCACCCAGGCACGCTGCGCCTTTACCAGCGCCGTGTCTAAACCCGCCTGCCCTTCCCCGGCATCGGCATCACGCGCCTTGGTCAATTTGCGCAGCGCCTGGTATTCGGCGTTCAGCGCCCTGTCGGCTTCGGCGAGGTCTTCACCGGCACACATGGTCATCTCGATCTGCGTCTGCGGGAAAAGGACCCGTTTCACAAGGCACCCATGATCTTCTGCTGGAAGCCGTAAACGGCACGGCGACCCGACAGCGGAATGAGCGTTACCTGCCGCGTCTGGCCGGGCTCGAACCGCACCGCCGTGCCTGCGGGGATATCAAGCCGCATGCCGCGCGCTTTCTCGCGATCGAAGGCCAAGCCGTTGTTCGTCTCATAGAAATGGTAGTGGCTGCCGACCTGGACCGGGCGATCGCCGGTATTCGACACCTCGATCGTGACGGTCGGCGCGCCGGCATTCAGCTCGATTTCGCCTGTTGCGGCAATGACTTCACCAGGGATCATGAATCAATCTCCCAACGCGTTAACGGATCGGTTCATGGACGGTGACAAGCTTGGTGCCGTCGGGAAACGTCGCCTCGACCTGCACGTCGTGGATCATCTCGGGGATGCCTTCCATCACCTGGTCGCGGGTGATGACATGCGCACCGGCCTCCATCAGGTCCGCAACCGAACGGCCGTCACGCGCGCCTTCGACGACGAAGTCGGTGATCAGGGCGATCGCTTCCGGGTAGTTCAACTTCACGCCGCGCTCCAGCCGGCGACGGGCAACCATGGCTGCCATGGAAATCAGCAGCTTGTCTTTTTCTCGTGGCGTCAGGTTCATTGGGGTACCGCTTCGGGATGCAGGTTCGGCAAGGTCAGATGTTCCAGACTTTCGGCACTGGAGCGCCGTTACGCAATACGGAAATTACCGGTGTCAGGATTTTCCTCAGAGCATATCCATCGGCGGCAACAAGACGCGCGATGATCTTGCCGTTCCAGGTGCTTGCGCCACCGGCCGTACCTTCCAGGCACGCCCGCAGCTTCGGAAGAAGCGCGTCGGTCAGTGGCCCGGCATAGAAAAGTGTCGCGAAGGCGACCCGGCCGGAGAGCACCGCCGTTGCCCGGGTCAGGCGCTCGATCTCGCCGTCGAGCTTCATTTCTTCGGCATGGAGAAGTTTGCCATCGCGGCGGATGCGCCAGCGGTCGCGGAACGTGCCGTTGGCAACAGCCTCCCCCATTGCCTTGCGGCCAAGCAGAACGGCCTCGACGGCCAGGAATTCGGAAGTATCGGAAAGCTCGACATCAAGCCGCCGCGTCAGCGACGCCTGGTCGAAGAGGATGGTTTCCTGTGGCAGCCAATGCACCGATGCGCTGGGCCCGACGGAAATCCGGGTGGAAACCGAAGCGGTGTCGGCGGATGCCTTGTAGATCTTTTCGTTCGCCTGCGTCGTCACCGAAAGCCGGGTAGAAGCCGCGGCGGCGACGGACCATTCGATCACGTCGCCGCCCGTCAGTCCCCCTGACGTATTGATGAGGATCGCCTCCATTTCAGGCGAAAACGTTTCCGGAAGGCGAATTTTTGCGCAGCCTTCCTGGAAAAATTCGGCAAGCCGCGTGCGCCCGCCGAAAGCCTTGGTTACAAGGCGCCCTTTGCCCCTTGCCCGCTGCGGCGCATATCGATCGGCTGGTTGCTGCTGCACGATGTCCCCTGAAGCTCCGCCTGCATCTGGCAATCCGATGCAACGGCTGTGCCAGACTTGGGCGTTGCGCCGCCCTTCGCGGGAGAAGCAGTGGCAATCATATCCGTGCTGTCGGCCTTGCCGAAGAAATCCCACATCCGCGAGGCAGGATCAATACTCGTTTCGAACGAAGGCTTGCTCGGGGCAACCGCGGCAACCTTGGTGACGCTCGCCGCGCTATCCTTTGCGGCTGCAAGCACCGCTTCCGTCGCCGGAGCAGGCTTTGGCCATTCGTGGCCGCCGTTTTCGAAGGTATATGCGGCGATGCGCGCGCCGTTCTTGCAGGTGCCGTAGAGGCTGAAGATCACGCCGTCGGCCCTCTTGGAGTCGCCGTTGCCGGTGCAGCCATCAAGCTCCGTCCAGCGCTGCACGGCGGTTTTGAAACTGTACTGCCAATAAGCCTTGCCGCCACCGCCATAGGGGTTCGCGTGGTCCTTCACACCCGCAAAGGCGATGATCGAGATCGGCTTGGCCGGGCTGCAGTTGGCCTTGTCCGGCCCCCACTTTCCATCGCTCTGCACCGGGCGGCCGGCGCGCAGCGAATGAACGAAGCCAGCGGCCGAAAACACGTCCTGGCCGGAGCAGAGGAAGGCGGACAACATGCGTCCGCCACCGGAATAACCGGAGGCATAAATCCGCGACGGATCCACGCAGAACTCCTCCTTCACCGTATCGATCGCGGCGTGGATATAGCTGATCTCGTCGCGGCCGCCTTCCTGGGTCGTCACGTAAGGGACGTTCCAGGCGTAGGTTCCGGAGGCGTTACCCGGAAGGCTGCCCTGCAAGGCGACGGCGATGAAGCCATTTTTCTCCGCAACCTTGTCCCAGGAGCTTCTGTTCAGCTGGGATTCAGGATTGCTGTGGCTACCATGGAGATCGAAGACAACAGGGACCTTGTCCTTGCCGGTGTAACCAGAAGGAATGAAATAGACAGCGCGGCGCGGCGCGCCATCATCCGTCTCGATGGTCATCACGTGACGGCCTGGTTGAAGAGGTTGGCCGCAACCTGCAAAAGCGCCGCCGGTCATGGCGCCAAAAAAAACAGCTCCAACGGCAAAACTGCGTGCGAGAGCTGAACGTGAGAAGGTACCGGCAACGCAAGCAAAAGCCATCAACGCCTCATGGTGGGTGCTGTGTGTTCGTTATATGCGGGGTACATGCCCTGACTGGATCGGTGTGCCCAACCCGTCCGATGCAGTGTATCTAACACAGCTAAAAAGCCTTTAACAGGAACGATTTGTTGCACCCTGTCCCAAACATTCACCAGTAAATACTGGCGATATACACGCCCGGTTTGCCGCGTTTCTGCCGCATCTGCCATCGTCCTTAGGTATAACGGCACAGTCTTGCCATCTTCGTTGACACATTCCTAACGGCAGCCGCTTCGGGCAGGTAACTCGGCTCGATATGGCGACCGCTTCTGCTCCTGGAACAAAATCGCGATAAACGGATTGCCCCCGGGACCCCCATCCCAGGAGCTACCGCGTGATCAACGACCTCTGGTACAAGAACGCCGTCAT
This sequence comes from Neorhizobium sp. SOG26, assembly GCF_003491345.1. GTDB lineage: Bacteria > Pseudomonadota > Alphaproteobacteria > Rhizobiales > Rhizobiaceae > Neorhizobium > Neorhizobium turbinariae. Next base: position 2,049,940 of record NZ_CP025512.1, read on the forward strand.
TTATTGCCTGTCCGTCGAGACCTTCATGGATGCCAATGGCGACGGTGTCGGGGACTTCCAGGGGCTACAACGACGTCTCGATTACCTCGCGGGTCTCGGCGTCACGGCGATCTGGCTGATGCCCTTCCAGGTCTCCCCGCAGAAGGACGACGGCTATGACGTGTCCGACTACTACAATGTCGATCCGCGCTACGGCACGCTGGGCGACTTCGTGGAGTTCACCCATGGCGCCAAGCAGCGCGGCATCCGCGTGCTGATCGACCTCGTCGTCAACCACACCTCCGACCAGCACCCCTGGTTCCAGCAGGCGCGCAGCGACCCGAACTCGTTCTACCGCGACTGGTATGTCTGGTCGGACAAGAAGCCGGCCAATGCCGACGAAGGCATGGTCTTTCCCGGGGTGCAGAAAACCACCTGGACCTATGACGAGAAGGCCAAGCAGTATTACTTCCACCGCTTTTTCAAGTTCCAGCCGGACCTCAACACCGCCAACCCGCATGTTCAGGCGGAGATCCTGAAGATCATGGGCTTCTGGATCCAGCTCGGCGTGTCCGGCTTCCGGATGGATGCCGTTCCCTTCGTGATCGACGAGAAAGGCGCCGAGGTCACCAAATCCAAGCCGCAATACGACATGCTGCGGACCTTCCGCGAGTTCCTGCAGTGGCGCCAGGGTGACTCCGTCATTCTCGCGGAAGCCAATGTGGTGCCGAAGGAGACGCTGAAATATTTCGGCGATGATGGCGACCGCATGCAGATGATGTTCAACTTCCACGTCAACCAGGCGATGTTCTACGCACTGGCGGCAGCCGATGCCGAGCCACTTGCCAAGGCCATCAACGAGACGCGCGACCGGCCGGCAACCGGCCAGTGGGGCCTATTCCTGCGCAACCACGACGAGCTCGACCTTGGGCGCCTGACGGAAAAGCAGCGCCAGAAGGTGTTTCAGGAGTTCGGGCCGGACAAGGACATGCAGCTTTACGACCGCGGCATCCGCCGGCGCCTGGCGCCGATGCTGCAGAATGACCGGCGGCGGCTGGAACTCGCCTACAGCCTGATGTTCTCACTGCCGGGAACCCCGGTGATCCGTTATGGCGACGAGATCGGCATGGGTGACGACCTGTCGCTACCCGAGCGCAACTGCGCCCGCACACCGATGCAATGGTCGGACGAACCGCATGGCGGTTTCACCAAGAGCAACAAGCCGGTGCTGCCGGTGATCAGCGGCGGCCCATTCGGTTTTGAGCACCTGAACGTGGCGCATCAGCGCCGGGAAACGAATTCGCTCCTCAACTGGACGGAGCGGCTGATCCGCATGCGTAAGGAAGCGCCCGAGATTGGCGTCGGCGTCTGCACGCCGGTCGAGACGAGCGACAAGGGCGTGCTGGCGCTGCGGTATGACTGGCGCGGCAACTCTGTGCTGCTGATCCATAACCTCAAGTCGGTGCCGATCGAAGTGACCTTCGACGTCGGGCTGGAGGAGCACGGGAACAAACTGATCGACATCGCCGACCACGCCAACACCGAGGCCGGCGAGAACGGCAAGCACAAGCTCCTGCTCGACGCATATGGGTATCGCTGGTTCCGCGTCGGCGGGCTCGACTACCTTCTGCGGCGAACGGAGGTTTAAGGGAAGAGCGTCAAGGATGACCAGTGCCCATGTCTACAGGCACTGGCTCCAATCAGTCCGCGTCAGTGGGTGACGCCGGAGGCAAAATAGGCAGCGAGCGCCGGATCTTCTTCCAGATGGATCCGCCACTGGTCAGCGTCGATCTGGCCCGACCGGTAGCACTGGACAAGAAGTTCCTGCTCCCGGGTCAGCAGCGGCGGGTGCGCCTCATTCGCGACGACCTTTTCCGGGTCTGCGAGGCCTACCTCGACCAGGAAGCTGGTGATGGTGCCTTTGATATCTGAGACGTGCAATGACATGGGGCTGTTCTCCTGTTGTGCAGAAACCAACCCGTTTTCCCGGCGAATGTTCCGATCGTGGGCGCTTGGGTGGCGCTCGCCGTCATGCCTGAACGCGAAAAAGCCCGGCAACGCCGGGCTTCTCCAAAAGATCGAGATGATCTGGCCAGATGGCCGAAATCACATCTCGGTGTAGGTGTACTTGCCGTCGGCGCCCTTGCCCCACTTGTACATGACGTAGTCCGGACGGGTGATGTCGCCCTTTTCGTCGAAGCCGAGTTCGCCGATCGCGGTCTTCCACGGACCGGAAGACTTGATGGTTTCGGCAACCTTTTCGCTTTCGGTCGTGCCGGCCTTCTCCGCAGCCTGTGCGATAACCTGGAGGGCAGCGTAGGCGTAGAGCGTGTAGGCTTCCGGCTCGAAGCCAGACTTGCGGAACTTCTCGACGAGTTCAGTCGCAGCCGGATTCTTGCGCGGATCCGGAGCAAACGTCATCAGCGTGCCGTCAACAGCGTCGCCAGCGATCGAAGCAAGTTCGTTCGAAACGATACCATCACCCGACATCATCGGAGCTTGGATGCCCTGGTCCTTCATCTGGCGCATGATCAGGCCAGCTTCGGTGTGCAGACCGCCCCAGTAGACGAGCGTAACGCCAGCCTGCTTCATCTTGGCGATCAGAGCCGAATAGTCCTTGTCGCCCGGCGTTACGCCCTCGTAGATGACTTCCTTCAGGCCAGCTTCGTTCATGGCCTTCTTGGTTTCGTCGGCAAGACCCTGGCCGTAAGGCGTCTTGTCGTGAACGATGGCGATCTTGCCGTCCTTGAAGTTGTCGACGATGTACTTGCCGGCAACGCCGCCCTGCTGGTCGTCACGGCCGCAGGTACGGAACGTGTTCCACAGGCCGCGCTCGGTGAAGACCGGGTTGGTCGAGGCCGGGCTCACCTGGAGGATGCCGTTTTCAGCGTAGACTTCCGAAGCCGGGATCGAAACGCCGGAGTTGAAGTGGCCGATGACGTACTTCACGCCATCGGACGCGAACTTGTTGGCAACCGAAACGCCCTGCTTGGCGTCGGATACGTCGTCGCCGAGAACGATCTTGATCATCTCGCCGTTGATGCCGCCAGCAGCATTGATGTCTGCAGCAGCCTGTTCAGCACCCTTCTGGAGCTGTGCGCCGAAGGCCGCGTTCGGGCCCGTGACCGGTCCGCCAACGCCAACGAGAATATCAGCCCATGCGCTGCCGCTGAAAGCGACCATGGCGGTCAGCGCAACAGCCGAAAGAAGAGACTTCTTCATTGATTTACTCCCAGTTTTTTTAAGCGGGTCGAGTTAGTTAGCCCAGGACGATACCCACCATGATCGTCCCGGTAATTGTTCCCTCAGGTTCCAGTTCTTGGATTTACCTGGAGCAATCTGAGGGCAGAAAACTCAAGCTGTCAATGCTTCTTCTTCCACCCGAAAGCGGAAGTCGGCTCGTACAGCCAGTAGTAGTTCTGCACCATCTGGCGCGTCCTGCGGATGCGGAAGCCGGCAATCGAAAACACCAGCAACACCACCACGTCGAGGATGTAATAGGTGGCGTTGATGAACGGTCCCTCGAACAGCGCGAAATGCATGAAACGCATCACGATGGCGAGAAGCAGCGTATAGACGACGACCGTGCCAAGCCCGCTCCAGCCCTCGGCCACAGCCTTGCCGGTGCGCCATGCCGTCCAGAAGCCGAGGAGCAGCACCAGGAAGCGGAGCACGAAGTGCACGCCATCGGCTTCTTCAAAGAAAAGTCCCTGCATGTCGAACTCCTAATGCCTTCCGCCTTCGAGATAAGCCGCACGCACTTCCGGATTGGCGAGAAGCTCCTTGCCCGATCCCGACATGGTGACCTTGCCGTTGACCATGACGTAAGCCCGGTCGGAAAGCTTGAGCGCGGCAAAGGCGTTCTGCTCGACGAGGAACACGGTAAGTGCCTCTTCCGTGTTCAGTTTCTTGATCGCCTCGAAGATGCCCTTGACGATCAGCGGTGCGAGACCGAGCGAGGGCTCGTCCAGCAGGAGAAGCTTCGGACGCGCCATCAGCGCTCGGCCGATCGACAGCATCTGCTGCTCGCCACCTGACAGGGTACCGCCACGCTGGCTCTGACGCTCCTTGAGCCTCGGAAACAGCGTGAAGATCTTCTCGACGTCTTCCTTGAAGAATTTCAGGTTGTCGAGATTGGCGCCCATCTGCAGGTTTTCCAGCACCGTCATGCGCGGGAAGATGCGCCGGCCTTCGGGCGACTGGGCAATGCGCTTGCGCGCGATCAGATGGGTCGGAAGTTTGGTGATGTCCTCGCCGTCGAAGATCACCTGGCCATGGCGCGCCTGCGGGCTGCCACAGATGGTCATCATCAGGGTGGACTTGCCGGCACCGTTGGCGCCGATGAGACTGACGATCTCGCCGCGGTTGACCTCGACATCGACACCTGCAAGCGCGCGAATGTTCCCGTAATAGGTTTCGACGCCCTGCACCTTAAGAAGCGCTTCACCGGCCATCAGTGATCGCCTCCCTCGAGTTCCACTGCAATTACCTCTTCCACCTCGTCATCCTCGACACCGAGATAGGCGGCGATGACCTTCGGGTCGTTCTTCACGTGATCTGGCGTCCCGTCAGAAATCTTCTGGCCGTATTCCAGCACCACGACGTGATCCGAGATCTCCATGACGACAGACATGTCGTGCTCGATCAGCAGGATCGAAACGCCCTCGTCGCGGATCGCGTAGAGAAGCGTGTTAAGCGCTGCCGATTCCCGCGGATTGAGGCCCGCGGCAGGCTCATCGAGGCAAAGGAGTTCGGGACCGGTGCACATGGCACGGGCGATTTCGAGACGACGCTGCGCGCCATACGGCAGGTCGCCGGCCGGGTCGTCGGCGCGATCGATGAGTTCCGCCTTCTCCAGCCAGTAGCTTGCCTTGTCGATCGCAGCCTTGGCCGCATTGCGATAGGCCGGCAGGCCAAGCAGGCCGAGAATGGTGTAGCCGGACGCCTTCATCAGCGCGTTGTGCTGCGCCACCAGCAGGTTTTCCAGCACGGTGAGGCCCGAAAAGAGCCGGATGTTCTGGAAGGTACGGGCAACCTTGGCGGATTTGGTGATCTCGAAATCGTTCAAGCGCTCGAGAAGGTGTTCCTTCCCGTCCCGCTGCCGAAGCGTGATCATGCCCATCGTCGGCTTGTAGAAGCCGGTGATGCAGTTGAAGACGGTCGTCTTGCCGGCTCCGTTCGGGCCGATCAGCGCGGTGATCTCGCCGCGCCGGGCTTCGAAGGAGAGGTCGTTGATGGCCATCAGGCCACCGAACTTCATCGACAGGTGCTCGACCTTGAGAAGGGTGTCGCCAGTAGTATTGGACGTCATCATGTCTGTTCCGAAGGTCATCAACCGTGACCTTCCTTGGTAAAGCTTCCTGAGACTGCCTTGCGCTGCTTCAAGAAGGCAGTGGGCTGTCGGCTACCGACAAAACCGCGGGGCTTAAAGAGCATGACGATGATCATCGCCAGGCCGAAGAGCAGCATGCGGTAGAGTTCCGGCGTGAAGTCCGGTCCGAAGATCAGCTTCAGGAATTCCATCTCGCGCAGAAGTTCGGTGCCGCCGACCATGACAACGGCCGCGATGGCGATACCCGTGAGCGAGCCCATGCCGCCCAGAACAACGATCGCCAGGATGACGGCCGATTCCAGGAAGACGAAGCTTTCCGGCGACACGAAGCCCTGGCGGGTTGCGAAGAAGGAGCCGGCAAAGCCGCCGAACATCGCGCCGGTTGCAAAGGCAGTAAGCTTGGTGGTGACGGTGTTGATGCCGAGCGAACGGCAGGCAATCTCGTCTTCGCGCAGCGCTTCCCATGCACGGCCGATCGGCATCCGGCGCAGCCGGATCGTGACATAGGCTGTGAGCATGCAGAGCGCCAGGATCACGTAGAACAGGAAGATCTTGTACCAGGCCGAGGATGTGGCCAGGCCGAGTGCCTTCGGGAAATAGTCCGGCGCACCGACATTGAACGACCAGATGCCGAACACGGAAGCCTTTGCGATGCCGGAGATGCCGAAAGTGCCCTTGGTGACGTCCGTCCAGTTCAGGAGAACGAGGCGGATGATTTCACCAAACGCGAGCGTCACGATGGCAAGGTAGTCACCGCGCAGGCGCAGCACCGGGAAGCCGAGGATAACGCCCCACATCGCGGCAAGAATACCCGCGAGCGGCAGCAGCACCCAGAACGACAAACCGAAGTAGGACGACAGGAGCGCGTAGGAATAGGCGCCGACCGCGTAGAAGGCGACGTAGCCGAGGTCGAGCAGACCGGCGAGGCCAACCACGATGTTAAGACCCCAGGCAAGCATCACGTAGATGAGGATCTGGATGCCGAAGTTGTCGACGTACTTGAGCGAACCCTGGGGCCCGAACAGCATCACCGACATAGGCGGATAGATCAGCAGCGCAATCAGCGCGATCTTGAGGAAGTGGCGATGGAAGAAGCCCTTCTCCTCGGAAATCTCCAGCACGCCGCTTTTCGCCTTGGCGAGCTTGCGACGGTCGATATGCGGCCGGATGAAGCCGACGGTGACGAAGCGGCCGACGGCAGCGATGATCACGAAGATCGCCAGCAGCCCCCAGCGGGTGCGCCAGACAAGCCTGTTGTCGATGTCCTGGTAGGTTTCGATGCCGACGAACAGCAGGAACATGCCGAAGGCGATGGCACCCGCAAAAGCGGCTTCGCGCAATGCCTTGGACATGATGTTTGTCGAACCGGTTTCGGAAGCGGCGTTCATGATTATACCTTCTCCACTTCCGGCCGCCCAAGGATACCCGTGGGCTTGAAGATCAGCACGAAAGCGAGGATCGCAAACGTCGCGACATCCTTATAGGCGATCGTGAAATACGCCGACCACAGCGACTCGATGAGGCCGATCAGCAGACCGCCGAGCACAGCCCCCGGAAGCGAGCCGATGCCACCGAGAACGGCCGCCGTGAACGCCTTGACGCCCGGGATGAAGCCGTCGTTGAACGATGCGACACCATAATACATCAGATACATGGAGCCTGCGACAGCGGCGAGCGCTGCACCCATCACGAAGGTGACGGAGATCGTACGGTCGACGTCGACGCCGAGCAGAGCCGCCATCTTGCGATCCTGTTCGGTGGCGCGCTGGGCACGGCCAAGCGGCGTCTTGTTGACGATATACCAGAAGGCCGCAAGCAGGATGCCGGTGATCACGACGATCAGGATCTGCTTCAGCGAAACGGTGATCGCACCGATATGGTAGACGTCCGAGACGAGCTGCGGGATCGGCTTGTTGCGCGGACCCTGCGTGACCTGGATGAAGTTCGACAGCACGATCGACATGCCGATCGCGGTGATCAGTGGCGCCAGGCGGAACGAACCGCGCAGCGGCCGGTAGGCCATGCGCTCGATCGTCCAGTTCCACAACCCCGTCATCAACATGCCGACGACGAGCATCAGCAGGAGAAGCAATGCCACCGGGATGCCTGCGAAAAAGGATGTGAGAATCAGGAAGACGATGAGAGCGGCGAAGCCGCCGAGCATGAAGATGTCACCATGGGCGAAGTTGATCATGCCGATGATGCCGTAAACCATCGTATAGCCAATAGCGACAAGGCCATAGATGGACCCAAGAGTCAGCCCGTTGATGAGCTGCTGGATAAAGTAATCCATACACTTTCCCCCGGATGCGATCCTCGAATGGGCGCATCTCTTGTATTGCTGTCCCTTGCGGGTTCTTGCGTTCTTGCCGCATTGCATAACGGTTTCGCATGAAATGTGAAGACAAAAAGCCCGAGTGCTGTCGAAATCTGGGCACTTCTCAACAATCTGACGCCATCTCGGTCAGAAAATCCAAAAAATCGGCAGCTTGCGGCTGTTTATTGTGCGCCGCACACATCTCTATCCATCCGATAGACTAAGCTGCGACTGCGTGGATATTCGAGAGCTTGTTCCACCGAATATCAATGACTTAAGCCCGCAATCATCCCCGCCTCCCGCGGCAGCGATAGACTTTCCCGCGAACAACAGCGGAGAGCCCCATGGCTGACACCACGACGAATCTAAAGATGCCCTTCATCCTGCCGTCGCAGGCACAAAAACACGTGACTCATAATGAGGCGCTGCTGGCGCTCGACGCGCTTGTGCATCTGACGATTGCGGAAGAACGTGCGGCGCCGCCCGAGTCACCGGCGGATGGCAGTTGTTATGCGATCGCGACCGGGGCGACGGGTGCCTGGACCGGCCGCGCAGGCAAGATTGCCGCTTGGCAGGATGGCGCCTGGAATTACCTGCAGCCGAAGACCGGCTGGCGCGCCTGGTTCACGGAGGAAAATCGCCTGAAGGTCTATGCCGATGCTGGATGGCAGGAGATCCCCCTGCCCGACCGCGCCGATTTTACCGAACTTGGCATCAACGTCACCGCCGACGAGAGCAACCGGCTCGCCGTCTCCTCCCCGGCCAGCTTGTTCAATCACGCCGGCCAGGGGCACCAGATCAAGGTGAACAAGGCTGCTTCAGGAGACACCGCCTCGCTGCTGTTCCAGACGAACTGGAGCGGCCGCGCCGAGATGGGTCTTGCCGGAGACGACGCCTTCTCGATCAAGGTGAGTGATGGCTCGATCTGGAAAACCGCACTTCATATATCACCCGCCGGTCACGTTACCCGGCCGCAACAGCCGGCCGCCCGCCTGTTCAGGTCCGGGTCCAGCTTTACACCGACAGATGGGCAGCAAAGCGGCTTCACCGTTTTCGCGGTCGACCAGGGCGGCGTCACGCTGGGGGCATCGACGGCCGGTGGCGGCAACCGTGTCGTCGTGCCGGTGGATGGGCTCTACCTTGTCTCATTGCAGGTCAGGGCAACCTCTTCGTCCGGGCATACAACAACCTTGCTGGTGAACGGCACCCAACCGATCCTGACCTTGATCGGCACCTCCGGTGGTTCCCAGTCCCAGTCCTCGACCGGCATTCTTGCGCTATCTGCCGGTGATTTCCTGACGTTGGGACATGCAGGATCAGCGACTTTCGAGGCCGGCGCCGGCAAGACGGAGCTTTCTATCCTGCTCATTTGAGCCCTAGAAGGCCCGCTTTTCCGGGAGGTCGCCGTATTTGTTCCACAACAGTGCGACTTTCCGTTGAAGTGGGAACAAATGCGCAAACCTGTTTAGTCAAATGTTAAATCTGCCGGGCTAGGCTCTCGGACGTGGTCTTGTGTTGTGTAGAGAGTCCAATGACCGAAATGATACGTCCTCGAGTTAAATATGTCATCGGACCCGATGGCAGCCCCCTGACGATCGCGGATCTCCCGCCGGCCAATACGCGCCGCTGGGTCATTCGCCGCAAGGCAGAGGTGGTAGCCGCGGTTCGTGGTGGCCTATTGAGCTTGGAAGAAGCCTGTGAGCGTTATACGCTGACGGTCGAAGAATTCCTTTCCTGGCAGGCGTCCATCAACGACCATGGCCTTGCCGGCTTGCGCACCACGCGCATCCAACAATATCGCCACTAGGATCGAGCCGACAGGTTCCTCCTGACGTACAAGTGCTGGGGAATGAAAAATGCCGCCGCAGGTTTGCAGCGGCATTTTTCACATCCCGCGCCCGCCTGACCGGCCGCCGACAAGGCTCGGCAGGAAGCCGGCAATCACCGCCGAGGCGGCATAAAACCAGAGCCCCGGCTGGGCCGTCGCACTCGCGACGCCACTGCTTTTCGCCGCCACGATGACGATCGCGACCAGCATCACGTCCATCATCGACCATTTTGACAGATGCGGCATGACGCGCATGACATGGCCATTGCCCTGCCCTCCCGTCATCTGAAGGCCAATCGCCATCAGCTTCAGCACCGGAAACACGATCGAGAACAGGCCAACGACCAGGGCGAGGAGAAGATCGTCCTCTTCGATCAGCGCCGCCACGAGCTCGATCAGCGATGGCTCGTCAGAGAAGAAGTAGAGCTTCTCAAAGCGGATGATCGGCAAAAACAGGCCAAGCCCGAGGCAGACGACAGCGAGGGTAAACAGAACCGGGGCCAGCCATTTTCCTGGTTTCATCGATCCCGCCCCATGCCGTTACCCCGCCCGCTATTTCCGTTCGGTCGTGACCATACTAAACAAAGCTGGAGCAAATCGAGGGCTGATGATGAACATCACGCATGAAGAGACGAAGTCCGGCGGCCGTTACCTGGCTGAAGTCGATGGTCACGTCGCCGAAATGACCTATTCCCGCGCCTCGCCGGAGTTGATCATCGTCGATCATACAGGCGTTCCGGGTGAACTTCGTGGGAAAGGTGTCGGCCAGGCACTGGCGGTCCACGCCGTGGACGCCGCGCGCACGGGCGGCTGGAAGATCATACCGCTCTGCACCTTCTTCAAGGGCCAGGCGGAGCGTCATCCCGAATGGCAGGACATGCTGCGGTGAGCCCGGTCATGGCTGCCGGGATCCTGAACTGACAAAAAGCTGCACGAGGCACAGCCTCGTGACATCAGTCTTGAGATAGGAAGGTCGGGCTTGCGGCCGATCAGGCGCGAGCCCGCATGCCGCCGTCCCTCTCCTCGAGGGCGGATGCCTTTGCAAGTTCTGCTTCGGCTTCCTCGAGCGCGAGTTCGGCCGCGTCCTGCTGGACCTTCAGTTCCCGGATCGACACCTGCAGATTGTCGGCGCGCTGGCGCGCGGCCTTTGCAAAGGTCGGGTAAGCAAAATGATTCGGGTCCGTAATGCCCGACTTCTTTTCCTCGACCGTGATCTGATGCTCGAGTTCCTTGGCCATCCGCTCGAACTCGGCCATCATCATCTGCAGCTGCTGGAGCTGCCGGCGTTTTTCGTTGACCTGAAAGCTCTTCAGGCGAACCAGACTGTCACGCGACTTCATACGCAATACCTCATGGATAGCGAGACCCAGACCTGTATCCGGTTTGTTACACTCCGGTTCGAATTCTTTCCGAGGGGTTAATAATTGGCTCCCCGGATTAACCTTTCATTTACAGGCATCATTAATGATAGGGCCGATCGTTTAAGGGTCGGTAAATGCCAGGGCCGAAAATCGGCCGCGACAATGTTGAGTCGCTTGAATCACTTAGCGGGATTTCCTCGTCCGTTGAGTCAGTCTGGTGATGGCCAATCCGTAAAGGAAAACAGGCTGATACTAATTTTGCTTAATGAAATGATGCACCTTGTCAGGGGGGCTCATAATTTGTTAACCATTTAGTGGCAGCTTCCAAATCAGGCACAGTCTGGATCCGTAACGAGTAAGGGGGCATGAACACCTTGCGCGGCGGTAAAGGGGAAAATTATGCGGGTTCTACTCATCGAAGATGACAGCGCGACTGCCCAGAGCATCGAGCTGATGCTGAAATCGGAAAGCTTCAACGTATACACGACCGATCTCGGTGAAGAGGGTGTCGATCTCGGCAAGCTCTACGACTACGACATCATCCTTCTCGACCTCAACCTGCCCGACATGTCAGGTTATGAAGTGCTTCGCACTCTGAGGCTCTCGAAGGTCAAGACGCCGATCCTTATCCTGTCGGGCATGGCCGGCATCGAAGACAAGGTTCGCGGCCTCGGCTTTGGCGCCGACGACTACATGACGAAGCCCTTCCACAAGGACGAACTGGTCGCTCGTATCCACGCGATCGTCCGTCGCTCCAAGGGCCACGCGCAGTCGATCATCATCACCGGCGAACTGATCGTCAACCTGGACGCCAAGACTGTCGAAGTCGGTGGCCAGCGCGTTCACCTCACCGGCAAGGAATACCAGATGCTGGAGCTCCTTTCGCTCCGCAAGGGCACGACCCTCACCAAGGAAATGTTCCTCAACCACCTTTATGGCGGCATGGACGAGCCGGAACTGAAGATCATCGACGTCTTCATCTGCAAGCTCCGCAAGAAGCTCGCAAACGCTGCCGGCGGAGCGAACTACATCGAAACCGTCTGGGGTCGCGGCTATGTGCTGCGCGAGCCGGACGGCGCCGAATACGCCGAAACCGCCTGAGCCTGAGCCGATCCCCTTTTTCGAACGCCCGCCTGGTTATCCCGGCGGGCGTTTTTCGTTTCGGCGCCAGCGCCTGGAAAGCTGCATACAAAACAGCGACTCGTCGACGCCGATATGTGTCTTGCAGAATGTGGGTGTCAGGTTTTCAGGCCGCCTGTGCCAGGCGTGCAAAGACCGAGGTAAGGATCTTGCGGTCGAACGGCTTGAGCAGGAAGTCATCCGCTCCGGCACGCTTGCCGACCATCATCTTTTTGAGGTCTGCCTCGATCACGCAGTAGAAGATGCGCACGCTCTTGCCGTTCGGCATGGCGCGAACCGAGGTGATGAGGTCCAGGGCGCCATCCATGGCGGCGTCAACAATGAGGAGGGCCGGAAGATCCGTCCGGCAACGGGTGACGGCCTCAAGCGAGTTGCTGGCTTCCACGACAAGGAAGCCAAGCTCCGTCAGGATGCGCTTGCCTACGGTGCGAACGATGTCGGAGCTGTCCGCAATCATCAAACGCTGCATCATCTACCCCTATCCGCTGCCCGCCCATCGCTCACGGGCTCATGGTCGGGCAGAGATTGCGGCAGATGTCGCTAAGGAATGGTTACTCGGTGGCCGTCTTTTCAGACTTGATGGATTCGGCGATGAAAACGATCTTGTCTTCCGAGACGATGTGCTTCAGCTCCATCTCGGCCTCTTCGGCGAGAAGCACCGTGTAATAAGGCTGGATGGTGTGCGCATCGATCGGCTCGTCCAGCGTGCCGGTGGAGATTTCCACGAACTTGGCGGGCACGCGCATCATACGGCCCTTCACGGTGATGATGAACTTCGCATCATATTCCGGGTTTTCAAGCACGACATCGACCGAGCCGCCGCGCGGGATACCGGCGTAGGCGACGAGGAAGAGATTGAGGAGCAGCTTGACGCGGTTCTTCGGAATGATGGTGCGCGGGCCGCTCCAGGTAACTTCGGTCTTCTTCTCGGCCGTGGCGAAATCGCGCGCAGCCTTTTCCGCTTCGCCCGTATCGATCGAAGCCCCGACCGAACCGGAAGCACCAAAGGCAAGACGTGCAAACTTGAGGCGAACCGAGGCGTTCAGCGCCGAAGTGCGGATCAGATCGAGCGCGTCACTGTCGGCCGCGCCCTCGTCCAGGAGCTCGAGGCCGTTGTTGATGGCGCCAACAGGCGAGATCACGTCGTGGCAGACGCGACTGCAAAGAAGTGCCGCGAGATCAGGCCCACTCAGCGTGAGGTTGGGATTCTTCGGCATGTGTATCTCCTGTGAAACGTCTTGCCTCTATCGCCCGCTTAGCCGCTCAAGGTTGCTTGAGGATGGTGCGATTGCTGGCGTCATAATGACACCACTTTTGGTAAACCGATTGTTAAGACCATGCCCGCAAGATATGTCGACTTTCAGCATGATGCGAAAGGTTATGCCCCGGATGACACAATCGATGGATTTGAAAATGCGCGTCCAGACATCCTCCGCTTTTGTCCGTTTCGCCATTGCCGCGATGACCATTGCTGCTGCGCTGTTTGCCGGCCACGCAAGCGCCCAACAGAATGGTAGCCAGTATTCGGTGCAGGAAATCGTCGATGCCGGCCACGGCTTCTTTGGCAATACGAGCGGCGGCCTTGCCAAGGTCGTCGAGAATGCCTTTGCGCAATATGGCCTGCCGAACGGCTATATCCTTGGCCAGGAAGGCTCCGGGGCCTTCATCGCTGGTCTCACCTATGGCGAAGGCGAGCTCTATACGAAGAATGCCGGCCAGCACCCCGTCTTCTGGCAGGGCCCGTCGCTTGGCATCGACTACGGCGGCCAGGGCACCCGCGCCATGATGCTCGTCTACGACCTTCCGTCCGTGAACAGCCTTTATGCGCGCTTTGGCGGCGTATCGGGCTCGGCCTTTGTGGTCGCCGGCGTCGGCATGACCGTGCTACGCAACAACAACGTCATTCTCGTCCCGATCCGCACCGGGCTTGGTGCACGGCTTGGCATCAATGTCGGCTATCTCAAGCTGACGCCGACGCCGACATGGAACCCATTCTGAGGTCTAAGCATTATCTCCCCACTTGCGGCGGTTTCCGTCGCCAGCCGGGGGATCCATGGAATACCATCTCACTCATCCAGTACTCGAGGGTCACCGTTGCCGCGCTTGCTGCCCTGCGGTTGGCGTGCTTAAACAGAACGCCCTTACCTACACAGATCAAGAAGCGGCGTTGTTGTGATCCAATTTGCTCTCCTGTTCGGCCTGGGCTTCCTGAGCGCCGCCCTCCTCGCCATGCTGATCGCGCCGGCGGTTCATTCACGGATCGTGCGCTACACGGAAAATCGCATCAAGGCGACGCTGCCGATCAGCCCCCAGGAAGTGCGCGCCCAGCGCGACATGGCCCGCGCCGTTTATGCGGCCGAAAACGCCCGCACCAAGCAGGAACTGGTCCAGGAGCGGGAAAAGGGCGTGGCGCTGCAGTTGCGCGCCGACCGGCTGTCCGAAGAAGTCAAGCGCCTCCACAGCGAGGCTGCTGAACTGCGCAACCAGATCGACAACCTCGACCAGGAAGCGGCGGAGATGCGGGCGCGCCTGCGCCAGGAAGACAGCTATATCCAGCAGCTGAAGGCCGCGCTTGAGGAGACGGAAGAAACGCTTGCCGCCAAGGAGCAGGAAATCGACGGCTTGCGGCAGCGGCAGAAGATGATGATGGCCGAAGCCGACAACTTCCGCATCGACCTCTCCACCCGCGACACGGAGATGGAGAACCTGAAGCTGCGGCTGGCAAGCCTGCGCGACGAACGCGAAACGCTGCGCAACGACCTGCGGGTCCAGACGGCGCGCGCCAAGGATGCCGAAACCCGCCTGGCCCAGGAAGTTGATCGCGCCAAGCGGCTCGAAGACAAGCTCAATCGCGAGATTGCGGCCCGCGCCGATCAGGAGACAGTACTGGAGCGCCGGCAGAAGGAAATCCTGCGGCTGCGCGAGAAGTTGAACCCGAACGCTGCTCCGGTCACTGACAGCATGGCCGACGATGCCGAGATCAACCTGTCCAAGATCGCCGCCGTCTCCCAATCACTGGGCACGCAGGAACTGCCGCAGGAGCCTGGCCGCGAGGACGCGCTGATCGCACAGGCTGCGGAAACGACGCCGCGGATCGCCGAGATGGTGGAAGATACTCGCAACCGGGCGACGGCGCTCTCGGAACGCATCTATAGCGCCGACGGCAGCAATGACGCGGCAATCCGCCAGGAACTGGCGTCGATTGCCGCCAACATGGTGGCACTGACCGCCATTTCCGAAGGCTCGACTTCGCCGATCCACGCGATCCTTTCCGGCAAGTCAGGCAGCGGTCACCGGGAAAGCCTCGCGGCGAAGTCCAAGAAGGCGCTTGCCGAGGCGCAGGACACGGCCGGCTGAGCTACAGGCGGCCTTGCGCCATCGCCATCTCGTAAAGCGCGATACCCGTCGCAGTCGCGGCGTTGAGGCTATCGAGGCCCGGGGCCTGCGCAATCCGCGCGGTGTTCACGCGGGCAAGAACCTCCGGTGACAGCCCCTCGCCTTCCGTGCCGGTGATCAGCACCATGCGGTCGGCTGCCGGCACTTCGCGAATTTCCACCGCTCCGGCAGGCGACAGGCCCCAGATGGAGAAGTCTGCTCCATCGAGTGTCGTCAGGATCTCGGCCGTGCTTCCTGCGCGGATATAGGGCACAGCGAGCACCGCACCGACTGAGACGCGCAGCGCTTTGCGGTAAAGCGGGTCGCAGCAGGCCTCGTCAAGCAGCACCGCATCCGCCCCGAAGGCGGCAGCATTGCGAAAGATCGAGCCGACATTGTCGTGGTTCGAGATGCCGAAGGCGGCCACGACCAGTGCCTTGGCCGGCAGGCTCTCGATCAGTTGTGCTGGAGCGGGATTGCGCAGGCGATGGCCGAGCGCCAGCACGCCGCGATGCAAATGGAAGCCGGCAATGGCATCCAGCACCGGCTGCGACGCAACGTAAACCGGCACCTCCTCGGGAAGCTCCTGCAGGAGGGCAGCCAGCCCTTCCACCCGGTTTTCCAGGAGGAGCAGCTTTTCGGCCGCAAAATCGCCCCCTGCGCGATGCGCCCCAATCAGCATGCGAAGCACAACTGTACCTTCCGCAATGAAGCGGCTGTCGCGGCCCGTCAGATCGCGCTCGCGGATCGACCGGAACTCGGCGATCCGCGGGTCGTCCGCCTCATGGATGCGGATCAGTTCCCTCACTGCGGAATGGCGACGGTTATGTCGGCAATCACCCGGCCGGCCTTGATGTCAAACAGCAGCACCTTCGGCGTGCCGTTGAGCGTGCCGTAGAAGGTCAGTTGTCCGCCGGTACCGGATACCGTCTGGATCGCAAAGCCGGCCGGAAGCTCGGCTGTTGCCGCCAGCGGCTGTCCTTCGGGAATGGAAAAGCCACCCGACGGCGTGGCAGCCGCCGGTGCGGCCGGCCGTTGCGAGACCTTATAGACAATGGCTCCGAGGACCGCCATAAAGCAGAGAAACAAGATACCGCCCGAAACGAGGATGAGAAGCATCATCTTCCGGCGGATTTTCTCCATCGCCGGATCAAGCGGCTCTTCCTGTTCCTCGATCATCGGTTGGGGCATGAAGACGTCCTTGCTTCGAATTGCTGTCGGAATGGCTGAATGAACGACCCCTTTACCCAGATAGAGCGTCCGAGGAAAGTACTGACTGCCGGCGAGGATGCCGAAGGTCGCATCGACGCCTGGATCGCTTCAGTCTTTGCCGGCGAGTTTTCGCGCAGCCGCATCAAGGCGTTGATCGAACAGGGTGCGGTGACGCTGAACGGCAAGCCGATGACCGAACCGAAGCGCAAGGTCAACGTCGGCGACGTGATCGAGCTCGATCTTCCGGAGCCAGAGGACCCGCAGCCGAAGGGCGAAAACATCCCGCTCGACGTGCTTTACGAGGACGCCGACCTGATCGTGGTCGCCAAGCCCGCTGGCCTTGTCGTGCATCCTGCCGCCGGCAACTGGCACGGGACGCTCGTCAATGCGCTGATCTACCACTGCGGCGACAGCCTGTCGGGGATCGGCGGCGTGAAGCGCCCAGGCATCGTCCATCGCCTCGACAAGGAAACGAGCGGCGTGATGGTGGTCGCGAAGAACGACATCGCCCACCGGCACCTCGCCGACCAGTTCGCAGACCACGGCCGCACCGGGCCGCTGGAGCGCGCCTACCAGGCGGTGGTCTGGGGCCGCCCCTCAGGCCTGAAGGGCACGATTGACGTGCCGCTCGGACGCTCGGGAAGCGACCGGACGAAGCGTGCCGTCAAGCGCGAGGACAGCGAGGATGCCCGCGAGGCGATCACCCACTACGAAGTGCTGGAGCGTTTCCACGAGACGCCAGATGCGGTTGCGCTCGCCTCGCTGATCGAATGCCGGCTCGAAACCGGCCGCACGCACCAGATCAGGGTGCACATGGCCCACATCGGCCATCCGCTGATCGGAGACCCGGATTACTCCGCCGGCTTCAAGACCAAGGCGAACCGCCTGCCGGATGAAGCGAGAGCCGTTGTCAGCCGTTTTCACCGCCAGGCGCTTCACGCGTATTTGCTCGCATTTGAACATCCGCGCACTGGCGAAGTGATGGAGTTCGAAGCACCTATGCCTGGTGATCTCGCTCGGTTGATCGACGCGCTGAGGGCGTGAGGAAACCCTCTCGCCCGTGGTGCCATCGCGGACATCTGCCGCGCGACTTCCCGTTCGACCAGCATTAACAAAACGTAATGATATAACGCTCCCGTGATCTCTTGAATCACCGTTCTGCCGCACTTATTTGTTACACGGGTTGGTGCGGGGTCGGAACAGATCCGCGCCACATCGGTTCGCCTTCAAGTGCATGACTATCGTTCCAGAGGGAGCCGACAACGATCGGAAAGGGGTGCTTTATGGCCCGAAATACTTTGCCTTCCATCACTGCCGGTGAAGCCGGCCTCAACCGCTACCTGGATGAAATTCGCAAGTTCCCGATGCTTGAGCCGCAGCAGGAATACATGCTCGCCAAGCGTTATGCCGAACACGGGGATCGTGACGCGGCCCATAAGCTCGTGACGAGCCACCTGCGGCTCGTCGCCAAGATCGCCATGGGTTACCGCGGCTACGGCCTGCCGATCGGCGAAGTCGTATCCGAGGGGAATGTTGGCCTCATGCAGGCCGTCAAGAAGTTTGACCCGGAACGCGGCTTCCGCCTGGCGACCTATGCCATGTGGTGGATCAAGGCCTCGATCCAGGAATATATCCTGCGCTCGT
Source organism: Neorhizobium sp. SOG26 (assembly GCF_003491345.1). Taxonomy (GTDB): domain Bacteria; phylum Pseudomonadota; class Alphaproteobacteria; order Rhizobiales; family Rhizobiaceae; genus Neorhizobium; species Neorhizobium turbinariae. The sequence continues at coordinate 2,068,128 of NZ_CP025512.1, forward strand.
GGTCTCTCGTGAAGATGGGTACGACTGCCAACCAGAAGCGGTTGTTCTTCAACCTGCGTCGGTTGAAGGGCAAGATCCAGGCGATCGAGGAAGGCGACCTGAAGCCTGACCAGGTTTCCGAAATCGCCACCAAGCTCAACGTGTCCGAAGAGGAAGTGGTTTCCATGAACCGCCGCCTGTCCGGCGACGCCTCGCTCAATGCCCCGATCCGGGCAACGGAAGGCGAGTCGGGACAGTGGCAGGACTGGCTGGTCGATGACCACGACAGCCAGGAAGAAGTCCTGATCGAACAGGACGAGTTGGAGACCCGTCGCCGGATGCTGTCGAAGGCGCTGAGCGTGCTCAATGATCGTGAACGTCGCATCTTCGAGGCTCGTCGCCTCGCAGAGGATCCGATCACGCTCGAGGAACTGTCGGCGGAGTTCGACATCAGCCGCGAGCGCGTGCGCCAGATCGAGGTCCGCGCCTTTGAAAAGGTGCAGGACGCCGTGCAGAAAGAGGCGCTGGCCCAGGCCAACGCCCTTCGCGTCGTTGACGCCTGATCTTACGGTCAGAGTAACACGTACGAAAAGGGGCTGCCTCAGGCAGCCCCTTTTCTTTTGTCCAGTCGAGGGTGTCCTTCAGGCGAAGGACACAACTCTTCTTACTGGCCGCTGGCGGGCGCCATGGCGCTCCATTCCTTGATCGCGTCCGCAAAGATCCGTTCGCCGTCGGCACCCTTCTGGAGCGTCAGCAGCGCACGGCGGCCATTGCGATAGGCAAGCGGGATATCGATCCAGTTGCGCGAGCGCAAAAGCTCCAGGTTGGTGTTGCGCGCGTCCGGGAAGTCGTTGAGCGCGATCATGTGGAAGTCGTCGGTGATCTTGGCCGGAACCGCGATCAGCGCGTTGCCCCGATCCTGCTCCGTCGACTTCATCGCGATCCGCTGGACGCTTTCGATCGCGCCACCCTCGAAATCCGCCGGGACGGCGAAGACGATCTCGACCAGGTGGCTCGCGGGCAGCGATGGATCGGTGTTGCGCTTGAAGGTCAGCAGAGCGGTAAGGCCACGGCCGGGGATGTTGAGGCGTCCCTGGACGACCGGCTCCTGGCGACCATTCTCGCCCGGCTCACGCTGCAGTGACCACGATACAGCGCCTTCGATCGCCGTCGGCGCCGTCTGGCCGATCCGCTCCTCATAGAGGAACATCTTTTCGCCAGCGAGCGCCGGTGCATCGGACGGCGTTGCCGCCGGGGTCTCATCGGCAGGCGCTGCATCCGTCGCCGAAGGCGGCGTCTGCGCGGGTTGGGCCGGGGGTGCATTCAACTGGGCAACAGACTGCCCTTCGGCATTCTGCGCCAACCCGCCGGTGCCACCGGGGCCTGCATCCATTTCGCTGCCGTCTGCCATGAGACGCTGCGTGAACTTCTCGCCCGCGACGGAACCGTCAGCCGCACCGGCTGTCGACGGCGTTGCGGCACTGGCGTTGCTGTCGGCAGGCGTTGCCGGCTGCTGCGCCGCTGGTGCTGCGGCCGTCTCGTTGGCAGGTGGCGTCGTCTGCGCTGCCTCAGGTGCCGGATCGGCCGCCGGTGTTTCAGGCGCGGATGGCGTCTGCTCGGCGGTCTGCGTGGCGACCTGGCCTGGAGGCACCAGTCCCTCGACCAGATCATTGAGCGAGTCGCGGTTCATCCAGATCGCATAACCGCCACCGGCCACGAGAAGCAGACCAACGAGGCCCAGCAGCATGCCGGCATAGTTGCGCTTGCGCACGGGCGTAACGCGATAAGGCTTGGCCGGTGCTGCCAGCAGTTCGTCGGCATCGACGTCGCCGTGCAGCGTGCCGCGCGAGGCATTCGCCTGGTCCGGCTGGTGACCGGAAAAGCCGATCAGTTCCTCCAGGTCGCCCCAAGGGTCACTTGCCTCGGTCTTCGGCTTGGTATCGCCCTTGGCCGGTTCGCCTTCCGCCGCCTTCGGTTGCGGGTCGAAGAATTCCGCGAACGGGTCGTCGTTGGCCGGGGTGGCAGCGGTTGCGCCAGCAACACCGGCAGCCGCTGCCGCAGGGGCCGCAGCAGACAGTTCAGGGAAATCGGAAACCGGCGGCATACGCACAGATTCCGCCTGCACGTTCATTTCCGGGTCAAAGTGTGCCTCGGCGGTCGCGCCATGCGCGCCCTGATGCACGGGCTCCGTCGGACCGGCTGGAACAAGCTCCGGGACCTCGTCCCAGGCAGCCGCGACATCGGTGCCGGACTTGGCTTCGTGCGCCGGTGCTGCGGCGGGCGCCTGCGCTTCCCAGCCCCATTCATCAACGGCGGGCGCACTGGCAGCCGGTGCAACGACCGGAAGCTCGGAAGCGTCATTATCCCAGGGAGCGGCAGCCTGCCCGGCGGGCGCCGGCTCGTGTTCGGGCTCGGCCGGATGATGGAAGCCGTGACCCCGCTCAGCCGCACCAGTCTCAACCTGCTCCGGCTCAAGCCACGGATCGGCGACAGGATCGGATTGCACCGGCTCCGGCTGGTTCCAGGCCTCGGCGGCAGCTTCGGGCGCGCGCTCCGATTCCGCATAAGGCACTTCTTCCGGCTCGGCCGCGCGCTCTTCATAAGGCGCGACATGCTCCGGTGCCTCGTCGTAAGACGGTTCAACAGCCGGCGAAACCGGCTGCACATCATGGTAATCCTCAGGGGCAGATGCTGCGGCGGGCGCCGCCTCTTCCGGCGGAAGATCGTCGCGCCAGTCGCCATACTGCTGGGCCGGCTCTTCCGTGGCGGGCTCAGATGCCGGCTCCGCCGCCTCGTAATGCTGAGGTTCCTCGTAAGCATGAGGCGCTGCCGGTTCCGCGGCAGCGACCTCTTCTTCGGGATGATGCTGCGGTTCGGGTTCAGCCACTACGGAAATCGATTCTGCAGGATCGGCCTCGGCCGATGCAGGCTCTTCCGCATGATAAACCGGCGCTTCATCCCGCACCGGCTCAACGGGCTCTTCTGCGGAAACCGGCGTTGCTGCTTCAGGCGCAGGTGCTTCTGCCACTACCGGCGCTGCCGATGGCACGTCATCATCGAAGGGGTCGCGCGAGGGATCGACAACGGCGAGATCCTCTTCCGCCGGCAATGCCTCCGCATGTTCGCTTTCGACGCTGAGGATCGCGGCTTCAAGCTTTTCCATCTGCCGGCGAAGCATGTCTTCCGGCGGGCGCGGCTTCATGTTCTCGAGTTGCCGCTGAACGGCGCCACGAGCCTTGTCATAGACCTTCGCGCGCATCTCCGGCGTGTTGTTCGCCAGACCGTCAACGGCGCGGCGGATAACCGCAACAAAATCAGCCATCAGCACTTTCTCATGATGGCCGGCAATTTGCCGGCCGATGGGTAATCAATCGTGAACCTTAATCTTCAAATGGATCGGTCACAAGTATGGTATCGTCCCGCTCAGGGCTTGTGGAAAGTAGGGCGACCGGTGCGCCAATCAATTCCTCGACCTGGCGGACATACTTGATTGCCTGGGCCGGCAGATCCGCCCAGGAGCGGGCGCCGACGGTGGATTCCTTCCAGCCTTCGAGCGTCACGTAGATCGGCTCGGCACGTGCCTGCGCACCCTGGCTTGCCGGCAGGTGGTCGATCCGCTCGCCGTCCAGCATGTAGCCGACGCAGATCTTCAGTTCTTCCAGTCCGTCGAGCACGTCGAGCTTGGTCAGCGCAATGCCGGTGATGCCGTTGGTGGCAACCGACTGGCGCACGAGTGCTGCATCAAACCAGCCGCAGCGACGCTTGCGGCCCGTGACGGTGCCGAATTCATGGCCCTTTTCGCCCAGGAACTGGCCGATTTCGTCCGTCAGCTCGGTCGGGAACGGGCCTTCGCCAACGCGGGTCGTATAGGCCTTGGTGATGCCGAGGATGTAGCCCAGCGCGCCAGGGCCCATGCCGGAGCCGGCAGCTGCCTGGCCGGCCACGGTGTTGGACGAGGTGACGAAGGGATAGGTCCCATGGTCGATGTCGAGCAGCGAACCCTGCGCACCTTCAAACAGGATGCGCGCACCCTTGCGGCGTTCCTTGTCGAGGAGTTCCCATACGGTTTCGCGGAACGGAAGCACCCGGTCGGCGATCGAGGTCAGTTCCTGCATGATGGTTTCATGCGAGACTTCCGGCGCACCAAGGCCACGGCGCAGTGCGTTGTGGTGGGTGAGGATGCGGTCAACCTTGCCGGCCAGCGTATCCATGTCGGCGAGATCCATCACGCGAATCGCGCGGCGGCCGACCTTGTCTTCATAAGCAGGGCCGATGCCACGGCGGGTGGTGCCGATCTTCGTGCCGCTGTTGGAGGCAGCATCTTCGCGCATGCCGTCGAGTTCGCGGTGGAGCGAAAGGATAAGCGTCGCATTGTCGGCAACCCGCAGGTTCTCAGGCGTTACCTTGACGCCCTGCTTTCCAAGCTTTTCGATTTCGGCCAGCAGTGCATGCGGGTCGAGAACCACGCCATTGCCGATGACGGCGATCTTGCCCGGGCGAACGATGCCCGACGGCAACAGTGAAAGCTTGTAGCTGATACCGTCGATAACGAGCGTATGGCCCGCGTTATGACCACCCTGGAAGCGCACCACAACATCGGCGCGCTCGGAAAGCCAGTCGACAATCTTGCCCTTGCCTTCGTCACCCCATTGTGAACCCACGACCACTACGTTCGTCATCTTCAAATCCTGCGTTCCGGGCCATACGGCCACGCGACCAAACGCACACCAGCCACAGTCGATCTTGATCTGGGGTCGGTATGCCACTCCGATATTTCTCGGTGCCGCCGAAGAACCAGAGCCTCAACGTCACTACAAACGCGCGCATCTATATCGCCTCGATCAAAGGAAAGCGACCCGTTTGTGCTGTTCCACTGGTTTTTGCGTGACAAAGGCGTCAGCCAGAGGCTATTGCCGCCCAAAACTACAACCGCGGCGTCACGGCCCGCGCGGAGATTCTTAAAGTGCATCAGAAAGCATACCTTGCCCTTGCCATCGCAACTTTGTGCTGGGGAGGCAATGCCGTTGCCGGCAAGCTGGCCGTTGGCCATGTCAGCCCGATGCTGCTGACCTTCTTGCGCTGGCTCGTCGCAGTCATCGTCATCTTCGCGATTTCGCTGCCGCAGATCCGCAAGGACTGGCCGGTCGTCAAGAAGAACCTGCCGGTGCTGATCTTCCTCGGCTTCTCGGGTTATGTCGTGTTCAACGCGGCACAATACACCGCGGTCAACTATACCACCGCAATCAACGTATCGGTCGAGCAGGTGCTGATCCCGATGCTGATCTTCGTCCTGAACTTCCTGCTGTTTCGCATGAAGGTTAGTTGGGCACAGATCTTCGGCTTCACCCTCACCTTCATCGGTGGCCTGATCACCGCCGTTCATGGTGACTTCAGCACGCTGATGACGCTTTCCGTCAATATCGGCGATGCCATCATGATGATCGCGATCGTCGGTTACGCCTTCTATACCGTGGCGCTGCGCTGGCGCCCGCTCATCAACTGGCGCACGATGATGGCGATCCCCGCCCTCGTGGCGCTGATGTTCTCGGTACCGCTCGTGTTTTGGGAACATGCCACCGACAGCCTGATCTGGCCGGACCAGCGGGGCTGGGTGATCGTGCTCTACACGGCACTGTTTGCCTCGCTTGTCGCGCAGGTGCTTTACATCGTCGGTGTGGAAAGGATCGGCGCCAATCGCGCTGGCCTCTTCATCAACCTTGTACCGGTGTTCGGCACGCTGTTGTCGGTCGCGATCCTGGGCGAAGACCTGCAGCTTTTCCACGTCGTGGCGCTGGTTCTCGCACTCGGCGGCATCGCGATCGCAGAGCGCGGCAAGCTTTCTGCAAAATAAAAAGCCCGCCTTCATCCAATGAAGGCGGGAAAAGCCTGCCGATGGCGACAGGACCTGGCGTCGGGCAGTCGCGCAGGAATTAGATGTCGAAATAGATGCTCGGGCTCGCCTTGGTGGCTTCGATCACCGGAGCGGAGGTGGGGAACGCCAGGGTGGATGCCTCGCCGCCGAGCACCACGTCGCCGCGATCCGTGGTGACAACCAGCACGCGCTCGATGCTGCCTTCCGCCGTGATCGAATAGTCGATGCGCATCGCCTTTTCCGACCAGCCGAGCGCCACGAGGTGATCGCGCTTCAGGTCGGCGCAGTCGATGCAGGAAGACGCACCAAGCTTCAGCTCGCTGCCGCCGAGGAAGCTGTCGAGGTATCCGTCGACTTCGCCGATCGCCGTCTCGATCGCCATGTTGGCGTTCAGAAGCTCGCGACGCTTCGTGAAGGTCAGCGTCACGGTTTCCTTTTCTGTGGAGCGTCCTTCAAAGCTCGGCATGTCCGCAGCGGCGAGTTCAATCGCGCTGCTGGAGGCGAGGCCCCGGGTGAAGCCGCCGATGCCGAATGCACTGGCTTCCTTGGAATAGATGAGGGCCGTCAGGACGACCGCTGAAAGTACGAGCTTCTTGATCATAACACTGCACCCTGTTTCAAATTGGACGACTTGATCGCCGTCTCGCTTCTTGATGAGACAGTTCTACGCAAAAGCGTTTTCAGTGCGCTTAAGCCGATTGCTGCAATTTTAGCGAAATCGCGCTTTTTCCCTTTTCGGCACAAACCGGCTGGGGCGGGCACGCGGTATGCTGCCCAGGCCCACGTCCGCGATCTCTAAACTTTTCCTTAAATTTTACCGGTTATTAATCTCTGGAACACGAGAGACCGAGCGATGCGTATTGCGTTTTTCATCGCCCTTGTGGCAGTCACCCTCACCGCCTGTGCCTCCGCGCCGAGCCGTATCAACAACGCCTGCGCGATCTTTGAGCAGCGAGGCGGGCTCTTCAACAATTGGGCACGGGATGCCAAGCGCGTGGAGCGCGAATACGGCGTGCCGGTACCGGTGCTGATGGCGACCATCTATGTCGAGTCGGGCTTCCAGCCCTATGCCAAGCCGAAGCGCAAATACATCCTCGGCATCATTCCCTGGGGACGCATCTCGACGGCCTATGGTTATGCGCAGGCGCTAGACGGCACCTGGAAAACCTACCAGAAGGACACCGGCCGCTGGAGCGCAAGCCGCAGCAATTTCGGCGACGCCATCCACTTCGTCGGCTGGTATCATAACCGCAGCAGCAGGGTAAACGGCATCGCGCCGACGGACAGCTACAACCTCTACCTCGCCTATTACGCGGGTCATAACGGTTACAAGCGCGGCCAGTTCACCTCGGCCATCCGTGGCGCGGCCCAGAGATCGGCCAGCATGGCGTCGCGTTACGAGGCTCAGCTCAGAGGCTGCGGATACTGACCCGCAGCCCGCCTTTCATGGTTCAGGCGCCGTAGGGCGCCAGGAACTTCTTGATGGCCTCGATCTCGTTCGGGCGGATCTCATGTCCGCCAGCGTGCCATTCGAGCGTCACTGTATCGCCCTGCCGCTTGAAGTAGTCGGACAGTTGCTCCGTCAGCTCGACCGGGCAGATCGGGTCGTGCTCGCCGGCCGTAATCAGCACATGCGCGTTCTCATCCACGGCCCGATCCTTCGGCGAAAACGGGATCAGCGGATGCATCAGCACGCCGGCTTCAAACAGGCCCGGCTTTTCGATCATGATGTTGGCGAGGATGTTGGCGCCATTCGAAAAGCCAAGGCCGATCACCGTCGATGATTCATGCCGCTTGCGGTTGGCCTCCACAAAGTCGCTCATCCGCTCGGTGGCACGCTGCAGGTCGTCGCAGTCATAAACGCCTTCCGCCTTGCGCCGGAAAAAGCGTGCGGCACCATGTTCGGAAACATCGCCACGCGGTGAAACCACCGTGGCAGTCGGAAGCAGCCTGCCGCCGAAGTCGAAAAACTGGTTTTCGTCCCCTCCGGTGCCGTGGAACACAAAAAGGATGGGGGCGCCGGGCGCACCGGGCCGCACCCGGTGCACATAGCTATCGTAACTCATGGTTATTCTCCTGATGATCCGGAAGGAACAGCCGCTCCTTCCGGTTTTGTCTTCATCTGGTTCAAGCGAGCGGTTCGAGGTGTTGCTCGAGCGTTGCGCGAAGATGCGCGTGCTGCTTCGGAAGCTTCAGCGCTTCGCCGAGGTGAGCGGTATCCTCGTCGCGGTCGAAGCCCGGTTCGTTGGTGGCGATCTCGAACAGGACGCCCCCGGGCGTGCGAAAATAGATCGCCCAGAAGTAGTCGCGGTCGATCACCGGCGTGACCTGGTACCCCGTATCCATCAGCGCCTTGCGCACTTCGAGCTGCTTTTCGCGGTTCTCGACTGCGAAAGCGATGTGATGAACCGAGCCGGCTCCAAGCCGCGCGCTGTTGATGTTCGGCATAGTTTCCACGTCGATGAAGTCCGCGCCATTGCCGCCCGGGATACCGAAGCGGATCACGCCGTCCTTCGCGTCGACCTGTTCGTAGCCCATGAACTTCAGGAGTTCGGAGGTCGCGCCATCGTCGCGCAGACGCATGGAGGCGGAATGGAAGCCACGGATCGCTTCGTCCGCACCGACACCATTGCCGGTCCAGGGAGCGCGGTTATCGTCCTTCACTTCCACGAGTGCAAAACCATCGCCATCGGGTCCTGCAAAATTCAGGCGCTTTTCGCCGAAGGCTTCATCGGCCTTCAACCCCTCGGCGCCGGCCTTAGCCAGCCGGTCGCTCCAGTAGCCGAGCGAACCTTGCGGAACGGAGAAGACAGTCGTGCCCACTTCACCGGTGCCGGGACGGCCCTGGGCAATATGGGGATACGGAAAATACGTCATCACCGAGCCGGGCGTGCCGACTTCGTCGCCGTAATAGAGGTGGTAGACATCCGGCGCGTCGAAGTTGACGGTCTTCTTGACCCTGCGCAGGCCGAGCGTATCGGTGAAGAACCTGTTGTTGGTGCTGGCGCTTGCAGCCATCGACGTGACGTGGTGCAGGCCCTTGATCTGGGTGAGCATTTCAAACCCCTTTCTGGCCCAACTCCCAATAGGTGAGCCAATGTTCTAGGGCATATTTGGTCCATGCCGTGCCGCTTGGATAGACGACGGCATCCGAACGCATCGTTCACTCGGCGTTGACGAAACTCATGACGTGTTCAACAACTACACGCTGTCAGGCAGCTTCCAGTCGACAGGGTCCTTGCCGATCGAGCTCAGATAGGTGTTGGTCTTGGAGAACGGGCGGGAACCCAGGAAGCCATTGTGCGCCGATAGCGGCGACGGGTGGGCGGATTTCAGCACAAGATGCCGCTCGCTATCCACGAAGGCCGCCTTCTTCTGGGCATAGGAGCCCCAGAGGATAAAGACGATCCCGTCGCATTCGTCATTGACGGTGCGGATCACGGCATCGGTGAAACGCTCCCAGCCCTTGCCCTGATGGGCGGCGGCGCGGCCTTCCTCCACGGTGAGCACGCTGTTGAGCAGGAGAACCCCCTGCTCTGCCCAGTGCTCAAGGAATCCGTGTCTGGCTGGAGGGATGCCGAGGTCGGCCTCCATCTCCTTGTAGATGTTGACCAGCGACGGCGGAATGCGCACGCCCGGCTGCACGGAAAAGCACAGGCCATGCGCTTGCCCCTGCCCGTGGTATGGGTCCTGCCCGAGGATCACCACCTTCACCTCGTCGAGCGGCGTCAGGTCGAGCGCCCGGAAATATTCCGCGCCCTTCGGGAAGATGCGCTTGCCTGCCTGCTTTTCGGCCAGCAGGAATTGCTTCAGCTGCGCCATGTAGGGCTCGCCGAACTCCTTCTCGAGCGCCTGCTTCCAGCTTTCCTCGAGCTTCACCCCATCGCCACCCATCGGTCGCTCCTCTTACTGGAAGCGGCCGCCGCGCTGGATCACTTCCGTCTTGTAGCCATCCGGATCCGTCACGAAGAAGAACTTGGCAAATGGCTTGCCCTCATGCGGCATTTCCACCAGTTTGCCAACGGTCAGCCCCAACTCCGTGAAGCGCTTGTGTTCGGCCTCGACATCATCAACCGTCACGGCAAGGTGGCCGTAGCCGTCACCGAGGTTGTAGGCTTCCGTACGCCCGGCATTGACCGTCAGTTCCAGTTCAAAGCCCGTTTCCGGGTTGGACATGTAGATGAGCGTGAAGCCATCGAAGGGCACACGGTCCGCAACCTTGAGGCCGAACGCCTTCTCGTAGAAGTCGACCGACCGAGCCTCTTCGAGCACGCGGATCATCGAATGGACCATCTTTGCCATGGTGTATTTCCTTACTGCAGTACGTGATTTGAACGGGAATGCCAGTCCCAGGCCGAACGGATGATGTCATGCAGCGTGTACTGCGGCTGCCAGCCGAGCACGGCCCTGGCCTTGTCATTGTTCGCGACCAGCGAGGTGGAGTCTCCTTCCCGCCGCCCGACATATTCCACCGGGAATGGCTTGCCGGAGACTTCCGAAATGGCGGCCAGCAGTTCCTTCACCGTGGTGCCGGTGCCGGTGCCGAGATTGAGCTCGACCGTGTCGCCGCCCGCCAGCAGGTAATCGACGGCGCGCACATGGGCGTCGGCAAGGTCGAGAACGTGGATATAGTCGCGCACGCAGGTGCCATCGCGCGTGTCATAGTCGTCGCCGAACACCTTGAAGCCCTGGCGCCGGCCAAGCGCCGCCTCGATGGCGAGCGGAATGGCATGTGTTTCCGGCGTATGCCATTCGCCGATCCGGCCTTCGAAGTCGGCGCCGGCCGCGTTGAAGTAACGGAGCATCACCGACTTCAGATCCTTGTAGGTGCCGTAGTCCTTGAGCGCCTGCTCGATGATGAACTTGGTGCGGCCATAGGGGTTGATCGGCTCCTGCTTGTGCGTCTCGTCCATCGGCACGCGATCCGGCAGCCCGTAGGTCGCGCAGGTGGAGGAGAAGACAAAAGCCTTCACGCCGGAATCGATCGCCGCCGACAGAAGCGTCAGGGCGCCGATGACATTGTTGTCGTAGAAGCCGACTGGGTTCTTGACCGATTCCCCGACCTCGATCAGCGCTGCGAAATGCAGCACCGCGTCCGGCTTGTGCTTGGCGAAGACCTCGTCGAGACGTGCCCGGTCCCGGATGTCGCCTTCTTCCAGTTCGCCCCAGCGAACAAATTCGGCATGGCCATTGGAGAGGTTGTCGAAGACCACCGGCTCATATCCGCGCTCCGCCAGCACCAGGCATGTATGCGAGCCGATATAACCGGCCCCGCCAACGACAAGCACCTTCTTCTTCGACATCACCGCTCCTGCTTTTGGGATTTGCCGGCAATATACCCGCCGACAGGCAAATGGAAAGGGTGCCTTTCCGGCAACCGCCCCGCGCACCAGATAAGGGCGGTGCGTCAGGTCCCAAGTTGAATCAATACATGAAGACGGGGCGCTTCAACTTGTTTATCCTGATGAAGATTTTCCCATAGGTCTTTCATGCGACTCATATTTTTGTGTCTAGGCTGGCTGTTCGTAGCGCTCGGCGTCATCGGCGCTTTCCTGCCGGTCATGCCGACAACACCCTTCCTGCTGCTCGCGGTTGCGTGTTTCGCGCGCTCCTCGCCGAAGCTCGAAGCCTGGCTGATGAACCACCCGACCTTCGGCCCGCCGCTGCGCGACTGGCGCGAACGTGGCGCCATTTCACCACGGGCAAAGATCACCGCCGTGTCGCTGATGGCAGTGAGCTATGCGATTTTCTGGTTCGGCACCGCGCCGCCACCCGGGCGCGCCCTGCTTGTCGCCGCGCTGATGATCGCACCTGCGGCGTTCATGCTGACCCGGCCTAACGCCTGATCCTGCACTGATGGTGGCGGCTCAAGAGCTGTCCGCCCCCCTCCTTAGATGGCCGGAACCCACTTCCAGAACACGCCTTCCATCCGCTCCGGATAATATTTAAACTCGCATTCCAGCCGCTTGCCATAAGCTTCGGCGGCTTCGAGCGCTTCCTTGCTCACCGGGTTCATTCCCGTGCCTGGCGCAAACCAGTCTTCGAGAAGATCTTCCGGCACATAAACGCCTGTCCTCAGCGGCATGGCCTTGAGCGTCTCGTCAAGCTCGTGTGGCGGCATGGTGCAATCTCCCTCCTATTTGCCCGCGGCGGCCGAACCCGTGCGCCCGTCTAGCGCAGAGCCTTCCCGAACCCAGCCTGTCAGTGCTGCGCCACGTGCTCCGGCTTGCCCTTGCGCTTGGTCGACGCAAGCTCGTCGAGCTGCTTTTCGCTCATCGACTTTTCCATGCTCTTCGAGGCGCCCTTGAGGTCGCCCTTCTTGATGTCGCCGCGCTTGGCGGCGAGCGCCGCACCGGCGGCTTTCTGCTGTGCTTTCGATTTGGCTGGCATGTGATCCTCCTTGGGGTTGCCGGCGATTCAACACCCGGGCGGAAGCCTTGGTTCCCGCTCCGCATGGGAACCTCTGCGTCGACGGTGGGTTGTCAGCCAACGAGCCTCGTCGCCGACGAAGGCTCAGGCCAATCGAAAGGATACGCGTATGGACGCCGAACGCAAAACAAACCCCGATGGTGAATCCGCTCGCTTCGAGCAGGAAGGCCGCGAACGTGCCGAGGATGCGCTGCACGCACAGGCCGACATGACCAATCTCGATGCCGTGAAGGAAGCCTCGCGGCTCGGCGGCGGCGACACCTACATCGTCGATGCCGACCTTGAAGATCTCGACGAGCGGTCGGACACCGACCAGCCCGACGGTCGCCCGAGCCCCATGGCAAACGCCGACAACCCGGAGCGCTGAGCGACACGGTGACCTGAACAAGGCCCGCGGAACCAGTTCACGGGCTTTGGTGTTGCTGTCTCCATTGAGACACGGAGACATCGATGGACGCCGACATAACGCCCACCGGATCAACAGCAACGGAACGCGGTTCCCACCCCATGGAACTGATGCCCGGCATCGAGGTGAAGGCTGCCCCGACGCTGGCCGATCCTGATTCCGAGGCCTTCGTGGCCGAGGCGATCGAGGAACTGGTGCGTTGCCACATCCCGTTCCTGCTTGCAGGCACGTTTGCGGTCAGCGCCTATACGGGCATCAGCCGCCCGACCAAGGATCTCGACATCTTCTGCAAGGCCGGCGACTACGCCCGCATCCTCGCCCACTTCAAGGAGCGCGGCTACGAGATCGAGGTCGAGGACGACCGCTGGCTCGGCAAGGTCAAGAAGGGCCGGCACTTCTTCGATGTGATCTTCGCGGGCTCGAACGGCACCATGCCGATCAGCGACGCCTGGTTTGAAAACGCCCGCCAGATCGAGATGAACGGCCACAAGGTGCGCATCATCGCGCCGACCGAGCTCATCTGGTCGAAATGTTTCGTGCAGTTGCGCCACCGTTACGACGGCGGAGACATCGTCCACATGATCCTGCGCGCCCACGACCAGGTCGATTGGGAACGCCTTCTCAACCACATGGAAGTGCATTGGGAAGTGCTGCTGATCCACCTCCTGAACTTCCGGTGGATCTACCCGACGGAGCGCGACAAGGTGCCGGACTGGCTGCTCGACGAATTGCTCGACCGGCTGAAGGCACAGCGCGAACTGCCCTTGCCGCAGATGAAGATCTGCCGCGGCCGCATGTTCAGCCGCGTCGATTTCGAGATCGACGTGAAGGAATGGGGTTTTGCCGATGTTGGCGGCGAAGGCGAGCTTCGCGAAGGCATCGAACAGGAACGAGCAGAAGGAGGATCGGCGTGACAGATGCGTTCGACGCGAACCGGGAAATCGAAGAGCCGACAGCGCCGGCACCGAAAACCAACGGCACCGCACGCATTGCTGCCATGGGTGACCTCCACGTCAAGGAACATGGCACCGTTTCCTACAAGGAGTTGTTCAGCGAAATCTCGCAGGCTGCCGATATCCTCGTGCTGACCGGCGACCTTACCGATCTCGGCAAGGTCAAGGAAGCCGAACTGCTGGCCGCGGATCTCCGGTCCTGCTCGATCCCGATCGTTGGCGTGCTCGGCAACCACGACTACGAATGCGGTTGCGTCGACGAGGTGCGGACCATCATCAAGGATGCCGGCGTGCATCTGCTGGAAGGCCAGGCGGTCGAGATCAAGGGTGTCGGTTTTGCCGGCGTCAAGGGCTTTGCAGGCGGCTTCGGACGCCACATGCTTGGTTCCTTCGGCGAGCCGGCGATCAAGGCCATGGTGGCGGAAAGCGTGGAAGAAACCATGCGCCTTGAAAATGCGCTCAGGCAGGTCCGCTCCGAGCGCGCCATGGTTGTGCTCCATTATGCGCCGATCCCCGAAACCGTCGAAGGCGAGCCCAAGGAAATCTATCCATTCCTCGGCTCATCCCGCCTTGCTGAAACCATCGATCGCTTCCCGGTCAAGGCCGTCGTACATGGCCACGCTCACCGGGGCCGCTATGAGGGCCGCACACCGGGCGGCGCACCCGTCTACAACGTCGCCTCGCATATCGAGAAACCGACCGGAAAACCCTACGCCCTGCTGGAGCTATGAACGCGGGCGCCGCAGCCACGTGACGCCGACCGGAGGCTAGATATGCAGCGCGTGGCCGAGCGCCTTCATCGCAGCTTCGGCAAGCCCCTCCGATTGCGACGGGTGGGCATGGATCGTCCCGGCAATATCCTCGAGCCTTGATCCCATCTCGAGCGCGAGCCCGAAGGCTGCCGAGAGCTCCGAGACGCCGGCACCCACCGCCTGGATGCCGAGCACGAGGTGGTTGTCGGCGCGCGCCACGACGCGTACGAACCCGTCCTCGGCCAAAAGGGTCATTGCGCGACCATTGGCGGTGAACGGGAACTGGCCGATCTTGATCTCGGTGCCAGAAGCGCGCGCCTCGTCCGGTGACAGCCCGACCGAAACGATCTCGGGATCGGTGAAGCAGACAGCCGGAATGGCGCGCCTGTCCCAGGACCGGCGTTTGCCCGACACGATTTCCGCCACCATCTCCCCTTGCGCCATCGCCCGATGCGCCAACATCGGCTCGCCCGTGACGTCGCCGATGGCATAGATGCCGCGCATGGAGGTTCGGCACTGGTCGTCAACCTTCAGGAACGGGCCGAGCATGTCGAGCTCCAGCTCTTCACGCCCCCAACCTTCGGTGACGGGGCGCCGCCCGACGGTCACCAGCACCTTGTCCGCATGGATCCGTTTTTCCTCGCCGTCCGCCGTCTCGATGAGCAGGCTCTCGCCATTGCCGGACTGTCCCCTCACCTTCGTTTGCAGAAGAAGCTCGACACCAAGCGCCGACAGCCGCTTTGCCACCGGCTGCGTGAGTTGCTTGTCGTAGAGCGGCAGCACACGATCGAGCGCCTCGATGATCGTCACCTTCGACCCCAGTTTGGCGAAAGCCGTCCCGAGTTCGAGCCCGATGTAACCGCCCCCGACAACCGCAAGCGTTCTCGGCACCTCGCGCAGTGACAGCGCTTCGGTCGAGGAGATCACCTTGCCGCCGAACGGCAACATCGGAAGCTCGACAGGCGCGGAACCTGTGGCGATGACGATTGCCTCGGCGCGGATGATCTGCTGCCCCGTCTCGGTCTCCACAACCACCGTCTTGCCATCCCGGAACTTCGCTCGCCCGACAACGATCTTGACGCCCGCCTTCTTGACGAGCCCCGCGACACCGTTCGTCAGCCGCCCTACAATCCCGTCCTTCCAGGCAATGGTGCGCGAGAGGTCGATCGCGGGGTTATCTGCGCGGATGCCCATCGCATTTCGGCCTGCCGCCATCTCGGAGGCGCGATGAAACTCGTCCGCCGCGTGGATGATGGCCTTCGAGGGGATACAGCCGATATTGAGGCAGGTGCCGCCGGCCTTCGTCATCTCGACGATCACCGTGTCGACACCCAACTGCCCCGCCCGGATGGCGCAGACATAACCTCCTGGCCCGGCGCCAATGACGAGAAGCTTGCAGTTGATCTCCTTCATGGTCACTCCTCGACAAAGATCAGCGCTGGCGTTTCGAGAAGCGTCTTCAGACGCTGCACGAAGACGGCCGCATCCCAGCCGTCGATCACGCGGTGATCAAAGCTGGAGGAGAGGTTTATCATCTTGCGCGGCACGAACTGCGTCCCGTCCCAATGCGGGCGGATCGCGAGTTTG
The DNA here is from genome assembly GCF_003491345.1 of Neorhizobium sp. SOG26. GTDB lineage: Bacteria > Pseudomonadota > Alphaproteobacteria > Rhizobiales > Rhizobiaceae > Neorhizobium > Neorhizobium turbinariae. The sequence continues at coordinate 2,084,106 of NZ_CP025512.1, forward strand.
TTGACGCCGACGATCGCGACCTCCGGATGGTTGATGACCGGCGTCGAAACGATGCCACCCATGGCACCGAGCGAGCTGATGGTGATCGTCGACCCGCTCAACTCCTCGCTCTGGGCAGTGCCGTTCTTCGCAGCGTCGGAGAGCCGCGCCACTTCGCGGGCGCAGTCAAAGATGTCGCGCGCTTCGGCATGCCGGACCACGGGCACGACAAGGCCTGCCGGTGTCTGCGCCGCAACCCCGATGTGAACGGCGCCGAACTGGCGGATGACGCCTGCCTCATCATCGAAGTGCGCGTTGATGCCCGGCTGCTCGCCGATCGCCTTCACCATCGCCCGCATCAGGAAGGGCAGGATCGTCAGCTTCGGCCGGTCCTTCTGCGCCCCGCCCGGTTGGGCATTGAGGCGGGCGCGCAGTTCCTCCAGCGCCGTCATGTCCACCTCCTCCACATAGGTGATGTGGGGGATGCGGGATTTCGCGAGCGCCATCTTCTGGGCGATCCGTCGTCTGAGACCAACGACCTTCACCTCCTGTACGTTGGTGTTGGGTTGCAGGCCGGCACCGACGGCCTTGCCGCCGCCGCGCTCCAGGAAAGCGTCGAGATCCTCGTGGGTAATGCGGCCGGCGGGCCCGGTCGGCGTCACCTGCCGCAGGTCGACGCCAGCCTCGCGTGCGCGCAACCGGACGGCCGGCGAAGCAAGCGGCCTGTCGCCTTCGGTGCGGGGAGCAGCCGGCGCACGTGGTTTTTCAACCGGCTTGGGTGGTGGAGGCGGCGTTTCGACGGCTGCAGGTTCAGGCGCCACCCGCTCCTGCATCGGTTCCACTGCCACTGCGGGTTCAGGCTTGGACTCCGGCTCGTCATGTTCGTCCGGCGCGTCCTCGCCGGCCACCTTGATCTTCAGGATGACAGTGCCCGTGGCGATCACGTCGCCCACCTCGCCATGCCGAAAGGTTACCTTGCCTTCCACCGGTGACGGAATCTCGACGGTGGCCTTGCCGGTCATGACGGCCGCAAGCACCATGTCTTCCTGCACGACATCGCCCACCTGGACATGCCATTCCACGAGTTCCGCTTCAGCAACGCCCTCGCCGACATCGGGAAGTTTGATGATCCGCTCTGCCATCTCAGGCCTCCATCATGTCGCGCAGGGCCTGGCCTACACGCGCGGGACCGGGGAAATAGTCCCATTCCTGCGCATGCGGATAAGGCGTATCCCAACCGGCCACCCGCATCACCGGCGCTTCGAGGTGGTAGAAGCAATGCTCCTGCACCAGCGCCACGAGTTCGGCCCCGAAGCCCGATGTCAGCGTCGCCTCATGCACCACCATGCAGCGGCCGGTCTTCTTGACGGAAGCGACGATAGTATCGAGGTCGAGCGGCAATAGGGTGCGCAGGTCGATCACCTCCGCATCGATGCCCGTTTCCTCCGCCGTCGCCTCCGCGACGTGAACCATGGTGCCATAGGCAAGCACCGTCACCGCCGACCCAGGGCGGCGCACCACCGCCTGCCCGAGTGGGATCGTGTAGTGGTCAGCCGGTACCTCGCCCAGCGGGTGGCTCGCCCAGGACGTCACGGGACGATCGTGATGGCCATCGAAAGGCCCGTTGTAGAGCCGCTTCGGCTCCAGGAAGATCACCGGATCCGGGTTCTCGATCGAGGAGATCAGCAGGCCCTTGGCATCATAAGGGTTGGACGGCACCACCACCTGCAGCCCGCAGACATGCGTGAACAGCGCCTCCGGGCTCTGGCTGTGTGTCTGGCCGCCGAAGATGCCGCCGCCGGTCGGCATGCGGATCGTGATGCCGCAGGAGAAGTCGCCGTTGGAGCGATATCGCAGGCGTGCAGCTTCCTGGGTGATCTGGTCGTAGGCGGGGTACATGTAATCGGCGAACTGCACCTCGACGCAGGGCTTCAGCCCATATGCGGCCATGCCGATCGCCGTGCCGACGATGCCGGATTCGTTGATCGGCACGTCGAAGCAGCGGGTCTTGCCATATTTCTGCTGGAGCCCCTGCGTGCAGCGGAACACCCCGCCGAAGTACCCCACGTCCTCACCGAACACGACCACGTCGTCGTCGCGTTCCATGGAAACATCGAGTGCGCTGCGAATGGCCTCGATCATCGTCATCCGCGGCATGCCTTACACTCCTGCCTTCTGGCGCTGGCGTTTCAGATGCGGCGGCATGGTCGCGTAGACGCCTTCGAACATGTCACGCATGGATGGGCGTCCGCCGGAGTGAAGCGTGCCATGCGACTCCGCCTCCTTCTGTGCCGCGACCACCGTGTCGCGGATCTCGGCTTCCGTCTGCTTGTGGCGTTCCTCGCTCCAGGCGCCGATCCGGATCAGGTGGTTCTTCAGCCGGATCACCGGGTCGCCAAGCGGCCAGGCTTCCGATTCCTCCTTCGGCCGATAGGCGGAAGGGTCATCGGAGGTGGAATGGGCGCCGACACGATAGGTGACGTATTCGATGAGCGTCGGGCCGATATTGCGCCGAGCCCGTTCAGCAGCCCATTTGGCGACAGCATGGACAGCAAGATAGTCGTTTCCATCGACCCGCAGCGATGGAAGGCCGAAGCCCAGTCCGCGGGCAGCAAAGGTGCCCGAGCCACCACGCGCAATCCCCTGGAAGGTGGAAATCGCCCACTGGTTGTTCACGACATTGAGGATCACCGGCGCCTTGTACGTGGAGGCAAACACCAGCCCCGCATGGAAGTCCGATTCGGCGGTGGAGCCGTCGCCGATCCAGGCGGCGGCGATCTTCGTGTCGTTCTTGATGGCCGACGCCATTGCCCAGCCCACCGCCTGCACAAATTGCGTCCCGAGATTGCCGGAGATCGAGAAGAAGCCATGGTCGCGCGCCGAATACATCACCGGCAGCTGGCGGCCTTTCAGCGGGTCGGCATCATTGGAAAAGATCTGGTTCATCATGTCGACCATCGGATAACCGCCCGCAATGAGCAGGCCCGCCTGTCGATAGGTCGGAAAATTCATGTCACCCGGGCGAAGCGCCTTGCGGAATGCGCAGGAGACCGCCTCCTCGCCAAGATGCTGCATGTAGAAGGAGGTCTTGCCCTGGCGCTGCGCCATCAGCATGCGCTGGTCGAAGGCGCGCAGCAGCATCATGTGCCGCAGGCCCTCCAGCAGTTCCTCGCTGGTCAGCGTCCCCGCCCAGGGGCCAACCGCCTCGCCCTCCCGGTTCAGCACCCGGATGATCGAAAAGGCGAGGTCGCGGATGGTTTCCGGATCGGCATCCACCTCCGGCCGCATGACGGATCCCGCCTTCGGGATCGGCACCCGGGAAAAGTCGGGCTTGCCACCCGGCCGCACTTCCGGTTCGGGTACGTTGAGGCTGAGCCTTGTTTCGTCTGTCATCCGCTTCTCCTCCCAAAGAACCGATTTCAGCTGGTGCGATCTTCCCTCAGGCAAATCCGCGAGCGATGATGATTTTCTGGATGTCCGACGTCCCCTCGTAGATCTGGCAGACCCGGACATCGCGATAGATGCGCTCCACCGGGAAGTCGGTAATGTAGCCGTATCCGCCAAGCGTCTGGATGGCGGCCGAGCAGACCTTCTCCGCCATTTCCGAGGCAAACAGCTTCGCCATGCAGGCTTCCGACAGGCAGGGCTCGCCGCGATCCTTCAGCCGCGCTGCATGCAGCACGAGTTGCCGGGCCGCCTCGATCTGGGTCTTGGCATCCGCCAGCCGGAAGGCGACCGCCTGGTGTTCGAGCAGCGCCTGGCCGAACGACTTGCGCTCACGGGCATAAATAACCGCGACGTCGAACGCCGCCTGCGCCATGCCCACGCATTGCGCGGCGATGCCGATGCGGCCGGCTTCAAGGCCAGAAAGCGCGATCTTCAGCCCCGCCCCTTCCGCGCCGATGCGCTGGCTTTCCGGGATCCGCAGGTTGTCGAACATCAGCGCCGCGGTGTCTGAAGCACGCTGGCCGAGCTTGTCCTCGACCTTCGATATCGAGAAGCCGGGAACGTCCGTCGACGTAACAAACGCCGAAATGCCGCGCTTGCCGGCGGAAGGATCGGTGACGGCAAAGATGATCACCGTGCCGGCGATCTTGCCGGAGGTGATGAACATCTTCGAACCGTTGATGAGGTAGTCGCTGCCGTCGCGGGTCGCACGGGTGCGAATGGCCGCAGCATCTGATCCGGTATCGGCCTCGGTCAGTGCAAAGGCACCGATATGGCGACCTTCGGCGAGCGGCCGCAGGAACTGCTCTTTCTGCGCGTCGGAGGCATGGGCGTTGAGAAGCGAACAAACTGGGGAGTTATGGACGCTGACGAGCGTCGACACCGCGCCGTCGCCTGCTGCAAGCTCCATCAGGGCGCTGGCATAGGCGACATAGGAGCAGCCGACGCCACCCCATTCCTCCGCGGTTCGCATGCCGAGGAAGCCCAGTTCCGCAAGCTGCCGCAGGACCTCCGGCTCGATCGCGTGGTTGCGATCACGCTCGGCGGCACCCGGTTGGAGCACCTCGCGCGAGAAGTCCGCAGCCGTTGAACGGATAAGCTCTTCCTCGTCAGTCAGCATGCCCAGATCTCCTCCCGAAACCGCCTGCATACAAGATAAAACTAATGCTGAAGCGGCAACCGCGCCACTGGCCTGGCTTGCGAAATGTTGTCCGGCCGCGCAATTTTCTTACCAGCGTCCAGGGTGATGGAACTACAATCCTGCACCGGCGTTTGCAGGTCTCTTTCAATGAGGGGCTGGTTGATATGCCGGATACGAATGGCGTTGCCGAATTTCGCGCTTTCCCGAAGAGCTGGGGCGCGGAATATGTTGCGGCCGGAGAGGTGCGGTTCAGGCTGTGGGCGCCGGGACAGGAAAAGGTCACGCTGCGCCTGAACGGCGAAGACACCGAGATGACCCGCGACGATGAGGGCTGGTTCGAGCTGCTGGCAACCGGCGTCACCCCGGGGGCCGAGTACAATTACGTGCTGGCGGACGGGATGGTCGTGCCCGATCCCGCGTCGCGGGCGCAGAAGCAGGACGTCAACGGCCCGTCGCTGGTCATCGACCCGACGAGCTATGACTGGCAGGACGCCGACTGGAAGGGCCGGCCCTGGGAAGAAACCGTCGTCTACGAGATGCATGTCGGCACCTTCACGCCGGAGGGCACCTTCCAGGCAGCGATCGAGAAGTTGCCCTACCTCGTTGATCTCGGAATCACCATGATCGAGGTCCTGCCTGTCTCGCAATTTGGCGGCAACCGCGGCTGGGGTTACGATGGAGTGCTGCTTTATGCGCCGCATTCGGCCTATGGTACACCGGAGGACTTCAAGGCCTTCGTCGATGCCGCCCACGGCCACGGGCTTTCCGTCGTGCTCGATATCGTACTGAACCACTTTGGCCCGGAAGGAAACTACCTGCCGCTGCTGGCGCCGGACTTCTTCCACAAGGAGCGCCAGACGCCTTGGGGTGCGGCCATTGCCTATGACGTCGATGCCGTGCGCCGGTATATCGGGGAGGCGCCGCTTTACTGGCTGGAGGAATACCATCTCGATGGACTGCGCTTCGATGCGATCGACCAGATCGAGGACGTTTCGGACAAGCATATCCTGATCGAGATCGCCGAGCGCATCCGCGCCGAGATCACCAGCCGGCCGATCCATCTCACCACCGAAGACAGCCGCAACGTCATCTTCCTGCATCCGCGCGAGGAGGATGGCTCCGTGCCGCTCTTCACCGGCGAATGGAACGACGACTTTCACAATGCCGCGCATGTCTTTGCGACCGGCGAGACGCACGCCTATTACAAGGACTTCGCCAAGCAGCCGGAAAAGCTGGTCGCCCGCATCCTGAGCGAAGGTTTTGCTTATCAGGGTGAGGTGTCGCCGCAGACCGGCGAGAAGCGAGGCGTCAAAAGCACTGGCCAGCCGCCGGTTGCCTTCGTCGATTTCATCCAGAACCATGACCAGGTCGGCAACCGCGCCCATGGCGACCGGTTGATCTCGCTTGCCGGCGTCGAGCGGACGAAGGTGCTGCTCGCGACGCTGCTGTTTTCGCCGCATATCCCGCTGCTGTTCATGGGCGAAGAATATGGCGAGACGAACCCCTTCCTGTTCTTCACCGATTTCCACGGCGATCTTGCCAAGGCGGTGCGCGAAGGCCGGGCGAAGGAATTCGAAGGCCATGCTGGCCACGAAGGCGAGAGCGTGCCCGATCCCAACGCGAAGAAGACCTTCGACGCTTCAAAGCTGGACTGGAACAAGCTCACCTCGAAGAACGGCAAGGACTGGCTCGCATTCACCCGGGAACTGCTTTCCCTGCGCCAGCAGCATGTCGTGCCGCTCCTCGCAACCGCCGGCGGCAACAGCGGCAAGGTCTTGAAGACCGGCGACGGTTTCGTCGCGGTCTCCTGGACATTCCCCAAGGGCACGCTGTCGATGGCGCTCAACATCGGCGAGAAGGCGCAGCCTGTTCCGGACATGCCCGGCCAACCGATCTTCAGCTGGCCGGCAAAGGCGCAGGATCTGCAGCCGAATTCGATCCTCGTCACCCTTGATGCCGCCGGAGACGCCGCATGATCCCGACAGCCACCTACCGCATCCAGTTCCGCAACGGCATGACCTTCGATCGTGCCGCCGCCCTGGTGCCCTATCTGAAGCGTCTCGGCATCAGCCATCTGTATGCCTCGCCGATCTTCACCGCTACCAGCGGTTCGACCCACGGGTATGATGTGACCGATGCCAACGAGATCGACCCGGTGCTTGGCGGTCGCGAAGGCTTCGACCATATGGTGAGGGTGCTGAAGGCCGAAGGGCTCGGGCTCATCCTCGACATCGTCCCGAACCACATGGCCGCCTCGCTGGAAAACCCGTGGTGGCGCGATGTGGTGGAAAGCGGCCAGGACAGCCGCTATGCCCGCCACTTCGACATCGACTGGTCGCGCCGCCTCACTCTTCCTTTCCTCGGCGATACCTTCGAGACGGTGCTGGAAGCTGGCGACATCTCGGTCAAGGCTGACCCGAAGACGGGGAAGCCAGCGTTCGCTTATTTCGAGACCTTCTATCCACTGAACCCGGCGACGTATGCCGGCCGCGAGCAGGAGGTCCTCGGCATCACGGATAAGGCGGCGATTGCCAGCCTGCACGACCAGCAACCCTACCGGCTGATGTCCTGGCGCGACGCCAAGCGCGACCTTTCCTACCGGCGCTTCTTCGAGATCACCGGCCTTGCCGGCGTGCGGGTGGAAGACGCCCAGGTGTTTGACGACACTCACCGCCTGATCCTGGAGCTTGTCCGCAACGGAGCGGTCGATGGGCTGCGCGTCGACCACGTCGATGGGCTCGCCGATCCCAAAGCCTATCTCGAAAGGCTGCGACGGGAAGCCGGGCCCGACTGCTACATCACGGTCGAAAAGATCCTCGGCGAAGGCGAGCACATCGCACCCGACTGGCCGATCTCCGGCACTACCGGTTACGAATTCATCGCTGCCCTCAGCGACGCGCTCGTCGATGGCAACAAGCTGGACGGCTTGCGGGCCGCTTACGAGACTGTCGTCGGCGCCCCTGTCGATATGGTCGGGGAGCTTCTCGCTGCGAAGCTCCTGATGGCAGACAACAACTTCCAGGGCGAGGTCAGCACGCTGCTGAAGCTTGCCATGCAGATCGGCGAGACGGAGGAAGGACCTCAGAGCTCCGAAGCATCGGTGAAGTCGGCGCTGCGCGAACTGCTGGTCAGCTTTCCCGTTTACCGCACCTACGGCACTGAAACCGGCCTGCCGCCGGAAGGCAAGCACATGCTCGACAAGGTGCTGCACGACATCCGTGGTGGCCAGCATGCGCCCGATGAAGCATCCCTCGCCTTCCTTGCGCGTATCCTCCGTGGCGAGGTCACTCCCGCCTCAGCAGAGCAGGCTGCGCTTTTCCGCACCCGCTTCCAGCAATTGACCGGCCCGCTGATGGCGAAGTCGGTGGAGGACACGCTGTTCTTCCGCCAGCACATGGCGCTGGCGCTGAACGAAGTGGGTGCCGAACCGCTGCCGCGCCCATTTTCGCTCGCCCGCTTCCACGAGGAGATGAAGACGCGACTGGAAAAACAGCCGGATGCGTTGTCGGGCACCTCGACCCATGACACCAAACGCGGTGAGGATGCGCGCGCCCGACTTTACGTGCTGACCGAAGCGCCGCAGCTTTGGGCGGAGGCGGTTACCCGTTGGCGGCACATCAACAAGGCATCCGTGCAGACGCTTGAGGATGGCCCTGCCCCCGAACCGGCCGTCGAGTGGATGCTCTACCAGGCGCTGGCCGGTGTCTGGCCGGCCGATCTCCAGGCATCAGACGCCGAAGGTCTAAAGGCCCTTGAGGAGCGGTTCGCCGCCTATGTCGAGAAGGCGATCCGCGAAGCGAAACATCGCACCAACTGGGGCGACAGCAACGAGGCCTATGAAGAAGCCGTGCTCGGGTACGCCAGCCAACTGCTCTCGCCGGAGAACAGCGCCTTCCTCCAGGATTTCGCCGACACGCTGAAGCCCATCATCCGCGCCGGGCTCGTCAACAGCGTCACGCAGACGATCATCAAGCTGACGGCACCGGGCGTTCCCGACATCTACCAGGGCAGCGAAAGCCTCGACTTGAGCCTCGTTGATCCGGACAATCGCAGGGAGCCCGATTTCGACCTGTTGCAACAGCGGCTGCCGGAACGCAAGAAGCCGACCTCGGCAGACGAGGAGGATTGGCAGAGCGGTCGGCTGAAACAGCAGGTCATCGCAACGCTGCTTCACCTGCGGCAGGAAGCGCCGTCCTTGTTCTGCGCTGGCGATTATGTCCCGCTTGAAGCAAAGGGCAAGCGTGCCGGGAATATCCTTGCGTTTGCGCGCGCCGATGAAGATGACGCCTTGATCGTCATCACCCCGCGGCTTGTCTTTAACGCGCTGCATCCGGGCCTCACCGCGCAGGATCGCTGGGCGGAAACGGAAATTGCGCTGCCGCCGAACCTCGCGAACCGCCGTTACCGCGACCTCTGCACCGGCAAGACAATCGACCCCAAGGAACGCGTCGCCGTGAACTGGGTTTTTGCCGACCACCCGTTTGCCTTGCTCGTGGCGCAGTGACGCCACGGCACCAACGGAAAAGGGCGCCGCTCCCAACCGGAGCAGCGCCCTTTTTGATTCTCTTCCGGAACTTGAAGTTCCAGATCTTTTCTAAATGAAATCAAGCGAATCCGACAAGATTTAAAACTGCGATAACGATGACGACTGCGCCAACCAACCAAACGATGCTGTTCATTATCTTCTCCTTTTGATGTCGTGGGTGGGAACGTCGCGCCGTTTAAAAAGTTCCGCTGTTCAAGCCTCTGCATGGGCCGCACCATGCCCGGGAACAATTGTGGACGTCTGCTTGTTGAACCGGGTTCGATAAATCGGTTTCAAGATCGGGGGCTGAAGTGGCCGGAGCGGATCCACATCACGATGTTCAACCGTACGACAGGCATCGCGTCGTCATTGTCGGCGCCGGCTTTGGCGGCCTTGCCGTGGCGCGCGCGCTCGGCAACTCTCCGATCGACGTCACGGTGATCGACCGGCGCAACCACAATCTCTTCCAGCCCCTGCTCTACCAGGTCGCGACCGCGGCGCTCTCGCCCGCCGATATCTCCGAACCTATCCGCCGCACGCTCGGGCGCTTCCGCAACATCGACGTCAAGCTCGCCGAGGTCACTGGCGTCGACGCGACAGCCAAGGTGGTGAAGCTCGGGGATGGCGCCGAGATCGGTTATGACCGGCTCGTGCTCGCCACCGGCTCGGACTACAACTATTTCGGCCATGATGAGTGGCGGGCCTGGGCGCCGGGCTTGAAAACCATCCACGAGGCGCGCCTCATCCGCCAGCGGCTACTGCTCGCCTTCGAAAAAGCCGAGCTTTCCCAGGATCCGGAAGAAAAGAAGGCGCTGCTGACGAGCGTCATCATCGGCGGCGGCCCAACCGGCGTCGAAATGGCCGGCGCCATCGCGGAGCTTGGCCGCTTCATGATCACCCGCGATTTCCGCAAGCTGGAGCCGGATCATCTTCGCGTCATCCTGATCGAGGCGGGGCCAAGAATTCTCGCCGCCTTTCCGGAAAACCTCACCCGATGGGCGCGCACCTCGCTTGAGAAAGCTGGCGTCGAGGTGATGACCAACGTGCCGGTCGAAGACGTACGCCGCGGCGAAATTGTTGCGGGCGGCAAGGTCATCCGCACCGGCTGCGTCATCTGGGGCGCCGGCGTCAAAGCTTCCCCTGCCGCTAACTGGCTCGGCATCGAGGGCGGGCCGGCCGGCCGCATCAAGGTCAACCCGGACCTTTCGATCCCCGATTTTCCCGATATCTATGCGATCGGCGACACTTCGGCGGCGTTTGGGGAGGACGGCAAGCTCCTGCCGGCGCTGGCGCAGGTGGCAAAGCAGCAGGGTGAATATCTCGGCAACGCGCTGCGGCACGAGATCTTGGAGGGGAAAAAGCCCGCCCCTTTCCGTTTCCACAACCGCGGCAATACCGCCGTGATCGGCCGCAATGCCGCAATCTTCGACTTCGGCCGGTGGACGCTGAAGGGCCGCCTTGCCTGGCTCCTCTGGGCGCTCATCCACGTCTACCTGCTCGTCAACTTCGAAAAGCGGCTTCTCGTCAGCATCCAGTGGATCTGGCGTTACCTCACCCGCCAGCGCGGCGCGCGCATCATTGATGAGAACGCCGCAGCCGCCATCCCCTCTTCGACAGAAAGGACCGAGACATGAACACCGCCAATCCGCAGCTCGAAGGCCTCTATCTTGCCGTCGCAGCGATCAACCGTCTTCTCGTGAACAAGGGCGTGACGACAAACGAGGAGATCCAGGAGGCCCTGCAGGTGGTGGAAAAGAAGGTGCTGGCGGATGACAACCCGCTGCATGTCTCGCCCTCGCACCAGAAGGCGGTCGCTTTCCCGATCCGCGTCCTGCTGCTCGCCAACGAGGCCCACCAGCACGGCACCCCCTTCTGTTTCGAGGACCTGGCACGCGAGGTGGGGCGGCGCACCTGATCACCCACGCGGTCAACGGCGGCCAAAGAAAAAGGCGCGGGAGATACCGCGCCTTCATTCGTTGTCCGGAAGCGTGCTTGTCAGGCCCCGGGTGTCACCATGCCGTCGCCGCCGCGCAGCCGCTTCAACTGCTTGACGATGCGAAGCGAACTGGAAACGCGCACGGCCGACTGTTCCGAACCCTTGGCGAGAACGCGCAGCATGTCTTCGGCCTCGTCCGCGGAGATTGTGCCGCGGGCCGCCAGGCCATCGATCAGCATCAGCATGGCCCCCTCCACGGCGAGCGTTCGCCGGCGCATTTCCTGTTCAATTTCGCTGGGTTCGGACATCGTCTGCTCCTTGAATTCACATCACACGAATGAATTCGGCAGGAGAAGGTTCCTGACCTTGCGACGCGCGGGAGCCGAGCCTCAGGATCCTGATTCAGCGTCCGCCGGGGCGGGCTTGGGCGCCGGCGTATGGTCGCCGCGGTCAATCTTGCCCTGCTCGGCCTTGTAGTAATACTGGCTGGCGACGAGCCAGCCCTTCAGCGGCCTCAACGGCAGGATGCATGTCGCAAGCAGGAACGGCAGCGAGATCAAGAGATGCACCCAGAACGGCGGCTGGTAGACGACTTCCAGCCACACCCCGAGGGCGACGCTTGGAATGCAGGCAAAACAGATCACGAAAAAGGCCGGGCCGTCTGCCGGGTCCGCGAAGGAATAATCGAGATCGCAAACCTCGCATTTCGTCCGCAGCGTCAGGAAGCCGTTGAACAGGTGGCCTTGCCCGCAGCGGGGGCAGCGCCCCTTGACGCCTGTGCTATAGGGCGAAAGCGGCGCCCAGTTTGCTTCATAAGCCATGACATTTGCCTTTCGTAACTACGTGCCCGAGCGATAGGGCTGAACCCGGTGCCGCCGCAAGCTGTTCCCTTGCCGCGCGTCAATCTGCCTCGCCTATGCCAGGAAAGAGGGAAAGGGCAAGCCCGCAGGTCGCGTCACGCCAGCGGTTGCAGGCCCTCCGGGTCAACCGCCCGATCGGAGGACGCCGGCGACGTGTCGCCATGTCGCGCGATGCAAACTTCGAGTGCCTGGACCACCGCCTGCAGGAAATTCTGCGCGCGGCTTTCGGTCGCCTTCGCCGCCGCCTGCGCGACCGCGCTGCGGATGCGTGTCATGAAACCGAGATGATCGAAGCGATCGGCGGCGACATTCACTTCGACCTCATCGATAAAATGCGCCAGGAGCGGCTCGAGCGCGAGGTTCGGGTCCTTCCCGTACTGGTTCGCCATCTGCTGAGCGAGCTTGCCCATCTGCACATAGGGGCCGCATTCGGCGCTCATTCCAATTCTCCTCCCGATCATCACATCAAGGATCAAGGTAGGGTGCGGTTGCCGCCGGTGCAAATTGATTGTGCAGGAGTGGGGAAAGGAGGTGCGGAACCGATCGAGCCTGAGGCTCGATTTTAAACAAGCTTACTGCTTCGAAGAATGGCGCACCCGACAGGATTCGAACCTGTGACCTTTGGAATCGGAATCCAACACTCTATCCAGCTGAGCTACGGGTGCTTGCCTGGAACCGGAGACTCGCTCACCGGTGGCTGGTTCTTAAACCAGCCCGCGGCGCGCATCAATCAAAATCTTGGGCGTCCCGCCAGACGAGGCCCCATTCAATGGAAAGCGCCGTAGCGGCGGGCTGCCGCATCAGTCGAGCACCTTGGCTTCGATGCAGGCCATGATGAAAGCTTCGCGCGATGCCTCGCAGGAGGTCTTGCCTGCCATGGCCAGGCTGCAGCGCTGCTTGGCGAGGTGGTAGGCTTCGCCATAGACGGGCGGCCAGCGGTACAGAAGCTGGTTGAGCGCCTCCCGAGGGCTTCGGATCGCTTCCGGCACTTCATGACCGATGCGGACGTAAACGGGAGTAAGCCAGCGAGTGTCGCTGGCGCGCATTTGCATGTTCATTTCGATTGCCCCAAAAATTCGAAGCAAGAAACTGCGGATGCCTCAAAAGGTTGCTATCCGCACAAACTTTATGCACTTCCTGATGTGTTAATCCTCGCCATCCATTGCAAGGGCAGTTGCAAGGAACCCAAGCGCGAAGGTGGACGCTACACCATAGATCATCAGCCAGGCGGCAAGGCCGCCAGCCGGCATCGGGTAATCTTTCAGGGGGCCAAGGATCAGGGCGAGCGCACAAGCGCAGCCGATCGCAAATCCGGTCACAAGGCGCAGGATGATGTAGCGGATCAGTGGCGGCATGGCGATGCTCCGGTGCTTGGTGCCCCAACCGGCCGCAGGAAGGGGAAGTTCCCCTCCTCCGGACAATCCTTCTTTTATTTCGGGAACTTCTCCTCACCCTCGCGGTTCCAGTCGCATCAACCCGAACGGAGAAAGCCTCTCATGAAGAAGATTACATTGGCCGCTGCCCTTTTGATGAGCGCAAGTGCTGCGTTTGCCCAATCGGCAACGGAAAAGACCGGCGTCAACTCCGCACTGGGCGTCGCCCCGTCGACCGAAGATTTCGTCATGCAGGCTTCGGCCAGCGACATGTTCGAGATCGAGTCCAGCAAGCTGGCGGTGCAGATGTCGGAAGACGAAGCCACGAAGAAATTCGCCCAGCAGATGATCACCGACCATGAAAAGACCAGCGCCGAGCTGAAGGAGCTGATCTCCAGCGGCAAGGTGAAGGCCACCCCGGCGACTGCTCTTCCGGACGAGATGAAGGAAGACCTCGATGAGCTTGCCAAGCTCAAGGGCGCCGAGTTCACGGAAGAATACCATGACGCCCAGGTGGATGCGCATGAAGATGCCGTCGACCTCTTTACCCGCTATTCCAAGGAAGGCGAAAATGCCGACCTGAAGGCATGGGCTGCCAAGACACTTCCAGCCCTGGAGCACCACTACAAGATGGCCCAGGACATGGACAAGGATTGATCCGGCACAACCGGATCGACAAAGGAAAAGCCCCGCCGGATGCGGGGCTTTTTTCGTTTTCGGGGGTCGATGAACCTGGTGTCAGCCCTGCTCGGGCGAGGTTGCCGGTGGCGGTGATACATCCGTCGGCTGGCTCGGGCCGCGCATCAGGAACGCGGCCGCGAACAAGAGGACGATGATCACCAGCACCGCGATCATTCCGTTCTTGATCATCCGGTTCTTACCGGTCCCGATCAGTGTCGCCATTCTGGAAGATGCGGCGATCGGCATCCTGTGCTGGCGGATCGAACTTTTCAACCGGCTGCACCGCATCGCCCAAGGATGCAGCACCGGACGCTTTTTCGACGCTCGGTTTGGACGACGCCTTCAGTTCCCCGTCGCTTCCGATCGGTGCCACATGCTCGTTCTTGATATCGAGCGCCCCGCCCTTGCTCTTCCCGTCACTCGTCGCTTGGTTTGCCATCTGTTGTCTCCTGTTTGCGTGACAAAACAGATGGCAGGCGCTCGAAGTTCCGATATTTTAGCCGAGACTCATGAAGAGGACTGGCCGGGCGCCTTGCAGCAGATTCCGATATTGCCGCTCTCGGCAGTGATGAAGACAACGCCGTGATCCTCGAAGGCGAGCCGCATCTGCGCTTCGGTTGCCCGGTGCACGTCGTGCCGGTTGCCTTCGTAGTCGCGGATCGTGCTGCGGGAAATGCCGGAGCGGTCGGCAAGATCGGCCTGCGTCCAGTCCAGGAAGCCTCGCGCTGCCCGGCACAAAGCCGGCGTCAGAATCTTCGGATGTTCTGCTTGACCCATCGTCGATTGTTGCCCATATTGGTCAATATCAGTCATATAAGTGATTTTCAGAAGTTTTGCTAGAGGTGTTTCTGATGACGGAAACGGCCTTGGGCGCGGGAGAGGTCTGCACATTGGGGTAACGTTGGGGCCAAGTATTCTTCTTTTCCTGCTGATCCTGCCCTTTGCGGGCAGCATTGCCTCCGTTTGCCTGTTGCGTACCTCATCGACGGCCTTGCCGTCCTGGATCGCCGGCACAGTCACGCTCGCCGCATTTCTTTTGACCGCCGCCAGCTATCCTTATGTGCAGGAAGGCCAGGTTCTCCGCTTTTACCTCGAGTGGATCCCGCAGCTCGGGCTGAATTTCACCCTGCGGCTCGATGGTTTTGCCTGGCTGTTTGCCATGCTGATCACCGGCATCGGCTTCCTCGTCGTCGTTTACGCGCGGTACTACATGTCGGAAGAGGATCCGGTTCCGCGGTTCTTCTCCTTCCTGCTCGCCTTCATGGGCGCGATGCTCGGCATCGTCATCTCCGGCAACGTCATCCTGCTGTCGGTGTTCTGGGAACTGACGAGCATCTTCTCCTTCCTGCTGATCAGCTACTGGCACAACACGGCGGCAGCCCGCGATGGCGCGCGCATGGCACTGACGATCACCGGGATCGGCGGCTTCTGCCTGCTGATCGGGCTGCTGCTGCTGGGCAACATCGTCGGCAGCTATGATCTCGACAAGATCCTGGAATCGGGTGACGCGATCCGCAACCACTCGCTGTACCTCCCGGCGCTGATCTTCATCCTGCTCGGCGCGCTGACGAAGAGCGCCCAGTTCCCCTTCCATTTCTGGCTGCCGAATGCCATGGCCGCGCCGACCCCGGTTTCGGCCTTCCTGCATTCGGCCACCATGGTAAAGGCAGGCGTCTTCCTGCTCGCTCGCTTCTGGCCGGCACTCGCGGGAACCTCCGAATGGTTCTGGCTGGTGGGCCTCGCAGGCGTCATCACGCTCCTCATCGGTGCCTATTTCGCCATGTTCCAGCAGGACCTCAAGGGCCTGCTCGCCTATTCGACCATCAGCCACCTCGGCCTCATCACCACGCTGTTGAGCCTCGGCAGCCCGCTTGCAACGGTCGCGGCGATCTTCCACATGCTCAACCACGCCACCTTCAAGGCGTCACTGTTCATGGCCGCCGGCATCATCGACCACGAGGCCGGCACGCGCGACATGCGAAGGTTGAGCGGGCTCTTCCGGTTCCTGCCGATCACCGGCACGCTTGCCATGGTGGCGAGTGCGGCCATGGCCGGCGTACCGCTTCTCAACGGCTTCCTGTCGAAGGAGATGTTCTTCGCCGAAGCCGTTGAAACCCACGCGGATTCGATCCTCGACCGCAGCCTGCCCTATATCGCGACGCTCGCCAGCGCCTTCAGCGTCGCTTATTCGGTGCGCTTCATACACATGGTGTTCTTCGGGCCGCCGCCGGTCGATCTTCCGAAGGAAAAGCCGCACGAGCCGCCGCACTGGATGCGTTTCCCGGTCGAATTCCTGGTGGTCGTCTGCCTGATCGTCGGCATTGCGCCGGCCTGGTCGGTCGGCCCCTTCCTGCACACGGCGGTCGTCAGCGTCCTCGATGCTGAAACACCCGAATACAGCCTTTCCGTCTGGCACGGCTTCAACCTGCCGCTGATGATGAGCATCACCGCGATGCTCGGAGGTACGGCACTCTACTTCGCCCTGCGTGGCTACCTGGCGCGCTGCGACGATGGTGCTCCCTTCTTCCGCCGTTTCAAGGGCCAACGCATCTTCGAGCGGGTTCTCGTGGAGATCTCGTGGCACTGGGCGCGCCTGGCAGAAAAGCGCATCGGCACACGAAATCTCCAGCCGCAGATGCGCTGGGTGGTGGGCACCGGCTTCATGGCCGGCCTTCTGCCGCTCTGGGTATCCGGTTTTGAAACACGCCCCTTCGTCTTCAGCGGCATCGATCCCGCCTTCGCCGCGATCTGGTTCATCGGTATCTGCCTGGCACTCGGCACCGCTTATCTCGCGAAATACCATCGCCTGGCGGCCCTCGTCGCACTCGGCGGAGTCGGCCTGATCGTCTGCGTCACCTTTATCTGGCTGTCGGCGCCGGATCTCGCCATCACCCAGCTTCTGGTCGAAATCGTCACAACCGTTCTCATCCTTCTCGGCCTGCGCTGGCTGCCAAAGCGCACCGAGGGCATGGAAGAAAAGATCACGCTGCAGGCCCGCGTCCGGCGCTTCCGCGACTTGGGGCTCGCCGTCTTCTGCGGCATCGGCATGACCTTCATCTCCTATGCCGTCATGACCATGCCGGTGCCGGATGCGATCGCCAACTACTTCCTCGAAAACGCCTATAGCCAGGGCGGCGGGCGCAATGTCGTCAACGTCATCCTGGTCGATTTCCGCGGCTTTGATACGCTCGGCGAGATCAGCGTTCTTGGCGTGGTGGCGCTCACCGTCTACGCCCTGCTGCGCCGCTTCCGCCCTGCCCCGGACAGCATGGAAAAGCCCGAGCAGCAGCGGATCCAGAACCGCTTCGATGCCGAACGGCCGGAACGCTCTGAAGGCGATACCGTGCGGGAATACCTGCTGATCCCTTCGGTCATCATGCAATGGCTGTTCCCGGTCATCGTCACCTTCGCCGTCTACATCTTCATGCGCGGCCATGACCTGCCCGGCGGCGGCTTCTCCGCCGGCCTGACGTTGTCGATCGCCTTCCTGCTCCAGTATCTGGCAGGCGGCACGCGCTGGGCGGAGGATCGCATCCGCATCCTTCCGCTGCGCTGGATCGGTGCCGGCATCCTCACCGCCACGGCCACCGGCATCGGCGCCTGGGCATTCGGTTATCCGTTCCTCACTTCGCACTTCCAGTACATCGAACTTCCGTTGATCGGCAAAATGCCTGCTGCCACCGCCCTCCTCTTTGACCTTGGCGTCTTCTCCCTCGTGGTCGGCTCCACGGTCCTCATCCTCGTCGCGCTCGCGCACCAGTCGATCCGCATCAATCGACTGCGTGCCATCGAGGTCGAGAAGGCGAAGGAGGCCGCCTGATGGAAATCATCCTCTCCATCGCGATCGGCGTCATGACGAGCTGCGGCGTTTGGCTCATCCTGCGTCCGCGCACCTATCAGGTGGTCATCGGCCTGTCGCTCCTGTCCTATGCGGTCAACCTGTTCATCTTCGGCGTTGGCGGCGTCAAAACCAACGTGCCGCCGATCCTCAACGACAGCATTGCGACCTCGAGCCTTGCCGATCCCGTGCCGCAGGCGCTGGTGCTGACGGCAATCGTCATCGGCTTTGCAACGACGGCGCTCTTCCTCGTCGTCTTGCTCGCTTCCCGCGGGCTGACGGGCACCGACCATGTCGACGGCAGGAATGATCCGCGATGATGAACTGGACACACCACCTCATCATCGCGCCAATCCTCATCCCGCTGGCGGCGGCCGCGATACTCCTGTTCATCGATGAACGCAGCCGCGCCACGAAGGCGATGATCAGCCTCTGCTCGGTCCTGCTCATGGGCGCCGCGGCCCTGATCCTGCTGCGGATCGAAAGCGGCCCGAACGACTTCGACGGCGTCTACCTCCTCGGCAACTGGGCCGCGCCCTTCGGCATCGTGCTGGTGCTGGATGAACTGTCGGCCCTGATGCTGCTGCTGACGGCACTGCTGGCCGCCGCAGCGCTGGTCTTCTCGTTTGCCCGCTGGCACACGATCGGCGCCCATTTCCATTCCATGTTCCAGGTGCTGCTGATGGGCGTCAACGGCGCCTTTCTCACCGGCGACCTGTTCAACCTCTTCGTCTTTTTCGAAGTCATGCTGGCGGCCTCTTATGGCCTGCTGCTGCACGGCTCCGGCCCGCTACGCGTCAAGGCCGGCATGCACTATATCGCCATCAACCTGGCGGCCGCCCTGCTCTTCCTGATCGGCGTCAGCCTGATCTACGGCACGGCCGGCACGCTCAACATGGCCGATCTCGCTGCGCGTATCCCGGAGATCGAACCGGACCGGCGCATGCTGATGGAAGCCGGCGCGGGCGTGCTCGGCATCGCCTTCCTCATCAAGGCCGGCATGTGGCCGCTCTGCTTCTGGCTGCCGACTGCCTATAGCGCGGCAGCTGCACCGGTGGCCGGCGTCTTTGCCATCCTCAGCAAGCTCGGCATCTATGTCATCCTGCGCCTGACCATGCTGCTCTTCAGCGATGGACCGGCCGCCGGTTTTGGTGCGAGCGTCCTGCTCTACGGCGGACTCGTCACCGTCATCTTCGGCACCGTCGGCGTCCTCGCCTCCCAAGCACTCGGCCGCGTCGCCGGCTACTCGGTGCTGGTTTCTTCCGGCACGCTGCTGATGGTGCTCGGCATCAACGACAACGCCATCTCGTCCGGCGCGCTGCTCTACCTCGTGAGCTCGACCCTGACGATCGGCGCCTTCTTCATGCTGATCGAACTGGTGGAACGCGGGCAGGATGCCGGTGCTGCGGTTCTTGCCGTTACCATGGAAGCCTATGGCGACGCCGAGGAAGGCGAGCCGGACCAGACCGAAGGTGTTACCATGCCTGGCACCATGGCGATCCTCGGCATCTGTTTTGCCGCCTGCGCCATCCTTCTGTCCGGGCTGCCACCGCTCTCCGGCTTCATCTCCAAATTTGCCATGCTCTCGGCAATGATGGGCACCGGCGCGATCGGTGTGCCGCCGACAGCTTCCGTTTGGGCGCTCATCATCCTCGTCATCCTGTCGGGTGTCGCCGCTCTCATCTCCATGACACGCGCCGGCATCCGTACCTTCTGGAGCTCGATCGAAGGCACCGTGCCACGCGTCCTCGTCATTGAGGTCATGCCGGTTCTGTTCCTGCTGGGCCTCACCCTGCTCCTTACCGTGCAGGCAGGCCCCGCGATGCGCTACATGGACCGGACGATCCAGTCGCTCAGCAACCCGACCGTCTACATCGAGGCTGTGCGCAATGCGATCGTGGTCGGCGCGGAGAAAGGAAAGGCGGACTGATCATGTTCCCCTATCCGATCCTCACCACCTTCCTGGTCCTGATGTGGCTGCTGCTCAACGGCTTTACGCTGG
The DNA here is from genome assembly GCF_003491345.1 of Neorhizobium sp. SOG26. Lineage (GTDB taxonomy): Bacteria > Pseudomonadota > Alphaproteobacteria > Rhizobiales > Rhizobiaceae > Neorhizobium > Neorhizobium turbinariae. The sequence goes on from NZ_CP025512.1 coordinate 2,103,888, forward strand.
GCCATCTTCTGCTCGGCATCATCGTGGCGGTGATCGCCTCCTGGGCCATGGCCTCGCTCAGGCCGGAAAAGCCGAAGCTCAAGAAGTGGTACTTGCTGCCCAAGCTGCTCTTCATCGTCCTTTACGACATCGTGCGCTCCAACATCGCTGTTGCCCTCTTGATCCTGAGAGGGCGCAAGCAGGGCCACACGACTGGCTTCATCAACCTGCCCCTGGAGCTGGAGGACAGCATGGCGCTCGCCATCCTGTCGATCATCATCACCAGCACCCCGGGCTCGGCCTGGCTGGAATATGATTCGCATGACAAATCGGTGCTGCTTCACGTGCTCGACGTGATCGATGAAAACCAGTGGATCGAGACGGTCAAGGAACGTTACGAGAAGCTGCTGCTGGAGATCTTCGCATGAGCGCGATCATCATCTTCACCGCCGTCGCCGTTGCCCAGCTGATGCTTGCCGCCGCCATGGCGATCGCCTCGCTTCGCATCTTCCGCGGCCCGCGCGCACAGGACCGCATCCTCGGCCTCGACACGCTCTACATCAACGCCATGCTGATGCTGGTCACCTTTGGAATCGGCACCGGCCGCATCGTCTATTTCGAAGCGGCGCTGGTGATCGGCATGCTCGGTTTCGTGGCGACCGTGGCGCTCGCCAAGTTCCTGATGCGCGGGGAGGTCATCGAATGATCTATACAGCGGCAGATGTTCCTGTGCCCGTGGCGATCGCGGTCGCCTTCTTCCTGCTCGTCGGCGCAGCCCTGGCGCTGATCGGCGCGATCGGCTTCCTGCGGCTTCCGACGTTTTACGAGCGCCTGCATGCCCCGACCCTTGGCACCAGCTGGGGTATCGGCGGCGTCATGCTGGGCTCGATGATCTTCTTTTCGGTGTCCGCATCGCGACCGGTCGTGCACGAGATCCTGATCGGTCTGTTCGTGACCGTGACGACGCCGATCACGCTTGTCCTTCTGTCGCGCGCGGCCCTTCACCGCGACCGCGCCGAAGCCAACGGCAACGTTCCTGAGAAACGTGCCGTCACCGAGCCCGAAGTCGACGTCGAGAAGTCCGAGGGTTAACCGCGGATCACCTCTTCCCAGGCCATGGCGGCCTGAAGCAGCGGCCCGTCGGCATTCGCCTTGCCCGACAGCAGGAAACCGACTGGCATGCCGACATCGCCCGTGCCGCAGGGGATCGATACACCGCACCAGTCGAGGAAGTTGCCGAAGCCGGTGTTGCGCAGTGTCTTTCCGTTTGTCGCAAAGAACAGGTCATCATCGGCCTTGAGCGGTGCAATCGGCGGCGCGACATGCGCGACCGACGGCATGGCGACGAAGCGGTCACCAATCAGCGCTTCGGTTTCCGCCGTCATGCGGGCCCGTGCCTCGAGGATGGCGATGTAGTCCGCCAGGCTCGTCTTCTCGCCGAGCCTGGTGCGGGCGACCACGCGCGGATCGATATCCACAGCTTCCGGTCCCGCAAGCTTCTGCCGATGGAGCGCGAACGCTTCCGCCGTCACCAGCGGGCCATACTGCGCCATCAGCTTCGGCAACTCGTCAAAGGCCGGAAACGCTGTCCGACTGATCCGGCAGCCTTGTTTTTGCAACCGCTCGATCGCCGCTTCGAACGCGGCCACCACGCCGGGTTCTGCGCCATCAAAAACGCCATTGGTCGGCACAACGATCTCCAGCGCCTCGCGCGGCTGCCGCGTCACCGGCGCAACACTGCTGCCCCGCATGGCGGCGTCGATCCAGACCGCATCGAGCACCGAGCGGCAAAGCGGCCCGAGTGAGTCGAGGCTTGTCGCGAGGGGATAAACGCCATCCATCAGGTAGCGGCCGCGCGTCGCCTTGTAGCCGACAATTCCATTGAGCCCGGCCGGAATGCGGATCGAGCCGCCGGTATCAGTGCCCATCGCCACCGGCACTAGGCCGGCCGCCACGGCGACTGCCGCACCGGACGAGGACCCGCCCGGAATGCGCGGCTCATCCGTCGAACGTGGATTATGCGGCGTCCCGTAATGCGGGTTGATGCCGATGCCGGAGAATGCGAACTCGCTCATGTTGGTGCGGCCGATGGCCACCATGCCGGCCTGCTTCAGGAGATCGACCACCGCGGCGTCCTTGGCCGCAGGATCCGCCGTCTTCAACACTTTGGAGCCAGCCGTGGTGGGCATGCCTTCAAGGTCGAACAGGTCCTTCCAGGCGATCGGAATGCCGTCGAGCAGGCCGAGCGAGCGCCCTTCCTTCAGTCGCTTCGATGATGCTTCGGCTTCGGCAAGTGCCCTTTCCTCCGTCAGCGTCACGAAAATCGCCTTGTCCGGATGCGCCTTGATATCGGCGAGAACGCCCTGCGTGACCTCCAGCGGGTCTAGAGCACCCGTCTGGATCAGCGCAGCAAGTTCGGCAATCGACATGGCTCCGTAAGGCTTGGTCACGGCAATGGTTCTCCTTAAAATCACACCCCAAGCTCTAACCGATTTTGCGTCCGACGCCAGTAGGCAGTCGCGTGCCAGTGAACTGCGCATCAACTACGGCCAAGGAACCCTGGCGGCCTGGTGGAGTTAGCCGGAGCCAACACCATACGGAGCGTCTGAAAGGACGGATAATGATGAGAACGTTTTTGCTGATAGCGGCGACGGCAGCAGTCGTGAGCGGATGTGCTGTGGATGGAGGTGCGGGACGCCCCCTGCCCTCGCTGGAGATCGGGCCGGGCATCGAGCCGATCCCCGGCAGCATCACCTATGGCGGCCAGCCGCGCACGCGCCTTCAGAAGGCTCCTGTCGGCAGTTCCGTGCCGCATGATTTTCGCACCAGCCGCGGCGAACGCGTGCGCGAAACCTACATCATCCAGCCGGACCGTAGCCTCAAGCTGGTCAACCGCCGGGTCTGCCGCCTGCCGTCCTGCGACGACTGATCGCCCGCCACAAAAGAATAGAGCCGCTAGGTGCGGCTCTATCAGAAGGCTAGAAACAGGGACGCTGTGCGCCCCCGCGCAGTGCTTGATCAGCAGGATTCTGCACCCGTTCCCGTGGTCCCTGCAGAGCCAGAGTTGGAAGCCGGCGAACCAGCCGAACCCTGCTGCGTCGGCGTGGTCTTGCAGCCGGTGTTGGTGCTGCCGGCGTTGTTGGCATTGCCGCCGCTGTTGTCTGCGCCGCCGGTGCTGGAGCTGGTTCCGCTGGAGCTCGACGAACCGGAGCTTGCTCCACCCGAAGCGGATGAATCGGAGCCCGAGCCGGTGTTGCTCGACTGGGCGACCGCAGCGGTGGTCGCGAGGCCAACGGAAAATACGGTGACTGTAAGAAGCTTAGCGAACATCTTGACCCTTTGAGTTTCGATGCGGCGTGATTACCACACGGCGGAAGAACCCTGAGCGACGCCCATAGTTCCAAAGCTTTAGGGGGAAACTGCCAGCCGGAGCTCAAGCGTTTTCGGCTTCGGCATCCACCGGATCCGCCTGGGCCTGCAGTTGCAGCCCAAAGATGCTGATCGCGGTCATGAACCACATTTGCTCGCCGGTCAGGAACACGCTCTCAAGGCAGCCCAGGAAAACAGAGAAGAGCCACATCCGCACAAATAGCCGCGTGACGTCGGACTTGACCCCGCGCTTGAAGGCGATGCCGGCGTGCCGGCAAGGAAGCACGACCATCCAGATCGCCATCAAGGCGACAAGCGGCAACCCTCCATGCAGCGCAAGCTCCAGATAACTGTTGTGGGCACTGGTGGCCTTCACCGCCCAGTTCTTCAGCGCAGCTTCACCACGCAGCACCGCATCGGTGTCCCAGAAGGAGTGGAAGCCGTAGCCGGTCAACGGGCTCCTTTTGACGGCGGACACCGCAATCCGCCAGATGGCGGTTCGTTCGGTAAATGTCGGATCGAAGCCGTAGGAGCTCAAGAGCCTTTGCATCGGCCGTGAAACGGCAGCCGATAGCAGGACGAAGTTGACGGCGCCCAGGACACTGCCCACGAGCACGAGGCGCAGCCAGCCCAGGCGCTCAAACAGCCACGCGGCAATCAACACCGCCGGCAGCATGGCGGCAGAGGTCTTTCCCCCTGTCTTCAGAAGGAAAAGGCAGGCCGCGACGAAGATGAGGGTGCCGAGGACCGACGACAGCTGTTTCCTCAGGAAAAGACCCAGGAAGGCTGCATAAACCATCGCCGCAGCGGCGGTGTTCTTGTGCAGGAAGTAACCGCGCCAATTGCCGGCGAGATTCGGTTCCATCGGGTCGCCGGACTGGTGGATGGCATTCTGCGGCAAGGCGAGCACGCCGAAGTAACAAAGCCCGACAACGCAGACGACGCAGAGCGCCATCAGCTTGGCAAACTCGCTGCTGCTGCGCGGCAACAAGAGGATGCCGCAGGCGCAAATGCAGGTCAGCAGCACATAGGTGACGCGCCGGACCACGAAGAATGGATCGACCGCCGTGGCGCCTGTCAGAAGCAACCAGATGAAGATGAGCGCAAGCACGCCCCACAGCCTTGGCACGAGCCCGAGCGAGGGACGCATCATCAGCATCCCGATCACCGAAAGTGACACCGCCACCATTACCAGCTGGTTGATGACCGTGTGCGCGTCGACCGCGTGCCCCGGCTTCAAGCGTTCTGCGAGGCTTGGGAATGGCGAAAGCCCGATCCAGAAATAAAGGAGCACGATGCCCAACAGGATCGGCGACAGCCACTGCGAAAGCGGCGAGGCGCTGAAGCCGCTATGTTGGCCGTAACTGACCTCCGCCATCTGACGTTCCCAGCATCCTGTTGTCGATCACGATCTTCATCCCCGCGATCGCTCAAGCCCGGAGGGCGAACGTCATCAACGGCTGGAACCGACACTAGCGGCGAATACGCCCGTCCGCCTCCCATTCCTTAACGCGAGGTTAAGAGGAGTGGTTAATGAGGGACATGACAAATGCGAGACCCTAAGCCAAGCAGCTCTTTGGGCATGTTGAAAATCAAGTTGTTTTTGGGAAGATGGTAGCGGGAGGCAGAATTGAACTGCCGACCTCAGGGTTATGAATCCTGCGCTCTCACCAACTGAGCTACCCCGCCACAGGGTGCAGATCAAAGCCTCTTTCGAAGCGTCGTCCGCTTTGGTCGTGCGGCTTATAAGTCCCCTGTCACCAAGGTGTCAAGAACATCTTCGGCAAAATCCGGTGGCAATTTTGCCTGCCGCCGGATCGCCTGCAGTCAGGCCGCGACAGGGGTCGCAAGCAGCGTCTTCAGAGCCTCTTCAGCATCGGCCGCGCGCTCCGAGCGGTCAATGAAGCCGCCGCCGTAAACCCGGGCATCGGCGCCTTCTGCCGAATAGAGAACGCAGGCCTGGCCAGGCGCCACGCCCGCCTCACCGACCGCGAGGTCGACATAGATGCCCTGCGCATCGCAATGAAGCGTGGCCGGGGTTGGCGGACGCGTCGAGCGCACCTTGGCATAACAGGCAAAGCCATCTCGCGCGTCGTCCGCCAGCGCCCGGTCGCCAAGCCAGTTCATGTCGCGCAGGTAGACCCGATGCGTGTCGAGCGCCTCGCGAGGACCGACGATGACGCGGCGCGAGCGGGCATCGAGGTAAACCACGTAGAGCGGCTCGCCGGTTGCCACGCCCAGCCCCTTGCGCTGGCCGATCGTGTAATGGACGATGCCTTCGTGGCGGCCAAGCACCCGGCCATCCATGTGGACGATATCGCCCGCCAGCGCTGCGTTCGGCTTCACCTTGTTGATGATGTCGGCATATTTGCCCTGCGGCACGAAGCAGATGTCCTGGCTGTCAGCCTTCTTGGCGACCACCAGCCCCATTTCTTCGGCGAGTTCGCGCACCTGCGCCTTCGACATGCCGCCGAGCGGGAAACGCAGGTAGTCGATCTGCTCCTGGGTGGTCGCAAACAGGAACCAGCTCTGGTCGCGGTCGCTGTCGATCGGGCGGAACAGCGCCCGACGGTTCGGGTTGTCCGGCGTCGGATTGGCGGCGGAACGGATGTAGTGGCCGGTTGCCAAGGCATCGGCGCCGAGTTCCTTGGCCGTTGCCAACAGGTCGGCAAACTTGACCGTCTGGTTGCAGGCAACGCAGGGGACCGGCGTCTCACCCATGGCATAGGCCTCGGCAAAGGGATTGATCACGGTTTCGCGGAAACGCTTTTCGTAATCGAGCACATAATGCGGGATGCCGAGCGTTTCGGAAACGCGGCGCGCATCATCGATGTCCTGGCCGGCGCAGCAGGAACCGGCGCGGTGGACGGCCGCGCCATGATCGTAAAGCTGCAGCGTGATGCCGAGCACGTCGTAACCCTGGCGTTTGAGCAGGCCAGCAACGACGGAGGAATCCACGCCTCCGGACATGGCAACGACAACGCGCGTGTCTTCCGGCCTCTTGTCAAAATCCAGCGTATTCACGGGGTACTCTCTCGCTGTAGCGGTCGGCGCCTCTTGCTTGCAAGGCACCACGAACAATTTGGCGGGATCGGCCGCCAAAGGCAATTGCTGCCGATATAGAAAGGATTGGGCCTCGGTGCAAGGCGGCGTCCCTTGCTGACGACACAGGCACAATCATCCCTTGGCGATCTCGGATTTTTGATTTCGGCCGGGGCGCTGAAAGCTGCCTCTTAAGTTTTAGTTTTATGTGACACCTCTCAGCGCCCCGTTCAGTGTGTTTTTCCGCGCAACTCCGGTCCGTCTGCGGCGGCCCCTCTTGTTGTTCTTGGTGGGCCGGGTTGTGTGCGACACACGCACGCCTTGTTCAGGGGCAGACCATTTTCTGCGCAGCTTCCGGGCAAGCGCCTGCATAAGGGCGCCTTACCGGACCACCGGTCCCGCCTCGCCGGTTATGCGGACCGGTGTAGCCGAAGCGGAACGAGGCCATTGTAGGCAGGGGTTGTGGAGGCGTGGAAAACCGAGGGGTGTTTTTCCGTTAAGTGGTTGAGGTTGCTGGAGGCAGGATGCGAAATTTTCCACGGATGACAGGCCTGTGCTGGTGGCTGCAGAGCACCCAATCCGCCTTGCCGGGTATTTCCCCTTCGCGGCTAAGATAAATCGTGGTGCCGTTTCCCGTCACCTCTTCCGTCGCACGAAGGTGCAGTGCAGCACCGGAAAGTGCGGCCGCAAAAATTTCACGATTGAGGCGCTTCATTGTCCCTGGGGTGATTTGCGCCTTGGCGATGAAGGACCGATGTGATGACTTTCGATCTGACCCGCTTCGTGGATGCCCAAGCCCCAGTCTATGACCGCGTGCTGGAAGAACTGAAGGCGGGACGCAAGCGCTCCCACTGGATGTGGTACATCTTCCCGCAGGTTGCCGGTCTCGGTTTTTCCATCATGTCGCAACGGTTTGCGATCGGCTCCAGGCAAGAGGCCATAGCCTACCTCGCCCATCCGGTGCTTGGGCCTCGGCTTATTGCCTGCACCAATGCCATGCTTTCGCACAAGGGCATCTCGGCGCTCGTCATCCTCGGCTCGCCCGACGATGTGAAGTTCAAGAGCTCGATGACGCTGTTTGCCGCGGTCAGCGAAAAGGGCTCGCCCTTCGAGCGAGCCCTTCAACAGTTTTATGGTGGTGAGCGCGACGAAAAGACCATCGCGCTCCTGAACGCTTAAGCAGCGGCCTGGATGGCCGAGAGCTTCCAGTCGTTGGCCGGCTTGCGCACAAAGGTCCAGATCTCAACAGTTTCCGTCGGATGGTCCGGGTCACCCTCGGCGACAGCACCCGTTTCGCGATCCTTCATGTAGTCGACGCTGGAGTAGCGCATCGCGACGGTCGCGTAGTCCTGGCCGTTTTCGCGCCAGGCTTCGGCGAGGTCGCCCTGCAGAAGCTGCACGTCCTTCACCTCGTTCTTGAGGCCGTTGGTTGCGTTCTCGCCGAGTTCTTCGGCAAGGTAGGACATGGCTTCCGGCGTGGTCAGGCTGCGCAGCTTGCCGTAGTCTTCCGCGGCGTAGGCGGCCTGCACGTCCCTCAGCAGCTTCTCGAAGTGATCAAGGTCGCGGCCGGTGATGCCGATCTCGTCGGTTTCCGGGCCAGCCTGGCGGGGGGTCGCCTGCTGTGCACCAAAACCAGCGGCGCCGCCGCCGAGCGAACCGATCTTCGGGATCTGGAAGCCGCCCTGGTTGGCGTTATTGCCCTGGGGGCCATCATGGCTGTTGCGCTGGTGGCCAAAACCGTTGCCGACATTGCCTGCCGGACCAGCCGGCTGCTGGCGACGCGCAAAGAAGCGGAAGGCGAGCATGGCAAGACCAGCAATCAGCGCGATCTGCAGGATCATGCCGAGGAAGCCGGCCATGCCGCCAAAGCCGGTGCCCATCAGCATGCCGAAGAGGCCGCCAAGCGCCAGACCGCCGAGCAGGCCACCGGCCATGCCGCCGAAAAGGCCCGGGCGACGCTGCTGTGCAGCCTGGCCGACGCCAGCGCCAGGATTAGTGGCATTCTGCTGCGTGTTCGGCGTCATGGAACGATTGATGCCGGAGGCAGGTGCAGGGGCGGTCCGTGTGACTGGGGGCGCAGAAAAGGTGCGCGTTCCGCGGCTGCCGAAGCCGCCGCCTGCGCGCCGCGCCTCCGCGAAATCCACGGCGGTCAAGGAAACGGCCATCCCGATCGCGGCGACCACGAACAGCTGCTTGAAGCGCCGAAGTTTCGATAACATTCTTTTCTCCTCATTCCCGCGTCAGGCGGGGTTCCCTCGTTATATAGAAATCACGTCGTTGGGATTTTAGTGGCGAGGCCAATTTTTCCCGCTGTAGTGGATAATCAACTCTCCTCCAGAAGCAAAGTTTCCGTTTTGCAACCTACGGGATTGTGATCTGTGCAAATGGTCGCAGGCGGCAAAAGCAAAGGGCCCGGCGCGTTTCTGCACCGGGCCCTTCATCCCTGGGAGGATGTAACCGTGATCAGTCGACGTTGAAGACCAGCGGCCGCGCCTGGCGGATCGCCGGGTTGGCCGTCAGCTTCGCCAGCACCTCGTCGGATACCGGACCATCGACATAAAGCAGAGCGATTGCATCGCCGCCGCCCTTTTCGCGGCCGAGCTGGAAGTTGGCGATGTTGACGCCCGCGTCACCGAGCGTGGTGCCCATGAAGCCGATCATGCCGGGCACGTCGGTGTTGGAGATGTAGACCATGTTGGCGCCGACATCGGCATCCATGTTGATGCCCTTGATCTGGATGAAGCGCGGCTTGCCGTCGGAGAAGACAGTGCCGGCGATCGAACGGGTCTGGTTCTCGGTGGTCACCGTCAGCTTGATATAGCCGTCGTAAACACCGGTCTTGTCGCGCTTGACCTCGGAAAGCACGATGCCCTTTTCCTTGATCATGATCGGCGCGGAAACCATGTTGACGTCCGCCACCTGGTTGCGGATGAGACCCGCGAGCAGCGCAGAGGTGAGCGCCTTGGTGTTCATCGTGGCCGTCGCACCATCGTAAAGGATCTCGATCGCCTTGATCGGATCGTCCGAGACCTGGCCGACAAAGGCGCCGAGCACATCTGCAAGCCGGATGAAGGGCTTCAGGATTGGTGCTTCTTCAGCAGTGATCGACGGCATGTTGATGGCATTGGAGACGGCGCCCTTGATGAGGTAGTCCGACATCTGCTCGGCGACCTGCAGCGCCACGTTTTCCTGGGCTTCCGTGGTGGATGCGCCAAGATGCGGGGTGCAGACGACGTTTTCCAGGCCGAAAAGCGGGCTTTCGGTGGCAGGCTCGACCTCGAAGACATCGAAGCCGGCGCCGGCGACATGGCCCGACTTGATGGCGTCGGCAAGCGCTGCCTCATCGACCAGGCCGCCGCGGGCGCAATTGATGATCCGCACGCCCTTCTTGGTCTTGGCGAGGTTTTCGCGGCCGAGGATGCCGCGGGTCTTGTCGGTCATCGGCACGTGGAGCGTGATGAAGTCGGCACGGGCGAGCAGTTCGTCGAGCTCGACCTTCTGGACGCCCATTTCCTGGGCGCGCTCGACCGAAAGGAACGGGTCGTAAGCGATGACCTGCATGCCAAGGCCGATTGCCTTCTTGCAGACGATGCCGCCGATATTGCCGGCACCGATGACGCCGAGCACCTTGCCGGTGATCTCGACACCCATGAACTTCGACTTCTCCCACTTGCCGGCCTGGGTGGAGGCATCGGCCGCCGGAAGCTGGCGGGCAACCGCAAACATCAGCGCAATGGCGTGTTCGGCGGTGGTGATCGAGTTGCCGAACGGGGTGTTCATGACGATGATACCGCGGCGCGAGGCGGCTGGAATATCGACATTGTCGACGCCGATGCCGGCGCGGCCGATGACCTTGAGGTTGGTCGCGGCGGCGATCAGCTTTTCCGTCGCCTTGGTGGCGGAACGGATGGCCAGGCCATCATAGTTGCCGATGATCTCGAGAAGCTTTTCCTTGTCCTTGCCAAGCTTCGGCTGGAAATCGACGTCAATGCCGCGGTCCCGGAAGATCTGGACGGCGGTTGGCGACAGTTCATCGGATACGAGTACGCGAGGTGCCATGGTTGGGGCTCCTGATAAGAGGTTCAAAACGGAATGAGAAACCGGCTCCGCCGAAGCGGAGCCTCATGCAATCGATCAGGCGGCGGCCTTCACGAGCGCGGCCTTCTGCGTTTCGAACGCGAAGGTGAGCCAGGGCATGAGGGCCTTCATGTCGGCTTCCTCGATCGTCGCGCCAGCCCAGATGCGAAGGCCGGACGGGGCGTCGCGATAAGCGCCGATATCAAGCGCCACGCCTTCCTTCTCCAGGATAGACACCATGCCCTTGGCAAATGCCGCCTGGGCATCGTCATCAAGAGCCGTCACCTGCGGATCGACGATCTTGAGGCAGACGGAAGTGTTGGACCGGGTGGCCGGATCAACCGCGAGGTTCTCGATCCAGTCATTGGCTTCGACGAAGTCGAAGATGACTTTGGCGTTGGCGTCAGCGCGGGCCATCAGGCCCTTGAGGCCGCCGATCGACTTCGCCCAGTTCAGCGCATCAATGTAGTCCTCGACGCAGAGCATCGACGGCGTGTTGATGGTTTCGCCAACGAAGATGCCTTCGATCAGCTTGCCGCCCTTGGTCATGCGGAAGATCTTCGGCAGCGGCCAGGCCGGCACATAGGTTTCCAGCCGCTCGACGGCGCGCGGCGACAGGATGAGCATGCCGTGGCCGCCCTCACCGCCCAGAACCTTCTGCCAGGAGAAGGTGACGACATCGAGCTTGGAGAAGTCCATGTCCTGCGCGAAGGCTGCCGACGTTGCGTCGCAGATCGTCAGGCCCTTGCGGTCAGCCGGGATGAAATCGGCGTTCGGAACGCGCACGCCAGAGGTGGTGCCGTTCCAGGTGAAGACCACGTCACGGTCGAAATCAACGGTGGAGAGGTCAGGAAGCAGACCGTAGCCGGCCTCGATCTTGCGAACGTCCTTGAGCTTCAACTGCTTGACGACATCCGTCACCCAGCCGGAACCGAAGCTTTCCCAGGCGAGCATGTCGACGCCGCGCTCGCCGAGCAGCGACCAGAGCGCCATTTCGACGGCGCCAGTATCGGAAGCCGGTACGATGCCAATGCGGTAATCCGCCGGCACGTTCAGAATTTCACGGGTAAGGTCAATGGCCTGCTTGAGCTTTGCCTTGCCGATCTTGGCACGGTGCGAACGACCGAGCGGAGCATCGGAAAGCGCTTCGAGCGACCAACCGGGGCGCTTCGAGCAAGGGCCAGAAGAAAAATGAGTATTCGCCGGACGCACGTCCGGTCTTGGTGCGGTATCCGCCATCGTGCTACCCTTCCAGATAGATGGCTCCTCGTTGGGGAGGAGTGTCCCGCCGCCGTGGGTATTCCTGTCGGCTGTCGCAGTCAAGCGATTTCATCTTGCTAAAATAAGAAATTCTGAAAGCGCCTCGCCCTGCCCTCGCGCGCCCCGGAGAACGCAAAAAGGCCGCCCTGGAGGACGGCCTTGTTTCGAAGAAAAACCGAAAGCGCTTACTTGTAGACGATCGGTTCCGGCTCAGGCTCGTAAGCCGGAGGCGCATCGCAGCCGCCAAAGGTGTAGCGCGCGCCGACACGGGCTTCGTGGCTGTAGTAACCCTTGTCCTTGCCCGGGCCGCCGCCCAGCGCGTAACCGAACATATCGCCGCCGGAGACATGACGCAGGCGGTAACCGACGTCTGCCTTCCAGTTGCAGGTGATGTCGATCGAGGCGCCGGCCATCAGCGCATAGGTGAAGCGCCAGCTCTTCTTGCCGCCGTGGCTCACTTCGCCATCGCAACCCGAGCCATCGTCGGCGCAAGAGGTGTTGCGCAGGTTCGACCATTTCACGTAGGTGCCGCCGATACCACCGCCGATATAAGGGGTGATGTAGCCATAGGTGCCGAGGTCGACATAGGCATTGGCCATCAGCGTATAGGCGTGGAGAGACGCGTAGTCGCTGGAGGTACAAGCGGTGCTGACGCCGCAGCTTCCGACGGTTGAACCGCGGAACTTGCTGTTGAAGGAGTAGTCCAGCGTCAGGTCCGTGCGCAGGTAGCTGTTGATCTTGTAGCCAACGCCGCCGCCCAGCATGAAGCTGTCGCGCAAAGATGCGCTGCGGAAATCGACGAGGTTGCCGTTCGATCCCTGGAAATATTCTGCGCCGCGCAGTTTCTTGAACGAATAACCGACATCCCCGCGAAGATACCAGCCGCTCGCTTCCTGAACGACGATCTCGGGCGCCTGTTCGTAAAGGTCCGGCTGCGGCTGCGGCTCGTACACATCCGCCGCATTGGCGGCGGCAGCCGTCAGCACCAGCGCGACCCCGCTGGCAAGGAACTTCTTCATGACTTCATCTCCAAGCTGACTTGCGTATGGCAGGCTCCGCGCACAGCCATCGGGTTGATCATCTGCGATTATGCTGGAGAATGGTTAAGCCTGACTTAACCATGCTTATTTACCACACATTTTCCTTGAATTTCCGGACAAGACTGCCGCATTGGAGCCACTGAAGCGCCCACTACTTGGAGAGCGTCCGCTTTCCATTGGCAAAGGCGCGACGGAAGCTTAGAAAGGTCCCATGTCCGACAACGTCATCAAGTTCAAACGCCCGCCGAAACCCAGGCCGCCACGGCAAACGCCGCCATGGCTGAAGCGGCTGCTGCCGTTTCTGGTGATCGCCGCCTTCCTTGTGGCCGCCTATGTGTACTTCTCGCTGAGCAACGGCGGCTGAGGCAAACAGAAAGGCCGGCGCTGGGGCCGGCCTTGTTCTTATTCGAACAAACAGTTGATCAGGCGGCAGCGCGCACGTTGGCGATCACGTTGACGAGGTTGTTGACGATACGCTCGACCTGGGCCCGGTCGTCACCTTCGGCCATGACGCGGATCAGCGGCTCGGTGCCCGATGGCCGGATCACCAGGCGCCCCTTGGTGCCGAGTTCGGCTTCCGCATCGGCGATCGCCTGACGCACCACGGATTCCTCGAGCGGCTTGCCGCCGGCAAAACGGACATTCTTCAAAAGCTGCGGCACCGGCTCGAAGCGACGGCAGACTTCGCTGACCGGGCGACCGAGTCGCTTGACGCGCGCCAGGATCTGCAGCGCGGCCACCAGGCCATCGCCGGTCGTGCCAAAATCGGACAGCACGATATGGCCGGACTGTTCGCCACCCACATTGAAATCATGGTTGCGCATGTGCTCGACGACATACCGGTCGCCGACCTTGGTACGGGCGAGGCCAAGCCCCCTGCCCTCAAGGAACCGCTCCAGTCCGAGGTTCGACATGACGGTCGCGACGATGCCGTTGCCGCGGAGCTTCTGCTCCTCGGCCCAGCTTTCGCCGATCACCGCCATCAACTGGTCGCCATCAACGATCTCGCCGGCTTCGTCGACGATGATGACGCGATCCGCATCGCCATCAAGCGCAATGCCGATATCGGCGCGGACTTCATGCACCTTCTTCTGCAGGTTGGCCGGGCTTGTCGAGCCGCATTCGAGATTGATGTTCGTGCCGTTCGGTTCGTTGCCGATCGTCACGACTTCGGCGCCAAGTTCCCAGAGCGCCAGTGGGGCAACCTTGTAGGCGGCGCCATTGGCGCAGTCGATCGCGACGCGAAGACCCTGCAACGTAACGTCCCTTGGGAGGGTACGCTTGGCATGCTCGATGTAGCGATAAATGTCGCCTTCGACGCGTTTGGCGCGGCCGATATCGCTCGACTTCGCAAGCTGCGCATGCAGATCGCTGTCGAGCAGGTCTTCGATGCGTGCTTCCAATTCGTCGGAAAGCTTGTAGCCATCGGGGCCGAACAGCTTGATGCCGTTGTCCTCGTAAGGGTTGTGCGATGCGGAGATCATCACGCCGACATCCGCCCGCAGCGAACGCGTCAGCATGGCAACGGCCGGTGTCGGGATCGGGCCGAGCAGGAAGACGTCCAGCCCCGCGGCGGTGAAGCCGGCAACCATGGCGTTCTCCAGCATGTAGCCGGAAAGGCGGGTATCCTTGCCGATCACCACGCGATGACGATGATTGCCGTTGCGGAAGATGGTGCCGACGGCGATGCCGACGCGCATCGCGAGATCCGGCGTCATCGGGAAGATGTTCGACTGGCCGCGGATACCGTCAGTGCCGAAATAACGACGTGTCATATATGCTCCTTCGTCATCGCGCTCTCGTCGCGCGGCTTGGCGGGGATCGAACCCGCTGCAACTTGCAAGGCTGAAAAAGCAGCCATTGCCGCGGCTCATGCCATAGTTTGGAAGATCAGGCACATAAAATAACGCGAAAATTGCTTACATGTCGTTACTGGAGGGCTTCTTCAGCCATTACACAACCGGCCTCATCACGTTGAGGGTTGATCATCCGCGCCTTGCATCGTCCGATACCGTACCCAATGGAGAAACCAGGCATTATTGAGGTAGGATGGCTTGTCGTTGACGCCCATCCTATGAGCGCCGATGACCGAGCGTTCGCACGTGCTCCCGCCTGCTTGATGGACGAAGCAACATGTTACCAAATTTTGCGCCTGATCCACGACAGGACGACCGGCAGCTATTGGATCCGATGCTGTCGCGTTACGCCGCCCGCTATTACCTGAGCGGGCCGGAAAAGGACGCGCTTGTGTCACAAACGCTTCTCATTCTTGCCAATGACCCTGATGCACTGGCCGACGGGCCGGTGGAAAAGGCGATCGCCGAGACGATGCACCGGGTCTACCTGACGGGAACCCACCGCTCCTGACATTCGCCACGACCGCAGTCGATCAGCCTTTGCCCTCGTCGTCCGACGGTCCGAGGATTTCGGCCTCGGCCGTGGCACGCAGAAAAGCCTCCCGCGCCAGTTCCGGATCAAGCTGGGCCTTGGCAGCCGCACGGCAGTTGGTTTTCGCACTTCGGTAGTGACGGCCATCCTCGCGCGGCCAGTCGTGCAGGAGCTTGTCGAGCGCCTCGCCTGGCGTTTCGACCTTCTCCGGCGCCTGATTGGTGAACTTCACCGCGACGGTGCGCCATCGTACGGGGCGCTTTTTACCTTGATCTGCTTCTCTGGGCTGCATTGGCTTCTCCGTTGGAAGATACCCAACGCCTACCCCTCCCGGACGTTCCGGAACCGGCCGATGTCGCGACCCCGGCGCATCAACCTCGTTGGGCCGCGGAACCTGAATGGAAGAAGCGGGTTCTGACCTCTTCCAAGGAGGGCATGATGAGCTTCAGGATCGAACGGAGTGACGGCAGCGAAACCAAGGTGCGGACAGCGTCGAAGGCCGTGGACGTCGTCAAACAGGAGCTTCGCCGTGAGCCGCTGGTCACGCTGAAGCTCGAGCCGGAAACCAGCTCGCCAGCCGAGGTGACCGCCTCGCAGGCGGAGATCGAGAGCCGCCAGCGCCACTGAACGACATTGCACTTCCTTCGTGTTTTCCAGGATGGACCATGACCCGATTTTATTTCGACGTCCGCAGAAACGGCCGACTTGAAGAGGACAAGGAGGGCGAAGAGCTTCCATCCAAGGAAGCCGCGATAGAAGAGGCGATGGCCGCCGCGCGCGAGCTTGTTGCAGACAAGGTGCGGACCGGCGACGTGGTGGATGGCGACGCCTTCGAGATTCGTGACGAGCATGGCGAGGTGGTGCACATACTGCCGTTTCGATCTGTCCTGCGCCTCGATTGACAGATCGGATTCATACGCCACAGGATTGCAAACGGTTTGCCGGACACCCGGAATGTGATATGTTCCAGTTTATCGTCTGCACGTCTTAAGGGCGCAGGCGGCTGAGAGATCGTTTCTCTTGCCCCAATGCAGGAGGAGCGTGGATGTCCCGCCCTCACTTTCAAAACAAGCTGCTTGCTCTTGTTCCCCCGGCGGAACTGGAGCTCCTGTATCCTTTGCTCGAACCCATCGACCTTCCGAAAGGCTTCGCCATTGCAACGGCCGGCGAACCGATCCAGTACGTCTATTTCCTGGAGCAGGGGCTGGGCTCGATCGTTTCGGTCTCGCGGCAGGGGCAGAAGGCCGAGGCCGGCATGTTCGGCTATGAAGGTTTTGCACCCACCCCACCGGCGGTGCGCTCCACCATGAGCTTCCATGACGCGAGCCTGCAGGCTGAAGGATACGGCTATCGCATCACGATCGAAGCACTGTGGGCAGCAATGGATAGATGCCCGGAATTTTCCAGACTCCTTGCCCGCTCATCCCAGAACCTGGCAACCCAGGTGTCCTACACCGCGCTGTCGAACGCCGTGCACCAGGTGAACGAACGGTTGGCACGCTGGCTGCTGATGTCGCACGACAGGCTGCGCCAGGACGAGTTCCTGATCACCCATGACTACATGGCGCTGATCCTTGCCGTACGACGCCCAAGCGTGACGACGGCATTGCATGTGCTGGAAGAGCGGCGCTTCATCCGCGCCGAGCGCGGCTGCGTGACGATCCGCAACCGCTCCGCCATGGAACACTACGCGCAGGATGCCTATGGTCTGCCTGAGGAAGAATACCGCCACCTGTTTCCGTGAAGCGCGTCAGGAGCGCGGCCAGTCTGGCGAGATGACCCGTCGGTATTCTGCTTCCGGCGCGCCATAGGCATCGCGCGCGAACGCCTCGAGCTTGGAACGATCACGGATCTTGATCAGCGCCCGTTCGGTGCTTATGGCGCGTTCGCCTTCGAGAACATGCAGGGCATCCGTGACGCTGGGACGGCGCACGCCGAGCATCAGGCCAAGGAAATCATGGGTCAGCGGCAGTTCGGGCCCCAGCCTGTCCTGCGACATCAGCAGCCAGCGCGCCAGGCGCTGCTCGATCTTGTAGCGTCCATCGGCAAGCGTCGTAGCCGCGACCTGAATCATGAAGACATGCGTGAAGCGCAGCAGCAGTGATGACAGCGTCTCGCTCTCCCGCATGGCGCGCCTCAGGTCTGCGGCGGGGAAACGAAGGGCCGTGGTGCCGGCTTGCATGAAGCTGCGGTGCGGCGTGCGATCGACCCCGAGCACCGCGAAGTTCGCTGAGAAACCTTCGTGGCCAATGCAGCCCACCTCGATCTGGTGGCCGTCACGGTTGATGGCAATCTCCGACGACATCCCGCCGTTGAAGAAATGGACGTATTCGACCGGTTGAAGCGGTTCGTAGAGCACCTGGCCCTGCTTGAGCTCCACCTCTTGTGCCAGCGGCTCCAGAAGCGCCTGGTCGTCGGGCGAAAGCTGGGTGAGCAGGTGGTTGTTGGTGGTGAGCATCGAACTCCTCGCGAATGAAGCTTGCGAGTGCGCATATATGGCAGGCGTTTGTGATGTCATGCCCCCTGCTGCGGGCAACTTGCAGCGAAAGTCGGCTGCCCCGATCACGCAACGAAAAAGGCCACCCGCGGCTGGCGAGGGTGGCCTTTTTTTATTCAAGCGTTCCGCAGAGACTCAATGCGGCTGTGGCTCCAGGCCGCCTTCGGCTTCGCCACCCTTCGGCTCGTCTTTCTTCGAGCCGGTGGATGGAACCGCCGAACCGCGTGCCGGAGGCGCGTCATCCCCAAGGTCGCGGGAGGGCTTCTGGCCCTTGATCAGTGCCTTGATCTCTTCGCCCGACAGCGTTTCGTATTCCAGCAAGCCTTCCGCGATCGCCACGAACTCGTCGTGGTGGTCGGTAAGGATGCGTCGCGCTTCGGTATAGGCCTCGTCGATCAGGCGACGGACCTCGGTGTCGATCTTCTGCGCGGTTGCTTCTGAAACATTCTTCGACTGCGATACGGAATGGCCGAGGAAGACTTCCTGCTGGTTCTCACCGTAGGCGACCTGGCCGAGCACGTCGGAGAAACCCCACTGGGTGACCATGGCACGGGCAAGCTTCGTGGCCTGCTCGATGTCGGAGGATGCGCCGGAGGTGATGTTTTCCTTGCCGAAGGTGAGTTCTTCCGCAACACGGCCGCCCATCATGATGACCAGGCGCGAGACCATCCACTTGTAGCTCATCGAGTAGCGGTCGCCTTCCGGCAGCTGCATGACCATGCCCAACGCCCGGCCGCGCGGAATGATCGTTGCCTTGTGCAGCGGATCGGCAACCGGGACCCTGAGCGCGGTGATGGCGTGGCCGGCTTCATGATAAGCCGTGAGCTTCTTTTCGGCCTCGGTCATGGCGGACGAACGACGTTCGGCGCCCATCATGATCTTGTCCTTGGCGTCCTCGAACTCGCTCATGGTGACAAGGCGCTTGTTGCGGCGCGCCGCCATCAGGGCAGCTTCGTTGACGAGGTTCATCAGGTCCGCACCGGAGAAGCCGGGCGTACCACGGGCGAGAACCTTGAGGTCGACATTCGGCGCCAGCGGCACGTTGCGGGCATGAACCTTGAGGATGCGCTCGCGGCCGACGATGTCCGGGTTCGGCACCACGACCTGGCGGTCGAAACGGCCGGGACGCAGCAGCGCCGGGTCGAGAACGTCCGGACGGTTGGTCGCGGCGATCAGGATGATGCCTTCATTGGCTTCAAAGCCGTCCATTTCGACGAGCAACTGGTTGAGCGTCTGTTCGCGCTCGTCGTTACCGCCGCCAAGACCGGCGCCACGATGGCGGCCGACAGCGTCGATTTCGTCGATGAAGATGATGCACGGCGCGTTCTTCTTGGCCTGCTCGAACATGTCGCGAACACGGCTTGCACCAACGCCAACGAACATTTCAACAAAGTCAGAACCGGAGATGGTGAAGAACGGCACGTTTGCTTCGCCGGCAACCGAGCGGGCGAGAAGCGTCTTACCCGTGCCAGGAGGGCCGACCAGCAGCACGCCGCGCGGGATACGACCGCCCAGGCGCTGGAACTTCTGCGGGTCGCGCAGGAATTCGACGATTTCTTCCAGGTCCTGCTTGGCTTCGTCGACTCCAGCGACATCCTCGAAGGTGACGCGGCCATGCGCTTCCGTCAAAAGCTTCGCCTTGGACTTGCCGAAGCCCATCGCACCGCGCGAGCCCCCTTGCATCTGCCGCATGAAGAAGAGCCAGACGCCGAGGATCAGGAGCATCGGCAAGAGCGTGCCGAGATAGCTCAGGAAGCCCGAGGAACCATCAGTCTCCGGACGGGCGACGATGGTGACGTTCTTCGACTGGAGCTTCTCCATCAGGGAGTCATCGATGACGGGAGAATAGGTCTGGAAGCCGGAGCCGTTTTCGGCGTAGGTGCCGAGCACCCGGTTACCTGTGACGACGACATCCCGCACTCGCCCCGAATCCACATCGCGAAGGAACTGCGAATAAGGAATCTCACGCGAGTTGGTCTGCGTCGGTGCCGTCTGGAACATGCTGAACAAAGCGACCAGCAAGAGGGCTATGATGACCCAGAGGGCGATATTACGAAAGTTTGGGTTCATTGAACTCCCCGGACTGCGACGGCCCGCTTTTAGAGCGGCCGCCTTGCTTGCCGCATAACATAGGGTTGCGGCAAGGCCTTGCCAAGGCAAAGGGGAGCCGGGCCTAGCTTTTCCGCCGAGAATCCTTAACCGGAAGCGGGGTAAATTCCTCGTGTCCGATCAACTGCGCTATCCGGTTTGCAAGGTTAAGCTCAAACTGAGGCAAAAAACGGTCGAACGGCGCGAGGATGGGTTCCACCACAACCGCGCCCGCCCCTGACCTTTGGGCTGATCCCGGTGCGAAACCGACGAACGGCAGCGCGCACGCCGCACGCATGGCAATCGCTGGCGGCGCCTCCGGGAACAGCGCAAGCGCCTCGTCTCGGTCAGGCGCCGTCGGGCCGACAATGACCTCCTGATCCGTTCCATTGATGATCCGGAACCGGCCGTCCCAAACGGCGGTCTCGCCGGCGCCCACGTGCAGCGACAGCATGCCGCGGTTTTCGCGCATCATGAACAGGCCATCGCGGCGTCGGTCGAAAATTACTCGTCCTGCGGTAATGCGGCCCGCAGCCCCACCCTGGATGAAGGCGAGTACCCGCGCCATGCTATCGCTGCCGAGAAGATGCGTCCGTCCGCCAAGCACGGCGCCAAGGGTTGCCAGCGCGTGCCGCAGGACCGGCAGTTCCTCCGTCAGCCCCCCGTGCGAGACCTGCGCCAGCACGCTGTGCCCGATCGACACATGCGCCTCGATGAGGTCGGCAGCCCGGTCGGCGAGATCCTTGCGGCGTGCCGCGGCCTCGCTGTCGACGGGTGCATCGGGACCCGCCAGCCGCACCCTCACCCGCTCGTAGCGGGCGTTGAGATTGCTCGGATCGTCAATCCACCCCTCGCCGTGGCGTTCCAGAAAGGCGCGGATATCGGCACGGGTGGTGGACAGCAACGGCCGCATCAGCCAATGGCGCCGCTCCAGCAGCACCCCACCGGACATTCCGGCAAGCCCCCGCCTCGCTTCGCCATCACCACGGCGGGCGCGCATGGAAACCGTCTCCGCCTGGTCATCGAGCGTATGGCCGCTGACGATGACATTCGCGTGACTATCGCGAGCAATGTCAGAAAGCAGGCGGTAACGGGCGTCGCGTGCCGCCGCCGAGATGCCACTCGACGGTTTCTCGCCCTCCCAACGACGGATGACATGCGGCACGGCAAGCCGTTCGCAGAGTGCCCTGACGGCCAAAGCCTCCTCGGTCGATTCCGGGCGGAGCCCGTGGTCGATGGTAGCGGCGGAGATCGAGAATTTCGAGCGATCGGCGAGCTTCGCCAGCGCCAGCAGCAGGCCGGTGGAATCGCTGCCGCCGGAAATTGCTACAAGGAGATGCGCTGGTGTTTCCAACCCGTCGAGGAAGACGCGAACCGCGTCTTCCGGCGACAGGCGGTTGGCCTCAGGCGCCATGGGATCGCAGCCGTTCTGCCTCAGCAGGACAGCCGCTTCTGTTCCGTGCCGACCTTGGCCAGCACTGCCCTGGGCGCGGACGGGTAACGCTTCGGCACCTCGCGCAGCGTGGCGCAGGCGGTTTCCGTGTTGTCGAGTGCGGCCAGCGACATGCCAAGCTTCAGCAGCATCTCCGGCGCCTTGGCAGACTTGCCATAGGTCTGGTGGGCGTTGAGGAAGGTCTTGGCCGCCTCGTTATACTTGCCCTGCGAATACTGCGCTTCGCCGAGCCAGAAATTGGCGTCGGCAATCTTGGCACCCTTCGGATAGGCGGAGAGGTAGCTGTTGAATTCCTTCTCCGCGAGCGCGTAGTCACCCGTCAGGACGTGGTTGTAAGCCGCCTGATAGGTGTCATTTTCGCTGCCGAGCGAGGCCGTTTGCTGCGGGTCGGTTCTTGACGGTGCGGAAGGCTTGGCGGGCAGCGGCGGGCCAACATCGACGCCCGGCAGGCCGGCTGCATTGTTGGCGCTGCTGTTGCGCGAGGCACCGCGCGGATTGCCGTTCTGGTCAAGCTCGATTGAGCCAAGCGTTGTCGGGGGTGGCGCCGTCGGCGTGACTGACGGTGCATCGGGTGAACCGATGATGCGCGCGACGTCATCACCTGCCGTCTCTTCATCAGGGGCGGACGAGGAGGATGAGGGGCGATTGGCCGCCACGGCTGGTTGCCCAGCCGTGTCGCCCAGATCGCTTCTCTTCTTCTTTTCCAGATCCTGGAAGCGGAATTCGTTATCTTCCTGCGTCTTGCGCATCTGCTCCTGCATCTGCAGAAGCTGGAAGCTCATTTCCTCGATCCGACCGTTCAACTGACGGATCTCTTCCTGGAGCTGCTGGATACGAACGGGGTCGCTTGCCTGTGCCAGAACCACCGGCCTTTCGGTCGAAGGTTGCGGTACAGCCGTTTGATTTCCCTGGAAGAGTTTTGGCAGCGAGAATGCCCCTGCGGGTACGCTCGTCGCCATCAGCCCCAGCATCGCTGCCAAGACAATTTTCTTCATGAGTGTCCGTCCTGCTTGTTCGTCCACGCCTGATTTGGCGCGAAAGGAGACTTTTCCAACTGCCGCCAAAAAGCAACTAAATCGCGATCAAAAATCCCGGAAATCAGGGCCAAACTATGGAAAAAGCAAAAAGGCGGCCCGAGGGACCGCCTTTTTGAGGTTCCGGTAATCCGTGGCTTTCGCCAGATTACATGCCGGCGCCGCCAAGCACCGTGACGGCGCGACGGTTCTGCGACCAGCAGGAGATGTCGTCGCAAACAGCGACCGGACGTTCCTTGCCGTAGGAGATCGTCTTGATGCGGTTGGCCGGAACGCCACGCGATGCGAGGTATTCGCGGGTCGCAGCCGCACGACGTGCACCGAGCGCCAGGTTGTATTCGCGCGTGCCGCGTTCGTCAGCATGGCCTTCGACCGTGATCGCGTAGTTCGGGTAGCGCTGCAGCCACTGGGCCTGACGGTCAAGCGTCTGCTGGGCGTCGGCGCGAATCGAGGTCGAGTCGGTGTCGAAGAAGATGCGGTCGCCGACGTTGACGGTGAAGTCCTGGCTCGAGCCCGGCGTCGCAGCACCAGCGCCGGCGCCGTTCAGGCCCAGCTCGTTGGCGTTGTTCGGCAGGTTCTTCTTGTTGGCGCAGCCAGCAAGTGCGAGCGCCAGCGTCAGTGCAATCACGGCCGGATTGCGAGCGATGGTCTGCATGCGGCTCATTGCCGGGGTATCGGTGCGGCTCATAGCCGGTCTCTCCTTGATCACTTATTCCAGGTTTGCCAGAATTCTACGGTTTCCAGACTCTAACCGGGCTCGGTTAACCATGATGCAACGCACATGGTTAATAAAATCTTCCCACGCGTCATTTTGCGCGGTTTCTCAACACATTAAGGCGACAAAGGGGCGGAAAACCGCCCCTTTTAAGGTCAATCCTATTCAAGCAGCGGCGACCAGGCCGGGTCGGACCCGTAAGCCGGGGTCTTGACCGGCTGCTCGTTGTAACCGGTGAGGTCGATCGAGTAGAGCTGTGGGCCACCGGCGCCGGCGTTCTGGCGGAAGAACATCAGCACGCGGCCGTTCGGCGCCCAGGTCGGGCCTTCGTTGTGGAAGCCCGTCGTCAGGATGCGCTCGCCTGAGCCATCCGGCTTCATGACGCCGATCGAGAACTTGCCGCCCGATTGCTTGGTAAAGGCGATCAGATCGCCGCGCGGGGACCAGACCGGCGTGGAATAGGAACCATCGCCGAAGGAGATGCGCGTCTGGCCGGAGCCGTCGGCATTCATCACGTAGATCTGCGGACGACCGCCGCGGTCGCTTTCAAAGGCGATGCGGGCACCATCGGGCGAATAGGAAGGCGAGGTGTCGATCGCCTGGGTCGAGGTCAGGCGGGTCGTGGTGCGCGAACGCAGGTCCATCGTGTAGATGTTGGAATTGCCTTCCTGCTGGAGGCTCATGATGACCTTCTGGCCATCCGGCGAGAAGCGCGGCGAGAACGTCATGCCGGGGAAGTTGCCGACCACTTCGCGCTGCCCGGTTTCCAGCTGCAGCAGGTAGACGCGCGGCTGGTTGCCTTCAAACGACATGTAGGTGATTTCCTGCCGGCTCGGCGAGAATCGCGGCGTCAGCACGATGTCCTTGCTGTTGGTCAGCATGCGGACGTTGAAACCGTCCTGGTCCATGATCGCAAGCTGGCGCTGGCGGGCGTTCTTCGGACCGCTTTCGGACACGAAGACGACGCGGCTGTCGAAATAGCCGTTTTCGCCGGTGATCTGCTTGTAGATCGCATCCGCGATGATATGCGCCACACGACGCCAGTTCTCCGGCTGGGTGAAGAACTGCTGGCCGGTCATCTGCTGACCGGCAAAGGTATCCCAGAGGCGGAACTCGGCGCGCAGGCGGCCGTCGCCTTCGCGGGTCACGCGGCCGGTGACGAGTGCCTGGGCGTTGATGACCTTCCAGTCTTCAAAGCGCGGCGTGCGGTTCGGGTCGGCGATCTTCTCGATGAAGGCGGACTTGTTGACCGGTGCAAACAGGCCCGAGCGCTGCAGGTCGGCAGCGATGACCTGCGAAATCTGCGGTCCGAGCTCGTTGTTGGACAGGAAATCGGTCACCGCGATCGGCAGCGGCTCGACATTGCCCTTGTTGATATTGATTTCCACCCGCGCCTGGGCGGGCGCGGCGAACATCACCGCCATGCCGGCAAACGCAACCAGGAGGCGGATGAAAGAACGTTTCATCATGTCAATCAGCCTTTCAGCTTTACAGCAATTCGCTCGGGTCGAAGTTGACGACAACCTCGCTCCATGCGTCGTATTTGTCGGCGGGCAGGTTCTTGAACGGTGCTGACCGGCGCACGGCGCGCAACGCACTGGCCTGAAGGGTTCGGCGTGCATTGTCGGACCCGCCGCTTGCGGTCACTTCCGGTTCCCCGATGATATCGCCGGACTCATCAAGCTTCATTGTGACCTTGATAAGGACGCCGTCAGCACCTTCGATACCGGCAATGATCGACCAGTTCTTCTGGATCTGGCCGCGCAACGCGTCCATCTCGCTCTGGGTCAGCTTCGATCCGCCCGTATTCGTCTTGCCGCCAAGTGCTGCCGTCTGGGTCGAGCGCTTCGCACCGCCATTCGCCGGCGCCTGCTTGTTCAAAAGCGCGGCGATGTCGTCGGCGTTGAAGTCGCTTTCCTTCGAGGACGCCGACTTCGCCGATTCCTGCTTCTTGTCGGCAACCTTCTTGTCGCTCGGCTTCACCGCAGCAGTCGCTTTCGGATCGGCCTTGGCGGTTTCCGTCGGCTTCGGCGGGTCCGGCTTTTTCTCGACCGGCTTTTCAACGGGCTTTGCTTCTTCCTTCGGCGGCTCGGGCCGCGGCTTTACCACCGGCACGGGCACATTGTCAGGAAGCGGGGTGGCCTCTTCCGGCGCAGGTGCCGGCGTTTTCGCCTGCGGTTGCGGCAGCGGATCGGGTGCCGGCTTCGGCGGCGTCACGTCCGGCTTCGGCTGCGGCAGGGCGGCCACTTCCTGCGGCGGAGGCGTGGTGTCTTCCTTGGCGATCTCGGTGGAAGCCGTCGGCTTGGTATCAACAACCGGTGCCGGCTTGTCCTGCTTCGGCGGGGCCGCCGCGGATTCGTTGTTGGACGGCTTGGCGGCCGGCGTCGGCGGCGCCTTGATGTCGACGTTGTTGTCGCCAAAGTTCTCGGCGTTCTCGACGGGGTCCGGCCTGTTCGTCGGAACAGGTGCGGAATGCTCGGCCATCGGGGCCTTCTTGTCGCCCTGCTGGATCTGGCTGAACTCCTCGATCGGCACGAGGTCGACCGGCAGTGCCTCGGTGTTGGCGACTTCCAGCTTGTCCGGCGCGCCAATCGTCACCAGCGCGAAGGCCAGTGCCGTCACGTGTAGGATTGCCGATGTGGTGAGGCTCGCCTTCATCGCTCTTAACGATTGCCCTGACGTTGCTGCGTAACGAGACCGATGTTCTTGAAACCAGCCTGCTGAATGCGTGCCATCACGTCGGCCACGATCCCGTAGGCCGAGGTTGTGTCGGCGCGCACGAAGATGCGCTCGTTATAGCCGGTGGTGGAAATCGCCTGCAGCTTAGCGGCAACTTCTTCCGCGGTGATCGGGGTTTCCTGAAGATGGATCTGGCCGTCCGCATTGACCGAGATGGTGATCGGCTGCGTTTCGGAATTCAGTGCCGCTGCCTGCGTCTGCGGCAGGTCGACGGGAACACCGACCGTCATCATCGGTGCGGCGACCATGAAGATGATCAGCAGCACGAGCATGACGTCGACAAGCGGCGTCACGTTGATTTCGCTGATGGCTGCGCCCCGGCGCCCGCGCCTGCGGCGACCACCACCCGAACCCTTTGCTCCTCCGGCCGACATACCCATGAATGCGTACTCCTAAGGACCGATGTGACTTACTGCGCCGCGGCCTGCTGGCGCGGCTGCAGCTTCTCGTCAATCTGGCGGGACAGGATGGCGGAGAACTCGTCGGCAAAACCTTCCATGCGTGCCGAGAGCTTGCCGGCATCGCCCATGAACTTGTTGTAGGCCATGACCGCGGGAATAGCGGCGACGAGGCCGATTGCCGTTGCAAGAAGCGCTTCGGCAATACCGGGCGCCACAACCGCAAGGTTGGTGGACTGCGAGCCAGCGATTGCCTGGAACGAGGTCATGATGCCGACGACGGTACCGAAGAGGCCGATGAACGGGCCGGCCGAACCGATGGTCGCGAGCGATCCGAGGCGGGCTTCATAGGTTTCGGCTTCGCGCGCCATGGTGACGTCCATCGCACGGTCGATTCGCATCTGCAGGCCGATCGGCGAACGCGCTCCGCGCTCGAAGCTTTTCTTCCACTCGCGCATGGCAGCCACGAACATGGCCGCAAGGCCGCTGTTCTGCCGTTCCGACAGGGTACGATACAGCTCTTCCAGCGACTGCCCCGACCAGAACACCTGCTCGAACTGGTCGAACTGGCGCTTTGCCTTGGCGAAGCTGACATATTTGTCGATCACGATCGCCCATGTCCAAACGGACGCACCGAGAAGACCGATCATCACGAGCTTGACGACCAAGCCCGCCTGCATGAAGAGGCCCCAGAGGCTCACATCATGCGTTGCAGCTTCCAAAGCTACTTGTTCCATCTAACGTCTATCCCCGAATCCAAACGCCCGGCTTGTTTAAGACCGGGCGGGTTCAAAAGCGCTCTCGCGAGAATATGTCTGATCGCTGGATGCGCTCGCTAAACCCCAAGGTGCCCTGAGTTTTCAGCTTGGCTTCTCGCTTTCAAATTTGGTCAAAGGAAGGCGTGCGTTGCACAATTTCCTCAGCTGCCAGTAAGACATCATTATGGTTAAACATTCGTTAAAACTGATGAGCGGCGCTAGACTTGCTGCCGCGAGAAGACGCGGCGACCGATACTATCCAGAATAGAATTTCTAGAGCCGCGGGAAGCCTGGGCGCCGAACGCCACGACGCCTGAGTAAGATCCGGTCAGTTTCCCTTGCCGAGAAACTTCTCCGCCACCGTTTCCGGCAGCCGTCGCGGGCGACCATGCTTGTTGATGACGGCGATCACCACCTTGGCGGCGATCAACAGCGTATCATCGCGGCGGATTTCCTGGTTGAGCACCATCTTGGCGCCGCCCGCCTTTTCCGTCACGGTCCGGACGGTCAGGATGTCATCCATGCGGGCCGGCTGCTTGAAGTCGATTTCCATGCGATGGACGACGAAGACGAGGCCTTCCTCGTCGGCGCTGAGCAACTCGCTTTGCTGGCATCCAAGGCAGCGCAGGTAATCGGTGCGGCCGCGCTCCAGGAAATGCAGGTAGCGGGCGTGATACACGAGGCCGGAGAAATCCGTGTCTTCATAATAGACGCGTTGCACGAGGCGGTGGCCGTCGGCGGTCAGTTCGCCAGACAGCGCGATCATGTCGTTCTGGGTCAAGTGCTCGTTCCAAATCGCTGAGGGTTCGGCAACAAGGCGCGGCGGATGCACCGCGCCGCTGCCCCGTCCCTACCATGGTCGCAACCAAAGTCCAGACGGGGGGCGAACCTTGACGTGATGAGAACAAATTCAGGGGCTGGCGGAAGATCCGGAATGCGGATGTTTGTAGCGGCGCATCCGGGCCTCGTTCTTGGCCTTCTCCATCGCCTTCTTGTGCTGCTCTGCCCATTTCTGACCAGCATCGCCGCCCCACAACAGCCACGCGATATAACCGGTCGAGGGGTTCTCGTCGTCGCCGAAGTTTTCGGCACGTTTATCCACCTTGTGGCGCGCGAAATAGCTCACCATGCGCCGGATGGTCTGCTCCGAAATATTCTTGCGGTTTTTCAGGTCGCGGGCACGCGCCACGCCCACCATGGTGCCGCCACGACGATACTGGGCGCGCAGCTTCAAACCCTTTTCCGCTGCCTCCGCGACTTCGACGGGAGGAATACGATCAGGGAGATCATTGTTCTGCATGACATTCTCCTTCTTGTGAAAAAGAACGGGGTGCCGCGGCGGGATGTTCCCGCCTTATTGGTCTACGTCGAGCCTCAGCCGAGCTCGATGAGGTTGATCTCGGGCGGAGAGCCGAAGCGCACCGGCAGCATTGAGCAGCCGAGCCCGCCGGAAACAATGAGGTTGCGCCCGCCTTCGACGACATGCCCATACGCATAGCGGTTGCCGAAGCGCGACGGGACGACCGGTGCGTAACCGAACAGGCGGACCTGCCCCCCATGGGTGTGCCCCGACAAGGTCAAGGAAACGCGGTCGGGCACCTGCGGAAAGATGTCCGGCTCATGCGCCATGAGGATGACGGGGGCATCGTCAACAACCTGCTTGAGCGTGCCGGGCAGGTCGTCGCGGCCCTTGTGCCGACGCGCGGGAGCCGAAGGGCCGGGTGGTGCGATCTGGTCCTCAAGCCCCGCCAGCCAGAACGGCCTACCGTCCTTTTCCAACCGCACAGCACTATTGCTGTAGACCGGGATGCCGACCTTCTCCAACGCCCGCCGCGCTACTGGGATGCCGCTCGCTTCTGCGAGCGGATCTTCCAGCCAATCATGGTTGCCAAGCACGGCATGGACGCCAAGCGGTGCCCTCAAGAGCGAAAGCGCCTGCGCCCAGGCGTCCGGCTCAACGTTCCCCGTTGCGAAGCGCATGCCGGAGACATAATCACCAAGCAGGCAGATGACATCCGGTTCCAGGGCATTGGCAGCCCGGCAGATCGCTTCGATCCGGTCAATGGGCATCCACGGCTCGCAGGCATGGATATCGGTCAGTACTGCAACCCGCAGCTTGAGACCCGGCGTCCAATCCGGTGGCGTCAGCGCATACCTCTTTGTCTGAAGCCGCAGCAACGGCTCCGCCACGGCGTAACCCGCCAGTGCCGCGAGTGCGGCTGCCCCTCCGCCAAGCGCCTTTAGGAAGCCCCGGCGGGAGATCATTCACTCATCCTCGAGATTCATCCTGAACTGGGCGGCCTCGAGATCCTTGGGCGGCTGCATGCCGAGATGTTTCCAGGCAACCGCGGTCAGCACCCGGCCGCGCGGCGTGCGCTGGATGAAACCCTGCTGGATCATGTAGGGCTCGATAATGTCCTCGATGGCATCGCGCGGCTCCGAAAGTCCGGCCGCGATAGTCTCGATGCCGACCGGCCCGCCGCCGAAGTTCACGGCGATCATGTTGAGGTAGCGCTTGTCGAGCTGGTCGAGCCCCATGTTGTCGACCAGAAGCCGCGTCAGCGCCTCGTCGGCAATCTCCTTCGTCACCGCATCAGCCCGGGCGACTTCGGCAAAGTCACGCACGCGG
Source organism: Neorhizobium sp. SOG26 (assembly GCF_003491345.1). GTDB lineage: Bacteria > Pseudomonadota > Alphaproteobacteria > Rhizobiales > Rhizobiaceae > Neorhizobium > Neorhizobium turbinariae. Next base: position 2,133,354 of record NZ_CP025512.1, read on the forward strand.
CGCAGCAACCGCCCGGCGATGCGGGGCGTGCCGCGCGAACGGCGGGCGATCTCCCTCGCCCCTTCGTCGGTCATGCCAAGCCCCATGAGCCGCGCACCACGACGCACGATCAACTCCAGTTCCTCGACGGTGTAGAAGGAAAGCCGCACGGGGATACCGAAGCGGTCGCGCAGCGGGGTCGTCAGGAGGCCGAGGCGGGTCGTTGCGGCAACCAGCGTGAACTTCGACAGGTCGATCTTGACCGAGCGTGCCGCAGGGCCTTCACCGATGATGAGGTCGAGCTGGAAATCCTCCATGGCCGGATAGAGGATTTCCTCCACCGCCGGGTTCAACCGGTGGATCTCGTCGATGAACAGCACGTCGCGTTCTTCGAGATTGGTGAGGAGCGCCGCAAGGTCACCCGCCTTGGCGATAACCGGGCCCGAGGTCGAGCGGAAGTTGACGCCAAGTTCCTTTGCCATGATCTGCGCCAGCGTCGTCTTGCCGAGCCCCGGCGGGCCCACGAACAGGACGTGGTCCAGCGCCTCGCCGCGGTTCTTGGCTGCCTCGATGAAAACCTTGAGGTTGGCGCGCGCTTCCGCCTGGCCGGTGAACTCGTCCAGCGATTGCGGCCGCAGCGTCATATCGAGGTCTTCGCCCCGCTTCTCCGGCGTGATCAGGCGGGAAGGCTCGCTCATGAGGACATTTCCGTTTGCATATCTGTGTTAGTACTACAGGAGGCGCGCGAGGTCTAACCGCCTAGCGCGCCAGTTCCTTGAGGCCAAGCCGGATGAGCTTGGCGCTGTCGGCCCCTTCGCCGGCGTTCTTGAGCGCTGCCGCAACGGCATTGGCCGCCTGGTCGCGAGAATACCCCAGGTTGGTGAGTGCCGACACGGCATCGGCCACCGGTGCGGAAGCTACACCCTCACCCAGTTCCTGTTTCAGGCCGATATTGGCGCTCGCCTCGCCAGCAAAGGCCGGCGCCTTGTTCTTGAGCTCGGTGACGATGCGCACCGCCACCTTGGGCCCGACACCGGGGGCGCGCGACACGGATGTCTTGTCCTGCAACGCGATCGCATTGGCAAGCTCGGAAGGGGTGAGTGTCGAAAGGACAGCAAGCGCCACCTTGGCGCCGACGCCCTGCACGCTTTGGAGCAGGTTGAACCATTCGCGTTCCAGCGCGGTGAGGAAGCCGAAAAGCTTCAGTTGGTCCTCGCGCACATAGGTCTCGATATAGAGGATCACCGCCTCGCCCACCGACCCCATGCGCGACAGGGCGCGCGACGAACAGAAGACCTCGTAGCAGACCCCATGCACATCAACGAGCACGTGGTCGTCGCCGATCTCGTCAATGGTTCCTTTGAGCTTGCCGATCATGAAATGGGTCCGTTACGGATGGGTTTCGGGTGAGATGATGTCGAGGGACGGGAAATAGCCACGGTAACGCGCTGCGTCTCGCGTCAGCAACCGGTGCGACCGAACCATCGCATGGGCGCCGATCAGGAACTCCGGCAACGTGCGCTCACGCTGGCCGCCAGCGCGGCGATAGGCGAAATGCGCCTTGCCCGCCTGGAACGCAGCTTCATAAGAGAATGGCTCGCGCTTCATCCGCAGCCAGCCAAAAGCTGACGTCAGTTGCTGCTCCGTCAGAGGTGAAGCTGCAAGCTCCGACCACACGATGGGGCTCAGGATCAACTCACCCTCGCGATGGCACTGCTCCAGCCGTGACAGGGACCAGTCCCGCAAAGGGTTTGGCATGCCCAGGATGTCGATGAGGATGTTCGTATCAACCACGGTTGAGGTCATCGCGCGGTCCCCTCAGCCACTCCATGTACTGGTCGGTGGTCATGCCCATCGCATCGAAGGTGCCGGCAACGCTATCTGCCCATTCCCTGAAGTCCTTGAACTGGTCCTGCTGCTCTGCCTTGACGAGAAACACCTTGCCCTCATGCGTGACGAATTCCACCTCCGACCCAGGACCAATCTTCAACTGATCGCGGATGTCCTTGGGGATCGTAACCTGGCCTTTTTCGGTGACACGCATAGGTAATACCTCTAAGGTATTACCTATAAGGCGATCCGGAACAAGTCAAGAACAAATCACCCCGCCAACGCTTGGCGCATGCGCTGTCCGCCGCGGTTGTGGGCATGACAGATGGCGATTGCAAGCGCGTCGGCCGCGTCATTGCCCTTAAACTCGGCCTTCGGCATGAGGATCTTCAGCATCATATGGATCTGCTGCTTTTCGCCGTGCCCGACGCCGATGACGGACTTCTTCACTGCATTTGGTGCATATTCGGAAACCGGCAGCCCGGCGCGCGCCGGCACGAGCATCACCACGCCCCTCGCCTGCCCGAGCTTCAGCGTCGCGACCGCGTCCTTGTTGACGAAGGTCTGTTCGACGGCCGCTTCATCCGGCTGGTAGGCATGCACCACTTCGGCAAGCCCGTCATGCAGCTGGCAAAGGCGTGAGGCGAGATCCAGGTCGCCATCCGACATCACCGTGCCGGAGGCCACGAAGCGCAGGCTGTTGCCAAGGGTCTCGATAATGCCCCACCCCGTCCGGCGCAGGCCCGGATCGATGCCGATGATACGAATCGCTGCTGTCATGATGACCACCTTAATCGCTTCATCCAACTACTGCCATGGGAATGTGAACAAAACGAAAACAAGCGGTGCTGTGCCGTTAACTTCTGTTTAACCAAGCCTCCCACGTTCGCGGCTCGAAGCATCGATATGAAGCAACGCGCGATCATCTGGGGCGTTGATCTTCGTCGCCATCAGCCGCGCGGAAGGAGGTTGTCATGCACAAGAAGAGCTTGTCCCTGTTCGCCAGGACCACGACAATCTTTCTTGGCCAGATGGCCATGACGGGTCTTGCGACACATAGCCTGCTGACGCAGCCGGAGGCCCCGTCCCGTGTGTTCGCCATGGCTGGACTGGCTCTAACCGCGATGACCGCGATCATGCTGTTGAAACGCCTGCTCCAGCCGGTCGCAGCACTTGCGGATCTCGCGGATGGTTCTGAGGATGATGCCGGCAAACTCGCATCCCGGCACGATGATCTTGGCCTCGTGGCACGCGAACTGCTGCGGCTGCGCGACAAACAGATGGATCGCTCGGCGAAGGACCTGGATGCGCTGGAACGCGAAAAGCGTGCCCTAGAGGCGATCGAGCGCGACCTTCATGTCACGAAGGCGGAGGCCGCTTATCTGAAGGTCGTGGTGGATGCCCTGGATGGCGGCGTGCGGCGTCTTGCCGTGGGCGACCTGACGGTGCGGCTGACCATGCCCTTCCCGACCGAATACGAAGGCTTGCGCGCCGACTTCAACCATGCCGCCAGCCTCATCGAGGATACGCTGGACCGGGTCGGGACTGGTGCCCGGGTGATCTCGGCTTCCGGTGCGGAGCTGGAAGCGGGCCTGGCCGAGGCCACCCAAGCGCAGGCGCGGCAGGTTGCCGCCATTTCATCACTCGGCACCGACCTCGACGCGCTGGCGGGTGGGCTGAAGCGGGGGAAGATGCAGAGCGAGCATCTCGCGGCGATCGTGCATAATGCCCACGTGGACATGCGGCGTCCGAAGGAGGCATTGGGCGAGGTCGGCGCTGCGATGGATACGCTGCGTGTTGCCTCATCCGAACTTCGCCCGGCGGCGCAGGAGATCATCGACGCGGCTTTCCAGGCGAATATCCTGGCAATGAACCTCGGCATAGAAGCGTCGAGTGTCGACGAGCCGCGGCTGACGGCGATTGCGGAAGATATCCGTGGTCTGGCGGAACGCGCCTCGGAGGCCGCGAAAACGGTCTGCGCCAAGGCGCGAGACGTGGCCGACGCCGTGGAGCGCGGCTCAAATGCTGCCGATCAGGCGGGCCGCGAATGGGACGCGATGAGCATCTACCTGAACGCCCTGCGCGAGCAGGTCAGCGCCATCGATCACGGCGCCGCGAAGGATGCCGAAGCGATCGTCGCGCTGCGCTCCAGGATCACCGCGCTTGTTGGTGAAAGCGGCCAGCAGACCTGCCGCCTCGACGGGCTGTCGAAAACCGTTTCGGGTTTCAGCCGTGCCGCACGAAATGTCGATCATCATGCAACAAAATTCACGCCCGTGACGGTGGTCAAGCCCGGCGGCGTGACGGTGCCGGAATGCGTCAAGCCACCGAAGCGCGGGGCGCATCTGCGGCTGGTGAAATCCTGAAACTTGGTGGCCCGCCGCTGGCTTGGGGTCGCAAAGCCGGCCGCGGCTGCCTAAATGAAGCGGGATTACACGACGAACCGTTTCTCCAGGACATTTGAATGATCCCCTTTTCCATTCTCGATCTGTCGCCCATCGGCGAAGGTTACTCCGTTCGCGACGCGCTTGATCAATCACGCCAGATGGCCATCAAGGCCGAAGAGCAAGGCTACAAGCGGGTTTGGCTCGCCGAACACCACGGCATGCCGGGTATTGCGAGCGCCGCAACCTCGATCGTCATCGGCCATGTCGGCGCCGCGACAAAGAAGATCCGCGTCGGCTCGGGCGGCGTCATGCTGCCGAACCATTCGCCGCTGGTGATTGCCGAACAGTTCGGGACGCTGGAAGCGCTGCTGCCGGGCCGTGTCGACCTTGGCCTCGGCCGCGCGCCGGGAACGGACATGCGGACGGCGAGTGCGCTTCGCCGCAACCTGGATGCAGGCGCGGAAAGCTTCCCGCACGACATTCTCGAGCTTCAGCGGCTGATGGGCGCGCCGGAGCCGAACCAGGGACTGCTTGCGGTACCCGGCATGAACGCCAACGTGCCGATCTGGCTGCTGGGCTCCAGCCTCTACAGCGCGCATCTCGCGGCAGCGCTTGGCCTGCCTTATGCCTTCGCATCACATTTTGCGCCGGACATGCTGATGGAAGCAATCGCCATCTATCGTGAGCGCTTCCAGCCGTCGCTCGCATACGAGAAGCCTTACGTCATGGTGGGCGTCATGGGCGTGGCGGCTGATACGGATGCCGAAGCCGAGCGGCTGTTCACCTCCTCGCAGCAGCAGTTCGTCAACCTGCGCAAGAACGCCCGCACGCCGTTCCCGAAACCGGTCGACAGCATGGACGGCATCTGGACGCCGATGGAAAAGATGACGGTGGAGCACACGCTGCGTTATGCGGCCGTCGGTTCAGTGCCGACTGTCGAAGCCAAGCTCAAGGACTTCCTGGAGGAAACGCAGGCGGATGAACTGATCATCTCCATGCCGATCCACGACATCGACAAGCGCCTGCGCTCGGTCGAGCTGTTTGCCCAGCTGCCGATGATGGAAAAGGTGCTCTGACAAAGAAAAGGGGCCGGTCAAGCCGGCCCCGAACAATGCAGAAGATGAGAGGTCAGGCCGAGAGCTTGGCCATCACTTCCTCGGACACCTCGAAGTTCGAATAGACGTTCTGTACGTCGTCATCGTCTTCCAGGTTGTCGATCAGCTTGATCAGCGACTGGGCCTTTTCCTCATCCACTTCGATCGTGTTCTGCGGCTTCCAGATCGTCTTGACGGACTGGGCTTCGCCGAGCGTCGCTTCGAGTGCCTTGGAGACTTCGCCGAGGCTTTCGAAGGCGCAGATGATCGTGTGGCCGTCTTCGTCCGAGGTCACGTCATCGGCACCGGCTTCAATTGCAGCTTCCATGACCTTGTCAGCATCGCCGACCGAGGCCTTGTAGGTGATTTCACCGACATGGTCGAAGGAGAAGGAGACCGAGCCCGTTTCGCCGAGCGCGCCACCAGCCTTGGTGAAGATCGAGCGGACGTTGGAGGCCGTGCGGTTGCGGTTGTCGGTCAGTGCTTCAACGATGATCGCCGTACCGCCCGGGCCGTAACCTTCGTAGCGCACCGAGTCGTAGGTTTCGGCGTCGGCACCGGAAGCCTTCTTGATGGCGCGGTCGATATTGTCCTTCGGCATGGACTGCGCCTTGGCGTTCTGGACAGCCAGGCGGAGTGCCGCGTTCATTGCCGGATCGGGCAGGCCCGTCTTTGCGGCAACAGTGATTTCACGCGCGAGCTTGGAGAACAGCTTGGACCGGATCGAGTCCTGCTTGCCCTTGCGGTGCATGATGTTCTTGAACTGTGAATGGCCAGCCATGGCACCCCTGACACTTTTTCGATTGCTTGGGTCGCGTCTTGCGAGATTGGCGCCTTATAATTTCGAAGTTCTGGCCGTTCAAGCCCTCACCTCGAAGCCTCTTGGGCGGTGCCCGGCTGCCGGAACAAAGGCCAAAGCCTTGCCGTTTCCTTGCCGAACACAACAAACACAAAGGAGATGACGCATGGCAAGCCTGACCGAAGCCAAGGAAGCACCGGAACGCCAGCTCTGGGACGAGATCGCCAAGATCCATGCCGGCATGCTCGGCATCGAGGGGTCCCACATGCATTTCCAGCCGATGGCGCCGCATGTCGACACCAAGACCAGCACCATCTGGTTCTTCACCAAGAGCGACACGGACCTGGTGCGGCATGTCGGCAATGGCGCGACCGCGCATTTCTGCGTCGTCGGCAAGGACCATGATTACCATGCCTGCCTCGCCGGCCGGCTTGAGGTGCGCAAGGACAAGGCGAAGATCGACGAATACTGGAGCGCCATGACCGCTGCCTGGTACGAAGGCGGCAAGGACGATCCGCAGCTGACGCTTCTCGCGCTGCGCGTCGAGGATGCCGAAATCTGGGCTTCCACCGACAGCAAGCTCAAGTTCGGTTGGGAAATTGCCAAGGCCAACATGAAGGACGAGAAGATGCCGGAAGTCGGCGTCAAGCAGCACATCGCCTTCCCGCAGTTTCACTGATCCCAGGCGGTCCACCAATACCGGGTGGGCCGCTTTTGCCGGGAGGGAATGCCGCAGGGGTGCTACAGCCCCTGCGGCACCAGGATCATCGGCTTCTTCGGCAAGCTGCGCATCGACACTATGATCGTCTGCTCCTTGGCGTAGGCCACATCGAATTTTCCATCGAACATGCTCAGGAACCGGTCGAGCGGCGGGCCAAACCGGTGCATCGGCAGGATCAGCGATGAGCGCAGCCGCTGCACGACGCGGCTCATGCTGTCGGCACCCATGGTAAGCCCGCCATCCACCGGCACCATCAGGATGTCCAGCCGGCCAATCTCCGTGTATTGCACCTCGTTCAGCTCGAAATGCAGGTGGCCGAGATGGCCGATGCAGAGCCCCGCCACCTCGAAGATGAAGATCGAATTGCCGTTCTCCTCTATGCTGCCACCCCAGTTGCGGATGTCCGAGACGACATTGCGGATATAGACGTCACCGATCATCTCCTGGTGCCTGGCCTTTTCGCCGGGGACGGGTCCCCAGCCCTGGAGCACATGCTTAATCGCGGGATCCGGATGCGACGTATAATGCGTCGAGTGCGCCTTGTTCATGGTGATCACGTCGGGCGTGCGTGACGGCTGGTAGACGCCGCTGTAGTCGGTCGCGACGCCGATGCCCTCCGGGCTTTCGATGAAATAGGTGGAGTGGCCGACAAAGGTGATCTTCACCTCTTCGCGCGCTGCCATCGATAGGCTCTTGCCTGCCTGCGCGAGCTGAACACCTGCGGGTTCAAAGCTGGCGAACTGCACCGATGGCAGTTTCTGGGCGATCGCCTGGCACTGGCTGATCGGCATTTCGGCTGTCTGTGCAAAGGCGGAAAGCGGGGTAAAGAGCAGGCTCGACAGCCCGCCGAAAAGTCCGAATGCGAAGGCTCGTAGCATCATGCTACTCCACATGGGTTGCACTCATTCCGGAGTGGCAAGGATGCGGTAGCGGCCGAAACCGGTCCAGCAAGAAGTGCCGGACGAGCCTCACATTTCCGTCATTGTCCGCCCTCACCGCCCGCCGTGCGCCAGTGCGGATAGGTGACATAAGCGGTGACGGCACCCTGTTCGTGAGAGCGGATGGTGACCCGGTTGCCCTTCGGCATGTAGACGATGTCACCCGGCCCTGCCTCGACCGTCCCGTCCGCCGAAGACACCGAGAGTCGTCCTTCGAGCACGATCATCGTGTCATCCACTGCGATGGTGTCTTCGAGGACCTGGTTCGGGCTGTAGCGCCCGTAGCCGATCGTCACCGGCCCCCCATGCCGCTCGTCCACCAGGTTGCCGGCAAAGATGTCAGCCTCCTGCCCCGGCGAGCGTTCCATCGAAGCATCGGATAGCGAAAACTTTTGGACCTTCATCATCTACCTCCCGTGGACGGCACCTAAGCGCCACCCACGGAGATCTAGGAAGGGGATGAAGATCGGGAAGACGTGAACGGGCTAGCGCCAGAAGCTCGGGATCGTTTCAGCAAGCCGCGGCCCGATCCGCAGCGGCTCGATCTTTTCGGCAAGGCCGGTGCTGTCCGAGATCTCGATGCCGAGGCCGCAGATCGTCGCGGGTCCGCTGGCTGCCTCGAACCGGCCCTTCGGCATCTTGGAGATGAAGCGGTTGAGAGGCTCTTCCTTTTCCATACCGAGCGAAGAGTCGTAATCGCCGCACATGCCGGCATCCGACATGTAGCCCGTGCCTCCGTTCAGGATCTGGCAGTCAGCGGTTGGGACATGCGTATGCGTGCCGACAACAAGGCTGGCGCGGCCATCCACGAAATGGCCAAAGCACTGCTTTTCGCTCGTCGCTTCGGCGTGGAAGTCGAAGACGATCGCATCCGCCTGCTCCTTTAGGGGAGCTGCGGCCAGGATTGCCTCGGCGCTTTTGAAGGGATCATCGAGTTCCGGATGCATGAAGACCCGGCCCATGATGTTGGCAACGAGAACACGGGCGCCGTTTCGGGCGTAATAAAGGCCGGAGCCGCGGCCAGGCGTTCCGGCCGGATAGTTTGCCGGGCGCAGGAACTGGTCGTGCCGGCTCGCAAAGCCCACCGCATCCTTCTGGTCCCAGACGTGGTTGCCGGTGGTGACGACATCGGCGCCGGCGTTGATCGTTTCGAGATAGATCTCTTCGGTGATGCCGAAGCCGCCGGCGGCATTCTCGCCGTTGACGATGACGAAATCGAGCTTCAGGTCCGAGACCAATCCGGGCAGCTTTTCCCAGACCGCGGTGCGGCCGGTCTTGCCAACCATGTCACCCAGAAACAAGAGGCGCATGTTATTCCAATCTATGCGGTCGCACCGAGCAGGCGATAGCCACTCTCGGTCAGGACCGCGTCCAGTCTGACGTCATGAGGTTCAGCCGTGACTGATGCCACTTCCTGGCAGTCGAAGGCAATGCCAATGAGCCTTGGCTTCAGTCCTTTTTGGTGCAGGCGGTGGATCGCACGGTCGTAATATCCGCCGCCATAGCCGATGCGGTGGCCGCCGGCATCAAAGGCGGAGAGCGGCATCAGCATGATTTCAGGATCGAGTTCGGCGGCTTCCGGTCCCGGACCCACGGTGCCAAACGTGCCTGGCACCAGGTCCGCCCCGCGCACCAGTTCGCGAAAGACGATCGTAGTTTTATCAAGGATGGCAGGCACGCAAAGCCGTGCGCCGCGCTCGCGCAACTGGTCCATCAACGGTCGCGGATCGACCTCGGAGCGGATCGGCAGGAAGCCGGACACCACCGTGCCCGGATCGACCGAGATGACTTCGGCGCCGTGCGCGGCAAGCACGAGGCTCTTTTCGATCCGCTCTTCGGCTGGAATGGCATCACGCGCCGCAAGGCGTCCCTTGCGCAGTTCCGCCTTCAGCGACGCGTCGGCCATCAGTTCTTCTCCTGGGCGCGCCGGACAATCAGCTTGTCGATGCGGCGACCGTCAAGATCCACCACTTCGAAGGTCCAGCCGTGGGCGGTGAAGCTTTCGCCGAGTTCCGGCAGGTGTTTCAGCTCGTCCAGCACGAAGCCGGCGACGGTCTCAAAGCCCGGATCCTCACCAATGTTGACGCCCATCTGGTCGGCGAATTCATCGACCGGCATCCAGCCCGCAACCAGGAAGGAGCCATCGTCGCGCGGCACGATCGGCGGTTCGTCGACTTCGTCTTCCTGGAAGACGCCGGTGATCGCCTCGAGGATGTCGGCGGGCGTGATGATGCCTTCGAAGTGACCGTATTCGTCATAAACGAGCACCACCTGCGCCGGCGCCTTGCGCACCGCCTGGATGACGTCGAGCGCGCCGGTGAGGTCCGACACCACCGGGGCATCGCGCATCAGCGCCTTGAGGTCGAAATTTTTGTCGCCGGCGAGGAAATCATAGGCATCCTTGACGAACAGCACGCCGATGATCTCGTCGGAACTGCCCTTGCGCACCGGCAGGCGCGAACGTGGTGTCGCCCGCAGCTGGACGCGGATTTCCTCAAGGTCATCCTCGGTATCAATCACCTCGACATCGCGGCGCGGCGTCATCAGGCCACGCGCGGTGCGGTCTGCAAGGCGCATGACGCCGGAGATCATTGCCGACTCTTCCGTCTCGATCACGCCAGCGCTCTGCGCTTCGGCAAGAACCGTGCGGATTTCCTCGTCTGTGACCTTTTCCCCCGATTCACCGCGCTGGCCGAGGATGCTGAGCACGATGCGCCCGGAAACATCGAGAAGCCAGACAATCGGCGAGCCAATGGTGGCGAGCAGCTTCATGGCTGGCGCGACACGCGCGGCAACCGTTTCGGGTGCGCGCAGGGCTATCTGCTTCGGCACCAGTTCGCCGATGATCAGCGACAGGTAGGTGATCAGCACGACGACGGTGCCGACGCCCAGCCAGTCTGCGACGTTGTCAGGTAAGCCTTGCGTCTTCAGCCAGATGGAGAGGCGCGCGCCAAGCGTTGCACCGGAGAAGGCGCCCGAGAGCACGCCGACCAGCGTGATGCCGATCTGCACGGAAGACAGGAAGCGGCCGGGATCTTCGGCCAGCTGGATCGCCGTCGTCGCGCCCTTGTTGCCGTGCTCGGCCATGACCTTGAGGCGGACGGGACGGGAGGAAACAACGGCAAGTTCCGACATTGCCAGGACACCGTTGAGGGCGGTCAGCGCAATGACGATGAGAATTTCGGTTAACAAAAGGAGCTCTTAAGCTAGGACAATATCCTGCACGCCAACCCAATACGTCGCCGGATCGGGCGACAATCGTTCAACAACCGGGCAAGACGCCCAGATCGCCAGCTGCGCGCACAGTTCAGAAAACCGTTTGACGGTCTTCGGAACTATGCACCTTCACTCGCATGGTGAAATCATAGGGTCACGGCTGCGCTAAGGCAATGGGCGGGAACATCTACAACTGAGACTTCTTCACAAAGCTATCGGAAATCAGTGAAGCACGACCGTCAGTTCGGCGCGGGTGCCGGTAATGCTCGGCACGTAGTTGATGGTCGAGCCAAGCGTTGCTGCCATGGACTTGACGATCCGGCTGCCGAGACCGGTGCCCTTCGGCGCCTCGCCTTCGCGCCAGCCGATGCCGTCGTCCTCGACCGCCAGAAGGGCGCTGCCTTCGCCAAGCCGCTTCAGGACCACGCGCACTTCGCCTTCGCTGCCTGCGGGATAAGCGTATTTCAGCGCGTTGGTCAGAAGCTCGGTGACGATCATGCCGACGGAAACGGCGCGATCTGACGAGAGAGAAACCGGTTCGGCTTCGAGCTTGATCGACGGGCCCTGCTCGTCCTTCACCGTGCCCTGCACTTCCCGCACCAGCGTGCTGAGATATTTGTCCATCTCCACGTGGCGCACGTCATCGGAGGTGTAGAGGCTGCGGTGCATGCCGGCGATTGCGGTGATGCGTGCCTGCGTTTCCGCCAGTGCCTCCTTCACCGCATCATTCTTGCTGCTCGAAACCTGCAGACGGATGAGGGCCGCCACCAGCGCCAGGCTGTTGGCCACACGATGGTTGACCTCGGCGAGCAGCACTTCCGCGCGTTCCTTGCCGAGGCGAATTTCCTGTTCGGCCTTTTCCTTGGCACGGCGCAGTTCCGCATTGGCCAGCCCCTGCGCGATGGCGCTTTCCATCAGCGGCCAGAACTCGTCGCCGACCGTCTTGATGACGTAGTCCGAGGCGCCGCTCTTCAACGCGTCAATGGCGATCGTCGCGTCACTCGACCCCGTAACGTAGATCACGGGGATATCCCATCCCCGCTCCTTCATCCGTTTCAGGATATCAAGCCCGGTCTCGGCCTTGAGGTAATGATCCAGCACCACGAGATCGATGCCGCCCCTTTCGCAGGCCTCCATGGCCGACTGTCCGTCCGCAGCAGGGACGACCTGATAACCGGCGCGTCCGAAATGCCGTTCGGCCAGCCTTGCCAAAGCCAGGTCGTCATCGACGTAGAGAATGGTCTGCGGCATCGCGATTTCGTTATTGTCCTGGAATCTGCATCACGGAGAAGAATAGCCCGAGTTGCTTGATGGCGTGAGCGAAACTGTCATAGTCCACGGGCTTGGTGATATAAACGTTGGCTCCCAGATCGTAGCAACGCTGGATCTCGCGCTCGTCGTCCGTGGTGGTAAGGATGACCACAGGCAGACGCTTCGAATACGGGTTGGACTTCACCTTCTCCAGGATGTCAATACCCGACATATCCGGCAGGTTGAGGTCGAGAAGGATCAGCAGGTAGCGATCCTGCGTGGAGGTGCCGGAGCGGTCGGCGCCCAGAATGTAGTCCAGCGCCTCGTTGCCGTTGGTGAACGGGATGATCTCATTGTTGACGCCGGCGCGACGGACGTTCTTCTCGATCAGACGAGCGTGGCCCTCGTCATCCTCGATCATCACGATGGTGACTTCTTTGCCTGCAGCTTTCATGACCCGTGACTCCTGACATATTGGGACAAATCCGTGGGCAGACGGATAATAAAGGTCGCGCCGCCGCCCAGGGTGGAGGTCACCGTAATCTCGCCCCCTAAATTTCTGACTAATGAACGGACATGGGCAAGGCCAATGCCCTCGCCCGGCTTGTCCTGCACGCCCGACCGGCGGAACAGTTCGAAGACCCGCTCGTGATCTTCGGGCGCAATGCCGCGCCCGTTATCGGCGACTTCGATGCGAACTGCCGCCCGGCCAATAGGTTGCGCCTTGACCGAAAGAGTGAGCGGCCGGTCCGGATGCTTGTACTTCACCGCATTGTCGAACAGGTTGCCGAAGATCTGCTCCAGCGAGAACTTGTCGGTGACGAGGCTTCGGGTGCTCTCGACCGCAATCGTCACCTCGCCGCCCGCATCGTTCACCTGGTGGTAGACGCTGGCCGCGGTGGTTTCGAGCAGGTCCTTGAGGTTGATCCGCTCAGGTTTCAGCTCACGCCGGCCATCGCGCGAAATCTTCAGGATGGCGTTGATGAGCGCATCCATTTTCTTTGTCGAGGTGCGGATGAAGGCGATAGCCTCCGGCAGGTCTTCCTCGACGGCAAGGCGCGCCTCCTGGATTTCGCTTTCGCTCAGTTCCTCGCCATCGGCAAGCACGAAGGTGCGTACCGCCTTCAGGGTCGCATCAAGCTCGCTGGTGAAGCCCATGATATTAACGAGCGGCGCCCGCAGGTCGTGCGAAACGATATAGGCATAACGCTGGATTTCACGGTTGGCCTGGATCAGGTCCTCGGTGCGCTCGTTGACCCGCTCCTCAAGGCTGGCGTTCAACTCCTCCACCTCGCTGCGGGCGCGCTGCAATTCGCGCACATGCTGCGACACGATGGTGATCGCGCCACCGAGAACAAGCAGGATGACGATGCCGCCGCCAATGGTGAACCACTGCAGCGAAGACGCCGAGGAATTAAGCTCCTTGGTTCCGGTATCGACCCGCTCGTCCATCTCGCTGATGACCTTGCTGAGGATCGCCGTGATGTTTTCCATGACCTGCCGGCCATAGGCGCCCTTCACGACGGTGACGGCGCCCGCAAAGTCGCCCTTCCTGCCGAGGTCGATGGTTGCCTCCATCTCCTGGGCCTTGTCGTCGATCAGCCGGTCAAGCTCTTCCATCGGTACCTGGACGGTGCCTTCCGCCGCGACAGCCGCATGCAGGCGCTCGCGCGCCTTGGGTAGCGCCGAGACGGCTTCGCTGTATGGCGTGAGGAAAGCGTCATCCTGGGTAACGAGATAACCGCGCTGTCCCGTTTCCGCCGCCTGCAGCAGCACGACAAGGTCGGCCGCGCCCGAACGGACGGCGCGCAACTGCACCACATCCTCGAAATACTGCTTGGTATTGGCCGCCAGGAAAAAGGAGGACAACACGATCCCGACCAGGATGGCGCTGCCGACAAGAAGCATGAGCAGCGAAGATCGGGCAAAGGACGCTTGGGCAAAAGGCATGAAGACCGTCGGCACGTGAAGAAGACGGCAACAAGGTGGTCGTTAGCGCCGCTTTGTCAAGGAATGGATGACGCTGGAGTTTAAGGAACTGCCAGGTTGGGCGCAGTCAGGTGCTAAGGGGACTTGCGCGTGTCTCGCCACCATGTACTGCTCGAGAACCTGACGAGGGAGCCTTGCCCATCATGCCACGCCAGCGAATATACTTGCCAAGTCCAGGGCCTTCCACGTGGCAGCAGTTTCTGGCCGAGCCGGAAAAGCAGTGGCGCGTAGGTTATTCGGCGCGGACAATCGCGCATTGCTGGGAGCATTGTGACGGCTTGCCGCCGGAGGTGTCTGCCATGTTTCCGGGCGACCCGGAGCTACTTTTGGCTATTCCAGAGCATAAGGTTCCGCTCGCGGGCGGCGGTCGCGATAGCCAGAACGACGTCTTTGCGCTGATCCGGTTTGACGGAAAGACCTGTGCCGCGACCATCGAAGGAAAGGTTGCAGAGCCGTTCGGGCCCACGGTTGGCGAATGGTACAACGCACCATCCAACGGCAAGATGATGCGGATGAAACATCTCTGCGACGTATTGGGTCTGGATGGAACGCCACCTCCCCAGATCCGCTACCAGTTGCTGCACCGGACGGCGTCTGCGCTGATCGAGGCAACCCGCTTCAAGACCGACGAAGCAGCCATGATCGTCCAGTCTTTCTCCCCCACCAAGGACTGGTTCAGGGATTTCGCCGCCTTTGCGAACCTGTTCGGCGTGGAGCCTACGGCGGGGCAGCCGGATGTGATTACTTTGCCCACCGGCATGACGTTGAGGATCGGTTGGGCGATAGGAAACCCGGCGTTCCTCGTGCTCTGAAACCCGAGACGGATCGTCCGGCGATTGTCCGAGAGACGAAAGCTCCGGCAAGTGGAAGAAGGAAGCGCGATCCGCGGCAACCGATGGAGAGTTACGATCCTGGGTGCCTACAAACGTAGGTGGGCGCCATATGTCCAAGCCCACGGGCCTGGTCAGGGACAGCTCCCTTTGGATCGAGTATGGCCCCAGGGATTGTGGTTCCTGTCGAGAGGCGCAGATCGCAAAACGAATATAAGGCCGAAGGTCGCATTGCGCCAGAGCCGAAAGTGGTTCGGCCGAACGATTTCGGTGCGGGCCTACTCCACCGGGGCGGGCGTGCGGCCGTTGAGCTTGGCCGTCAGCCCTTCGAGGCGGCTTGCAAGCTCGCTCAGGGCAGCCGCCACCATCTGTTCGTTCTGCTGCTGGCTTTCCTGCGCGCCTTCGCGCACCGACTTCAGCGCTTCGACTTCCGCTTCAAGGCTCTTCATCTTGCGCGTCAGGTCGGACAGTTCGTCCATCACCATGATGCCGGCCATGACAGTGATGCGCAGGTCGCCGATCTCGCCGAACTGGCTCTTCAGGTGGCCGACATAACGATCGAAGCGGCTGGCGAGTTCGGTCAGGTGGTCTTCCTGCCCCTCCTCGCAGGCCATCCGGTAGGCCTTGCCGTCGATTGTCACCATTACCTGGGCCATGAGTTCCTTCCGATCCCGCTTCAGCGATCGAGCACGGCGCGGATGGTTTCCATCGCCGTCACAAGCCGCCGGGAGACTTCTCTATTGACCTCTTCGAGGCGGTTGGCGCGAAACTGCGACTGGTCCAGCTCATGCGCGAGCCGCGCCCGGTCGGCATGCACGCGCCGGACCTCGTTTTCCGCGTCATGGCTTTCGCGCTGGCGTTCGATGCGCGCATCCACCGCGCTTTCCAGCCCGTTGATGGCAGCGTTGAGCTGCGAAATCGCCATTTCGATCGTCTTTTCCGCCGGCATCCAGGCCTTCCCGCCTATATTCGGTCTGCTGTTGGTGACCTGCCGAATCGAACCGGCATCCCGCAACAACGTGCATCGCAGACTATTCGCGGCCATTTCACCGGTCAATCAACATAGGTTTACCGGCCGCTGCTAACTGTGGATCGTTAACTATGCCGGGCGGCGCGCGAGCCTCCGCAAGCGGCCTGCTCATGCTCCCGGCAAATGCATGAAACTTCCTCGCAAGGCCCGTGTTATGGGGCGTGCTTTTGTTGACTTGCGCGTTGCACCTGATAAGGATCAGCCGCTCCCAGACGGCCCGCGGGTCCACTTCCGGTAACCCTGCTGCGGCCGATATCGACACCCGGAACAAGCGGAATAGCTATGATCTCTCGCGACAAACACAACCGGATGGCGAACGCGATCCGTTTCCTTGCCATGGATGCTGTGGAGAAGGCCAATTCCGGTCACCCCGGCCTGCCGATGGGCGCTGCCGACATCGCGACCGTGCTCTTCACGCGTTACCTGAAATTCGACCCCAAGAACCCGCTCTGGCCGGACCGCGACCGCTTCGTGCTGTCGGCCGGCCACGGCTCCATGCTCCTTTATGCGCTTCTCTATCTCACGGGATACGAGGACATGAGCATCGAGGATATCAAGCAGTTCCGCCAGCTCGGCTCCAAGACCGCCGGCCACCCGGAATATGGCCATGCCTCGGGCATCGAAACGACCACCGGTCCGCTCGGCCAGGGCATTGCCAACGCCGTTGGCATGGCGATCGCAGAGCGCAAGCTCGAAGAAGAATTCGGATCTGATCTCCAGAGCCACTATACCTATGCACTGTGCGGCGATGGCTGCCTGATGGAAGGCATCAGCCAGGAAGCAATTGCGCTGGCCGGCCACCTGAAGCTCAACAAGCTCGTCCTGTTCTGGGATAACAACTCCATCACCATCGATGGCGCCGTCTCCCTGTCGGATTCGACCGACCAGATCATGCGCTTCAAGGCAGCACACTGGAACACGATCGAAGTCGACGGCCATGACGTCGACCAGATCTCGGCTGCGATCGAGGCTGCGCAGCAGTCCGACCGCCCGACCTTCATCGCCTGCAAGACGATCATCGGCTTCGGCGCACCGAACAAGGCCGGCACCCACAAGGTCCACGGTTCGCCGCTGGGCGCCGAGGAAATCGCTGCGACCCGCAAGGCGCTCGAATGGGAAGCTGAAGCCTTCTCGGTTCCGGCCGATGTGCTGGACGCCTGGCGCCTCGCCGGCCTGCGTTCCACCAAGACCCGCAAGGAATGGGAAGAGCGTCTGGCCGCTTCCGACAAGAAGGCCGAGTTCAACCGTCGCTTCTCCGGTGAACTGCCGGGCAATTTCGATAGCGCCATCGACGCCTTCAAGAAGAAGATTGCCGAAAACAACCCGACGGTTGCCACCCGCAAGGCCTCCGAAGACGCGCTTGAGGTCATCAACGGCATCGTCGCCGAAACGCTGGGCGGCTCTGCCGACCTGACGCCGTCGAACAACACCAAGACCAGCCAGATGAAGTCGATCACCCCGACCGACTTCTCCGGTCGCTACATGCACTGGGGCATCCGCGAGCACGCCATGGCGGCTGCGATGAACGGCATCGCGCTGCACGGCGGCCTGATCCCCTATTCCGGCGGCTTCCTGATCTTCTCCGACTACTGCCGCCCGTCGGTGCGCCTCGCAGCCCTCATGGGAATCCGCGTCGTGCATGTCTGGACGCATGACTCGATCGGTGTTGGCGAAGACGGCCCGACCCACCAGCCGGTGGAACACGTTGCCGCCCTGCGCGCCATCCCGAATCTGCTTGTCTTCCGTCCGGCTGACGAGACCGAAACGGCAGAGTGCTGGCAGTTGGCGTTGAAGGAAAAGCACCGTCCGTCCGGCCTGGCGCTGACCCGCCAGAACCTGGCACCGGCCCGCAAGACCTACGAAGAGAAGAACCTCTGCGCCCAGGGCGCCTACGAGCTCGTGTCGGCGGCCGACGCCAAGGTCACCATCTTCGCTTCCGGCTCGGAAGTGGAATTGGCTCTGAAGGCGCAGGCAACACTCGACGGCAAGGGCATCGCGACCCGCGTCGTGTCCGTCCCCTGCGTCGAGCTTTTCGAAGAGCAGCCCGAAACCTACCAGCAGGCAATCCTCGGCAATTCGCCGATCAAAATCGCTGTTGAAGCTGGCGTGCGCGAAGGCTGGGACCGCTTTATCGGTCATGACGGTGTCTTCATCGGCATGAAGTCCTTCGGCGCGTCCGGCCCGGCCAAGGATCTCTTCAAGCATTTCGGCATCACCGCCGAGGCTGTCGTCGCCGCAGTCGAAGCACAGCTCTGAGCCGGCGGCGCCTTGCCGGCGCCGTCTCCGCCTCTACCTGCAAAGCAATTTCCGAGGGAGTGAACATCCATGACTGTAAAGGTTGCCATCAACGGCTTTGGCCGTATCGGCCGCAACGTGCTGCGCGCGATCGTCGAGTCGGGCCGCACCGATATTGAAGTCGTTGCCATCAACGACCTGGGCCCGGTCGAGACCAACGCCCACCTGCTGCGCTATGACTCGATCCACGGCCGCTTCCCGAACGACGTGAAGGTCGAAGGCGACTCGATTGTTGTCGACGGCAAGAAGATCAAGGTCACAGCGATCAAGGATCCGGCTACCCTGCCGCACGGTGAACTCGGCGTCGACATTGCCATGGAATGCACCGGCATCTTCACGGCGCGCGACAAGGCTGCCGCCCACCTGACGGCTGGCGCCAAGCGCGTGATCGTCTCGGCCCCGGCTGACGGCGCGGACCTCACGGTCGTCTACGGTGTCAACCACGACCAGTTGACCAAGGAACACAAGGTCATCTCCAACGCGTCCTGCACGACGAACTGCCTCGTGCCGGTGGTCAAGGTCCTCAACGACCTGATCGGCGTGGAGCATGGCTTCATGACGACCATCCACTCCTACACCAACGACCAGCCGTCGCTCGACCAGATGCACAAGGATCTGTATCGCGCCCGCGCCGCAGCACTCTCGATGATCCCGACTTCGACCGGTGCCGCCAAGGCCGTTGGCCTCGTCCTGCCGGAACTGAAGGGCAAGCTCGACGGCTCGTCGATCCGCGTCCCGACCCCGAATGTATCCGTCGTCGACCTGAAGTTCGTTGCCAAGCGCAACACCACGAAGGAAGAAATCAACGAAGCGATCAAGGCTGCCGCCGACGGTCCGCTCAAGGGCGTGCTGGGCTACACGGAAGAGCCACTCGTTTCGCGCGACTTCAACCACGACCCGCGCTCCTCGATCTTTGCGATCGACCAGACCAAGGTCATGGAAGGCAACTTCGTCCGTATCCTCACCTGGTACGACAACGAGTGGGGCTTCTCCAACCGCATGTCGGATACCGCAGTCGCCTTTGCCAAGCTGATCTGACCCAATTCATCGCAGCTTGAAGAACTTCGAAAGCCTCCTTTCGCATGAAGGGAGGCTTTTTCCATTCTTGCCCTTCTCTTGCCGGATTTCTTCCCGCCTAGTCTCGTTACTGCGTCGAGTCGCCCGCCTCCTGTCGGCCTGCCAAACAACGAACTTGATCTTGCAGCCTCCCCCGGCTGCGGTTTTGTCCGTCAGGGTGCTGACGAACCGACGCCTGTGCGCAATGGCAGCTTAAGGGGACTTCTCAGGTGGAGGCGTTTTACATTGTCCTGTTGGTCGGGACGATTCTTGTTCTTGTGGCGGCGCTTTCAAGCCTCCTCGCCTTCCGTTTCGGCGCCCCGCTTCTGCTGATCTTCCTGGCGATCGGGCTTGCGGCCGGCGTCGATGGGCTGGGCATCCGCTACGAGAACTATTCCTTCAGCTTCATGCTCGGATCGCTGGCGCTGGCGGTGGTGCTGTTCGATTCAGGGTTCATGACGCCGATCCATTCCTTCAGGATCGCCGCCGCCCCGGCGCTGACGCTTGCGACCCTGGGCGTCATCCTGACCACCGGCATCTTCTCTCTCGCCGCCGTCGTGCTGATGGACTTCTCGTTGCTCGAAGGCCTGCTGCTCGGCTCGATCGTTGCCTCCACGGATGCCGCGGCGGTCTTCTTCCTGCTGCGCATCGGCGGGATCAACATCCGCGACAAGGTGCGCTCGACGCTCGAGGTCGAGTCCGGCACCAACGACCCGATGGCGATCTTCCTGACGATTGCGCTTGCCGAACTCGTCGCCACCGGCCAGGGCTTCTCCAATATCGACTTCCGCTTCCTGCTGCATTTCGTGGAGCAGATGGGCCTCGGCGTCCTCTTTGGCCTGCTCGGCGGCGTGATGATCGTGGCGGTGTTGAACCGCTTCACTTCCGACCGCGGGCTGGCGCCGATCTTCGTGCTGACGCTCGCGCTCCTGGTCTTCTCGTTCACCGGCACGATGGGCGGCAGCGGCTTCCTGGCGGTCTATGTCGCGGGTATCTATTCCGGCAATCGCAAGATGTTTGCGAAGTCGCAAATCGTGCGCTTCAACGAGGGGCTGACCTGGCTGGCGCAGATCATCATGTTCCTGGTGCTCGGCCTGCTTGCCACGCCCTCGCAGTTTCCGTCGATCCTCTTGCCGGCGATCCTGCTGGCGCTCTTCCTCGTCTTCATCGCCCGCCCGATCGCGGTGTGGCTCAGCCTTCTGCCTTACGACTTCACGCAGCAGGAAACCGGCTTTGTAGCCTGGGTCGGCCTGCGCGGCGCGGTCTCGATCCTGCTCGCCATCATGCCGGTGCTGAGCGGCGTCGAAAACGGCACGGTGTTCTTCAACACCACCTTCATCATCGTGCTCGTGTCGCTCCTCGTTCAGGGCTGGACCATCAAGCCGGTGGCGCAATATCTTGGCCTCATCATCCCGCCGCGCATCGGCTCGGTGGACAAGATCGAACTCGACCTGCCCGGCACCGCACATCACGAACTGATTTCCTACCGCGTGATGAAGGACAGCCCGATTCTCGCCGGTGAACGCATCCCGCGCTGGGCCATGCCTTCGCTCGTCATTCGCGACGGCCGCAGCATGCGCTACCAGTATGCTGGCCGCCTGAAGGAAAATGACCAGGTCTACCTCTTCGTCCTGCCGGCCTATTCAAAGCTGCTCGACCGGCTGTTCGCAAGCCAAGTGCCGGTGGACGACGACGACGCCGATTTCTTCGGCGCCTTTGCGATCTCGCCAACGCGGCCTGCCAAGGAACTGGATGCCGCCTATGGGCCGGGCCTGCTCACCCCAACCGAGCAGAACATGACGGTCGGCGAGTTGATCACATCGCGCCTCGGCGGCAGGGCCGAATATGCCGACCGCATCCGCTTCGGCTCGATCATC
The DNA here is from genome assembly GCF_003491345.1 of Neorhizobium sp. SOG26. Taxonomy (GTDB): domain Bacteria; phylum Pseudomonadota; class Alphaproteobacteria; order Rhizobiales; family Rhizobiaceae; genus Neorhizobium; species Neorhizobium turbinariae. The sequence goes on from NZ_CP025512.1 coordinate 2,154,646, forward strand.
CTCATCGTGCGCGAGTTGGATGACCAGGATAACCTGCGCAGCATCGGCGTATCGCTCGAGCCGGTGGAGCCGGCCACCAACCTGCCGATCTTCATCAACATGCGCGAGATCGCCCACCGCATCCGCGACCGGTTGCGCAAGTATCGCGGCAAGAACGTGCCTGCCGTGAAATAGCGTCGGGCAGTCAGCCGGTAGCTTGTCTCCCCCCCTGTCACGCACGCCCTTGCGTCCGGGTTCAGTCATAGTATGGTCCGCTCGAATTTTAGAGGAGAGTGGATCAGCACATGCCGGCCTTCAAAACCCTTGACGACCTCACCAACCTTTCGGGCAAGCGCGTCCTGGTGCGCGTTGACCTCAACGTTCCCGTGTCTGACGGCAAGGTGACGGACAAGACCCGCATCGAGCGCGTCGCACCAACCATCCAGGAACTGTCCCGCAAGGGCGCCAAGGTTATCCTGCTTGCCCATTTCGGCCGCCCCAAGGGTGAACCGGTCGCCGACATGTCGCTGTCGCTGATCGTTTCGGCCGTCAATGAGGTGCTGGGCACCAAGATCCTGTTCGCCGCCGATTGCATCGGCCCTGACGCCGAGAAGGCTGTGGACTCGATGAAGGATGGCGACATCCTGCTTTTGGAAAACACCCGCTTCCACAAGGGCGAGGAAAAGAACGACCCCGAGTTCGCTGAAGCGCTTGCCAAGAACGGCGACATCTTCGTCAACGATGCCTTTTCCGCAGCTCACCGCGCGCATGCCTCGACCGAGGGCCTGGCGCATCACCTGCCCGCCTATGCTGGTCGCACCATGCAGGAAGAACTGGAAGCGCTGGAAAAAGGCCTCGGCGCTCCGGCCCGCCCGGTTGTCGCGATCGTCGGCGGCGCCAAGGTCTCGACTAAGATCGACCTGCTGCAGAACCTCGTGAAGAAGGTCGACGCGCTGGTGATCGGTGGCGGCATGGCCAATACTTTCGTTGCCGCCAAGGGCGTCAATGTCGGCAAGTCGCTTTGTGAGCATGACCTGGCGGAGACGGCGAAGGCCATCATGGCCGAGGCGGAAGCCTCAGGCTGTGCCATCGTGTTGCCGGTGGATGGCGTCGTTGCGCGCGAGTTCAAGGCGGGTGCGGCAAACGAAACGGTTGCGATCGATGCCATCCCGGCTGACGCCATGATGCTCGATGTTGGCCCGAAGTCCGTGGAAGCGGTCAGCGACTGGATCTCGAAAGCCTCCACGCTCGTCTGGAACGGCCCGCTCGGAGCCTTCGAGATCGAGCCCTTCGACAAGGCGACCGTTGCCGCGGCCAGGCATGCCGCCGAACAGACCAAGGCCGGCAAGCTGATCTCGGTTGCAGGCGGCGGCGATACCGTTGCTGCCCTCAACCACGCCAGCGTTGCCGACGACTTCTCCTATGTCTCGACGGCGGGCGGCGCCTTCCTGGAATGGATGGAAGGCAAGGAGCTTCCGGGCGTTGCCGTTCTGACGAAAAATGGCTGAAGTTACTGAAAAACAAGCAGGAAAGCGCGGCATATATGGCAGCGCTTTCCGCCGTAAACCATTTTAAAAATATTTAGATCATTTAAACGATTGAAATAATTTCAATCGTTTCAACAGCTTGAGGTGGCATTCCCCTTTAAAAAAACTTCTGTTATCCGCGAATGGCAGCTTAGGGAGAGACTGGCGCATAAGGCGCCGGATCCAGGGAAAGGGTTGAATGATGGACGCGAAGATGTTGAACAAGATGAGCTCTGCGCCTGGTTTCATTGCGGCGCTGGACCAGAGCGGCGGTTCGACACCCAAAGCGTTGAGCCTCTACGGCGTCTCTGAATCGGATTACCAGAGCGAAGAGGAAATGTTCCGCCTGATGCACGCCATGCGGGTTCGCATCATGACCGCGCCGGCCTTCACCGGCGACAAGGTGATCGGCGCAATCCTTTTCGAGCGGACCATGGATGGCGACGTCAACGGCCAGCCGGTTCCGTCCTACCTTTGGGAAGAACGCGGCGTCGTGCCGTTCCTGAAGGTCGACAAGGGTCTTGAGGCGGAAGAAAACGGCGCCCAGGTGATGAAGCCGATGCCGGATCTGGACGCGCTGCTGATCCGCGGTCGCGAAAAGGGTATCTTCGGCACCAAGATGCGCTCCGTCATTGCGCATGCCGACAAGACCGGCATTGCGGCGGTCGTGAAGCAGCAGTTCGAAGTCGCCCGCCAGATCATCGGCCAGGGCCTGATGCCCATCATCGAGCCGGAAGTTTCGATCAAGAGCCCGACCAAGCAGGAAGCCGAAGCCATTCTTCGCGACGAGATTGCAGCGCAGCTCGACAAGCTGCCGGCCGGCGAAACGGTGATGCTGAAGCTCACCATCCCGACGGTCGCTGACTTCTACGCGCCGCTGGTGGCGCACAAGTCGGTCGTTCGCGTCGTGGCGCTTTCCGGTGGCTACAGCACCGCGGATGCCTGCGAAAAGCTCAGCCACAACCGCGGCATGATCGCGAGCTTCTCTCGCGCGCTGACCGAGAACCTGCGCGTCTCGATGAGCGACGACGAGTTCAACAAGAGCCTGGCTGCAACAATCGACCAGATCTACGCGGCGAGCGTCAACAAGTCCTGATTAAGGCTACACGAGATATCTCGAGGAGGCGGTAGGAGAACGCCTCTTCATGGGAGGAAGAAGGCCGCCCCGGCAACGGAGCGGCCTTTTCGCTGTTAGTCTTCCGACCGGCTGTCGCTCTCGCGGTTCCGCTCGAAACCCTTCACCGGGAACGGCGGCAACCAGCTTTCCCGTCGGATGGTCCAAAGCTCATAGGTCGGTTTGAACTGGTTCGGCTTATCCAGCGAGCCGAGGTTGATCTCGACCTCGTCGCCGCTGCGGCCAAAGACGGGCGATCCGCAGCGTGGGCAGAAATGACGACCGGCATAAGATCCGGTCTCGCCTGTTACGGTGACGGCATTCTCGGGAAAGATCGCCGAGGCGTGGAAAAGCGCGCCATGGTGCTTGCGGCAATCCAGGCAATGGCAGATCCCGACCCGGTACGGTCGCCCGGTTGCCACCAACCGGACCTGATCGCACGAGCAACCACCTTCAACCCGTTCCATTTGTCCCTCCTCTCTTCGCATGAAGGCGAAGACAAGCAAGGATCGGCGGCCAGATCAACCTCAGGTGCCGGTGAACTCCCGCAGGATGAGGGCAGCACTCCACAACGCAAAGGCAAACAGCGCCAGCTTCCAGAAATCGGCGCGACGCCTCAGGCCCGGCAGGCCGAGAGGCTTGATGATCTGGGCGATCATCGCAAGCATGAGCAGGACGGCGATTGCCTTGGTCATTCTGATCTTCGTTCCGGCAAGCGCCACAGGCTGGACATTTTTGCCCTCCACCACAGATAGTTCCGGAGGGGATTCGGGGACCGTTATCCGCTCCGCCTTCGTTAACGCGCGGTTCAGCTCTATGCAACAATGCTAGCGCCGGAACTACCGCGAGTCGCAGACGCACATGAGCAGATCGCAGCAAAGATGAGACGAAACCTCCTTCCAGTCCTCGCCCTCCTTTGCGGAACGCTCTTCCTCTTCCTGGGCAATGGCCTGCAGGGTCTGCTGCTTCCGGTCCGCGGATCCCAGGAAGGTTACTCCAACGAGGTGCTCGGCCTGCTCGGCACCACCTGGGCATCCGGCTTCGTCATCGGCTGTTTCGTGGCGCCCAATGTGGTGCGCCGCATCGGCCATGTGCGCGCCTTCTCCGGCTTCCTGTCACTGATCTGCCTCAACGTGCTTTTGACGGGTCTGCTCGTCGACCAGAACACCTGGCTGGTGCTGCGCGCCATCACCGGTTTTTGCACCGCCGGCACCTCGATGATCATCGAAAGCTGGCTGAACGAGCGGGCGACGCCGGAAAACCGCGGCACGATCTTTTCCTTCTACATCTCGATCACCCTGCTCGGCGTGGTCGGCGGCCAGTTGATGGTGCCGCTCGCCGATGTCGCGACCGCAACGTTGTTCATGGTCTGCGGCATCCTGTATTCGATCGCCGCGCTACCCACGACACTTTCCAAGGCGGCATCGCCGCAGCCGCTGAAACGGGCGCGGCTGGATCTCAAGGCGCTGTTCCGCAATTCGCCCATCTCCTGCATCGGCATTCTGCTGATTGGCACTGCCAACGGCGCCTATGGCACGCTCGGCGCCGTGTTCGGCACCCGAGCCGGGCTCGACAACGGCGCGGTCGCCGCGATGGTCTCGATCACCATCTTTGCCGGCGCCATCATGCAGTTTCCGGCCGGGCGCCTCTCTGACCGGATGGATCGCCGTTATGTGCTGGCGGGCCTCTCGGCTGCTGCCGCACTTGCAGGTCTTGCGATCGTCGCGATCCGCCCCGCTGACGTCTATGGCATCGTGGTGCTGGTGGCGATCTACGGCGCTGCGGCGAACGCGCTTTATCCAATCGCGGTTGCCCATGCCAACGACTTCGCCGCGCCAGAGGACTTCGTGAAGGTGTCCGGCGGGCTGCTGCTTTTGTTCGGCATCGGCACGATCATCGGCCCGACACTCGGCGGACCGGTGATGACCTGGGCTGGGCCCTACGCACTCTTCTCCGTCACTGCCGGGGCGCATGCACTTGTGGCGATCTATGCCATCTTGCGCGCGCGCAAGCGCGCGCCCGTGCCCGCGGCCGATCGCGGCGCCTATACGACGGCCGCCGCCTCCACCGCGCCGCATGTGACACCGGAAAGCCTGTCGCTCGATCCGCGGGCCGCGAGCGAGACTCAGCCAGGCCGCTAAGGAGGAGGAGGACGCATGAGCTTTTTTGAAGACGATCGCCCCAAGAAACCGGTGACTCACGAAATCGGCGCCGACTTGTCGCTGCTGTCGGCCGACGAGCTCGACTCACGCGTCAGGCTGTTGAAGGAAGAGATTGCGCGCCTCGAGGCCGAGAAGGAACGCAAGCTTGCCGGACGGCGCGCTGCCGACAGCTTCTTCAAGAGCTAAAGCGTCGTGTTTCAGGACGAAGCAAGTAAATCTCGAGCGCTTTTAAGACTATATTAATCATTAATAGAGAATATAAGCCCGTCCAGGCTTCCTGGACTCAGACAGTTTCACCGTTCGGCGAATGGTCTGATTTCTCCCTGTTTTACCTTGAGAGCCGCCTTTCCGCGGCTCTTCTTTTTTGTTCTGTTGCCATTTTTGGCGTTTACGCTAGAGCTACAGGCGGCAGGTGCGTAGGGAAACGGGACAGCCACACGCCTTCCGCTTAGACGAAAGGCAAAGGCGTTTACCACTTCTTGTGGGTATTAACCTTTCCTTAACAAACGCCTTGCGGATTTGCATTATAGGTATCATGTTCAAGGTCGTTGAGACCCGAGCGGAACTTTTCCGCGGCAAGGTCATTGCCTGAAGTAATTGCGTTAGCAGGATGAATTCGATGTCCGAACTGGGATTGAACACTGTCAGTTTCGCCGGCCGCGCCGCAGCATCGTCGCAGTTCAAGGCGCTTTACACCGAGGGCATGGCGCTGGTTGAAGAAACCGCCAGCTACCTCGATGGCACCGGCCGCGCTGCGTCCAAGGTTCTTCCCCGCATGGCATCCGTGCTTTACGCGGCCGAGTCGATGCGGCTCACCACCCGCCTCATGCAGATGGCGTCCTGGCTCCTGCTGCAGCGCGCCGTCAACAATGGCGAGATGAGCCGCGACCAGGTTCTGTCGGAAAAGAACAAGGTTCGCCTTGAAGGCTTCAACGTCGACCGCAACGCCCCGGGCTGGAACGACCTGCCGGAAGGTTTTCGCGATCTCGTGGAGCGCTCGCTTCGCCTGCAGAATCGCATCGCCCTGCTCGACCGTGAGATCTACCGCCCGGAAGAGCCGGCCGTCATGCCGGACAACGAGAACAGCGTTCGCGCCCAGTTGAACCTTCTCCAGACCGCCTTCGGCAACTAAGCATCCGAACGTCAAAATTGCAAAAGCAGGCCTCGCGCCTGCTTTTTTTTTCGTTTCTGCCGTGCTTGCTCTTCCTGAAACGCAGGCAACAAAAAACCCGGCTTTCGCCGGGTTCTTCTAATTGAATATCTTTGGCCGATTAGAGGCCGAGACCGCCGAAGCGCTTGTTGAACTTCGAAACGCGACCGCCGCGGTCCAGAAGCTGCTGGTTACCGCCGGTCCAGGCCGGGTGCGACTTCGGGTCGATTTCGAGGTTCATGGTCTCGCCTTCCGAACCCCAGGTGGAGCGGGTTTGGTATTCGGTACCATCGGTCATGACGACCTTGATCATGTGGTATTCGGGATGGATGCCAGCCTTCATGTCGATAATCCTGCGCTGCGAGGTCCATGTGTCGCATATGCGAGCGAGGACGCTCTGTAATAAATGAAGCCGCTGACCGATCCGGCCACGGCTTCCCAATTCGATGCGGAGCCTATACAGGAAGGCCAGCCGAAGTACAAGTACCCGCGCGACCTGAAACCGCGCTCCCGCATGCCGAGGAAAAATTGGCCGAATCCCGAGAACAGCAGCCGAGAACCAAAGCCCTTAGACCGCTGACAAGGCTGCTTCCGTATCTTGCGCGGTATCGCTCGCTGGTCGCCGCCGCCGTCTTCTTCCTGATTCTCGCCGCCGCCACCACGCTTGCTCTGCCGCTGGCCGTCCGGCGCATGGTGGATCACGGATTTGCCGCCGCTGACGGCAGCTTCATCAACAACTATTTCGGCATGCTGATGGCGCTGGCGTCGATGCTCGCGGTCGCGAGCGCCATGCGCTACTATTATGTCATCACCATCGGCGAGCGCGTGGTCGCGGACCTGCGCCGCGAGGTCTTTGCGCATATCACCCGGCTGTCGCCTTCCTTCTACGACGTCAACCAGTCCGGCGAGATCGTCTCGCGGCTGACGGCGGACACGACGCAGATCAAGTCGGCGTTCGGATCTTCCGCCTCGCAGGCGCTGCGCAACACGATCCTCTGTCTCGGCGCCATGGGCATGATGATCTATACGAGCCCGAAGCTGTCTGCGCTGGTGCTCGGCGCGATCCCCTTGATCGTCTTTCCGCTGGTCGCCTTCGGCCGCTCCGTGCGTAAGCGCTCGCGCGCTGCCCAGGATACGCTCGCCGCGACATCCGCCTTCGCAGCCGAAGTGATCGGCGCCACCCGTACCGTCCAGGCGTTCGGTGGCGAGGCGACGGCGACCAACCGTTATGCTGGAACCGTGGAAGACGCCTATGGCGCGGCGCGGGCGGCCATCCGGGCCCGCGCGCTGCTGACCGGCTTTGCGATTCTCCTCGTCTTCGGCAGCATTGTCGGCGTGCTCTGGTACGGCGCCCAAAGCGTGCTCTCCGGCACGATGACAGCCGGGACGCTCGGCCAGTTCGTGCTCTATTCGGTGATTGCGGCCAGTTCGCTCGGCCAGCTGTCGGAGGTCTGGGGCGAGTTGTCAGCAGCCGGCGGTGCGGCTGAACGCCTGACCGAATTGCTGGAAGAAGTGCCCGCGATTCGCGACCCGCAGACGCCGACGGCACTTCCCGCCCCTCCACGCGGCCAGGTGGAGTTCGACGCGGTCTCCTTCGCCTACCCGACGCGGGTGAGCTCGATCACGCTCAACAACCTGTCATTCCATGTGAAGCCGGGCGAGACGGTGGCGATCGTCGGGCCGTCCGGTGCCGGCAAGAGCACCATCTTCTCGCTCCTCATGCGCTTCTATGATCCGGCATCGGGCACCGTGAAACTCGATGGCGTCGACCTGCGGCAGGCGCGGCTGGAAGAGCTTCGGGCGCGGCTGGCGATCGTGCCGCAGGACGTGACGATCTTTGCCGCCTCGATCCACGACAACATCGCCTTCGGCATGCCAGACGCCAGCCGCGAGGCCGTGCGTGCGGCAGCGATTGCCGCCCAGGCTGACGAGTTCATCTCGAAGCTCGACAATGGTTATGACACGCTCGCTGGCGAGCGCGGCATCACCCTGTCCGGTGGGCAGCGCCAGCGCATCGCGATTGCGCGCGCGATCCTGAAGAACGCGCCGGTGCTTTTGCTCGATGAAGCGACCTCGGCGCTCGATGCCGAAAGCGAAACGCTCGTCCAGAAGGCGCTCGACAGCCTGATGGAGGATCGTACCACGCTGGTGATCGCCCATCGGCTCGCCACCGTTCTGAAGGCCGACCGGATCCTCGTGCTGGAAGACGGCAGGGTCGTGGAAGAAGGAACCCACCAGAGCCTGGTGGCGCAGGGAGGGCTTTATGCCAAGCTTGCCCGGCTTCAGTTCCAGGACATCGAACAGCGCATGCCCTCCGCGGTCTGACAGAGCCGCCAAGCGGTGTCGCGTGACGCCATGTTGAAGCGCCCATGACGAGCCTGGACCCGCAGACATCGCCGCTTGACCTCTGGCTCGACGAGATCCAGTCACGGACCTTCAGGTTCTTCTGGGAAGGCGCCCATCCGCAAAGCGGCCTTCCCTTCGACAAATGTTTCGTCTCCGGCGCCCCCTCACCCAACATCATCTCGGTAAGCGGCGTTGGCTTCGGTGTGCTGGCGATCATTGTCGCGACGCAACGCTGCTGGATCAGCCGCAGAGAAGCGCTTGAGCGGCTGGCACGCATGTTGGAGCATCTCGCCCGCTCCCCGCGCTTCCACGGCGCCTTTGCGCATTTTCTCGACGGCACAACGGCCGACGCCATGCACTTCTCCAAAAAGGACAACGGCGGCGATCTTGTCGAGACCACCTTCCTGATGCAGGGGCTGATCTGCGCCCGCCAATACTTCTCCGGCGGCACGGAGGAGGAAGAGGCGCTCTGCTACCGCATCAACCGCCTGCTTGAGACGGTGGAATGGAACTGGTACACGCGCGGCGTCGATGATGGCCCGCTCTACTGGCACTGGAGCCCGAACTACAACTGGATCATGAACCTGCCGATCCGCGGCTGGAACGAGGCGCTATCAACCTATGTGCTGGCTGCCGGCTCGCAGGCCTTCCCCATATCGCCAGGCAGCTACCACAAGGGCTGGGCGCGCTCCGGGGAGATGCGCAATGGCGCAAGCTATCTCGGCACCCTCCTGCCACTCGGCGAGCCTTATGGCGGGCCCCTCTTCCTCGGGCAATACAGCTTCTGCGCGCTCGACCCGCGGGGCTTGAGCGACGCCTATTGCGACGATTACCTGGCACAGGGCGTTGCGCATGCCCGCATCAACCATGACTACTGCATGACCGTGCCGGAATATCGAGCCACCGGCGTCTGGGGTCTCACCGCATCCGAAGGCCCGCGGGGTTACGGTGCCTTTTCGCCGACCAATGACAAGGGCGTCATCGCGCCGACAGCCGCGCTTTCCAGCTTCCCCTTCCTGCCTGCGGAAGCCGAAGCGGCGATGCGCGCCATGCTGGGTTGCGGGCGGGGCAAACTCTATGGACGCTTCGGTTTCGTCGACTCCTTCAAGCCGAAGACTGGCTGGATGGCGCCGACTTATCTGGCGATCGACCAGGGGCCGATCATCGCCATGATCGAGAACTTTCGGTCAGGCCTGCTGTGGAAGCTGTTCATGAGCACGCCGGAGGTGCGGCGTGGTCTGTCGCGGCTCGGCTTCACCTCGACCACCCACGGCATCAGCCCTGCCGACGCCTGATCAGTCAGCGCGCTTGAAGGTCCATTTGACGATGTGCTTGCCGTTGCGCTTCGTCTTCGTCTTGATCTTGAAGGTGACCGGACCACCGAGCACTTCTTCGGCATCCGCGAATGCCTGCCGGGCATCGGCCATTGCCTTGTGATAGGTGCTGTTGTCGCGCTTCGGGCTGTCAGCGACTGCCTTCAGCACCGCGCTCATGTCTGGCTTTTCGGTCATGGCCTAGCGTTCCGTCAGCTTCAGCTCGATGCGACGGTTCTGCGACCGCGCCTCCGGCGTATCACCCGGCGCGATCGGCTGGAACTCGCCGAAGCCTGCCGCGACGAGACGGTTTGCCGGTACGCCCTTGGAGATGAGGTACTTCACCACGGAGGTGGCGCGCGCCGAGGAGAGTTCCCAGTTGTCGCGGTAGCGTCCGGTGCCCGACAGCGGTGCGTTATCGGTGTGGCCATCCACACGCAGCACCCAGTTGATTTCCGCCGGAATCTCCTTGGCAAGATCAAGCAGCGCGGTGGCGAGCTTGTCCATCTCAACCCGGCCAGCCGGATCGAGTTCGTTGCCACCGACGGGGAAGAGGACCTCAGACTGGAACACGAAGCGGTCGCCAACGATGCGGATGTTTTCGCGGTCCGAGAGGATTTCGCGCAGCCGGCCAAAGAAGTCCGACCGGTAACGGTTGAGCTCCTGCACCCGCTGCGCCAGCGCCACGTTGAGCCGTCGGCCGAGATCGGCGATCTGCGCCTGCGAAGACGCATCCTTCGCCTCCGATGCCTGCAGTGCCTGCTCCACGGCAGCGATCTGCGCCCGTAGCGCGGCGATCTGCTGGTTCAGCAATTCCACCTGGCTTGCCGCACGCGCACTGATCTGCTGTTCCTGGTTCAACTGGTTGGTAAGCTCGCCGATTTTTGCATTGGCGGCCTCGCTGTTGCCGGCGCCCTGGTTCAGCAATTGCTGGAGCCGCGAACGCTCGCTTTCGGCAGTCGCGAGCGACGACTGCAGGGTCACAAGCTGGTCCTCGAAATCCTGGCTGTTGCTCTTTTCCAGCGCCAGCAGTTCCGTCAATTCGGCGATCTGGCTATTCAGCCGGTTCAGAACCTCGTCGCGGCCGGAAATCTCGCGGCTGAGCAGGAACTGCGCCAGCACGAAGACGGTAAGCAGGAACATGATGGCAAGCAGCAGCGTGGACAGGGCGTCCACGAAGCCTGGCCAATAATCGACACCCCGCTCGCGACGGCGGTTCTTGCCGAGCGCCATCTGTTACCTCCCTCCGATCTTGTCGGAGAGCCGGTCGAGGGTGCGCCGCATGGCTTTCGATTCTTCCTGCTGGGCTTCGATCCAGTCGCGCAGCATCTGCTGTTCGTTGCGCATGTTCTTGACCAGCCCCTGGATGCCTTCGGCAAGATTGGCCATGGCCGAGAGCGACCGGTCGTTGGTCGCGCCGTCGCTTGAGCCCCTCGCCTGTGCGGCCGCCAGCGCCCGAAGCTGTTCGGTGAGCGCCCTCAACTCGGCCGAGGAACCAGTGGAGGCCACCGGTGCTGCGACCGGCATGTCGGAGCCGAGATCGGTCACCGAGGACAGCCAGTTTTCAAGCTCGGTATAGAAGCGGTTCTGGGCGCGCCCCGCCTGCAGGTCGAGGAAACCCAGGATCAGCGAGCCGGACAGGCCGAGCAGCGAGGACGAGAACGCTGTGCCCATGCCGCTCAGCGGCTGCGCCAGGCCCGATTTGATGGCGGCGAGCACGTCGTTTGAGCTGCCGGAGTTCGGGTCGAGCGCGCCAATGACGTTGCTGATCGAGCCGATCGTCTCGATAAGGCCCCAGAAGGTGCCGAGCAGGCCGAGGAAAACCAGGAGGCCGATCAGGTAGCGGGACGTGTCCCGCGATTCGTCGAGCCGGGTGCCGATCGAGTCGAGGATGGAGCGGAAGGCGGTGGTCGACAACGCCATCTCGCGACGGCTGCCAATCAGCGTGCGCATCGGCGCGAGCAGCTTCGGCTCTCGGCCGACCTTGTCAGCGCTGCCGGCGGCCCGGAAAGAATTGAACCACCGGACTTCCGGAACAAGCCCGATTACCTGGTTGAAGACCAGGATGATGCCAATCAGCAGGACGCCGAGGATCAGCCCGTTGAGGCCCGGGTTTGTCTGGAAGGCATGCGCTGCCTGTCGGTACAGGATGGCGGCGACGAAGCCGACGATGATCAGGAAGATCGCCATCGTCCACAGGAAGGAGGCGGGATTGGAGAGCTTGTACAGATAGCCACCGCGGCCTGTTTCCAACTCGTCCAAATCGCCCACTGTCGCATTCGCCATGACGCATTGTCTCCGGTACTAGGTTGCGCCGGAGGCTAGTGGAAAAATGCGACGAATTGAAGTGCGGAACCTGCGGAAAACAGTGAGATATCCCGCTCCTGCACCGCAAGTTCACTTCAATGGAGACTGAACTCAGCGTTGCGGTACAGGCCGGTTTGCGACTTCCAGCAGTGCCTTCTGGATGAGTTCGTTGCCGGCAACCACGTTGCCGCTCTCGAACATGCTGTTGGTGCCACGCATGTCGCTGACAAAGCCGCCGGCTTCACGGATCAGTACGAGGCCGGCTGCCATGTCCCAGGGCGACAGATCGGTTTCCCAGAAACCGTCGAGACGACCGGCGGCGACATAGGCGAGGTCAAGCGCTGCGGCGCCAAGGCGGCGAATGCCTGCGACTTCACCCATCACGTGGCGCAGTTCAACGAGGAACTTGCCGTGGTTGCCGCGGCCAAGATGCGGCGCGCCGCAACCGATGACGCAATCGGACAGAACGCGGCGGGCAGCCACGCGGATACGGCGGTCGTTGAGGAAGGCGCCGCCGCCCTTTTCCGCCGTGTAAAGTTCGTCCGTGGCCGGGTTGAAGATGACGCCGGCAACGATCTCGTTGTTGCGCTCAAGCCCGATCGACACGGCGAACTGCGGAATGCCGTGCAGGAAGTTGGTCGTGCCATCGAGCGGGTCGACGATCCAGCGATGGGCGCCGTCGGTGCCCTTCTCTTCGCCGCCTTCTTCGCCAAGGAAGCCGTAAGTCGGGCGCGCCTTCAACAGCTCGTCGCGAACGATCTTCTCAGCTTTCAGGTCAGCTTGGGAAACGAAGTCACTCGGCCCCTTCACCGAGACCTGCAGGTTCTGCACTTCGCCGAAATCGCGCGATAGCGACTTGCCGGCCTTGAGGGCAGCCTGAACCATGACATTGAGAAGGGCGGAGCGAGCCATGAAGGAAATCCTTGGGGAACCGTCTGCATGCGTGAGTGCAGAACGCTATTTTCTCATTCTTGATTGATGGGCGGCTTCATGACCACAAAAATGCGGGAAATTCAAGTCGCGCCGCGGCCTCATCAAGCATGGCAGCCATGTTGCGGGTGCCGGAGATGCTCCAATTCGGAACGATGGGGCTTTGCCGACGTTGCGCAGGTTCACGTCCTATGGAGCGATCAATGAGCGAGAACCTGAAGAGCGGCGACAAGGTGACCTGGAACACCAGCCAGGGCAAGACCGAAGGCAAGGTCGTCAAGAAGCAGACGAGCCCGACCAAGATCAAGGGCCACGAGGTGAAAGCCTCCAAGGACAATCCAGAATATATCGTTGAAAGCGCCAAGAGCGGCAAACGTGCCGCCCACAAGCCGGACCAGTTGCACAAGACCAGCCACTGACCTGGTGATCAGCCTGAAGGATCAGCCGCGGCGGAACCGGTTCGCGGCCTCGATCGCCTTCTTCTGGGTTTCCTCGTTGATGCCGAGGTAGAAATCTTCCAATTCCGGATCCTGCAGCCCGGCGCGGCGTGACAGGACATACCACTTGGCCGCCTCGACCGGATTGGGGCGGGTGCCGAGCGCATTGATGTAAAGATGCGCGAGCTTGTTCTGGGCCGCAACATTGCCACGGCTTGCGGCAATCTTGATCCACTGGAAGCCCTTGTCATAGTCGCGCTCGCCGGCAACGCCGTTGACGTACCACAGGCCCATATCGAGCTGCGCGGTATCGAAACCGGCCTTCGCGGCCCGTTCCAGCCAGGTGCGCGCCTGCGCCTTCTTTTCCTCCGGCACGTCCTTCAGCGTCAGGTAAAGCTGTGCCACCGCATATTGCGCATCTGCAACGCCCTGTGCGGCCGATTTCTCGTAAAAGGGAAGCGCCAGCCGCAGCCCCTTTTCGCCGGGGTTCTCGGAAACCAGGATCTGCGCCCAGTTGAACTGCGCAGACGAATTGCCAGCCTCGGCTGCCTTGCGCATGTATTCGTCGGCGAGCTTCTTGTCGCGCGGCACGTCGCGGCCGGACATCAATAACAGCGAATACTGGAACATCGCGGCCGGATCGCCGCCCTCGGCGGCTTTCTGGTACCAGAAGGCAGCAGCCTTCGTGTCGCGCTTGACCCCCTGCCCCTTCGTTGTCATTTCGGCGACGAGCGTCTGCGCGGCGGCATCACCTTCACCGGCGCGTGTCAGTGCCTTGTCGAGCGCCGTCAGGTAAAGCCCGCGCTGGTAGGCGCCGTAAGCTTCATCAATCGGGCCGTTATACGGCTTTTCCGGCGGAGCAGGCGGAAGGGCAGCCCCCATGCGCTGGTAGACGTTGACGCCGCTCGACGGGACGATGCCATCGGGCTGGCTGTCAGCCGGCTGGTTACCCTTGGCAGCTCCCGCAACAGGCTGGGTTTCCACCCGATCGCTCTTGATGGGCTGGTTGTCAGGCTCGAGCGGGCGCGTGATCGCCTTCTGGTCCGATTGGGACAAGGCAGCAGGCGGCAAAGAGGTGAGCGCAGCCAATGCCACGCCCAGACTGCCGGAAATCACACGCAAAGATCGGTTCGAACCCATGGGCAGCCATCAAGCCTCAAACCGTGGCGCTTTTTCGTCCAGCAAGGCGTTGACGGCAGCGACAGCGGCAGCGCTTCCTTCGGGATGGGAGAAAACAGCGCTGCGAAGCGCCACGAACTCGGCGCCGGCTTCGGCGACAGCCAGTGCGGAAGAGAGATCCGTGCCGCCCATGACGATGCAGGGAATCTCGATCATCGAGGCCCACCATTCGCCGAGCGCCAGGTTCTTCGGATGGGCTTCCGGCTTGATGTCGCCGTCAAGCTTGCCAAAGAAGATATAGTCCGGCCGCAGCTCGCCGACCTCCAGCGCCTGGTGCCGGTCGGAGGCACCACCGGCGCCGACGATCATCTTCGGCGCATGTTTTTCGATCGCCTCGCCCAGTTCCTCGACATTGCCGGCGATGTGCAGCCCGTCAGCCTTGGTGCGACCGGCAATTCGGGTATCGCCGGCGACCAGGGCCGCAGCACCTGCATCCTGGATGATCGGGATCAGTGTCTCGGCGCGTTTCTGGAACACCTGGTCGTCCGAACCATATTGCGGAACGATGACCGAGGCGACATCGCCGGCTGCCAGCGCGGCTTCGAGGTTTTTCGCCTGTTCGGCAAGATCCTCGGCCTCCGGTACGATCAGGACCAGTCGGCAGCGCTCTTCCATTTTACTCATCTCATGTCCGTTCAGCGGATAAGGAGACAAATCCGCGCTCGTGTTCTGTTCACAAGTTCGATAAACCGGACCGATTGAAGGATCAACCGCCCCGCCGCCGCTTAGGTCTGCACTGCACCCCTGATGACCGATTCCCTGACACTTGCCTTTTTCACCTTTGCCGTTCCGGCCGTGCTGCTTGTCGGCCTCTCGAAGGGCGGCATCGGCGGCGCGATCGGCCTGCTCGGCGTGCCGTTGATGTCGCTGGCGGTCGATCCCGTGCGGGCGGCGGCGATCTTCCTGCCGATCCTCATCGTCATGGATATCGTCGCTCTGTGGTCATGGCGGCACTATAACGACCGCAAGACGCTGTTGATGATCCTGCCGGGCGGCGTCATCGGCATTGCGCTCGGCTGGGCGACCTCGGCCTATGTGTCCGACAACGCGCTGCGGCTGGTGATCGCCACCGCCACCATCCTCTTTACCGTGCGTTACTTCTGGCAGGTCTATGGACCCCATTCACGGGTGCCGCGGGAGCCCCTGCCGCATCGTCCGGTCGCGGCAACCTTCTGGGGTTCGCTCTCGGGTTACGCGAGCTTCGTTGCACATGCCGGCGGCCCGCCGTTCCAGATCTACGTGCTGCCGATGCAGCTTGACCCGAAGGCCTATACAGGCGCCAGCATCCGCTTCTTCGCCATTGTCAATGCGGTGAAGGTGATCCCTTACTTCTTCCTCGGGGCGCTGGACCGGGAGAACATGTTCATCTCGATGACCCTGCTGCCGGTGGCGCTTGTCGCGACCATGCTGGGGGCCGCTGTCGTCAAGCACCTGAAGGCCGAAGTCTTCTACCCGATGACCTATGGCCTCGCCTTCTTCGCTGGCCTCAAGCTGTTGTGGGATGGGTTGTTCGGCTGACACGCCAAGCACAGCTGGCGTCGGCGCACTTGCTGCGACGCACAATGCGTCTTGTCGCATAGGTGCGTTTGGCTTAGGCTGCCGCCATGAGCTCTTTGGATCCCTTTGCAGCCATAGCTGATCCGAACCGGCGATATCTGCTGGAAGAATTGCGCCGCGCGCCAAAGACGGTGAATGAACTGGCGCAGGGCCTGCCGATCAGTCGGCCGGCGGTGTCACAGCATCTGAAAGCCTTGCTGGACAGCAATCTCGTGACGGTGAAGAACCACGGCACGAAGCGCATTTATTCGGTCAATACCAAGGGCTTCGACCGCATGAACCTGTGGCTTGATCAATTCTGGTCGTGACCTTCGGTGTGCAAGTCACTCTGTTGGAGTCCGTCAACCACGACCAGAATCTTTAGTTCTTAAGGCTTGGATTGTTTTTGCCGCTGTCGGGCCCGTTCGCGGTTGGAACATGGGCTAGCGGCTCGTTTCTCCTTGAGAGAGTTAGTGACGCGTAGAGGCTTTGAGACGCTGCAGCTCATCCTTGAGGCGCAGCTTGCGGCGCTTGAGATCGGCGATTTCCCGATCGTCCGCGGAGGGCGAAGCAAGAATGCTTTGGAGCTCCTCCTCGAGAGCACCATGCTTCTTTTCAAGCGATGCGATATGAGCCTGGACGGTCATGTGGCATGTTCCTCCTTGGTCCACCTGCCCCGACAATCCTTTCTGCCGAGGCTTCAGGTTTACATTAGCAGTGTGACATGATCGGGCACGTTTGTCGAAGGAGAAATCGTGGCTTGATGCGGGCAAATTCATGGCGCCGGCTAACTTCCAGTTAACGCGGTTTGATGGTAGAGGCTTGCGCAATTGACCGGCAGATCGGAAATGGCTGGTATGAGAATGGGGATTGAACCATGGCTGACCAGGAACAGGCGGATATCCGGCTGACACTCGCAAAGCTTCGCCAGGAGCACGAGGATTATGACGCCGCCATCAACGCCATGATCCAGGTCGGCTCCGAGGCGCTTCGCATTCAGCGGATGAAAAAGAAGAAACTGGCCATCAAGGACAAGATGAGCCAGCTTGAAGACCAGATCATTCCCGACATCATCGCCTAAGAGGCTCGACATGGCTGAAAGACCTGCCGTTGCTATCATCATGGGCAGCCAGTCCGACTGGGAAACCATGAAGAATGCTGCCGACACGCTGGAGGCGCTCGATATCGGTTACGAGGCCCGCATCATCTCGGCGCATCGCACGCCCGAACGGATGATGAGCTTTGCCAAGGGTGCCCGCGACGAAGGTTTCCAGGTCATCATCGCCGGTGCCGGCGGTGCCGCCCACCTGCCGGGTATGACGGCGGCGATGACGCCGCTTCCGGTCTTTGGCGTGCCGGTGCAGTCCAAGGCGCTTTCGGGCCAGGACAGCCTGCTTTCGATCGTCCAGATGCCGGCCGGCATTCCGGTCGGGACATTGGCGATCGGCCGCGCCGGCGCCATCAACGCCGCCCTGCTGGCAGCCTCCGTGCTCGCGCTCAATGACGACGGCATCGCCGAGCGGCTCGATGAATGGCGTGCCCAGCAGACCGCCGCCGTCGCAGATTATCCGATCGACGAGGCTCTATGACCATTTCCACCATCGGGATCATCGGCGGCGGCCAGCTTGGTCGCATGCTGGCGATCGCCGCCGCCCGGCTGAACTTCCGCACCATCATCCTGGAGCCGCAGGCCGATTGCCCCGCCGCCCAGGTCGCCAATGCCCAGATCGCGGCGGCCTACGATGATCCGGCAGCACTTGCCGAACTTGCCGAGCGCTGCGACGTCGTCACCTATGAATTTGAGAACGTGCCGGTCGCGGCGGCAGAAGCGCTGCAGCACGCCGTTCCCGTTTATCCTCCGGCCAAGGCGCTGGAAGTTTCCCAGGATCGCCTTACCGAAAAACGCTTCCTGAACGCCTGCGGCATCCGCACGGCAGATTTCCGCGCCGTCGACAGCCAGGAGGACCTCGAGGCGGCGCTTGCCGAATTCGGCGGCAAGGGTGTGCTGAAGACCTGCCGCATGGGTTACGACGGCAAGGGCCAGCGCGTATTCCGCTCCACGGATGACAGCCCGGCCGGCGCATTCGGGGCCTTGGGCTCGGTGCCGCTGATTCTCGAAAGCTTCGTTCCCTTCGAACGCGAGGTGTCGATTATCGCCGCCCGCAGCCGCGACGGCGATGTTTCATGCTACGATCCGGCAGAGAACGTGCACCGCAACGGCATCCTCCACACCTCGACCCTACCGGCGCGCATTTCGGAATCAGCTGCGGCCACGGCGCGCGACTCGGCCAAGAAGCTTCTCGATGCGCTCGGTTATGTCGGCGTGATCGGCATCGAATTCTTCCTGATGAGCGACGGCACGCTGATCGCCAACGAAATTGCCCCGCGCGTCCACAATTCCGGCCACTGGACGGAAGCGGCCTGCGTGGTGTCCCAGTTCGAGCAGCATATCCGCGCCGTTTCCGGCCTTTCGCTCGGCGATCCGGCCCGAAATTCCGACTGTGTCATGACCAACCTGATCGGCGACGACATCAACGACGTGCCGGCCTGGCTCGCCAGGAAGGACGTGCTCGTCCACCTCTATGGCAAGACGGAATCCCGCCCCGGCCGCAAAATGGGCCACGTAACGGAGTTGAAAAAGCCGTCACAAGGTTGACACGCAGGGTGGCTCGGGTTATCTGCACGCCCAACCGGAGCGCGCCCCTCTTGTCTAAAAATTGGCGGCGCGCTTTTGATTGATAGAGACAAGCGGCTTCAACGCCCACAGACTGCTGGACCAGTACAATGAAGATCAAGAACTCGCTTAAGGCGCTCAAGGCTCGTCACCGCGATAACCGTCTGGTTCGCCGCAAGGGTCGCGTTTACATCATCAACAAGCAGAACCCGCGCTTCAAGGCTCGCCAGGGCTGATATGTCGGCTGGCCGCAGCTTTTAGTGGCCGCTGATCAAATTGTCGGTAGTGCGACAATTCGGGTTTGACCTCCAGCGCATGCGGATTACCTTGTCCGCATGCGCTATTTTCGTTCGACGATCCTGATTCTGCCTGCAATCTTGGCAGCCCTTCCCGCGTTAGCCCAACCGGTGATGGCTCAGTCGGTCGTGCCGGAAACGACCCTGCCGGATCCGCCGAAGAATGCGGCGCCGCAATCGACGCCGGCCGAAACCGCACCCGCGGCAAAAGCCGCCAAGCCGATCGATCCCCTGTTCGAGGCACTGAAGCGCGAGCGCAACCCGGACAAGGCGCGCGGCATCGCCACGCAGATCATGACCGATCTCAACGACTCGGGCAGCGCCACCGTGAACCTCCTGATGCAGTGGGCTGCCACCGCCATCAAGGAGAAGCGCAATGCCGCGGCACTCGACTTCCTGGATCAGGTGACGGTGCTCGACCCTGCCTATCCGGAAGGATGGAATCGCCGCGCGACGCTGCATTACACGATGGGAAATACGCGCAAATCCATGGCCGACATCGCTGAGGTCTTGAAGCGTGAACCCCGGCATTTCGGGGCGATTGCGGGCATGGCGGGCATCCTGATGCAGTCCGGCAAGGACGAGTTGGCGCTGAAGGCCTGGGAGGACTACCTCGCGATCTATCCGGCCGACCGAGACGCACAGGAGGCGGTGACCAAGCTGTCTGAAAAGATCGCCGGCAACCGCACCTGAGACGCGCGACTCGCTGACGCGATGATCCTCATTCCCCTGATCCTGCTCGGCATCCTTGCTGCGGCTTTCGGCTTCACCACCTGGAAGGCGCGTGCGATCGAGAAGGCCCACCCCAATATCGGCGAACTGACCGATGTAGGCGGCTTCCGGATGAATGCCGTGCATGTTCCGCCATCACCCAATGCCGACCTGCCGCCGATCGTATTCATCCATGGCGCCAGCGGCAACCTGCGCGACCAGCAGGCGACGTTCCGTCCCATGCTGGAGGGGCGCGCGGAGATGCTGTTCGTCGATCGTCCGGGCCACGGCTATTCGGAGCGCGGCGGGCCGGAGAACGATTTTCCGGATGGCCAGGCCGACGCAATCGCGCGGCTGATGGATAAGCGCGGCATCGACAAGGCGATCATCGTCGGCCACTCCTTTGGCGGCGCCATCGCCGCAAGCTTTGCCCTGTACCACCCGGAGAAGACGGCAGGCCTTCTCTTTCTTGCGCCGGCGACACATCCCTGGCCGGGCAGCATCGACTGGTACTACAAGCTGACGGCGCGCCCGGTGCTTGGCCGCCTGTTCCGCCACCTGCTGGCGCTGCCTGCCGGGCTACTGATGATGGATGGCGCCACCCGCTCGGTCTTTTCGCCTAACCCGTGCCCCGCTTCCTATAAGGACGATGGCGCGCCGGCGCTCGTGCTGCGGCCGGCAACCTTCCGCTACAACGCGATCGATGTCGCCAACCTCAACGGTTACGTGACGCGCGTGGCGCCACGCTACCGGCAGATCAAGGCGCCGACGGTGATCATCACCGGCGATCAGGATGCTATCGTCGCCGAGGAAATCCATTCCGTCGGGCTGGCGAACGATATCGCGGGCTCCGAACTTATCTGGATCCGCAACCTTGGCCACAAGCCGGATTACGTGGCGACCGATGTCGCGGTGGCGGCGATTGAAAAGCTGTCCGGCTTGCCGCGGGATCTCCAGTCCGCTGCAGCGCTGGCCGAAGCACGCATAGCACGGCATGCACAGGAGCCGGCACCCGCCCTCGACCTTGCCATCGAAAAGACCTGACCGGTCTGCGCCACAAATGAAAAAGCCGCCGGATCGCTCCGACGGCTTTAGCAGCTCAATTTGCGTGGCGTCAGATGCCCGTCTGGCCGTCCGAGCCGATATAGGCGATGCGCAGCATGTTCGTCGCGCCCGGCGTGCCGAGCGGAACGCCGGCGGAGATGATCAGCCGGTCGCCGGGATTGCCAAAACCTTCGGAGACGGCGATGCGGCAGGCGCGGTTCACCATGTCGTCGAGGTCGGTTGCATCCTGCGTCACGACGCAGTGCATGCCCCAGCAGAGCGACAAGCGACGCGCCGTCTGCACGATCGGCGAGAGCGCGATAATCGGCACATTCGGCCGCTCGCGCGAGGCACGAAGCCCCGTCGTGCCGGAGGACGTATAGGTGACGATGGCGGCAAGCCGCAGCGTTTCGGCGATCTGGCGGGCAGCGAGTGAAATGGCATCGGCGCCGGTCGCTTCCGGGGTCGCGCGCTGGGCATAGATGATGCTCGGGTAAAGCGGGTCGTGCTCCACCTGCCGCGCGATCGACGCCATCATTGCAACCGCTTCGACCGGATACTGGCCGGAAGCCGATTCAGCCGATAGCATCACGGCATCGGCGCCTTCAAACACGGCGATCGACACATCCGATACTTCTGCGCGCGTCGGCACCGGCGAGGAAATCATCGATTCCAGCATCTGCGTGGCAACGACAACCGGCTTGCCGGCCCGGCGACATGCGCGCGTCAGCTGCTTCTGGATGCCCGGAACCGCCTCGATCGGCATTTCGACGCCAAGATCGCCGCGGGCAACCATCACGGCATCGGAAAGCTCGATAATCTCGTCGATCCGCTCGAGCGCCTGCGGCTTTTCGATCTTCGACATGACGCCGACGCGACCGCGGGCGATCTTGCGCACTTCCGCAAGGTCATCCGGACGCTGCACGAAGGACAGCGCCACCCAGTCCACCTCATTGGTGGCGAGCGCGGCATCGAGGTCGGAGCGGTCCTTCTCGGTCAGCGCGCCGACGCCAAGCAGCGTATCGGGCAGGCTGACGCCCTTGCGATCGGAAATGCTGGTGCCGGCAACCACGGTGCAGACGATCTTCGTGCCGTCCGCCTGTTCGGCCTTCAGCGCCAACTTGCCATCATCGATCAGCAGGCGGTCGCCGGGCTTCACGGCTTCCAGGATTTCGGGATGCGGCAGGAAGACGCGCGTTTCGTCGCCCGGTTCGTCGCGGTTGTCGAGCGTAAACGTCTGGCCGGCCGTGAGCGTCACCTTGCCGGCGGCAAACTTGCCAACGCGCAGCTTGGGGCCCTGCAGGTCGCAGAGAATGCCAATCGGGCGGCCGCAACGTGCTTCGACCGAACGGATCCGGCTGATCAGGGTGCGCATCATGTCATGGCTGGAATGGCTCATGTTGATGCGAAAAAGGTCTGCTCCCGCCTCATGCAGCTTCTGGATCATATCCTCTTCGGAGGATGCAGGTCCCAGCGTCGCTAGGATCTTTACTTTGCGGTAGCGCCTCATCAATTCTGGCCTTCTTGCGTGCCGGGCGTATCGGAAAGCTGAACCATCCAGCTTCCCTGACGTCCTGTATCATATTCCTTGAAGCCCATGCGCTGGTAGCCACGGGCGAAACAATCGTTGACGCCGACGATCTTGAACTCGTTCTCCGCGACGCACATGTTGATATTGCCGGTCCAGCGGCCACCACGAGCCGCGTCTTCGGCGTATAGATAATAATATCGCGACTTCAACTCGCCTTCGATGAGCGTCGCGCAGGTGGAGGCAGGCACCTGCCACCACCCCTCCGTGGTCCAGCCCTCCGCGGCGCGGTAACCGATGGCGACGCCGACGAGGTTCTGCGTTCCGTTGCACACGCGGAAATCGGCATGCGCGGCAGTGGCGACGAAAAGCGGGCCACCGGTGGCAACAATCGCGCCGAGAACGGGAACGGAAAGAAGGGAGCGAACTGCGGATCTTGGGGATTTTTTCGACACGGTTTCCGTCAGGACTCCATGGTTATTGGTGAAGCACTTTCTCGCAAGGCGACACCTGAAAGTCAACGCAAGTCTAATCGATTAGCCCGATCCCCTGCGATTGCCCTTCAACGGCCACCGCCGCTTGCGTCGCCCGCCTGCTCGTGCAACTAACGTTGCTTTCCCAGACCTCAAGACGCCACCCCGCATCATGCAAGACTTTGCACCTTTCGAGATCATAGACGGCGATTATGACCGAGGCATGGTGCTTCTGGCCGATCACGCCATGAACCGGCTGCCGCCCGCTTATGGCAGCCTTGGCTTGCCGGAAGCTGCCTTCGGGCGGCACATCGCCTACGACATCGGCATTGAGGGGCTGACGCGGGTGCTCGCGTCCCGCCTCGGCATTCCCGCCGTGCTCGGATGTTTCTCCCGCCTGCTGATCGACCCAAACCGCGGCGAGGACGATCCGACGCTCATCATGAAGATTTCCGATGGCGCGATCATCCCTGGCAACCACCCGATCACCCAGGAAGAATGGGACCGGCGGCTCGACACCTACCACCGCCCCTACCACCGCGCCGTTGAGGAAACGATCGCCAGGGCGCAGACGCCGCAGCGCGCGCCGCTGGTGCTCTCGCTCCATTCCTTCACGCCGTTCTGGAAGAACTTCGCACGGCCGTGGCATGCCGCGGTCCTGTGGGATACTGACGACCGCGCCGTGCTTCCGCTGCTGGAAGCGCTGCGGGCGCCGGGCGATCTCGTGATCGGCGACAACGAGCCTTACGACGGCGCGCTAAAGGGCGACACCATGTACCGCCATTGCATGATGACCGGGCGGCCGCATGCGCTTCTGGAAGTGCGCCAGGACCTGATCGCCGACGAGGATGGCATCGCCGCCTGGGCAGAAAGGCTTGCCCCCATCTTCAATGCGCTCAACGCAAACCCCATCTTGCACGAATACAAGATCTTTCCGTCGCGCACCGGGCCCTACCCCGCGTGACTGGCACAGGAGGCGCTTCATGACCGAACTCAGCAGACAACAGCAGACCGAATTCGAGGCCGCTGCTTTTCGCCGCCTGGTGCAGCACCTGCGCGAGCGCACCGACGTCCAGAATATCGACCTGATGAACCTCGCCGGCTTCTGCCGCAACTGCCTGTCGAACTGGTACAGGGACGCGGCAACCGAGGCAGGCGTCGATTTATCGAAGGATGCCTCCCGCGAAATCGTCTACGGCATGCCCTACGAAGACTGGAAAAACCTTCATCAGAAAGAAGCGGATAGCGCTCAAAAAGCCGCATTCGACGTCAACAAACCCGCGCATGGCTGAAATGACGCGGGTGATCGATTTGGCTTGACCTCGGCGCCGCTTTTCGGCAGTTGACCACCACGCAGATAAAATTCCCAATATCAGGAGACACCGATGTCTGATGCTCATGGCGTCGCCCGCGACCAACTCCGCGCATTCGTTGAGCGCATCGAGCGTTTGGAAGAAGAAAAGAAGACCATCGCCGACGACATCAAGGACGTCTATGGCGAAGCCAAGTCGATGGGCTTCGACACAAAGATCCTGAAGAAGGTCATTGCCCTTCGCAAGAAGGACGACCAGGAGCGCATGGAAGAGGACCTGATCCTCGATACCTACCTCGCAGCGCTTGGCATGATCGAAGGCCCGCCGGAGCAGGACGCGGCCTAAAACCGGGATCCGATCCTGACCAGAGCCCGCCACTGGCGGGCTTTTTCATGTCCGCCTCGGTCTTTAGGCCGCGAAACCTTTCCGTTGCATGCGCGTTGCTATGTCGAAGGAGTCGACATGGCCACATCTTACGAGTTTCATACCCGTGATCCGGACAAGCTTTCCGACAGTGAAGTGCTTGCCGCCGCCCATGAACGTGTCGAAGCCTATCTTGCCTTCCTGCGCAGTGAACGTCTCGGAAACGATGTCATCGACGTGAGCGAGCTGCCATGCAGCAAGGTCTCCCTGGAGAACTCGATCCGGCTGGTGATCGCTACCGAGCCGCGCAAGCCGGTCCGCCGGCGCCTTGCCTCTGCCGGCCTGACGCTGGCGCAGTTCCAGCCGGACGTTGGGGCGCGCGTGTCGATCGAGCCCGCCTACGGCGTCAACTCCAAGACGTCACAGTCCTCTGCACGGGCCTTCAGCCGCTTCGATGCGGCGCTGGAGCGGATGGCGAAGGATATCGACCGGCTGCGCAGGCTCTTCGTGCAGTCGGAAGCCATGGCCGAACGGGGTTTCGAGCAGCCGAACATGGGCCCGCCCTTCAAGGAGGACGGCACCTATACCTGGTATGGTCATCACTGAGTGAGTATTGCCGCCGCCGACACCCGTCGACGGCGAAGCTTGCGATCGCTTAGTTGCTCGGCCCGCTGAACCGTGCCGGGTCGATCGCGGCTGCCTTGGCGACCGGCTTGAAGCCGCCGCTCGTGTAGCCCGCGGCATATTCGCTGTTGAGCGTGCGCGTCACGACGCGCGGCGCCTTCATCGAAGCGGTCGCCTCGGCGCGGTTGTTGTTGAGCGCCCACTTGGCCAGCATGTCACCGGTCAGGCCGTTGTTCTTGGCCGCGTCACCCGATGCGCGCGCCGGGCGGCCGCCCTTGCTGACGCTCGGCATGGCGCCGACCGAAGCGGAAACGGTTGGCCGTGGCGCATCAAATGCGTCGCCGAACTGCATCGACCGGTTGGACGAGGACTGGATCACCTTCGGCGAAACGGCAGCCGTCTGGACCGGGCGCTGTGCCGGCGTCGGCTGTGGCACCGGCGCCGCGGCAGCCGGAAGCGGGGTCGCAGTCGCAACCTGGCCGCTTTCCACGCTCTTTGCGAGCGCTGCAACCAGTTCGGCCGTCAGTTCCTGTTCGTTGTCGGCATCCGGCGTCTTGGCCGCCATCACGCTCGAACCTTCAGCCGCGGTGGCGGGCCGCTGGAGCGGCGTTGGAACGGCCGCCAGTTCTTCCGGCAGCGGCATCTGGGCCAGTGAGGCCGTCGTCACCTCTTCCGCGTCACCCTTCAGGCCGCGTGGGCCAAGCAGGGTCGGAACCGGGATCTTGTAGGCGGCAAGGTCGACAAAGCCGGAGTCAGGCTGCTGCTGCGGCACCGGAGCTGATGCCTGCATGGCGAGCGCTTCCTGAGCGGCATTTCGGGCCGGAGAATAAAGTGCGGTTGCAAGGCTGCCCGGTGCGGCATCCGAACGGAAGGCGGGACGCGACAGCGGAACCGGCGCAGTGATCGCCTCCTCCACCTGCTTGGGAGCAGGCGCGGCAGATGCAACAAGCGTCGGCGCTTCGACGGGCTCCGGTGCGGGCTTGGCCGCCGGTGCCGGACGCCGTGCCGTGGCCGGTGCATTGCTTTCTTCGTTGTCTTCCTCCTCGTCGGCACCGCCGCCGCCAAACAGGAAGGCAAGCAGGTTCGGCTGGCGACGCGGCGTGGAATCGCCACGAACACCGCCCGCCGTGCTGGCGATCTGGATCGAGTCGGAGCCAACGCGGCGCTTGTAGTCGGCGAGCGCCTTGTCGTAGCCCGGCAGCGGCTTGCCGTCGGCCGGCAGGTGGATCGTGTTGCCGTTCGGGAAGATCTGCACCAGTTCCTGGCGCGTCATCCGCGGCCAGGCGCGCACGCCGCCAACATCAAGATGCACGAAGGGCGAACCGGATTTCGGATAATAACCGACGCCGCCAACCTGCATCTGCATTGCAAGCGCGCGCAGCGTCGAGAGCTTTACGCCCGGAATATAGAAGTCCATGGCCTTGCCGAGCATGTGCTGGCTGTTCTTGGCAACGCCGGTATTGCGCGAACGGGTCCGCAGCATGTTGTTGGTTGCCGGAGAACGATAGGCCGAAACCACGTGGATGTAATCGGTCGCGCCCGAGCGGCGATAAACCTCCCAGACGAGATCGAACAGCCGCGGATCCATCTTGGCAGGCTCGTTGCGGCGCCAGTCGCGCAGGAACTGGTTGATCTGCGCCAGGCCCCGGCTGTCGAACTTGCCGTTGCGCTTGAAGGTGATGGTCGCCTTTTCGCCCGTATGGACGAAATAGAGCTTGAGGCTCTTGTCCTGTGCGGAAGCGGCATTCGCGGAGAAAAACAGCACCGGCAACAAGGCAGAAGCGACGACGCCTGCTGCCACAACGCGTTTGGTGAGCTTGGCGATCAGCCCTGAAAGCCTGCCGCGCCCTGTCTCACCCGAAGGCGTTTGTTCTGCATGATAATCCGGCAAAACGATCCCCGTCCTGTCGACAACGTCCCACGTTGCCTCAAATGACTGCCAAATGCGGTCACACGATGGCAAATGTGCCACACATGTACAAGCTTCTCCCATATAGTCAACAAATGACTAAGGGAAGGTTGACAGAAGGTGACAGGACATCCTTGCCTGAAAGTTAACGGTGCTTAACACACTGCATTCCCTGCCTTTATTGCCGGGCGATACAGTAGAATGCAGATTCGCCTCACGCTCTTTAAACAGCTGATTCCGCCGTTACTATCGCTCAAGCTGCTTCCTTCAGCGGGTCATCGGGATCAATGCCATAATCCTTGAGCTTGCGGTAAAGCGTGGAGCGTCCGATGCCGAGCTTGCGGGCAACCTGGCTCATCTGGCCGCGATAGAATTTCAGTGCGAAGCGGATCAGTTCTTCTTCGACATCGGCGAGCTTGCGGACATCGCCCGCCTCGTCGGTGCTGACGATGACGTTCTCGGGGGTCGGATAGGCGGCGGCGAGCATCGCCTTCGCATCCGGCTTCGAAGAATGGGACCGGTCGTTGTTGGAGAACACCGGAGTTTCGGCGAGCGCCTCGCGAACGGCATTTTCGGTCGCCGCGGCAGCCGAAGGTGCGGCAACGGCGATCAGTTCGCGCGAATGGAACTGCGGCACCTGGGCGGCAATCTGCGGGAAGTCGGCCTCGGTCAGCTCGTCGTCCTCAGCCAACACGACTGCCCGGAAAATCGCGTTTTCCAGCTGGCGGATATTGCCTGGCCAATCATAGGCGGTGAGCAGAGCCATGGCGCCGGCGCTGATGTTGACAGTCTGCGGCAGCCGCTGTTCGGCGGAGAAGCGCTCGGCAAACACCCGTACCAGATGCGGGATGTCTTCCTTGCGGCGACGCAGCGCCGGAATGGTGATCGGGAACACGTTCAGCCGGTAATACAGGTCTTCACGGAAGCGACCGGCGCGGACTTCTTCGATAAGGTCCTTGTTGGTGGCCGAGATCAGGCGGACGTCGACCTTCTGCACCTTGGAGGCGCCAACGGTCTCGATCTCGCCCTGCTGCACGGCGCGCAAGAGCTTCACCTGTACGTCGAGCGGCAGGTCGCCGATCTCGTCGAGGAACAGCGTCCCGCCATCGGCTTCCACGAACTTGCCGGTGTGTTTTTCGGAGGCACCGGTGAAGGCACCCTTTTCGTGGCCGAACAGGATGCTTTCCACAAGATTATGGGGAATGGCGCCGCAGTTGACGGTGATGAAGGGCTTGCCGGCACGATCGCTGTTGGACTGGATGGCCCGCGCGATCATTTCCTTGCCGACGCCCGACTCGCCTTCAAGCACGACCGGGATGTTGGAATGGGCTGCACGCTGGGCAAGGTCGACGACCCGCAGCATGTCCGGGCTTGCCGAGATGATGTCGCCGAACCCGACGGAACCGGAGCGGTTGCGACGGCCCTTGGACTTCGATTCCCGCTGGTCGAGCTTCAGCGCATTGGCGATGGAATTGGCGATCCGCTCCGGCGACACCGGCTTCACGACGAAGTCGAAAGCCCCGGCGCGCATGGCCTGCACCACATATTCGATGCTGCCCTGTCCAGTCTGGACGATCACCGGCGTCTCGACACCCTGCTCGCGAATGGTGGCAAGGAAGGTCAGGCCATCCATCTGCGGCATCATCAGGTCGAGCACGATGACATTGACGTTGACCGCGCTCCGCTTCAGGAACTCGAGCGCTGCCAGCCCGTTTTCGGCGACATGGGCAACGTGACCGTACCGTTCAACAGCGTTCTTCAACAGGCGACGCTGGATCGGATCGTCATCGACAACGAGGATTTGCGCAATCATGCTCGGCTCCCGGCTACGGTCATCGTGCCCCGGTATGGGCTCTCTTTTCTGAAGCCGGTTGTCTCAGAAAGGCTTGAACATCCCCTTTTGAGAAAAGCTTGCATTTTAACAGCTGCCAAGGAAAACAGATTCCCTGTCAGATCCTCATGATAACAAGGAAGCCGCGATGAATCCCTCCCGCCCTGCGCTCCACCCAGTTCTGGCCACAGCCGCCTCCGGTGCGGCGGCCGATCCCGCGCTCGGCACGCTGCCGGTATGGAAGCTGTCGGACCTTTATCCCGCCAAGGATGACCCGGCGTTCACCGCCGACATGGAAAAGGCCGAAAAGCTCAGCCTGGCCTTCGAGGAGAAGTGGAAGGGCAAGCTTGCTGAGGCGGCAACCAAGACGGGCGCCGGCGGCATCGGCGAGGCGCTGAAGGAATACGAGGCACTGGACGATCTTCTGGGCAAGCTCGGCTCCTTTGCCGGCCTCACCTATTTCTCCGATACGTCCAACCCGGCAAACGGCAAGTTCTATGGCGACGTGCAGGCGAGGCTCACCGACATGTCGTCCCACCTGCTGTTCTTCGCGCTGGAGCTCAACCGCGTCGATGATGCCGTCATGGATGCCTGCATGGATCGGGACCCGGCTGCCGGCCATTACCGCCCGTGGATCATTGATCTTCGCAAGGACAAGCCCTTCCAGCTGGACGACAAGCTCGAGCAACTCTTCCTCGACAAGTCGATGACCTCGGCTGCCGCCTTCAACCGTCTGTTCGACGAGACGATGGCGGAACTGCGCTTTGAGGTGGATGGCGAAAAGCTGCCGCTCGAGGTGACGCTCAACATGCTGCAGGAACGTGATCCGGAGGTGCGCGCCAAGGCGGCCGCAGCGCTTTCCAAGACCTTCGGCGAGAACCTGCGCGTCTTCACGCTGATCACCAACACGCTCGCCAAGGACAAGGAAATCTCCGACCGCTGGCGTGGTTTTGAAGACATCGCCGACTCCCGCCACCTTGCAAACCGCGTTGAACGCGAAGTCGTGGACGCGCTGGCGGAAGCCGTGCAGCAGGCCTATCCGCGTCTGTCCCATCGCTATTACGCGATGAAGGCGAAGTGGCTCGGAATGGAGCAGTTGAACTACTGGGACCGCAACGCGCCGCTGCCCGAAACGCCGAACGCGCTGATCCCCTGGCCGGAAGCAAAGAGCATGGTGCTGGATGCCTATCGCGGCTTTGCGCCGGAAATGGCCGATATCGCCGGACGCTTCTTCGACGAAGAATGGATCGACGCGCCGGCGCGCCCGGGCAAGGCGCCGGGCGCCTTTGCGCATCCGACCGTGCCGTCCGCGCACCCTTACGTGCTCGTCAACTACATGGGCAAGCCGCGCGACGTGATGACGCTCGCGCACGAACTCGGTCATGGCGTGCACCAGGTGCTGGCGGGCGAACAGGGCGCACTGATGTGCCAGACGCCGCTGACGCTCGCTGAAACCGCCTCGGTGTTCGGCGAAATGCTGACCTTCCGCGCGCTGCTGGACAAGACCAAGGACAAGCGTGAGCGAAAGGCCATGCTCGCCCAGAAGGTCGAGGACATGATCAACACGGTCGTGCGCCAGATCGCCTTCTACCAGTTCGAGCGCAAGCTCCACACGGCCCGAAAGGATGGCGAACTAACCTCCGAACAGATCGGCGAACTGTGGCTCTCGGTACAGGGCGAAAGCCTTGGCCCGGCGATCAAGATCTCCGAAGGCTACGAAACGTGGTGGACCTATATCCCCCACTTCATCCACTCGCCCTTCTATGTCTATGCCTATGCCTTCGGCGACTGCCTGGTGAACTCGCTTTACGCGGTCTACGAGAACGCCGCTCCCGGCTTCCAGCAGAAATATTTCGAGCTCCTGCGGGCGGGCGGCACAAAGCATCACTCGGAACTCCTCAAGCCGTTCGGCCTCGACGCCACCGACCCGTCCTTCTGGTCGAAGGGCCTGTCGATGATCGAGGGACTGATCGACGAACTGGAAGCGCTCGACCGCAGCTGACAAGGAGAGACACGTTCTCCCCTGAATTTGCTCGGCATACTGCTTCCTAAAGCGATACAGTTGGTCTAGGCACCTTGGCCCTCTCTCATGATGACGGGAGGGCCACGGTGACGGCAGCTGGAAGCGCATCGCATGACAGATCATCTTCCCTTCGCGCTCTTCCGCAACGACCGCAGCGCCACGAGCCTGGTCTTTGACCGGCCGCGCGAAATCGTGCTGGCGCGCACCGCAAGCGAGATTCTCCCGGCGCTTGGAAAACTTGAAGCCGCCCGTCGCGCCGGCTTCTGGCTTGCTGGTTACTTCTCCTATGAAGCCGGGCACATCTTCGAGGAAAAGCTGGCGCCGCTGATCGAAGATGACCGCCCGACCCCGCTGCTGGCCATGGGCATATTCGACAAGCCGGCGGGCAACGAACATCCGCTCGCCACACCGGGACCGGATCGAGGCGATGCAGCGCTGTCGGATTTTCGTGCGACTTGGAGCCTGGAGACCTACCGCGAACGCTTCGAGCGCCTGCACACGCACATCCGCCGAGGCGACTGCTACCAGGCAAACCTCACCATGCCTGTCACGGCGAAGTGGACGGGGGACCCGAAGGACCTGTTTTGGTCGCTCATCGAGCGCCAGCCGGTGAGCTACGGCGCCCTCATCGACCTTGGCGGACCTGTCATTCTGTCGCGCTCCCCGGAGCTCTTCTTCTCCGTCGATGCCGACCGGATGATCGAGACGCATCCGATGAAGGGCACGGCGCCACGCGGCGCAAGCGAGGAAGAAGACCGGGTGATCGTCGCAGCGATGCTGGCGGACAAGAAAACCCTTGCCGAGAACCGGATGATCGTCGACCTTCTGCGCAACGACATTTCGGTCATTGCCGAGGTGGGGTCATTGTCGGTGCCGAAGCTGTTCGAGATCGAGACCTACCCGACGCTGCACCAGATGGTGAGCCACGTGCGTGCGAGGCTCCTGCCCCAAGTTGGCCTGCCTGAGATCCTTGCCGCACTTTTTCCATGTGGCTCCATTACCGGGGCACCGAAGATGTGGGCCATGCGCATCCTGGCCGAGCTCGAACAGACGCCGCGTGACGCCTATTGCGGCGCGATCGGCTGGTGTGATCCGGCAGGACCGATGAAGTTTTCAGTGGCCATTCGCACGCTCAGCCTTTTCAGCGGCGGCACGGCGGTTTTCAATGTCGGTGGCGGTATCGTGTTCGATTCCACCGCCGAGGCGGAGTATGAAGAATGTCTTCTAAAGGCAAGGTTCGCGGCGGGCAGCAGTCCCATCTGTCGCTGATCGAGACCATGCGCTGGGAGCCGGAAACCGGCTTTGCGCGTCTCGACCAACATCTGCGTCGCCTGAAACGGTCGGCGGATGCACTGGGCTTCCTGGCGGCGCCGGCCGATCTGGTGAAGCAACTCGAGGAGGCGACCACCGGCGCCGAGGCTGCGTTGCGCGTGCGCCTGGAAATGAGCTTTCGCGGCAAGCTGACGATCACCACGACGCCCTTCGTGCCGCTTGCCGAAGACACCGTCTGGCGGATCGCGGTCGCCAGGGCGCGCATGGATTCCTCCGATCCAATGTACCGGCACAAGACGACCCGGCGCGACCTCTACGAGACGGCACGTGCCGAGTTTGCGGCCGACGAGGCTGACGAGGTGCTGCTGCTCAACGAGCGCGACGAACTCTGCGAAGGCACGATCACCAACATCTTCGTCGAGGACATGGATGGCAGACTTGCGACGCCCGCCATTTCCTCCGGCCTTCTTGCCGGGATCCTGCGCGGCGACATGATCCGCAACGGGCGCGCGAAATCGGCGCTCCTGAAGCCGGCCGACCTTGCCGGCCGCACGATCTATGTCGGCAATTCGCTGCGTGGCCTGATCCGAGCCGAACTGCTGCCGGCTTGAACGAGCGCGACAATATAGCCCGGAAATCAAGGCTGATAACGGCGCGGCTATATCGCCAGGCTCTTTATTATGTCGAGGTTTTGTGATCTAGAGCCTCGCGAATTGCTTGGTTTTAAGCACCCTCATTCGTTTTTACTGCCTAACAAACGGGGCAGCGGACCGGCAGGGCCGCCGATCCAAAGGAGAAAGATATGTCAGACGCGAACTATCCGGTTTATGGCGAGATAACCGGACCGGTTGTGATGATCGGTTTCGGTTCGATTGGACGCGGCACGCTGCCGTTGATCGAACGCCATTTCAAGTTCGACAAGAGCCGGATGGTGGTCATCGACCCGCGCGAAGACGCGTCCGACATGGAGATCCTGAAGAAGCATGGTGTCCGCCACATCAAGGAATATGTGACGAAGGACAACTACAAGGAACTGCTCAAGCCCCTGCTCGACGACGGCAAGGGCGGACAGGGCTTCTGCGTCAACGTATCCGTCGATACCGGCTCGGTGGACCTGATGCGCTTCTGCCGCGAGCTTGATGTCCTTTACATCGACACCGTGGTCGAGCCCTGGCTCGGCTTCTACTTCGACAAGAACATGAAGAACTCCGAGCGCACAAATTATGCGCTGCGCGAAACCCTGCGCGCCGAAAAGCGCAACAACCCGGGCGGCACGACCGCTATTTCCACCTGCGGCGCAAACCCGGGCATGGTCTCCTGGTTCGTCAAGCAGGCGCTGATCAACCTTGCCAAGGATACCGGCCTTACCTTTGAAGAGCCGGACCAGCACGATCGCGAAGGCTGGGCCAGCCTGATGAAGACGCTCGGCGTCAAGGGCGTACACATCGCTGAACGCGACACCCAGCGCACCAAGAACCCGAAGCCGCTCAACGTCTTCTGGAACACCTGGTCTGTCGAAGGCTTCATTTCCGAAGGCCTGCAGCCGTCCGAACTCGGCTGGGGCACGCACGAAAAGTGGATGCCGGACAACGCCAAGCAGCACGAAAAGGGCTGCCAGGCGGCGATCTACCTGGAGCAGCCGGGCGCAAACACCCGCGTTCGTACCTGGTGCCCGACGCCTGGGCCGCAATACGGCTTCCTCGTCACCCACAACGAGTCCATCTCGATCGCCGACTATTACACGGTTCGCGGCAATGACGGCGAAGTCGCTTACCGCCCGACCTGCCACTACGCCTACCATCCGGCGAACGACGCTGTGCTGTCGCTGCACGAAATGTTCGGCAATGGCGGCAATGCCCAGCCGGTCCAGCACGTTCTCGACGAACATGAACTGGTGGACGGTGTCGACGAACTCGGCGTGCTGCTCTACGGCCACGAAAAGAACGCCTACTGGTTCGGCTCGCGCCTGTCGCTGGAAGAAACCCGTCGTATTGCGCCTTACCAGAACGCAACGGGCCTGCAGGTGACCTCGGCTGTTCTCGCCGGCATGGTCTATGCGCTGGAGAACCCCAAGGCCGGCATCGTTGAAGCCGACGAGATCGACTACAAGCGCTGCCTCGAAGTGCAGATGCCGTATCTCGGACCGGTCGAAGGCCATTATACCGATTGGAACCCGCTCGTCGGCCGTCCGGGCCTCTTCCCGGAAGACATCGACGAGACCGATCCCTGGCAGTTCAAGAACGTTCTCGTTCGCTGATCCAATTTCGATGGCCGCTCGTATCCGCGGGCGGTCATCTGCACTTCTCGACAACTGCCGCCTTTTCGCGGCAAGATCTTGCGTTACATAGCCCGGAGACGGCATGGTTCCGCACCGACGCCGGACCGAATCGCGGAGACAGATGATGAAATTCAAAGCGACCTTTGCGCTCATCGCGGCAGCCAGCTTGACCGCTTGCGTATCTTCCCCGCCCCCGCGCCAGATGGTGTCGGCACCGCAGCCGCAGGGCGTCGAAGGCACGTGGGTGGATCCGAACGGGATCGTTTCGACCTTCCAGGGCGGCACGTTCAACACCCGTTCCAGCGACAGCAACACCCTGCTTGCCTCCGGCACCTACGTGAACCTCTCGCCGACGCTGGTGGAGATCAACATGACCTCGCTGGTGCGCAAGACCCAGTCGCGCGTCAACTGCTCGCTGGTCACCCCGTCGCAGCTCAACTGCACGCAGGATAGCGGCGCCCAGTTCTCGCTCGCACGCCGCAGCTGACCGGCTGCCGGTCTAACCTGGAATTCCGAAACCCCGCGCAAGCGGGGTTTTCTGTTTTTGAGCCCCCGCAGATGGGGGCCTTTCTCGCCTTGTATTATTTCCCTTGAAACGGTCCTGCCTTGGTGGAAACATGCCCCACAACGACTGTCACGGTGGGACTGTAGACGGATCGGGTGACGGCCGCGCATCGCTGCCGGCAAAACAGGAGAGAGACCAGATGATGAAGAGATTGAGGACTGGCCTGCTGACCGTATCGGTCCTTGCCCTTTCCAGCGGCGCAGCGTTTGCCGATTTCGAACTGAACATCCTCCACGTCAACGATTTCCATTCGCGCCTCGAGTCCATCAACAAGACCGACTCCACCTGCTCGGCCGAAGACGAAGGCAAGAACGCCTGCTTTGGCGGCGCTGCCCGCCTGCTGACCGCCATCAACCAGACCCGCGACGAGCTGAAGGCGCAGAACAAGAACGTCATCCTCTTGAACGGCGGCGACAACTTCCAGGGCTCGCTGTTCTACACCACCTACAAGGGTGCGGCCGAAGCCGAGGCGCTGAACGCCATGAAGTTCGACGCCATGACCGTCGGCAACCATGAATTCGACGACAGCGATGACGTGCTGGCGACCTTCCTCGACAAGATCCAGTTCCCGGTTGTCACCGCCAACGTCGTGCCGACGGCGGCCGCCAAGATCGGCGATCGCATCAAGCCCTTCGTCATCCTCGACGTGGGCGGCGAGAAGGTCGGCATCGTCGGCGCCGTGACCAATGAAACGCCGGAGGTCGCAAGCCCCGGTCCGAACATCACCATTGCCGATGATGTCGCCAAGATTACCGAAGCCGTCCAGGCCGTGAAGGCGCAGGGCGTCAACAAGATCATCGCGCTCACGCACGTCGGTTACCCGCGTGACCTCTCGGCGATCGCCAAGATCCCGGATGTCGACGTCGTGGTCGGCGGCCACACCCACACGCTTCTTTCCAACAAGGTCGAGGGCGCCGAAGGCCCCTACCCGACCTGGGTGGACAACAACGGCACGCGAGTGCCGGTCGTCCAAGCTTTCCAGTATTCGCGCTATCTCGGTGACCTCAAGGTCGTCTTCGACGACAACGGCGTCGTCAAGGAAGCCACCGGCGAGCCGATCCTGGTGGATTCGAGCTTCAAGCCTGACGAAGCCATGACCGCGCGCATCAACGAGTTGAAGGCGCCGATCGAGGAGCTGAAGAAGAAGGTCGTCGGCTCCGCTGAAGATCTGATCGACGGTGACCGCAAGAACTGCCGCGCCAAGGAATGCAGCATGGGCAACCTGCTTGCCGATGCGCAGCTCGACCGCGTCAAGGACCAGGGCATCACCATCTCGATCCAGAATGGCGGCGGCCTTCGTGCATCGATCGACGCCGGCGAAGTCACCATGGGCGAAGTGCTGACGGTGCTTCCGTTCCAGAACACCATCGCCACCTTCCAGCTGAAGGGCAGCGATGTGGTGGCAGCGCTTGAAAACGGCGTCAGCCAGATCGACGACGGCGCAGGCCGCTTCGCACAGGTTGCCGGACTGAAGTATTCCTTCGACCGCTCCAAGCCGGTCGGCAGCCGCGTTAGCGACGTGCAGGTGAAGGACGGCGACAACTTCGTTCCGATCGACACCAACAAGACCTATGGCGTGGTGACCAACAACTACGTCCGCGGCGGCGGTGACGGCTTTAAGGTTTTTGCGACCAACGCGCAGAATGCCTATGACTTTGGCCCGAACCTCGAAAATGCCGTTGCCGACTACCTGACGGCCCACAACCCCTACAAGCCTTATACGGACGGACGCATCACCGACCTGACGCCGGCGGACTACACGCCTCCGGCCAAGGAAGCCGCCGCAGCATCCACGCCTGCAGCTCCGGCTGCCCCGGCACCGGCAACCACGGCGCAAGCCCCCTCGGCACCAGCAACACCGGCACCGGCCGCACCGGCAACGCCTGCCCCTGAGGCCCAGGCTCCGGCAGCCCAGGCGCCCGCTGCAGAAGCTCCTGCGGCAGCCGCTCCGAGCCAGTCGACCGAAGCTGCCCCGTCCGGCCCGACCAAGTACACGGTCGTCAAGGGTGACTCCCTCTGGAAGATTGCCGAAGCCACCTATGGCGATGGCGCACGCTGGACGGATATCGCCAAGGCGAACACGCTGCGCCGGCCAAACCACATCGAGATCGGCGACGAACTCGAACTGCCGGCGAAGTAATCGTCGTCAACGCCAGCAGGACAATATGTCTCGCTTCTGCAGCCGGTCCGGGCTTTCCCGGACCGGCTTTTGTTTCTACATATCGCGCAACCTTACGGCGCGAAACGCGGCCGCAATTGCGAAAGCCTCACGATGAACCCGAACCCCAATCTGACCCCTGCAAACCACCCGAAGGTGAGCTTCGGAAAAGTGGGCGTGCTGCTCGTCAATCTCGGCACGCCGGATGGCACCGACTATTGGTCCATGCGCCGTTACCTGGCGGAATTCCTGTCCGACCGCCGCGTCATCGAATGGTCTAGGCTCTACTGGTACCCGATCCTCTACGGCATCGTCCTCAACAAGCGGCCGCAGAAGGTCGGCAAGGCTTACGAGGAGATCTGGAACAAGGATCGCAACGAAAGTTACCTGCGCACCTATACCCGCAGCCAAGGCGAGCTGATGGCCGAACGGCTGAAGGACCTGCCGAACGTCGTCGTCGACTGGGCGATGCGCTACGGCAAGCCATCGATCGCCGAACGCATCGACGCGCTGAAGGAGAAGGGCTGCGAAAGGATCGTGCTCTTCCCGCTTTACCCGCAATATGCCGCCTCGACGACGGCGACCGTCAATGACAAGGCCTTCGAGCATTTGATGAAGCTGCGCTGGCAGCCGGCCGTGCGCACGGTCCCGCCCTATCACGACGACCCGGCTTATATCGAGGCGCTGGCAAACTCCGTTCGGCAGACCTATGCGGGCCTCGACTGGGAGCCGGAAATGCTGGTGGCCTCCTTCCACGGCATCCCGCAGTCCTACTTCAAGGCGGGCGACCCCTATTACTGCCACTGTCAGAAGACCGGCCGCCTCCTGAAGGAAGCGCTCGGTCTCAACGACAAGAACTTCATGGTGACCTTCCAGTCCCGCTTCGGACCGGAAGAATGGCTGCAGCCTTACACCGACAAGACGATGGAAAAGCTCGCGGAACAGGGCATCAAGCGGGTTGCGGTCATGAACCCCGGTTTCGTTTCCGACTGTCTTGAGACACTCGAGGAAATTGCCGGTGAAGCGGGCGAAATCTTCCAGCATCACGGCGGCGAGAAGTTCGTGCATATCCCCTGCCTGAACGACAGCGAGGACGGCATGAACGTGCTCGAAAAGGTCGTTCGTCGCGAACTTCAGGGCTGGGCCTGATCAGACGAGAGGCAGCTTGAACCCTTTCGTCCCGAAATAATCCTGCAGAACTGACGTCGCATCGCCCGATGCGACGCAGCCGAGATAGCCGTCAGGCCGCACCAGGTAGATGGCATCTCTCAAGAAGCCGGCACGTTCGGCTCCGGGAGTCCACGCAAAGGTGCGAAGCGGCAGGCCATTGGCCTTGCACCAGTTGGCGAGCACGCTTGCCGCCTCACCAAAGACCTGCACCTGCCAGCGCATCTCGTTCAGTCCATCGTGGTTCGAGCGTCCCTCGCCGGTATCCACCCAGGGCAGCCGATCGCCGCCATGGACGCGACCCGCCCGTCCTTCGCTCAAGGTGTCGCCACGGTAGTGGATGCCGATCTGCGATACAGTCCGGAAGATGAACTGCCGCAGCAAAGGCAAGCGCACGAGGACCGGCAGCACGAGCGGCACGATCCTTGTGCGCATGAAGGCGGGAACCGCGCCATTGGCGGTGGCGAGCGAGAACATCTGGTCGGTGGTGCGCACGAGCCGCCGCGCAAAAGCCATTCGCTCCTCCTCGTAGCTGGAAACGAGCCTGTCTGCGGCCTGCGCACTCATTTCTCCTTGGAGCACCGAGCGCAGCTTCCAGGCGAGATTGATGGCATCACCGATTCCGGTATTCATCCCTTGCCCGCCAGCCGGGCTATGGATATGCGCAGCATCACCGAGCAGGAAGGCGCTACCCTTGCGGAACCGCTCCGTCACCCGATGATGCACCCGGTAGGTCGAGAACCACGCGACCGATTTGACGTCGATCCGCAGATGCTGGACCGCCGCATCGTTCAGGTCCTCGAAACGCATCTGCCCGACATGCTCCTCGTCTTCCTCCACCGTGCCGACAAGCCGGGCGCGCCGCCCCTCATCGAGCGGAAAGACCGCCAGGAAATCGGAGGTGTCGAGTGCCAGGTTGAGCTCGCCGTTCATTGGCGGCCCATCCGCCTCGATATCCGCGACATAAAAGGTCTGCTGGTAGGTACCGCCGGGGAAACCGACGCCGAGTGCTTTTCGAACAGCCGAACTGGCCCCGTCGCATCCGGCCAGATAACGCGCCTCGGCAACTTCCTCGTTGCCATCCGGCAACCTCAGCCGCACCGTCACGCCTTCTGGCCGTTCCTCGTAACCGTTGAAGGTGGTGTTCCATTCGATCGGGACGCCCGCAGCCTCCAGTCGCGACACGAGAAGCTCTTCGTGCCGGTCCTGCGGGTAGATGTAGAGAAACGGGTAGCGCGTCTGGCCTTCGCCCAGGCCATCGAGCGGCACACGGACCCGGCGCTCGCCGCCCACCCAGACATTGACGCCCCGCACCCGGTGCCCTTCCGCCAGCACCGCATCCGTCAGCCTCATCTGCTCGTAGAGTTCCAGCGTGCGCGCATGCACGGCAAGCGCGCGGGAAGCCGTTCCCGGTCCCGCTGCCTTCGAGACGATCCGCACCGAGACGCCCATGGCATTAAGCCATAGGGCAAGCACCAGCCCTGTCGGTCCTGCCCCGATGATCATCACGTCATGACGCATCCCGGCCTCCTCGATCTCACCGCAAGGCTATCACAGGCGAGGCAAAAGCAAAGGCGTGCGGCCGCGAGCCCCCCTCAACGACGCCGATCGTCCTTGTGGAGCCAAGCCGCATTGAATAGGATCGCCGCAACGAGAAACGGCGGATCGACCGCGGGAGGAAAAACATGGGCTTGGGCGGTTTCGACATAGTGGTAGTCGTATTTGTCCTCTTCGTGATCCTGGTCCTGTTTGCCTCGATCAAGACGGTACCGCAGGGCTATCGCTATACGGTGGAGCGTTTTGGCCGGTACACGCGCACGCTCGAGCCCGGCCTCAACCTGCTGACGCCGTTTATCGAGCGCGTCGGGGTGCGGATGAACGTAATGGAGCAGGTGCTCGACGTGCCGACCCAGGAAGTCATCACCCGCGACAACGCGAGCGTTTCAGCCGATGCAGTCGCCTTCTACCAGGTGCTGAACGCTGCGCAGGCGGCCTACCAGATCTCCAACCTGCAGAACGCCATCCAGAACCTCACCATGACCAATATCCGCTCGGTCATGGGCTCCATGGATCTCGATGAACTGCTGTCCAACCGCGAAGTCATCAACGAACGCCTGTTGCGGGTGGTCGACGAGGCCGTCGGCCCCTGGGGCATCAAGGTAACGCGCGTCGAGATCAAGGATATCCAGCCGCCGGCTGACCTCGTCCAATCCATGGGACGGCAGATGAAGGCGGAGCGCGAGAAGCGCGCCCAGATTCTTGAGGCGGAAGGTGCGCGTGGCGCGCA
This sequence comes from Neorhizobium sp. SOG26, assembly GCF_003491345.1. Taxonomy (GTDB): domain Bacteria; phylum Pseudomonadota; class Alphaproteobacteria; order Rhizobiales; family Rhizobiaceae; genus Neorhizobium; species Neorhizobium turbinariae. The sequence goes on from NZ_CP025512.1 coordinate 2,195,141, forward strand.
GATTCTGCGCGCCGAAGGTGCCAAGCAGGCCGCCGTGCTGGAAGCCGAAGGCAAGCGGGAAGCAGCCTTCCGCGAGGCCGAAGCCCGCGAACGTCTGGCAGAAGCGGAAGCCAGAGCCACGCAGGCGGTCTCCGAAGCCATTGCCGCCGGTGATGTGCAGGCGATCAATTATTTCGTGGCGCAGAAATACACCGAGGCGCTGGTGGCGATCGGCAAGGCACCCAATTCCAAGATCGTGCTGATGCCGCTCGAAGCCTCCTCCCTCATCGGCTCGCTTGGCGGAATCGGCGCCATTGCCAAGGACGTGTTCGGCGATAATTCCGGGCCGTCCGGTTCGAACCCGCCACGCCAGCCGTCGCGTCCGCCGACGGGCCCGCGCACCACGGGTACCACCAACCCGGTCGTGCCGCCCTTCGGCCCGTCGTCTGGAAGCTGATCGTCATGCTGCATGACCTCGTCGTCAGCCTTGGCCCGTGGAGCTGGTGGGTGCTCGGCATTCTCCTGCTCGCGGCTGAGCTCATCGTGCCCGGCTTCTTCCTGGTCTGGATTGGCGCAGCCGCGGTCGTGGTAGGAGCGTTGTCGCTTCTGCTTTGGGAAGCCAGCCTCTGGAGCTGGCAGCTCCAGTTGTTGCTGTTTGCGATCCTGTCCGTCGTATTCGTGCTGGCCGGCCGCCGCTTTTATTCCGGCCGGGGCCACTCGAGCGACGAGCCGCTGCTCAACCGGCGCGGCGAAAGCCTTGTCGGCCGCACGGCGACGCTGCACGAACCGATCGCGGAAGGTCGCGGCCGTATCCGCCTCGATGATACCTGGTGGTCTGTCATGGGGCCGAACCTGCCCGCCGGCACGCAGGTGCGCGTCGTCTCGGCGGCCGGTCGTGATCTGGTGGTGGAAGCCGCCTGAGGATCAGGCGACGCCGACGCGCAGCAGGTCGTGGAAGTGCACGATGCCGACCGGATGACGTGCTTCATCCACCACAAGCAGCGCACCAATGCTGTGCTTGTTGAGGATCGCCATGGCGGCGGTCGCAAGCGTATCCTTGGCAACCGTCTTCGGGTTGACCGTCATCACCTGGTCGACCGGCGTCTGGCGCAGGTCAAGATCAAGGTGGCGGGAGATGTCGCCGTCGGTGATGACGCCGCACAGGCACCCGTCGTCATCGATGATGCCAACGCAACCGAAACGCTTGCGCGACAGAACCTCGATCGCCTCGGGCATCAGAACGCCCTTCTTGACGAGCGGAATGCGATCGCCGGTATGCATCAGGTCGCTCACATGCGACAGCATCGCGCCGAGCTTGCCGCCCGGATGGTAGACGCGGAAATCGGTGGCTGAAAAGCCCCGGGCTTCCAGGAGCGCGACGGCAATGGCATCGCCGAGCGCAAGCTGCATCAGCGTGGATGTCGTCGGAGCAAGCCCGTGCGGGCACGCTTCCTGCTCCTTGGGGAGCAGGAGCACGTAGTCGGCCTGCCGGGCAAGTGTTGAAAACTCGCCGGAGGTGATCGCCACGAGAGGAATGGAGAACCGGCGGGTGAAGGTGACCACGCCGCGAAGCTCGGCCGTTTCGCCCCCCCAGGACAAGGCAAGCACCACGTCCGCAGACGTGATCATGCCGAGATCACCGTGGTTGGCTTCATTGGCATCCACGAAAAAGGCAGGCGTGCCGGTGGAGGCAAGGCTCGCAGCGATCTTGCGGCCAATATGACCACTCTTGCCGACGCCGGTGATGATCACCCGCCCCTCGATGTCGCCGATCACTTCGACAACCTTGCGGAAAGTCTCGCCGAGCTTCCCCTGAAGCGCCTGCTCCAAAGCGTCAAGACCCTGTTTTCCGAAGGAAACCGTACGCAGAGCCGAGTCCAGGACATCGTGCTCGACCAGTTGTAACGCTCTCTTGATCATGGGTGAGCCTTAGACCTTTTTACCTTCCAAGTCCATGCGCGACCTCTACTGGACCGGTTATGGCACCCGAAACGAAAATTTAACCACATGGCTTTACGTTTGGGTAAGTATTGATCATCCGGGCGGATCCATGACCGAAACCACAGCCAGAGGCAGGACGCGGAAGCGGCGCAGCAAGACGCTTGTCGTCCTGCTGGCCTGCTCGGCCCTGGCCGCGCCGGCGCTCGCGCAAGACCGCCCCCTTTTTTCGGCGCAGGGAAGCGCCCTTCCTTCAGCAACCAGTGCGACGCCCGGCGCCGCTCCATCGGGACCGGACGGAGCCCTGGAAGAGGCCGCTCAGGATGGCACCGCGCTTCCCGACTACACCGCCTCCATCTCGGCCGACAGTCCGGACGAAGAACCCCTTTACGCGGAAGACTTGAACCGGCCGGCCGAGCCGTTGCTCGATACCTTCGACGAACTCATCAACACCCGTGACCCTCTGCGCACGCGAACGGAAACGCCCGGCATCAGGCTTGGCACCTTCCTGCTGCGCCCATCGGTCAACCAAAGCATCAACACCGAACGCACCAAATCGGGCGGCTCCACCGAGCGCCGCGACTACCTGTCCACCAATATCCGCGGCACCCTGACCTCCGACTGGTCGCGCCATGCGCTCACCGTCACCGGCAGCGGCACGTATGAGCGCAATATCAACGGCGGCCAGGATGGGCTGCGCCCGGAGGCCGGGATTGATGCGGACCTGCGCCTCGACCTCGCGGGCGATACGCAAGCGCATATCACCGGCGGATACAGCTTTACCCGCGAAGAGGATTACGATCCGAACGCGATCGGCAACGCCGACACCCAGTCCGGCGTGCATGAGTTTCGCGCTGGCGCTTCGATCCAGCGCGACTTCGGCAAGGTGCGCGGGCTGGCTGCAGTCGATGTGACTCGCTTGAACTATACCGATGCGGAGCTGTCGGACGGCAGTTCGCTCAGCATGAGGGACCGCAACCGCACCGGCATCGATGGTCGCCTGCGTCTCGGCTACGAGCTTTCCCCGGCGCTGATCCCCTTCGTGGAAGTGGCGACGGGCCGCACGCTTTATGACCTGCGCCGCGACAACAACGGTTATGCCCGCTCCTCGCAAAGTTATGCCGCCCGCACTGGCGTCGAATTCGACTTCGGCGAGAAACTGCGCGGCGAAATCGGCGCCGGTTACGAAATCGTCGATTACGAAGACAGCCGCCTGAACTCGCTCGACGCCTTCACCGTCGATGGCAGCGTCCGCTGGTCGCCGCAACGGGGCACGGATGTCGATCTTGGGTTGCGCACCACCGTGCAGGATGCAACGGCGGCCGGCCAGAGTGGCTGGGTCGAGTACCAGGCAAGCGCCGCTGTCGCCCATGAAATGCGCGACAACCTCGTGGCACGCCTCACCAGCACGACCACGCTTCGCGACCTGCAGAACGGCCGCAGCGATGAGACCGTCTGGGTGGGTGGTGCGGGCCTCGCCTGGGCGGTCAACCGCTACCTCGACGTCACAGGCAATGTCGAATACGAACGCGTCACGGGCGGCGGCGCCAACGACAGCACTTTGCGGGCCGGCATCGGCATGACCGTCAAGCGGTGACGAAAAAGCCCGGGCTTGCGGCCCGGGCTCTTTGATTTCGCCGCAGAAGCGGAGATTACTTCAGCGAAGCGAGCAGCGCCTTCATCGGCTCTTCGATCGAGGGACGGATGTCCTCGCGCTTCAGCGCAAATGCGAGGTTCGCCAGGATGAAGCCATCCTTCGCGCCGCAGTCATAGGTTTCACCCTTGAACGGATAGGCGGCAAATTCCTGCGACTTCGCAAGCGTCAGCATGCCGTCCGTCAGCTGAATCTCGTTGCCCGCGCCGCGTTCCTGCGTTTCGAGGATCTTGAAGATCTCCGGCTGCAGGATGTAGCGCCCGTTGATGTAGAGGTTGGAGGGTGCCGTACCCTTCGGCGGCTTCTCCACCATCTGGGTGATCTTGAAGCCTTCGCCGATGGCGTCCCCGACGCCGACGATACCATATTTATGCGCCAGTTCCGGATCACATTCCTGCACGGCGATCACGTTGCCGCCGCTCTGGGCGTAAAGGTCGACCATGCCCTCCAGGCAGCCCTTTTCACCCGACATGATCATGTCCGGCAGCAGCACTGCAAAGGGTTCGTCGCCGACGATGTCGCGGGCGCACCACACAGCGTGGCCAAGCCCAAGCGGCACCTGCTGGCGGGTGAAGCTTGCGGTACCTGCTACCGGCAGAAGTCCTGCAAGCAGCGTCAGTTCGGCATTCTTGTTACGCTCGCGCAGCATCTGCTCGAGCTCGTACTGGATATCGAAATAGTCTTCGATGACGCCCTTGCCGCGCCCGGTCACGAACACGAAGTGCTCGATACCGGCTTCAGCCGCTTCGTCGACGACATACTGGATGACCGGCTTGTCGACCACCGTGAGCATTTCCTTCGGAACTGCCTTGGTTGCCGGCAGAAAGCGCGTGCCGAGACCCGCGACGGGGAACACTGCCTTACGGATCTTTTGTTGTTGTGCCACTCATGCCTCCTGAAAGCACGTCATTGTGCAAAATCCACCATTTCAGCGTTTATGGGCGACATTATTACCGTTTGAGAAACACTGCCGCCGGTCGGCGGGATATGGTAAAGAATTTGTTGACCCTTGATGTGTTATTACGTCGTTAAGCCGCATGCCACTCTTGCCGCAAGGCATAGACACAAGAAGATTGGACACGACTGCCGATGAAGACCCCTCGCATCAATTTCCTCCGTGGAGCCCTTCTGTCCCTGGCTTTCGGACTGACCGCGGCCATGCCGATAGATGCTCAGGCAGACGCCGGTTTCAAGGCGTGGATCGCAAATTTCTACGAGACGGCCGCCAAGGCCGGCATCTCGCGCAGCACCTATCAGCGCGCCTTTGCAGGCATTTCCGAGCCTGACCGCAACGTGCTGGAGAAGGCTGCCTACCAGCCGGAGTTCAAGTCGCGCATCTGGGATTACCTCGACAGCCGGGTGAACCCTTACACCGTGAAGATCGGTCGCGAGATGGCCGCCAAGCACGGCTCGACGCTGAACGCCCTCGAGCGTCACTTCGGCGTCGACAAGCACATCCTGCTGGCGATCTGGTCGATGGAATCCAATTATGGGGCAGCGCTCGACAATCCGGACCGCCTGCACCACGTGCCGCAGGCTCTCGCCACACTGGCCTGGGGTGACAAGAAGCGCGCCAAGTTTGCCCGCACCCAGCTGATCGCTGCATTGAAGATCCTGCAGTCGGGCGATGTCACGCCGAAGCAGCTGACCGGGTCCTGGGCAGGCGCCATGGGCCATACCCAGTTCATCCCGACGAGCTACCTGCTTTATTCCGTGGATGCGGATGGAAACGGCAAGCGTGACATCTGGCATTCGGTGCCGGATGCGCTCGCGACCGCGGCCAACCTTTTGAAGAAAAACGGCTGGCAGACCGGCAAGACCTGGGGTTACGAAGCCGTTCTTCCCGCCGGCGCTGCCAAGTATGAGGGCCAGACCAAGACGCTTGCCCAATGGGCGGCTCTCGGTTTTGCCCGTCCGAACGGCAAGGGTTTCCCGCGCGGCAGCGATCGCGCCGAGCTGAAGCTGCTGGCAGGCCCCAATGGCCCGGCATTCCTGATGCTGAAGAACTTCTTTGTCGTCAAACGCTACAATGCGGCCGACAGCTACGCGCTGGCCGTGGGGCTTCTGGCGGATGAGATCGCCGGCTACGGCGGCGTCCAGCAGCGCTGGCCCCGTCCGCAGGGCACGCTCGACATCCGCGAGAAGTTCGAGCTGCAGTCGCGCATGAAGGAACTTGGCTATTACAACGGCGAAGTGGACGGCAATTTCGGCTCCGGCTCAAAGGCTGCGATCTCCGAGATCCAGAAGCGCCTTGGCATGCAGCAAAGCGGCGAGCCTTCACAGCGGCTTCTCGAAGCTTTGCGTTGACATCGAGGCTGGATGCCCCACATCGTCGGCGGGTAATGAGACGTGCGGGAAGTCGTGGCCGTGACACAGAGGCAGCATAACAACATCTGGAGCAAGGCAGGCGCGCTCCTGCTTGTGTTCCTGCTGGCCGTGCCTCACCCGGCATCCGCGCAAGAGCGGGTGCCGCGCCGCAACGTCTTGGAAATGCTGTTTGGCGGCCCGCGTTACGAGCGGCCGCCACCGCCCCGCTGGGGCCAGAACGAACGACGCGGCTTTGAGCGGCGTTATTATCGCGACGGCTCGGTCGTTGACGTTCCGACGCGTCCGAAGAACCGTCCGCCCGTACGCCGCACGAGACCTGCTGCTCCGGCACCGGTTCCCGCCGTCGCCGCGCCGGCTGCACCTGAACCCGTTGCCAAGATCGAGAACGCTAAGCAGGTCCTGGTGATCGGCGACTTCATGGCGGGCGGCATCGGCAGTGAGCTGGAACAGACCTTCGCCGCCTCTCCCGGCGTCGCGATCGCCGAACGCAGCAACGTTTCGTCCGGCCTTGTCCGCGAGGACCATTACAACTGGCAGCAGAAGCTCCCGGAGTTCCTGGATGAAGTGAAGCCGGCCGTCGTCATCGTGATGATAGGCGCCAATGACCGGCAGCAGATGCAGATCGGCGACAACACGCGCGAAAAGTTCCGCACCGACGCCTGGTTCAAGGAATACGAAGAGCGCGTCGCGCGCCTTGCCGACGTCGTTGTCCAGCGAAAGCTGCCGCTGCTTTGGGTCGGCCTGCCGGCCTTCCAGTCACCGTCGATGACCGCCGACGCGGTGACGCTCAACGCCATCTATCGCAGCCAGGTCGAGAAGGTCGGCGGCGAGTTCGTCGATATCTGGGACGGGTTCGTCGACGAGGACGGCAAGTTCGTCATCACCGGCTCGGACGTCAACGGGCAGCAGGTACGCCTGCGCGGCTCGGACGGCATCAACTTCACCAAGGCCGGCAAGAAGAAGCTCGCCTTCTATGTGGAGAAGTTCCTGCGCCGGCACCTGGGCGACATGGCCAGCCCCGACTTGGCAAAGCTCGACAGCTCCAACCTGCCCGAACTCCTGACGCTGCCGCCCTCGCCTGAAGGCGTCGTGGTTCCGACACACCCAATCAGCCTGTCCGATCCGGAACTGGACGGCGGCAAGGACCTGCTGGGTGGTGCGCCGCTGCCGTCCGTGAATGTGGAAACGCCACGCGACAAGCTCGTCAAGCGCGGCGAGATCGCCCCGCCGCCACCCGGCCGCATCGACGACTACCGCCTCGTCAAGTAGCGCCAATCGATCCCGTCAGGCGGATCCAGGATCCTTTGCACAAACAGAAACGCCTCCCCCATCCGGCAAGATGGAGGAGGCGTTGTTTTTCCAGCAGAACTGATTAGCGCGGCAGGACCGAGCTTCCCATCAGGGCTTCATCGATTGCGCGTGCCGCCTGGCGACCTTCGCGGATGGCCCAGACCACCAGGGACTGGCCGCGACGGACGTCGCCTGCGGTCCAGAACTTGTCGACCGAGGTCTTGTAGTCGCGGTCGTTGGCAACGACGTTGGTCGAGCCGCGGCGGTCGACATTGAGCTGCAGCTTTCCGTCGAGTTCAGACAGGACGCCGTCCTTCAACGGGCCGGAGAAGCCGATGGCGATGAAGGCGAGATCAGCCTTGATGATGAACTCGGTGCCGGCAATCGGATTGCGGCGTTCATCGACTTCGCAGCAGCGCACGCCGGTCAACTGGCCGTCTTCGCCAACGAACTCCAGCGTCGCGACCTGGAATTCGCGGATAGCGCCTTCTGCCTGCGAGGACGAGGTACGCATCTTGGTGGCCCAGAATGGCCAGACGGCGAGCTTGTCTTCCTTTTCCGGTGGCTGCGGACGGATGTCGAGCTGGGTCACCTTCACCGCACCCTGGCGGAAGGCGGTGCCCACGCAGTCGGATGCGGTATCGCCACCACCAACGACCACCACATGCTTTGCGCCGGCAAGGATCGGATCGGCAGGCCATGCGACGCTGTCGATGTTTTCGCGACCGATGCGACGGTTCTGCTGCACGAGGTAAGGCATGGCGTCGTAAACGCCGTTCAGCTCGACGCCTGGAATGCCAGCCGGGCGCGGGGTTTCCGAGCCGCCGCAGTAAAGAACGGCGTCATGCTCGGCAAGCAGTTGCTCGACAGGCACGTCGACGCCGATATTGACGCCGGTGTGGAAGGTCACGCCTTCGCCCTTCATCTGCTCGACGCGCCGGTCGATGAAGTTCTTCTCCATCTTGAAGTCGGGGATGCCGTAGCGCAGCAGGCCACCGGCCTTCGACTCACGCTCGTAGACATGCACCTCGTGACCTGCGCGGCCAAGCTGCTGGGCAGCCGCCATGCCGGCCGGGCCGGAACCGATAACGGCGACCTTGCGGCCGGTCTTCACGGTTGCGGGCTGCGGGGCGATGAAGCCAAGCTCATAGGCCTTGTCGGCAATCGCCTGCTCGATCGTCTTGATCGTGACGGGCGCGTCCTCGAGGTTCAGCGTGCAGGCTTCCTCGCACGGTGCAGGGCAAACGCGGCCGGTGAATTCCGGGAAGTTATTGGTGGAATGGAGGTTGCGGATCGCCTCCTCCCACTTGTTGTTGTAGACGAGGTCGTTCCAGTCCGGGATCTGGTTGTGCACCGGACAGCCGGTCGGGCCATGGCAGTAGGGAATGCCACAATCCATGCAGCGTGCCGCCTGCTTGGTCACTTCGGCATCCGACATCGGAATGGTGAATTCGCGGAAGTGACGGATACGATCCGACGCAGGCTGGTACTTCGCCACCTGCCGGTCGATTTCCATGAAACCAGTGACCTTACCCATGTTCGTCCCTTTTCATAGAAGGGTTCCCGTAGGACCCCAGTACCAGTAGGCGAACCCCAAGGTCGCCCCCAGCACGAAAAACTCAAATGCAGCGCCAGCGCCTGCCAGGAATGCGACCGCCGGAACAGCGATCGCGATGCCCACCGATATGAGCCGGTGGACGAGAGCCATCCGCGTTACTCTGCCGCGACGCCCATCCGCATGCGTTCCATCTCGACCAGCGCACGACGATATTCGACCGGCATGACCTTGCGGAACTTCGGCCGGAACTCGCCCCAACGATCAAGGATATCCTTGGCGCGGGTGGAGCCGGTGTAGTGCATGTGGTTGGAGATCAGCTGGTACAGGCGCTCCTCGTCGTGGCGCGTCATGTCCTCGGAAACGTCGACGCGTCCCTTGTGCATGATGTCGCCGCCGCGGTGATGCAGCTTTTCCAGCATGTCGTCTTCTTCCGGAACCGGCTCGAGCTCGACCATGGCCATGTTGCAGCGCTTGGCGAAATCGCCCTGCTCGTCGAGCACGTAGGCGACACCGCCCGACATGCCCGCCGCGAAGTTGCGGCCCGTGCCGCCCAGCACCACGACAATGCCGCCGGTCATGTATTCGCAGCCGTGGTCACCCACGCCTTCGACAACCGCAATGGCGCCGGAGTTGCGAACCGCAAAACGCTCGCCCGCCACACCGCGGAAATAGCACTCGCCGGTGATTGCGCCGTAAAGCACTGTGTTGCCGACGATGATCGACTGCTCGGCGACGATCTTCGAATTTTCCGGCGGCCGGACGATGATGCGTCCGCCCGAAAGGCCCTTGCCGACATAGTCGTTGCCATCGCCGACGAGATCGAAGGTGATGCCGCGTGCCAGGAAGGCACCAAAGCTTTGCCCGGCCGTGCCGCGCAGGGTGACATGGATCGTGTCGTCCTTCAGGCCCTTGTGGCCCCAGCGCTTGGCAAGCGCACCGGAGAGCATCGCACCGGCAGAACGGTCGACGTTCTTGATCGGCACCTCGATGACAACCGGCTCCTTGCTTTCGAGCGAAGCTTGCGCCTTCTCGATCAGCTTGCGGTCGAGAATGTCATCGATCGGATGTTTCTGGCGTTCGGTCCAGTAGGTCGCTTCCTTTGGCGCTTCCACCTTGTGGAAGATCCGGGAGAAGTCGAGGCCCTTGGACTTCCAGTGGGCCAGCATCTCGTCCTTCTCGAGCAGTTCCGACATGCCGATGATGTCGTCGAACTTGGTGAAGCCGAGCGACGCCAGAATCTCGCGCACTTCTTCGGCAACAAAGAAGAAGTAGTTGATGACATGCTCCGGCGTGCCCTTGAAGCGCTTGCGCAGAACCGGGTCCTGCGTCGCGACGCCAACCGGGCAGGTGTTGAGGTGGCACTTGCGCATCATGATGCAGCCTGCCGCAATCACCGGTGCGGTCGCAAAACCGAACTCGTCTGCACCAAGCAGCGCGCCGATGATGACGTCGCGGCCGGTCTTCAGACCACCGTCGACCTGCAGCGCGATGCGCGAACGAAGGCCGTTCAGCACCAGCGTCTGCTGGGTTTCGGCAAGGCCGATTTCCCATGGGGAACCGGCATGCTTCAGCGAGGTGAGCGGCGAGGCGCCGGTACCGCCGTCGAAACCTGCAATGGTGATGTGGTCGGCACGTGCCTTGGCGACACCGGCGGCAACCGTGCCGACGCCGACTTCGGACACCAGCTTGACCGAGATATCCGAGGTCGGGTTGACGTTCTTCAGGTCGTAGATCAGCTGCGCCAGGTCTTCGATCGAATAGATGTCGTGGTGCGGCGGCGGCGAAATCAGGCCGACGCCCGGCGTCGAGTGGCGGGTCTTGGCAACCGTCGCATCCACCTTGTGGCCGGGCAACTGGCCGCCCTCGCCGGGCTTGGCACCCTGCGCCACCTTGATCTGCAGCATGTCGGCATTGACCAGGTATTCGGTCGTGACGCCGAAGCGGCCGGACGCGATCTGCTTGATCGCTGAACGCTCGGGGTTCCTCGAACCATCCGGCAGCGGCAGGTAACGGTCGCTTTCCTCGCCGCCCTCACCGGTGTTCGACTTGCCGCCGATCCGGTTCATGGCGATCGCAAGCGTCGTATGCGCCTCGCGCGAAATGGAGCCGAAGGACATGGCGCCCGTGGAGAAGCGCTTGACGATATCCACCGCCGGCTCGACCTCTTCGAGCGGCACCGGCTTGCGGCCGAGCGTTTCCGCCGACTTGATCTTGAACAGGCCGCGAATGGTGTTCATCCGCACCGAGGTCTCATTCACCATCTGGGCGAACTCACGGTAGCGATCTTGGCTGTTGCCGCGCACGGCATGCTGCAGGGTCGCCACGACGTCCGGCGTCCAGGCGTGGCTTTCACCGCGCATGCGGTAGGCATATTCGCCGCCGATATCGAGCGTCGACGCAAGAACCGGGTCCTTGCCGAAGGCCGCCTGGTGGCGCGCAACGGTTTCTTCCGCGATTTCCTTCAGGCCGATGCCTTCGATCGAGGTGGCTGTGCCGAAGAAATACTTGGCGACCAGCTCAGACGACAGGCCGACGGCGTCGAAGATCTGACCGCCGCAATAGGACTGGTAGGTCGAGATGCCCATCTTGGACATGACCTTGAGGATGCCCTTGCCGACCGCCTTGATGTAGCGGGTGACGATTTCCTGCGCGTCCACCTCCTTCGGGAACTCGCCGCGCATATGCATGTCGGTGAGCGTGTCGAAGGCGAGGTAGGGGTTGATGGCCTCGGCGCCGAAGCCGGCGAGACAGCAGAAGTGATGGATTTCGCGCGGTTCGCCCGATTCGACGACCAGGCCGACCGAGGTGCGCAGGCCCTTGCGGATCAGGTGATGGTGCACGGCAGCCGTTGCGAGCAGCGCCGGGATTGCGATGCGGTCTGGACCAATCTGGCGGTCGGAGAGCACGATGATGTTGTAACCGCCCTTGACCGCCGCCTCGGCACGTTCGCACAGGCGATCGAGCATCTCCGGCATGCCTTCGGCGCCGCGCTCGATGTCATAGGTGAAGTCGAGCGTCTTGGTGTCGAAGCGGTCTTCCGTGTGGCCGATCGAGCGGATCTTTTCCAGGTCGCCGTTGGTGAGGATCGGCTGGCGCACTTCCAGGCGCTTGGCATTCGCCATGCCTTCGTGGTCGAGGATGTTCGGGCGCGGACCGATGAACGACACGAGGCTCATGACGAGCTCCTCGCGGATCGGGTCGATCGGCGGGTTCGTGACCTGCGCGAAGTTCTGCTTGAAATATGTGTAGAGCAGCTTGGACTTCTTGGACATGGCCGAGATCGGCGTGTCGGTGCCCATGGAACCCACCGCTTCCTGCCCCGTGGTCGCCATCGGCGACATCAGGATCTTGGTGTCTTCCGAGGTGTAGCCGAAGGCCTGCTGACGATCGAGCAGCGACACGTCGCGACGCAGCGCGCGCGGCTCTACCGGCTTCAGCTCTTCGAGGATCAGCTGGGTGCGATCGAGCCACTTCTCGTAAGGGTGCTTGGTGGCAAGCTCGGTCTTCAGCTCGTCATCGGAGACGATCTGGCCCTTCTCCATGTCGATGAGCAGCATCTTGCCCGGCTGCAGGCGCCACTTCTTGACGATGCTTTCTTCCGGCACCGGCAGCGTGCCGGATTCGGATGCCAGGATCACCCGGTCGTCATCGGTGACGAGGTAACGTGCCGGACGCAGGCCGTTGCGGTCGAGCGTTGCGCCGATCTGCTTGCCGTCGGTGAAGCAGACGGCGGCCGGGCCATCCCACGGCTCCATGAGAGCGGCATGGTATTCGTAGAATGCCTTGCGCTCCTTCGGCATCGACTGGTTGCCGGCCCAGGCTTCCGGGATCAGCATCATCATCGCATGGGCGAGCGAATAACCGCCGCGGGTCAGGAACTCGAGCGCGTTGTCGAAGCAGGCCGTGTCCGACTGGCCTTCGTAGGAGATCGGCCACAGCTTGGATATGTCGTCGCCGAACAGCGGTGACGAAACCGACGCCTGGCGCGCCGCCATCCAGTTGACGTTGGAGCGCAGCGTGTTGATTTCGCCGTTATGGGCGACCATGCGGTAGGGGTGCGCCAGCTTCCAGGACGGGAAGGTGTTGGTCGAGAAACGCTGGTGAACGAGCGCCACGGCCGTCTCGAAGCGCGGGTCCGACAGGTCCTTGTAGTAGGCGCCGACCTGGTAGGCCAGGAACATGCCCTTGTAGACGATCGTCGAGGACGACAGCGAAACCGGGTAGAAGCCGGTTTCCTGGCCGCCGAACTGGTCGTAGATGCGGTTGGAAATCACCTTGCGGACGAGGAAGAGCTTGCGCTCGAAATCGGGGTTGGTCGCGGCATCGCGCCCGGCGCCGATGAAGACCTGCAGGTGATAAGGCTCGGTCGCAGCGATTTCCGGCGCCTTGGAGAGCGACGAGTTGTCCACCGGAACTTCACGGAAGCCGAGGAACTGCTGCCCCTCCTCCGCGATCGTCTCTATGATCACCTTCTTGAAATGCTCGATCTGCTCAGCGTCACGCGGCAGGAAGAAGTGACCGACAGCGTATTCGCCAGCCTTCGGCAGGGTGACGCCCTGCTTTGCCATCTCCTCGCGGAAGAAACGGTCGGGGATCTGCACCAGGATGCCGGCGCCGTCGCCCATCAGCGGATCAGCGCCAACCGCGCCGCGATGGGTGAGGTTTTCCAGGATGAACAGGCCGTCCTTGACGATCTGATGCGACTTTTTGCCCTTCATGTGGGCAATGAAGCCGACGCCGCAGGCATCGTGTTCGTTGCGCGGATCGTAAAGGCCCTGCGCCGCCGGGATGCCGGAGGCCACGAAACGCTCCGCAGACGTCGAAGCCATGCTTTTGCCTGTGGTGGCCTCGGCGCCTGCGCCGGTCACGTCGGAGAGCATCTTCGTCATCGTCATTCCTCCTGTTGGCCGCCTATGGCGGGCAAAGTGGCTTCAAAACATCTCGATAGAATGACATCGTCACGTTGGTCCGCCGCAGGAAGCGCCGCTGTTCGATCGAGCTTTAGGGTCGTCGCAACAGGGGTGGCAATGTGCTTCAACAGCCGCGGTTATGGCTTGCCAGTCCCTGAATTAGGACAGTATATCTGACCTAATTCTTCATTTTCTATGGCACAGATGCCTAGACTCCACAAGGGGCAACGCACATTTTTCCGGGCAATCGACGCAATGTGATTACGGGCGACACACCGGCGGCGTAATTTTGTTGCTCGCCTTGCGCACCGGCGCTTCTATCGTTTCGACAGATTAGGATCGCTTTCCGATGGTGCAGCTTTGGCATTGCGAACATCGGTAAAAATCGTAAGCTCGCTTCCCGCAATCATCCTCCCCCCGCAAGGCCTCAATATGTTCTTCGCTTCCGATAACTGGGCAGGCGCCCATCCTGCCATCAATGACCGTCTGTCACGTGAGTCCACCCGGTTTGCCGCGGCTTACGGCAACAGCGAACTCGACAAGACCGTCGAAGCCCGCTTCAACGAAATCTTCGAACGCGAGGTATCCGTTTTCTTCGTGTCCACGGGTACCGCCGCGAATTCGCTGTCGCTCGCCAGCATGGCCCGCACCGGCGGCGTCGTCTTTGCCCATTCCGAGGCGCATGTGATCGAAGATGAATGCGGCGCGCCGGATTTCTTCTCCGGCATGCGCATGGTGCCAGTGGAAGGCGCAGGCGGCAAGATCGACCCGGAAAAACTAAGCAGCCGCATTGCCGGTTACCCGCAGGACTCGCTGCATCACGGCCGCGCCGCCGCCCTCACCCTCACCCAGGCCACCGAGACCGGCACGGTCTACAGCCTTGACGAGATCGACGCCCTGACCGCCATCGCCCGCAAGAACGGCCTACCGGTGCACATGGACGGCGCCCGCTTTGCCAACGCGCTCGTGGCGCTCGGCTGCTCGCCCGCCGAGATGACATGGAAGCGCGGCGTCGACGTGCTCTCCTTCGGCGGCACCAAGAACGGCTGCTGGTGTGCAGAAGCCATCGTCTTCTTCAACCGGGACCTTGCCCGCGACTTTGCCTTCATCCGCAAGCGTTCCGCACAGCTGTTTTCCAAGACACGCTTCATCTCGGCCCAGTTCGAAGCTTATCTCGAAGGTGATCGCTGGCTTGATCTCGCACGGCACGCCAACACCATGGCCGACCGCCTGCGCGCTGGCATCCGCACCCAGAACAGCTCGCGGCTTGCGTGGGAAACGACGTCGAACGAAGTCTTTGCGGTTTTGAGCAAGGCGGCTGCCACATCGGCCGAAAACAAGGGCGCCAGGTTCTACGGCTGGCCGGTTCCGTTGAACCAGCCGGACCTCGTCGGCAGCGACGAAACACTCGTCCGCCTCGTCACCTCATTTGCGACGACGGAAGAAGACATCGACCAGTTCCTGGCGATCTGCAAGGCAGGCTGAGAGACGCTCGAGCCACCTGCCGACTGACGCACCGGAACCCGGCCTAGCGCGCCGGGTCCTTATCCTGCGGTTTGGCCGCTGCGGCATGCACGGCAGTCAGCACGGCCGAAGGCATGACATTGGCTGCCGCGACAATCAGCTTGTTGAGGATGCCGGGAACCACCTCCCGGTCACCTTCCATCATGGCGTCGAAGCCAGCCTTGGCCACCTCAGCGGGATCCGGCTTGTGCACCTGGCCGACCACGGTATCGACCATGTCCGCCTTCTCATAGATTGGCGTATCGGTTGCGCCTGGGATGAGGCAGGTGACGCTGACGCCCGCACCCGCCAGTTCGCCACGCAGTGCCATGGCGAAGGAATAAAGGAAGGCCTTGCTGGCGCTATAGACCGCGTGGAACGGCCCGGGGATCATGCTGACGATTGACCCGGTGATCATGATGCGCCCGTCACCGCGCTCGCGCATGTCCCGCCCGAGGATATGCAGAAGCGCGACCGTGCCGCGGATATTGGTATCGATGATGGCGAGCGCATCGCCAAGCTCCTGGTCCAGGAAGGCGTGGCCGCGGTCAATCCCGGCATTGGCGATCAGCACATCCACCGGCTGGCCCTTGTCCTGCACGAAACGCACGAAGTCCTGCACGCCGGCGATCTCCGAAAGGTCGACCTGCATGGCATCGACTAGCACCCCGGAGCGGCGCAAGTCACTCGCCACCTTGTCGATGTCCGGCTCATTGGCTGCGATGATGAGGTCGAAGCCCCGCGCGGCGGCAATCCGCGCCAGTTCCAGCCCGATCCCGGAAGACGCCCCTGTGATGACGGCCAGTTTACCTGAAGACATGGAATAGCTCCTCTTGCCATGGCGGGTCTTAAGCCTGCCTTGGGGCACGTCCCTTAGAAGATGTGTTTGTTCACCTGGTTGGTGATCAGCGGAATGGCTGCCGTGGTGGCGGTCGGCAGCCGCAGCATCTGGATGATCTTTCCGATCGCGAAAGTGATGCCGACGGTGGCGGCAATCTTGATCCACGGATGTGGATCTTCGGGCGGCGCGGCGGGAGCGGCATGGTCAAGTGTTTCGAGCCGTGCGGACAACCGGGCAACCTCGGCCCGCAAGTTCTTGACCTCTTGGAGAAGGGCAGTCTCGGCTTGCGCCTGATTCAGATCCGCATTGCTCACGGGAAGCTCCCTGTTGTTTCGCCGCAGCCAGAACGCAAGGGCAAAGAAAAAGATGCGTGGGGACAAATGTTTCCCCGGCATCTGTCGGAAATGTGGCCGCAACCCACCGGATCTGTTGCTGCACTGCGGCGGAATTGTTTGCATTCTGCTTCGCTTTGGCCGAAAGGGGAGCCACTGAATAAGGAATCCGTCATGAGCCGTTTTATGCCGGACCGCTTTACGGTCCTCCTCGTCCTTGCCGTCATCCTCGCATCGATCCTGCCGATCCAGGGCGTTTATGCGGAGTGGTTCGAGCTCGCGACCGACATCGCCATCGGTCTTCTGTTCTTCCTGCATGGTGCCCGCCTGTCGCGTGACACTGTGGTTGCCGGTGCGCTTCACTGGCGCCTGCACCTCACCATCCTGCTCACCACGTTTGCGATCTTCCCGATCCTCGGCCTGATGATCGGCTTCCTGCCCGAAGACATCCTGGCCGCACCGCTCTACACCGGCTTCCTGTTCCTCTGCGTCGTTCCCTCGACCGTCCAGTCGTCGATTGCGTTCACCTCGATGGCAGGCGGCAACGTACCGGCCGCCATCGTCGCGGCTTCCGGCTCCAACATCCTCGGCATGTTCCTGACGCCGCTGCTCGTCGGCGTGCTTCTGTCCACCACCGGCTCCTCGGGCTTCTCCTGGGATGCGCTGGAAAGCATCCTGCTGCAGCTCCTGCTGCCCTTCATCGTCGGCCAGATCCTGCAGCCATGGATCGGTGACTGGATCCGCTCCAAGAAGAAGCTGCTCGCCCCGGTCGATCGCGGCTCGATCCTGATGGTGGTCTACCTCGCCTTCTCCGAAGCCGTCATCGAAGGCCTGTGGCACACCTTCTCGTTCACCGACATCGCGGTCGTCATCATCGTTGATATCCTGCTGCTGATCGTCGTGCTCTGCATCACCATGTTCGGCAGTCGCCTGCTCGGCTTCAACAAGGAAGACGAGATCACCATCCTGTTCTGCGGCTCGAAGAAGTCGCTCGCGAGCGGCGTGCCGATGGCAAACGCCATCTTCGCCAACCAGTCGTCTGCCGTTGGTGCCATCGTCCTGCCGCTGATGATCTTCCACCAGATCCAGCTGATGGCCTGCGCGGTGATTGCCCAGAAATACGCAAACCGCCTGAAGACGACGGACGCGCCCGCCCCGTCGGCGGCCGCCTGAGCACATACAAAAAACGCTCCTTCCCGGAGGAAGGAGCGTTCTTGCATGCGAGCCTTTGACTGGAGGTCTTGAAGGCTTAGTTGATCTGCTGCGGAGCCACCTGGGCTTCGATCGTCTTGGCTGCGACCGGTTCGGAAGCAATCGAGATACGACGCGGCTTCATGGCTTCCGGAATGTTCCGGACGAGGTCGATATGGAGCAGGCCGTTCTTCAACGAAGCCGACTGGACTTCAACATGATCGGCCAGCTGGAAGCGGCGCTCGAAGGCACGCTTGGCAATGCCGCGATACAGGAATTCGCTCTGTTCAGCGTTTTCTTCTTCGCTCTTCTCACCCTTGACCGTCAGTGCATGAGCCTGTGACTCGATCGAAAGTTCGCTTTCATCGAAGCCGGCAACGGCCATGGTGATGCGGTAGGTGTTATCGCCCGTCCGCTCGATATTGTAGGGCGGGTAGCTGGGGGTCTGTTCAGCCGGGCCGCGGGAATCAAGCAGGTTGAAAAGGCGGTCGAAACCAACCGTGGAGCGATAGAGCGGGGTAAAATCGACGTGACGCATGGTGTCCTCTCTTTGAAGCGACGTTGCGATGATCTTGGGCCTTCAGCATCCCGTTCTGGCGATGCCGTAGCCGCTGCGCGGACCCTTTTCGGCGCCCGCAGGGTGAAGATGGGAATTCGATTTCGCGGCTTCAAGACCCCTTTTTCGCGAGAAGCGCGACGCCATGAATGTCAGGTGAACACCCCGTTTCGCAAGGGTTCAGGCGCATGAGGCTAGACCAGCAGATCTGGAAGGCAGACTGCCTCTAACGACTGGAGCCCATTCGTCCCTTCGCTTCAGTCATGCTTGCCGGAACTTGCGCGGGCTCCCGTACCGCCGGTTCCGGCTTCTTTTTCCCGCACATCCCCTTGAACCGTTTCGCTCCAGGCCAACCTCTTGGGCCACAGAAACGCAAAACCCGCTTGACCTTCACAGCCGCTTGCTGTCGCTTGACACACATGAATACCACGCCCGCTGTATCGCCTGACATTCTCCACCTCACCGACGGCAACCCTGCCCCGGAGAACTACACCTGCGGTTATTTCACCGGCCATCGCGGCGCGAGATTACGCTACGGGCTGTTTCGCTCATCCGTCGTGCCGGCGGCGGGCACCGTCGTCATCATACAGGGGCGCAACGAGTTCATCGAGAAGTACTTTGAAACGATCCGCGAGCTCAACGCCAAGGGGCTCTGGGTCGCGACCTTCGACCTGCGCGGCCAGGGTGGCTCAGACCGGCTGACAAAGAACCCCAGGAAGGGGCACGTCCGGCGCTTCTCCGATTACGAGAAGGATCTTGAGCTCTTCCTCGAGCACATCGTGCTGCCGGATGCCCGACTGCCGTTCTTCCTGGTCGGCCACTCAACCGGCGCACTCGTCGCCCTGTCGGCTGCGCCGCGGCTGTCGAACCGCATCCACCGCATGGCGCTTGCCGCGCCCTATACCGCGCTCTCCGGCCAGGGAGTTCCCGAAGGGCTGATCCGCGCGCTCTCCACCGCCGCCTCCTGGACGGGGCTTGGCAGCCTGGCGATGGGCAAGGACCAGAACCACCGGCCCTTCGAGGGCAATCCGATCACGTCGGATCTGGGTCGTTTCCGTCGCAACCTCGAGATCATCAACGCCCACCCGGAGCTGACGGTCGGGGCGCCCACGGCCCGCTGGCTGCACGAGACGTTCAAGGCGATGAAGCGCGTCAACAATCAGGCGCATCTGACCCAGATCACCATCCCGACGCTGATCCTCGCACCGGTGCTTGACCCGATCGTGCCCTATCGGGCGCAGGAGGAGCTGTCGCGAAATTTCCGCGCCGGACAGCTGGTGACAATCAACGGCGCACGCCACGAGCTTTTCCAGGAACGCGACATCTACCGGGCGCAAGCCATGGCCGCCATCGACGCCTTCATGCCCGGCCAGGACGGCGGTTTCGGCCTCTCCGAGACCGCAGCCTGAGTTTCATCGGCCGGCGAGCAGTGCCAGCGCCTGTTCGTGCACCGCCTTGCTGCCGGCAGCGATGATGTTGCCGCCATTTTCCGGCCGACCGCCGTCCCAGGTGGTGATGATGCCGCCCGCCTGCTCGATGATCGGGATCAGCGCGCCAACGTCATAGGGCTTGAGGCTGTTTTCGACGACGAGGTCGATCTGGCCGGAAGCGAGCAGCACATAGGCATAACAATCGCAGCCGTAACGGAACAGTTGGACCCGCTCCTCCACCGCACGATAGCGCTCAAGATCGGTCCCGGTGAAGATATGCGGAGAGGTGGTGAAGAGCGTCGCATTGCCAAGCTCGCCGCAGTCGCGCACCGAGATCACCCGCTCGCCATCTGGTCCGCAATAATGCGTCTGCGTCCCGTCGGCAAAATAACGTTCGCCGATAAACGGCTGGTCCATCAGGCCCATGGCAGCGCGACCATTGGTCTGGAAGCCGATCAGCGTACCCCAGACGGGAAGCCCGGAGATGAAGGAGCGCGTGCCATCGATCGGGTCGATCACCCAGACATGCTCGCGATCAAGCCCCACATTCTCATGCTCTTCGCCAAGAACCCCATGCTCCGGGAAATGCTCGGTAATGAGGGCGCGAATCGCCTTCTCCGCCGCCTGATCGCCTTCCGTTACCGGATCAAAGCCGCCCGCCATCTTGTTGACCACCGAAAGCCCGGTGCGAAAGCGCGGCAGGGTCTCTGCCTTCGCCGCATCAGCCAGCCTGTAGAAGAAGTCACGATCCGGAAGCATGAAGAAAAATCCTTGTGGCGGGATCTCATCTCTAGCGTCTTGGGCGACGTCTGAAAACCCAGTCGGGACAAGCGCTTCACCGGCAAATGGCAGCATCCGGAAGAGCAAATTTAGCGTGCCCGAAAGTTAGGCATGAGAAATTCATGCTTGACGTTTGTGCATCGCAAACCTAGTCTCCCAAGCACAGTCTTTGACTGTGAATACCCTCCTTGGGTGTTTCCTCCCTAGACTTAGCCGCGCGGAAGCGCGGTTTTTTTTGCCTGCAGGGTGGGGAATCGCTCGGCGAGTTTATTCGGCGGCGAGTGCGCCGCTCTGGCCGGAAAAATCGGCAACGAACTCGGCCATCTGGCGCATGAAGACGGCAAGCGCCTCGGCGATCGCGGTGAATTCCGGCCGCTTCTCGAGCGTTACCTCATCCACGTAAAGCGAACGGTTGATCTCGATCTGCAGCGCATGCAGTCCGCGCACCGGGCGCCCGTAATGTTCGGTGATGAAGCCGCCGGCATAGGGCTTGTTGCGCACGGCGGCGAAACCAAGCCCATCAAGGATCTGCATTGCCGCCCGCGACAGCTCGGCCGAAGCACTCGTGCCGTAGCGATCGCCGATGATGAAGTCCGGCCGCGACTCAGGGCCGGAGACGCGGATATTGCCCGGCATCGAATGGCAGTCGATCAGCACCGCAAGCCCGAACCGGGCATGGGTGCGGGCGATCAGTTTCCTCAGGCACGCATGGTAAGGTTTGTAGATTGCATCGATACGGGACAGGCCTTCCGCCACCGGCAAGCGCCTGCGGTAGATCTCCATGTTCTCCGCCACGATGCGCGGAATGGTGCCAAGCCCGCCGGCAACCCGCATCGAGCCGATGTTGACGAAGGGCGGCAAGGGCCCGTCGAACATGCGCGGATCGAGCTCGTAGGGCTCGCGGTTCACATCGAGATACGCCCTGGGAAAGTGGGCCATGAGCAGCGGCGCACCGAGTTCGGTCGCTTCGGCAAACAGCTCGTCGACATAGTGGTCGGCGGAGCGGCGAATGGCGAGCGAATCGAGATTGCTTTCGGCCAGGAAAGCGGGGGGATAAACGCGGCCGCTATGCGGGGAGTTGAAAACGAAGGGGATGGTCTGGGTGGCGGGCTCCCTTACTTCAAAATGTTCAAAATCACCCGCGCTGCAATCCATCCTGCCTTTACCATGTCGCGAACTTGTTCGGAGATCCATGTTGCCAGTTGCCCGGCGGGAAGTCCATACTATCTATACCCTACCAGATCCTCTCCCGGCCGCATTAAACGGATCTTTACCGTGCCTTGGCAGTGTGAGAGTTACGAAAAACATTAAAAAAGTTGCATTGGATGACGGTCCCGGAGATGATTCAGAAAATCCTTCTCGCCGAAGACGATAATGATATGCGCCGATTCCTCGTGAAGGCGCTGGAAAAGGCGGGCTACAAGGTGGCTTCCTTCGACAACGGCGCGAGCGCCTATGACCGGCTGCGCGAAGAGCCGTTTTCGCTGCTCCTGACCGACATCGTCATGCCTGAAATGGACGGCATCGAACTCGCACGCCGCGCCACCGAACTCGATCCGGACCTCAAGGTCATGTTCATCACCGGCTTTGCGGCTGTCGCGCTGAACTCTGATTCCAAGGCTCCGAAGGACGCCAAGGTTCTCTCCAAACCGTTCCACCTGCGCGATCTCGTGGACGAAGTGAACAAGCTCCTGGCGGCCTGAGGGCCGCCTTTGCCCTGATCTGCAAGGCTTTGAAAAAAGGTTCGCATTTCATGGCAAAAACCAGTTGACGGCCCGGCCAGTCTATGGTCTATGCGCCGCCATCGGATGGGCGTGTAGCTCAGCGGGAGAGCACTACGTTGACATCGTAGGGGTCACAAGTTCGATCCTTGTCACGCCCACCATCCAATTCGCTGAACAGCAGAGGCTTCCGGGAAATCGGGAGCCTTTTTGACATTTATACCCTGTCATCTCCCCCAGACCTGCCGCCCTCTTGACGGCGTCCCGGTAAGAAATGTCATTCTGCGCGGCCTGCTCATCGGCAGGCTAGCAATCGAAATGGCAGGAGGCGGGGAAATTGATGAACAAGAACGAAGACGCGCGTGCGCAATGGGTCGGCAAGCAGCTGCGCGCACTCCAAGCGGGAAGCTCGATCCTCGACGTCGGCGCTGGGGAATGCCAGTACAAGCCCTTCTGCGACCATCTCCGTTACGTCGCCCAGGATGTTGCTGTTTACGACGGCAAAGGCGACCAGTCGGGCCTGCAGACCGGCAACTGGGATTTCAGCCAGATCGACATCCGTTGTGACCTCCTGGACATCCCGGAAGACGTATCCTACGACGCCGTCCTCTGCACCGAGGTGCTCGAGCACGTTCCCGATCCCGTGGCGGCCCTGGAAAAGCTTGTGCGGCTGACGGCCGATGGCGGGACGCTGATCATCACCGCACCGTTCTGGTCGATGACGCATTTTGCGCCCTACCACTACGCAACCGGTTTTTCGCGCTTCTTTTACCGGCATCACCTGGAGCGCCTCGGCTGCGAAATCGTGCTGCTGGAGGCCAATGGCGGCTATTTCGATTTCCTGGAGCAGGAACTCGGTCGCACCGCCCACACCTACCGCAAATACACCAAGACAAAGCTGTCGTTCGTCAAACGCGAGATCCTCAAGCTCGCCACCAAGATCGCCCGCGCGGCAGCCGCCGATGACGGCGAGGCTTTAAACCGGCGCTCCTCCGAACTCATGACGCTCGGCTGGCACGTCGTCGCGAGGAAACTTCCTGCACGTTGATGGATTGAGGAGGAAAAGGAGCTCGATCATGAAGACACTGCCTCTCGTCGCAATTCTTCTCGCTGCGTCGCCCGCCACTGCACAACAGTACCGCAACTACGAAATCGCACCGAATGGCAGTGGCGGCTATACCGGCACTTACGGAAACCAAAACTTCGACATTGATACACAGTATGGTGGCGTCTCCGGCCAAATCGGCGGAAGACGTCCCGGCGTGATACAGGAACGGCCATCGCGGAAGGCGCGCAGCATCGGCGCAACCCAGCGCAACTGCGTCGTCGATAGCAACGGTAATGCACTATGCCGTTAAGCAACGCGCGCTGATTGCGCTAATTGACTCGCCTCAGATCCTGCTTATTCTTGCTCGTTGGGAGGAGTATCGGACAGGCGGGTGGCGAAATGCATGTTGTGCTGCAATCGAAGCTCCTGGATGCCGCGGAATACGACATGGCATCGTCGCGATTGAAGATCTTCATGTCCAATGGGCAGATCCGCGAGTTCTGCGATGTGCCCGACTATGTCATCGATGACCTGAGAACTACTTCATCCCCCGGCAGCTATTACATGAAGCTGATACGCAACCGGTATCGCGACGCCAGCTTGGGTTAGGCTTCGACAACATCTACGCGAAAGCCCCAGCCCGTGCAGGCTGAGGCCTCCCTCGTCGTAACCTCGCCGTGTTTTCAGAAAACCGCGCTGCCGACAGCGAATGCGAAGACCACCAGGATCACGAAGACAACGAGGAAGAGGAAGAACAGGATTTTGGCGATGCCGGCCGTGGCCTGCGAAATGCCCGAGAAGCCGAGAAAGCCGGAAATCAGCGAGATGACCAGGAAAATCAGTGCCCATTTCAGCATGGAAAATACCCCCGATGAATGATGGGCAGATAACGTGAACGAACCCGCGAGGTTCCAAACCACGGAGCGACCCGCTCTGTTCCCGACATCTGCACGAACTGCCCCTGCCTAATTCGGGCTTGATGTCCGTACGCTTCACGCAACCCGATGGCCGAACCCGCCACCGAACAACGGGCGTCTTGGCGGCGAATCAGCTATTGCTGCCGAACACATCGGGAACAGGCCTGCGGGAACGAATGTCGATCGCCTATCTGGAAAAGCTCAATGATGCACAGCGCCGGGCCGTGGAGCACGGTTCAGACGTGCCAAATGGCGGTGCGGCCGGTCCGCTGCTGGTGATTGCCGGTGCCGGCTCCGGCAAGACGAACACGCTGGCGCACCGGGTGGCACACCTCATCGTCTCTGGCGCTGATCCGCGCCGCATCCTGCTGATGACCTTTTCCCGTCGCGCGGCGTCCGAAATGGCGCGCCGTGTCGAGCGCATCTGCAAGCAGGTGCTGGGCGCCAATGCCGGCGTGATGACCGATGCGCTTGCCTGGGCCGGCACCTTCCACGGCATCGGGGCACGTATCCTGCGGCTTTACGCCCAGCAGATCGGCCTTGATCCCGACTTCACCATCCACGACCGGGAAGATTCCGCCGATCTGATGAACCTCGTGCGCCACGAGCTCGGTTTCTCGAAGATGGAAAGCCGGTTTCCGACCAAGGGCACCTGCCTTGCCATCTATTCCCGCGCCGTCAATTCCGAGACGCCGCTGGACGAGGTGCTGAAAGGGCAGTTTCCCTGGTGCCTCAACTGGGAAAAGCAGCTGCGGGAACTGTTTGGCGCTTATGTCGAAGCCAAGCAGGCCCAGAACGTCCTCGATTACGACGACCTGCTGCTCTACTGGGCGCAGATGATGGCCGAACCGGCCATTGCTGAGGATGTCGGCACTCGTTTCGACCATGTCCTGGTCGATGAATACCAGGACACGAACCGCCTGCAGTCGTCCATCCTCATGGCGATGAAGCCGGGCGGCCGCGGGCTCACCGTCGTCGGCGATGATGCCCAGTCGATCTATTCCTTTCGCGCCGCGACGATCCGCAACATCCTCGATTTCCCGGCAAGTTTCGATCCGCCGGCGCAGATCGTCACGCTCGATCGCAACTACCGCTCCACCACGACCATCCTGGCGGCCGCCAACGGTGTCATCGATCTGGCCCGCGAGCGCTTCACCAAAAACCTCTGGACCGACAGGGAAGCCGAGGAGCGACCGCGCCTCGTTACCGTGAAGGATGAGGCGGAACAGGCCAACTACATCGTTGAAAAGGTGCTGGAAAACCGCGAGGCGGGCATGACGCTGAAGAACCAGGCGGTCCTGTTTCGCGCCTCCCACCATTCCGGCCCGCTGGAAGTGGAGCTCACGCGCCGCAATATCCCGTTCGTCAAGTTCGGCGGCCTGAAGTTCCTCGATAGCGCGCATGTGAAGGACATGCTGGCGGCGCTGAGATTTGCGCAGAACCCGCGCGATCGCGTTTCAGGTTTCCGGCTGATGCAGCTCATCCCGGGCGTCGGTCCACAGACGGCGGGCAAGATCCTCGATGCCATCTCCGCCGATCCGGAGCCGCTCGCAGCGCTCGAAGAAATCCCGGCGCCGCCGCGCTCCGGCGCCGATTGGCCGGCCTTCGTCGAGATGCTTAGCGCGGTGCGCCGAAAGGAAGGCTGGCCGTCCGAGATCGGCCTTGCCCGCCAGTGGTACGAGCCGCACCTGGAACGCATCCACGAGGATGCCGAAACCCGCAAGGCCGACCTGTTGCAGCTCGAGCAGATCGCAGCCGGTTATGCGTCGCGAGAACGTTTCCTCACCGAGCTGACGCTCGATCCGCCGGACGCGACGAGCGCGGAAGCCGGGGTGCCACTGCTGGACGAGGATTACCTGATCCTCTCCACCATCCATTCCGCCAAGGGCCAGGAATGGCGGTCGGTCTTCCTGCTCAACTGCGTCGATGGCTGCATTCCATCCGACCTCGGCACCGGCTCCACGGCCGAGCTGGAGGAAGAACGCCGCCTGCTTTATGTCGCGATGACGCGGGCGAAGGACCACCTGCATCTCATCACGCCGCAGCGGTTTTTCGTGCACGGTCAGCAGTCACAGGGCGACCGGCATGTTTATGCCTCGCGCTCCCGCTTCATCCCGGCCACCTTGCTGCAGTTTTTTGAAACCACCGCATGGCCGGTCGTGGCGCCCATGTCGGATGCCGAACGCCAGCATCGCCAGCAGGTGCGCATCGATGTAACGGCGAGGATGCGCGGCATGTGGCGCTGACGGGATCGTCCCGCGAGGCGATTTCTGTTATGGAAGCTCAGAGGTTGATGGAAAAGCGGCAACCTTCAAGGGAGCTTGAGCATGGACAAGCCAAAACTCCTGTCCGGTGGCAATCCGCAGATCCCGAAGGGCGACGGAGACGCGCCGGTCCAAGCCTATATCGCCGCCATGCCCGGCTGGAAGCAGCGGGTTGGACGCGCGATAGACGGGCTCGTCGAAAAGACGGTTGCGGATGTTCGCAAGGCGGTGAAGTGGAACACGCCCTTCTATGGCATTGAGGGCAACGGCTGGTTCCTCGCCTTCCACTGCTTCGACCGCTACGTGAAGCTCACCTTCTTCCGGGGCACATCATTGGTGCCGCAGCCGCCGGAAAGCTCGAAGCAGAAGGAGGTCCGTTATTTCCACATCCACGAAGATGATGTGATCGACGAAACGCAGCTTGCGGACTGGATCCGCCAGGCAGCCGCCCTGCCCGGCGAAAAGCTCTGACGGCGCACCTCCCGCAGAACCGTTCACCGCTCCGTTTCTTCCGGTGCATCCTCCTTTACAGGCTCGCCGGGCTGCAGCGGCGCCAGGTGCAGGAGCTTCGGCGACATCGCGTCGCTGAAGGCTTGCGAATGACCGATATAGATGATCGTTGAACCTTCGAGCGTTGCCAGCGCCTCCACCAGCCGCGCCTGTACCTGCGGTTCGAGCCCCTCCAGCACGTCGTCGATCACCAGCCATTGCGGCTTGCGCAGCAGCACATTGGCCACCTGCAGCGCTGCCTCCTCCTCCTTGTCAAGGAGGCGGTCCCAGCGCTCCACCGCGTCGAGCCGGTCTGCGTAACGCTCCAGACCCACGACCTCTAGAGCTGTCCTTTGTGCCTCGTCGCTGATACCGGTGGCGCCGGCGGGATAGGTCATTGCCTCCCGCAGGCTGGCGAAGGGGAGATACCCTTCCTGCGGCATCAGGATCATCGTCTCGCCTTGCGGCAAGGTGATCTCGCCCCGCCCCCACGGCCAGGTCCCGGCAAGCGCCGCGAAGAACAGGTGTCGGTCGGCACCCGGATCGCCACTCATCATCACCCGCTCCCCGGCAGAGATCGTGCATGCCTCGTCGCCCATGCGGATGCCGTGTCCCGCCTCGCCCTTGTCCGGCTCAGCATAGACCGCGACGCCGCGAAGGGTGATCCCCTCCTCCGACGACCCCATCCGGTGGCTGATCACCTCGCCTTCCGCGGCCGGCGTATCCATCGCGAGCAGCGCGTTGCGAAAGAAGGAAACGCGCGCCAGCGTCGCCCGCCAATCCGCGATGACGCTGAAGTTGATGACATACCAGCGCAGCGCCTGGTTGACCTGATTGAAGGCACCCACCGCCATCATCAAGCCACCAAAGGAAAGCTCGCCGGAGAAATACATCGGTGAGGCGATGATGATCGGCGCCACGACTGAGAGCCAGCCGAAGCCGGCGGAGACCCATGTCAGGTTGGCGAGTGCTACTGCCAGCCGCTGCAGCATGTGCAGCACGCCATCGATTGCATAGTGGACGCGGTTGAGTTCGCTCGCTTCGCCGCGTGCCAGCGTGATCGGCAGGAGGTTCTCGTTTGTCCGCACCAGTGTGGCGCGAAGGTCTGCCTCGCGGGCATAGCGGTCGGCATTGAGCCGCGGCAACTGACGGCCGACAAAACTGCTCAAGAGCGAGCCGGCGAGCGCATAAAGGATGGTCGCCCACACCATATAGCCCGGAATGGTGATGACGCGCCCGTCGATGCGGAAGCCGAAGTCCGACGATATCGCCCAGAGCACGCCGATGAAGCTTGCGAGCAGGATGGTGGAATTAACGAGACCGATCGCCAGCGACGTCGTGTTCTCCGCCAGGATGCGCGTATCCTCATGCAGCCTCTGGTCGGGATTGTTGGCGATGGCGCCGGCACCGCCGAGTTTCAGCGCCCGGCCGGGTTTCAGCCACACTTCCGCAAGGTCACGCGCGAGGCCTTCGCGCATGCGCAGCGCCGTGGTTTGGTTCAGCCACTGCTGGATGACGTTGAGCAGCGTCAGCGACACGCCGAGGACGCCGAACACCATCAACTGGTTCAGGAATTCGGGCATGTCGCGCCGCTCCAGCGCGTCATAGAAGGGCCCGTTCCATTCATTCAGCTTGTAGGTCGCATACGTGGTGGCGAAGATGACGGCGAGCAACGCCACCGTCAGCACCAGCACCTTGTTGCGCACCTCGGCGCTCCAGAAGGCGCCGACCATCATCCGCAACTGACTGCCGAACGGAAGCTCGTAAGATTGCGGAGCCGCTTCCTGAGCATGGGTCATCGGTCTTTATTCCCTGCCGCCTTGTCGTATTCTCCGAGCTTTATCATGCCGCTGCAGGCTTTGCAGGAGGCAGTGCCAGCAACAGCCGGCAAACATCTTGGGCCTACCCCAAGTATTGTACCTTGCATTCTTCTCAGGCAGCGCCCAAAATCCGTGCAACAGGCTGCTTTTGGGGAACCGATGTCGATCAAGGCGAGTATCTACCACCTCACCCATTACATGTACGACAAACCCGTCCGCCTCGGACCGCAGATCATCCGCCTCAAGCCCGCCGCCCATTCCCGAACAAAGGTATTGAGCCATTCGCTCAAGGTTTCGCCGCAGAACCATTTCGTCAATCTGCAGCAGGATCCTTACGGCAATTACCTCGCCCGGTTCGTCTTTCCCGAACCGGCAACCGAGTTCAAGATCGAGGTCGACCTTGTTGCCGACATGACGGTCTACAACCCGTTCGACTTCTTCGTGGAGGAAGAGGCGACGAACTGGCCGTTCCTCTATCCGGAAAACCTCGTCGAGGACCTGTCGATCTACCGCAAGCCGGAGCCGGCGACGCCCAACCTCCAGGCCTTCCTTGACACGATCGACAAGACGCCGGGCCAGCCGACGGTGGACATGGTGGTCGGCCTCAACGCCCGCCTGCAGCGCGAGATCGCCTATGTCATCCGCATGGAACCCGGCGTGCAGACGCCGGAGGAAACGCTCACCCTCGCCAAGGGCTCCTGCCGCGATACCAGCTGGCTGCTCGTCCAGGTGCTGCGCCATCTCGGTTTTGCCGCGCGCTTCGTGTCCGGTTACCTCATCCAGCTGACGCCGGACCTGAAGGCGCTCGATGGCCCGTCCGGCACCGAAGTGGATTTCACCGACCTGCATGCCTGGGCGGAAGTTTACCTGCCCGGCGCCGGCTGGATCGGGCTCGATCCCACCTCGGGCCTCCTGACCGGCGAAAGTCATATCCCGCTTGCCGCGACGCCCCATTACCGCAATGCCGCACCGATCTCTGGCGGCTACTTTGGCGAAGCGGAGACGAGCTTTGCCTTCGACATGAAGGTAGAGCGTGTCGCCGAGCACCCGCGCATCACCAAGCCGTTTTCGGATGAAAGCTGGGACGCGCTCAACGCATTGGGCGAACAGGTCGATGCCGTGCTTGCCGCCGAAGATGTTCGTCTCACCATGGGCGGCGAACCGACCTTCGTGTCGATCGACGACTTCCAGTCCGACGAATGGAATACAGCCGCAGTCGGCCCGACCAAGCGGGAAAAGGCCGACATCCTGATCCGCCGGCTGCGCGAACGTTTTGCGCCGGGCGGCTTCCTGCATTACGGTCAGGGCAAGTGGTATCCGGGCGAAAGCCTGCCGCGCTGGACCTTCTCGCTCTATTGGCGCAAGGACGGCCGGCCGATCTGGAACAAGCCGGATCTGATTGCCCAGGAAGGCGGCGACTACCATGTCGGCGAAGGTGACGCCCAAAAGCTGCTCTTCGCGCTCGCCACCGAACTCGGCATCGACACCGAGATGGTGCTTCCGGCCTATGAAGATCCCGCCGAATGGATCCTGCGCGAAGGCAGCCTGCCGGACAATGTCGATCCCTCCAACTCCAAGCTGAAAGATCCGGAAGAGCGCAGCCGCATCGCCCGCGTCTTCGAACGTGGCCTGACGACACCGAGCGGTTACGTGCTGCCCGTACAGGCCTGGAACTCGCAGGCGCGCGGCGCACCACCCAGCCGCCGTTGGGTGAGCGAGAAATGGCGCACGCGGCGCGGCAAGATCTTCCTCGTTCCCGGCGACAGTCCCGTGGGTTATCGCTTGCCGCTCGGCACCCTGCCCCATGTGCCGCCCTCACAGTTTCCATATATCCACGAGGCAGATCCAACGATCCCGCGTGATCCCCTCCCCGACGCCATCGTCCCCGCCGGCCGCGCCATGCCGGAATCCTCCTTCCGGGCCACTGACCCGGCCAATCCCGGCCGCGTCGAGCAGGTGGCGGGCGAAATTGGCGGCGCGGTGCGCACTGCAATCTCCGTGGAACCCCGCGACGGGCGCCTTTGCGTCTTCATGCCGCCGGTGGAGCGCATTGAAGACTATCTGGCACTGATCGCCGCCGCCGAAAACGCGGCCGATAGCCTCGGGATGCCGGTCCATATCGAAGGTTACGCGCCGCCGCATGACGAACGCATCAATGTCATTCGCGTGGCGCCCGATCCCGGCGTCATCGAGGTCAACATCCATCCGGCCTCGAGCTGGAAGGAGACCGTCGACATCACCACGGCGATCTACGAGGAAGCCCGCCAGAGCCGGCTCGGCGCCGACAAGTTCATGATCGACGGCCGCCACACCGGCACCGGCGGCGGCAACCATGTCGTCGTCGGTGGCGCCAACCCGAACGACAGCCCTTTCCTGCGCCGCCCGGACCTGTTGAAGAGCATCGTGCTCCACTGGCAGCGCCATCCGTCGCTGTCCTACCTCTTCTCGGGCCTCTTCATCGGCCCGACATCGCAGGCGCCGCGCATCGACGAGGCCCGCCACGACTCGCTCTACGAGCTGGAGATCGCGCTGGCCCAAGTGCCCGCCCCCGGACAGGGCGAGCCTCCCCTGCCCTGGCTGGTGGACCGGCTGTTCCGCAACCTCCTGACCGACGTCACCGGCAACACCCACCGCTCAGAAATCTGCATCGACAAGCTGTTTTCTCCCGATGGCCCAACCGGGCGTCTTGGCCTCGTCGAGTTCCGCGGCTTCGAGATGCCACCGAATGCGCGCATGTCGCTCGCCCAGCAGTTGCTGGTTCGTGCCCTCATCGCCCGGTTCTGGAAGAACCCGCTGCAGGGCAAGTTCGTCCGCTGGGGCACCGCGCTTGCCGACCGTTTCATGCTGCCGCACTTCATCTGGGCAGACTTTCTCGATGTCCTCCAGGACCTGCGCGACAACGGTTTCGACCTGCGGCCGGAATGGTTCGAGGCGCAGCTGGAATTCCGCTTCCCCTTCTTCGGCGAGGTGGAATACGAGGGCTGCAAGCTGGAACTGCGCCAGGCGCTCGAGCCCTGGCACGTCATGGGCGAACAGGGTGCGATCGGCGGCACCGTCCGCTTCGTGGATTCCTCCGTCGAACGCCTCCAGGTGAAGCTCGAGACGAGCAATCCGGCTCGCTACACCGTCGCCTGCAATGGCCGCGCCGTGCCGCTCAGGCAGACAGGCGCCTCCGGCACCGCGGTCGCCGGCGTCCGCTTCAAGGCATGGCAGCCGGCGTCGGGGCTTCATCCGGTGCTTCCGGTTAATTCGCCGCTTACATTCGATGTTTATGATACATGGTCCGGTCGGTCGATCGGCGGATGCATCTACCATGTTGCGCATCCGGGCGGTCGCAACTATGAGACCTTCCCGGTCAACGGCAACGAGGCCGAGGCACGCCGCCTCGCCCGGTTCGAACCCTGGGGCCACACGGCCGGCAGCTATCCGCTGCGCGCCGAAGTGCCTTCGCCGGAATTCCCGCTGACGCTCGACCTGCGCCGGCCGCACGGAGTGTAAGAAGAACCGATGTCCAAGGCACCGGCAATGGAACGGGTGAGCGAAGGGGCGGTGCTTGCCGATCCGGTCCGCGGTTATGCGGCGCTGCCCGGCGTTGCCGACGAGATGATGGACCCGAACGGCCAGATCCGGCCCGTCTGGCGCAACCTCATCAGCCACCTTGGCCGCATGAGCGAAAGCGAGCTGCACGAGCGCTTCGCCCGCGCCGACCGCTACCTGCGCGATGCCGGCGTCTTCTACCGCACCTATGACGCACCGGGCGGTGGCAATGCCGAGCGCAACTGGCCGATCAGCCATGTGCCGGTCCTCATCGATGGCAAGGAATGGGACACCGTCTGCAAGGGGCTGACCCAGCGCGCCGAAGTGCTGGAAGCGCTGATCGCGGATATCTACGGCGACAACAGGCTGGTGAAGGAAGGCTGCATCCCGCCGGCGCTCATTGCCAACAATTCCGAATTCCTGCGCCCCCTAGTCGGCGTCAAGCCGGTCAGCGGCCACTACCTGCACTTCTGCTCCTTCGAGATCGGCCGTGGCCCGGACGGCAACTGGTGGGTGCTTGCCGACCGCACCCAGGCGCCGTCGGGTGCAGGTTTTGCGCTGGAAAACCGTGTTGCCACCACCCGCGCCTTTTCCGACATCTATGCCGAAAGCCATGTGCATCGGCTGGCCTCCTTCTTCGGTGCCTTCCGCGATGCGCTTCAGCAACACAAGCAATATCCGGAAGACCGGATCGCCGTCCTTTCTCCGGGTCCGGCCAACGAGACCTATTTCGAACACGCCTATATCGCCCGCTACCTCGGTTTCATGCTGCTTGAGGGCGAGGACCTGACGGTCGTCAACAACCGCGTCATGGTCCGCACCGTGGCCGGCCTGAAGCCCATCGGCGTGCTCTGGCGCCGGCTTGATGCATCCTATGCCGATCCGCTGGAACTGAACCAGAATTCCCATATCGGCACCCCCGGCATGGTGCAGGCGCTGCGCTCCGGCGCCGTCACCTTCGTCAACGCGCTCGGCTCCGGCATTCTCGAAACCCGCGCGCTGCTCGCCTTCATGCCGTCGATCTGCCGCCGCCTGACCGGCGAGGACCTCGTCATGCCGTCGATCGCCACCTGGTGGTGCGGCCAGAAGGACGAGCGCGAGCATGTGGCTAGGAACATCGAGCGCATGGTGATCGGCCCCGCCTATTCCCGCCTGCCCTTCTTCGACGACAACGGCCAGTCGGTGCTCGGCGCCTCGTTGCGCAATACAGCCAAGCATGCAGTCGGCGAATGGCTTGCAAATGAAGGCGCCAAGCTCGTCGGCCAGGAAGTCGTGACGCTCTCGACCACGCCGGCCTATGTGGATGGCAAGCTGACGCCGCGGCCGATGTCGCTGCGCGTTTATGCCGCCCGCACCGAAACCGGCTGGCAGATCATGCCCGGCGGCTTTGCGCGGATCGGCACCGGCGATAACGTCGCCGCAATCGCCATGCAGGCCGGTGGCACCGCCGCCGATGTCTGGATCGTCTCCGACAAGCCGGTCAACAAGTCGACGCTCCTCCCGCCGGAGGAAAGCTTCACTCGCAACATGCCGGGCTCGCTGCCGAGCCGCGCGGCCGACAACCTCTTCTGGCTCGGCCGTTATATCGAGCGCGCCGAGGGGGCGCTGCGCATCCTGCGCGCCTGGCACCTGCGTTATGCGGAAGCCGCCGATCCGGACACGCCTCTCCTCGCCGACATCGCGCGTTACCTCAAGGGCATCGACCTCGACATGACGAAGGCGGTGCCGGCAACGCTGCTCCGGAACATCGACAGCGCCATCTATTCCGCCAGCAACCTGCGCGACCGCTTCTCGCCGGATGGCTGGCTGGCGCTCAACGACCTTTCGAAGACCGCCCGGCGCTTCCACGACCGCGTCCAGCCCGGCGATGACGCGGCGCATGCCATGACGGTGCTGCTGCGCAAGCTCGCGGGCTTTGCCGGCCTCGTGCACGAAAACATGTACCGCTTCACCGGCTGGCGTTTCCTGTCGATCGGCCGTTACCTCGAACGCGGCCTCCACATGACCCGGCTGCTCGGCCATATGTCGGGGCCGGACGCGCCCGACGGCTCGCTCGACATGCTGATCGAGATCGGCGACAGCGTCATGACCCACCGGCGGCGCTACAACGTGGCGACCGCCCGGCTGACGGTGGCCGATCTGCTCGCGCTTGATGCGCTCAATCCGCGCTCGATCCTGTTCCAGCTGAACGAGATCCGCGCCGAAGTCGAGCAATTGCCGAATGCTTACGTGAACGGCCAGATGTCGCCCTTCTACCGCGAGGCCATGCGCCTTCACTCCAGCCTTGCCGTCATGACGCCGGACGCCATGACCGAAGAGGTTTACCGCAAGCTCGAACAGGAGATGGAGAAGTTGTCCGATATCCTCGGCCAGACTTACTTCAACTGAGGCCGCAGGACGACGGGATGCTCTACGACCTCAATCTCCACATGGGCTATGTCTATGACGTGCCGGCATCCGGTGCGCGCCATGTCATCCGCCTCCTGCCGCTTTCCCTGCCGGATCGCCAGCGCCTTGTCGCGGGCTCGCTCAGCGTTTCCCCGAACGCCGACGAGAAAACCACCTTCGTGGATTTCTTCGGCCAGCAGGCAACCTCCGTGCTGGTGCGCGCCCCGCACGAGCGGCTCGATATCCGCATGCAGGCCCGTGTCCAGGTGGAAGCGCAGCCGCTGACGGCAGACTTCTCGCCGGAACTCACGCAACTGAAGGAGCAGCTTGCGGCGTTATGGTCGGTCGAACCGGATTCGCCGCACCACTTTGCCGGCGTCAGCCCGCGGCTTCCCGAAGAGCCGCTGATCGCGGCTTACGCGCAGGAGATACTGGCGCCCGGGCAGACGGTGCGTGAGATCGCCAGCGCGCTCTGCGCCCGCATCCACTCGGACTTCACCTATGATGGCGAGGCGACCACGGTCGACACCACCGCCAGGGAAGCCTTTCGCCTGAAGCGCGGCGTCTGCCAGGATTTCGCGCATATCATGATCGTCGCGCTGCGCAGCCTCGGCATCCCCGCCGGCTACGTTTCCGGTTTCCTGCGCACGCTGCCGCCGCCGGGCAAGGAGCGGCTGGAAGGTGCCGACGCCATGCATGCCTGGGTGCGCGCCTGGTGCGGCGAGACCATGGGCTATATCGAACTCGATCCCACCAACAACATGCCGGCCGGCAGCGACCACATCGTCGTCGGTTACGGCAGGGATTACTCCGATGTTGCACCCGTCATTGGCGTGCTCAAGGGCTATGGTAACCAGAAGGTCATCCAGGCCGTGGATGTTGTCCCGGTAAAATAGCCGAGTAGAAATAGCCTCGTTTTGGGTCTGATTCTGCTTATTCGGTAAAATTGCAGGTAAAAGCTTAGGAGTTCCTATACCCGTACCTTCTAAACGTCGCTGATCAGATGTTTGAGGGCTCTGGGTCAGGATCCAAGGTGCACCATGCAAAGCATTCAGTTTAACCGTCTTCTGAAAGATCGTTCCGGCAATTTCGGCATCATTACTGCCGTGATGTTGCCGGTTATGCTTGGACTTGCTGGCATCGCGGTTGATGTCAGCCATGCTCTTGACCAGAAGAGCCGGATCCAGGCACTGGCCGATGCGGCCACGCTCGCGGTTGCGTCCGCCATGGCAGACAAGGGCAACATGAGCGAGCAGGAGGCCGCAGCGCTCGGCCTCAAGACCTTCATCTCGCAGACGCTTGCCTCCGACGGCTCCCTGACGCCGGAACAGCGCGCGGAAGAAGAAAAGAAGCTCCGCGACGCCACGACCTTCCAGACGACCTCCACCTCGTCGAACAACTCGGACAGCTACGACGTCCTCATGAAGTCGACCTACGAGATCCCGATGAACGGCATGAGCGCCGTCGTCGGCTTCAAGACCCTCAAGGTGACCGTCGAAAGCCGCGCCTCCAGTGGCCGTGAAGGCAATGCGCTTTCCATGTATCTCGTGCTCGATGAATCGGGTTCCATGGCCTGGGATACCACGACCATCGACCCGGTGGCGCCGTCCAAGAAGGTCAAGAAGCAGCGCAAGGAAAAGTATCCTTGCCCGGACAACGAGGCCATCATGTGCGAGCGGTTGGTCGAAGAATATGTCGATGCGCCGAACTACATCGTGAAGATGGCGTCGCTGAAGACGGCCGCGGGCGTCATGTTCGACGAGCTCAAGAAGGCCGATCCGAACAGCGGTCTCATCCGCGTCGGCGCCTCGTCCTACGACGACAAGACTAAGTCTGAGCAGAAGATCGAATGGGGCACCTCCGAGGTCTCCAAATACGTCACCAAGCTGCCGGCAAAGCCGGATGGCGGGACGGATGCAAGCGGCGCGCTCACCAATGCCTATGCAGCCCTGAAGGCCGAGAACACCCGCGAAAAGAACGCCCACGACGCCAAGAAGAACAAGAGCTTTGAACGCTTCATCGTCTTCATGACGGATGGCGAGATGACCGGCAACGGCGGCATCTGGAGCAAGAAGATCCACGACCAGGTCATGGGGATCTGCGAGCAGGCCAAGAACGACAAGGACGCCGGCGGCAACCCGATCAAGATCTACACGATCGCCTTCATGGCGCCAGCAAAGGGCAAGGAACTGCTCGAAGCCTGCTCCAGCGGCAAGGAATTCTACTACGAGCCCAACAACATGACGCAGCTCGTGCAGACGTTCGGCGAAATTGCCCGCAAGGCCGCCAAGACCGGCACCCGCCTCACCAACTAACGGTCGCAAACCTTGCAAAATGCCCTGCCGGAAACGGCGGGGCATTTTGCTTTGCCTGCCGCAAGATAGTCAAACATAGATGGATGATTGCAACCGATTCATAACGGTGCATAAACTCTATCCATAGATCATGCCGGATTGACTGAATCGGACGCACCTCCGCTCTCCAGAAAGTTGGCGACTTAATGCAGAAAACCATTTCCTCCGTTGATATTCCCCAGCCGGCTCCGCGTAGCTCACGCCCCGAGATCATGGCGGAGGAGATCATCGAGCGTCTCACCTACCGCATCGGCAAGGACGCGAAGGTCGCAAAACCGCATGACTGGCTGACCGCCGCCATCCTCGTCATCCGCGACCGCATCATCGACCACTGGATGGAGTCCACCCGCAAGGTCTACCGCACCGGCGGCAAGCGCGTTTATTACCTGTCGCTCGAGTTCCTCATCGGCCGCCTCATGCGCGATGCCGTTTCGAACCTTGGGCTGATGGCGGAACTGCGTGATGCACTGATCTCGCTCGGCGTCGATATCGACGTCATTGCGGGCCTTGAGCCGGACGCAGCGCTTGGCAACGGTGGCCTTGGTCGCCTTGCCGCCTGCTTCATGGAATCCATGGCGACCGTCGACATCCCCGCTTATGGCTACGGCATTCGTTATGTCCACGGCCTGTTCCGCCA
Source organism: Neorhizobium sp. SOG26 (assembly GCF_003491345.1). GTDB lineage: Bacteria > Pseudomonadota > Alphaproteobacteria > Rhizobiales > Rhizobiaceae > Neorhizobium > Neorhizobium turbinariae. Next base: position 2,232,606 of record NZ_CP025512.1, read on the forward strand.
GCAGATGGCGGATGGCTGGCAGGTGGAACTGCCGGAAACCTGGCTTGCCCACGGCAACCCCTGGGAATTCGAGCGGCGCGAAAGCGCTTACGAAATCGGCTACGGCGGCAGCGTCGAAACGGTCGGTGCCTATGATGAATCGCCGCGTTATGTCTGGAAGCCGGCCGAACGCGTCATCGCGATGGCCTATGATACCCCGGTTGTCGGCTGGCGCGGCAAGCGCGTTAACACGCTGCGCCTCTGGTCTGCCCAGCCGATCGACCCGATCCTGCTCGATGCCTTCAATGCCGGCGACCATATCGGCGCGCTGCGCGAGAGCAACAAGGCGGAAGCGCTCACCCGCGTCCTTTACCCGGCCGACGCCAACGCGGCTGGCCAGGAACTGCGCCTGCGCCAGGAGTTCTTCTTCTCCTCGGCCTCGCTCCAGGACATCCTGCGCCGCCACCTGCAGCAATATCCGGATTTCACCAACCTGCATGAGAAGGTCTCGATCCAGCTCAACGACACGCACCCGGCCGTGTCGATTGCCGAGCTGATGCGCTTGCTCACCGATATCCATGGCATGGATTTCGAGCAGGCTTGGGAAATCACCCGCCAGACCTTCTCCTACACCAACCACACGCTCCTGCCTGAAGCTTTGGAAAGCTGGCCCGTGCCGCTCTTCGAGCGCCTCCTGCCGCGCCACATGCAGATCGTCTATGCGATCAACGCGGTGATCCTGCTGCAGGCACGCAAGCAGGGCTTCTCGGATGGCCAGATCCGCTCGATCTCGCTGATCGACGAAGGCGGCGAGCGACGCGTGCGAATGGGCAACCTCGCGTTCGTCGGTTCGCACTCGGTGAACGGCGTCTCGGCGCTTCATACCGATCTCATGAAGGTCACCGTCTTCTCCGACCTTCACAAGCTTTACCCGACCCGCATCAACAACAAGACCAACGGCATCACGCCGCGCCGCTGGATGATGCAGTGTAACCCTGGCCTCACGGCGCTGGTGCAGGACGCGATCGGGGACAAGTTCCTCGACGACACCGAAGCGCTGCGCGAACTCGACAAGTTCGCCGACGACAAGACCTTCCAGGAAAAGTTCGCGGCGGTGAAGCGGGCGAACAAGGTGCAGCTTGCCAACCTCGTCGGCAGCCGCATGGGCATCCGGCTCGACCCGTCGGCCATGTTCGACATCCAGATCAAGCGCATCCACGAATACAAGCGCCAGTTGCTCAACATCATCGAGACGGTGGCTCTTTACGACCAGATCCGCTCGCATCCGGAACAGGACTGGGTGCCCCGCGTAAAGCTTTTCGCCGGCAAGGCGGCGCCGAGCTACCACAACGCCAAGCTCATCATCAAGCTCGCCAACGACGTGGCGCGCACCATCAACAACGACCCGGCCGTCCGTGGCCTGCTCAAGGTGGTGTTCGTGCCGAACTACAACGTCTCGCTCGCCGAGATCATGGTCCCGGCGGCCGATCTTTCCGAGCAGATCTCGACCGCCGGCATGGAAGCATCCGGCACCGGCAACATGAAGTTCGCGCTGAACGGCGCGCTCACCATCGGCACGCTCGATGGCGCCAATGTCGAGATGCGCGATCATGTCGGCAAGGACAACATCGTCATCTTCGGCCTCACCGCCGAAGAGGTTCAGAAGGTGCGCGACGAAGGCCACCAGCCCCGCGCCATCATCGAAAAGTCCCGCGAACTTGCCCAGGCGCTCAGCGCCATCAGCTCCGGCGTCTTCTCGCCCGACGATCGTTCGCGTTTCACAGGCCTGATGGACGGCATCTATAACCACGACTGGTTCATGGTCGCGGCCGATTTCGACGCCTATGCGGAAGCACAGCGGCACGTTGACCAAATCTGGTCAGACCCTAAGTCTTGGTATTCGAAAACGATTCGCAATACCGCCCGCATGGGATGGTTCTCCTCTGACAGAACTATTCGCCAATACGCGTCGGAAATCTGGAGAGCCTGATGAAGAAATCGCCCCGTGTCGATGACGGACGAGCCCCTGGCGAAATCCCGTTATCAGAGATCGAGGCGATCATCGAAGGTAGGCATGCCAATCCGTTTGCCGTCCTCGGGCTTCACCGGCTCGGGGATGCCTACCGCCTCAGATGTTTCATTCCCGGCGCCGAGGCCGTCACGCCGCTGACGCTGAACGGCACGGATCTTGGCGAATTGAAATGCCGCCACGAGGCCGGTTATTTCGAAGGCCTGGTCGAGGTCGCGCATCTTCAGCCGGTGCGCTACCGCGCCCGCCGCGGCGATGTCGAATGGGCGGTCACCGACCCCTATACCTTCGGCCCCGTGCTCGGCCCGATGGACGACTACCTGCTGCGTGAAGGCTCGCATCTGCGGCTCTTCGACAAGATGGGAGCCCACCCGCTGAAGCACGAGGGCGTCGACGGTTTCCACTTCGCCGTCTGGGCGCCAAATGCCAAGCGCGTGTCGGTGGTTGGCGAATTCAACAACTGGGACGGCCGCCGCCACGTCATGCGGCTGCGGATGGATACCGGCATCTGGGAAATCTTTGCGCCCGACGTGCGCCCCGGCTCGCCCTACAAGTTCGAGATCATCGGCAAGAACGGCGAACTGCTGCCGCTGAAGGCAGACCCTTACGCCCGTCGCGCCGAACTGCGGCCGCAAACGGCCTCCGTGACGGCACCGGAACTCGTCCAGGAATGGGAAGACGATGCGCACCGCGCCTTCTGGGAAAAGGCCGACCATCGTCGCCAGCCGATCAGCATCTACGAGGTGCATGCCGGCTCCTGGCGCAAGCGCGACGACGGCACCTTCCTCTCCTGGGACGAACTTGCCGCCCAGTTGATCCCCTACTGCACCGACATGGGTTTTACCCATATCGAGTTTCTGCCGATCACAGAGCACCCGTTCGATCCGTCCTGGGGTTACCAGACGACCGGCCTCTTCGCCCCGACCGCCCGTTTCGGCGAGCCGGAAGGTTTCGCGCGCTTCGTCAACGGCTGCCACAAGGTCGGGATTGGCGTCATCCTCGATTGGGTGCCGGCGCATTTCCCAACGGACGAGTTCGGCCTGCGCCAGTTCGATGGCACCGCGCTTTACGAGCACGAGGACCCGCGCCAGGGTTTCCACCCCGACTGGAACACGGCGATCTACAATTTCGGCCGCATCGAGGTCCTCTCCTACCTCGTCAACAACGCGCTTTATTGGGCGGAAAAATTCCATCTCGATGGGCTCCGCGTCGATGCCGTCGCCTCCATGCTCTACCTCGACTATTCGCGCAAGGAAGGCGAATGGGTGCCGAACGAATATGGCGGGCGCGAAAACCTGGAAGCCGTGCGTTTCCTGCAGAAGATGAATTCGCTCTCCTATGGCGCCCATCCCGGTGTGATGACGATCGCCGAGGAATCCACCTCATGGCCGAAGGTCTCGCATCCGGTGCACGAAGGCGGCCTTGGCTTCGGCTTCAAGTGGAACATGGGTTTCATGCACGACACGCTGAGCTACCTGAAGCGTGAGCCGATCCACCGCAAGCATCATCACCATGAGATGACCTTCGGGCTCGTTTATGCCTATTCGGAAAACTTCGTGCTGCCGCTGTCCCACGACGAGGTGGTGCATGGCAAAGGGTCGCTGATTGCCAAGATGGCCGGCGACGACTGGCAGAAGTTCGCAAATCTTCGCGCCTACTACGGCTTCATGTGGGGTTATCCCGGCAAGAAGCTTCTCTTCATGGGCCAGGAATTTGCCCAATGGGCGGAATGGAGCGAAAGCCGCTCGCTCGACTGGAACCTGCTGCAATACCACCCGCACGAGGGCATGCGCCGCTTGGTGCGCGACCTCAACTTCTGTTACCGCTCCAAGCCCGCGCTCCACGCGCGTGATTGCGAAGGCGAAGGGTTCCGCTGGCTGATCGCCGACGATGCGGACAATTCGGTTTATGCCTGGCTGCGCATGGCACCGGGCGAAAAGCCGGTGGCGGTGATCACGAATTTCACGCCGGTTTATCGGGAAAACTACCGGGTCCCCTTGCCAAACGAGGGCAGATGGCGGGAAATTCTCAACACCGATGCGGAGATCTACGGCGGCAGCGGCAAGGGCAATGGCGGGCGCGTCCAGGCCGTGAACGCGGGTGGAAGCATATCGGCCGACGTCACGTTGCCGCCGCTTGCGACGATCATGCTCGAACTGGAACAGGCATAAGCTTTTGGGAGGGACAAGAATGCACGAAAAGAGAATCCAGCCCCTGTCGCGTGATGCGATGGCCTATGTCCTGGCCGGCGGGCGCGGCAGCCGCCTGAAGGAACTGACCGACCGGCGCGCCAAGCCCGCAGTCTATTTCGGCGGCAAGGCGCGCATCATCGATTTCGCACTCTCGAACGCTCTCAACTCCGGCATTCGCCGCATCGGTGTTGCCACCCAGTACAAGGCGCATTCGCTGATCCGCCACATGCAGCGCGGCTGGAACTTCTTCCGTCCAGAACGCAATGAAAGCTTCGACATCCTGCCCGCCTCCCAGCGTGTTTCCGAAACGCAGTGGTATGAAGGCACCGCCGACGCGGTCTTCCAGAACATCGACATCATCGAGGCCTATGCGCCCGAATACATGGTCATCCTCGCCGGCGACCACGTCTACAAGATGGACTACGAATACATGCTCCAGCAGCATGTCGATTCCGGCGCCGATGTCACGGTTGGCTGCCTGGAAGTGCCGCGCATGGAAGCCACCGGCTTCGGCGTCATGCATGTCAACGAGAAGGACGAGATCATCGCCTTCGTTGAAAAGCCCGCCGACCCGCCGGGCATCCCCGGCAACCCGGGTTTTGCCCTTGCCTCCATGGGCATCTATGTCTTCCACACCAAGTTCCTGATGGAAGCCCTGAAACGCGACGCCAATACGCCGGGTTCGAGCCGCGACTTCGGCAAGGACATCATTCCCTACATCGTCGAGCACGGAAAGGCCGTGGCGCACCGTTTCGCCGACAGCTGCGTCCGCTCCGATTTCGAACGCGAGCCCTACTGGCGCGACGCTGGCACGATCGACGCTTACTGGCAGGCCAATATCGACCTCACCGAGATCGTGCCGGGCCTCGACATCTACGACAAGTCCTGGCCGATCTGGACCTATGCAGAGATCACCCCGCCGGCCAAGTTCGTGCATGACGACGAAAACCGCCGCGGATCGGCGATATCCTCCGTCGTGTCGGGCGACTGCATCATTTCCGGCTCGTCGCTGCACCGCAGCCTGCTGTTTACCGGCGTGCGCGCCAATTCCTATTCGCGCCTCGACGGGGCGGTCGTGCTGCCCAACGTGCGGATCGGCCGCCGCGCACAGATTCGCAACGTCGTCATCGATGCCGGCGTCACCATCCCGGAAGGCCTTGTCGTCGGCGAGGATCCGGAACTCGATGCCAAACGCTTCCGCCGCAGCGACAGCGGCATATGCCTCATCACCCAGGCAATGATCGATAAACTGGACCTGTAATTCACGATGGAAGTGCTTTCGGTCGCGTCCGAAGTCTATCCGCTGGTGAAAACCGGCGGACTTGCCGATGTTGCCGGTGCGCTGCCGCTGGCGCTGAAGCAGCATGGCGTCTCGGTAAGAACGCTGATGCCGGGCTACCCGGCCGTGATGCGCGCCATCAATAACCCGAAGGTGGTCGGGGGTTTCAACGACCTGCTCGGCGCAAAGGCCGATGTCCTTGCCGTCGAGCACCAGGGCCTCGATCTCCTTGTTCTTGATGCGCCCGCTCTGTTTGACCGGCCGGGCGGCCCCTATCTCGACACGAACGGCAAGGACCACGCCGACAACTGGCTGCGTTTTGCGGCGCTCTCGAAAGCGGGCGCGCTGATCGCACAGGACGGGATCGGCGGCTGGCGCCCGGACATCGTGCATGTGCATGACTGGCAGGCCGCAATGGTGCCCGCCTATATGCGCTTCTCGGATGCCCGCGAGGTCCCGTCCCTCATCACCATCCACAACATCGCCTTCCAGGGTCAGTACGGCGCCGAGATCTTCCCCGACCTCGACCTGCCGCCGCACGCCTTCGGTATCGATGGTGTCGAATATTTCGGCGGCGTCGGTTACCTGAAGGCCGGGCTGCAGGCGAGCTGGGCGATTTCCACCGTCAGCCCCTCCTATGCGGAAGAGATCCTGACGCCGGAATTTGGCATGGGGCTCGAAGGTTTGCTCAGCCACCGCGCCGACGATCTCCATGGCATCGTCAATGGCATTGATGCCACGGTCTGGGATCCGGCAACCGATAGCAATCTGCGCGCCAACTATACCGCCACAAGCCTCAAGAACCGCGCCGCGAACAAGATCGCGCTCGCGGAACGTTTCGGCCTTGACCGCGACCGGGCGCCGCTCTTCTGCGTCGTGTCCCGCCTGACCTGGCAGAAGGGGATGGACCTTCTGGCCGAGGCCGTAGACGACCTGGTGGACGCCGGCGCCAAGCTCGCCATCCTCGGCTCGGGCGATGCCGCGCTTGAACAGGCTTTCCAGGCCGCTGCCGCACGCCACCCCGGCCGCGTTTCGCTCGTCACCGGTTACGACGAGCCGCTCTCCCACCTGATGCAGGCGGGTTCCGATGCGATCGTCATCCCGTCCCGCTTCGAGCCCTGCGGCCTGACCCAGCTTTACGGCCTGCGCTACGGCTGCGTGCCGATCGTGGCGCGTACCGGCGGCCTCAACGACACCGTGATCGACGCAAGCCATGCCGGGCTTGCGGCGGGCGCTGCCACCGGCGTCGCCTTCGGCCCCATCACCGCCATGAACCTGCGCCGCGCGCTGCGTCGGGCGGTCACGCTCTACGGGGAGCCGAAAACCTGGACCGCGCTGCAGAAGCAGGGCATGAAGACCGACGTTTCCTGGACCAAGAGCGCTGCGCTCTACGCCAGTCTCTACAAGACATTGCTTGCCAAAAAAGGATCCTGACCGATGATCAAGACCGTCAAGACAGCCCCCTATCAGGATCAGAAGCCGGGCACCTCGGGCCTGCGCAAGAAGGTGCCGGTGTTCTCGCAGGAGAACTACGCGGAGAACTTCATCCAGTCGATCTTCGACTCGCTCGAAGGCTTTGAGGGCAAGACGCTGGTGATTGGCGGCGACGGCCGCTATTACAATCGCGAGGTCATCCAGAAGGCGATCAAGATGGCCGCCGCCGCCGGCTTCGGCAAGGTCATGGTCGGCCAAGGCGGCATCCTCTCCACGCCCGCCGCCTCCAACATCATCCGCAAGTACAAGGCCTTCGGCGGCATCGTGCTTTCCGCCAGCCACAATCCGGGCGGCCCGACCGAAGATTTCGGCATCAAGTACAATATCGGCAATGGCGGCCCCGCACCGGAAAAGATCACCGATGCGATCTTCGCCCGCACCAAGGTCATCGACGCTTACAGGATCGCTGATGTCCCGGACCTCAACCTGGACCAGCTCGGATTCTTCGACGTCGCCGGCATGACGGTCGAGGTCATCGATCCGGTCGCCGATTATGCCGAACTGATGGAGCAGCTTTTCGACTTCGGCGCCATCCGCACCCTGCTCGCCGGCGGCGTGCGCATTGCAATCGATTCCATGGGCGCCGTGACCGGCCCTTACGCCAAGGAGATTTTCGAAAAGCGCCTCGGCGCGCCGGAAGGCTCGGTGCGCAATTTCACGCCGCTGCCAGATTTCGGCGGCCATCACCCGGACCCGAACCTCGTCCACGCCAAGGACCTTTATGACGACGTCATGAGCGCCGACGGCCCCGTTTTCGGCGCTGCCTCCGATGGCGACGGCGATCGCAACATGATCGTCGGCAAGGGCATGTTCGTCACCCCGTCCGACAGCCTTGCGATCATTGCCGCCAATGCGACCGTCGCTCCCGGGTATTCCAAGGGCATCGCCGGCATCGCCCGCTCCATGCCGACCAGCGCCGCGGCCGACCGCGTCGCCGAAAAGCTCGGCATCGGCATGTACGAGACGCCGACCGGCTGGAAGTTCTTCGGGAACCTGCTCGATGCCGGCAAGGCGACCGTCTGCGGCGAAGAGAGTTTTGGCACCGGTTCCGACCACGTGCGCGAAAAGGACGGCCTTTGGGCAGTGCTTTTCTGGCTGAACATCATGGCTGCCCGCAACGAAAGCGTCGCGGAGATCGTCACCAAACACTGGGCGGAATACGGCCGCAACTATTACTCCCGTCACGACTACGAGGAAGTGGACACCGAGGCCGCCAACGGTCTTGTTGCGGCGCTGCGCGAAAAGCTCGCTTCCCTGCCGGGCCAGAGCTTTGGCGCGCTGAAGGTCGCGGCGGCGGATGACTTTGCCTACCATGACCCGGTCGATGGTTCGGTCTCCAAGAACCAGGGCGTGCGTGTGCTGTTCGAGGGCGGCTCCCGCGTCGTCTTTCGCCTGTCCGGCACCGGCACCTCGGGCGCCACCATCCGCGTTTACGTCGAGCGCTACGAACCCGACCCGGCCAAGCACGGCATCGAAACCCAGACGGCACTCGCCGACCTGATCGCCGTGGCAAACGAGATTTCAGAGCTCAAGACACGCACCGGCCGCGACAAGCCCACGGTCATCACGTGATCGCGTAAGACCTGAAACCCTGGGAGGCCGCGGATGTTCTCACCCCGCCAGCTCGGTGTCACCCTCACCGACAAGATGGCGCAGTTCGCGGTCTACTCGCAGCACGCCGAGCGCATCGATCTTTGCCTCTTCGACAAAGATGGCCGTGAGCAGGCACTGGCCATGCAGCGCGGCGAGGATGCCGTTCATCGTATCGACCTACCCTCGATCCATCCCGGACAGCGCTACGGATATCGCACCCACGGCGTGTACGATCCGGACCGCGGCCTGTGGTTCGACCCGTCGAAGCTCCTCGTCGACCCTTACGCCCGCGAACTCGACGGGCCATTCCGCCACGAGCAGCGCCTGTCGCAATACGGCGTCGAGACCGCCGACCTCGTGCCGAAGGCGATCGTCACGCGCGACCAGCCGGCCAGGGTGGGAAAGCCGCTCCTGCCTCCCGGCGGCTTCATCTACGAGGTCGCCGTCAAGCCCTTCACCATGCTGCACCCGGATGTGCCCGAAGGTGAGCGCGGCACGGTCGCGGCCCTCGCCCATCCATCCGTCATCGCGCACCTGAAGAAGATCGGCGTCGACGCGATCGAGTTGATGCCGATCACCGCCTGGATCGACGAGCGCCACCTGCCGGCGCTGGGCTTGACCAACGGCTGGGGTTACAACCCGATCGCGCTGATGGCGCTTGATCCGCGCATCTGCCCGGGCGGCATGATGGAACTGCGCGAAACCGTCGCCGCCCTGCATGCGGCTGACATCGGCGTCATCCTCGACCTCGTCTTCAACCACTCGGGCGAAAGCGACCGTTATGGCGCAACACTTTCCATGCGCGGGCTCGACAACCTCACCTATTACCGCCATGCCCGCGACAGTCCCGGCCAGTTGATCAACGACACCGGCACCGGCAACACGATCGCCTGCGACCATCCCGTTGTGCGCCAGCTGATCCTCGATACGCTGCGGCATTTCGTGCTGTCGGCTGGCGTCGACGGCTTTCGCTTCGATCTCGCCCCGATCATCGGCCGCACGGCCGACGGTTTCGACCCGAACGCCGAAACGCTGACGGCTATGCTCGGTGACGAGGTGCTGAAGGACCGCGTGCTGATCGCCGAACCATGGGACATCGGCCCGGGCGGCTACCAGCTCGGCAATTTCCCGCAATCCTTCCTCGAATGGAACGACCGTGCCCGTGATGACATCCGCCGCTACTGGCGCGGCGATGGCTGGATGACCGGCGCGCTTGCGACCCGGCTTGCCGGCTCCTCGGACGTCTTCCGCAACGGGCACACGCGCTCGGTCAATTTCCTCGCCGCCCATGACGGCTTCACGCTGATGGACCTCGTGTCGCACCAGCAAAAGCACAACGAAGCGAACGGCGAAGAAAACCGCGACGGCCACGGCGAAAACTTCTCCTGGAACAACGGCGTGGAGGGCGAGACGCAGGATCCGGCGATCCTCGAGCACCGCCGCCGCGATGTTGCCGCCCTCCTTTCGACCCTCTTTGCCACGCGCGGCCATGTGATGCTCACCATGGGCGACGAGGCAGGCCGCTCCCAACGCGGCAACAACAATGCCTATGCGCAGGACAACGAGATCACCTGGCTCGACTGGAGCGCGATCGACGAAGGCCTGGTCGAGCATACCGCCGCGCTTACCGCCATGCGCAGGCGCTTCTCCGTCTTCTCCGAAGCGAGCTTCTTCAGCGGCGAAGGCGATGTCGAATGGCTGAACGCTGCAGGGCAGCCGATGCAGGTGGGTGATTGGGAGAACGCCAGCAACCCGGTGCTCGGCATGGTGCTCGCCACAACCGATCGAACCACCGAGCAGGCCACGCGGCTGGCGGTCCTCATCAACCGAAGCCATGCGCCCCTCACCTTCGCTTTGCCCGGCGAAGGCTGGACGGATGTGGTCACCGGCGAGGCCTGGCAGGGCATGCTTCCACCTCGATCGGTGCGCTTCTGTTTCCCCGCATGATGCAATGCAAAAATCGCTCGCTTGGCGCGCTGATTTCGCTAGAGTTCGCGGCAGTTCCCTGAGCCTCGTGAGGTAGCATGCCTGAAGTTTCGCTTGCCGATATGCCCGGCCTTGTTGGCACTGTTGTCGGAATATCGGACTGGATCACGGTTCCGCAGTCGATGATCAACATGTTCGCGGACACCACGCTCGATCACCAGTTCATCCATGTCGATGAAGAACGCGCCCGGACCGAAAGCCCGTTCGGCGGCACCATCGCGCATGGCTTCCTGACGCTCTCGCTCCTGTCGGCCATGAACTTCGACTGCGTCCCGAAGATCCGCGAGCAGACGATGGGCCTCAACTATGGCTTCGATCGCATCCGCTTCATGTCGCCGGTGCGTCCGGGCGCGCGTATTCGCGGCCATTTCAAGCTCGCCGACACCCGTTTTCGCGGCGCCGGCATGCTGATGACCACCTATGACGTGAGCGTCGAAATCGAGAACGAAAAGAAACCGGCGATGACGGCGACCTGGATCACCATTGTCCAGTTCGATCCGAAGGATCGCCCGGAAACCGTTTGACCGAGACGACCGAAGGCGCGGCTCATCACCGCGCCTTCGTTTTTTCTCGCAGATGACCGGAGCCTAGAGCCAGGCGTCGCGCGCCGCCTCGGCCAGCAGGCCGAAGGCATAGTCGGAGAAGGAACGCCAGACTTCCACCCGGAAGGCATCTTCCGCCGTGCGCAGCAGAACGATCTCCACCTTGCCGAACAGCGTGCGGGCGCAGGCGCCGACGGGGAAGGCCTTCAGCGACAGGTCCTGCGGACATCCGCCGTTAATCGCGTTCGCAGCACCGGGGCCGGAAACCAGGATCGCCGTGTTGCGGTGAGACACGTCGGTGGCCGAATGCAGCGCACTGGTTCCGACCAGCGCATCCAACAGCCCGCCGCCGACCTCGCCAATCACCAGCCACTCATCCGGACCGAGCCAAAGCGCCGTGCGTCCGTTTGCGGAAGCGGATGTCTTTGACCGCACCGGCAGTTCGAGCCCAAGCGCCGAAGAGAGGGCCGGCACATCCTCAGGCCGCGCGCGCAGCGAAATGCGTTCCGCGGCAGGGGCCGCTTCCAGCCGCACGGCAGACGAGCCGCCGAAGAAGCCGGAAAGCGGAAGCATTCGGTTTGCCATCTCAACCATGGATGCGCACCCCTTCCTTGTCGAAGAACACCATGTCCGTCACTTCCACCGCCACCGTCTTGTCCTTCATCGGCACGTAAAGCGTCTGGCCGATGCGGCTGCGGCCGCCCGCCACGAGCGCCAGCGCAATCGCCCGACCGCAGTTTTCCGACCAGTAGGCCGAGGTGACGTGGCCAAGCATCGTCATCGGCTTCGGCTGGTTCGGATCGGCAACGATCTGCGCGCCTTCTTCCAGCACATCGCTCGGCTTGTTGGTGAGCAGGCCGACGAGTTGCTTGCGGTTCTCGCGCACGAGATCCGGCCGCTTCAAACCACGGATGCCGACAAAGTCGGTCTTCTTCTTGGAGACCGCCCAGCCGAGGCCGGCATCATCCGGCGTCACCGTGCCGTCCGTATCCTGGCCAACGATGATGTAGCCCTTCTCGGCGCGCAGCACGTGCATGGTTTCGGTGCCGTAGAGGCAGGCGCCCATGTCCTTCGCGCGTTCCCAGACGGCCTTCCAGACCGCCGGGCCGTAATCCGACGGCACGTTGATTTCGTAGCCCAGCTCGCCGGTGAAGGAGACGCGGAACAGCCGCGACGGCACGCCCATCACCGTGCACTCGGCGACGCTCATGTGCGGGAAGGCTTCGTTGGAAATGTCCACGCCTTCGACAAAAGGCTGGATGATCTCGCGCGCTTTCGGGCCCTGCACGGCAATCACCGCCCACTGCTCGGTTGTCGAGGTCAGCCACACCGTGAGATGCGGGAATTCCGTCTGCAGATAGTCTTCCATGTGGTTGAGCACGCGCGGCGCACCGCCGGTCGTGGTCGTCACGTGGAAACGATCCTCGGCCAGCCGTCCAACAACGCCGTCGTCATATACGAAACCGTCTTCGCGGGTCATGATGCCGTAGCGTGCCTTGCCGGGCTTCAGCGTATCCCAGGCATTGGTATAGACGAGGTTGAGGAACTCGGCCGCATCCGGGCCGACGACCTCGATCTTGCCGAGCGTCGAGCCGTTGAAGACGCCGCCGACTTCGCGCACGGTGCGGCATTCGCGGTTGACGGCGGCAAACATGTCCTCGCCCCGCTTCGGATAATACCAGGCGCGCTTCCAGTTGCCGACATCCTCGAACTCGGCGCCTTCGGCCGCTTCAAGCTGATGCATCGGCGTCTTGCGCGCCGGGTCGAACAGATCACCACGCGAGTGGGCGACCAGCGTCCCATAGGTCACCGGCGTGTACGGCGCGCGGAATGTCGTGAGCCCCACCTGCGGGATCGGCCGGTCGAGCATCTCGGCGGCAATCGCCAGGCCATGCATGTTGGACAGCTTGCCCTGGTCGGACGCCATGCCGTTCGTCGTGAAGCGCTTGATATGCTCGATCGAATGCATGCCTTCGCGCACCGCAAGGCGGATGTCCTTGGCCGTCACGTCATGCTGGAAATCGACGAATGCCTTCACCGTCGTGTCCGGCCCCGCCCCTTCCGCCGCGCCGATCATGCCGCCGGTCCATTCGAAGCGGTTCTCGCCGGTCAGCGCCACCCGTCCGCCGCCTGCGATCATCGCCTCGTCGATCAGTTCGGCGAGGTCATCGGTGCCGTTGCAGGCGCCAACCGAAACGCAATCCTGCGCATAGATATCCGGCAGGAAACGCTGGTTCTGGTCGTCGTAGCGCAGCTTGCCGCGCGACTGCGAGAAGAGATGCACGGAGGGCGTCCAGCCGGCCGAAACGATCAGCGCGTCCACCGCCATCTTGCGGATGTCGAAATTGCCATTCCGCGCCACCGTCATCGAGTTGATGCGCAGCCGCCCACCCGTGTTCGTCACCGAATGGCCGGTCAGCACGTCGATGCCGAGTGCACGCGCCTGCGCCAGCACCGCATCACCGGGACGCTCACGGCAATCCACGATCGCGACGATCGACACACCGGCGCGCTTCAGGTCGAAGGCCGCTTCGTATGCGGAGTCATGCGCCGTATAGACGCCGACACGCCGGCCGACGGCCACGCCATGGTGGTTGAGGAAGGTGCGTGCAGCCGAGGCGAGCATGATGCCCGGGCGGTCGTTGTTGGCGAACACCATGTGGCGCTCGATCGAGCCCGTCGCCAGGATGACGCGTTTTGCCCGCACCTGCCACAGGCGCTCGCGCGGCAGGTCCTTGTGCGGCCGCGCCAGATGATCCGTCACTCGCTCGGCGAGGCCCAGGAAGCCGTGGTTGTAGTAACCGAAGACCGTTGTGCGCGTCAGTACAGTGACGTTCGGCATGGCTTTGAGCTTGGCAGCGGTTGCCTGCGCCCAGTCATAACCGTTCTGGCCGTCGATGATCGTCGCATTGTCGGCATGCAGCGCACCGCCCACTTCCGGCTGCTCGTCGACGAGGATCACCGAAGCACCCGTCGCGGCGGCGGAAAGCGCGGCCGTGAGGCCCGCAACACCGGCCCCGGCAATCAGCACGTCGCAATGCGCAAAGCGGTTGCCGTAATGATCCGGATCCTCTTCCCGCGGCGCCTGGCCGAGGCCCGCCGCGCGGCGGATGAAGGGCTCGTAGAGCTTGTGCCATGCCGCCTTCGGCCACATGAAGGTCTTGTAGTAGAAGCCGGCCGCGAAGAAGGGCGACAGCAGGTCGTTGAACGCGCCGATGTCGAAACGCAGCGATGGCCAGCGGTTCTGCGACGAGATCTTGGCGCCATCGAACGCTTCCTGCACGGTTGCCCGCACGTTCGGCTGCCGGCGTGCCGCATCGCGCGCAACGTCAAGCAGCGCATTCGGTTCTTCCGGGCCGGCGGTCAGGATGCCGCGCGGACGATGGTACTTGAAGGAACGGCCGGTCAGGTGCACGCCATGCGCCAGAAGCGCCGAGGCAACCGTGTCGCCTTCCATGGCGGTATAGGTCTTGCCGTCGAAGGTGAAGCGGGCGGTGCGCGCCGGGGTCAGACGCCCGGCACCCTTGATGCGAAACGCGCCGAGGTTCTTGGATGCAGCGCTCATCGTGCATCTCCTTCGGTGGCTTCATAGGTTTCGACCGTTTGTTCCGTCGCCGCAACGCCCGGAACCGGCTGCTTCGGCAGCCCTGCCTTGTAGGTCATCAGGAACTTGTCGCTCACGGTGTCGCGCGCCGCATTGAAGAAGCGGCCGCAGCCATGGATATGGCGCCAGCGCTCATAGGTGAGGCCTTTTTCGTTGTTGCGCAGGAAGAAGAACTCGGCGAACTCCTCGTCGGTAATCTCCGAAATGTTGGTCGGGCGGGCGATATGCGCCTCGCCGGCCCAGCGGAATTCCAGCTCGGCGCGATCTTCTTCGCAATAGGGGCAGTGGATCAGAAGCATTGTGATGGCTCTCGCTTAGTGCGCCACGGCAGCCGCGGCTGCCTCGTCGATCAGGCGGCCGGTGCGGAAACGGTCGAGCGTCAGGCCCGCCGCCAGACGATGCGGCTCGCCGCGCGCAATCAGGTGCGCGAAGAGATGGGCCGAGCCCGGCGTCGCCTTGAAGCCGCCCGTGCCCCAGCCGCAGTTGACAAACAGGCCCGGCACCGGTGTGACACCCTGGATCGGCGAACGGTCCGGCGTGTTATCGGTAATGCCACCCCACTGGCGCATCATCTTGACGCGGCGGAAGATCGGGAAGAGCTCGCAGATCGCATCGAGCGTGTGGGTGATGATCTGCAGGCCGCCGGTCTGGCTGTAGGAATTGTACTGGTCGGTGCCAGCGCCGATCACCAGTTCACCCTTGTCGGACTGCGAGATATAGGCGTGCACGGTGTTCGACATCACGACGCAGGGGAAGATCGGCTTCAGCGGCTCGGAAACGAGCGCCTGCAGCGGATTGGAATGCAGCGGCACGCGAACGCCTGCCATTTCCATCACCACCGACGAATGGCCGGCGGCAGAGACGCCTATCTTCTTGGCACCGATGAAACCGCGGTTGGTATCGACACCCTGCACCTCGCCGTTCGGCCCGCGACGAATGCCGGTGACCTCGCAGTTCTGGATGATATGCACGCCGCGATCAGACGCCGCACGCGCATAACCCCAGGCCACCGCATCATGGCGGGCCGTGCCGCCGCGCCGCTGCAGCGCCGCCCCATTGATCGGGTAACGCGCGGTCTTGGAGATATCGAGAACCGGGACGAAGGCCTTCGCCTGTTCCGGCGTCAGCCATTCATTGTCGATGCCGTAGAGCCTGTTGGCGTTGATGTGCCGCTTGAAGCTCTGCATGTCGTGGGTGTTGTGCGACAGCATCATCACGCCACGCGGCGAATACATGGTGTTGTAGTTGAGATCCTGGCTCAGGCCTTCCCACAGCTTGAGGGAATGCTCGTAGATGTCCATGCTCTCTTCATAGAGATAGTTGGAGCGGATGATGGTGGTGTTGCGGCCGGTATTGCCACCGCCGATCCAGCCCTTTTCCAGCACCGCCACATTGGTGATGCCGTGCTCCTTGGCCAAGTAATAGGCGGCGCCGAGGCCGTGGCCGCCGCCGCCGATAATGATCACGTCGTAGCTCGAGCGCGGTTCAGGCGAAACCCATTGCGCTTCCCAGCCCTTGTGGGCGCGCAACGCCTCCCGGGCTATGGCGAAAACCGAATATTTGCGCATTTCGCCTTCAACTCCTCGCAGGATGAATGTGGTGGTCGGGCCTTGGGTTAGTGCGATAGCCATCGCAAATCAATATGCGTCGCAATAGCTTTATTGCGACGCAAGACACGATTGTTTCGACAAGGCTGAAAGGCCGGCTTCACAAGCACGGCATCACGAAGACGTTGGACGGCGCCCGATCCGGGTTGTGGCGCTATTTGGTCGCAGTCGTCGTGGTGGTGACCTTGGTCACCTGCGGCCGGGCAACGCCCGCCAGCCCCGCTGCGCCACGCGCCCCAGAAGGTCGCGGCAGAAGCCGACTGTCAGCAACGGGTTGCGACCGGAATCGTCGCGCGAAGGATCACGACCGCTGATGCAGGCGACCGTCATGGCTGAAATCGCCGCATTGGGCCCGGAGACTTCAACCTTTCCCGCGGCGGCGTCCTTGCCGACGAGCGCCACCAGAAGGTTGCCGTACTGGCTAAGGATGATCGCATAGGCATCCTGCCCGATCACACCATTGGAGTAACTCTGGCAGGCGACATAAAGCCCGTCGCGGAGCGCAAGCACGGCCGCGTTGCGCCCCTCGCCTTTTTCGACATCCTCCACCGACGACAGGTTGATTTCCAACTTACGCTCCCCCTGCTCGGTCGGGCGCGTGCTGGTAAACTTGCGCGCCCGGTCGAAGGCGACGATGTAGTCTGGACTCGGCTCGGTGCAGACAATCGGCGGATAGCCCTGTTTATGCCGTTCCGTGACGAGCCTCAGGTTGCCGCTCGTGACGATCCCCGTCGACGAGCCGAACCTGACGGGTGAAACGCGACTGTTGGGTGAGTTGCATCCGGCGAGCCCCATGACCAGGGCCGGAATGATCCATTTCGATGTCTTGAACATGCCTGCGCCCCTCCACCGGCCAAAACCGGTTTCCCTCTTGGAAGATGATCCGACGGGTTTTGGAGCGCGCCCCGTGACGGCAAATCTGCATCAAGTTGCAAATCAATGCAACTAAAATGCGATCACCCAATAATGCGCAACCTAGGATTATCTTGAAGGGAGGCAGGCTTGGGCTCAGGCCTTGATCAGCACCTTGCCCTTGCGATGACCTTCGGCAGCCGCGGCAACGGCCTTGGACACATCCGCAAGATCGAAGATACCGGATACCGGCAGGTCGATCTCGCCCTTGGCCACGCTCTGGACGATCTCGCCCACCAGGCGGCCGATCTTTTCCGGACCGAGCGCCGGCCCGACCTTGGCGAGCCAGAAGCCCTTGACCACCGTCTCCTTGAAGATCAGGTCGCCCGGAGAAAGCTGCATCGGCTGGCCCGACATCAGCCCGAACGACAGGAGCACGCCCTTCTGCCCCAGCAGCGACAGAAGCTCACCGGAAGACGCGCCGCCGACGCCATCGATTGCGGCCTTGATCGGCGCCCCGCCCGTGAAGCGGGCGACCTCATCCTTCCACCCGGCGCTGTCGGTGGAAACGACGTGGTCGATGCCAAGTCCACGCATCTCCTCAACAGCACTTTCCCGCCGCACGACATTGACAACGTGGACGCCGCGCCGCTTGGCAAACATCGCAAGCGTGCGACCAACCGCGCCATTGGCCGCGTTCTGTATGATCCAGTCCCCCGGCTTCGCCTCGAGATAATCGAGAAGGGCCAAGGCACTCAGCGGCATGGAGATCATCTGCGCGGCCGCCTCGTCGCTGATTGCATCCGGCAGCGGCACGGCACTGGCGGCCGAGGCGAGGTAATAATCCGCCCATGCGCCCTGGCCGGATGCCGCGACTCGCTGCCCCGGCTGAAGATGGGTGACGCCCTTTCCCACCGCATCGACCACGCCCGTCGCCTCGGTGCCTGCCACCGCCGGAAGCTGCGGCTTGATGCCGTAGTCGCCGCTCACCGTCAGCAGGTCGTGGTTGTGGATCGCCGACATCCGCATGCGCACGCGCACCTGTCCCGGTCCCGGCTCGGGCAGCGGCCGGTCCTCGATCTTCAGCACGTCCGACGGCTTGCCGAAGGTGGAAAAGCTGGCGCTTCTCATGGGATGTCTCCTTGCTTATGTCCCGTTTCGGTTCGCCCCTGATATAGAGACCCGGCCCGTGACGGAAAGGCGGCCGCTTTCATAAGCTTTTTCGTTCAAAGCGCCGTGGCAACATCTGGACTTCAGCCAAGTCATCTGCTATTTGCACGCACCAATCGCACGGCCTGCGCCGCGCGAACGTTACCATTTCGCCTCAAATCGTACCGATGACGGCGAGCAACCAAACCAAAGGAACGGGATTCACGTGCAGGTACTAGTCCGCGACAACAACGTTGATCAGGCGCTTCGCGCTCTCAAGAAGAAGATGCAGCGCGAAGGCATTTTCCGCGAAATGAAGATGCGCGACTACTACGAAAAGCCGTCCGAAAAGCGCGCCCGCGAAAAGGCTGAAGCTGTTCGCCGCGTTCGCAAGCTGGCCCGCAAGCGCATGCAGCGCGAAGGCCTGATTGCAGCGCCTGCGAAATCTGCGTCGGCTTCGCGTTCGGCTCGTTGATCGGCCGCTTTTTCGACGTTTTCATATGTTCTGAGGGCGGTGGCGACTTTGGGCGCCGCCGCTCTTTTTGATTTGGGACCGAACAAATCTGTCCGGTCCAGTGCTTGATTGGGGGATACGTGCCTGATGGCCGCTAAGACAATCGTTGTGACGGGTGCAACACGAACCTTCGGCCTCTCGAATCGCCTCTCGAAAGCAAGCACCAGGACGGCCCTTCCCGCGGCCCTGATGGCAGCGCTGGCACTCGCCGGCTGCTCAACGACCCCGACGACCACCGACCTCATCACCGTTGATCGCGCACAGGGCAGCCAGGAAAACATCGCCTCGCTCTCGGCCGTTATCCAGTCCAACCCGAGCGATCCGGAAGGCTACAACGTCCGCGGCTCTGCTTATGGCCGCGCCGGCGACTTCCAGCGGGCGCTTGCCGATTTCAACCGCGCCATCCAGATCAATCCGCAGTTCTACCAGGCTTATGCCAACCGCGCGCTTGCCTACCGCAACCTCGGCAAGCCGGTCGAAGCCGCAAACGATTACAATCGCGCCCTGCAGATCAATCCGAGCTATGACGTCGCTTATATCGGCCGCGGCAATATCTACCGCCAGGCCGGCCGCAACAACGAAGCCTTCAATGACTTCAACCGCGCGATCGAGCTGGAAACCACCGATGGGCGCGCCTGGCACAACCGCGGCCTGATCTACCAGTTGCGTGGCCAGCATGCGCAGGCGATCGAGGATTTCTCGCGCGCCATCTCGCTGTCGCCGAGCTCGCCGGAGCCCTACAACGGCCGCGGCATCTCCTATGTGGCGCTGAACGACGACGAAAACGCCTTCGCCGACTTCAACCGCGCGATCGAGCTCAACGACAAGCTCGCCGAATCCTGGGCCAACCAGGCGCTCGTCTACGAACGTCGTGGCGACCGCGCCCGCGCCTACAAGTCCTATTCGCACGCCGTGCGCCTCGACCCGAACTACAAGCCGGCCAAGGACGGCGCCGCCCGCACCCGCGCCTCGAGCTGAGGTGACGCTGTCACCCTACGTCGTGATCCGTACGAGACGGCGTTTGTGGATGACAGTGATGACGAAGATGCCATTGTCGTCGATCTCATAGAAGATAACATGGCTCTGATGTTCGTGCCGGTGGACTTCTGTATCGAAGCCCGCGGCGCGGCGTCCCATACGGGGATTGTCAGCTAAAAGCTCCAGACACCGGTGGAGATCATCCACATATTGAATTGCCTGTCGCTCACCGAACGCATGCAGGCTGAACAGGAAGATGTCCTCAAGATCATCTTCCGCCTTGTTGCTCAGTCGGTACTCAGCCACCGGCCTTCTGACTGGCGTCGAACCTCTTCTTTGCCCTTTCGAAGATGTCGTGCACGCTATGAGGGCTCACGCCGCTCGCCCGCCCTGCGGCAACGATCTCCTTCAGTTCCTCAATCGAAAGCTCGTCACCCTGCCTGCTGCGTTCCCTCAACACGAGGTCGCGCACATAGTCGCCAGCGCTTGCATATTCACCCGCGCGTACGCGGTCTTCGATCAGGTCCTTGACGGTGTCTGAAACGGTTATGTCTGCCATAGCGGCCTCCTGATCCAGTCAGTCTGGCACAAAAGCCTCCAGCAAAAAAGCCCGGCATCAGCCGGGCCTTTCGTCACCTCATCATCTCACTGCTTCATCGCCTTGACGATGTCTTCCGTCATCTTCTTGGCGTCGCCAAGCAGCATCATCGTGCCGTCCTTGTAGAACAGCGTGTTGTCGATGCCGGCATAACCGGAACCGAGCGAGCGTTTGACGAAGAGGCAGGTCTTGGCGCGATCGACATCGAGGATCGGCATGCCGTAGATCGGCGAGGACTTGTCGTCGCGCGCCGCTGGGTTGGTGACGTCGTTGGCGCCGATCACATAGGCGACGTCGGCTTGCGCAAACTCGGCATTGATGTCTTCCAGTTCGAACACTTCGTCATAAGGCACATTGGCTTCGGCAAGCAGCACGTTCATGTGTCCCGGCATGCGGCCGGCCACCGGGTGGATCGCGTATTTCACCTCCACGCCATGCTCCTTCAGCGTGTCGGCAAGTTCGCGCAGTGCATGCTGCGCCTGCGCCACCGCCATGCCATAGCCCGGCACGATGATGACCTTGGAGGCGTTCTGCATCAGGAACGCCGCGTCGTCGGCAGACCCCTGCTTCACCGTGCGCTGGATGCCGTCGTCCGCACCGGCAGACGCGCTCTCGCCGCCAAAGCCGCCGAGAATGACGGAGATGAAGGAGCGGTTCATGCCCTTGCACATGATGTAGGAGAGGATCGCACCGGACGAGCCGACCAGCGCACCGGTGATGATCAGCGCGAGGTTGCCGAGGGTGAAGCCGATGCCCGCCGCCGCCCAGCCGGAATAGGAATTCAGCATCGACACGACGACCGGCATGTCGGCGCCGCCGATCGGGATGATGATCAACACGCCAAGCGCCAGCGCGAGCAACACGATCAGCCAGAAATCGAAGTGGCTCTCGGTCTGCACCAGGCCGAAGATGAAGACGACGATCAAGAGCAGCAGGCCAATATTGATGGCGTGCCGGTATGGCAGCATGATCGGCTTGCCGGACATGCGCCCGTCGAGCTTGAGGAAGGCGATGACGGAGCCGGTAAAGGTGATGGCGCCGATCGCCGCGCCGAGCGCCATCTCGATGAGCGCCTGCCCATGGATCTCGCCGATCGCACCGATGCCGAAGGACAGCGGATCATAAAGGGCTGCCGCCGCCACCATCACGGCCGCGAGGCCGACCAGCGAGTGGAAGCCGGCCACCAGCTGCGGCATCGCCGTCATGGGGATGGTGCGGGCAATGTAAGCCCCCGCTCCACCACCGATCGCCAGCGCCAGCACGATCAGCACGAAGCCGCCGAAGGAAGGCGTCGCGAGCAGCAGCGTCGTGAGGATGGCGATCCCCATGCCGACCATGCCGTAGACGTTGCCCCTGCGGCTCGTCGTCGGATGCGAGAGCCCGCGCAGCGCCATGATGAACAGCACGCCGGAGACGAGGTAAAGGAAGGCTGCGAGATTCTGTGACATCATTCCTCCCAGAACCCGTCAGCGGTCTTTTCGCTTGTACATGGCAAGCATTCGGCTGGTCACCAGGAAGCCGCCGAAGATGTTCACCGAAACAAGCACGAGCGCGATGAAGCCGAAGCCGGTGGCATAACCGCTGGCGGAAATGCCGACGGCGAGCAGCGCACCGACGACGATCACCGAGGAGATGGCGTTGGTAACAGCCATCAGCGGCGTGTGCAGTGCAGGCGTGACAGACCAGACGACGTAATAACCGACGAAGATCGACAGAACGAAGATCGCCAGCCGAAACACGAAGGGATCGATCGCCCCGCCGGTCGCGACACTTGCGGCTTCCGGCGCCTGGGCGGCTGCCGCAACCACGGCATTGACCGCCTGGTCCAGCTGTTCGAGCGCGTTGTTCAAAGCCTCGTTGGCCATCACAGCTCCTCCCTGTCCACGGCGGCATCGCCGGCGATCGGATCAACCGCCGTCGTCTCCGTAACGACCGGCTTTTCAATGGTGTCACCCGAAGCCGCCGCAGCCGCAAAAGTCGGATGAACCACGCTGCCGCCATGGGTCAGCATGGTCGCCTTCACCAGTTCGTCCTCGAGGTTCAGCGCGAAGTCCTTGGTACTCTTGTCGACCATCGTCTCGAGGAAGGCGTAAAGGTTGCGGGCATAAAGCGCCGAGGCGGAAGCCGCGATCCGGCCGGCCACATTGGCGTAACCGATGACGCAGACGCCCTCGATGGTGGTGATCTTGCCCTTTTCCGAACCTTCGATATTGCCGCCGCGCTCGACTGCAAGGTCGACCGCCACGGATCCGGGCCGCATTGAGGCGAGCATGGCGCGCGTCACGAGCCGCGGCGCCGGGCGTCCGGGAATGAGCGCGGTGGTGATGACGATGTCCTGCTTGGCGATATGTTCGGCCACCAGCGCCGCCTGCTTGGCCTGATAGGCTTCCGACATCGGCTTGGCATAACCGGCTGCCGTTTCGGCCGCCTTGAACTCGTCGTCCTCGACGGCAATGAACTTGGCGCCGAGCGAGGCGACCTGCTCCTTGGCGGCCGGGCGAACGTCGGTTGCCGACACGACCGCGCCGAGGCGGCGCGCGGTGGCGATCGCCTGAAGGCCGGCAACGCCGGCCCCCATGACGAAGACCTTGGCGGCCGGAACCGTGCCAGCCGCTGTCATCATCATCGGGAAGGCGCGGCCATATTCGTGCGAGGCGTCGATCACGGCGCGGTAGCCGGCAAGGTTCGCTTGTGATGACAGGACGTCCATGGACTGGGCGCGGGTGATGCGCGGCATCAGTTCCATTGCAAATGTCGTCAGCCCGGCCTTGGCCATGGCGGCAAGCGCCGCTTCACTGCCATAGGGATCCATGACAGCAAAAACGATGGCGCCTGATCTGTAGGATGAAAACTCGGCGGGATCCGGACGGTTGACCCGCAGGATGATGTCCGCCCCGTCGGCATCGGCGGCCGTGCCGATCGTTGCGCCGGCAGCCTGGTAGTCGCGGTCGGGAAGACCGGAAGCATCTCCGGCACCCGCCTCCACGACCACGGAGAACCCGAGGCCGATGAAGCGCTTCACCGTTTCCGGCGAAGCAGAAACACGCGGTTCATCTGCGCCTTCACGGCACACGAATATGACCTTCGCCAAAGACTGTCTCCTCCCAGTCGATTCGCGTCAGGCGAGAATGGTTCGCCAAAGGCAGATGGCGGCCGCGAGGGCCGCCATGTCAGGCTCAGCGCAGCAGGAAGGCGCCGGCGGCATTCAGGATGAGGAAGACCAGCAGGCTGCCGATGATGCCCGCGCCGCCAAAGAAGCCGGCAGCCATGGCAATCAGCAGGATCACCACGACCATGGTGCCCCACTTGGCCCCGGCGAGGAACATGCTGTAGGTCTTTTCATGCTCCTGGTAGTCCATCGGAGCACCCATTTCGACCGGTCCGCTTTGGTGATTGTCCATCGATCCCATCTCCTTGATCAGCCACGACCTGCCGCAGAAGCGCCGATCGCAGAAAAAGCCCTTCGCCGGCAAGAATCTGCGCAAGGCGCAGCGCATTTGGCACTGACTCAGGCCTTACACAATGGCTTGTCAAAGCGCAATGGTGACAAAAAGTCCGCCGCTGCGCCCGACATCCATTAACCGAGATATGCCATCTCGGGCGACTGCGGGCGACCGGCGATGCGCGCGGTCGGAAGGATCGTCAGCGGCGCGGTTTCGAAGTTCGAACGATCGAACAGCATGCGGCGCTCGCAGGCCTCCGACTGGAAGGCCGGGAAGCGCTTCATCATCTTCGAGCGCAGTTCGCGCGTCTTGGACGCGAGCAGCATCAGGTCGAAGTCGTAAGTCGGCACGCGACGCGGCTCCACCAGCGGCTGGGCATAGAAGAAGCGGCGGTAGAAGGCGGCATGCGCCGGGCGGATCGGCTGGAGAACGCGGTCGGCATCGAAGTAGATTGCGGCAACCGGCGTCAAACGCACCGTCAGGTACGGCATGGCCGAGAGCTCACCGGCAAATTCCGGTGCAATGGCAAACCGGGCCGAGTCGATCAGCGTCATGCCCGCATCAAGCATTTCGTTGACCGCTTCGGGGAAGATGAGGATCGACTGGCACACCCGGTGCTCGGGCGTCACGACATGCAGGCGGATCGTGCTCACCAACTGCTCGTCGTAATAGACGCCGAACACATGGGCATTGCGGTCGAAGTCGATCTCGTCGATCAGCTTCGTTGCATTGACCGGCAATACTCCGTGCGTCTTGTAGGCCTTGTAACGCAGGCGCGCGATATCCTCGAAATCTTCCTGAGTTTCGATCCGCCGATATTCAACATGGTCGAGTGTCGAAAGAAGCTTGGCGGAAAAGTTATCGTTAACAAAAGATCTATCAAATGGCATTGGTCATTCCCCGTCTTTAACGAAGAATTAACCCTCACAATCGCGCCGCCGCAAGAAGAAGCGCTAATACTTAATCAGCTTTTAAAAAGCATGGTTAATGAAACATTAACAGCAGCTTACCGGAGGGCAGCTGCTGTTAAGAATTGACAGTTTGATCTAACTTGGGGAAGGCGCCCCAGAGGGCTTTCGAAGCCGGCCGTCAGCCGGCTGCAGCCATCAGCGGACCGGGCATGTCGGTCTTGTTGCGCGACGTCAGGCGCGAGCGCTTGCCGCCACGCAGGGAGCCGTTCAGAAGCTCGTCGATCTCTTCCGGGGCCACCGGCATCGAAAAGACGTAACCCTGCACGAGATCGGCAAAGCCGCGGGCATTGATCAGCGAAAGCTGTTCCTGCGTTTCCACGCCTTCTACAACGATCCGCAGACCGAGATCGCGCGACAGGTTGACGATGCCGCGCAGCAGTTTGCGCTTGCGCTCATCCTCGGCGACGTTGCGGATGAAGGCACGGTCGATCTTGACGATATCAAGCGGCAGCGTGTCGAGGTAGCTGAGGCTGGAGAAGCCGGTGCCGAAGTCGTCGATCGCGACGGTGACGCCGGTCGCCCGGAACTGGTTCAGAATGGCACTGACGGAGACCGGCTCGTCCATGAAGACGCTTTCGGTAACTTCCAGATGCAGGCGCTTCGGGCTCAGACCGTTCCGTTGCAGCACATCGGCAACGAAGGCCAGGATGTCGCTGTTGCGCAAGTCCTGGATCGAAAGGTTGACGGAAACTGCAAGCGGCTCCGGCCAGGCGGCGCAATCGCGGCATGCCTGTTCGATAACGAAACGACTGATGGCGGAGACGATGCCCATGTCCTCGGCCATCGGGATGAAGATGTTCGGACCGACCATGCCGCGCTCGGGGTGGCGCCAGCGCACCAGCGCCTCGCAGCATTCGATGCTCGAACCATCCGGCTTGTACATCGGCTGGTAGACGATATGCAGCCCGCCATGTTCCACCGCATGGCGAAGGTCGGTGCGCAGCTTCTGCTCGGCGATATACTGGGCGTCCATTTCCGGGCGGAAAACGGTCAGCGTGCCGTTGCCGACGCTCTTGGCATGGTTGAGCGCGAGGTCGGCCTTGATCTGGCAGTTCTCCATCGCGAAGTCGCGCGAGGGGAGAATGACGCAACCGCTGTTCAATGACACCGGCAGCCGCAGTTCGTCCACCTGGTAGCCGCCCTGCAGCTCTTCATGAAGCTCGCGCATCTGCTGTTCGAGGTCATGCGCACAATCGTCGCCAAGCATGAGCACGGCAAACTCGTCGCCGACCAGGCGTCCGGCCAGCATGTTCGGCGCTTCGAGCGCCCGCAGCCGTTCGGCGATCATCGACAACAGCCGGTCGCCGACCACGTGGCCACGCACGTCGTTGACATGCTTGAAGCCATCGACGTTGAACACGGCGAAGGCCGCCAGCGCGTCGTCGCGACCCTTGAGGCGCTCCGCGGCGAGTTCTGCAAAGTGGTTGCGGTTCGGCAGGCCGGTCAGCGAGTCGAAGCGCACCATGTGCAGGATCTGCTGTTCGGCTGCCACGCGGGCGCTGACGTCTTCGAACACCAGCACCACGCCGCCATCGGCACGACGGCTTGCGGAAAATTCCAGATGCTGCTCATCGGCCACCTGAAGCAGCGCACGCTGCTGGCTGCCGTCGATCAGCGCGGTGATCCGTGCCAGGTTGGCGCCCGACAAGTTGCGGGGGCTCTTCGGCAGGAGTTCGGCCAGCACGCGGTCCTTCACGTCGGCCGAACGACCGAGGCTCAAAAGGTCCAGCGCCTGACGGTTGATGACTTCGACGCGGCCCTTGGAATCGAGCATGACGACACCATGCGCGACCGTCTTCAGCGCCGTATCGAAGCGGCTGGCGATGATGGTCATCTGCCGCGACGCAACGACGTTCTCGTACAGGAACTCGCGCACGCCGTTCGCCATGGAACGGGTCGTCAGGCCGAACGGGATCAGCAGCAGCGCCATCAGCACGAGATGGATGTTTTCGGTAAACAGGCAGGCGATCAGGATCGGACCGGTGCAGCCGAGCGTCTGGAGGTCGACGGCAATGCGCGAACCATAGTTGCGGCCGACGATCGACATCATCGAGCCGAGCGTCATCGCAATGCAGGTGAAACCGACGAAGGGATTGACCAGAACGATCAGCGCATAACCGCTGGCGGTGCCGAGAAGCAGGGCGGCCAGGAAGGCGCCAACCACATTCTGCAGCTCCCACGAGGCGATCTGCTTGCCGGTGATGGTGGTCTTGTCCGCCTTGTCGAAGCGCTGGAACACGTACATGCGATAGGCGAACACGGCGATGAAGCCCGCCGCAAAGACGAGGTAGAACCGGGCACTGCTATAGTGGAATACAACCAGGCACCACCAGACATGGACAACCACGCCGGTCCAGAGAGTGCCGCGATTTCCAAACAGCGAAGTGACGAAGGACAGATAAACATCTGTCGCCAACGTGTTCGCCTCATTCTCTTTCATAGGGTCCGTTCCCTCGATTACCAGCTCACGATGGGGTAAAACCCTTTAAGAATTGCTTGTTCCCGCCACGTCACGCCGGATGAGACACGCGCTCGCTCGGCATGTGCTGAACAAACCTTGAAGCCAATCTCGGTAATTTAAAGCTTAGTCTTGCCCGAAGCCTGCAATGCTGCGCCAGCAATGGAGCGATTCAATGGCGGGATCTTCATCTTCTGCCCGAACCGGCGCCCTGATTCATCTGGTCTTATGCTTAAGGATCAGTGGACACGTCATTGCGTTGAAGTCGCTAATATCCTAGAGGTCACGCTGGAATTGCACGAGTTGACGTCAGCTCGCTGCAGGGGTGTTTGAAAAGCGATCAGGGGCGTAGGGCAATCGAGCGCCTCGAAGGAAGGGACAAATGGGCGCTCTCATAGCGTTCAGTCGCGTTGTCGACGCCACGACGACTGCGATTGGAAAATCAGTGTCTTGGCTGCTGCTCGCAGCCGTTCTCATCAGTGCCGGCAACGCGGTGCTCCGCAAGGCGCTCGATATGTCGTCGAATGCCTGGCTCGAGGTGCAGTGGTATCTCTTCGGCACCGTATTCATGCTGGCCAGCGCCTATGCCTTGCTGAAGAACGAGCATGTTCGCATCGACATCCTGTCGTCCACCTGGTCGAAAAAGACCCGGGACACGATCGACCTCATCCTCCACATCCTTTTCCTGCTTCCGTTTGCAAGCCTGATGACCTGGCTCGCCTGGCCCTGGTTCTGGCGCTCCTTCTTCTCCGGCGAGGTTTCCTCCAATGCCGGCGGCCTGATCATCTGGCCGGCCAAGCTCGCCGTTCTCCTCGGCTTCGCTCTCCTGCTTCTCCAGGCCATCTCGGAGATCATCAAGCGCTTCGCAGTTCTGACGGGCAAGATGGACGACCCGCGCGAAGACACTGCCGGCGAAATGCCGCCCGCTGCATCCGAGGTCTGAGATGATCGAACTTATTGCGCATAATTTGCCGCTCGTCATGTTCACGAGCGTAATGGGCATGCTGCTGCTCGGTTACCCCGTCGCATTCACCCTTGCGGCAGGCGGCCTGCTCTACTTCGTGATCGGCGTGGAACTCTCCCATATCTCGCCGCAGATCCAGCTGTTCTGGCCGCTCCTGCAGAGCCATCCGGATCGCATCTACGGGATCATGTACAACGACACCCTGCTGTCGATCCCGTTCTTCACCTTCATGGGGATCATCCTCGAGCGGTCCCGCATGGCGGAAGACCTGCTGGACACGATTGGCCAGCTGTTCGGTCCCATCCGCGGCGGTCTTGCCTATGCGGTGATCTTCGTTGGCGCGCTGCTCGGCGCCACGACCGGCGTCGTTGCCGCCTCGGTCATGGCCATGGGCCTCATCTCGCTGCCGATCATGCTGCGTTACGGCTACAACAAGCCGTTCGTTTCCGGCACCATCGCAGCTTCCGGCACGCTGGCGCAGATCGTCCCGCCATCGCTCGTCCTCATCGTCATGGCCGACCAGCTCGGTCGCTCCGTTGGCGACATGTATGTCGGCGCGCTCTACCCTGCTCTGCTGATCATCGGCGCCTACTGCCTTTATGTCTTCGCCATCACCATGGTGAAGCCGGAATGGGCGCCGAGCCTGCCGGTGGAAGCCCGCACGCTCGGTACCGGCGTCACCTCGCTTGCGGTGATGGTCGCAGTCTCGGTCGGGCTCTACTACCTCGGCCTCTACGTCCTCTTCACGGGCGTGCAGAGCCCTGAATGGCGGCTTGTCTCCGCCATGGCCTTTGCGGTTGGCGTCGCCTATCTCGTGGCGATCATCAACGGCAAGCTTGAGAAGAAGCTGATCTCGCGGCTGGCCGAGCAGGTCATCATCGTGCTCATCCCGCCGCTGGCGCTGATCTTCCTGGTTCTCGGAACGATCTTCCTCGGCATCGCAACGCCGACCGAAGGCGGCGCCATGGGCGCCACCGGTGCGCTCATCCTGGCGCTTGCCAAGGGTCGCCTGAACTTCGGCACGGTGAAGAGCGCGCTCGACGCCACGACGCGTCTTTCCGCCTTCGTGATGATCATCCTGATCGGTGCCCGCGTCTTCGGCCTCACCTTCTACGGCATCAACGGCAACGTCTGGATCGAGGAGCTACTGCTCGCTCTGCCGGGCGGCGAGTATGGCTTCCTGATCGTCGTGACGATCATCATCTTCATTCTCGGCTGCTTCCTCGACTTCTTCGAGATTGCCTTCATCATGGTGCCGCTGCTGGCCCCGGTTGCCGAAAAGCTTGGCATCGACCTGATCTGGTTCGGCATCATCCTCGGCATCAACCTGCAGACCTCGTTCCTGACGCCGCCCTTCGGCTTCTCGCTGTTCTTCCTTCGCTCCATCGCGCCTGCGGGCAACTGGGTGGACAAGGTGACGGGCAAGACGATGTCCGGCATCAAGACCACCGAGATCTACAAGGGCGTGTTCCCGTACATCATCATCCAGTTCCTGATCATCATGATCGTGATCGCCTTCCCGGGCTTGGTGATGAATTACAAGAACGATCATCCGGTCAACGCGGATGACGTGGAGATCAACATGCCGGCACTCGGTGGCGGTAATACAAGCTCCGAGCCCTTCGGTCTTCCGCCGCTGAACTTCGGTGGCGCGGCACCGGAAGCCCCGGCACCGGGTGCGCCTGCAGAAGGCCAGCCAGCTCAGCCGGCACAGCCAGCCATGCCGCCGATGCCGAACTTCGGCGAGCCACCCAAGATCAACCCCTGACGGGCTGGCGCTCGCCCGGCATCCGGGCGAGCCATTGGTCGCGAATGCGGGGCATCCCGCCCTCTTCCGCCCAAGGCTTCGGCTGATCAGCGGACAAACAAAAACCCCGGGCCTCGCGACCCGGGGTTTTTCGTATTCGGCTTGGGTATTGCTTAAAGCTTGCCGGCGCGCTGCTGGATCATCATGAAGGTGTCGAAGGTGTATTCCGACAGCTGCATCCACAGATAACCTTCCTTCTTGAAGGCCACCTGGTCTTCGTAGATCTTCTTGAAGTCGGCGTTGGTCTCGGAGATTTCCTTGTAGACCTCGAGCGAGGCCTGGTAGCAGGCTTCCAGGATTTCCTGGCTGAATGGGCGCAGCGTCGTTCCCTGCGAAACGATCTGCTTGATCGCGCCCGGGTTCTTGAGGTCGTACTTCGCCATCATGTTGGTGTTGGCGAAGGCGCAGGCATCCGTCAGCGCCGCCTGATACTGCTTCGGCAGGCTGTTCCACTTGTCGAGGTTGACGAATGCGTGGATCGCAAGGCCGCCTTCCCAGAAGGCCGGGTAGTAGTAATACTTGGCGACCTTGGCGAAACCGAGCTTGTTGTCGTCATATGGACCGATCCACTCGGCCGCGTCGATGGTGCCCTTTTCAAGCGCCGGATAGATGTCGCCGCCGGCAATCTGCTGCGGCACTGCGCCGAGCTTTTCAAGCACGCGGCCGGCAATGCCGGCGATACGCATCTTGACGCCCTTGAAGTCGTCGACCGTGTTGATTTCCTTGCGGAACCAGCCGCCCATCTGGGCACCGGTGTTACCGGCCAGGATGCCGTAGATGTTATGCTTGGCGAAGAACTCGTTCATCAGCGTGTTGCCGTTGCCCTGGTAGAACCAGGCATTGGTCAGGCGCGCGTTGAGGCCGAACGGGATGGCGCTGCCGATACCGAAGGTCGGATCCTTGCCAACAAAGTAATAGGAGCAGGTATGCGCCATCTCGACCGTCGAGTTGGTGACGGCGTCGGCCGCCTGCATGGCTGGGACGATTTCGGCAGCGGCATAAGGCTGGATCGTGAAGTTGCCGTCCGTCGCTTCGGCGACGTGCTTGGCAATATCCTCGGCGCCACCATAGATGGTATCGAGCGACTTCGGGAAGGACGAGGTCAGACGCCAGGTGACTTTCGGATTTGCCTGCGCAATGGCCGGAGCAGCAAGCACCGATGCGGCGGCGGCCCCGGTGCCTGTAACGGCAGCCTTCTTAAAGAATGAACGACGATCCATAAATTAACCTCCCTTGAAGACGAAACCACAGGTCTGCCCTCGAGATCCCGCGGATATGCTTGCGAAGTAACCATGACATCTATTTGCGTGCAAGCGGCACCGCTCACATTCCTTAATGCGTGTGGTCCATTCTTCTTAGACTTTGGTCGGACGACGTCTGCCTGCAAAAACCGCAAATAGTTTCAAGGGGGAACATTGGTTGCCGTGGGATCGGCCACGACTGCCAAGCCCCGCATCATCTTGACTTGGCAAGGTTCGAAGCGCCACATCAATGACCCATCGCTTTTCGACTGCTGGAGACCCACATGCCCATGCCGATCGTCGCTCTTCCTGCCGACATCCGAGAAATCGAAGGAGGCGTGTGGCATGCATCGCCGAACCAGTATGTGAAAGCCGCGCTGAAGGTGGCCGAGGTGATGACCTTCATCATCCCCGCCTTCGAGGAAGGCAATGACATCGATGCCATCCTCGACCGGGTCGATGGCGTGCTGATCTCGGGCTCGGCGACCAATGTCCACCCTTCCCTCTACGGCAGGCAAGCGACGGAAAATGACGGGCCGTTCGACACCGCGCGCGATGCGACTTCGCTACCGCTCATTCGCCGCGCGATCGACCGTGGCATTCCGCTTCTCGCCATCTGCCGTGGCATCCAGGAACTGAACGTGGCGCTGGGCGGCACGCTTGCCAGCGAAATCCAGGACCAGCCCGGCATCTGGGACCACCGCAAGCCGCCGGTCCTTGAGCGCGACGGCATGTATGCCATCCGCCAGCCGGTCTTCGTGCAGGAAGGCTCGTGCATGGCGCAATATCTCGGGCTGACCGGCGAAGTGCAGGTGAACTCGCTGCACCGCCAGGCAATTGCCGAAACTGCGCCGCGACTGAAGGTGGAGGCGACGGCGGCAGACGGGACGATCGAGGCAGTCTCGGTGATCGACGCCAAGAACTTCGCCGTCGGCGTGCAGTGGCATCCGGAATATTGGGCGGAAACCGACGCGCCTTCGCGCGCCCTCTTCCAGGCCTTCGGCGACGCGGTTCGCGCCTATGCCGCCGGCAACACCGTCAAAAGCGTTGCCGCCTGATCCAGACGGATCAGGCTCTCGGGCGGTAGGGACCGGTCGACTGGCGGATGCGCATTTCCGGCTTGATCAGGTGGATGCCGTCCGGCTCATGACTGCCGGCCAACCGGTCCAGCAAGGCGCGCGCCGCAAGCCGCCCTACTTCCGCCTGCCCGTTCGAGACGGTGGTGAGCGATGGCGTCGCGATCGACGCCTGCTCCAGGTCGTCGTAGCCCGTCACCGAGATATCCTGCCCGACAACAAGCCCGGCGCGGCCGATACCGTTCATCAGCCCGATGGCGACGAGGTCGTTCCAGCAGACGGCGGCCGTCGGCTTTTGCGGCAGCGACAGGAAATGCACCGCCGCCTCGAACCCGCCCTGCATGGTGCGTGGCCCGGGAATGCGCAGGTCCGGATCGACCTCGATATTGGCCTTGCGCAGGGCGTTGACGTAACCCTGGTAACGGTCGCGGCCGGTCGAGGTCTGGTCGGTGCCGCCGATCATGGCGATCGTCCGGTGCCCGAGCCCGATCAGGTGGTTGGTGGCAAGCGAAATGCCGTAACTGTCATCGCCACGATAGGTCGGCATGTCGACACCGTCAATCGATCGCGCGATGAGCACGGCCGGCATGCCATTGTCTTCGGTGAGCCGCATGTCCTCAACCGGCGTGCCGATCGCCGGCGACATGATGACGCCGTCCCCGCCAAGCTGCAGCAGCGTTTCGATGAACATCCGCTGCTTTTCGACCGAATCGTAGTGGTTCGAGAGGATAAAGGTGTGGCGGCTGCGATCGAGCTCGGTTTCGATCGCCTTGAGGATTTCGCCATAGAACGGGTTCATGATGTCATGCACCACGACCCCGATGATGCCGGAGCGCGAGGTCCGGAGGCTGGCAGCGCGGCGATTGTAGATATAGCCCAGCGCCCGCGCCTGTTCCTTGATCTTTTCGCGCGTATCGACCGCCACGAGAGGGCTGTCGCGCAATGCCAGGGAAATGGTCGCAGTGGAAAGGCCGAGGCTTTCGGCAATCGTCGACAGTTTGACCTTTTGCGCCATGTCCCCACCCGCAGCGGCAGGCGCCGGAGATCCGGCGCCGAATTAAATTTTAAATAAACAATTTAATTCGGCCCGACAATATGGTGCTTCAGGTTTCAACTGTCATCATTACCAAGCGCGGGCTGGACGTTGTTCTCGATTGCCTTCAACAGCTTGAGGAGCGTGCGCACCTCCTTGTCGGTGAGGCCCCTGGCGGCGAGCGCGCCGCAATCGGCAACCGAGCGACCGATCTGGTCCACCGTCTTCAGCCCCGTCTCGGTCAGGTGCACCTTGGTCAGCCGGCCATCGGTGCCGTCGGCGCGCCGTTCAAGAAACCCTTGCGCTTCCATGCGACCGATCGTGCGCGTCATGGTCGGTGCCTTGACGCCAAGCCGCGCGGCCAACTGACCCGGCGTCAGCCCATCCTCTTCGGCGAGCGTCAGGATCACGCCATCCTGGCCGGCATAAAGCCCTGTTTCGCCAAGGCTGCGGCTGAGCAGGGTGCGCATCGAACGGGCGGCTTGAGTGATGGCCGGCGCAAGATCGGCAACCGAACTCGCCTCCGCGGCCTTCTTCTTGCCGGACTTGCCCTTCTTGTCGCCCTTCTTCTTGCTCATTGCCAACCGCCTGCTTTGCCCTCAAGAAGAAACTGAACTACCTGTGTCGCGACATCCATAACCAAACCGGGAAACCATCGCCAGATGCCAGGCCCAAAGCGACGTTATCACGACAACGATACGAAGATTGCATCCACAGAAAGGCAGGACTGGATCGCCGTCCTGCCGCTTGGCGCGCATGAACAGCACGGACCGCATCTTCCCTTCGAAACAGATACGCTGATTGCCGAAGGGCTGGTGAACCGGCTGATCGCCGCGCTTCCCGACGATCTGCCTGTCACCTTCCTGCCCGTGGAGCCGGTGGGTTATTCGATCGAACACATGGACGTTGCCGGCACCAGGACGCTCGCTTTTGACGAAGCGGTGAACCGCTGGCTCGGCATTGCCGCCGATCTGTACGCCCAAGGCATCCGCAAGCTCGTGCTATTGAATGCCCATGGCGGCAATTCCCCGCTCATGACAATCGTCGCGACGGAAGCGCGGGTACGGTTCAACATGCTCGTCGTGGCGACCAGCTGGACGCGCTTCGCCCAGCCACCGGGCTGGATTACGCCGGAGAAGAAGGCCGTCGACATCCACGGCGGCGACATCGAGACCTCCGTGATGCTGGCGCTGTGGCCGGACCGCGTCGACATGACGAAGACCCAGAATTTCGGCTCGCGACAGTCCGAATTCGCACGAGGCTTCAAACACCTGCGCGCCTATGGGCCGCATGCCTTCGGCTGGAAAATGTCGGACCTCAACGACGAAGGCGTGGCGGGGGATGCCTCCGCCGCCACCGCCGAACGCGGGGAACAGTTGGTTGCCCATGCGGTGCAGGGGATCATTGAACTCCTGGAAGACGTGGCCGGGTTCGACGTGACATGCTTGCGTTGAGCCCGCTTGTAAGCCCTCGTCGCGTGCCGCATATTATGTGTGGATGAAACGCCCGAAGGAGGCGCCCATGCGCATTTCCATTGCGGAAGCGGAAGGCCAGTTGACGGAACTGGTAAAGCTCGCCACCCAAGGCGAGGAGGTCGTCCTGACGCAGGACGGCGGGGCATCGGTACGGCTGGAGCCGATCTCTCGCTCCCCGCTGCCTACGGAAGAACGCTTGAAGCTCTTTGAAAAGATCCGACAAAGTGCCAAGGACGATCCACCGGATTTTGGTACGGACGCGGCAAGGAGCCAGGATTTTCTTTACGACGAGTTTGGCTTGCCTAAATGATCGTCGTCGACACGTCCGCTCTCATCGCAATCATCAAAGATGAAGAGATGGGTTGGGCGTGTTCCAACATCATGGCGCGAGAGCCGCGCATCATCATGTCTGCAGGCACGCTTGTTGAGGCGAGGATCGTCGCTCTCGGTGCACGTCGCCTCTCAACTCTAGACGAGATCATCGCGGGCTCGATAGCGGAAGTCATACCAGTGACGGACGAACGGGCGCGTTTCGTGTCGGACGTTTATTGGCGATGGGGCAAGGGCTTTCACCGTGCCGGCCTCAACTTCGGTGATTGCTTCGCCTATGCGACCGCCAAGGAGTTCGACTGCCCGCTGCTTTACATCGGCAATGACTTTGCACAAACCGACGTCCGCTCCGCCCTTCCTCCCTCCTCCAGCTGACGTGATTATATAACATCGAAACCCTTTGAACTCCTCCGGGCTTAGCCTTATATGAGGCCAACCAGTCCGCAATGCCGGACGAACTCCCAAAGAATTCGAGGTTTCCCATGGCCGAAAACACATCCGAAGCAGCCGCTCCGAAGCCCGTACCCGTGACCGTGCTGACCGGCTATCTCGGCGCCGGCAAGACGACGCTCCTGAACCGCATCCTGTCGGAAAGCCACGGCAAGAAATATGCCGTCATCGTCAACGAATTCGGCGAGATCGGCATCGACAACGACCTGATCGTCGAGTCGGATGAAGAAATCTACGAGATGAATAACGGCTGCGTCTGCTGCACCGTTCGCGGCGACCTGATCCGCGTCGTGGAAGGCCTGATGCGCCGCCCGGGCCGCTTTGACGGCATCATCGTCGAGACCACCGGCCTGGCTGATCCGGTGCCGGTTGCGCAGACCTTCTTCATGGACGACGACGTGCGCGCCAAGACGGAACTGGACGCCGTGGTGGCGCTGGTCGATGCCAAGCACCTGCCGCTGCGCCTGAAGGACAGCCGCGAGGCCGAAGACCAGATCGCTTTTGCCGATGTCGTCGTGATCAACAAGACTGACCTCGTTTCGCCGGAAGAACTGGCGGTGGTCGAGGATGTCGTGCGCGCCATCAACCCGACCGCGCGCGTCTACAAGACGAGCCGTTCGGGCGTCGATCTCGCCCGCGTGCTGGACCAGGGCGCTTTCAACCTGGAGCGTGCGCTGGAAAACGATCCGCACTTCCTGGACCACGACCACGAGGACCATGTCTGCGGCCCCGACTGCGATCATGACCACGGGCACCACCATCATCACCACGACCACGATCATGACCACCATCATCATGACCATCACCACCACCACGAGCATGGCGCCATGTCGCCGATCCATGACGTGACGGTGAAGTCGATTTCGCTGCGTGGCGGCGAGATGAACCCGGAACGCTTCTTCCCCTGGATCCAGAAGATCACCCAGACGGAAGGACCGAACATCCTGCGCCTGAAGGGCATCATCGCCTTCAAGGGCGACGAGGAACGGTACGTGGTACAGGGCGTGCACATGATCGTTGAAGGCGATCACCAGCGTCCGTGGAAGGACGGCGAGAAGCGCGAAAGCCGCCTCGTCTTCATCGGACGCGAGCTTGACTTCGACAAGATCGAGAAGAGCTTCCTCGCCTGTCAGGCTGCCGTAACGACCGCCGCCTGATGCCGACAGTTGCACCGTTTGATATCGAAGGCCATGTCGTCGCGGCTCATTTCCTCGGCGACAAGCCCTTCTTCGCCAATGCGTCGGGCACGATCCACCGGCTGGATAGCGGCGAAAAGGTAACAGAGGCCCACGAGGGGCTGCTCACCTGCATCCGTGATCCGCATAGCCCGTCGCTCATCAGCGGCGGCGAGGACGGCAAGGTGGTGCGGATTGCCGCGGACGGCACGGCGACGGTGCTCGCCGAAGCGCCGCGCAAGTGGATTTCCGTGGTGGCTGGCGGTCCGCAGGGCGCCGTTGCTTATGCGCATGGCAAGTCGAGCTTCGTTCGCCAGAACGACGGCACCATCAAGGAGTTCAAGGAAGAGCGCAGCGTCGAAGGGCTGGCCTTCGCCACCAAGGGGCTGCGCATTGCCGCCGCCCGCTACAATGGCGTGACGCTGCATTGGGTCGCGACCGCAGGCGCACCGGTCGATCTCGAATGGAAGGGCGCCCATACCGGCGTCACCTTCTCGCCCGACGGACGCTTCCTGGTCACCACCATGCAGGAAAACGCCCTGCACGGCTGGAAGCTCGACGGCAAGCCCGGCGAAAATCGTCACATGCGGATGACCGGTTACCCGGCCAAGGTAAAGTCGCTGTCGTGGTCGCCGAAGGGCAAGTGGCTTGCCTCCTCCGGTGCGCCGGCGGCGATCGTCTGGCCCTTCTCGTCGAAGGACGGCCCGATGGGCAAGGCGCCGCTCGAACTCGGCACCCGCGCCAATATCCTGGTCACGCAGGTTGCCTTCCACCCGGCCGAAGAGGTTCTTGCGATCGGTTTTGTCGATGGGATGATCCTTGGCGTTCGCATCGCCGACCAGAAGGAGGCGCTGCTGCGCCGCCCCGGCAAGGGCGCGATCACCGGCATGAGCTGGAGCGCCAATGGCAGGCTTCTGGCCTTCTCATCCGAAGCTGGCGATTGCGGCGTGGTCGACATTTCGGCTTAAGAAAACCGAGCAGCACGGATAACCGCAGCGGAGATAACTCCGCCGCGGCCGGATCCATGTGACATGGGCAGGCAGCTGGTAGGCTAGAGGTAGTATGTCAGGCTTGCCGCCTGCCCGACTGCTTTTGCATTTTCCGAGAGGCTGGTTCCGGAGGGTCCAAATTACGAAACCGGTTCCTTTCGGTGGTCGGCGCCCTGACGGCGCCTTCCTGCATCCACAGCCATCATCGGACGACGGGTATTTCCTCGAGAGGAAAAAGCCGGTTCGCGACCCGACTTCCTGTCCGATGACGAGACCAGAATAAGCGCGGGCC
This sequence comes from Neorhizobium sp. SOG26, assembly GCF_003491345.1. Classification (GTDB taxonomy): domain Bacteria; phylum Pseudomonadota; class Alphaproteobacteria; order Rhizobiales; family Rhizobiaceae; genus Neorhizobium; species Neorhizobium turbinariae. The sequence goes on from NZ_CP025512.1 coordinate 2,270,706, forward strand.
GGACCCCGTGGAAAAACAGCCGCTGTTTTCGAGCTATGCCGTTGAAATTACTCGGGCAGCACCCCGCAATTTTCCACGTCTGATCAAGCCTGGCGCACCGCGTCGATGATCTCGGCAAGCAGGTCGTGCAGGTCGTCGCGATACCCGCTCCGCGCCGATGGTCCGCTGTCGCTGGATGTCATGACGACGGTGAGCGCCAGCGACGGCACGACATAGACCATCTGGCCGCCGTAACCCCAGCCGAACTTCACGTCTTCGCCGCCGATCGAACGCAGGAACCAGCCATAGCCATATCCATCACCGGAGAAGCGGGAGTTGGTGCGCGGCGTCCAGCTTTGTTCGATCCAGCTCTGCGACACGACCTGCTTGCCGTTCGGGGCCTTGCCGCCGTTGCGGTAGAGTTCGCCGAAGGCGAGAAGCGAGCGCGCCGTCATCGCCATCTGGTTGCCGCCGAGATAGATGCCTTGCGGGTCGCGCTCCCAGGAGCCGATGCGAAACTCCTCCAAGGGTGCCAGCCATTCGCGCGCCAGTGTCAGCGTTGTCTTGCGGCTGACCCGGGTGAGGATGGCCGACAGGAGATGCGTGGAGGCCGTGGAATACAGCATCGCACCGCCCGGCTCGCCATCGAAGGGTTCAGAGAACGCAAACCGCACCCAGTTGCGGCTCGAGACCCAGCGGCCGTAGTTCGGGCCCGACATGCGCGCCAGCCCCGCCTGCATGGACAGAAGGTTGCCGATGGTGATCTCGTGGATGCGCGGATCCGGGTTGCGCGGCAGCTCGGATTGGAGGATCGGCGCGATCTTCTGCTCTGTGCCCTCCAGGAGCTTGCGGTCGATGGCAATGCCGACGAGGCAGGAGATGATCGCCTTGGAGGCGGACTTGATGTTGGTCGAGGCATCGAGCGAATGGCCGTTAAAGGCGCGCTGTGCCACGATCCGCCCTTCCCGCGATACCATCACCACCTTGAGCGGCTCGAGTTCGCCCGCACCGGCGAGCACCGCATCGACCGACGTCGGAGGTTGTGGCACCGGCAGTTGCCTTGTGTCTTGGGCAAGGCCGGGACGCGTGGCAAGCAGCGCCGGCAGGGCAAGGAGGGCGTGGCGTCGGGTCAACATGCGCGGCAGATAGGGTGATGTGGGCTGCTCTTGTACCATCATCGGCCGGGTTCACGCCATGGTGACGCACCGTGAGCACTTGCCCTGGCAAAGCAGGTGGCGGAATAACTCTTGCCGGAATCGCCAAACAGGGCGATGAAGGGCATCGGTTGCCAGCCTTCCGGGCAAGCAGCCGGCATCGGTTCAATGATCGGACACTCAATGGCCAAGGCACCCAAGACCGAACATTCCGAACTTGCGGGCGAGTTCACGCAGGATGACATCACCGTTCTCGTCGATATCTATCGCGAGGCGGGGACGAATGGCGACTGGACCCTCGAAGTCATCACTCCGGATGAGGATGTGACCTCCTGGGAGGAACCCTTCGCCACGGATCGCGAGGCCTTCGACGAGTTCCTGGCGACCGTGGAGCGCGACGGCATCCGCTCCTTCTTCGGCGAACCGGACCCGGAGCCGATGGTGCACTGATGAAGAAGGTCGAAGACCTGATTACGTCCGCCCGGACGATGCATGACCGTTATGCCGCCGGACGCATGGAACGCGATATTGTTCGCAAATGGGTGCTGGGGCTCGGCAGTTATCCGGAGCCGCATGGAAAGCGCGTCCAGGAGGCGGCATCATGGTTCAAGCCGCTGCGCGACGATGCCGATCCGGTGGAACTGAAGGCGGCGGACCTGGCAAAGCTGCAGGCAATCTACCAGCCGTAAGGCAGGCGCCCTGCCCTATAGCTCGGCTTCTGCGAACACCTTTGCGATCCAATCGATGAACACCCGCACGCGCGGCGAAAGCTGGCGGTTCTGCGGGTAAAGTGCCGAAAGCGGCGTGGGCGATGGCGGAAAATCTGCCAGCACCTCCACGAGGCGGCCCGCCTCCAAGTCGTCACGGAAGCGGTAGCGCGGCGCCTGCATCAGGCCGTAACCCTGGCGCGCCAGATCCACCATCGTATCGGAGTTGTTGACGGTGAGCCGGCACGGCAAGGTGACGTGCAGCAACTCGCCGTCCACGGTGAATTCGAGCGGCATGATCTGCCCGGTGCGCGACGAGATGAAGCCGACCGCCTGGTGGCCTTCAAGCTCGGCCGGCGAGCGCGGGAGGCCGTGCTTTTCGATATAGGCGGGGCTGGCGCAGGTGATTTCGGTGAGCTGGCCGAGCCGGCGCATGATAAGCCCGGTGTCGTCCAATTCCCCGGCGCGGATGGCGCAATCGACCCCCTCGCGCACGAGATCGACAAGCCGGTCACCCTGGCCGATCTGCAGGTCGATGAGCGGATAACGATCGAGGAACTCGTGCAGCCGCGGCACAAGCAGCGTGCGGGTGAGATGCGGATGGGCGTCGACCCTGAGGAGCCCGCGCGGCTGCGCATCGCGGAAGATGTTCTCCGCCTCGTCCACATCGGCGAGGATCGACAGGCAACGCTCGTAGAAACCGCGACCGTCGAGCGTCGGCGTCACATGCCGCGTCGTCCGCTCCAGGAGGCGCACGCCGATATCGTCTTCAAGCTGCTTGATGGCGGCGGTGACGGTGGAACGCGCCAGCCCCAGGTCGGCCGCGGCGGCAGCAAAGCTTCCGCGCTCGACGATCCGCGTAAAGAGCTGCATTCGGCCGAGACGATCCATCTCCGTTGTTCACCACAGCCGAATTTTGATGTCAAGTTGGCGTCAATTGTTCTGTCTGCGCTTCAGCCATATCTCCTGGTCACCACAACAACAGGAGAAATTCCATGACCAATCCAGTTCAACGTGTTGCCATCGTTACCGGCGCTTCCAAGGGGATCGGCAAGGCCATTGCCCTGAGGCTCGCGCAGGACGGGCTTGCCGTGGTCGTCAACTATGCATCGAGCCGCGCAGCAGCCGACGAGGCCGTGGCGGAGATCGAGGCTGCCGGCGGCAAGGCCATTGCCGTGCAGGCCGATGTCGCTGCGACCGATGCCATGGCACGGCTTTTCGATGCCGCGGAACAAGCCTTCGGCGGCGTCGATGTCCTCGTCAACAATGCCGCAATGATGGCGCTCTCGCCGGTGGCTGAGACCAGCGACGACGCCTTCGAACAGCATCTGGCGGTGAACCTCACCGGCACCTTCCGCGGCATCCGCGAGGGTGGCAAGCGGCTGCGCGAAGGCGGCCGGATCATCAACCTGTCGTCCAGTGTCGTCGGCGTTTATGGCCCGACCTATGGCGCCTATGCGGCCAGCAAGGCCGGCGTCGAAGCCTTGACGCATGTTGCTTCCAAGGAGTTCGGTGCCCGCAAGATCACCGTCAATACCGTGGCGCCCGGCCCGGTGGAAACGGAGCTCTTCATGAACGGCAAGTCGGACGACCTGCTCCAGCGCATCGTCGGCTCGATCCCGCTTGGCCGTCTTGGCCAGCCGACCGACATCGCCCCGGTCGTGTCGTTCCTCGCAAGCCCGGACAGTGGCTGGGTGAATGGCCAGATCCTGCGCGCCAATGGCGGCATGATCTGATCCTTCGGCACAGCCGCCCGACGCGGGTTTCGCTTTTACCGGTTGGTCCGGATGCGCTTTTCATGCGTAATAGGTTGCGGCGCCGGTATGCGCCCCAACCGCGGAGCTGCGTTGTGATCATCGTCCATCATCTCAACAACAGCCGTTCCCAGCGCATCCTCTGGATGCTTGAGGAACTCGACATGACCTACGAGATACGCTTCTACAAGCGGGACCCGAAAACCATGCTTGCCCCGCGGGAGATGCGCCAGGTGCACCCGCTCGGCAAGTCGCCGATCCTGGAGGACACCGATGGCCCCGGCGGCATGGGGGTGACGCTGGTCGAGACCGGTGCGATCTGCGAATACCTTGTCGACAAGGCGGGCGGCAGGCTCGGCCCTCCCCCGAGCGGCGAAGGCCACCTGCTCTACCGCCAGTTCATGCATTATGCGGAAGGCTCGTTGATGCCGCCACTATTTGCCAAGCTGGTGGTGAGCCGCGTGCCCTTCCTCGGCAAGAAGGCAGCCCAGCGCATCCAGCCGATGGTGGACGTGCATCTCGATTTCGTGGAACGGGAATTGAGCCGGCGGCCGTGGTTTGCCGGCGGCGAGATGACCGCCGCCGACATCATGATGAGTTTTCCACTGGAGGCCGCGCGGAGCCGTGCAGGACTTGGTGAAAGCCGGCCGGCGACGATCGGCTGGCTCGAGAGGATCCACGCGCGCCCGGCCTATCAGACGGCCCTGAGCAAGGGCGGCGAATACGCCTACGCCAAGGCGCGCGGCAAGGCCTGAGGAAAAAAGATCAGGACTGGCTGCGGCCGCTGGCGACCACCATGCCGGCCGCACCATCCAGCCAGCCGGCCTTCAATTCGAGGCCGAGGAACCGGTCGCGGGCAAACGGGCCCGGCATCACGAGATGCTGGGCCTTTTCCGCCAGAAAACCGAAGCGCTCATAATAGGCGGCATCGCCGACCAGCAGGATGGCGCCATGGCCGCGGCTGGTCGCTTCGGCAATGGCAGCCCGCATCAGCGCACCGCCGATGCCCTTGCCTTCATGGTCGGGATCGACCGCCAGCGGCCCAAGCAGCAGGGCCGGGATCGGCGTACCTTCCGGCGAAATACCAGCCTGGATGTCCCACAGGCGAACGGTGCCGATCACCTGGGCGTCGGCACCACGCGCAACAAGCGCCAAGCCGTCGGCCGGCAGGCGACCGCGGCGGATCTTTTCAGACGACTTGGTGCGGCGGTCCGCCCCCATCGCGCGGTCGAGCAGGCTCTCGCGCGCAAGGACATCGCCCGCCGTTTCGGCGTCGGTCGTGAAGGTGGCGTTCGGCGCAAGGGTCGCGCGGACAGAATCAAGAACAGTGGCCATCGTGGCCTCCCGAACCCAAAACCGTTTCAGACGGTATCAGCGAAAATGGTGGGTTTGCCGCCCCGACTGGTTACGGGGCCGGCGAGGATGAACGCCCTAGATGACGTAGGCCTTGAGTGGCTCGAAGCCGTTGAAGGCGACCGCCGAATAGGTCGTCGTATAGGCGCCCGTGCCTTCGATCAGAACTTCGTCGCCGATCGTCAGAGAGATCGGCAGCGGATACATGTTCTTCTCGTAGAGCACGTCGGCGCTGTCGCAGGTCGGGCCGGCCAGCACGCAAGGCTCCATCTGGTCCGCATCGCGCACGGTGCGGATCGGATAGCGGATTGCCTCGTCCATGGTTTCGGCGAGACCACCGAACTTGCCGATGTCGAGGAAGACCCAGCGATGGTTGTCGTGGTCCGACTTCTTCGACACGAGGACGACTTCAGCCTTGATGACACCGGCATTGCCGACCATGCCGCGACCCGGCTCGATGATCGTCTTCGGCAGGTTGTTGCCGAAATACTTGGTCAGCGCAGCAAAGATCGCCTGGCCGTAGGCTTCCGCCGTCGGCACGTCGCGCAGGTACTTGGTCGGGAAACCGCCACCCATGTTGACCATCTGCAGGAAGATGCCCTGCTTGGCGAGCTGCGCGAAGACGCGCTTGGCATCGGCAAGGGCGGCATCCCAGGCGTCGAGCTTGGTCATCTGCGATCCGACGTGGAACGATACGCCGTAGGACTCAAGGCCCAGCTGGTGTGCGTAGACGAGCACGTCGACCGCCATCTGCGGCACGCAGCCGAACTTGCGCGACAGCGGCCATTCGGCGCCCTCGCCATCGGTCAGCACGCGGCAGAATACCTTGGCGCCGGGGGCTGCACGGGCAACCTTCTCGACTTCCTCGTGGCTGTCGACGGCATAAAGGCCAACGCCGAGCTCGAAGGCACGCGCAACGTCGCGCTCCTTCTTGATCGTGTTGCCGAAGGAGATGCGGTCGGCCGTGGCGCCGGCATCGAGAGCCATCTGGATTTCGGCCACGGAGGCGCAATCGAAGCTCGAACCCATGGAAGCGAGCAGCTTCAGGATCTCCGGCTCCGGGTTTGCCTTGACGGCATAATAGATCGCGCTGTCCGGCAGGGCATGACGGAAGGCGGTGAAGTTGTCGCGGACGACATCGAGATCAACGACGAGGCACGGGCCTTCAGGACGTCGGGTCTGCAGAAAGTCGAGGATGCGAGCTGTGGTCATCGGTCAGTCCCTTCGAAATCTCAAAGCTCCGGCGGTCAAACCGGAGGACAAAGGACGGATGAGTATGCGCAAGGCCCCGGCCGATGGAGATCCCGGAACCTAAACACGCCCATACGCGCGATATGTAGACCAACGCCCTGCCATGAGCATTGATCCGGCTTTGTCTGCCTTGGATTGGAGGGTGGTCCCTACCGCACTTCCGGCAATGATGGTGTGCCTCTTCAGAATTGCAGGCTGATGGAAAGCCTACAGAGACCAGAAAGGCCCGCACCGTCGTTGCTTCAAGATGTCCTCGCATTTCCCGGTTGGCCGGAATAGCGACTGGAGCGGTTAGTTCCAGGTACCTTACCGATGACCTCACCTTAGGGACTTAGATCCCAATTCGAGGGTCGGCGGACACCCACAGGCACGTGCGACTTTGGGCAGCACGGGAAATAAGAATAAACGAGGTCATAATCAAGAGATTTTTTGCTCTCGCCTAAAATTCGCATTGCACAATTTCCAGCGAGTTCCCAACTAGTAACCGCCGGAGAAGTGGGGTGACGTTTGGATACTTTGACGCGTATGCGCGCTTTCATCGATGTGGTTGAGGCGGAAGGGTTTTCCGCCGCCGCACGTCGCACGGGACGCTCGAAGGCACTGCTTTCGAAATATGTCCGCGAGCTTGAGGACGATCTGGGCGCGCTGCTGCTCAATCGCACCACCCGCCAGTTCTCGATGACCGAGGCAGGCCATACCTATTATCGGACGGCCGCCGATATCCTCAAGGAAATCGACAACTTAGCCGACCTGGTGCGGGAAAATAACGCCGACCTCAAGGGTCGCCTGCGGGTTTCCGTACCACGCACCTTCGTGGATGCCGAGGTTGGCCAGTCGCTGATCGATTTCGCCAAGGATCATCCCGAAGTCTCGCTCGAAATCGTCGCCGAGGACCGATTCGTCGACCTCATCGAGGAAAATTTCGACCTTGCGATTCGAATCACCAAGCTTGAGGATTCGGGACTGATTGCCCGCAAGCTCTCCGACTTCCGGGTCTACGCGGTGGCAACGGCGGACTTCGTTGCCAAGTATGGCCCGCTGGAGCACCCGCAGGACCTGAACCGGGTGCCGTTCATCATCGACACCAATTCCCGCTGGCATAACAACGTGCGGTTCTCCGACACCGACGGCGCGACGATTTCGGTGGCTGTAAGTGGCCCGATTGAAGTGAACAGCCCGCAGGCAACCCTGCGCGCCGCGCGTGCCGGCATCGGCGTTGCCATCATTCCGGATTTCATTGCCGGCAGTTCCATCCAGTCGGGCGAACTGGTGACACTGTTTGATGACTACATCACCAAGGATCGCGGCATCTATGCGGTCTACCCGCATCGCCGTTATCTTCCGGCAAAGGTCCGCAGTTTCGTGGATTTCCTGTCGGCCTGGTTCCGGCGCCAGAACCACTGAGCCCGCATTGACCGGAGCCGAAATTCCGTCTCATTTGCGCGTCAGATCACCCAATCGGAAAACAAGAAGCGGGGCGGCCTTCCTTCATGACCTATCTTCGAGCGGCGGCAGTCGGTCTTTTTTCCTTGGCGCCGTTGCCCGCGCTGGCGCATCCGCATGTCTTCGCCGAAGCGCGCCTGGAAGTGGTGGCCGGTGCTGACGGCAATGTCGCCGAACTCCACAATGTCTGGCGGTTCGACGAGATGTTCTCCTCGAGCGTCATCCTCGACTTCGACAAGAACACCGACCTGAAGCTCGACGAAGCAGAACTTGCCGAACTTGGCGAAACGATGCGGACCTCGCTTGCCGACTACAGCTATTTCACCACCATCACCATGAATGGCGAGACGGTCGACGTCACCAAGCCCGACGTGCTGCATGTGACGCTGCAGGGCAACCAGTTGCTGGTGATCTTCGCGATCAAGCCGGTGAAGCCGGTGCCGGTGAAGGGGAGGCTCACCTTTGGCATCTATGACCCGACCATGTACACCTCGATCGATTTCCCGACCGATGAGGACCTGGCGGTCAAGGGAGAGGGTTTCGGGCACTGCCAGCACAAGGTGGTGCGGCCGGACCCCGACGAGATCATCGAGCAGAACAGCGCCACGCTGACGGACGCGTTCTTCAACGACCCGACCGGCACCGACATGACAAAACTGTTCGCCACGAGACTGGAACTGACATGCTGACACGACGACACGGGCTTGCCCTTGCCGTTCTGACTGCCTTTGCCTTGACCAACATCGCGCTTGCCCAGTCTCCGCTGGGCGTTGGTTCTGCCGAACCCTCGTTTTCGACCGGGGGCCCGTTCGGCCCCTTCCTCGCCTGGATCAACACCCACCAGCAGGCCTTCTACAGATCGCTGACGACCGCGCTCAAGGCCATGCGCGATGATCCATGGGCGCTGTCGGGTCTTGTCGGCCTGTCCTTTGCCTATGGCGTCTTCCACGCAGCGGGTCCCGGCCACGGCAAGGCGGTGATCTCGTCCTACATGATCGCCAACGAAGTGCAGCTGAAGCGCGGCATCGTCATCTCCTTTGTTTCGGCGCTGCTCCAGGGCGCTGTTGCGATCGGCCTCGTTGGCGCCGCCTATTTCCTGCTGCGCGGCTCCGGCATCACCATGACGGCCGCGACGCGGGCGATGGAGATCGCAAGTTTTGCCATGGTGGCCCTGTTCGGAGCCTGGTTGCTCGTCAGGAAACTACGGGCACTGCGATTGCGGGTGGTGGGCGCGCCAACAACGGCCATGCTGTTCAACAGCGCCGGCAGTGCACGGACCTCCACCGGCCTCAAGTTCCAGGCGGTTGCGGTCGATGACCATGCCCACAAGGGCGAGACGGAATACTGCGAGACCTGCGGTGTCAGCCACATGCCCGACCCTTCCACGCTGCGCGCCAGAGAGTTCAGTCTCCGGGAGGCATGGTCGGCGATCATCGCGGTCGGCCTTCGCCCCTGCTCCGGCGCCATCCTTGTGATGAGCTTTTCACTGCTGAACAGCCTCTACCTCGGCGGCGTGCTCTCCGTGTTGGCGATGTCGATCGGCACCGCGATCACCGTGGCCCTGCTCGCCATCCTCGCCGTCGGCGCCAAGGACATGGCGCTGAAGCTCGCCGGACCCGGATCGCGCAAGGCGGGATGGCTGGGGCATGCCATCGAGATCGGCGGCGCGCTGTTCGTGCTGCTGATCGGGCTGTCGCTGCTTGGGGCTTCGCTGCAGGCGCCGGGGCTGGGCGGCTGACCGTTCACGTCCGCGATCGGTTCTCCTTGACGAAATCGATGAAGGCGCGCAGCGGCGCCGGCACGAGCCGCCGGCCGGGATAATACAGGAACGGCCCGGAAAATCGTGGCCACCACTCCTCCAGCACCGGCTGCAGTGCACCGCTGTCGAGATGCGGGCGCAGCCAGTCCTCGAACAGGTAGACGATGCCGCCGCCGGCCACCGCCACATCGACGGAAAGCTGGGTGCCGCCACCGGCCTGCACCACGAATTGCGCCGAGGGATCGACCGAGACCTCCTCCCCGTCGCGCTCGAACTCCCAGACCGCCATGGCGCCGCTCGCAAACCGGGCGCGGATGCAGGTGTGGGACAGGAGATCGCGCGGATGCTCCGGCCGGCCGTTGGCCTCGAGGTATTCGGGCGAGGCTGCCGCCGCAAACCGCTGTTCGCGCGGCCCGATCGGCACCGCGATCATGTCCTGCTCCAGCCGCTCCTCGTAGCGGATGCCGGCGTCGCAGCCGGCGGCGATGACGTCGACGAAGCTTTCGTCCGTGAAGATCTGCAACTGGATGTCGGGATAGGCCTTGAGGAAGCCCGGCACGATCTGCGGCAAGACGAGCCGTGCGGCACTCACCGGCACATTGATCCGCAAGGTACCGGCGGGCCTGTCGCCCGAGCCACGAGCGAAATCCAGCGCCGCCTCCATCTCGCTCAACACCGGGCTCAGCCGGTCAAGCAGGCCGCGCCCCACCTCCGTCGGCTGCACCGAACGGGTGGTGCGGTTGAGGAGCCGCGCGCCGACACTCGCCTCAAGGCGGCGGATCGCGTCGCTGAGGCTCGAGGCGCTGCGGTCGGTCACGCGCGCCGCTTCACGAAAGCCGCCGGCACGCGCCACCGCGACAAAGGCTTCAAGGTCTCCCAGCTCGATCGTCATTGTCCGAATCTCCGTACAACCCGTTCGGATTATAGCTGATTATCCTGAGGATGTTCTGCCTCTATCTTTGTTTCGGAAGCTGAAAAAAGGAGCACAGACATGACCAACATCGAAAAATCCGGAACCTACACCCTTGGTGATCGCAGCGTGAAGCGGCTTGGTTATGGTGCCATGCAACTCGCCGGCAAGGGCGTCTTCGGCCCGCCGAAGGATCGCGCCGAAGCCGTCGCCGTGCTGCGTGAGGCGGTCGAAAGCGGCGTCAACCACATCGACACCAGCGACTTCTACGGGCCGCATATCACCAACCAGATCATCCGCGAGGCGCTGCACCCTTACCGCGACGACCTGGTGATCGTCACCAAGATCGGCGCACGACGCGGCCCTGATGCCTCCTGGAACCCGGCGTTCTCCAGGCAGGATCTCGAAGCTGCGGTTCACGACAACCTGCGCAATCTCGGGCTCGACGTGATCGAGGTGGTCAACCTGCGCGCCATGTTCGACGTCCATGGCCCGGCCGAAGGGTCGCTCGAAGAACCGCTGACGGTGCTGGCCGAACTGCAGCAGAAGGGCCTCATCAAGCATATCGGCCTGTCGAACGTGACCCGCAAGCAGGTGGAGGACGGCCGCAAGATCACCCGCATCGTCGGCGTGCAGAACCAGTACAATCTCGCCCACCGCGAGGATGACGCGCTGATCGACCAGCTGGCGAAGGAAGGAACGGCCTATGTGCCCTTCTTCCCGCTCGGTGGCTTTTCGCCGCTGCAGTCGGAAACGCTGTCTAACGTGGCATCGCGCCTTGGCGCCACACCGCTGCAGGTGGCGCTCGCCTGGCTGCTTGCCCGCTCGCCGAACATCCTGCTGATCCCGGGCACCTCGTCGCGCGGGCATCTTCGGGAAAACCTCGCCGTAGCAGATCTCGAACTGCCGGCCGATGCAATCGCGGAACTCAACCAGATCGGTTCGGCCGCAGCCGCTGCCTGATGCTCAAAGAAAAGGCGCGGCGTTACTCGCCGCGTCTGTTTTTCTGGTAACGCGCCCGCAGCCAGAAGACGGCAAAGAAGCCGAGCAGCAAGAGCGCGCCGACCACGAAGCCGAGGATCGGCGAATACTGGCCGATGCCGATCACGATGGTCGGCAGGAAATAGATGACCAGGATCGCGGCGACGAGAATGACCCCTGCCGCGATGGCCTGTGACTTGGCTTCCGGCGTCATGCCATCTCCTTCTTAATCTCGGCGCGGATCTCTTCAAGACGGCGCTTCTGCCGCCCCTCGCCGTCAAAGTTCTCCGGTGCCAGCCATGCCTCGAAGGCCGCCTTCAGGAGCGGCCATTCGCTATCGATCATCGAGAACCAGGCGGTATCGCGGTTGCGGCCGCGCGAGATCACATGCTGGCGGAAGACGCCTTCGAAGGTGAAGCCGTAGCGGCGTGCTGTGGTCTTGCTCGCTTCGTTTTCGTTGTGACACTTCCACTCGTAGCGGCGATAACCGAGGTCATCGAAGACGTGGCGCGCCATGAGGTAGTGCAGTTCGGTCGCCATCGGCGAGCGCTTCATGGCGGCGCCATGCGCCACCGAGCCCACTTCCACGACGCCGTTCTTCGGGTCCGGGCGCATGTAGCTTGCCATGCCGACGATCTTGCCGCTGGCGTTTTCGCGGGCGATCAGCGTGACGTAACCGGACGGCCGCACCGACTGCAGCCAGCGATCGAGGTCCTCGGGCTGGTGATAGTCCTCGCTCGGGAAATACTTCAGGAGCTCGTTGATCGCCCCTGCACCGCCCAGCGCCTCCCAGAGCCCCGCCAGATGCGTGTCGCGATCATAGGGCTCGAGCGTCACGAAACGGCCGGTCAGGGTGACCGGGCCCGGAGCGGAAACTTTATAATTCGTCAGGTCGCGCATGAAGGCCTCTTTCCCAGGAGGCAAGAGGCTTAGGCCAGCGCCTCCGGAAAGGCAACCGGCCAGTTGTCGCTGTCGCTAGACGTGCACCTTGGCGGCCGAAACGCTGGCGTCAATATGGTCGATCAGCGCGTCCGGCAGCCCCAGGCGGCCCGCCAGCAGGTCGAGGTAACCTCGTTCGGCGCGGGTGTCGGGATCGATCGTCATGCGGGTCGCGGTATAAAGCTCGACCTTCTGTTCTTCCGTGCGGGCAGCGGCGACGAGATCATCAATATCGACGGGGTTGGCGAGCTCGTTCTGGATGAAGGCTTCGGCTTCCGAGCCAAGATCCACCGCATGCACCTTTTCCATGATGTTGGCACGTTCGGAGGCATCGATATGGCCGTCGGCCTTGGCGGCGGCAATCATGGCCCGCACCAGTGTCAGCGCAAAGTCGTTCGACAGGTGCGACGACTGCGGGCTGAACGGCGAATCCGGCGGCGGCAGGCTGATCGGCTCGCTGGTGGCCGGTTGCGGTTGCGGCACCGACTGCGGCGATTGGCCGGACTGGTAGTTCTTGTAGGCGAGGTAGCCAAGGCCGGCAATTGCAGCGAGGCCGCCGGCGGACGCGACATTGCCCGCGAGTTTGCGGCCCGTCTTGGTGCCGAGCATGGCGGCTGCCAGCCCCGCTGCCTTCCACGGATTGTTGCGGGCATACTCGCCGAGCTGCCCTGCCCGATCCTTCAGGTTTCCGCCCGACATTCCGGGTATCTGCGAACCGAGGAACTGGTCCAGCAGTTTCTTGGCATCGAACATGGCTATCTCCTCACCGTTTGAACGTCCGGTGGAGATAGGAAGCCCAAGCGCGGAAAACAATTTCTCCGCGCCGGATGATGCATGGGCTTGAGGCGCAGCCGCTCTTTGGATCAGGCCTTCAGGTCGGCTGCCTCGGCGGCAAGCTTGGTGATGCCCGCCCAGTCGCCTGCGGCAACCAGGTCCTTCGGCGCAACCCACGAGCCGCCAACACAGACGACGTTCGGCAGCGACAGGTAGTCCTTCGCATTCTTGAGCGAGATCCCGCCGGTCGGGCAAAACAGCGTGCCAGCGAGCGGCGAGGACAGCGCCTTCAGGTAGGCGGCGCCTCCGGCCTGCTCGGCCGGGAAGAACTTCATCACGTCGAAGCCTGCTTCACGCAGCGTCATGACTTCGCTGGCGGTTGCCGCACCCGGAAGCAGCGGCACGGCGGCATCCTTGGCGGCGGCGAGCACGCCCGGGGTGACGCCCGGGGAAACGATGAAGGTGGAGCCGGCCTTGACCGCGGCGTCCCAGTCGCGGCCGTTCAGGATCGTGCCGGCGCCGACATGCGCGCCTTCGACTTCGGCCGCCACGGCCTTGACGGCATCGAGGGCCGCCGGCGTGCGCATGGTGATCTCGATCGCCTTCAGGCCGCCCGCGACGAGCGCCTTTGCAAGGCCCACGGCCGACTTTGCGTCCTCGACGATGAGCACCGGCACGACGGGCTGGAGCTTGAGGATGGAAAGCAGCTTCTCGGTCCGTGTTTCGGTCTGGCCAGCCATGGCGCTTCTCCCGCTAAAACGATTGAAATTCTGCTTGCGGGAATATCGCCGCGGGCTCCCCTTGTCGAGAAAAAACCGGATCTGCGACATTTGCGGTGGTTGCGGATCGGAACCTTTGCTTTAGGCTGCGCGTCGAAGCGCGAGCGTAACGCAGGCGGGTGCATGGCCAAGGAAATCGAGCGCAAGTTCAAGGTGGTGGGCGATGGATGGCGATCGCAGACGGTGTCGTCGTCAAGCTTTCGCCAGGCCTATATCGCCTCGGCCGAGGATCGGTCGGTGCGGGTGCGGATCATGGACGGCGAGCGCGCCAAGCTGACGATCAAGGTCGGCCGCCAATTCATGTCGCGCGACGAGTTCGAATACGAGATCCCCTTGGCGGATGCCGAACAACTGGCCGATTGCGCCGTCGGCGTGGTACTGGAGAAAACCCGGTACGAGGTGGAGCACCACGGCTACACCTGGGAGATCGACGTTTATGGCGGCGCCTACCAGGGGCTGGTCATTGCCGAGGTGGAGATGGAGGATGAGGCCGCCCAGCCTGACCTGCCGGACTGGATCGGCGAGGAAGTGACCGGCGACCGGCGCTTTTCCAACCTGGTGATGGCGACAGAGGACATGAGTTCGGAGTTGGTCCATGGCGTATCGTCTGCGAGCCTCTAAGCCGTTCACCGCGGAATTCCGCGCCGTTGCCGAAAGCCAGCTTTCCCGTGCCATCCGGCTTCTGGAAGACCAGCCCGAAACACCGCATGAGGCCGTGCATGCTGCACGCAAGCGGTTCAAGCGGCTGCGGGCGCTTTATCGCCTTGTCGCACCGGATGCGAAAGCCTTCCGGCATCGGGAAAACGCCCGCATCCGCGATGTCGCAAAGACGCTGTCGGCCGTGCGGGATGCCACCGCACTCATCGAGACGGTCGATTACCTGGCAACCCATGCAGGTTCCGATGACGAGCTCGCCGCGCTGAAGCTCGCGTCCGAAGCGCTGACCGAGCGGCGCAACCGCATTGCCGAGGAAGAACAGGACTTACCTGCAAAGATAACCGCCGCAAGTGCGGCCTGCCGGGAGGCGATTGCAGCACTGGAAGAGCTCGATCTCGATGACCGCCCGGGGCCAACCGCGAAGCGGCTGGCCAAGGCCTGGAAGAAGCAGCGCGAGAAGGCAGACACCGCCCTTGCCGCCTGCGACAGCCAGTCGGATGCCGAGCACTATCACGAACTGCGAAAAGCCGGCCAAGCCTACTGGATGCATCTGTCGCTGCTGCGTGACGCCTGGCCGTCGGCGATGCTCGCCAAGCAACAGAAGACCAAGGAACTGGTCGACATCCTTGGTCACGAACATGACCTGTCAGTGCTGACCGGGCTCGTCAACGAAAGCCCGGACCTCTTTGGCGACAGCGATACCTTGGCGCGGGTGCTGGGCGCGATCATCGCCCGCCAGCAGGCCCTGCGCCAGGAAGCGCTGGAACGGGCGCACGAGGTGTTCTCCGAGACGGCCGAGCGGGAAAGCGATCTCATTGCCACGCTGTGGCACGAGGCAATCATCAACGCGCGCAAGCAACGCAAGGCGAAGAAAAAGTACAAGACGAGCCAGCCTGCGGCAAAAGAAAGCGCCCCCGCCGCTTAAGCAATCCGTTGCGCCACGGCGCATCTGGCTGTATTTCAGCCGGCATGACCGAAAACCAGACACTTGCCAGACCGGAAGCTGCCGGCCCTTTCCTCGTGGCCGCGCTTTATCATTTTGCCCGTTTCGAACGCTGCGAAAGCTTCCGTGAGCCGCTGCAGGCGCTTTGCGACGAGAACGGCATCAAGGGCACGCTGCTGCTCGCCCGCGAGGGCATCAACGGTACGGTAGCAGGAACCGACGAGGCAATCGCCAGGCTGCTCGCTTACCTGCGCGCCCAGCCGGAGTTCGCGCATCTGGAGCACAAGGAAAGTCGCGCTTCGAAGATGCCCTTCCTGCGCATGAAGGTGCGCCTCAAGAAGGAAATCGTCACCATGGGCGTCGACAACATCGACCCCAACCGCATCGTCGGCACCTATGTCGACCCGAAGGACTGGAATTCGCTGATTTCCGATCCCGAGACGATCGTCATCGACACGCGCAACGATTACGAGACGGCGATCGGCATCTTCAAGGGCGCGGTCGATCCGCAGACCAAGACCTTCCGCGAGTTTCCGGACTGGGTCCGCAACAATCCCGGCCTGCACAACAAGCCGAAGATCGCTATGTATTGCACCGGCGGCATTCGCTGCGAAAAGGCCACGGCCTTCATGAAGGAACAGGGCTTCGACGAGGTCTACCACCTCAAGGGCGGCATCCTGAAATATCTGGAGGAAGTGCCGGCCGAAGAAAGCCTGTGGGAAGGCGCGTGTTTCGTGTTCGACGAGCGCGTGTCCGTCGAGCATGGCCTGAAGGAAGGCAACCACAAGCTCTGCCACGCCTGCCGCAATCCGATTACGGTCGAAGAGGTGACCTCACCGCTCTACGAGGAAGGCGTGTCCTGCTCGAAGTGCTACCACACCCGCACCGAAGAAGACCGGCTGCGCTACCGCCAGCGCCAGCACCAGATCGCGCTCGCCAAGAAGCGCGGCGAAAAACATATCGGCAGCTGATTGGCTGAAACTGAGCCGGGCGGACCTGGTCAGGCTGCGCCCGCTTCTCCCTCGGAGCGCTTGCGGTACAGCGCGTCGACCTCCTGCGCCGTCATAGGCTTGCCGAACAGATAACCCTGCAGTTCATCGCAACCGCTGAGCTTCAGCGCGACCGCCTGATCCTTGGTTTCGACACCTTCGGCAGTGACCGGGATATCGAGCGAGCGAGCAAGCGAAACGGTAGCGTGCAGCATGTCGACTGCACGGCTTCCCTCGGCGAGCGCATGCACCAGCGACTTGTCGATCTTCATTCGGTCGAAACCGAACTGGCGAAGGTAGCCGACGCTCGAGAAGCCGGCGCCGAAATCGTCGAGCGCGATCTTCACGCCGAGCTGCCGCAGCTTGGCGAGCGCGCCACGGGCACGCTCCGGGTTCTGGATGAAATAACCTTCCGTCATCTCCAGCGTGACGCGCGAAGGCTTGGTCCCGGTCTTGCGGAACACGGAACCGACATGGACGGCGAAGGCCGGATCGCGGAACTGGCCGGGCGAGATGTTGACCGCAAGCTTCAGCTCCGGCCAGGCGGCGATCGTCTCGCAGGCCCGGTGCAGCACGAAGAGGCCGAGCTGGTCGATCAAGCCGGTAGATTCCGCGATCGGAATGAAGACGTCCGGGGAGACGTAGCCGTAACCTGGACGATCCCAGCGGCAAAGCGCTTCCAGCCCGACCAGCCGCCACGTACCGGCCTCGACGACCGGCTGGTAGAGCACCGTGAGCTCGCGCCGTTCGATGGCGATCCGCAGGTCGATCTCGAGCTTGTTGCGCTCCTCGCGCTCGGCATCCATCTCCTTGCGATAATATTCGGCGCGGCCACGGCCGGTTTCCTTTGCGCGGTACATCGCCATGTCGGCGCGGCGCACGAGTTCCTCGCCCGAGACCTTGCCACGGATCGAGACCGCAATGCCGATCGAGGTGCCGATCGTCGCAACCCGCTCGCCGATGATGAAAGGTTCATCGAAGAAGCCAAGGATGCGGTCGCTGAGTTCATCCGCCAGGCGCCCGACCTCGATGCCCTGGATGGCAATGGCGAATTCATCGCCGCCGACACGCGCCAGCACGTCCCGTTCACCGACGAGTGCCCTCAGGCCCGCTGCCACGCCACGGATCAGCTGGTCGCCGGTGCCATGGCCATAGGCGTCGTTGACTTCCTTGAAGCCGTCGAGATCGAGATAAAGCAGCGCGACATTGGTGCCGCGGCTTTGCGCCTCGGTGACCAGTTCATCGAGCGACAGGAAAAAACCGGTGCGGTTGAGGAGACCGCTGAGGCGATCGCGCATCGCCAGATGCCGCGCCGCCGCCTCGTCTGCCTTGAGCTTCTTCAGCGTATTGCTGCCGCCCACCACCAGCAGCAGGAAAAACAGCCCGACCATCGCGAGCGCATAATAAACGAGCGGCTTCACCTCCACGTAACCGAGGTTGCCGGGCAGCCGTGAATCCCAGGTCAGCCGCGCCAGCATCTGACCGTGCCGGTTGCGGATCTCGACGGCCTTCGAGGTGACGTCGTCTTCACCGGCGAGGCGCAGCCCATCGACGATGTAGGTGCGGCCAAGATCCTCGATCGTCGCCGCATCGAGATGGCGGGCGAAGACGAGGAAGCGGCGCGCGTCCGGCGCCACCGTCAGGCGGCCCGACTTTTCGCGCACGAGACCGATCGCGACGGCCGCCATGCCGCGCGAAGTTTGGATGAAGCCGGAAGCTTCCGGAAGCTGGTCCTTGCCGGCCGAGCTTGCCTTGTCGAACAGCGTCGACAGCGATTCATCGAAATACTGGTTTGGCGACCAGGCAGCCGGCTGGCCGTTCTCATACGTCATGATGACGTTCTGCTGGCTGTCCATGACGACCGCGACATCAAACAGGTTACTGTTGGCGGTCATGATCCCGAGATTGCTGACCATCCAGTCGGCATCGTTGTCGTAGACATAACGCGCTGCGTCGTCCCATGCGGCGTAGTCGTTGAGCGTCGCGTGCAACTGGCGTTCGAAGGTCTTGACCGCGCCGGTCGTGGTTTCCCACGAGCGCCCGTCATCGAGCCGATTGGCGTAGTCGGCAATGCGGTTCAGCGCTGTCAGGATGAAGGTCGTCACGAGGAGAACCACCACCGCGAAGGCCAGCAACATGCATGTTACAGCCAGGCGGCGGCCGATTGCACTGGACCGGCGAATTCGTGGCGGAAGAAGCCGCATGGAGTACCTCGTGGAGCAATAAAATCCTACTCCGGGATTCCTTCAGAAGCCGTTAAAGCAGAAATGGCCGGCTCTCCCGCAAGAGAACCGGCCACTTTCAAGAGTTTAGACGATAGCGTCTTAGAAGGACGGGATCAGCGCGCCCTTGAACTCTTCGTTGATGAAGGTGCGGATGCTATCGTCATGGTAGGCTTCAACCAGCGTCTTGACCCACGGAGCGTCCTTGTCTTCTTCGCGAACGGCGATGACGTTTGCGTAAGGCGACTTTTCACCTTCGATGGCGATTGCATCGGTCTTCGGGTGCAGGCCGGCTTCCATGGCGTAGTTGGTGTTGATGACGGCAGCGTCGACGTCGTCGAGCGAACGCGGCAGCTGGGCAGCGTCGATTTCGGCGAACTCGATCTTCTTCGGGTTCTCGACGATATCAGCCGAGGTGACCTTGAGGCCCGGGTTTTCCTTGAACTTGATCAGGCCCTTGCTGGCCAGAACGAGAAGCGCGCGGCCGCCGTTGGTCGGGTCGTTCGGGATGGCGACGGTGGCGCCTTCCTTCAGTTCGTCGAGGCTCTTCACCTTCTTGGAGTAAACGCCCATCGGGGTGGTGATGGTCGTGCCGACGCTGACAATCTTGAAGCCGCGGTCAGCGATCTGGTTGTCGAGGTAGGGCTGGTGCTGGAAGGAGTTGGCGTTGAGGTCGCCATCAGCAAGCGCCTGGTTCGGCACGACGTAGTCGGAGAACTCGAGGATCTCGATGTTGAGGCCCTTCTTGGCCGCAACGTCCTTCACCTTTTCCATGATCTGGGCGTGTTCGCCGGGCGTGACGCCGACCTTGATGTCTTCAGCGAGCGCCGAACCGGCAGCAAATGCGGCGAGTGCCGCAGCAACGATAAGCTTTTTCATGGGATGCTTCCTTGTCGTTTGGTTGTCAGGCCAGTCTTGGGAGGCTGGTGTTGCGGGATTTCGAAAACTCAGGTCTTGCGGTTGCGCTTGTCGAAACGGCGGGCCAGGGCATCGCCGGCGCTTTGCACGATCTGCACGAGCACGATCAGCACGACGACAACGGCAAGCATGACTTCCGGCATGAAGCGCTGGTAGCCGTAACGGATGCCGAGGTCGCCCAAGCCACCGCCGCCGACCGCGCCGACCATGGCCGAGTAGCCGATGAGGCTGACGAGGGTCATCGTGATGGCAAGCGTGATGCTGGGGCGTGCTTCCGCAAGCAGAACCTTGAAGACGATCTGCATCGGGGTGGCGCCCATGGCGCGGGCAGCCTCGATCAGCCCCTTGTCGACTTCGCGGATTGCCGCTTCGACCAGACGCGCAAAGAAGGGGATGGTTGCGATGGTCAGCGGCACGATGGCGGCATAGGTGCCGATCGAGGTGCCGGTGACAAAACGGGTGAACGGGATGATCGCCACCACGAGGATGATGAACGGCGTCGAGCGCGTTGCGTTGACGATAGCGCCGAGGATGCGGTTGGCAATCGGGGCCGGAAAGAGTTCGCCCTTGCCGCTGGTGGCAAGGAAGATGCCGATCGGCAGGCCGATCAGCGATCCGATCAGGCCGGCGATCACCACCATCTGCAGCGTCTGGCCGAGCGACTTGGTGAGCAGGCCGATGAGCATATCAAGCGACATAACCGAGCACCTCCGTGGAAAGGCCGCTTTCGGCATAAAAACGGTTGGCGCGCTCCACCACCGCAGGCTCGGCGGGGTAAGCGACCACGAGCGAGCCATAGGGTTCGCCGGCAATCTCTTCGATGCTGCCGGCCAGGATGTTCACATCCGCGCCAAGCTCAGCCACCAGGCGGCCGGTAAGCGGCTGGAACGCCGTATCGCCGAAGAAGATAAGCCGCACGAGGATCCGGTCGCCGGCGCCGGGCTGCGGTTTCATGCTGCCACGGATCCATTCCGGCAGCTGCGTGCCGAGCGACGCCGAGAGCAACGAGCGCGTCGTTTCATGCCTGGCGCCAGTGAAGACGTCAAAGGTCCGGCCCTGTTCGACGATCTTGCCGCGATCGATCACCGCGACATGCGAGGCAATGGTCTTCACCACTTCCATCTCATGGGTGATCAGCAGAACGGTGAGCCCGAGCTCCGCGTTGATCTGCTTGAGGAGCGCCAGGATCGACTGGGTGGTTTCCGGGTCAAGCGCCGAGGTCGCCTCATCGGAAAGCAGCAGCTTGGGCGAGGTGGCGAGTGCGCGGGCAATGCCAATGCGCTGCTTCTGGCCACCCGACAGTTCCGAGGGATAGCGGTCGGCCTTGTCGCCGAGTCCGACGAGATCGAGCAGCGGCCCAACCTTGGCGCGGATCTCGTTTCTGTCGACGCCGGCGATCTCGAGCGGCAGCGCGACATTGTCAAAGGCCGTGCGCGAGGAAAGGAGGTTGAAGTGCTGGAAGATCATGCCGACCTGGCGGCGCAGGTCCCGCAGGCCCGTTTCCGACAGGCTGCCGACCTCCACGCCGTCGACGACGACGCGGCCCGACGTTGCCTTCTCCAGCCCGTTGACGAGGCGGATGAGGGTCGACTTGCCGGCGCCGGAGCGGCCGATGATGCCGGTGATGGCACCGCGCGCCACGGAGAGATCAACGCCATCGAGTGCGGTGAACTGGTTCTCGTCGCGGCTGCTGCCGAAGCGCTTGCTTACGGATTGGAAGTCGACCATGGGCGCCTGTCCGGGCGCTCGGTCAGCCACTTGTTCGCCCACAGGGGCAGGCGCGACTGGTGTCGCAGCTAAAGGGATCGTCATGTAAGGCTCACGTTTTCAGTCTGGTCATCACGGCACAGGCGCCGGGCATGTCATGCAGCCAGGCAGCACATTCGATGACAGTTGACTTTCCGGAGCATCTAATTCGGCTTTCACTAAAGAACAAGAAGTTTAACGGCCGCATAGATGCCCCGCCCCAATCGGTTTTGACAGGGACAGTATTTCAATTATCGGGCAGAACGAGAAAAACGTTCCAAGT
This sequence comes from Neorhizobium sp. SOG26, assembly GCF_003491345.1. Classification (GTDB taxonomy): domain Bacteria; phylum Pseudomonadota; class Alphaproteobacteria; order Rhizobiales; family Rhizobiaceae; genus Neorhizobium; species Neorhizobium turbinariae. The sequence goes on from NZ_CP025512.1 coordinate 2,292,247, forward strand.
TCTTCGCGGTCAGCCCGGCTTGTGGTTCCCCCGCGGGAATTCAGCGGCCAGCTGGCGGTACCACTTGCCGCTTTTCTTCACCGTCCGCTCCTGCGTCTCATAGTCAACATGAACGAGGCCGAAGCGCATGCGGTAACCTTCCGCCCATTCAAAATTGTCCATCAGGCTCCAGGCGAAGTAGCCCTTCATCGGGTAGTTGTCGACGATGAGGTCGGCAACGACGGACAGGTGCTCGACATAATAGTCGAGGCGCGGCTGGTCATCCACCTCCCCGTCGACCACCTCCATGTTGTAGCAGGCGCCGTTTTCGGTGATGTAGCAGTCCGGCAGATCGTAGCGGCGGTAAAGGTCTTCAACGAGAAGCTTCAGGCCCGGCGAATAGACTTCCCAGCCGATATCCGTCTTCACGTCGCTGACCGGCTTGGCATCCACCGTCCAGGGGAAGTCGCCGGAACGGGCGTAATCGTCGGCGACGCGCATCGGCGTGTAATAGTTGAGGCCCCACCAATCGAGCTTCTGGCTGATGATCTTCAGGTCATCCTCTTCCACGGCGGGCATGCGCGCCCCCAAGGCCTCGTGGAACTGGTCGGGATACTTGCCCTTGAAGACCGGATCGAAGAAGGCGCCGTTGTGGAACTGGTGGGCGCGTTCGGCCGCTGCCTGGTCTTCCGGTTTATCGGAAGCCGCGATGACCGAGTGCGCATTCAGGACCAGGCCGACCGGCACGTCCGGCGCGATGTCACGGATCTGCGCCACGCCGAGGCCATGCGCCAGGTTGACGTGGTGCATGGCGGCAAGGGCCGCCCGCATGTTGCGTTCGCCCGGGGCATGGATGCCGTAGAGGTGGCTCAGCCACACGATGCACCAGGGTTCGTTGAAGGTCGCGACCGCATCGAGCCGGTCACCAAGTCGCTCCATCACCACCTTGGTGTAACGTTCGAAGGCATGCGCGGTGGACCGTGCCGTCCAGCCACCATCACCCATCAGCGAAAGCGGCAGGTCCCAGTGGTAGAGCGTCGCATAGGTCTTGATGCCGCGCGCCTTGCAGCCGTCGATCAGACGGTCGTAGAAATCCAGGCCCTTTTCGTTGATGCGGCCGGTGCCTTCCGGAACGATCCGAGGCCAGGCGATCGAAAACCGATAGGCTTCGACACCCATGTCCTTGATGAGGTCGAGATCCTCTTCCCAGCGATTGTAGTGGTCGCAGGCGACATCGCCGTTATGGCCCTGGAAGACACGGCCCGGCATGTTGGAAAATGCATCCCAGATGGAGGGCTTGCGGCCATCCGCCTTCGTCGCCCCCTCGATCTGGAAGGAGGCCGTCGCCACGCCCCACAAAAAGTCGCCGGGGAAGCGGGTTGCAAACTGGTTGGGATCGGGTGTCTTGGTCATGACCTGGCCAGCCTTTCAGGATTTCGCCCAATGGGGGCCTCTTGCGACGGCGATGTAGCCGAGGCGCCAGTGGTTGTACAGCGCAAGAGGCGCAATGCTGGCTTGCCCACGGGGCGCGGGTCGCGCAGGATCTCGAGCGACCCGGCGCGTGCAAAACCCGTGGGCCAAAGCCGGGGCCTAGAGCTTGACCCAGGCGCCGTTCTTCTTCGAAGACGCAACGCAGGCCTCGACGAAGGCCACGCCCTTCACGCCATCGTCCACCGTCGGATAGATGACGTCCTTGTCGAGCTTGGCGCCCTTCTTGGCGGCGTTGATGGCGCGCGCGGCTTCCGTGTAGATCGTCGCGAAGGCCTCGAGATAACCTTCCGGGTGACCTGACGGGATGCGCGACACGCGTCCTGCGGCGGCACCGGCGCCGGCACCATTGCGGGTGATGAGCCGCTTCGGCTCGCCGAACGGCGTGAACCACAGGTAGTTCGGGTTTTCCTGGCACCATTCGATGCCGCCCTTTTCGCCATAGACCCGAAGCTTCAGGCCGTTTTCGTTGCCCGGCGCCACTTGGCTGCACCACAGCATGCCCTTGGCTCCACCATCGAAGCGCAGCATGACATGTGCGTTATCGTCCAGCCGGCGGCCGGGAACGAAGCTGTCGAGATCGGCCGCGAGGCTCGTCAGCGTCAGGCCAGTCACGAAGCAGGCAAGGTTGTAGGCATGCGTGCCGATATCGCCCGTGGAGCCACCCGCACCCGACTGAGCCGGATCGGTGCGCCAAACGGCCTGCTTGGCGCCCGTTTGCTCGGCGGCTTCCGTCAGCCAGTCCTGCGGATATTCCACCTGCACGACGCGGATCTTGCCGAGATCGCCGTTGGCGACCATTTCGCGCGCCTGCCGCACCATCGGGTAACCGGTGTAGTTATGGGTGAGGATGAAGAGCGCCTTGCTCTCGTCGGCTACCTTCTTCAGCTTCTTGGCGTCCGCGAGGTTCGAGGTCAGCGGCTTGTCGCAGATGACGTGGATGCCGCGGCGCAGGAACTCCTTGGCCGCTTCGTAATGCACGTGGTTCGGCGTCACGATGGACACGGCCTCGATGCCGTCCTTCAGCCGCGCTTCGCGGATGGCCATCTCCTTGTAGGAGCCATAGGTACGCGACGGATGAAGCCCGAGGTCGCGGCCCGAGGCGATTGCCTTTTCCGGTGTGGAGGACAATGCGCCGGCAACGAGATCAAACTGATCGTCGAGCCGTGCGGCCATTCGGTGCACCGCGCCGATAAAGGCGCCCTGCCCGCCGCCAACCATTCCAAGCCGGATGCGCGGCTCGCGTGCCTGTTCGTCCTTGCCTTCGATAGCCATCGTGTTCTCCCTTTCGCTGCGCAACCGAAGTTGCTCTTAACTTTGCCTCATCGGCGTATTAGTCTTTGGCCTCACCCACAGAAGGATGCCCTGGCAGTGAACATCTAGGACCCGCCTCCACCGAGGAGGCTTCAACACCAAGCCCTTGCCGTCGCGCCTCAAGCGCCGCGGACCCTCCTCCGTTGAAAGGTCCCATCATGCCATTGCTCCATGCGGACGCCATCCATCCCATCACGCTTGCCAACGGGACCACCGTCAAAGGCACCGTCCACCTCAACCGGGTGATCAAGCATCCGCGCATCACCGTTGGCGACTACAGTTATTATTCGAGCTTCGACGAGCCGGCGGACGTCGCCGGTACGATCGCGCCCTATCTTTACCCCTTCAGCCGCGAGACGCTGGTGATCGGCCCCTTCGTACAACTGGCGCATGGGGTGAAGTTCATCACGAGCTCGGCCAACCACCCGATGCAGGGCTTCAGCTGCTACCCCTTCCGGATCTTCAAGCCACATACCATGGCCGATTATGCCGACCTTCCGGCCAGGGACACGGTGGTCGGCCCGGATGTCTGGATCGGCTACGGCAGCCTGGTGATGCCCGGCGCCACGATCGGCGCCGGCTCGATCATCGCGGCCGGTTCGGTCGTCACCGGTGATGTCGCGCCCTACAGCATCGTTGGCGGCAACCCGGCCAAACTGATCCGCCGGCGGTTTACCGAGGATGTGATCGATGAGCTTCTCGCCATCGCCTGGTGGGACTGGCCGATCGACCGGATCGAGGCCGCGCTGCCGGCAATCGAGGGCGGCGACCTTGCCGCCCTGAAAGCCGGCTGAGCCTGTCACAGACCCAGCATCCGGCGGTTTGCGGCCTCGTCCGTGCCGCCTGATGCGAAGTCGTCGAACGCCTTCTCGGTCACGCGGATGATATGCGCGCGGACGAATTCGGCGCCTTCGCGGGCTCCGTCCTCGGCGTTCTTCAGTGCGCATTCCCATTCCACGACAGCCCAACCGTCGAAGTCATTGGCGGCCATCTTGGAGAAGATCGCACCGAAATCGACCTGGCCATCGCCCGGCGAGCGGAAGCGGCCGGCGCGGTTCACCCAGCCCTGGTAACCGCCATAAACGCCCTGCCGACCAGTCGGGTTGAATTCCGCGTCCTTGACGTGGAACATCTTGATCCGGTCCTTGTAGATGTCGATGTTGTCCAGGTAATCCAGGCACTGCAGCACGTAGTGCGACGGATCGTAGAGCATGTTGGCGCGGCTGTGGTTCTTCACCCGCTCGAGGAACATCTCGAAGGTCACGCCGTCGTGCAGGTCCTCGCCCGGATGGATTTCATAGCAGACGTCGACGCCGCACTCTTCCGCATGGTCGAGGATCGGCGTCCAGCGGCGGGCGAGCTCGTCAAACGCAGTTTCGACAAGACCTGCCGGGCGCTGCGGCCAGGGATAGATGAAGGGCCAGGCAAGCGCGCCGGAGAAGGTCGCATGCGCCTTGATGCCGAGGTTCTTCGAGGCCGACAGCGCCATCTTCACCTGGTTGACGGCCCATTCCTGGCGGGCCTTCGGGTTGCCACGCACTTCCGGAACGGCAAAGCCGTCGAAGGCTTCGTCATAGGCCGGGTGGACGGCGACCAGCTGGCCTTGCAGGTGGGTGGAAAGTTCAGTGACCTCGATGCCGTTCTGGCGCGCCACGCCGGCAAACTCGTCGCAATAATCCTTGGACTCGGCCGCCTTCTTCAGGTCGATCAGCTGGCCGGCCCAGGTCGGCACCTGGACGCCTTCGTAACCCTTGTCGGCTGCCCATTTGGTGATGGCGTCCCAGGAGTTGAACGGCGCGGCATCTCCCGCGAATTGGCCGAGGAAGATGGCAGGGCCCTTGATCGTCTTCATGAAAACCTCCGTGATATTGTCGCTCGGACGGGGGCCTGCCCCTCATCCGCCTGCCGGTACCTTTTCCCCAGAGGGAGAGGCACGATGTGGCACCCTGCGGTTTTCGACCATATGCGCCGCGCAGGGCACGTCCCCTCCCCCGCATGACGCGGGGAAAGGGTTTCAAGTGATAAGCGATCCGGTTCTGGAGATCAGAACGGAGAGTCGGGGAAGTAGAAGTCCTTGGCGTTGTCCTTGGTCACCAGGGTTGCGTCCAGGATGTAGTTTCCGCTGACTGGAACCTGATCATAGAAGTTGCCCGCGGTGAGCTGCATGGCAGTCGCCACCATTGCCGGCGGATACAGAACGTCGACCGGGATCATCTTGTCGCCGTCCATGACGCGCTTGACCATGTCCTTGGAGCCGGCGCCGCCCACGACATACTGAATGTCGGTGCGCTTGGCCTGTTCGATGGCTTCCAGCACGCCGACGGCCATGTCGTCGTCCTGGCACCAGACAACGTCGATCTTCGGGTGCTTGGTCAGGAAGTCCTGCATCACCTTGAAGGCGTCGTCGCGGCTCCAGTTGCCGAACTGGCGATCGAGAACCTTGACGTTGGAGCCTTCAATGCCCTTGTCGAAGCCGTCCTGGCGCTGCTGGTCGATCGGGATCGGCAGGCCGCGGATGACGACGACCTGTGCGTCCGGCGTGGTTTCGGCAATGTACTTGCCGGCGACTTCGCCGAGCGCCGGGTTGTTGCCGGCGACGTAGAGGTCGCGGATCGAGTTGTCGTTGACCGAAGGCGCGCGGTCGACGAGGGCGACGAACGTGCCCGCGTCCTTCACGTCCTTGATGGAGTTGACGAGCTGGTCCGGATCGGTCGGCAGGATGACGAGAGCGTCAAGGCCCTGTACGGAAAGGTCCTGCACGGCGTTGGCCTGGCTTGCGGCGTCCGGCGAGGTCTTGACGATGACGTTGAGGCCCGGATGCTCCTGCATCAGAAGCTTGGCGACGCGCTCGGCGTGGTAAACGACGCCGGCGGTCCAGCCATGGTCGGCGGCCGGAATGGATACGCCGATGGTGACCTTCTTGTCCTGTGCCATGGCGAAGCTCGGCCCGATGGCAACCGTTGCGGCGAGCGCCGCAGCAGCCAGACCGAATGTTCTTCTACGCATTTTCTCTCTCCCATTAAAACGAGGTCTTCTAAGATGAGGACCGGACGCGACCCCTAGGCCCGGTCGATTTCACGGCTATTTGCGCATCAGCGACCTTTGGACGAGCATGGCGATGATGATGATCGCACCCTGCATGGCGCCAATCAGGTATTCGCTGATGAAGTTAGACAGGAGCAGGATATTGCCCACAACCTCAAGGATGATCGCGCCGCACACCGTCCCCCAGATGCGCCCGACGCCGCCCCGCAAGGCCGTGCCGCCGACAACGACCGCCGTGATCGCCTGCAATTCCCAGAAGCTTCCGGTGGTCGCCGAGGTGGAGCCGAGACGCGGGACGTAAAGCAGCACCGCCACGCCAACGCAAAGCCCCTGGATCACATAGGTGATCGTGCGCACCCGGTTGATGGAAATGCCGGAGTAGCGTGCTACATCCTCGTTCGAACCAACTGCCGTCACATGCCGCCCGTAGCGGGTGCGGTAAAGCACGAAGGCGCAGATCGCAGCCGTGGCGAGGATGACGATGATCGGCACCGGCACGCCGAACAACGAGCCGGAATAAAAGGGCCGATAGAGCGTGATGAGCTCGCGGTCGCGCACGGTAATCGCGCCGCCCTGGCTCAGCCAGTAGGTCAGGCCGCGATAGATCCCCATCGTGCCGAGCGTGGCGATGAACGGCTCGATCCGGCCGACAGTCGTGATGATGCCATTGAACAGACCGCAGGCTGCGCCGAGCAGCAGGGCCAAACCCATCGCCGCCAGCAGCATCAGCATCGGGTCGGCGATCTGTCCCGAATTCATGAACATGATCATCAGGCTCGCCACGAAGGCGAGCATGGAGCCGACCGAAAGGTCGAGCCCGCCGGCGGTCATCACATAGGTCGCGCCAAGCGCGATGATGGCGATGAAGGCACTGCGGGTGACGACGTTGCTGAGGTTGGCAACGGTCACGAAATTCGGGTTGGCGAAATAGCCCAGCACCAGCAGCAGGGCGAGCGCAATGAAGGGCGCAATCGCCGCCATGTCCCAGTCACGCGAGGTTTTCGGCGCCTTGGTCGGATTGCTCGGCGTATCGGTTGCAGCGGATGACATGCCTACGCAGCCTCCCCGATCTTCACGCCCGTCGCCAGCTGGACGATTTCGTTCTCGTTCATGTGCTCCCCCGTAACCTCGCCAACGATCTGACCGGACCGCATCACGAGAATGCGGTCGCAGATGCCGATCAGTTCCGGCATTTCGGAGGACACGACGATGATCGAGCGGCCCTCCTCTGCCAGCTTGGCGATGAATTTGTAGATCTGTTCCTTGTTGCCGATATCGATGCCGCGGGTCGGCTCGTCGATGATGACGACCTTCGGATCGAGCAGCATCATCTTGGCGAGCAGCAGTTTCTGCTGGTTACCACCCGAAAGCTGCCCGGCGAGGATGGACTTGTTGCCGGTGCGGATGTCGAAATCGCGGATCGCCTGGTCGAGCGCCTGGGCTTCCTTCTTCGCATCGATCTGGAACATCCCGCTGAACTTGTTGAGCGAGGCGAGCGTCAGGTTGACGAGCAGGTCCTTGGCGAGAAGCAGGCCCTTGCCCTTGCGGTCTTCCGACAGATAGGCAACGCCGGCCTTGAGGCTTGTATGGACATCGGTGAAGCTGACGGGATGCCCGTTGAAGCGCACGCTGCCGCGCCCGGAGCGCAGGCCTACGATCCCTTCCATCAGTTCCGTGCGGCCGGCGCCCACGAGGCCGGCAAAGCCGAGAATTTCGCCGCGGCGAAGCTGGAAGGAAGCGTCATGGGCAAAGCCCGGTACATCAAAATGCTCGACCTCCAGCACGGTTTCGCGCACCGTCGCCGCCTGGCGATCGGGATAAAGCTTGGCGACATCGCGCCCGACCATCAGCCGCGCCATGTCGGACGGCTGCAGCTCGCTCGCTTCATGCGAGGCGACGAGCCGGCCATCGCGCAGCACCGTCACGCGGTCGGCGATTTCCTTCACCTCGGGCAGGCGGTGGGAAATGTAAAGGACACCGACTCCCTTGGCGCGGATGTCGTTGATCACCTTCAGCAGCGCCTCGGTCTCATGCGGCGTCAGCGAGGCGGTCGGCTCGTCGAAGATGACGAGGCGATGCGGCATGAGAAGCACGCGGGCAATCTGCACGAGCTGGCGCTGGGCAATCGAAAGGCTGGACACGATGGTGCGGGGGTCGAGATCGCCGCCGAGGCCGCGGATTGCCTTTTCCGCACCCTCGTTCATGGCGCGATCATCGAGCGAAAGCCCCTTCCGGATCTCGCGCCCCAGATAGATGTTCTGCGCCACCGTCAGGTCCGGCGCGAGAAGGATCTCCTGGTGCACCAGGACGATGCCGTGGTTCTCGGCGTCGACCGGCCCCGAGAAGCTTACAACCTCGCCATCCATGCGCATCTCGCCGCGGGTCGGCGGCTGGTTACCGGCAAGGATCTTCATCAGCGTGGACTTGCCGGCGCCGTTTTCACCGATGATGGCATGCACTTCGCCTGCACGCACGGTGATGTTGATGTCCTTCAGGACCTCAACCACGCCGAACGTCTTTGAAAGGCCCATCGCCTCCAGGAGCGGAGACCCGGCGGGAGCAGGAACGTCTTTCATCGTGGCTCACCCGCAACAGGGAAGGCGCGCGCGACGGCTCGCCCCGCGCAAACGTCACGGACAGACTCTGGCATATGAAAACGCACGCAAACTCCTCCCGGCCAAAAAGCTAGCGCAGTTTTTGAGGTACGTAAAGCAACAACTGGTCGTCCCTCCCCGCAAACCCTCACTTATCCGCAGGCGGGATGGGGAGACTGCGGGGTCTCCCGCAGCCTCCGTTTCCTGAACCGCTTAGACGTAGCGGTTGACGACGTTCTCCAGGTATTCCTGGCGGCCGGAGCGCGGCTCGGGATTGATGTTTTCCCGTTCCACCATGGCGGCGATGTCGTCCAGCTTGTATTCGCCACGCAGCATCTTCTGGGCTTCCGGGCTGTTCCAGCCGGCGTAACGCTCTTCGAGCGGCTTCGAGAGCGCGCCTTCCTCGACCATGCGGGCCGCAGCCTTCAGGCCGCGGGCGCAGCAATCCATGCCGCCGATATGGCCGATCAGCAGGTCCTGCGGATCGAGCGACTGGCGGCGCAGCTTGGCGTCGAAATTGGTGCCGCCGTTCTTGAAGCCGCCACCCTGCAGGATGTGGTAATAGGCGAGCGCCATTTCCGGGACGTTGTTGGGGAACTGGTCGGTATCCCAGCCGGACTGGTAGTCGTTGCGGTTCATGTCGATCGACCCGAAGATGCCAAATGCGTTGGCCATGGCGATCTCGTGCTCGAAGGAATGGCCGGCAAGGATGGCGTGGCCCTGCTCGATATTGACCTTCACTTCCTTGTCCAGCCCGTGCTTCTGCAGGAAGGCATAAACGGTCGCGACGTCGTAGTCATACTGGTGCTTGGTCGGCTCCTGCGGCTTCGGCTCGATCAGGATCGTGCCTTCAAAGCCGATCTTGTACTTGTATTCGACGACGAGGTTGAGGAAGCGGCCCATCTGGTCGAGCTCGCGCGACAGGTCGGTATTGAGAAGGGTCTCGTAGCCTTCCCGACCACCCCACAGCACGTAGTTGGAACCGCCGAGGCGCTTGGTGGCGTCCATGCAGGTCTTCACCGTCGCCGCGGAGAAAGCGAACACATCCGGATCCGGATTGGTGGAAGCGCCGGCCATGAAGCGGCGGTGCGAGAAGAGGTTCGCCGTACCCCAGAGAAGCTTCACGCCCGTCTCGGCCTGCTTCTTTTCAAAGTAGTCGACGATCTCGTTGAGGTTCTTCGTGTTTTCGGCAAATGTCTTGCCTTCGGGGCGAACGTCGGCGTCATGGAAGCAGTAGAAGGGTGCGCCGAGCAACTGGTAGAATTCGAAGGCGACATCTGCCTTCACCTTCGCCGCCGCCATGCTGTCCTCGAACCACGGGCGCTGGAAGGTCTGGCCACCGAAGGGGTCACCGCCCGGCCAGGTGAACGTGTGCCAATAAGCAACCGCAAAACGCAGATGGTCTTCCATCCGCTTGCCCGCGACGACTTCGTCCGGATTGTAGAAGCGGAAGGCGAGCGGATTGGTGCTGTCCGGGCCTTCGTATTTGATCTTCTGGATATCGCCAAAAAAGCCAGTGCTCATGATATTCCTCCTTAGATATCTGAAGTAGTTGGTCGCGGGTGTGGCCCCCTCATCCGCCTGCCGGCACCTTCTCCCCGCGGGGGAGAAGGTGGCCCCGAAGGGCCGGACGAGGGGGCTCCTAACTCAATGTCCAATCGTACGGATCGCGGGATAGGCGGCACGGTAGCGGGCATAGGCAGCCTCGTATGCCTCGCCATGGCTTGTCACCGGATCGATGGTTTCTTCCGTTTTCGGAGCCGAGCAGACGGCAACCGGATCGGCGCCCGTCGCCGCAATCAGTCCAAGGCGCGCTGCACCGAAGGCTGCACCGAAATCACCGTCGGCCGGAATATCGACCGGCACGCCGAGCGCCGTCGCAATCGACGCCAGCCAGTAGCGCGACCGCGAGCCGCCGCCGATGGCGGTGACGCGGGAAATCGACGTACCCGCAGACTTCAGCGCCTCGAGGTTGTCGCGAATTGCGAAGGTGACGCCTTCGAGCACCGCCTGGGTCAACACGACGCGGCTGCTTTCATGCCCCAGTCCGATGAACGAGCCGCGGATGACGGCGTCGTTGTGCGGTGTCCGTTCGCCGGAAAGATACGGCAGGAAGGTGACGCCGGTCGGCGCCTTCAGCGTATCGCCCAGTTCCTGCGCCAGCTCGGCGGCGGATTTGCCGGCGATATGCGAATACCAGTTGAGAGCATCCGTCGCGGACAGGATGACGCCCATCTGGTGCCAGGTCTTCGGCAGCGCATGGCAGAAGGCGTGGACCGCGCTCTCCGGCTTCGGCAGGTACGAGGCGTTGGCGGCAAACAGCACGCCCGAGGTGCCGAGCGACACGAAGGCATTCCCTTCGGCAACCGTACCCATGCCGCAGGCGGATGCGGCATTGTCGCCTGCCCCACCGGCCACGATGACATCGCCCGGGATGCCCCAGGCCGACTTCAGCTCACCACGCAGCATGCCCGCCTGCTCGGTACCTTCCACGAGCTTCGGCATCTGGTCTTCGGAAAGATCGGTTGCGGCGAGCAACTCGCTTGACCATTTGCGGGCGCCGGTATCGAGCCAGGAAGTGCCGGCCGAATCCGACATTTCGGAAATGTGCTCGCCCGTCAGCCAGAGGCGCAGGTAGTCCTTCGGCAGCAGCACCTTGGCCACCTTGGCAAAAATCTCCGGCTCGTTGTTCTTCACCCAGGCAAGCTTCGGCGCGGTGAAGCCGGGAAACACGATATTGCCGGTGAGTTTGCGGAAGATCGGGTTGGCATCGAGTTCCGCCGCCTCACGGAAGGAACGCGTGTCGTTCCACAGAATGCACGGCCGCAGGACCTTGTCATCGGCATCGAGCAGCGTGGCGCCATGCATCTGTCCGGACAGGCCGATCCCCTTCACGGCCGCGAGCTGCTGCGGGAACTTCGCCTTCAGCCCGGCGACTGCCTCTTCCGTCGCCCGGATCCAGTGTGCCGGATCCTGCTCCGACCAGCCGGAATGCGGGCGCGAGACGTCGAGCGAACCGCTGGCCGAGCCGATGATCTTCTGATCGCCGTCGATGAGCATGGCTTTGACACCGGACGTGCCGAGATCGAGACCAAGATACATGGTGTTTCTCCTAATCCTCCGCCTTCACGGCAGATTGTCCTTCAAGAATATGTCAATGCGGATGCGCTCCTGGGCCTCGATCACCGGCAGCCCGTCGGCCTTCGCTTTCAGCACGCGCACGGCGCTGCGCACCTCATGGCCCGCATCCTGGTTGAGAACGGCATCGATGATGCCCTCCCCGAGTGCGGCGCGGGTGGCGTCCGTCAGGTCATGGGCAACCACAACCGGCCGCGCCTCCAAAGGGACCTTGCGCAGCACGCGGAGCAAGCCGCGGTTACCGCCGCCGAGGCTGTAGATGCCGGCGATATCCGGCGTCACTTCGAATGCTTCGGAGACCTTTTCCTCGACGAGCGCGCTGTCGTCGCGGCCTTCGATTACTGGCAGAACGCGGAGATTGGGATAGGCTTCCGCCATGACCGCAAGAAACCCTTCAACGCGCTCGCGGTGGTCGCGCACCAGCATCGAGCCCGCCAGCACCGCGACCTTTGCCTCTCGGCCGCTCAGGAAGCGCCCCAGCAGGCTGCCGGCGGTGCGTCCGGCGGCAATGTTGTCGATGCCGGCATAATGATCACGCGACGAGGCCGGCAGGTCGGAGACCAGCGTTACCATCGGCACGCCCGCCTCGTTCAGCTTGGCGGCAATTTCCCTCACTTCCGGGGCGTCGATCGCCACGAAGGCGACGCCGTTCGGCTTGTCCGCCAGAACCTCTTCCAGTGCTGCCACGAGTGCATGCGGATCAAAATGCGGCACGGCGACAATGCGAATTTCGGTGCGTTCGGTCGAGGCGCGTTCGCTCGCCGCCACCACCTCGCGGCGCAACCCCTTCATGAAGGAGTTGTCGTAGTCCGGCAGGATGAAAACAAAGGAATAGGTGCGGCTCTTGGCAAGATTTGCGGCCGCCAGGTCGCGCACGAAACCGAGTGCGGCAATGGCCTCCTCCACCTTGCTGCGCGTCACCGCCCGCACCCCCGGACGTCCGTTCAGCACGCGATCGACGGTGGCGAGGCTGACGCCTGCGGATCGCGCGATGTCGTGGACTGTGGGCTTCATGCGTTCCTCCGCAGGAGGTGGTAGCGCAGAATCTGAGGTACGTAAATCAGAAAACTGGCCGGTTGGAACATTTGCAAAGAAAAAGGGCCGTCACTTGCGTGGCGGCCCTTCTCCGGCGGTGGAATGTGTTCTCGCGGTCAGTGGCCGCCGCCGCCCGCACCGGCGGGCCGAGCAGGCTTGGCGATCATGAAGACAAACAGGATCAGGCTGGCAAACAGCACTGTCAGCACCAGGAACACGTCCATGAAGGACAGGAGCCAGGCTTGCTGGGTGAGGATGCCGGAAAGCTTCTGGAGCGCCACTGCCGCGCCATCGAGCCCGAAGGAGTCGTAGTTCGCGCCGACGCTGTCGAGCCAGTTCATGGCGGCGGGGTTGCCGTAGTTCACGTGTTCTGAAAGCCGCGCATAATGCTGGTCGGAACGCTGGGTGAGCGCCGTGTTGATGATGGCAAGACCGACGGCGCCGCCAAGGTTACGGGTCAGGTTGAACAGGCCCGATGCACCCTGGATGCGATGCGGCGCAAGCGTGCCAAGCGCGATATTGCTGATCGGCACCATGCACATCATCATGCCGAAGCCGCGCAGCACCTGCGGCAGCAGGAGTTCATAAAAGTCCCAGTCTGCGGTGATCCCGGTCATCAGCCAGGTGCCGGCTGCAAACGCCGCAAAACCGATCGCCATCATCACCCGCAGGTCCATATTGTTCGACAGCTTGCCGACGATCGGCGCCGACACGAACATGGCGATGCCGGAAACGAACATGGTTTCGCCGATCATCAGCGAGTCATATCCCCGGATGCGCCCGAGATAGAGCGGGTAGAGATAGGTGAGGCCGTAAAGCCCGACGCCCATGATGAAGGAAAACAGCGAGCCGAAGGCAAAGTTGGCATTGCCGAAGGCGCGCAGTTCCACCACCGGGAACTCGACCTTGAACGCCCGCCAGAAGAAGACGACCGCGCCGAGCACGACGAAGACCGTCCCCATGACGATATGCTCGTCGCTGAACCAGTCCTTGTTGTTGCCTTCCTCCAGCACGTATTCGAGCGAGCCGAGGAAGACCGCCATGGAGGCCAGCCCCCACCAGTCGAACTTCTTGATGAGCTGCATCTGCGGCTTGTCAAAGTCGATCATCGTGAAGGTGACGGCCGTGACGATGACGCCCGGGATGATGTTGACCAGGAACAGCCAGTGCCAGGAAAAGGCGTGGCTGAGATAACCGCCGACCGTCGGGCCGATGGTGGGCGCAAGCGTTGCCACGAGACCGATCAGAGGCGAAACGATGCTGCGCTTGGATGGCGGGAAAATGGTGAAGGCTGCCGCGAAGACCGAAGGGATCATGCCACCGCCGATAAAGCCCTGAAGCGCGCGGTAGACGATCATTTCCTCGATGTTCGAGGCGGTAGCGCAGAGCGCGCTGGCGATCGTGAAGCCGGCGGCACAGATCGCAAACAGGTAGCGCGTCGAGATGATGCGGGCCAGGGTCCCCGACAGGGGGATCATGATGACTTCGGCGATCAGGTAGGAGGTCTGGACCCAGGCGATCTCATCCGAGCCGGCCGACAAGCCGGCCTGGATCTCGGCCAGCGATGCCGACACGATCTGGATGTCGAGGATCGACATGAACATGCCGAAGACCATCGCGAAGAACGCGATGAGCTTGCGGCGATCCATAGGTTGATCGTCGGGCATCGCCTGAGGCGCGCCCGCTACGGCCGTTGCCCCTGCCATGGCCGTTCTCCTTGGGTGTTAGTTCTGGGCCACGGCCGTGTTGCCGGGCGCCGTGCGCGTATCGACATCAACGACAACCGAGAGCCCTGCACGCAGGTGCTGACGTTCCAGGTCTTCCTTCGGGATCGAGATCCGCACCGGGACGCGCTGCACCACCTTGGTGAAGTTGCCGGTCGCATTTTCCGGCGGCAGCATGGAGAACACAGCGCCGGAGGCCGGAGCAATCGACTCCACCGTGCCGGTGATCGTGTGTTCCTCGTAGGCGTCGACATGGACGCGAACCTTGGAACCAGGCTGCAGATTGCCGATCTGCGTTTCCTTGTAATTGGCCTCGATATACAGCTCGCTCAGCGGAACCAGTGATGCGAGGCGCTTGCCCGCAGACACCAGATCGCCGGTCTGGACCGACAGGTTGCCGATCACGCCGTCATAAGGCGCCTTCAGCACCGTGAAGCCGAGGTCGCGCTGCGCCTGGTCACGTGCCAGTTCCTGGATGCGGATCGTATTGATCGCTTCGGCGCGCTGAGCCTTGAGGAGGCCGATATTGGCTTCGGCCGAGCTGACACCGGCCTGGCCGGCAACGAGGTTGGCCCGCGCCTGCTCCAATGCGACCTGCGCATTGTCGAGCGAGGCGGCGGTACCGACCGAGCTCTGCTGCAGGCTAGTGGCGCGCCTTTCATTGATCTCGGCGCCACGAACGGCGGCCTGAAGGGCACCTTCCTGCGCCTTCGCCTGGGCGAGTGCGGCTTCGGCGCCGGCGATCTGTGCATCGATGCGCGACACCGCAAGCTTGGCGGATTCGATTGCGGTCAGCGCCTTGCGCAGCGCCAGCTGGTAATCTTCGTCATCCAGCGTGACCAGCGGATCGCCTGCCTTCACCGCCTGGTTCTCGACCACGTTCACCTTGGCGACATAACCGGAAACCTTGGGAGAAATGACCGCAATGTCACCTTCCACATAGGCGTCGTCGGTGGAAACCATGAAGCGACCATCGGTCCACCAGCCATAGCCATACCAGCCGCCGGCACCCAGAACAGCAAGAGCGATAATGGGCAAGATGAAGCCGCGACGCTTCTTCTTTTCAGGGGCCTGATGCGCAGCGGGAGCCGCAACGGCGTCGGCTGCCGCCGGCTGCTCTTGCGCAGGCTCCTGCCGTGCCTCGGTCTCCGGACCAGCATTTTCCGTCTTTACAGCGCGAAGGGCGCTGGAATTATGAGAGGCCGTCATAGTCTCGATACCGTGTTTGGGAGCGTGATCAAATCGAACCGATCGGTTCAGTGACCTTGACATAGACCTTTCGATGCCACATATCAAGTCCAATCGAACCACGCGGTTCGAAAAGGTTAAAAAGGGCGCAACATGGCCAGCCAGAAAAGGAAACAAGAAAAAGCCGATCCCGTTCCAGCGGGGCGTTTCGCCGCGGGTGCGGATCCGGCCAAACGTGAGCAGATCATAGAAGGCGCCAAGGCTGTCTTCATGCGCCTCGGCTTCGATGCCGCCAGCATGAACGACATTACCCGCGAAGCAGGTGTCTCCAAGGGCACCATCTACGTCTACTTCGAAAACAAGGAAGCCCTGTTCGGCGCGATCGTCGCGCAGGAAAAGGAACGCATCACCCACCAGATGCGCGACATCCTCGCTGGCAGTGAGGAAGTCGAGGACGGTCTCTACCGGTTCGGCATGGGCTTCACGAGCCACATCACGGCTCCCCAGGTGATCGACGCGATGCGCACCGTGATCGGCGTCGTTGACCGGCTGCCGCGCCTCTGTCAGCACTTCTTCAATTCGCCTTCTCAGAACGTGCGAACCGTTCTGGAGGAATTCATCGAGCGCCATATCGAGCTCGGGAACCTGAAGGTGGACGACAAGGAGCTTGCAGCACGCCAGTTCATCGACATGTCGAGCGCGACCTTCTTCAAGGCGCGCCTGTTTGGCGACCTGCTGGACGTGCCGCCGGAACACGAACTTTCACGAGCAGTGAAGGGTGCGATACGCGTCTTTATGGCAGCATACGGCACGCATGACGCATCCGTGATCGCGAAAGTGCCCGAACCTGCCTGATTTCAGGCGGTCCAGGTACAACTTCATCTTGTTTTTCATCCTCCGCTTCCTAGATCGGGGCCGCATTTACGCGCTCTGATTGAGACAGGAGATATGGATGGACATTGCGGCGCTCGTAGCAGACCCGGCGGCCTGGGTAGCGCTCGTTACACTCGTGGTCATGGAAGTCGTGCTTGGCATCGACAACCTGATCTTCATTTCCATCCTGACGAACAAGTTGCCTCCCGAGCACCGGGAACGGGCACGCAAGATCGGCATCGGACTGGCGCTGATCATGCGCCTTGGCCTGCTGGGCACCGTCGCCTGGATCGTCAAGCTGACCAACCCGATCTTCGAGGCCTTCGGCCATGCCTTCTCCTGGAAGGACCTGATCCTGATCGCCGGCGGCCTGTTCCTCGTCTACAAGGCGACCAAGGAGATCCACCACTCGGTGGATGTGGTCGACCATAAGGAAGACCTGGTTGGCGCCGGCAAGGATGTCGCGCAGATGACATTCACCTCGGCGATCGGCCAGATCCTGGTCCTCGACCTCGTTTTCTCGATCGACAGCATCATCACCGCCGTCGGCATGACCCCTCACCTGCCGATCATGATCGTCGCGGTCGTGGCTGCCGTCACGGTGATGCTGGTGGCCGCAACACCGCTTGCCAACTTCATCGAGCGCAACCCGACCATCGTCATGCTGGCGCTCGCCTTCCTGCTGATGATCGGCGGCACGCTGATCGCCGAAGGGTTCGGCGTGCATGTGCCGAAGGGCTACATCTATGCGGCCATGGCGTTCTCCGCCGGCGTCGAAGCGCTCAACATGGTTGCACGCAACGCCCGGGCGAAGAAGAAGGCCGCGCAGGCGGCAAAGACGCTGCACTGAGATAGTGAGACGGTGGCGGCCGTTGCGTGACGGCCGCCACCGCTTTTTGACGCCAGCAACGTCCGTTTCCGGACATTCATCGGGCAAGCCTATCGACAGCGGAACTTCACGGGCAGATGGAAGTTGAAGAGCACTTCAACATGTTCGGCAGTTCTTGCCGATCCTGCCTGCCCGGAGCCGCATGACCCAGCCGCAGATTTTCGCCTTCGCCGTCATCGCTGCGATGATGGTCGTCTTCATCTGGGATCGCTTCCGTTATGACGTCGTCGCCTGTTGCGCCCTGATCGTGGCGGTGGTGCTTGGCGTCGTGCCGGCGGACAAGGCATTTTCCGGCTTTTCGGACGATATCGTCATCATCGTCGGCAGCGCGCTCGTGGTGAGCGCCGGCGTGGCGCGCTCGGGCATCGTCAACACCGCAATCAAGAAGTTCTTCCCGAACCTTGGCTCGGTCCACCTGCAGCTGGCGCTGCTGATGATCGTCGTTGCGGTCTTCTCCGCCTTCATCAAGAATATCGGCGCGCTGGCGATCATGATGCCGGTCGCTTTCCAGTTCGCCAAGAAGTCCGGCGTGTCACCTTCGAAATACCTGATGCCGATGTCGTTTTCGGCGCTGCTTGGCGGCCTGATGACGCAGATCGGCACCTCGCCCAATATTGTCGTGTCGCGGCTTCGCGAAGAGATGACCGGCACCTCCTTCACCATGTTCGACTTCACGCCGATGGGCGTGATCCTGACCCTTGTCGGCGTCACCTTCCTGATTTTCTTCCATTGGCTCGTCCCGAGCCGCACCAAGCAGAATTCCTCGATTGAGGATGCGATCGAGATCAAGAACTATACCTCCGAAGCCATGGTGCAGGCCGACTCCACGGTGCTGAATGGCCCGGTCAGCGAACTCCTGAAGCTCGGCGACGGCGAGGCGATCGCGACCGCCGTGCTACGCGGGACGGTGCGCATGTCGCCCTTCCCGGACCTCACCTTGCGGGAGAACGACATCGTGCTGCTCGAAGGCCCGTCCTCGGCGCTCGACCGCATCATCTCGTCCGGCAAGCTGAAGCTGTCCGGCAAGCCGCTCAAGCACAACGGCCAGCTTGCGGAAGACCTCATCTCGATCGAGGCGATCATCAGCCAGGACTCGCCGCTTAAAGGTCTGTCGGCGAAGGAGATGGCGCTTTCCTACACCCGCGGCGTCAACATCCTGGCGGTGAGCCGCCGCGGCGAACGCGTCAAGGAACGCCTGGGCTCGCTGACCCTCTCCGGCGGCGACGTGCTGGTGCTGCAGGGAACGCGTGAAAACCTTCCGCGGGTCATGCAGGACTTTGCCCTGCTGCCGCTCGCCCAGCAGGAAATCATGCTCGGCACGAAGCGCCGCGCCTTCATTCCGCTCATCATCCTGGCGCTCGCCATGGCAACGACCGCGGTCGGCCTGGCTCCGGTTGCCGTCGCCTTCTTTGCTGCGGCACTGGGAATGGTGGTCTTTCGGGTGATCCCGCTGGCCGATATCTACAAGTCCGTCGATGGGCCGATCCTGGTGATGCTGGCGGCGCTGATCCCGGTATCGGACTCGCTGAGGACGACCGGCGGCAGCGATTTGATCGCCGGCTGGCTCGGCGAAGCGGCGGCGAGCATGCCGGCCTGGGGCGCTCTTGGCCTGATCCTCGTCACCGCCATGGCCGTGACCCCGTTCCTCAACAATGCCGCGACCGTGCTGGTCATGGCGCCGATCGCCGCAAGCTTTGCGACCAATCTTGGCTTCAGGCCGGAAGCCTTCCTTATGGCCGTTGCGATCGGTGCCGGCTGCGACTTCCTCACCCCCGTCGGCCACCAGTGCAATACGCTGGTCTTCGGCCCCGGCGGCTACAAGTTCTCGGACTATCCGAGGCTCGGCCTGCCGCTGTCCTGCCTGATCGTGCTCGTCAGCATCCCCGCGCTGCTGTATGTGTGGCCCGTGAACTGACGGCGTGATTGGAGGGAGGGCTTCACCACCCGCCCCGCGACGACTTTTCCCACATAATCTTGACGCTTGCGCCTTATTATGGCCTAAGCCTGCGCCAATCCGCATTGTTGAAGACAGGCTGGCGCCATTGCGCCGCAGATAGAGCATTTTCCATGATTGCCACGAAACCCCGCGTCCGTATCGCACCGTCGCCCACCGGCGAGCCGCATGTCGGGACGGCCTATATCGCACTGTTCAACTACCTCTTCGCCAAGAAGCATGGCGGCGAGTTCATCCTGCGCATCGAAGACACCGACGCGACGCGTTCGACGCGCGAGTTCGAGGAAAAGGTCCTCGACGCGCTGCGCTGGACCGGCCTGTCCTGGGCGGAAGGCCCGGATATCGGCGGGCCCTACGGCCCCTACCGGCAGTCCGACCGCAAGGACATGTACCAACCTTACGCGCAGGAACTGCTCGACAAGGGCCATGCCTTCCGCTGCTTCTGCACGCCGGAGCGCCTCGAACAGATGCGCGAAGGCCAGCGCGCCGCCGGCAAGCCGCCGAAATACGATGGCCTCTGCCTCAACCTGACGGCTGAGGAAGTGACGGCCAAGATGGAAGCCGGCGAGACCTCGGTCATTCGCATGAAGATCCCGACCGAAGGTTCGTGCGACTTCACCGACGGCGTCTACGGCGACGTGTCGATCCCGTGGGACTCGGTGGACATGCAGGTGCTCATCAAGGGCGACGGCATGCCAACCTACCACATGGCGAACGTCATCGATGACCACCTGATGAAGATCACCCATGTGGCGCGTGGCGAGGAATGGCTGGCATCCGTGCCGAAGCACATCCTGCTTTACCGTTATTTCGGCTGGGAACAGCCGGTCTTCATGCACCTGTCGCTGATGCGCAATGCCGACAAGTCGAAGCTGTCGAAGCGCAAGAACCCGACCTCGATCTCCTATTACTCAGCGCTCGGCTACCTGCCGGAAGCGCTGATGAACTTCCTCGGCCTCTTCTTCATCCAGATGGCGGAAGGCGAGGAACTGCTCAGCATGGAAGAGCTGATCGAGAAGTTCGATGCCGACAACCTGTCCAAGGCCGGTGCGATCTTCGACATCCAGAAGCTCGACTGGCTGAACGGTCGCTGGATCCGTGAAAAGCTTTCGCCGGAAGAGTTCGTGTCCCGCACGCTCGAATGGGCGATGGAAAACAGCCGCCTGACGGAAGGCCTGAAGCATTCGCAGAGCCGCATTTCCAAGCTTGGCGAACTGCCGAACCTGGCCGGCTTCCTCCTTTCGAGCGATGTCGGCCTGACGCCGGCTTCCTTCGCGGGCCTGAAGACCAGCCCGGCGGAAACGCTGGAGATCATCAACACGGTTCAGGCCGATTTCGAAAAGATGATCGAGTGGAACGTCGAGTCGATCGACGCGGAACTGCGCAACGTCGCCGACAAGCTCGGCAAGAAGCTGCGCGTGGTAACCCCGCCGCTGTTTGTTGCCATGTCCGGTTCGTCACGGTCGCTGCCTCTGTTCGATTCGATGGCGATCCTCGGCCGCTCGGTCGTGCGCCAGCGGTTGAAGGTTGCCGCGACGGTCGTCGCCTCGATGGTCGGCGACGGGAAATAATGCCTGCGGAGGCAAGGCACTCCCTTCCCTCCGTCATTCCTGTGCTTGTCACAGGAACCCAGCTACGGCGCGTCTGCGCCGTAAGGAATGCATAAGGTCTCTCGCGCCCAAGAACTTGGGCGCACTGGATTCCTGTGACAAGCACGGGAATGACGGATACGGAGACGTTGGCCGCGCGGCACCGCCGCAACAGGATTTGAACGATGACCGAGAACACCACGACCGAAACCGCCCTCTCCTCCGATGCCACCCAGGTGCGCGCCCAGAAGCTTGCTATCCTGCGCGAAAAGATCGGCGACGTTTATCCGGCGCATTTTCACCGCACCATGACCAACGCGGAGCTGGCCGAGAAGTACAAGAACCTCGAGGCGGACGTCGAAACGCAGGATGTCGTGACGGTTGCCGGCCGTGTTTATTCCTCGCGCAACTCCGGCATGTTCATGGATATCCATGATGCCTCGGGCAAGGTGCAGATCTTCTCCCACAAGGACACCACGCCGGAAGAGGCACGCACTATGCTGCCGCTGATCGATCTCGGCGACATCATCGGCGTCACCGGCGTTGTACGCCGCACCAAGCGTGGCGAGCTGACGATCAACGCGCAGTCAATCATCATGCTGACGAAGTCGCTGCTGCCGATGCCGGAAAAGTGGCATGGTCTCTCCGACATCGAGCTGCGCTACCGCAAGCGGCACCTCGACATCATGACGAACGAGGAATCGAAGCTCCGCTTCCAGCAGCGCTCGCGCATTGTCTCCGGCATTCGCCGCTTCATGGAAGACGACGGCTTCATGGAAGTCGAAACGCCGATGCTGCATTCGGTTTATGGCGGCGCGACCGCCGAGCCGTTCAAGACGCACCACAACACGCTGAAGCTCGACATGTACCTGCGCATCGCGCCGGAACTGTTCCTGAAGCGCACGCTGGTATCGGGCCTCACCGACAAGGTCTTCGAGATCAACCGCAACTTCCGCAACGAGGGCGTGTCGACCCGGCACAATCCCGAGTTCACCATGATGGAATGCTACTGGGCCTATGCCGACTACGAGGACATCATGGACCTCGTGGAGCGCCTGTTTGCCCGGCTTGCCATGACCATCCACGGCACCACCGAGTTCAAGTTCGGCGACAAGGAACTGTCCTTCAAGGGCCCGTTCAAGCGTGTGCCGATGCCGGATGCCGTCAAGGAAGCGACGGGCATCGACTTTCTGGCGATCAAGACCGACGAGGAAGCCCGCGCCGCCGCCAAGGCTGCCGGCTTCGAGGTCGAGAAGGACTGGACCTGGGGCGAATGCCTTGCCTTCATCTTTGAGGAAAAGGTCGAGCCGACGCTCATCCAGCCGAGCCACGTCACGCATTTCCCGAAGGACATTTCGCCCTTCGCCAAGGAAGTGCCGGGCGAGCCGCGCCTCGTTGAGCGCTTCGAGACCTACTGCAATGCCTGGGAACTGGGCAACGCATTCTCCGAGCTCAATGATCCGGAAGAACAGCGCAAGCGCATGGTCGAGCAGCTAGAGCAGGCGCATGCGCGTGGCGAAAAGGACAAGCAACTGGACGACGAGTTCCTGGACGCGATCGACCAGGGCATGCCGCCGGCAGGCGGCCTCGGCATCGGCGTCGACCGGCTGGTGATGCTCTTGACCGACGCGCCGTCGATCCGCGACGTCATCCTCTTCCCGGCACGCCGGGCCAAGGCGGACTAGCTGTCCGATAAGTGAAACAAGAAAAGGCGGCTCAAGGGCCGCTTTTTTGTTTGTCTCTCAATGTGTGGGTGCAGGCTCTGCGGGATGTTCTGCGGCGGCTTCACCGCGCAGCTTCGCAAGCCAGGCAGCACCGGCGGCATCCGCCTCCGTTGACCCGTCCACCGGCTTGGGTGCAGCTTCGGCGTGTTCTACTTCCGGCTTTGGCGTGTCGGACTGCACGGCATCAGCCGCCGTCTGTTTCGACCAGCGTTTTCCGCCCTCGGCAGACGTGCGGGGTTCCGGCGCAGGCTCGGGTGCATGCGCGGCCTCGGCAGGTTCGTCTTCCGGTGCGGAATGCTCGGCGCCTTCCACAGCATGATCCTCCGCGGGCGCTTCTTGCCTGCCGCCAAAGAACATGCCGGTGATCGAGCTCAGGAAACCGCCGCTCTGCTTGGCAGCCACCTCTTCGCCATGGCCTTCGGCCGGCGCGTCATGGCCTGCCGCGGTGGGGGCCGCATCATGTCCGGAGGCTTCGCCATGGCCTTCCGTCTTGCCGTGTTCCTTGGCTTCGCCGTGCGCATCGCCGTTTGGCTTGGCGCCATGAGCGGACGCGGCTCCATGACCATCCGCGGGAATGGCGGACGGCGGATCGACGCAATCTGCAGTGTCGGTAAGGCGTGCGGTCATGCCTTCCACGTCTTCGAGCGGCAGGTCGATGCGCATGCCGTAGAACTCGCCGGATGGCGCCGCAGCGCCATCGACATAATAAGCGGAATAGGTCTGCGCCGTGACGCCATCGGGCGTCTTGGACGTATCCGGGATGTAGATCACCTGCGCGCCGATCATCCGGCCGCGCATCTGCGCCCGCGTCGTCGGGCCGCTCTTGTCGAGCATGGCCACCTGGACGAGGTGCGCCTTTTCCTTTTCCTGCACGGCCTTGGCAACACGAAGCGCGGTCTTCAGCCGCGCCATGCCGTCGCCTTGCCCGTCGGAAACAACGAATTTGCGGACCCAGTAACGCTTGTTGCGCTTGATCTTGACCGTCTCGATGGTGGTGCAGGAAAGGCCGTTAAGTTCCAGATAGGAAGGGCCGAGGATCTTGTCGGTGCCGACAAATACGGCCGCCGCGCCACTGCCCCCGCCAAGCACGACAATGCTGCCCATCACGACGAAGATGAGCTTCTTCGATAACCGGAACTTGAGACCCTTCACGTGCCGAGCTCCGGCATGAACAACTCCACGAACGCAAAAACCAACAAATGGAATATGGCCGCTAACATGGGTCATTGTTCTTGATGAAGGTTTAAGCCGCGCGCTGAATTTTGAACGACCGGGCCGTTGTTTCGGCAATAGTTCAGGCGGCACATAAAAAAGCCGAAGCCCGCGCAAGGGCGGGCTCCGACTTTCTCAATTCGTCAGCTTCAGGTCGCCTTATGCGGCCGCGCGCAGCAGTTCCTTGCGAACGAGTTCGCGGAGCGCCGTGAGGTCCTTGGAGAACAGGCGAATACCGTCCGACAGCTTTTCGGTCGCCATCTGGTCTTCGTTGAGCATCCAGCGGAAGGTCTTCTCGTCGATCGACTGCATCGGCTCGGCGGTGAAGGTTTCCGGGCTCAGCTTGCGCTCCAGCTTGCCTTCGGCCTTGTCCAGCTCGTCGAGCAGGTTCGGCGAAATCGTCAGGCGGTCACAGCCGGCAAGTGCTTCGATCTCGCCGACATTGCGGAAGGACGCGCCCATCACGATCGTCGAGATGCCGTTGGCCTTGTAGTAGTTGTAGATGTTGCGAACCGAGATGACGCCCGGATCCGTTTCAGCCGTGTAGTCCTGGCCAGTCGCCTTCTTGTGCCAGTCGAGGATTCGGCCGACGAAGGGCGAGATGAGGAAGACCTTGGCTTCGGCACATGCAATCGCCTGGGCCTGGCTGAAGAGAAGCGTCAGGTTGCAATCGATGCCTTCGGTCTGCAGCACTTCGGCAGCGCGGATGCCTTCCCAGGTCGATGCCAGCTTGATGAGGATGCGCTCGCGCTCGATGCCGAGCTCCTTGTAGGCGGCAATGATCTGGTGCGCCTTGGCGATCGAGGCTTCAGTGTCGAAGGACAGGTCGGCATCAACTTCGGTCGAAACGCGGCCAGGGACGATTTCGGCGAGACCGGCACCAACGCTGATCGCCAGGCGGTCGGCAACGGCTGCCACGATGGCATCGTCATTGCCGTTCTGCTTGCGGCCCCAGGAAACGGCTTCCTTGAACTTGTCGGCAAAGGCCGGCGAGCCGATCGCCTTCAGCACGATGGACGGATTGGTCGTGCAATCCACCGGCTTTAGCCGCGCGACGGCTTCAATGTCGCCGGTATCGGCGACGACTACAGTCATGGAACGAAGTTGCTCTAGTTTCGACGTCATCCGAATAAATCCTCATTGGGAAGCGTAAGCCTTGAACGCAGGCGGCTTCGATTGGCTCCTCAAGGGAGAGCCGCAGCGCGATGACTGACTATCACCGCTTCATGGTTAGCAAGTCAAGACATTTGTCTTCACGAATTGACATATGTTCCATCTCGAACAATATGCAAGAGACGATGGAATGAATATTAGGACGGCCCTTTGGCGAGACTGAGACGCGAGACCCATAATGCCTATTCCGACGCGGCCTCGATGCGGCTGCGCGCAGCATGGCTTTATTATAACCAGGGCCTGACGCAGAAGGACGTGGCCGAACGGCTGGGAATCAGCCGTTCCACGGTCATTCGCATGCTCGACGAGGCGATGAAGCGGTCAGAGGTGCAGATCTGGATCAGCGAGGGCATCGACAGCTGCCTCGACCTCAGCACCCGGCTGGAAAAGGCCTATGGGCTGGACGAGGCGCTGGTCGTGCCGGAGCCCAAGGACACGAGCGCGGAATCGATTGCAGCGGCTGTTGGCCTGGCGCTCGGGCAGTTCCTGACCGAATCGGTCCAGGACAACATGACGATCGGCGTCGGCTGGGGGCGCACCATGACCGCCTCGCTTTCAAGCTTCCGCCCGCAGCGCAAGGAGAACTGCAAGGTCGTCTCCCTGCTTGGCGGCATCGTCGCCGTGCACCAGACGAACCCGATCGATTATACGTGGCGTTTTGCCGGACAGCTGAACGCCGAATGCTACATGTTCCTCGCCCCCCTGCTTGTCGACTCGGTGAAGACAAAGCAGGCGCTGATCGAGAAATGCGGTCTGAAGGCGATCTACGACCTGGCGGAAAACCTCGACCTCGCGGTCGTCAGTTGCGGTGACATAGGTCCGCATTCCACATCACTTTCGGAAGGATTCATGTCAAAGGCGGAGCTGGAACGGCTGATCGCCGCCGGCTGCGTCTGCGACACGATGTTCAACTTCCTCGATGAGGACGGCCGTTCGGTCGATCACGCGCTGAACGACCGGGTGATGTCGGTTGATCTCGATACGCTGAAGAAGGCCAGGCACATCGTGCTTTCTTCGGGCGGCGCCCACCGGGCGGTGGCGATCCGCGCCACCATCCGCCGCATAGGCTGCAATACGCTGATTACCGACGAGACGGCGGCACGGGAATTGTTGCGGCTGGCGGAAGAGGCCTAAGACGCCTCAGGCATTCCCCGCTTCCCAGCCGAGGATCGCCCGCTTGCGGGTGAGCCCCCAGTGGTAACCGGTGAGCGCTCCGCTTTTGCCCAAAGCCCGGTGGCAGGGCACCACGAAGGAAATCGGGTTGGCACCGATCGCAGCACCCACCGCACGGCTTGCCGTTGGCTGGCCGATGTCGTTGGCGACATGCGAATAGGTCACCGCCTTGCCGAACGGGATCTTCAGCAGACTTTTCCAGACGCGCACCTGGAAGTCCGTGCCGATCAGCACGACCTTCAACGGCTGGTCCGCCGACCACTGCGAACGGTCGAAGATACGCCGGATGTAGGGAGCCGTTGCTTCCTGGTCATGCACGTATTGCGCATTTGGCCAGCGCCGCGCCATGTCCTCGAAGGCCGCGGTCTCGCCGCCAAGATCGGCAAAGGCGAGCCCGGAGAGGCCACGCTCCGTCGCCATCACCAGCGCCTGCCCAAAGGGTGACGGGTGGAAACCGTATCGGATCGTCAAGCCGCCGCCGCGTGCCTTCCATTCACCGGGAGACATCGCTTCGTGGGTCACGAAAAGGTCGTGCAGGCGGCCCGGACCGGAAAGCCCCAGTTCATAGGAAGCCTCGAGCAACGGCAGTTCCTCCTTGCCGAGCAGGCGCTTGGCATGGTCGAGCGTCACGGCCTGCAGGAAAGCTTTTGGTGACAGCCCCGCCCAGCGGGTGAAAAGTTTCTGCAGCTGCGTCGGCGACTGGCCGATCTCGGCGGCGATCGCCTCCAGCGTCGGCTGGTTGCGATAATCGAGCGTTACCAGTTCGATGACCTGGCGCACCGTCTCGTAGTCCGAACCCTCCGGCGTCACGTCGATCGCGGTTTCGGCGAGCCTGGCTTCGGTGATCTCTGCAAGCATGTTCATGGTCATTCTCCTCCGCGACAAAGTCATCAGCTCGCGCTGACCACCTTCATCGCCTGTTCGTGATGCCAAACATGCCCCTTCAGTGCCGCACGAACCACCCGTTTCTTGTGGCTTTGCGCGAGAAATTGTCAGATCCGGCGCTTTACCGTCGCAAGCGCGCCCATGAAGGCCTTGGCGAAGCTTTCGCGGTCATCCGGGTTGAGGAAGGAGCCGATGTCGGTCGCCCTGCCCTCGCCCGTAACATACATGCCGATGATGCCGAATTCATCGTGACGCCTGACGTCGAAACGCGCCCGGAACGGGTTGAACCGGTGCTCCACCATGCGGCCCGCCGGCGAGAACTTGCGGATGGAGAGGTCGGTGCGCGACACGACCACCTCTTCCCGCTGCCGCCCGGACCGATAGCTCATCTTCAGCGCGAGATAGAGGCCGAGGAAATCGAGCCCGAAGAAGAAGCCGATCGGATAGGCACCGGTTGCCAGGAAGAACACGCCGTAGCCGAGGCAGATGACGCCCGTCAGCACCAGCACGACGCGAAACCCGGTCTTGCCGAGCGAGCGATACGGCGTCAGTTCAGCCGCAAAGACAGGCGTGTCATTGGTGACGTCCACGTTGCGTTCCTTCATGGAGGCTGGCTATAGAGGTGCATATGGCAAGCCCCAAACCGAAATCCAGCACCAGCAGTTTGCAAAAGTCAAATCGCGCTCCGGCCAAGAAAGTCGTGCGCCGGCCGAAGCGCTTCAAGTCTGCCTATACGCCCGCCGAGATGGAAGAAATCTTCCGTCGCTTTTCCGTCCAGCGGCCGGAGCCGAAGGGCGAGCTGGAGCATGTAAACCCCTTCACGCTGGTGGTGGCGGTGGCGCTGTCGGCGCAGGCGACCGATGCCGGCGTGAACAAGGCGACGCGCGGCCTCTTCAAGGTGGCCGACACTCCGGAAAAGATGCTGGCGCTCGGCGAAGAAGGCGTCATCGAGCATATCAAGACAATCGGGCTTTATCGAAACAAGGCCAAGAACGTCATCGCGCTCTGTCGCATGCTGATCGACGAATTCGGATCACAAGTACCGCGAACGCGCGAAGAACTGACGCGGCTGCCGGGTGTGGGCCGCAAGACCGCCAACGTGGTCATGTCCATGGCCTTCGGTATTCCGACGCTTGCCGTCGACACGCATGTCTTCCGGCTCGGCAATCGGCTGCTGATGGCGCCGGGCAAGACACCGGATGAGGTGGAGGAGCAGTTCCTCAAGGTCATTCCGGAGCAATATCTCTTCCACGCTCACCACTGGCTGATCCTGCACGGGCGCTACACCTGCAAGGCGCGCCGCCCCGAATGCGAGCACTGCGTGATCGCCGATCTCTGCCGCTCGCCGGAGAAATCCTGCGACATCCCGGCGCCGCTGGTGGAGCTACCGCCGCAACTGATTGGCGCCGGCGCCGCCGTCGAGGGTGAATGACGGATCGCGCTTGCCGACCGCCTTGTGCAGGTGGACCATCAATCCTGCAGCAAACAGCGGCGTCAGCAGGTTGACGATCGGGATCGCCAGGAAGCAGGCGATCAGCAGCCCCGCGATGAACACTGTCGAAGAATGTTTGGAGCGGAAGGCGCGCGCCTCCTTCGGCGAGCGGAAACGCATCGCCGCGAACTCGAAGAATTCGCGGCCGAGCAGGTAACCGTTCACCAGGAAAAAGGCGATCAGGTTGACGCCCGGGATGAACAGCAAGAACAGCGCGATGATGTTGCCGACGATCACCACGCCCAAGAACTGGATGGAGCCGAGGATCGCCTGCCCAAGCGGCAGCGCCTTCCCCGGCGGATCGTCAGGGTAGTCGCGCTTCTCGACCACCTCCGCCACGTCATCGAGAAACAGGCCGGCAATCAGCGCGGTGATGGGCGCGATCAGCAATGCCAGCGCAAGCGCAAGCCCGAGGCCGGCGGCAATCGCCGCAAAAAGCGTGAGCCAACCGGCCCATTCCGGCAGGTCCGGAAAGAAGGCGGCAAACCATGGCCAGGCATAGAGGATGAAGATCTCGCGCAAGCCGAACCACAGGGCGACCAGCACAAGCAGCGTCAGCCCCAGCGTCTTCCAGAATGCCGCACGCGTTTCCTGCGCGAAAAGATTGACGAGTGAAAGACGGGCGGCCTCGAGGATCATGAACGGTCTCCGGTTGCCGCACAGATGTAGGATGGCGTAAAACCTGGGGCAAGTTGCCAGGCGTGATGACGGTGAGGAGGTCAGCACATGGAGAGACCAGCAAATGCAGCGACCGAGACTAACCCTTCCGTCAAGATCGACGAGCGTATCCGCGAACTCGGCGACTGGCGCGGCGAGACGCTTGCGAATGTTCGAAAGCTCATCCTTGCGGCAGAGCACGGCATCGTCGAGGAGTGGAAATGGCGAGGCGTTCCCGTCTGGGAAAAGGGCGGCATCATCTGCACCGGCGAAACCTACAAGGCGGTGGTGAAGCTGACTTTTGCCAAGGGCGCGGCGCTCGAGGACCCGGCCGGGCTTTTCAACGCCAGCCTTGAGGGAAATACGCGCCGCGCGATCGACCTCCATGAGGGCGAGCGGATCAATGGCGAGGCGCTCCAGGCTTTGGTGCGCGCGGCGATTGCGCTGAACACGGCGCCAAAACCGGGCAAGAAGAAGCAGGCTTGACGGGGGGTCTTGACGGGAACGTGGACGGCACTGCGCTCCGTCAGATTCTCCATTGTGCATCTGCGAAATGCCCTTAGACTACGACTGCTTTTGGCCAATTGCTTAACGAATAAGGGGACGTTGGGTATGAAGGGTATGTTCGCTCTGGGGATGATGTCGCGACGCGGCCTGATGGCGCTGGCCCTGGCCGGAACGGCCGTGTTCGCCGGCGCGCCGGCGTTCGCTACCCCGAAGACTGCGATCACGATTGGCATGGCCATCGAGCCGACCGGCCTCGATCCGACGGTCGCCGCACCGGTCGCGATCGGCCAGGTAACCTGGCAGAACATCTTCGAAGGTCTGACCACCATCGACAAGGATGGCAAGGTCCAGCCGCAGCTTGCCGAAAGCTGGGAGATTTCCGAAGACGGCAAGACCTATACCTTCAAGCTGCGCCAGGGCGTGACCTTCCACAACGGCGTTCCCTTCGACAGTTCGGTCGCGAAGTTCTCGATCGACCGAGCCCGCGGCGCCGACTCCGTCAACCCGCAGAAGCGCTACTTCGCCTCAATCGAAGCTGTCGAAACGCCGGATCCGTCGACCCTGGTGCTGAAGCTCAGCGAACCGGCCGGAAGCCTGCTCTACTGGCTGGGCTGGCCCGCCTCCAGCATGGTCGAGCCGAAGTCTGCTGTCGACAACAAGACGACCCCGATCGGCACCGGGCCGTTCAAGTTCGTCAGTTGGGCCAAGGGCTCCAAGGTGGACCTGACGAAAAACGCCGACTACTGGAACAAGTCTGTCTCGGTGAAGCTCGATAGTGCTGCCTTCCGCTTTATCGGCGATCCGCAGGCGCAGGCTGCCGCGCTTCGCGCCGGCGACGTCGATGCCTTCCCGGAATTCGGTGCGCCGGAACTCGTCAAATCCTTCGAGGGCGACAAGCGGCTCGCAACCGTCATCGGCAATACCGAACTCAAAGTCGTTGCCGGCATGAACAACAGCCGCAAGCCGTTTGACGACAAGCGCGTGCGCCAGGCGCTGATGATGGCGGTTGATCGCGCCACGGTGGTTGAAGGCGCATGGTCGGGCTACGGCACGCCGATCGGCAGCCACTACACGCCGAACGACCGCGGCTACAAGGACCTGACCGGCGTCTATCCCTACGATCCGGAAAAGGCCAAGGCGCTTTTAGCGGAAGCCGGTTATGCGAACGGCCTCACCTTCACGATCAAGGCGCCGCAGATGGCCTATGCGCAGCGCACCTCGCAGGTGCTGCAGGCGATGCTCGCGGAAATCGGCGTGACGATGAACATCGAGACCACGGAGTTTCCGGCCAAGTGGGTGGCGGACGTGCTGAAGGCCGCCGACTACGACATGACCATCGTGGCGCATGCCGAGCCGATGGACATCGATATCTATGCCCGCGATCCCTACTACTTCAACTACAAGAACCCCGCCTTCAATGATGTGCTGAAGGCGATCGAGGCAACGGCCGACCCGGCCGAGCAGGAACGGCTTTATGGTGAAGCTCAAGAGATCCTCGCCAATGACGTGCCGGCGCTGTTCCTGTTCGTCATGCCGAAGCTCGGTATCTGGGACGCCAAGGTCAAAGGCCTTTGGGAAAACGAGCCCATTCCTTCCAACGTCCTGACGGAGGTGCATTGGGAAGAGTGAAGCGCTTTGCCCCTCACCCTAGCCCGTTCGCCGTTCTGACAGGGAGAGGGAACCTCCCAGTCATTTCCCGCGTGCCATCCGGTGAGGGAGCGGCATCGCCCTTCTTCCCGCAAGCGGGGAGAAGGTGGCGGCAGTTAGATGCGAGGCGGACACAAACATGATCGCCATCCTCATCCGCCGCATCATCAGCCTCATCGTCACGCTGATCGTCGTGTCGCTGCTGATCTTCACGGTGATGGACCTGCTTCCGGGCGACCCGGCCTCGATCATGCTTGGCACTTCGGCGAGCCCCGACACGCTGGCGGCGCTCAGGACCCAGCTCGGGCTCGATCAACCGCTGCCGCTGCGTTACCTCGGCTGGCTCTCCGGCGTCTTTCAGGGCGACCTTGGCCAGTCCTATACCTATGGCGTACCGGTCGCAGGACTGATCGCGGAGCGGCTGGCGGTCACCATCCCGCTTGCCTTGATGGCGGTCCTCCTGTCGATCCTCATCGCCATCCCGCTCGGCGTACAGGCCGCGCGCCGCCATAACGGCCTGTTCGATTATGCCGTCGGCCTCCTCTCCTATGTCAGCATTGCAGTGCCCGCCTTCTGGGTCGGCCTGCTGCTCATCATCCTGTTTTCCTCCATGCTGGGCTGGATGCCGGCAGGCGGTTTCCCCGGATGGGACGCCGGCCTTCTTGCCGGGCTGCAGGCGCTGCTCCTGCCAGCCATTGCGCTCGCACTGCCGCAGGCCGGCGTGCTGACCCGCGTCGCCCGCGCTGCCGTGCTGGAGGTGATGAACGAGGATTACGTGCGCACCGCGCTTGCCAAGGGCGTCAGCGAACGCACCGCGATCTGGCGCCATGCGGTGCCGAATGCCGCGATCCCGGTGGTCACCATGCTTGGCCTGCAATTCACCTTCCTCATCGCCGGGGCGGTGCTGGTGGAGAATGTCTTCAACCTGCCGGGCCTTGGCCGGCTCGCCTACCAGGCGCTTTCCCAGCGCGACATCATCGTCATGCAGGACGTCGTGCTGTTCTTCTCCGCGCTGGTCATCCTCATGAATTTCCTGGTCGATCTCGTTTACCTGGTGATCGACCCGCGCCTGCGGGCGGATGCGCAATGATCCGCGCCCTGCACCGCCCCGTCCTGATCATCGGCTTCGTCATCACCGTGGCGCTGTTTGCGGTTGCCCTCCTGTCGCTGGTCTGGACGCCGCTGCCGCCAGCCAAGATGAACATCGTCCACAAGCTGAACGCGCCGCTGGAATTCGGCCTGCTCGGCACTGACCAGTTCGGCCGCGACGTTGCCTCCATGCTGATGGTGGGCGCCTGGAACTCGCTCTCGACATCGCTTCTCGCGGTAGCGCTCGGCGCCTGCGTCGGAACCGCGATCGGCGTCATCGTCGCCATGCGGCGCGGCTGGCTGGAAGTCTTCGTCATGCGCGGCTGTGACATCATTTTTGCCGTGCCGCCGATCCTTTCGGCCATGATGCTGGGGGCCTTCATCGGCTCCGGCCGCTTCACCGCCATCGTCGCGATCGGCACCTTCATGGTTCCGGTCTTCGCGCGGCTGACGCTGGGTGCGGCCCTGCAGATCTGGACGCGCGATTATGTGGCCGCGGCGGTCGGCATGGGGCGCTCCAAAAGCCGCATCACGCTCGTCCACATCCTGCCCAACATTTCCAACCAGATCATCGTGCAGGTCACCGTCCAGCTCGGGCTGGCCATCCTGACGGAAGCAGGGCTCTCCTTCCTGGGGCTCGGCATGCCGCCGCCAAATCCGACCTGGGGCCGCATGCTGGCGGATGCCCAGACTTATCTCGGCCAGGCGCCCTGGCTGGCGCTGATGCCGGGCCTTGCCATTGCCTTTGCCGTTTTGGGTCTCAACATGCTGGGTGACGGGCTGCGAGACCTGCTGGACCCTCGCAACGACGGCTGATCCTGATTTTCATGACGAGAAGAAGATATTGCCATGCATGACCTGTTGAAGTTGACGATCCGGGAAATCCTTGCGCTTTACGCATCGAAAACGCTCTCTCCGTCCGAATATTGGTCGGCGGTGGAGGCGCGCGTGGAGGCGTTCGAGCCGCATGTCCAGGCGCTGTATCTCTACAATCCCGAGAGCGCGCGACAGCAGGCGGCAGCCTCGACCGAGCGTTGGATGAAGGGCGAGACGCTTGGCCTGCTCGACGGCATCCCGGTGACGCTGAAGGAACTGATCGCCACCAAGGGCGACCCGGTGCCGTTGGGCACTGCCGCGGTCGAGCTTGTGCCTGCCGCCGAGGATGCCCCGGCCGCAGCGCGCCTGCGCGAAGACGGCGCGGTTATCTTTGCCAAGACCACCTGCCCGGACTACGGCATGTTGTCCTCGGGCCTTTCGAGCTTCCACCCCCTGAGCCGCAATCCATGGGACCTGACGCAAAACCCCGGCGGCTCCAGTGCGGGTGCGGCGGCTGCCGGCGCTGCCGGTTATGGCCTCCTCCATATCGGCACCGATATCGGCGGATCTGTCCGCCTCCCCGCCGGCTGGACCGGCCTCTTTGGCTTCAAGCCGAGCCACGGCCGCATCCCGGTCGATCCGTTCTACGTCGGCCGCTGCGCTGGCCCGATGACGCGCACGGTGGAGGACGCGGCAATCTCCATGGCGACCCTGTCGCGGCCCGACTGGCGGGACGGGACGTCGCTGCCCCCGAACGACTTCGACTGGATGGATTTCGAAATCGACCTCAAGGGCATGAAGATCGGGCTGATGCTGGAGGCTGGCATCGGCCTGCCGGTCGAGGCCGAGGTGCGCGATGCCGTCACCGTGGCCGCCAGGCGTTTCGAGGAGGCCGGCGCCGAGATCATCCCCGTCGAGCCGATCATGACACGCGTCATGCTGGACGGGCTCGATAACTTCTGGCGGGCACGCTTCTGGGGCGACATCGAGAAGATGCCGGAGGAACGGCGGGCACTCATCCTGCCCTACATCCACCAATGGGCTGAAGGCGGCACCTATATCTCCGGCGTCGAGGCGGTGCGTGGCTTCAACCAGACGATCGAGATGCGGAAGGCCGCCGGCGCCCTGTTCACCCGCGTCGACGCCGTTCTGTCGCCCACTAACCCCATCGTATCCTATCCCGCAGACTGGGCCTCGCCCACCAATGATCCGTCGAAGCCATTTGAGCACATCGGCTTCACCGTGCCATGGAACATGTCGGAGCAGCCGGCGGCCTCGATCAACTGCGGCTTCTCCTCTTCCGGTATGCCGATCGGCCTGCAGATCGTCGGGCCGCGGTTTGGGGATCTCGTGGTGCTGAAGCTGTCGCGCGCTTTCGAGCAATGGACGGGCGGCATCACCCGCTGGCCAGAACCCCCGACAGCGTAGCGAGTTGTTTCGCGCACACGGGAACCTTCACGGTTTTGCCGCGTTTACCGCCCGCAGCACCGAACGCGAGCCGTTGACGCTTGCGGAGGTGGACGGGGACAAGAGGCATTCTCACATACAGTGGATCCTGATCCATCTCCCTCGGCCGCTCGGTGCAGATGATTTCTGAAAGCCGCCGCTTTCGCGGTGCGCTCTAACGCCCGATCCAAAGGAGACAGACATGCCTACGACGACGACCGGTAGCCAGAGCGATTTCAACCGCAATCGGACCGATGGCTCGGCCAGCGACATCGAGGCACAGCTCCAGCAGCTTCGCGAAGACATCCGCAACCTTGCCCGCAGCGTCGCCGCAGCCGGCAACGAGAAGGCAGATGAAGTGAAGGGCAAGGCTCGCCGCGCCGCAAGCGATGCCGCCGATGCCTCGCTGCAGATGGTGGATGCTGCCCGCGAGCAGGCAAAGTCGCTGGAGCGCGACCTCGAGCGCCAGATCCGCAGCAACCCGCTGCAGTCTGTTGCGATCGCTGCCGGCGTTGGCTTCCTTTTCGCGCTGATCACCCGCCGCTAACATCATAGGACGGCTGACATGCTCACAGGATTGGGGCCGGTTCTGGCTTCGTTTGCCGCAGTCGACATCGCGACATTCACCCGCAAGCTGAAACGCAACGCGCTGCTTTATTCGGTCGCGTTGCTGTTTCTGCTAACGGCCTATGTTCTGGCGGTTGCAGCACTTGCCATTTATCTCGGCCAGACACTGGGCCTGCCGATCGCGCTCCTTTCCGTGGCCGGCGGCGCATTCTTTCTGGCGCTCATCCTGATGATCTGGGCCTCTGCCGCCAACCGCGCCGAAGAACGCCGCAAGCGTGAAGCCGCTTCGGCCAACAGCAGCAAGGCCTTGATGATGACGGCCGCACTCTCTGCACTGCCGGCGGTGATCAAGTCGAAGCCGCTGCTGCTTTTGTCTGCTGCGGGTGGACTTGGCTTCCTGATGATGAAGACGATGGGCACCAAGCGCCGCTACGAAGACCCCACCGACTACTGATCGAAACAAGATTGCTTATCTTGATCGGCCGCTTGTTCGTCAGGCGGCCGATTTCTTTTGTGCCGGCTCCAGGACGGTACGCCCTGCCCTATGGTCTGCGGCTCTCAGCGACACCTCAGCTTGGCATCCGGCAAAACAAAAGCCGCCCGATGGTCATCGGACGGCTTTTGTTTTGGTGAGGCGGAAGCGATCAGCTCCCGAAAGCACGTGCAGTGATTGCTGCGTCACCCGCGTCCGGGCCGTAGTCGCTCTCGCCGGAAACGCCAAGCAGTTCCTGAAGCCTGGTGCGTGCACGCGACACGCGGCTCTTGATGGTGCCGACGGCGCATCCGCAAATCGCGGCCGCTTCCTCGTAGGCAAAGCCCGCAGCGCCAACCAGGACAATCGCTTCACGCTGGTCATCCGGCAGCTTGTCGAGCGCCTTGCGGAAATCCTGCAAGTCGAGGCGACCATATTGTTCCGGGTGCACCGAGAACCGCTCGCTGAACAGGCCATCGCTGTCCTGCACTTCGCGGCCACGCTTGCGCATCTGGCTGTAGAATTCGTTGCGAAGGATGGTGAAGAGCCAGGCGCGCATATTGGTGCCGGCGGTGAAGCTGGACTGGTTGGCCCAGGCCTTCATGATCGTGTCTTGCACAAGGTCATCCGCCTTGTCGTGTCGTCCGGTCAGGGACACGGCGAAGGCACGCAGGTTGGGCAGAGACGAAAGGAGGTCCCGCTTGAAGCCGCGGTCGTCGATCTCTTCCTCCTGGCTCATTTTGCATTCACCGACTTTGCGTTCTTTTCCGCCTGTTCAAGACGTTCAAGAAGATCAAGGAAACGATCGGGGATGCCTTCTTCCTGCACGGCGTCGTAAAACTCGCGCAGTTTTCTAGAAATCGATGCGTTCGGCTGCACCGCTCCCGGTTTGACTTCACTCGATTGTAGAACTGTCATATCATTCGGGTTTCTGTTCTCTTCGTCACTCATCACGCGGGCAGCCTGTTACGATATCGTCCGCGGATAATACGCGACGAGAAAAAAAGTTCCCACCTTGCGGAACATTTTTTTGGTACCCACGTTCACTACAGGTCAATTGCCCGTCTGGGCACCAGGGGAGATTTTGTATGTCACTTACCACACGCGTTGCGTCTCACCTTCCATATCTGCGCCGCTACGCTCGAGCTGTCACCGGATCACAAACTTCGGGAGATGCCTACGTTGCGGCTGTCTTGGAAGCTCTGATCGCAGACGTGTCCATTTTTCCGGAGTCGTCGAAGGATCGCGTCTCGCTCTACAAACTGTTCGTCGCAATTTTTGGTTCCACGAACATCGAGATCCGCCCGATCGAGTCGCCGTTTGCCTGGGAACAGCGCGCTGCGGCCAATCTTTCGGCTCTTCCCTCTCAGGCGCGCCACGCATTCCTGCTGATCTCCGTTGAAGGCTTCACCATTGAAGAAACCGCGGAAGTACTGGATGTCAGCGTTGCCGAAGTGAACCGCCTGCTCGATGAAGCCACCCGCGAAATTTCGCGCCAGGTCGCAACCGACATCATGATCATCGAGGACGAGCCGCTGATCGCGCTCGACATCGAACAGATGGTGCAGGACCTCGGCCACCGCGTCACCGGCATTGCCCGCACCCACAAGGAAGCGGTGGCACTGTTCAACTCGTCGAACCCCAAGATGGTGCTCGCCGATATCCAGCTCGCCGACGGCAGCTCGGGCATCGACGCGGTCAACGAGATCCTGAAGTCGTCGAGTGTACCGGTGATCTTCATCACCGCCTTCCCGGAGCGGCTGCTCACCGGCGAGCGTCCGGAGCCGGCCTTCCTGGTCACCAAGCCGTTCAACCCGGACATGGTGAAGGCGCTGATCAGCCAGGCGCTGTTCTTCAACGAGGCAGTGAAGGCGGCTGCATAAGACGATCTTCCACAGATGAAGAAATGACCGGCAGGAACAAACGGCAACTGCGTGATGTTGTGGGTATTCAAACGGAGATACCTATGACGTCGAATGCATCTGCCGCTTTTTCTGCCGGATCTCGGTTCGCTTCGCTGCTGGCCCGACCGGCTGTGACGGAGCCATTGGCACGACTTTCTTTACCTTGTCAGGCACATACTGTCGGATCCCGGCACATGTGATGCCCCGAAGAAACGGATGCTCGCACATTTCGGATGCCGTATATTCGAGGCGTCCGGCGGTCCAAGAAGCAACCAGGCGGAGTGAATGAATTGGTGCATCCCCTGACATGGCAGCAAGCTGGTCAGAGTGATGACAAGCTACGCGAGTTCTTCATGCCGGCCCTGGTCGACCTTGGGGCGAGCATCATCATCCAGAACGCCGACCGCGACTATCTGTTCGTCACCAACCTTCCCGAGATCTGGGCGGTGGAGCACAAATCCACTCCGAGTGACCTCAGCCTGTTTGGCGAGGAGGTTGCCGCGCGCCTGGCTGCGCTGAAGGCCGACATCCGGGAGGCGGGCAACAAGGGCCATATCGAAATCATCGTCGGAACAGAACAGGTCTACGAGTTCCGCGTCCAGGCCGTCGAATTCGCCAAGGGCGGCGTGCATCTCGTCACCACCATCATCGACCGCTCCGAGGAGCGCCATCGCGAACGGCTGCTGCGCGCGCTTCTCCGCGAAGTCAGCCAC
Organism: Neorhizobium sp. SOG26; assembly: GCF_003491345.1. Taxonomy (GTDB): domain Bacteria; phylum Pseudomonadota; class Alphaproteobacteria; order Rhizobiales; family Rhizobiaceae; genus Neorhizobium; species Neorhizobium turbinariae. Next base: position 2,330,534 of record NZ_CP025512.1, read on the forward strand.
CGGTCAAAGAACCTGCTGGCGATCATCCAGAGCATTGCGCTGCAGACCGCGCGCTATTCCGGATCGCTGGAGCTTTTCCTGCACAAGTTCCGCGGGCGGCTTTATTCGCTCTCGCAGAGCCAGGACCTGATTACCGATTCCAGCTGGCGCGGCGCCTATTTCTTTGAACTGGTGCAGCAGCAGACGGAGAAATACCTGCCGGAGAACAAGCACCTGGTGCGCGTTCACGGCGACAACCTGCTGCTGACTCCGAATGCCTCGTTGCATCTCGGCCTTGCCCTGCACGAGCTCATCGTCAACGCCGTCAGCCACGGCTCGCTGTTGCGCAGCGGCCGGGTGATCAACGTCACCTGCACGCGCACGCAGATCAATGATCACGACATGCTTGAAATGGTGTGGGACGAGGTGCTCGACGAGGGCAGCGAGCCGGACCAGCATGACGAGGCGCTGAAGGCGCATTTCGGCAGCACGGTGCTTGAGCGCGTCGTTCCCGCTTCGGTGAACGGCAAGGCCACCTATGTGATCTCCAAGGAGCGCATCAGCTACCGCCTCACCTTCCCGCTGGAAACCGGCGCAGAATAGACGCACCGCATCTGCAAGTGTGCAAGCATCACCGTGGTGCGGATCTGCGGTTAAACGAATGTCGTGAGGAAACAGATGCCCAAAACTGAGCTGGGTCGGTTCCGATTTTGCGGAGCCGACCCAGTTCGTCTCTTCGAGGGGGATTGAAGAGTATGTCCGAAGGCTTTGTAGGGCGGGGGACGGGGGGTCGCCTTCGAACACTCACATAACGGGCCGCTCGGACTTTGGTTCCGCTCCGTTGCAATTATTTTTGGGTGTCGGCGAGAAAAATGAAATGGCGGCACAAGGCCGCCATTTCCAAGCGTTTCCGGCGTGAGCCTCAGTGTTTGAGAGCCCGTGGATCCAGCGCATCGCGGATCGCGTCACCCATATAATTGACGCTGAGCACGGTGAGCGAGATCGCCAGACCGGGCCACAAGACGCGCGACGGCGTCAGTTGCAGGAAGTTTGCGCCATCGAACAACAGGCGCCCCCAGGTCGGGAAGTCGGACGGGAAGCCGAGCCCGAGGAAGCTGAGCGCCGATTCCGTGATGATCGCCGAGGCGATACCGAGCGTCGCCGACACCATGATCGAGCTCAACACGTTGGGCAGGATATGCCTCAGGATGATCCGGTATTCCCGCATGCCGCTCGATTTGGCCGCCAGGATGAATTCCTGGCTTTTCACCGCCAGCACGTCGCCGCGCACAATTCGAGCGGTATGCATCCAGCTTGTGATGCCGATCACCCCCACGATCAGGATGAAGATGCCGGTCTCGGGGCCAAATGCTGCGCGAAGCGTATCGCGAAACAACATCAGGATCACCAGGAGCAGCGGCAGCAGCGGCAAGGCGAGAAAGAGGTCGGTCAACCGCATCAGCGGACCATCCAGCCTGCGGAAGTAACCCGACAGCACGCCCACAAGCGTGCCGAGCACCAGCGCAAGCAGCATGGCCGTGATGCCGACCGCAAGCGAGATCCGCCCGCCGGCCAGTACCTGTGCCAGCATGTCCTTGCCGAGATTGTCGGTCCCGAACGGATGCGCCAGCGACGGCCACTGGTTCTTGTCCTTGATATTGATGGCGTTTGGCGCCACGCGATGGATGTAAGGCCCGACAAAGACGGCAAGCACGATGAAGGTGAAGACGATCAGCCCGGCCACCCCGCCCTTGTGGGAGCGGAACTGGCGCCAGATGTCGGCAAAGGCCGATCGGGCAGGCGTGGCCGCTTTCGCCGGCGGCGCATCGGCAATGGTCGCATCAGTCATAACGGATCCTCGGATCAAGAATGCCGTAGAGTACGTCGGCGATGAGGTTGAAGAACACGATCAGCACGGCGAAGATGAAGGTCAGCGTCTGTACAAGCGGAATATCCGCCCCCTGCACTGCCGTGATCAGCAACTGGCCGAGCCCGTTCACCCGGAAGATCTGTTCGGTGATGATGGCGCCCGAGAAGATGGTGGGCACGCCCAGCGCGATGACGGTGACCACCGGGATCAGGCTGTTGCGCAGCACATGCACCAGCAGAACCGCCTTTTCCTTCACGCCCTTGGCACGCGCCGTGCGCACATAGTCCTGATGCAGGTTGTCCAGCATCGAGGCACGCACGAAACGGGTGATCTGCGAGGCGTTGTAGAGTGCCAGCACGGTCACCGGCAGGGCCATCTGCTTCACCTGCTGGATGAAGCTCGACACGTCCGTCACCACCAGGTTCGTGTCGTACACCGACGGGAACCACTGCAGGTAGGACGAGAAGATGACGATCAGCAGCACGCCGGTGAAGAAGGTCGGGACGGAATAACCGACCATCGCCAGGAAGGTACCGATCTGGTCGAAGATCGAATACTGGCGATAAGCGGAAATCACCCCGATCGGGATCGCCAGCAACACGCCGAAGAGATAGGCGAGCCCAACAACCCACAGCGTCTGCGGCAGGCGCTGCACGATGAGGTCGACCACCGGGCTACGCGTCGCCCAGGACAGGACGCGCATGCGGTCGCCATCGCCGAACTGCCAGCCGGTCAGTCTTTCGAGAATATTGAGCGGTTCGTTGATGAAGAACTGCTGTAGCCAGTAGAGGTAGCGGATGAAGAAGGGCTGGTCGAGACCAAGCGAGGCCCTGATCTGTTCGCGAACTTCCGGCGGAATGGTCAGGGGCAGGTCGCCCGTCGGATCATTGGGAGCGAGATCCAGGAGGGCGAAAATCACGAAGCTGATGATCAGCAGGGTCGGGATTGCAAACAGCAATCGCCGCAGAGTGTATGTGAACATGCAATGTCTCCGAGCTGGCGCGGGAGAAAAACCAGCGACCGGGCCCGCCTTAAAAGGCAGGCCCGGTCTGTGGCGTTACTTCTTGCGCGACCAGTCGGCGACGTTCCACAGTTCGGAGTCCCAGGCATTCATCTTCACGCCTTCCAGCGTGACGGAATGCGAGGAGATCTGACCGCGGTAGATGAGCGGGATATGGGCGCCCTCTTCCGTCAGCATGTCGTTGAGCTGCTTGGCGAGCTCTTCACGCTTGGAAATGTCCGCGGTTTTGGAAAGCTCGTTGACGAGCTTGTCGTATTCCGGGTTGCAGTAGCGCGGAATGTTCTGGCCCTGCCAGCCGTTCTCCGGACCCGGAACCTTGTCGCAAAGCCATTCGGCCAGGTACTTTTCAGGATCGGTGCCGTCGAAGTTGTTGGTGTACATTTCAACGTCGGCATAGAACTTCTGGAAGGTATCCGGGCTTGCCGGGTCGCCGCCGAAGAAGACGGAAGCCGAAGCATTGCGCAGTTCGGCGTCAACGCCGATCTCGGCCCACATCGCCTTCACCAGTTCCTGGGTCGCCTGGCGAACCGAGTTGGTGGAGGTGGTGTAGAGGAAGGAAAGACGAACGCCGTCCTTGGCGCGGATGCCATCCGGGCCCTTCTTCCAGCCTGCATCTTCGAGCAGCTTGTTGGCGCCCTCGATGTCCTGCTTCAGGCACCAGCTGTCGTTCTTGGTGGAAGCATAGGCCGGCGGGCCGGGGACGATGTTGCAGGTCGGCTTGCCAGCTTCGCCGTAACCGGCCTCATCGATGATGTCGCGGTCGATCGCGAGCGAAAGCGCGCGGCGAACGGCAGGATCAGACAGGGACGGGTGCGGACCGGCTTCCTTGGTGGAGCGCTTCGCGCCGAGTGCCGGATCGGCATTGTAGTGGTTGAGGTTGATACGCTCGACCTGTGTGCCGAAGGCGGTGACCAGCGTGCCCTTGCCGGCCTTCATCATGGTTGCAAGCACTTCCGGCTCGACCTGCATGTTCCAGGCGTAGTCGTATTCGCCGGTTTCAAGAACCGCACGGGCAGCAGAGGCCGCATCGCCGCCGCCCTTCAGCGTCACGCTTGCAAAGGCGGGCTTGGCCGGATCACGGTAGTTTTCGTTGGCCGTCAGGGTGATCACGTCGTTCGGCTTGAAGTCCTTGACGACGAAGGGGCCGGTGCCGACCGGCTTGAAGTTGGCGTCCGTGCAGCCCGGGGCCTTGGCACCAACGCAGTTTTCGAACTGCTTCTTCTGGATGATCGGCGACTGGGCGCCGACAAACGCGCTGTAGGGGTAAGGCTTCGGCTCGGTGAAGGTGATCTTGATCGTCTGCGGATCCGGAGCCTCGACGCTCTTGACGCCTTCATACTGGGCTGCCTGGGCGCAGCCGCCGTCCGGCGCTGTGCAGTACTTCCAGGTGAAGATCGCGTCTTCCGCGGTGAACGGCGTGCCGTCCGACCACTTCACGTCCGGCTTGATCTTCCAGGTCATGCTCAGGAGGTCCTGGGCGACCCCACCATTCTCGAGCGTCGGGATCTCGGTCACCAGCGTCGGAACCAGTTCGCCCTTCTCGTCGTAGCGCGCCAGCGGCTCGATCACCATCGAGGACGCGTAGACTTCCTTGGTGCCCCCCGACAGGTACGGGTTCATGGTGGAAACCGCCTGCCAGAAGAGGATCTTGAGATCCCCGTCCGTTCCGCGTTCTGCCTGCGCGGCAGTGCCGCCCAAGGCAAGCGCGGCGACGGTGCCGGCCAGAAGAAGCTTGAGGTTTTTCATGCTGATATTCCCCTTTATCGTTCTCTTGTGAGTTGTGTGCATGGCGCCCGGACCTGCCGGTATATGCGCGTGCCGCCGCTGCAACGTCTCATTCCTCAACATATTGACGTTGCAGATTTATTCCCTGTTCTTTCTCCCTAGACTTAGCCTCAAGAACAAGTTCTGTCCTGCTCGTCTTGTGCGAGCTTGAACAAATTTTGAGCCATCTAAGCATAGGCCTATTTTACGTTCAAGACGGAAAATTGAAGCTTGCAAAGTCGCCGTTTCGCAGCGCAGTATCTCATCCGACCACTGTTCGAACACGAGAAAAACAACGGGGAATTTTGGCATGCCGGTCATCAATCGCGTCGCAGAAATGCAGGATCAGGTTGCAGAGTGGAGGCGCCACCTGCATGAAAATCCGGAGCTGCTTTACGACGTTCACCAGACCTCCGCTTTCGTCGCCGAGAAGCTCAAGTCCTTCGGCTGCGATGTGGTGGAAACCGGCATCGGCCGCACCGGGGTGGTGGCCATCGTCAAGGGCAATCGCGGCGAAGGGCCGGTAATCGGTTTCCGCGCCGACATGGACGCCCTGCCGATCTTCGAAACCTCCGGAAAGCCCTGGGCATCCAAGACTCCGGGCAAGGCCCATTCCTGCGGCCACGATGGCCATACCGCGATGCTTCTGGGCGCTGCGCAGTACCTCGCCGAAACCCGCAACTTCAAGGGTTCCGTGGCGCTGATCTTCCAGCCCGCCGAAGAAGGCGGCGCCGGCGCGCTTGCCATGATCAATGATGGCATGATGGAAAAGTTCGGCATCAGCCAGGTCTACGGCATGCACAACGAACCGCAGCTTCCGGTCGGCAGCTTCGCGATCCGCAAGGGCGGCATCATGGCCGCGGCTGATACGTTCGAGATCACCATCAACGGCCGCGGCAGCCACGCCGCCCAGCCGCACAAGTCGGTCGACCCGGTTCTCGTTTCCTCGCACGTCATCCTGGCGCTGCAGTCGGTTGTTTCTCGCGAAACCGATCCGCTGAAGTCGCTCGTGGTGACGGTGGCCTCGATCCACGGCGGCGAGGCAAGCAATGTCATCCCGGCTTCGGTGAAGATGACCGGCACGGTGCGCACGCTGCTTCCCGAAACCCGTGATTACGCCGAAAAGCGCCTGAAGGAAGTGGCCGAAGCGACTGCCACCGCCCACGGCGCCACCGCAAGCGTGGTCTACGGCCGCGGTTACCCCGTCACATTCAACCACGACCAGGAAACCGATTTCGCTGTCGAGATCGCCTCCAAGGTGGCCGGTCCGAAGGCCGTCGAAACCGGCATGGCGCCGCATATGGGCGCGGAAGATTTCTCCTATATGCTGGAGAAGCGTCCGGGCGCCTTCATCTTCATCGGCAACGGCGACACCGCCAACCTTCACAACGCCGCATACGACTTCAACGACGAAGCGATCCCTTATGGCGTGAGCTACTGGGTGACGCTCGCTGAAACCGCCCTCGCGGCCTGAGCCAGGAAGGAGAGGCCCATGTTGCTTTCCGGCACGTCCATGGAAGAAGGCGGCGGCTCGGTAACCCCCGTCCTTTCCGTCCGCAACCTGTCCACCTCCTTCCGCGTCAACGACGAGTGGCGCACCGTGGTGCGCAACATCTCGTTTGATGTCGCGCCGCGCGAAACGGTGGCGATCGTCGGCGAATCAGGTTCAGGCAAGTCCGTCACTTCGCTGTCGATCATGCGCCTCCTGCCGAAGAACTCGAGCCGCATCGAGGGTCAGGTGTTCCTGAACGGTCGCGAACTGCTGGGGCTTCAGGAAGAACAGATGCGCCGGGTGCGCGGCAACGAGATCTCGATGATCTTCCAGGAGCCGATGACCTCGCTCAACCCGATCTTCCCGATCGGCAAGCAGATCGCCGAGGCTCTGACGGTCCACAAGAACATCTCCACCGCCGAAGCCAAGGCGGAAGTCATCCGGCTTCTCGAAAAGGTTCGTATCCCGAACGCCAAGAACCGATTCGACGAATATCCGCACCAGTTCTCAGGCGGCATGCGCCAGCGCGTAATGATCGCCATGGCGCTCGCTTCCAAGCCGAAGCTGCTGATCGCCGACGAGCCGACCACGGCGCTCGACGTGACGATCCAGGGCCAGATCCTCGACCTCATCAAGACGCTGCAGGAAGAGGAAGGCATGTCCGTCCTCTTCATCACCCATGACATGGGCGTGGTGGCCGAGGTGGCGGACCGCACCATCGTGATGTTCCGCGGCGATGCGGTGGAAACCGGCCCGACCTACGAGATCTTCAATCACGGCAAGCATCCTTACACACGCGCCCTCCTCTCGGCCGTGCCGCGGCTCGGTTCGATGAGCGAACGCAAGCTGCCGCTGCGTTTCCCGCTCATCGACGTGAAGACCGGCGAGCAGCAGGTGCTGGAGGATGTCACCGATACGGTCGCCAAGACCAAGACGCCGATCCTCGACGTCAAGGACCTGACGACGCGATTCGACATCCATTCCGGTCTGTTCGGCCGCAAGTCTGGCGCCGTCCACGCGGTGGAAAAGGTCTCGTTCAACCTCTTCGAGGGTGAAACCTTGTCGCTCGTTGGCGAATCAGGCTGCGGCAAATCCACCACCGGACGCTCGGTTACACGGCTGATCACGCCGACCAGCGGCGAAGTGCGCGTCGACGGTTTCGAGGTCATGAAGCTCGACCAGCCGTCGCTTCGCAAGATGCGCCGTTCGATCCAGATGGTGTTCCAGGACCCGTTCGCCTCGCTCAACCCGCGCATGAGCATTGGCTCGGCGGTGATGGAGCCTTTCATCGAACACGGGCTGGGCACAAAGGCGCAGGCGCGCGACAAGGCAGCTGCGCTTCTCGAAAAAGTCGGCCTTTCCGCCGATATGATGAAGCGCTTCCCGCACGAGTTTTCCGGCGGCCAGCGGCAGCGCATCGCAATCGCCCGGGCGCTGATGCTCGACCCCAAGGTGATCGTGGCTGACGAAGCGGTCTCGGCGCTCGACGTTTCGATCAAGGCACAGGTCTGCAACCTGCTTCTCGACCTGCAGCAGAGCCTCAACCTCGCCTTCCTGTTCATCTCGCACGACATCGCCGTCGTGGAACGGGTGAGCCATCGGGTGGCGGTGATGTACCTGGGCGAGATTGTCGAAATCGGCCCACGCGCGGCGGTGTTCGAAAACCCGCAGCACCCCTATACCAAGAAGCTGATGGCCGCCGTTCCGGTGCCGGATCCCTCCCGCCGGCGCATCAAACGAAACATGTCGACCGACGAGATCAAGAGCCCGATCCGTCCGGTGGGTTATGTCCCGCCGGCACGCGAATACCGCGAGGTTTCGCCCGGCCACGTCGTGCAGGTGGCGTAAGCGCTCCCGGCTCTCCGATTCGCCGGGGAGCCTTCTTCCTGTCGGGATGCGCTGATAAGCGAGAAACGTGAGATCCGGCAGCGGATGCGGGAAGCCGCGTGTCTTCAGCTGATCGAGGACAATCCCCTAATCTGAGAATCCAGCCCAAGGGCTGGATCCCGGCCTCCAGGGTGGCGCAGATGGCGCGCCATGACGTCATGGCGCAGGTGGTGGCTGATGCGCTTCGACAATCTTGGGTTCACCCGCCTCGCCGTTTGACAGCCTCTCCGAAATCGTGGCAGCAAACGCGCAGAGGAGAATTCTGCCATGGCAAAACGGTCCGATGCCCAGGGACGGCTTGACGATGCGGCAAGGGCCGGCTGGCTCTACTACGTCGCCGGCCGAACGCAGGACGAGATCGCCGCGGCCATGGGCATCTCGCGCCAGTCGGCGCAACGGCTCGTGTCGCTCGCGATGGCCGAACGGCTGATCAAGGTCCGCCTCGACCACCCGATTTCCGCCTGCCTTGAACTTGCCGATGCGCTGCGCGAAAAATATGGGCTGAAGCATGTGGAAGTCGTGCCGAGCGACCCCGCGGGCATGTCGAGCACGGTCGGAATTGCCGAGGCAGGCGCTGCCGAGATTGAACGCTGGCTGAAGCGCCCCGACCCGATCATCATCGCGATCGGCACGGGCCGCACCCTGAAGGCCGCCGTCGACCAGCTGCCGCCGATGGAATGCCCGCAGCACCGCATCGTCTCGCTCACCGGCAATATCGGGCCGGATGGGTCGGCCGCCTTCTACAACGTCATCTTCTCGATGGCCGACGCGATCAAGGCGCGGCATTTCCCGATGCCCCTGCCCGTTCTCTGCTCATCTCCGGAGGAGCGCGAAACCCTGCACGACCAGGCGCTGGTGCGCTCGACGCTGGCGCTCGGCGCGCAGGCCGATGTCACCTTTGTCGGCATTGGCGAACTCGGTGTCGACGGCCCCCTTTGCGTCGATGGCTTCCTCGCCAAGAGCGAGATGCAGAAGCTCATCAAGGAAGGGGCCGCCGGCGAGATCTGCGGCTGGGTCTATGACCAGCAGGGCGTGCTTCTTGCCAACTCCGTCAACGATCGCGTCGCAAGCGTGCCGATCCCGTCGCGCGAGACTTCCTCGGTCATCGGCATCGCCCAGGGCCGCAAGAAAATCCCCGCACTTGCCGCTGCCTTGAAGGGTCAGCTCATCAACGGCGTCATCACCGACGAAGCCACCGCTGCGCAACTGCTCAAGCACTGAGCAAAAATTCTTCTTCAACATCATCATCTTAGCCGCGTGCGCCGCAGCGCAGCGACGAATCCCCGTTGACTTTTACGCCGAGTGCACGAGTATTTGCCCACGAGCAAAGCGAATGCTCGATATTCATCTTCTCGGGAGGAAGATATGACATTGAAGACGATTTTGCTGGGCGCATGCTCGGCCATGGCCGTTGCCGGCTTTTTCTCCACCCAGGCCTCCGCTGAAACCCTCACCATCGCGACCGTCAACAACGGCGACATGGTGCGCATGCAGGGCCTGACCTCGGAATTCACCAAGGCCAACCCGGACATCGAGATCAACTGGGTCGTGCTCGAAGAAAACGTCCTGCGCGAACGCGTCACGACCGACATCGCCACCAAGGGCGGCCAGTACGACATCCTCACCATCGGCAACTACGAAGTGCCGATCTGGGCAAAGCAGGGCTGGCTCCTGGAGCTGGACAAGCTCGGCGACAACTACGACGTTGATGACATGCTGCCGGCGATCCGCGGCGGCCTCACCGTCGAAGACAAGCTTTATGCGGCACCGTTCTACGGCGAGTCGGCGATGATCATGTATCGCACCGACCTGTTCGAGAAGGCTGGCCTGAAGATGCCGGAAAACCCGACCTGGGATTTCATCGGTGATGCAGCGCGCAAGATCACGGACCGCTCGACCGGCGTCAACGGCATCTGCCTGCGCGGCAAGGCTGGCTGGGGCGAGAACATGGCCTTCATCACCGCCATGACCAACTCGTTTGGCGGCCGCTGGTTCGACGAGCAGTGGAACCCGCAGTTCGACCAGCCGGAATGGAAGGAAGCGCTGCAGTTCTACGTCGACCTGATGAAGGACGCCGGCCCGCAGGGCGCTTCCTCCAACGGCTTCAACGAGAACCTGACGCTCTTCCAGCAGGGCAAGTGCGGCATGTGGATGGACGCCACCGTTGCGGCTTCCTTCGTGTCCGATCCGAAGAACTCGACGGTCGCCGACAAGGTCGGTTACGCGATCTTCCCGAGCAAGGAAGGCGTCGACAACCACGGCAACTGGCTGTGGTCGTGGAACCTTGCTGTTCCGGCATCCTCCACCAAGGCTGATGCGGCACAGAAGTTCATCTCCTGGGCTACCAGCAAGGAATACACCGAGCTCGTTGCATCCAAGGAAGGCTGGACCGCTGTTCCTCCGGGCACCCGCACCTCGCTCTACAACAACGAAAACTACAAGAAGGAAGCTGCCTTCGCAGCCCCGACGCTCGCTGCCATGCAGGCTGCGGATATCACCAAGCCGACCGTGAAGCCGGTGCCCTACACCGGTGGCCAGTTCGTGGCGATCCCTGAGTTCCAGGCGATCGGCACCAATGTCGGCCAGCTCTTCTCGGCCGTCATCGCCGGCCAGTCGACGGTGGAAGACGCGCTTGCCCAGGCACAGACGGCAACCAGCCGCGAAATGCGCCGCGCCGGTTATCCGAAGTAAGCGATCCGGATCGTGATCCCTCCTCTCCCCGTTCGCGGGGAGAGGAACGAGGCCCGACCAAGGGCTTCCAAGAGTGCGGCAAGCACCCTTCCCGGATGGGGAGACGGCAAAGGCCGCCCTGCAACGGCAAACACCTCGCTCAAACAAGATCAAGAATGACGGCTCGGGGAGGGCATCGATATGGCAACGCATAACACCAAGACGTTGGCGCGCCTGATGATGGCGCCTTCCGTCTTGCTTCTCCTGGTCTGGATGATCGTGCCGCTGGCGATGACGCTGTGGTTCTCGTTCCAGAACTACAACCTGCTCAGCCCCGCGAACGTGAACTTCGCAGGCTTCCTCAACTACGAATTCTTCTACACCGACCCTGCCTTCTTCCAGTCCATCTGGAACACGCTGGTCATTGTCTGCGGCGTGCTGTTCATCACCGTCGTCGGCGGCATCGCGATCGCGCTCCTGCTCGACCAGCCGATCTTCGGCCAGGGCATCGTCCGCATCCTGGTCATCTCGCCGTTCTTCGTCATGCCGCCGGTCGCGGCGCTGATCTGGAAGAACATGATCATGCATCCGGGCTACGGCGTTTTTGCAGACATTGCCAACCTTCTCGGCCAGCAGCCGATCGACTGGTTTGCGCAATACCCGCTGTTTTCGATCGTCATCATTGTCGCCTGGCAGTGGCTGCCGTTTGCGACGCTCATCCTGCTCACCGCGCTGCAATCGCTCGACGGCGAGCAGAAGGAAGCGGCCGAAATGGACGGGGCGAACTTCTTCAACCGCTTCATCTACCTCGTGCTCCCGCATCTGGCCCGCGCGGTGACCGTTGTCATCCTGATCCAGACCATCTTCCTGCTGGGCGTCTATGCGGAGATCCTCGTCACCACCAATGGCGGCCCGGGTTACGCCTCCACCAACCTCGCCTTCCTGATCTATCGCACCGCGCTTCTTGGCTATGACGTCGGCGGCGCATCGGCAGGCGGCATCATCGCAGTCGTGCTCGCCAACATCATCGCCATCTTCCTGATGCGCGCCGTTGGCCGGAACCTGGATTGATAGGAGAAGACAATGGCTCGTGCCGTCACCACCAGACACAAGGTCACCGCGACCGTCTTCGCCTGGATCGTCGCGCTCATCATCTTCTTTCCGATCCTCTACACGCTCGTCACGAGCCTGAAGACGGAACCGGAAGCGATAGCGGGCTTCAGCCTCATCCCGTCCGGCACCTTCGAAAACTACATCACGGTGCAGACCCGCAGCGACTACCTGAAGCCGTTCACCAACTCGGTGATCCTTTCCGTTGGTTCCACCATCCTCGCGCTCATCATCGCGATCCCCTCCGCCTGGGCGATGGCGTTCTCGCCGACCAAGCGCACCAAGGACATCCTGATGTGGATGCTCTCCACCAAGATGATGCCCGCGGTGGCCGTGCTCGTGCCGATCTACCTGCTGTTTCGCGATTTCGGCCTGCTCGACAGCCGCATCGGCCTCACTGTCATGCTGACCCTGATCAACCTGCCGATCGTGGTGTGGATGCTCTACACATACTTTCGCGAAATCCCGGGCGAGATCCTGGAAGCCGCGCGCATGGATGGTGCAGGCCTGTGGCAGGAGATCGTCTATGTCCTGACGCCGATGGCGGTGCCGGGCATTGCCTCGACGCTCCTCCTCAACATCATCCTCGCCTGGAACGAAAGCTTCTGGACGATCCGGCTGACGACCACCAATGCAGCGCCGCTGACGGCCTTCATCGCATCCTTCTCCAGCCCGCAGGGCCTGTTCTGGGCGAAGCTCTCGGCAGCTTCCACCATGGCGATCGCCCCGATCCTCATTCTCGGCTGGTTCTCACAGAAACAACTCGTTCGCGGCCTCACCTTTGGCGCGGTTAAGTAAGGAACAGGGACATGGGCAGCATCACGCTCCGGCAAGTGTCGAAGGTTTTCGGCGAAGCCAAGGTCATCCCCTCGATCGACCTTGAGATCAATGATGGCGAATTTGTCGTGTTTGTCGGCCCCTCGGGCTGTGGCAAGTCCACGCTTCTGCGGCTCATCGCCGGGCTCGAAGATGTCTCGGGCGGCCAGATCCTGATCGACGGCAAGGATGTGACGCAGGCGGCACCGGCCCAGCGCGGCCTTGCCATGGTTTTCCAGTCCTACGCGCTCTACCCGCATATGAGTGTCAGGAAGAACATCGCCTTCCCGCTGAAGATGGCCAAGATGGACCAGGCCGCGATCGACCGTAAGGTTGAGGCAGCCGCCAAGGTGCTGAACCTCACCGACTACCTGGAGCGCCGCCCCTCGCAGCTCTCCGGCGGGCAACGCCAGCGTGTTGCGATCGGCCGCGCGATTGTTCGCGAACCATCCGCCTTCCTGTTTGACGAACCGCTTTCGAACCTCGATGCGGCACTGCGCGGCACGATGCGACTGGAGATCAGCGACCTGCATCATCAGCTCAAGACGACGATGATCTACGTCACCCACGACCAGGTCGAGGCCATGACCATGGCTGACAAGATCGTGGTTCTGAACCGCGGCAATATCGAGCAGGTTGGCTCGCCGCTGGAGCTCTACAAGACGCCGCGCAACCTCTTCGTCGCGGGCTTCATCGGTTCCCCGCGCATGAATTTTATCGACGGCGCTTACGCCCAGTCGAAGAACGCCAAGACCGCGGGCATCCGGCCGGAACATCTTCTGCTTTCAAGGGACAACGGCACATGGCGCGGCACCGTGAAGGTCGCTGAGCACCTGGGTGCCGATACCTTCCTGCATCTGGATGTCGATGGCATCGGCCAGGTCACCGCGCGCTGCGACGGCGAGTTCCGTGCCCACCACGGCGATGTGGTCTACCTGACCCCGGACGAAAGCAAGCTGCACCGCTTCGACGACAAGGGAATGGCGCTCCAAGCCTGATCGGCGCGCCGCACTGGAGTAAAGACAATGACTGTGAAGCTTTCGCTGGCGAGCTTGAATGACGCTGCGGCTACCGCTGCCGTGCCGGCTTATGACCCGAAGAGCCTGACGCCCGGCATCGTGCATTTCGGCGTCGGCAATTTCCACCGCGCCCACCAGGCAGTGTATCTTGACGACCTGTTCAACACCGGCAAGGCGCATGACTGGGCGATCATCGGCGCGGGCGTCATGCCATCCGATGCCGCGATGCGCGACAAGCTGAAGGCGCAGGATTTCCTCACCACCGTTGTCGAGCAGGACAACAACAAGACGGCAGCCCGCGTCACCGCGCCGATGATCGACATCATTGCGCCCGACCACAAGGCGGCGCTCGTTGCAAAGCTCGCCGATCCGGCAATCCGCATCGTCTCGATGACGATCACCGAAGGCGGTTACTTCATCGATGCCGCCGGCAACTTTAATCCGAAGCACCCCGCCATGGTCGAGGATGGCGCCAACCCGACCAACCCGAAGACGGTCTTCGGCCTCATCATCGCCGGCCTGCGCCTGCGGCGCGAGCGCGGCATCGCGCCCTTCACCGTCATGTCCTGCGACAACATTCCCGGCAACGGGCATGTGACGGAGAACACGCTGGTTGGGCTCGCCAGGCTCTCCGATCCGGATTTCGCCCAGTGGATCCACGACAACGTCGCATTCCCGAACTCGATGGTGGACCGCATCACGCCCGCCACCGGGCCACGCGAACTCGATATCCTGCGCCAGGACTTCAACATCGACGACAACTGGCCGGTGTTCTGCGAAGAGTTCAAGCAGTGGGTGATGGAGGACAACTTTCCTGCCGGTCGCCCGCGCCTGGAAGAGGTCGGCGTCCAGTTCGTGCCGGATGTCGCACCTTATGAGTTGATGAAGATCCGCATCCTGAACGGCGGCCATGCAGCAATCGCCTATCCGGGCGAACTCCTCGACATCCACTTCGTGCACGAGGCGATGGAGCACCCGCTGATCCGCGCCTTCCTCGCCAAGCTCGAGAAGGAAGAGATCATCCCGATCGTGCCGCCGGTGCCGGACACAAAGCTCGACGAATATTTCGACCTGATCGAGCGCCGCTTCCTCAACCCGAAGATCGGCGACACCATTCCGCGGCTCGCGCAGGACGGTTCCAACCGCCAGCCGAAGTTCATCCTGCCCTCGACCCGCGACCGGCTGGCGCAGGGCAAGGACATCGTCGGCCTGTCGCTCGTCTCGGCTTTGTGGTGCCGTTATTTCGCCGGCACATCCGACAGCGGTCGCCAGATCGTCTTCAACGATGCAAGCGCGGAAAAACTGCACGAGGCAGCGCTCAAAGCCAAGGATAACCCCGAGGCCTTCCTTGCCTTCGATGAGATCTTCGGCGAGGTTTCGTCGTCCGCCCTGTTCCGGGAGCGTTTTGCGCATGCGCTGAAGACGCTCTGGACGGAAGGCACGGCAAAGACGCTGCAGCTTTACCTGGCTGACCAGCTCGTCAGATAAGGGAAGCGTTCGGCGTGGCTAGCAGCGGACATCTGGTGATCTTCGATTGCGACGGGGTACTCGTCGATAGCGAGCCGGTGTCCGTGCGCGTCCTCGTCAACGCCTTGCGCCGCAAGGGCGTGGATATGGATGAAGCGGAGGCATACCGCCGCTTCCTCGGCCGCAGCCTGGCCACCGTGACCAAGACGATGAGCGAAGAGTTCGGCATCGAGGCCGATGAAGCATTCCTCGATGACATGCGCCACGACCTCTACCGCGAGTTCCGCGCCGAGCTCAAGCCCGTCACAGGCATTTCCGAGGCTCTGGACGCGCTCGATGTGCCACGTTGCGTCGCCTCGTCGAGCCAGCCGGAACGCATCCGTTTGTCGCTTTCCGTTACCGGCCTGCTCGACCGGCTGGAGCCGCACATCTTTTCGGCCTCCATGGTCGCCAAGGGCAAGCCGGCGCCTGACCTTTTCCTGCATGCGGCGGAAAACATGGGTGCCGACCCCGCCCATTGCATCGTCGTCGAAGACAGCCCTGCCGGCATCGAGGCCGCCAAGCGTGCGGGGATGACAGTCTTTGCCTTTACCGGCGCCTCGCATGCCTGCGTTCCGGGCTACCGCGAACGCATCGAAGCCCTGTCCCCCCATGTCGTGTTTGACGCCATGGCGGATTTGCTCCACCTTGTGCAAAAGCATATGGAAGGCGGGAACAAAAGCATGCCGCAGCAGGCCTGACGGCTCTGGCGGCATCGGCGGATTGTCCGAGGGACGGGAAACAAGACTGAATGCGTGATCACCTCGTTGCGGTCGATGTCGGCACGGCCAGCGCCCGCGCCGGCGTCTTCGATGGCAAGGGGCAGTTGCTTGCCAAGGCCAAACACCCGATCCGGATGTTCCGTCCCAAGGAAAATCACGCCGAACATGATTCCGAAGATATCTGGGCCGCTGTCTGTCGCGCTGTGACAGACGCGATGGCTGACGCCGGCTTAAGGCCCGACCAGGTCGCCGCCATCGGTTTCGACGCCACCTGCTCGCTCGTCGTCCGCGATCGTGACGGCCTGCCTCTCACCGTCTCCACGACCGGCAAAGCGAACCAGGACACGATCGTCTGGCTGGATCACCGTGCGATCCGCGAGGCGGACGAACTTTCGGCGGCCGAACACGAGGTCCTGCAGTTTTCCGGCGGATCACTGTCGCCGGAAATGCAGATCCCCAAGCTGATGTGGCTGAAGCGCGCCCTGCCCCAGAGCTGGGGCCAAGCCGGTTATTTCTTCGACCTCGCCGACTTCCTCACCTGGAAGGCCACGGGTTCGCCCGCGCGTTCCCGCTGCACCCTGACGGCCAAGTGGAATTACCTCGCCCACCAGGCGCCGGGATGGCGTGATGATTATCTGGCGCAGGCGGGGCTCGACGACCTGCTCCACAAGGGCACCCTACCTGTCGAAACCATCGCTTGCGGCGCAACCATCGGCCGGTTGAGCGCGCAGGCGGCGAGCGAACTCGGTCTGGACACTCAGGTCGCTGTAGCGCCCGGCATGATCGATGCCTATGCCGGCGCCTTTGGTGCCCTTGGCGGCGCATCCGGTGACCGTCTTGAATCGAGCGTCGCGCTGATCGGCGGCACGTCGAGTTGCATCGTCGCCTTTGCCAGGGATCCCAAGCCGGGCCGCAGTCTCTGGGGACCGTATTTCGAAGCCGTGCTGCCGGAACATTGGCTCGTCGAGGGCGGGCAGTCAGCCGCGGGCGCCCTGCTCGACCACATGGTGCTGATGCATGCAGCAGGCGGCGAACCGACTGCCGAACTGCACGAGCGGATCATTGCCCGCGTGCGGGAACTGCAGGCTGAGACAGACGGCGACATCGCCCCTGACCTGGCGATCCTGCCGGACTTCCATGGCAACCGCTCGCCGCTTGCTGACCCGCGCGCCACCGGCGTCATCAGCGGTCTGACACTAGACACTTCCTTCGATGGGCTCTGCCGCCTTTACTGGCGCACCTGCGTTTCAGTCGCGCTCGGCATCCGCCACATCCTGGATGCGATGGCGGGTTACGGCTATCGGTTCCAGACGCTGCATGTCACCGGCGGGCATGTGAACAACCCGCTGCTGCTCGAGCTCTATGCCGATGTCACGGGTTGCCGGGTGGTGATCCCGGAAACGCGGGACGCCGTGCTTCTCGGAACCGCCATGGCGGCAGCCGTCGCCGGCGGCGTGCATCCGTCGTTGTTCGAGGCAGGCCAGGTGATGGATCGCGGCGGCCAGGAGCGGCAGCCGGATCGGGGCCGCAAGGCGCAATACGACCGTGACTATCGCCGGTTCCTGGCAATGGTTCGCCACCGCGAGGAGTTGCGGGCTTTGGCCTAACGCGGCTAACCGACGCGGCGGAAACCTTCGCTCGCAACCAGCAGCTGGCGGGTATATTCGGCGGAAAATTCACGCCGCTTCAGCGCTTCCACCGGCACCGTCTCGACCACCTCGCCCTGGCGCATCACCGCAAGCCGACCGCACATATGGCTGATGACGCCAAGGTCGTGGCTCACCATGATGAAGGTCAGGTTGCGGTCGCGCCTCGCCTGTTCGAGCAGGTTGAGGATTTCCGCCTGGATCGAGGCATCAAGTGCCGACGTCGGCTCATCGAGCAGCAGGATCTTCGGCTCCAGGATAAGCGCCCGTGCGATCGCGATGCGCTGGCGCTGCCCGCCGGAAAGCTGGTGCGAATATCGGAAGCGGAAGCCCGAGCCCAGCCCCACCTCGTCCAGCGCCCGGTTGATGCGCGTCTCGACATCCGTATAGCCGTGGATCGCCAGCGGTTCGAGCAGCAGCCGGTCGACCGTCTGGCGCGGATGCAGGGAACCATAAGGATCCTGGAACACCATCTGGACGGTGCGATAGAAATCCTTGTCGCGGGCGCGGTTGGAATAGTCGCGCCCGTTGACCGTCAGCCTCCCCTGCTGGAAGGGTACGAGCCCGGCGATCGCCCGCAGCAGCGTCGATTTACCTGAACCGGATTCCCCGACGATGCCAAAGGACTCGCCTTCCGCGACATCAACGCTCACACTGTTCAGCGCCTTGAACTCGTGGAAGGACACGGTCATGTCGCGGGTGGAAACAGCAGAACTCATAGCGCCCACTCCGGCTTGCGGTCGAGCACCGGCAACGGATGCCGGTCGGAATCGATGGTCGGCAGGCAGTTGAGCAGGCCGCGCGTGTAAGGATGCTGCGCATCGGCCAGATTGGCGGAGGGCAGCTCCTCGACGATCCGCCCGCCATACATCACCAGCACGCGGTCGCAGAAGGACGACACAAGCCGCAGGTCATGCGAGATGAAGATCAGGCCCATGCCGCGGTCGGCCACCAGCTTGTCGAGAATGCTGAGGACTTCCAGCTGCACCGTCACGTCGAGCGCCGATGTCGGCTCGTCGGCAATCAACAATTCCGGGCCACAGACCAGCATCATGGCGATCATAGCCCGCTGCCCCATGCCGCCCGAAACCTCGTGCGGATAAAGGTTGAAGACGCGCTGCGGATCGCGAATCTGCACCGCCTCCAGCATCGCAAGCGCCCGCTCCCGGGCTTCCGTCGCCGACACCTTTTCATGCGTCTTCAGCGTTTCGACGATCTGGCGACCGATGGTCATCACCGGATTGAGCGAATATTTCGGGTCCTGCAGGATCATCGCCACCCGTTTGCCGCGCAGGTCGCGCCGCTCGCCAGCTGGCATGGTAAGGAGGCTACGGCCGCCGAAAGAAAGCGTCTTGGCGGTGATCCGCGCATGCCCCGGCGTCAGCCCCATGATGGCGCGCCCGGTCTGCGATTTGCCCGAACCGGATTCGCCGACGATGCCCAGCCTTTCGCGGCCGAGCGTGAAGGAAACGCCGCGCACCGCCTGCACCTCGCCCGTCCGTGTCGGGAAGGTGACGCGAAGATCTTCGGCGGAAAGAAGCGGAGGAACCGAACCCATCATCATTGGCCGGCCTCCTTCGGATCAAGCGCATCGCGAAGCCCGTCGCCGAGCAGGTTGAAGCCGAGGCTGACGATCAGGATCGCAAAACCGGGCATCGCGGCGACCCACCACTGGTCGAGAATGAAGCGGCGACCGGACGCGATCATTGCGCCCCATTCCGGCAGCGGCGGCTGCGCGCCAAGCCCGAGGAAACCGAGACCGGCAGCCGTCAAGATGATGCCGGCCATATCGAGCGTGACACGCACGATCAGCGAAGAGGTGCACAGCGGGATGACATGGCGAAGCACGATGCGGAAAGGCGAGGCACCCATCAACTTCACCGCCGCAATGAATTCCGAATTGCGGAAGGTCAGCGTTTCGGCGCGTGCGATACGTGCATAAGGCGGCCAGGAGGTGACGGCGATCGCGAGGATCGCGTTTTCGATGCCGGGGCCGAGCGCGGCGACGAGCGCAAGCGCCAGCACCAGCTTCGGGAAGGCAAGAAAAATGTCGGTAATCCGCATCAGCACCGCATCGACCCAGCCACCGGCATAACCTGACACCGTACCGACGATAAGCCCGATCGGCGCTGCAATCACCGCCACGAGCACGACGACAAGCAGTGTCAGCCGCGAGCCATGCAGCAGCCGCGAAAGGATATCGCGGCCCTGGTCATCGGTTCCGAGCAGGTAACCTTCCGACCCCGGCGGCAGCAGGCGCGCGTTGCGCAGGTCGCCGACAACCGGATCATGCGGCGCAAGCACGCCGGCAAAGGCTGCCACGAAGAGGAGCAGGATCAGGATCGCGAGACCCAGCAGCGCCAGCCGGTTTTCGGCAAACCGGCGCCAGACGATATAGGCCCGTCCGAGCCGGGCCTGGCGGCGCGAAGTCGGCCGGTCCGAGAGGAGCCAGGCACGGCTATAGGGCTTCAAGGTGGTGGTATCCGCGTTGCTCATCGGCTGCGCGTCCTAGGATCCAGTGTCCGATAAAGAAGATCGGAGAAGATGTTGATGCCGACGAAGACCGCCCCGATCACCAGCGTTCCGCCAAGCACCGCGTTCATGTCCGCATTCTGCAGCGAATTGGTGATGTAGAGGCCAAGTCCGGGCCAGGAGAAGATGGTTTCGGTCAGGACCGAGCCTTCCAGCAATCCCGCATAGGAAAGCGCGATGACGGTCACCAGCGGCACGGCGGCATTGCGCAGCGCGTGGAACCAGATGATCCGGGTTTCGGAGAGACCCTTGGCGCGGGCTGCGACGACGTATTCCTGGCTAAGCTCCGTCAGCATGAAGGAGCGGGTCATGCGGCTGATATAGGCGAGCGAGAAATACCCGAGCAGCGCGCCCGGAAGGGCGATGTGGCGGAACAGGTCCCAGACGACGTCCCACTGCCGCTGCACGATGGCATCGAACAGGAAGAAGCCGGTCATCGGCGTGAATGTGTATTCGTAGACCACGTCGATGCGGCCGGGATAGGCCACGAGGCGCAGTTGCGCGTAGAACACCACAAGCGCCAGCAGCCCCAGCCAGAAGATCGGCACCGAATAGCCGATCAGGCCGATGATGCGCACGATCTGGTCCGCGATCGAGCCGCGTTTGACGGCCGCCAGGACGCCGAGCGGGATGCCGAGGATCGAGCCGATCAGCGTGCCGATCGTGGCGAGCTCGATCGTCGCGGGAAACACGCGGCGAATGTCCTCCAGCACCGGATTGGTGGTGAGAACGGAGGTGCCGAAATTGCCGGTCAGCGCCTGCTTCACGTAAAAGAAAAACTGCTGGTAGAGCGGCAGGTTGAGGCCAAGCTCGATGCGGGTGCGCTCAACCACATGCGCCGGTGCGCGATCGCCCACAATGGCCAAGACCGGGTCAATGGGAATGACCCGGCCAATGAAGAAAGTCACCACGAGCAAGCCGAAGATCGTCGTCAGTGCTGTGACGGCGAAACGCAGAAAGCCCATGGCGGCGGATGATGCGCGGCGTCGATTGCGCCGCGTCACCACCGATGAGTCCGAAAGAGTCAAAGATACGCTCCGGGTTTCTATTCCTTCGAAACCGTAGACAGAAGGTTCGTGTCGAAGCTCGGGCCAAGCTTGTAACCCTTGACGTCAGCGCGTACCGCAGCGACTTCCGTCTGCTGGAATACGATCACGAACGGTCCGGTTTCCAGCACCTGCTTCTGCAGGTCCTGGTACATGGCACCGCGCTTGTCGGCATCACGCTCCAGAAGGGCTGCCGCCGTCTGCTTCGTCAGCTCCGGAATGTCCCAGGCATTACGCCAGGTGAGCGGCTTGGCCGCAGCGTCGTCGGCATTGTTCGGGTTGGCCGCAAACGTATCGGCGTTCGAATGCGGATCCCAATAGTCCGTGCCCCACTGGCCGATATAGATGTCGTGGTTGCGGGCGCGATACTTGGTCAGCGTCTGCTTGCCGTCCCCGGGGATGATGCTGAGCTTGACGCCGGCCTGGGCGAACGTCTGCTGCACGCTTTCGGCAATGCCCGTCACCGGCTGCGTGTTGCGCACGTCCATTGTCACTTCGAAGCCGTCCTTGAGCCCTGCCTTTTCGAGCAGTTCCTTGGCCTTGGCCACATCGAGCTTGTACGGGTTGCTGTCGAGCGAACCGAGCATGCCCTTCGGCAGGAAGGTCTGGTGGATTTCGCCGATGCCCTTGATCAGGGTCGCGCCGATCGCGTCGTAGTCGACGAGATACTTCAGCGCCTCGCGAACTTCAGGCTTTGCCAGCGTCTCGTTCTTCTGGTTGAGGCTGAAGTAATAGACGGTGCCCTTCGGCGCGCTGTCGGTGGTGATGTCCTTGTTCTTGGAGATCGCTTCCAGATCACCCGGCTCAAGGTTACGGGCAATGTCGATATCGCCGTTCTCGAGCGCCAGCCGCTGGCCCGAGCTTTCCTTCATGTGGCGATAGATGGCGCGCTTTACCTTCGCCTTCTCGCCGTAATAGTTGTCGTTGCGCTCCAGGACGAGGATTTCGTTGGCGCGCCACTGCATCATCTTGAACGGGCCGGAACCGGCATAGTTGGTCTTCAGCCAGCCGTTGCCGAAGTCGCCGTCGGTCACATGCTGCTCAACGAGCGCCTTGTCGACCACCGAAGCGACGTTAGCCGTCAGGCAGTTCAGCACGAAGCTCGGAGCATAGGGCTTGTCGACCGTGAATACGAAGGTCGACGGGTCGGTCGCCTTGGCCTTTTCGGTCACGTTTTCGGCGGTCAGGCCGAACTGGGTGAGGATGAAGGCCGGCGACTTGTCGAGCTTCACCGCGCGCTCGAACGAATAGGCGACGTCTTCGGCCGTGATCGGGTTGCCGGACGCGAACTTGAGGTCCGGCTTGATCTTGAACGTGTAGGTCAGCGCATCGTCGGAAACCGTCCAACTCTCGGCGATACCAGGCGAAACCTTGGAGGTGTCGGAGATGTCGAGGTTGACGAGGTTGTCGTAGGTATTGCCCGTGATCTCGCCTGCGGAGATCTCGAAGGCCTCACCCGGATCGAGCGAGATGATGTCGTCGATTGCCCAGGCAAGCACGACCGTATCCTTCGGCGTGGCGGCATAGGCCTGAGGAGCGGCCGCCACCATGATCGACAGCGCAGCGGCGGTCGTCAGGAGCCGGAATCGTCCCGTTAATGTGTGGAGCATGGTCTGAATTCCCCTTTTGGTTCTTTGGACCCATGGGGAAATCCGCACCTTATTCGTGCCAGGCTTTCCCCAAGACTCTGAGCCAGTTATCCCGGCAAAGCTTCCTTAGTTCGTCCGTACCGTAACCATCACTTTTGAGGGCTGCAACCAGAATTTGATTACCAGAAGCATCCTGAATCTCTTCGGGAATTGAAGCTCCGTCGAAGTCGGATCCAAGCGCCACGTGATCGATGCCCATGCGTTCCACCATGTAGTTCACGTGGCGGATCATGTCCGAAATCGGCGTGGCGACATTGTCGCGTCCGTCGTCGCGCAGCATGGTGACGGCATAGTTCAGTCCGACAATCCCGCCGCTTTCCTTCACGGCATCGAGCTGCTTGTCGGTGAGGTTGCGGGCGACCTGCGTCAGCGCATGCGCGTTGGAATGGCTGGCGATCAGCGGCTGGTCGGTGGTCTTGGCGACATCCCAGAAACCCCTTTCGGTGATGTGCGCAAGATCGATCGCAATGCCGAGCCGGTTGCAGGCCTTCACCAGTTCAAAGCCACGGTCGGTGAGACCCGGTCCGGTATCGGGCGACATCGGGAAGGCGAACGGCACGCCGTGACCGAAAATGTTGTGGCGGCTCCAGACCGGTCCGAGCGAACGCAGGCCAGCGGCATAGAAGGTTTCGAGGTTGTCCAGATCGTCGTCGATCGCCTCGCAGCCTTCCATGTGGAGAACGGCTGCGAAGATTCCCTCGTGCATGGCGCTGCGGATGTCAGCCGTCGAACGGCAGATCCGCCAGCCGCCTGCCTGCTCCAGCCGATAGGCGATAGCCGCTTTTTCGAGCGCAATCGTCAGCGACGGCAGGTGGTCGAGCGGCGCCGACAGAGGCGTTACGTAGTGGCCGTTCGCGTCCGGCTCCTTCAGAACCAGATCGCCGGACGGGATGTAGATGGCGCAAAGCCCGCCGGCCAAGCCACCCTTCTTCGCCCGCGGCCCGTCGATATGGCCGTTGGTCGTTCCCTCGATAAACTCGGCAATCGGGTCACCGCCGTCCTTGGCAGTCCGCCAGAGCCGCAGAAGGACATCGTTATGGCCGTCGAACACCAGTTCCATGCGTTATTCCCGATTGTATGAGATTTCCCTGAGGTGAGTGGCGCCGATCCTAATCGACGCGACTCCATCTGCAAGACCAAAACGGCATGGCGCCGTCATCAGGCAGTCCAGGTACCCTCGCCTGCCCTCGACAAGAGTGGCGTCCTGAATACGCCGACGACGCGCGAGCGCCATTCCGGCCCGACCTGGTCGAGCTTGTCGTGCCAGCGCTCCGACTGCAGCATCGCCGCGCCGACCACCACGGGTTCGATGCCGAGCGACCGCATCAGCGACAGGCCCGACACGATCGAGGTGCCGCTCGAGATCACGTCATCCACCAGCGCCACGCGCTTGCCCTGGATCAGCGGCAGCATGCGCGGATCGACATAAAGGCGTTTCTGCTGCTCGGGCGTGGTAATCGATGAGAGTGGCACGGAAAGCTCTTCCTCGTACCAGAACTTGCGCGAGGTACCGAGCGGCACATAACGCGCAAATCCGAGATAGCGGGCGACCGCCGCGGCAAGCGTCAGCCCCAGCGTCGGCAGGCCGACGATCACTTCCGGTCGAAATGCAGCAAGCTTGGGCGCAAGGCTGGCGGCCAGCGCATCCTGAACATCGAAGCTCGCCTGGTTGATGATGAGCGAGGCCAGCGCATGCTCACCGTCCGCCAGCGGCCGGATCGGCAGGCGGATCTGCCTGCCGTCGTCCAACACGGCCGGATAAAAACCGGAAAAGGGTCCGGAGGTCGCGAATGTATCGGCCGGATGAACCTCCTGCCAGAATTCATGCGGCTGCATCGGCTTCCCCTATTCGAGCACGTCCAGGATCGGCGTTTCCATCACCTTGCCGGTCACCACGTCAACAATGCCGCGATCGGTTTGGTGCGGGCCGAGGTTGCAGGCAAGGGTTGCCCCGAAGCAGGCCTTGAAGATGAGGTAAGGCGGCTGCCACTCGACGACCTTGTCCATGGCCGAACGGATGGCGCGGAAGCCTTCCGCGACCTTTTCCATCGGCGCGTCCGACACCAGCCCCGAAAGCGGCAGCGGAAGAAGCTCCACCACCTTGCCGCCGATGACGACGGCCATGCCGCCGCCCGCCTTAATCACGGCATTGGCGGCCGCCGCCATGTCGACGGGATCGGAGCCGAAGACCGTGAGGTTGTGGCTGTCATGGGCCAGCGTGGTGGCGAACGCACCCTTCCACGTGCCCCAGCCGGTCAGGAACCCAAGACGGGTGCGGGTGTCGGCGCGGCCGTGGCGGTGGGTCACGGCGATCAACGTCGTGCCCTCCGGGGGTACCACAAAACCATCGACGACATCCGCATCCGTTTGCCCCCACTGAGTGAATCGCGGACGATCGATCGTCGCGATCCGAACCTTCTTGCCGCTGCTCCTGAGTTTGAAGTCCTCAGGCGTCAGCGGCACAAGCTTGACCGAACCTTCGAGCAGCGAAGGGTCGGTCGCGCGCAGTTCCACGGTCATCTCGCCGGACCTGGCGATCGGCGTGCCACTGGCGATCACCTGGCGCGCACGGAAATCCTCAAGGTCCTCGAAGAGAACGATATCGGCGCGACGTCCGGCGGCAATGAGGCCAAGATCGGCGCGGCCGATGCGCACCGCGGCATTCAGCGTCGCCGCCTGCAGCGCCCATTCTGGCTTCATGCCGTAACGCACCAGCCGGCGCACGACATCATCGAGCGCACCGCCCGCAACGAGGTCATCCGGGAAGACGTCGTCGGTGCAAAGCGTCACGGTCGGTGGCAGATGGCCGAGCCGGTTCAGCGTTTCGACGAATTCCGGCAGAAGGTGGTCATGCGAGCCGCGGAGCTCGATCGTCAGGCCCGCCCGCAGCTTCTCCATCAGGTCATCGCCCGACACGAGCTCATGGTCGGAGGTGATGCCGGCGGTCATGAAGGCGGCAAGGTTCGGTCCTGTCAGGCCGCGGGCATGGCCGCAGACCAGCTTTTCGGAGACGAGCGCCGCCTGCACGATGTCGCTGATGCGACGTTCGCGGGAAATTACGCCGCGCATGTTCATGACTTCGGCAAGCCCGCCGATCTTCGGCCAGAACAACATCTCCTCGATGATCGCAGCATCGAAATCTGCCCCGGCAACTTCCAGGCCCGGTGCCGAGGGCACGCAGGACGGCGCCAGCACAACGGCGCGAAGCGGCAGCGGCTTTACCGCTTCCAGTGCCCAGGCGACCCCCTCCACGCCGTGCACGTTGCCGAATTCATGCGGATCCCAGACCACGGTGGTTACGCCGCGCGGCAGCACCGCGCCGGCATAGGTCGCCGGCGTCACCATCGAGCTTTCGACATGCATGTGCGTATCGATGAGGCCAGGCGACAGGAAGGTACCGGTGGCATCGATGATCTCGGCCGCATCGGACCGTGAACCGGCTTCATGGACGCTCGCAATCAGCGGCCCGACCAGCCCGACATCGGCCGCCCGTCGTTCGCCGGTCACGACGTCAACCAGCGTCCCGCCCTTGATCAGGATGTCGAACGGCCCGTCTCCACGTGCCGCCGTGACAGCCCGGTCCCGGAAAGCCGGCTCGGTGAACTCCTGCACCGTCTTAATGATGTTCCTCACCAACTTGCCTCCGCCCGCAATGTCTCAAGAATGATTGTCTTCGCCTTCGCCGCATCGACCGTCGCGCCAAAGGACGCATTGAACGTCCCGCGCCCGGGACGCACCTCCACCACCGTCCGGCCACGGGTCAGCGTGCCGGCAAGTTCCACGTCAATTCTGGCTTCCCGCCACGCCACCAGCTCCGGATGAGCGAAGGCGACGGCGGCAACCGCATCATAAAGCGCCATGGCCGGGCGGCCGCTTTTTGTCGCAATCGCAACAAAGCCGGCGAGAAGATCCCCCAGCAGCTCGGCATTGCGCCCGCCTGCTTGCCGCACCGGGACAACATCCTCGGGGCTGCACAGAACCTGGCGGCAAAGGTCGAGATCGATCATCCGGAACGGGATCTTCTGCGCCAGTACAATCGCCAGCGCCTCCGGGTCGGCAAAGGCGTTGAATTCTGCGGATGCGGTATGATTGCCGCTCGTCACCCCGCCCCCCATCCAGGTGAGGTCGGTGATCCTTGCCGCAAGATCCGGCCGGGCGAGGGCAACGGCGGCAATATTGGTGAGCGGCCCAAGCGCCAGGATGCGGCGCTCGCCTTCGTCCTTTTCGAGCCAGGCGCACAGCGCCTCGAAAGCATCGACGCTGAAAGTCTCTTCGGCCTCGGGCAAATGTTTGCCGGCACTCGGCATGCCAGCATCGCTCAGCACATGGGTTGCGGTTTCGAGCCGGCCCAGGACCGGCATTTCGCGTCCAGCGTGGATCGGGAACGGCCAGACGAAGGCGGAGGCAGCGCCCGCGGCATTGCTGCGAACGCGGGCCAGCGGCGCATTGCCGAAGACAAGCGACACACCTTCGATGGACAGGCCCGCATGCGCCGCGACCATGATCGCGGCGATGTCGTCAAAGCCCATGTCCGTGTCGATCCAGATGGCCATGGCTCAGCCGAACCTCGAAAGAAGCGCGGCCCGTTCGACCGGAAGGTCGAAGGCGAGTTCTGCACCCAGTGCATGCGCCGGCTGGCTCGCGTCCACCTCGGCCTTGATCGGACCAAGTTTCGTGTCGAGCAGGTATTCACGGCTGTCGCCGGCAAAGGATGTGCCGCGCACGGTGCCCCGATAAGGACCTGACCCAAGGGTCACCATACGCGGCCGCCATGCCAGGCCCGCCGCTGAAGGGGCATGGCTGGAGAGGTCGACCAGGCCGGCGCTCGTCTGGAGCTTGCCCTGGTCGAGTTGGAAGATGTTCTCGAAGCCGACGAAGTCGGCAACGAAGGACGAGGTGGGACGGCTGTAGATGTCCTCCGGCGACCCAATCTGCTCGATCTTGCCGGCCTTCATCACCACGATCCGGTCGGCGAGCGCCAGCGCTTCGGCCTGGTCGTGGGTGACGAAGATCATCGTCACCCCGGTTTCCTTCTGGACGCGCTGCAACTCGGTGCGCATTTCCAGACGCAGACGTGCGTCGAGGTTCGAGAGCGGCTCGTCGAGCAGCAGCACCTTCGGCTCCATCACCATGGAGCGGGCGAGCGCCACGCGCTGCTGCTGGCCACCGGACAACTCGGCCGGGCGGCGATTGGCGAACGTGGAAAGCCCGACCGACTTCAAACCGGACTGCACTTTTGCGTCGAGTTCGTTGCCGCGCATGCCCTTCAGCTTCAGGCCGAAGGCGACGTTCTCATAGACTGTCAGGTGCGGGAAAAGCGCGTAGGACTGGAAGACGAGGCCGACGGCACGCTTGTTGGCCGGCACGCGGGTAATGTCGGCCCCGTCGAGGCTGACGCGGCCGGATTTTACCGGCATCAGGCCGGCGATCGCGCGCATGGTCGTGGTCTTGCCGCAGCCGGACGGCCCGAGCAGCGCGATCAGCTCACCCTTGCGGATATCGAGATCAAGATCCGGCACGGCGGGCGTGTCGCCGTAGGCAAGCGTCAGCTTGCTGAGGGAAAGGTAGGACGCATCAGACATAACGGGAAAATCCAAGGAAACGTTCGGCGGCAAAGACGATGCCGATGGACATGAAGGCGAGCAGCGAGGACAGGGCGGCAACCGACGGATCGAACACGATTTCCATGTAGGCGATCATGTCGATGGGCATGGTGCGCACGCCCGGACCCGACAGGAAGAGCGACACCGGCACCTGGTTGAAGGAGGTGACGAAGCCGAGAATGAAGGCGGACAGGATGCCGCCGCGAATGTTCGGCATCACCACGCGGAAGAAGGCGCCGAGCCGCGAGGACCCGAGCAGCACCGCCGCTTCCTCGATGTCGGAGCGCAGATTTTCAAGGCTCGCCGAAACCACCCGCACCGCATAAGGCAGCACCAGGGCCGTATGCGCCAGGAACAGCGCCAGCGTGATGCCGACCTGGAAGGGCACGACGATGTAGCGCAAGAGCGCCAGGCCAACGATGATGCCCGGCACGATGATCGGTGCCGAGACCACCGTCCGCACAATCTCAGCGCCCGGCAGCTTGTAGCGCGACAGCGCATAGGACGCCGGGATGCCGAGGATCAGCGCCGCCGCCGTCCCGCCGATGGCGAGGAACATCGACATGCCGAAGGAGGCCCGGAAACTTTCCACCGTGAAGACCTTGGCGATCCAGCGCAGCGAAAAGCCCTGCGGCGGGAAGGCCAAGGTTTCGCCTGCCGAGAAGGAGGCCGCCACGATGATCAGGA
Organism: Neorhizobium sp. SOG26; assembly: GCF_003491345.1. Classification (GTDB taxonomy): domain Bacteria; phylum Pseudomonadota; class Alphaproteobacteria; order Rhizobiales; family Rhizobiaceae; genus Neorhizobium; species Neorhizobium turbinariae. The sequence goes on from NZ_CP025512.1 coordinate 2,359,553, forward strand.
ACGGCCCGATCAGGAAGGCGATCACCAGGAAGAGGATGAACGGGATGAAGAGGCGTTGTGCCGTCATGCGGCCGCCCTCCTCTGCTTGTTGCGGGCCGTTGCGACGCGCTTCAGGAGAATGTTTGCAGCAAAGCTCATTGCGATCAGGATGAAGGCGATGACGCTCGCAGCGACGAAGTTGTTGGAGACAGAAACCTGCTGGTAAAGCAGCGTTTCCAGCATCAGCACCTTGGAGCCGCCGAGAATGGCGGGCGTGATATAGGCGGTCAGGCAGCCGGTGAAGACCAGCGTCCCGCCGATGACCAGACCTTCCTTGGTGAGCGGCAGGATCACCTTCCAGAACACCTGCAGCCAGTTGGCGCCGAGCACGCGTGCCGCGGGAACTGCGTCCTTCGGCATGTTTTCAAGCGCCGAGATCAGCGAGATGATCATTAGCGGCAGGAACAGTTGCAGCAGGCCGATGAAGATCGCCGTTTCGGAAAACAGGATGCGCAGCGGCGCCTGCGTCAGGCCGAGCGCCTGGAAGGCCTCGTTGACGATGCCGGTGCGGCCGAGGATGACGATCCAGGCATAGGTGCGTGCGACCGGCGAGATCATCAGCGGCAGCACGACAAGCCCCGTCACCTTGCCCTTCATGCCGGGCTCCAGGTTGACGATCGCGAACGCCGCCGCGTAGCCGATCACGGCCGCCGTCACCGTCACCAGCGCGCCGAGCTTCAGCGTGCGCAGGAAGACCGCCTGGTTCAGAGGGTTGGAAAAGAACTCGATATAGGCGGAGACAGACCAGCCGCCCGTCGGGTTGCGGAACCCGTCCGACAGCAGGATCACCACCGGCACAAGAAAGACCGCCGCCGCGAAGATCGCAGCAGGAAGCGCGAGTGCAAGCGCTTCGGCCCGGTTTTGGAACATTGGTGATGGTCTCCGTTCTTTGTAGTGCCATGTGCCCCTCAACCAGCCTCCGCTTTGCTAAGCCACCCTCTCCCTGAAGGGGAAGAAGAGTGGCGATCGCCCTTCTCCCTGGCGGGGAGAAGGGCGGCAGGCGGATGAGGGAGCTACAATTTCAGTTCAAGCTTACTGCCCGACCTTCTCGTTCCAGCTCTTGATCCAGCCGGCGCGGTTGTCGAGCGCCACGGCGGACGGGATGAGCTTCAGGCTCTTGGCGGTTTCTTCGCCATAGGTCAGGTTGTTGGCGACCTCTTCGGAAACCTTCACGTCCTTGTTGGCCGGGCTGTCGATGAACTTCTCGGCAAGCTTGGTCTGCACCTCGGTGGAGAGCCAGAAGTCCATGAACTGCAGCGCAAGATCGGCATTCTTGCCACCCTTCGGCATGATCATCACGTTCATGCCACCCGTCTGGCCTTCCTTCGGGGTCGCCCACTCAACCGGCAGGCCGAGCTTGGTGAAGGGCGCCCAGGTGAAGCGGCCGATCGGCGCGGCCCAGATTTCTTCCTGCTTCATCAGCTGCACGAGCTGCGAGGACTTTTCATAGAAGGTGACAATCTCGTCCTTCTTGTCGCCAACGGCTTCGATGGCGGCTGCGAGATCCGGCGTGTCCTTGCCGAGCGCCTGGCCCAGCATGTAGAGCGCCGGCGGGCCCTGGTTGGTGGTGACGTTTGGCCAGGCGATGTGGCTTGCATATTCCGGCTTCAGCAGGTCGGCCCAGGACTCGATCTTCATCTTGTCGGAACGATAGGCGATCGAGGTGGCGTAGAAGGTGTAGCCGATGCTCATGCCATCGCCGTTTGGATCCTTGGCGATGTCATAGAGCTTGTTGAAGTTCTCAAGCTTGGCGGTGTCGATCTTGTCGATCAGGCCCGCACGTGCGGCAGACAGGGCATCGGCCATGGAGACAACGGCCATGTCGATGACCGGGTTGGCCTTGTTGGCCTCCATCTTGGCAAGGCGCTCGACGCTGTTGCCGGTCTCGACGACCAGCTTGCAGCCGCAGATTTCCTGGAAGGGATCGTAGACGATCTCCTTGTACTCATCCTGCGACAACGCATAGACCGAGATGGTCAGCGTCTTGTCCTGCGCCATGGCAGGGCTGAGCGCCGCCATGGCGGTGAGCATAAGGGCGGTGCCCGATGCGAGAATGACCTTGTTCATTGCTTGACCTCTCCTGCTGTCGAATTGTTCGGGTGGTGGGCATGCGGATGGAAGGCGCCAGCTCCCGGCACCGCGGTTTTCGGCGCGCCGGTGGACTGTCGGACAAGAAGCTGCATGGGTACGCGATCGGGATCGGACGTCACCTTGGCGGCGTTGGCATCATCCGCGTCCGCATCAGCCTCGATCACCCGCATCAGCGCAGCAATGGCAAGATCGGCAACGGTCGCCATGTCCTGGCGCACCGTGGTGAGCGACGGCGACACGACCGACGACCAGATGGAATCGTCAAAGCCGCTGACACTCACCATGTCCGGAACGGAGATGCCGGCATGCTGCAACTCCGTCAGCGCCCGAAGCGCCAGCAGGTCTGAAAGTGCGGCAAAGGCGGTAAACCCTTGGGCGGCCCGTTCGGCAAGACCGAGCATGCAGTTCGGGCCGTAGATTTCCTCGACCTTTTCCGACCACAGCGTATCGCACTCGACCTCGGAACCAAGGCCACACTTTACGCCGCCAATGCGGTCGCTCTGCACGTTCGACGTCGGGCTGCGCCCGATGATCAGGACCTTCCGGTGGCCAAGCGAGGCGAGATAACGGCCGACCTGCATGCCGCCGTCCCAATGATCGGCGGAAACGGTATTGCCTGGCGTCGACGGGGTGTCGAGCACCGCAACGGGGCAGCCGACATCCGAAATCCGGGTGCCGCGACGGGGCACGATCAGCATGCCATCGATGCCGCGTTCGATCAGGCGATTGATGGCTTCCGTTTGGGTGGCGATATCGCCGCGGGAGTCGGCGATCAGCACGCCGTAACCGACATTGGCCGCCGCATTCTCGATCGCCTGGGCGATCTGCGGGAAAAGGGGGTTTGAGATGTCGGGCAGGACGAGGCCGAGGACACCGGTGCGTCCGGTCCGCAGCGCGCGGGCCGCAAGGCTCGGCACGTAGCCCACCTCCGCCGCCTTGGCCCGTACCCGCTGGACAAGTTCCGGCGACACGCGCCCCTTGCCCGAAAGCGCATTGGACACGGTCGCTGCCGACACCCCAAGGGCTGCCGCAATCGCGCTCATATTTGCTCCAGGCCGGACGTTCGCCATCGCCATCTCTGCTTAAACGTTTAAGCAGAATAGTTTGATCAAACTTCAATGTCGAGTCGAATCAGCACGAAGTCACACCTTATTCAAGGTCAACCATTGACTATTCGGGACGCTGCGTCGGAACTGGCTGCATCGCGGAGGAGGGACGGCATGCAGCATGCGGAAATTACACAACTTTCGGCAACAGAACTGTCGCGCGCAATCCATGATTGCCGACTCTCCGTAACCGCTGTGATGGGGGCATATCTGGCTGGGATCGAGCGTCTCAACCCCAGCGTTAACGCAATTGTGAACATACGGGACAGCGACTCGCTGCTCGCCGAAGCCGCAGCCTGCGATGCTGAGCTCAAGGCTGGCTCTTCGCGTGGCTGGATGCACGGCATGCCGATCGCCATCAAGGACCTCTGTGAGGTCAAGGATCTGCGTTGCACATATGGTTCGCCGATTTTTGCAGATTTCGTGCCGAAGGAAGACGAGATCATGGTGGAGCGCATCCGTGCCGCTGGCGCCATCATCATCGGCAAGACGAATACGCCCGAACACGGCTTCGGCTCGCAAAGCTACAATCCGGTGCATGGCGTGACCCGCAACCCTTACGACCTGACGAAGACCGTCGGCGGCTCGAGCGGCGGCGCGGCGGCGGCGCTGTCCGCCCATCTCCTGCCGATCGCCGATGGCAGCGACATGATGGGGTCGCTGCGCAACCCGGCCGCCTTCAACAATGTCGTCGGCTTCCGGCCAAGCTACGGTCGCATCCCGGTGTCGCAAAAGCTCGAGCTTTTCATGGGCCAACTGTCCGTGCTGGGCCCCATGGGCCGCACTGTGGAAGATACCGCAGCCCTGCTGATGACCCAGGCCGGATATGACCCGCGTGACCCGCATTCCCTTCCGGCCGAAGACCTGATGCCGGCACGAGGCCGCGACTTCTCGGGCGCCCGCATCGCCTGGCTTGGCGACCTTGGCGGCTACCTTCCGTTCGATCCTGGCGTGCTGGAGCTTTGCCAAACCGCCCTCCCCGTCTTCGAGAGCATCGGCTGCACGGTGGAAGCCGTCATCCCGGATTACGACATGGTCGATGTCTGGCAGTCATGGACGACGCTGCGCAGTTGGCTGACGGCAAACGGCATGCGCGACAGTTTTGACGACCCGGCCAAACGCGCGCTGATGAAGCCCGAGATCATCTGGGAGATAGAGCGCGGTCTCGACATGACCGGCCGCGAGGTGCACTTCGCCTCAAAGCGGCGCAGCGCCTGGTACAAATACCTGCTGACCTTGTTCGAGCGCTATGACTACCTCGTCCTGCCCTCAGCCCAGGTATTCCCCTTCGATGCCGACACGCATTGGCCGAAGGAGGTCGGTGGCCGGACCATGGACACATACCATCGCTGGATGGAGGTGATGATTCCGGCCTCCATGGCCGGTCTGCCCGTCGCCGCCATGCCCGCCGGTTTCAACAGCGAAGGCATGCCGAACGGCATCCAGATCATCGGTAGACCGCGTGCCGACAAGGCGGTGCTGGACCTGGCGCTGGCTTATGAAAATGCAACCGACTGGCTGAACCGGCGGCCGAAGCTTTGAGCCGCTACCAGCCGACCACTTCCTCGCCGTAGCGGCCGACTTCTTCGAGCAGCCAGGCCCGGAACGCCACGACCGGCCGGAAATCCTTCTTGCTGACCGGCGCCACCGCGTAATAGGCGCTCGGGCTGCGCACCTGGTGCGGAAAGGCTTCCACCAGTTGGCCGCTCGCCAGCTCCGAGTCGATCAGGAAAAGCGGCATCAAGGCGACGCCAAGCCCCGCAATGCAGGCCTGCGCCACGTTGCCGAACTGCTCGAAGCGCATCCCCTCCGATGGCGTCGCGGAGATACCGAGGCTCTCGAACCAGTGGGCCCAGGCGCCGGGGCGCGAGGCCATGTGCAGCAGCGGCAGGTGCAGCAGGTCCTGGCCCTTCTTGATCGGATGCGCCTTGAGGAAGGCGGGCGAAGAGACGGGCGCCACCATCTCCTCCATCAGGAAGGTGGATTCTGCCCCGGGCCAATCCGGCTGTCCGACATGTATCGCCATATCGATACCCTCGCGGTCGAAGTCGAAGGTGCCGATGCGGGTTGCGAAATTCAGCGTGATCTCCGGATGGCGCGCCACGAATTGCGGGATCCGCGGCATCAACCAGCGCGTGCCGAAGGTCGGCAGGATCGCGAGGTTCAGTTGGTCGCTATGCTGTTTGGTCATTGCCTGCAGCGAAGCGGAGCGGATCTGGCTCAACGCCGCGGCAATCGCCTTGGCATAATCCGCCCCGGCTGCCGTCAGCATCACGCCGCGGCTGGTACGGTCGAAAAGCAGGATGCCCAACTGCTCCTCAAGCCCGGAAACCTGCCGGCTGATGGCGCCCTGCGTCAGGGAAAGCTCCTCGGCTGCGGCTGAAAAACTGCCGAGCCGTGCTACGGAATCAAAGGCTGCAAGCGCAGAGGTGGAGGGGAGCAAACGTCGAGAAAGGCTGGCCATGGCTTATTACTATAGATCATGGCAGATTGAGTAAACGGTGCTTGCTCTCCGGCCCATGCCGGAGATAATTCCTTCAACCCTCAACAACCTAATTTGAAGCGGAGAACTGCCGTGGCTTTTTCCTGGAACGACCCTTTCCTGCTCGACGACCAGTTGAGCGAAGATGAGCGGATGATCCGCGACGCGGCTGCCGCCTTCGCCAAGTCCGAACTCCTGCCGCGCATCGAGGAAGCCTATCTCGAAGAGTCGACCGATCCGGGCCTCTTCAAGCTGATGGGCCAGACCGGCCTGCTCGGCGTTACCCTGCCGGAAGAATATGGCGCGGCGAACGCTTCCTACGTCGCCTACGGCCTCGTTGCCCGCGAAATCGAGCGCATCGATTCCGGTTACCGCTCCATGATGAGCGTGCAGTCCTCGCTCGTCATCTACCCGATCTTCGCCTACGGCTCCGACGAGCAGAAGAAGAAGTATCTTCCGGGCCTCGTTTCGGGTGAACTCATCGGCTGCTTCGGCCTGACCGAGCCGGATGCTGGCTCCGATCCGGGCGGCATGAAGACCCGCGCCGAAAAGATCGAAGGCGGTTACCGCCTGCGCGGCTCCAAGATGTGGATCTCCAACGCGCCGATCGCCGACGTCTTCGTCGTCTGGGCAAAGTCGGAAGCCCACAACAACGAAATCCGCGGCTTCGTGCTCGAAAAGGGCATGAAGGGCCTGTCGGCTCCGAAGATCGGTGGCAAGCTGTCGCTGCGCGCGTCCATCACCGGCGAAATCGTCATGGACGGCGTCGAAGTCAGTGAAGATGCGCTGCTGCCGAACGTGTCGGGCCTCAAGGGTCCGTTCGGTTGCCTCAACCGCGCCCGCTACGGCATTTCCTGGGGTGTCATGGGTGCGGCTGAAGACTGCTGGTTCCGTGCACGCCAGTATGGCCTGGACCGCAAGCAGTTCGGCAAGCCGCTCGCCGGCACGCAGCTTTACCAGAAGAAGCTTGCCGACATGATGACCGAAATCACGCTCGGCCTGCAGGGTTCGCTGCGCGTCGGCCAGTTGATGGACGCCCACAAGATGGCGCCGGAAATGATCTCGATCGTCAAGCGCAACAACTGCGGCAAGGCGCTCGACATCGCTCGCCAGGCCCGCGACATGCACGGCGGCAACGGCATCCAGATCGAATACCACGTCATGCGCCACGCGCAGAACCTGGAAACGGTCAACACCTACGAAGGCACGCATGACGTTCATGCGCTGATCCTCGGCCGCGCCCAGACCGGCATCCAGGCGTTCTTCTGAGACCAGCCACTTTCTGATCCAGGTCCTCCCCTCTGACCTGAGACCTGGCCCGGCCGCTTCCAGCGCGCCGGGCCTTTTTCTTCTTGTGCCTTGCGGTTGATTGTGGCGGTGAGATCACCTAACTCAGGGGCCGGAACCTCCCTCCCATTCGCGGCGGCGCCTGCTGCCCTTCTGCACCTTCAGAAACGAAAGTGGACCCCATGCAGACCTATCCCGACGTCAAGCTCCTCATCAACGGCGAATGGCGCGATGCCATTGGCGGCGAGACCCTTCCGGTCATCGATCCGGCCACCGAAGAAGTCATCGGCAAGATCGCCCATGCGCGAAAGGCTGATCTCGACCTGGCGCTTGAGGCAGCAGACAAGGGCTTCAAGGTCTGGCGCGACACCTCGCCCTTCGAGCGCTCCAAGCTGATGCGCAAGGCAGCCGACCTGCTGCGCGCCCGCGTTGACGACATCGCCTACATGATGACGCGCGAACAGGGCAAGCCGCTGGCGCAGTCCAAGATGGAAGTCATGGGCGCTGCCGATACGATCGACTGGTTTGCCGAAGAAGCCCGCCGCACCTACGGCCAGATCATCCCCGCCCGCTTCACCGGCGTTTCGCAGATGGCAATCAAGCTGCCGGTTGGCCCGGTCGCGGCCTTCACGCCGTGGAACTTCCCGCTGAACCAGGTTGTCCGCAAGCTGTCGGCGGCACTCGCCACCGGCTGCTCGATCATCGTCAAGGCCCCCGAAGAAACCCCCGCCTCGCCAGCCGAACTCATCCGCGCCTTCGTGGATGCCGGCGTCCCGGCAGGTGTCGTCAACCTCGTTTACGGCATTCCGGCGGAAATTTCCGAATACCTCATCGCCCATCCGGTCATCCGCAAGATCTCCTTCACCGGCTCCACGCCGGTCGGCAAGCATCTCGCAGCGCTCGCCGGCAAGTACATGAAGCGCGCCACGATGGAACTCGGCGGCCACGCGCCGGTGATGATCTTCGATGATGCCGATCTCGAAAAGGCAATCGAAGTCACCGCAGCGGCCAAGTTCCGCAACGCTGGCCAGGTTTGCGTCGCGCCGACCCGCTTCCTCGTCCAGGAAGGCATCGCCGACCGCTTCACCGAAGGTTTCGTCAAGGCAACGCAGGCCATCAAGGTCGGCAACGGCCTGGAAGACGGCGTCACCATGGGGCCGCTCGCCAACGAGCGCCGCATCCCGGTCATGGAAGACATGATCCATGACGCCGTGGCCAAGGGTGCAGAAGTGAAGACCGGCGGCAAGCGCATTGGCAACAAGGGCTACTTCTTCGAGCCGACCGTGATCGCCGACGTGCCGACCTCGGCCAAGATGATGAACGAAGAGCCCTTCGGCCCGCTCGCCATCATCAACCGCTTCTCGCATTATGAAGAAGCGATCGAGGAAGCAAACCGCCTGCCGTTCGGCCTTGCATCCTACGCCTTCACCGGTTCGGTAAAGACGGCACACGCGCTCGGTCGCCAGGTGGAAGCCGGCATGCTCACCATCAACCACAATGGTCTGGCGCTTCCGGAAGTCCCGTTCGGCGGCATCAAGGATTCGGGCTACGGCACCGAAGGTGGATCGGAAGCCGTCGAAGCCTATCTCGAAACCAAGTACGTCACCCAGATGAACTGATCCGTCAGCTTCATTCCTGTGAACTATTGGAACGGCCGGAGCTCCTCCGGCCGTTTTTCTTTGCCTGCTACTCGTTCTCAGGTTATCTATTGAAACAAATGGTGAACATGGGGCGACAAGCATGGCCGAGGCAGACGCTGCACCTCTCCTGAAGGAAATCTTCAACCACGCGCGGCTGGAGCATTTTGCCCTTGAGACCGCCGATGTTCATCCGGGTTTCGACAGTGGTCGCTTCCTGGCGCTTGCCACGGTTGATCTCGAGGCTATGAGCATCATGCAGCGGCTGCGACAGGTTGCGGTCACCTTCCATGCCACGCTGCCCGGCGGTTTTGCCACCAATCTCGAAATCCTGCGGGCACTGGCGCCGCGCATCAACCACAACTTCGCGTCCATCGTGCTGCCGGAATATGTGGCGCTCTACGGCCAGGACCATTTCGACCTGTCGATGGATGCGCTGGCCTTCTTCACCCGGTTCGGTTCCTCCGAATTTGCGGTGCGCCACTTCCTCCTCAAGGACCTGTCACGCTCGCTGAAGGTGATGGAGCGTTGGTCGACCGACGAGAACGAACATGTTCGCCGGCTTGCGAGTGAAGGCTGCCGCCCGCGCCTGCCCTGGTCATTCCAACTGAAGGAACTGCTGGCCGACCCCTCGCCCGTCGCACCAATCCTGGAGAACCTGAAAAGCGATCCGAGCCTCTACGTCCGCAAGTCGGTCGCCAACCATCTGAACGACATCACCAAGGATCATCCCGATTGGGTGTTCGACAAGATCGCCCATTGGGACAGGGAGGATGCCCGCGCCGCTTCGATCATGCGCCAGGCGTTGCGCACGCTGGTCAAGAAGGGTGATCCACGGGCGCTCCACGTCCTAGGCGCCGGCGACAAGGCCGAGGTGACGGTCGAGGCATTCACGGTCACACCGTCATCGATGCAACTCGGCGGCTCGGTAAAGATCACGGCCCGCCTCGTGTCGACCGCTTCGAACCCGCAGAAGCTGGTGATCGATTACGCGGTCCACTACGTCAAGAAGGCCGGCGGCACCTCGAAGAAGGTCTTCAAGTGGAAGGAACTGGAACTGGCGCCCGGTGCAGCCGTGGAACTGTCGATCAGCCGTGCCATCCGCGACTTCACCACCCGGGTGCATTATCCCGGCCGACATGCAGTGGAACTCATCATCAACGGCGAGGTTCTGGCGGAAGGCGCGTTCGAACTGCTGGGCTGAACCTCAGACCGCAAACACTTTCGCCCTGCGCAGGGTTACGAAGCCGCCATCGCCGGCCTTCACCACCCGTTCCGGCTCGACGTCGAATTCCAGATGTTCACCGGTTTCGGCCGTGGCCAGCACCCGCCGGCCATCGGGACGATCCAGCACGCGGGTGATGCTTGCCGGAATGCCCGGCCCCTGCAGCGACCAGTCGAGATCTGCCGGGCGCGCATAAAGCTCAGCCTTGCCATCCGCGAGGCCCGCCACCTCGATTGCGGCACCGGAGGCGTAGGCCTTGCCGTCGCGCACTTCGGCGGCAATGACATTGGCATCGCCCAGGAATTTCATCACGAAAGCCGACTGCGGATCGCGGCACACCTCTTCCGGTGTGCCCTGCTGGACGATCTGCCCGTCCTTCAGGATTACCACCCGGTCGGCCAGGTCTAGCGCCTCTTCCTGGTCGTGGGTCACGAACAGGGTCGTGATGCCGAGTTCAGAGTGGATCTCGCGTAGCCAGCGGCGCAAGTCCCGCCGCACATTGGCGTCAAGCGCCCCGAACGGTTCGTCGAGCAGCAGAACCTTGGGATCGACCGCAAGCGCACGCGCCAGCGCCACGCGCTGCCGCTGCCCGCCCGAGATCTGCGCCGGGAACCGGTCGCCGAGACCTTCCAGCCGCACCAGCCGCAGGAGATCGGTGACACGCGCATCGATCGCTGCCTTCTCGCGCTTCACCTTCGACACCTTCATGCCGAACGCGATGTTCTGGGCCACCGTCATATGCGGGAAAAGCGCGTAATGCTGGAACACGAAGCCGACGCCGCGATCGCGCACCGGAATGTCGGTCGCATCCTGATCGCCGAAATAGATGTGCCCGCCATCGGAATATTCGAGGCCGGCGACCATGCGCAGGATGGTCGTCTTGCCTGAGCCCGATGGTCCGAGCAGCGCGACGAGTTCGCCGCTTTCGATCTCCAGCGAGACATCGCGCACGGCGCGGAAGGTCTCGAACGTTTTGACGACGTGGTCGAGGCGGATCTTCATGAATTGCTCTCCGCGGGTTTGGCTTGCGGCCGCACACGGCCCGCGCCCTGGCGCTCCAGCGCCACCTTGGCGATGATGGTAAGGACGGCGATGGTCGCCAGGATGGAGGCGGAGGCGAAGGCGCCGGTCGCCTGGTAGTCGTGATAGAGAAGCTCGATATGCAGCGGAAGCGTGTTCGTCTGGCCGCGGATATTACCGGACACGACCGACACGGCTCCGAACTCGCCCATAACGCGGGCGTTGCAGAGGATGACGCCGTAAAGCAGCGCCCATTTAACGTTCGGCAGCGTTACCGAGAAGAAGGTGCGCCAGCCGGACGCACCGAGCGAGGTCGCCGCCTCCTCCAGATCGCGCCCCTGCGCCTGCATCAGCGGAATGAGCTCGCGGGCAACGAAGGGTGCAGTGACGAACATCGACGCCAGGATGATGCCCGGGATCGCAAACAGGATCTTGATGTCCCAGGCGTCGAGCGTCGGCCCGAAGATGCCCTGCAGGCCATAAACGAAGAGATAGGCGACACCGGCAACGATCGGCGAGACCGAGAACGGGATCTCGATCAGCACCAGCAGGAAGCGCTTGCCCCAGAAATCGAACTTGGTGATTGCCCAGGCTGCGGCGATGCCGAAGGCCGTGTTGACCGGCACGGCCACGAGTGCGGCCAGCACCGTCAGCATGATTGCGTGACGGGTGTCCGGATGGATGATCGTGTCGCGATAGACCGCCCAGCCCTTCGCAGACGCTTCGACGCCGATGATGACGAGAGGCGCGACGATGATCAGCGCCACGAGAACCAGCACGATGCCGATCAGCAGGCGCCGGAAGAGCGGCTGGTCGCCGACGCGCGGTGGCTTGCGATGTGTGTTGAGCCTCCTCATAGATCAGCCCCTCGCCGTGTAGCGCAGGGCCCGCGCCTGCAGCCAGTTGGTGACGCCAAGCATCACGAAGGCGGTGATGAGCAGCACCGAGGCAATCGCCGCGGCCGCCTGATAGTCGTATTCCTCCAGACGGATGAAGATCAGCAATGCGGTGATCTCCGTCGACATCGGCTGGTTTCCGGCAATGAAGATGATGGCGCCGAATTCGCCAAGGCTGCGCGCGAAGGACAGGGACACGCCGGCAAGCAATGCCGGGGTAAGCAGCGGCAGGATGACCTTGCGGAAGATCGTCCAGTCCGATCCGCCCAGCGATTGGGCCGCCTCTTCAAGCGCCGGATCCAGATCCTCCAGCACCGGCTGCACCGTGCGCACGATGAACGGCAGCGAGGTGAAGCACATGGCGATCATGATGCCGATCGGTGTATAGGCGACGCGGATCCCGAGCGGCTCCAGGATCGACCCGAACCAGCCATTGGCGGAAAACAGTGCGGTGAGCGCTATGCCGGCCACCGCCGTCGGAAGCGCAAACGGCAGGTCGACCATGGCGTCGACAAGGCGTTTTCCGGGAAAGCTGTAGCGGGTCAGAACCCAGGCAAGTGCGAGCCCGAAGAACAGGTTGAAGAGCGTGGCGCCAAAGGCCGACAGCACCGTGACCTGATAGCTGGCGAGCGCGCGGTCGGAGGACACGATACGCCAGTAGTCCGCCGGCCCGAGGCTCGCCGCCTTGAAGGCAAGTGCCGCCAGCGGCAGGACCACGATCAGCCCGACATAAAACAGCGTCACGCCAAGCGACAGGCGCAATCCGGGCAAGACATTCCGTCTCAAGCCAGCACTTTCCTTTTACGTCCAAACCCGGCGGACGAAAGCCCACCGGGTCGGATCAACGGTCGATGTAGGTGGAGTTAGCGGCTGCCGTAGAGCTTGTCGAGGGTGCCACCCGAAGCGAAGTGTTCGGACTGAACCTTTGCCCAGCCGCCGAAGGTGTCTTCAACCTTCACGAGCCGGATCTCGGGGAACTCCTGCTTGAATTCGGCAGCGACCTTCTCGTTGTTGACGCGATGGCCAAACTGGGCGGCAATGCGCTGGCCTTCTTCCGTGTAGAGGAAGTCGAGATAGGTCTTCGCAAGTTCTTCGGTGCCGTGTTTCTTGGCAACCTTGTCGACAACGGCAACCGGGAACTCGGCAAGCAGGCTGACGGAAGGAATGACGCCTTCGACCTTGTCTGCACCGTACTGCTTGGCAATGCCGCGCGTCTCGGATTCGAAGGTGATCAGCACGTCGCCGGTCTGGCGCTCGACGAAGGTTGTCGTGGATGCACGGCCCCCGGTGTCGAACACAGGAACGTTGTTGAAGACCTTGGTGATGTAGGCTTCGATCTTTTCTTCGTCGCCCTGATAGGCTTCCTTGGCCCAGGCATAGGCGGCGAGATAGGTGTAGCGTGCGTTGCCGGAGGTCTTCGGGTTCGGGAAGACGGCCTTTACGTCGTCACGGGCCAGATCGCCCCAGTCCTTGATGTTTTTCGGGTTGCCGGCGCGCACCAGGAAGGACGGGAAGGAATAGAAGGGTGAGGCATTGTTCGGGAATTCCGCGGTCCAGTTGTCCGAAACAAAGCCCTGCTTGACGAGGAAATCGACGTCCGTGGACTGGTTGAAGGTCACCACATCGGCTTCCAGACCTTCGACGATCGAACGTGCCTGCTTGGACGTGCCGGCATGCGACTGGTCGATGGTGACGCCCGGATGGCTCTTGACGAAGGCTTCGTTGACGGAAACGAAAAGCTCGCGCGCAACGTCATAGGATGCGTTGAGAAGCTTCTGCTCCTGCGCCATCGCTGGCGTCACGAAGAGCGCGGCGATGGCTGTACCGAGAATGAGAAGGCGGCTCATGTAGGTCTCCGGATCTGAGTTGACCGGAAACTACAGGCTCGCCTCATCGGGCGCGAGGAACCCGCCTGCGCGGCGCCTCACGCCAGTAGAACATTTGCCCATGGGCGGACTGATTCGCGGTATTTTCTTCTTCCGCCGTTGCACCCATCATTTTTGACCAGGAACGTGGAAGTTTTTTGGTGCCGGAAAAATAAACGCGTCTGAAGTCAGCGGCTTCGCCGCCGGCTTCGCGATTTTCATCCACGCCCCTAGAGAAGGCGCGACAATGTCCGCGTCATCGGAAGGGGAACCGGGTCGCGAACCGGCTGCCTTCTCGGGTCCAAGGCTCGGTTCCGGTGATGGTCGTGATGTGGTCGGACGGGAATTGACAAGTCCCGAAAAGACCACAGGAAGCGATCGGGGCGGGCAGACCATGATCTACCTTCTACCCCAATGCCAATGCCTGCCCCACTCCCCAACCATGCCGGGCCACCGGCGTGGCTAAACGGCTTGCCTGCAAAAGCTCAGGTACCCGCTTTTTCCCTCAGCATATGGATGATGGCGGAAAAATCATCGCCGCCATGGCCGGCCTTTTCGAACTCGGCGTAAAGCTCGGCAGCGTGCTGGCCAAGCGGCGTTGCCGCACCGGATTGCCTGGATGCCTCCTGCGACAGCATCAGGTCCTTCAGCATCAGGGCCGCGGCAAAACCCGGCTTGTAATCGTTGTTGGCGGGCGATGTCGGCACCGGGCCCGGCACCGGGCAATAGGTGGTAAGCGACCAGCATTGCCCGGACGATGTCGAGGCGACGTCAAACAGCGCCTGGTGCGAAAGCCCGAGCTTTTCGGCGAGCCCGAAGGCTTCGCAAACGCCGATCATCGAGATGCCGAGGATCATGTTGTTGCAGATCTTGGCCGCCTGGCCGGCGCCCGCCCCGCCGCAATGGACGATCTTCTTGCCCATCGCCTCGAGGATCGGCCTGCCGGCGGCAAAGGCCTGCTCTGACCCGCCCACCATGAAGGTGAGCGTACCGGCAGTTGCCCCGCCCGTGCCGCCGGATACCGGCGCATCGAGCGAGACGCAGTTCATGGCGCCCGCCAGTTGATGCGCCTTGCGCGCACTTTCCACATCCACCGTCGAGCAGTCGATCACCAGCGTGCCTTCCGGAAGAAGCGTCGTCAGGTCGCTCCAGACCGCAATCACGTGCTGGCCCTTCGGCAGCATGGTAATGACGCAATCGGCGTCACGGACGGCTTCGGAGAGCGAAGACGCCGCCTTTACTCCGCTTGCCGCGGCAGCCTGGACGGAGGCTTCCGAAAGGTCGAACCCGCGCACGTCATGACCGGCCTTCACCAGGTTGGCCGCCATCGGCCCACCCATGTTGCCGAGACCTACGAAAGCAATCTTGGTCATCTTCCCCTCCCTGTTGGCTGGTTATAACCGGTGATCCGGAAACAGCGCCGGATGTCTGACCGCCAGATACCGATCGAGATCTGCATCAACGACCTCTTCGAGCCGAGCTGGCGACCATTTCGGATTGCGATCCTTGTCGATGATCGCGGCGCGCACGCCCTCGTAGAAATCATGGTTGCGCAGGATCTCGGATCCGACCGCAAACTCACGCTCAAGGCACTCCACGAGGCTGGAGCTATGGCGCCCGAGGCGCAGCATCCGCAAAGTCAGCTTCAGGCTGGTGGGCGACCGCTTGACGATCAGTTCGAGCGTCTTGGTGGCAAACTCGCCGGCTTCTCGTTCCAGTGCCGCGACAATCTCCTCAACCGTATCATGGCCGAAGGCGCGGTCGATCAGGGCGCGATTGGATTCGAGAATGTTCTCCCCGGGTGAAATAGCAAACCCATCAATTGTCTGGCGCACGGCGTCATCCGAGGCACCGCCGGGCAAACGGCCCAGCGCCTCGACCAGTTCGGATAGCCGCTCCGACGACACGCAGGCATCGGCAAGATTGGCATAGATCGCATCCGCCGGACCAACCACCTCGCCGGTCAGGCCCATCCATGTCCCGACTTCGCCAGGCGCGCGGGGAAGCAGCCAGGTGGCGCCGACATCCGGAACGTAACCGATGCCGGTTTCGGGCATGGCGAGCTTTGTCCGCTCCGTCACCACCCGATGTTTGCCATGCGCGGACACGCCGACACCGCCTCCCATGACGATGCCGTCCATCAGCGCGACATAGGGTTTGGAATAGCGGGAGATCATGTAGTTGACGGGGAATTCCTCGCGCCAGAAGCGCGTGACATCGGGATCCTTTGCCTTGCCCGCCTCGTGGATGACGCGGATATCGCCGCCGGCGCAGAGCCCGCGTTCCCCCTCACCCTTCAGGATGACGCAGGAGATGCCGGGATCCGCGGCAAAGCGGTCCATGGCTTCCTTCATCACCCGCACCATCGCCAGGTTGAGGCTGTTAAGCGCCTTTGGGCGGTTGAGGCTGATGATGGCTGCCGAGCCCACCCGGTTCAGAAGCACTTCATCCGTCTGTGTCGCGGTCTCCGGCATCGTATTCCCCACTTCATGCATTCAACTTCTATCTGCTCCTCCTCCGCTTGCGGAGAAAATCAGGATGAGGAGCCAAGTCTAATATTCAAGTCATCGGTTGTCCGCGAGAATCATCTCCGCCGCCTTTTCGGCGATCATGATGGTGGGCGAGTTCGTGTTGCCGGAGGTGATGTTGGGCATGACGGAGGCATCGGCAATACGCAGCCGGCCAAGGGCGCGCATTTTCAGCCGCGGATCGACAACGCTGTCCGGATCGGCGCCCATGCGCGCCGTGCCGACGGGGTGGAAGATGGTGGTGCCGATATCGCCGGCTGCCCGCTCCAGGTCCGCATCCGTCTCATAGGATGGGCCGGGTTTGTATTCCTCCGGATGATAGCGGGCGAAGGACGGCTGCTTGACGATCTCGCGCGTGAGCTTGATCGCTTTCACCGCCACGTCGCGGTCGGCAGGTGCCGAAAGGTAGTTCGGCTTGATCGCCGGGCCGGATGCGAAATCGGCGCTCTTCAGGTGCACCGAACCGCGGCTTTCCGGGCGCAGGTTGCACACGCTTGCCGTCATGGCCGGGAAGAAATGCAGCGGGTCGCCGAACTTGTCGAGCGAGACCGGCTGCACATGGTATTGCAGGTCCGGTGTCTCCTTGTCCGGGCCGGAGCGGGTGAAGATGCCGAGCTGGCTCGGCGCCATCGACATCGGGCCTGACCGGCGGATCGCATATTCCAGGCCGATTGCTGCCTTGCCGAGCAGGCGCGACGCCTTTTCGTTCAGCGTCGGCACGCCGGTCACCTTGTAGACCATGCGAAGCTGCAGGTGGTCCTGCAGGTTCTCGCCGACACCCTTCACTTCCTTGACCACCTCGACGCCGGCATTGGCGAGCACGTCGCCGCGGCCGATGCCCGAAAGCTCAAGGATGTGCGGCGTGCCGATGGCGCCGGCAGACAGCACCGTCTCGCGCTGCGCATAAGCCGTCTTCGTCACGCCATCCTGCACGAACTCGACGCCCTTCACCTCACCGCCTTCAACGACGAGCCGACGCACATGCGCCTTCACCAGCACGCGCAGGTTCGGCCGCTTCATCGCCGGGCGCAGGAAGGCCTTCGCCGTATTCCACCGGATACCGGACCGCTGGTTGACGTCGAAATAGCTCGAGCCTTCGTTGTTGCCGCGGTTGAAATCCTCGATGATCGGAATGCCGGCTTCCTCGGCCGCCTTCTGGAAGCTGTCGAGCACCGCCCAGCGAACGCGTGATTTCTCCACGCGCCACTCGCCACCGACTGCATGCATCTCGTCGGCACCACGATAGAAGTCCTGGGACTTCTTGAAGTAGGGAAGCACGTCATCCCAGCCCCAGCCGGTGCAGCCCATCTGCCGCCACAAATCGTAGTCGCGGGCCTGGCCGCGCATGTAGATCATGCCGTTGATCGAGGAACAGCCGCCAAGGATCTTGCCGCGCGGGTAAAACAGCGATCGGCCGTTCAGCCCCTCTTCCTTTTCGGTGGTGAAACACCAGTCGGTGCGCGGATTGTTGATGCAGTAGAGATACCCGACCGGGATATGCACCCAGTGGTAATTGTCCTTGCCGCCCGCCTCCAGCAGCAGCACCCGGTTGCGCGGGTCGGCCGAGAGGCGGTTGGCCAGCACGCAGCCGGCGCTTCCCGCACCGATGATGATGTAGTCGTAGGTTTCCATGTTGCGTGACCGATCAGCGCCTGTGCTCGAAGCCGAGTTTGCGGCCCAGTCGCGACGCGTAGAATTCGCCGATGATGCCCCGGCGGAACACCAGGACGCACACCATGAAGACAATTCCGGTAATGATGGTGACCGGGAATTGCGAGGTCGCCAGGTAGTTCTGCAGCGTCACCACCAGCCCGGCCCCGAAGATCGGGCCGATCAGCGTGCCGATGCCGCCGAGAAGCGTCATCAGGATCACCTCGCCCGACATCTGCCAGGCGACATCCGTCAGCGTGGCGAACTGGAAGACGAGCGCCTTGGTACCGCCTGCGAGCCCAGCGAGCGCCGCCGACATCACGAAGGCGCCGAGCTTGTAGCGGGCCACGGAATAACCGAGCGAGATGGCGCGCTGCTCGTTTTCGCGGATCGATCGGAGGATCATGCCGAACGGCGAGTTGATGAACCGCCAGATGATGACGAGCCCGATCACGAACACCGCCAGCACAAAGTAATACATGTTGGTGGAACTGTTGAGATCGATGAAGCCGAACAGGTGCCCGCGCGGCACCGACTGGATGCCGTCCTCGCCCTTGGTGAATTCCGCCTGCAGGCAGAAGAAGAAGAACATCTGCGATAGCGCCAGCGTGATCATCGCGAAATAGATGCCCTGCCGGCGGATGGCGAAGAAGCCCATGATGAGGCCAAGCACGGCCGCACCTGCGACGCCCGTCAGCACGCCGAGTTCGGGCGGGAAACCCCATTCCTTCACGACATGCGCACTGAAATAAGCCGCACCACCGAAGAACGTGGCGTGCCCGAAGGACAGCAGGCCCGTATAACCCAGCAACAGGTTGAAGGCACAGGCGAACAAGGCGAAGCAGAGGAGCTTCATCAGGAAGATCGGGTAGAAGAAGGCCGGCGCCACGATGAGCAGGACGAGCCCGAGGATCAGGAACGCGGCATAGGTTTTCGACGCGGTCGCCGATCGTTCGGCGCGAACTGTCGTGGTGCTGCTATGGGTCATGTCACTCATTTCATGCACCTCCCTCACGCATCCCGGCCAAACAGGCCGGCTGGGCGGAGCAGAAGCACGATCGCCATGATCACGAAGATCACGATGTTGGATGCTTCCGGATAAAACACTTTGGTAAGGCCTTCGGCGATGCCGAGCATGTAGCCGGTCAGGATGGCGCCCATGATCGAGCCCATGCCACCCACCACGACCACCGCAAACACGACGATGATGATGTTCGAGCCCATCAGCGGCGAGACCTGGTAGACGGGTGCCGCAAGCACGCCGGCGAAGGCCGCAAGCCCGGCACCGAGCGCGTAGGTGAAGGTGAGGAGCACGGGCACGTTGACGCCAAACGCCTGCACCAGGACGGGATTTTCGGTCGCGGCACGCAGGTAGGAGCCGAGCTTGGTCTTCTCGATCAGGAGCCAGGTGCCGATGCAGGCAAGCAGCGACACGACGACGACCCAGCCGCGATAGATCGGCAGGAACATGAAGCCGAGATTGGTGCCGCCCGCCAGTTGCGCCGGCACGGCATAAGGCTGGCCGGACGCGCCGTAGAGATAACGGAACGTGCCTTCGAGCGTCAGCGCCAGGCCGAAGGTGAAGAGCAATCCATACAGATGGTCGAGCTTGTAGAGCCGCGACAGCAGGAAGCGCTCGATCACCGCCCCGAACAGGCCGACCACCAGCGGCGACAGGATGAGTGCAAACCAGTAGTTGATGCCGAAATACTGGAGCATCAGCATGGCCGCGAACGCACCCAGCATATACTGCACGCCGTGGGCAAAGTTGATCACCCGCAACAGGCCGAAGATGACCGCAAGGCCAAGGCTCAGGAGCGCGTAGAAGGAGCCGTTGATCAGGCCGATCAGCAACTGGCCGAGAAACGCCTGCAACGGGATGCCGAAGATCATCGTCATACTACACCCCCAGAACCTTGTGCAGCGTGTCCATGCGCTGCGGCAGTTCGCTCACCGGAAACTCCGACACCATCTGGCCGTGGTCCATCAGATAGAACCGGTCGGCGATGCGGCTGGCAAAGCGGAAATTCTGTTCAACAAGCAGCACCGTCATGCCGCGTTCCTTCAAGGTCTTAAGCACCTCGCCGATGCGCTGCACGATAACCGGGGCAAGCCCTTCGGTCGGCTCGTCGAGGATCAGCAGTTTGACGCCGGTGCGCAGGATGCGCGCGATCGCCAGCATCTGCTGTTCGCCGCCCGAAAGCTTGGTGCCGGGACTCGAGCGGCGCTCCTTGAGGTTGGGGAAAAGTTCGTAGATCTCCTCGATCGGCATGCCGCCTTGCGCCACCACCGGCGGTAGCGTCAGGTTTTCCTCCACCGTCAGTGTCGAGAAAATGCCGCGCTCTTCCGGCACGAAGCCGATGCCCGCATGCGCCGTCTTGTGCAGCGGCACGCCAAGCATGTCCTTGCCATCGAAGCGGATCTCGCCCTTGCGTTCGCGGATGATGCCGACGATCGTGCGCAAGGTCGTGGTCTTGCCCACCCCGTTGCGTCCGAGGATGGTGATGGTCTCGCCCTCGCCCACCGTCATGTTGACGCCGTGCAGCACGTGGCTTTCGCCATACCAGGCGTTGAGGTTGGAGACCTCCAGAAGCGGTTTTGCCATCAAGCCTCCTCCGCACCCATATATGCAAGCCGCACGCGTTCATCCTGGCTGACGGTGGCGTAATCGCCCTCGGCCAGGATTTCGCCGCGCTGCAGCACCGTGACGTGGTGGCAGATGTCGGCAACAACGGAAAGGTTATGCTCCACCATCAGCACGGCGCGGGTTTTCGCCACTTCGCGGATGATGCTGGATACGGTGCCGATATCCTCCTGCCCCATGCCGGCCATCGGCTCGTCGAGCAAAAGGACCTGCGGATCGAGCGCGAGGGTCGTCGCAATCTCGAGCACCCGCTTGCGGCCGTAGGAAAGATCGGCGGCGAGCGAATTGCGCTCTCGCTTCAGCCCCACCGCCTCGATCAGTTCATCGGCACGCGCCGTCAGCCGATTGAGCGCCGAGGTCGGCAGCCAGAACTGCGTCGAGAGACCATTCGGCCGCTGCAGCGCCACGCGCACATTGTCGAGCACCGACAGATGCGGGAACACCGCCGAGATCTGGAAGGAGCGGACAAGCCCCATGCGCGCCACCTTGTCCGGCGGCGTCTTGGTGATGTCCGTCCCCATCAGGGTAATGGTACCGGCAGTCGGTTGCAGGAACTTGGTCAGCAGGTTGAAGACCGTGGTCTTGCCCGCGCCGTTCGGACCGATCAGCGCATGCACCCGGGCGTGATGCACGTCGAGATCGACATTCTTCACGGCCGCAAAGGCACCGAACTGCTTGGTGAGGCCGCGGGCGGACAAAACCACCCGCGGCTCTGCATTATTGTGTGTCGCGGCTACCGCCATCAGTTCACCAGATCGCAGCCGCTCTTGGCGGGATCCATGTAAGCTTCCTTGCCCGGAATGGTGTCGAGGACGTCGAAATAGTCCCAGGCTTCCTTGCTTTCGTCCGGCTTCTTGACCTGCAGCAGGTACATGTCGTGGATCATGCGGCCGTTCTTGGCGACCGTGCCGCCCTGCGCGAAGACGTCGTCGACCGGCATTTCATGAATGGCCTTGGCAACGGCTTCGGTTTCATCCGTGCCAGCCTTTTCGACGGCCTTCAGGTACTGGCGAACGGCGGAATAGGTGCCCGTGTGGATCATGTTGGGCATCTTGTTGGTGCGCTCGAAGAACTTCTTGGCGAACTCGCGGCTCTGGTCGTCGCGGTTCCAGTAATAGCCTTCCGTCAGCGTCAGGCCCTGGGCCGCTTCGAGGCCGAGGCCATGGACTTCGGCGAGCGTGAAGAGCAGAGCGGCGAGGCGCTGGCCACCCTGGACGATGCCGAATTCGGCAGCCTGCTTGATGGCGTTCGAGGTATCGAGGCCGGCATTGGCAAGGCCGATAACCTTTGCGCCGGAAGACTGGGCCTGCAGCAGGAAGGACGAGAAGTCGGTGCTGGAGAGCGGATGGCGAACGGAGCCGGCGATGGTACCGCCATTCGCCTTCACGAAGTCGCCGGTCTGCTGCTCGAGCGAATAACCGAAGGCGTAGTCGGCGGTGAGGAAGAACCAGCTGTCGCCGCCCTGCTTCACGAGTGCGCCGCCGGTGCCGACTGCAAGTGCGTGGGTGTCATAAGCCCAGTGGAAGCCGTAGGGCGAGCAGGCCTTGCCAGTGAGGTCGGTGGTTGCAGCGCCGGTGACGATGTCGATCTTCTTCTTTTCCTTGGCCACCGCCTGCACGGCAAGCGCCACCGACGACGTCGTCAGTTCCATGATCGCATCGACCTGCTCGGTATCGTACCACTGGCGGGCGATGTTGGAGGCGATGTCCGGCTTGTTCTGGTGGTCGGCGTCGACGATTTCGATCGGCATGCCGAGAACCTTGCCACCGAATTCCTCGATGGCCATCTTGGCCGCTTCAACGGATGACTTGCCGCCGAAATCTGCATAGACGCCCGACTGGTCGTTCAGGATGCCGATCTTGATCTTGTTGTCGGATGCCGTGCCGGTTGCATTCTGTGCAAAAGCCGTGCTGCTAGCCAGCACGAGCGCCAAAGATGCCAATAGTGTCTTGCGCATGATTTCTCCTCCCAGAGAACAAGCCAAAGTGTCTGTTCAAAATTGGTGAGCCGCCCTCCTCAAGGCGACCGTTCCAAAACGCATGGTTGAGGAAAACGTCCGTTGACGCAAGCATGTTGGCTCCATTAATTGCAAACATCCTCTGTGCATTTTTGAACAGAAAGTAGAAATTTGCAGTGCAGTCCGAATTTCACCTGGGATGACCTCCTGTATTTCCTCGCCGTTGCGAGGACCGGCCAGCTTTCAACCGCCGCGCGCCAGTTGCGCACCAGCCACGCCACCGTCTCGCGCCGCATCGACAGGCTGGAGCTTTCGCTCCAGGTCAAGCTCTTCGAGCGAAACCCGCGTGGCTACGTGCTCACCGCCATGGGCCAGCGTTTCGTGGAAACGGCTGAGCGGATCGAGGCGGAAGCGGATCGGCTGCAGGCGGACATCACCTCCGGCAACCCCGCCCAGCGCGGTGTCGTGCGCCTGAGCGCGCCGGAAGGATTTGCGAACTTCTTCCTTGCGCCGCGCATTGGCGACTTCTCCGACCAGCATCCCAACCTGTCGCTGGAGCTGGTGACAATCCAGCAGATCATGTCGCTGTCGCGCAAGGAGGCCGATATCGCCGTATCGCTCGATCCGCCCAAGGGCGGCCCCTACGAGATCGAGAAGATCACCGACTACCGGCTGAGCATCTACGGCTCGAAGGAGTACCTGAAGAGCAGGCCAAAGATCACCTGCCGCGACGACCTCCTGGCGCACCCCTTCATCGGTTACATCGAAGACATGATCTTCGCGCCGGGGCTCGATTATCTTGGCGACGTGCATCCCGGCATCAAGCCCCGCTTCCAGAGCTCCAGCATCTTCGCCCAGTTGACTGCGACGCTGCGCCACCAGGGGCTGTGCGTCCTGCCGCATTTCATCGCCCGCGACGAGCCCGAGCTGCAGATCGTTCTCGCCAAGGAGATCAAGCTCATCCGCCACTATTACCTGGTGCGCCACCGTGACATGATCCGCAACCGGCGGGTCCGCGCCGTGGCCGACTATATCGTCGCGTCGGTGGAGGCGAACCGCGATGCTTTCCTGGGTTAAGTTCGACCGCGGATGCGGCTTTTAACCACTGCGAACATTGGAACCTGTCAAAACCAAACTAAAGTCATATATTGGCTTGTAGGATCTTGAATCCGTATAACCCACCCGGGGAATGGGAAGAGCATGCCGCAGAGCCACGACGTATCGTTGCTGGATGAGGAACGTTACCGGCTTCTCGTTGATGCCATCACCGATTACGCCATTTACATGATCGACGCCAATGGGCGCGTCGTCAGCTGGAACCCGGGCGCGCAGCGGTTCAAGGGTTACGAGGCGCATGAGATCCTCGGCGAACATTTCTCCCGTTTCTACACCGATGAGGACCGTGAGGCGGGCGTTCCGGAAACGGCGCTGCGCACCGCAACCACCGAAGGGCGCTT
Source organism: Neorhizobium sp. SOG26 (assembly GCF_003491345.1). Taxonomy (GTDB): domain Bacteria; phylum Pseudomonadota; class Alphaproteobacteria; order Rhizobiales; family Rhizobiaceae; genus Neorhizobium; species Neorhizobium turbinariae. Next base: position 2,383,437 of record NZ_CP025512.1, read on the forward strand.
CGAGGCGGAAGCCTGGCGCGTGCGCAAAGACGGGATGCGTTTTTGGGCGCATGTCATCATCGATCCGATCTGGGGTCGCAATGGCGACCTGATCGGCTTTGCCAAGGTCACCCGTGACCTGAGCGAGCGCAAGCATGCCGAAGCGGAGCTGAAGCGCAGCGAGCAGCAGTTCCAGCTCCTCGTGCAGGGCGTCACGGATTACGCGATCTACATGCTCGACCCGGACGGCTATGTCAGCAGCTGGAACGCCGGCGCTGAGCGTATCAAGGGCTATTATGCCTCCGAAATCATCGGCAAGCACTTCTCCGAATTCTACACGCCGGAAGATCGCGAGCGCGATGAACCCGCAAAAAGCCTGGAGATGGCGCGGCGCGAGGGGCGCTACGAGCGTGAAGGCCAGCGCGTGCGCAAGGACGGCACCCGCTTCTGGGCGCATGTCATCGTTGATGCGATCCACAGCGAGCACGGCGAGCTCCTAGGTTTTGCCAAGATCACCCGCGACATCACCGAACGCGTGGCGGCCCAGCAGGCGCTTGCCAAGGCACGCGAAGAGCTGTTCCAGGCGCAGAAAATGGAGGCCATCGGCCAACTGACCGGCGGCATCGCACACGACTTCAACAACCTGCTGATGGCCGTGATGGGCAGCCTCGAGATCCTCAAGAAGCGACTGCCGAAGGACCCCTCGCTGATGTCGCTGCTCGACAATGCCCTGCAGGGCGCCGAGCGCGGAGCTGCCCTGACGCAGCGCATGCTCGCCTTCTCGCGCCGCCAGGACCTCAACATGCAGGCGATCGAGCTGACGGCACTGATCAAGGGCATGATGGATCTCGTCAACCCTTCTGTGAATGGCGCAGCCGAGATCACGCTGTCGCTTCCCGAACACCTGCCACCGGTGATCAGCGACCCGGTGCAACTCGAGACGGCGGTGCTGAACCTTGTCGTCAACGCACGCGACGCGATGCCGAACGGCGGCACGATCACCATCCGCGCCGAGGAATACGACGCCGACCCGGTGGCCGACAAGCTGGCGGCCGGACGCTACGTAAGGCTCTCCGTATCCGACACCGGCGAAGGCATGGATGCCGAAACTCTGGAACGGGCAACCACCCCTTTCTTCACCACCAAGGGCGTCGGCAAGGGAACTGGGCTTGGGCTTTCCATGGTCCAGGGACTGACCGAACAATCCGGCGGCAAGCTGACGATCGACAGCCGCAAGGGCAAGGGCACCACCGTATCGCTGCATCTTCGCGTCGCCGAAGGCGCCGAATTGTACCACCCGATTGAAGTGCCGCAGCCCATTGCGATGACTGAGCATCCGAAGAAGAACGCTACCGTGCTTGCCGTCGACGACGACGCGCTTGTGCTGATGAACACGACGCTGATGCTGGAAGACCTCGGACACACGGTGGTGGAGGCCTATAACGGCGTTGAGGCGCTGAACGAACTGCGCAACGGCGGCCGCAAGTTCGATCTCGTGATCACCGACCATTCCATGCCGAAAATGACCGGCTCGGAGCTTGCCTCGGCGATTCACGAAGAGTGGCCGGACCTGCCGGTGGTCATTGCGACCGGGTATGCCGAGCTGCCGGCTGGTGGTGACAACCGTTTGCCGCGCCTGCCCAAGCCCTTCTCGCAAAGCCAGCTTCAGGATGTCGTCGCTTCGGTGCTAAACAGCGCTGCCTGAAACTACCTTGCCGCCCGCGCGTTGTTTCCCATCACACGGGAGAACGAGCATGGTTTTCAAGCACCAGCATTTTCATGAAGTGAAGCCGGAAGTGGAGACAGAGTTTCCGCCGCAGGCCCGTCTCGAGGGCGCCGTCTCCGACGCGCTAGCATCCGCCGGAGGCCTCGACGGGACGGACGTGACGGTCATCGCCACCGGGACCGAGATCACGCTGAAGGGATCGGTGCAGCGCCCGGAAGAAGCTGCCCGCGCCGAAGAAGTGGCGCGTAGCGTGCCCGGCGTGCTGAGCGTCGTGAACGAGATCCTCTACGGCGGCCTCAACATCGACCAGAACAATGCCGCGCGGGGCCTGAAACCCAGTTCGCAACGGCAGTAAGATCAGGGAGCCGGCAAGCGGCCGGTCCGCATGGCGTGAGCAACGTCATTGCGGCCGGCCTGTTCTGCCTGGCGCGCTGCGGCCTCGAAGTCATAGGCCACGGCATGCAGTTCCGCTGACCAGCCCGCCGGCGTCTTCTCGATGATCGCGTAACGCGCATGCGGCGCTCCGGCTTCCACGAGATGCGGAACCGGAAATGATCCGCGATAGGCCGGCATGCCGACGCTGCCGGGATTGACGATCAGCACGTCGCCGATCCACGCCACCCGCGAGACATGCGTATGCCCGCACAGCACGACGCGCGCGTCACCGATCCCGGCAAGGCGCGCGGCAATGTTTCCGGCTGTATCCATCACTGGCCGCCCGGTGCTGATGTCTTCCATCAGATATTCCAGATCGCCGCCCGCGGGGCTGCCGTGGCAGGCAAAGACGTCTCCATCCGCCAGAGTGACGGTTTTCGGTAGGTTTGCCATCCAGTGAAGATGCGCCTGGCTGAGAAGCGGCCTTGCAAAGGCATCCGATCGCCCCTCTGCCCCTTCCAGCAGCTGACGTTCGTGGTTGCCTGATATGGTCGGGATACCGAGGCTCATCTGCAGGTCGGCAGCTCCGGCCGGATCGAAGGCGCCTGACACAAGATCCCCGAGATTGACGATGAGATCCGGCGCCGCTTTTCGAAGCCGCGCCAACACCGCCTGCAGCGCCAGGAGATTTCCGTGAACATCGGCAATCACGCCTATCCGCATCGTCCGCCTCTAGTCTTCAAACCACGGCACCATCGCCGCATCGTGAGGCTGGCCCATCTCGGCGCAAAAGAAAAGGCCCGGCTGCATCTCGTTGCGGCCGGGCCTTTTTCAGGTTGTTGGGCTAACGCTTAACGCGGCAGCGCATAGGCGATGATGTAGTCGCCCGGCTTGGTGCCGATCGAGCCATGGCCGCCTGCCACCATCACCACGAACTGGCGTCCGTTATCGACGGCATAGGTCATCGGGGTCGACTGGCCGCCTGCCGGCAGGCGAGCCTTCCAGAGCTCTTCGCCGGTGGTCAGGTTGTAGGCCCGCAGGTAGTTGTCGACGGCTGCACCGAGGAAGGCAACGCCGCCCTTGGTGATCATCGGGCCACCGATGCCTGGAACACCAACCTTGAACGGCAGCGGCAGTGGCGTCATGTCGTAGACGGTACCGTTGCGGTGCTTGTAGGCGGTTTCGCCGGTGCGAAGGTCAACGCCTGCAACATAACCCCACGGCGGAGCCTGGCAGGGGATCTGCAGCGGGCCGAGGAAGGGACCCATGAAGACGCCATAAGGTGCGCCCTCGTTGCGGTTGAGGCCCTGTTCGCTGGCCTTCTCGTCTTCCCCCTTCGGCGGAATGTCCGCACGCGGAACAAGACGCGAGGTGAAGGCAAGGTAGGTCGGCATGCCGAACATCACCTGCCGCTCGGGGTCCACCGCGACGCTGCCCCAGTTGAAGGTGCCGAAGTTGCCCGGGTAGACGATGGTGCCTTCGAGCGACGGCGGCGTGTAGCGGCCCTCATACTTGTACTGATGGAACCAGATGCGGCACACCATCTGGTCGAACATGGTGATGCCCCACATGTTCTTTTCTTGCAGCGTATCCGGCTTGAAGGTGACTGCGGATGTGGGCTGCGTCGGAGCCGTGAAGTCTTCCGGGATAGCACCGGTCGGAGCGGGCTCCTCGGTGATTGGATGGATCGGCTCGCCGGTGCGGCGGTCGAGCACGTAGATGTCACCCTGCTTGGTAGGGCCAACCAGCGCCGGGACAACGGTGTTATCCGGCTTGGTGATATTCAGCAGCACCGGTTGTGCCGGCACGTCCATGTCCCACAGGTCGTGGTGCACGGTTTGGCGGACCCAGCGGTCCGCGCCGGTATTGATGTCGAGCGCGACGATCGAAGAAGAATACTTCTCGACATTTTCCGACCGGCCCATGCCGAGCTGGTCCGGCACCTGGTTGCCGAGCGGAATATAGACGAGGCCGAGCTCTTCATCGGCGCTGAAGACCGACCAGCTGTTCGGCGAGTTTGCCGTGTAGGTCTGGCCTTCCCCGATCGGCGCGGTCTGCGTCGGATTGCCGGAATCCCAGTTCCAGACGAGTTCGCCGGTGTTGACGTCGAAGGCGCGGATGACGCCCGACTGTGACTGGGTCGAGTAGTTGTCGTTGACGGCACCGCCGATGATGATCTTGCCGGCGGCAATAACCGGCGGCGAGGTCGAGTAGTAGTAGCCAGCCGGGTTGTAGGGCATGCCGACCGTCAGGTCCAAGGTACCCTGGTTGGCGAAGCTCGGGCAGACCTGGCCGTTTTTCGCATCAAGCGCAATCAGGCGAGCATCGGACGTCGGCAGGTAGACGCGTTCGGCACAGGCGGCGTCGGGTGCCGCGGCCTGATCCTTAAAATAGGTCACGCCACGGCAGGTCTGGTGCTGACGATCCGGGTTGAGACCCGAATTGGAGTCGTATTTCCAGATTTCCTTGCCGGTTGTCGCGTCAATGGCGATTGCCCAGTTGTGCGGGGTGCAGACATAAAGCGCGTTGCCGACCTTGAGCGGGGTGACCTGGTAGGTCGTTTCGCCCACGTCTTCTGGAAGCTTCACGTCGCCAGTCTGGTAACGCCAGACTTCGGTGAGGTTGGCGACATTTTCGACATTCACCTGGTCAAGCGGCGAATAGCGCTGGCCGTAAGGTGTGCGGCCGTACTGGTGCCATTCCCCATCCGGCACATCGCCACCCATGGCAGGTGCCGCAGCGACCGACTGTTCCGGCAGGCTGCCGCTCTTGTCGAGCGGGTCCATGAACATCGAAACAACCGCAATAATGACGGCGAGCGCGACGGAAGCGGCGAGCGGGGTGCCGGTTGCGCCATAGCGCATGCCGGTCGGGCTGGAGAAACCGAGCGGCCGGCGGATCCACGGCGTCAGCAGCCAGATGCCGAGGATGATGATTACACCACCGCGCGGTCCAAGCTGCCACCAGTCGAAGCCGACTTCCCAGATCGCCCATGCGAGCGACGCGAGCACGATGACCGCGTAAACGCGCAGGGCCATCGCCTTGTGCATGAAAAGCAATACGGCCGTCGCTATAAAGCCGAGGCCGCATAAGAGATAATACGCGCTTCCGCCGAGCAGCAGCAGCTGGCCGCCGCCCACTGCCAAAGCTAGTCCTATCAGCGTGAATAGGACCGCGGTGATCTTGATCGCCATTTCGAAAAACCTTGTGGTACAAAAAATTCTCGCAGAGGGCGGGAACATTCCCCCAACCTAAATCATCAACACGAGGCATGCGTAAAGGTTCCAGTTTAACCGGCTGCCATGCAAAATTAGAGGAACCGCATTTAACCACCGCGTGTTCTGCCTCTTCACGAAGAGGATTGTTGCCATGCTCACCCCGCGCGACGGACCAGCTTTCGAGAACAACGGATCGGATGCACGCAGCATTGGCAACGCGGCAGAGGAGGCTGAAGGCTGCACCCGCTGCGACCTTTACAAGAACGCGACGCAGGTCGTGTTTGGCGAAGGCCCGGCCAAGGCGCAGGTGGTGTTTGTGGGAGAACAGCCGGGCGACAAGGAAGATCTGGCCGGCAAGCCATTCATTGGCCCGGCGGGAAAGCTGCTTGACCATTGTCTTGAGGAGGCTGGGGTTGACCGCGACCTCTGTTACGTCACCAATGCGGTGAAACACTTCAAGTTCGCACCGCGCGGCAAGCGGCGCATCCACGCCAAGCCCAACTTGGGCGAGATCCAGGCCTGCGCCTTCTGGCTGGCAACCGAACTGCGGCTTCTCAAGCCGAAGCTGGCGGTGGCGCTCGGCGCAACAGCGGCCTACGCGCTGCTTGGGAAACAGGCAAAGGTTACTCGCGACCGCGGCACCTTCCTCAGCGCGCCGACCGGATTGCCGATCCTGGTGACAATCCACCCGTCAGCGCTGCTGCGGTCGATGGACCAGCCGGATGCGGAACTGGACCGGGCCCGCTTTGTCGAGGATTTGAGGAAGATCAGGGAGTATCTTTAGCAGATGGCTTATGAACTTTATTACTGGGACGGTCTGCAAGGCCGTGGAGAATTTGTTCGTCTGGCACTCGAACAGGCGGGCGCCGACTACGTCGATGTCGCGCGCACCGACGGCGGCATGGACAAGATGTTTGCCTTCATCGAAGGCCGGCAGGGTCACCAGATGCCGTTTGCGCCGCCCTTCCTGAAGGACGGGGAGATCATCGTCTCGCATGTCGCCAACATCCTCCACTATCTCGGCCCGAAGCTCGGGCTTGTTCCGGAGGGCGAACAGGCACGCATCTTCGCCCATGGCCTGCAACTGACGATCGCGGACTTCGTGATGGAGGTGCATGACACCCACCACCCGATCAGCACCGCCGACTATTACGAGGATCAGAAGGAAGAGGCCAAGGCGCGGACGAAGGCTTTTCTCCAGCACCGGGTGCCGAAATTCATGGGCTATTTCAACCGCATTGTTGCAGCGAATCCGGCGGGGGGCGGCCACGCCATCGGCGACCGCCTGAGCTATGTCGACCTGTCGTTGTTCCAGGTCGCTGAAGGGCTGGCCTATGCCTTCCCGCGCGCCATGGCTCGCTTCGACGCCGATTATCCGGATGTCGCAAAACTGCGCGACAAGGTTCGCACGCAGCCGAACATCCGGTCTTATCTGGAGTCAGATCGCCGCCTCGCCTTCAACGAGTCGGGTATCTTCCGGCATTATCCGGAACTCGATCAGGATCCCGCGTGATCCGGATCAGATAAAGGCAAATACCGGCGCGATCGTCGCAATGACGACCGCCGTCGCGATCAAAGCGAATTTCATGTCTCTCTCCACCATGTTCGCGGCTGGGCCACCCTGGCTCAGCTGACGTCTTCTCCTAGTTCCTGAAGAATCTGATGACGCGCCCGGTTCAGGCGGCTCTTGACGGTGCCTACGGCGCAGTCGCAGATTTCGGCCGCGGCCTCGTAGCTTTCGCCAAGGATTGCCACCAGCGTCAGCACCTCGCGGTAGTGCGGCGGTAGTTTCTGGAGGGCACGCTGCACTTCGCGGGCACGCGCCGTGGTTTCCTGGCTCGCCTCAATCGGCGTGTCGCCGGATACGTTCTCCTCGATGCCTGGCGCCTCGCGTCCCAGCACCTTGGCGCGGGTATAGAAGGTATTGCGCATGATGGTGAAGAGCCAGCTCTTGAGCTTGGTGCCCGGCTCGAACTTGTCGAGGTTCGCGAGCGCCTTCATCAAGGTTTCCTGCACCAGGTCATCTGCGTCAGTCGTATTGCGGCAGAAGGTGCGGGCAAATGCTCGGAGAGCCGGAATTAGCCTCACTATGTCTGCACGTGCAGGATCACCATTCAACTGTGATTCAGACACCGTTGCCAACCTCTCCGAAGTCTCGATGGGCGGGAATTTCGGTGGCAAACGCACGTCAAACGAGTTTGGTTCCGCCATTATGAACGGGTCGTTCATCCAGCCGACGGAACAAAGATGGCGGACCTCCTGTTGATAGGGTTTTCATGGAGTTATGGCCGTGGCACCACGCGCGAACTGGAAAGGCTATCTGAAGGTCGGGGAGTTGAGCTGCCCGGTCGCTCTTTATACAGCCGCATCCACGTCCGATCGCGTGAGCTTCCATATCATCAACCGCGAAACCGGCCATCGGGTCCAGCGCGAGATGGTGGACGCCGACACCGGCAAGGCGGTCGAAAGCGACGACATCATCAAGGGCTACGAGGTCTCGAGCGGCCAGTACGTTCTGATCGAGCCGGACGAGATCAAGGCGGCGGTGCCCGAGGCGGACAAGACACTGGAGCTTGAAAGCTTCATTGCCTGCAACGGCGTCGACACGATCTATCTCGACCGCCCCTACTTCCTGGCACCGACCGACAAGGCATCCGCTGACGTTTTCGACCTTATCCGCAAGGGGCTCGAAGAAAAGAATGTCGCGGCGCTCGCGCGCACCGTGCTGTTCCGCCGGATGCGGACGCTGCTGATCCGCCCCAGCGAAGAAGGCCTGATCGCCAGCACGCTGAACTACGATTACGAGGTCCGGCCGGCCAAGGAAATCTTTTCAGAGATCAAGACCATCAAGATCGAAGGCGAGATGCTGGACCTCGCCAAGCATATCATCGGCACCAAGAAGGGCACGTTCGATCCGACCAAGTTTGATGATCGCTACGAGGCCGCGCTTGAGGAACTGATCAAGGCGAAGATCGAAGGCCGCAAGGTCAAGAAGAAGCCGGCACCGGAACCGCAGAAGGTGACGAGCCTGCTCGACGCGCTACGTCAGAGCGCTGGTGGTTCCGCTTCGCCCGGCAAGACGCCTGCGAAAAAATCCTCGACCAAAAAAACCACCGCCAAAAAATCGGCCTCGAAGACATCCGGCAAGTCGGCGGCTGCGAAGAAAACCGTATCGCGTAAGACTGCTCCGCAGAGAAAGGCGAGTTGACCATGGCGCTGGGGGCATCCGAGCACAAGCGTAGCCTCTCCAGGAAAACATCGGACCGGCAGACGTCCGGGAAAGCGAAGTCCGGCAAAGGCAAAACGGCAGACGCCGGCAAGGAGAGCCTTACCGCCGAGCTCAAGGGCGCCAAACAGGCGCCGCTGCCTGCGTTCGTCGAGCCGCAGCTTGCAACGCTGGTGAAAAGTGCACCCTCCGGCAAGCGCTGGATCCATGAGGTGAAGCTCGACGGCTATCGGCTGCAGGCCCGCATCAGCCAGGGCAAGGTCTCGCTCCTGACCCGCAAGGGCCTCGATTGGACCCACAAGTTCGGCAAGGCGATCTCCAGCGCGCTGCTAAAACTCCCGGTTTCAGATGCCGTGATCGATGGTGAAGTCGCGGTCGAGGCGGGTTCCGGTGCGACCGACTTCTCGCTCCTGCAGCAGGATCTGAGCGACGGGCGGCAGGACCGATTTACCTTCCATGTTTTCGATCTCCTCTACCTCGACGGTTACGACCTCGCCGCCGTGCCGCTCCTCAAGCGCAAGGAGACGTTGGAAACGATCTTGAAAGACTGTGATCCAGCGCTCCGCTACAGCGAACATTTTGGCGACGAAGGCGGGATCGTGCTCAAGCACGCCTGCCGCTTGAGCCTCGAGGGCATCATCTCCAAGGTCGCCACCGCGCCCTATCGCGGCGGCCGCGGTCGCGACTGGGTGAAGTCGAAATGTTCGGCGCGGCAGGAATTCGTGGTGGCTGGCTATGTCCCCTCCTCCGTCTCGAAGACGGCGATCGGCTCGCTGGTCATGGGCTACTACGAGAACGGAAAGCTGCGTCATGCGGGTCGCGTCGGCACTGGTTATTCCAATGCGGTAGCGCAATCGTTGTTTAAGCGGCTCGATGAGTTGCGGATCCCAAAGAGCCCGTTCGATGAGAAGCTGACGGCGGTTGAGCGCAAGGATGTCGTTTATCTCAAGCCGGAATTTGTCGCAGAAGTCGAATTCCGGGGCTGGACGGCAGACTCGCATATCCGGCATGCTGCCTTTCGCGGCCTGCGCGAGGACAAGGATGCCGGGGACATCGTTCGCGAAGGCGCTGCCGAAGCGGAGGATGCGCCGATGCCCGCCAAGCGTACTGTCAACCTGACGCACCCCGACCGGGTCTATTGGCCCGATGCCGGCGTCACCAAGGCTGGGCTTGCAGACTATTACACGCAGGTCTGGCGGCTGATGGCGCCCTTCGTCGTCAACCGTCCACTTGCGCTGCTGCGCGGTCCCGACGGCATCAAGGGCCAGTTGTTCTTCCAGAAACACGGCTGGAAGGGGATGAACAAGAACGCGGCGCTGGTGAAGGATCCGGCCGATCCCGAGCAGGAAGACATCACCATTCGCGATCTCGACGGCCTGCTCGGCCTCGTGCAGGGCGCAGCACTCGAGATCCACCCCTGGGGGTCAACGGTGAATGACTGGGAAAAGCCCGACATGGTCAATATCGACCTCGACCCCGGCGACGGGGTCTCGTGGGAAAAGACTATCGAGGCGGCTTATGAGGTAAAGCGGCGCTTCGAGGAGATGGGGCTGACGGCCTTCGTCAAGACCTCCGGCGGCAAGGGCCTGCATGTTGTGGCGCCGGTGAAGCCTGAGGCCGAGTGGCCGCAGGTAAAGGCGGCGATGAAGGCGCTGGCTGACGGCATGGCCGCCGACGAGCCGGATAAATACGTCTCCACCATCACCAAGTCGAAGCGCACCGGCAAGATCCTGATCGATTACCTGCGGAACGGCCGCGGCAACACGGCCGTGGCGCCCTATTCCACCCGCGCCCGGCCCGGCGCCCCAGTGTCGATGCCGATCGAATGGGAGGAACTGACGGACGCGATCAGTCCGAACTACTTCACCGTCGCCAATGCCGCCGCCCGCATCGCGCAGCAGACACGCGACCCCTGGGGTGAATTCCGCAAGGCAGAAGCGCCGATCGTGTTCAAGGAGAAGTAGAGGCTCAGCGTCGCGAGGATTTCTTCTCGGCCTGTAAGCTGCGCTTCAAAGCCTCTGTGATGTCAATGACATTGCTTGATGGCTCGGAAGCCTTGCCGCCGGCGCCCTTCTTCGGCTTGCGGCCCTTCTGGTGCTTTGCAATGATGTCGAGCAGCTTTTCCTGCACCGGATCGCTCGCCATCGACGCCTTCCAGGCTTGCGTTCGCTCCCCGATCACCTTTTCGACCAGCTTCAGCTGCGCCTTGTCCGGTTTTTCCGAGGGCTTTTCAGCGGCATAATCTTCCGCGTCACGCACCTCGTCGCCGTAGCGCAACGTCCAGACGACAATACCCTTGTCCTTCGGCAACAGCAGCACGGCCCGTTCGCGCCGATACATGACAAGTCGTGCAATACCGCCAGTTTTCGTTTTCGCCATTGCTTCGCGGATAACTGTGAAGGCCTCGGCGCTCACCTCGTCATCGGGCGCCAGATAATGCGGCCGATCGTACCAGATCCAGCCGATGGAATCTGCCGGCACAAAGGTTTCGATGTCGATCGTGCGGGTGCTTTCGAGACCGACATCCTCGATCTCCTCATCCTCGAGCAGCACGTAATCGTTCTCGCCCTTGGGATAACCCTTAACCTGGTCATCCTCGTCGACCGGGTCGCCCGTGACGGAATCGACGTACTGGTTAAGCACGCGGTTCTGGGTTTTCCGGTTGAGGTTGTGGAAGCGCACCTTGGCGCTTTCGGTAACGGCCGGCGTCATGGTGACCCTGCAGGTCACCAACGACAGCTTGAGATATCCCTTCCAGAAAACGCGTGGCGCCATCGGCCGCCTCCTTCTTTGCCGCATCAACCCGCAACCGCCCACCGCGGTTCCGGAACCAACGCCGATGGCAAGCCGTTTCCGCCCTGTTACATAAGGAGGTCAAAATGACGAGCACGCCAAATTCACCGACAAAAGAGCAGGGCAAGACGACGGAAGAGTCCGCTCGCGAGCGTGGCAACGGGCAGGATCTCGAAGAACAGCTCGAAGAAGGACTGGAAGACACATTCCCCGCAAGCGACCCGGTGGCCACCACGGTGACGTCCATCCCGGCCGGCACTCCGCCGCCGCCACCGAAACGCTAAAAATCATCCCTTCCGACACTGAATTGGAACAAAACGGGCGGCTTCCGGAATAGGAAGTCGCCTTTATTGATTTATCCTCTGTGACTTTTTCGGGATATCCGAAGTTAACCATCTTGCTGTAAGGAGGACAGCGTAGGGTTTGAGCAGGGCGGATACTTTCGGCTAGGGTGGCCGAGCATCGATTACCTCAGAGGTCGGGATGGCGAAGCAAAGCAATCCGGTGACGGATCAGGAGACAAGGATCGGACGACGCGTCAATCGTCAGGTTTCGGTGCTCCTGAACGAAATTGAAAAAGAAGAAGTTCCGGATCGTCTGCTTGAACTGGCGCGCGAACTGCAAAAGGCGCTTGGCGAAAAAGCCTAAGGCCCTGGCGACCTGACTATCGCTACTGTGGCGCCTGGGCCCCGGCCTTCCAAAACCCGGCTTTGTCCGATTACCGGGATCGATCATCGAAAAATGAATATCGCCGCAGGTCTGCGCCGCGAGGAACTTTCCTTTGTCTGTGGGGTTAACTGGCCTGGGAAACACACCCAGACCAATCACCTCAAGGAGAGATCAATGGCAACGAAGACCCTCGACGACCTGTTCTATGAAACTCTCAAGGATATCTACTACGCCGAGCGTCAGATCCTGAAGGCTCTGCCGAAGATGGCACGTGGTGCCCAGGACCAGAAGCTGAAGGCCGCTTTCGAAAAGCACAAGGAAGAAACCGAAGGCCAGATCGAACGCCTGAAGCAGATCTTCGAAATCATTGGCAAGCGTGCCCAGGGCAAGACCTGCGATGCCATCGAAGGCATCATCTCCGAAGGCGAAGAGGTCATGGAAGAGTTCAAGGGCACGCCGGCCCTGGACGCTGGTCTGCTTGCAGCAGCCCAGGCTGTCGAACACTACGAGATCAGCCGCTACGGCACGCTTCGCTCCTGGGCCAAGCAGCTCGGCATGAAGGACGCGGTGAAGCTTCTCGAAGAAACGCTCGCCGAAGAAAGCAAGACCGACGAGGCTCTTACCATGCTCGCCGAGTCGGCTGTCAATGCAGCGGGCCAGAAGGCTGCCTGACTTCGAAGGGGCGGATTCACCCTGCCCCTGATATGGAAAAGCCCGGTTTTCACCGGGCTTTTTTGTTGCTTGCTTATTGAGAGAGAGGGCTTCGGGGTATCGCCCCCGCTCCGGCTCTGGCGATCACCGAGACCGGCAGCATCTCTCCATTGAGCGCCTGGCGGCGGAAGATCTTGTCCTTCGCGCCCATGCTGCGGGCAATGTGTGCCTTCGCGGCATCCATGGCCAGATCGTAGGTGTGGTAGCAGGATGCGGACTGTACCCCGTCGATCACATAGACCCAGCCGGTCGCGTGCGGAATGATATCGCAGTAACGTTCCATGATTGTCTCCTTCCCGGCCACGCAACGCGGGAGCTAGGAAAAGGTTCCTCATCAACGTCAACAACCTGCTTGGATGGCCGCAATTTTCATTTGCGGCCGGAACCTTTTGCCACCATTGCCGTTTTCACGATCGGGCGAATGGAGACAATAATGGCAGACTCCGAAGAAAAGTGGATCAGGCAGCGCGCATACGCGCTCTGGGAAGAAGAAGGCTATCCGTCTGGCAAGGACCAGGAGCATTGGGATAGAGCGACACGCGAATATGCTGCACTTGGATCCGCTGCATCGACGGGAGCGGCCAAGGGCAAGAAAGGCGCCGGCGCATCCAAGACCACCAAGGCTTCGAGCACAAAAAGCTCAGCTTCCGCAAAGGGCGGTGCTTCCAAACCCGCCTCCTCCGGTTCAGGCTCCAAGGCACCATCCAGGAAACCGTCTGCAAAAGCTGCTGCAGCGACCGTTGACGCGGCACTGGGTGAAGCGCCTGGCGACGACGCTGCCAAGCACGCGCGTTCCAAGGCTGCGAAACCCGCATCGCCGGCCAAGACGGGCGCCACTGACAAGAAAAGTTCTTCTGCCAAGGCAGGCTCCAAGGCCCAGGCTGCGATGCCGGAAGCCGTAGGGCCGGAAAAGAAGCGCTCCAAGAAGGTTTCGGCTGGCGCAGCCGGCTAGATCCAACCGATCGACCAGTGATCGAACGGCCGCGGCGACATGTTCTGCCGCGGCACAGTCTATCTTTGCCTTGGACATCAGCGAATGGCTTACGCGTTAAATTCCTCCCCTCTGTCGAAGCGCTGGAACGTTGGCTGCCCGCCAATGGTTCTTCAAGATGCAAGCGCCTGGAGGCGGAGGAAAGCACGATGAACGCTTACGCTTCGGTCGACATCGGTAACGGCGATCAGCACGTTGTGCCGGGTCGCGAAATGGGTGCAGGCCCGGACAAACGGGCACCGCGTATGAAGATTTTATCGGTTACTTCAGAGATATTTCCCCTCATCAAGACCGGCGGCCTGGCAGACGTCACCGGCTCCCTTCCGAAAGCCCTGAGCGCGCTCAACGTCGACACCACGACGATCGTGCCCGGTTATCCGAAGGTGATGGCGCAGCTGAAGAGCGCCATGCCACTGCTGACCTTCGACGATCTCCTCGGCGAACGCGCCTGCCTGCTGCATACCCGCGTGGAAGGCTTGAGCCTTTTCGTGCTCGATGCACCGTCGCTGTATGACCGCCCCGGCGGACCTTACGTCGATGAACACGGGATCGATCACCACGACAACTGGAAGCGCTTTGCGGTCCTTTCGCTTGCCGCCGCCGAGATCGCCAATGGCGTGCTGCAGGGCTGGGTACCGGATCTTGTTCACACCCATGACTGGCAGTCGGCGCTGACCTCGGTCTACATGCGCGAGCGCGGCTGCAAAACGCCGGTGGTGCTGACGATCCACAACCTCGCCTTCCAGGGCCAGTATTCGGCCGGCCTGCTCGGCGAGTTGCGCCTGTCGCCGCGTGCCTACTCGCTCGATCAGCTGGAATATTTCGGTGACATCAGCTTCCTGAAGGGCGGCCTGCAGACGGCCGATGCGATCACCACCGTCAGCCCGACCTATGCGCGCGAGATCCTGACGCCACGTTTCGGCATGGGCCTCGACGGCGTGTTGAACGCACGCGTGGCGGTGCTGCGCGGCATCGTCAACGGCATCGACCTCGAAATCTGGGATCCGGCAACCGATCCATATCTTCCCCGCAACTATGATGTCGGCAGCCTGCGCCGCAAGCGAGACAACCGAACGGCGTTGCAGCACCGGTTCGGCCTCGATCCATCTTGCAAGGGTCCGGTCTTCTCGGCGGTGAGCCGTCTCACCTGGCAGAAGGGCTTCGACATGTTTGCCGATACGGCGGACGAGGTGATCGGCAACGGCGGCCAGGTGATCGTCTTCGGCCAGGGTGACAAGGACATCGAGCAGGCGCTGATCAACACCGCTGCCCGGTATCCGGGCCAGATGGCGGTGCATGTCGGTTACGACGAACCGACGGCCCACCTGATCCATGGCGGATCGGATGCGATCGTCCAGCCCTCACGCTTCGAGCCCTGCGGTCTCACCCAGCTTTACGCGTTGCGCTACGGATGCGTGCCGGTGGTATCGCGCACCGGCGGGCTTTCCGAAACCATCATCGATGCCAATGATGCGGCGATGTCGGCGCGGGTGGCTACTGGCTTCCAGTTCCACCCGGTTACGACGGATGGGCTGCGACTGGCGCTGCGCCGGGCCATGCATGCCTTCCAGGAGCCCAAGATGTGGGCGCGCCTGCAGAACCAGGGCATGAAGGCGAAGTTCTCATGGGAGCGGAGCGCGCAGCAATATGCGGCTGTTTACGCCAACCTCGTGCGCAAGGCTGGTAACGCCGCATTCGACCGGGCCAGCATCCGCCGCGCGACAATCTGATCTTTCCAGCTTATTCAGCCCATGAAAAAACCGGCCTCGCGGCCGGTTTTCTTTTGCCCGCATGGGCGGCCGTGTTACGGCCGCCGGAACAGGGCGAGGCTTCGGCCTTCGAGCTCGAAGTCCTTTTCCTTGGTGATGACCAGGCCATGCTTGCTGACGTCCGAGGTCGTCAGCTCCAGCACCCAGCCGCCTTCGCCGAACTGCGGGATTTGGAACGGCACATTGCCTTCAAACGGGTTAAAGAGCAGCAGGACGTCGTGCCAGATCCCCTCTTCCACCTTGAGATCCGGGCGGCCGATGTAAAGGCCGAGCGTCGAGCCCTCGTCCCACTGGTGCGGTTCCTGGAAGCCGCCGCCGGCGTTGAACCACTTGATGTCCATGCCGTCGCGCCAGTTTTCACGCCGCAAAAGCGGCTGCTCGCGGCGCAACTGGATGATCCGGCGGGTGAACTCACGCAGGTCCTCGCATGCCTCCGGCAGGTCGTCCCAATGGATCCAGGAGATATCGCTGTCCTGGCAATAACCGTTGTTGTTGCCCATCTGGCTGCGGCCGAATTCATCACCGGCAAGCAGCATCGGCGTGCCGTGCGAAAAGAACAGCGTGGCGAGAAAGTTGCGCTTCTGGCGCTCGCGCACGGCGTTGATGCCCTCGTCGTCCGTCGGACCTTCCGCACCATAGTTATAGGAACGGTTGTCGTTGTGCCCGTCGTTGTTGTCTTCGCCGTTATCGTCGTTGTGCTTCTCGTTGTAGGATACGAGGTCGTTCAGCGTGAAGCCGTCATGGGCGGCAATGAAGTTGACGCTTGCCCAAGGGCGGCGGCCACGCTGGTCGTAGAGGTCACCGGAACCGAGCAGGCGCGCGGCAAAATCGGTCGAGACGTTGGTGCCCTTCCAGTACTCGCGCACTGTGTCGCGATACTTGTCGTTCCACTCGGCCCAGCCCGGTGGGAAGCCACCGACCTGGTAACCGCCGGGACCGATGTCCCAAGGTTCGCCGATGAGCTTGACCTTGGAAAGAACCGGATCCTGCGTCACCGCATCGAAGAAGCCGCCGCGCTCGTCAAAGCCCTCCGGCTCGCGACCGAGGATGGTGCCAAGGTCGAAGCGGAAACCGTCGACATGCATGGACTCCGTCCAGTAGCGCAGCGAATCCAGTATCATCTGCAGCACGCGCGGATGCGAGGTGTTGACCGTGTTCCCGGTGCCGGTGTCGTTGATGTAGTAGCGGTGCTGGTCCGGCATCGTCCGGTAATAGGAGAAGTTGTCGATGCCCTTGAAAGACAGCGTCGGGCCAAGCTCATTGCCCTCGCAGGTGTGGTTGTAGACCACGTCGAGGATCACTTCGATGCCGGCATCATGGAAGCTGCGCACCATGTCGCGGAAGCCCTGGATGCCCCGCGGCCCGTAATAACGTGGCGCCGGCGAGAAGAAACCGAGCGTGTTGTAACCCCAGAAGTTCTTCAGCCCCTTGTCGAGCAGGTGCTGGTCGTCCGGGAAATAATGGATGGGGAGAAGCTCGACCGACGTGATGCCGAGCGCCTTGATATATTCCACCGAAGCCTTGTGGCCCATGCCTTCGAAGGTGCCGCGCAGTTCCTTCGGGATCGCCGAGTTCAGCTGCGTGAAGCCTTTGACATGCGTTTCGTAGACGACGGTCGAGGGCCAGCTGATCGACGGGCGGTTCTTGTCCTGCCAGTCGAATTCGCTGGGGTCGATCACCCGGCACTTTGGCGTGAACGGTCCGCTGTCACGCTCATCGAAGGTCAAATCCTTGTCCGGGTGCAGCAGGTCATAGGCGAAATGCGCGTCGTTCCATTCCACCTCGCCCACCAGTTCTCGGGCGTAAGGGTCGACAAGCAGCTTGTTCGGGTTAAAGCGATGGCCGTTTTCCGGGTCATACGGACCGTGCACGCGGTAGCCGTAAAGCGCCCCCGGCTTCAGGCCAGGCACGTAGCCGTGCCAGATCTCGTGGGTGTATTCCGGCATGTCCATCCGGGCGATCTCGACCTTGCCGCTCGGATCGTAGAGGCAAAGTTCGACGCGCTCCGCATGCGCGGAAAAAATGGCGAAGTTGACACCTTCGCCATCGTAGTTGGCTCCCAGCTGAACCCAGGAACCGGGTTCGATGGAGAGATGAGTTGATTTCGTGTCCATGCCGCACCTTGTGAAAGTTTCGCCAGATAATGGCGCGACACGCGAAATCGTTCCGTTGACAGGGGAATTTACGGGTTGCCGGTGCCGCCCGGCGGCGTGTTGTTTCCAGGCGCGGTCTGCGTGGTGCCAGACGGTGATGTAACCGGGCTTTGGCCGCCGGTTCCGGACTGCGGCGTCGGATCGCGATCGGCCGGTGCCGTCTGCGTCGTGCCGGATTGCGCTGGCGGATTGTTGTTGATCGGGTCGCTCTGGTTTTCGCCGCTGTCACCACAGGCGCTAAGCAGGACAACGGACGACAAGGCGATGATGAGACGTTTCATTTATGGTCTTCTCCGGA
Organism: Neorhizobium sp. SOG26; assembly: GCF_003491345.1. Taxonomy (GTDB): domain Bacteria; phylum Pseudomonadota; class Alphaproteobacteria; order Rhizobiales; family Rhizobiaceae; genus Neorhizobium; species Neorhizobium turbinariae. The sequence continues at coordinate 2,401,345 of NZ_CP025512.1, forward strand.
AAACTTCTTGTAGGCGGCCTGCCGGCGGCGGGCATCAAGGGCGATAACTTTCTCAACGGCAGCGACATCTTCCGCTGCGGCGACGGGAACGGGGTCGCAGGCAATCGCTTCCAGCACCTCGGGCGCCAGCGCGCCTTCGCGGATCACGTATTCCAGTGCTTCTCGCGTTTGCCGCTCGGCCTTGAGCTGCGCATAAAGCGCCAGGATCAACCGATCCCTGACATCGCGCTCCGGCTCGCCATCGCCTGTTCTGGCAAATTCTGCCATGGCTTCCTCCGTGTCTTGTGCCGGGGTCAACTTTCCGTCGCAGCGATTGTTCCCTCCCCGCCCCTTGCGCCTATGTCATGGGGACGTGGGAAATCTTGAAGGAGGGAGCCATGTCTGCATTGACGCCAGAGGAACTGGAAGGCCGGATCAACGCGCACCGGGAACTGATGATCGAGATGCTTGCAGCCATGATCGGCGGAGAGGTGACGATTACCGCCTTCCTGCGCAAGCTGCGCGACGACGCGACGTTCAAGGACAATGAGGAAGATCCGGGCGCCCTGCCGGAGACTGCGTTTGCCACGCAAAACGCCATGGCGCGCGAGGTTCGCTCCATCCTGGAGGCGGCGCGGGCTCGGGCGGCGGCGGACAATTAAGCCCTAATTTAGATTTAAGGCAATCCTGCCACGTTTAAGGCGGATTTGTGGAACCACTATGGGCCTCTCTCGTTCATCTACCACAGCAATGATGGAGGCGACGATGGTCCGGGAATGGGTGGAAGCAGCAGGGTTCATGCTTGTGATTGCAGCCTGCTACATGATGGTCGTGCCTGTCTGATCAACGTCTCCCTGTGGAAATAGAGGGGACGCTGGAGGGGACAGATGAGGCTCTGAGCGATCAGGGACCATTCCCCTTGCGGCCTGCAAAATATGCGGCAAGCGCCGCGATATCGCCCTCATTCAGGTTCTTTGCCGCCTCGACCATGAGGTGGCTGTAGGACGTACCGCCTCGGGTTCCCGCACGAAATAGGTGAAGCTGCCGCTCCAGATATGGCGCCGGCTGGCCGGACAAGCGGGGATAAACCGGGTTCCCATCCGCCTTCTCATGACAGCTGAGGCAAGCGGGCACCTTGTCCGCAGGGCGCCCGGCTTCCGCAAGAATTCGCCCCTTCTCCACCAGCTCTGACGCTGCTGCATCATCTGCTGACCGATGCGAGGCTTGCGATGCGCAATATCGCGCGAGCCCCGGAAATGTCGCGGGATCCATCGCGCTCACGGCGAGTTGCATCACGCCGCTCTGACGCCGGCCTTCGGCATAGGCCTTGAGACTTTCCAGAAGATAGGCTTCCGACTGACCGGCAAGGTTCGGGATCACGCTCTTGCCATCGAGCCGGGTTTGGGCGTGACAGCTTTCGCAGGTGATCGGCAGCGGCGAGACGGCGCCAGCCATGCCAGAGGTCTGCAGCCCCGAGAGTTGAATGTACGTCTGCGCGTCCATCTCCGGCAGTCTGCGGATGAAGGCCACCATGTCCCAGACCTCATCGTCACGCGCCTGGCTCGGCCAGGCCGGCATGCCGGTATACCGCACGCCGTGCTTGACGATCTCGAACAGCTGCGCGTCCGTCCATTGCGGCACGACGTGGCTGAGGTCCGGCGGCGGCGGCAGCATGGCGAGAACCGAGTCCGGACGCGGACTGGCCGGCGAGCCATGGCAGATGGCGCAGCCGGTTTCGTAATGACCCGCGGCAGGCGGCAGCCGCGCCGGATCGTCCAGCGGCGGCGCCTCGACACCAAGCGCTGCCGTGCCGACGGAGTTGCGCATGGCCCAATGCAGGAACCAGTCGGTCACGCCCCAGTGCCCGGTGCTGGCACGGATGCCCATCATCCCCGACCAGGCGAAGGCGAGCCCCAGGAGCGGCAGCACGATGATGAGGATGATCAGGTGTTTCCAACGGATCGTCATGGGCGCGGCCTGCCTCCCGGCTGGTTCATTGGCGCCGCAAGCGCCGAATTCAGCGTCTGCGCCAGGAGCGCCACCCCGCCGGCGAGGTAAACGACTGCGCCGACAAGCAGCATGACGACGCCGCCGGCCTGCTGGTCCGTATGGGCAGACAAGGTGATACCGAGGCAACTGACAATGCCATCCCCATAGAGCGGACGCGGCGACAGCGCCAGCAAGGCACCGAGAAGCGTCATGTGCATCGAAGTGAAGATGAGCCCGAAAGTGCCGGCGAGCCTCCGCTCCTCGCGGCCGCTCGCAGCGCCGCCAAGACAGGAGAGCCAGAGCGCCAGGCCAGCGGCGAGGAAGACCGCCTGCTCCGCCGCCGCGATGAGCGCAGAGCTTTCCGACAGGGCGCGCATTGCCGGGACATGCCATGTCCAGACGGCGAAGAGCTCCAGCACCGAGCCGGTCAGCGGCGTGATCCACCTTTGGCTCTGCGTGAAGTCGAAGCGCGTGCCGGAGAGACCGATGCCGATCAGCGGCGCGGCGCCGGCCACGACGCCCATATGGACGATCATGTGGACGGAGAACGACGTCCGGTCGGCAAAGGGCAAAAGCCCGCCCCAAAGCACCATGAGGAGCAGCAGGCCGGCGACGAGCGATGCCTTCTTCATGGCTGGCACTCCGCTATGAAGAACAAGGGGATCGCGACATAGATCACCGCCACGAAGCTCAGGCCCGAAAGCAGCAGCGTCGCAAACCCCTGGAAGTGCCGGCGTTCTTCCCGGGTCGGCTCGTCATGCGGCGGATCGCCCTTGCCGTAACCCCACTGCCGCCAGGCAAGATAGGCCGACAGCACGATCATGGCGAGCGCAACGAGGGTGATGACCAGCAGCCAGATGCGCACGGTGTCGAAGGTGAAGGATTCCGGCAGCCGCTTGGCGCAGAAGATGGCGGCCAGCACGTAACAGACGACGAAATGCAGCGCCCACACCGCCGGTGCCGTGAACAGCGTCCAGAGGGTTTCGATCTCGCGGGGAATGACGCTCTTCATGACAGCACCAGCGGAAAGAAGCCGATGACGGCGAAGGTCGTAAGCGCGGTGACTGCCGTGAAGTGCCAGTAGAGCGCGACATTGCGGATGTCCTGATCGTATTCCGCCGTCATGCGGCCCGCGAGGCTGCGGGCGAGGCAATACAGATGCATCACCGCACCCAGCACGCCATGTGTCACGGTCCAGATCACCAGCACCCAGACGATCGCCGGATAAACATGCGAGGTGGGATCCATGCCGTGGAGGTGAGGCCCGGCCAAACCTGCCAGCGATGCGGCGATGCTGACGAGAACCGCCAGGACCAGCACCAGGCGGGTAGCGAGCGGCCCCTTCTCGTTCAGTTGCCGCGCCAGCAGCGTGAGCCCCCAGGCGACGATAAAGAGGACCAGCGCCAGCATCGGCCAGAAGAGGCCTGGGCCTGAGGTGACGGCGAAGTCGTCATGGATGGTCCAGTAGAAGAAATAGCCGAAGACGAGGCTGCCGAAGGCGGTGCCGTCTCCCACCATGGTGATGAACATCGCCCACCAGCCGACCGAGGCCGGGCCGGAGACGTAGATCGGCAGTTTCAGGCCAAGCCCGACATCCATTTCCGGCGCTTCGGGGATCTGTCCGGTGCCGGTCCACAGCCAGACGATGATGGCAATGAAGGTGATGATGGCGCAGATGATCGTCGTGATCCACCAGTGGTAGGTGAGCGCAATGAACACACCGCCGAGCGCCATGGCCGCGATGATCGTCACATAGGACACGCCGCCGACGCGAAGGCACTGGATGGGCTCGGCATCGAGAACCGAGGTCACCAGCGTCTCGCGCCTGCCCGATTTCGCGTCCGGAAGGTAGAAACGGCCCGCCTCGATATCGGCCTGCAGGTTCGGCTGGTCCCACAGCGGGTAGCGGCTGGTGATGATCGGCACCGAGCGCATGCCCCAGCTCTCGTCCGGATCGTTCGTCCATTCCAGCGTGCCGGAATTCCACGGGTTCAGATTGCGCTCCGCAGGCTTCGGCTTCGGGCGGAAGATATCGATGACAAGGGTCGCCACACCGGCTGCGAAGATGAAGGCACCGACGGTCGAGATCAGATTGAACCAGTCCCAGCCGATGTCTTCCGGGTAGGTGAAGACACGCCGCGGCATGCCCCTCAGGCCGGAAAAGTGCATCGGGAAAAACGCGATGTTGAAGCCGGTGAACATCAGCCAGAAGGCAGCCTTGCCCCAGGCGTCGGAGAGCTTCTTGCCGGTGACGAACGGGAAATAATAATAGATGCCGGCGACCACCGGAAACAGCATCCCGCCGATCAGCACGTAATGCAGGTGCGCCACGATGAAATAGGTGTCGTGCGCCTGCCAGTCGAACGGCACGACCGCCACCATGACGCCCGTGAGGCCCCCGATTATAAAGATGATGAGGCCGCCGGCGCCAAACAGCATGGGCACGGAAAAGATCACGCGGCCGGCCAGCATGGTGGCGATGAAGACGAAGATCTGCACCCCGGTCGGGATCGCCACGGCTTCCGAGGCGGCCGAGAAAAACGCGAGCGAAATCTGCGGCATTCCGGTTGCGAACATGTGGTGCACCCACAGCCCGAAGCTCAGGAACCCGGTGCCGACAGCCGCCAGCACGATCCAGGAATAACCGACGATCGGCCGCTGCGCGAAGGTCGGCACGATCATCGCCATCAGCGCGATCGCCGGCAGGAAGATGATATAGACCTCCGGATGGCCGAAGATCCAGAACAGGTGCTGCCACAGCAACGGGTCGCCGCCGCGTGACGGATCGAAGAACGGCCAGTCGAACATCCGCTCCATCTCGAAGAGGATATCGCCGGCAATCAGCGGCGGGAAGGCAAACAGGATCATCCCGGCCACCACCAGCAGGTACCAGGCAAACATCGGCATCATGTTGATGCGCATGCCGGGTGCCCGGCATTTCATGATGCCGACGATGATCTCGACCGCTGCGGCGATCGAGGCGACTTCGATGAAGGACAGACCAAGCAACCAGATATCGGCGCCGATGCCGGCCTGCTCCTTGTTCGTCGCGAGCGGCGGGTACATGAACCAGCCGGCATTGGGCGCTGCATTGAAGAAGATCGAGCCGCAGACGAAGACGCCGCCGAGCAGGAAGCTCCAGAAACCGAAGGCCGAGAGCCGCGGGAACGGCAGTTCGCGGGCACCGAGCATGGAGGGCAGCAGGAAGATCGCCACCGCCTCGAAGATCGGCACGGCAAACAGGAACATCATCACCGTGCCATGCAGGGTGAAGGCCTGATTGAAGAGCTCGGCGGAGATGAGGTCGTTTTGCGGCACCGCCAGTTGCAGGCGGATGAGGAGCCCAAGCAGGCCGGCAAACAGCATGAAGCCGAAGGCGGTCATGCCGTACCAGAGGCCGATTTCGCTGTTGTTGACCGAGGTCCAGTAGCGGATCCCCTTCGGCGTATCCCATACCTTGCGAAGACGCTCCTCCTGCGCGGCCCGCTCCTCTGGCGAAAAATCTCCGAGCTCGACGGTCATCGGAGCCCCTTTAAGTAAGCGGCGATACGGTTGATTTCGACCTCCGACAGCATGGAATAATGCGGCATGAAGACGCCCGGCTTGACGGCATCCGGCTGGCGGATGAAGCGGGCGATGTTTTCCGTCGTGTTTTCAAGCGAGCCGGCTGCGACCGAACCACGGGCACCGTAGGCAGTCAGGTTCGGGCCAATCGTGCCGCGGGCCTCGGTGCCGGAGATCGCGTGGCAGGCTGAACAACCATGCCTGAGGAACAGGGCAAGACCTTCGGCATCCTGCGCCCCGGAGGCATTGCGTCGCGCGGCGAGCCAGGTGCTGAACGCGTCAGGCTCCATGGCTTCCACGGTGAACGCCATCAATGCATGGGAGGTGCCGCAGAATTCGGCGCAGACGCCGCGATAGGTACCGGGGCGCTCGGCCTGCAGCGTCAACCGGTTCTGGCGGCCGGGGATCATGTCCATCTTGCCACCGAGCACCGGGATCCAGAAGGAGTGGATGACATCCGGCGCATCAAGCAGAAACAGCACCCTTTCCCCCACCGGAATACGGATCTCGTTGGCCGTCTCGATCGCGGCCTCGCCGCCTTCTTCCGGATAACGCACCCGCCACCAGAACTGTTCGCCGGTGACTTCAATGCGCCGCAACTCCTCGTCCTGTCCCTGGAACCACGGGCGGACACTCGGCATCAGCCAGACGGCATAAGACAGAAGCAGGCCGAGGGTGATCACCGGAAACGCGACACCACCCCAGAGGATAAGCCTGCCCGCCTTCTTTTCCGAATAGACCTGCTTCCGCCGCGACGAGGCATAGAGCAGCAGCGTCACCACGCCGGCCCAGATGAGCGCGCCACCGATGAACATGACGAAAGACAGCGTCGCTACGTCGGCGGCCTCGCGGCCAGCCGGATCAAGCGCCGACTGCACGCCGGAGCAACCGGTGAGAAAGAGAATGGGGAAGAGCAGATAAAGGCTGTGCGGTCGAGAGGGACGCGCGTCATGGCAAAGGTTGATGTTCACGGACACTGGCCGGCGGCGCTCCGTCAAACCACTATCGCCCATGCGCGCCTGAACCCATCTAACCGCCCCAGAACATTCAGCCGCAAACGCGCATCAGGGGAATTTGTTCCCGCCGCATGATCACTTTGCTTAACGCCCGGACAAAAATGTGGAACGATTTGGGAAGCGCTGGGTTCTCATACCATCGGGGGCATGACGCCCCCGGCTCGCAACGGGAGAGCGATCATGCAGAACTACTACGACACGGTGAAGAAACCGCTGGCGGTTCGCGGGGACAGCGGGTCCCTGGCGGATGCTCAGCGACATGGCCCGCAGGTCGCGGTGCCTGCCTCGGTGTTTCTGCCCTTACCCAAGTCCCCGCACGACGAAATCAGCGTTCCAGCCTCCATTAACGGCAGGGACCTGTCCACCGGCCGCCTCTAAGGCCGGGAGAAGAAGAAACTGACCAACAAGGAGACAGCATGACCAATATCGAAGCTGCCAATATCCTTATTCTCGCAACAGATGGATATGAGCGCTCCGAACTGCGGGTTCCGCTTGAGGAACTGCGCAAGCGTGGCGCGACGGTGAAGATCGCATCCATCAAGACCGGCGAAATCAAGAGCTGGGACGAGAAGGATTGGGGCGACACGGTGCCTGTCGATCTCGAGGCAAAGAACGTCAAGGCCGAGGAGTTCGACGCACTCGTGCTTCCGGGCGGACAGATCAACCCGGATGTCCTGCGTGCCAATGAAGAGGCCGTGCAGGTGGTGCGCGATTTCGTGAAGAGCGGCAAGCCCGTTGCCGCCATCTGCCACGGCCCATGGCTTCTGGTTGAAGCCGATGCGCTGCGTGGCCGCAAGGCAACCTCCTATGCTTCCATCCGCACAGACCTGCGCAATGCAGGTGCCTCGTGGAAGGATGAAGCGGTCGTGGTGGATGCCGGGATCATCACGTCCCGCTCGCCGAAGGACCTGCCCCAGTTCGTGGACAAGATCGTCGAGGAAGTCCGCGAAGGCCGCCACAACCGGCGGGCAGCTTAAAAGCAAGATCGACGAAAGCCTTCAGGCCGCCTGCGTTTCGACGCCGGCGGCCTTTTCTTGTTCCGGCGAAACCGTGGCTTCCTGCAGAAATGCAAGGAGCCGTCGTTCGTTGGCGCGAAGGCCCTTGGGCCCGTTCACCACCGGCCGTGCCGCCATCACCGTCTGGAGCGGTGTGACATCATCCGCCAGGGCAAGGATTGCCGGGTGGATATAGCTCGAACGGCAGACGGCCGGCGTGTTGTGGAGCGCCTCGGATGCCGCATGGGTCATGAGCTTCACCTTCGGCGCCGTACCCTGCTGCGCCACGTGATCCCAGGCGGCCATCAGTGCGGCAAGACTGCCGCCCCAGGTGCGGAAGGTCTTGGCAGACACGGCAAACCCCGCGGCCTTGGCGATGTAGGCGTTGAGCCGCCCGCTATCGACCGGATGCGGCACGCCGTTTTCATCCGGCCAGGAGAACAGCTGCCGGCCCGGCAGGTCGGCAATCTCTTCCAGGATGCGCTGCAGGCGCGGATGCTTGAGCGTGTGGCGCACCTTCTTGCCGCCCTTGGCGGTAAAGCGCAGCACGATCGCGTCACCCGACAGCATCATGTGGCGCTTCAGAAGCGTGGTCGCGCCATAGGTCTTGTTTTCCTTGGCATAGGCCTTGTTGCCGACGCGCAGATGCGTCGCGTCCATCAGCGACACGATCGCCGCCAGCACGGCCTCCGACTTGTCCAATCCTGAGGCAAGGTCCCGCTTCGCCTTGTTGCGGATGCGTGGCAGGGACTCACCGAACCGCATGAGCTGATCGAACTTGCGCTCGCTGCGCAGGTTCTGCCAATCAACATGGTAGCGGTACTGCTTGCGGCCGCGTGCATCGTAACCGGTCGCCTGCAGATGGCCGCGCGGGTTGAGGCAGATCCAGACATTCTCGTAGGCTGGCGGCAGGCCGAGCGCTGCAATGCGCCGCCGCTCCTCCTCATCCGTCACGAGCTTTCCATCCGGCAGCTTGTAGCAAAATCCCTTGCCGCGGCGCAGGCGGCGGATGCCGGGCTCCGTGTCGCTGACATAACTGAGACCGATGATCTCAAGCGATTCCTGGTCGGTGTCGAGGGGTGTAATGAGAGCGTCCATGGCCGCTTAAACGGCAGCCACGCGTCTTCGTTCCCCGAACAACCTCCGGTTCTCAGACGGCGACGTCGGTTATGCCCACGGGCGCTTCCAGGCGTTCGAACGAGGCGCGCGGCGCATCCATGACCCAGCGCAGGCCATGCGGGAAGAAGTCGATCTGGACCTGCCCCTGGAATGCCGCTTCCGCATGGCGCTTGATGATCGTGGTGCCGAAGCCGGTGCGCGAGGGCTCGACCACCTCCGGTCCGCCGATCTCTTCCCAGCTCAGCCGCAGCATCAGGTCGTCGCCATCCTTGGGGAGTTCCTGCCATGCGATCCGCACCTTGCCCTGCGGCACCGAAAGCGCCCCATACTTCACCGAGTTCGTCGCAAGCTCGTGCAGGATGAGGCCAAAGTTCTGGACCGCTTCCGCCTTCAGCGTAAAATCCTCACCCTGAAGGTCGATCCGGTCGGCGACATCAGCGAAGGTGCTCATGTGGACATCGATCACGCGGCTGATCGAAACGCCCGCCCACTGTTCCTTCGCCAGCGCCTCGATCGATTTGCCGAGGCCTTGCAGGCGATGGCCGATCGCTTTCTGGAACTCCTCCATGCTGGTGTCCTGACGCGCCAGCTGGCGCATCATCGCCTGCACAAGCGTCAGGATGTTCTTCGTCCTGTGCACCAGTTCATGGAGGATGAGGTGGATATGATCCTCCGCCTGACTGCGATCGAAGGAGGCGTTTGAGAGGGCGATCGCGACCTGGTTGGCTTCCTTGATCTTCGTTTCAACGGGAGAGACGATCTCCCCCTGCCCCATGCGCTCCGCCATCTCGGCAAGCTGGCGGATCGGGAAGCGTAGCTGGCGGCCGACCAGCCAGGCGATCAGCATCGCAACCGTGAGGAAGATCGCGCCGCCGGAAATCAGTTGCCGCCAGGTGGAAAGAATGCTCGCCTGCGCCGCATCGATGGGCCCCCAGACGACCGCCTTCCAGGTCCAGCCGGTGATCTGCGAATAACCGTACATCTGCATTTCGTCGCCATCGACATCCTGGATCGAGCCGCGGAAGCCGGTCATCAGCTTCAGCATTTCGGCCGGAAAGGCACTGCCCGGCTCAAGGCTTTGGGCGCCGAGCGAGGTCACCACATGCCCGGCCCTGTCGACAACCGCGAACGACCATCCGGCCGGCAAGCTTTCCGTCGGCAGCAGTTTCTGCAGATCATCGGCATTCTGGGTGATGATGATGGCAGCACCGGCCCTGGAGGCGGACGGCGGCAGCGGCATCGCCACGTTGAAGACGGGCCTTCCGCTGGTCGTGCCGCGGAACACGTTGGAGACTTCCGTCACCCCGTTCTTCAGGACGGACTGAAGTGCCGGCATGTTGCCGGTCTTGCCGAGCGGCGTGTCGAAGGGCACGCGCGTGTTGAGCTTCAACTGGCCGTCCGCGTCCGCCACCAGGACGAACAGCGAATCGGACCGCAGGCTGTTCTGGGTGCGGTTGTGGAAGGCCCTGAGGTCGCCGCGTTCGAGCTCCGGAGAGGTCACCAGAAGCCGCAGAGTTGTTGCCATGTCCTGCAATTCGCGGTCAACCGAACGGGCGACCAATTGGGCATCCTCGGCGGTCTCATTGGCAAGGATTTCGCGCTCGTTGGCCTCCAGCTCCATCATCAGGTAACCAACAAAGATCAGCAAAGGCAGCGCCACTCCGGCCACCAGGGCAACCAGATAGGCTCCAATCGGAGCGGTCGGGAAAAAGCGCGAAAGCCTAATCATTCCGCGTGGTTAGCCGACGAAGACGAGCCAGGGGCCTGCGCCACCCGTTCGCAGTTTCCATATTCGTGTCCCGCCCTTTGCTAATGTATTAGCGAAATCTGTCTAACCGGTTTTGGTCCCTTGTCCAGCAATTGATTGCACGCGATGGGTCTGTGTCCTGTAGCAGACCGACACGCATCGGCGGCCAAGCGGGCCCGACTCGGCGAATTGTATCGTGTCAATACAGGATGGGATGGGGCCAAGGCGGGTCATTAGGCAAATATCCGCCATTCCGCCAAATTCCGGAGCCCGCGGCAGAAATTTGTGGACGATGAAATGGAGGGTACCTTCGGCAGGACCGGGCATCCGAGAGACGCCGGTCCTGCCGAGGCTTATGTCTTAGATTGCGGGCGCGCCCGACTCCGTGCCAGCCTGGCCATCGCCCACCCGAAGGTTGTTCTGGACGTGCCGAACGCCGGAAATGTTGTCGACCAGGTCTTCAGCGCGTCGCTTGTCGGCGCGGCTCGACACGAAGCCATCGAGAGTGACTTCGGCCTGGCTGACCGTGACGCTGATGTTCGACGCGTCAAGCATCGGATCGTCACTCAGCCGGTCGTTGACGTCTTCCTCTATGCGCGCGTCGGACCTCTGGTAACCCTTCGGCCCCTTGCCGCGATGGGCGTCCATGTCGCGGCGGCGCTCGGCATCCTCGTCACCGAACCAGGATGCCACTTCATCACCGGCACGCTGCATGAACGAGCGGCCGCGCTGGTCGTCGCCCTGTGAGCGCGAACGGGCGTTCGGCTCGTAGCGGTAATCGCCATCCTGCCGGTGCTCGTAGTCGGAGCCGTAATACTGGTTCTCGACCTGGTTCACCCGATCGCTGCGCGGATCATAGCTGAACGAGGTCGGGCGGCCGCGATAGGCGTCACGCGCCCAGATGCGGGACTGGCCGGTGTCGCCGTAACCGCGTTCGTGGCCGAAGTCGTTGTCAGCCCAGTGTTCGCCACGCCCGTAGCGCGAGGACCGGGAGCGATCGTCCATGTCGCGGCCGCCGAACACGTCGTCATCGCGGTCGCCGGCGCTGTGGCCGCTGCCATAACCTGTATCGCCCGGGCGGTAGCCACCGGAGGAGCCGCGGTCTCTGTCGCGGAAAGATTCGTCGCGGGAATGGTCGCACTCATCGCGCATCCGGTCATGTCTATACCCGCCCGACTGGGAATAAGGTCCATTGGCCATATCGTGTCTCCTCAGCTTGGATTTGGCCCTGCCGAAGGTGGTTCGAAAAAGCAGGACAAAAGACCGAACGGGACCTATGGCCGAATGTTCCTCCCTGGGCCCGTGAGGGGCAGCCGAAACGGAAAAAGCCGCGACGGGAATCGCCGCTTTCTCCAAGGATGACGATGAAGGGCGACTGGCTTAGCTGATCCGGTTGCCCGTCTGCGGATCGAAGACCACCGCCTTGTCGAGGTTGAAGGCGAAGGTGAACTTTTCGCCGGGTGCCACATGCACGTCTGCGCGCGTGCGTGCCGTGAATGTCGCGCCGTCGACCTTGCCGGTGACGAATGTATCCGAACCCGTCGGTTCCACCATCGTGACGTCCGCATCGATACGCGCCACCGACCGCACGTTCGGGTCGAGCAGGCCCGTATCGGAAATGGCTTCCGGACGAAGACCGAGGATGACCTCCTTGCCGTCAGGAAGGCTCGTGGTGACGGAGGGCGGCATGTCCACCTTGATGCCGTCGCTACCGAACAGCGCGATACCGCCGTCGGAAACCTTGCCTTTCAGCATGTTCATCGCTGGCGAGCCCATGAAGTCGGCGACAAACAGGTTGGCGGGGCGATTGTAGATATCCGCCGGCGTGCCGACCTGCTGGACCGTGCCTTCCTTCAGCACGACGATCTTGGTCGCAAGCGTCATCGCCTCGATCTGGTCGTGGGTGACGTAGACGATCGTGGCGTTGGTGTTCTGGTGCAGCGCCTTGATTTCGGCACGGACCTCGACGCGCAGCTTGGCGTCGAGGTTCGAAAGCGGCTCATCGAACAGGAAGACGCGCGGCTGGCGAACGAGCGCGCGGCCCATGGCGACACGCTGGCGCTGGCCGCCGGAAAGCTGGCTTGGGCGGCGCTTCAGGAGATGCTCGATCTGCAGTGTCTTGGCCACCTGCTTGACCGCGGCTTCGCGCTGCGCCTTTTCCACGCCGCGCATTTCCAGCGCAAAGGCGATGTTCTCTTCCACCGTCATGTTCGGGTAGAGCGCGTAGGACTGGAAGACCATGGCGATATCGCGCTTTGACGGGTGAAGGTCAGTAACCACCTGCCCATCAATGACGATATCGCCCGAGGTCTGCGGCAAGAGGCCGGCGATGACGTTGAGAAGCGTGGACTTGCCGCAGCCGGAAGGACCGACCAGAACCAGGAAGCCGCCCTTTTCCAGCTCGATGTCGATCCCCTTCAGGATCTCGTTCGGCCCGATCTTCTTGCGGATGTTCTTGATTTCGAGAAAGCTCATGAGCGGTTATCCCTTGACGGCGCCGGCCATGAGGCCACGCACGAAATAGCGTCCGGCGACGACGTAAACGAAGAGGGTCGGCAGGGCGGCGAAGATCGCGGCAGCCATGTCGACGTTATATTCCTTCACGCCGGTGGAAGAGGAAACGAGGTTGTTGAGCGCCACCGTCATCGGCGAGGACGCGCCGCCCGAGAAGGAAACCCCGAACAGGAAGTCGTTCCAGATATTGGTGAACTGGTAGATGATGGTGACGACGATGATCGGGCCGGACGTCGGCAGCAGGATGCGCCAGAAGATCCGGAAGAAGCCCGCGCCGTCCATCATGGCCGCCTTGATGAGCTCGTCCGGAAACGCCTCGTAGTAATTGCGGAAGAACAGCGTTGTGAACCCGAGGCCATAGATGACGTGGACCATGACGAGGCCGGTTGTCGTACCCGAAAGACCCATCAGGCCGAGCAGCCGCGCCATCGGGATGAGAACCGCCTGAAACGGGATGAAGCAGGCAAACAGCATCATGCCGAAGACGATCTTGTGTCCCGGGAAGCGCCATTTGGTGAGCACGTAGCCGTTCAGCGCGCCAAGCAGCGTCGAGATGAGAACGGCCGGGATCACCATCTTGATGGAGTTCCAGAAGTAGCCCTTGATGCCGGCGCAGGAGACACCGATGCAGGCCTCGCCCCAGGCCTTCACCCAGGCTGCGGCCGAAGGGTCGCGCGGCAGTGCCAGCATGTCGCCACCGCGGATTTCCTCGAGCGACTTCAGCGACGTTGTCAGCATCACGTAGAGCGGCAGCAGATAGACGAGCGCCAGCACGATAAGCGTGCCGTAGATGAAATAACGAGCGGCGCGGGCCGAGCCGGCGCTGACGGTTTCGGTGGCAGCACTCATTGCTTCTTCTCCCGCAGTTCCGAATACAGGTAAGGCACGATGATTGCGGTGATGCCCATCAGCATCATCACGGCGCTGGCCGAACCGACGTTCATCTGGTTGCGGTTGAACGTGTAGGAATACATGAAGGTGGACGGCAGCTCGGTTGCATTGCCCGGGCCGCCACCGGTCAGCGCAATTACCAGGTCATAGGACTTGATGGCCATGTGCGCGAGCACGATGAAGGCGGACAGGAAGATCGGCCGCAGCATCGGGATGATGATCCGGCGATAGATCGCGACCGTCGAGGCACCATCGATCTGTGCGGCGCGAATGATCTCGCCGTCAATGCCACGCAGCCCGGCCAGGAACATCGCCATCACGAAGCCTGACGCCTGCCAGACGCCGGCGATCACGATCGTGTAGATCGCCATGTCCGGGTTCACCAGCCAGTCGAAGGTGAAACTCTCCCAGCCAAGGTTGCGCATGGTGTGCTCAAGGCCGAGGCCCGGGTTGAGGAACCATTTCCAGGCCGTACCGGTAACCACGAAGGACAGCGCCATCGGATACAGGAAGATCGGCCGCAACACGCCTTCGGCACGGATGCGCTGGTCCATCAGGATCGCGATGAACAGGCCGATCGCGGTGCAGAGCACGATGTAGAGGATGCCGAAGATCGCCAGGTTCTGCATGGCGACATACCAGTTCGGCTGCGACCACAGGCGATAATAGGCGTCGAACCCGCCCCATTTGTAGACGGGCAGGATGCGGGATGTCGTCAGGGAAAGGGTGATCGTCCAGAGGATGAACCCGTAGACGAATACGAGGATCACGGCGAAGGAGGGTGCAAGCACGATCTTCGGCAGCGCGTTGCGCAATCCATCTGCGAAGCTGCGGCCTTGCCTTTGCGGCACCACGACCGGAGCCGGCTCGATTGTCGTCATCATGACCTCCGGCAACATCCGAAAGAAGGTGGAATTTCAAAAGTGGCCGGAAACGGGTTCCGGCCACTCCAATGTCAGAGCGAAGTGTCCGCCACTTACTTGGCGGCCGCGACGGCTTCCGGCAGGCGCTTCAGGGCAGCCTCGGTGGTGAGCTGGCCGTTGAGGTGCTGCGTGATGACGTCGAGCATGGCTTCCTTGATGGCGGCCGGCTGGGCGTAACCATGGGCGAGCGAGCCCATCAGCGTGCCGTTGGACGAAGCTTCCGCCAGGTCCTTCATGCCCTTCTTGCCGCAATCGTCGAACTTTTCGTCGGAGATGTCGGTACGGGCGGGCACGGAGCCCTTCACCGTGTTGAAGGCGATCTGGAAGGCCGGATCTTCGACGGCGGATGCCATCTTCATCTGTGCCTTTTCAGCCTCGCCACCAACGTCGAACATCATGAACTGGTCGGCGTTGAACAGGACCGAGCCCTGCGTTCCGGGGAAGCGGATGCAGACGAAGTCGGTGCCCGGCTTCTTGTCGGCGCGCAGCCATTCTCCCTTGGACCAGTCACCCATCTGCTGGGCGCCAGCCTTGCCTTCGATGACCATGGCGGTGGAGAGGTTCCATTCGCGACCGGAGAAGTTCTGGTCGAAATAGGTGCGAAGCTTCGACATGGTGTCGAAGACCTTCTTCATCTCTTCACCCGACAGGGCAGCCGGATCGGCTTCGAGAACGGCCTTCTTGTAGAATTCCGGACCGCCGGTGGACAGAACCACGGCTTCCCAGAGCGTGCCATCCTGCCACGGAACGCCACCATGGGCGAGCGCCGTCAGGCCCTGCTCCTTAAAGGCGTCGAGCATGGCGATCAGCTCGTCGATGTTGGTCGGAACCTTGCCGCCAGCCTTGTCGAGGGCAGCCTTGTTGATCCACAGCCAGTTGGTGGAGTGAATGTTGACCGGAGCGGCAATCCAGTTGCCGTCATACTTCGAAAAGTCCTGCAGGGCAGCCGGGATGACCTTGTCCCAGCCTTCCTTCTCGGCCAGTTCGTTCAGGTTGGCGGCAACGCCCATCTCGGCCCAGTCCTTCAGGTCGAAACCGAGCAACTGGACGGCGGTCGGCGGGTCACCTGCGGTGACGCGAGCGCGAAGCGCGGTCATGGCAGCAGAACCAGCGCCGCCGGCAACCGGCATGTCCTTCCAGGTGACGCCCTGCTTCTGCAGGTTTTCCTTGAGCACGTTGAGCGCGGCAGCTTCGCCGCCAGACGTCCACCAGTGCAGGACTTCAACCTGTTCCTGGGCCTTAACGGCACCAGCCGTCATGGCGATGAGTGCCGCACCAGCGGCGAGTTTGGCAATCTTTGAAATCTTCATCAGATTCTCCCTATGTGTCCGGGCTCCTCTCCGGAACTGGCGATTTATAACGATATAAACGTTGCCGGTGTCAACCCGACTGCACAATATTCTTCCACAGGCGGGCGTAAGGCTTAAGGCTATGTTTTGCAATGGATCTACGACCGCCGGAGGGCAGGATTTCGCATGCACTGAAAAAATAGTTGATGCATTTTCGATCATTTACAACGATACAGATTTCGAAGCTGCGGGAAAAAGAGGCAGTGGAGGGAAAGATGTCGCTGGATGACCTGGGGGAACGAGGTCGGCGGGCGAGCCGGGAGCGATCCGCCGATCGCGCCGGTGCGAAACCAACCTTGAAGACAATCGCCGAGCTGACAGGGCTCGCGGTGACCACCGTGTCACGCGCACTGGCGGACGCGCCGCAGATCGCGCTGGAAACCCGCATGCGGGTGCGCCAGGTGGCCGAAGAGATCGGTTACATGCCGGACCGGGCAGCGCAGCGCCTGCGCACCGGGCGCACCAACGTCATCAGCCTCGTGCTCGATCCGCACGAGGAAATCCTGGGCTACGCCACCTCGATCATCGACGGCTTGAGCGAGGCGCTGCGTGGCACGCCCTACCACCTTGTCATCACGCCGCATTTTTCCGACACGCCGGCGATCGATCCGGTGCGCCATATCATGCGCAACCGCATGGCGGACGGGATCATCTTCACGCGTACAGAGCCGGCCGACGAGCGGGTCAAACTGCTGGTGGAGCATGATTTTCCGTTCATCTGCCATGGGCGCACCGAGCTTGCGACCGCGCATCCTTATGTCGACTACGACAACTACGCCTTCGCCTATCATGCGGCGCGCAGGCTGATCGCGTCCGGCGCAACCAAGCTGTCGATCATCCTGCCGCCGGACCGGTTCACCTTCGCCCAGCACATGCGCCACGGCTTCATGACCGCTGTGCGCGAGGAAGGAGTGCGGTTCGAGATTGCAAAGGACGTAACGCTCGACAGCAAGTCGGATGCAATCCGCGACTATGTCTACAAGCAGATGGCCCAGGCGGACCGGCCCGATGGGTTCGTCTGTGGCGGGGAAGTCTCGGCGATGGCGGTGATGGCCTCTGCCTATGACCACGATCTCGAACTCGGCCGCGACGTGCACCTGGTGGCAAAGCAGACATCCGGCCTGTTCGACCAGGTTCGGCCGCGGGTGGAAACGATCTATGAGGATCTGTCTGAAGCCGGACTTCTGATGGGCCGGCTGCTTCTGAAACGGATCGGCGGGCCGGTACCGGTGGGTGAACTTCAGGCACTCCAGACGCTCTGAAGTGCCTGAGGTTGTCTCTCAGTCTTCTTCGACGAAGACTTCGGCGCGCTTCTTCTTCACGCTCGGCAGGAAGACGATGACCAGAACGAGCGCCGCGCAGATCAGCAGGCCGGCGCTGATCGGGCGGTTGATGAAGGTCATCGGGTCGCCGCGCGACAGGATCATGGCGCGCCGCAGGTTTTCTTCCAGGAGCGGACCCAGCACGAAGCCGAGGAGCAGCGGTGCGGGCTCGCAACGCAGCTTCGCCAGCACGTATCCGATGAGACCGAAGAAGGCGACGGAATAGAGGTCGTAGACGTTGGAATTGACGCTGTAGACCCCGATCGCGCAGAAGGTCATGATGATCGGGAAGAGAACGTAATACGGGATCGTCAGGAGTTTCACCCAAAGCCCGATCAGCGGCAGGTTGAGCACCACGAGCATCAGGTTGCCGATCCACATGGAGGCAATGATGCCCCAGAACAGCGCCGGCTGTTCGCTTGCGACGTTCGGGCCCGGCACGATGCCCTGGATGATCATCGCGCCGATCATCAAGGCCATGACCGGGTTTGCCGGGATGCCGAGGGTAAGAAGCGGAATGAACGAGGTCTGGGCGCCGGCGTTGTTGGCCGATTCTGGACCCGCGACACCTGCCACCGCGCCTCTACCGAACTCTTCCGGATGATCCGAGATCTTCTTCTCAACCGTGTAGGAGGCGAAGGACGCAAGGATGGCGCCGCCGCCCGGCAGGATGCCGAGGACCGATCCGATCGCCGTGCCGCGCAGCACCGGCGCAATCATTGCCCTGAAATCTTCCTTTGATGGAAGAAGGCCGGTGACCTTGGCCATCAGGATCGAGCGGGTCTTTTCGCTTTCAAGGTTTCGCAGGATTTCGGCGATACCGAAGACGCCCACCGCGACCGCGACGAAATTCAGGCCGTCGGCATATTCACGCACACCCAGCGTGAAGCGCGCCGTGCCGGTGTAGATGTCGGTGCCGACGAGGCCAAGCAGAAGCCCGAGCGCCACCATGGCCAGCGCCTTGACGATCGAGCCGTGCGCCAGCGCAATGGAGGAAACGAGGCCGACGACCATCAGCGAGAAGTATTCGGCGGCGCCAAACTTGAGCGCGACTTCCGTCAGCGGCGGCGCAAAGATTGCGACCAGGAAGGTCGAAACCGTGCCGGCGAAGAAGGAGCCGATGGCGGCAATCGCAAGCGCCGAGCCCGCCTTGCCCTTGCGGGCCATCTGGTAGCCGTCGATGGCGGTCACCGCGGACGAGGATTCGCCAGGCATGTTGATGAGGATGGCGGTCGTCGAGCCGCCATACTGGGCACCGTAGTAGATGCCGGCAAGCATGATGAGCGAGGAAACCGGCTCCAGCTGGAAGGTGATCGGCAACAGCATGGCGATCGTCGCCGTAGCGCCGATGCCCGGAAGCACGCCGATCAGCGTACCAAGGATGACGCCGATCAGGCAGAAGAACAGGTTCTCAATGGAAGACGCTGTGGCAAAGCCGAGCGCGAGATTGTTGAAAAGATCCATGGCTCAATAATCCTAAAAGCCGAGCCAGGGCCCGAATGCGCGGAACGGCAGGTTAAGACCGTAAACGAAGACGAGCAGCGAGAAGATCGTCAGACCGGCCGAGAGCAGCACTGCATAAAGCGGCGTCATGCGTTGCGACGCGAAGGAGGCGAACAAGGCGGTCAGGAAGATCGAGGGCACGAAGCCCATGCCGCGCAGGATCAGGCCGAAGATGATCGGTGCCGGCAGGATGAAAAGCATGCCGCGGATGGCGATCGGGCCGATCGGCTCTCCTTCGGCGCGGAACGCCTGGACGAGGATGATCGCACCGAACAACATCAGGGCACAGGCAAGAATGAAGGGGAAATAGCCGGGGCCCATGCGCAATGCTGTTCCAAGCTCAAGATCTAGCGATTCCAGGGCAAAGAAGATGCCCGTGGCGATGAGCAGCAACCCGCAAAGAAGGTTGGCCATGTCAAATCGAAGGGAATTCATGTTGTCTCCCGGGAGTGTGGAGAGGGTATCGGAACCTGCCCTGATCCAACTGCCGCGACGATGAAGGCCGGTCGCAAAAGATGGGCAAGGCAGGCCCCCTCCCCGCAGGCGGGGAGAGGGTCAGGGTGAAGTATTTTCAGGTCGTTTAGTCGGCGTACTGGCCGGCAGCTTCGATCACCGGCTTCCAGCGGGCGATTTCGCTTTCAAGCTTTGCCTTCAGCGCCTCCGGGGTGGCATCGCTTTCCGGCGACGGCGCGGTGCCGAGTTCTGCAAAGCGCGTCGACACGTTGTTGTCCTTGAGCGCGACCTTGAGGGCTTCGCTCAGCTTGTCGACAGCTTCCTTCGGCGTGCCCTTCGGCGCATAAACGCCGTGCCAGATGCCAACTTCCATCTGCGGCAGGCCGGCTTCCTTGACGGTCGGCAGGTCCTTGAGGATCTCGAGACGCTCCGGCGAGGTCACGGCGTAAGCCTTAACGGTGCCGCCTTGGATCTGCTTGGTGGTGTTGGTCGTCTGGTCGCACATGATGTCGACCTGGCCGCCGAGAAGATCGGTCATGGCCGGGCCCGTGCCCTTGTAGGGAACGGTGACGAGAGGCGTCTCGATGGCGCTCATGAACAGCATGCCGCAAAGATGCGAGGCAGCGCCGATGCCGGCGTTGGCGACGGTGACCTTGTCCTTGTTGGCCTTGGCATATTCGATAAGGCCCGCAAGATCGTTGGCTTCCATGTCCTTGCGAGCCAGCAGCGTCATCGGAACCTCGGTGACGAGACCGACATATTCGAAGGCGTTCAGCGTCTCATAAGGCAGCTTGCGGTACAGCGTGTCGCTGGTCGCCATGCCGATATGGTGCAGGAGAACGGTGTATCCGTCCGCGTCCGCATTGGCGACGCGAGCCGCACCGAGCGTACCGCCGGCGCCACCGACGTTTTCCACCACGATCTGCTGGCCAAGCGTCTTCGACATGGACTCGGCCACCAGGCGGGCAACGGTATCCGTTGGACCGCCAGCGGCGAACGGAACGACCATGGTGATCTGGCGCTCGGGATAACCGGCAGCCTGAGCAATGGTGGAAACAAGGGAAACGGCAGCAAGTGCAGTCGCGCCAAGGACGGCGTTCAGAATTTTCATCGGTTCCTCCAAGATGAAATCACGGCTCAGCCGACGCCAAGTCTCCTCCGGCGCCAGCCTCGGCCCCATTTGCGGCGAGCGCGAAACGGCAGGCAACCGCAACGCGAACCTTCGGCAGCAATTTGTTAAGGTTTAAAGTAGCGGCATGGGTGGATTCAGAAACAACACGAGCAATCGATGTGTGGATTTCCACCCATCCGCAGTATCAGCGCCCGCGGATCAAACGTCCCGCTCATCCTGCAGAAGTGTATCGAAACCCAACATCTTCTTGTCGAGCCCGTATTTCTGCATCTTCTCGTAGAGCGTCTTGCGCGAGATGCCGAGTGACTCATAGACGGGCTTGAGCGCCCCGCCATGCGCAGCGATCTCGCCGGCAATCAGGCTCCGCTCGAAGGCGGCGACCTTGTCGGCGAGCCGCCCTGCCCCTTCCTTCGGCACCGCGGGTTGATCCCCTGGGCCCATGTCGAGCCCCAGCACCAGACGGTCTGCGGCATTGCGCAGTTCGCGGACATTGCCCGGCCAGTCGCGATGGGCGACGGCGGAAATGATCTCGGCGGATACATCCGTATCTTCGCGACCGTAGCGGGCCGCCGCTTCGCGCACCAGCTGGAGAAACAGCAGCGGAATATCCGGTCGACGCTGCGCCAGTGAGGGCACGTGGATGGTCGCCACATTCAACCGGTAGAAGAGATCGGCACGGAAGCGGCCTGCGGCCACTTCGGCCTCAAGATCCACCTTGCTGGTCGCAATGAACCGGACATCCAGAGGCACGCTCTCGTTGGAACCGAGCCGGGTGATTACCCTCTCCTGCAGCACGCGCAGGAACTTCGCCTGCAGGTCGAAGGGCATGGAGCCGATCTCGTCGAGCAGGATCGTTCCGCCGCGGCCGTGCTCGAACTTGCCGAAACGCGGTCGCAAAGCGCCCGGAAAAGCCCCGGCCTCGTGCCCGAACAACTCGCTCTCGATCAGGTTTTCTGGAAGGGCGGCGCAATTGATGGCGATAAACGGCCGGTTGGCGCGCGGACTGATATCGTGCAGCGCGCGGGCCACGACCTCCTTGCCGGCGCCGGTTGGCCCAATGACCAGAGTATCGGCATCGGCAGCACCAATTGCCCGAATGCGGTAGCGCAGGTCGACCATCACCTGGGTACGGCCTGGAAGGCGCGTTTCGAGATCGTCGCGCTTGCCGGCAACGGCGCGCAGCCTGCGGTTTTCCAGGATCAGACCGCGCCGATCGAGCGCGCGACGGATGATGCCGGCGAGATGCTGCGGCGTGAACGGTTTTTCGAGGAAGTCATAGGCGCCCTCGCGCATGGCTTTGACCGCCAGTTGCACGTCGCCATGACCCGTCACCAGGATCACCGGAAGCTCCGGGTCCAGCTCGCGGATCTTCTGCATCAGCGTCATGCCATCCATGCCCGGCATGCGAATGTCGCTGACGACCACGCCGTCGAAACCGAAGCCAGCAAGCTCGAGTACATGATCGGCATTGGAGAAGGTCTGGACATCGAGGCCGAAGAGTTCGAGCGCCTGCGCCGTCGAGCGACGCAGTTCCTCCTCGTCATCGACCAAGAGAACCCGCTGCGTATTCACTCTGCTGCCTCCAGAAGATTGTCGTCAGCGACATCCAGCTCAATCAAGAACACCGCGCCGCCCTCCGGATGATCGGCGACAGAAAGGCTGCCCCCGAAATCCTTGACGATGTTGTAGGATATCGAAAGACCGAGCCCCAGCCCCTTGCCGACGCCCTTTGTCGTGAAGAAGGGATCGAAGATGCGCCCATGGATGGCCGATGGCACGCCGGGCCCGCGGTCGCGCACCGACAACACGACCTTGTTGCCGTTTGCGCTGGCGGTGAAGGTGATGCGACGGTCTTCCAGGCCCTCCACGGCATCTGCCGCATTTGTGATGATGTTGACCAGCACCTGCTGCAGCCGCACCGCGCCCGCCTTCACCGCCGGTACGCCGGGTGCAATCTCGGTTTCAAGCTTCGCATCGGCTGCCTTGAGGCGGGCGTCAACAATCTCAAGCGTATCGCGCAGCACATCGGCGACCGACACAGGACCGAGCTTCTCGTTCGGCTTGCGGGCGAAGTTGCGCAGGTGCTTGCTGATCGACGCCATTCGGTCGATCAGGGCCGAGATGCGGCGAAGGTTGTCGCTCGCCTCCTCGATGCGCCCCCGGTCGATCAGCACGCTGGTGGTTTCGGCATACGTTTTCACGGCCGCGAGCGGCTGGTTGAGCTCATGCGAGAGGGCCGCCGACATCTGCCCAAGCCCCGCAAGCTTGCCGGCCTGGATGAGATCGGCCTGGGTCTGGCGCAACCGCTGCTCCGTCAGGCGCCGCTCGGCAATCTCTTCCTTGATGCGGCTGTTGACCCGCGCCAGATCGGCGGTGCGCTCCACGACCCGGCGCTCCAGCTCGTTGCGCGCTTCCGCCTGCAACTGCATGCGCTCGGCGAGCCGCATGCGACGCTGCAACACGATCGCGATCGCAAGGCCTGCAAGGCACAGCGTCAGGATGACGGCGATGACAGTGGTATTGGCCTGTATCCGTACCGGCGCAGTGTTCATCAGCACGTTCACCGTCCAGCCCGCTTCCGGCATCGGCTGCGAGAGGATCAGGTATTCCTGCTCCTTGCCCTCGTCCTTGATCTTCACGACATCATGGCCGGCATAGGTACCGGGCTGGAACGGTAGTTCCCGAAGCTTGGCATCGGCATACCGCCGCGAGGCTTCGGTGCGGGCAATGCGCTCCGGCGTCAGCGGATTGATGCTGGAATAGAGCCATTCCGGACTGCCGGTCATGAAGATGATGCCTTCCGGATCCGATACGAAGATCCGGTCATCCGTGCCCTTCCAGCTGTCTTCGATCAGATCGATATCGACCTTGAAGACGATGACGCCGCGGATCACCCCGTCGACCAATATCGGCGAGCCGAAATAGTAACCGCGCTTCGAGGAGGTGGTGCCGAGCGCATAAAAGCGCGACTGCCGGCCTTGTGCGGCATCCTGGAAATACGGGCGGTAGATGAAGTTCTCGCCGATGAAGGAAACGGGCGAGTCATAGTTGCTGGCGGCGATCGTCTGCCCGTCCATCGTCATCACATAGATGTCCGAGGAGGTCAGCAGCGCGTTGATCTCCTTCAGATAGGCATTTGTGCGGGCGCGCAGGCCCTCGTTCTTCGGGTCGAAAACAAGCGCCTCAATGTTGTTCTGGCTGGCGATCAGCGCCGGAAGCGCCTCGTAGCGCTTCAGGTGCCCGTCAAGCGCCGCAACGGCAAGCCGAAGCGTCGTGGCGGCCTGGGTGGTCGCCTCTTTCATGTAGATGCGCCCAACCACCGCGCTGCCCTTGAACGTCAAAGCCAGACCGATCGCAAGGGCTATCGCCAGCGCCAGCAGCAGACGCAACTTCAATTGGTGAGGCTCCTTCCCGACCGTTCTTCGTGCTCCATTTTAGAAGCTTGCTTTGATGAAGGCCATCGAATCTTGGCGAAGCACACAACCGGCGGCGGTGGCCGCAGGCTTGACTTGGCGGCAGATCAGGCATTCGATCCAGCAATCGCCGCCAGAGTGCGATCCGCGCTCAACCGTGGGAGTGTCTCGTGATCTACCTGCTTGCACTTCTGATCGGCGTGGTTGCCGGTCTTCGCGCCATGACGGCGCCCGCAGCAATTGCCTGGGCAGCCTATCTCGGCTGGCTTGATCTTTCCGGCTCCTGGCTTGCCTTTCTCGGCTCCGTCTGGGCCGTCGGCATCCTTACCATCCTGACGCTGGCCGAACTGGTGACGGACCAGCTTCCATCCACCCCAAGCCGCACCGTTCCTCCGCAGCTTGCCGCCCGGCTCGTCATGGGCGCACTGACCGGTGCGGCAATCGGCATCCCCCACGGCGCCTGGATCGGTTGCCTCATCGCCGGCGTCATCGGCGCGACAATCGGCACCTATGGCGGGGCGGCCATACGCGCCCGGCTGGCGGCGAGCTTCGGCAAGGATCCGCCGGCCGCTTTCATCGAGGATGCCATTGCCATCATCGGCGCCTATCTCATCGTCTCTGCCCTACCCACCATGACGGCTGTCACATGAAAAACTTCGACGCGATCATCATCGGTGCCGGCCAGGCCGGACCACCGCTCGCCGGCCGCTTCAACGATGCCGGCAAGACCGTTGCCATCATCGAGCGCAAGCATGTCGGCGGGACCTGCGTGAACACCGGCTGCAAACCGACCAAGACGCTGGTGGCGAGCGCCTATGCCGCCCATCTGGCGCGCCGCAGCCGGGATTATGGCGTCGTGCTCGAGAGCCCGGTGAAGGTCGACATGCCGGCGGTGATGCGCCGGTCGCACAAGGTCACGCTCGACTCGCGCCAGAGCAACGAAAGCTGGCTGGACGGCATGCCGAACTGCACCTTGATCCGCGGCCACGCGCGCTTCGAGGACAAGAACACGGTGCGCGTCGGCGATGAACGGCTCACCGCACCGCAGATCTTCCTCAATGTCGGCGGCCGGGCGATCATCCCGGATTTCCCGGGTATCCATGGCGTACCCTACATGACCAACAGCGACATCGTGGTGCTCGACCGGGTGCCGGAACACCTGGTGGTGATCGGCGGCAGCTATATCGGGCTTGAATTTGCGCAGATGTACCGCCGCTTCGGGGCGCAGGTGACGGTGATCGAGAAGGGGCCGCGGCTTGTCTCGCGCGAGGACGAGGACATTTCGCAGGCGATCCGGAGCATCCTGGAGGCGGAAGGCATCACCATCCGCACTGGCGCCGATGACATCCGTTTCCGAAAACACGGTAATGGCGTGGCCGTCCTTGTCAGCGCCGGCACGCCAGACGTGATCGGCTCGGACATCCTGCTCGCCGTCGGTCGCCGCCCGAACACCGATGACCTTGATCTCGACAAGGCGGGCGTCGAAACCGATGATCGTGGACATATCAAGGTCGACGACTACCTCGCCACCAATGTCCCCGGCATCTGGGCGCTTGGCGACTGCAACGGCAAGGGCGCCTTCACCCACACCGCCTATAACGATTTCGAGATCGTCGCCGCCAACCTCTTCGATGGTGAGGAACGCAAGGTATCCGACCGGGTGCTCGGTTATGCGCTCTACATCGATCCGCCGCTCGGGCGCGTTGGCATGAGCGAGACCCAGGCGCGCAAGGCCGGCAGGAAGGTGCTGGTTGGGACACGGCCGATGGAGCGCGTCGGTCGCGCAGTCGAAAAAGGCGAGACGCAGGGCTTCATGAAGATCGTTGCCGATGCTGATACGCGCGAAATCCTCGGTGCGGCAATTCTCGGCACAGGAGGCGACGAGTCGATCCACGGCGTGCTCGACATGATGAATGCCGGCGCAACATACGACCAGTTGCGCTGGGCCGTGCCCATCCATCCGACGGTCTCGGAGCTCTGGCCGACGGTGATCCTCGGCATGCAACCCGCCTGACGTCGCGTTAACAGGTCCTCCAGCCATTCCCGGTAGAAGTGAAAGGGACCAACGGCTGTGGTGGACGACATGTGTGGTTTCGCAGGCTTCGTAGGGGAGACATGGGGCACGGAGCGGTCGGAAGCGCTCCTTTCTGCCATGGGGCATGCCATTGCCCACCGCGGCCCCGACGGTCGCGGCACCTTCACCGCTCCGGGTGTCGGCCTTTCGCATGTACGCTTGTCGATCGTCGGGCTGTCCGACGGGCACCAGCCGATGACGGATCCGAGTGGCCGTTTCACGACCGCCTTCAACGGCGAGATATTCAACTACGTGGAGCTTCGCGAGGAGCTGAAGTCGCGTGGCGTCGTCTTTAGGACGGGCAGCGATACCGAAGTGCTGCTGCAGCTTTACGCGACCTATGGCGAAGCCTGCCTGCAGCGGCTCAACGGCGATTTTGCCTTTGCCATCTGGGACGGGCTGGCGCGTCGGCTGATCCTGGCGCGTGACCGGATGGGCGTGCGGCCGCTGTTCTATACACAACACGCTGGTGTTCTTTATTTCGGCTCGGAGGTGAAGGCGCTGCTGGCGGTACCAGGCGTCGAGGCGGAACTGGATCCCATCGCGCTCGACCAGACCTTCACCCTCTGGGCGCCGATCGCGCCGCGCACTGCCTTCAGGAACATTTTTGAGCTGGAGCCCGGCCAGTTGATGATCTGCGAGGGCAAGCGCATCGAGCTTCGCTCCTATTGGACGCTCGATTATCCGGATGCCGGCCACGCCTATGATCCCAAGCCTAAAGAAGAAGAGCTGAGGGCGCTCCTCACCGATGCCGTGCGAATCCGGATGCGGGCCGACGTGCCGGTTGGCGCCTACCTGTCCGGCGGGCTCGACTCGTCGCTGATCACGGCGCTCGCGGCGCCCATGGCGCCGACGGGGCTCAATACTTTCTCAGTCACCTTCGACAGCGCCGAACACGATGAAAGTGCCTTCCAAAGGGAGGTGGCGCGGGCGCTCGGCACCCGTCACCATGCCGTTGCCTGCGGCCCCGACGACATTGCCGAAAACTTCGGCGCCGTGATCCGCGCGGCCGAGCGGCCGGTGCTGCGCACGGCACCTGCTCCTCTCTACCGGCTGGCTGGGCTGGTAAAATCCAATGGCATGAAGGTGGTGCTGACCGGCGAGGGCGCCGATGAAATTTTCGCCGGCTACGATATCTTCCGCGAGGCGCAGATCCGCCGGTTCTGCGGCCGCCAGCCAGGTTCGAAGATCAGGCCGCATCTGTTTCGCAAGCTCTATCCTTATCTGCCGGGCCTGAAACAACAGTCCGCGGAGTATCTATCGGCTTTCTTCGGGGTGGGTGGAGATGGTCAGGATGACCCGCTGTTTTCCCACCGGCCACGGTTCAAATCGACTTCCGCCACCAAGATCTTCTATTCCGATGACCTGCGCGCCACTCTCAAAGGTTATGATGCGGCGGAAGACCTTGCCGCTCGCCTGCCAGCCAATTTCCGCCGCTGGCACCCGCTGCATCAGGCGCAATGTCTCGAAGCGCGCTTCCTGCTGCCGGGCTATATCCTGTCGAGCCAGGGCGACCGCGTGGCCATGGCGCATGGCGTTGAAGGGCGCTTCCCTTTCCTTGACCACCGACTGGTGGAGTTCGCAAACGCCCTGTCGCCGCACACCAAGCTGAATGGATTGAAGGAAAAGCACATCCTGCGACAGGTCGCGAGGGACGTACTGCCCCAGTCGATCAGCAGTCGGGCGAAGCAGCCGTATCGGGCACCCGACAGCCGTTCCTTCGTCGGCAATGGCGAGCGTGCCTATGTTGCCCACCTGTTGAGCGAACAGGCCATTTCAGCCGGCGGACTCTTCGATGCGCGTGCCGTCGCAAGATTGCACGCCAAGTGCCGCAGCCAGACGGTCTCCGGCTTCCGCGACAACGCTGCCTTCGTCGGCATTCTCTCCACCCAACTGTGGCTGGAGGCTTTCGCCTTTCAGCGTCCGCAAGCGATACAATCCGCCCCATCCACCGCGGTTGGCTAATTAACAAGGATCAAAACGCCATCCTGCTTGTTGGGTCCATGTTGAAGAAACAAGGAGATAAGTCGTGGCGAACGCAAGCTCGAAGAACATGGGTGCCGGCAACCAGGGCAAGGGTGATGGTACCGGTGCCATGACCGACATCGACAAGGACCTTGTGCCGGAAAACATGGTCCTGTCGAACCGTGACAAGGCGCAGCACTCGCAGGAACGCGGGCTGGACAGCAAGACGATCCAGAACGAACAGTTCCACGACAACGAGGCAAACCAGCTGAAGTCGTAGCAGATCTTCACGACTAGGTGAGATGCGGGCGTTCGGAGCCCCGGTAGCAGCGTTATCAGGCCTTCCCCGCTTGCATTGAGGTGGGGAAGGCGTAGGCTTAGCCCATCGCCGGAACTTTCACGGCACAACGGCGACTGGAAGACGACAAGCGCTTTCGCCTCGTTATGGGGGCAGAAACGATGTATCCGACAGCTTCAACAAATACTTTCGAGCCGAGCGAACTGGCGTTCCTGCAGCGCCTGTTCAAGGATGCCCGCGCATCCCGCGGGATCGCAGGCGACAGCCTCGACGAAGATGATCTCGCCGCCCGTATTATCGAACTTTACCAGCAGGGCGTGCGCGATGAGCAATGCCTGCATTCCCGTTTGGGCTCGGGCCCGACTTCAAGATAACCATACCGCCAGCCGCGCGTTTGTTCCTACGGCTGGCGATCCCTTACCGCTTGGCCATCAGGTCGCGCTCGTCGCGCATCAGGAAGATGCGCGTGGTGGCGTCGAGATTGGCCGCGAGCCAGTCGGCCATGGCAATCTCTTCCGCAAGAATGCGCTCGAGGATCACCTTGGCCGCCTGTTCATCGAGTTCGTCGGCGGCGGCGATCAGCATGCGATAATGCCCGATCTCCAGATGTTCGAAGGCGTAGCTGGCAACGGCGCCACGGACCACCTCGTCATTGGTGAGCATGCTGCCGACATTGCGCGTCTTGGCCGCGAGCTTGGCGGCAACTTCCTTCAGCACCAGCACGCCGCTTGAGGCGGAAAATGTCTCGATCAGTTCCTTGATGGCCTGTTCATGGCCGCGCGTTTCTTCCAGGTGCCGCAGGATGCGCTCCTTCAGGTCCGGATAGCTTTCGATGCGACGCGCCTGGTCCGTCAGCATGGTGATTGCCTGCTCCTCCATGGCATGGGCTGCGCGAAGCCAAGCCAGGAAATTGTCTCGGGCATGTGTCATGCGCCTCTCCTCATCTTCATCCGCAGGAGCGGACAGTTCAGGCGCCACTTCAACCCCAAACCCGCACGCAGGGTTCCTCCCAAGTGTGAGGGAACCAACGCATGCGGCGCGGGATTGACCCTCCATGATGCCAGTGCGCCTCGCCCCAGGAACATAGGGTGCCGCGCGGCGGTTTGTAGAACACCGAGGAGTTTTGCGATGATACCAGATCCTCAGGAACCGGGCGAAGTTCCGACGATGCCGCCACCGATCTGGACACCGGATCCACCGATCAACGAGCCGGAGCCCGATCGGCTGCCGGATGAGGATCCGATCCCGAACCCGGACGAAAACCCCAACCCGCCGGTCTACACGCCACCGGCGGCCTGAGAGGAAACGGAGCACGCTGCAGGGCAGCCATGCCCGCGCTTGGAACAATTTGCAAAATTGATGCGTTGACCGGCCATTTCGTGGCGAGGTGGCGTAGGTGCAGTTTACGACAAATTCTAAGGTCCAGGATGGGCAACCGGAGCCGATCATTCGGCCCGGGCGAAATGCATTCGGAAGCGCAAAGGCCGAAAAGGTCGCCTTCCTGATCGACGGTGATGAATATTTCCGCCGGCTAGACCAGGTGCTGCGGCAGGCCGAACGTTCGATCTTCATCGTCGGCTGGGACTTCAATCCCGGCATCCGCCTGAGGCCGAAGGAAGAAGGCAGCGAAACGCTCGGCATGCTTCTTCGCAGCCTTGTCGAGGAAAAGCCGGGGCTGGAAGTGCGCATCCTCGTCTGGGGCATGGGTCCGGTTTATTCCGGCAAGAGCCTCAAGATGTTCGGCAAGATGGAGTGGAGCGACCATCCGCGCATCCGGCTGGAGTTTGATTTCGAACATCCCCTGCGGGCGAGCCATCACCAGAAAATCGTGGCGATCGACGATCGCACCGCCTTCCTTGGCGGCATCGACCTGACCGCCCGACGGTGGGACGACCGTTCGCATGCTGTCGTTAATCCCACCCGCTGCTCTCCCGACGGCACCTGCTACGGCCCGGTGCATGACATGCAGACCATCGTGACCGGCGACATCGCCAAGCTGATCGGCGACGTGACCCGGCGGCGGTGGAAGAAAGCGACCAAGGAGCCGGTGCAGCCGGTAGAGACATCCGCAAATGCTGCGCCATGGCCTGAAGATCTCCCGCCTGCGCTTTTGAACTGCAGGGCAGGACTGGCGCTGACCGAACCCTGGAAATGGAAGGGTCGCCGCGGCCATCGGGAGGCGATCCGCCTGACGCATGATGCGCTGAAAGCGGCCCGCCGTCATCTTTACATCGAGACCCAGTATCTTGCCTCCTTTGGCGTTGCCCACACGTTGGCGCGCCAACTCAAGAAGGCGACCGGGCCGGAAGTGGTGGTGATCGTCACCCGGGAGTCGCACGGCTTCCTGGAAAAGCTGATGATGGGCAACAACCGCACCCGGCTGATCCGCCGCCTCATGCGCGCCGACCGCTACAACCGCCTGCGCATCTTCTACGCGACCGTGCCGGACGAAACCGGCAACGACCGCGAGATCATCGTGCATTCGAAGCTGATCATCGTTGACGACCGTTTCGTCCGCGTCGGTTCCTCGAACCTGAACAACCGATCGGAAGGGCTGGACACGGAGGCCGACCTTGCGGTCGAGACCACAGACCCGAACGGGCGCGAGGCGATCGTGGCGCTGCGCAGCGATCTGCTGGCGGAGCATCTCGATGCCGATCCGGCCGAGGTAGACAGGATCATCCGCGAAACCGGTTCGATGATCGCCGCCGTGGATCAGCTGAACGTCAAGCCGCGTGGCCTGCGCGCCTTTGATGTCGATGCCCATAAGGGTGAGGTCAGCTCGCTGCCGGGAACGGGAATCATGGATCCGAAGCAGCCGTTCTGGCCGATTCCCGAGATCCGTTCGGGTGCGCGACGTCTGTTCGGCCGGCTCTTCCACCGGCTGTCACATCACCGTCTGCTGTGAATAACGGCCGCCGCGATGACGATGGTAGGCCTCGCTGGCAATCAGCGTCGGGATGCCGACAAGCAGCGGGATAAAGAAATAAAGCACACGAAACGCAACCAGCGCGCCGATGGCAGCCGTCGTCGGCAAGATGTTGAGCATCGTCGCTTCCAGCACGCCAAGCCCGCCGGGAACATGGCTGACCAGCGCCGCGATGTTGGCGGTTACATAAGCGGTCGCGACATCCATGTAGCTGGCACTGGTGAAACCGGCGAGAAGCTGGTGGATGCAAGCCGCCACGCAGGCGAAGTTGAGCGTACCAATGCCGATCTGTCCGAGCGCAATTGTCAGTCTCGGCGGCTCGAATCGCCATTTCCACAGCCGCAGCGGACGGCGGATAGTGGCGCAGACCAGCAGGTAAACGGCTGGACCGGCAAGGCAGACGAGCCCGGCTGCGATGCGGCCGACGAGATCGAGGCCAAGCAGGTTTTCCTTCGCGCTTGGCTGCAGGATGAGCGCGAGGCCCGCGAGCGTCAGCAGGCCGAGCCCGACCGTGACGCCACAGAACAGGATGATCTTGGCGATCTGTTCGCCGCTCAGACCCCAACGCGAGTAAAAGCGATAACGGACGGCGCCGCTGCTCAGCGCCGCAAAGCCGAGGTTATGGCCGATCGACAAGGCGGTGAAGGAGGCAAGCGCCGTCTGCCGATAGGCCAGCGACTTTCCGACATACCGCGCCGCAAGCGTGTCGAAACCGGTCAGGCAGAGATAGGACAGCACGACGAAGCCGAAGGCAGAGAGCAGGCGCCATCGGGAAATCGACATCACCGATTCCTCGATCTCATCAAGGGTATAGCGGCCAAGGCTGCGATAGATGAGCAAGGCGGCCAGGCAGATCACGACGCCAACAAAGACCTTCAGGATGTGGTGTCTGGTGATCATGGCCCCTCTCTTGCACAAAGTTCCAAGAGCGGAACGAAAAGCCGCCAAACGGGTTCCCTGCGCTATGAATAAGCCCGTTGCAGCCGCAAATACCCCGCCCGCATCGCCACCGCTTGCCGCAAGAACGCGCCTGAAGGTGCTGAGCTACAACGTGCATAGCTGCATCGGCACCGACCGGAAGCTTGATCCGGAACGCATCGCGGAAGTCATTGCCGAGGTGAACCCGGACATCATCGGCCTGCAGGAACTGGACGTCGGCCGCATGCGCACGGCGGGCGTCGACCAGGCGCACACGATCGCTTCGCTCCTCAAGATGGAGTTCCACTTTCACCCGGCACTGCGGGTGCAGGAGGAGCATTATGGAGACGCGATCCTGACCGCGTTTCCCGCCCGTCTTATCAAGGCGGGCGACCTGCGCTCCACCGGCGAGCAACGCGGCGCGTTATGGGTCGAGGTGGATGTTGGCGACAAGAAGCTGCAGGTGTTCAACACACACCTAGGCTTGCGGGGCGCCGATCGGCTGAACCAGATCGGCGAACTGCTCGGGCCTTCCTGGATCAACCATCCGGATGCGGCTGGCAAGCCGCGCATTCTGATCGGCGACTTCAATTCCCCGCCGATCACCGCCACCTACAAGGCGATTGCCCGCCAGCTTACCGACGTGCAACGAAAGACGAATGGCCGCAATGCCGCCACCTATCCCTCGCGCTTTCCGTTCATGAAGATCGACCACATATTTGTCTCGGACGGAGTGGAAGCGGTTGAAACGACTGCCGTCTCGACACCGCTGGCGCGCCTCGCCTCAGACCACCTGCCCCTACTCGCCACGGTGGACGTCTGACCGGGCACGACGCGCCATATCCTCGCGCGCCAGCTTCAGAAGCCGGATCACCTCCTGGTCATCGACCTGGTCGAAGTCGTCGTAGAAGAGGCTGACGCCATCAAGCCGCTCCGGTGTGGCAAGGCACGTCACCTGTTCCACCTCCTGGCTAAGCAGTTCAACAACAGCGGCGGGCGCAACCGGTACGGCGACATGGATGCTGGATACGCCGATCTCCCTGAGCCGTGCAATGGCGGCGCGTATCGACACGCCGTTCGCGACGCCATCATCGACAAGCACGATCGGGCGTCCAGCATGATCCGGCGTCTTGTCGGCATCCTCGCCGAGATACATCCGGCGGCGGCGGTCGATCTCCGCAAGCTGGCGGTCGCGTTCAGCCGCGATATAGCCCGGTGGTAGCTGGAATTGCCGCGCGGCTTCCTCGCTCACCACCACATGCGGCTCGCGCCCATGGACGACGGCGCCGATGCCGATTTCAGGATGCCCCGGCGCACCAATCTTTCGGACGATCAGGACATGCAGCGGCGCGGCAAGCCGCTGCGCGATCTCGAAGCCCACGGGCACGCCGCCACGCGGCAGGGCCACCACCACCGGGTCACGGAGGTCGCTGGCCAGAAGCGCTTCTGCGAGCTGCCGTCCGGCATCTGCTCGGTTGGAAAAAGTAGAGCGTTGCGCAAGCATGTCATCCTCCCAGACCCGCCGGTCATGTCATTCGGTCATCGAAATCAGACCTGCAACGTCGACACCCGGGGCGGGTTCGTCAACCTTTGGGAGGAAGACCGGGTTCCACACCCGGCCCTCGTTTCGGATCCACCGGCTTAGCCGCGACCCTTGTTGTGTTCGCTTTCCTGGTTGTGCCCGCGAATGATCGATGGATCGTCGTTCATCGAAACGTCTGCGGCACGCATGTCGAGGTTGTCGCCGCGACGGAAGGCGTCACGCGCCTCGTCGCTGCGCTTCAGATCAGTTTCAGCATCGAAATCCTTGCCGGCATTGGCCGTGTTGATCTGCTTTTCAAGGATCGCGCGCTGTTGCTGGTGGGTCTTGGTGCCCTGCAGGTTCTTGTCGACTTGCATTGAAAAACCTCCTTTGGCTTATTTGTTGGCGCGGCCGCGCTGGTCAGGATCAACGCCACCGAAGCGATGGGTGTCGTTTGCGACATCACCTTCCTCGGTGTTTTCGCCTGCGATCGCTTCATCTCCGGTAAAGCGGTTTAGGCCCTTCGACTGGCCGATGCCGGGGTCATTGCGCAGGTCGGCATCGCTCGGCGTGTGCGTCTTGAAGTGCTTGGACGTGGACATCATGGTCCTCCTTGGCTCTGGTTCTGTCGCGCGAGGTGACGCGCGGCCTCAGTGCTTCGTGCGGGACACGAATTTGTTGAAGCGGCTCGTCTTGCCGGCTTCGGTCTCTTCCTGGAAAAGGAATGCCAGCTTGTTTTCGTCAAAGATCGAGAAGAAGTCGTCCCATTCGATTTCTTCCAGCGAGTCTTCCGGCTTGCCGAAATCGACGCGTAAAAGGCCACCTTCACCGGCGCCCTTGACGCGAGCCGGATGGCCGCCACGTTCTTCAATCCATTGGCGAATCTGCTTGTGATCGGTGGTTTCGACTGCCTTGCTCATGGCCGGTTCTCCTTTCCTCGTGTGAAAGCAGAACCGGAACACCATGCTTATGTTCCGCGATTTACGCGGCGCCTTTGACGCAAATCTGCCAAGTTTCCTTGGAACAAAACTCACGAACTCGTGTTCAAGCCGTGTCGCACGCGTGACCTCCATACGTACGACAGCGTCATAAGTACCCTCCCCAACTGGCGCTTCCCTGCCCGGGAAGCGCCGTTCTTTTATCGATCATCTGCGCGTCAGCGCGATGAGATAACGGGTGGCTTCTGGCGTCGGATTGAAGAACACGCAGTCGGCCGGCGGGCCGAGCATCAGGCAATCGCCCTGCCCCAGGTGATGAAGCGTCGGACCCTCCTGGAAATCGAGTTTCCCATCCAGAACCCAAATCTGCTGTTGCTGGAAGGCGAAGGCGGCTGCCGGATAAGGCACCCGCACGCCCGGCGGCAGGACCACCTCGAGAAGCTCGACCAGCGCGTTGGGAGGCGAGACCGCGCGGCGTGTATAACCAGTCTCCGGGTCGGTCCAGATGGGCTGCTCGGCAGAGAAGCTGAGGCGTTGCTCCTGCCGTTCCGCCAGCGCCAGCAGCACGGACAGCGGCAGCCCGAACGCTCCAGACAGGCGGCCAAGCACGGTGGCCGTCGGGCTCGCCTCCATCCGCTCGATCTTGCTGATCATCGCCTTCGAGACGCCGGACCGCTCTCCGAGCTCCGCCAGCGACCAGCCGCGCTGTTCCCGCTCCAGCTTCAGCCGGGCGGCGATGGCATGAACTGGGTCCGGATCAGCTGACATCCTGCTTGCCTTCCATTGATCGTCTTATATAGTGGACGACGTAGTCATATAAGAGACAGCCCGTATCTTCAACGGCAAGGATCAAGGGAACAGCATGGCACGCGAAATCCGGTTCAACGCCTTCGACATGAACACGGTCGGCCATATTCAGCAAGGCCTTTGGGCGCATCCGCGCGACCAGTCGCATCGTTATGCGGAGCTTCATTACTGGACCGACTATGCGAGAAAACTTGAGGCCGGGCTGTTCGACGGGATCTTCCTGGCCGATGTTGTGGGCGTCAACGATGTCTATGGCGGCAGCGCCGACGCAGCGATTCGGGGCGCGGTGCAACTGCCGGTCAATGATCCGATGATGATCGTGCCGGCAATGGCCGCGGTGACGCAGCACCTTGCTTTCGGCATCACCGTCAACCTCACCTACGAGCCGCCCTTCCTGTTTGCGCGGCGCATGTCCACCCTCGACCACCTCACCGGCGGCCGGATCGGCTGGAACATCGTCACCGGTTATCTCGACAGCGCCGCCAAGGCGATAGGGCTGGACGGCATTGCTGCCCACGACGACCGATACGACCTCGCCGACGAATATATGGAGATCATGTATCGGCTGTGGGAAGGCAGCTGGGAAGATGACGCGGTGCTCTTCGACCGCGCCAACCGGATTTATGCGGACGCGGCCAAGGTCCACAAGATCCACCATGAGGGGAAGCAGTACCGGCTGGACGCGATGCATCTATGCGCCCCCTCGCCGCAGCGCACCCCGGTGCTCTACCAAGCCGGTTCATCGACCCGCGGGCGCCAGTTCGCCGCCACCCATGCCGAATGTGTTTTCGTCAACGGCCAGAAGGTCGAGGGGGTGAAGGCGATCGTCGACGATATCCGCAGCCGCGCCGTAACCTACGGCCGCAACGAGGACGATCTTCAGGTCTTCGTCGGCGCGACGATCGTTACCGGCCGAACCGAAAAGGAAGCGCGCGAAAAATTCGAGGATTATCGCGCCTTTGCAAGTTCCGAAGGCGCGCTCGTGCATGCGGCGGCCTCGCTCGGTATTGATTTTTCCAAATACGATCTCGACGAGCCGGTCGAGACCGGCAAGAGTTCCGCGATCGTCTCGAATGTCGAGGCGATGACCCGCACCGCCGGACCACAATGGACAAAGCGCAAGCTCCTGGAGCAGATGGTGCTCGGCAGCCGCCAGGCGCCGATGGTCGGCTCTGCAGAACAGATCGCCGACAATCTGGCCGCGTGGATGGATGAGGCCGGCGTCGACGGCTTCAACCTGTCGCGCACCGTGGTGCCGGAATGTTTCGACGACATCATCGAACTGGTGATCCCGATCCTGCAGGAGCGCGGGCTCTACAAGACCGCCTACAGCGACGGGACCTTGCGCGAGAAGCTGTTTGGCACGCCACGGCTGGCAGACCGGCACGTTGCGGCGAAATATCGGACCGCGAGATGACTCGGTGGTGCGAGACATGACGGCGACCGCACAAGACGCCCCTGCCCCATACCGCTGGCGGATGCTGGCGGTGTTGTGCGGCGCGGTCGTGCTGTCTTTTTCAACGTGGTTTTCCGCCAATGCCGTCGCGCCGGAACTGATCCGGGCATGGTCGCTGAGCGAAGCCCAGGCGGCATGGCTGACCAACGGCGTGCAGATTGGTTTTGTGATCGGCGCGCTCGCGGCGAGTTTTTTCAACCTGCCCGACCTCGTGCGCATGAACCGTCTGATGGCGGGCTCCGGCCTGCTGGCAGCGCTGTCCAATGCCGCGATGCTGCTGGAGCCCGGCCCCGCGGGCTCCATCTTCTTCCGCGTCCTCACCGGCTTCGCCCTTGCCGGTGTATACCCGCCGGCGCTGAAGCTCGTCTCGACCTGGTTCATTTCCGGCCGCGGGTTGGCACTCGCCGGCGTGATTGGCGCGATTACTGCGGGATCCTCGCTGCCGCATCTCTTCCGTGGCATGTCATCGCTGGTCGATTGGCGACATGTACTGCTGCTGTCGAGCATGGCTGCACTGGCAAGCTCGCTTGTCTTCCTCCTGTGGACGCGCGAAGGCCCCTATCCATTCGGCAAGGCGGTGTTTGATCCGCGCCAGATCGGCCGGGTGCTGAAGGACCGCGACCTCCTGCTCGTCAACGGCGGGTACCTTGGCCACATGTGGGAGCTTTATGCGATGTGGGCGTGGCTGCTGGCTTACCTGACAGCAGCCCTCGACACCGACGGCACGGGCCTCAGCGCGCAGGCATCGCTGCTCACCTTTATTGCCGTCGCCGCCGGTGTGTTCGGCTGTTTTGCCGGCGGCATCCTGTCCGACCGTTTCGGCCGCACCGCCACCACGGCTGGCATGATGATCGTTTCCGGCACTTGCGCTTTGCTGATCGGCTTTGTCTTCGATGGTCCATTCTGGCTGCTGGCGCTGGTGGTGATCACCTGGGGCGTTTCGATCATCGGCGATTCCGCCCAGTTTTCCGCCGCCGTTACCGAGCTTGCCGACCGCAGCTATATCGGCACGGCGCTGTCACTGCAGATGGGCATGGGCTTTGCGCTCACCATCCTGATGATCTGGGCGCTGCCGCACCTGGCATCACTCTTCGGCGGCTGGCGATGGACTTTCGCGGTGCTGGCGATCGGCCCGGCATTTGGCGCCGCCTCCATGCTGCTTTTGAGGACGAGGCCGGAAGCCAGACGGCTCGCCGGCGGCAAGCGCTGATCGGTTCTTACCCGTTTGCCCTTGGGTTTGCTCCGCGCATTAGCATTTGCTAGAGCCTGCGGTGATTTGAGCCGAAGGAACCATCATGCGCTATGCCTCGATCACCGACCGTCTTGCCCATCTCGGCTCCGGCCGATGGGCGCTTCACCTGACTGCACGGCGCATGAAGGCGGCGGGCGATGACATCATCGAGCTGACAATCGGCGAGCCGGATGTTGCCCCCGACAAGGCGCTGCTCGATGAGGCAGCGCGCGCCATGTATGCCGGGCGCACACGTTATTCCAACGGCCGTGGCGAGCCACCGGTGCTGCAGGCGCTGGTCGATAAATATTCGACGCGCCGGCCAGGCGTCACCGAGCGCAACTTCCTGTGCTTTCCCGGCACCCAGACGGCTCTTTATGGCGTGATGACCGGGCTGGTGGAAGCCGGCGACGGTGTGCTGGTGGGCGATCCGTTATACGCGACCTACGAGGGCGTCATCGCCTCGACCGGCGCGCACATGACCCCCGTGCCGCTGCGGCCGGAAAAGAAGTTCCACCTGCAGGCCGAAGACCTGGAGCGGGCAATCACGCCCGAAGCCCGCGTGCTGCTGCTCAACACGCCGCATAACCCGACAGGGGCCGTGCTGACGGCGTCAGAGATTGCCGCAATCGGCGAGATTTGCCGCAAGCACGACCTGTGGATCGTTTGCGACGAGGTCTACGAGCAGCTGATCTTCGAAGGCATCCCCTTCGCATCACCTTTCGACATGCCGGAACTGGCGGAACGCACGATCGTCGTTTCCTCCATCTCCAAGTCGCATGCCGCACCGGGTTTCCGCAGCGGCTGGGCCGCCGGTCCGGAGGAATTCTGCGAGAAGCTGTTGCCGGTTTCCGAGACCATGCTGTTCGGCGTGCAGCCCTTCATCGCCGACATGACGGCGTTGGCGCTGTCCGAACAGTTCGATACGGCGGACGTGATGCGGGAAAACTACCGCCGTCGCGCGGCGATCGTCGAGAAGGCCTTCACCGGCAGCAATCTGGTGAAGCCGATGCCGCCGGAAGGTGGCATGTTCATCCTTCTCGATGTCACCGCGACCGGCCTCAATGGCGAGGAGTTTGCCTGGGAACTGCTGCGCGAGGAGAAGGTGGCGGTCATGCCCGGCACATCCTTCGGTGACCAGGCGGCCGGCTTCCTGCGCATTTCGCTGACCGTGCCGGACGATGTGCTGGCAACGGCGATGGCTCGGGTCGGCGAGCTTGCGGGCCGTATCGCGACCCGCAACGCCGAAGCACCGCTGCACGTTCGCTAAGCGTTACGCGTCTCGCGGCTTGGTCTGCCGGTTCACGGCATCCGAGGCGGTCTCGATGTCGTAAGGCATGGAATGTGTGCCGCCGCCATCACCGGCGTCGGCGACGCGCCCGCTCAGGTCGCTGGTGCCGTCGGCACCCCAGACCTTGCGTGCCTTGTTGAGGTCTTTCGATGTCGGATCGCCGCCCTGCTTATGCGGCACCTCTCCGGTGCCTGAGCTTTTTGCAATGTCAGGCTCGTGACCACCGAAGTTCGTCGGGCCGGAATTGATGTCCTTGTCTTCCATCGGATCCTCCTTGGGTTCAAGGGGAGAACCAGTGGGCTTCGGCATCGTTCCCGTTCAGCCGCGGCGGCGCTCCACGTCATCAGCCGGCGGCGGCTCGAAGCCGAAGACACTGCGGCCGCCCCAGTCATGCGAGCGGTGGAACTCGCCGGCGATGATTTCCTTAAGGTCCGGACCCGTTACGTAACGCTCCAGCTGGCGGGCCTGGTCGTCAAGACGTCTGAGCGCCTGCATCTGCTCCTGCTGGCCGAGCCTTGCCTTGGAGACGGCGGACTTCATCACCCGGATCGTCTCGTCATAGACCCTGATCGGCACCGGAAAAGGCTCGCGATCCTTGCCGCCGTGGGCGAGCGAGAACCGCGCTGGGTCGGAGAAGCGGCACGGTGCACCATGCACCACTTCGGCGACCATGGCGAGCGCGCTGACCGTGCGGGCGCCGACGCCCGGCGTCAGAAGCAGTTGCTCGAAATCTTCCGGCCCGCGATCGGCGGCCGCCGCGAGCGTTCCGTGCAGCCGCCGCATGTTGACGTCTTCCTCGCGGACATCGTGATGCGCCGGCATGATGAGGTGCGGCAGCATGGGCTGCGCCGTCTCCTTTGCCTTCAGGCCCTGATCAAGTGCAATGACCTCGCGCACGATGCGGTCCGGCCCAAGTGTCGCCAGGAGATCGAGTTGCCCCTTGCGCGAGGCTTCGGCGCGTTTGTCGGCGAGGTTGACGATCTCGCCCTGCCGGCGTCCCTCGATCGCCGCATGCGGCGAGTCAACGAAGCTGGTGATGCCTTCCGACAGCCAGTGGTAACGCCGCGCCTGCCGCCTGTCGCCATTCATGCCCTGCTGCACGACGACCCATTTGCCATCATCGGTGACGATGAAGCCATGCAGGTAAAGGTCAAAGCCGTCCTGAACCGCAGCGCTATCGACCTTGGCGACCAGCCGGCTTGTCTGGGCAAGTGCCGAACCATCGATGCCGACGCGGTTGCCGATGGCGATCAGTTCGTCCGGGGTGGCCCGAGAATTCTTGCCGCGACCGCCGCAGACATGGATGCCGAGTTCCCCGGCCATCGGCGTCAGGCCGCGCTTCAAGGCGCCGATGACGCTGGTGGTGATGCCGGAAGAGTGCCAGTCCATGCCCATGACGGAGCCGAAGGACTGGAACCAGAAGGGATGCGCCAGCCGCCGCAGCAGTTCGTCACGCCCATATTCCATGACGATTGCCTGGGTGATGACCGCGCCGAGCTTGGTCATACGCTCGCCGAGCCACCGGGGAACCCGGCCGCCATGAAGGGGAAGATCGGCACTGCCTGCGCGTTGAACCATCGCCCGCTTATATACGGGCGGCAGTCCTCACGACAGCGAAAAGTTCTTCAAACGTTCCTGCAGGAGCGCAATGGTCGGCGCGTCGGCATTGGCGAAGGCGAACCGCAGATAGTCCTGCTGTCTTTCGCCGAAATAGACGCCGGGAATGCAGACGATCCCGGCTTCCTTCGCAAGCTTCTCCGCCACTTCCACGGAGCTATGGCCCGCAAAGGGATGCCGCACGAAAGCGAAATAGGCGCCGATCGCATCGAGCGTCCAATCGTTGACGGAGCGCATGACCGTCTTCAGGGCCTCGGCGCGGCGGCCGATCTCCTGGCGGTTCGCTTCCCGCCAATCGGCCAGCAGCGGCAGCGCCTGCGCCACCGCGGCCTGGGCCGCCCGCGGGGCGCAGATCTGCAGGTTATCCATGATCTTGGCGATCTGTTCGACCGTCGCGGCGCCCGCGGTGATCGCGCCCAATCGATGGCCGGGGATGCAGAAGGATTTCGAGAAGCTGTAGAGGCTGATCAGGGTCTCTTCCCATCCGGCCATGGAGAACAGTTCATGCGGCGCGCGTCCCGCATCCGGCATGAAGTCGCGATAGGTCTCGTCGAGGATCAGCCAGATGCCCTTTTCCCGGCAGAGGTCGAAGATCGCGCGAAGCAGGTCCGGCGGATAGATGGCGCCGGTCGGGTTGTTGGGCGAGACAAGCGCGAGAGCGCGAACCTGAGGCGTGATGGCGGCATCGATCGCCGCAAGATCCGGCAGGAAGCCGCGTTCAGCCTGGCATGGAACGAAGGCGGTCCGAATGCCCATCATCGCCAGCGTGGTTTCGTGGTTGAAGTAGAAGGGCTCGGTCATCAGTACCGTGTCACCGGCACCCGCCACCGTCATGGCGGCGCAGACAAAAGCCTGGTTGCAGCCCGAGGTGATGTGGATGTTGTCCGCCCGAAGCTCAGCGGCATAGACTTGTGACAGGTGCGCGGCATAGGCCTGGCGCAGCGACAACTCGCCTTCGATCGCGCCGTAGCCGGTAAACCCGGTCGAGGATCCTGTCTCCCCCAGGAGCCTCAGCATCTCCGGATGGGCCGGATATCCCGGAACCGCCTGTGAAAGGTCGATCAGCGGACCATGGGTTCCGCGGTAAGCCCTGCCCCAGGCGGCAACGGCGGGAACGGGAGGCGGCGAGAGCTTTTCGACAAGGGGATTGAAGGAGGACATCGATATTCCGGAGATGCGATTGATTTGTCCCCCTTGTTGATCAGATTATTGGGATACGCAAGGAGAACCGATATGGCGAATGATACGCCTTTGGACGATGGGCAGCCGGAGGACTCAAAGCTCACGCGCACGAAGCGCCAATGGGCCGAGCAAGGCAAGTTCCTCACCGGCCGCATCACGAGGCCTGAAACGGACCGCCTGCCACCCGGCCAGCACCTGGTGAAGAACTGGCCGGTGCTTGATCTTGGCCAGCAGCCGCGCGTTCCCACTACCCAGTGGAAGCTCGACGTGCGCGGGCTCGTCAACAACCCGATCACCTTCGACTGGGCTGCCTTCAACACCCTGCCGCAGAGCGAGATGCGCTCCGACATTCACTGCGTCACGACCTGGTCGCGCTACGATAACAACTGGAAGGGCGTCGCCACCCACGACCTTCTGGACGCGGTCGACCCGAAGGACGAGGCGGTTGCGGTGATGTTGACGAGCTACGACGGCTACACCACCAACCTGTTGCTCTCCGACTTCGCCTCGCCGGACGCGATCATTGTGCATTCATGGGAAGGGCAGCCGCTGACCGAGGAACACGGCGGGCCGGTACGGCTCGTGG
This sequence comes from Neorhizobium sp. SOG26, assembly GCF_003491345.1. Lineage (GTDB taxonomy): Bacteria > Pseudomonadota > Alphaproteobacteria > Rhizobiales > Rhizobiaceae > Neorhizobium > Neorhizobium turbinariae. The sequence continues at coordinate 2,444,068 of NZ_CP025512.1, forward strand.
TGCCGCATCTTTACTTCTGGAAAAGCGCCAAATGGCTTCAGCGGATCGAGTTCCTCAGCCGCGACCAGGCCGGCTTTTGGGAAAAGAACGGGTATCATATGCGCGGCGACCCGTGGGCCGAACAGCGCTATGACGAGGATTGAGAAGGGACGGATGAGGGACAACCCCGCGCGGCGCCCCTCATTTGCTTCAGATCAGCTTCTCCAGCGTCACCGGCAGCTCGCGGACCCGCTTGCCCGTGGCGTGGAACACGGCATTGGCAATCGCCGGGGCAACGCCGACGATACCGACTTCGCCGACACCCTTGCCGCCCAAGGCTGACGCGTTGTAGTCCGGCACCCCAACCGAAATGACCTGTATATCCGGGACATCGGCATTGGTCGGCACGAGATAGTCGGCAACATTGTTGTTGACGGTGCGCCCGTTGCGCATGTCGACCAGTCCCTCTTCCAGAAGCGCCTGACCGATGCCCATGATGATGCCGCCGCGCCACTGGCTTTCCACCATGCGCGGATTGTAGAGCCGGCCGCAGTCAAACGCCGAGACCATGCGCGACAGGCGCACCGTACCGAAATCCTCGTCCACCCGGACCTCGGCAAAGTGGGCGCACCAGCTGTGCATGGAGTATTCGCCCATGGTCGGCCCCTCCACCTTGGCCATGGTGGTCCAGGCTTGGTGCTGGTCTTCCATGCTGGCGCCATCCGGCAATGTGTTGCGACGGATTTCGAGGACATCGCGGCCGAGCGACTGCATCAGTTCCGGCAGGGTGAGCGACGGGCCCTCCCCTCCCACAGATACCCGTCCACCGCTGAAGGTCAGCGTATTGGCGCCGGTATCACGTAGCGGCGAACTGGGTTCGCTGAGCGCGAGCCCGATCAGTTCGTCGCGGGCAGCAGACGCTGCCTTGTGGACGGCGCCCAGGATCGAACCGGCGAGCATCGAGCCGCCGGCGATTGCCGAGCCCGGCATGCGGGAATCGCCAAGATGCACCTCGACCTGATCGACAGGCACGCCGAAGATCTCGGCTGCCGTCTGCGCCAGGATCGTATAGGTGCCCTGGCCCATGTCGATCGCACCGCTCACAACTTCGACCCGGCCATTGCCGAGGATGCGGATCATCGCCTCGCTCGGCGCCTGGATCACCGGGAAGGTGCCGCAGGCCATGCCCCAGCCAATCAGTGTGCGGCCGTCCCTCATCGAGCGCGGCGCGTGATTTCGCTTCGACCAGCCGAAGGCCTCTGCACCCTCGGTCATGGCCTCGCGAAGGCGGCGCGTCGACCATGGCTTGCCTGACTGGTAGTCGCGGTCGGCATAGTTCTTCAGCCGAAGCTCCAGCGGATCCATGCCCAGCTGTGCAGCAAGCTCATCCATCGCGGTCTCGATGCCAAACGCGCTCGGGTTCTTTCCCGGGCCACGCAGGGCGCCGGGTGTCACCGTGTTGACCGGCACGACCCGATGTTCGCTCGAAAGATTCTCGACCTTGTACATGATGGGCGTCGCCGCGCCCGTCTGCTCGGGCCAGACGCCATAGGTCGAGGTTTCGCTGGCGCCGCGATGTACGATCGCCTGCAGCACGCCGTCTTGCGTTGCGCCGAGCTTGATCGTTTGGCGGGTTGCCGCGCGTCCACCGTAACCGGTGAAGTTCTGCGGACGCGTCAGCGCCAACTTGACCGGCCGACCGAGCTTGCGCGCCGCGAATGCGGCAACGGCACCATGCGCCAGCGCCGCGCCCTTGGAACCGAAACCGCCGCCGATGAAGGGCGAAATCAGGTGGACGTTTTCAAACGGCAGGCCGAACCATTCGGCATAGGAGCGGGCCATGCCGTGCGACCACTGGCTCGGCTCCCAGACGGTCAGCTGATCGCCATCCCACTTTGCAGTGAGCCCATGCGGCTCCATCGCCACATGGTATTCCCGTGGCGTCTTGTATTCGGCCTCGACCTTGACCGGTGCGGCGGCATAGGCCGCTTCCGCATCGCCCCAGCTGGCGCTGAGATGCTCCAGCAGGTTTCCTTCACCGGCATTGGGATCATCCAGGCTCGCCACATGCGGAGCCTCTTCATAGGTCACCCGGATCAGCTTGGCGGCCGCAACGGCCTGTTCCCGGCTTTCCGCAATCACGGCCGCGACCGGCTCGCCATTGTAACGGACCTCGCGCGACAGCGGGTAATAGGGTTCGTCCGGGCGATTGCCACCCCAGTCGGTTGCGACACGCATGCCGAAGTCATCCTCCGGCGTCAGCACCAGGAGAACGCCGGGGGAAGCGAGCGCTGCCTGCATGTCGACGGAGACGACCCGGCCCGCGGGGATGGTGCTCGGCACGAGCACGCCATGGGCCAGATTCTCCACCGGGTGTTCAAGCGCGTATTTCGCCGCGCCGGTGACCTTGAGATCACCTTCAAAGCGCGTCTGGCGTCCGCCCACGACGCCGTCGGAGGAATCACCGAATTTTCGAGGTGCCATGATGGTCATGCGAGGTCTCCCAGGCTTGGAGCCAGTTGAAGGATGGCGCGCGCAACGACGCGCGGCGCAAGCTCGATCTTGTAGGCGTTATCGCCGTGGCTGACGGCGCCTTCCATGGAGAGCCGGCTCGCGCTGCGCACGAGATCCGCATCCAGCGCCTTGCCAATGAGAGCCTGTTCCACCGCAAGCGCCCGCCACGGCTTGGTGGCGACACCGCCCAAGGCAACGTGGATATCGCTCACGGTCCGACCGTCCGCCTCGAGCTCCAGCCCGACGGCGGCGCTGGCTGCTGCAAATTCATAAGACTGGCGGTCACGAACCTTGAGGTAAACCGACTGCCGTGCCGCAACCGAAGCCGGTACGGTGATGCCGCGAATGATCTCGCCCGGCTGCAGAAGCGTTTCCCGTTCCGGTGCTTCGCCATAAGGCAGGAAGAAGTCATCCACCGGCACCTGCCGGGTACCGAGATCCACCACCGCGTCGAAGGCCACAAGTGCGACCGCAAGATCACCAGGGTAGGTCGCGATGCATTTTTCGCTGGTCCCGAGGACGGCGTGATTGCGGGTCACCCCACCCAGGGCCGAACAGCCGGAGCCCGGCGCACGCTTGTTGCAGGCGGGAAAGGCCTGAGGATCCCGAAAGTAGGCGCAGCGTGTCCGCTGCAGCAGGTTTCCGCCGATCGTGGCCATGTTGCGAAGCTGCGCGGAGGCGGCCAGCGACAGGGACTGCGCGATAGCCGGAAACTGCGTCTTGACCTCAGGATGATCGGCAACAGCGCTCATGGTCGCAAGCGCACCGATTGTCAGGCCGCCCTCGCCGACATTGATCGTATCGAGCCCGGCAAGACGGGTAATATCGACCACCGTGTCCGGCTCGGTGACACCGCATTTGGCGAGGTCGAGAAGTGTCGTCCCGCCGGCGAGCAGCATGGCGCCCGCTTGCTGCGCGGCACGGCTTGCCTCTTCCGCGGAGGCGGCGCGAAGGTAGGAGAAGTCTTTCATCACGCCATCTCCGCCGCTTCGCGCACCGCCGTAACGATGCTGTTATAGGCGCCGCACCGACAGAGATTGCCGGACATGTATTCGCGGATCTCTTCGTCGGATCCGGCATGGCCTTCCCGGATGCAGGCAACCGCCGACATGATCTGGCCGGGCGTGCAATAACCGCACTGGAAGGCGTCATGTTCAATGAAAGCGGACTGCACCGGATGAAGTTCGCCATTCGGACCGGCAAGCCCCTCGATCGTCGTCACCTGCCGCCCTTCAGCCTGGGCGGCGAGCGTCAGGCAGGAGAGGACGCGCTTGCCATCGACATGGCAGGTGCAGGCGCCGCACTGGCCCTGGTCGCAACCCTTCTTGGTACCGGTGAGGCCAAGGTGTTCGCGGAGCGCGTCGAGCAACGTGACGCGCGGCTCGACATCCAGTTCATGGCGCTGGCCATTGATGTCGAGCGTGAGATGAATCGTTCGTGTCATGAAAGCTCCTGCTATCGTCACGAGTATGGATTATCGAAAGTCTACAAGGGCTGGCCGAGGCTCGGCCGGACGCTATATCGGTCTTGGTCGTGGGACGCGCCGCGCGAATTCGGCATGACATTCCCCAAACTTCTGGATTAAGAAGTTGAAGGCACTCCGGATAAACGGAGGAGCCTCCGGTTAAGTTAACGGCTTGCAGGTTTTCGTCAAGCCCCTGTTTCCATGGGAGTCAGAATTGGCCGCGGCCGAGCCAGACACAGCCACATCCGCACCGCCGAAGCTTCGAGCAGACGCACGCCGCAATCGGCAGAAACTGATCGAGGTGGCAGCACTGGCTTTCGCAGAAAACGGCGCGGAGGCTTCGCTGGAAGACATCGCCAAGCGCGCGGGCGTCGGCATCGGCACGCTCTATCGACACTTCCCGTCCCGCGAGCACCTGGTGGAAGTGGTCTATCGCCGCGAACTGGAGGCCATGGCCGGCGCGGCGGCGGAACTTTCCGAAAAACATCCGCCCGATGTGGCGTTGGAAGAATGGATGCGCCGCTTCGTGAGCTTCATGGCGACGAAACGCGGCATGTCGAACAGCCTGCGCATCCTGATGACCTCGCACGGCTCGATGTTTGCAGAAAAGTTCGGTCATGTGAGGGGCGCGCTGGAAACGCTGCTCGTGGCAGCGCGCGACACGGGCGCCGTCCGCGGCGATGTCGATGCGGCGGATGTCATGAATGCCTTAACCAGTATCTATTCCATTCCCGATACGCCGGAATGGCGCGAGCGCTCCCACCGTTTGATCACCCTGCTGATGGACGGGCTGCGCTGCGTCAAATAGGCTATGCTCCACTCGTTCTCCCATCCAGGCAGTTTTCGATGACGCTCCAGGACATTGTGCAGGCCATCGTTGACAAGGCTCAGGGCCGTGATCGCTTTATCGTCGCCATCGCCGGCCCGCCCGGCTCGGGAAAATCGACGCTGGCGGATGCGTTGCGCGAGGCGCTGACCGGGCAAGACGAGACGGCGGAAGTGCTGCCGATGGACGGCTTTCACATGGATAATGCCGTGCTTGAAGCTCGCGGGTTGCTGCCACGCAAAGGCGCCCCGGAGACGTTCGATGTCCGCGGCCTGATCGATATCCTGCAGGCCGTGCGCGCCGCAAAAGAGGAGGTGCTGGTTCCGGTCTTCGACCGTTCCCGGGAGATCGCCATTGCCTCCGCTCGACCGATTTCACCCGACACCCATGTCGTGCTGGCGGAGGGCAATTACCTGCTGGTGGACCAGGAACCATGGTCGCACGCAGCACCGCTGTTTGACCTGACGATCCTGCTTGCACCATCCGAGCCGGTGCTTCGCGAACGGCTTCGGGCGCGCTGGGTCCACTATGGGCTGGACGAGGCCGGCATCACCTGGAAGCTCGACGGAAACGACCTGCCGAACGGGCGCTTCGTACTCGAACATTCCCGCACGCCGGATATCCGCATCGAGACCTTCTGAACCCGCTCAGATCTCGGCGAGCGCCTTGAAGGTCTCGGCGAAGGTGGATGACTTGCGGTAGAAGACGGGGGGACTGCCAATGGGCGACGGAACGGTCACCATCTGGCCCCCGTCATAGACCTCACCCATCCAGACATGCACCCAAGTCTCGCCTTCCGGCAAATAAACCGGGCGCTCCGCCTGCGCCGCCTGCCATACCGGCGCCACGAGCAGGTCACGGCCGTAGAGGTAGGCATCCTGGATGGCATAGGTCCGGCGGTCATGCTCATGGTGCAGGAAGAGCGGCCGCTGCACCGGCAGGCCGAGGGTTGCGGCCTCCTTCGACAGGCTTTTCAGGTAGGGTGCCAGATGCACGTAGATCCGCGTCATCCGGGCGAAATGCGAAAGCACCTCAGGGTCCTGGTCGATCTGGATGTTGTCGCGGGGGCGATTGCCCTCGTGGGAGCGCATCACGGGCGTAAACGCTGCCATCTCGGCCCAGCGCATCAGCAGCTCCGGCGTGCGGACATTGCCGAACAGGCTCGTGTAACCGCCGATGTCGGAATGGTGGTAGGCGTTGCCGAGCAGGCCTGACGAGAGCGCGGCGCACATGACGGTGACGAGCCCGTCGTGGCGCGAAAAGTCCACCGACTGGTCGCCGCCCCACAAAAGCGGGCAGTGTTTCTGCACCCCCGTGAAGCCGGCGCGCATGAAGAACAGCGCTTCGCCCGTCTTGCCGCGGCTCGCCACCGCCTTGGCGTTGACTTCCGCCCAGAGCGTCGGCCAGGCATTGTGCATCAGCTTGGCGTCGATCCCGTTTGCAAGTTCGACGTCGATCGGCAGGTATTCGCCGAAATCGGCCATCCAGCCGGAAAGACCATAATCCAGCATCCGCCGCCCGATCACCTCCTCGGCGAACCACTCCGCAGCGTCCGGATTGGTGAAGTCGACAACACCGCAATCGAACTCGCCGAAGTCGACGATCGCGGTGCGACCCAGTTGATCCTTGGCGAAATAACCGGCCGCCTCGGCTTCCGGAAACAGCGAACCGTCGACGCAGAGATACGGGTTGACGTAGCCCAGGAAGCGGATGCCTTGCTGGTTGAGCTCAACGATCTTGTCACGCAGGCCGGGATAGCGAGCTTCGTTCGCCTGCCAGTCCCAGAACAGCCGTGATCCGAAGGATGTCTGGCGAATGCCGACCCAATCCTCGCACCAGAGGCCAGACACCTGCACGCCCGCCGCCCGCATGGCTTCCAGCCGGGAGAACGAATTCATCCCGTCCTTGAGGCCGATGATTGCCCCGCGATAGACCCAGTCCGGCAATTCCGGCTGGCGGCCGAACCGCAGCGACAACTGCTCGACAAGTTCGATGAAGCTGGGCGCCGAGTGGAATTCGATCCGCTCCGGCACGGCCCATACTTCGATCTCGTGGAAGCTGTCGCGGCGAAAATCGAAGACGGAGTAAGCCGTCGTCTCGACATGCAGCGCATAACGGCGCGACGAGACATAGGTCGGCTGCGGGTAATTGGTATTGTAGTAGTCGCCGCCGGCCTTTGCCATGTCCGACTTGAAGGTGATCTCCGTGGTCTTGTCGCGTCCGACCCCAGGTTCCGAGGTCCAAAGCGGGAAGCGGCGCCCGCGCATGTCGAAATAGGACATCTGCTCGCCGCCGCCCCAGACATGCTCGTCACCTTCCGCCTGGATGCGAATCCAGAAACGATTGATGCTGTCATCGAGCGAGCGGAAATGGATATGGGTACCAGCCAGCGTCATCTCGAGCCGCGTTGCCATTCCTTCCGCTTCGGAGAAGTTGATGCGGCTGCCTTCGACGGTAACGTGGCGCAGCGCACTGCGCTCGGTGATGTAGTCCTCGATCTCGAAGTTGCCGCGGTACATGTCCATGCGCTCCTGGCCATGACCGACGTAGATGGCAGGCGCGGCCGCCGAATGGCGCAGCACGACCCGGTCATCGAGAAGAAGCGAAAAACCGTCAGGCGTTATTTGCAGCTGCATCTTGCGGGCACTCAGATCCATGGAGACTTACCTCAGGCGTGACACGTAGCGAGCCACGGCGTGGTCGAACCATGTACGGGAAACTTCCGCGACCGCGCCGTCCTGCGACTGGCTGGTTCGCAACACATGCGCGATCGGCGCGCCGGGCTTCTGCCCGAATTCCAGTGGCGCCCAATCCGGCACCTGGTCGAGATCGATCCGGTCTTCCGCCCGCACGATCCAGAGATTGAGGCGTGTCCGGTAGAAGAGATAGAGCGACTCGGAAAGGTCCTCGGCGGCAATCACCGGCGCATAGGAGCCGTCGAGCCAGATCTCTTCCAAAGCGGCGACCTGGCCGGACAGACGCCGGATGCGGCGGATGCGATGACCTTCCGGCGAAAAGCCGAAGCGGGGCAAGTCCTTCGGCTTGTCGAGCCGTGACACGTCGATGATTTCGGCCGTCGGAAGGCCACCGCCCTTGATGAGTTCGAGGCGGAACATGGCGTAGACGCTCGCCGGGTCGCTGACGGCGCGAATGTAGTTGCCCGACCCCTGCACCCGCTCGAGCAGGCCGCGGTTCTGCAGTTCCGCCAGTGCCTTGCGCAGCGTGCCGATCGCGATACCGAGCTCTGCCGCCATATCCCGTTCGGGCGCAAGCTTTTCGCCATCCACCAGCCGACCGGCGGCGATATCGCGCACCAAAAGCTCGGTGATCTGCAGATAGATCGGGAGGCTTCCCGGCCGGCTTTCCATTCGTGCGCGTCCCCTCCTCCAGGGCTTCCCAAAGAAAATTGATACATCATTGATCTACACATATCTGGGTGATATGCAAGAGACATTGCGGGAGGCCGCGAGGAGGATTTTGATGACTGTTGTACCCATTACGTCGCCCGATCTCGATGCAGCCGAGGTCTCCTGGTTTTCGGCCCTCTGCTCCGACGACTACGCCTATCTCGGTGTGCCGGACGACGCGCTGAAATCCAGCTGGGAACATTGCTCTGACATCGTAAAGCGGGCCGAAGCACTGGGATTTCGCAACATCCTCTGCCCCTCCTCCTACCAGGTCGGTCAGGATACGCTGAGCTTCGTGGCAGCCGCCTCGCAGGTAACCAGCAAGATCAACCTGCTCGCCGCCATCCGTTGCGGTGAGATGCAGCCGATCATGCTCGCCCGTACAGTCGCCACGCTCGACCACATGCTGAAAGGCCGGCTGACGCTCAACGTGATCAGCTCGGATTTCCCCGGCGAAGTCGCCGACAGCGCCTTCCGGTATCGCCGCAGCCATGAAGTCGTGCAGATCCTGCGCCAGGCCTGGACGCGCGACACGATCGACCACGAAGGCGAGGTCTACACCTTCAAGGGCGTCGCCACGGAGCCGGCACGGCCATACCAGCAGAATGGCGGTCCGCTGCTTTATTTCGGCGGGTATTCCCCGGATGCACTGGAACTCTGCGGCGCCCAATGCGACGTCTACCTGATGTGGCCGGAAACGAAGGACCAGCTCGCCGAACGGATGAAGGCCGTCCATGCACGGGCCGAGGCGCATGGCCGCACGCTCGATTACGGCCTGCGCGTCCACATGATCGTGCGTGACACGGAACAGGAAGCCCGCGAGTATGCCGAGCACCTCGTCTCCAAGCTCGATGACGAATATGGCCAGTTGATCCGGGCCCGCGCCCATGACAGCAACTCGCTCGGCGTCTCGCATCAGGCAAAGGCGCGCGAACTTGCCGACAAGTTCGGTTATGTCGAGCGACATCTGTGGACCGGCATCGGCCGTGCCCGCTCCGGATGCGGCGCCGCACTCGTCGGCTCGACGGACCAGGTCCTGTCGCAGATCGAGGAATACCAGAAGATGGGCATCCGCGCCTTCATCTTTTCCGGTTACCCGCATCTCGACGAAGCAGAACATTTCGGCCAGAAAGTTCTGCCACAACTGAAAACCTGCTCGCTGCCGCACGCTTATGGCCGCGTTCCGACTGAAACTCCCGCAACGCCGCTCGGCACAGGAAAACGTCACTGATGACTTCGACCCAGATTGATCGCGTCGCACTTTCGCCAGAACTCGAACTGAGCCGCCTCGTCTACGGCATGTGGCGCATCGGCGACGACGCCGACACCTCGCCAAGGCACGTGCAGGCCAAGATCGAAGCCTGCCTAGAGCAGGGCATCACCACGATGGACCATGCGGACATCTATGGTGGCTATACGGCTGAAGCGATCTTCGGCGCAGCGCTCAAGCAGGCGCCACAGCTGCGCGACCAGATGGAAATCGTCACGAAATGCGGCATCGTCGCGCCGGCCGGCCGACATTCGGCGGTGCGCGGCAAGCACTATGATACCAGTGCCGAGCACATCAACGCCTCGGTCGAAGCCTCACTGCGTGATCTCGCCGTCGACCATATCGACCTGCTGCTGATCCACCGGCCGGACCCGTTCATGGATCCCGACGTCACCGGCCCGGCACTCGATGCACTCGTTGCCTCCGGCAAGGTGCGCGCGGTCGGCGTTTCCAACTTCCGTCCCTGGGATTTCTCGCTGCTGCAGTCGTCCATGGAAAGCGAACTGGTGACCAACCAGATCGAAATGAGCCTGATGGAAACCAGCGCCTTCACCAATGGCGACCTCGCCTACCTGCAGGAGCGCGCGATCGCCCCCATGGCATGGTCGCCACTCGGAGGCGGTTCGCTCTTCAAGAACGCGGGCCTGATGTCGATCCTTGAAGGCGTTGCCGGCGAGCAGGGCGTCGATGCCACCGCCGTTGCCGTTGCCTGGCTTCTGGCCCACCCGGCCGGCATCCTGCCGGTGCTCGGCACCAACAACCTCGACCGCATCAGGAAGATCGGTGACGCAGCGCGCGTACCGATCGATCGCCAGACCTGGTTCGAGCTCTATTCCGCAGCCATCGGGAAGGATGTTCCATGACGATTGCCGTCGAAACGGTGGGGGCAAGCGAGCATGTCTTTGTGCCGGATGCGTCGACGACGAAGCACTACCGCAACGCCCTCGGCACCTTCACCACGGGCGTGGCGGTCGTGACGGTGAAAACCCCGAACGGGCCTATCGGCATGACGGTGAACAGCTTCACCTCGGCGTCGCTCGACCCTCCGCTAGTTCTCTGGTCACCGGCGAAAAGCTCCTCCCGTTACGAGGCGTTCATGGCAGCCGAACACTTCGCCATTCATGTACTGAGCGCCGAACAGGATCTTATCAGCACCCGGTTCACGCGCGGCGGGCTCGGTTTCGACGACCTGCCCTGGCAGGAAAATAGCGAGGGCGTGCCGGTAATCCCGGGAACGCTCGCCCGTTTCGAATGCGCGCTTGCCAACCGGCACGACGCAGGCGATCACACGCTGATCCTCGGCCGGGTGCTGCGGGCCGCGCACCGGGAGGGCGAGCCGCTCTGCTTTTCGCGCGGCACCTTCGGCCGTTTCCAAAGCCACTAAACATTTGACCGACGCAGGCGGAGCAGATTAGGCAGGTGAGACACCTACCGAAACAGGCTCTCCATGACGATCATCAGACCTGACATCAGCGCCCGTGCTGCGGCAGCGCCACGCAGTGGCATCGGCGAAATCGTGACCTATGCGCGTGGACGCGAAAACCTGATGCCGCTCTGGATCGGCGAAGGCGACCTGCCGACGCCTGACTTCATCACCCGCGCCGCAAGTGACGCACTGCTCGCCGGCGAAACCTTCTACACCTGGACGCAAGGCATCCCGGCGCTTCGCGAAGCGATCGTGCGCTACTACGCACGGCACTACGGCCGGGAATTGTCAGTCGACAACATCTACGTCACCGGCTCCGGCATGCAGTCGATCGTGCTGGCAATCCAGACCGTTGCCTCTTCCGGTGACGAGATCATCTACCTCTCACCTGCCTGGCCCAATGTCGTGAACGCCATGACGGTGGCGGAAGCAAAGCCTGTGACGGTGGAGCTCGGGTTTACCGACGGCCGCTGGGTGCTGGATGCCGAGCGGCTGGAAGCGGCCGTCAATTCGAAAACCCGCGCCCTGTTCATCAACTCCCCGTCCAACCCGACAGGATGGACCGCAACGCTGGACGACCTGAAGGCGGTGCTCGAGCTTGCCCGCAAGCATGGCCTCTGGATCATCGCCGACGAGATCTACGGCCTCTACCACTTCAACGGCGGCCGAGCGCCATCCTTCATGGATGTCATGGAGCCGGATGACCGGATCATCTTCGCCAACTCGTTTTCCAAGAACTGGTGCATGACCGGCTGGCGCGTGGGCTGGATGGTGGCGCCGGCGGAAACGGGCCAGACGCTCACCAACCTCATCCAGTATTCGACCTCCGGTGTCGCCCAGTTCATGCAGCAGGGTGCGATTGCCGCCCTCGACCACGGCGATGACTTCATTCGCACCAACATCGAACGCGCCCGCACCTCGCGCGACATCCTCTGCGACGCACTGATCGCGACGAACCGGGTCGAGACGCGAAAGCCGGATGGTGCGCTTTATGCCTTCCTGAAAATCGACGGCGTCACCGACAGCCGCGCCGAAGCCTTTCGCATTGTCGATGAGACGGGTGTCGGTATGGCGCCGGGCACTGCCTTTGGACCGGGGGGCGCGGCCTTCATGCGCGCCTGCTATCTGCGCGATCCGGGTCAGATCGAAGATGCCGCCCAACGCTTGAGCGATTATATCCGTCGACGCTGAAACGACTGAGGGGCCCGAAGGCCCCTCTTTTCCTGTCTACTCTTCGAAGTCCTCGGCGACCGGCGCCGGCCGGCTGCCCGAGATGATCTCGCGCTTGCCGACATGGTTGGCAGCACCAACCAGGCCTTCCTTTTCCATCCGCTCGACCAAAGAGGCGGCGCGGTTGTAGCCGATCGACAGGCGGCGCTGGATATAGGAGGTCGAGCACTTGCGGTCCTTCATGACGACCTTCACGGCCTTCTCGTAAAGATCGTCGCTGTCGTCACCGCCCATGGCGCTCTTGTCGAACACGGCTTCCTGCGAACCCTCGTCCTCCTCGGCGCTTTCTTCATCCTCGGTGACGGTGCCGAGATAATCCGGCCGGCCTTGCGTCTTGAGGTGACGCACGACGAGTTCGACTTCCGCGTCCGACACGAAAGGCCCATGGACGCGCGAGATGCGCCCGCCGCCGGCCATGTGCAGCATGTCGCCCTGACCGAGCAGTTGTTCTGCGCCCATTTCGCCGAGTATGGTGCGGCTGTCGATTTTCGACGTGACCTGGAAGGAAATGCGTGTCGGGAAGTTCGCCTTGATCGTGCCGGTGATGACATCGACCGAGGGACGCTGCGTCGCCATGATCAGGTGGATACCAGCAGCACGGGCCATCTGCGCCAGACGCTGGATCGCGCCTTCGATCTCCTTGCCGGCGACCATCATCAGGTCAGCCATCTCGTCGACGATGACGACGATGTATGGCATCGGCGACAGGTCGAGTTCCTGTTCCTCGTAGACGATCTCGCCGGAGCTGCGGTCGAAGCCGGACTGCACGCTGACGGTGATCACCTCGCCCTTTTCGCGAGCCTGCGCGGCACGCTGGTTGTAGCCGTCAATATTGCGAACGCCGAGACGCGACATCTTGCGATACCGGTCTTCCATCTCACGCACGGCCCATTTCAGGGCCAGCACCGCCTTCTTCGGATCGGTTACGACCGGGGTCAGCAGGTGCGGGATACCGTCATAAACGGAGAGTTCAAGCATCTTCGGATCGATCATGATCAGGCGGCATTCTTCCGGACGAAGCCGGTAGAGCAGCGACAGGATCATGGTGTTGATGGCAACCGACTTGCCCGAGCCGGTAGTACCGGCAACGAGCAGGTGCGGCATCTTGGCCAGTTCAGCGATGACAGGCTCACCGCCGATCGTCTTGCCGAGGCAGAGCGCCAGGCGCTGCTTGGTTTCCCAATAGTCCTCGCACTCGATGAGCTCACGGAAATAGACGGTTTCGCGGGTCGCGTTCGGCAACTCGATGCCGATGACATTGCGGCCGGGCACGACGGCGACACGTGCCGAGAGCGCCGACATGGAGCGGGCGATATCGTCCGAGAGGCCGATCACGCGGGACGACTTGACGCCAGGTGCCGGCTCGAACTCGTAAAGGGTAACGACCGGGCCCGGGCGGACATCGATGATCTCGCCGCGAATGCCGAAGTCCTCCAGCACGCTTTCCAGAAGACCGGCGCTCTGCTGCAGGGCGTCGGGCTGCAGCGCCTGGCCCCGTTCGCCCTGCGGTTCCTGCAGGAGCGAGATCGGCGGGAATTCGTACTCGGCGACATTCGGACGAACGCTGCGGGCGCGGCTTGGAGCCGGCTGTGGCTGGGCGATCAAGACGGGCGCCGGGGTCGGAGTGGCCGCGACAGGCGTCGGAGCCTCAACCGGTGCCACGACGGCGGGTGCAGGCGCGACGACGGCGGCAGCCGGCACGGCAGCGACGACAGGCTCGGGCGTTGCCGTCAGGGCAGGATTGGGCCGCGCGGTAACCTGTGGGCGCGGCGACGCGGCAACCACGACCGGGCGTGCAGCGAGCTTGCGCGGCACCTCGCGATAAAGGGCAGTCACCGGCGCGCCCGGCTGGTGAACAACCGCCTGCGGGACGAACTTCGCCTGCGCCACTGGCGTCTCGGCGACACCCCGTTCTACCGGGCCTTCCAGTTCGAAAGGCATGGCCTCCCAGAAAGCGAAGTCGGAGATCGCGATATCGTGGCGCGGTGCGGCAACAACCGGCGGCTCCACGACAGATGCAGGCGTTACTGGTGCAGCGACGGTCGGTGCAGGCGCTACCGGTGCGGCCATTACTGGTTCAGGCTCCGGCTGCGGCGGCACGAATTTCTTCACCTCCGGCGCATGGTAACGCATGGTCGCTGCCAGCCGCTGCAGGCCGGTGATCTGCTCCAGCGGATCAACAGGCGCCGGCGCCGAATCGATGACCGGTGCCGGGGGCGCAACCTGGGGAACCTCCTCAGGCGGAATCACCTCGATGGGTTCGGCGACGGCTTCCACGAGGCGGGCGGCCGCCTGCTCCAGCGGAACGCGCCCACCGTTGTTCTTACGGCCGAGCACGCTTTCCGGCGTGCGTGTGAAACGCACGTTCGGCGCAAGGCGGAAGGCCGCCTGCCACGGCGCCTGCTCCAGAACCGGCTGGTTAAAATCCGCCAAGCTCTGCGGGCGCGGGGGTTGCGGCGCCATCTCGACTCCATCGTCGCTGGCGCCCGGATTGTCGGAACTCTGGGGGAGATTATGGCGTGTGAACTGCATGAGAACCGTACGATGAACAAGGAGGGTACATTAGGACATGAAGTAGAAAATAAAGGTTAACTGGTCCTTTCCAGCGCCCCATCGCGGGACGAATCCCACCGGTCATTTCTCGGCCGCTTGCCAAGCATGCTGCACTGCGTCATTCCTATAAGAATGCCGGCGCCCGATCTCACCATCCTGGTCATCGATGAAAATGCCATCCGTGCTTCCATCATCGAGGAAGGGCTGCGGGAGGCTGGTTACAATCACGTCACGGTGGTTCAGGAAGTCAACGGGATCGCCCGCATCATCGAAACGGCGAAGCCGGATGTGATCGTCATCGATATCGAGAATCCGAATCGCGACATGATGGAGCATCTGTTCCAGCTCACCCGCACCGTCAGCCGGCCGATCGCCATGTTTGTCGATCGCTCCGATACCGCGCTTATAGAAGCAGCGATGGAGGCTGGCGTTTCGGCCTATGTGGTCGATGGTCTGAAAAAAGAGCGGGTCAAGGCCATCCTCGACATGGCCGTGCACCGGTTCAACGCCTTCAGCCGCCTGCAGCGGGAACTGGCGGAAGCGAAATCGGCGCTGGAGGAGCGCAAGGTCGTCGAGCGCGCCAAGGGCATTCTGATGAAGATGCGCGGGCTCTCCGAAGAGGAAGCCTTCGCGCTGCTGCGCCAGACGGCCATGAACGAAAAGAAGAAGATGTCGGACATCGCCCAAAGCGTCGTCACGGCCGCTGGGTTGTTGATGTGATGGCGATGAGCAAGTGGTCCGGAGGAAACCGGAAGTGATGAGGATGAACGAAGCCGGATCCAGTCTTGGGGCGCCATCCCGTATCGCGGGCACGGAGCCAAAACTGCTGCGCGCCGGCTTCATTCCGCTGGTCGATGCCTCGGTGCTGATCGCCGCGGCGGAATACGGCTTTGCCGCGCGCGAAGGGCTGACGCTCGACCTGGTGAAGGACGTCTCCTGGGCAAATGTGCGCGATCGCCTCGCCTTCCGGCAGTTCGACATCGCCCACATGCTCTCCCCCATGCCGGTTGCCGCGCAACTGGGGCTCGGCTCCAACCCCTCCCCGACGATCACGCCTTTCTCGCTCGGTCGCGGCGGCAATGCCATCACCTTGTCGACCCGGTTGTTCGAGCGGATGCAGCAGGTTGGCGGGATTGCCGAAACCGCCACGGCGCTGGAAAACGCGCAGGCGCTGGCCGCGGTGATCGCCGCAATGAAAGAGCAGGGTGAACCGCTGCCGACCCTCGGCATGACCTACCCGTTCTCCTCCCACAATTACGAATTCCGCTATTGGCTGGCGGCCGGTGGCATTCATCCCAACCAGGACGTGAAGCTTGTAGTCGTGCCGCCGCCGATGACATCCGACGCATTGGCAGCGGGCGCAATCGACGGGTTCTGCGTCGGCGCGCCGTGGAACATGGTGGCGTCGGAGCGTGGCGTCGGCCGCATCGTTGCCGCCAAGCAGGACATCTGGCCATCCGCCCCGGAAAAGGTGGTCGCCATGCGGCCGGATTGGGCGGAAAACCATCCCGAGACGGTGGCGCGCCTGATCACCGCCCTCGACGCTGCAGCCCGCTGGTGCGACAACCCGGATAATCGTGATGCGCTGGCTGAGGCGCTTGCAGATCAGCGTTTCCTCGCCGCGCCGGTTCACATCATCCGCCAGGTGCTCGCCGGTGAGTTCAGCCTTGACGCCAAGGGCAACCGGCGGGTCATCCCGAACTACTTCCAGTTCCACGAAGGCCACGCCAACTATCCGAAGCCCGGGCATGCCTTGTGGATCTATAGCCAGATGATCCGCTGGGGCCAGGCGGAAGGGAGTGAAAAGGGCATGGCCGCGGCTGCGGGTGCCTACCGGCCGGACCTTTATCGTGCCGCCTTGGGCACGGGACCCGCGGTTGATGATCTCTCAACAGAAGGTGCGGATGTATCTGACGCCTTCATGGACGGCCATGTCTTCGATCCGTCTACTCTCTTGGCTTATGTCGAGGGCTTCTCCGTACGCACGAAACTTGGCCTCACAACCTCTCCTGACGAGCCTGAAGCCTAACCGTCCTGCACATCCTTTGCGCGCCGCAGAAGATGCAGACGCTCATCGTTTTTGCATACGTTCCGGATGCCTAATTAAAAGGCGCTCTGAAAATCGTCCCATTTGTGTAATTGCCGCAGTGACTTAGGCAGTCACCACCAATTTGGCACGGCCCTTGCAAAGCTATTCCTGCACCGGTCAATGGCGACTGGCGCAGATAGGCGCGGCATAAGCGCCTGCAAAAGACACCGACGTCGTAAGGTTTTTGCTGTCCGGGATCCTCCCCCCGCAGACGCAATCTCCGAGCGGCGTTTTTTTGTGCCTGAAAACCAGCCAGAGCGAAGCTGGCAGCAGAGGGAACCTGCGCATGACGATGATTTTCAAGAGCGGCCTTTCCCGCCGCAGCATGCTCAAGACCACCGCCACCGCAGCCCTCGTCGGCGCGGTCAAGACAGCCTTTCCCTCCGGCGCCCTTGCTGCGGGGCCCGGCCCGGAAGTGAAAGGCGTCAAGCTCGGCTACATCGCGCTCACTGATGCTGCGCCGCTGATTGTCGCCAAGGAAAAAGGCCTGTTTAAAAAACACGGCCTGCCGGAGGTCGAGGTTGCCAAGCAGGCGTCCTGGGGTGCCACCCGAGACAACCTCGTGCTTGGCGGCGCCGCGAACGGCATCGACGGCGCGCATATCCTCTCGCCGCTCCCCTACCTCATGCACACCGGCCGGGTGACGCAGAACAACAAGCCGGTGCCGATGGCGATCCTGGCGCGCCTCAACCTCGACAGCCAGGGGATCTCGGTCGCGAAAGAATATGCCGAAACCGGCGTGCAGCTCGACGCCTCGAAACTGAAGGCTGCCTTCGAGAAAAAGAAGGCCGAGGGGAAGGAGATTAAGGCCGCCATGACCTTCCCCGGCGGCACGCACGACCTCTGGATCCGCTACTGGCTCGCCGCCGGCGGTATAGATCCGAACACAGACGTCTCGACCATCGTCGTGCCGCCGCCGCAGATGGTGGCCAACATGAAGGTCCGCAACATGGACGTCTTCTGTGTTGGCGAGCCGTGGAATGAGCAACTCGTCAACCAGAACATCGGCTTCACCGCCGCCACCACGGGTGAGCTCTGGAAGGGGCATCCGGAAAAGGCGCTCGGCCTGCGCGCCGACTGGGTGGAGAAGAACCCGAATGCCGCGAAAGCCCTGCTGATGGCCGTCATGGAGGCCCAGCAGTGGTGCGAAAGCATGGACAACAAGGCGGAGATGGCTGAGATCCTCGGCCGCCGCCAGTGGTTCAACGTCCCGTCAAAGGATGTGCTCGGGCGCCTGAAGGGCGACATCAACTACGGCAACGGGCGCAACGTGAAGGGCACCGACCTCTTCATGAAGTTCTGGCGCGACCACGCCTCCTACCCCTTCAGGAGCCATGACAGCTGGTTCATCGCGGAAAACATCCGCTGGGGTTACCTGCCCGCAGATACCAACATCAACGCGTTGATCGGCGCAGTAAACCGCGACGACATGTGGCGTGAGGCTGCCAAGGATCTGGGGATCGCCGCCGCCGACATCCCCGCCTCGTCCTCGCGCGGCAAGGAGACCTTCTTCGACGGCAAGGTATTCGATCCGGAAAACCCATCCGCCTATCTCGAAAGCCTGTCGATCAAGGCCGCCTCCTGATTCCCCACCTCCGGCGCGCTCCCCTGGGGTGTGCCGGCTTTTTCCATTTCGAACGGAGCGTGCTGATGTCCGCCCTCGCAAAACAACCGAAGCTCGCCGCAGTCACCGCGGCAAATCCACAAGCTACCGTCGTGCCGTTCTCCGGCAGGCAGGTCCGCAAGATCAACCTCAGGCACGTCGGCGCCACCGCCCTGCGCAACGTCGCTCCGCCGCTGGTCGTCATGACCCTGATCCTGCTCGTCTGGCAGACCCTGTGTTCTTCGCCAGACGCATCTCTCCCCTCGCCGCTTGTCGTCTGGGCGGAAGCCTATGACCTGATCGCCTTTCCGTTCTTCAGCTACGGCTCACAGGACATCGGACTCGGCTGGCGCGTGCTCGTTTCCCTTCAGCGCGTCGCCTATGGCTTCGGCCTTGCGGCTGTTGCCGGCGTCCTTGTCGGGGCGATTATTGGTCAGTCGGTCTGGGCCATGCGTGGGCTGGACCCGATCTTCCAGGTGCTGCGCACCGTGCCGCCGCTCGCCTGGCTGCCCCTCTCGCTCGCCGCCTTCCAGGATTCCAACCCGTCCGCCATCTTCGTGATCTTCATCACCTCGATCTGGCCCGTCATCATCAACACCGCGGTCGGCGTGCGCAACATCCCGCAGGACTACCGCAATGTGGCTGAAGTGCTGCGGCTCAACCAGTTCGAGTTCTTCTTCAAGATCATGTTGCCGTCGGCCGCGCCCTACATCTTCACGGGGCTTCGCATCGGCGTCGGCCTCTCCTGGCTTGCGATCGTTGCGGCCGAAATGCTGACCGGCGGTGTCGGCATCGGCTTCTTCATCTGGGACGCGTGGAACTCGTCGCGCCTGCCCGACATCATCGTCGCACTCGCCTACATCGGCGTCGTCGGCTTCGCCCTCGACAAGCTCGTGGCCGCGCTCGGCACCGTCATCACCCGCGGCGCATCGGCTAATTAGGGAGCATTCCATGAACGCCTACCTGAAGCTCGACCATATCGACAAGCATTTCGACCGCGGCGGCACCCGCGCCGAGGTGCTGAAGGATATCAACCTGACGATCGTCAAGGGCGAGTTCGTTTCGATCATCGGCCATTCCGGCTGCGGCAAGTCTACCCTGCTCAACCTGATCGCCGGGCTGACGCCGGTCTCAGCCGGCGCGGTGCTCCTGGAGAACCGGGAGGTCAACGAACCGGGCCCCGAACGCGCGGTGGTGTTCCAGAACCACTCGCTGCTGCCCTGGCTGACTGTCTATGAAAACGTCAATCTCGCCGTCTCAAAGGTCTTCAAGAACAGCAAGACCAGGGTCGAGAAGCACGACTGGGTAATGGCCAATCTCGACCTCGTGCAGATGGGGCATGCCAAGGACAAGCGGCCGGCGGAGATCTCCGGCGGCATGAAGCAGCGCGTCGGCATTGCCCGGGCACTCGCCATGGAACCGAAGATCCTCCTGCTCGATGAGCCGTTCGGCGCACTCGACGCCTTGACCCGCGCACACTTGCAGGATGCCGTGATGGAGATCCACGCTCGGCTCGGCAACACGATGGTGATGATCACCCACGATGTCGACGAGGCGGTACTGCTGTCGGATCGCATCGTGATGATGACCAACGGACCCGGGGCGCGCATCGGCGAAGTGCTAGACGTGCCGATCCCGCGACCACGCCATCGCATCGAACTCGCCTCCGACCGCACGTATCTGAAGTGCCGCGAGGCCGTCCTCAAATTCCTCTACGAACGCCACCGCTTCGTTGAAGCCGCGGAGTAAACGACATGACCGAAAAACTCGTCATCATCGGCAATGGCATGGCGCCGGGGCGCATGCTGGAACATCTCTTTGAGCAGGCCCCCGGCCGCTACAGCGTCACGATCTTTAACGCCGAACCGCGCGTCAACTATGACCGCATCATGCTTTCCCCGGTGCTCTCGGGCGAGAAAACCTATGAACAGATCGTCATCCATGGCGACGGCTGGTACATCGACCACGGTATCACCCTCTACAAGGGCCATCGGATCGTCGCGATCGATCGCGTCGCAAAGACTGTCACCTCCGACCATGGCGTGACCGAAAGCTACGACAAGCTGGTGATCGCCACCGGCTCCGTGCCCTTCATCATCCCCGTTCCCGGCAAGGATCTGCCGGGCGTCATCACCTATCGTGACCTCGATGACGTGCAGGCCATGCTGCTGGCAGCGCAATCGCGCGAAAAGGCTGTTGTCATCGGTGGTGGCTTGCTGGGCCTCGAGGCGGCGGCAGGTCTTGCCCAGCGCGGCATGGACGTGACCGTGCTGCATGTCATGCCGACGCTGATGGAACGTCAGCTCGATCCGGCCGCCGGGTACCTTCTGCAGAAGGCGGTCGAAGAGCGCGGCATCAAGGTAATCTGCAAGGCCAATACCAAGCAGATCATCGGCGACGGCAAGGTGGAAGGCGTCGAACTGGATGATGGCCGCATCATCCCTGCGACGCTCGTCGTCATGGCGGTTGGCATCCGCCCCAACGCGGGGCTTGCCAGGGACGCGGGGCTCGCGGTCAACCGCGGCATTGTCGTTGACGCCGGCATGCAGACCTCAGACGGCGACATCTATGCGATCGGCGAATGCGCCGAAGTGGGCGGCATGGTCTACGGCCTCGTCGCACCGCTTTACGAGATGGCCCGTGTCGCTGCCGCCCATCTGGCGGGGGATACCGGACCGGCCTTCGTGCATTCCGATACACCGACCAAGCTGAAGGTCACCGGCATCGACCTTTATTCCCTTGGCGACTTTGGCGATGGGGACGACCGGCAGGAGATCGTGCTGCGTGACGCCACCGCCGGCGTCTACAAGCGCCTGGTGCTGAAGGACAACCGGATCATCGGCACCGTCCTCTACGGCGAGACCTCCGACGGCGCCTGGTTCAACGACCTGAAGAAGAAGGCCGTCGACATTTCCGACATGCGCGAGACCCTGATCTTCGGACAGGCCTATCAGGGAGGGTCGCCGCTGGACCCTATGGCGGCCGTTGCAGCCTTGCCGGATGATGCGGAAATCTGCGGCTGCAACGGCGTCTGCAAAGGCAAGATTACCGGCACGATTACGGCCAAGGGCCTGACGACGCTGGACGACGTGCGCGCCCACACGAAGGCGTCCGCCTCCTGCGGCACCTGCACCGGCCTCGTCGAACAGTTGATGAGCCTCACCTTGGGCGACGCCTACAACCCGAAGGCCGTGCAGCCCATGTGCCCCTGCACCGAACTCGGCCATGACGATGTGCGCCGCCTGATCAAGGCCAAGGGCCTGAAGACCATTCCGGCCGTCATGCAGGAGTTGGAATGGAAGACATCCTGCGGCTGCGCCAAATGCCGCCCGGCGCTGAACTATTACCTCGTCTGCGACTGGCCGGATGAATATGCCGACGACTACCAGTCGCGCTTCATCAACGAGCGCGTCCACGCCAACATTCAGAAGGACGGCACTTATTCGGTGGTGCCGCGCATGTGGGGCGGCGTCACCAACGCGGATGAATTGCGCGCCATCGCCGATGTCGTAGACAAGTTCGCGATCCCGATGGTGAAGGTCACCGGCGGCCAGCGCATCGACCTGCTTGGCATCGAAAAGGAAGACCTTCCGGCGGTGTGGGCCGATCTCGGCAAGGCCGGCTTCATCTCCGGCCAGGCCTATGCCAAGGGTCTGCGGACGGTAAAAACCTGCGTCGGCTCCGACTGGTGCCGCTTCGGCACGCAGGATTCGACCGGGCTCGGCATCCGCATCGAAAAGTTCATGTGGGGCTCCTGGACGCCGGCGAAGTTGAAGATGGCTGTCTCCGGATGTCCGCGAAACTGCGCCGAGGCGACCTGCAAGGACATCGGCGTCATCTGCGTCGATTCCGGCTTCGAGATCCATTTCGCCGGCGCCGCCGGTCTCGACATCAAGGGCACGGAAGTGCTGGGTCTCGTGAAGACCGAGGACGAAGCGCTCGAGCATATCGTGGCGCTGACGCAGATGTACCGGGAACAGGGCCGCTACCTCGAGCGCATCTACAAATGGGCGAAGCGCATCGGTCTCGACGAGATCCGCCGGCAGATCATGGAGGATGCCGACAAGCGCAAGGCCTACTACGAGCGCTTCGTCTTCTCCCAGAAATTTGCCCAGGTCGACCCTTGGTCGGAGCGCGTCTCCGGCAAGGACAAGCACGAGTTCAAGCCGATTGCCACCGTCGGCTTCCATCAGGCAGCGGAGTGAGGACATGGACATGAACTGGCACCCGATCGGCGACATTTCCGACATTCCACTTCTCGGCGCACGCTGCGTGAAGACGCCCTTCATGAAGAT
Organism: Neorhizobium sp. SOG26; assembly: GCF_003491345.1. Taxonomy (GTDB): domain Bacteria; phylum Pseudomonadota; class Alphaproteobacteria; order Rhizobiales; family Rhizobiaceae; genus Neorhizobium; species Neorhizobium turbinariae. The sequence goes on from NZ_CP025512.1 coordinate 2,466,725, forward strand.
CGCGGTTTTCCGCACCGGCGAGCATGAGGCTTACGCCATCGAAAACCGCTGCCCGCACAAGGCCGGTCCGCTTTCGGAGGGCATCGTCCACGGCAATTCCGTAACCTGCCCGCTGCACAACTGGGTGATCTCGCTCGAAACGGGCAAGGCACTCGGTGCAGACGAGGGCGAGGTGCGGACCATCCCGCTGAAAAATGAAAGCGGTCAACTCTTCCTTGCGCTGGAAAGCGTGATGCTGGAAGCGGCGGAGTAGCAACCCATGCCCGTCGAGACCAGGACCACCTGCCCCTATTGCGGCGTCGGCTGCGGCGTCATCGCCTCGGTTCATGAGGATGGTGCGGTTTCGGTCAAGGGTGATCCGGAGCATCCTGCCAATTTCGGCAGGCTCTGCTCCAAGGGATCAGCGCTGGCCGAAACGATCGATCTCGACGGACGCGTCCTGTTTCCCGAGATCGGTGGGCGGCAGACTGGCTGGGGCGAGACACTCGATCTCGTGGCCCGAAAGTTTTCCGAGGCGCTTGCCGAACATGGACCGGATGCGGTGGCCTTCTACGTCTCCGGCCAGTTGCTGACGGAGGATTATTATGTCGCCAACAAGCTGATGAAGGGCTTCTTCGGCTCGGCGAATATCGACACCAATTCAAGGCTTTGCATGTCCTCCTCCGTCGCTGGCCACCGCCGCGCCTTCGGATCCGACACCGTGCCCGGCACCTACGAGGACCTGGAACTGGCCGACCTGGTGGTGCTGACCGGTTCCAACCTCGCCTGGTGCCATCCTGTCCTCTACCAGCGGCTTGCTGCTGCCAAGGCAGCCCGGCCTGAGATGAAAGTCGTCGTGATCGACCCGCGCCGGACGATGACCTGCGACATCGCCGACCTGCATCTGGCGATCCGGCCGGATGGCGACGTCGCATTGTTCATGGGCTTGCTCGCTCATCTGGCGGAGAGTGCGGCGCTCGATCGAGCTTTTGTCGAGGCGCATACTGCGGGCTTTGCCGAGGCTGTTTCTGCCGCATCAGCGCTTTCATTTTCTGAGTTGTCCGAACGCACCAGCCTCCCGGCATCGCAGCTTGAGCAGTTTTTCCACCTGTTCGAAACGACGGAGAAGGTCGTTACCTGCTACAGCCAGGGGGTCAACCAGTCGTCTTCCGGCACCGACAAGGTCAACGCGATCATCAACTGCCATCTCGCCACCGGCCGCATCGGCCGGCCCGGCATGGGGCCATTTTCGCTGACCGGACAGCCGAACGCCATGGGCGGCCGCGAGGTCGGCGGGCTCGCCAACATGCTCGCCGCCCATATGGCGATCGAGAACCCTGAAGATCGCGACCGCGTCCAGCGTTTCTGGGCGTCTCCAACGATCGCACCGAAGCCGGGCCTGAAGGCGGTGGACATGTTCCGCGCCGTCGCGGACGGCCGTATCAAGGCCCTGTGGATCATGGCAACCAACCCGGTCGTTTCGATGCCGGATGCCGCTGCGGTCGAAGCCGCGTTAAAAGCCTGCCCCTTCGTGGTCGTGTCCGACATCATGCGTGACACCGACACAACGCGTCACGCCCATGTGCTCCTGCCCTCGCTCGGCTGGGGCGAGAGGGACGGCACGGTCACCAATTCCGAACGCCGCATTACCCGCCAGCGCCGCTTCCTGGCATCGCCTGGAGAAGCAAAGCCGGACTGGTGGCAGATGGCGGAGGTTGCGCGCCGCATGGGCTTTGCCGGTTTCGACTACCAATCGCCAGCCGAGATTTTTGCTGAACATGCCGCGCTCTCCGCCTTCGAGAACCAAGGCAGCCGAGACTTCGATATCGGAGCCTATGCGGGCGCTGGTCCAGAGGCATACGATGAACTTCCGCCATTCCAGTGGCCGTCGCCGGTAGCCGAGGGGGATAAGCCAAAACGCTTCTTCGCCGACGGCGGTTTCTTCCATCCAGATGGGAGAGCCCGCTTCATCGCCGTCACGGCACCGGCAACCGATCGTACTGATGCGCTTTATCCGCTGACGCTCAACACCGGGCGCATTCGCGATCATTGGCACACGATGACCCGCACCGGCAAAAGCGCCCGGCTTTCCGGCCATATCGCCGAGCCCTTCGCGGAAATCCACCCGCAGGACGCCGCGAAACTGCGCATCCGAAACACCGGGCTGGTGGAACTCGAAAGCCCGTTCGGCAAAGCGGTCGTCCGCGCACTCGTCACCGAACGGCAGGCGCCGGGCAGCGTTTTTGTGCCGATGCACTGGAACGACCAGTTTTCCGCCAAGGCGCGCATCGATGCCCTCGTTCCTCCGCTCACCGATCCGGTCTCCGGCCAGCCGGCCTCCAAGAACGTCGCAGTCACCGCCCGCACATATGAAGTCGCTTACTACGGTTTCGCCGTCTCAATAGCGAAGCCCGCGCCGCAATCGGACTACTGGGCGCTCGCCAAGGCCGAGGGCGGCTGGCGCACCGAACTCGGTTTCAAGACGGCTCCCGAAGATTGGATCGACTGGTGCCAAGGCACATTCGGCATCAGCCCCGTCATCGAGCCGCTCGGTTACATGGACCGGCAGACCGGCGACCTGCGCCTCGCCTTTTTCGACGCGGACAAGCTGCTTGCGGCATTTTTCCTTGCTCGCGAGCCGGTCGCCGTCGCGCGCAACTGGGCAATCAGCCAACTCACGACACGCCACACCGATCTGACCCGGCGTTTCGGCATCGTCGCCGGCCGCCCTGGCGCCGATCAGCCCGATCCCGGCGCCACCGTCTGCTCCTGCTTTTCGGTCGGCATCAACAGGATCATCAGCGCTGTCCGCAACGGATGCCACTCCGTCGAGGCGGTCGGAAAACATACCAATGCCGGAACCAACTGCGGCTCCTGCCGCGCGGAAATCAGGGGAATCATCAATGGATGTCTTGCAGCAGCCGCGGAGTGAACCGCAGCCGGTTCGTGGTGCCCGCATGGTGCCGCTTGCCAAGCTCCCTGTGTTCTGGGCGCTTGACGGCAAGAGGGTGGTCGTTTCCGGCGGCACGGATGCGGCCGCATGGAAAGCCGAGCTCCTAGCCGCCTGCGGCGCGGAGGTGCATGTCTATGCGGGGGAACTTTCGGAAACCTTCACGCTGCTGATCGCACGCGGCACGCAACATCCGAACGGCCGGTTCAAACATCATCCTCATGCATGGCATCACGCGATCTTTGCGGGCGCGGCGCTCGCCATCGCCGACTGCGAAGATGAGCAGGAGGCGCAAGCCTTCTTTGAAGCAGCGCGGGCGGCCGGAATACCAGTCAATGTGATCGACAAACCGGAGTTCTGCCAGTTCCAGTTCGGCTCGATCGTCAATCGCTCGCCGGTCGTCGTGTCGATCTCGACCGATGGCGCCGCGCCGATCCTTGCCCAGGCGATCCGCCGGCGCATTGAGACCCTGCTGCCGCAATCGCTGAAGGACTGGGCGCAACTCGCCCAATCCCTGCGGGAAAGGATCAACGCCCGCCTCCCGCCCGGCCGACTTCGCCGTGCGTTTTGGGAGCGCTTCGTCGATCGGGCTTTTGGTGCCACGCCGGACGCGGCAGTTGAAGCGGAGTTGCTCTCGGATGCAGGTCTCCTAGCGGCATCACCGGAAAAAACTGGCCGCGTCACGCTCCTTGGCGCCGGTCCCGGAGATGCGGAACTGCTGACGCTGAAGGCGGTGCGGGCGCTGCAGGCGGCCGATGTCATCCTCTTCGACGACCTCGTTTCGGACGAGGTGCTGGAGCTCGCCCGCCGCGAGGCTAAGCGTATGCTGGTCGGAAAACGCGGCGGCCGGACGAGTTGCCGGCAGGAAGACATCAACGAGATGATGGTGAAGCTCGCCAAGGCCGGCAAACGCGTCGTGCGGCTGAAATCCGGCGACCCGATGATCTTCGGCCGTGCGGGAGAGGAAATCGAGTGCCTTGAGGCGCACGGCATATCGGTCGATGTGGTGCCGGGCATTACGTCCGCCAGTGCCATGGCGGCCCGGCTCGGCGTTTCGCTCACCCATCGCGACCACGCACAAGGCGTGCGTTTTGTCACCGGTCATTCACGAAAGGGCGTGCTGCCTGACAGTCTCGACTGGAACAGTCTTGCCGATCCTCGGATGACGACTGTCTATTACATGGCCGGCCGCACCGCGGGCGAGATCGCCGGGCGCCTGGTCGATGCCGGGATGACGCCAGATATGCCGGTCGCCATTGTCAGCGCCGTCTGCCGAAAAAATGAGAGACGTTGGACAGGTCAACTTTGCGACATGCCAAGCGCGATGGCTTCGATCGGTGTGAACGAGCCGGTATTGGTTGGCATCGGCCAGGTCTTCGCCAAGGCTGGTGCACAGCCGGTAGAACTGAATGTGCGTAGCGAAGCTCGCGCCGTGGCTGATCGCAAAAACAGAAGGGCCGGCACCTGCCGACCCTTTACCCTGCTATCCGCGGAAACTGCCTTCGTTCATGTCCCGCTCGTCATAGTTCGGCGAGAAATCCTTGTCGGGCTTCTTCTGGCCGGGCGGATTGCGATGCGCAGTGGCGTCCTCCGACCCGGTGACGACGGTTGGCTTGGCGCTGTGGACGCCGCTTGCCTTCGGATCACCTTGTGACTTGGCGAACTGGCCCTTGGCATCCGCCTCGGGGCCCGACTTTCCAGAAGTTCCTGTCATGTCAGTCTCCCTTGATCTTGCCAGTATCGGTGGCTTTGTCACGCGACGGGTCGCGATTGTTTTCATGCAGCGCGTCGCGGTCACGGTCCGGATTGTCCTTTGCCGGCATGTAACCGCGTGGCGTGTTTTCCTGTGGACCCTCCCACCGCGGGGACTGGTCTGTGGTGCCGGGTGCTCCGGCCTTTGGCGAATCCATGCCCATGCCTATTCCTCCTGTTGTGTGAGAGGTAACCCGCAAGACCATGCTGGAGTTCCGGATCAGGCGCGGCACGCATCGAGACAGGAGGTTGCACGCACAACTAATCGCTTGATCTCCCCCCACGACAGTCCTAGCATTGATCAAATGCTCACGACGGCACTTTCACGGGAGACTTCGTATGGACATCCTCGCAAACAAGCAGTTCGCTGCAACTGACTTCCCGGTGGAGGAAGTGCGGCGGCAGTTTCCGGCGCTTCAGAAATACAAGGACTTCATCTTTTTCGAAAATGCCGGCGGCGCGCAGGTCCCTCAGGTGGTGATTGATGCAGTCTCCGCGCATCTGCTGGACTGCAACGTGCAGCGCATGGCGCCATACCTCCATAGCCAAGGCGTTGACAAAAGCGTTGCTGATGCACGCGTTTCCGTGGGCCTGCTCGTCAATGCCTACCGACCGGAAGAAATCTCCTTCGGCCTCAACGCCACGTCCTTCATCCGTCTTGTCAGCCTCGGCATCGCCAAAATGCTGGGGGAGCGCAACGAAATCATCGTCACCGACATGGATCACGATGCCGATATCGCCACCTGGACTGCGCTCGAAGCGGATGGTGCCAAGATCGTCTGGTGGCGGATGCGCGATGACGGCATGCTCCACACGGAAGACCTGGAACCGCTGCTGAGCGACAAAACGAGGCTTGTCGCCTGCACCGTTACCGCCCACTCGATCGGCACGATCGTTGACGTGGCGACCGTCGGCAAGCTCGCGCATGCGGCCGGCGCGGAAGTATTCCTCGATTGCGTGCATTTCGGACCGCATGGGCTGATCGACGTGCAGGCATGGGATTGCGACTACCTCGTCTGCTCCGGCTACAAGAACTTCTCGCCGCATATGGGCTTTCTCTGGGGCCGCTATGACGCGCTGGTAAAGCTGCCGACCTTCAAGGAAGACTTCATTCCGGACGTGCCGCCCTACAAGATCGAGGTCGGAACCTTCACGTATGAAAACGTCGCCGGCATGGATGCGGCGATCCGTTACCTCGAAGGCCTTGGCCGCCGGTTCCTGACCGCGGGCGATCATTCACGCCGCGATGCGATCGTGGCGGCCATGGGCGCGATCCGTTCGTATGAACAGGTGCTCTCGCGACAAATGCTGTCGGTGCTGAAGAAGCACAGCGCGACAATCTACGGGATTTCGGACGAGACGCAGGTTGAACATCGGGTCCCGACCATCTGCTTCAACATCCCGGGCGTATCGCCACAACATATTTCAGCGGAATTGGGCAAGCGGCAGATCGGCAGCCGCGACGGCCACATGTTTGCCCCTCGCCTGATGAAACGGCTGGGCCTGACCATGCAGACAGGCTGCATGCGGGTTTCCATGGTGCATTACAACACGCTCGAAGAGATCGAGCGCTTCGACAGCGTGCTGGGCGGGATCATCAAGACGGCGCGCTGACGATCAGCTTTGCACAGCGGCCGGCCCTACCGGGCCGGCGTATTCATGTGGCCGTCAATGAACGGCCGTGCTGATCATCGGATAAGGGTGGGCGGCCTTGAATTGCGTGATCACCGCTGCAGCCTGCTGAAGCACCTGTTCGGCAGCATCGAGATTGTCGCGCGCCAGCTCATCGGCATTGACGCGAATTGCCTCGGCCATGTTGCTGGAGATTGCAGCAAAGTGTCGGTTGCCTTCCGCAAAGGCTTCGCGTGCGGTGCCTTCGAGCACCTGAGCAATCGAAACAAAGATCTCCTCACGCTCATCGACGCTGAGGTCACGGATACTCTGATGTACATGTTCCATAACGCCACCCACAAAAAGTCGTTGTGACGGCCGGTCTCTCTTGAGCCCCGACCAAAATGATAGTTGGGAACGGAAAAAGCTGTGTTCAAGACCGCCAGATTGTGCCTGAAGACAGCAGACGGCAAAAGGCCACGCCCGGAAACCGAGCGTGGCCTTTCTTGTTTCAGGCAGTCAGCTTGCGCTGAGGACCAGGCTCTTAGCGGAAGAGCGTCAGGATGTTCTGAGCTTCGCTGTTGGCGATCGACAGAGCCTGTACGCCGAGCTGCTGCTGCGTCTGCAGAGCCTTGAGGCGGGTCGACTCTTCGTTCATGTCAGCGTCAACCAGCTTGCCAACACCTGCGTCGATCGAGTCAGACAGGTCTTCAACGAAGTCCTTCTGCAGTTCGATACGCTTGTTGACAGCACCGATGTCAGCAGCAGCGTTGGTCATTTCCTTCAGGGCAGCTTCCGTGACGGCCAGCGTCAGCGACAGAAGGTCTGCGCCCATGCTGGTGATGTCGAAGCTGATGACGCTGTTGGTCGAGATGGCCGGAGCAACCGTCGCGCCGAGCGAGTTGGTGTAGGAAACAGTGTGGTACTTCGTCAGGATACCAGCTGTCGTCAAGTGGGTGGTGCCGGTCTGGGCGATCAGCGACGAGCTGCCGGTGTTGTATTCCAGCGTCGTCAGGCTGATGGCGCCGTTGTTGTCGCGGTTGAACGAACCAACGATGGCCTGCGTGCCGGCGGTGTTGGTGCCGGTCTGATGGTAGACCCAGTTCTGGCCCGAGAAGGCAGCAGACTTGGCGATCGAGATCAGCTGATCCTGCAGCTGGTCGATTTCCTTCTGGACCTTGGACTTGTCAACGCCCGGCTGGGAAGCCGCGGTGATCTTCTGCTTGATTTCGTCGACAACGGAGATCGAGCTTTCCAGGGCGGTGTAAGCAACGTCGGTGATGGCAGCGCCGAGGCCGAGAGCGTCCTTGACGGTGCCCAGTGCCTTGTTGTCCGAACGCATGGTCGTTGCGATCGACCAGTAAGCGGCGTTGTCGGAAGCGGTTTCGACCCTGTAACCAGAGGAGATACGGCTCTGGGTCTTCTCCATTTCGCTGCCGATAGAGCGGAGAGTGGAGAGGGCGGCCATAGCCGAGTTGTTGGTAAGAATGCTAGACATAACTGGTCCCTTTGTTACGCTTCACTATTGGGACATCCCGGACTAACCGGTCACGTGGTCGGGCATCATGCCAGTCCGATCCGTTTGTTTGTCTGGATCGAACCCTTCGTGTGAGATGCACAATGCCGGTCAGTTCTTATCAATTTCTTTAAAATGCGATCAACCACGCCGACGGTTTGTTTATGGTTAGCGGACGGTAAACCCGGCTGCAGCGCGGTTAACCCTCAACAAGCCATGGCTTTCTAACTTTCTGAACCCTTCTCCTTCAGTGCCGGTATAAAAGGGAAAAGGCCGCATCCATGACGCGGCCTTTCTGATAGGGCTGGTTCGAAGACTGTCGGTCTTAACGGAACAGCGTGAGGATGTTTTCCGCGGAGCTGTTGGCAATCGAGAGCGCCTGGACACCGAGCTGCTGCTGGGTCTGCAGGGCCTTGAGGCGGGTCGACTCCTCATTCATGTCGGCATCAACTAGCTTGCCAACGCCCGTTTCGATCGCGTCCGTCAGGTTTTCAACGAATGTCGTCTGCAGGTCGATGCGCTTGTTGATGGCGCCGATGTCGGCAGCCGCGTTGGTCAACTCCTTGAGGGCAGCTTCCGTTGCAACCAGCGACTGGGCGAGCAGGTCTGCACCCATGGTGCTGATGTCGAGGCTCATCACGCTGTTGGCTGCGGTGCCGCTGGAGGTCGTACCGGCAGAATTGGTGTAGCTCACCGAATTGAGCTTGGTCAGGATGCCCGCAGCCGTCGACATCGTGGCGCCGTTCATTGAGATCAGCGACGAGTTCGTGGTGTCATATTCCAGCTTCGTCAGGCTGATGTTGCCGAAGTTGTCACGGTTGAACGAACCGACGATGGCCTGGGTACCGGCAGTGTTGGTGCCGGCCTGGTGGTAGACCCAGTTCTGGCCCGAGAAGGAAGCGGACTTGGCGATCGACATCAGTTGCTCCTGCAACTGGTCGATTTCCTTCTGGATCTTGCTCTTGTCGACGCCCGGCTGCGAAGCAGCCGTGATCTTCGACTTGATCTCGTCAACAACCGAGATGGCGTTTTCGAGAGCGGTGTAGGCAACGTCGGTCGTGGCGGCGCCAAGACCGAGAGCGTCCTTGACGGTGCTCAGTGCCTTGTTGTCGGAGCGCATGGTGGTTGCGATCGACCAGTATGCGGCGTTGTCAGATGCATTTTCGATACGAAAGCCTGACGACACCCGCTTCTGCGTGGTTTCCATGTCGCTGCTGATGTTGCGGAGAGTGGAAAGAGCGGCCATTGCCGCGTTGTTCGTCAGAATGCTGGTCATGAGTGGTAGCCCTGTTTATCGTTCGATGGAGACGAGATAATCTGATTATGGTTAACGAACGGTTACGAACGGACCCCAGCAAGTTACCTTTGAATTGAGCAAGAACAGCTTTCAGCCAGATTCCGACGATCTGCCGCGTTCCTGCGATTGATATCGATCAATTAGAGCCACCACGGCATCGTTGTGCTGATTCTCGGCTTTTAAAAACGCACTTTTGCTGCCAGAACCGTCAGTATCTCCAAGATAAATCTGTGCTCTACATTGAAATATTTTGGAAGAACATCTGCTGATTCGTGCGCCACGGCATGATTCGCCTTTCGAAGATCGAAAGAACCACCGAAGCTTCTAGTTCTGACGATTGTTTAATGACTGATCCCAAGAGGTCCCGAAGAGCAACTAATCATTTTTTAAACATCTTCCGCAGCATCCGTTAACCCTAGATTCGAAGGCGCTGCTCATGGGGCAGACAATTAGGAAGTTGGCAAGAAACGACGTGTGAAAACCTCCTCACACGACGGGGTTTGGTTTCCATAACGAGGGCCAAGTTGGCATGATGCCGTACCGGAGTGACCGGTAATTTCTGAACCCGGTATGTCCCACTCAGTATTTCGTAAAAGGGACTAACCCATGGCTAGCATTCTCACCAACAACTCGGCACTGACCGCTCTTTCCACGCTTCGTTCGATCAGCCAGGAGATGGAGCGTACCCAGAACCGTATTTCGTCCGGTTACCGCGTCGAGACCGCCTCGGACAACTCTGCCTACTGGTCGATCGCAACGACCATGCGTTCGGACAACAAGGCACTGGGCACCGTGAAGGACGCTCTCGGCCTTGGCGCTGCAACGACCGACGTTGCTTACACCGCCCTGGAAAGCTCGATCTCCGTCGTCGACGAGATCAAGCAGAAGATCACCGCGGCTTCCCAGCCGGGCGTCGACAAGGGGAAGATCCAGAAGGAAATCGACCAGTTGCAGGAGCAGCTGATCTCGATCGCCAAGTCCGCTTCCTTCTCGGGCCAGAACTGGGTCTACCACCAGACCGGCACCAACACCGCCGGCACCCAGGCCATCGTTGGTTCGTTCAACCGCGACAACTCCGGCAACATCAGCCTCACGACGCTGGAATACAACACCGGCAGCTCGTCGCTGATCGCCCAGACCGGCACCACCCACTTGACGACGGCCGGTATCCTGACGAAGTACCACACGGTTTCCTACACCAACTCGCTCGGTGCGACGGTTGCTGCTGTCCAGGCCACGAGCAGCATCATCAGCCTCGACATCACCAGCATGGGCGCAGACCTTCTGTCGCTGACGCTGGCTGCGACCGAGTCCGCCCTGAAGGAAATGACCAACGCCGCTGCTGACATCGGTGCCGTCAACAAGCGCATCGACCTGCAGAAGAACTTTGTGCAGGACCTGAACGACTCGATCGCATCAGGTATCAGCAAGCTGGTTGACGCCGACATGAACGAAGAGTCGACCCGCCTCAAGGCCCTGCAGACGCAGCAGCAGCTCGGCATCCAGGCACTCTCGATCGCCAACAGCGACTCGCAGAACATCCTGGCGCTGTTCCGCTAAGATCAACACGGGCTGTGGCGCGATTCACCGCGCCACAGCCTTTTCTCATTTAGGGAAGCACCCTTTCCTTCTCCCGCCGCCGAACCTTCAAGCGGGCCGCTGCTTCTCCGTCTTCTCGGCTGACATTGCTGGATCGAGTGCAAGCCTGTTATGAGCTTTGCGATACTCCACTCACTCCCGGCATCAGCGAGGGGACCAGACTTTGCCCGAATTCACAATCGACCTCTGCATTGTTGCCGGACGGCGACCGGAGCTTCTGCGCAAGACGCTCGAAAGCTTTTCGAAGGACGTGTTCGCGCAGTTCTCCTTCTCCAACGCCTTCGTCAACATCGACCCTGTCTTCGGAACCGAGGATGACGCGGTCGCCTGCATCGAGGTTGTCAGAGAGCATTTTCCGCAGGCCGTGATCTACCAACCGGAAAAGCCGGGTTTCTGTGCAGCGGTGAAGCGCCTCTGGGGCGGCACGCACTCAGACTACGTCTTCCATCTCGAAGATGACTGGACGGCACTGACGACGATCGGGCTCCAAGTCCTGGAGCCGTTTTTGGACCCAAAGGTGATGCAGGTGTCCTTTCACACCGCCGACCAGAATTGGGACATCACTCGGAAGGGCCATCTTCACCGGCGAAACGAATACGCCCGCATCTTCGGCATCAAGATTCCGCTGTTTCGCACTTTCCCGAAGTTCACAACATCGCCGTCCATCCTGCGCGGCGACTTCGTACGGCAGGCTGCCGCCCTGATGGATGAGACGCGTGATCCAGAAAAGCAGTTCTATTCCGGCGTCAATCCCGCACTGGAACACCTGGCCGCACCACATGACAACTACATCTTTTCACCGCGACAAACGCCCGTGATCCGCGATATCGGTCGCGACTGGCGCGACCAGCGCCAGATCACCAAAATCATCGACAACGCGACATCTTACTGGGTCGAGAAGTAGCCCTGAGCTTGATCTTCCAGCCGGGCGGTTCGGAGCGCCGTCAGGTTCGCAGAGCCGGTGCAGAAGCAGGCAATGCGCAACTGCTCGCTCATGATCGAGAAATGTTCGATCACCGCCTCCGGCGAAATCAGCGCCGCCCGCAGCACCGGCGCCGCCTGGGCCACCACATCCGCACCCAGCCGAATGGCCTTGGCCGCATCAACGCCGGTCGAGATCCCACCTGACGCGATGATGGCTGCATCGGGACAAGCCAAGCGCACGGCTTCCACCAGTTTTGCGGTCGGCTGTCCCCAGTCGGCAAAAGCCGAGGCAATTGCTGCCTGCGCGACGGTCGCGGCACGCTCGGCTTCGATCGTTGTCCAGCTGGTTCCGCCAGCACCTGCGACATCGATCACCGCGACACCTTCCGCCACCAGCCGCTGCGCGACCTTCGGCGAGATGCCATAGCCCACTTCCTTGACGACAACCGGCACCGGAAGGCTGCGGCAAAGCTCGCCGATCTTGTTCAAAAGGCCGGACCAGTTGCGGTCGCCCTCAGGCTGCACGGCTTCCTGCAACGGATTGAGATGAATGATCATGGCATCCGCCTCGAACATGTCGACGGCACGCTGCGCTTGGGCATGGCCGAAGCCGGTGTTGAGCTGGGCTGCGCCGATATTGGCAAGGATCGGAATGCTTGGCGCCAGCTGCCGCAGCTCCTTGCCGAGCCCTCCCCGATCGTCACCTTCGATGGCAACACGCTGAGAGCCGACGGCCAGCGGGATGCGCAAGTCCTCGCAGGCGATGGCGAGATTGTGATTGATGGTCAGCGCCTCGACCGGCCCGCCCGTCATCGAGCTCACCATGAATGGCACCTTGATCACCTTGCCAAGAAATTCCGTAGCAAGGTCAATATGATCGAGGTCGAGTTCCGGCAGCGCCACATTTTCGAACCGGATCGCGTCGAAGCCCGACGCGCGACCGACGCCATGCGCTTTTCCGCTCAGCACGATGTCGAGATGTTGTTTTTTTCGCTCGAGAAGCATTTTCACCTTTCAACCGGCCGAAGCTGCCACAGATATATCACGGACACCCGGGAACCCGGCGTTGCACTCAATATAGGTAAGGCTTCGGTAATGTCCTGGGATTGTTCGGCAGTTTTGGCTGAAAGTAGTGAGGGATCGGCGACCACTCCCTTTGCATCGCACACATCTCGCGCCGAGGCCGCCCAATCGTTGAAGATGATGAAGGCGATCGTCGAGGATCGGCTGCAGTCGCTGCTGCTAACAAACGCTTTTGTCCCTGCCTCCCTTTCGAGAGCCATGTCACATGCCCTGATGGGTGGCGGGAAGCGTTTCAGGCCGCTGTTCTTCATCAGCATGATCCGGGACCCCAGCAAGCAAGACGCTGCAATCGACATCGGCTGCGCGATCGAGATGGTTCACACCGCCTCGCTCATCCTCGATGATCTGCCCTGTATGGACAATGCGGACTTGAGGCGCCAGCAGGTAACGACCCATAAGGCGTTCGGCGAAGCGACTGCCATCCTCGCGGCAATTTCGCTCCTCATGCGTGGCATCAATATCATCAGTACTGTCGAAGGCGTGGAGCCGCAGCTCAGGGCAAGGCTGATGGAAATCATCTCCAGCGCCATTGGCTACGAAGGCCTCGCCGGCGGGCAGGAGCTCGACCTCAACGGCGGCTTCGGGCAGGACAATATTGCTGATGTCGAGCAGAAGAACTGGCTGAAGACCGGCGCCCTTTTTGGTGCAACGGCGGAAATGGCCGGACTGCTGGACAACAAGCCCGAGGAGCAGCGGATCGCACTCAAGGCCTTCGCGGGCCACATAGGCTCCGCCTTCCAGACGATGGACGATTACCTCGACACTACCGGGGCTGCGAGCGTGCTCGGCAAGGACACCGGGAAGGATGTCGGCAAGAGCACCATGGCCTCCCGGCTTGGGCCGGCTGAAGCCCGCTCAGCCTATCTGGAGCATCTGCGGCTGGCTTACGGTCTCTTGCCGCATTGTGGCATCCGCGAGGAAGAGGCTGACGTGATGCTGAAGAGCGTCTTCCAGATCATGCCGATCGAAGCCGCATCCGCTTGAGCCCTCAGGCAGTCGGGCGATTGAAAAGGTCGCCCCTCGCATAACGAGGACGGTAGACGCGAGTGAGGATTACGTCCCCCAGCGCCAGAAGAACAAGCCCTGCTTTTGTCCAACGGCTGGTGGACACGCGCTCATCCCAGGCACGCGGCCCAAGCGTCACCAGCTTGCGCCCGATGGCACGATAGACACGTCTGGCCGAGGCAATTGCCCAGGCCGAACGGAACGGAAGCTCTGCAATCCCGGCATAGGCGGAATTGTAATAGCGATCTGCGGTTTGGAGGAGTGAGACCGCCACCGGATGGAGCAGAGCGCGCTGCTGCGGATCATCCGGATCCACGTTCTTTATTCCGGCATCGGCGAGCATCTGCGACGGCACGTAGCAGCGACCCTCGCGTGCATCATCGATGATGTCCCGACAGATATTGGTAAGCTGGAAGGCGATGCCGAGATCCGAGGCCCGGTCGAGCGTGGATGGTTCGCGCGCCCCCATGATCATCGCCATCATCACCCCCACCACGCCCGCGACGTGGTAGCAATAGAGCTTCGTGTCGTTCAGCGTCTGGTATGTGGCGCGCCGCACATCCATCTCGAAACCCTGCAGCAGTTGCAGAGGATAGCGCGGATTGATGTCGTTGCGCTCCACCACCCGACGCAGCGCCTCGAAATGGACGTCCGCGCTCCTGATGCCGGAAAGCGCCTGGTCAGTCTTCGATTGCAGCTCGCGCAGACGCTCCAGTTGCTCATCCTGGGCCGGAACGCCGCCCTTGCCGTAGCCGAGCTCCTGACCGTCAATGACGTCGTCGCAATAGCGGCACCAGGTATAAAGCATGACCGCATCGTCGCGGGTACGGCGGTCGAAGAGCTTCGCCGCCGCAGCAAAACTCTGCGAGCCCTTTGCGATCGTTGCTTCGCTTTCCTGGACAACGGTATCGCTCATGCAGACGCCGCCTCGATCATCAGTCCCGCGGTTGCCTTGGCAGACCCCACAACCCCTGGGATTCCAGCGCCCGGATGCGTGCCAGCACCGACGATGTAGAGGTTGGAGACGACATCATCGCGGTTATGCGGCCGGAACCAGGCGCTCTGGGTGAGGATGGGTTCGACCGAAAATGCCGAGCCGAGATGCGCGTTCAGTTCGTCGCGGAAGTCGAACGGCGTGAAGTGCCGCACGGTCACAAGATCGTCGAGCAGGCCGGGAATATAGCGATCGTTGAGATAACGCAGGATCTTGTCGCGGTATTTCGGCCCCTCGACCTCCCAATCGATGTCAGCAGTGCCGAGATGCGGCACGGGGGACAGGACGTAGTAGGCGCTCGAGCCTTCCGGCGCGAGACTGTCATCGGTCACCGACGGCGCGTGAAGATAAAGCGAGAAGTCATCCGCGAGGTTTGCCGTTCCAAAGATCTCTGTCACCAGCTCCCGATAACGCGGCCCGAACAGCACCATGTGGTGCTTGAGCTCTGGATGTTTTTTCTTCAGGCCGAAATAGACGACGAAGAGCGACATCGAGTGGCGCTTCTTCTCCAGGCTCTCGGTCATGGCCGCGCCGCGCTCGGTCCCGCGAAGCATGTGCTTGTAGGTGTGCACTACGTCGGCATTTGATGCGACCATGTCGAACCGCTCGGACGTCCCGTCCTTCAAAACCACGGAATCGGCTTTGCCGTCGGACATGGTCACCTGGTCCACCGCTGCATTGAGCCTCACCTGGCCGCCAAGGTCCTCGAACAGGCGCACCATCCCGCGCACCAGCGCACCCGTGCCGCCCTTGGCGAACCAGACGCCGCCTTGCCGCTCCAGCGCGTGGATCAGCGCATAGATCGATGAGGTCTGGAACGGGTTGCCGCCAACGAGAAGCGAATGGAACGAGAAGGCCTGGCGCAGATGCTCGTCCTTGATGAACTGTGCGACCTTGGAATAAACGCTGCGATGGCTTTCTAGCCGGATCAGCTGCGGCGCGACCTTCACCATCGACCAGAAGTTCAGGAAGGGAACCGTCCCGAGCTTCTCATAACCTTCCCGGTACACCTCCTTCGAATAGGCAAGGAAGCGTCGGTAACCTTCCACATCGGCGGGCGATTTTTCAGCGATCTGGCGGTCAATTGCGTCCTGGTCGTCGGCGTAATCGAACTCGTAGCCATCTTCCCAGCAGAGCCGATAGAACGGATGCACCGGCAAGAGCGTCACATAATCTGCCATTTCGCGGCCGCTCAACCGCCAGAGCTGCTGCAGGCAGTCCGGATCGGTGATGACCGTCGGGCCGGCATCGAAGGTAAAGCCGTCCTGCTCATAAACATAGGCACGTCCGCCCGGCTTATCGCGCTTCTCGTAGAGCACGGTCTGGATGCCCGCGCTCTGGAGCCTTATTGCGAGCGCGAGCCCGCCCAGTCCCGCACCGATGACTGCCGCTTTTTTTGTTGTCATGCTGTTTGCTGTTCTCGCTGAAGGAATCCGGATTCGCTCATGCATGGGATCGCCCTGCCGAGCGGCACAGGGGGCTTGCCGGTCAAGATCTGAAGCATCTGCCATTTGGTGGTTCTGCCGGCATAAAAGCTTTCGATGAGGCCCTGCGGCAGACGGTAGAAACGCTGCAGGACGAGATACCGTCTATCCGGCGCCGCGGCGCGAAAAAGCATGCGGTTGAGGAGCCGGTAAAAACCCTGTCGCTTGGCGCGGCGTTTGGCATGGGACCGGATGGCGTCGGCGAGCCGCGGGCTCGTCGTCGGCCAGGCCTCGGCGATCAGATTGGCGACAGCAACCGCCTCGGGCAGGCTGTAGCCCGTGACCGGATGGAAGAGTGCCGCCTTCAGCCCCATCTGCGGGACCGTCTTCGGCTTGCGGCTCCAGAATGCCTCGGCATCGAAGGCCAGTGTAATCGGCAGCGCGCCCTGCTCCCGCTTGACGATCCGCGCGACCGACCAACCTTGCGATGATGCATACTCGAGAACCGCAGCCTCCAGTTCGGCGGCATCGACATCGGGACCATCCGAATATCGCGTGTCCTCGATCAAGAGCCGGTTTGGCGCGAAGGGAAGGCAATAAAGGAAGCGGTAGCCGTCGAGCTGCGGCACCGTCGCATCCATGATGATCGGGTCGACCAGGCCATGCGGGCTCTCGGTCTCCACCTCCAGGCCAACGAATTTCTGGAAGCCGAGCTTCAGGGCCGGATCCGGCGCAAAGCCGCTCGCGTCGATCGCGCAGGGACTATGAAGCTCAGACCCGTCCGCCAGCCGCACCCTGTCGTCCTCGACCCGTTCCACCTGCGCCTCGGCCCGCAGTTCCACGTTCGGCAGGCTCTCGATATAACGCGCGACGCTCTCGAAGGTCAGCGAGCCATAACCCGTGTCGAGCGTGCGCGAATAGGCTGGAAAACGCACCGTCTGCCGCTGCCACCGGTATGCGATCATCGGATCGAGCCACGACATGTCGGCGGCAGCGACATCGCTCTGGTGGAACGACCAGGTATGTCCGGCAAAGGGCGTGGACGACCTTTCTAGGATGATGATGCGTGGCGGGGCAGGAAGGCTGGACAGGCGCGCGGCAACAACCGCGCTCCACAGCCCCGCTCCCACGAGGATGACATCCGCATCTGATCCGCTTTGCCGTGTTGAAACAGGCATGTCTTGGTCTCACCCGCTTCCCATAGCCGCGTGGGAGCCAATATGGGGCAGGGCCCTTATTCCTCAAGACGCGTTTGTCTCGTCGAACAATGGATCAGATCAACAGCTCGTGTCCGTCGCTTATCCTCACGGAGCGATGAGAGCGGCCTAAGCGGCCGCTCCTCAGAAGACGAAAATCAGCGCAGCAGCGCCCTCGCCTCCTCGATTCCAAGCGCCGCCGGTTGCGTGCAGGTCGTGGTCAGGTCGATGAAGCGCCCCTCCTCGCCGGACTTGAGGATCGAGGTCATCACGTCGACGCCATGCAGCGTCCGCTCCAGCGAGCAGCGGGCATCGCGGCCTTCGATGATCGCCATGGCCATGTCGGCAAGGCCTGCCGTCCGATAGTTGGCGCGCGGACCCTGCGGATGCTCCTGGTTCTCGATGCCAAACGGGTGATCCCAGGGCTCCAGCGGCTGGATATCCTTGTTGCGCCCGCTCGCTTCCACCTTGCCGCCGAAGAAGTTCGGATCCGGCACGAAGATCGAACCTTCCGTGCCGTAGAGCTCCATGTTGGAGTGCCGGTGCGACCACACATCCCAGCTTGCTGAGAGCGTGATCGTTGCGCCGTTCACGAATTCCAGGAGAGCGTGGATGTTCGTCGGCGTTTCCACGGGAATGACTTGCCCGTTCAGCGGTTCGCTTGTGACGAGGCGGGTCGGGCTCGCCATGGAAGTCAGTGCCGCCACCCGCTTCACGGGGCCGAGGAAATTGATGAGGTTGGCGATGTAGTAGGGTCCGAGGTCGAGGATCGGCCCACCACCTTCCAGGAAAAAGAAGCCGGGGTTCGGGTGCCACATCTCCATGCCGGGGCTCATCACATGGCAGGTGCCGGAAGTGATGCGGCCAACACGACCTTCATCGATATGCTTGCGGGCTAGCTGGTGGGCGCCGCCGAGGAAGGTATCCGGCGCGCAGCCGACCGACAGACCCTTTTCCTGGGCCAGCGCCTGCAGCGCCTTGCCCTCCTCCAGCGTGATGACCAGCGGCTTTTCCGAATAAACGTGCTTGCCCGCCTCCAGGATCGCCTTCGAAACGGCAAAGTGTGCTGCAGGGATGGTGAGGTTGACGACAACATCCACCTCCTCATTGGCAAGAAGGTCGCTGATCGACTGCGCCTTCACGCCATATTCCTCGGCCCGCGTTTCGGCCGCCTTCTCGTTGAGGTCTGCGCAGGCGACGACTTTCAATCCCTTGAAGAGCGGCGCCAGTCGAAAATAGGTCGTGGAAATATTGCCGCATCCGATGATGCCGACGCCAAGTTCCTTGGACATGAAAAACTCCGGAGAATGCAGGATTAATAGGCGCGGAAGGACTGGATCGAGCGCGTCAGCAGCCGGTCGAGGTCCTTCGGGTTGTCGTGTTCGAGCACGTAATGCTTGGCGGGCGTCGCACGGAGCGCCTGGAGCAGGTCCTTCCAGGCAACGGTGCCGTGGCCAACATCGGCCCAGCCATCCTCGTCAAGGTTTTCGCCGGCCGGCGCGATGTCCTTCACATGCACGGCGGTGATGCGATCCTTGTACTTCTCGATAAAGGCGAAGGGGTCAGCACCGCCGCGGATCACCCAGGCAACGTCCATCTCCCATTTCAGGTCCGGCCCACCGGCAAAGACATGGTCCTGCGGCACCGAGCCGTCCGGCAGTTGCTTGAACTCGAAATCATGGTTGTGCCATCCGAAGGTGTAGCCGGCATCAACGTAACGCTTGCTAACCTCCTGCAGGCGTTTGCCAAAAGCCTCCCAGCCTGCGGCGTCTGTCGGCCGGGCATCCGGCGCCAGATGCGGGCAATAGATCCCCTCGACACCGAGTGTCCTCGCGATCAGCAGAGCCTGCTCCGGCTCCTTTTCCAGAAGGTCGAAGCCGAAATGGCCGGTCGGCATAGTCAGGCCGTTGGAATCGAGATCTCCGCGCAGCGTCTTCAGCGAAAGCTCGTCCATCGTGGCGTAGATCCCGCCATACCCTTCCACCTCGGCGTAACCGGCGGCGGCGACCTTCTTGAGGACGTCGGGAAGCGGCGGGAAGTTGCGGGCGCAATAAAGTTGGAAACCGAGTTTCGTCATGATGGTCCTCCCAAGGAAAGGTCAGCCTGCCGCCTGGCAGGAATAAAGGTCATAGATGCGGAATTGCGGAAGCGTTTCCGCGGCATCGGCGGGGGTAAAGCGGATGAGGCGGCTTTCGCCTGCAGCGAGATTGAAGGCGTTGTCGGAGTAACGACCGGGGACATCGGTCTCGACGAGAACGAACAACGCCAGGCCCTGCGCCTTCACGAGCACGTCGAAGCCGCCGCCTTCGCCGGGCGAGACGGAAAGCTCCAGACCCGACGGTTCAAGCTCAAGCGCTTTGTAGGTGCCGCGAACGTAGTGTCCGTCGCCGCCCATGCCGTTGGAAGCGGTGAAGCTCCAGGCGAGCAGCGCCTGCTCGGGAACACGGCTCGCCGGCAGGCTCAAGGCGATAACGGCAGCATCCGGCGTGACGGCGATTTGCGCTGTTTCCAGTGACTGCCGCTCCCCCACCACTGTCAGGAGCGAAAGGTTCAGCGTCACCGTCACATTGTCTGCCGTGTCATTGACGACGAAGAAGCGGATCTCGCTGCGATCTTCGGACGGGATGGCCATGACCGACACCGGCTGGAAGAAACGACGGGCATGGTAGTGCAGCACCTTCCAGCCGCCGCCGTAATCGAGGCTCGACCAGGAGGCGACCGGCCAGGTATCGTTGAGCTGCCAGTAAAGCGTGCCCATGCAATGCGGCTTCAGCGACCGCCAATAGTCGACGGCCGTCCTGATCGCCACCGCCTGCTGCACCTGGGTGAGATAAACGAAATTCGGGAAGTCCTTCGGGAAACGGAAGTTGCGGAACATCGTCCCGGCGATCCGCTCGTTGCCGCCGGCATTCTTCTGGTGATGCTCCATCACCGGCGAGGCGATGTTCATGTCCTTCGGCTCGGCATAGGTCTGGATGACCGGAAGCGAGGTATAGGACTGGAAGCCGAATTCCGAGCAGAAGCGCGGCCGCACGGACCGGTAATCATCGAACGGCTTGTTCTCGTGCCAGACGGACCAGTAGTGCATGTCGCCGGAGCCGTCGGCGTGCCAGGCGTCACCGTAGTCCAGATACCCGGCGGCGGGGCTCGACGGCCACCAGATGGCATCGGGCGCCGCCTTGGCGAGCGCCTGTTCGATTACCCGGTTCAGCCGGTCGTAGGAGACGAGGTATCGGTCGCGGTTCTCAAGCGACTCCTTGAACCATTTCAGCGCGCCCACAAGCTCGTTGTCGCCGCACCAGAGGACGATCGACGGATGCGAGACGAGCCGCCGGACCTGATAGTCCACCTCCTCGGCGACCTCTGCGAGGAAATCCGGGGTGGAGGGGTAAAGGTTGCAGGCGAACTGGAAGTCCTGCCAGACCATCAGTCCAAGCCGGTCGCAGCTCTCGTAAAACCAGTCCTGTTCGTAGAAGCCGCCGCCCCAGACGCGGATCATGTTCATGTTGGCATCGACCGCCGAACGCAGCAGATCCTCGGTCTTCTCGGCGCTCGTCAGCGAAAAAAGCGCGTCCGCCGGAATCCAGTTCGCTCCGCGGCAGAAGATCTCGCGCCCGTTGATGCGGAATGCAAACCGGCTGCCCGCCTCATCCGGATCGGTCAGCAGTTCGACAGTCCGAAGGCCAATCTGCCGCGCCACCGTCTCGGAAGGTGTCTCGACGCTCAGTTCGTAGAGCAGCTGCTCGCCGCTTCCCGCCGGCCACCAGAGCTTCGGGTTGTCGATATGGAAGACATGAGAGATGGTGGTCTCGCCTTTGCCGACGCCGCAATCGAGGCGCACCCGCTCCTCGCCGAGCGACAGATGCAGCGCCAGGAAGCCCTGATCCTGTGCATGGAGCGTGACCGAAACCGTGACGTCGACGGAACCATCATCCTGATGCTTCTGCGTTGTGACGACATGCTCGATGCGCGCCGTCTGCAGTTTCTTCAGCGAGATCTCGCCATAGAGCCCGAGGGGCGCCAGCGCGATATTCCAGTCCCAGCCGAAATCGCATTGCGGCTTGCGCAACATGTTGCCGTTCGGGATCGGGCAGTTCGCGGTTGAATAAGGAATGTAGAAGGGCTGTCGCGCCTGTCGCTTGGCGGCCTCGGCTACGCTGGAATGGAACACGATGCGGATCGTGTTGTCGCCGGGCTTCACAGCCTTCGTCACATCCGGGCGATAACGGCGGAAGCAATTGTCGGCTTCCAGCACCGGCACGCCGTTCACCAAGATCGTCGCCACGGTGTCGAGATAGGTAATGTCGAGATACCAGCTGCCATCGACGTCTTCGAGCGTGAATTGCCGCTCCACCACCCAGTCCTCATGCGCCACCCATTGCACGAGGTTCTCGTTGCGGCCGAAGTAAGGATCCGGAATGATCCCCGCCGCTTTCAACGCGCTATGCACGTCACCGGGAATTGTAATATCGGCGCGGCGTGATCCATCGGCGGTTGCCAGCCGCCAGGATCCCGCAAGATCAATTGCTGTCATCTGGAGCGACCGGTCATCAGAGACGTTCTTCGGTCTGCGCGTCAAACAGCGAGGCCATACTCATATCGAAGGCAAGCCGTACCTTGGAGCCAACCGCGTAACGCCGTGCGCCACCGATACGAACCGACATGACATGGCCGGCATGCTTCAGCCACAGCAGATTGTCGGCCCCCATGGGTTCCTCGATATCGACGATCGCCTCATGCACTTCGCCGCCCTGAATGTCGCTATCGACCTTGATGTGCTCCGGACGCGCACCGAGCGTTACCTTGCGCCCCGGCGTCAGCGGTTCGGAGGCCTCGTAACCGTCGAGCGAGAAGCTGACGCCATTGGTGCGGAACACCGTCTTGCCGCCCTCTTCCGCCAGTTCGCCGGGCAGGAAGTTCATCGAGGGCGAACCGATGAAGCCCGCGACAAACTGGTTCCTCGGCCGGTTGTAGATGGTCACCGGATCATCGAGCTGCTGGATAACGCCGCTCTTCATGATGGCGATGCGGTCAGCGAGCGTCAGTGCCTCGATCTGGTCGTGCGTCACGTAGATCATCGTGTTCTTGAGCGACTGGTGCAGCCGCTTGAGCTCGACGCGCAGTTCCGAACGCAGCTTAGCATCAAGGTTTGACAGCGGTTCATCGAACAGGAAGACATCGACGTCGCGCACCAGCGCACGCCCGATCGCCACGCGCTGGCGCTGGCCACCGGAAAGCTCGGCAGGCTTTCGCTTCAACAACGGCTCGATCTGCAGGATGCCGGCAGCACGTGCAACACGCTTGTTGATCTCGTCCTTCGGCACCTTGGCGACCCGAAGCCCGAAGGACAGGTTCTTCTCCACCGACATCTGCGGGTAAAGCGCATAGGACTGGAAGACCATGCCGATGCCGCGATCCTTCGGCTCTTCCCAAGTGACGTTGCGGTCCTTGATGAAGATCTGCCCGTCGGTCGGCTCCAGCAGCCCCGCAATGCAGTTCAAGAGCGTGGACTTGCCGCAACCGGAGGAGCCCAGCAGCACCAGGAACTCGCCGTCACGAATATCGAGGTTGAGGTTTTCGAGAACCTTCACGGATCCGAAAGCGAGGGACAGGTCGCGGATGGAGACGCTGTTCTTCTTGATGGACACGACGTCGTGCATCAGGCTTATCCTTTAACTGCGCCGGCGGCGATGCCGCGAACGAAAAGCCGGCCGGAAACGAAATAGACGATCAGGGGAACCGCTCCGGTCAGAAGCGTTGCAGCCATGTTGACGTTGTATTCCTTCACGCCCTGGACGGAGTTGACGATGTTGTTGAGCTGTACGGTCATCGGATAGACATCCGGTCGGGTGAACACGACGCCGAACAGGAAGTCGTTCCAGATGCCGGTGACCTGCAGGATCATCGCCACGACGAAGATCGGCAGCGCCATCGGCAGCATGATCCGGAAATAGATCTGCCAGAAGCCGGCGCCATCGATGCGGGCCGCCTTGAACAGTTCCACCGGCAGCGAAGCAAAGTAGTTGCGAAACAGCAGCGTCAGGATCGGCATGCCGAAGATCGTATGAACGATGACGAGGCCAGTCAGCGTACCGTAGACGCCGATTTCGCGCAGCGCGATGACCACCGGATAGAGCATCACCTGATAAGGAATGAAGGCGCCGATGATCAGGATCGAGAAGAACAGCTCAGATCCCTTGAAGCGCCAATTGGCAAGCGCGTAGCCGCTGACGGAGGCCACCGCGATCGACACCACCACGGATGGGATCAGGATCCGCACCGAGTTCCAGAAGCCGCGCGAAAGGCCGTCGCAGTTGAGGCCCGTGCAGGCCTCCGCCCAGGCCTTCACCCATGGCTCGAAGGTGATCTCCATCGGTGGCGAGAAGATGTTGCCCATCCGAACTTCCGGCATGCCTTTGAGCGATGTCACGACCATGACGTAGAGCGGCAACAGGTAATAGAGTGCGGCAACGATCAGCGTGCCGTAGAGCATGATGTTGCGGGGCGAAAAGGTGCGCCTCGGCTTGCGACCGCGCGGACCGGTGGCGACCTGGTCGGAGACGGCGTCGAAACCGGCGGCGGCCGTGTTGAGGGTCGAGATGTTAGCCACGCTTTTTCCCTCCGAACTCGAGATAGGCCCACGGAATGATGATGATGGCGACCGTCAGCAGCATCATCGTCGATGCGGCAAAGCCCTGGCCAAGGTTCTGGGCCTGGAACATGTAGTCGTAGACATACTTGGCGGGCACTTCCGATGCCGTGCCGGGACCGCCGCTCGTCTGCGCAACAACGAGGTCATAGACCTTGACGATGCCGCTCGCGATGATGACCAGCGTGGTGATGAAGACCGGCCGCATCATCGGAATGACGATGAAGAGATAGGTGCGCCACATGGGGATGCCGTCGACGCGCGCGGCTTTCCAGATGTCCTCGTCGATGCCGCGTAGCCCTGCGAGCATCAGACACATCACGAGCCCGGTACCCTGCCACAGCCCGGCAATCAGGATGCCGTAGATGACGATGTCGGCATTGTAGAGCGGGTCGAAGGTGAAGCTTGTCCAGCCGAGTGATCGCACGATGCCCTGGATGCCGAACTCCGGATTGAGGATCCACTGCCAGACAAGGCCGGTGACGATGAAGGACAGCGCGAACGGATAAAGGAAGATGGTGCGGAAGGCGTTCTCAAACCGGATCTTCTGGTCCATCAGCGCGGCCAGCACGAAGCCGATGACCATGCTGAAGATCAACGAAAGAATGCCGTAGATTGCCAAGTTCTGGATCGAGATGATCCAGCGGGACGACGCCCAGAGCCGCTCGAACTGGTCGAAGCCAACGAAGGTGGCGCGCGGCAACAGCCTTGAACTGGTGAAGGAATAAACGACGGTCCAGATGGACCCTCCGAGAAAGATCCCGAGTGCGATCAGGATCATCGGGATGGAAGCAATCTTGGCAGTCAGATTGCGGAAAAGCTGGTTGGGGCGCTTGGCATGCGCGTGAGCTGTCATGTCTCAATTCTCCTCGAACGCGGCAAGATTGCCCGGATCTGCCGCGGCAAACGGCCGGCGCACCGACTGCAGCCAATTCCAACGGCCGGCGCCCACGCGGGGACGCCGGCCGTGCGGTCGCTTGGGGATCAGTCAGCCGAAGAGATGATTTCGACGAAACGCTTCTGAGCTGCCTCCGGCGTCATCGACGCGCTGGAGAAGAACTCGGTCATCAGGTCCTGCTTCTGGCTCTGCGAGTCAGGCGACAGAAGCTGGTCGGTGCTGGTGAGCGCATTGCCCTTGGCAACGATCTCCAGACCCTTCTTCATGCAGTCGTTGGCGGTTCCGAGGTCAATGTCGCCACGGATCGGCAGCGAGCCCTTCTTGAGGTTGAAGGCGACCTGCGTTTCCGGCGCGACGAGCACTTCGGCCAGCGCATCCTGCGCCTTGGACGCTTCTTCGTTCTTCAGAACCGGGAAGTAGAAGGCGTCACCGCCAGTGGTGATGTACTGGCTGACGCCAAGACCCGGAAGGCAGGAATAGTCCTTGCCGGCGACCTTGCCGGCGATCTGGAATTCACCCTGCGCCCAGTCGCCCATGACCTGGCCGGCGGCCTTGCCGGTGATGACCATGTTGGTTGCCTGGTTCCAGTCCTGGACATTGGTGCCCATGGAAAGTTCGCGGGCCTGGGCCGCAGCCTCGAAAACCTTGGCAACTTCGGGACCGGCAGCAGCCTCTGCGTCCTTCTTGACGTAGACGGCTTCATGCAGTTCCTTGCCGCCGAGCGCCAGCAAGAGCGTATCGAACAGGCCGTTCGCCTGCCACGCCTGGCCGCCGAGCGCCAGCGGATGGATGCCCGCTTCCTTCAGCTTCGGACCCGCCGCGACGAACTCGTTCCAGTCCTTCGGCACCGGCACGCCGGCCTTTTCGAAAGCTTCGTTGTTCAGCCACAGCCACTGCCATGAGTGGATGTTGACCGGAACGCAATAGATCTTGCCGTCGATGGTGCAGCTGTCGAGCAGGCTCGAGGGCTTGATGACTTCTTTCCAGTTGCCCTTTTCGGCCACGGCCGTGAGGTCGCGCATCAGGCCCGCTTCAACCAGTTCCTGTGCCTGGCGTCCGTGGTTGAACTGGGTGGCGCCCATCGGGTCACCGCCGGTGATGCGGCTGATCATGATCGGGCGAGCGGTGCTGCCGCCGCCGGCGATTGCGCCATCGACCCACTTGTTGCCGCTGGCGTCGAACTTCGTCGCCAGTTCCTTCACGGCAGCAGCCTCGCCGCCGGATGTCCACCAATGGGTTACTTCGAGGTCGGTCGCTTGGGCGACGCCCAATGGCAGCACGACGGTTGCGGCAAGCACGGCCGCCATTGCACGGAAATTCATGAGTCTCCTCCCTCACTGAAACGTTGCAGTAAGAAGGCTAGGGCAAAACGGACGATCCGGCAACTGCTTTTCTTTCGACTTTCGTCTAGCGACACAGAAACACAACCTGGGTTTGTGTAGCCACGGCACTGGAGCCTCACTGTCAGGCTCGGCCTCCATGCCGCTTTGGCTATTTTCCACACATCCCCTTTACCCAAGGCCCACCTCAACTTTGTGCGGGCGCAAAATTTTGTTTCGCACCTGCGTTGTAGAATCTTACGTTTGTAAACGAACCCATCGGCTCAAAAAGCTGTCCTGAAACCACCTGCATCGTTACAGGAAAAGATGCAGACCATGATGTACACCCCCGGTAAAAAGGGTGTATGGCTGTTTTGGCCAAGATAGATTCCTGCTTCGGCGCGACGGTGATGATGGACGACTTAGGAAGATCAAAAGCAGGCGTAACGCCGGCGGCCCTGAACGAACGGCCGACGCTGAAGACGATCGCCTACATGACCGGGCTCGGCATCACGACTGTCTCCCGAGCCCTGAAAGATGCGCCGGATATTGGCGCCGAAACCAAGGAACGCGTGCGGCTGATTGCCCAGCAGCTCGGCTACCAGCCGAACCGCGCCGGTGTGCGCCTGCGCACCGGAAAGACCAATGTCATCGCGCTGGTCTTGAGCATCGACGACGAGATCCTGGGCTTCACCAGCCACATCGTCCGCGGCATCACCGAGGTTCTTGCCGGCACGCCCTACCACCTCGTTGTCACGCCGCATTCCTTCGAAAAGGATGCGATGATCCCGGTCCGCTATATCCTCGACACCGGTTCGGCCGATGGCGTGATCATCTCGCGCATCGAGCCTGAAGACCCGCGTGTGCGACTTATGTTTGAGCGCAAGCTTCCCTTCGTCACCCATGGACGCAGCGACATGGGCATCGTCCACCCATTCCATGACTACGACAACGAAGCTTACACCTATCAGGCGGTCGAGAAGCTCGTGCAGAAGGGTCGCAGGCGCATCGCCCTCCTTTCACCTCAGAGCCGTTTCTCGTTTTATGTGCACAGCCGCGTCGGCTTCGAGCGTGGTCTTGCTGATTTCGGCGCTCATGAGGTGTCGATGGGCCGCATCACCAGCGAAACACCGCTGACCGAGGTTCGCGCCTATGTCGAGCGGATGATGCGCTCGTCGGATCCGCCGGACGGAATCATTTCCGTCAGCGGCTCCTCCTCGATAGCGATGATGGCTGGAATCGAAGCGGCAGGAAAAAGGCTCGGGGTCGATGTGGACCTTGTATCCAAGCAGGCGACCGATATCCTGAACTGGATCCGCCCGGAGATCTACACGGCCTATGAAGACATTCGCCAGGCAGGCCGGGAACTCGCAAAAGCCCTGATCGCCAGCATCAATGGCGCCGATCCAGCCTCGCTGCAAAGCGTTGCCCAGCCTGTCTGGCCGCAGCGCCGCAACACCTGACGTCGCGTCGTCAGTCTTCGCGGATGTCTTCTTCCAGATGCGACGGCTTGAAGTTCTTCATCACCCGCAGCGTGAGGAAGGTGACAAAGGAAAGCACGACGGCGGTATCATAGGCACCAAGCCCGACCGCAGTTCCGATCGCACCGGTTGCCCAGAGGCTTGCCGCCGTTGCCGTGCCGCGCACGCTGTTTTTCACCACAAGAATGGCGCCACCGCCGATGAAGCCCATGCCGGTGATCAGCCCTTCCACGATGCGGGCAGTCGCCTCGGGCTCGCTCATGGTGATGCGCTCGGCAGCCTGGACAAAGCCGCACGTGGCGATTGCCACCAAGGGAAAGGTGCGCAGGCCGGCGCTACGTTCGTTGCGCTCGCGGTCCCAGCCGATCGGGAGCGCCAATGCGTAGGCGACAAGCAATGCCGTCAAATGGGGAATGATGTCGAAGTTGATGCCGAGCGAATTCAGCCATTCAACCACGTAACGCTCCTGGCTTCTTCACGACAATGCCAACCCGACGGCAACCATGTCACCGTCGTCCCGGCACGGCTGAGACCGGCAACCTCGAAACCTGATCAATTCAACTCGGCACTCTTCAGCGCCGCTTCAAACTTTACCCGCGCCTCATCCGGCGTCACCCGGCCATCAAGTGCTGCAAGAATGGCATCATAGGCGCTGGCAAAATGGGCGTCCTTGCGGTCGGGCCACTTGGACCGGGCAAACTGGTGGGCCTGGAATGGACTGAAAATCAGGTCGTCCCCAGCCCGAACCGGATGGTCCCAAAGCTTATTCTGCATGTCCGCCTCCCTACGTATGCAAAACCAGTTAGAGCGCTGGCGAATGAAAGCCAGAGGCAAAGGTTACTCTGCGGCCGCATCTTTAGCAATGTCGCATGTGCGCATGTGCTTTTGCACGCCCGCCAAGGGCTTCCGTCACTCTTCAGCGCAAGCCGTTTCGTCGTCACGGCTCCAGGCAGCAAGCTCGTCCAGAAGTTCCAGCAATTCACCAAGCCGAGCCTTGCCGAACTTCTCCTCGAGCGCATCATAGATCGCTTGGCTGTCGGGCAGCACATCCTTGATGATGGCTTCCCCGGCGGGCGCAAGCGTCAGAAGCACGCGTCGCCCGTCGCTGCTGTCCTTGTGCTTGGAGATGAAGTTCCGCTCCTCAAGCGAGCGGATCATCCGCGTCAGGCTCGGCGCCAGGATAAATGCGCGCTCGGCCACTTCGGAGGCGTCGAGCGTCCCGGCCTCCTTCAGGACCCGGATCACCCGCCATTGCTGCTCGGTGACGCCATGCGCGGCAAGCATAGGCCGGAAGTGGCTCATAACCGCTTCGCGGGCTCGAAGCAGCGCGATCGGCAGGGAATAGCGCACCGCACGCGGGCCCGTTCCAGCCCCGTGTCCGACTTCATCCCTGCTGCTGTCGTTTCCGTCCGACATCGTTTGTCTACCAACTCCTCGCCACCGGATTACATCGGCCATTTGCGGGGCAACGACAAGACGGATAAGTTTCGCGCGCCGTTCAAGCCTGTTTTTCCGTGCGACGCGCGCGCCATTCGCCCGGCGGTTCGCCAACCCGCTTGCGGAAGAAACGCGAGAAATAGGCCGGGTCGTGGAAGCCGAGCTCGAAGGTGATGTCCTCGACCGACCGCACCGTGAACAGCAGCAGGCGTTTGGCCTCCAGCAACCGGCGATCATCGATGAAAGATTTCACCGACTGCCCGTAAGCCTGGTGGCAAGCCTTGGCCAGCAGGTGCGGCGTCGTCCCCAGCGTCTCGAGGTAACGATCAAGCGGCCAGTTGTCGCGAAAATGCACGTCGACGAGCGATTTCAGCTTCCGGGCGAGGTCGAGATCCGGCGTCGGCTTTTCCGTGCTCCCCCTCGCAAGCCGCGCAATGTCATTGGCAGCAACCGCGATCAGTGCAGGCAGTGACGCGCTGTAACCTTCGCGGTATTCCACCTGCAAGCGCTGGACCGTCGCCCGCAACCGGTCCCAGAGCGGGCTGCCTTTTTGCCGCGACTCGAACAGCGGGCGCTCGAAGTCGAGCGCTGCCAAGGGCTTCACCAGCGGCAGCGCGCTATCGGCAACTGAAACCACGATCGCATCCGTCGTTTCCGGCTCGATATTGAAGCCATGAACGGTACCGCTTGGCATGAAGCTCACCGCCGGCGCTTCGAATTGGATCACCTGGTCCTCGATGAAATACGCCCCGCTGCCGGAGGTCCAGAAGGTGATCTGCGCCATCTGGCCGTGCTTGTGGGCGGCCACCTTGCCGAAATGCACCTGCCGGCGCGCCATCACCGTCTCGACATGGATGAAACCGACGTCGAGCGGTCGGTCCGGCTCGCCGTAGACAAAGAAGCTTGGCACGGACTGCAGGGTGGTCGGCATGAAAAAGTACAACCGATTTCGCTTGGCTGTACATAGCCCCTTCCCAGCCTCCGTTCTAGCCTGTGCTTGATCTGGGAGGATTAGCGATGAAAACCGAGGACTTTCGCGCCGATAAAAGCCGTCCGCTGACGGGTGCCGAATATATCGCCTCGCTGCGGGACGGCCGCGAAGTGTACATCAACGGCGAACGCGTCAGCGACGTCACCACCCATCCGGCGATGCGCAATTCCGTCCGGTCGCTGGCGCGGCTTTACGATGCGCTGCATGACGAAAAGACCAAGGACATCCTGACCTCGCCGACCGACACCGGCTCCGGCGGTTACACCCACAAATACTTTCGCGTCGCGCGCTCGGCGCAGGATCTTGTCGCGCAAAAGGAGGCCATCGCCCATTGGGCGCGCATGTCCTACGGCTGGATGGGCCGCACCGCCGACTACAAGGCGGCCCTGATGAACACGCTCGGCGCCAATGCCGATTGGTACGGTCCGTTCAAGGACAACGCGCTCGCATGGCACAAGCGCGCGCAGGAAAACGTGCTGTTCATGAACCACGCGATCGTCAACCCGCCGATCGACCGCCACAAGCCTGCGGACGCGGTGAAGGACGTCTTCGTCCATATCACCCGCGAGACCGATGCCGGCATCTATGTCTCGGGCGCCAAGGTCGTCGCGACCTCCTCGGCGCTGACGCACTACAACTTCCTCGCCCAGGGCTCGGCAACGGTGACGGAGGACCCGTCGCTGTCGGTCATGTTCATCGTTCCGATGAATGCCCCCGGCATCAAGATGTTCTGCCGCGTTTCCTATGAACAGGCGGCCAATACGCTCGGCCACCCGTTCGATTACCCGCTGTCATCACGCTTTGATGAAAACGACGCGATCCTCGTGCTCGATGATGTCTTCGTACCTTGGGAGGATGTCCTTGTGCTGCGGGATGCTGGCAAGATCCTCTCTTTCCATCCGGCCTCCGGCTTCATGCACGGTTATTGTTTCCAGGGCTGCATCCGCTTCGGCGTGAAGCTGGATTTCCTGGCGGGCCTGCTTGCCAAGGCGCTGCGCGCCACCGGCGGCGACGCCTTTCGCGGCAACCAGGCGATGCTTGGCGAAGTCATCGCCATCCGGCACCAGTTCTGGTCCTTCGCCAATGCCATGGCCTATAACCCGATCCCCTGGGCGAGCGGCGCGGTGCTGCCAAACCTGGAAGCCGCACTGTCCTACCGCACCTTCATGTCGGACGCCTATCCGCGCGTCATCGACATCATCCGCCGCACCGTCGCGTCAGGCCTCATCTACCTTCCCTCCTCCGCCAGGGATTTCGCCAACCCCGCGATCGACCGCTACCTTGCGCAATATGTGCGCGGTTCGAACGACATGAGCCATGTCGAGCGCATCAAGATCATGAAGCTGTTGTGGGACGCGACCGGTACCGAATTTGGCGGGCGCCATGCGCTCTACGAATTGAACTATGCCGGTGCGCCGGAGGAAGTTCGTCTGCAGGTGCTGAAAGGCGCCGAGCGCGGCGGCCGCCTGAAGGAAATGGAAGCGCTCGTCGACCAATGCATGTCCGACTATGACGAGAATGGCTGGACGAGTGACACCTGGCTTCCGCCGCTCAACAATGACACAGGCCTTTCCACGGCAGCCGAATAACGAGGGAAGCCATGCCAGGACAGGTCTCCCAAACCGAATTTCGAAACGCCATGGCGCGGGTTTGCGCACCGGTCAACGTGGTCACCACCAACGGAGCGGCAGGGCGCGGCGGCTTCACGGCAACTGCCATGTGTTCGGTAACGGATGACCCGCCGACACTGCTTGTTTGCATGAACAGCCGCTCGGCGCAGACACAGTTGTTTCTCGAGAACCGCCGCTTCTGCGTCAACGTGCTGACCGGCGAGCACAAGGATCTTGCTGCCGTTTTCGCCGGGCGCGAGGCCAACATGGCGGCTCGTTATGCCGCCGCCGACTGGATTGACCTGCGGTCCGGCAGCCAGGCGCTCGCGGATGCGATCGTTTCCTTCGATTGCTCGCTGACGCAGGCAAACCTCGTCGGCACGCATCACATCCTGATCGGTGAAGTCGCCGAGATCCGCAGCCGCAAGGACGGACATGCGCTGCTCTATTTTGACCGCAACTATGTCCATGTGCCGACCCAGATCGGCAGCTTCGGCGGCTAGCCTGATGCTGTTGACACCGGCCGGAACATATTTAACATGATAATTATAGCGAAAGCGACTTGAGCTCGGCAGGGAGGAAACGTGCCACACTTGACGCTTGAATATTCCGCGAACCTCAATGGTCGGGTCGACTTCGAAACACTCTGCGCGCGGGTGCTCGATACCATCCTTGCCACGGGTCTGTTTGAAGTCGGCGCCGTGCGTGTCCGCGCCATCCGCTGCGAGGCTTATGCGGTCGCAGACAATCTTCCCGAAAACGCCTTTGTCGACCTGTCCTTCCGCATCGGCGTGGGCCGAAGCCTGGATGAGAAGAAGCGCGCTGGCGAGCAGATCTTCACGGTGGTGGCGGAGGAGTTGTCGGAACTGTTCAAGACACCGCACTTCGCTCTGTCGATGGAGATCCGCGAGATCGACCCGGACCTCAGCTGGAAGAAGAACGCCATCCACCCGCGCTTGCGCCAAGCGAGCGCATGATCCGGCCTCAGGCCGCTGTTGCAATGAGCGGGAGACGACATGTCCAGGCTTGATGAAAACCTTGTAAAGGCGCAGGGCTACCTCGGACGCTTTGCCGAACGCGGCGTGATGAACCACATCAACGGCGAAGCAGTTGCTGCCCTCGACGGCACGACCTTCGAGACAATCTCCCCGGTCGATCTGAAGCCGCTGGCGAAGGTGGCGCATGGCAAGGCGGCCGACATCGACCGGGCAGCACAAGCGGCGCGCGAGGCCTTTCCCGCCTGGGCGGCAATCAGCGGCGAACAGCGCAAGAAGCTTCTCCACAAAATTGCCGATGCGATCGAAGCCCGCGCCGAGGAAATCGCTTTCGTGGAATGCATGGACACCGGCCAGGCGCTGAAGTTTATGGCCAAGGCTGCCCTGCGTGGGGCCGAAAACTTCCGCTTCTTCGCCGACCGCGCCCCGGAAGCGCGCGATGGCAAGAACCTGAGGACGCAGGGGCAGGTCAACCTGACGACGCGGGTGCCGATTGGGCCGGTCGGCATCATCACGCCGTGGAATACACCCTTCATGCTCTCCACCTGGAAGATCGCGCCGGCGCTCGCAGCCGGCTGCACGATCGTCCATAAGCCGGCCGAATTTTCACCGCTCACGGCGCGACTGCTGATCGAGATCGCCGAAGAAGCAGGCCTGCCGAAGGGTGTGTGGAATCTCGTCAACGGCTTCGGCGAAGAGGCTGGCAAGGCACTGACCGAACATCCCGCCATCAAGGCCATTGGCTTTGTCGGCGAGAGCCGCACCGGCTCGGCGATCATGAGACAGGGTGCCGATACGCTGAAACGCGTGCATTTCGAGCTCGGCGGCAAGAACCCGGTCATCGTGTTTGCCGATGCGGACCTTGAGCGCGCGGCCGATGCCGCCGTCTTCATGATCTACTCGCTGAATGGCGAGCGCTGTACCTCTTCCTCACGGCTTCTCGTCGAAGAAAGCGTCTATGACAGGTTCACCCGCCTGGTGGCCGAGAAGGCAAATCGTATCGAGGTCGGTCACCCGCTCGACCCGGAAACCGTCGTTGGCCCTCTCGTGCATCCGGTGCATGAGAAGAAGGTCCTCGACTATATCGAGATCGGTAAATCCGAAGGCGCGACGGTTGCCGCGGGTGGCACCAGGTTCGATGGACCCGGTGGCGGCTGCTATGTCTCCCCCACGCTCTTCACCGGCGCGACAAACGCGATGCGGATTGCGCAGGAGGAGATTTTCGGGCCAGTCCTCACTGCGATCCCCTTCAAGGATGAAGCCGAAGCACTCAGCATCGCCAACGACATCCAGTACGGCCTCACCGGTTACCTCTGGACATCGGACGTCACCCGCGCCTTCCGCTTTACCGATGCGCTTGATGCCGGAATGATCTGGGTGAACTCGGAAAATATCCGGCATTTGCCGACACCGTTTGGTGGCACGAAGAGCTCCGGCATCGGCCGCGATGGCGGCGACTGGTCGTTTGACTTCTACATGGAAACAAAGAACGTCGCCTTTGCGACGAGCGCACACGCCATCCCGAAGCTGGGTGGCTGATCGTCGGCGGGAGGGCCGAGATCGTGTGCGAATGACGTCTGAGGAGGAACAATGCCGCTTCCCAAGCCTAATCTTTATCCGCCTTTCAACATCGTCCGCCTCAGCCATGTCGAGTTCTGCGTTACCGACCTTGCCAGGTCGCGTGCCTTTTATGTCGACACGCTCGGCCTTCAGGTCACCGACGAAACTGCTGACACCATCTACCTGCGGGCCATGGAAGAGCGTGGCCACCATTGCATGGTGCTGAAACAGGCCACAGAGCCGCGGGCG
The DNA here is from genome assembly GCF_003491345.1 of Neorhizobium sp. SOG26. GTDB lineage: Bacteria > Pseudomonadota > Alphaproteobacteria > Rhizobiales > Rhizobiaceae > Neorhizobium > Neorhizobium turbinariae. Next base: position 2,501,244 of record NZ_CP025512.1, read on the forward strand.
GGCGAGCTCGGCTTCAAGGTTTTCGATGAGGAGGACCTTGAAAAGGCCGCGCATTTCTTCAAGGGCAAGGGGCTTCCGGTGGAATGGGTGGAGCGTCCCTTCCAGGGTCGCACCTTCAGGACGCGCGATCCGCATGGCGTGCCGCTGGAATTCTACAGCAATATGGACCGGCTCCCGCCCATCCACCAGAAATACGCGCTCTACAAAGGCGTGAAGCCGCTTCGCATCGACCACTTCAACTGCTTTTCACCCAATGTCGATGAAAGCGTCGCCTTCTACAACGAGATCGGTTTTCGCGTTACCGAATATACCGCCGACGAAGAAACCGGCCGCCTGTGGGCGGCCTGGACACACCGCAAGGGCGGCGTCCACGACATCGCCTTCACCAATGGTCGGGGACCCCGGCTGCACCACACTGCCTTCTGGGTGCCGACGCCGCTCAACATCATTGACCTGCTAGACCTGATGGCAACCACCGGCTGGGTAAAGAACATCGAGCGCGGCCCCGGCCGCCACGGCATCTCCAACGCCTTCTTCCTTTATATCCTCGACCCGGACGACCACCGCATCGAGATCTACTGCTCCGATTACCAGACAGTTGATCCGGACCTCGAGCCGATCAAATGGGACCTGAAGGATCCGCAGCGGCAGACGCTGTGGGGCTCACCGGCACCGCGGTCATGGTTCGAGCACGGCAGCACGTTCGACGGCGCGACGATCCGCGAGCCGGACCTGAAGGCACAGCCTATCATTGCGCCATGAGGAGCCCAAGATGACGCGTGCACGACTGGTGAGTTACAGCCGCGACGGAAAGAGCGGTTACGGGCTGCTCCTTGAGACCGGCATCGTTGATCTCTCCATCCGGCATCGGGAATGGCCGACGCTACGCGAGGTGATCGAGGCTGGCGCGCTGAAGCGACTGGTCGACGAGGCGCAAGGTCTGCCCGCCGATTTTGCTGAAGCCGAGATCACCTACGAGATCCCGATACCCGCGCCCGAAAAGATCATCTGCGTCGGCGTAAACTTCCCCGACCGCAACGAGGAGTACAAGGACGGCCAGGCGGCTCCGCCGAATCCGTCGCTCTTCGTCCGTTTTCCGCGCTCCTTTACCGGCCACGGGCAACCGCTGATCCGGCCGCCGGAAAGCAAACAGCTAGATTACGAGGGCGAGATCGCCATCGTCATCGGCAAAGGGGGCCGGCGTATTCCGGAAGCCAATGCCCTCTCCCACATTGCAGCCCTCACCCTCTGCAACGAAGGCACGATCCGCGACTGGGTGCGGCACGCCAAGTTCAACGTGACCCAGGGCAAGAACTTCGATTCCTCCGCCTCCATGGGCCCCTGGCTCATTCCCTATGAGGACGAGGCGCAACTCGCCGACGTTTCGCTCGAAACCCGGGTCAACGGTGAGATCCGTCAGCGGGACCGAACGAGCCGGATGATCTTCTCCTTCCGCAAGATCATCAACTACATCTCCACCTTCACCACCCTTGTTCCCGGCGATGTGATCGTCTGCGGCACGCCGACCGGCGCCGGCGCAAGGTTCGATCCGCCGATCTGGCTGAAACCCGGCGATGTGGTCGAGGTCGAGGCGGAAGGGATCGGCGTCTTGCGCAACGGCGTCGTCGACGAAGAGGTGTGACATGTTGACGAAGGACCAGATCGACGCCGCAGCATCGGCCCTCGATGAGGCCGAACGGACCCGTGTCCAGACCGGGCTCGTGTCCCTGACCTACCCCGACATGACCATGGACGACGCCTACGCGATCCAGGCCGAGTGGGTGCGCCGCAAGTGTGACGCCGGGCGCAAGGTGATCGGCTGGAAGATCGGTCTCACCTCCAAGGCGATGCAGAGCGCGCTCAACATCAACATCCCGGACTCCGGCGTCTTGTTCGACGACATGCTGTTTGAGGACAATGCCACGATCCCCAAGGACCGGTTCATCCAGCCTCGCGTCGAAGCCGAGATCGCCTTCATCATGAAGGCACCGCTGCAGGGGCCAGGGGTGACCGTCTACGACGTGCTCAACGCGACGGACTATGTGACGCCGGCGCTGGAGATCCTCGACACGCGGATCCGGCGGGTTGATCCGGAGACGAAGAAGCCACGCAACATCTTCGACACCATTGCGGACAACGCCGCAAATGCCGGCATCGTCACGGGCGGGCGCGTCATGCGGCCGGACCAGATCGACATGCGCTGGATGGGCGCGATCGTCTCACGCAACGCCGAGGTCGAGGAAACCGGCCTTGGCGCCGGCGTGTTGAACCAGCCGGCGCGCGGTGTCGCCTGGCTTGCCAACCGCCTGGCGCAATATGGCGACCGGATCGAAGCGGGGCAGATCGTTCTTGCCGGCTCCTTCATCCGCCCCATCGAAGCCCACCACGGCGACACGATTGTTGCAGATTTCGGGCCCTACGGTTCCGTGAGCCTGTTCTTCGAGTAGGAGTTGCCACGCCCGCGCCAAAGAACCTCTTCAAGCACGCCCTCGGCCAACCGCGAGCCCCTGCTCGCCGACTTCAAGGCAACCGCGACCAGCATGGGCAAAGCCGAAGGCCAGGTTTATTAGCTGCGCGTCATGCCGAAAGCCGCTGCGGTCCCAAAGGGCCGTAATCGAACTCCGCGGTTGCCGGGCCAAACGTCTTCAGCGTTGCCGGGGCATCGAACGGGTCGAGATGCAGTTCGATGAAGGTCAGCGCATTGCTGACCGCAGCCTTCTCCAGCACTGCCTCGAGCTCACCTTCCGTACGCGCATGCGCGGTGAGGAAGTTGCCCTTCTCGCTGAAGACGCCCGCGAGTTCGGCATATTTCCAGTTCGCGACGTCGTTATACGCCTCCTGCATGCCGAGGATGTAACGCTCGATCGTGTAGCCGCGGTTGTTCAACAGGAAGATGATCGGCTTCAATTCCAGCCGCAGCAACGTGGACAACTCCTGCGCGGTCAGCTGGAATGAACCGTCGCCGATGAACAGAAGGTGGCGACGATCAGGGGCGGCCAGCGCGGTGCCGAGCGTTGCGGGCAGCGTGTAACCGATAGAACCCCAGATATTGGCGCTGATATAAGTCACATCCGGCGCCAGGGCCTGAGACGTCAGCCCGATATTGGACGTCCCGCTTTCAGCGAGCACGGTGTCGCCCGCCTTGATGAAACGTGCCATCCGCTGCCATAGGCGTTCTTGCGTCAGCGGCGCATCGGCTTGCGGCGACCAGGCTTCCTCCTCCAGTCTGCGATGGTTGTCGCCGGCGCGCTCCGGCACCTGTTGCAGCAGGTGTCGCAGCAGTTCCTGCGCATTAACGCCCTCATAGCGCACATTGCCGATCGTAACGCTGTGGCAGGCGAGCATGATGGTGTGGTCCTTCGGCAGCTTCTGCGTGAAGTGCCCGGAATTGACTTCGATGAACCGCGGAGCCGTGGTGATGAGGCAATCGGATCCTTCAACGCAGGCTTTCGCCTCGACGCTCGAACCCTCGCCAAGATAATGACCGACCCAGAGCGGGTGTGTCTCACTGAGGATCGCCTTGCCCGTCGTGAGGCTCGCATAAGGCACCGCCGCCTTTTCCACCAGTTCGGCCATCAGATGGCGCAGTCCAAGGCGATCGGCATCCATGTCGATCAGCAAGGCCGACCGCTTCGCCTGCGACCAGAGCCGTAGCGCATGTTTCACCGCAGCCTCCAGTTGGTGCGGATCGCTCGCAAAGGAAAGATCGAGCGGCGCGTCCGGCGCCTCGACGGTGAGATAGGAAACGTCGGATGGCAGCTGGATGTAGACCGGCTTCTTTTCCCGCAGGCAGGTCGTCAGCACCCGGTCGATCTCGCCCACCGCATTGGCGGGCGTGATCCGCGTCTGCGCCGCGGTAAACTGGCGAAAGCAGATCATCATGTCGTCGTAGTTGCCATCCGCCAAGGTATGGTGCAGCGGCAGGCGCTGTTCCATCGCGTGAAGCGGCGGCGCCCCGGTGATGCAGACGACCGGCACATGTTCGGCAGCGGCGCCGGCCACCCCGCAAATCGCGCTCAACTCGCCCACGCCATAGGTCGTCAGCAGTGCGCCCGCACCTTTCAGCCGGGCATAACCATCGGCGGCATAGGCGGCATTGAGTTCATTGCAGTTGCCGACGAAATGCAGCCCGTCACAGGCCTTCACCTGCTCCAGGAACTGGAGGTTGTAATCTCCCGGCACCCCGAACATATGCTCGATGCCAATCTCGGTCAGGCGCTTCAGGAGAAACTGTCCGATCGTCATCTGCATGATGCACTCCTCCGTGGCTGGGCATCAGGTTCCGGTCTTCATGATGCCTCATCACGGGCGCAAGGGCCTTGCATAATGAGCGCGCTCAGCTCACGATATGCATCATTCGTGCATGAAATGGCGGTATGATGCGATGATTGCCAAGCTTGACCACTATGACCTGAAGCTCTTGAGCGAGTTGCAGAAGGATGGTCGACTAAGCAACTACGACCTCGCCGAGCGCATCGCGTTGTCGCCGTCACAATGTTCGCGCCGCCGCTCCCGGCTGGAGGCGGAAGGCATCATCGAGGGCTACAAGGCGATCGTGAACCGCACCAAGGTCGGTCTAGACCTCCTCGTCGTGGTGTCGGTAACGCTGTCGGCCCAGAACCAGGATGGCGCGCGCCGGTTCGGCACCCTGATCAACGACCTGCCGGAAGTCATCGAGGCCTTCGCGCTGACGGGTGACATGGATTATTACCTCAAGGTGGCGGTGGCAGCCTGAGCGACCTGTCCCGCTTCATCAACGACGTGCTGCTGCCGCACGAGTCGGTCCAGAAGGTCAGGACATCCATCGTTCTGGATGTGCTGAAGCGAGATCTGGGGCTGATGCTGCCGCGTCCTTAGCGCTGTCCATCCCGCTCCAACGCGGTGAGCATCGTCAGCGCGTTCTCAATGGCGGCACCGGAGGCCGTGTTGTCGAACACGCACCAGCTGTTCTTCCCGAGCAGCCCGGCATAATCTCGGATCTCCTCATCGCTGTAGCTGCTGTAATAGATCTTCCGCGCACCGTGCAGGCGAAGATAAGGAACATCGCCGGTGAAGCTCGCGCGCGACCAGACCAGCGCGGGGTCGGCCAGCACCCGGCCGATCTTGTGGTGCTCCAGCAGGGAGAGCGCCTCTTGCGACGCCCAGCTCTTGTGCCGCGCCTCGATGACGATCTGGCCGTCGTGGTGGGCCCGCATCATCTCAAACGAGCGCGTCACTGTGTCCTCATCAAAGGCGAGAGACGGCGGAAGCTGGCAAAGCAGCGGCCCGAGCTTGGGGCCGAGAGGTACGATATCCTCCAAGAACGTGCCGAATGGCTCGGCGATCTCCTCCAGCCGGCGCACATGCGAGATCTCCTTCGGCATCTTCACCGCGAAGCGGAATGCCTCCGGGACCGACTCCGCCCAGCGCGCCAACGTCGCCGGCTTGTGGCGGCGGTAGAAGGTGGTGTTGATCTCCACTCCGCCGAACACGGAGGAATATCGTGACAGCCCGTTTCCCTCCGCCGGAAATTTGTCGGCGACGGTCTTCGGGATCGACCATGCGGCAGTGGCGACGATCGGCAATGCTTCTCCTCCTGTGAACACGGGCGGGGTGCCCGTGCATCAACGCAGAAGAAGCGATCTGGTCGCGCCGCTCGTCAGACGGCAGCCGGTTCCGGCAAGGCGCTTTGGCGTACAACGATCCGGGCGTGATAGGGAACCCGGGTATAGAGGTCGATGACGTCCTGGTTGATCAATCGGACGCAGCCGGCCGAGGTCGCCTTGCCGATCGACTGCCATTCCGGCGAACCGTGCAGGCGGTAGAGCGTGTCCTTGCCGTCCTGGAAGATATAAAGCGCCCGCGCGCCAAGAGGGTTCTTGATGCCCGGCTCCATGCCGCCGTTCTTCACCGAATAACGGGCAAGATGCGGCTGGCGCTTGATCATGTCGTCCGGCACCTTCCAGCGCGGCCAGGGCTGGCGCCAATGCACGATCCCCTCGCCTTGCCAGGCGAAACCGTCGCGCCCGATGCCGACGCCGTAGCGCATCGCGGTGCCGCCCGGCTCGACGACGTAAAGGAAGCGGCTCGCTGTGTCGACCACCACCGTGCCCGGCGCTTCTCCCGTCGGGTCAGGCACCCGCTGGCGGTAGAACTTCGGGTCGATCTGCTGGTAGGGTACCGCCGGAATGGTGTGGCCGCCATCCTCCAACGCACCGTAACGCTTCTGCAGCTCGGCCTCCTCCGGCGCCACGACCGGGCGCGCTGGGGCAGCCTGCGGCACCGGAGCCGGCGCAGTGGCGGTGGTCGTCGTCTGGCAGCCTGCCAGAGCGGCAGTCATGGACATGGAGCTCAGCAGGAATGAGCGGCGGGAGATCTGTCGGGAGGTGAACATAAAACGGCAATCCAAAGATGAAGGCCGGGTTCTTCCCGAACTAAGGCACCATCTCAAGGCAACGCCGATCACATAAACGGCATCGGTCGAGCTTTCGCCGCAGCTGTGGCTTTCTTGTCGATTCTCGTATTCTGCGCTTCTCAGGCGCGGTTGCTCCCCGCACTGATCGGCCACATGTGCCCGTACCAGCGCCACAGGATCAACAGCGTGCAAAGGCCGCCGATCGTCCCGTAGGTGGCGGCCACAATGCTGAAACCGAAATTGCCGATCAGCGGCCCGGAGACCAGAAGCCCGATGGGCAGGCCGTAAACCGCCTGCATCCGGATGCCGATGATGCGGCCAAGCAGTTCCGGCTTGACGCCCTGCAGAAGCAAGACGGCGAGCGGCAGCAGGCACAACATGGATGCCGCGCCGATCAGCATCAGCACGAAGAACCCGACCCAGACTGACGTCGTCTGGCCCAAAACGACGATCAGCACGTGCCACACGACGCTGAAGATCAGCATGGTGCGCGCCGGCGGGATCAACTGCCCGAGGTAACTGAGGACCAGCGATCCAGCCATGGCGCCGATGCCGGTCGCCGCCACCAGATAGCCAAGCGACGTTTGATCGGCACCATAAACTTCGCGCGTCAGGTAGGGCAGCAGGCCAAGCGTGAAGGGATAGGCCGTGAGGTTCACCAGGAAGGCCAGCACCACGGAGGCAAGATGTGATGGCGTGGCCCGCAGCGCCCGGATGGCGTCTATAAAGTCCCGGACTGGAGTGAAGGCGACATTCAGGGTCGACGTTACGGCAGCGGCCACCTTCACATCGCGCATCAGGATCGCACTCGTCCCGTAAAAGATGACGATGAAGAGATACCCCCATTGAAGCCCCAGCAGGCCGACAACCGTCGCACCCGTCAGCGCACCGGCAATGCGGGCGAGGTCGGTTGTCGTGCGCGACAGGCTGATTGCCGTCATCAGGCTTTCCCGCGGCACGATCTGGCTGGTCAGGACGTTGCGGATGCCGAGATCGGACGGCCGGATGAGGCCGCCGAGTCCCGCGATCAGCAGAGCCGAGATCGGACCCAGCAGGCCCGCGAATGCCAGCGCCAGCAGTGCCGCCGCAAGCACCGAATAGATCACTCGCATGTAAAGCAGGATATTGCTGTGCCCCACGCGGTCGCCGGCAAGCCCGAAGCCCGGCGCGATCAGGGTGCCGGCATATTGCAGCGAAGCGTAGAGCGTCAGCAGCGCAACGGAATTCGTCTCGGTCAGGATGAACCAGCCGAGAATGATGATTTCCATCTCGGTCGCGCAGGAGGTCAACAGGTCGGATGACCATTGGAGCCGGTAATTCCGGTTGGTGAAGGGCGCGAACATCTTGGACGTCATGGCCCGACTGTGGCCCGAAATCAGGAAGCCGAACAGCCACGGCATGAACTTCCCACAGATCAAGATGAGCGGGCTCTCGAAAACCTGTTATTTTGCCCGCTCGCCCCACCAGTGGTTTTGTTCGTCCTCGATATCCTGCAGCAGGCGCATTGCAGGAAGCACGGAGCGCCCGGTCACCCGCGGCGCACGACCCTGGCGCACAGCATCCACGAAGTCGCGGCTTACCTGCGCATTGTTATCCTGCTCGGAAAGCACCCGCCGCTCTTCGCCATCCACCGACAAGGTCCCCTTCAGGATGTCGAGCCGGTAGGCAGCTTGGTCAGTGACGACGAACACATCGAGGATGCGTTCCCTGGAATAGTAGGATCCGGTGCAGACGATCGACTGGTGCGGGCCGGTCTCTACCGTCGCGGTCATTTCCATCGGGATGCCCGTCGCCTCCAGCGGTGGCGGCATGATCGAGAAGGCCCGCAATTTCCGCTGGAACGCCGCTTCAGGATCGCCGCCGCCACAGAGCCACAGCCCTACATCCATGAGATGGGCGCCGTGGTGCCAGAGCAGGTTGTCCGTCCAGCTTCGCTTGAGCCCGGTCGAGCCGATGTTCTCGAGGCGATGCAGAAACAGCCGCGAATGAACGTGCCGCACATGCTCCCGTCCCTCCGCAACCCGCTCGCAAAGATCAATGTGCTCCTTGCGGAACCGCATCGGATGAGCGACGCCAAGCATTAGCCCCTTGCGTTCCGCCAGTTCGACCACGGCCTCCGCATCCGCATAACTTAGCGCGATAGGGATCTCGACCAGCACATGTTTGCCCGCCTCCAGCGCCTGGATTGCCATTGGGGCGTGCGTGTCGCTTGGACCGGCGAGGATCACAACGTCGACGTCGCCGCTCAGGGCTTCGGCATAATCCGTCGCCCAGTTCACGTAGCCATGATCCGTCGCAAAGGCTTCCGTCTTCTCCGCCATGTGCCCGACCAAGCTATGCAACACGCAGTCATATTTTTGAAGGCTTTCGGAGTGCCACGTGCCCATCATCCCGTGGCCAACCATGCAGATGTTCAAGGCGTTCCTCCCTCGGCAACCTCGATGCGTAACCATCTGGCGCACCGGAGCGCTTCGGCCAGTGCAACAGCTAGCGAAGCAGGCCGTCCCGGTCGAACTCCTCCCAGCCGGAAAGATCCGTCTCGGCGGCATCATTGTCAGCCGAAGATCGTTTCTTTGCCTTGGCGCCGCTCTTCAGCGTGCGCGTCAGCTTCGCCTTCAGCGCCGCCCGCCGCCGGTTCTCAATTGCCGCCGCGGCGTCCTCTTCGCGCCAGTCTTCGACGATGCCGCGGTCGAGCAGGTCCTCGACCACCCGAGGGTCGAACACGTGGAAGGTGATCTGCCGTGCCCGCCCCCGCAGCTTCACGGTGCGCGTACCGGCACTCGGCAAGCGGCCGTCTTCGAGCCAGCGGCGCCTCTCACCGGTGGTGATCGTCAGGATGTCCTCGATCTCGCGCGGGATGACCGGCAGGCTTTCGATATCGACAAGCGCCTTGCCGACGAGGCTCGACACCGAACGAAAGTCTTCCTCCTCATCCTCCGGCAACGTCAGCAACAGATCAATGCCCACCAGCGTCAGCGACTTGCGAACGGCCAGCGGCAACCGGGCCCGCAACTCCAGCAGAATACCCTTGGCACGCACCGCCGAACCGAGGGTCGCCGCAGGCGTCAGGGTCCAGCGCTGGACGAGCATCGCTTCGTTGTTTTTGTTCTTCTTCAACATGGCTCCGGAGATGGGAGATATGGCGCCGCGCGTCAACGTGGACGCCGACGTTGCAATCGATGGGAACAACCTGAATCGCGCCGCGTTCCAGCACCACGATCAACAGGAGGTTTGTTTCATGTCGACAACGACACGAGGCCGCGCACAGGATCGCGCACGCGTTGCAGGCGGCCAGGAGCACGAGGTTCGCTACGAGGCCAAGAAGGAAGGCGTCTCCAAGGATGCCGTCCGCAAGTCCGTGAAAGCGGTCGGCAACAGCCGGAACAAGGTCGAGGCGGACCTGGAGCGGAAGCACTAGGCGCCCTGATCAGGCGCGGCGGGCAGAGAGAAAATATACCACCACGGGCAGCATGGGCACAAAGTCTGAGGAACGGTCAGCTTTGCTTCCTATTGTAGTGAGTGAACGAAATAGCAGGAGAAGACATGACCGAGGATCTTTGGGACAAGCCCGTGGAACTGATGATCGAGAACTCGGACCATTTTCGCCGTGTCAGCAACACCCGGGAAGCCATTGCCTGCCTGGCGACGTCCTGGCCGAAGGACCGCTGCAAGGTGGTTGCCGCGGCCCGCAAGGTCTGTCTCAAAGCGCTGGACGGCAAGGCGACCAGCGCGCAGGCACAGGCCGCTTTCCTACGGGCAGCAGAGGACGCGGGCATCCTCCGCCATCACTAGGGCAAGCTGCGCATCACCCGTAGTGATGCGCCTCCACGTGAGCGGCAGAGCCACCTTCCTTGTATTCCGCCCAGGCCTGGCGCAGGATCTGCACCGCCGAACTCAGGAAGATGCCTGCCATGACGGCAGCGACCGCAAGGTCCGGCCAGGCGGTCGATGTGCCCCAGACGCCAAGGGCCGCGACCATGACGATGACGTTGCCGATCGCGTCGTTGCGCGAGCAAAGCCAGACGGAGCGGACATTGGCGTCACCGTCCTTGTAGGGCCGCAGCAGCACCACCGAGCCGATATTGGCAGCAAGCGCCAGAAACGCGATCCCGCCCATGACCTCGGCACTGGGAACCCCGAGAATGAGCGTCTGGTAGACGGTGGAACCGAACACCCAAATGGCCATCAACGTCAGGGATACCCCTTTGAACAGTGCAGCCGTCGCCCGGGTGCGCAGGCTCGCACCGATGACGGCGAGGCTGAGGCCATAGGTCACCGTATCGGCGAGGAAGTCCAGCGCGTCGGCCTTCAGGGCCTGTGACCCGGCCAGTTGGCCCGCGATCATCTCGGTGAGGAACATTGCCCCGTTGACCGCGATCACGATCCACAGGATCGCCTTGTAACGCGGATCCATGCCATCAAAGGTCGGCACGCCGGCAGAGCAGCAGGATGCTTCCGCATGCGAGTGGGAATGCTCGTGCCCGTGCTCGTGCGCATGGTCATGTTTGTGGTCGTGGTGATGCGCCTCAAGCTTATGCTCGAGATCGAGCGCAGGGGTCTCGCGCGACGAGGTTGTTTCGTGTTTGCAGCAGGGATCAGCCATTGACGTTCTCCGATTTGCACCCAACATAGTTCCTCTAGTGACTAGAGGTTCAAGGGCCTCTTGAAAGTTTTTCGGAGAATTTTGCAAATGGATATGTCGATCGGCGAGCTGTCGAAGCGCACTGCGGTGAAGGTGCCGACGATCCGCTATTACGAACAGATTGGCCTGCTGCCGGAGCCGCCCCGCACGGACGGCCAGCAGCGACGTTATGGAACAGCGGCACAGGAGCGACTGAACTTCATTCGCCACGCCCGCACCCTCGGCTTCGAGGTGGATGACATCCGCGAGCTGCTGACCCTCGCCGCGCATCCCTCGGAGCCCTGCGCCCATGCCGACGAGATCGCCGCCCGCCATCTTGCGGCGGTGGAAAAGAGGATCGAGCAGTTGCAGGCGCTCAAGGGCGAACTGGAGCGGATGCTCGAAGCCTGCCACGGCGGCAGCGTTGCAGAATGCCAGGTGATCGAAAGCCTGAGCCTTCCAGTCCCGCAATAGACCTCAGGCGCTGTGCCCTCGTTCCGAACGACGGAACATGGAACTTCTGCCCGTGCCGCTGGACAATGTCTGGGTTAAGCTCCTCGAATCGAACGCACGTGAGGACGTGACTTAGTAATCGGGGGAGCATTCATGCATTTTCAGGCAGACCATGCGGTCGGCATCCTGTTCGTGGCAATCGGCGGTATCGCGGTTTATCTTGGCTTCGACTATGGTTTCGGCGACATGTCGGAAATGGGCCCAGGGGCCCTTCCCGTGCTGCTCGGCACGGTGCTGTTCCTGTTCGGAATCGCGCTGATCATCCAGACCACGCTTGCCAATGCGGGCAGCTCGGGCACCAGCATCATGCCCCGCGAAGAGGTCCGGCCGTTCCTGGCGGTGCTTGCCGCCCTTCTCGCCTTCGGCCTGCTGATCGACCACGTGGGCCTGCTGCCAAGCGTGCTGGCGCTGATCGGCGTCGGTTGGCTCGCGGACAAGCGCAGCCGCCTGAAGGAACTGCCGATCCTCGTCACCGCCATCGTCGCCATCATCATCGGAATTTTCTATTTCGGTCTCGGCATTCCGTTCCATCTCGTTGACTGGAGCGTCTGATCATGCCGGACTTCTTCTCATCGATCCTGCTGGGGCTGCAGGTCGCTGCTAGCCTCGACAATCTCTTCTATTGCCTGCTTGGCGTCACGCTTGGCACCGCGATCGGCGTCCTGCCCGGTGTCGGACCGATCATCACCATTTCACTGCTCCTGCCCCTCACCTTCGGCTTGCCGCCGGAAGGTTCGGTCATCCTGCTCGCCGGCATCTATTACGGCGCGGCCTATGGCGGCTCGACCACCTCCATCCTGCTCAACCTTCCGGGCGAGGCTTCCTCCGCCATCACCTGCTTGGATGGCTACCAGATGGCACGCCAGGGCCGGGCGGGCTCAGCCCTTGCCATTGCTGCCCTAAGTTCGTTTTTCGCCGGCACCGTCGGCACACTGCTCATTGCGCTCGCCGCCCCCGCCATGGCTTCGGTCGCCGCCAAATTCGGCTCGGCCGAATATGCCGCCCTTGTGTTCTGCGCACTGGTCGCAACGGCCTCCATCGCCAAGGGTGGCTTCATCAAGGGCATCGGCTCAGCAGTGCTGGGCGTGCTCCTCGGGCTCGCTGGCGCCGATGTCGCGTCTGGCGTCTTCCGCTTTACCTTCGGCATTGCCGAATTACGTGATGGCCTCGACTTCGCCGTGCTCGCGGTGGGGCTTTTCGCGGTGTCCGAAATCATCACCACGATCGGCAGCCCCTCCTCGCCCGGCCTCGTCACCTCCAAGGTCGGCCGCCTCTGGCCGAGCCGCAGCGAATTTCGGCTCGCCTGGCCGGCAACGCTTCGTGGCACAGCCCTTGGTTCCTTCCTCGGCATCCTGCCGGGCGCCGGCCTCGCCATGAGCTCGTTCTCCGCCTACATGGTGGAAAAGAGCATTTCCCGAACCCCCGGCCAGTTCGGCGCCGGCGCCGTTGAAGGCGTCGCCTCGCCCGAAGCCGCCAACAATGCCGCGTCCCAGACAGCCTTCATCCCGACCCTGATGCTCGGCGTGCCCGGCAGCCCCGTCATGGCGCTTTTCCTCGGTGCGCTGCTTATCCAGGGCGTCAATCCCGGCCCCAGCATGATCACCAACAACCCGCAGCTCTTCTGGGGTCTTGTCGGCTCCATGTGGATCGGCAACCTGATGCTCGTCATCCTCAACCTGCCGCTGATCGGGCTCTGGGTGAAGCTGCTTTCAGTGCCCTACCACTGGCTTTACCTCTTCGTGCTCGCCTTTGCCTGCGTCGGCGTCTTTTCCATCAGCTTCTCCTCACTGCAGATCCTGACGCTCGTTGTCTTCGGTGCAGCCGGCTACCTGCTGAAGCGTGCCGATTGCAGCTTGGCGATGTTCATCCTCGGCTTCGTGCTTGGCCCCATGTTCGAGGAAAACTTCCGCCGCGCCATGTCCCTGTCGCGCGGTGATCCGATGACCTTCATCAACCGTCCGATCAGCCTCACCTTTGTGATCCTCGGCGTCGCGATCCTGCTCGCCGCCACCACCTCCTTTGTTCGAAAAGGGGCGCAGGAAGCCGCAGACTAAGCGAACAGAAACGGCCAGGGCATCCTGTGATGCCCCGGCCGTTTCTCATCCATGGAGATCTTTTACCGGCGCAGGCCGCGAAACAAGGACCCGATGTCCTTCACCTCATCGAGCCGCAGCAACGCGTCTGCCAGTTCCTCGCCTTCCGCCTCTGAGATCACGCCACGAACATTCGCCCGAAACTTCTCCAGATACGCCTCTCGGCTGATCGGATTGCGCCGGGTGCCCGGCATGTCCTCGATTGTATGGGTGAACACCTGCCCGTTCTTGAGCTCAATGGAGACCGTTGCCCGTGAACGGCTGATATCGGCCGCAGCCACCATGTCCGGGCGATGCACCACCTTGTCGGCCACCGCATTGATCACCGGATCGACGAGGCTCTCCGGTGCATAGGCATCCTTGTCCATCCGCCCCCGCACCAGCGCTTCCGCCACCGTATGCTGCAGGCTGATCCGCCCATGCCAGGAGGTCCGCGGCCGGCGTTTTTCCTCCACCGGCTCGCAGACGGTTGCAAAGGATCGCGGCATGATATCGCAATAGATCACCTCGACATCCTCCGGCCGGATGCCATGCCTGTCCCGAAGCGCAATCGTTGCCGCGATGAAGGGCACCATCGTGTAGGCGCAAGGATGCATCTTCGAAGCGATGTTCAGCACCTCCCAGCGCTCACCAAGTTCATCGGTCAAGGCGGAGAAGCGAAAGTCGGGCTTCGACTGGAAGTAGCTCTTGAACCAGCCGAACTTGCCTTCGAACACCGGAAACGGACCTGAAACGCCATGGCTCGCCAGCGCCACCGCGCGTACGGCAGCCGATGCCGCCATGCCGATATGCAGCGTCTTTGTCGACGTCCCGTCTTCGAAGGACGCAATCGAGCCAGCCGAAAGGCTTGCAGCATGGCCGATCGCATGCACCGTCTGTTCGACCGACAATCCCTTCAGGTGCGCCAGCCCCCAGACCGCCCCAAAGACACCGTAGACGGAGCTTGGATGAAAACCCACCTCATGCATTCGCACCGGGGACACGAGCCCGAGCCGGCAGAGAAGCTCGCTGCCGATCAGCGTCGCCTCCAGCAACTGCCTCCCCGAGAGCTCAAGCCTTTCGCATTCCGGCAGAAGCGCCGAAAGCACGACCCCGGTCGGATGGATGTTGGACTGGATATGGGTGTCATCGAACTCGAGCACTGCAGACATGACACCGTTGAGGAAAGCCGCCGGAGCCGGCGGCAATGGCGCCGCATCGGTAACCGTAAAGGCACTCCCGTGCCCGCCATCGGCTTCCCCCACCGCCTTGGCGGCCGCTGAAACCATCTCGAGCCGGCTCGACGCGACCATTACGCCGATCACGTCAAGTATCCGCAGGCGCGTGTTCTCCAGCACTTCGGGCGGCGCGTTCTCAAGCGGAAATCCGGTCAGCCAGTTGGCGACTTCGGCGCTAAGGGTCGGGGCGGTGGTGCGTCTTTCGAGCATGTGGGGATCCTGCTGCAACAAAAGCGCGACGCGCCACGGGCGGCGCGTCGGCTGATGTTCCTCGTGTCTTGTTCAGGGAAACTACTTCTTGCTGAGGTCCATGGTCTTCAGCAGTTCGCCGAAATATGCATATTCGGCTTCCAGTTCCTGCTGCAACTGCGCACTGCTCCGGTATCGCGGCGAAAAACCGGCTCGGGTAAGCGCGGTGCGGAACTCAGGGCTTTCGCTTGCCTCCTTCAGCGCCTTCTCGATCATTGCCACCAGCTCTGGCGGTGTCCCCGCCGGCGCCATCACCGCCTGCCAGCCGCTGGACCGCACGTCCTTCAGCCCCACTTCGCGGAAAGTCGGCACGTCCGGGAAATCGGCAAGGCGCGCATCGGCCGGTACTGCGATCGGCACGAGCTTTCCTTCCCGCGACGGCGGAATGACCATGGCATCGATCACGAACTGCACGTCGCCGGAAAGCAGCGCCTGCACCGCCTGGGAGGCCCCGCTATAGGGGATATGTTTCGCCTCGACACCCGCCACGCGCAGGAAATCGACGCCGATGATATGCCCCGTCGAGCCGACGCCGACCGAAGCATAGTTCAATACGCCCGGATTGGCCTTGCCGTAAGCTACGAGCTCCTCGTAACTCTTCACGCCGAGATCCGGCGGCACGCTCAGCATCCGCACCGACTCACTGACATTGGCGATCGCCACGAAGTCCTTCAGCGGGTCGAACCCGATCTTGTTCAGATGCGGCGCAACGGTGAAGATGGCGCTGCCGGCCAGGAGAAGCGTCGACCCATCGGCCTTGGCGCGCGCTGCCTTTTCAGTGCCGATCGTGCCGCTGGCGCCGCCGATGTTCTCGACCACGACCGTTGTTTTCAGGCGCTTGCTGATCTCTTCGGCAATCATCCGGCCCGTGATGTCACCACCGCCACCCGGCGCATAAGGTACGATCATCCGCACCGTCGAGATCGGATATTGATCCTCTAACCGCGCGGCGCTCGTGCCCATCACCATTGCCGCAGCAACGGCCAGCCCCGCCTTCACCCATGACTTCCAGTCCGCCATGATCCTCTCCTCCCACGGTATTCCTCACCTCCGACACTGTCAGCTGTGATGGGGAGATGCAATCGCTACGGCAGGGCGTTCCGGAGAGCGAAACCGACCGATCAATGGCGATGGCACGACGACGATCAGAAGCTGGTGATGACAGCGATGCCGGGCGTTTCGGCACGGTCGAGATTGACCAGTTCGGACACGGCGTCCGACAGGCTCACCTTCTTGGAAATCAACTGCTGCGGTGTCATCTTACCGGCGGTGATCATCGCCAGCATCGCGTCGTAACGCCAGGCCTGCATTCCGTGGCTGCCATAGATCTCGAGCTCGTGGCCGATCACCTGTGCCATCGGGATCTGCGGCGTCGCGTGCTCCGCCAGCATCAGCCCGACCTGCACATGCCGGCCGCGTCGGCGCAGGTTCTTGATCGAGTTGAAGCAGGTCGTCGGGTGCCCGAGCGCATCGATCGAGACATGTGCCCCGCCCTTGGTGATCTCCCGTACCGCTTCCACCACGTCGGCGACACTACTTGCATTCACCGTCGCGACCGCGCCACACTGACGCGCCAGCGCCAGCTTGTCTTCCGTCACGTCGATGCCGATCACATTGGCACCCAGAGCGGTCGCGATCATGATCGCCGAGAGCCCGACCCCACCGCAGCCATGCACGGCGACCCAATCGCCGGGCCCGGTGCGTGCCTGGTCGGCGACGGCCCGGAAGGAGGTGGCAAACCGGCAGCCGAGGCTTGCCGCCGTCGCATCATCGATTTCGTCCGGCAATGTTACCAGGTTGGTGTCGGCATAGTCGATCGCGACATATTCCGCGAACGATCCCCAATGGGTAAAGCCCGGCTGGAACTGGCTGGGGCAAACCTGCTGGTTTCCGGAATGGCATTCGGCGCAGTGGCCGCAACCGGACACGAAGGGAACGGTGACCCGATCGCCCACCTTGAAGCGCATGACGCCCTTGCCCGTCGCGACGACCTTGCCGGCCAGTTCATGGCCCGGCACATGCGGCAGGCGAATATCCGGATCATGCCCCTTCCAGCCATGCCAATCACTGCGGCACAAGCCGGTCGCCCCCACCTGGATGACCACGCCATCGAAGCTTGGCTCCGGATCCGGCAACGCCCGGATCTCCGGCATCTGCTCGAAGGCTTCGTAATACATGGCTTTCATGAGGTGGGTCCCAAAGCTACACCAAACACTCCCTGCCCGCTGCTACCTGGGCAGGATCATGAGCCTCAGGCTAAAGCAGTTTCGCTTGCCGAGGAAGCACCCAGCGCCCTGCGATCCAGATCACCAACGCAAAAAGCTCCTCGGGCGGGTGCTGAGGAGCTTGGCTGTATGAGGTTGTTTTGGAGATTGGTTGCGGGGGCAGGATTTGAACCTGCGGCCTTCAGGTTATGAGCCTGACGAGCTACCGGGCTGCTCCACCCCGCGTTGTTTTTGTTTCGGGTTTATGGCCCGTGAGGGAGTGTTGTGTGTCGAGAAGATTGGGATCCATCTTTTTGTGATGGCATTGCCTTTAATAGACCTGGCAGCGACCTACTCTCCCGCGTCTTGAGACGAAGTACCATTGGCGCTGGGGCGTTTCACGGCCGTGTTCGGAATGGGAACGGGTGCGGCCGCCCCGCCATGACCACCAGGTCAATTAAGGGCAATGCGATGAGAAGCTGGTTCACTTTGTGAGTGATTGTCTTGAACACGTCTTTTTCAGCGTTGCGTCTGCCGCTGTCGGCCAAAGGCCGCAAGCGCAAGGCGCGTCGCCGGTCGTCCGGCGCCCTCGCGGAGCATAGGCTCGTTTACGAGCCGCTCATGCGTGAGCGCTGAACGGATGGCACATCTTCGCGTCTTGCGACGCGTGATGAGCATGGTCAATGGGAACGATGAAGTCGATCGGGCTATTAGTACCGGTAAGCTTCATGCATTGCTGCACGTCCACACCCGGCCTATCAACGTGGTCGTCTTCCACGGCCCTGATAGGGAATACTCGTTTTCAGGTTGGTTTCCCGCTTAGATGCCTTCAGCGGTTATCCATTCCATATATAGCTACCCTGCTATGCCCTTGGCAGGACAACAGGTCCACCAGAGATATGTCCATCCCGGTCCTCTCGTACTAGGGACAGATCCTGTCAATATTCCTACACCCACGGCAGATAGGGACCGAACTGTCTCACGACGTTCTGAACCCAGCTCACGTACCGCTTTAATTGGCGAACAGCCAAACCCTTGGGACCTGCTCCAGCCCCAGGATGCGATGAGCCGACATCGAGGTGCCAAACAACCCCGTCGATATGGACTCTTGGGGGTCATCAGCCTGTTATCCCCGGCGTACCTTTTATCCGTTGAGCGATGGCCCTTCCACGCGGGACCACCGGATCACTATGACCGACTTTCGTCTCTGCTCGACTTGTCAGTCTCGCAGTCAGGCGGGCTTATGCCATTGCACTCGACGACCGATTTCCGACCGGTCTGAGCCCACCATCGCGCGCCTCCGTTACTCTTTCGGAGGCGACCGCCCCAGTCAAACTACCCACCATACACTGTCCCGGATCCGGATAACGGACCGCGGTTAGACATCCATGACGATAAGGGTGGTATTTCAAGGATGGCTCCACGAGAACTGGCGTCCCCGCTTCAAAGCCTACCACCTATCCTACACATGCCGACACGAATGCCAGTGTAAAGCTATAGTAAAGGTGCACGGGGTCTTTCCGTCTAACCGCAGGAACCCCGCATCTTCACGGGGAATTCAATTTCACTGAGTCTATGTTGGAGACAGCGGGGAAGTCGTTACGCCATTCGTGCAGGTCGGAACTTACCCGACAAGGAATTTCGCTACCTTAGGACCGTTATAGTTACGGCCGCCGTTTACTGGGGCTTCGATTCAAAGCTTGCACCTCTCCTCTTAACCTTCCAGCACCGGGCAGGCGTCAGACCCTATACGTCGTCTTTAGACTTCGCAGAGCCCTGTGTTTTTGATAAACAGTCGCTACCCCCTGGTCTGTGCCACCCCTTCATACTTGCGTAAAAAGGGGTCACGCTTCTTCCGAAGTTACGCGTGCAATTTGCCGAGTTCCTTCAACATAGTTCTCTCAAGCGCCTTGGTATACTCTACCTGACCACCTGTGTCGGTTTCGGGTACGGTCTGTACGGTGGAGCTATTTCCTGGAACCGCTTCCCCGCCCACTCAATCCAATAAGAGTGAACAAGTTACGCAATCCGTCACTACCACCAGGCCCACGAATATTAACGTGGTTCCCATCACCTACGCGTTTCCGCCTCGGCTTAGGGGCCGGCTAACCCTGCTCAGATTAACTTTAAGCAGGAACCCTTGGTCTTTCGGCGAGAGGGTCTCTCACCCTCTTTATCGTTACTCATGTCAACATTCGCACTTCCGATATCTCCAGCACTCCTCACGGATATGCCTTCACAGACTTACGGAACGCTCCGCTACCACGTGGATAAATCCACATCCTCAGCTTCGGTGCATGGCTTTAGCCCCGTTACATTTTCGGCGCAAAGACCCTTATTTAGACCAGTGAGCTGTTACGCTTTCTTTAAATGATGGCTGCTTCTAAGCCAACATCCTGGTTGTTTTGGGATCCTCACATCCTTTCCCACTTAGCCATGACTTGGGGACCTTAGCTGGAGGTCAGGGTTGTTGCCCTCTTCACGACGGACGTTAGCACCCGCCGTGTGTCTGCCGACTAGTACTCCTCGGTATTCGGAGTTTGGTTAGGATCAGTAAGACGGTGAGTCCCCATAGCCCATCCAGTGCTCTACCCCCGAGGGTATTCGGTCGACGCTCTACCTAAATAGATTTCGCGGAGAACCAGCTATCTCCGAGTTTGATTGGCCTTTCACCCCTAGCCACAAGTCATCCCAATCTATTGCAACAGATGCGGGTTCGGTCCTCCAGTTGGTGTTACCCAACCTTCAACCTGCTCATGGCTAGATCACTCGGTTTCGGGTCTAATGCAACTAACTAAAATCGCCCTGTTCAGACTCGCTTTCGCTGCGCCTACACCTACCGGCTTAAGCTTGCTAGTTACACTAAGTCGTTGACCCATTATACAAAAGGTACGCCGTCACTCTTTCGAGCTCCGACTGCTTGTAGGCATCCGGTTTCAGGTTCTATTTCACTCCCCTTGTCGGGGTGCTTTTCACCTTTCCCTCACGGTACTTGTTCGCTATCGGTCATGCACGAGTACTTAGGCTTGGAGAGTGGTCTCCCCATGTTCAGACAGGATTTCACGTGTCCCGCCTTACTCAAGGACAATCAGTGTTCTACGCCTACGGGACTATCACCCGCTACGGTCGACCTTTCCAAGTCGTTCGGCTTTATTCCTGATTGCCACTGGCCTGGTCCGCGTTCGCTCGCCACTACTTGCGGAGTCTCGGTTGATGTCCTTTCCTGCAGGTACTTAGATGTTTCAGTTCCCTGCGTTCGCTTCTTACACCCTATGTATTCAGGTGCAGATACCTTATCACAATGCTTGGAAACCTAAGCCGTATCGAAACACGACTTAAATTTTCCAAGCATTTAAGGTGGGTTGCCCCATTCGGAGATCCATGGATCAAAGCTCATTCGCAGCTCCCCACGGCTTATCGCAGCGTATCACGTCCTTCTTCGCCTGTGCATGCCAAGGCATCCACCAAATGCCCTTACGACACTTCATCGTTCTCATTGCCAATGCTCATCAGTTAGCTTTCATCCAAAGACAAAAGCAGCAGGGCTACCTTTTACAACCCCGCCATCTCATGATGCCATCGACGTGTTCGATCGGTCCGCTTTACTGGAGCTACGCCGAGCAGCTCTCTTGCGGCCGATCTTTAAGACCAGCTTCTCGAGATTAAATCCGGGTCCGTGCGGTTAGCAAACGGACATCAGTAAAGTCGTCAGAACCAAAACCGAAGTTTTGGCAACAACGACCGACCAGAGTGACAGGCTTCCTTTCTCCCCTGGCCCCTCCTTCGTATCCGGTCGGCTAGACCATCAACGACATCATAAGGACCAGCTTCAAACTTGAACCACCCTTAAGGTGACCCAAACCTGGAAGCCTCCAGATCAATCTTCTCTTCACGATTTTATGCAGAACAGGCACATCGCAATTGCAATGTGCAAACTTGTTTTTCTTCAGAAGACAACGGTGCGCG